>NZ_VMNK01000014.1 GCF_007625155.1 Denitromonas halophila | reverse complement strand
TGTTCGAGAACCTCGACGACTTCAAGAAGCTGCACCCGGCCTTTGCCAACCTGAAGCAGGAGCAGATGATCAAGAACGGTCTGTCGGCCCCGCTGCATGAAGGTGCCATCAAGTACTACAAGGAAAAGGGCTGGATGTAATCTGCCCCGCGTCGGCCGGTGCAATGCCGGCCGACGTGATTCACACCGTTGCAGGAGCGGGCCTGGCGGTGTACTAATACATACGTTTGTGCGATAAGGGCTCCCCCTTACCCGATCAACCGCAAAAACGCACGGAGACGAGGTCATGGCTGGCGTCAAAAAGACACAAGAGCATCACCAGCTCACCGACGAAGAACTCAAGCAGATCGTCGCTGAAGCCGATACTGGCGGACGTAAACCCACCGGGGCCGTTGCCCAGGCAATGATGTTGATCGCGCTCGCGTGGTCTTTGTTCCAGTTGTGGATCGCATCGCCGCTTCCCTTCACTTTCGGCATTTTCGTGTTTAACGACACAGAGTCCCGCGCGATCCACCTGGCCTTTTCAGTGTTCCTCGCCTTCATGGCTTACCCTGCATTCAAGCGGTCGCCACGGGAATTCATACCCGCTGTCGACTGGCTGCTTGCGGCGGTCGGCGCGTTTTGTGCGGCCTACCTGTTCTTGTTCTACTCGCAATTGTCAGAGCGCCCGGGCAGCCCGACGGATTACGACCTGGTGGTCGCCGTCACAGGCATGGTGCTGCTGCTCGAAGCGGCGCGTCGCGCACTTGGCTTGCCGATGGTGATTCTCGCCATCGTGTTCATCATCTACATCTTCGCCGGCCCGCACATGCCCGACATGATTGCGCACAAGGGCGCGTCGCTGGGCAAGGGCATGAGCCATTTGTGGCTGACGACTGAGGGTGTGTTCGGTGTGGCGCTCGGGGTTTCCTCCGGCTTTATCTTTCTCTTTGTGTTGTTCGGTGCATTGCTCGAAACCGCCGGCGCCGGCAACTACTTCATCAAGAGCGCAGTCGGCCTGCTCGGCCACCTGCGTGGTGGTCCGGCCAAAGCGGCTGTGGTGGCCTCGGCCGCAACCGGCGTGATTTCCGGTTCTTCGATCGCCAACGTGGTGACGACCGGCACCTTTACGATCCCGTTGATGAAGCGCATCGGCTATCGCGCCGACAAAGCGGCCGCCGTGGAAGTGGCCGGCTCGGTCAACGGTCAGATCATGCCGCCAGTGATGGGCGCCGCCGCCTTCCTGATGGTGGAATACGTCGGCATTCCCTATGTGCAGGTGCTCAAGCACGCCATCGTGCCGGCGCTGATCTCGTATATCGCACTGTTCTACATCGTGCACCTGGAGGCGATGAAGGCGAACCTGCAAGGGATTCCGCGTCAGAACCCGAAGCCATGGCAGCAAAGTCTGATCAGCTTCACCATGACCATGTCCGGGTTGGTGATTCTCGCCGGCATCGTGTACTGGGGGCTGGGCTGGATCAAGACCGTGGCGCCGGACGGGTCGATCGTCATCATCGCGATTCTGATGTCCATCGCCTATATCGCGCTGCTCAAACTGGCAACGAAGTATCCCGAACTGCACATGGATGACCCGAACGACCCGATCGAGAGTCTTCCCGATGTGGGTCCGACGCTCAAATCCGGCTTGCACTATCTGTTGCCGGTAGCCGCGCTGATCTGGAACCTCATGATCGAGCAGCTCTCGCCGGCGCTGTCGGCCTTCTGGGCGACGATGTTCCTGTGCTTCATTCTGGTTACGCAACGCCCGATCACCGCATTCTTCCGTGGTGTCAGCAGTCCGGCCGTAGAGGTCCGCCGCGGCTTTCAGGACCTGCTGGACGGCCTGGTCACCGGCGCGCGTAACATGATCGGTATTGGCATCGCCACCGCTGCCGCAGGCGTGATCGTTGGTACGGTGACGCTCACCGGCGTAGGCCTGGTGATGACCGAACTGGTCGAAACGCTCTCGGGCGGCAACATCGTGATCATGCTGTTCATGGTGGCCTTCATCTGCCTGATTCTGGGCATGGGTCTGCCGACCACCGCCAACTACATCATCGTGTCTACCTTGATGGCGCCGGTGATTGTCGAGGTCGGTGCGCAGAACGGCCTGCTGGTACCCCTGATCGCGGTGCATTTGTTCGTGTTCTATTTTGGTCTGATGGCCGATGTGACGCCGCCGGTGGGCTTGGCGTCTTATGCGGCGGCGGGTATCGCGCTGACCGATCCGATCAAGACGGGTATCACGGCTTTCACCTACTCGATCCGGACCGCGGTGCTGCCCTTCATGTTCATCTTCAACACCCAGCTGTTGTTGATCGATATTGAAGGCCCGTTCCACCTCATCCTGACCTTGTTCAGTGCCACGGTCGCAAGTTTGATATTTGCCGCAGCAACCCAGGGATGGTTCATGACCCGCAGCAAGTACTGGGAGTCTGGCGTGCTGATCGCGCTGACTTTCGTGCTGTTCCGTCCGGGATTCATCATGGACGAGGTGTTTCCGCCATACGAGCGCTTGCATGGCACGGCGGCGGTCGAAGCGGTGAATATGGTTCCCGATAACGGTCGTTTGCGACTGTTCATCGAGGGAATCAATATCGATGGCGACGAGGTGAGCAAGGGCGTGCTGTTGCCGCTTGGGCCGAAAGCCGCCACCGCCAAAGAGCGGTTTGCTGCAGCAGGCGTCAAGGTGATCCCGTTCGGTGAGGACATCCAGGTCATTGGCGTCGATTTCGGATCGCAGGCCGAGAAGCTGGGTATCGAGCAGGGCTTCAAGATTTCCGCGGTGGAGCTGCCGAATGAGCGGCCCGCCAAGGAATGGATCTTCCTGCCCGCATTCATTGTTCTGGGCCTGATCGTGATGATTCAACGTCGTCGCGCCAAGCACCTGGATCCGCACGCCGTGGCGGCATAAGGCAGTATTGTCAGCACCAATAAAATGGGGCGCCTGTCGGGCGCCCCATTTTTTTACGGCTCAAACCGCTTACATACCCTGGTAGATCGGGCCTTCACCGCCTTGCGGCGTGACCCAGTTGATGTTCTGGGTCGGGTCCTTGATGTCGCAAGTCTTGCAGTGCACGCAGTTTTGCGCGTTGATCTGCAATCGCGGCGTATCTCCTTCGCGGATGATTTCATACACCCCGGCCGGGCAATAACGCTGCTCAGGCGCGTCATAAATCGCGAGATTGGTGTCAATCGCGACGCGCGGGTCCTTCAGTTGCAAATGACAGGGCTGCTCTTCTTCGTGGTTGGTATTCGACAAGAAGACGGACGACAGGCGGTCGAAGGTGAGAACGCCATCAGGCTTCGGGTAGTCGATCGGCGTGCACTCCGCAGCCGGCTTGAGTTTGCCGTGGTCTGCAGTGTTATGCAGGGTCCAGGGCGTTTTGCCGCCAAACAAACGCTGATCGATGCCGAACAGGATCGAGCCCATCCAAAGGCCCTTGCTCATGTAGGCCTTGAAGTTACGGGTCTTGCGCAGCTCGGTGTAGAGCCAGCTGTCCTTGAAGGCATCGGGGTAGGCGGTCAGCGTGTCGCGCTCCCGTTCGGCGCCCAGTGCAGCGAAGGCGGCTTCGGCTGCCAGCATGCCGGACTTGATCGCGCTATGCGTGCCCTTGATTCGCGCCGCATTCAGGAAACCCGCATCGCAACCGATCAGCGCACCGCCCGGGAAGACCAGCTCAGGCAGTGACTGCAGGCCACCGGCCGCGATGGCGCGGGCGCCATAGGACAGACGCTTGCCGCCTTCGAGAAAACCGCGGACATCGGGGTGCAGCTTATAGCGCTGGAATTCTTCATAGGGCGACAGGTGCGGGTTGCTGTAGTTGAGGCCAACGACAAAGCCGACCGCGACCAGGTTGTCCTCCAGGTGATACATGAAGGAGCCACCATAGGTGTGGTTGTCGAGCGGCCAGCCGGCGGTGTGCATGACCATGCCAGGCTTGTGCTTGGCCGGATCGATTTCCCACAGCTCTTTAATGCCGATGCCGTAGGTTTGCGGATCGGCGTTTTTGCGCAGGTCAAAACGCGCCTCAAGGGACTTGCCCAGGTGACCACGAACGCCTTCGGCAAAGAAGGTGTACTTGGCATGCAGTTCCATGCCGGGCTGATAGTTCGGGCCGGGCTCGCCATCGCGGCCCACGCCCATGTCACCCGTCACAACACCTTTGACTGCACCATTTTCGTCATACAGGATGTCGGCACCGGCAAAGCCGGGATAGACCTCAACACCCAGGGCTTCAGCTTGCTCACCCATCCATTTGACGACATTGCCCAAACGGACAATATAGTTACCATGATTGAGAAAACAGTCGGGCAGCAAGGCGTTGGGCAATTGGCGGGCGCCGGATTCGGACAGCATCATGAAACGGTCTTCGGTCACCTCGGTGGTGATCGGCGCGCCCATGGCTTTCCAGTCTGGCAGCAATTCATCGAGCGCGCGCGTATCGAGCACCGCGCCGGACAGCGTGTGCGCGCCAATTTCAGCTGCCTTTTCGATCAGGCAGACAGAGACTTCCTTGCCGCTCTCGGTGGCCAGTTGCTTGAGCCGGATGGCTGCCGACAATCCGGCCGGCCCACCGCCGACGACGAGAATGTCGAACTCCATGGATTCTCGTTCCATTGCGTTCTCCTATGGTCAGTCTTTGTTTTTCGTTTCACGCACTACCGGTAGGCAGGGGCGCGTTTTTCTTGCAAAATCTTGGTGTTTTGAACATACGCTGCCGTATGTTACTCCATCCGTCAGCCAAATGAGAAGAGTACACCCACAGGAGAGCCCTATGACAGAACAACGCATTTTGCTGCACACCTGCCGCATCCCGGTCCGCTGGGGCGACATGGACGCCTACGGCCATGTCAACAACACCATCTATTTTCGCTATTGCGAACAGGCGCGGGTCGAATGGCTGGAGCAGGGTGGTTTCATGGTGTCGCTTGACCAGAGCGATGGGCCGGTCATCATCAATGCTGCGTGCACCTTCATGACCCCCGTGACTTATCCGGCGACAGTGCTTGTTCGTTTATACGCAGGTGCGCCGGGGCGAAGCAGCCTGATGAACTGGTATGAAATCAGCGTCGAAGGGGAGGACACCGTGTATGCCGAGGGCAGCGCAAAGGTTGTATGGATGAACCATTTGACCGGAAAATCGGTGCCACTCCCCGAGAGTCTACGAAAGCAGTTTGAAAATTAACTATAATCAAACGCATTAAATATAAACATAGGAGACAGCCATGAGTGAAGCGCGCAACCTTGATCAACCTCTGTGGACGCCAACGGCGGAGCGCATTTCGGAAAGCCAGATGACGGCGTTTCGCGAGCATGCCAACACGCGTTGGGGGTTGGATCTAGGCAATTTCGAAGCGCTTCATGCGTGGTCGGTGGATCAGCCGGAGCAGTTCTGGCAATCCGTCTGGTCGTTTGGCGAGGTCGTGGGCGAGCAGGGTGCCACCGTGCTGGTGGATGGCGACCGCATGCCCGGCGCGCGCTGGTTTCCCGAGGCCCGCTTGAATTACGCGCAGAACCTGCTGCGCCGTCGTGACGGTGGCGAAGCGCTGGTGTTCTGGGGCGAAGACAAGGTCAAACTGCGCTACACCTGGGGGGAGCTGTACCGCGAGGTTGCCCACTTTGCCGCCGCCTTGCGTGAGATGGGCATCGCCCCGGGCGACCGTGTGGCGGCCTACATGCCCAACATGCCGCAGACCATCGTGGCCATGCTCGCAGCGTCGAGTATCGGCGCGATCTTTACCTCGGCATCACCCGACTTCGGCGAGCAGGGCGTGCTCGATCGCTTTGGCCAGACCGAGCCGAAAGTGCTGATTACCGTTGACGGCTATTACTACAATGGTAAGGCCGTTGACTGCCATGACAAGGTGGCAACCATTGTGGCCGGGCTGCCGTCGCTCAAGCGCGTGGTGGTGGTGCCCTACCTCAAGGCCGAGCCAGTGCTTGACGGCATCGCTCACTCACGCAGTTGGGGCGCGTTCCTGAAGCCGCATCTGGCGGCGACCGAGATCGAATTCGCCCAGCTGCCGTTTGATCACCCGCTGTACATCATGTATTCGTCTGGCACCACTGGCGTACCCAAGTGCATCGTGCATTGCGCCGGCGGCGCCTTGCTTCAGCACATCAAGGAGCATCGCCTGCATTCCGACGTGAAGCCGGGCGACCGCGTGTTCTACTTCACCACCTGCGGCTGGATGATGTGGAACTGGCTGGTGTCGGGGCTGGCGGTGGAGGCAACGCTGCTGCTGTTTGATGGCTCACCCTTTGTTGACGAAGGCGACATCCTGTTCGACTACGCCGACGCCGAGCACATGACGCACTTTGGCACTTCGGCCAAGTTCATCGACCATCTGGCCAAGCTGGGTCGTCGCCCGAAAGACACCCACAAGCTCGACACCGTGCGCGCCATCATGTCGACCGGCAGTCCGCTGGTGCCCGAGGGTTTCGACTATGTTTACGAGGCAATCAAGAGCGACGTGTGCCTATCGTCGATTTCGGGCGGCACCGACATCCTGTCGTGCTTCGTGCTGGGCAATCCGGTGCTGCCGGTGTGGCGTGGCGAGATCCAGTGCAAGGGCCTCGGCATGGCGATCGAGGTATTTGACGATGAGGGCAAACCGGTGCGCGGCGACAAGGGTGAGCTGGTGTGCACCAAGCCCTTCCCGGTGATGCCGATCGGCTTCTGGAATGACCCGGACAATGCCAAGTACCACGCGGCCTATTTCGAGCGCTTCGACAACATCTGGTGCCATGGTGATTTTTGCGAAGTCACCGAGCACGGTGGCTTGATCATTCACGGCCGATCGGATGCCACGCTCAATCCGGGCGGCGTGCGGATCGGCACCGCCGAGATCTACCGTCAGGTCGAGAAGCTGGACGAGATTCTTGAGTCGATCGTGATCGGGCAAGACTGGGAGAACGACGTGCGCGTTGTGCTCTTCGTCAAACTGCGCGAGGGCATCGTGCTCGATGAAGCACTCATCAAGAAGATCAAGCAGACCATCCGCGCCAACACCACGCCGCGCCATGTGCCGGCTCAAGTGGTGGCGGTCGATGACATCCCGCGCACACGCAGCGGAAAGATCGTCGAGTTGGCCGTGCGCAACGTGGTTCATGGTCGGCCGGTCAAGAACGTCGAAGCGCTGGCCAACCCCGACGCGCTCAACTTCTACCGCGGCCGCAAGGAGCTCGAGCAATGAGCCCGTCGCCGCGGATTCAGGCAGCGAGTTCGTCCTTGTTGGTCATCGACCTGCAGGCGCGCTTATTGCCGGCCATTGATCAGGGCGCCGAAGTCATGGCGCACACTGTCTGGCTGATGCAGATTGCCCGCCAGCTGAGCGTGCCCACCGTAATCACCGAGCAGTATCCGCGTGGCCTTGGATCGAGCGCGCCGGAGATTCTGGCCGAGGCCGATGGTGTGCCGCGCGTGGAAAAAATCTGCTTCTCCAGCCACAGCGAATCCCGACTGACTGACACCGCCGTGGCCGATCGTCCGCAAGTGGTCGTGTGCGGCACGGAGGCGCATGTGTGCGTCCTGCAAACCGTTCTGGATCTGAAGGCGGCTGGCAAGGCGGTGTTTGTGGTGGAGGAGGGCGTTGGCTCGCGTCAGGCGCGTGACAAGGCCTTGGCCATTGCACGCATGCGCTCGCACGGCATCGAGATCGTTTCGCGGGAGATGGTCGCTTTCGAGTGGCTGGAGCGCGCTGGCACCGATGTTTTTCGGTCGATCAATCAGAATTTCATTCGTTGAACCCGGCGGACGGGGCGGCCAGAGGCCGGCCCGCCATCGGCGACTTCAAAACCTGAAAAAAGCACTGCACGGCTGGTTTGAGCACGCCGCCTTTTCGGCTATCATTGCGCTTTCCCGCAGTTGCTATTTCCATGACAAAGTACGTCTTCGTAACGGGCGGTGTCGTTTCCTCGCTAGGTAAAGGCATCGCTGCCGCCTCGCTGGGCGCCATCCTTGAGTCCCGCTCCATCAAGGTTACCCACCTTAAGCTCGACCCCTACATCAACGTCGATCCCGGCACCATGAGTCCGTTTCAACACGGCGAAGTGTTCGTGACCGAAGACGGGGCCGAAACTGATCTTGATCTTGGTCACTATGAGCGCTTCACCAGCGCCAAGATGTCCAGGCGCAACAATTTCACCACGGGCCAGATCTACGAGACCGTGATCAAGAAAGAGCGTCGTGGCGAGTACCTGGGCAAAACAGTACAGGTCATCCCGCACATCACCGATGAGATCAAGACCTTCATCAAGCGCGGCGCCGAAGGCGCTGACGTGGCGATCATCGAGGTTGGCGGTACGGTCGGCGACATCGAGTCCCTGCCATTTCTCGAGGCGATTCGCCAGATGGGCATCGAAGAGGGCCGTAACGGCACCTGCTTCATCCATCTCACGTTGCTGCCGTACATCCCGACCGCTGGCGAACTGAAAACCAAACCGACGCAGCACTCCGTCAAGGAACTGCGCGAGATCGGCATCCAGCCCGACATCCTGCTGTGTCGCGCCGACCGCTCCATTCCGGCCGACGAACGCCGCAAGATCGCGCTGTTCTGCAACGTGATGCCCGAAGCGGTCATCGAAGCGCTCGACGCCTCGTCAATCTACAAGATTCCGGGTCTGTTGCATGACCAGATGCTCGACGAGATCGTTTGCCACAAGCTGGGTATTCTGGCCCGTGCAGCCGATCTGTCGGTTTGGGAGCGGCTGATTTTTGCGCTTGAGAATCCTCAGCGCGAAGTCGATATCGCCTTTGTCGGCAAATATGTCGATCTCACCGAGTCGTACAAATCGCTTATCGAGGCGATCAACCACGCGGGTCTGCACACACGCAGCAAGGTCAACATTCATTACATCGACTCCGAAGTCATCGAAACCAATGGCGTCGGCGTGCTGACCAAGATGGACGCCATTCTGGTGCCCGGCGGTTTCGGCAAGCGCGGTACTGAAGGCAAGATCCTGGCGATTCGTTACGCTCGCGAGAACAAGGTGCCGTATCTGGGCATCTGCCTGGGCATGCAGTTGGCGGTGGTCGAATACGCCCGCCACGTGGCTGGCATGGACGACGCGCACAGTACCGAATTCGACGACAAGACCAAGCACCCCGTGATCGGCCTGATCACCGAGTGGCTCGACCGCAGCGGCCAGATGGAGCGGCGCGACACCGCATCCGATCTGGGCGGCACCATGCGCCTCGGTGGTCAGGTGTGCCACCTGACCGAAGGCTCGCTGGCGCGTGAAGTGTATGGACGCACCGATGTGATGGAGCGCCATCGCCACCGCTACGAGGTGAACAACACCTTGTTGAGCAAGCTCGAAAAAGCGGGTCTGAAAGTGTCCGGACGCGCCCCCGCCACCGATCTGTGCGAAATGATCGAGCTGCCGGATCACCCGTGGTTCGTCGGTTGCCAGTTCCACCCCGAGTTCACCTCCAATCCGCGTCACGGCCACCCGCTGTTCACCGCCTTCGTCCAAGCGGCCATGGCCGCCAGCGAGCCGAAGGAGAAGATTGATGAAACTGTGTGATTTCGAGGTCGGCATCGACCGGCCGTTTTTCCTGATTGCCGGTCCCTGCGTTATCGAGTCGCGTGAACTGGCACTGGAGACGGCCACCGAGCTCAAGGCCATCTGCGCCGAGCTCGGCATTCCGTTCATCTACAAGTCGTCTTTCGACAAAGCCAACCGCAGCTCGGGCAAATCCTTCCGCGGACCGGGCATGGCCAAAGGCCTTGAGATTCTCGCCGAGGTGCGCGAGACCGTTGGCGTGCCGGTGCTGACCGATGTGCACAGTATCGATGAGATCGCCGCCGTCGCTGCCGTGGTCGACGTGCTGCAGACGCCGGCGTTTCTTTGCCGTCAGACCGATTTCATCGAAGCTGTGGCCACCTGCGGCAAGCCGGTGAATATCAAGAAGGGCCAGTTTCTGGCGCCGGGCGACATGAAGAACGTGGTCGACAAGGCCAAGGCAGCCAACGGCGGCGCGGACACCATCATGGTCTGCGAGCGCGGTGCGTCCTTCGGCTACAACAACCTGGTGTCAGACATGCGCTCGCTGGCGATCATGCGTGAGACCGGTTGCCCGGTGGTTTACGACGCCACGCACTCGGTGCAGCTGCCGGGCGGGCAGGGCACCGTATCGGGCGGTCAGCGTGAGTTCGTGCCGGTGCTGGCGCGTGCTGCATTGGCAACCGGCGTGGCGGGGCTGTTCATGGAAACGCACCCCACCCCTGAAACCGCCCTGTCGGACGGCCCCAATGCCTGGCCGCTGCCCAAGATGAAAGCGCTTCTCACCACGCTGCGTGATATCGACGCCCTGGTGAAAAAAGCCGGCTTCCTTGAGCAGGCCTGACCCAAGAACATCCATTGATCTAGAAATCTGAAGCTTGAGAGGACTGTTATGAGTGCGATTGTTGACATCATCGCCCGCGAAGTACTGGATTCGCGCGGCAACCCCACCGTTGAAGCCGACGTGTTGCTTGAGTCGGGCATCATGGGCCGCGCTGCCGTGCCGTCAGGTGCATCGACCGGTGCCCGCGAAGCCATCGAACTGCGTGACGGCGATGCCGCCCGCTATCTGGGCAAGGGCGTGCTGCAGGCGGTCGAGAACGTCAATACCGAAATTTCTGAAGCGCTCATCGGCCTGGATGCCGAAGAGCAGGCGTTTATCGATCGCACCCTGATCGATCTCGACGGCACCGAGAACAAATCCCGCCTCGGCGCCAACGCCACGCTGGCCGTGTCGATGGCCGTGGCCAAGGCCGCCGCTGAAGAAGCCGGCCTGCCGCTGTATCGCTATTTCGGCGGCTCCGGCCCGATGAGTCTGCCGGTGCCGATGATGAACGTCATCAACGGTGGCGCGCATGCCAACAACTCGTTGGACATCCAGGAATGCATGATCATGCCGGTGTCCATGGGCAGCTTCCGCGAAGCGCTGCGCTGTGGTGCCGAGATCTTCCATCATCTGAAGAAGATCACCGACAAGCGCGGCTACCCCACCACGGTGGGTGACGAAGGCGGCTTTGCCCCCAACGTCGCAGGCACCGAAGAAGCGCTCAATCTGATTCAGGAAGCCATCTCCGCCGCCGGCTACGAGCCGGGCACCGACGTGTTGCTGGCGCTCGATTGTGCCGCCAGCGAGTTCTACAAGGATGGTCAGTACATGCTGGCCGGTGAGGGCCTGACTCTCAACGCCGACGGCTTTACCGACTATCTCGCCACCCTGGTGGATCGCTTCCCGATCGTGTCGATCGAAGACGGCATGGCCGAGAACGACTGGGCCGGCTGGAAGCTGCTGACCGAGCGTCTGGGCAAAAAAGTGCAACTGGTCGGCGACGACTGCTTCGTCACCAACACCAAGATCCTGGCGCGTGGCATCGAGGAAGGCGTGGCCAACTCCATCCTCATCAAGATCAACCAGATCGGCACGCTGTCGGAAACCTTTGCCGCGGTCGAAATGGCCAAACGCGCAGGCTACACCTCGGTGATTTCGCATCGCTCGGGTGAAACCGAAGACAGCACCATTGCGGATATCGCCGTGGGCCTGAATGCCATGCAGATCAAGACCGGTTCGCTGTCGCGCTCCGATCGGATCTCCAAGTACAACCAGCTGCTGCGGATCGAAGAGGATCTGGGCGACACCGCCACCTATCCGGGGCTCGGCGCGTTCTACAACCTGCGTCGTCGTTGATCCGCCGATGAGCGCCCGCCTTCGGCAGCGTAAACGGTAAGACAGGAATTCTCGGGCCAGTTTTGCGACTGGCCCGATATCCATCCCATGCGCTGGCCAGTCCTGATCCTGCTCCTACTCATGTTGGCACTGCAGTACCCTCTATGGTTTGGCAAGGGCGGGTGGTTTCGCGTTTGGGAGGCAGAGCGGCAACTGACCGAGCAGCAGGCGCTCAATCACAAACTTGAACAACGCAATGCCGGCCTGGACGCGGAGATCCGCGACCTGAAGACCGGCACGGAAGCCATTGAAGAGCGTGCGCGTTTCGAGCTTGGGCTGACCAAACCTGACGAAATTTTTGTTCAGGTGCCGCAGAAGCGCTGAGCCGCAAAGCCAGCGGCTCAACGCGGTATCAGAGAATCTCGTTGATGTCTTCGCGCTGAAGCAGTTCACGCTCAAAGTTGCATTGCTCGTCGCCCAGCGCGTCGCGCGCGGACACCACGCCGATCGGCCGCCCTTTGTCGACCACCGGCACATGCCGAAACCCCCCGTCGTACATCATGTGCAAGGCGTGCCCCAACGGTAGCGTCGGGCTGACCGTCATGGGCTTGGCCGTCATGACCTGCGCCAGGGACGTCACCGTGGGATCCAGCCCCTTCGCAAGCACGCGGTTCAACGCATCACGCTCGGTAAAGATGCCGACCAGCCGCCCTTCATCGACAACCAGAATAGCGCCGATGCTGGCTTTTGACATGATCTGAGCGGCTTCGGTCACCGTCATTTCTTCTGACGCCGTCACGACCTGTTGCCCCGCGATGACATGCTGAATGCTGCGTTGTGGCATGGGATGCTCCTTTGGGTGTGGGGTTATCCGTCCGAAAACAAACTGCGGGCGCCGTCAAAGCGTTGCGCGAAGTAGCGGTTGTTCATTTTTTCGACCCGAACCTTGCCCTTGCTGCTTGGGGCATGGATGAATTTGCCGTCGCCAAGATAAATGCCCATGTGAGAGTAGGGCCGGTTCTGCGTATTGAAGAACACCAGATCGCCCGGTTGAAGGGTGTCTGTCGCAATGACGCGGGTCTGAGCGGCAATTCGCGCGGCGTTGTGCGGCAGGCGTACGCCGCTGACTTGTTCGACGACATAGCTGACCATGCCGCTACAGTCGAGGCCCGCCTCGGGGTTGCGGCCCCCGAATCGATACCCGGTCCCGAGCAGTCCATATGAAAACAGGACGATTTGCTCGGCATCGCCGGGGTTGTTGAGTTGTACCTGCGGGGCTCGATCAATGATCTGCCCCGGCACGGTACGCGCCATGGGGGGCGTCGAAACGACGGTCGAACAGCCGTGAAGCACTAGCACTGCGGCGACTGCTGCAAATATGGCCGAACGATTCACGGCGCCTCCAGGCAACGGGGTGGCACCAGCTTAGAGCAAGCTCGCTCAGGCGTCCAGACGGAAGGTCACCGGTCCGTGATTGGTCAGGCTCACATGCATTTCGGCACCGAAGCGACCAGTTTCAACCACGGCGTGCTGGCGTCGGGTTTCGGTCACCAGCGCGTCAAACAAACGCTCTGCCTGGTCGGGCGGGGCGGCGGTGCTGAACCCGGGTCGTGTGCCCTTTCGAGTATCCGCTGCGAGGGTGAATTGCGGCACCAGCAGCAAACCACCATCCACATCGCGAACGGAGAGGTTCATGCGATCGTCGGCGTCCTGGAACACACGGTAGCCGAGCAGCCGCTGAGCCATGCGCGCGACGTTCGTCAAATCGTCCTTGGGCTCGATGCCGATCAGCGCCAGCAGGCCGGCGTCGATGCGGCCGACGCACTCGCCCTCAACCACGACCTCAGCATGGGTGACGCGTTGTATGAGTGCGATCACACCGCGTTTTGCGACTGCTGACAGGTCTTGATTGCTTCGCCGGCGCGGCTGAGCTGGCTGCGATCGTGATGAATGCTCAGGGCGATATCGGGGTTGTGGAATTCGCCCTCGCCGATTCGCATCAGGGTGAAGATTCCGGTCCCTGAGCGGAAGCGTACGTGGTCATCATGGATGGCCACCGAAAAACGCTCACCGTCGTGGCAGACAAACCGCGCCTGACGCTCGGCGTTTGCCAGATCGGCATAACCGGCGATGCCGGCCGCGGTGGAACCCAGGGTAAGTACCCCAACAAGAAATAATGCAATTCGTGGCATGGAGAAGGACATGTCAGGCTTAGTCAATGAGTTCAATAGTGCCGTTGACTTGCACGGTAATGGTGCTGTCTCCGGCTTCAATAGGGGCGGGGGCGGCGGCCATTGAGGCCATGGCCCGGCCTCGATACATCGGGGCAGGGCCGCCGTGATCGTTGATATTCAATGCCTTGAGGCGGTACTTTCGACCGAGGGTGTCGGTGACCAGCTTGGCGCGCGCTTCAAACGCCTTGAGCGCATCGCGGGTCGCGGCATCATTGGCCGCAAGCACCGTGGCGGGGGCGGGCATCAGCTGCAAACTGCCGATGGCCAGTGTGGCTTGCAGTTCGCCCATCAGGCGCGACAGTGCAGGGATGTCGGTGCTCTCGAGGCTCAGGTTGCTTCGCATGCGCCAGCCGATGATGGTCTGGCCGCCTTTGCCGGCACTGCTTGCACTGGCGTTGCTGTAGATCGGCCAGGTCGAGGTGCCCGCGGTCTTGACTGATACCGTGGTGTAGGGTTTGGCCGTTTTCAGCGCCGCCGCCATAACCTGATTCACCTTCTGCGCGACCGCAGCGGGATCATCGGCGCTGGCTTCGAAATAGGCATCGGCACGCGCAAGGTCGTTGGCAGCGGTCGCCGTACCTTGTGCCGAGAGCTCGACCGTCGGCAGCGGCTCGGCAGCCTGGGCGTTCAGGCTGACGATTGCGATCAGCGCCATGGTAGCGCGCGTCCATGCAGCAGGTCGTGTCATGAAGAGTCTCGTCCGTAAGGGGTAGGCACCTTATACCGGAAGCGGGCGTGCAGTGGCAGGGCGGGGGTGTAATCGATTGTGAATCCAGCCCACCGACATGCCGATTGACGTCCGTGCGGTGGCGCGGGATCATTCAGCGCCCTGAACTCAATGGAAGAGCCCATGACGCCTCATCGCGCGGGCGCCCTTTACGTGGCGCTGTCGGCCAGTTGCTTCGGCGCCATGGCAATTTTCGCCAAGTACGCCTACCTCGATGGCGTGGACGTGGCAACGCTCTTGCTCCTGCGCTTTTCGATCGCGGCCTTGATCATGATTACGCTGGTTGTTGTGCAGCGCCGGGTGTGGCCGCGGGGGCTCAACCTGGGCTTGCTCGCCGCCATGGGCGGCATCGGCTATGTTGGACAGTCCTTCAGTTTTTTCTCAGCGCTCGAGTTCGCGTCCGCGGCCCTGGTGGCGCTGTTACTCTACCTGCACCCATTTATCGTGACCGTACTCAGCGCGGTCTTTTTCGGACAGGCGCTGACGCAGGTTCGTATATTGGCGGTGCTTGCGGCGCTGGTGGGGACAGGTCTGGTCATTGGCGCCGATGTGTCGGGGCAGCCCATGGGCATCGCGCTCGGTGTGGCAGCAGCGCTGATCTATTCGGCCTATCTGCTGACCGCAAACCGCGTGATGCGCCAGGAAGATCCAGTCGCAGCGAGCACTGTGGTCATGAGTTCAGCCGCGGTGGTGCTCTGTGCCATGGCGGCCTTCAATGGCCCGCAGTTTCCCCAGAGCACGTCGGGTTGGGCGGCCATTCTGGCGATCGCCTGTGTTTCAACTGTGGTTGCCATGGTGTGCCTGTTCATCGGCATCCAGCGTCTGGGCGCTGCGGATACCGCTACGCTCTCAACGCTCGAACCGGTGGTGACCACTGTTCTGGCTGCGGTTTTTCTGGGCGAGCAGATCAGCAG
The DNA here is from genome assembly GCF_007625155.1 of Denitromonas halophila. Lineage (GTDB taxonomy): Bacteria > Pseudomonadota > Gammaproteobacteria > Burkholderiales > Rhodocyclaceae > Nitrogeniibacter > Nitrogeniibacter halophilus. The sequence goes on along the minus strand of NZ_VMNK01000014.1, from coordinate 166,827 downwards.
TATTCAAATTGTTGGCGGCATGGTGATTCTCGCCGCGGTCATTATGCTGGCGCGCTATGGTCAGCCGGCGCCTCGCCCGACGGCCCAATAAAAAAGCGCGCAGACTTCGCTGCGCGCCAAAAAAACCCTTACCTGGAGGAGTGCGGATGTCGCGGAGACATCCGACGCCTGAACCTTAAAGCCAATCAAAAACGGATGGTTTGACCTGGATTAAACCGGGGCGTCTTAGGCAACGTGGCCGGCCGCTGACGGTGTATCGATGCGGCGCAGCCCATTGGCGTGCTCGGACAGGTGGCGTACATAGTTTTCCGCGCTGGCGATCAATCCGGCCACTTCTTCTTCGGTGAGGCTGCGGATGATGCGTCCGGGCGAGCCGACCACCAGCGAATAATCCGGAATCTCGCGCCCTTCCGGAATCAGGGCGTTGGCGCCAATCAGGCAGCCGCGACCAATCTTGGCGCCATTGAGAACGATGGCGTTAATGCCGATCAACGATCCGTCACCGATCTCACAGCCATGCAACATCGCCATGTGGCCAATGGTGACATTGGCGCCGATGGTCAGCGGCACACCGTCGTCGGTATGCAGCACCGAGCCATCCTGCACATTGGAGTTGTCGCCGATGGTGATGGGGTCGTTGTCACCGCGCAGCACCGAGTTGTACCAGATGCTCACATTTCGGCCGAGTACAACACGGCCCAGCACGGTTGCGTTATCGGCCACCCAGCTGCCGGCAGCCAGGGTCGGGATTCGATCATCCAGTGCGTAAATCGCCATTTTTTGTCCTCTCTGCTCGGGCGTCTGCGCGCCTGTTGACCGGTTTTCGGCGGTCAGAAAAACGGCAATCATATCAAGCATATGCTGCACTGCAAACTGAAAAATCCGTTTGAAACGCGGCATTGAGAGGCGATTGGACAGTGTCGGTGATAGCATGCCGGCTCATCCGGTTTTTGCGAATCGCGCGCCAATGCTCAGTTATCGCCATGCGTACCATGCGGGCAATCATGCCGACGTCTTAAAGCACTTGACTCTCGTGCTGACGCTGGACTACTTCAACCAGAAACCCGCACCGTACTGGTACATTGACACCCACGCTGGACCCGGCAGTTATCGGCTCGACCAGGGCCCTGCGGCGCGCACCGGCGAGTTTGAAACCGGCATTGGAAAAATTGCCGGAATCAAACCGCGGCCGAAGTCGGTGCAGCGCTTTCTCGAGTCGGTGGGTTGCCTCGGCAAAACCGGTTTGCCGACGAGCTATCCGGGCTCGCCGGACATTGCCCAACGTCTGCTGCGCGACACCGATCGTTTGCGCTTGTTTGAACTCCATCCGACCGACTTCGACGCCCTCGACAAGCACTTTGCACATGCCGGCCGGCGGGCGCAGGTAAAGAAGACGGATGGCTTTGCCGCGCTCAAAGCCTTGTTGCCGCCGCCAACACGCCGAGCGGTAGTGCTGATCGACCCGCCCTATGAAGTCAAACAGGACTACGACACGCTGATCGCGACGCTGGAGGACGGGCTCAAGCGCTTTCCAACCGGGTGCTTCCTGGTCTGGTACCCGATTATCGGGCGTCCCGAATCTCGTCGCCTGCCGAAGAAATTGCTCAAACTGGGCGCCTCGACACAAAGCTGGCTGCACGCGACGCTTGAAGTCGCGCCGCCCGCCGCCGATGGACTGGGCATGACCGGCAGCGGTATGTTTGTTCTGAATCCACCGTGGACACTGGCCGAGCAATTGGCAGAAACCTTGCCGTGGTTGAGTCAGCACATGGGTGCCGGCGCGCCTGCCCGGTATCAGCTCGATAGCCACAGCACTTGAGGAGATCACATGGCCGCCGCTCCACACAGCGATCTACTGGCCTTGCGTGACGCGCTTCGTGCTTTTGCCGAGGCCCGCGACTGGGGGCAGTTCCACACGCCAAAAAACCTCGCCATGGCCTTGATTGGCGAGGCGGCGGAGGTGGTGGAGCATTTTCAGTGGCGAACTGCGGAAGCGTCGGCGGCGTTGCCGGCGTCCGATCGTGCGGAGGTTGCGCTCGAACTGGCGGATGTGCTGCTGTATCTGGTGCGCCTCGCCGACGTGCTGGAGGTTGATCTCGCCGATGCCGCGCAGCGCAAACTGGCCATCAATGAATCGCGCTATCCGGTCGACAAGGCGCATGGCCGGGCCGACAAATACACCCAGCTATGAGCCAAAGCCATTGCCCGGGTCGCGTCGATCCGGGCCCAGCGCCGAGATTCAGACCCAGACGACTTCGTCGAGTGTGATGTCCACGATCAAATCATTCGAGAGCGCTTCGAGGTCCGACTGCAATGCCGCGGCATCCAGATCTTGCCCACCTTGCAGACTCGCCTTGGCGTGGAACATGGTCTCGCCCGACATTGGTGCACTGGAGGTGAGCGTGCTCAGCTCTTCAACGTTAACGGCGTGCCGCAAGAGCACTTGCGACACCTCGCGTACGATGCCAAGACGATCCTGGCCAACCAGGGTCAGATGCAAACGCCGCGCGGTTTCAGGGGCGGGGGTGTCTGTGGCACTGGTGACCGTGACCTTGAGCGCGGTCATGCCGGTGAGCGCGGCAATCAAACCATCGGCCGCGTCTTCCGGGACCGTGACACGCAAAATTCCTGCAAACTTGCCCGCAAGTTGCGCCATCGATGATTCCAGCCAATTGCCGCCGGCCTCGTTGATGGTGGTGGACAGGGCTTCAACCAGACCCGGGCGATCATCACCAATAGCGGTCAGAACAAGGTTACGCATGAGGCAACACTCCTGTCGAAATGATGTGTCGATTGTAGGCGAAAGCCGGCCACGGCTGTCGGTGGGTGCGCAATGATCACCCTTTGGGACATTCTGCCGCTGTTGGCATTGGGTGGCATTGCCTGGTACTGGATGGATTCGCTGAAGACACGAGAGACCGCGCTGACGTCCGCCCGCTCCGCGTGTTCACTGCGAGGATTTCAGTTTCTGGATGAAACCGTTGCCACCGAGCGCACACGCTTTGCGCGTAACGCAAACGGGCAGATGGTACTGAGGCGGGTGTATCGATTCGAGTTCTCGGACACCGGCGACAATCGTCGCCCGGGCTCGGTGGTCATGCTTGGCCGCTACGTGGAAATGGTACAGATGGCAGGCGTGCTCGAAGCGGTCAAGTAATTCAGAGCGCGTCACCTGCGGCAACGGCCGATGACCACGCCCACTGGAAGTTGTAACCCCCAAGGTGACCGGTGACATCGACCACTTCACCAATAAAGTAGAGGCCGGGCTGCGTCAATGCGCCCAGGGTTTTCGACGACAGCGCGCGGGTGTCGACGCCGCCGAGCGTGACCTCTGCCTTGGAAAAGCCTTGCGTCCCCGAGGGTGCAAGGGACCAGTTGGCCAGCGCCTTGGCAATCGCCTTGCGCTCCTTTGCCCCGATTTGCTTGAGGGGCCGCTCCCAGCCATGCAGTTCGCACCAGGCTTTGGCAAAACGCTTGGGCAGCACCTCACCCAGCAGATTTCCGAGCAGGGCGTTGCTGTCGCCGTGCTCGGCGAGCCAATCAGCGGCGTCGTCATCGGGTAGCAGATTGAGGCGAACCGGTGCTGGGTGTCCGGTGGCGCAAGCATATTGCCAGTAGCTCGAGATTTGCAGAATTGCTGGGCCGGAGAGGCCGCGATGAGTGATCAAGGCCCGCTCGCGAAATTCGCCATCGCCGCAACGGGCGACTACATCGAAGGCGGCGCCCGCCAGCGGGGCGAGTGCCGACAGCGTCTCCGAATCCAGCGTCAGCGGTACCAGGGCAGGGCGGGGCGACACCACGGGGAGATCAAACTGCGTCGCGATGCGGCAACCCAGATCGGTGGCGCCGATTTTCGGGATCGAGAGACCGCCGGTGGCCACGACCAGGGCTGCGGCGTCGAAGTCGCCATGATCGGTACGCACCAAAAACCGATCCTTGTCGGCACGACCGACGGAATCGACCTTGACCGGCATCGCCCAATCGACCTGTCCGTCCGCACACTCTTGCACCAGCAGGTCAATGATCTGCTGGCTGCTGTCATCACAGAACAGCTGCCCGAGCGTCTTCTCGTGATAGCGAATGCCGTAGCGCTCAACCAGCGCAATAAAATGCTGCGGGCTGTAGCGCGCCAACGCCGAGCGGCAAAAGTGCGGATTCTGCGAGAGAAAATTGCTGGCGCCGACCACCCGGTTGGTAAAGTTGCAGCGTCCGCCCCCCGAGATTCGAATCTTCTCGGCCAGCGATGTGGCGTGATCGATGATGAGCACTTGGCGACCACGCTGGGCAGCGCGCGCGGCGCACATCATGCCTGCTGCACCTGCGCCGATCACGATGGCGTCGTAGCTGCGTTTCACCGGGATATCGCCTTGTCAGGATGGAAGCGGCGAAGCTTAGCGACGCGACGCCCATGATGCAATGCGCGGCCACCCCTTTCGACGACGGGCTTGTCGCCGGATAGTCCGCGTGTCTTAATGGCGTATGCGCACGGAGGCTTCGCCGTGAGCCGTCGATGAATCCACCCATTCGTTCGCTTGGTCCGCAACATGGCCGCACCGGCCAACGGGATGACAGGAGGCCGCATGAGCAACAAGCGCTTGACGGAAAACGTATTAGGACAAAATCTTGCCAGTCTGGACGGCTGGCAACTGAACCCCGACAAAACAGCAATTTCCCGCAGTTTCCGTTTTCGGGATTTCAACGCCGCGTTCGGCTTCATGAGCCAGATCGCCCTGATGGCCGAGCGTCTGGATCACCACCCTGATTGGTCAAATGTCTATAACCGCGTCGATATCACGCTGACAACTCACGACGCAGGCGGCTTGTCGGAAAAAGACATGGTGATGGCGCGATTCATCAATGATCTAGCGACGTGATGCGCTGCGTCATGAATGCGCGCTCTCCTGGTGGTAAGCTCACAAAAAAGACGGCGTGAAGTCAGGAAGCTCCGACAAAAAACAGACCGAAAGGAGCGGCCGTCAGGGAGAGCAAATGAAGCAGATCGAATGGCGCGCGTTCCCCTATGGGGACCGCGTTTATCGCTATACGGGCTCGTCGCTTGAAGCCCATTGGTCCGTTTTGCACAGCGGTGATCGCGAAGCATTTCCCGACGCGCAGCGCTTGGCTGATCAACTTGAACGCTGCGGCCCGGGCTTGTCGAACGACGCCGATCCCAACAATCTGGCCGAGATGCTGCAATCTGCCTGGCGCGATTACCACGCAGGTGATTTTTGTGCCGCGATGACGACGGGCCAGGCGGCTGGCCCAATCGGTGCCGTCGTGGCCGGTAGAGCTGCCATCGCCTACGCCATGCATCTCGAAAGTGATCCAGTGCGTGCGCTCACCTTGCTCTGCGATACCGCAAGCCACTGTGAGCGCCTGAGCCAGATTGATCCAGGCTGGGCGAACGTCTGGTACACCCACGCGCTCGCGCTCGCGCGTTATAGCCAGCAGATTTCGGTGGTCAAGGCGCTAGGGCGCGGGCTGGGCAGCAAGGTGCGTCAAAGCCTGATGATTGCCATCGCACTTGAGCCCGACCATGCGGCCGCGCACGCAGCGCTGGGTGGCTATCACATTGAAGTGGTTGATAAAGTCGGTAGCGTCGTGGGGCGTCTGACCCACGGCGCCAGCCGAGCCTTGGGCTTGCGGCATTTCGAGCGGGCCATTGTTCTCGATCCCGACTCGCCAAGCATCCGGATTGCCTACGCCAACGCCTTGTCGATCAACCGTCGCAGTCGCAGGAGCGTTGCGGTCGAGAGAAATATTTCTGCCGCTGCCACGTGCCAACCGCGCGACGCGATTGCGCATCTTGACGCGGATCGGGCAAAAACACTGCTCGAAGGGGTCGGGGTATAAAAAAACCGGCGCGAACGCCGGCTTTTTGTGACTGCGTCACGGGTTGGGTTTAAGCCGCCTCGAGCGCTTGCGCCAGATCCGCGAGAATGTCGTCGATATGCTCGATGCCGATCGACAAGCGCACCATGTCTTCCGAAACGCCGGCCTTTTCGAGTTCCGCTGGAGAGAGCTGTCGATGCGTCGTGCTGGCAGGGTGGCAGGCGAGTGACTTTGCATCGCCGATGTTAACCAGGCGCGTCACCAGCTTGAGGGCATCCTGGAAACGGCCACCGGCCGCCAGGCCGCCCTTGACGCCGAAAGACAAGATGCCCGATGCACGGCCGCCCATGTACTTTTCGACCAGACCGAAGTCTTTGTGGTTGCGCAAACCCGCGTAGTTCACCCACTCGACCTTGTCATGGCCTTGCAGGAACTCGGCAACACGCACCGTGTTTTCGCAGATCCGATCCATGCGCAGCGCGACAGTTTCGATACCTTGCAAAATCAGGAAAGCGTTGAACGGACTGATCGCTGCACCCATGTTGCGCAGCGGCACGACGCGCGCCCGCGCAATAAACGCCGCCGCACCAAGCGCTTCGGTGTAGACCACCCCGTGATATGACGGGTCGGGCTCGTTCAGGCGCTTGAAGCGTGTTTTGTGCTCCGCCCAGGGAAACTTGCCCGAATCAACGATTATGCCGCCAATGGAGGTGCCGTGGCCGCCAAGGTATTTGGTGAGCGAGTGCACGACAATGTCGGCACCATGTTCGATTGGTCGGCACAGATAAGGGGTCGGTACGGTGTTGTCCACAATGACGGGGATGCCGTTTCGGTGGGCAACTTCTACCAGGCGCTCGAAGTCGGTGATGTTGCCCAACGGATTGCCGACCGATTCGCAAAAAATGGCCTTGGTCCGTTCGTCGATCAGACTCTCGAATTCCTCGGGCTGGCGATAGTCGGCGAAACGCACGTTGATGCCCATTTGCGGCAGCGTATGCGCGAACAGATTGTAGGTGCCGCCATAGAGCGTCGAGGCTGAAATAATGTTGTCGCCCGCTTCAGTGATGGTCTGGATAGCATAGGTAATCGCTGCCATGCCGGACGCCAGCGCCAGACCTGCGATACCGCCCTCCATCGCTGCCACACGCGCTTCGAGCACGGACTGGGTCGGGTTCATGATGCGCGTGTAGATATTGCCTTCGACCTTGAGATCAAACAGGTCGGCGCCATGCTGCGTATCGTTGAATGCGTATGAGGTGGTCTGATAGATCGGCACCGCCACCGCATTGGTTGTCGGATCGGGTGAATAGCCGCCATGGACAGCCAGAGTCTCAAGTTTCATCGATGCGCCCCTCTACACGTCAGTAAAGGATTCAGTATATCAAGCAGCCTCCTCACCCGTCGGCTCGAAGCACGTTCTCGTCAGTCAGTTGTTGACCCTACGCAAAATCATGACTAGAAAAGAAGTTCAAGTGGCATACAAAAAAGCCACCAGGCCAAACGAGATCGGTGGAGTAGGGCGCTACCGACCGGCCAGACAACATGACGGAGGAGAACAAGATGATTGCGTCAACCGACCGTATGGCGGGATGGCTTGAGGTAGTGGCAGCACCGATCTGGTCAGGTGTGCCGTCTACAATTCGGATTCATCCGGTCTGTATGCACCACTGCACCTGCCATGCCATTTCATTGAACGGACGTTGGGTCTGCTCCAGCGACGGGAGCCTGACGATATTCCATAGCCGCCAATCTGCCGAGCATTTTCTGGAACTGGCGCACATTGATCACTATGAGTCAGGCGAAGAGGCCGAACTTGGGAATGATGTCGCACTTAAAACGCAATGCGTGTCGTTCCGTCCACGAAAAGGGTTGGTGTCATGCCGAATGCGTTGCAACGGAGAGGCGGCGCTGGCCTCCTGACATACTCAGACGGTGTCGTCGAACGCGAAGAGGGTAGCTGTGAGAATAGCTGCCATTTTTGCGTCAAAGGCCACCAGGAGGATCTTCTCCAGCCCGGCATGCAACGCCAGAGCCGCTTTACATTCCGCGACGGCGATACGCGCAGCTGACTCAGCGGGAAACCCATACACCCCGCAACTGATCGCAGGAAACGCGATACTGCGAACGTTGTTTTGAATCGCCAGCGCCAAGCAGGCGCGATAGCACGCCGCCAATAGCGCCGATTCGTTCCGGAGAGCGCCATGCCAGACCGGGCCCACTGTATGAATGATCCAGCGAGACGGCAGCCGAAATCCGGGCGTGATCCGCGCTTCACCCGTGGGGCAGCCGTTCAGATCGCGGCAACAGGCAAGTAGTTCCGGGCCGGCGGCACGATGGATTGCGCCATCAACACCACCGCCGCCAAGCAAAGACTCATTGGCGGCGTTCACGATGGCGTCGACCGACAACGTGGTGATGTCACCCTGCCAAACTGACAATCGCGCGACTTGCATGTCTGGGATTCCACGACGAGTAACACAGGAACATTGTGCGCCAACACAGGGAATGATTGAAGTTCGCGTCGGCTGGCCTGCCGTCGTTTGTATGAATTCGCGTTGGTTTACATAATACAAATTATCGCGGTTTTAAAACCCTAAGAAAGACGGTCTGCCTCTCGTCAAAAATACCCATTACGGCTTATGCAATACACGCTCCATCAAACCACATTGTCGGCGCATTGTGTTCCGCAAGGTTTTCCACTGACGCTTGAGCCGCCGTACCTGCAATCGAACCCCGCCGGCCACCATCGTTAGGCGCGCACCGCTTCAATGTTGTCCAGCACACTCCACGCGCGCGCCTGCTAACGCATACATGTACTTCATGGTGCCGACCTCTGATACTTCTTTCACACAAACGGCTTTAGTTTTGACTTGGGCGGCGGCAAGGGATTGAGGCACCGCTGCGGTGCCAGGATCACCGCCGCAGCATGCATACGCGCGAAGACGCTGCTGCGCTTGATCACCGCTTTATCCCGGATAACGGTACTAAGCTCACGCTCGGAGTGCCGTGAGCGCGGTTTAATCCTCTGAAGGCAATTCAGCAAATTAGACGGCAGAGTCGATAGGCCAGCCAGGCCGGCCGGTCGCCACCTCAACTCTGATGAATCCACCGTTCATTTGTCGATCAAGCCGTCACCCGACGCTTTGATCTATCCTTGACGGACTCTGGCCCGAACGAAGACAGATGTTGTGTGTATCCCAGCCCCCTACCCGGCGCGGCGCTCGCGGTTCGTGGCGCCCTCCCCCCTTCCAGGCGTTGACACCCAATGAACCATGCCGAGTTGCGTGCTTTTGTGACCGTAGCCAAAGAGGGGAACCTGACGCGTGCGGCTGAGCGTCTGTGTATCACGCAGCCGGCGTTGAGCTTGCAGCTCAAGAAGTTGCAGCAGTCGATAGCGACTCCGCTGTTCGAGCGCCATCCCCGGGGTATGCACCTGACGCAGGCGGGCCGGCAGTTGTTGCCCGCGGCGGAACGGGTGCTGACGGCGATGAGCGAGTTTCGGGCCTCTGCCGCGAGTCTGAAAGGGAGTGTGCTCGGCAGCCTGAGTCTGGGAACGATTCTCGATCCGGAGTTTCTCCGCCTGGGCGCGTGTTTGCGCCTGCTTGCCGAGCGGCATCCGGCCGTATCTTTCACGCTACGCCATGGCATGTCGGGCGCGATGGCGGCGGATGTGGCCGCGGGCAAGCTTGATGTTGCGTTTGCGCTCGGCCCCCCCGGCCTGGCAGATCTTCGCGAGCAGTTTGAGGTGCTCGCACTGACTGACTTTGTCTATCGGGTCGTCGCGCCGCCAAACTGGGGTGGGCAGGTCAGAGGCAAGACTTGGCGCGAACTGGCGCAGTTGCCGTGGATTGGCACGCCGCCGGAGTCGGTACATCATCGCCTGCTCGCCCGGGTGGCGGCCGCCGAGGCGGTCGAGTTCAACATCGTGGCGCAGGTCGACCTTGAACCGTCGATGATGGATCTGGTCAAGTCGGGCGTGGCACTCGCCTTGGCGCGCGATAGCCAGGCGCTGCGCGCCGCCCATGCAGATGGCGTTGTTATTGCTGACGCGGTAGTGCTGCCGGCCGAACTGGCCGTTGTCTGCCGCAAGGAGCGCTACCAAGAGCAGACCGTCGCCGCCGCGATGAATATCGTGACGGAAGTCTGGCACCGCGACAGCCTCTGATACCAATTGTACGAAACGCCCAATGTCCGCCCCGGGCGCGGTCTGTGTATGCAGACGCGGTGTTGGCGTGCGCGTCGACAAAGGGCCGCATGCAAAAAAAGACAAAGGGCGTTGACTAAATAGGGCGATCGGTCTAAAAATTGCAGCATGATCAACGCCATGCCCCCTGTCCGCCGACGCGGCCGCCCGCCGAAATCCGAGGGCGATTACCGCGAAACCAAAGATGTCCTGTGTCGTGCCGGCCTTGCCGCTCTGACGCAGAAGGGCTTCTCTGCAACGGGCATCGAGGAAATCCTGAAGACCGCTGGCGTGCCTAAAGGCTCGTTCTACAACTTTTTTTCCAGCAAGGAGGCCTTTGGTACCGAGCTGGTTCGGCAGTACGCCGATAACTTTGCGCGCAAGCTCGACCGTTATTTTCTCGACGACAGCCTGTCCCCCCTCGCTCGTCTCCAGGCCTTCTGTGCCGACGCGGAGGCCAGCATGGCGCGCTATGGTTTTCGGCGCGGCTGCCTGATCGGAAACCTTGGGCAGGAGATGGAAGCGCTGCCCGAGGCATTCCGGGCCCAGCTGGTCGATGTTCTGCTCGACTGGGAGGCTCGCACGGCGGCTTGCATTGAAGCAGCCAAGGTGGCAGGCGAAATTTCGCCGCGTATCGACGCGGCACAGTGGGCGGCGTTCTTCTGGATTGGTTGGGAGGGGGCTGTGCTGCGCGCAAAACTTGAACGACGCGGCGAGCCGCTGCAAGCCTATGCCAAATTTTTTGTGATGAGCCTGAGAGCGTAATTTTTTTGTCGTTTTTAAGACAATCGGTCTAATTATTTGCTTCACCTGCACATGCACCAAAGGAGCAGCGCCGTTCGAAGTAGCACTGAACACTAGAACGAAAACACGTCGCTAACGGCGACGACACCAACGAGGAGAGATCTTATGGACGCAGCGAAAGACGCGCCGCCGAAAAAGGCCCCGCTTGAGGGCATTACTGTGCTGGATTTTTCCCGGGTGCTGGCCGGCCCCTACTGCACGATGGTGCTGGCCGATCTTGGCGCGCGGGTGATCAAGATCGAGCGCCTGGCCACCGGGCATGACACCCGCGCCTTCGGCCCATTCGTGGGTCAGGAGTCCGCCTATTTCATGTGCTTCAACCGCGGCAAAGAGAGCATCGCGCTCGACCTGAAAAGCCCGCGGGACCGCGATCTGCTCGAGCGCCTGCTGAGCGAGGCAGACGTGCTGGTCGAAAACTTCCGGCCCGGTGTGATGGACCGCCTGGGTTATGGCGCCGACCGCCTCGCGCGGACGCATCCCCACCTGGTGTATGCCTCGATCTCGGGCTTCGGACACACCGGTCCGTTCAGCGATCTACCGGGCTACGACATGGTCGTGCAGGCGATGGGCGGCATCATGAGCCTGACCGGTTGGCCCGACGCGCCGCCGGCACGTGTCGGCACCAGTTTCGGCGACCTCGGCGCCGCGTTGTTCGCTGCGGTTGGCATCATCGCCTCGCTCTACAAACGCACCCGCGACGCCCAGGGCACGCGTGTGGACATCGGCATGCTCGATTGCCAGGCGGCGCTGATGGAAACCGCGCTCGCGCGTTACGACGTGGAAGGCAAGGTGCCGACCCGCACGGGCGACAGCCATCCGTCACTCGCGCCCTTCGAGACGTTCAACGCCGAAGATGGCCGTTTCGTGATCGCCGCCGGCAATGACCAGCTATTCATGCTGATGGCCGATGCGCTCGACGCGCCGCAGATGGCACTCGACCCGATGTTTATCAGCAATGATCTGCGTTGCCGCAACCGCCCGGCGATGGTCGAGGCCATCGAGGCCATCACGCGCACTGCACCGATGGACCACTGGATCGATCGGCTCAATGAGGCCGGTGTGCCCTGCGCGCCGATCAACACCATCGACCGCCTGTTCAGCCACCCCCAGCTGCAGGCGCGCAACATGATTATCCAGGTGGAGGGCGCAGCCGAGCGCCCGGTCCGCACCGCCGGGAATCCGATCAAGCTCAGCTCCGCAGCCGATATCGACGTTGCCCGTCCGCTGCGTGCGCCGGCGCTCGACGAGCACCGCGACCGCATCCTGTCTGAACTGATGTCGGGCACCGGAGATTACGCGCCCGCTACCGGCGCCAACGACGTGCCCCAGCCACAAGAAGCAGTCACCCCCATGAAGCGCGCCAGCGCTTGAGCCCCCAAGAGAGCCGTCAAAGGAGACCCTGAAGATGTCAGCCAACCCCCGCCCGTCCGCCGCGTCCGCCACAAAACTCAAGGAAAACGCTGCGCCGAGTCCCGTCGTTCAGCCCACGCCGCTTGCCGCGCCGCGCTACGAAACCATCCTGGTCGAACGCCGAGAACGCGTCGGCCTGATCACCCTGAACCGGCCGAAGAGCATGAATGCTCTCAATGTGCAGATGTCGCAAGAAGTCGTGGCGGCGCTGCGCCTGTTCGACAAGGACGACAACATTGGCGCCATCGTGATTGCCGGCAGTCCGCGGGCCTTCGCCGCCGGCGCAGACATCGAGGAGATGGCCGGCAAGTCCTTTGTCGACCTGCAGTCCGACGACATCTTTGCCGCTTGGGAAGACTTGCAGCGCGTCGGCAAACCGATCATTGCCGCGGTGAGCGGCTATGCGCTCGGAGGCGGTTGCGAGTTGGCCATGATGTGCGACTTCATCATTGCCGCGGATGACGCGCACTTCGGCCAGCCCGAGATCAAGCTCGGCATCCTGCCCGGCATCGGCGGTTCGCAACGGCTCACGCGCTCGGTCGGCAAGGCGCTGGCGATGGACCTGATCCTAACCGGTCGCAACCTGACCGCGGTCGAGGCCAAGGCCGCTGGGCTGGTGGCGCGTATCGTGCCCGCTACCGAATTGTTGCAGACCGCACTAGAAGCGGCACACACCATCGCCGGCTACAACATGCCGGCCGTGCGTCTGGCCAAGGAGGCCGTCAATCGTGCGCAGGAAGTCGGCCTGACCGAAGGCGTCCTGCACGAGCGCCGGCTGTTCCAGGCGGCCTTTGCCACCGATGGTCAGAAAGAAGGCATGAACGCCTTTCTGGCCAAACGCGCACCGGTGTTTCGTCACCGGTGAATCCGGACGCTGGCTCAGGCCGGTGTTCACCGGGCGTTGTTCGCACCCCTGCATTGCACAGGGGCATTGAGCAACGCGCCGTACTGTCGGGCCAGCGTTGGCTACTGACAGATTCAATTCCAAGAGAGGGAGCAGGAAATGAGCAAGTTCAAAGGCATTTTGATCGAGAAAGACGAGGCCGGTTACCGGGCCGCATTGCAGGACATCGACGAATCGCAGTTGCCCGAAGGTGACGTGACGATCCGCGTGGCCCTGTCCACACTCAACTACAAGGACGCACTCGCCATCACCGGTCGCGGCCCGGTCGTGCGGCGCTTTCCGCTGGTGCCGGGGATCGACCTCGTCGGTACCGTCGAAGACAGCACCCACGCCGACTACAAGGCCGGCGACCGGGTGCTGCTCAATGGCTGGGGCGTTGGTGAAGTGCATTGGGGCGGCCTGGCGCAGATGGCCCGCCTGAAGGGCGACTGGCTGGTGCCGTTGCCCGCCCAGTTCACGCCGCAACAGGCCATGGCCATCGGCACCGCCGGGTATACCGCGATGCTGTGCGTGCTGGCGCTCGAGCGCCATGGCGTGACGCCGGATAAGGGCGAGATCCTGGTGACGGGCGCTGCCGGTGGCGTGGGCAGTGTCGCAGTCTCGGTGCTCTCCAAGCTCGGCTACAGCGTTGTCGGCGTGACCGGTCGCCCGGAAGAGGCCGACTACGTCAAGGAACTCGGCGCTGCCGAGGTGCTCGACCGCGAGGCCTTCTCCTCGCCGGGCAAGCCGCTGGCCCGTGAGCGCTGGGCCGGTGCCGTCGATGTCGTCGGCAGCCACACCCTCGCCAACGTGTGCGCCAGCACCAAGTACCGCGGCGTGGTGACGGCCTGCGGACTGGCTGGCGGTATGGACTTCCCGTCTTCTGTTGCCCCCTTCATCCTGCGCGGCGTCACCCTGGCGGGTGTCGACAGCGTGATGTGCCCGCGGGCCGATCGTCTGGTCGCATGGCAGCGTCTGGGGACCGACCTGGACATCTCGAAGCTCAACCTGATCACCAATCAGATCGGGCTTGCCGAGGCGATTCCGATGGCCACCCAAATGCTCGACGGCAAGTTGCGTGGACGCGTGGTGGTAGACGTCAACGCCTGATGAACCCGGGCGGGGACCAAAAAAATCAATGGCCCCGCCCTTCCCAACGTGAGGAGACAATCATGTTTCAACGATACGCAGGACTGTTGTTCGGGTCGATTTTGGCCAGCTCTCAGGTGATGGCGGCCGAGTTTGTCTGCCAGGATGATGTAAAACCGCGCACCTACAGCGCGGCGGAGCAAAAACTGGTCGATCAATTCTGGTCGGAATCGCTCACCTACCTCGGCCAGTATCTCAAGACAATCGAGACGCCGACCGGTCAATGCAAGGATTCGGCCGAGGCCACCATCCAGACCTTCGACGCCAAGACCGGCAAGCAGCAAACCCGCTGCATCATGAAGTACCGCGACATGGAGTTGCTCGCCAAGCATCTGAGCGCGATCATCGCCGAGCCCGACAAGGCCAAGCGCTGTTTCGATCCGCAGAAGGACTATGACGCGTTCCCGCTGTACACGCCGAGTGCCAAAGTTCAGGCGCTGTCGCCGGTGTCGACCTGGCTCCAGCGCCCCCTGCTCACCGACTACTACCGCAAGATGGGCGGCGCTATTGGTGAGGCCGGCCTGGCGCTCAATGAGAACTTCGTCGCCGTCACCTCGCGGACCGACACCACGGCACACTGGAGCCACGACATCAGCATCAAGGGCTTGCCCACGCTGTGGTCATCTGTCGGCTGGATTCCGTTCTATGCCGAAAACCCGGCCGCCGGTACCGACCGCTTCCGCGGTGGCTATCTCTACGCCGAGCTCATGGGGCCCTGGGGCAACCTGCGCATCAAGGAGATCGATGGTGAGACCGTTGGCGCGGAGATTGGCATGACGGTGCAGTTGTTCAACACCTCCTACCCCTTCCACTATCATCACCCGCAAGAAATCTACATGACGCTGACGAAGCCGCAGTGCATCGATCAGAACAAGTACATGGTGATGCACTGGGACAGCGACGAGTTCAAGCACGCACGCACCGAAACGGGTTGGCGCGTCGAGATCGATGGCGCCAACGACCGCTGGAAGAAATGGTTCGCCAACCAGGACGCGAAGCATGAGTGGCTGACCTATTTCGAGCGCAACGCGATCCATGCCTTCCACGCCAAGGAAGGCTGCAACCAGACCATCGAGAACTCGGGCCTGGTCACCGTCTGGGCACGTTCGACCGCGCAGGACAACGAGCAGTCGACCCGCCTGTGCAATCCGGCTTCCGGGCCGATGGGGCCGAAGGGCTTGCCGCCGCACGAGAAGGCGGTCTGCGAACTGCGCGACTGGAAGCGCTGATCGAGCACGGGCCGTCGCGGCCTTGTCGCACACGGTGCGATCGGGCGCGACGGTCTGTGTAAGCTGGCGACGAAACCCTGTCGCGCACGGTCGACGTGTGCGCCGGTTCGCCTGATGCGTGGTCAAGGAGGGCCGCCAATGAATGCCAATGCCGCACTGTCACACCATGTTCTGACGCAGATCGCCGACGCCGTGATCTTTTCGGATTGCGAAGGCAAGATCCAAATCTGGAACCCCGCCGCCGAGACGCTCTTCGGTTTTTCGAGCGACGCGGCGCTTGGCCAGAGCCTCGACCTGATCATTCCGGAACGGCTGCGTGCCGCCCACTGGGTTGGGTTTCACCGCGCGCTGGCGAGCGGCCAAACGCGCCTCGCCGGCAAGGCGGTGATCACTCGCGCATGCACGGCTGCCGGCGCCACGATCTATGTCGAGATGAGCTTTGCGCTCGTGCGTGATGCGCATGGCGAGGTGCTCGGCTCGGTGGCCATCGCGAGGGACGCGACCGAGCGCCGCGCCCGTGAACGAGCGCTCCAGCAACGCATGAGTGCGCTTGAAGCGCCACCCGACCCCGGGGCGCCCCACAAACCGTAACGCGCCGATGGCGGCTTGCCCAGGGATGGGGGCTGCCACAGGAGCCGCAAATCCGGCAGCAAGATTTCCGGAAACCGCCTCGCGCGATCCGCCCGACCCATCATCGAAGCACGGCTGTTGCTATAAGCAACTGAAATATCATATCGGAAAGATTTAATTAGACCGAAAAGTTTATTTATTGTTAAATGCCATTTCGCAGCCGCAATGCCAACCCAAAGGAGAAGCAGACATGACTTTCACGTATACCTCGGCCCCGGATCTTGTCGGCCACTGGATCGACAATACCTTCCACCCGGGCACCGGTGACGAGCAAAAGCCGGTGTTCGATCCCGCCTTGGGCAAGATTGCCCGCCACGTGCGAATGGCCACCGTCGCCGATGTAGAAGCCGCCGTCGCTTCCGCGGCTGCCGCTCAACACAAGTGGGGTGCCACGGCCGTCCAGCGCCGTGCTCGCGTACTCTTCAAGTTCAAGGAGTTGGTCGAGAAGCACACCGAAGATCTGGCCCGCCTGATCACCCGTGAGCATGGCAAGACCTTCCCCGATGCCTGCGGCGAAGTGCAGCGCGGCATCGAGATCATCGAGTTCGCCTGCGGTATCCCCCAGTTGCTCAAGGGCCAGTTCTCCGACAACGTCGGCGGTGGCATCAACAACTGGAGCCAGCGCATGCCCCTCGGCGTGACCGCCGGCATCACCCCGTTCAACTTCCCGGTGATGGTGCCGATGTGGATGGCCCCGGTCTCGATCGCTTGCGGCAACAGCTTCATCCTCAAGCCCTCCGAGCGCGACCCATCCCCGTCGCTGCTGCTCGCCGAGCTGTTCCGCGAGGCCGGTCTGCCGGCCGGCGTGTTCAACGTCGTGCAGGGCGACAAGACCGCGGTCGATGCGCTGCTCAACCACCCGGACGTGCACGCGCTGAGCTTCGTCGGCTCGACCCCGATCGCCCGCTACATCTACGAAACCGCCTCCAAGAATGGCAAGCGCTCGCAGGCCCTGGGCGGCGCCAAGAACCACATGGTGGTGATGCCGGACGCCGATCTCGACCAGGCCGCCGACGCCCTGATCGGCGCCGCCTACGGTTCTGCCGGCGAACGCTGCATGGCCATTTCGGTGGCGGTTGCCGTCGGCGCGATTGCTGACGAGTTGGTGGCCAAGGTCAAGTCGCGTGCCGAGAAGCTCAACATCAACGACGGCGAGGCACAGGGCGCCGACATGGGCCCGGTCGTTACTGCCGAAGCCAAGGCACGCATCCAGGGCTATATCGGCTCTGGCGTCGAACAGGGCGCGACCCTGGTCATGGACGGTCGCAACCTCACCGTTTCGGGCCGCGAAGAGGGCTACTTCCTCGGCGCCACCTTGTTCGACAACGTCAAGCCCGGCATGAAGATTTACGACGAAGAGATCTTTGGACCGGTGCTGTGCGTGGTACGGGTAGAAACCTTCGCCGAGGCCGTCGAATTGATCAACGCCAACACCTTCGCCAACGGCGTAGCCTGCTATACCCGCGACGGCCGCACCGCGCAGGAGTTCGCACAGAAGATCCAGATCGGCATGGTCGGCATCAACGTGCCGTTGCCGGTCCCGATGGCCTGGCACTCCTTCGGTGGATGGAAGCAGAGCCTGTTCGGCGATCACCATGCCTACGGCGAGGAAGGCGTGCGCTTCTACACCCGCTACAAGAGCATCATGCAGCGCTGGCCCGACAGCGGCTCCAAGGGTCCTGAGTTCGTGATGCCGGTGAACTGAGCGCATCGACGCCACCCTGTCCGCCTCCGACGGAGGCGGGCGTGCTTTGCGCCTTTCATTCCAGGAGAGTCTCATGAACGATCTAGGCGAATTTGATTACATCGTGGTCGGTGGCGGCGCGGCCGGCTGCGTGCTGGCCAACCGACTGTCGGCAGACCCGGACGTGAGCGTCCTGCTGCTCGAAGCCGGAAATGACGAAAAATGGATCTGGACCAAGATCCCCGTCGGCTACCTCTATTGCATCAACAATCCACGTACCGATTGGTGCTACATGACCGAGCCGGAACCGGGCCTCAACGGCCGCTCGATCATCTATGCCCGCGGCAAGGGCTTGGGCGGCAGCACGCTGATCAACGCCATGCTCTACCTGCGTGGGCAATCGCGCGACTACGACGAATGGGCCGATCTCACCGGCGATTCCGGGTGGCGCTGGGACAGCGTGCTGTCGCATTTCAAGAGCGTTGAGGATCACTGGAACGGCGCCAGCGAAACGCATGGCGCCGGCGGCGAATGGCGGGTGGAGCAGCAGCGCCTGTCGTGGCGCGTTCTCGATCGGTTCGCCGAGGCAGCGGTACAGGCCGGCATTTCCAATACGCCGGACTTCAATGGTGGCGACAACCAGGGCGTCAGCCAGTTCGAGGTCAACCAGAAACGGGGCACCCGGTGGAGCAGCGTTCGCGGCTTTCTCGATCCGATCCGCTCACGTCCGAACTTGCGCATCGTCACCGGTGCCCTGTCCGACAAGCTGGTGGTCGAAGGCAAGCACGTGCGAGGCATCGAATTCCGCCGCGGCAACGAGTCCTGCGTGGCACACAGCCGCATCGAGACCGTGTTGTCGGCCGGCGCCGTCGGCTCGCCCGCGATCCTGCAACGCTCGGGCATCGGCGATCCGGACATGCTGCAATCCTTGGGCATCCCCGTTGTCCATGCGCTGCCGGGGGTTGGCAAGAACCTGCAGGATCACCTGCAACTGCGCAGCGTCTACAAGGTGCAGGGCATCAAGACGCTCAACCAGCAGGCCAACAGCCTGTGGGGCAAGGCCATGATGGCGTTGGAATACGCCCTCTTCCGCCGCGGCCCGCTGACCATGGCGCCTAGCCAGCTCGGCCTGTTTGCCCGGTCGGACCCATCCTTCGAGACGCCGGACCTGGAATACCATGTCCAGCCGCTGTCGCTCGACAAGTTCGGTGATCCGGTACATCGCTTTCCGGCCTTCACGGCCAGCGTCTGCGACTTGCGCCCGCAATCGCGCGGCCACATCGGAATCCGCGACCGCGACCCGGGCAGTGCACCAAAGATCGCGCCCTGCTATCTGACCCACGAGGCGGATCGCCTGAAGGCGGCCCGCGCCCTGCGACTGACCCGTCGCATCGTCGCGCAGTCGGCGCTCGCGCCATTCAAACCGGTGGAACACCTGCCGGGCGCGGAATTCACCACCGATGAGCAACTGGCGCATGTCGCGGGCAACGTCGGCACGACCATCTTCCATCCCGTCGGCACCTGCAAGATGGGCCGTGCGGACGATGCAATGGCGGTCACCGACGCCGAACTGCGACTGCGCGGCATGACCGGGCTGCGGGTGGTCGACGCGTCGATCATGCCGACCATCACCTCGGGCAATACCAGCTCGCCGACGATCATGATCGCCGAGCGCGGCGCACAACTCATCCGCGCCGCTCGCCTGCACGCCTGAACCAGGCCGCCGGGGGGGTGACCCACCCCAGCGATCCCCGGCCAGGCGTGCCGCGCGGCGCCAAACGGTGGTCGTTCTGCACTGAGAGAGGCGCCGCAAGGCGTCTTTCGTTATTGGTGCGCCCGGTCAGGCGCAGCAGCCTGGAGGTAAAAGCCCCCTGCTCGCCCGGTACCGAGAAGCGTTGACAGGGTGATGAACAAGCGCGCAGCTCCGCACCAACCGTGGGCTCGGTTTTCGCAGAAATCGCTTTCAGCCTTTGTGCTGTTGCGCGATTTGCGCCTGCCGGCCACGCTGTCCGGGATGGAACTTCCGCCCCTGGCTGAACGCGTTCATCTGGTCCTCAATCTACACAAAAATCTGGGCATGAAAGGAGCCTACCGGTCTCAAGCCGGCCAGCAAGAGCGCCGCCTGAGCACGCGGAACGGATTGGATTCGAGCCTGGCGTTGCCCCGACGCTGTACGCGTCCGTTCTTGACCGAGCTTCAGCGACGACGCCAACGGCAAACTGACCGCGGGAGCCGGAAGCCGGGAGCCGCGCGACGCATTGCATTTACAAACCATTGCCTAGCCCGACAGCGGACTGCGATGCCGCAATACCACCCAAAGATCGCGCTATCCGTCCGATGACTCGGATCGCAATCGGAATCGCGCCCATGCCGCTTGGCGGGACATCTTCGTCGTGACCGCCCGGGGGCACCGGTGCGCGCTGGCGTCCAACCAACCGACGACCGACACGGCAATGGCCCCGCGGGCGGATACCTGCCGTTAGGACGTCAGCGAGTGCGCGCGCAGCAGTCGACTGCTGCATGCCGCTGCGCATGTCCTGAGCGCACCAACTAGCGCTTGGGTACGTCCTTGACGATGGCCGTGATGATATCGACGTCACGTTCAACCGCGGCCTGTTGAACGACCTCGGCCTTGTTTGACGCGCGATGACTCACGCGGGATTGACGTACCGATTTCGTTGCGCGGCGTTTGTCGGCGCGGGTCGGCTTTCGGTTCGCGCGTGGCTTGATCTGCGCCGTGGCATTTCCCGGTGGCGATTTGGCGATCGCGCTTACGGGCTCTGCCACCGAATGCTTCGATGGCATGATCGCGCCATCCTGAGTCGCCACCGTTTGGCTGAGCGGCTCTGTTTGCGGCTGAGGCGTCTCAACAATTACTGCAGCAGTGTTGTTCGTAGGTGACCCAAGCAATACCAACGGTCCGTCACCTGTCGTCTCATCGGTGTGCTTGGCGTCAGCAATGGGCGACATTGGCTGCACGACGGAGGGCGAAACCGTCGCGAGGCTGTCTGTCCAACGACTCCCGAACGAAAAATGTCCCACCACAAGCGACGCCACGACGCCGCCGGTAATCGCGGCAAGCGCAAGCATCGGGATCAACAGCCTTGGTCGTCGTGACGACGCACGGGACTCCGGACGTGTCGGATCGAGGTCTTTCAGGATGCTGACATATGACTGGCTGGACTGCGAGCTGCCGACGCCGACGAGTCGGGGCGTCGCCGCCGGGGTCATTTTCGTATGTTCTGACATTACATTGTCGTAAAAAATAGGGATCAAAATATCCGGATGTCGTAAGATAGCGCTTTTTTGGGTGCCGGAAAAACTTTTGAGAACGACTCGCACAAATTTTCCGGCGAGCACCCGTTTGAATGGATGGCAGCACGCGTCGTGATCCTTCTAGGTTTGCTGGTCTATTTCTTCGTCATTTTTGCCGCAGTTGTCCTGCTCATGTTTCCTGAGCAGCGAGCTGTCGCGGCATCAAGCTGGCGACAATCAGCGAGCTCGCTAAGGCTGCGTTTATGGCAATTGTCGAAGCTTGCGGCATCAATGATTGATGCGACCCGATACGGTTTGCAGGGTCGGATTGGAAGCAGTTTTGCCTGGGCCATCCGACGCCGTGCCGCCATCCTCTTCGGCGCGGTGATGATTGCTACCCCACCGCTTGTCGCCATTTTTCTGCGCGGGCCGACGGTTTTTGATTTTTCTGAGCGCACCTACGTGCCCGACCGCCAGATCGCCGCACTGCTCCATGGCGAACAATTGGTTCCGCCGCCATCTTTGCCGCCGGACGTGTTTACGACCCGCGAGGTTGAGCAGATTCGCCCAGGTGTCATGGATGCCAGCCGCAACTGGTCTCAACTGGACGACGACTTCACCCGTCGCCTGCTCTTTGTCATCCAGGCCATGCGAGAACGGTATGGCTATGAGATCACGCTGCTTGAGGGGTACCGAAGCCCGGATCGCCAGGCCCGTTTGGCGGCATTGGGGTCCCGCGTAACTCAGGCTGTCGCCTACATGAGCTACCACCAATACGGACTGGCGGCAGATTGTGCGTTTGTCCGGGATGGGAAATTGATCATTTCAGAGAACGATCCGTGGGCGATGCGCGGGTATGCGCTTTACGGCGAGTTGGCCGAATCCGTGGGCCTTACCTGGGGTGGTCGGTGGCGAATGCGTGATTTCGGCCATGTGGAATTACGGCGAGACGGTGTGCTGGGCAGCACGGCGTCCTGACGGTCGCGGTGCCTGGACCCCTATTGAGTCAGTGGAGATTGTGATGACACGCCCTTTTATTCTGCTGGGAGACAAAACCAGCCACGGCGGAACGGTGATCAGTGCGTCTGGAAGCAGCGATTGCGGCGGTCGAGGAATCGCCCGTGTCGGCGACCAGGTGAGCTGCCCAAAAAAAGGCCATGGTCGCGTGACCACCATCGCCACGGGTGACCCGACGGCGCTGATCGATGGTCGGCCCGCCGCACGCCACGGCGATCTCACCGCCTGCGGTGCATCACTGATTGCCAGCCAGTCCCTGACCACCGATTGAGCCAGCGTTCATCCCCCATGATTGTGTCGGCATTCAAAATAATCGGTGCGAGTCTTCTTGCTGTTGCACTCATCTGGGCGTTGGTGCTGGGCTGGTGGCAAGGTAATGATCACACGCCATCCACCACCGAGTTGTTTCTCTACTTGGGCGCCCTGCCCTTGGCGATTGTCGGCGGATATGCGTTGCTGCGCGGCTTTATTGAACATCTCAAAGCGCCGGCGGCTTCTCAGACATCGGCGCCAAGCGACAGCGTCGACCCGTTGGCGAACGGCGCCACACAGACTGCTGAAATTGAGCGTGGCTTCACGATCAACCTCATCGGTGCGTTCGCCATTTCCGGGAGCGGCGATGGCCCGTCGGACATGCTGGCGGCGCAGGCCACCGGAGTCCGGCCAACACCTGACAATTCACTTCTCGACGACGCCGGATTTCCGATCTTTACGGCGCGCATCGACGCGCTCGACACGGATGACATCGGCGAAAGTCTTGCGCAGCACGACGCTTCGCTGGCCGAAGACATCGGGCGCTCTGAACATTTACGAATGCTCGCACTGGTCGATTTGATTCTTCCCGCGGGGATCGCCCAGGCACAGGAGGCACTGAGTCAGTGCACCGCAATATCCCGCCTGAATCTGGTGTGGCTTATCCCTCCAGGTATCGATGCGGCACTGTTTCCCCGCTTGCAGTCCTGGCTCGAATCACACTATCTGGCCGCGTTCGAGCCCACGCAACGGGCGCTGAGCCTTCGAGCGGCGGCCAACGAGTCCGACGTCATGGCGCACATTGACCGAATGGTTCTCGATGCGGCGGGCACCTCGAACGACGCACTCACCATGGTTTTGGCCGCTGCATCATCAATCGGATCACGCACCGCCGCGTCATGGTCTGGCCGCCAAGGCTTGTTCTCGGCCGACCGTCAAAGCGGGCAAATCCCGGGCGAATGCGGGGTATGTCTGCTTTTCGGCAATCCCGACAGCTCCGATACCTCAGTCCAACTGACGCGTGTCAGCGCGGCCGAGCGCGAAAAATCAGTCGACGCCGGCGGCCGGATCAGTGGCGCCTTGATCGAGCAACTGATCGCCGGACTACTCGCTGTTCATCGCGTTGCGCCAGCCGACATCAAGGCCGTTGTCAGTGACGCAGACCAT
This sequence comes from Denitromonas halophila, assembly GCF_007625155.1. Classification (GTDB taxonomy): domain Bacteria; phylum Pseudomonadota; class Gammaproteobacteria; order Burkholderiales; family Rhodocyclaceae; genus Nitrogeniibacter; species Nitrogeniibacter halophilus. The sequence goes on along the minus strand of NZ_VMNK01000014.1, from coordinate 143,332 downwards.
CGGCAAAGTCGCGTCGGGGAACTACTGGACGCCCTGGGCGAAACATTTACCGAGCTCGATCCGCTCGCCGATTGCCCCTGCATCGGCGCCGCCTGCGGCGCAACGCCCCCCTTCGGCGCCCTGCTCGCCCTTGCTTGCGCGCATGAACACGCCCTGTCGCTTGCACAGCCCGTCCTTTGCATTAGCCAACAACATCCCACGGCACGCTCAGCCGTGCTCCTCCGCCCGATGCCGCTTGTGGCTGGTGGCATGCCCCCTGCCGTTTGATTCGATATTCCGCTCTCATGTCACGACTTCGATCCCTTCTTAGCGACTCCCGGCTTCTCGCCTTCATCGGTATCGGCGCGGCCATGGCCTTCTTCTTTCTTGGTGCAAAAACACTGAAAGTTGCCTTGTTCTGGGCGGCGATGGCCAGCGGCGTGCTCCTTGCGTTGTGGCTTGTCGTCTGGTTTGTTCGCCGACGTCGCGCCCGACGATCGGCCGAAGATCTTGGCGCCATGCTGGAACAACAGGGCGAACACGCCAAGGCGGCGGCCAACGACGCCGTCAAATCTGACATTGCTGTACTTCAGGAGCGCATGCACGCGGCGGTCAAAACCATCAAGACCTCGCGCCTCGGCCAAACCTCCGGCGCTGCCGCCTTGTATGAGTTGCCGTGGTACATGACCATCGGAAACCCCGCCGCGGGAAAAAGCACCGCCATCGTCAACTCCGGCTTGACGTTTCCGTTTGACGACGGTGGCAGCAGCGTGATCAAAGGTATCGGCGGCACGCGCAACTGCGACTGGTTCTTCACGACGGAAGGCATCCTGCTCGATACCGCCGGCCGGTATTCCATTCACGAAGAAGATCGCGCTGAATGGCTGGGCTTTCTGAGCCTGCTGAAAAAATACCGTCCACGTGCGCCGATCAACGGGATCATCGTGACGGTCAGCATTGGCGAGCTTCTTGGCAACTCACCGAGCTTTGCGATGACCCTGGCGAAGAATCTGCGTCAGCGGGTTCAGGAGCTGACCGAAAACCTCGCGGTGTTTGCGCCGGTGTATGTGCTGTTCAGCAAGGCCGACCTGATACCGGGTTTTCATGATTTCTTTCATGACCTCGACTGGAATGAGCGGGACCGCGTGTGGGGCGCCACCCTCCCCTACGACCCAGCCGGGAACGAAGACGCCATTGCGCAGTTCGATCAACGATTCGACGAACTCTACGAAGGCCTGAGGGCGCTGAGTGTCGCGCAGATGTCACGCAGCCTGGGCGAAAGCTCGCCACCGGGGCTACTCACCTTTCCGTCTGAATTTGCCAGCATCAAACCTGCATTAAAAGCCTTTCTGGCCACGCTTTTTGAAGAAAACCCCTTTCAATTCAAACCGATATTTCGCGGCTTCTACATTACCTCGGCACTTCAGAATGGCGAGACCAAGCCACTGGCGAACGAGCGGATCACGCATAAATTCGGGCTGGTCGGCGATGGCCCCATGCCGGTTCGGGCCACCTCGAATCATGGCTTCTTCCTGAAGGACCTTTTCTCGAAGGTCGTCTTTGCCGACAGGAATCTGGTTCGTCAGTATGCCAGTCGATCGCGGATGCGCTGGCGCCAGGCGGCTGTCTTCGGCAGCCTGTGCCTGTTTGGACTGATGCTGGGGAGCTGGAGCTGGTCCTTCTTGAACAATCGGGAATTGCTCATGAATGTCGAGCAAGACCTGCGTCAGGCGGTCCGCGTTCAGGATGGGCGCCTCGATCTGCAATCGCGTTTTGAAGCCTTGGCGATTCTTCAGGACCGGCTCGGACAACTCGAACGCTTCAACGATACGCATCCGATTTCACTCGGGTTCGGACTGTACCGAGGCGAACAGCTCACGGACAAACTGAGGACCGAATACTTTGCCGGCGTCAGCAACCTCATGCTCAAGCCCGTGCAGCAGCGCCTTGAGGCGTTTTTGATCGAGGTGAACAATCAAGCCGAGAAAACGCCCACCAAGGATGTTTCCGAACCCACGGCGGGTGGGGCCTATCAGAAGGCCATGCCGACCGAGGTGGACGACGCGTACAACGCGCTCAAGACCTATCTGATGCTGGCCAGCCACGACCATATCGAAGTGGGGCATTTATCCGACCAGATCACCCGCTTCTGGCGGAGTTGGCTCGAAGCGAATCGCGGCACCATGACCCGCGAACAGATGATCCGCGCTGCCGAGCGCATTCTGAGCTTCCACCTCGAACACGCCAATCATCCTGAGTGGCCCACGCTCACCAACAATCTGGCCATTGTCGATCAGACCCGGGACAAGTTGCGCCGCGTTGTGCGTGGCATGCCTGCCGCCGAGCGCGTGTATGCCGAACTCAAGGCGCGCGCATCGACACGTTTCCCGCCCCTCACGGTGTCCAATATTGTCGGGGCCGACAATGCAAAGCTCGTCTCTGGCAGCTACGTCGTGTCGGGCGCATTTACGGTCGACGCATGGCGTGACTACGTGCAGCGCGCCATCAAGGAAGCGGCCACCAGCGAACACAACAGCGCCGACTGGGTGCTGAAAACCTCGGTCAAGGACGATCTCACGCTCGAAGGCAGTCCCGAGCAGATTCAGAAATCGCTGATCGCGATGTACAAGCAGGAATATGCCGAAGAATGGACACGCTTCGTGCAGGGAATCAGTGTTAGCGCATTCGAGTCCTTCCCCGCCGCGGTCGCCGGCATGAATCGCCTGGGCGACCCGGCAACATCACCAATTGGCACCTTGATTCAGGTGATTTTCGACCAGACATCCTGGGATAACCCGTCGATGGCCAATGTGGGCATCGAGCGCGCGCAGAAAGGTTTTGTCGAGTGGTTCAAACGTTCGGTGCTGCGCATGGCGCCCAGTCGGGTCCAAGTCGACGTCAACATGAGCGCAAAAGCGGTTGAAGTGGCCATGGGGCCGATCGGCAAAGAGTTTGCCGGTTTCGGTCGGTTGATGATCTCGCGAGACAACGCCGAACCGCTTTCGAGTACCTATCTCAAGCAATTGTCCAAGGTTCGCACCCGGCTGAATCAACTTAAAAACCAGGGGGATCCAGGGCCGGGCGCGATCAAGCTACTGCGCGAAACCATCGACGGCGGCGACTCCGAACTGGCCGACACCCTGCGGTTTGTTGATGAACAGATGCTCAACGGCATGCCGGACAACCAACGCGCTGTGCTGCGGCCACTGTTGCTGCGCCCGCTGTTGCAGAGCTTTTCTGCGGTCATTCAACCCGCCGAGCACGAGTTGAACAAGTCCTGGGGAATTCAGGTTTACGAACCCTTCAACCGAAAGCTGGCCATCAAATACCCGTTTTCCGCAAAAGCAGGCATTGAAGCCTCACCGCTGGAAATTGCACAGGTCTTTGGTCCTGAGGGCGCCATCGCCAAGTATGTGGATACCACCATGGGCGCGCTTGTCGTGCGCCGAGGCAACACCGTGACACCGCGTACCTGGGGCGATCTGGGCATCGCCTTGCAAAGCGAGTTCATGACCGGTTTCTCACGCTGGGTGTCGTCTCTTGACGGCGCGGCCGCCAATGGAGAAGACGGTAGCGCACAACCGCAGACGGTCTTCATGCTGCGACCGCTGCCCGTGCCCGGCGCGACCGGCTACGTCATCGAGATCGATGGTCAGAAACTGGACTACCGCAACGGTCCAGCGCAATGGGCGAACTTTGTGTGGCCCAATGCCGCCGGCCTTCCTGGCGCGCGAATCGTTTCGACAGCCTTCGACGGCCGATCCATCGAACTGGTGAACTTCCCCGGTCGCTTTGGCCTGGAGAAGATGATCAACTCGGCCCGGCGCGTGAGGCAGCCCGACAACAGTTTCCGCTTGTCTTGGTCTCGCGATGGCGTCGAGGTCAGTGTTGATCTGCGCGTCATCAGCAGTGCCCAGGCACAAGCCGCGCCCAGCGATGGCAATGCGCCACAGCGCGGCCTAGGCGGTGTTGTATTGCCAGCTGAAATCGCCGGGCAGCGGCGCCGGCCTGCCAATGGACCGGTTTCAACGCCTGCCGTGGCCATGTCAAGCACGGGAGTCGCGCAATGACCCACGTGTCCGCACCTGCCACCTGCTTTGGCAAACTGCCCAGCCGCGGGGATTTTGTGAAGGGACCCAACCAGCACAGCCTGACCCGCATGCTTGACCGGTGGCTCTCCTCCGCCATGGAGTTGCTCTCTGAAGACCCGCGCTGGAAAATCGCCTATGACGAAGCACCCGCGGTCGATTTCGCCTTTGTCGGCCCGCGCAGTCGTCTGTCGGTGGTTGGTCACTTGCGTCCCAGTCAGGATGCCTCGGGGCGACGCTTTCCCTTTCTTACCGTAGCCACCATTGAGCGTGACGATCTGCTCATGTTCCGTTGCGGCCCGGCCGGTTTGTCGCGCCCCTTCGGTCAGCTCCGTTCGGTGGCCCGCGGTGCCTTGTCCGGCGCCGAACTGGCGCAAACACTCGCCGAACTCGCGGCCTTGAACTGCGCCGACGATTTCGCTTTGGCCGTGGCCGCTGACCCCTTGGGGCATTTCGTGCGCGGCACCTCCATCGCCCGATTCGCTGAAATGATCTCAACGGAGACCGCCCCCGATGCGATTCGACGAATCATTCTGGCGATCGGTTTATTGATGCGACCAGTACTGGGCAGTGGTGGAAGCCCCATCGAAAAAGCCCTCGTACTGCCCCTGCCCGACAGCGAACAACACCGCAACCTTGCCGCCAGCTTCTGGTTGTACCTGGTCACCGCGTTCCTGCGAAAGACGAGCTGCGAGCTGCAAGTGCTGATCGCGCGCGATGCGCGCGGCGCGCGCCTGGTGATCGGCTTCAATGGCGCATCGTCCCGAACGCTGCTGACCGTAATGTCTCCCCAGAGCATGCCGGAGCACGTCATTGTTCTCGATGACCCGGAATGGATCGAACAACACGACATGTTGCTCGATGACTACGGCGTCGCAAAACTGTCGTCCTATCTCCACCAGAGCGAAACAACGCTGGAGTCTGCAGTGAATACGTTTCGTGAAGTTTTTCTTGGAGAATGAGCATGATTTTCCGTATCAGCATCCTGACCGCACTCTGTCTGTTTTGCCCCTACGCCGTGGCGCAAAACACCACTGGCGCTACACACACGACCAAAGAAGTCGTGGCCTCTGGCGTTGTGCCCGATGAAGCGGCACGCAGCGCCATACTCACCCGTTTGCGCGACATTTACGGCGCAAACGCGGTCATTGACCGGCTTGAGGTGGGCGGGGTCGTGCCCCCGCCAAACTGGACGGAATACATGTCCAAGCTCCTCGGTCCAAACCTCAAACAGATTCGCGGCGGCCAATTGCAGGTCAATGGAACGCAAATCGCGCTCAAGGGCACGGTATCCAATGAAGCCCAGCGGCAAAAGATCGTGAGCGACATGGCGACGGCACTCAATCCGACCTACACCGTCGACAACGCCTTGGTGGTTGGCACCAGCGCCCAGTCGACGCTGGACCAGACCCTGTCGAATCGTGTGATCGAGTTCGAGGTCGGTTCCGCGACACTCACCCCGACCGGCGCCGCCATCGTCGACGAGATGGAAGCGGCCATCAAACGACTCGGCTCACCCCGCGTCCAGATCATCGGCCATACCGATAGCAGCGGCGACCGGATGTCCAATGTGGTACTAAGCCTGTCGCGCGCCAATAGCGTGCGCGAGTACCTGATCGCCAAAGGTGTACCCGAGGCCTCGATGAGCGCCCTGGGCGCGGGTCCGGATCGCCCGATCGCGACGAACGATACGCAGGAAGGACGCGCCAAGAATAGGCGCATCGAATTCCGTCTGGCGAACTAGGATCACCGTGGTAAAACGGCTTTCAACCTGGAAACCGCAATCGGACGCGTAGCGCTATCACCCACCGGGTGATCGGCCTCGAAGCCGAAAAGCATCGCATGTTCAATACCTTGCACATGGACACACGCGGCCAACTGCGGTTTCTAGGTTCAAACAAGCGCAATCGTCCGACACGGTCACGACACCCTGTCGGGACATCGCAAGGCAGACGCGAGCGCGCGCTGGTGGTGTCGGGCAGCCGAACAAGGCTCAGTAGTTGGCGTCGTTCGTCTCGTGCGGTATCGGCACAACCCCGAGCAGATCTTCCATTTGCGACAGGGCGGCGTCGTCCTTGACGACGGCGCGCAACCACTCATGCAGTGACATGTTGCCCCATCGCGCAGCTTTTTCTGCGAGATAGGCGACAGGGCTGTGCGGCTCGGTGCGCTTGAAAAAAGCGGCAATGTCGTTGAGTTGCCGAATGGCCTCGTCACGGGTCTGAACCGGCCCCCTCTCCCGCGCGGCAGCCACAGGCGCCGCATCCTGCGTTGGCATCTTTTTCTCCTGAGCGGGCGGGGTATCGGCTTTCGGCGTATTGTCTGACCAAACGCCCGCGTCGGCGGCATAGCGGCGGCACAAGGCGTCAAGATCGTCAAATGCATCAAACACCGCGCCAAAGGCCGGCGCCTCATCCGAGAGTGCCGCATCAATAGCGGCCTTGAATGACGCGATAGCGGTTCTTGCCCGCTCGACCGACGCGAGGGTGCTGACAAAATGCTGCGGTGGTGAGTCCTTTCGGGCCGCCTCGAACTGGACCATGGTCAGATGCGCCTTGCGGGCGAGCTCATCGGCCAGGCCGGGGTTGCGCTCCATGGTCGATGCCGTCGCCCGCGCCGATTCGAGGTCTTGCAGCGAATAGCGGCCTTTCGAGGATTGAGTGAGCGGCAATTCACGAATCAGTCGGGCGGAACGATTGACGAGCCAGTCGAGGCTTCCGACACGCTGCCCCATGTCGCCGTCTTCGGGCAAAGGGTGAAGCAGCTCCCACCACTGGCCACACATTCGACTCAGCAGGATGTAGCCGTCTGCCAGGCCATCGAGTCCGCGGGTATGGCACATCGCCTCGGTCAGCCAGACGGCGACCCGAATGTCCTTGGTCTGCCTGGCCAGGAGCGTTTCGCAGATCTGGACGACACGCGGCCAGTCAGCCTCTTTGACGTCGGTAATCCACTCGCCCTGCGCCAAGGATGGATCGTCGTGACGACGCGCCTCCTGGATGGAGTCGAACTCCGCGGAAAACATCATGTCCTGCCCGCAGGGTTCGGTGGCACCGGCCAGTGGTCGCATCAGGGCGTCGATATCCATCAGGGTCTCTTTCGCAATCAAAGCCGTGGTTATACAACATGCATTCGTCACGCGAAAGCATGACATGGCAATAAAAATGAAACCACCTTTGTTTGGCCACTTGCAATCGCCATGTCCAGGCGCGAGGCGCGACCAAAAAAAGGGCGACCCTCATCGGGTCGCCCATGTTTCTGAGTCGTGCCGCTCAGTCGAGCGCCAATCTCAGCTTGAGCCAAAGTGTACGTCCCGGCTCGTTGATACGATCGGTGATGTCGTAGCCTGAAATGTTTGCGCCACTACGCGAGATATGTTCCGCGTAGGTCTTGTCGAACAGGTTGTCGATACCCGCCGAGATCAGCGTGCGCTTGTTCGGTGTGTAGCTGGCATTGATCGAAAACACGCCGAAGCCGCCGGTTTCCCCAATGTCCTGACCGACAATGTTACCGGTGCCGACGCTGACACGGTCCTGCCCCGATACCAGACGCCACAGCGCCCCGGCCGACCAGGTGTCTGCCTTGTAGTTGATGCCAAGCCGTCCTTCCAGGGGCGGGATCTGGCCAAGCGCGGTGTCGTCGGTGTCGTTTTCGCCGCGCACCCAGGCAAGCGTGGCCGTGCCGGCCCAGTGGCTGGTGAAGTCATAACGCAGATCGGCTTCAGCGCCCCAGGTGGTGGCGTCGACGTTGCGGGCATTGCTGGCCCAGGTACTGACTGCCGGGAGCGTCTCGATCAGAATGTAGTCCGAGTGCTTGGCAAAGAATGCCGACACCGACGCCTGCACCGGACCGGCGTTATGAAGCGCGCCGATGTCGAACTGCGTGGTCTTCTCAGGCTTGATATCGAAGGTGCTGGCGGCGCCGGTCATCATCATCGACGTGGCCGCCGGATTCTTGTTGCGCTCCCAGTAGTCGGCAGCACGTTCGCTATGACCGAGGCCCGCGTACAGCGTCTTGCCGCCGCCCAGATCGTGCTCATAACGCAAGAAACCGGCTTTCAGCGTGTCAGTCTCCTCCGTGCCCGATGTGGTCTTGCCCGTCCGCTCGTCTTCCGCGCGGCTGCGGTCGATACGCAATCCACCAATCACGCGATGCCCGTCGGCCAGCATATGCTGCAACTCTCCGAACACGCCATAACTGTAGAAGCGCATGTCGGCCGTGCGCGACAGTGACTCATAGTTGGGGATACCGGTCATGCTACTGGCCTTGCGCAGGGTGTGCTCGTTGCTCTGCACTTCGGTGCCCACGTCAAGCACGGTGTCATCGCTGAGGTTAAGCGTTGCCGCAAGACGGCCGCCCCGGGTTTCGCGGTCAGGATTGTTGACGGACTTCATGCCGGTATTGGTGCGCAACGAATAGTTGTCCATCACGTGGTCAACATAGTTGCGATAGATCTGCGCTTCGATTTTGGCCAGGACAGGCGAGATATTGGACTTTTCGAACTTGAGCCCGATGTTTTCGCGGTCGAACCTCACCCCATCCATGCTGCGATCACCGTAGCGCGCTTCGCCGTCGCTCTTGGCCAGCGAGAGCTCCAGGCGCGTATCGCGGTCGGGCGTCCAGCCCAGCGCGAGGTTCGTACTCCAGCGGGTGTAGGCCGAGTGCACCTCGTTGCCGGCGCCATCCTTGTAGTTATTGGCGTCAGAGCGTGTGGCGGCAACATCGGCATAGAAATCAGGCGTGCCGGCCTGCCCGGTAAGCACCTGGTCGTTGCGATCGGCGCTGCCCATCAGCAGGCTCATGTCGCCTTTGACCGTGGCCGTTTCGAAGGACGGCGCCTGGCGCTCGAACAACACCACGCCTGCGCTGTTGCCGGGACCGTATTTCACGCTTTGCGGGCCTTTCAGCACGGTGACCTTGTCGTAGGCCTCCGGAAACACGTATGCCGTGGGCGGGTCCATGCGCATGCCGCAGCCACCGAGCACCATCTCGCCGTCGAGCAAAATGCCCAGACGTGATGCGGCCATGCCACGGAATACCGGATCGCCATCGGTGCCGCCCTTGCGGATGACCGAGAAGCCGGGAATATTCTTCAGCAAGTCAGCGCCGTCGTGCGCAGGAATCGGCTGACGCGCCGCCTTGGGGTCCGTCGTCACCACCAGAGCTTCGGCCATCGCCGGCGCGGTGACCACCACATGATCCATGACGGTGTCAGTGCCCTGTGCGAGCGCGCCGTGCGCGAGCAACAGGCCGATGGCGGCGGGCAGGATTTTCATTCGTGTCATTGCGGACTCCCGGAAGCGGTGTGAGCTGAATTTGGACCGGGCGAAGCATAAGAAAATGGTGATGCAGCACGTTTGACCTACCGCAAGAATGGTCTGACACCGGCTGCGACAGATCGTCGCAAGCCTTCGATGACGCGGCTGTTAGCACTGAAAAACCAAAAACGGCGTGCTCTCGAGCACGCCGTTTTCTAGCCAAGACAACGCCTGGATGACGTGTCGGGCACGCAGCCTGTTAGCTGCCGGTCGGCGGGGCCAACTCGTTGATCACCCGCTTGACGCCCACCACTCCGGCCGCACGTTGTGCGGCTGCGTCGCGTTGCGCGGGCGAACTGACCTGCCCGCTCAGCAAGATGACACCGTCGCTGACATCCACCCGAATCTTGGCGTCTTGCAGCGTGGTGGTTTCAGCTAGCGCGGCCTCAACCTTGCCCTTGATGGCGGCATCGGCGGCCGACACGCTCAGGACGGGCTTTGCCGCACCGGCCGGTGCGTCGGCGGCATAACCGGGCTGGACGAGACCGAAGGACAAGGCGGCGATAGCGATCAGGCTGGCGGTGGTAAATCCGTGTTTCATGATGTCACTCCTGTTTAAGACACGTGATGACGCCGAATGGGTCGTCACAGGGCTTACAGCAGCGTTCATGCCAGATTGATATTTCGAATTGAAATCATAGGCTTAGTGAATGAAACGAGCCCCCGGCGGTGCAATCATCGAGACGAGCTCCAATATTTGTCGCCATATGACAACAGCAAAATGGTGACTTCGACACAATCTCCCGCCATCTCAGGGGTTACGGCCGTCCCGTCGCTGCGACATCGTCCGCTTCATCGGCCAGTCGGAACATGGCGGGAGTGAGCGTATGGCGCTGCAAAAGCCGGTAAAACTCGGTGCGATTGCGATCCGCCAAGCGTGCCGCGTCGGTGACGTTGCCGCCCGTCAGCTTCAGGACCTGCGTCAGGTACTCACGCTCGAAACGCTGGCGCGCCTCGGCGTAGGTCAGCACTTCGACGGCGGGCGTGCGCAAGGCCCGCTGAACCAGCGTGGCGGCAATCAGCGGCGTGGTAGTAAGCGCACAGACTTGCTCGACCACGTTGTAGAGCTGGCGCACATTGCCCGGCCAGGCCGCGGCCACCAGCATTTCGAGCGCTTCGGGCGCAAATCCGTGGATGGTCTTGCCGTACTTCTCCGACAGACTGTGAATGAAGTGCCCGGCCAGCAGTGGGATGTCTTCGCGTCGCGCATCGAGTGAGGGCAGCGTCAGGCGCACCACGTTGAGCCGGTAATACAGGTCTTCGCGGAAGCTGCCTTCGTGCATGGCCGCATCCAGGTCGCGATGGGTTGCCGAAATAATACGCACATCGACCGGGCGCGCCCGCGTCGCCCCGACCGGACGCACCGCGCGCTCTTGCAGCACGCGCAGCAGCTTCACCTGAAGCGGCAGCGGCATGTCGCCAATTTCATCGAGAAACAATGTGCCGCCGTCAGCACTGAGAAACAGCCCGTCATGTGCCGTGCTGGCACCGGTGAACGCGCCTTTCACATGGCCGAACAGTTCCGACTCCAGCAGGGCTTCGGGGATCGCCCCGCAATTGATGGCCACAAAGGGCTGGTTGGCACGCACGCTGGCACGGTGAATCGCGCGCGCGAGCAATTCCTTGCCGCTGCCGCTGGCGCCGCGAATGAGCACGCTGGCATCCCCCGCCGCCACCATGCGCGCTTCTTCGAGCACCTCGTTCATGCAGGCGCTGCGACTGACGATCTCGGCGCGCCAGGCTTGGCTGTTTTCACCGACGTTGAGCGCGCGCGGCGCCGAGACGTCAAGCGCCCGACGGACTTTGTCGAGTAAGACCCGGCTGTCGAAAGGCTTGGTCAAGTAACCAAAAACGCCGCGAGCCGTGGCATCGACAGCATCGGGAATGCTGCCGTGAGCGGTCAGCAGAATGACCGGCAGGCCGGGATGGGTGCGGCGGATTTCGTCAAACAGGGCCAGGCCATCCCGGCCCGGCAAACGCACATCGCTGAGCACCAGATCGGGCGGGCGCACAGCAAGGTGGGCCAGTGCCGCCTCGGCTGAACTCACGGCGTCGACCTGATATCCGCTGGCGCGCAGCCGCATGGATAAGAGGCGCAACAGGTCGGGGTCGTCGTCAACCAGCAGCAGGCGGGGTGATTCAGGCGCGTCGCTGTTGGCGACATCAGCGCGCTGGGCGAGATTCATTGGGAAGTCTCCGAAGGACGGCGTGCCGGCGCGGGCAGGCTGCGCTCGATTGCGGTCAGCGCGTCCAGTTTTTGTTGCAGGTTGGCCACCGCTTCGCGCCCGGCCTGCTGTTCGGACAGCAAGGCTTCGTTCTGGGCCATCAACCGGGCGCGGGTGGCCAACTGAACATGCACGATTCGCGCCAGCGGGTGGAGGCTGGCCGCATCGGGGCTGCGATTGGCCAGCAACTTGTCGAGCAACGCCAGGCCACGCGCGAGATCGGCGTCGGCACGCGGCTGCGCATGCAATAGCGCCAGCCGCATCTGGCTCATGGGGTCGCTGCCACCCTGCCCTTCGATGGCTTTCAGTTCCTTGGCAAAACCCGCGACATCGAGCTCGGCCACATGTCGGCCATAGGCAAGAATGGCACGCGGCGTGACGTCGTCGTGACGCACGGCCGTCTTGATGGGTTCATCGGAGGGCAAGGTGCCTGCCACAGGAAATTGCGCGCAACCCGCAAGCAGGCCTAGAACAAACGCCGGTGCGCTCAGGCGGCAGAGTCGGAAAATCATCAATATCAATCTCAGCTATCGAGTGGGAGTTCGATTCGAAAATGCGCGCCGCGTTCGCCAGAGAGCAACACGACTCGACCGCCGTGCGCCTGAACATACTCACGCACGATCGACAAGCCGACACCGCTGCCGCAGCGCGGTGTCGCTCCTTGGCGACGCCCTTGAAAGAAGGGATCAAAAATACGGGGAATATCGTCCTCGGCAATGCCTGGGCCGGTATCGATGCAATCAATATGCAGATGAGCGGCGCTGCGCGCGGCACGCAGGCTCACCACCCCCCCCGATGCACTGAAGGAGATCGCATTGGCCAGCAGATTGCCGACCGCAACCCCCAGCTTGGCGATATCGCCATCGACCGAAACAGGGTCGGCCTGGAGCTCGATCTCGACATCGCGCGACTTCGCCTGCAAGCGCTGGCCATCGGCCACCTGGGTCAGCAGTGCTTTGACCTCAACGGTGCTGCGTTGCAGGCGCCGCGCGTCGAACACGGCGGCGTTGAAGTCGAGCAGATCTTCGATGCGGCCCTGCAGCAAATGGGCATTGTCACGAAGGATGTCGACCACCTCGCGTTGCCCGCCGGCGAGCGGGCCGGTGACTTCGTCGTCGAGCAGCGCGATCCCCTCGCGCAGCGCGGCCAGCGGGGTTTTCAGCTCATGAGAGACATGCCGCAACATGCGTGCTCGATCGGATTCCAGCTCGCCCAGACGCTGGCGAAGCCAGTCCAGACGCTGCCCCACCTGACGCAGGTCTGCCGGCCCTTCGATATCCACCGGAATCTCGAGCAGGTTGTCGCCGAGACGAGCAATACCCTCCTCGATCTGCTTGACTGGCCGCGCCAGCTGCCACCCAAAAAAAGCCGCCAAGGCCACGGCGACCAGCAGCGCAAGCAGCACCTGCCAGGCGAGGCGCAAGCGGTTCGCTTCGAGGGTGTCGAGCAAGCGTGCGTTGCGCACCGCGATCCATTGGCGCGCTTCGATGCTCAAGCGTTCATTGATCAGATGCAGGCGATCCAGTGCGTCGCGCAAGGCAACATCGTCGGGCGTACCGGTAATCGCAACTTCGGCCTCGTCAGCCGCGGCGCGCCACGTATCGGCGACACCGCCCAGCGTGGACGGTTCGGCGCGGGAAAAGGCCAGCAGCGCGGTTTCGGCGTCGGTGCGTGCGTCGCGATAGCGCTTGCGCAGCGCAGGATCATTCAGCACCACGAACTGGCGCGCGCTGCGCTCCATATCGACGGTGCGCTGCGCCAGCTGCTGGGCAGCCGAGGTCAGTCCCACGGCGGTATCCGCACCGGCACGACTCTGTTGCGCAAAGGATTCAAGCACCCGAAGACCCTGCAAGGCGGCGGCACTCAACACCAGTGCGATGAGTACAAAGCCGGCGAGCAGCATCTGCCGGAATGACATTCGGGAAAACATGGGGCTGCCCACAGGATTGGGTGACAGTGTCGACTGTAGGCGACACGCCCCTCGGATGCGGTAAGCAAATGCAAATGAGCGCCTATGACAATGCCTTGACTCGCTCACAGGACGCGCCGGCGTCGCCGAACGGCGACATGGAAATTATCAGCACAAACAGTCGCTTAAGAAATGTTACCAAAAGCTGTGTCGGCTATTGGCGACAGGTGCGACACAAGCCAGGCGATCGGGTGCATTGTCTACCGGCGCTAAGCCACGTTGATTCAATGACTTCCAGTGTGTGGCATGCCACTTGCAAGAGTCGGGCCAAGCGGGTGTTGTACCCGCAGCCGCGATCGTCAAGGAGATGAGATGTTCAACAAACCCGGACTGTTCCCGAAGCGTGAAGCCGCCGAGCCCACGCCCGCCCCCTTCAACTCATCCACGCCGACCAATCCGACGTCGGCCTCTACCCGCCCGTCCCCCAGACCCGGAACATTTGGAGCCCACATGCGTAGCCAGACCGAGACCCCGACTGATACCGCCAATCCGGCAACGGCCGAGGCCGCAGAAACACCGCGTACCGATGCCACCGAAGACAGCGGCAGCCGCCTGATCGTCGGTCCTGACGTCAAGCTCAAGGGTGCAGAAATTCTTGACTGCGACACGCTGGTGGTCGAAGGCCGGGTCGAAGCGACCATGGACAGCCGCGTGATCCGCATTGCAGAGCAAGGCGCGTTTTCAGGAAAAGTCGGTATCGATGTGGCCGAAATCCACGGCAAGTTCGACGGCGAGCTCACGGCGCGCAAGCAATTGATCATTCATGCAACGGGCCGGGTCAGCGGCAAGATCCGCTATGGCAAGATCCTGATCGAAGAAGGCGGCGAAGTCTCTGGCGACGTGCAGTCACTCAATTCCGCTCAGGTTGGTCGTGGTGACTACGACAAGCAGGCCGGCAAGGATGACAAGGTCAAATCATTGGTCGCCTCGGCCAACTGACGCCGCGAAACCTGCTGTGAGCCATGCAAAAACGGGTGCCGTCGGCGCCCGTTTTTTTTGCGACAATTCGGCTTTGTGGAAGATATTTCGTTTCCGGAGAGTCCCTTCATGCACCCTGTTCTTGCTACCTCCGCCCTGATTGCAGCCACACTCTTTGCCGCTGCCCCGCCCGTGCTTGCCGATCAACACGCCCCGGCGGCGGTGACGCCGGCCCAGGCCCCCGCCCGTTGGACAAGCGATACGCCGCTCCGGGCCGCCATCGATGAAATGGCGCAAATGCTGCGCGCCGTTGGCCACGATTTGCAGCAGAACCAGCGCACCGAAGCGCAATACGATGCCCTGGCCGACTGGATGCTCAAGCGGCTCGCCACATTTCCGACGACACATGCCGACCGCAATGCCGCCATCGCGCTCTCAGAGATCAAGAAAGATCTGGGCGATGGCGCCGACATCATGACGCACGCCACCCACCTGCCCGCCCGCCGACTGGGCTACATGATGGCCGTGCAGGCGCTCAACCGGTACGGAAAAAGCTTCGAGCATCCTGACTGGACGCCAATTCCTTACTGAATCTCAACGCAAACGCGGCGAGGGATAGGGATGCGCCGGTTGGCGACCGGCGATAAGATCCGCCAGAATTTGCGCAGTTCCTGCCGCGGTGGTCCAGCCCATCGCGCCGTGGCCGGTGTTCAGCCATAGGTTGCGCGGCCCGGCCTGGCCCACCAAGGGCGGGCCTTCCGGCGTCATGGGCCGCAGGCCTGACCACGGTGTGGGCTGGCTGAAGTCGGCGCCATTCGGAAACAAGGCTTCCGCACGTGCGACCAGCATGGTCACATCCTTGTCCGGCAGTCGGTTGGCATAGCCCGAAAATTCGGCGGTGGTCGTCATCCGAAGCACCGAGCCGAGCCGAGACCAGGCGGTGAGCGTGCCATCGTCGACGCCAGCCAGCGTTGGCGGCGTGTGCTCGACATCAATCGGAAAAGACACGGAATTCCCGCGTACCGGATAAATCGGCAAGCGCAGACCGAGCAGCCGCGCGAGCATGGGCGAAAAGCTGCCGAGCGCCAGCACGAACACATCCGCGCGATGCTCGCCGTGCTCAGTCACGACCGCGTCAATCTGGTCACCCTGAACCCGCCAAGCTTGAACGGTTTCATTGAAACAGAAGCGCACACCGCGCTGCTGGCAGCGAGTGGCCAGTTCAACCGTAAAGCGATGAGCGTCGCCGCTGGCATCACTCGGGCAATGAACGGCGCCAGCAATGCTGCGGGCGCGGGTTGCCAAGGCGGGTTCGAGACGAACCACATCGTCAGGCGAGAGGACATGGGCCTCGATCTGCGCTTCTCGCAACACATTCAGCGTCGAGATTGCCTGCGCCAACGCGACATCGGTGTCGTAGAGATAGATCAGCCCGCCACGCGTATGCGAAAAGTCCACACCGGTTTCGTCGATGATGGAGTCGAGCTGCTGCTGCGCGTAAGCGGACAGGCGCATCAGCAGGAGCGAATTGCGCTCCCAGGCATCGGTTTGACAGTTGCGTACAAAGCGCCAGCCCCAGCGCATCAGTGCCGGGTCGAAGCGCGGCTTGATCCGCAAAGCTTGCTGGCGGTCGAACAGCGACTTGAGCAAAGCCACCGGTGCGCCGGGCGACGCCCAGCTAAACGCATGCCCCGGTGAAATCAGGCCGGCATTGGCAAAGCTGGTTTCCTGCGCGGGGCTGGCCGCGCGATCAATCACCGTCACCGCGTGCCCTTCACGGGCCAGCGCATGCGCGGCGGTCACGCCGGCCAGACCGGCGCCGAGAACACAAATCTGCATGTTGTTAGCTCTCACTTGCCCAAAACCAAGTGCGCGCAGGCATACGGGCGAACGCGGCTTCGGGTAAAGTTTCGTTTTTCCTGATCGTAACCCGGCAGCGTACCCAATGGCCCAATATGTAATGTCGATGCTCCGCGTGAGCAAAGTTGTCCCCCCGAAACGCCAGATCATCAAGGACATCTCGCTGTCCTTTTTCCCCGGCGCCAAGATCGGTCTGCTCGGCCTGAACGGTTCGGGCAAGTCGACGGTGCTGAAGATCATGGCGGGCGTGGATACCGAATTTGAAGGCGAAGTTCAGCACCAGCCGAAGATCTCCATCGGTTATCTGCCGCAGGAGCCCGAGCTGGACCCGGCCAAAACCGTCAAGGACGAGGTCGAATCAGCGCTTGGCGAGCTGATGGAAGCCAAGCAGAAGCTCGAAGAGGTGTACGCCGCCTACGCCGAGCCGGATGCCGATTTCGACAAGCTAGCCGAGGATCAGGCGCGCTACGAGAACATCATCTCGGCCGCCGGTGCTGACGTCGAAACCCAGATGGAGATCGCTGCCGATGCGCTGCGCCTGCCCGCCTGGGAGGCCAAGATCGGTACGCTCTCCGGTGGTGAGAAGCGCCGCGTCGCGCTGTGCAAGCTGTTGCTGGCCAAGCCCGACATGCTGCTGCTCGACGAACCGACCAACCACCTCGACGCCGAATCGGTCGAGTGGCTCGAGCAGTTCCTGGTCCGCTTCCCGGGCACCGTGGTGGCCGTCACCCACGACCGCTACTTCCTGGACAACGCTGCCGAGTGGATTCTCGAACTCGACCGTGGCCATGGCATTCCCTGGAAAGGGAACTACTCGAGCTGGCTTGAGCAGAAGGAAGAGCGGCTGGAGCAGGAAGCCAAGCAGGAAGCGGCCCGTATGAAGGCCATGAAGAAGGAACTGGAGTGGGTGCGTTCCAACCCCAAGGCCCGTCAGGCCAAGAGCAAGTCGCGTCTGGCCCGCTACGAGGAAATGTCGAGCGTCGAGTACCAGCGCCGCAACGAAACCCAGGAAATCTTCATTCCGCCCGGCGAGCGTTTGGGCGACAAGGTCATCAATTTCGAAGGCGTATCCAAGGCTTTCGGCGACAAACTGCTGATGGACAACCTCAGTTTCAGCCTGCCGGCCGGTGCCATCGTCGGTATCATCGGTCCGAACGGCGCGGGTAAATCCACGCTGTTCAAGATGATGATGGGCAAGGAGCAGCCGGATTCGGGCAGCATCGATATCGGCAGCACCGTGCAACTGGCAGCCGTCGACCAGTCCCGCGAGGGTCTGGAGAACGACAAGACGGTGTTCGACGTCATCTCCGGCGGCGCCGACATTCTCACCGTTGGCAAATTCGAATGTCCCAGCCGTGCCTATATCGGCCGCTTCAACTTCAAGGGCGGGGACCAGCAGAAGATCGTTGGCAATCTCTCGGGTGGTGAGCGCGGACGCCTTCACCTGGCCAAAACGCTGATCGCCGGTGGCAACGTATTGCTGCTCGATGAACCCTCCAACGATCTGGACGTCGAAACCCTGCGCGCCCTGGAAGACGCCTTGCTGGAGTTCTCGGGCTGCGCACTGATCATCAGCCACGATCGCTGGTTCCTGGACCGCATCTGTACCCATATTCTGGCGGCAGAAGGCAATTCCCAGTGGTCCTTCTTTGAAGGCAACTACCAGGAATACGAAGCCGACAAGAAGAAGCGTCTGGGTGAGGAAGGCGCCAAGCCGAAGCGGATTCGCTACAAGCCGATCTCTCGCTGATCTGCCATGTTGCTCGGCGGGGGCTGTGCGCGGCACGCCCCCACCGTCTGATTCAGAAGGGTTTCCGCGATGATTCAATCACTTCAAGCTTTTTTCAGCACGCTGACCAATGCGTCGACGAACGCCGACGACGCGCCGCCATCCCTCCCGTTGGCCACCGCAGCGCTATTGGTCGAAATGATGCGTGCCGACAGCGAAAGCTCGCCAGCCGAGATGTCGCATTTACGCAAAGTCCTGGCGGCGGAGTTTCAGCTCGACACCAATGAAGTCGATCAACTGCTCGACGCGGCCACGGCGGAGTCCCGCGAAGCGCCCGGGTTTCATCCATTTACATCGCGCTTGAATCAGGCGCTGGATGCCGCTCAGAAGCTGCGCGTCGTCGAGTATCTGTGGGCCATTGCCCTGGCCGACGGGCATGTCTGCGCGCACGAGAGCCATTTGATGCGCAAGCTGGGCGACTTGCTGTACATCTCGCGCGGCGACCTGGTCGCCGCCAAGGCCCGGGCACAAGCCGCGCTCGGGCATCGCCGCTAACCGCGCAATCGGACGCGTAGCGCGATCACCCACCGGGTGATCGGCCCCGAAGCCGAAAAGCTTCGCTTGTTCAATACCTGGCTCATGGGTACAAGCGGTCAACTGTGGTTTCTAGGATGATGGGCTCCGGCACGCCCAGATAGAAGCCCTGCCCACGCGTAATGCCCACCTGGCTGACCCACGAGAGCGTTGCCTCATCCTCGATCCATTCCGCCACGGTCTCGATGCCGTGGCTGCGCGCCACCTGCACCACCGCCTGAACGATTTCCTGTGCACGTTTGTCTTGCGCCACACCGCGCACATACCCCCCATCGAGCTTGACGATATCCACCGGCAGGTCACGCAAGGTGGCAAAGCTGGCAACCCCGCTACCCAGATCGTCCAGCGCAATGCAGAATCCGGCCCGGCGTAGCGTCTGCATCAGCGTAAGCACGTCAGTGGGGTCGACAGCGGTAGCGGTTTCAGTCAGTTCGATGCAAATCTGGTGGGGATGGACATCGGCTTGCTCAAAGCAGTTGGTAATCCAGGCGGCCAGCCCGAGATCGGCGGCCGATCGGCCGGAGAGGTTGATCGACACATAGCGTCCACCGTTGAGCACGTCGGAAAAATGCCGCGCAATGCGCGACACGATGTGCCGATCCAGTGCGCCGATCAGGTCGAAGCGCTCTGCCGGCGGGATGAACTCCGACGGCAGCACCAGCGCGCCATTGTCGTCGCGCATGCGCACCAGCACTTCATAGCCTTTGGCGCGGTTGTCCTGCAGATCGAAAATCGGTTGCCGCCACAACTCGATACGGTCTTCATCAATGGCACGCTCGATGCGGTGCGCCCAATGCACATCGCTTGAGCGAGCCATGGCCTGAGGGCTGCGTTCAAAGGCAACCACCCGATTCTTGCCGCTACGCTTGGCGCTGTACATGGCCGCATCGGCATCGGCGCGCGCCCGCTGCAAAGAGTCGTGATCGTGGTAGGCGCAGATGCCCATCGAGCAACTCACACGGTAGGTCTCGCCACGCTCGTCGTAATACGCGTACTGCTCGACGTCCGAGCGAATTGCCTCGGCAATGTTCAATGCAACATCCTCGGGGCACTGTGGCAAGGCCACAAAAAACTCGTCGCCACCGATCCGTGCAGGCACGTCCAGGCGCCGGATATGACGGCGAATAATGGTGGCGATGGCGCGAAGCACCTGATCGCCCGCCGCGTGACCGCAGCTGTCGTTGATGACTTTGAACCGGTCAAGATCGAGGCAGATAAGCTGGCCGGATGTGTCGACCGGGCTCATCCTGCGTTCGAACCCGACCCGATTGTGCAAGCCGGTCAGCGCGTCGTGCGTCGCCGCCCACTCGGCGCGGCGCATGGTCTCGACCTCGTGACTGACGTCGCGCAGGACCAACACGAGCGTGCCAGCCGACGCATCGCTGTCGCCGGCCTCTCCCAGGCGGGCGCAGGAGCCCTTGATCATGGCGACACCACCGCGATGCGGCAGCGCGCATGCGATCGGCTCGATGCGGCTCGTGTCCCCGGGCCTCGCCAACGACGCCCATGCGACGATTTCGCCATCATTGGCGCTCACCTGAATCAGGTCGCGCACATCCGCGCCAGTAATGGTCTCCGGGCGAGCTCCCAGCAAGTTCGCTGCTGCCGCATTGCTTTGGCGCACCCGAAAATCATCGTCGATGACAAGCACGGCATCAGACATCGCTCGCACCACTTCGGCATACAGCCGATCACGCTGTTGCGCAGCGCGCATGGCATCGGCGGCGCGAAGAATGTTGCCGATCCAATTCCCCACCATACCGGCCATGCGTTCAATGGCAGCGCGCCGCGAAACGTCCAGCGGGTGCAGCACCAGCGCGCGTGCGCAGAGCGGCTCGTTGGGACCGCCCAGCGGATGGACCAGCGCCTGCGTGCCATCGGCAAGCGAGGTCACGGAAGTCTCGCCAGCGAAAGAAAGGCGCTCAAGGGGCAGCGTGATCGGTGCAATGCCGTCACAGCACCCCACCGTCGTGCACGCACAGTGCACCGACCGATAACCCGTCGACACACACTCGACAATCGATGCATGGCTCGCGCCGCTATGCGCGACGAGCAGTGCGAGGCAGTCGCCGATTCGTTGCTGCTGCGGGCGCGGCGCAGACACCACATCGGCAAAATCACTTCGCCACCGCGACAAGGCGCGGTCCCGCGATCGTGTTTGAGCGGCCGGGACGCCAGCAATGAATACGCTTTGGGCGGTGCCGGGCAGAACCAGCACACGGCTCACCCGTGTGTGATCGTGGGCGACGGCAGCATGCGCTAATTGACTCGGTCGCCTTTCGCGACGAACCGTATCGATGGCGAGCCGAAGTGCCGGTGCATGGGGCCAGAGGGCATTGATGCCGGCAGAGGCGCCGTGAATACGAAAAAATTCGTCGCTGCCGTCGATCACCTCGTCCTGACTCAACTCGCACCAGTACGGATGCAGGTAAGCGGTATCTCGGGCAAGCGCTTCTTTCAAGGGGACCACCTGTTCGGATGTCGAACACACGCACTCTGCAACACACCCGCCGCTCGCCAGTGTATCGAAGATGAAATGGCGCACGAGGGACCGCCCGCGAGTCATTCCAATTGCGTATAAAAATGAAAGATGGGAATTTGGTACAAGCGTTCTAAAAAATCAAGCATCCGGCAGAAAAATCCTTCGAATGGTTGGAAACGCCCGCCCACCGGGGGGCGACAGGCAGACCCATCTGCCCGGTGGCGCGTTTGCGTATAACACCGACAGCCTGCGGCGCAGATCCAAATTCGCGCTTCAAGCGAGAATTCTGACGGGCGTCTGTAAAGTTGGCCGAGCTTTTCCCGTTGATACACAAACCATGTGCCCAGACCGGTTCTCCCGATGACGCGATCCAAAGCCCGCCTGCTTGTACAGTTCGAGTTTGATCTGGATGTACCGGACTCATTTGCCGCACTGGATGCGGCCGCACTCCAGAAACAGCTCACACTCGCCCTGGGAGACACGGTGTTCGCCGGAATGCGCACCGTGAGCAGCAAGCAGCTGAGCAAAGCCGACATTCAGGTGGAGGCATATCGCCATCGCGTCGAAGCGAACCGGGTCGACGCGCCGAGCATCGATGCCGCACTGCTTGCCAGAATCGCGCCACACCTGACGGATCTGGAGGTGCAGCAGCTTTCTGTCCGTGCGGCAGCCAAGGCGCCCACCGGCGCCGACGCCTTACGCGCCTATCTGCGCCGCCAAGCCCTTGCCGTGGCAAACGACTATCGCCTGGTTCCGTGCGCCGTGCAGGCGGCAATGAGCAACGGTGCCATGGTCACGCTGGGCGCCAAACTCAATCTCACGAACGGCGGTGTGCTGGTTGATGAAGCGCATCGCAAGACACGCCTGAAATCCGACCAGCCGACGGTCAATGTGACCCTCGGTGAGCCGCAAATCATCTTGCCGGCAAAGCTGTCCGGGCACACCTTGAGCGGCCCCGTGCTGGCCGTTGATGTCACCCACATGGCGCCACACCGCGATGCGCTGCAATCTGCGTGGGCGGCGACTCAGTGCGTATCGGGGTAACGCGCCAGCACCGCTTCAATCGCGTCCAGATGCGCCACGAAATGCGCAACCAGTGTCGGATCAAAACAATACCCTGCTTGCGCCACCAGATAGTCCACCGCATTCTGAACTGACCACGGGTCTTTGTACGGGCGTTTGGACGTCAGCGCATCAAAGACATCGCAGATGGCCGTAATCCGGCCTTCAATCGGGATCGACTCGCCCTGCAAGCCATTGGGATATCCGGTGCCATCCCATCGTTCGTGATGGTTGCTGGCAATGCTGGCCGCCATCTGAATCAGCGCCGAGTGATGATTGCCGAGGAGGTCCTCGCCGATCTGCGCGTGGCACCTCACCTGCGCGAGCTCTTCATCTGACAGACGACCCGCCTTGCGCAGGATATCGTCGGAGACGCTGAGCATTCCCACGTCGTGGAGCGGCGCGGCACGCTCGATCATGAAGCACCGTTCGGCCCCCAGGCCGGCTGTCTTGGCGAGGAGATGCGCCATCTTGCCGACGCGAACGATGTGCGTCGCCGCGTTGACATCCGCTTTCTCACAGACCATCGCCAAGCGATGGACAATCGCATCGGTGGCGTTGATCAGCTCGGCGGTGCGTGCCGCCACCTGACGCTCAAGCTCTTCGTCGAAATGGCTTTGACGGTTCTGCGCCTGACGAATGCGCAAGGCGTTGCGGATCCGGACCTGCAAGGCCTCCATATCAAAAGGCCGTTCCACATAATCGACCGCGCCGAGCGCCAGCGCCCGGTGACGCAAGGCCGTGTCATTGGGGTGAATCACCACCAGAATCGGTGGGCCGGGCGTCTCGATGGATGCGTGCTGGCGTTGGGCCAGAAAATCGAGCGCGGGGGACTGCGCGCTATCGAGATCAAGCACAATGAGGTCAAAACGCGCGTCTCGCAGCAGTGCCTGAGCGGCCTGCGGATCGGCAACAGATTGCACGGCGGTGATCCCGGCTGCATCAAGCGCTTGCCGCAAAGCCGGGTCGCTTCCTGTCGGGTCATCGCACACCAGAACAGAAGCGGATGTCAAGAAATCGTCGATAAACATCGGAACCCCGCGCACAATGGCAACATACCCATGGACTTACGACACCGCGGCTGCTTCACTGAAGCACCAATTTCAAACGGCACGAGGACGCCAGACGCATCCAGCGCAAGCAAGTCATTGTTAGCTCTCAAAGATCCGCGTTAGATCAAGGACGCAGATGCCATTAATCGGCACAGTGAGTGCCTCTTTTTGACCGGACGTGCAAAAATCGCCACAGCATTTCATTGCCCCCCTCTGAGAACAGGATTTCACGCATGACGCAGCATGTGCCCAACACCTGCACCGATAGCGCGATTAACGATATCCAGCTGTCGATGCAGGAGCAAAACGGCATCTTGTCCCTCCAGCAGACGCTGCTGGCGGCCGTGGCACGTGGCGATGCGGCGCACGAGGTAATCGATCGCCTTTGCCTCCTCGAAGAGCAGTTGGTGCCCAATGCCGTGGCCAGCGTCATGACGCTGAACGCCGACACCCAAGCGCTCAATGTGCTGGCCGCACCCAGCATCCCGGTCGAGGCGCGCGATCAGCTCCAGAATTTGCGCCCCGGTCCGGAAGCAGGTTCGTGCGGCAATGCGGTGTTTCGTGAAGAGCCGGTGTTTGTCAGCAACACCCACACCGATGCGCGCTGGAAAGAACTGCGCTCGGTGGCTGAAGACTTCAACATCTGCGCATGCTGGTCCATGCCCATTCTGGGCGCCCGCGGGAAGGTCATTGGTTCGTTTGCGCTGTCCAGTTTCGAGCACCGATCACCAACAGCTTTTCACCGAAAACTATTGGAGATCGGCGCCCATCTGGTCGGCATCGTGCTTGAGCGCAAAGCCAAGGATACCCAACTGCGCCTGGCCGCCCGGCTGTTCGAAACGAGCGAAGAAGGCATGGTCATCACCGATGCCGAAAATCGCATTCAGGCAGTGAATCCGGCCTTCACCCGCGCGACAGGCTATCTCCCCGATGAGTGCATCGGCAAACGCCCATCCATGCTGTCATCGGGGCGTCACGACAAGGCTTTCTATGTGGCGCTGTGGGAGAAGCTCCAGCGCACCGGCCACTGGCAGGGCGAGATCTGGAATCGGCGCAAGAATGGCGAAATCTATCCCGAATGGCTGGTAATTTCCGCCATCCGCGATCACAGCGGCGAGATCGTGCAGCATGTCGGTATTTTTTCCGACCTGACCGAACAGCACGCCTCGCAAAACCGGATCCGCTTTCTCGCCACGCATGACTCACTCACCGAGTTGCCAAACCGGATGGTGCTCGAAGAGCGCTGCGGCCAGATCATTACGTGGGCCCGTAAAGCCAATCATCGTGTCGCCCTGCTGTTTGTCGATGTCGACAACCTTAAGCTCGTCAATGACTCGCTGGGCCATGCCGCTGGTGACGTCCTCTTGCAGTCGGTGGCGCAACGACTGCGTCACTGCGTCGGGGACAAGGACCTGGTCTGCCGCCAGGGCGGCGACGAGTTCATTGTCCTGCTCGATGAGCTGCCCGCCTTCGAGATCGCGGCAACCGTGGCGCAGCGAATCAACGAGCGCCTGGGCGCCCCCTACCACACCGACAGTGGCGAACTGGTCACATCGGTCTCCATCGGCATCTCGGTTTTTCCGGACGATGGCGAAGACTTCAATGCCCTGCTGCGCAAGGCAGACGCGGCAATGTACCAGGCCAAGGAAGCGGGTCGGAACACCTTCCGCAGCCATCACCTGGACGTCTCAACCGACGTCTTGAACGACCTGGTGATCCGCAACGGCCTCCGCCCCGCCCTGGAACGCAACGAGTTCTCGCTGCACTATCAACCCATCCTCGCACTCGACAGCGGCGCACTGATTGGCGCCGAAGCCTTGCTCCGCTGGCAGCACCCGACACTCGGCAACGTGCCCCCCGACCGTTTCATTCCAGTCGCCGAACTGACCGGACACATTGTCGGCATTGGGGAGTGGGTCCTCGGCGAAGCCTGCCGTGAAGCGGCAAACTGGTCGCGACGGGGCCTGGGCGAACTGACCGTGTCGGTCAATTTGTCACCACTTCAGTTTCGTCACGGAACGCTCGAAGCGCATGTATCGGCAGCGCTGGCCGAGGCCGGGCTGAGTGCGCGCAGCCTCGAACTCGAGATTACCGAGTCAACGCTGATCGGCGATACCGCGACGCTGGTTGGCCAGTTGGCCAACCTCAAAGCGCAAGGAATCCGCCTGGCCATTGATGACTTTGGTACGGGTTATTCGTGCCTCGCCTATCTGCGGCGCCTGCCTGTCGACCGGCTCAAAATCGATCGATCCTTCGTGGCAGACATGAGCCAGGATGCCGACGACGCGAGCATCGTTCGCGCCATTATCCAGATGGCAGCCGGGCTGGGCCTGCGCATGACGGCCGAGGGGGTCGAAGAGGCGCATCATCACGACGCCCTGAAAGCGCTCGGCTGCACTGAGGTGCAGGGCTACTACTACGCGCGACCCATGCCCGCCGACGCCTTTGCGTGCTGGGCGGCCGATCGCATCGGCCAACCCTCAGCCGCTATTTCAGACTGAAGCCCAGCGCCTTCAGCGCGTCCACCAGGCGATCACGACCCGACAGCGATGCCGGCCCCGCAACGCGCTTGGCCGAGTGGATGGACCAGTTGCCTTTCACATCCATTTTCTGCGCCTCATAGAAGCGCGCCATGGCGGCGTTGTAGGCTGCAACCGCGTCGTCCTGTTCGGTTGAATAACTTTCGTGGTGTAGCACGGCCGACTGCGGCAGACGCGGCTTGACGCTGGCGGGCCGGGCATCGTCTTCATGGCCCACGCACATGCCGAACACGGCAAAGGTCTTGGGCGGCAGCTTGAGCACACGCGCCACGTCTTCGGGCCGATTGCGCATGCCACCGATATACACCGTGGCCAAACCCATGGATTCGGCCGCGGCGACCGCGTTTTGCGCGGCGAGTGCCGCGTCGATCACCGCCGTCAGAAACATCTCGGTGTAGTCCAGCGCGTCGCTGGGCCGCCCCTCGGCCGCCGCCACCCGTTCAAGGCGAGACAAGTCGGCCAGCCACACCAGCTGCAACGGCGCCTGACGGATATGGGCTTGGTTGCCGGCAAACTCGGCCAATTGGTCACGAACCGCTTGATCACGCACCGCAACCACGCTCCACACCTGCAGATTGGACGAGCTGGCGGCCGATTGCGCGGCGGCGATCATCGCACTCAGTTGCGCATCGCTGACCGCGTCGGCGCGAAACGCCCGCACCGAGCGATGCGTCATCAATTGATCAATCACCGGAGTGCTGATGTCGGGAACGGCTTGCGCCATACCGCCGTAGCGGCTGTCGTACAAAGGCTGATGTGCGGTCATCTCGGGGAAAATCCATTCAAAGAGTGAGGCGAGGTCGTGGATTGCATTATTTTTTTACCGGAATCGGCAGGGACCGGTCGACCGTCACGGCCGTGACCGAGTTCTGGGGGCTGCCGGAGATGACTTTGTCGGTGTAGGTCAGATAGACCAGCGTGTTGCGGCTCACATCGACAATGCGCACCACGTGCAAAACCTTGAAGATGATCGAGCGCCGCTCGCTGAAAGCGTCTTCCTGCCTGGGGAGCGGCTCGCGGAAGGTGATCGGGCCGACCTGCCGGCAAGCAATCGACACATCCGATAACTCCTCGGCAACGCCAAACGCGCCTGCAATGCCGCCGCGTTCCGGCTTGGCCACGTAGCAGGCCACACCATCAACCTTGGGGTCATCAAACGCCTCGACCACCAGCTTGTGCGAGCCGGTGAGCTTCCATTCGGTGTTGACGCTGCCGACGTCTTCGGCAAACGACACAGACATCCAGAGCACAGAGGCGAGCATGAACAGCACGGCTTTCATCGGCCAGTCCTTTTTGTTGAAAACAAGGCAATCAAACGAGTAGAAGATGGGGACGCTTCAGCGACTCTCAAGGCTGAACGCGCCAATTGCCGCCAATCGCCGCTTCAGATAGCCTGATGATATGACACGTTCACGCACGCCGACCACCGGCCGACTCACCGTCGACACCCTGCTCACCCGCCTCCTTGACGCCGGCCAGATCAGCCGCCGCGACCATGATGAGACCGTCACCGCCCTGCGCATGCGTGGACGCAATGAGCAGCATCCGCTGGCGCAGGTGGGCGAACGTCGGCTCACCCGCGCCTGCGCACCACACGACACCCTCAGCGTCGAGTCGCTGACCGAGTGGCTGGCCGAAGACGCCGGGCTGACCTACTTCCACATCGACCCGCTGAAGATCGATGTGTCCTCCGTGTGCAACCTGGTCTCGCATGCTTACGCCACGCGCTTTCGCATCCTGCCGGTAGCGATCCGCGATAACGATGTCACCATCGCCACCGCCGAACCCTACGAGAGCGAGTGGCTGTCGGTGCTCGAGCAGGCGCTCAAGATCCGCATCCATCGCGTACTCGCCAACCCGACCGACATCGTGCGCTACCTGGCCGAGTTTTACAGCCTGGCGCGCTCGCTCAAGCACGCGGTCGCGCAGCACGAGGGCGCGCAGAGCGGCATCGGCAACTTCGAGCAGCTGGTGAAACTGGGCTCCAACAAATCGCTCGATGCCAACGACCAGGCGGTTATCCACATCGTCGACTGGCTGCTGCAGTACGCCTTCGAGCAGCGCGCCAGCGACATCCACATCGAGCCGCGACGCGAGGTGTGCAATGTGCGCTTCCGCATCGACGGCGTGATGCACCTCGTCTATCAGACCCCCGTGCCGGTGGCCGCGGCCATCACCAACCGCATCAAGCTGATGGGCCGCATGGACGTGGTCGAGAAGCGCCGCCCGCAGGACGGGCGGATCAAGACCCAGTCGGGCAATGGCGAGGAGATCGAACTGCGCCTGTCGACCATGCCGACCGCCTTTGGCGAAAAGCTGGTGCTGCGCATCTTCAACCCCGACGTGCTGCTCAAGTCCTTCGGCGACCTCGGCTTCAGCCAGGCCGAGGGCGTGCGCTGGCGCGAGATGTTCTCCCAGCCCAACGGCATCATCCTGGTGACCGGGCCGACCGGCTCGGGCAAAACCACTACGCTGTATTCCACGCTCAAGGAGTTGGCTACGCCCGAAGTGAACGTATGCACCATCGAAGATCCGATCGAGATGGTCTATCCGCATCTGAACCAGATGCAGGTACAGCACAACATCGGGCTCGATTTCGCCAGCGGGGTGCGTACCCTGCTGCGTCAGGACCCGGACGTGATCATGGTCGGCGAAATCCGCGACCTCGAAACCGCCGAGATGGCCATCCAGTCTGCCCTCACCGGTCATCTGGTGTTGTCCACCCTGCACACCAACGACGCCCCCTCCGCCATTACCCGTCTGCTCGATCTCGGCGTGCCGCCCTACCTCATCCGCTCGACGCTGCTCGGCGTACTGGCGCAGCGGCTGGTGCGCACGCTCTGCCCACATTGCCGCAAGCCACACCCGATCGACGAGCCCGACTGGCGCGATCTGGTCGCACCGTGGAAGTCCGCGCTGCCAACCTCCGCCTGTGGTCCGGTGGGTTGTCTGGAGTGCCGCATGACCGGCTATCACGGCCGGGTGGGCTTGTATGAACTCATGACGCTCACACCCACACTGCGCCAGCTCATCAGCCCCGACATGGATCTGGCACGTTTTCGTGCCCAGGCCGTGCGTGAGCACATGACCCCGCTGCGCCTCGCCGGCGCCCGACAGATCGCCGCCGGCACCACCACCATCGAAGAGATCGCGCGTTCCACCCCGCCAGCCAGCGGCGAGGCGCAATAATCACTTTGCCGGGGCAATGCGCAGGATGCGTCCCTCGGTTTCGTCCAGCACATACAGCGCGCCGTCTGGCCCCTGCCGCACATCGCGAATCCGGTGACCGATCTCGGTCAGCAGCCGCTCTTCACGCACCACTTTGTCACCGTCGAGTTCGACACGCAGCAGCAGGCCGAACTTCAAGGAGCCGACAAACAGATTGCCCCGCCAGGCGGGGAACAGATCGCCGGTATAAAAGGCCATGCCGGACGGCGCAATCGACGGCGTCCATTGATGCACCGGCGGCGCCACATCGGCCCGTTGCGTACCATCGCCAATGCGCCAGCCGGTGACGTACTCGCGCCCGTAGGTAATCACCGGCCAGCCGTGATTGGCGCCGGCACCCGGCACATTGATTTCGTCGCCGCCTTGCGGGCCGTGCTCATGCGTCCATAGCGCCCCGGTGACCGGATGCAAGGCCGCACCTTGCACATTGCGGTGCCCGTAAGACCAGATCTCCGGCAACGCGGTGCTGTGCCCCACCAAGGGATTGTCGGTCGGCACACTGCCGTCCGGCCGAATGCGAACGATTTTGCCGAGGTGACTATCGAGCGCCTGGGCGCGATCGCGCTCGTGATACCGCTCGCCAAGTGTGGCAAAGAGATTGCCGGCGGCGTCGAACACCAGGCGCGAGCCAAAATGATGACGCCCCGCCGGGTCGTCCCGCTGCGCGAAAATGACGCGCACATCCTTTAATCGAGGGGGCGTGGACGACAGTTCAAGTTGGGCCCGCGCCACTGCGGTTCGCGCGCCGTTTGAAGTCGGCTGAGCGAAGCTGAAGTAAATGAGCCCATCCTGCGCAAACCGCGGACTCAGGATCACATCCAGCAGACCGCCCTGCCCCTCGGCATGTACTGTCGGCACGCCGGCGACCGGGGTTGAAAGACGTCCGTCCGCCGCCACCACACGCAGGCGACCGGGGCGCTCGCTGACCAGCAGGCGCCCATCGGGCAGGAATGCCAGCGACCATGGTGTGTCGAGGCCGCTTGCGACGGTAGTGACCGCCAGCGGTCCGGCGGATGAGTCGAGCCGGAGCGCATCGGCAAACACCCGGCTGCTCGCCAGCAAAACAAGAACCAGCGCGATGCCGGCAGGTATTGGAAATCGAAAACCAGCCACCTCGTCACTCCCGTTGAAAACCCGGTTTCAGTATGGCAAGTGAGGCGGTGTTTGTCGTCGGCTCAGTTCAATGCCGGGAGTCGAGGCAATAGCGCGGTGCAATCGGGAAAATTGCGGCACCCCCAATAATCGCCATGGGAGCCGGTCGCCGAGACCATTTTTTCGCCGCATTCGGGACAGGTCGGCGTGGTGTATTTGCCTTCGGTCGCAATGGCATGGAGGCGATCGCGTGCGTCGGCCGGCAGACGCTCGATCATGGCCAGTAACACGCGCCCATCCACAAGAACGATGCCGTGCTCACGGCCGAGCGTGCGGGCCTGCGGCGTAAAGCAACCGTTGGTCATCAAAAAGCCGCGCTCGATGGCCTCGTGCGTCATGGCGCCAATCAATTCTCGCACCGGGGTCACATCGAGATAGCTCACCCCACGGGTGCGCACGTGGACCAGGCCGGTGGCCTGCTCCAGACGTTCCTTGTCCTGGTACAGAAAGACGTCACGGCCGGCCGCGTGCGGCAAAGAAACAGCGCGGAGTGAGATTGCCTTGCGGGAGTAGTACGCGACACACAAGGCTTCAAAGCGCTGCCACTCCAGACTCTCGAGCAGGCTCAAGGTCCATACGCGGGCGGCGGCCGGCACCATTTCGGGGTCGAAATCGGATAGATCCGCAGCGTCCATGGCGGCGGGGTCGAACTCGGTGGGCGCGGAGTGCATCGTGGGCGGCGCATCGCCGCCTTGCCCCGGGCTTGCCGGGCTGGCCGCCGTTCGGCGTTTGTCGGCCCGCTTGCGCGCCTTGTCTGCCGAACCGCGCCAGTGCGCGCTCAGGGCCGCGCCGCCGAGCACCAGGGACACCAACAAGGCCATGACGGGCACAATCATCGTGGCACCATCGTGCGAACCGTCCAGTTGCCAGAAGGCAAACGCGGCAAGTACGATCAACGCCAGCGCGAGCAGCCACAGCGTCCGCGCCTTGCGCGGCGAAGGGGGCATGTCACGCCGACGTGCTTTCGCCTGATTCATGTGCTCTCCCATGGCATGGCCATGACCCGCCTTCCCGCCTCATTTGGGTGCGGAAAAAGCTGATTTTGGCATAGCGGCAAGCATCAAACAAACAGCACTTGCTGATGTCATGCGCAAAACCGAATGCGCAGCGGAAGATTGCGTCACCCGACCGGGCAGGCGACAATCCGAAGCCTTGAGCCCAGCCGGAGCACCCGCCAGAAAATGAAGTTGATCGTCGCCATTTTGTCTCTCGTCGTGCTGGCCATTCTGGCCCCCTTGGCCTTCATGCCCTCAGCCGATGACATCCACCGTCAACAGTCGGCCTTGCCGTGGCAGATCGAGGTAGATGCGCAGGGACGCAGCAAGGTATTCGGGCTCACGCTGGAGCAAAGTACGCTTGGCGAGGCGCGCGAACGCTTTGGCCTGGACCTCACCGTGGCCATCGTGACCGCCCCCGGCGAAACGGGGGCGCTCGAAGCCTATCTCAGCAGTGCACAGCTGGGGTTTGTCACCGGAAAACTTGTTTTGACAATTGCCGTGGCCGGCGACGAACTCGACCGCATGCGTCAGCGCGCGGTCAAAACCGAATACATGGAATCGACCACACGCAAGGCCACGCTCAGTGCGGCCGACCTGGCCACCGCCATGACGCGCCCGATTGACAGCATCGTCTTCATTCCCTCGGTGAACCTCGACGAGGAAGCCGTGATGTCGCGCTTTGGCGCGCCGATCGAGCGCGTCGCGATCAACGCGCACCAGACGCATCTGCTCTACCCCGACAAGGGGCTCGATCTGATTGTCGACACCGAGGGCAAGGAAATCCTGCAATACGTCGCACCGCGAAGCTTTGCGCGTGTGCGCACGCCCCTGCGGGAGGCAGTCACTCAGTAGTGCGGCGGGATCTCGTCTTCAGGCCGGCCAGCGCTGCCGGGCTGCGCGGATTGCAGCTGGCGCTTGAGGTCCAGCACCTGCGATTGCAGCAGCGCGATCGCCTCCTGCTGCCGGAATAGCGTCATGTTCAGGCCATCGAGCAAATCCTCTGCGGCCATGAGCTTGCACTCCAGAGCATCCAGACGTGATTCCATCGTTTTCTCCTGACTCGGGCAGCCGGCATTGTACGCATTCGTGCGCTTGTGCCGGTATCTGGAACAAAAGATGCACGCCGGTCGCTTTGGCGGAATTCGATATGCATTAAACTGGCGCCTACCGCCGACACGCACGCGCATATCATGACTCAATACAAACTCGTTTTTTCTGGCGACATCCTGCCAGGCCACGATCCTGAGGTCGTCAAGGTACAGTTGGCCGCAATGCTCAAAGTTGCGCCAGAACAAACACCGCGGCTCTTTTCCGGCAAGCGCGTCACGCTCCGAAAGGGACTGGATACCGAAAAAGCGCAAGCCTATCGCCGCAAGCTCGCGGCCATGGGCGTAGGCATCCGGGTCGAGGCCGACGTGCCGGAACCGGTGATCACGCCGCCGTCGACTACCACCCCCGCGACCGACGTACCGACGATGGCGCCCGACACGCCCCCGCCACCGACTCGCGCAACACCTGCCGCGCTGGATCTGGTGCCCACCACTGACGAACCTGCTGGCGACATGGATTGCCCCGAATGCGGCCATCGCCAGCCCCGGCGCACACTCTGCCTGAACTGCGGTTGCGACATGCCGCGAGTGCTGGCGGCGCGTGAAGATCAGGCACAGGAGGCGCTAGCGGGCGTGTCGACAACGCAGCACAGTTCATTGCGCATTCATACCGGTGACGCGGCGGTGGTCGAGACCGAAGCGGTCCGTCTTTTCGGCACCGATTTCGGCGGTCGAATCAGCCGACGCTCTTATTTTGCGGGCAGCATGCTCCTGACCAGCGCACTGATATGGCTCGCCATTATCGGTATCCGTCTGGAGAGTCTGCTGGTGCTCGGGCTATGCGCGGTGGTCGCGGTGTTCTTCGGCGCACGCCTGAGCATTTTGCGCTGCCATGACTTCGACTGGCGCGGCTGGTGGGTGTTGATTACCGCAATTCCCTACGTGGGCGGTCTGTTCAGCCTGCTGCTGATGTTCCTCCCCGGCAGCAAGGGCGACAATAATTTTGGCCCGCAGCCACCCCCCACCAGCTGGATCGGTGCCATTGGTTCGATCGTGTTTATTACGGTGTCGTCGACCCTGGCCTTCAATTTTTTCGCGGACGACGTTTACGAAACGGCAACACGCTACAACCAGACCTCAAGCATCGAACGTGCACCGGACGTCAGCGGCATGCAGACCACCGCACTACACGGCTACGACCCGGAACGGGATCACATCACCATGTATTCGCTCACCACCTGCGGCTATTGCGACCAGAAGCGCGCCCAGTTCGATGATTTGGGTATCCGGTATCGCGAGGTTTTCATCGACACGGACCCGTCAGCACAAAAACTCATGTGGTCCAAATTGCGCGCCAGTGGCTGGAAGGACGGCGGCGTGGGCACCCCGACGCTGGAGGTCAATGGCGTGATGCTGCCGAACAACCCCTCGCTCAAACAGATGAGCCAGCATTTTCATGGACGCCGCCGGCAATCGAGCTGAATACGGGCTATATCTCCGCCATCAACCACTGGCGGAACCGGGCAATCGCCGGCCGGTCGACTGTCGTTTCTGGCGACACCAGGTAGTAAGCGTAGCGCGACGGGATGGCCAGATCGAAGGGGCGCACCAGTCGCCCGGCGTCGATGTCCCGCTGCACCATCGGATAGAGGCCGAGCATCACGCCAAATCCATCCATGGCCGCTTCGAGGGCGAGGCTCGAATTCGAAAAATGTGGCCCGCGACTCGGGTCAACACCGCTCACTTTCGCCGCCCGCAGCCAGTCCTGCCAGCTGACCCGCTCAGACCGCCCCGCTGCCGTGTCGTCATGCAGCAAGGTATGAAAGCTCAGGTCGGACGCTTTCTTGAGGCGACGCTTGCCTTTGAGCAGGTCGGGGTGGCACACCGGCACATAAGACACCTCCATCACCAGATCGGTGCGCATGCCCGGATAAGCGCCGCGGCCAAAGCGGATTTCCACATCGACCTCACCTTCGCGTAGCGCAACCAGATCCGATTCAACATCTTCGAGATCGGGGGCATCAACCGTGTTCGCTTCGGTGCCGAGTACCAGATCGATATCGGGATGGGCTTCGGTAAAACGCTGCAGTCGATGCACCAGCCAGCGCCCGGCGAAGGCCGGTGGCACGGTGATCCGCAAGTTCCGCGACGGGGTCTGCAACACCACCTTTTCCACCGCCGCCGCCAGTTGGGCGAGGCCGTCACTCACCTGCGGCAACATGCGTTCACCCGCCTCGGTCAGCGCCAGCGCACGGGTCAGGCGGTAAAAAAGCGGCACACCGAGATGCGCCTCCAGCGCCTTGATCTGCTGGCTGACGGCGGCCGGTGTTACATGCAACTCCTCAGCCGCCTGCTTGAAGCTCAGATGCCGGGCAGCCGTTTCAAAAACACGCAGCGACTGGAGCGGTGGCATGGATAGTGACATGCATACAGTTTAGTCAAACTTAACCGTCACATCACAAATGATCGCTTGTTGCACTGCACAACGCTGCGTAGAGTGCGTTTCATCGTCTGCAACCGACTTAGAGCGGAAGACGCAACTGGAGCAGCACAAATGAAACGCACCGCCAACCCCGGCAGCTCGCGCAGCAACAAGATCACTTCCCAGCAGCACATCGCGATGGCGCACGAACTGCGTCGCGCCACCTTCGCCAAATACATTGACGTCACCGTGAGCCGCATCAACGGCAGCGTCACCCGTGCCGTCCAGTGGCTGAACAGCCACCCGGTGATTTCCTGACCCAGCGCACGGCGACTTAGTCGCTCAGTAAATCGCGCAATATCGGTTGCAGCATGGCGGCGCCCAGCCGCTTGCTGCGCTCACCGTTCCAGCCGACCCGGGCATCGGGCAGCAAGTGGTTGTCCTTGAACGGCATTTCGAGCGTGAGCGACAAGCAGCCGAAGCGATGCGCAACCCATTTGCTGGCCAGCGTCAGCATCTCCTCGCCAAAACGGTCGGGCGTGTAGCCGACCTCGGTCTGGAAGTCCGGACTCGCCTCAGCAAGCGCTGACAAAAACACCGCTTGCCGCGCTGCCATGTTGTGCGGCACGCCAGGCACCATCTCCGAGCCATCAATAAAGACGTAAGGCAGCGACTCATCCCCGTGGATATCGAGGAAGAGCGCGCAGCCGGTCGCTTCCATGTGCTTGCGCACGCACAGCACTTCGGGGCTGCGCGCGACTGTGGGCGTCATCCATTCGCGATTGAGATTCGCCCCCGCCGCATTGGTGCGCAAATTGCCGCGCGACGCGCCGTCTGGATTCATGTTCGGCACGATATACAAACAAGCTCGCTCACGCAGCCTGCGCGCCAGCGGGTCGGCGCTGTCGAGCAAGCGCGCCAGCAAGCCTTCGACAAACCACTCAGCCATGGTCTCGCCGGGGTGTTGACGGGCAATGATCCAGACCGGCTTGCGCTCAGGCGACGGCGCTCCGACGACCACGCAATCGACGCTTCGGCCATCCACCGTCGCGCCCAGGGTGTGCACCCGCGCATAGGGCGACATCTCTGCCTGCCCGAGTAAATCGAGATGCCGCTCGTGCGAATACGGCTCGAAGTAGGCGTAGTAGACGCTGCTGTGTTCGGGCGTGTGCTCAATGATCAGACGGCCATCTTCAAAGCGCGTGCCGGGCACCCGGAACCATTCACGGCGATCGTAAGACGCCACCGCGTGGTAATCGGGCCACCCGTCTGGATAGGCCGCGTCGGCGGTGTTTTCGAACACCATTCGCAGCGGAACACCGGCCACGTCATGGACTCGAAAGTGAAACCACTGGCAGAAGCTCGCTGCGTTGTCCGGACGCAAGCGCAAACGGATGGCGTCCGGCGCCTCCGCGCTCAGCACCTCGATACTGCCACTGTCGAAACCCTGGCTAATGTGTACGCCCACGTCCTGTCTCCTGCCGATTGTCAGCGCACGCCGTCCTGGCGGCGGCGGAACACCCATCGATCCGCATCCGACGCCGCGGCATCAAACGCATAGCCGTCGGTATCAAACTGCTTGAGCCCGTCCACCTCGCGCAAGCGATGGTCGATCGCATAACGCACCATCAAACCCCGCGCCCGTTTGGCGTGGAAGCTGATGATCTTGTAGCGCCCGCCCTTCCAGTCTTCAAACACCGGTGTCACCAGCCGCCCTTTGAGCGCGGCGGGCCGGATCACCTTGAAATACTCCTCCGAGGCGAGATTCACCAATACCGCATCCGTCGACTTCTTGAGCAGCGCATTGATCGCTTCCGTCGGTCGATCGCCCCAGAATTCGTAGAGGTTCTTGCCCGCGGGCGTTTTCAGTCGAGTGCCCATTTCGAGTCGATAGGCCTGCATCAGGTCCAGCGGCCGCAGCACGCCATACAGTCCGGACAGAATCCGCAAATGCTGCTGCGCATAAGCCACGCCCTCCGCGTCCAGCGTGGCGGCGTCAAGACCATCGTAGACGTCGCCATTGAAGGCGAAGACGCAGGGCTTGGCGTTCTTGGCGTTGAACGGGCGTGACCACTCCGCGAACCGGGCAACGTTCAGCGCGGCCAGCTTGTCCGAGATGTGCATCAATTCGCCCAGTGCGGCGGGCGTGACATCGCGCATCACACCGACCAGTGATTCCGCCGCATCCAGAAAAGCGGGCTGGGTCGGCTTGATGCTCGGCGCGGGCGTTTCATAGTCCAGCGATTTGGCGGGGGAAATAACGAAATACATGGCGTGCCTGTCGTGCTTTGGAAGCGCTCATGGTAGCAAAAGCCCCGGCCAACGCGCTGTCCGCCAGCGCCCTGCCGGTTCCGCCGCAAAACCCGGTTTGACAGCGCCCCGGCGATTTCAGAGTATTGAACGATTCCGCAGCTTCCGGCCCATCCCCATGACGCAATCCCGCCTGCTTGACCGCTCACGCCGCGCCGTGTGGCATCCGTGCACCCAGATGAAGAGTCATGAATCCTTGCCGCTGGTGCCGATCACCCGCGGCGAAGGCGTGTGGCTGTACGACGACAATGGCCGGCGCTTTCTCGATGGCGTGAGTGCCTGGTGGGTGAATCTGTTCGGCCACTGCAACCCGCGCATCAACGACGCGATCTGTGAGCAGCTCGAAACCCTCGAACATGTGATGCTCGCCGGCTTTACCCATGCCCCGGTGGTCGAGCTCTCCGAGCGACTGTCGGCACTGACCGGCCACCAGCTCGGCCACGCGTTTTACGCCTCCGACGGTGCCTCGGCCACCGAAATCGCCCTCAAGATGAGCATGCATGCCTGGCGCAATCAGGGTGAGACGGGCAAGGATCGCTTCATCAGCCTGGCCGGCAGTTACCACGGTGAAACGGTGGGCGCGCTGGCGGTCACCGACGTGCATCTCTTTCGCGATGCCTATGCGCCGCTGGTGCGCGCCGGCACCGTGGTGCCCAGCCCCGACGCGCGCCAGGCCGAGCCGGGGGAGACCGACACCGACGTGGCCGAACGCGCCGCACAGGCGCTGGAGCACTATCTCGCCGAGCATCATGACGAAATCGCCGCCCTGATCGTCGAGCCGCTGGTGCAAGGCGCCGTCGGGATGGCGATGTATCACCCGCACTATCTGCGCCGCGCCCGTGAGCTGTGCGACACCTACCGGGTGCACCTCATCGCCGATGAAATCGCCGTCGGCTGTGGCCGCACCGGCAGCTTCTTCGCCTGCGAGCAAGCCGGCATCTGGCCGGACATGATGTGCCTGTCAAAAGGCATTTCGGGCGGCTACCTGCCGCTGTCGCTGGTGCTCAGCACCGATGCAATCTACGACTGCTTTTACGATGACGATGTGCACCGCGGCTTCCTGCACTCGCACTCCTACACCGGTAACCCGCTGGCCTGCCGCGCCGCGCTGGCCACGCTCGACATCTTCAAGGCCGACGATGTCATCCACACCAACAAGGCCCGCGCCGAACTGCTGGGTGATGCCACACGCGAGGCCTTTGCCGAGCATCCGGCGGTGCGCCATTTGCGTCAGCGCGGCATGATCGTCGCCTTTGATGTCGATACCGTCGAACGCGAGTTCAGCCAACGCTTTTTCGCCGCCGGGCTCGATCAGGGCGTGTTGCTGCGCCCGATCGGCAACACCGTGTATTTCATGCCGCCCTACATCGTCGAAGCCGACGACATCGCCCATCTGGTCCGCGGCGCCGCCGCGGCGCTGAAACACTGCATCGGTTGATGACGATGAGTTTGCTGGAACATCTGCGCGGCGAGCTGGCCGACCGCGAATCACGCGCACTCATCCGCCGTCGTCGCACGCTGGAAACACCTTGCGGCCCCCATGCGGTCGTCGATGGCCGCGAAATGCTGTCGTTTTGCAGCAACGACTACCTCGGCCTCGCCGCGCACCCCGCACTCGCCGCAGCCATTGCCGAGGGGGTCGCACGCTGGGGCGGCGGCTCGGGCGCATCACATCTGGTCAGTGGTCACTACAGCGTGCATGAGCGGCTCGAAGCCCGCCTCGCCAACTTCACCGGCTGCGAACGCGCGCTGGTGTTTTCGACCGGCTACATGGTGAACATGGGCGTGGCCGCCGCGCTGGTTGGCCGTGGCGACGCCATCTTTGCCGATCGCCTCAACCACGCTTCACTGGTCGACGGTGCCCTGCTCAGCCGCGCTGAACACCACCGATACGCGCATGGCGACACCGAGGCCCTGGCCCGCCTGCTCACCAACAGCACCGCCCGCCGAAAACTCATCATTACCGACAGTGTGTTCAGCATGGACGGCGATATCGCCCCGCTGACCGAACTGCTCGCGCTGGCAGAAGCACACGACGCCTGGCTGCTGGTCGACGACGCGCACGGTTTCGGTGTGCTGGGCCCGCAAGGCCGTGGCGCCCTGGCCGCCGCCGGGCTGGCGCACTGGCGTTTGCTGGTGGTCGGCACGCTGGGCAAGGCCGCGGGCCTGTCGGGCGCCTTTGTGGCCGGTCACGCCGACGTGGTGGAGTGGCTGATGCAGACCATGCGCACCTACATCTTCACCACCGGCTCGCCGCCCGCGCTGGCGCATGCGCTGCTCACCGCCATCGACCTGATCGAACACGGCGACGCCTTGCGCGCCCGCCTCGTCGCCCATCAACAGCAACTGCGAGGCGCCCTGCCCCTGCGCCGGTGGCAGCTGATGCCCTCATCCACGCCCATCCAGCCGATCAAAATCGGCGATAATGCCGCCGCGCTGGGTGCCGCCACGGCGCTGTGGGACGCAGGCCAGTGGGTGCCGGCGATCCGCCCGCCGACCGTCCCGCCAGGCACGGCCCGGCTGCGCATCTCGCTCAGCGCCGCCCACACGCCCGACGACATCACCCGATTGACCGACAACCTCCTCCGGATCGAAGCCTTGCAATGAGTCGCCCGCCCCTTGTACTGCTCCACGGCTGGGGCTTGACCCCCTCGGTGTGGCAGCCGCTTCGCGCGCAGCTCGACCCCACTTGGCCGTGTTTTACCCCCGCGCTCCCCGGTCATGCCGACACAGCGCCGACGCCCGAAGACGCCACGCTTGCCGCGTGGACCGATGCCCTCATCGCCGACTTGCCCGATGGCGCACTGGTCTGTGGCTGGTCGCTGGGTGCACTGGTG
Organism: Denitromonas halophila; assembly: GCF_007625155.1. Lineage (GTDB taxonomy): Bacteria > Pseudomonadota > Gammaproteobacteria > Burkholderiales > Rhodocyclaceae > Nitrogeniibacter > Nitrogeniibacter halophilus. Next base: position 103,520 of record NZ_VMNK01000014.1, on the reverse strand, counting down.
GCGCTGGATCTGGCGCGTCGCCACCCCGCCAAGGTCGAACGCATCGCCCTGATCGGCGCCAGCCCGTGCTTCGTGCAGCGGCCCGACTGGCCGAGCGCCCTGAGCGCCGAGGTGGTCGATGGTTTTTGCGCCGACTTCGCCGCCGAGCCCGACAAGACCCAGCGCCGCTTCGTCGCTCTGCAGGCGCTGGGCGATGCCGCACGCCGCGAAGTGACGCGGCAGCTCAACACCGCGCTGGTCACCGTCACCGCTGAGAATACCGCCCGACTCGCCGATGGCCTGGCCATTCTGTCGCAAACCGACCTACGCGGCTCGCTCACTGAGATCAGCTGTCCGGTGCGCCTGTTCCATGGCACGAACGACGCACTAATGCCCGCCGAAGCCGCTCGCGTCATGGCCGAATCGCTACCCGACGGGCGCTACTCCGAGTTTGCCGACGCCGGGCACGCGCCCTTTGTATCGCGTGCGACCGACTGCGCCTGCCTGCTCGACAGCTTCGCCAATGACTGAACGCAAGCGCCACGTTCGCGCGGCATTCGACCGCGCCGCGCCAACCTACGACGCTGCCGCCGCGGTACAACGCGACATCTGCGCCCAACTCCTCGCGCTGGCCAAAGCCCATTCGCCCCAAGGCCCGGTCGGACGCCTGCTCGACGCCGGCTGCGGCACGGGCACAGGCGCTACCGAACTGATTGACTGGCTCAAACCCGCCAACACGCTGGCACTCGATTTCGCACCCGGCATGCTCGCACGCCATCCTTGTCATCCCCGCCAACACCGGGTGTGCGGCGATCTCGAATCACTGCCGCTGGCCAGCGAATCGATCGACGTCGTCTGGTCCAGCCTCGCCGTGCAGTGGTGCAATCCGGGCCGTACGCTGGCCGAGCTTGGCCGCGTCCTCAAGCCGGGCGGCCCGGCCTGGATCACCACGCTCGGGCCCGACACGCTGTGGGAGCTCCGCGACGCGTTTCGCGGCATCGACGACGCCGAACATGTCATCGGCTTTCACCCTATCGACACCTGGCGACAGTCCGCCATTCAGGCCGGTTTCCAGATCTGCGCGACGCGGCAATCGCCCACCGCGGCGACGGCCGACAGCCTGCGCCAGCTACTGAAAGACATCAAAGCCATCGGCGCGCATCAAGTGGGCAGCGGGCGCCGGCGCAAACCGCTGGGCAAGTCGGCGTGGCGGCAACTGGAGCGTACCTATGAACAACATCGTCGTGCAGACGCGCGATTGCCCGCCACTTATGATGTGATTCTGCTCGCGCTGCAAAGGACCGCCTGATGGCCACCGCCTATTTTATTGCCGGCACCGACACCGGGATTGGCAAGACCTTCATCACCTGCGCCCTGCTCCACACCGCCCGCCGCGCAGGCCTGAGCGCCATCGCGATGAAACCGGTTGCTGCCGGGGCCGAGCGCGTGGGAGACGAATGGCTCAATGAGGATGCGGCGCAGTTGCGTGCCGCGGGGAGCTTCGACCCGGGCCTGGCCGACCTCAATCCGATTTGCCTGCGCACCGCCGTCGCGCCGCATATTGCGGCGGCCAGCGAAAGCGTTCGGATCGAGCCCGACAAGATTCTTGACGCGTTTGGCCGACTCTCGACACAAGCCGATCTGGTGCTGGTCGAAGGCGTGGGCGGCTTTCGGGTGCCGCTGACCGACACCTTCGACACGGCCGATCTGGCGGTCGCGCTGGGGCTGCCGATCATTCTCGTCGTGGGCATGCGTCTGGGCTGCATCAACCACGCCCTGCTGACCGCCGAGGCGATCGCCGCACGCGGCCTGAGCCTGGCCGGATGGGTTGCCAACCAGATTGATCCGGACATGCAGTGCGTGACCGAGAATCTCTATGCCCTACAGCAGCATCTGGGCGCGCCCTGTCTCGGTCATGTCCCGTTCCATCGCGACGGCGACGCCGCGACGGTTCAAGCGCTGGTTTTGCCAGCGCCTATGCGCTGACACATCGCTCGCCGCAACCTGCAACCGCACGACATCAGGCGCAGACCGCGGCATGCTGTAATCGGCAGCGCACGCTGGCCACGTTCAAGAGCGTCGGATGGCGCCGCTCACGCCACCACCGTCGGCCAGGTCGATCCACAAGCCAGCCTACTCACCTAGAGAACCTCGAACAGTTCCCGGTTCAGATCATTCAGTCGGCGCTCGGCCATGGTTGATTCATGCATGCAGCGCAACCAATCGGCGTAGTGCGTGCGCAACTGCGCATGGGTTTCACTGGCTTGAACCAGGCGCATCAGGTCCAGCTTGGTGTAGGGGCCGTGAAAATGCTTGAGCGTGTTGATCATGTAATTCCGGGCCTTGTCCAGCGCCTTGGCATCGCGCTCGGCCGGTAGCATGGCCACATCAAACACCGACGGGCTGCTCCCTGGCAGATCCGCCGCCGCGTCATTGGCGGCCTCGATCGCCTCGATGTAGCCGCCTTCCACAAGCTGTGTCAGCGGTTCATCGATCGCATCGTTGCCGATCATCGATTTGAGTGCATCCAGGGGTTTTTTTCCGTCGACCAGAATCAATAGTCGTCGGAGCGCGGGCTTGAGGCGGTCGGCACGCGTTTCGACCTCCGCCACGCCTTTTGCCGTCTTGGCATAGGCTTGCATCATCGTTTGTCTCCAGATGTGGATCTGCTGCACGCCGCGCGGATTCTTCCGTCTATTGGCGTACCACAGTAAAAGCTTCTACTAGTACTTTTGTAAGGATCTTCGACTCTACAGTGACATTCACGGCAGTTCGTCGCAAAACCTGACACATCGCGCCGCAATCGCGCCCGGCGATGTGACACATCTCACACTTTCACCAACAGATCAGCCGTTTTGGCGCACTTGTTCGAACAAGCAGATCGCTGCCGCCGCCGCGACGTTAAGCGATTCAAGCCGTCCCGGCATCGGGATGTGCACATGGGTAGTGGCCAGATTTTTCAGTGAATCCGACAGCCCCTGCCCCTCAGCACCGAACAACCAGGCGGTCGGGCCGGCAAGGTCGAGTGCGAAAAGCGACTGGCTGTCGGCACTCAGCACCGTCGCCGCAATCCTGCCGGTGTAGCCGGCCAGTGCGGTTTCAACGTCGACGTGTTCGAGCACCTGCATCTGAAAATGCGCGCCCATGCCGGCGCGCAAAACACGCGGCGACCACGCCTGCGCGCAGCCCTCGGTCAACAGCGCGAGCCGGATACCCGCGGCGGACGCGGTTCGCAGCAAGGTACCCAGATTGCCTGCGTCCTGCACCGCGTCGAGCACGATCAGCGAACCATTGACCATCGCCGGCAACACATCAAGCGCGGGCATGGCCATGAGGGCCAACAGGCCGGAGGGGGATTCGACCGCGCTGACATGCGCAAAAAGCGGATCGGGCAGACAGGCCACCGGGCACTGCGCACCCACCCGCGCGATCAGCGCCTGATGCTCTTCTCTCGCCAGGCCGGTGTCGCTCACTACGATCTGGGTGAATACGATGCCCGCATCGAGCGCGGCAGCCATCAGATGCGCGCCGTCAAGCACGGTCAAGCCGGTTTTTCGTCGCTCGCGGCCCGAGGTCGACAGCGCATGAATGCGCTTGACCAGCGGATTGTCGCGCGACTGAATCGCGATCATGCGGCCAAGCCGAGCGTCGCGACCGCCACGTTGACCAGCCCCAGACTGGTATTGACGGCCACAGCCTGGCGAATTCGTCCCAATGCCGCGGCGCCGTCGGGCCAGCGCTCGGCGGCGACGGCACGCTTTAACGCCTGCCACGGTACAAACCAGACGTAGGCGTAGATGAGGATCATCACCAAGCCGACACTCATCATGATGTGCCAGGCCCGCGGGGCATTTGCAAAGCCCACATTGATCAGGCCGCCAAAGCCGGTCACGAGAATGGCCGCAACCGCGACCCAAACCATCGGAAAAAAGCGAGAAAACACGCCCTGCCACAAACGTAGGCGATCCGGCGGGGACAAGACACCGGCCGCCGGGCGCAAACACAGGTAGGCAAAGGCCATGCCGCCAACCCAGATGATGACGGCCAACAAATGGAAGAAGAGGAAAACGTGCGGCACATTCATGGTGTCAGGTCTCGAACAAAGGAGGATTCAACCAGACCGCCCGGACCGGTCCGAAGCTTTTGCGGTAGAAGTCTTTCACCCCGTGTTGACGGATCGCCGACAGATGCGCTGCGGTCGGATAACCTTTGTGCGAGGCCAGCCCATACTGTGGATGAAGCGCATCGAGCGCGAGCATTTGCGCATCGCGCGCGGTCTTGGCAAGGATCGATGCCGCTGAGATCGCAGCCACCAGCGAGTCGCCTTTGACAATAGCCTGCACCGGATAGGCAATCTGCGGGCAGCGATTCCCGTCGATCAACACCTCGTCCGGCGCGATCTGAAGTGCTTCGACCGCGCGCTTCATGGCCAACATGGTGGCATGAAGGATATTGAGGCGGTCAATTTCTTCGACACTCGCCTCCGCCACGGCCCAGGCCAGCGCACGTTCGCGGATGATCGGCGCAAGCAGTTCGCGCCGCTTCTCGGTCAATTTCTTTGAGTCTGCCAAGCCGTCGATCGGTCGGGCCGGATCGAGAATGACCGCGGCCGCGACCACCGAACCACACAAGGGGCCACGCCCCGCTTCATCAACACCGCAGATCAAGCGAGGGTCAGGGGCTGCCATGGTGGCGCGATCCGAGCAGCGGCAAAATGATGTCGGCGGCACGCTGTGCGGTGTCCTGGCGCAACCGGTGGTGCAAAGCGGTAAATCGATCAGCGAGCGCATGCCGCGCGTCGACGTCGTCATACCAGCGCGCAAGCGCTTCGCCCAGCGCCTCGGGTGTCGCGTTGTCTTGCAGCATCTCCGGCACCACACCTTCGTTACATAGAATGTTGGGCAAACCGACCCACGGCAGATAGGCCATGCGCTTCATCATGCGGTACTGGAAATCACCCATGCGATAAGCAATCACCATCGGGCGCTTGAGCAACGCGGCCTCCAGTGACGCGGTGCCACTGGCCACAAGCACGACGTCTGCTGCGGTCATGGCATCGACCGCGTGACCAAACAACAGGCTCAGCGGCAAGTCACGTGCGTCAGCCGCGTATTGCGCCTGCTCGAATATCACCCGCGTCTCGCGTGTCGCCAACGGCACGAGAAAGCGGGCGTCAGGATAGCGTGACAGCAAGTACTTGGCGGTGTCGATGAACAAGGGGGCAAGATTGGCCACCTCCGACTCCCGGCTGCCAGGGAGGAGCGCGAAGACGGGTGCTGCGTGGGGCAGATGAAGACGCTCCCGGGCTTCCTGCTTGTTCGGCACGAGCGGGAAGGTGTCCGCGAGTGGATGCCCGACATAGGTCGCCGGCACACCGGCCGCTTCGTAGATGGCGGGCTCGAAGGGAAACAGACAGAGCATGTGATCAATCGCCGCCCGGATCCGTTTGATACGTCCGCCACGCCAGGCCCAGATGGAGGGGCTCACAAAGTGCACGGTGTGAACACCGCGGCGACGCAATTGCTGTTCGAGCCAGAGGTTGAAGTCTGGAGCATCCACCCCGATGAACACATCTGGCGGATCCTTCAGCAGTCGAGCGAGCAAGGCTCGACGCATTCGGGACAATTCGCGATAGCGCTTCAGCGCATCGACATAGCCATGCACGGCAAGGCGGTCGTACGGCCACCAGGCGTCGAAACCAACAGCCTCCATCTTTGGGCCACCGATGCCTTCACAGCGCAGTTCGGGTTGGCGTGACGTCAGCGCGGCGATCAGATGACTGGCAAGCAGGTCACCGGAGGCTTCGCCCGCGACCAGGGCGATGCGAGGGCCCATGACTCAGCGCACAATCCCGCGGCTGGAGACCGCGATAAAGTCCGAAAATGGTTTGACCGCCTCGTGTTCTACCGCGGCTTCGGCAATGACTTTACGCGCCTCTTCCAGGCTCAGGCCCGAACGATAGAGCGCTCGATACGCACGCTTGATCGCCATGATGGACTCGGAAGAATACCCTCGCCGCTTCAAGCCTTCGCTGTTGATCCCATGCGGGCGCGAGGGATTGCCGGACACCGTCACATACGGCGGCAGATCCTGCAACAACACGGTGCTGACGCCACAGAATGAGTGGGCGCCGACACGCACAAACTGATGCACACCGGTAAAGCCGCCAAGAATCGCCCAATCACCGACATGAACATGACCGGCCAGCGTCGCATTGTTGGCAAAAATGGTGTGGTCACCGACCTGACAATCATGGGCAACATGCACGTAGGCCATGATCCAGTTGTCGCTGCCAATGCGCGTCACGCCGACGTCTTGCGAGGTGCCGACATTGAAAGAGCAGTACTCACGGATAGTGTTCCGGTCGCCAATTTCAAGCCGTGTGGGCTCGTCGTCGTACTTCTTGTCCTGCGGGCTCCCACCAATCGAACAGAACTGGAAGATCTCGTTCTCTCGTCCAATACGAGTGTGACCTTCGATGACGACATGCGGGCCGATTCGCGTATCCGCACCGACCTCCACGTGGGGACCGATGATGCTGTACGCGCCAACACTGACCCCATCCGCCAACTTCGCGTCAGGATGAATGATTGCCGTCGAATGGATCATGACTTGGTCTTGAGCGCGCACATCAGGTCGGCCTCGGCGGCAACCTGGCCATCAACTCGGGCGACACCATGGTATTTGTAGATATTGCGCTTGCTGTTGACGATCTCGACTTCCATGACCAGCTGGTCACCCGGCGTCACCGGCCGCTTGAAGCGGACATTGTCGATGCCGGCAAACAGGACCAGCGAGTTTTCATCGGGCATGACGCCCATGGTCTTGAATGACAACACGGCGGCCGCCTGCGCCATGGCTTCGACGATCAGCACACCCGGCATGACCGGGTGGTTCGGGAAGTGACCGGGGAAAAACGGTTCGTTGATGGTGACATTCTTGACCGCCACCACGCGCTTGCCCTCCTCCAGTTCAATCACCCGGTCCACCAGCAGGAACGGATAGCGGTGCGGCAGATACTTCACAATTTCATTGATATCGAGTGTGGTCACGACGAGGTGTCTCCCTTGTCCAGTCGTTTTTCAAGTTCGCGAATCCGAGCTGCCATAGCGTCGAGATGGCGCAGATGCGAAAACTCTCGCACCCAGTCACCATGAGGTTGCAGGGGCAGATTCGCGGTATAGACGCCGGGTTTTCGAATTGATTTTGTCACGAGCGTGCCGGCAGACACCACCACATCATCGGTAATGTCGAGATGGCCGATGATGCCCGCCTGACCGCCAATCATGCACCGCGCGCCAATGCGAGTGCTGCCCGCAATGCCCACGCAACCCGCGATGGCTGTCATGGCACCGATCTTCACGTTGTGGGCGATCTGGATCTGATTGTCCAGCTTGACCCCGTCGGCGATCACGGTATCGTCCATCGCGCCGCGGTCAATCGTGGTGTTGGCACCGATTTCAACCTCATTGCCAATGACCACACGACCGCTTTGCGGAATCTTGACCCAGCGGCCGTCTTTCTCACGTGCATACCCGAAACCATCGGCACCAATCACGGCGCCGGAATGAATCCGGCAATCTGAGCCGATTTCGCAGTCTGCATAGATGGTGACATTGGCGTGCAGTCGCGTGCCCCTGCCAATCTGCACGCCGCGACCGACAACCGTCCCGGCGCCGACAAAAACATGCTCGCCCAGCACCACCGATTCAGCGATATGCGCGCCGGCCTCGACGCAGGTCGATGCCGGGATAACACTCTGAACACAGGCAGACGCCGCGACTCCAGGGGCCGGTAACGACTCGGGGTGTAACAGTTGGGCCACGCGTGCAAAATAGAGATACGGCGAATCGCAGACGATATACGTCTTGCCGGGCGGTGGCGTCAAACCACCGCTCACGATAACGGCGGCAGCGGCGGTCGTATCGAGTTGCTTACGGTACTTCGGATTGGCCAGAAAACTGATGTCTTCCGGCCCGGCGGATTCAAGCGGCGCCAGCGCCCGGATCAGCGTATCGGGCGCGCCCAGCAATTCTCCGCCGAGGCGGCCAACAATCTCATCAATACGCATTGACGCCATGAGCTCACGCTCACTGATTCTCAGCAAGCGCCTTGATCACTTTGTCGGTGATGTCGATGCTTGGGCTGGCGTAGACCGCTTCCTGGAAAATGATGTCGTACTTTTCCGCCTCGGCGATCTTCTTGACCACCTTGTTCGCACGATCAAGCACGGTTGCCAGTTCCTCGTTGCGGCGCTGGTTCAGGTCTTCACGAAACTCGCGCTGACGACGTTGAAAATCACGACTGAGCTCGCCGAACTCACGCTCTTTTTTGCGGCGCTCGGCCTCAGGCATGGTCAGACTGTTCTTCTCCAGGTTGCTCTGCATCGCCTGCAGTTCCTTGGAGATACTTTGCAATTCGCCATCACGCTTGGCAAATTCCTTTTCAAGACGCTGCTGTGCCTGGACGGCGGGCCCCGCCTCGCGCATGACGCGCTCCGAATTGACGAACCCGATCCGCGCCTGCGCCATGGCAGAACCGGCACCCAGCATCAGGGCTGCAAACACAAAGACTGAAAAACGGGAAACCTTCACGCAAACCTCCGAATCATGACCGGGAGCCCGGGTTAAAACACCGAACCCAACTGGAACTGGAACCGCTGGATCTTGTCGTCTTCTTCCTTCTTGAGCGGGAAGCCTACGCTGAGCTTCAGCGGCCCGATCGGCGAACTCCAGGAGAATCCAAGGCCGGCACTATAGCGCAGCTCGGTGAATTCGAGCTTCTCATCTTGACCCCAGACATTACCAACATCAACGAAAGCCGACAGCCGGAAACTACGATCTCGACCGGTACCCGGCAAGGGGAAATAGTATTCCGCATTCGCGATCAGGCGTCGATTGCCGCCGACCGAATCGAGGTCGCCGTCGGTATTGAGGATTCTCGGACCGAGCGAGCTTTGCTTGAAGCCACGCACCGATCCGATGCCGCCCGCGTAGAAGTTCTTGAAGAAGGGCAAGGGCTTGCCGCCGTAGCCAACCGCCCAACCCACTTCGCCGTTTAGCATGAAGGCGGAATCCTGGCCAATCGGCAGCCAGTACTGATGCTGGTACGACGCTTTGACATAGCGCAGCTCAGCCGGCGGAATAGCGACTTCCATGAAGGCACGCTGATACATGCCTTTACGCGGGTAGATCAGGCTGTCACGGCCATCGCGCGACCAACTGATAGACCCCAGCAAACTGGTTGCCTCATTCCCGAAGGCGGTCACGAATTCCTTGTATTGCACCGGGCTGTCATCAAACGTGGTCACCTCGGTACGGTCAACCGTCAGGCCAACGTTGATGCGATCGTCTTCGGCGATCGGGAAGCCATACCGAAGACCCAAACCGGTCGATGCGGTCTTGTAGCGCGCCAGATCCAGCGTGTCGGCATCATAGGTGCGGTGATAGACATCGAAACCACGACTGATGCCATCCACGGTGTAATACGGATTGGTATAGGACAGCGAGTAGGTCCGCGTGCTGGCACTGGTGTTGAGTTGCAGGTTCAGCGCGTTGCCCGAACCAAACAGGTTCTGCTGCGCCACCGCGGCTGACAACACCACGCTGTCCGAACTCGAAAAGCCCACACCCAAGGACAGGTTACCGGTCTGGCGTTCCCTGACCTTGAAGTTCACATCCACCTGGTCAGTCGTGCCAGGCACCGCCGGCGTCTGCACGGCAACTTCTTCGAAGAAGCCGAGACGATCCAGGCGAACCTTGGATTTGTTGATCTTTTCGCCGTCGTACCAGGCGCCTTCCATCTGGCGCATTTCACGTCGGGCGACTTCGTCGCGCGTGCGATCGTTGCCTTCCACGTTAATGCGGCGAACATAGACCCGCTTGCCCGGATCGACAAAAATCGTGAAGGCGACCTCGTGCTTCTCGCGATCTACTTCCGGGGCTGCATTCACGTTGGCAAAGGCGTAGCCCTCGTTACCCAGGCGGTCGGTGATGGCCTTGTTGGTGTTGGTCAGCGCTTCGCGCGAAAACACATCGCCCGCCTTGACGGTCACGATGTCTTTGTAAACCTCGTCCGGCAGGATCAGATCGCCCGTCAGGGTCACCGCGGAAACGGAGTACTTCGCCCCTTCGGTAATCGCGATAGTGATGTAAATGTCCTTTTTGTCGGGCGTGATCGATACCTGCGTCGAATCGATGCTGAAATCCAGGTAACCCTGGTTCAGATAGAACGAGCGAAGTGTTTCAAGGTCGCCAGACAGCTTCTGCTTCGAGTACTGGTCGGACTTGGTGTACCAGGTCAGCCAGCCAGGCGTGGTCTGTTCGAAGAGATCAACCAGGTCCTCTTCCTCGAACAAGCTTGCACCAACAATCTTGATCTGGCGGATTTTGGCGACATCGCCTTCTTCCACATCGAAGCGGACCGCCACACGATTGCGCTCCAGTGGCGTGACCGTGGTTTGCACCGTCGCGGCGTATTTACCGCGCGTCAGATACTGCCGCTTGAGCTCTTGCTCGGCACGCTCAAGCACGGCCCGATCGAAAATTCTCGACTCGCCCAAGCCAACGTCTTTCAGACCCTTTTTCAGAGCCTCCTTGTCGAACTCCTTGACGCCGGAAAAATCGATTTGCGCCACTGCGGGGCGTTCGTCGACAACGACAACGAGCACATCGTTTTCAACTTCGATACGGACATCGTCGAAGAAGCCGGTCGCAAACAGCGCACGGATCGATTCCTTGGCCTGGCCTTCGGAAAAGCGGTCGCCGACTTTGACCGGCAGATAGGTAAACACCGTGCCGGCTTCGGTTCGCTGAATGCCTTCAACGCGAATATCCTTGACGACAAAGGTGTCAAACGCGAACGCGGGTGCGGCCACGTACAGGGCGGCAAGCAGCCCGGAAAGAAGCTTCAGTTTCATTGAGGAATCAGCCAGAAATCAGGCGGTTGATGTCGTTGTAAAAGGCGAAAGCCATGAGCATGACGAGCAAGGCAAAACCGACTTGTTGTCCGATCTCCATCACGCGTTCCGGGACGGGGCCGCCTCGCAGCATTTCGATCACATAATACAGCAAATGCCCACCATCCAGCACCGGGATGGGAAGCAGGTTCAGGACGCCGAGACTGATACTGATCAGCGCCAGAAACTTCAAATAATGGTCGAGTCCCATCTTCGCACTTTGGCCGGCATAGTCCGCGATGGTGACGGGGCCGCTCAGGTTTTTCCAGGATAACTCGCCCGTCACCATACGGCCGATCATGGCCAGGCTGAAGGTACTCATTTCCCAGGTCTGGGCGATCGCTTTGACCAAGCCCTCGATCGGCCCGTGCGAGACGGTCACGAACATCGCTTCACGCCCTTCGGCCAAGGGCGCCACCATGATGCCCACGCGCCCGACGAGTTTGCCGTCGCGGTCGACAGACTCGGGTGTCAGTACGCCCTCGCTGCGTGCGCCGTCGCGCAACCATTCAAACTGCATCGGCTGACCCGGGGCGGCACTCACCCGTTCGACCAGATCAGACCAATCCTCAATGCGCTTTTGGTCGATCGCAACAACACGATCCCCCACACGCAATCCGGCGCGATCGGCCGCACCGCCCGCGACGATGTCACCAACCACCGGCGGAATCATCGGCCGGTAGGGGCGAAAGCCGAGTTGCGCCACCGGGTCGTTCTTTGCTTCATCAATCGTGATGCCGCTCAGGGAGAGGCGGCGCGTCGCACGCACGCCGTCGGCACTGACAACCACCACGTCAATCGTTGGTTCGTCCAGCACCGCCTTGAGCAGTCGCCAGCGCCAGTCCTGCCAGGAACGAATCGGCACATCGCCGACCTGAATGATCTCGTCGCCGCTGGTGAACCCGGCTTGGGCAGCAACGCTTTCCGGGGAGCTCACTTCGACCCGCGCGCGAAGTTCATCGACGCCGCCGACAAACACCACCCAGTAAAGCAGTACGGCCAGCAACAGATTGGCCAAGGGCCCGGCCGCGACTATTGCGAACCGCCGCCACACACTCTGCTGGGTAAAGGCGCGGGGAAGCTCAGCCGCGGCGACCTCGCCTTCACGCTCATCGAGCATCTTGACGTAGCCTCCGAGCGGAAACAGCGCCAACACCCACTCGGTACCATCCTTGCCGGCGCGCCATTTGAACAATGGGCGGCCAAAGCCGACGGAAAAGCGCAGCACCTTGACGTCGCACCAGCGCGCGACGGAGTAATGCCCCAGTTCATGGATGAGGATCAGCAGCCCCAAACCGACAACGAACGGAATGATGTACTCGAAAATCGACATTACGCAGCCTCCGCCGAGGCCACCCACTCACATGCCAGCGCACGCGCTTCGGCATCGACCGACTCCAGCTCTTCGATACTGCCATCACCGGCACTGGCCAAACGGGCCATGACCGATTCAACGACACGGGCGATCGCCAGATAAGCGAGGCGGCCGGAAAGAAACGCATCGACCGCGACCTCGTTTGCCGCGTTCATGACGGCCGGTACGCCCCGCCCGGCTCGCAAGGCGGCATAGGCCAGCGGCAAACACGGAAAACGCCGGGGATCCGGCTTCTCGAAATCGAGCCGGCCGACCGCGCACAGATCCAGCGGGCTCACGCCCGCATTGATGCGATCCGGAAATGCCAGCGCATGCGCAATCGGCGTGCGCATGTCCGGATTCCCCAACTGCGCGAGCACCGAACCATCTGCGTATTCAACCATCGAGTGAATAACGCTTTGGCGATGAACCACCACATCGATCTGCTCTGGCGGCACACCAAAGAGCCAGTGCGCTTCAATGACCTCGAGGCCTTTGTTCATCATGGTGGCGGAATCCACCGAGATCTTGCGCCCCATGACCCAGTTCGGGTGGGCGCAGGCTTCATCGGGGCTGATCCCCGCGAGCGTGTCGACATGACGGTCACGGAACGGGCCGCCCGAGGCGGTGAGCAGAATCCGCCGCACGCCGGCGGCTGCAGGGTCACGCCGGTAGGTCGGCGGCAGTGCCTGAAAAACGGCATTGTGTTCACTGTCGATGGGGAGCAAGGTCGCCCCGCCCGCCTCCACCGCGGCCATGAACAAAGCACCGGACATCACCAGGGCTTCTTTGTTTGCCAGCAGCACACGCTTGCCCGCTCGCGCAGCGGCCAATGTCGGGCGCAGACCCGCCGCGCCAACAATGGCAGCCATCACGGCATCAACCTCGGGGGCCTCGGCGATCGCCGCCAGCTGATCAGCACCATGGAGCACTTCGGTGCGCGCGCCATGCTCAGCGATCAAGCCCTGGAGACGTGTTGCAGAGGCGGCATCGTCGACGACGGCATACTGCGCAGAAAACTGCGCGCACTGCGCCGCCAAGCGCTCCAGCTGGGTCTTGCCGCTCAGCGCAAAGATCCGATAGCGATCCGGATGGCGCGCCACCACATCAAGTGTGCTGACACCAATCGAACCCGTTGCACCCAGTACGGTCAAGCTTTGCATACGATGCCTACGATGAGTTTCGGATATCGGTGGCTGCTGTCGTGCCGCGTTGGTGCGCCACCTCTAGCGCTCGCCCAACCCCGTATCAAACGGAGAGCAGCAATACCGCGCACGCCACCATGGGTAAGGTCGAGGTGAGGCTGTCGATTCGATCGAGCACACCGCCGTGCCCCGGCAGCAAACCGCTGCTGTCCTTGATCCCGGCCTGACGTTTCAACAAGGACTCAAACAGATCACCCACCACACTCACAGCTGTCAGTACGACGAGCGCCAACGCACCTAGGATGATCAGACCGACCGAGAGTTCAAAATCGAATGCGAATACCAGCGCAAGACCATAGAGCTCGACGCCGACGATCGCACCGTAAACGCCTTCCCAGCTCTTGCCCGGGCTGATTGCGGGGGCGAGTTTTCGACGGCCGAAGGCTCGACCCGAAAAATAGGCGGCGATATCCGCCACCCACACCACGGCCATCGCCGCCAGCAACAGCGCGACATTCACCTCGCGCAGAATGATCATCGCGAGCGCGGTCGGCAACACCACAACGAAGCCAAGCACAAACGCGCCCAGACCGCGCCCCAGCGTCCAGCGTCGAAGTAGCCACGGAAAGGCTAAAGCCACCCAGAAAACGATGGATATCAGCAAAAACGGAAGCAGGGCCGGCGCACTCAGCGTGCCAGCCCAAAGATCGGAAATGACCGAAACCAGCACAAGCAATGCCCCGAGACCCGCCCCGTAAGCGATGCGCGGCGTTGACGACCAACCGGCCAAACCACCCCACTCCCAGCCGGCCAAGGCCGCGATCACGGTCACAAAAACAATCCAGGCTTGCGTGGAGAACGAGGTCAACGCGACAGACAGCACCGCCAGCATGACAATGGCGGTCAGAATGCGCGCCTTAAGCACGTGAGTCGCCCTCGGCGCCCTTCTGAGCCGTCTCGTCGAGCTGCTCGCTGGTTCTACCGAAACGACGCTCACGCTGACGGTAGGACGCGAGAGCGGCATCCAACGCCTTGTCGCCGAAATCGGGCCACAAGGCATCGGTAAAGTAGAGTTCGGTATAGGCAAGCTGCCACAGCAGGAAATTGCTGATGCGCTTTTCACCGCCGGTGCGAATAAAAAGGTCGGGCTCCGGCGCAAAAGCCATCGACAGATACGGCTCAAGCGCCTCTTCGGTGATGTCGGCGCTTGGTCCCGCGTCAGCAACCAGTCGGCGAACGCCTTGAAGAATGTCCCAACGCCCGCCGTAGTTGGCGGCAATGGTTAGATTCAAACGGGTGTTGCCGGCTGTCAGCGCTTCGGCGTCGCGAATCATCGCGACCAACTCGTCATCAAAGCGACTGAGATCACCGATCACCCGAAAACGGATTTCGTTCTCGTGGATGCGTTCAATCTCTTTCTTGAGTGAGCGCATGAACAACTGCATGAGAAACGACACCTCATCCGCAGGCCGCCGCCAGTTCTCGGAACTGAAGGCGAACAAGGTGAGATGGGAAACATTCCGCTCAATACAACTACGGATGGTGGCGCGCACGGTTTCAACACCGCGCACATGACCCGCCACGCGCGGCAGAAAGCGTTTGCGGGCCCAGCGGCCGTTGCCATCCATGATGATGGCGACATGGCGCGGGCCGTCATCGCGCTCAGGAATGGAGCGCGTTGAACTCGCGAATTTGGATGTTGCCATCCGGAACGGGTGATCCAGGCTCGAGCGGCGCTAAGGCCAGGCTCAAACCTGCATCATGTCCTGTTCTTTTTGCACCAGGAGTGCGTCAACCTCGGCAATGTACTTGTCGGTCAGCTTCTGGATTTCGTCTTGACCCCTACGGTCTTCGTCTTCCGAAATCAGCTTGTCCTTCAGCGCGTCTTTCATCGAGCTGTTGGCATCGCGACGAAGGTTGCGGATCGCCACCTTGGCGGCCTCGCCTTCCTGCTTGACCACCTTGATCAGGTCGCGGCGACGCTCTTCGGTGAGCATCGGCATCGGCACGCGAATCAATTCGCCGACCGATGCGGGGTTCAAGCCCAGATCCGAATCGCGAATCGCTTTCTCGACCTTGCCCACCATGTTCTTTTCCCATGGCTGAACACCGATGGTACGGGCGTCGACCAAGGTCACATTGGCGACCTGATTCACCGGCACCATGCTGCCGTAGTAATCGACCATCACGTGGTCGAGCAAGCCGGTGTGCGCGCGACCCGTACGGATTTTTCCGAGATCGTTGTTCAGCGCTTCCACCGACTTCTTCATTTTCTTTTCAGCAGTGGATTTCAATTCAGAGATCATGTCGAAGTCCTCAGCAGTAAACCAGGGTGCCTTCATCTTCGCCCATCACGACGCGCTTGAGCGCACCGGGCTTGAAGATGCTGAACACATTGAGCGGCAGCTTTTGATCGCGGCAAAGCGCAAAAGCCGTGGCGTCCATCACCTGCAGATTGCGGCTGATGGCTTCGTCAAAACTGATCCGGCTAAAGCGCTCGGCATTCGGATCACGTTTCGGATCGGCGGTATAAATACCGTCCACTTTAGTGGCCTTGAGCACGATCTGCGCACCGATTTCGGCGCCACGCAGTGCCGCTGCGGTATCTGTCGTGAAAAACGGGTTACCGGTACCGGCGCCAAAAATGACCACGCGGCCATTTTCGAGGTAGCGGATCGCCTTGCCACGGATATAGGGCTCGACGACCTGTTCGATATTCAATGCTGACTGCACGCGCGCCACCACACCGGCGGCGCGCATGGCATCAGCCAGCGCCATGGCATTCATGACCGTTGCCAGCATCCCCATGTAATCGGCGGTTGCCCGATCCATGCCTGATGCTGCGCCCGCCATGCCACGGAAGATATTGCCTCCGCCAATGACCACCCCCACCTGCACACCCATTCGGGCAACTTCAGCCACTTCGCCCACAATCCGGGAGACCACATCGGGGTTGATGCCATAGGCATCATCACCCATCAGGGCTTCGCCAGAAAGTTTCAGCAGGATGCGCTGATACGCGGGGGTTGTCATGCAGCAGTTCTCCAGCGATTACTTCTTGGCAGCGGCCGCAGCAGCCTGAGCTGCCACTTCGGCGGCGAAGTCATCGACCTTCTTCTCGATGCCTTCACCGACGATGAACAGCACAAAGCTGCCAACCGATGCGCTCTTCGACTTCAGCAGCGCCTCGACGGTCAGCTTGTCGTTCTTGACGAACGGCTGACCCAGCAGCGTCACTTCCTTGAGGAACTTCTGCACCGTACCTTCAACCATCTTGGCGACGATATCGGCCGGCTTGCCCGACTCGGCCGCCTTTTCGGTTGCGATGCGACGCTCGGTCTCGATCAGCTCGGCAGGTACCTGGTCGCTCGACAGCGCCTTCGGCTTGCCTGCGGCGATGTGCATCGCCAGATCGCGGCCCAGCTCTTCGTCACCGCCGATCACATCGATCAGCACGCCAATCTTCGAGCCACCGTGAATGTAGCTGGACACGGCGCCTTCGGTCTGAATGCGGGCGAAACGGCGGATCGACATGTTTTCGCCGACCTTGCCCACCAGCGCGGCACGAACGGCTTCCACCGTCTGGCCACCGATTTCCAGTGCCGACAATGCAGCAACATCGGCCGGGTTCTGCTTGGCCACCATCTCGGCCAGGCTGGCGCCCAGCGCGAGGAAGTCGTCGTTTTTGGCAACGAAGTCGGTTTCGCAGTTCAGCTCAACCATGGCTGCCAGCTTTCCGTCTTCGGAAATCCAGGTCGCCACGATGCCTTCCGCGGTGACGCGGCTGGCCGCCTTGCTTGCCTTGTTGCCCAGTTTGATGCGCAGGATTTCTTCTGCCTTGGCCAGGTCGCCCTCTGCCTCGGTCAGTGCCTTCTTGCACTCCATCATCGGCGCGTCAGTCTTCTCGCGAAGCTCTTTCACCATGCCTGCGGTAATTGCCGCCATGCTTACTCCTGAATTCTTTAGTTGATCAGTGGGGGTGCGAGACTCAGCCTTGGGCTTCGTCGGCAGCGCCGTCTTCCACTTCCACTTCGACAAATTCGTCACCACCAGCGGCCACGATTTCCTGCATCGCCTGGCTGCGACCTTCGATCACTGCATCAGCAGCGCCGCGGGCGAACAGACGAATGGCACGACTGGAGTCATCGTTACCCGGGATCACGAAATCGACACCTTCGGGCGAGTGGTTGGTATCAACCACGGCCACGATTGGAATACCCAGCTTGCGGGTCTCGGTGATGGCAATCTTGTGATAACCAACGTCAACCACGAAGATGGCATCCGGCAAGCCGCCCATATCCTTGATACCACCGATACTCTTGCGCAGCTTCTCGATTTCGCGGGTGGTCATCAGCGCTTCTTTCTTGGACAGGCGCTCGATGGAACCATCTTCCACCATCGCTTCCATGTCCTTCAGGCGCTTGATCGACTGACGCACGGTCTTGAAGTTGGTCAGCATGCCGCCGAGCCAGCGCTCGTCAACATAAGGCATACCGGCACGCTGGGCTTCTTCAGCGATGATCTCGCGCGCCTGACGCTTGGTGCTCACAAACAGAACGGTGCCCTTGTTGGCGGACAGCTTGCGAATGAAGTCCATCGCTTCGCGGTACTTGACCATCGTCTTTTCGAGGTTGACGATGTGAATCTTGTTGCGATGGCCGAAGATGTACGGGGCCATGCGGGGGTTCCAGAAACGGGTCTGGTGACCAAAGTGAACGCCTGCTTCAAGCATCTGGCGCATCGTAACGTTAGACATTGTGTTGCTCCTAAAGGGTTAAACCTCCGCCCGGACGCAACCTCTCGGCCGCTACTGCCCGCCATGCGAACAGACCCTTTCCGGTGTAAAACCGGGCGTGTGGATTTGTCTTGCAAGATCACCACGATCAAGCAAGCTCGCTAGTATAGCAGTGCAACATGACAGCGCTCAAGCGCATCCACACGCTGTTTTTGGCGGAAGATTGCTGGCGGCCCCGCCATGCGATAGCCTTTCGCCTTTACCGACCCCAGCACGACCATATAAGCATGACCATCGACATCAAGAATTCAGAAGACATCCAGCATATGCGCGTCGCCGGCCGATTGGCCGCGGAGGTGCTCGACTTCATCACCCCGCACGTCAAACCCGGCGTGACCACGGATGAACTCGACAAGCTGTGCCACGACTACATTGTCGACGTGCAGCAGGCCATTCCCGCGCCGCTGAACTACGCGCCATCGGGCTACACCCCCTATCCCAAGTCGATCTGCACCTCGATCAATCATCAGGTATGCCATGGCGTGCCGGGTGACAAGGCCTTGAAAAAAGGCGACATCGTCAATATCGACATCACCGTTATCAAGAACGGCTACCACGGTGACACCAGCCGGATGTTCGAGGTTGGCGCCGGCGTTTCCATCCTGGCCAAACGGCTTTGCCAGGTCACCTACGAGTGCATGTGGCTGGGCATTGCCATGGTCAAACCGGGTGCGCGTCTGGGCGACATCGGCGCCGCGATTCAAAAATATGCCGAAGAAAACGGTTTTTCCGTGGTGCGCGAATTCTGCGGCCACGGCATTGGCAAGAAATTTCATGAAGACCCGCAGGTGCTGCACTACGGCCGCCCCGGCACCGGCCTGGAACTGAAGGCAGGCATGACCTTCACCATCGAGCCGATGATCAACGCCGGCAAGGCCGCCATCTCCGAACTGCCCGACGGCTGGACCATCGTCACCAAAGACCGCAGCCTGTCGGCCCAGTGGGAGCACACCATTCTGGTGACCGAGACCGGCGTCGAGGTGCTGACCGTGTCCGACGGCACGCCCGCCCGCCCCGCCCTGGTCGACGCACTGCTGCCATGAGTGCGCGCCCCGTCGTCGCTCCGACGCGCACCGCGATCACCGCGGTTCGCGACACTATCCGTGACGGCGAAAAAAAGCTCGCGGACAATTACCTTGAGCGCCCGCTGACCGGCTCCTACCTGAAGGGCCGCACAAGCCTGGTCGACGGGGCAATCAAATCGCTCTGGCGAAGCTTCGGCCTGCCCGCCGACATCGCGCTGATCGCGACCGGCGGCTACGGGCGCGGTGAGCTGCATCCCTACTCTGATATCGACCTGCTCATCCTGCTGCCGGACACGGTCTCATCCGAGAGCGAAGCCCGACTCACCGGATTTGTCGGTGCGCTGTGGGATATCGGCCTGCATATCGGCCACAGCGTCCGCACCATCGACGAGTGCGTCGAAGCGGCGCGCAATGACGTCACCATCCAGACCAACCTGCTTGAAAAGCGACTCCTGGCCGGCCCACGCGCCCGCTTCGAATCCCTCGACAAGCAACTGTTTGCCGAACTCGACGCCGCCACTTTTTTTGCCGCCAAGCAACGCGAGCAGGAACAACGCTACGCGCGCTACCAGGACAGTCCCTATGCGCTTGAGCCCAATTGCAAGGAAAGCCCCGGCGGCCTGCGCGATCTGCAGGTGCTGGGCTGGGTGGCGCGGGCGGCGGGGCTGGGTAAAAGCTGGCGCGATCTCGCCCGCCGCCGGCTGATCACGGCCGACGAAGCCAATGATCTGCGCTCGGCCGAGCGTTTTTTGCAGCATGTGCGCATCCGTCTGCACCTGCTCGCCGGCCGGGCCGAAGATCGGCTGCTGTTTGATCATCAAGAGAACCTCGCCAAGGCCTTTGACATCAAGCCCACCGCAGGCAAGCGCGCCGCCGAAGTACTGATGCAGCGCTACTACCTGTCGGCCAAGAAGGTCACGCAACTCAACACCCTGCTCTCGCTGAACTATCGCGATGAGTTCTTTGAGCACGACCGGGCCGCACCGATTTTCATCGACGAGCAGTTCCAGAGCGTGCGCGACCTGCTCGACATCCGGCAAGACGATCTCTTTGAACACACGCCAGGCGCCATGTTCGACGCGTTCGCGCTGCTGCAGCAACGCTCGGAACTTACCGGCATGACCGCGCGTACACTGCGCGCGCTCTGGATCAACCGCCGGCGCATCAACGCCCGCTTCCGTGCCGACCCCGACAACCGAGCCCGCTTCATCTCGCTGCTCAAGGCCCGGCGCGGCATCGTGCACACCTTCCGGCGAATGAATCAGTACGGCATCCTGAGCAACTACCTGCCACCCTGGCGCAAGATTTCCTGCCAGATGCAGCACGACCTGTTTCATGTGTATACCGTCGATCAACACACCATGATGGTGCTGCGCAATCTGCGCCGCTTCACCATGGGCGAGCATGCGCACGAATACCCGCTCATGACACGCTTGATGCTGAGCTACCCGGACCACTGGCTGCTCTATGTCGCTTCGCTGTTTCACGACATCGCCAAAGGCCGTGGCGGCGACCACTCCAAACTCGGCATGGTCGATGCCCGCAACTTTTGCGAACAACACAGCCTGGCGCCCACCGAGACGACACTCGTGGAGTGGCTGGTCGAAAACCATCTTGTGATGTCGCATGTCGCGCAAAAGGAAGACATCACCGACCCGGATGTGGTCGAACGCTTCGCCGAGCGTGTCGGCACCGAGGAGCGGCTCATCGCACTCTACCTGCTTACTCACGCAGACATTCGCGGCACCAGCCCGAAGGTCTGGAACGGCTGGAAGGCGCGACTGCTCGAAGACCTCTTCCATGCTACCCAGCGCCTGTTACGTGGTGCCTCAGCGGTCGAAGCCCTGGGTCTGGATGAGCGCCAGCAAGACGCCGCGCGCATCCTGCGTTACTTCGGTCTTCGTCCCGGTACGGAAGACGCACTCTGGGCCAAGCTGGATTCGGTGTATTTCATGCGCCACTCAGCCGATGAGATCGCCTGGCATACGCGCCATCTCTACCACCGCCCGGACAGCCCGGCGCCGGTGGTCAAGGCGCGCCTGAGCGAAGGCGGCGAAAGTCTGCAGGTCATGATTTATACCCATGACCAGCGCGATCTGTTCAAACGCCTGTGTGGTTTCTTCGGCAAGCTCAGTTACACCATTCTTGATGCCAAGGTGCACACCACGCGGCACAACTTCGCGCTCGACAGCTTTGTGCTGCAAAACCCCGGTGGCAATTCGCACTATCGCGAGCATATTGCACTGATCGAGCACGAACTGATCACGCGTCTCACCACCGACGCGCCGATCGACCGCCCCACCGATACGCGACTCTCACGCAAGGTGCGGCATTTCCCGGTGGCGCCAGCCGTCAAGCTGCGCCCCGACGACAGCGCCAAGCATTACATCCTGACGCTGACCGCGGCCGACCGGCCAGGATTGCTGTTCGACATCGCGGAAACCCTCGCCTTCCACGAAGTCTCGGTGCTGGCCGCCAAGATCTCCACGCTGGGCGAACGGGTCGAAGACACCTTTCTGGTCACCGGGCGCGGGCTATCGAATGACGCCCACGCCTTGAAAGTCGAGCGCGACCTGGCAGACAAGCTGAGGATCTAGCCCTCAGCCCGACGCCCATCAGGCATCCTCGACGCACAAGCTGTCGAGGATGCAGCGCACTCGCAGCATCGCCTCGTGCAACACCACCTCGATACTGTCGAAGCTGATGCCCTGCTCGCTCGATGCGCGACCCGCAGCAAAGTTCGCCACCACGTTGATCGCGGCGTAAGGCAATTCCAGTTCCCGCGCCAGCACAGCCTCGGGCATGCCCGTCATGCCGACCAGATCGGCACCATCGCGCTCGAAACGATTGATCTCGGCAGCGGTCTCCAGACGTGGGCCCTGCGTGGTGGCATAGACGCCCCCATCGTGCACCGCCTGCCCCGCTGCCGCCGCGGCACGCAGCAAGCGCTGACGCAGTGCCTGATCATACGGATGCGTGAAATCGACGTGATGTACCGGCTGGTCCAGCGCATCGAAATACGTACTCTTGCGGCCCCAGGTGTAATCAATGATCTGGTCCGGCACAACCAGCACGCCTGGCCCGAAGTCTTCGCGAATGCCGCCAACCGAGGCGACCGAAATCACCCCCAGCGCGCCAACATGCTTCAAGGCCCACAGATTGGCGCGATAGTTCACCAGATGCGGCGGAATCGTGTGGCCGTAGCCGTGACGTGCCAGAAACACCACCGCCTGATCACACACCTGACCAAACGTCAGCGCGCCCGAGGGCTCACCATAGGGCGTACGCACCACTTCGCGACGGGTAATTTCAAGAGACGCCAATTGCGTCAAACCGCTTCCGCCAATGATGGCCAGCATCCAGGGAACTCCTGCAGCAGATGAAAAAGGGCGCCGATTTTACCACGCAGCCACTGAACAACTCGTGCACACCTTCTGACGGAAGCATGCTGCGACGCGACAGGCCATGGTAGAATCCGCCCCTTTTCAAACACTTCCGGCGCTTTTCATGTCCCGCTCCATTCGTAACATTGCCATCATCGCCCACGTTGACCACGGCAAAACCACCCTGGTCGACCAACTTCTGCGCCAATCCGGCACGTTCGCAGCCCACCAGGCCCTGTCCGAACGGGTGATGGACAGCAACGATCTCGAGAAAGAACGCGGCATCACGATTCTGTCGAAGAACTGCGCCATTCAGTACGGCGACACCCACATCAACATCGTTGACACCCCGGGACACGCCGACTTCGGCGGCGAAGTCGAGCGCGTGCTGTCGATGGTCGACGGCGTGCTGCTGCTGGTCGATGCGGTCGAAGGCCCGATGCCGCAGACCCGCTTCGTGACCCGCAAGGCGCTGGCCATGGGCCTCAAACCGATCGTGGTGGTCAACAAGATCGACCGCCCGGGTTCGCGTCCGGACTGGGTGATCAACCATACCTTCGACCTGTTCGACAAGCTCGGCGCAACCGAAGAGCAGCTCGACTTCCCGGTGGTTTTCGCGTCCGCCCTCAACGGCTACGCCATGCTGGACGCCGACAAGCCCGGCACCGACATGAAGCCGCTGTTCGAAGCGATTCTCGAGCATGTGGATCAACCGGACGTGGATCCCGATGCGCCGCTGCAGATCCAGATCTGTTCGCTCGATTACTCCACCTACATCGGCCAGCTCGGCATCGGCCGTGTGCGCCGTGGCCGCATCATGCCGAACCAGGAAGTGATCGTCATGTACGGCGACGAGAACCGTGGCAAGGCCAAGGTTGGCCAGGTGCTGACCTTCAAGGGCCTCGACCGCAGCTCCGCCGAATCCGCCGAAGCCGGCGACATCATTTTGGTGTCGGGTATCGAACAGGTGAACATCGGCGTCACGCTGTGTGCGCCCGAAGCGCTTGCCCCGATGCCCCCGATCGCTGTCGATGAGCCGACGCTGACCATGAACTTCCTGGTCAACACCTCACCGCTGGCTGGCCGCGAAGGCAAGTTTGTGACCAGCCGCCAGATCCGCGAGCGCCTGGAAAAAGAACTCCTCAAGAACGTCGCCCTGCGCGTGAATTTCACCGAAGACTCCGAAGTGTTCGAAGTGTCCGGCCGTGGCGAACTGCACCTGACCATCCTGCTCGAGAACATGCGTCGCGAAGGCTACGAGATGGCCGTTGGCCGTCCGCGCGTGGTGTTCCGTGAGATCGACGGCCAGAAGTGCGAGCCGTACGAAATGCTGACCGTCGACGTGGAAGAAGATCACCAGGGTGGCGTCATGGAAGAACTCGGTCGTCGTCGCGGCGAGCTGCAGGACATGCAGCCGGACGGCAAAGGCCGTGTACGCCTCGAGTACCGCATCCCGGCGCGCGGCCTGATCGGCTTCCAGGGCGAATTCCTGACCATGACCCGCGGTACCGGTCTGGCCAGCCACGTGTTCGACGACTACGGCCCGATCGCTGGCGCCATGGCAGAGCGCCGCAACGGCGTGCTGATCTCCCAGAACGACGGCGCCGCCGTCGCCTACGCCTTGTGGAACCTGCAAGACCGCGGCCGGATGTTCGTCAGCCCGGGCGACGCGCTGTACGAAGGCATGGTCATCGGCATCCACACCCGCGACAACGACCTCGTGGTCAACCCGATCAAGGGCAAGCAGCTGACCAACGTGCGCGCCTCGGGTACCGACGAGGCCGTGCGCCTGGTGCCGCCGATCAAGCTGACCCTGGAGTCGGCGATCGAATTCATCTCCGATGACGAACTGGTCGAGATCACGCCGAAATCGATTCGTCTGCGCAAGCGCTACCTCAAGGAACACGAGCGCAAGCGTGCCGGCAAGTCGGGCGACTAAGCCTAACGCAACAAAGACAAACGGCGCCCGCGGGCGCCGTTTGTCTTTGGGCTGAACCCTTTTACTTCGCGTCTTCCAGAACCGGCTCGCCCCGCGTCGCGAGGAATTCCGCAAACCCGGCGCCGACTTCGGCATGCCGAAGACCGAACTCCACGGTCGCTTTCAGGTAGCCCAGTTTGGAGCCGCAGTCATAGCGCACGCCGTCGTACTGATGCGCCAGCACCGCCTCTTCTTTGAGTAGCGAAGCGATTGCATCGGTAAGCTGCAACTCGCCGCCGGCACCCGGTTTGACGTTGCGCAGGTGATCAAAGATGCGGGGGGTCAAAATGTAGCGCCCGACTACCGCCTGCGTCGTCGGCGCGTCGGCGGGGTTCGGCTTTTCGACGATGCCGGTCATACGCTGCACCGGGCCGTCCTGGCGCTCGGTGCTGACGATGCCGTACTGACGGGTGGCTTCGCGCGGCACATTCATGGTGCCAAGCACCGAGCAGCGGTGATAGTTGTACACCGAGGCCATCTGCTTGAGCACCGGATCGCCGCCGGGATTGTCGAGCAAGTCGTCGGCCAGAATCACGGCGAAGGGCTCGTCGCCAATCACCGGCGCCGCGCAGAGCACGGCGTGTCCGAGGCCCAGGGCTTCGGGCTGGCGGATGTAGATGCAATTGACGTGCGACGGCACGGTGTTGCGCACCAACTCCAGCATGGCTTCCTTGCCGCGCGCCAGCAGTTCGGTTTCAAGCTCATAGGCCTTGTCGAAGTGGTCCTCGATGGCGCGCTTGGTCCGGCCCGTAATGAAGATCAGATCCGTCACGCCAGCGGCAACTGCCTCTTCTACCGCGTACTGAATCAGGGGCTTGTCGACGATGGGCAGCATTTCCTTGGGACTGGCCTTGGTCGCCGGCAAAAAGCGGGTGCCCATACCGGCGACCGGAAACACGGCCTTGGTAACAATCTTCATGTTGATGACTCCGTAAGCAAATTCGTTTCGCCGCCGCCGAGCAAGGCATGCAGTGCCGCTTCGTCAAGCACGGTCACGCCCAGCGACTCGGCCTTGGTCAGCTTGCTGCCAGCCGCTTCGCCGGCGACCAGATAATCAGTTTTCTTGGAGACCGAGCCCGCCACCTTGCCGCCAGCGGCTTCGATCAAGGCGCGTGCTTCATCGCGTGACAAGGAGGGTAAGGTACCAGTGATGACGAGCGTTTTACCGGCCAGCGGCCCGTTGGTGGTCAAGGCCGGCGCATGTTCCAGCCAGTGAATGCCCGCGGCACGCAGTTGGGCGATCACTTCGCGATTATGCGGTTCAGCTATGAATTCGACGATGCACTTTGCCACGATCGGCCCGACATCCGGTACCGCTTCGAGCGCTGCCGCATCGGCCGCGAGCAGCGCGTCGAGCCCGCCAAAATGGCGTGCCAGATCACGCGCAGTCGACTCGCCCACGTTCCGAATGCCCAACGCGTAGATAAAGCGCTGCAGCGTCGTCTCGCGGCTCGCGTCGATCGCGGCCACCACATTGGCGGCGGACTTCTGCGCCATGCGCGCCAAGCCGGCCAGCGTGTCGGCGCTGAGCGAAAACAGATCGGCCGGGGTCTTGACCAGCCCCTGCTCCACCAGCTGTTCGATCAGCTTGTCGCCCAGGCCTTCAATATCCAGGGCTTTACGGCTGGCAAAGTGGATGATCGCCTGCGTCCGTTGTGCTGCGCAGAACAGCCCGCCCGAACAGCGTGCGACCGCTTCGTCTTCACCGCGCACCGCGTGCGAGCCACACACCGGGCACTCCGTCGGCATCTCGAATTCATGCTCGGAACCATCGCGGTACGCCACGACAGGCCCAACAACTTCCGGAATCACATCGCCAGCACGACGCACGATCACCTGATCGCCAATGCGCACATCCTTGCGGCGGATCTCGTCTTCATTGTGCAAGGTCGCGTTGGTGACCGTGACCCCGCCCACAAAGACCGGCGCCAGCCGCGCCACCGGGGTCAGCGCGCCGGTGCGACCGACCTGGATTTCAATGCCCAGCAGACGCGTCATTTGTTCCTGCGCGGGATACTTGTGTGCTACCGCCCAGCGCGGCTCGCGACTGACGAAACCGAGCTCACGCTGCAAGCTGCGGTCATCCACTTTGTAGACCACGCCATCGATGTCATAGGGCAAGGCATCGCGCATCGCCTCGATCCTGGCGTGAAACGCGATCAGTCCCTCTGGCCCGTCAGACACACAGCGGTGGCTGCACACCGGAAAGCCGAAATCCGCCAGCGCATCGAGCAGGCCGCTTTGCGTTGCGGGTTCAGTCCAGGCTTGGGTTTCGCCCAGGCCGTAGGCAAAAAATGATAACGGCCGCCGCGCGCTGACCGCCGGGTCAAGCTGGCGCACCGCGCCGGCGGCCGTGTTGCGCGGATTGACGAAGGTCTTCTCGCCCCGCTCGCGCTGCGTCGCGTTCAAGCGCTCAAAATCATCTCGGCGCATGTAGATTTCGCCGCGCACCTCCAGCACGGCCGGCGCGTCGCCGTGCAAACGCAGGGGAATCTGGCCGATCGTGCGCACCGTATGCGTGACCTCCTCGCCCGTCTGGCCGTCGCCGCGTGTTGCGGCCCGAACCAGAACGCCATGCTCGTAGCGAAGGTTGATGGCCAGCCCGTCAAATTTCAATTCGGCCGAATAGCGCACCGCGGGGTCGCTCTCGTCCAGCCCAAGCCCCCGCCGCACCCGGGCGTCAAAAGACAGGGCGCCCTGGGCGCTCTTGTCGGTCTCGGTGTTGATCGACAGCATTGGCACCGCATGGGCGACCGCCACCAATTCTGGCAAGGGTGCGCCGCCCACCCGCTGAGTCGGCGAATCGGCCGTGCGAAGCTCGGGGTAGTCATGCTCCAAGGCCTGGAGCTCTTCAAACAGGCGGTCGTACTCGGCGTCCGGCACGGTGGGCGCATCGAGCACGTAATAAGCGTGGCTATGGCGTGACAACTCCACGCGCAGCGTTTCGGCGCGCTGCGCCGCTGACTCGGGGACAGCCATGGGGCTCAGGCAGCGAACAGGCGCATGGCCAGCGCGCTACCGGCGGGCAGGCCGTACTCGTTCATCTGCGCCTGGAAGTGCTGGATCTGACCGCGAATGACCTTGGCCGCATCGGGCCCGAAAGGGCTGCGATTGTCGTCGACCAGGTCGGCATCCAGCGCGTCGGCGAGCTGGCGGGCGACCAGCATCATGCGATCGAACACTTGCGCGCCTTGGGCCACACGCGGCACATCAACAATCAAAGTCAGGCCATGGGTCTGCAGCTCACGCATGCCGTCGGCGGTGAGCAGCTTGGGTTCGAGGTTGCCGAGCACAAACAGGCTGTTGCCCTCGTCGTCTTCTGAATGAAACAGCCCGTCGCCGCGCAGCACCATGCCTTGCGCTTCAACCAGACCGCGCAGCTTGGTGCCGGCAAAGGCCGCGCCGCGGCTCACCAGATTGATGCCGATCTGCACATCGACGCTGGCACAGAAACGGTCCAGCTCTTCGGCCCGACCGAGCGCCTCGGCGCGCGCCAGGGGCGAGGCCGGAATGGCCATGAACTGATCGGCGAGACGCTGCACGCCGTCCACAAAACGGGTGAAGTCCGAGTCATTGATCGGGCCGCGCCGATCGACCATCTGCATGGCGGAGCAGAACCAGTGATGCGCCTCGGCGCTGCTGCGATCGAGGCTGATCCACTTGTTGCTGTTTTCATCAAAGGCAAACCAGCCGACCGGTTTCGACAAACCATCGAGCTCGACCTGTTGCGCCTGCCAGACGCGACTGGCGACCAGCGGCTCGATCGATTCGATGCGCAGCACGCAATCGACGCGCTCGTCCACATCGGCCGGCACCTCGGGCGCCTTTCGCCCGGCTTCCGCCGATGGCGTCGGCCGAGGCTCTGCCGCCGGTGCGCTGATGGGCTCCCGCGGCAGTTCATCGTCGGGCACCGTATCGGCGATCTCGTCGGATCGATCGATCGACAGGCTGGGCTCAAACAGCACATCCCGGTGTTCCGAGCGGAACGCCTTTTCGTGATGCTTTTGCGCCTTGCGCTCCTGCCATTTGTTATAGGCGAGAACGCCGACCACGGCGGCCACGCCGGCACCGATCAAACCCAGTTGCAACTCACTGATTGCCATGTTTTCCTTGCTCTTTACTCACGCGGGGGCGGCATCCGCCATCCGCAATGCTTCTTCCATGTCGACTTCGACAATACGCGATACGCCCTGCTCCTGCATCGTCACCCCCACCAGCTGCTGGGCGATCTCCATCGTGATCTTGTTGTGACTGATGAACAGGAACTGGGTCTGTGATGCCATTCGCTTGACCATCTCGCAGAAGCGTCCAGTGTTGGTATCGTCCAATGGCGCGTCCACCTCGTCAAGCATGCAAAACGGTGCCGGATTGAGCTGGAACAGCGAAAACACCAGCGCAATCGCGGTCAAGGCCTTTTCTCCACCCGACAGAAGGTGGATTGATGCGTTCTTTTTGCCCGGTGGCTGGGCCACGATCTGGATGCCCGCGTCGAGAATCTCGTCCCCGGTGAGCACCAAACGCGCCTGACCGCCTCCGAACAGCTGCGGAAACAGCGTCGAAAACTGGGCACTGACCGTATCGTACGTGACCTGAAGCTGCTCGCGGGTTTCGCGATCGATCCGGCGGATTGCGTCTTCGAGTGTGGCGATCGCTTCGGTCAGGTCCGCATGCTGCGCATCCAGATAGCCCTTGCGTTCGCTGGCGCTCTTCAACTCGTCAAGCGCAGCGAGGTTGACCGCGCCAAGTGCGTCAATCTGCCGCGCCAGACTGGCGACGTCTCGTTGCAAGGCAGTTTCGCGCACATCGGCCAGCAGCGGTGTCAGCAGCGCCTCATCGGCCTCGACCTCATCCAGACGGCTCTGGTGTTGGGCTTGCGCCAATTCGGCGGCCTGACGCGCCAGGCGCAACTCGGCGACCTGATCGCGCAGCGGTGCGGCCGCCTGCTCGAGGCGCAGACGATCTTCTTCCAATACCTTGAGTTGGGCAGCGGCCTCGGCGAGTTGATCGCGCCGCGCACTCAATGCAGTTTCGCGCGAGGCGCGCTGTTCGAGCGCCGCCTGCAATGCCGCTTCGCCGGCCAACGGATCGGTCGCGTCATGCTCGGCAGCGCGCACTGTGCGTTCTTGCGCGATACGCGCCAACTGCTCGGCTGCCAGCGCTAGGTTGCGCGCGATATCGTCGAGCTTGCCGCCGCACTCGCGCTGCGAAAACCCGGCTTCGCTCATGTCGCGCGCCAGGCTTTGCAACTGATTCTGCGCTTCGCGATACGCCGCTTCGCGATCAGCGCGCACGGTATTGGCATGCTCGAGGCGTTCGCGCAGGACCTCGACCAGCGCCTCGCAACGTGACAACTCGCTGCCGGCAACGCTCAGGTGCTCCTGCTCGACCGCCAGCGCACGCTGGATTTCAGACAGATCGCCGGCAATGCGCGCCTGCTGCTCTTCGGCCCGCTGGCGCGCTTGGGTCTGCTTGAGCAGCGCCACTTGCGCCTGATGCACCGCGCCCTGGCGATCCTGCTGCTGACGACGCAACTCCGTCGCGCGTGCCTGGGTCAGCGCAAAGATCCGATCAGCCTCAGCCACGGCCGCCTGCGCGGTCTCGTGACCGGTCGCCAGGGTGTCGAGCAAGGCATCAAGTTCGTGAATTTCACGTTCGCGCTCGATCACGCCATGGGTGCGTGCATCGGCCACATAGTGGATGAAGCAGTCCCGCGTCAGGCATTGGCCGTCGGGCGCGACAAGCACCTGCCCGGGTGCCAGCGTGTCGCGTCGATCCGCCCAGGCGGCGAGATCATCTACGGCATACACGCCCGCCAGCCAGTGCGCGAGGGTGCCGTACAGCGAGGCATCGCAGCGCAGATGCGCGATCAGCAGGGTCGCACCAGCCAGGGGCGCCGCCTCTTCATGAGGCGCTACCACGGCACGCATGACCGCGAGCGTGCTGGGCGGCGGTTCGGCGCGCCAGGCCGCCAGATCGGCCAGGGCCGACTCCGGCAGCGCAGCCAGGCGCTCGCGCAACACTGCCTCGACGGCACTCTCCCACCCGGCGGCCACTTCGAGCTGTTGCCACAACGCGGTCGCACCTTCGAGACCACGGTGCCGCAACCAGTCACCCAGCGCGCCTTGCTGCTTCACCTTGCGCTGAAGCTGGACCAGCGCTTCGTGACGCGCCTGGGCAGTGGTCAGGCGGCGCTGAATCTCGCGCTCTTCATCGGCTGCGCGCTTGAGCGCCGCCTGTTGTGCCGGCATCGCGCTTTGCAGCGCGTCGTTTTCTTCGATGAGTTGATGCAATGCGTCTTCGGCGGCTGTCAGTTGCATCTCGCAGCGGGCCACCTCGGTCTCGGGTGGCGCCGCGATCTGCCCTTCTTCGGCGCTGAGCCGTGTCTGACGCACCTGCAGCGCGTCGAGCGCGCGTCGAGCGCTGGCGCAGCGGGTTTCTTCGACACGGGCTTGCTGTTCGGTCTGCGCCAGCTCACGACGCGCCGCCGCGGCCGTGGCCTCAGCGGTTCGAAAGTGCGACTCGGCCTCGGGCACGCGATCTGCCGCCGCCTCGTGCCGTGCTTCGGCCTGCGCCAGACGCAAATCGGCTACTTCGAGCAGGGCTTGCCAGCGGGCCTGCTCCTCGATCAATTGCCCCTGCCGCGTCGCCCAATGGGTGTGTTCACCATCGAGCTGTTCGAGCCGTGCTGCGAGCCGGCGACGATTATCGGCCAGATGCTGACGCTCGCCTTCGAGCCGGCTGACTTCGGCCGACGCGTTGAAGAAGTCGTTCTGCGCGACCTGCACCGCCTCGCTTGCACCTTGATGCACCCCGCGCGCGGTGTCGATGGCCGCAGTCAGCTCGCCGAGCCGGGTGCTGTCAGACTCCATCTGACGGCTGGCGCCTTCGAGCGCCTGAACGACGCGCTCGCTTTCGGCACGCGCTTCGTTGCGTTTGAGCAGCCACAGCAGCTGCTGCTTCTGGGCGTGATCGTGGTGCATCCGGCGATAGCGCTCGGCGATCTCGGCCTGACCTTCGAGTCGGGTGATGCGATCGCCGAGTTCGAGACAGATGTCGTCAAGACGCAGCAAGTTTTCGCCGGCATCGGAGAGGCGGCCTTCGGTCTCGCGCCGGCGCTCACGGTACTTGGTGACACCCGCGGCCTCCTCCAGAAAGCCACGCACCTCTTCGGGGCGTGCCTCGATGATGCGCGAGATCATGCCCTGCTCGATGATGGCGTAGGCGCGCGGACCCAAGCCGGTGCCCAGGAACAGATCGACCACGTCCTTGCGGCGCACCAGCACGTTATTAATGTAGTAGGACGAATCGCCGCTGCGATCGAGCACCCGTTTGACCGCAATCTCGGCATATTGCGACCACTGCCCGGCGGCCTTGCCATCGGCGTTGTCGAAGACCAGCTCAACACTGGCGCGCGAGACCGCCTTGCGGGTGGTCGAGCCGTTGAAGATCACGTCCTGCATCGAGGCGCCACGCAGCGCGGACGCGCGCGTCTCGCCGAGCACCCAGCGCACGGCGTCGATGATGTTGGATTTGCCGCAACCGTTGGGGCCGACCACGCCGACGAGCTGTCCAGGGGACAACACCGTGGTCGGATCGACGAAGGTTTTGAAGCCGGCAAGTTTGAGGCGAGACAGTCTCACGGCGGTTCGATCTGGCGGACAATGCGCGGCCGGTTGAGCGCAAGTGCGCGGCGCGGTAGATAAGCGGGCTATGATAGCATCTTCGCCGACTTCAACTGCCCGGCAAGCGTGCCTTTGATGACATTTGGTAACGCTTTCGCCGCCCAATCGAGCCCGCCGTGAATCCCGACCTCGACCGACTCCAGCCCTACCCGTTTGAAAAACTGCGCACGCTCTTCGAAGGACTGCCCACCGACTCGCCGCACAGCGCCATCCGCTTGTCGATCGGCGAGCCGCGCCACGACACGCCCAAGCTCATCACCGACGCGCTGGCGGCCAATCTCAATGGCCTGGCCAACTACCCGCTGACCACCGGCACCCCCGCCCTGCGCCAGACCATCGTCGACTGGCTGATGCGCCGCTACGGTCTGGATGCCGTTTCGGCAGAAACCCAGGTGCTACCGGTCACCGGCTCGCGCGAGGCCTTGTTTGCCTTCGCCCAATGCGTGGTTGATCGCACCCAGCCGAATGCACGGGTGATGTGCCCGAATCCGTTCTATCAAATCTACGAAGGCGCCGCCCTGCTTGCCGGCGCGCAGCCGTTATTCATCAACACGGTGGCCTCGTCCGACTTCAGCTTTGACATCAGCGGCGTTGATGCCGACACCTGGCGCACCGTTCAGCTGGTGTATGTGTGCTCGCCCGGCAACCCCACCGGCCACGTAATGTCGCTGGACGAATGGCGCACGCTGTTTGCCCTGTCGGACGAACACGGCTTTGTCATCGCGGCCGACGAGTGCTACTCGGAGATCTATTTTGATGAAGCCTCACCGCCGCTGGGCGCGCTGGAGGCCGCCTGGCAGCTTGGCCGCACCGACTTCCGCAATGTGGTGGTGTTCTCCAGCCTGTCGAAACGCTCCAACGTGCCGGGCCTGCGCTCGGGTTTCGTGGCAGGCGATGCCGCCGTGCTCAAACAGTTCCTGCGCTATCGCACCTACCACGGCTGCGCCATGAGCCCGTCGGTGCAGGAAGCGTCCATCGCCGCCTGGAACGACGAAGCCCATGTGATCGAGAACCGTCGCCTGTACCGCGAAAAGTTCGACCGGATCACCCCAATGCTGGCCCCGTGGCTGGGCGTGCAGAAGCCCGACGCCGGTTTTTACCTGTGGGCGCGCACGCCGGGCTCGGACACCGATTTCGCCCGCGGCCTGCAGGCTGAATATAATGTGACGGTTCTGCCGGGCAGCTACCTGGCCCGCGAAGCCAATGGACTCAACCCCGGCGCCGGCTATGTACGCATCGCGCTGGTGGCCGCACCTGACGAGTGCCTGGAGGCGGCCGAACGCATCGTCGCCTTCTGCCGCGCCGGCCAATAAATCAACGCCATTTCAAATCATCGACAAAGGGACACCCCCCCATGCAACAACTCCAACAGATCATCGACACCGCCTTTGACAACCGCGCCAGCCTGTCGCCGACCAGCGCGCCGGCCGAAATCCGCGAAGCCGTCGAAGAAGTCATCGCCGGCCTGGACAACGGCAGCCTGCGCGTGGCGCAGAAAGTCGACGGCCAGTGGGTGGTCAATCAGTGGGTCAAGAAGGCCGTGCTGATCTCTTTCCGCCTGCGCGACAACGGAATCATGCCAGGCGGCTCGACCAACTTCTACGACAAGGTCCCCACCAAATTCGGTGATTACACGCCCGAGCAGTTCCAGCAAGGCGGCTTCCGCGTGGTGCCGCCCGCCACTGCGCGCAAGGGCAGCTTCATCGGCAAGAACGTGGTGCTGATGCCCTCCTATGTGAACATCGGCGCCTATGTCGATGAAGGCACCATGGTCGACACTTGGGCCACCGTAGGCTCCTGCGCACAGATCGGTAAGAACGTGCATCTGTCGGGTGGCGTGGGCATCGGTGGCGTGCTCGAACCCGTCCAGGCCGGCCCCGTCATCATCGAAGACAATGTCTTTGTCGGCGCCCGTTCAGAAGTCGTCGAAGGTGTCGTTATCGAAGAGAATGCTGTGCTCTCGATGGGCGTGTATCTCGGTCAAAGCACCAAGATTTACGACCGCGAAACCGGCTCGGTGACCTACGGCCGCGTGCCGTCGGGCGCCGTCGTAGTCCCGGGTAGCCTGCCCTCCGCCGACGGGAAGTACAGCCTGTACTGCGCCGTGATCGTCAAGCGTGTCGACGCGCAAACCCGCGCCAAGACTGGCATCAACGAGTTGCTGCGCGGCGCTTGATTCACACCGCTGGGGCGGGCTGTTGCCTGCCCCGAACGACTGTATAACCCGCCAGGAAGTGCACGCGATGATCCTCGACAAGCTGTTCACCCTGATGGCCGAGAAGAACGCTTCGGACATCTTCATCACGGCCGGCGTCCCCATCCACATCAAGATTGAAGGCGAAACCCTGCCCATCAATCAGCAGATGATGGAGCCGACGATGATCCGGCGCATGGCCGACGAGATCATGGCGCCAGAGCAGGCGGTGCGCTTCGACAAAGACAAGGAGATGAATCTCTCCTTCGGTCGGCGTGATGTGGGCAACTTCCGGGTGAACCTCTTCTGGCAACGCAACAGCGTGGCCATCGTGGTGCGTTTCATCCGTGGCGACATCCCCACGCTCGATTCGCTCAAGCTGCCTGAAAAGCTCGCCGACATCATCATGGAAAAGCGTGGTCTGGTGCTGGTCGTGGGCGCCACCGGCTCGGGCAAGTCGACCACCATGGCCTCGATGATCGACCACCGGAACCGCAACCGGACAGGTCACATCCTGACCATCGAAGACCCGATCGAATACCTCTTCAAGCACCGCAAGTCGATCATCAACCAGCGTGAAATCGGCATCGACACGCACGACTGGCACGAAGCACTGCGCAACGCCATGCGTCAAGCGCCCGACTGCATCCTGATTGGCGAAATCCGCGACAAGGACACCATGCAGGCCGCGCTGGCCTATGCGCAAACCGGTCACCTCTGCCTGGCCACATTGCACGCCAACAACGCCTATCACGCGCTGAACCGCATCGTGAACTTCTTCCCGCTGGAAAACCGCCCGCTGCTCTACCTCGATCTGGCGGTCGCGCTCAAGTGCATCATTTCCCAGCGCCTGGTGCGCCGTCCTGACGGGCTGCGCCTACCCTCGGTCGAGCTGCTGTTGAACACCCGCCATGTGGCCGAGCTGATCGAACGCGGCGAGATCAGCAGCATCAAGGAAGCCATGGAGCAGACACTTGCCCCGGGCTCGCAAACCTTCGAGCAAGACCTGTTCCGCCTCTACCGCGAAAAGATCATCACGCTCGACGAAGCCTTGGCGCACGCCGATTCGCCCACCAACCTGTCCTGGCTGATCAACAACTCGCAGATCAGCACCGACACCAGCGACCAGCCCCCGCCAAAGCGTCAGCACAACGGCATCATCGATTTTGAAAGCACCCAGCCGGACGGCGCCTCCTTCAGCGAATTCACCTTGAACCTCGAAGATCGCTGATCGCCAGCTCAGTCACTCAAACCGGATTTCATGACATCACCTGACTCCCCCACCCTCGCACTGACCCGCGAGCTGATCAGCCGCCGCTCGGTCACGCCGGAAGACGCCGGCTGCCTCGACCTGATCGCCTCGCGCCTCACGCCGCTCGGCTTCACCCTGGAGCGCATCGACCGCAACGGCGTCTGCAACCTGTGGGCGCATCGCGGCAGCAGCGGCCCGGTGCTGTGTTTTGCCGGCCATACCGATGTGGTCCCCACCGGCCCGGTCGAGCGCTGGGCGTCCGACCCCTTCACCCCGACCGAGCGCGACGGCAAGCTGTATGGCCGTGGCGCGGCCGACATGAAAGCCTCGCTGGCCGCCTTCGTGACCGCCATCGAACGCTTCGTCGGCGCGCACCCTGATCACCCTGGCCGCATCGCCTTGTTGCTCACCTCAGACGAAGAAGGCGACGCGACCGATGGCACCGTTGCCGTCGTTCAGGCTTTCGAAGCACGCGGCGAACGCATCGACTACTGCATCGTCGGCGAACCGACCTCGGTCGAGCGGCTTGGCGACATGGTCAAGAACGGCCGTCGTGGCAGCCTGTCGGGCAAGCTCGTGGTCAAAGGGATTCAAGGACACATCGCCTACCCGCATCTGGCGCGCAACCCGATCCACCAGGCCGTGCCCGCGCTGACCGAACTCGCCGCCACCGAATGGGACGCCGGCAACGAATACTTTCCGCCCACCAGCTGGCAGATCTCCAACATCGCCGGCGGCACCGGGGCGAGCAACGTCATCCCCGGCACGATGGAAGTGCGCTTCAATTTCCGCTTTTCGTCGGCCTCCACCGATGGCGGCCTCAAGCAGCACGTGCACGACATCCTCGACAAGCATGGCCTCGAATACAGCCTCGACTGGAACCTCTCCGGCCAGACCTACCTCACCCCGCGTGGCACCCTGGTGGACGCGGTCACGCGTGCCATCCAGACCGAATGCGGCATTGCGGCCGAGATCTCGACCACCGGCGGCACCTCGGACGGGCGCTTCATCGCCCGCATCTGCGATCAGGTCGTCGAGTTCGGCCCGGTCAACGCCACCATTCACAAGATCGACGAATGCATCGCCCT
Source organism: Denitromonas halophila (assembly GCF_007625155.1). Lineage (GTDB taxonomy): Bacteria > Pseudomonadota > Gammaproteobacteria > Burkholderiales > Rhodocyclaceae > Nitrogeniibacter > Nitrogeniibacter halophilus. Next base: position 66,688 of record NZ_VMNK01000014.1, on the reverse strand, counting down.
CGATGCCATCGATCCGCTCTCCGCGGTCTATGCCCGCTGCCTTGAAAACCTGCTACTGACGCCGACCTGATGAGCCACGACGAACACGATCACGACCACGAAGACCACGACCACAGCGGCCCGCTGGTCGAACTGGTCACCCTGCGTGACTGGCTGCGTTACGCCGTCACCCGCTTCAATCGGGCGCAACTGTTTTTCGGCCACGGCACCGACAACGCCTGGGACGAAGCGGTTTACCTCATGCTGCACACCCTGGCCTTGCCGCTCGACCGGCTCGAGCCCTTCATGGACGCCTGCATTCCGCTCGACGAACGTGAAACGCTCCTTGAGATCATCGACCGCCGCGTCGAATCGCGCATGCCTGCCGCCTACCTGACCGGCGAAGCCTGGCTGGCCGGCTACCGCTTCAAGGTCGACCCGCGGGTCATCGTGCCACGCTCCTACTTCGCTGCCCTGCTCGCCGACGGTCTGTCACCGTGGATTGACGACCCGGAGACCGTCACCCGCGTGGCCGACGTATGTACCGGCTCCGGTTGCCTCGCGATCATGATGGCGCACACCTTCCCGAACGCCGAGGTCGACGCGGTCGACCTGTCCGCCGATGCCCTGGCCGTGGCCACCGACAACGTCGCGGATTACGGGCTTGAAGCGCAGGTGCATCTGCACCAGGGCGACGCGCTCGCCCCGCTGGCCGGACAACGCTACGACCTGATCCTCAGCAATCCGCCCTATGTCACCGCCGAAGCAATGGCCGCCCTGCCTGCAGAATACCTGCACGAGCCCGAAATGGCGCTGGCCGCCGGTGACGATGGCCTCGATGTAGTGCGTTCGCTGATCGCCCAAGCCCGTGCGCACCTCAATCCTGGCGGCCTGCTGATGGTCGAGGTCGGCCACAACCGTCATCTGGTCGAAGCGGCGTTTCCCGATCTACCGCTGACCTGGCTGTCCGACGATCACGCCGAAGACATGGTCTTCCTGCTGCGCGAAGATGAACTGCCGTGAGCCCCTGGAGAGAGCAGCCCGCTGCCCGACGGGCTTGAGATGAAGGCGAGTCCCGACGCCGAGATGGTGTTGCGCTGATGAACCCGCGACGGTTTGCACCGACCCGCTTGCGCATCGCCTTGATCGGGCTGGTCATCACCATCCAGTGCCTGACAATTCTTGGCATTGCGCTGGCGAGCTGGCAATGGCTCACCCCCGACGCCATCGGGACACCGGCCGACTACGATCGCTACTGGCAACGCATGCTGCTCGTCGGCGGAATTGCCGTCGTCCTGTCCGGACTGATCGTCGCACTCGCCACCACGCCACTCATCCGCCGCCTCCAACGCCTTCGCGAAGCCGGAAAGCGATTCGCCAAAGGACAGCTCAAGGTCCGCATCCAGGACGATGCCCCGGACGAAATCGGCGAACTCGGCCGCAGTTTTGACCAGATGGCCGAGCAGCTGGCCTATCAATTCAAACGGATGCGTGGCAAGGATGCCCGCCTGTCACTGGTCATTGAAGGCACCTCGGACGGCATCTGGGACTGGGACCTGCTGGCCAACGAGGTGTACTTTTCACCCCGTTTCCGCAAATTGCTCGGCTATACCGACGAAGCCGAATTTCGACGCGGCTTCTTCTTCTCGACCGCCTTGCACCCCGACGATCGGGAGCGCGTGCTCTCGGCGCAATACGCCCACCTCGAACACAAGAGTCCATTTGACGAGTCCTATCGGCTGCGCTGTCGCGATGGCAATTACCGCTGGTTTCGCGGACGCGGACAGGCGCGCTGGAACAAGGAAGGCAAAGCCGACCGCTACGCCGGCTCGATCACCGACATCCAGGCGCAAAAGCAATCCGAAGCGGCCCGACGGGAAAGTGAAGAGCGCCTCTACTACGCCATCCGCGGCTCGTCCGACGGTATCTGGGACTGGAACCTGCGACTCGAGCGCTACTACATGTCGCCGCGCTACAAGCAGCTCCTCGGCTATCGCGACGACGAACTGCCCAACCAGCGCGACAGCTTCCTCGCGCTGATTCACCCCGACGATCGCGAACGCATCGAAGCGGCCGTAACATCGCACTTCACAACGCGCGACCCCTACGACGTGGCGTGCCGGCTCCGCCACAAGGACGGCAGCTATCGCTGGTTCCGCCACCGCGGCGAAGCAGTGTGGGATGACGCGGGCGACGTCGTCCGGTTCGCTGGCGCGAGCAGCGACATCACCGAGCAACGCCAGGCGCAGGAGAGCATTCGCGCGCTGTTGACCGAGAAGCAGGCGATTCTGGACAACGTGCCAGTCGGCATCGTGTTCGTCGAGAGCCAACGCATTGCCAACGCCAATCAACGTTTTCTTGAGTGGTTTGCGTCATCGGGCGAATCCGTCTCTGGTGAGTCCCTGGCGCAACTCGGCTTGCAGAGCCTGCAACTCGCGGCCGGTGAATCACAAGTCACGCGCGAGATGCAGCTGGCCCGCCACGACGGCGTTCGACGCTGGTTTTATGTCACGGGGCGCCTGATCAAGCCCGACACGCCCGACGCCGGCGCCTTGTGGATCTTTGCCGACACCACCGACCTGAAAACCACCAGCGCGGCCTTGCGCGACGCCCACGGACTGTCCGATGCGGTCGTCAAGAGCCTGCCCGGCGTGTTCTTCCTGCTTGAGGCCAGCGGCCGCATCCTTCGCTGGAACCACAACCTGGAAAACGTGACCGGCACCCCCGCCGAGCAGATGGAACACCTCATCATCCGAAGCCTGTTCCACCCGGATGATCGCCTCAACTTTCAGAGCGCCTTGATGCAAGCCCTGCGCACCGAGCACGCCACCATTGACGCGCGCTTGAGTGCAACGGACGACGCGGGCATTCCCTACGTATTCACGATCATTCGGGTTGAGCTGCAAGGGGTGAGCCATCTGGTCGGTGTTGGCGTCGACATCAGCAAACGGCTGGCTGCCGAACGTGAAGTTCAGGCGCTCAATACGGCACTTGAAACACGCGTACGCGAGCGCACTGCCGAGCTGACCGTCGCCAACCAGGAACTCGAATCCTTCAGCTATTCGGTATCCCACGATCTGAGCGCGCCGCTACGGGGCATCGACGGTTTCTCGCGCATGCTCGAAGAGGACTATCGACCGCAGCTCGACCCGAACGCGCTGGGCTACCTGCAGCGCATTCGCAGCGCCACTCATCGCATGCAGCAGCTCATCGACGATCTGCTCAAACTCTCGCGTGTGACACGCGACGAGATGCGCCGGTCAGATTTCAACCTGGCAACACTTGTCCACGACATCGAAGCGGAGCTTCGACAGGAGCAGCCAGAGCGTAGCGTCTCACTCAGCGTGCCAGATGAGCTTCCGGTGCATGGTGACCGCAGCCTGCTTCGTATCGCCATGAGCAATCTTATTCGTAACGCATGGAAATTCACGAGCCAGAACCCGTCCGCAAGACTGGAAATCGGTTGCTTGCAGCAAGATGGCGAGACGGTGTATTTTGCCAAGGATAACGGCGCAGGTTTTGACATGCGCTATGCCAGTAAACTGTTTTGCGCTTTTCAGCGCCTGCATCGCGAATCGGATTATCCGGGCACCGGCATTGGACTGGCCACCGTCAGCCGGATCATCCATCGCCACGGCGGCCGCGTCTGGGCCGACGCCCAGGTCGGTCGCGGCGCCACCTTTTTCTTTACCCTCGGCTGATTCCCCTGCCGAGTTCAGGAGTATGCATGCCTACCGAGCGCCCTATTCTTCTCGTTGAGGACAACCCGGACGATGAAGCTCTTACCTTGCGGGCCTTCAGCAAAAACAAGATCCCCAACCCGGTCGTGGTCGCGCGCGATGGGGTCGAGGCACTCGACTACCTCTTTGGCACGGGTAGCCACGAAGGGCGCAAGAACAACCCGATGCCGGCAGTCATTCTGCTCGACCTGAAATTGCCGCGTATCGACGGCCTGGAAGTGCTGCGCCGAATTCGCGCCAACGAGGCGACGGCGCTCTTGCCGGTGGTCGTACTCACCACGTCAAAAGAACAACAGGACATCACCGAAGCGTATCGCTTGGGTGCGAACAGCTACATCCGGAAGCCGGTCGACTTCGAACGCTTCATCCAGGCGGTGGGCCAGCTCGGCGTCTATTGGCTGTCGCTGAACGAGTCCTCAGAGCCTGCACCCGGCACCGGCGCCTGATCGGGTATCGAGGTCGCGCTCAGGCGAGCTCGTCGATCCAGGCCTGCTGAATGCCTTCGAGAATCCGTTCGCCACAGCGAGCCGGATCGTCATTGAACTCGGGCAGCGCAAGCACCCAGTTCATCAGATCGACAAAATTCACCTTGGTCGGGTCCACCTCGGGGTGGGCGTCCGACAGCTGAATGGCAATCTCTTCGACTTCGGTCCACTTCATCCGTGTTTGCCCTCGCTGACCATATTAATGGTGTATTTCGGAATCTCGACCGTCAGCGGCGTGTCTCGAACGAGTGCCTGACAGGACAACCGCGAGGTCGGCTCCAAGCCCCAGGCACGATCGAGCAGATCGTCTTCGAGCTCTTCCGCACCCTCGAGCGAAGCATAGCCCTCGCGCACAATGACGTGACAAGTTGTGCATGCACAGCTCTTTTCACAGGCGTGCTCGATAGAGATACCATTGGCGAGCAGACTGTCACAGATTGACGTCCCCGGACTGGCCTCCAGCACCGCCCCTTCCGGGCACAACTCCACATGCGGCAACACGACTATCTGCGTCATTTCAAACCTTCAGTTCATTGATCTTGTGGCCGGCCAGCGCCGTCCGAATACTTTTGTCCATGCGTCGCGCCGCGAATGCGTCGGTCTGTCGGCTCAAACCATCAAGCGCCTTGCGCAGTGCCTTGGCATCGGTCTCGGCGACCGCCTGGCGCAACGCCACCATGGCCGCGTCGACGCCTGCGCGCTCCTCGGCGTCGAGCAAGACACCGTCGGCCAGCAAGGCTTGTTGCACGGCTTCGAGCAGGCGCTCACCTTCCACCTGTAGCTCACGCACCGCGCGCGCCTTGGCGTCTTCACCGGCGTTGTCAAAACCGGCCTTGAGCATGTCCGCAATCTCGTCGTCAGCCAGACCGTAGGAGGGCTTGACCACCACCTGCGCCTCGACACCGGAGGACATCTCACGGGCCGTCACGGCCAGCAAGCCATCGGCATCCACCTGATAGCTCACTCGAATGCGTGCTGCACCGGCCGTCATGGGGGGAATGCCGCGCAACTCGAACCGCGCCAGTGACCGGCAGTTTGACACCAGCTCCCGTTCGCCCTGCACCACATGAATGGCCATGGCGGTCTGGCCGTCCTTGAAGGTGGTGAATTCCTGCGCCTTGGCAATCGGGATGGTCGAATTGCGCGGAACGATCTTCTCGACCAGGCCGCCCATGGTTTCAATCCCGAGCGACAGCGGAATCACGTCGAGCAGCAGCCAGTCATCGTCGGCGGTACGATTGCCCGCCAGCACGTTGGCCTGCATGGCCGCACCAAGCGCGACCACTTTGTCGGGGTCGAGATTGGTCAGCGGCGACTGGCCAAAGAACTCGCCCACGGCCTGCTGCAGATGCAACATGCGGGTCGCCCCGCCAACCATCACCACGCCCTTGATCTCATCCACCGACAGATCTGCATCGCGCAAGGCCTTGCGCACCGGGGCCAGGGTTTTATTGACCAGCGTGCGGGTCATCTCGACAAAGGTCTCGCGTGTGAGCGTCAGATCGACCTCATCTCCGGTACTCAGTGTCACTCGAACCTGCGCTTCTTCTTCGGTGCTCAAGCGCTCCTTGGCACGGCGAGCCAGCGCCTGGAGACGACGCGCATCGCTGTCCGACACCGGCGCAACACCCGATTGATCAAGAATCCAGCAGAACACGCGGTGGTCAAAATCATCGCCGCCCAACGAGGCGTCGCCATTGGTCGCCATGACCTCGAAGACGCCACGCGAGAGCTTGAGAATCGAAATATCGAAGGTGCCACCGCCCAGATCGTAGATGGCGTAAACGCCTTCCGAGGCGTTCTCAAGACCGTAGGCCACCGCCGCGGCAGTGGGCTCGTTGAGCAGCCGAAGCACATTCAGACCGGCGAGCCGCGCGGCATCTTTGGTCGCCTGACGCTGGGCGTCGTCGAAATACGCCGGCACGGTAATCACGGCCCCCACCAGCGAACCACCCAGGCTGGCTTCGGCGCGCTCGCGCAGGTGCTTCAGAATCTCGGCGGAGACTTCGACCGGCGTTTTGACGCCAGCGGCCGTGCGGAAGCGCAGCATGCCTTCGGTGTCGACAAAGTCGTAAGGCATCGACTCGATATGGGTCACGTCCTTGACGCCACGGCCCATAAATCGCTTGACCGACACCAGCGTGTTGCGCGGGTCATCCACCTGAAACGCCTGTGCGCCGCGCCCCACCAGCGTCGTGCCGTCGCGCGGGTAATGCACCACCGAGGGCAGCATCGAGCGACCTTCGGCGTCATTCAAGCAGACGGAGATCCCGTTTCGCACCGAGGCGACCAGCGAATTGGTCGTGCCCAGGTCGATGCCGACCGCGAGACGATGCTCATGCGGTGCGGTCGATTCGCCGGGTTCTTGCAGTTGTAGCAAAGCCATCAGTCTTCCAGCGCTTCGAGCGCATCGTCGATTTCTATCTGGAGTTTTTCGATGAACATCAGACGGCGTACGGTATCGGCCGCGAGTTCGCCATCGGTCACATCCTCGGCGAGTTGGCCCGATAAATTCTGATGAAGCTCACGCTCATGCAGGTCGAGACGCTGGCGCATGTGTTCGAGGTCGCTCACATCGCCGCCCTCGCGGGCTTCTTCAACGCCCTCGCGCCATTCCATCTGCTCCATCAGGAAGGCGGGCGCCATCGCGGTATTGGTTTCGATACCGGCGTCTACGCCGCGCAGCGACAACATGTAGCGCGCGCGCAGCAGCGGCTTGCGCAGCGTTCGATAGGCTTCGTTGACGTGTGTCGCCCACTGCATCGAAACGCGCTTTTCAGCGTCCGAGCGGTGGGCGTGGCGATCAGGATGCACCTGTGCCTGGCAGTCACGATACGCCTGCTCCAGGCGGTCCTTGTCGATATCGAAGCCTTGCGGCAAACCAAACAGCGAGAAATAGTCTTGCTGAAGATCCATAAATCAGACGCCTCAGCAAAAATCAGACATTAAAGCTCTCGCCGCACCCACACTCGTCCTTGACGTTGGGATTCTTGAACTTGAACCCCTCATTGAGACCTTCGCGCACGAAGTCGAGCTCGGTGCCGTCCATGTACGGCAGGCTCTTCGGGTCGACCAGCACCTTCACCCCGCGACATTCGAAAATGATGTCTTCAGGCGCGGCCTCGTCGGCGAATTCGAGCTTGTACGCCATGCCGGAACAACCCGAGGTTTTGACGCCCAGGCGGATACCAACGCCCTTGCCACGTTTTTCGATAAAGCGCGCCACATGATCCGCTGCGCGCTCAGACAGAGTGATTGCCATCGACCGACTCCTTATTCGCCTTTAGCTTCCTGGTGCTTGCGATAGTCCGCCACCGCGGCCTTGATCGCATCTTCCGCCAGGATTGAGCAGTGAATTTTGACCGGCGGCAGTGCCAGCTCTTCGGCAATTGCCGTGTTCTTGATATCCAGCGCCTCGTCGAGGGACTTGCCCTTGACCCATTCAGTCACCAGCGAGCTGGACGCGATCGCCGAGCCACAGCCATAGGTCTTGAACTTCGCGTCTTCAATCACGCCTTGGCCATTGACCTTGATCTGCAGCTTCATCACGTCGCCACAGGCCGGCGCGCCGACCATGCCGGTGCCCACGCCAGCTTCGTCCTTGGCAAAGGCGCCGACGTTGCGGGGGTTTTCGTAGTGATCCAGCACTTTTTCGCTATAAGCCATGTTCTATTCTCCTGTCAGCTCAGTGGGCCGCCCACTGCACGGTATTCAGATCCACCCCTTCCTGCACCATCTCCCACAGGGGCGACAATTCACGCAGTTTGCTGATCTTCCGATGCAACAGGTCAATGGTGAAATCCACTTCTTCTTCTGTTGTGAAACGCCCGATCGAGAAACGGATCGAACTGTGCGCCAGCTCATCGTTCCGACCCAGCGCGCGCAGCACGTACGAGGGCTCCAGGCTGGCCGAGGTACAGGCCGAACCGCTCGACACCGCTACATCCTTGATCGCCATGATCAGCGACTCGCCTTCCACATAAGCAAAGGAAATGTTCAGGTTGTGTGGCACACGCTTGGCGATATCGCCGTTTACGTAGGTGGCCTCGATGTCGGTCAGGCCGTTCATGAGTTTGTCGCGCAGCAGACCGATACGCTCGTTCTCGGTCGCCATTTCTTCGCGTGCCAGGCGAAAAGCCACGCCCATGCCGACGATCTGGTGCGTTGCCAGCGTGCCCGAGCGCATGCCGCGCTCATGACCGCCACCGTGCATCTGCGCGATCAGGCGCACCCGGGGCTTGCGACGCACATACAGTGCACCGATGCCTTTCGGGCCGTAGGTCTTGTGCGCCGAAAACGACATCAGATCAACCTTCAGCTTCTGCAGATCGATGTCGACCTTGCCTGTGGCCTGAGCCGCGTCCACATGGAAGATGATGCCGCGTTCGCGGCAGATCTCGCCAATCTCTTCGATGGGCTGAACCACGCCCACTTCGTTATTGACCATCATCACCGACACCACGGTGGTGTCGTCACGCAGCGCGGCGCGGAAGGCATCGAGATTCAGCAGACCGTCTTCCTGCACGTCCAGATAGGTCACCTCAAAGCCCTGGCGCTCCAGCTCGCGGCAGGTGTCCAGCACAGCTTTGTGCTCGGTCTTGAGCGTGATGATGTGCTTGCCCTTGCTCTGGTAGAACTGGGCCGAACCCTTGATCGCCAGGTTGTCGGATTCCGTTGCGCCGGAGGTCCACACGATTTCCTTCGGATCGGCATTGACCAGCGCCGCCACATCGGCACGCGCCAGTTCGACCGCCTTTTCGGCTTCCCAGCCGTAGGCGTGGGAGCGGCTCGCGGGGTTGCCAAAATGCTCGCTCAGATACGGGATCATCGCCTCGACCACACGCGGGTCGATCGGCGTGGTCGCCGAATAATCGAGATAAATCGGGAACTTCAACATGCACTCTCTCCGTCCGGGCCATCGCAGCCCACTCGTTTTCTGTTCAGTCAGCTCGCCATGGCCGTCAGGCCACGCAAGGTATTCAATTCATTCGACAAGGCGCCAACAAAGCGGCTCACCTCGTCCGGTGTTGTCGCCCGGCCCACGCTGACGCGAATCGCGCCACGCGCCATCTCGGGCGCCACCCCCATCGCCAGCAAGGTTTTCGACGGCTCCGGATTTGCGCTGGAGCACGCCGAACCGCTCGCGCACGCAAACCCCGCCCGGTCCAGCTTCCCGACCAGCGTCTCGCCATCGACACCTGAAAAAGCAAAAAAGCTGGTGCCCGACAAACGCGTCGCATCCGCGGAAAACACCGTTGCGCCCAGGCTGCCAAGCCCTTGTTCAAGTGCGGCCTTGAGCTGTGCCGCGTGCGTTGCGTCAGCTACGCGGCGTGATTCTGCCAGTTCACAGGCCAGACCAAAACCCACAATTGCAGCAAGGTTTTCTGTTCCGGAGCGTAATCCACGCTCCTGACCGCCGCCATCGATCAACGGCGCGAGCTCAACGCGCTTGTCGACAACCAGCGCACCGACGCCGATCGGGCCATAAATCTTGTGGGCCGACACGGTCAGCGCATTCACGCCCAGCGCCCGAAAATCGACCGCCACCTTACCCAGCGCCTGCACGGCGTCGGTATGAAAACGCGCACCCCGCGCCTTCGCCATCGCGGCCAGGGACGCAATATCCTGAAGCACGCCGGTTTCGTTGTTCGCCAGCATGACCGACACCAACTGCGGACGCGCCGACAGCTTTTCGGTGAAATCGGTCATGTCGATCACGCCTTGCGCATCGACACCCATTTCATCAAACACCCAGCCCTGCTTCACCAACCGACGCGCCGATTCCCTCACGCACGGATGCTCGATCGCGCTCACGGCCACGCGGCCCGGCTTGAGCATGGCGGCCGCGCCCTTGAGGAACAGATTGTTCGCCTCTGATCCGCCACTGGTGAAGATCACCTCTGTCGGATGCGCACACAGCGCCGCGGCCACTTGCGCACGCGCGGTGTCGATCGCTGCGCGCGCATGGCGACCGTATTCATGACGACTCGACGCGTTGCCGAAGCGCTGGCCAAGATACGGCAACATGGCTTCGCGCACCTGCGGATCAAGCGGCGTGGTCGCGTTGTGATCGAAGTACACCGGGGCAAACATGGTCTGCAAACTCAGATCGATGCCGATTCGCTGTCGCTCACCCGGGGACGCTTGAGCACCATCACTTTCTCTTCACTGCGATTGGCCGCTTCCCGCGCCTGATGCGCGGTCACCAGACACTGCAGGCTGACCGAATCGAGGTAATCGAACATGCGGCGATTGAGGTTGGTCCACAGGTCGTGGGTCATGCAGCGGTGTTCATCGTGGCAATTTTGCTTGCCGCCGCACTGCGTCGCATCCAGGGGCTCATCGACGGCGACAATGATGTTCGCCACCGTCAATTCCGCCATCGGCTTGGCGAGGCAATACCCGCCACCAGGGCCACGCACGCTGGACACCAGATTGTGGCGACGCAATTTGCCAAAAAGCTGCTCGAGATAAGACAACGAAATACTTTGTCGCTCAGCGATGCCTGCCAGCGTTACCGGCCCTCCATCCTGGCGCAGCGCCAAGTCGATCATTGCGGTCACGGCGAACCGGCCTTTGGTCGTGAGTCTCATTGCAATGCCCTCGCAGCTCGAATACCTGAATTATCTAGTCGACAATACAGTACCCGACTACTTCGATCAACTATTACCCTCCGCCTAATCCACCATTTTTCCGAGGCGTTCCGCGTCGAAGCTGTCAGCCGATTCACCGTCGCCGTTCACAGATACGCCCGCCGCTTCAAGTCGCTGAATCATGAGCGCCAGACGCCGATCGGTTTCGACCGCATGATCAAGCAGGCCATGAATTGCTTTAGCCATCGGATCGTCCATATCGCGAGTCACACCGTAGGCCGAAAAGCCCATGGCTTCGGCCTTCTGCTCACGCGCGTCGTCGCGCTCACGGTCGATAATCCGCGCCGGGTTGCCGACCGCGGTCGCGCCTTCGGGCACCGGCTTGACCACCACCGCATTGGAGCCCACCTTGGCGCCGTCGCCCACGGTAAAACCGCCGAGCACTTGTGCGCCCGCGCCAATCACCACGCCTTTGCCGAGCGTCGGATGCCGCTTGGCACCGCGATACAGCGAGGTGCCGCCCAGCGTGACGCCTTGATAAATAGTGCAATCGTCGCCGAGCTCCGCCGTTTCGCCAATCACCACACCCATACCGTGATCAATGAACACACGCCGACCGATCACCGCGCCCGGATGAATCTCGATACCGGTGAGCCAACGGCTGATATGGCTGACAAAGCGGCCAAGCCAGTAGAGCTTTCGGGTCCACGCTGCGTGAGCGAGACGATGGAACATCAGAGCATGCACGCCGGGATAACAGGTCAGCACCTCGAGCGCAGAGCGTGACGCGGGGTCACGGCTCATGACACTGTTGATATCTTCCCGCAAGCGACTGAACATGCGCCCCTCCAAAGATTTGGCAAACGAAAGGCGCCCACCTTCGCGAGCGCCCAAAAAAGTCCGACTATTTTAATCGACTTTACGCTGAAGCGCACTGAGGATGCCGCGCAGAATTCCCACCTCTTCCTTCTCCAGCCGCACCCGGCCAAACAAGCGACGCAGTCGCGGCATCAGCTTTCGTGGATTGGCCGGATCGTGGAATCCGCTCTCGATCATTGCCTGCTCCAGGTGGCCGTAAAAGCCTTCCACCTCACCGAACTCTGCGGACACGCCAGCACCATCCGGCGCCTCGGGACGCACCAGGCAGGCCATCCGCATCTCGTAGCACAGGATCTGCACCGCAGCGGCCAGATTGAGCGAGCTGTACTCGGCATTGGCCGGGATCATCACCGGCAGGTGGCACAAAGCCAGTTCTTCATTGGTCATCCCGCTGGATTCGTTGCCAAACACCAGGGCCACATCGCCTTGCGCCGCGTAACGGGTGACCGTGCCGACCGCCTCGCGCGACCACTGCATGGGCAAGGACAGTTCTCGACGCCGCGCCGTCATGGCGGCGCTGAACACCGTGCCCGACAAGGCTTCTTCGAGTGAGCCGACGATCTGAGCGTTCTCCAGCACATCGTTGGCACCCGAGGCGCGCGCGGTGGCAATCTCGCTCGGAAAAACATGGGGGCTGACCAGCACAAGGCGGGACAAGCCCATGGTTTTCATTGCGCGTGCCGCCCCGCCGATATTGCCGGGATGGCTGGTGCGTGTGAGCACAATACGCACACGGTCAAGCAGACTGGCTTCATTCATACTAGAATTTGTGGTTTTTCAATTTTTGCGAACGGGCACATGCCTGTTCAACGGACTGTAATGCATCCCATCCTCACCATCGCCGTCAAGGCCGCTCGCCGCGCGGGCACGACCATCAACCGCGCCGCCAGTGATATCGACCGTATTCGTGTCGAGACCAAAGCCGCCAACGATTTCGTTACCGAGGTCGATCGCGCCGCGGAAGCCGCCATTATCGAAGTGCTGCTCGACGCCTACCCGGGGCATGGGATCTTAGCAGAAGAATCCGGCCAGGCCGCCGGCAATGCCGACAGCGAATACCAGTGGATCATCGACCCGCTCGACGGCACCACCAACTTCATTCACGGCTTTCCGCAGTACGCGATTTCGATCGCCCTGGCGCGCGAAGGCGTGGTCGAGCAGGCGGTGGTTTACGATCCGGTGCGCAACGAGTTGTTCACCGCCTCGAAAGGCCGTGGTGCCTATCTGAATGAGCGCCGTATCCGCGTGTCGCGCCGTACCAAGCTGGCCGACTCGCTGCTCGCTACCGGCTTCCCGTTCCGCGAGCTCGACAATATCGACGCCTATCTCGGCATGTTCCGCGAGCTGTGCCAGAAAACGGCCGGCATCCGCCGCCCTGGCGCGGCATCTCTCGATCTGGCCTATGTTGCCTCGGGTCGTGTTGATGGTTTCTGGGAAATGGGTCTGTCGATCTGGGACATCGCCGCGGGCGCCCTGCTGGTGCAAGAGGCCGGCGGCCTGGTCAGCGATCTATCCGGCGAATCGGACTACCTCAACACCGGCAATATCATCGCCGCCACGCCCAAGGTCTTCGTCCAGATGCTGCCCATCATTCAGGCCCACCGCCCTGTTGGCATGACTGCCTGAGGGTGTCTGCGCCCATGAACACCGCGCTCCGCTCGGCGGAGGGGCACACCCCCATGATGCAGCAGTACCTCGCGCTCAAAGCGCAGTACCCGGCGCTGCTGCTGTTTTACCGGATGGGCGATTTCTACGAGCTGTTTTTTGAAGATGCCGAGAAAGCCGCCCGTCTGCTCGACATCACCCTGACCACCCGCGGCAAGTCGGCCGGCGAGCCAATCAAGATGGCGGGCGTGCCCTACCACGCGGTCGAGCAATACCTGGCGCGGCTGGTCAAGATGGGCGAGTCGATCGTCATCGCCGAGCAGGTCGGCGACCCGGCCACCACCAAGGGCCCGATGGAGCGCGCCGTGGCGCGCATCGTCACCCCCGGCACGGTCACCGATGCGGCCTTGATGGACGACCGGCGCGATGCGCTGCTGCTGTGCGCCCATGTGCATCGCGGCACCCTGGGTCTGGCCTGGCTCAACCTCGCCAATGGTGACCTGCGCCTGCTCGAGTGCGCGCCAGAGCAACTGCAAACCCAGTTCGAACGCCTGCGCCCCGCCGAGGTGCTGATCTCTGACGCCCTGCGCCTGCCGCTGATCGAGTCGCTCGCCCCGGCCTTGCAAAAAATGCCGGACTGGCAGTTCGATGGCGCCAACGGCGCACGACTGCTCACCGCGCATCTGGGCACCCGCGATCTGTCCGGCTATGGTGCCGACGACCTGCCCGTGGCGCTGGCCGCCGCCGCAGCGCTGTATGAATACGCCAGTGGCACCCAACAGCAAAGCCTGCGGCACGTCACCGGCATTCGGGTCGAGCACGAGTCCGAATACATCCGCCTCGACGCCGCCACCCGCCGCAACCTCGAACTGACCGAAACCCTGCGTGGCGAGGCTTCGCCCACGCTGCTGTCCTGCCTCGACACCTGCGTCACCAGCATGGGCTCGCGCTGGCTGCGCCACGCCATTCACCACCCGCTGCGCGACCGCGCCGCCGTCACCGCCCGCCATGCCGCCGTGGCCGAGTTGCTCGGCGATGCCGGCAGCGGCCCCGGCGCCAATGTGCGAAGCGCACTCAAGGGCGTGGCCGATGTGGAGCGGATCACCGCCCGCATCGCGCTGCGTTCCGCCCGCCCGCGTGATCTGTCGGCCCTGCGCGACACCCTCGCGCGCCTGCCGACGCTGTGCGCCTCGCTTACCGAGATCGAAGCCCCGGTGCTGGCCGCGCTGGCTGAGCAACTCGCCCCGCCAACGGCGGCGGCCGAGCTGCTCAGCCGTGCCATCACCCCCGAACCCTCGACCGCCTTGCGCGACGGCGGTGTGATTGCCGACGGCTATGACGCCGACCTCGACGAGCTGCGCGGCATCCAGAACAACTGCGGCCAGTTCCTGATCGAGATGGAGGTGCGCGAACGCGAGCGCACCGGCATCTCGACGCTCAAGGTCGAGTACAACCGGGTGCATGGCTTCTACATCGAGATCGGCCGCGTGCATGGCGACAAGGTGCCGGACGACTACCGCCGTCGCCAGACACTGAAGAATGCCGAGCGCTACATCACGCCCGAACTCAAGGCCTTTGAAGACAAGGCCTTGTCGGCGCAGGACCGCGCCCAGGCGCGCGAAAAGGCGCTCTACGAGACGATTCTCGATACGCTGGCGGGTGACATCCCCGAACTCCAGCGGGTCGCCCGCGCCATTGCCACGCTCGACGCACTCGCCGCGCTGGCCGAGTCGGCACGGCGTTACGATTACTGCTGCCCGGTGCTCTCCGACCAGCCCGGGCTGGAACTTGTCGACAGCCGCCACCCGGTGGTCGAGCGCCAGGTCGAAGCCTTCATCGCCAACCGCTGTTCGCTCTCGCCCACGCGGCGCATGTTGATGATCACCGGCCCCAACATGGGCGGTAAGTCGACCTTCATGCGGCAGGTCGCGCTGATCACCCTGATGGCGCATATCGGCAGCTTCGTGCCGGCTCAGCACGCCCGCATCGGCCCGATCGACGCCATCTTCACCCGCATTGGCGCCTCGGACGACCTCGCCTCCGGCCGTTCGACCTTCATGGTCGAGATGACCGAAGCCGCCGCCATCCTGCATGGCGCCACCGAGCACAGCCTGGTGCTGATGGACGAGATCGGCCGCGGCACCTCGACCTTCGACGGCCTGGCGCTGGCCTTTGCCATTGCCCGCCAATTGCTCGAAAAGAACCGCAGCCTGACCTTGTTCGCCACCCACTATTTCGAGCTCACCCGCGTCAACGTCGACTACCCGGAATGCGCCAACGTGCATCTGGATGCGGTCGAACACGGCCACCGCATTGTCTTCATGCACGCGGTCGAAGACGGCCCGGCCAGCCAGAGCTACGGGATTGAAGTGGCCGCGCTGGCAGGCATTCCGCCCGCCGTGGTGCGCGATGCCCGGCGCCGCCTGCGCGTACTGGAGAACCAATCGGTCGGCAGCAGCAGCCAGCCCGACCTGTTCGCCGCCCTGCCCGCCGACGAACCCGACGCGCCCTCACACCCGGCGATCGGCGCGCTGGCGAACCTCGATCCGGACGCCATGAGCCCGCGCGAAGCGCTTGAGCAACTCTACGCACTCAAACGCCTGGTCAGCTGAGCATGCGCCGCTTTTTCATCGCCTTGGTTCTGGCTGCAAGCGCATCGCTCGCCACGGCCGCTGAATGGCATTTCGCGATCATTGGTGACACGCCCTATACCGACGCCGAGCGCCAGTTGCTGCCTGCCATGCTGACGCAGATCGGCGAGCGCAAACCGGCTTTCATCATCCACGCCGGCGACATCAAGAGTGGCAGCCAGCGCTGTGACGACGCGATGTATCACGACCGACGCACGCTGTTCGATGCGGTTTCGGCGCCATTGATCTACACCCCCGGCGACAACGAATGGACGGACTGTCATCGCGCCAGCAACGGTGGCTACGATCCGCTCGAACGGCTGAATTTCCTGCGTGGCGTCTTCTTTGCCGACGCCAGATCCTTGGGCAAACCGCCGATGCCGGTGCTTCGTCAAAGCGATGCGAACAAGGCCGCACCCTACCCCGAGAACCTGTGCTGGGAACATGGCGGCGTTGTCTTTGCCACGCTCAACGTCACCGGCAGCAATAACAATTTCGGCAAGGCCGACACGCCGGGAGAAGAATACCGCCAGCGCCACGCCGCCAATATCGACTGGATGGCCGCTGCCTTCGCCCGCGCGGCGCAAATCGATGCGCGCCTGATCGTCCTCACCCTGCAAGGCGATCCACACTTCAAAGCCTATGCCGCTGGCAAACCAAAACGCGGCTTTGTCGACTTTGTGGACCGGCTTCGAGCACACGTGCAGGCCACCGATCGCCAGGTCATCCTGATTCACGGCGACAGCCACAACCACAAGATCGACCACCCGCTCAACGATCCGGCCGGCCAGCGCGTCGCACACTTCACCCGCATCGAGACCTACGGCGCCCCCTTCATGGGTTGGGTTGAAGTGCACATTGCTGATACACCCGGTGCGGCACGCATCACATCCCACCCGTGGGCGCCACCGCCGACAGCGCCATGAGCCGAATGCATCTGAATGGCGTCGGCGAATTGAAAGCGATCGACGTGCAGATCAGTCAACTGAAGGCGGTCTGTCATCTGACCGACACGGATGACCATATTTTCGACAGCCTGCACGTGCCGCTGAGCTTCGCGGCCAACTCACCCGAAGCCCGCGCCTGCCAGCGCCTCAAGGGGCTGTACTTCCTGCGAAGCTTCATCGGCTACCAACACCTGCAATCATTAATAGGCGACGCCGACGCGCCGCTCTTTCCCCGGACTGGATTCTGAACCAATGGAAAATCCCATTGATATCCGCGAAGAAGCGGGCGTACGTTTTCTCCATTTTGGTACCGAGTGGGTCCAAGGGGCCATGCGCTTGCGCAGCCCGCATACGCTGGAGCTGCCCTACACCCGCGAAATGATGGCCGGCCTGCTGATGCGCGAAGCCCCCTGGCCGCGCCGCGTGCTGTCGATCGGCCTGGGCGCGGGCTCACTCGCCAAGTTCATTCACCGGCAACTGCCCGACGCGATTCACACCGTGGTCGAAATCGAACCGCGTGTGCTGGCCATCGCCCGGCAGTATTTTCGTTTTCCGGCCGACGATGATCGCTTGCAAGTGCATCTGCAAGATGGTCTGGTGTTCATGGCGCAAACCGATGCGCGCTGGGATCTGATTCTGCTCGACGCCTACGACCACGACGTGCGCCAGGGGCCGCTCAATTCGATTGAATTCTATCGCTGCCTGCGCGAGCACCTGACCGACGACGGCCTGCTCTCGGCCAATCTGTTCAACCGTGGGCGCCGCTACGAGGGCACCATGGCTCGCCTGGAGTATGCATTCGACCAGCGCTCGCTGGCTTTCAACTCGGCCGACCACGGCAACATGATTGCCTTTGGCGCCGTCGGCCACCCGATTGAACTCGACGCTGCCGAACTACGCGAACGAGCGATCGCGGTGCAAACAGCGACCGGCCTGGACTTGCGCCCCACCGTCAATCGCCTGCTCGGTGCCAAAGCCGATAGCGGCGAGTGGCTGCGGCTCTAGCCGAGTACTCGCCACACCAGATGCTCAATCCGCGGCCGCCGGAGTCTCGCTTGGCAGCCACAGACAGCCGCCCTTGGTCGCCTTGGCGATGTCGGCCAAAACCGCTGCATGCTCAGCCAGTTCGTCCTCGCTGGCGCGCAACACGGTCAGCGGCGGACGGTCAGCCAGCGAAGCCGCATGCTCTTCGGTCATCGCTGCGGTGGGCGCTTCGTCGAGGCCGATGATCAGACTCTCCTGCCCGCGCGTCATCGCCAGATAGACCTCGGCCAGCAACTCCGCATCCAGCAAGGCGCCGTGCAGCGTCCGTCGGGCGTTGTCCACGTCGAAGCGTTCGCACAAGGCGTCGAGTGTGGCCCGCTTGCCCGGGTTGAGCTCCTTGGCCATCTTCAGCGTATCGATCACCCCGGCGCAGATGCCGCCGAGCCGCGGCCGGTTGATCAGCGTCAGCTCGTTGTCGAGAAAGCCGACGTCGAAGTTTGCGTTGTGAATGATCAGCTCGCCACCGCGAACAAAATCTTCGAATTCAGCCGCCACATCCCTGAATTTTGGCTTGTCGGCGAGAAACTCGTTGGTGATGCCGTGCACCTCGATGGCACCCGGATCACTATCGCGCTCGGGGTTGATGTACACATGGTAGTGACGCCCGGTGAGCTTGCGATTCACCAGTTCGACGCAGCCGATTTCAATCACCCGGTCGCCACTACGCCATTCCAGACCCGTCGTTTCCGTATCCAGCACAATCTGTCGCATATCCGCCTTCCTCAAGACGCCCGGCGGGCGCGAATCGACTCCACGCCCTGACGCGCCAGGCCATCCGCCCGCTCATTCTCGACATGCCCGGCATGCCCCTTGACCCACACCCACTCCACCTGATGGCTGCTTTGCACGGCATCAAGCGCACGCCACAGATCTTCATTCTTTACGGGCGCCTTGCTCGCCGTCTTCCAGCCGCGGGCCTTCCAGCCGTGAATCCACTCCGAAATGCCTTTCTGAACATATTGGCTGTCGGTGTGCACCCGCGCCTTCACGGGCCGTTTGAGTTCTTCGAGCGCGCGAATGACGGCTAGCAGCTCCATGCGGTTATTGGTGGTATTCGCTTCGCCGCCAAACAAGGTCTTTTCTTGCGTACCCCAGCGCAGGATAGCGCCCCAGCCGCCCGGGCCGGGGTTACCGCTGCAGGCGCCATCGGTAAAAATATCGACTTCAATCGTCATTCTGTTTCCTGTGAATTCTTGCCACCCGCTGCCCGGGCGAAGCGACCGGGGCGAGCGATTTACGACGGGCGCTGCGCGTGCGCCATTTGGGCTGAATCAGCCGCATGCTGTGCACCCGCTTGACCGCCTGCAGCAGGTAAACACCACCGCACACCGGCCACCAGCGCTCACCCGCCGCGTCCATAAAGTTGAATCGGTCGAGCCAGCGCTGCTGACGCATGGGCGGGGCGTAGCAACCAAAGCCCCCCGCGCGGGTATCGAAGCTCAGCAATTGCAGCCAATCCTTGAGCCGCCGCACTGACAGATATTGCCCTTGCCATGGAAACGCACCGGCACGCCGTTGTGCCAGCCGACGTGCGCCCCACAGGCTGTACGGATTGAAGCCGGCCACGATCAGTTGGCCCTCTGGCACCAGAATGCGCTCCACTTCCCGCAGCACCTGGTGCGGGTGTTCCGCAAATTCCAGCGCGTGAGGCAAGAGCACCAGATCGACACTGCCAGATTCAAAAGGCAGTGCCTCTGCACTGGCCAAAACATCCACCAGCCGACCGTCCGTCGTGAAATCGCACAACGTACGGGACGGGATACGGTTATTCCGCAGGAAATCGATCTGCGTCAGCCCGACCTGCACCGCGTGGTAACCGAACAGATCCGCTACCATGGCATCAAATTGCTTTTCCTCCCACGCCGTCACATACCGCCCCATGGGCGTCTGTAACCAATCGGCCAGATCCGCTGGCTGGCGTAGGTTTAGCGAGGAGGTATCAGGAGGCGTCATGAGACAGATTGTTCCCTTACCCGCGTTCAAAGATAACTATATTTGGCTGATGCACGACGACCGCAACGCGCTTGTGGTCGACCCCGGCGACGCTGCGCCAGTGCAGGATTTTATCGCGCAACACGATCTGACGCTGGCTGCCGTGTTGATTACTCACCACCACGCCGATCATGTCGGCGGCCTGGCGGCTCTCGCGCCGCAGTGTCCGGTCTATGGTCCGGCCACCGAGACCATCGAGGGCGTCACCCACACGGTGCGCGAGCCCAATGAACTCGCGATACCGGAACTTGCACTGACGCTGCGAGTACTCGACGTCCCCGGGCACACCCGCGGCCATATTGCGTATTACGCGCCGGGCGTGCTGTTTTGCGGTGACACGTTGTTCAGTGCCGGTTGCGGGCGGATATTCGAAGGAACGCCCGCGCAACTGTTCAACTCGCTGAACAAGCTGGCAGCGCTACCGGACGACACGCAGGTGTACTGCACTCATGAATACACGCTTGCCAATCTTGCTTTCGCACAAGCGGCCGAACCGGACAACCTGACGCGGGATCTGTGGCTGGCTGAATGCACCGATCGGCGACTCAAGGGGCTGCCCACGCTGCCCAGCACCATTGCTCGCGAAAGAGCAATCAACCCCTTCCTGCGACCGCTCAGCCCATCCATCCGGTCCACGCTGGCCAATCAAAGACATCAGCCGGTCGACACTGCGCTGACCACCTTCACCGCGCTGCGCGAATGGAAAAACACGTTCTGAGGATCAGACTGCCGCGCCTTCCGATTGATTTGCCACGGCCACCTGATTACGCCCGGCGCGTTTAGCCAGATAGAGCGCCTTGTCGGCAGCATCGAGCATGTCGGCGATCGTCGCCGCGTCATCGGGTGACGGATAGACAGTCGTGACACCCACGCTTGTGGTCACGTAATCGGATACCGACGATCTGTCGTGCGGCAGCTTCAAGGAGACCAGCGCGTTGCGCATCGCTTCGGCCACTCGCCGGGCCCCCACCACGTTGGTCTCGGGCAGAATCACCACAAATTCTTCGCCACCGAAACGCGCCACCATGTCGGCGGGGCGCTTCAGTTCAGACTGAAAGCATGTTGCGACGACTTTGAGACACTCATCGCCCGCCTGGTGACCGTAGCGATCGTTGTACTGTTTGAAGAAATCGACATCCAGCATCAGGATCGACAGGGGCAGGCGATTACGCCGTGAGCGCTGCCACTCACGCGCGATCGACTCATCAAAGCACCGACGGTTTGCGATACCCGTCAGGCCATCGACCGAGGTCAGCCGCTTCAACTCGCGGTTGGCGTCATCCAGACGGCGCGTCAGCACCAACAGCGACAGCCGCATCTGCGCCAATCGTTGCATCGCCCGAACCTTGGCCGCCAACACGACTTCAGATACCGGCTTGACCAGATAGTCGTCACCACCCGCCTCAATGCCACGCTCCAGATCTTTGTCGCTGGTGCGTGCCGTAAGAAAAATGATCGGCGTCCAGTCACCGTCTTTTTCGAGCAAGCGAATCCGCCGCGCAACCTCGAATCCATCAAGGCCGGGCATGATGACATCGAGCAGAATCAGATCGGGTCGGGATTGCTTGAATATTTCAAGCCCCGCTTCACCATCGCGCGCATGCACCGACTCCAGCCCCAGCTTGGCAAGCTGAGCGGTCACGATGGTGGCGCTGGTCACAGTGTCTTCTATCAGAAGAACTTTCATAAGAAAGGCCGGGCTATAGACAGGGGTATTATTGCACCGATCTCTATCACCAAAGTCGCAAAATCGCGTCAAAAACGAGGCCTTCTCCCGGTTTGACGCCTTTATTCACGGGTCTCTACAATGCGAGGCCTTTTAACCCTGCGGAATCCGATGACTGGCATTGTCCGTCTCTTTCTTGCCTTGGCGCTGGTCGGCCCTCCCCTCGGCGCGCAGACGCTCTCGCCAGACGCCGCAGGGCAAGGGTTATCCATCGTTCAGCCGCAGGTGCTCGACCTCACCGCAAACGACGAGCCGATCATTACCGTCGACCTGACGCATCAGGCCGCCGACTTGTGGGACCGCATCCGGCGCGGCTTTGCCATGCCCGACCTCGATAGCGAGGAAGTCGCCACGCAGCAGATTCGCTACCTGAGCCACCCCAATGCGCTGCGCAGCCTGTTCGAGCGCAGCTACCGCTACCTTTACCACATTGTCGACGCCCTTGAGCGCCGCGGTCTGCCAACCGAGTTGGCGTTATTGCCCATGGTCGAAAGCGGTTTCAACCCCATGGCCTTGTCGAGTTCGCGCGCCGCCGGGCTATGGCAGTTCATTCCATCCACCGGCCGTTACTTCAAACTCGATCAAAACGAATGGGTCGATGAACGGCGCGACATCGTCGCCTCCACCGAGGCCGCCCTCGACTACCTCGAACGCATCTATGACATGCACGGCGACTGGCATCTCGCTCTCGCCTCCTACAACTGGGGAGAAGGCGCGGTAGCACGTGCGCGCAAGAAGAACGAAGCCGCCGGCTTGCCGACGGAGCTGGCCTACCTCAAGCTGCCCGACGAGACCCGTCGCTATGTACCCAAGCTGCTGGCCTTGAAGAACATCATCGCCCGCCCTGAGCTGTTCAATATCGAATTGCCGCATGTGCCGAACCGCTTGTACTTCGAGACTGTGGAAAGCCCGCCCGGCATCGATCTGGCCATGGCCGCCGCGTTCGCGCAGCTCCCCCTCGAAGAACTCGTTGCGCTGAACCCGGCTTTTCGGCGCCCGGTCATTCCGGAAGGGCGACAACAATTGATCCTGCCGGCCGATCGGGTTGACCTCTTCCAGTCAAAACTCGCCGGCGCGGGACCACGCTGGCAAACCTATCGCTTGGGCAACTCGGAGAGTGTGGAAAGCGTCGCTGGCAAGTTCGGGCTGACGCTCACCGAACTGCTTCAGGTCAACGGGCTGACCTCGCCGTTCAATCTCAAGTCGGGCACCGTGTTGCTGGTGCCGGCAGGCGCCGACGTGCAATCGGTCATGCCGCTGACCAACCTGATCCCCGACTTGCCCAGTGCCAAAGAAATCAGCACTCAGGCGCCGAAAAAGAAAAAATCGAAGCGCCGCAACAAAAAACGACGTTAGCCCCGCTTAATTCACCGCAGGGTAGTGACAACGAACATACCCGCCACCATCAAACCGAGTCACCTCCGGGTAGTCCGACCGGCATCGATCATCGGCCTTGGCGCAACGCGGATGAAAGTGGCAGCCGGTGGGCGGATTCAGCGGTGAAGGCAAGGAAATCTCGACCTGAGACACCGCCGCATGCGCGTCCGATGGCGTCGCGCTGAGCACGGCGTCAAGCAAGGTGCGAGTGTAGGGATGACGCGGCTGACGCAAGACTTGCTCGCGATCCCCCTGCTCCACGATCCGTCCCAGATACATCACCGCGACCTCGTCCGCCAGATAATCCACCACGGCGATGTTGTGCGTAATGAACAGATACGCCAACTGCTCGCTGCGCTGAACATCCCGCATCAGATTCAGAATCTGGGCTTGCACCGAAACGTCCAGTGCACTGGTCGGCTCGTCGCAGACAATCACCTTGGGCGACACTGCCAGCGCCCGCGCCAAGGCAATGCGTTGCCGCTGACCGCCGGAGAAAGCGTGCGGATAACGGTCGCGCATCGCCGAATCAAGGCCCACCCGAGCGAGCAAAGCATCCACGCGGCGGGATCGTTCCTGCGCATTTCCTGCCGTCTTTAGGGCGGCCATGCCCTCTTCCAGGATGTCGCCGATGCGCATGCGCGGATTCAGCGAAGCGAACGGATCCTGAAAAACCATCTGAACCTGACGACGCAAATCCTGCAACGCACCGCCACGTCGCCCCGTCTGCTCCACCCCTGACAACTTCACGGAGCCCGCCGTGGGCCGTACAAGCTGCATCAGCGCCTTGCCGGCGGTGGTCTTGCCGCAACCGGATTCGCCCACGAGCGCCAGCGTTTTTCCTGGCGTGAGCGTGAGGCTGATGCCATCGACGGCTTTGACCTGCCCCGTGATGCGCTTCAGAACTCCTTTGCGTACGGGGAAATGCACCTTAAGATCAGACACCTCCAGCAATGGCTCGGCAGCCACACGCGTCGCACCGAGCGCATCGTCGCGCACCTGAGGCGGGGGCACGGCTTGTGCCGGCAGTGCCGGATCGTACAAATGACACCGCACCTGCCGGCCCTCAACGTCATACCAAGCGGGACGGCGCTCGGCGCAATGCGCCATTGCCGATGGGCAACGCGGCGCAAATCGGCAGCCCGCAAAAGTTTGATCGAGCCGCGGCACCATCCCAGCCAGCGTTTCGAGCGGCCGCAAGCGCCCCGCCGGTGTTGGCAAGGCGGCAAACAGCTTTCGTGAATAGGGGTGAAGCGGCGCGCCGAAGAAGGCGTTCCGCGCACCGGTCTCGATCAGTTCGCCCGCATACATAACCGCCACCGAATGTGCCATGCGCGCCACCACGCCCAGGTCGTGCGTAATCAGCAACATGCCCATCCGTCGCGAGCGCTGCAGCTCGGCCAATACGTCGAGCACCTGCGACTGCAAGGTGACATCCAGTGCGGTCGTCGGCTCGTCGGCGATCAGCAAATCCGGATTCCCGGCAAGCGCCATCGCGATCATGGCGCGCTGCTTCATGCCGCCGGAGAACTGAAATGGATACTCATCCAGTCGGCGTTCAGCGTCCGGGATGCCAACCGCCGACAGCAAACGCGTCGCCTCGGCGCGCGCTAACGCACCGCTCAGGCCGCGATGGCGACTAAGGACCTCTTCAATCTGGTGATACACGGTCATCACCGGGTTCAGGCTGGTCGATGGCTCCTGAAAGATCATCGCCATGCCACCCCCACGCACCTGCCGCATACGCGCTTCTGGCAAGGACAGCACATCATTGCCGTGATAGCGCACCGCGCCGCCGGCAATGCGCCCACCCGCCGGCAACAGTCGCATCAGCGCCAGTGCAGTCATGGACTTTCCGCAGCCTGACTCACCGAGCAGCGCCACCGTCTGGCCGGGCGCGATCAACAGATTCAAAGCATCGACGGGACGCACGCGCTGCCCGGTATCGATTTCGACAGAAAGGGCTTCAACGCTCAGCAGTTCAGCATGCTCGGACACAGTCATGAAGTGGTCACACAAACCCGTTTGAGTTCAGCAAAGTGGCGGGGCAATGCCCACAGGACGATGGAAGGCCCGCTACGAGAATCTACTGCGAACGCGCCAGAAATCAAAACGGGCCGCAATCTGGCGGCCCGTTTGAGGTGCGTTTGAATCCGGTCAGTGGTGGTGACCACCGGCGCCATGGACATGACCATGGGAGATTTCTTCAGCCGTTGCGGCACGCACTTCTGCGATCATGATATCGAATAACAGGGCAACGCCAGCCAGCGGATGGTTGCCGTCGACCACGACCTTGCCATCGGCGATATCGGTGATCCGGTAGAGGATCTCGTCTTCGCCATCTTCGGTCACGCGTTCGAAGCTCATGCCCACTTCGATGTTGTCCGGAAACAGGGTGCGATCTTCCATCATCACCATGTTTTCGTCGTACTCGCCAAACGCATCGTCAGGCTGAAGCTTCATTTTCAAGTTTTCGCCGGTGCTCTTGCCCTGCAGAGCCTCTTCGATCGGCGAAAAGATCCCGTCGTAGCCTCCGTGCAGGTAGACCAGCGGATGCTGGCCATCATCGACCACGTTTCCGTCAGGATCGTGGACAGTGTATTTAAGCGTTACGACGGTGTTTTTTGCGATTTGCATTAGCTTTTTCCGGTTCCAGTTCCCTGACAAGAGCGAGTACTTCAGCAACATGGCCGCGGGGCGCGACGTCATACAGTGCATGCCGAATCTGACCGGCCTTGTCGATAATAAAAGTCGAACGTAACACACCCATTCGTTTCACGCCATCGACCACTTTCTCGCGCCAAACCCCGAACAGCTTGCATGCTTCCGCTTCAGTATCGGCCAGCAACCGGATCGACAAGCCATGCTCATCGCGAAACTCTGCATGCGTCAAGCAATCGTCGGGGCTGACGCCCACAACGATGCAATCGAGCCGATTGAAAACATCTTCATGGTCGCTGAAATCAGCGGCCTGAAGCGTACAACTGGGGGTGTTGTCACGGGGATAGAAAAACAGAACGACATGGCGGTTGCCGCGAACGGACGCCATGTCGAAGTTTTCCATATCGGCATCCGGCAACGAGAAAAGGGGCGCGTTATCTCCGCTGCGCAACATAGGCTCACCTTCAAGTGCAAACGATACGATCCTGCTTGAGGCGCGAACTGTACTTGTGGCGGAACTATTCGGCAACAGCATTGTGACCCCCTCTATCCGTCGATTCAGCTTGGCGTAATTGAACGAATAGACCATCAGCCTGCCCGCCTCAAGTGCCGATAGCATCGCAGCAACGTCCAGATGGTTCCTTTAAGGCTATACGCACGAACGTCTGAAAATATTCATCTGACGCCTCTGACATCTACCCCTCCCGCGCACAGCCATTGATAACCTATTGATTTGAAAGCCCGGTACATTCTGACTGAAGCACGGCGCATCGACCCAGCAGTAGTCGAAAAATATGACAAAATCGTTCGTCAATCGACAGGTTTCAGGTGTCCGTCCGTTTGGTGTAAAAAGTCACGAGCGAAACAAAACAGTAGAGCGGGATCGAAGGACGAGTTCGGCGTCACGGTCCTCGTGTGTCTCCAAAAAACACAGCCGTGGTACCACAATCCGTGATGTGACTTTACGCACTATCGAGCGCAGCACTGGCTCGCGCCAGTCACAGCGTAGGTAAGCCTTCGAGTTGAAGTGCAGGGGCGAAAACTGACGGATGGCAAAAAATCAGTGTGAGGTCGTCCAGAGCAGGCGACGGGTGAAAACCGCCTCCAGAAAAAGCAGGAAGGTCCCGGCAAAACAAAAAAAGCGGGCGCTTGCGCGCCCGCTTTTCGATATTTCTGGCGGAGTGGACGGGACTCGAACCCGCGACCCCCGGCGTGACAGGCCGGTATTCTAACCAACTGAACTACCACTCCACACCTTTCGGTGTCTTGACCGGTGCCACCGGCCAAATCAAAGGCTGCCAAACTTCTCTGGCAGCCTCCGTACAACTTGGCGTCCCTACGGGGATTCGAACCCCGGTCGCCGCCGTGAAAGGGCGGTGTCCTAGGCCTCTAGACGATAGGGACCTTGTTTCTTTGGTGGAGGTAAGCGGGATCGAACCGCTGACCTCTTGCATGCCATGCAAGCGCTCTCCCAGCTGAGCTATACCCCCGAAAGAGCGTGACATTCTAGCCTGCTTACGACTCCCAATCAAGCAACTTTCACCTGTTGCTCATTGCAGTTGTCGTCTAAACAACTGCATTAAATCTGGCGGAGTGGACGGGACTCGAACCCGCGACCCCCGGCGTGACAGGCCGGTATTCTAACCAACTGAACTACCACTCCACACCTTTCGGTGTCTTGGCCGGTGCCACCGGCCAAATCAAAGGCTGCCAAACTTCTCTGGCAGCCTTTTTGCAACTTGGCGTCCCTACGGGGATTCGAACCCCGGTCGCCGCCGTGAAAGGGCGGTGTCCTAGGCCTCTAGACGATAGGGACCTGTTCTTTGGTGGAGGTAAGCGGGATCGAACCGCTGACCTCTTGCATGCCATGCAAGCGCTCTCCCAGCTGAGCTATACCCCCGAAAGAGCGCGCATTATAGGTGGCCATTTAAAAGCTGTAAACCCTTTTTTGACGCGACTTTCAGAAGCCTCACAAATCGGGCAGCACCTTGCCCGGATTCATCAAGCCGCGCGGATCAATTGCCTCCTTGATACGGCGCATCAAAGCCAGTTCGACAGTCGATTTATAACGCACCATTTCCTCGCGCTTGAGCTGACCAATACCATGCTCAGCGGAAATCGAGCCATCAAAACCGGCAACAATGTCATGCACACAACGATTCACCGCTTCCGTTTGCGCAATCAAGGCGGCGTTTTGCGCCGCATCGACTGAGGAAATGTTGTAGTGCAAGTTTCCATCACCCATATGGCCAAAAGCCACGATGCGCGCGGCCGGATAGTCGGCGTCCAATGCCCGCTCGGCCGATTCGAGAAAAGCAGGAATCGCACTGACGGGCAATGACACATCGTGCTTGATGCTTAAGCCCTCGATGCGCTGCGCCTCGGAAATATTCTCCCGGAGCGCCCACAAGGCCTCACACTGGGCAACCGACGCAGCAATCGCCGCATCACTCACCTGACCGGACTCAAACGCATCGGCGGCAAGCGCCTCCAGCGACTCATCAAGTCGAGTATCCGCCGCGACGTCGGAGACCTCGAGCAAGACCGACCATGGCGGGTTCTTCGCCAGCGGCAAGCGCGCACCCGGGATGTGGCGCAAAACGACATCGAGCGCGTTCTGGCTGATCAATTCAAATGCCGACACCCGCTCACCGAGGCGATCTCTCGCGGCCCCCAGGAGCGCCAGTGCTGCCTGGGGGTCAGTCACGGCCAACCACGCCACTGCGCGCTGTTTCGGCCGCGCCATCAAACGCAAAGTCGCGGCGGTAATCACCCCCAGCGTGCCCTCCGAGCCGATAAACAACTGCTTGAGGTCGTATCCGGTGTTGTCCTTGAGCAGCGAACGCAAACCATTCCAGACCGTACCGTCAGGCAGAACCACCTCCAGACCAAGCACTTGTTGGCGGGTGTTTCCGTATCTAACGACATGCACGCCGCCAGCATTGGTGGCGATGTTGCCACCAATCTGGCAGCTCCCCTCTGACGCAAGCGATAGCGGAAACAGGCGGTCTGCGCCCTCAGCGGCCAGCTGAATCTGGGCCAGCGTGCAACCCGCCTCGACCAGCATCGTGTTGTCGACGGGATCGATAGCCCGTACCGCCTTCAATCGATCCAGCGCCAGAACGATGACGGCGTCGTCCTCGCGCGGCGTTGCCCCACCACACAAGCCGGTGTTCCCCCCTTGGGGGACCACGCCAACACCGAGTTCATGGCAAAGGCGCATCACACTGGACACTTGCGCGACATCCGATGGACGCACCACCGCATACGCGGAACCGTGATACCGCCCGCGCCAGTCAGTCATATAGGGGGCCTGATCGTCAGGACTGGTGAGGACATAAGACTCACCAACACACACCACCAAGCGCCCCAGCAAGGCTTCATGCATCATGCCCACCTCCTTCGTGACCCAAGGCATATCGGATTGCCGGCATCATCCGCGCAACCGCTGCCTCGCCTTCCGCAATGGTTTCTTTGGCTCGATGGTAGTCCATCGGACCCACCTGCCCGACACGCGGCGCAATCAAGACGTCAGCCGGCTCACCTGCCAAACGACTGCGAGCAATCCGGACCTGCATGATATTGATGCTGGTATTGAGCACATCCAGCATGGAGAGCTCGTCATCTTCGCTGTCCTTCCCGTTCAAACCAAAGCGGTCGAGCAGACGCTCCGCCCAGCTTCGCTCGGCACTGGGCTCAACAGCAGGTTTCTTTCCGTGCGGGAGGCGACGCTTCGCCCGTCCGACGATGTCGGACCCCAGATCGACCGCAATCACGATGTCGGCGCCCATGGCGCGGCACAGCGACACCGGCACCGGATTCACCAAACCCCCATCAACCAGCACTCGGTCTTTTTCGACAACTGGCGTGAACAGCCCGGGCAAGGCAATGGAAGCGCGCACAGCGCGGGCAACACTGCCCTCCTTCAGCCAAATTTCCCGGCCCGTCTGGAGTTCTGTTGCAACACAGCCAAAGGGGAGCTGCAATTCGTCGAAGTCGAGCGTCGCGATCTCGCGCTCGAAATAGTCGATGAGGCGGTCGCCTTTGATCAGCCCACCCTTGAGGCTGACATCAAGAAGCGACACCACCGACTGCCATGTCAGCCGCTCAACCCAGGTCGCCAGTTTTTCGAACTCGCCCGTCGCCTCCGCGGCACCAACAAAGGCGCCAATGGAACATCCACTAATGATGTCCGGGTGAATTCCTTCGCGCTTGAGTGCGCGAATAACACCGATATGCGCCCAGCCACGGGCCGCCCCACTTCCGAGCGCCAACCCCAGCCTGGGGCCGTCGCTCAAACCGCGGGGTTGTTCCAGATCATGCATGGCGAGCCCTTTTTGAGCGAATGGCGACGCCAGCGGACTTTAGCTGCGAGCGTCGTCCTGTAACAGGTCGGCGTAAAGATCGTGGACGTCACAATCGGTAATGCGCACCTGAACAAAATCACCAACCTCGAGGTGGTCGGCTCCCGGAATGTAAACCAAACCATCGATATCGGGCGCGTCGCCAGGCGATCGCGCCACGGCGCCATCGTCATCAACATCATCCACCAGCACCGTCATCTCTCGACCGATCTTGGCTTCAAGACGCTGCGTGCTGATGTCTTCCTGGAAGGCCATCAAGCGCGCACGACGAGACTCGCGGACGGCTTCGGGCACAGGTTCTCCCAGTGCATTTGCGGCCGCCCCCTCCACCGGCGAGTAGGCAAAGGCCCCTACCCTGTCCAGATCGGCCATTTCGAGGAAGCGAAGCAACTCTTCAAAGTCTGCCTCGGTCTCGCCGGGGAAACCGGTGATGAAGGTTGAGCGGATCGTGAGATCCGGACAGATGCTGCGCCACTTACGGACCCGCTCCAACACGTTCTCGGCACTGGCCGGGCGACGCATGGCTTTCAAAATCCGCGGGCTCGCATGCTGAAACGGCACATCGAGATAAGGCAGGATCTTGCCTTCGGCCATCAGCGGAATCAGGTCATCCACGCTCGGATATGGATACACATAGTGCATCCGCACCCAGATACCAAGCTCACCCAACGCGTTGGCCAGTTCAAGCAAGCGGGTCTTGACCGGCTTGCCGCCCCAGAATCCGGTGCGGTACTTCACATCGACACCATAGGCACTGGTGTCCTGAGAAATTACCAGCAACTCCTTGACCCCGGCCTCGGCCAGTTTTTCAGCCTCGCGTAACACGTCGCCAATCGGGCGGCTGACAAGGTCGCCGCGCATCGATGGAATGATGCAGAAGGTGCACCGGTGGTTGCAGCCTTCTGAAATTTTCAGGTAAGCGTAGTGCCTCGGGGTCAGCCGGACACCCTGTGGCGGCACGAGATCCAGAAACGGGTCATGCGGCTTGGGCACGTGCGCATGGATCGCCTGCATCACCTCGTTTGTCGCATGCGGGCCCGTGACCGCCAGCACCTGTGGGTGAGCGTCGAGAATCACGTCGGCCTTGGCGCCGAGACAGCCTGTCACGACAACACGGCCGTTTTCTGCCAAGGCCTCACCGATAGCATCGAGCGACTCGGCGACCGCCGCATCAATAAAGCCACAGGTATTGACAACAACAAGTTCCGCATCGTCGTAGGACCCGGAAACCTCATACCCTTCCGCCCGCAAACGGGTAAGGATATGCTCGGAATCAACGGTCGCCTTCGGGCACCCGAGTGATACTACACCTATACTGTGTTTTTTCTTCATTTTAGATCGAGCCATGAGCCAGCCGAGAGTATATAGCTACCTGCGGTTTTCTGACCCGCGCCAGTCGTCGGGTGATAGCTCGGCGCGGCAGGCTGAGTACGCGCGGCGGTGGGCGGCTGAGCGGGGTCTGGTGCTGGATGATGCGCTGTCGATGCGCGACGAGGGGCTGAGCGCTTACCACCAGCGGCACGTGTCGCGCGGGGCGCTGGGGGTGTTTTTGGCGGCGGTGGATGATGGGCACATCGCGGCGGGGTCGGTGTTGATTGTGGAGGGGCTTGACCGGTTGTCGCGGGCCGAGCCGATCCAGGCGCAGGCGCAGTTGGCGCAGATCATCAACGCTGGGATCACGGTGGTGACGGCATCAGACGGGCGGGAGTACAACCGGGAGTCGCTGAAGGCGCAGCCGATGGACTTGGTGTATTCGCTGTTGGTGATGATCCGCGCGCATGAGGAGAGCGACACGAAGAGCAAGCGGGTGCGGGCGGCGATTCGGCGGCAGTGTGAGGGGTGGCTGGCCGGGACGTATCGCGGGGCGGTGCGCAACGGGTCGGACCCGGCATGGGTGCGCTGGACGGGGTCGGCGTTTGAGCTGATACCGGAGCGCGCCGAGGCAATCCGGATGGCGATCGGGTTGTTTCGGCAAGGCAATGGGGCGGTGCGGATTGCGCGGGAGATGACGGCGCGCGGGGTGTCGATCACGGGCGGGCCGATCGGGGCGCCTGCCCTGTACAAAACGCTGCGCGTGCCGGCGCTGATGGGGGTCAAGCGGATCGAGGTTGACGGCGAGGCGTACGCGCTGGCGGGGTATTACCCTGCCCTGCTGACGCCGGCCGAGTTTGACGAGCTGCAGCACCTGGTTGGCCAGCGAAAGCGGCGGCGCGGGCGGGGCGAGATCACGGCCATGGTCACCGGCATGGGCATCACGTTTTGCGGTTACTGCGGCTCGGCGGTGGCAGCGCAAAACCTGATGACGCGGCCACGCAAGGCAGACGGCACGCCGCAGGACGGCCACCGCCGGCTGATCTGCAACGGGCACTCGCACGGCGCGGGCTGCGATGTGCCGGGCAGTTGCTCGGTGGTGCCAGTGGAGCGCGCCATTCTCACCTACTGCTCTGACCAGATCAACCTCACGGCGCTGATGGCGGGCAGCGACCCGGCCCAGGGCTTGCGCGCGGCGCTTGCCACCACCCGGGCGCAGATTGCCGAGGTAGAAAAACAGATCGAGCGAGTGACAGACGCGATGCTGGCCGACGACGGCCCGGCGCCCATCGCGTTTGCCCGCAAAGCGCGCGACCTTGAATCGCAGCTGGCCACGCTCACCACCGAGGCGACCGCCACCGAGCGCGAGCTGGCGCACGCGGCCGGGGTAGATGCACCCGCCGCGGCGTCTTGGGCGGCGCTGGCCGAGGCGGCGCTGGCCATGGACGAGCCAGCACGGCAGACGGTGCGGCAACTGGTGGCCGACACCTTTGAGCGGATTGCGGTGTATGCGCGCGGATTCACCTCGGCAGACCGCAACACCATCGGCCTGGTGCTGGTGGCCAAGGGCGGCGGGTCGAGGGCGTTGATTGTGGATCGGCGGTCGGGGGCGTGGCGGGCGCAGAGCGACGCGCAGTTGTGATCCGGATCAGCCCGTCAGCAGGCTATCCACCGCCGCGTCAAACGTGTTGCCCACGCCGTCAGCATCCAGCCGATACCGGCGCAGGTAGTAGAGGCCGTCAAACAGCAGCGGGAATGCCCCGGCCTGCATGACCGAGTCTTTGCGCTGGCCGTCCGGCGGGGCGTACTCGAGCACGTAGAGCGTGCTGCCGTCTGGCGTGGCGTGCCAGGTGCCGTCGGGCATGGCGTGAAACTTGAGCGGGCCGGACTCGGCAATGGCCGCCGCGTGCGGGATGCGCCCGCGCTTGCCGTGGCTGCGTCGGATGGCAAACCAGATGCGGGCGCGGCGGCGTAACCAGGCGATGGCGGCAACGTTGAGGCAATTGCTACGGTTGCCGCTGTATCGCCAGACGATGCCGAG
Organism: Denitromonas halophila; assembly: GCF_007625155.1. Lineage (GTDB taxonomy): Bacteria > Pseudomonadota > Gammaproteobacteria > Burkholderiales > Rhodocyclaceae > Nitrogeniibacter > Nitrogeniibacter halophilus. The sequence continues at coordinate 33,314 of NZ_VMNK01000014.1, read as the reverse complement.
CAGCACGAGCAGCACGAGCAGCGCGGCGGAGAATATCACTAGACAAACCCGACGTTTTGAGTCGCCGTCGCACCGCGAACCCACTCGCCGGTCACGGGCTGCTCTGATACCGTGGGCAGGTCCCACGTGACTTCACCCCCGCCATATGAGGCGGCGACGGTGGGTCTGGTCGGGTCGAGGATGCCGTTTCGCCCGAGCAGATGAGAGTCCCACGCGCTCTCCATCGTAACGGTGCCACCACCACCAGATGTTGCCGACGTGATCATAGCGCCTGGGACTGACAACACCGAATTACTGCGCCGCATGATGCGGCTGAATAGATACGGGTATTTGTATCCATCCCCCGTCAGTACGATGGTGCTAACGCCAATTTGTGCAAATAGCGCGTTATCCGGCGGCGGGGCTCCGTCTGCGGATGGGTAGGTGTTGGCGGCCGGAAATATATGGCCGATTGCATTGGACGCCAGCGGGATGTTTGATTTTGTGTCGGACTGATTGAAATTGATTGGAGGACGGGGGTAGGTTTTGACGGTCGCGCCGTCTGCCTTGAATTCGTAGCCCTCCGTCGTGGCCTGGCTGGTCGTATTGACGACGTGTAGCAGCGGGGATAGGCCATTGCCTGGCGTAGATACGTACATCGGTCCGGCGCCGCCTACCTCTTTCTCAGACCGGACATCCGTCATGACGCCATCGACCGAATACACGATTGAGCCAACGGAAGAGCCGCCCCGGTTGAGCGTGACGCGAGACTCTGCCGTAATATTGCTCGACAGCGTAGCGCCCACCTCCACCTCGACCGTCCCTGATACCGTCTCGCTCCATGTCGATCCGTCATACGTCTGATCGACGGTGCATGTGCCGGATGACGTGACATTGATTGCGATGGTTGACGACCCTGATCTTTTCGTCTGAACGTCCATCGTGCCATCAATCAGCGCGCCGTTATCGGCGTAGGTCATCGAAAACACATGCCCTGTGATGCGGTAAAAAGTCAGCAGGGTAATCGTGCCGGCGGTCGGCGTTTGTATGTAATTTGGCGGGGCGGGCGTGAATTCCCACACTATTCGCGTCGGCGTATCAATTGTTTTTGTGTTGTACACACCGATAGACACGTCCCACTGATCGTCTGGCGCGCTATACGTGGTTGGCTGCGAGGTGAATGCCCCCCTGGTGGTGGCCACGTCGCGCACGATGGCAAATGACGCGCCGATGGTGGTCGGAGTGGGCTCGCTGAGTGTTAGCTCGAGCCATGCGATGGCGATGCCGCCGGCCTCTGCGCGATAGATGCGCTTAGACCCGTCGCGGGTGGCGTCGGTCAGTCTCAGGGTGCAGGCCGACAGGTCGGTGTTGCCGAGCGCTGGGTTGGTGATGGTGACGGTGTGCGCGTTGTTTGCGACGTTTTTGCCGAACACACCAAAGCGCTTTGCGGTGCCGGCAAAGCTGGCGTCGTCGCATCGCCAGTTGCCGGTGGCGGACAATATCCACACCCGCCCAGACGGCGCAACGAATGGCACAGCCTCTTTGCCGAGCGTCTTGCCCATGATGCTGGTGTTGTAGAGCACTTCGTCGAGGCTCAACACGGCGTAGTTTTTGAGGTACACGTCGGCCGCGTTGTCGAAATGCACCTGCCCATAGGGTCCGGGCTTGCCGCTCACGGCGATAGTGCTCACGTATGCCTGGATGCTGCCTGCGGTGTGGCCGGATGGCAGGGTAACGACGCCTTCAACCACCGGACCGTGATAGCGCAGACCGAATCGGTCTGTTTCGGCTGGGAGGTTTTCGACGCCTTCACGCATTACACCGGCTCTTTGAAGGTGGCGCGACCACCGGACACCAGCAGGATCGACTTGAGCGGTTTTTCCTGGATGGTGAAAAGCCCGTCCGTACTCATGCGATTAACCGTCGTCCAGTATTCGCGCTGTGCGTAGTCTGCCTCATCAAACCCGGCCCCACCGCCCACCGTGCTGGCTTGCTGCCGCCCCACCGATACACCGCCTGGCCGCGCGCCAACGACCGGCGCCGGGGCAAAGCTCGGCGTGGCGGTCGGCTGGTCGGCTAGTGCGCTGATCGACTGTTTGATGCTCATGTCTCAATCACCGGATTAAGTTTTACCAGCCCGTCGGTGTAGGGCGTGCCACTCACGGCCAGCGCGCCGGCATCCACCCTGATCCACACCGGGATCGCGTTGGTGTCGCCCGAGGTGAGCGTCACGCCGAGGTTGATCGCCGCGCCCGGGGTGGCGCTGTCGAGGCCCAGCGCGGTGCTGGCGAGCCGGATCATGCTGGTCTCGACCCCGCTGCCGGATGACACGTCGTCAGGCGTCAGGGTGATCTGGTCAAAGCCGGGGCTGCTTGCCGCTTGCAGGGTCTTGCCCGGCGTCTGGCTGCCGAAATACACCAGCACGTCAGTGGCCGACCCGCTGGCCACCTGGGCAAACGGAATGCCGGCGGTCAATGCGGTGGTCAAACCTGCGTTTGCGTAGATGTCAAATGTCGTGCTCATGCGCTCACCTCGAATGGGTCTTGCGGTACATCCACCGCGAATTCAAGCGACGCCGCCAGCTCTAGCGGGTCGCGGGCTTCGGCCTCGATGTCGGGGTCTCCGACCGAGAACTGCACCGGGTACAGCTCGCCGAATGCGTCATAGTTTCCGGTGCTGTCATCGGCGCCGTTGTTGGTACTGAATCCGATCATGGTGTCGGGGTTATGCACGGCCGCGCCCACCCGCCGGCCGGAATACGTGCCGGCCTGGATGCCATATGCGGCAGGCGTCGGTGCTGCTGTTGGGTCGGTCAGGGCTGTCGGCGCGGCGGGCGGGTCGTAGGGTTGCAGCCCAACGGCGGCATGACCGCTGATGGCTACTGCGGCTTCGGTGGTGGCCTCTCCGGTGTCGATGTCCATCCGGTGGGCGATCTGCACGGCCTTGCCTGCGGCTTGCAGGCGTCTGCCATCGGCCAGCGTGGCGTCAATGGCTATCCGGTGCGTCAGGTCATAGTCGGCGCGCAGCGGTACGGAAAACCGCACCCGGCCATCCCGGTGCGACGCCAGTACATTGACCTGCGATTGCGCCACCAGCGCTTCAATTCCGGCGGCGGCCTCGGCGCGGTCGCTGATGCCGGCGTGGCCCACGTCAAATGATTCATCGCCAGCGCTCAGGCGGGTTAGCGCGGGGAGCGTCGAGTAATCAGACAGCCATTGACTGCTATCGTAATCGACCCCAAGCACGGCGCCCACGCTGGTATCCAGCGCCTCTCCAATGGCTGACACGCTGGCGGCGTTGGTGACGCGCAGGGTGTAGCGCTCGGTCACGGTCTGCACCCATCGCGTCATGTGGCGCGACTGGAAGCTGATGCAAAGCTGATTCGCCACCTCGGGCGCCATGTAGTAGATGCCACCGCCAAACGTCTGCGACCCGTGCGGCGGCTCTTGATATCCGACGTTGCCCATGCGCTGCCAGCCTGACATCCCGTCAAGCGCTTGCTCGACCATGGCCTTTGTCGGCAGGTCTTCCTTGGCGCGGTAGTCGCCGGCCAGGCTCCACCCGGCCATGATGGTGCGGCTTCGGAGCCTGGGGAAGCGGTACTCAAACGCGGTTTCGACCACGTTGCGCAGATCGGCCCGGCTCGGCAGGCTGGCAGACAGCGTGCCGTCGAGGATGTCGTCGGCGGTCAGGCTGGCGTATGGCGTTGAGATGTTCCACGGCGTCACGCGCGGGCGCTGCCATGCGTCCAGGTCAAGCGCCATTGGCACGCTGGCAAGTCGCGCCTCGGCGTATTGCAGATTGTCGGCAGGCTCGCCCGCCACGGCAGCGCTGTAGTAGCCGCCGATGTGGGTATCAAACCATGTGCGCGCCGTGCTGGCCAACACCTCCTGCCGCTGGTCGGTGCATTCAAAGTTTGCCCCGCCTGTGTTGATGTCGTACTCAGGCACATCCACCACGCCGGTGAAGATGCGCTGCACGTTGATGGCGTTGCCTGCCGTGTCGGCTTGAGCAAAGTCGATGGTCACCACCCGGCCAACCCAATCGACAGGAACCACCACGCCGGACGCGGGCAGCATCGAAAATGCCGCAATACGCGACTCCCCTTCGCCAGCCTGAACCTCGATCTCACCCACCAGGCGCGCAGATACATCAACCCCGCCAAGGGTAACGACAGGGCGCCAGCGTGCAGGCGATGCGCCGGGGGTGAATACCGTGACCGACAGCGGCCAGTTCTGCGCGGGGGATGCGTTGGCCACTGTCACGCGCAGCGGCCAGGTTGTTTGCGGCGGCATGGCTACCGTGACCGACAGCGGCCAAACCTGTTCGACCGGGCCGGCCGATACCGTCACCACCAGCGGCCAGCTCTTTACCGTGCCGGATGGCGTGAATGCACCGGCCGACGCGGCCAGCGGTGCAGACGAGATCGGGGCGCCGGAAATGCTCATATCAGAGGCGGACCATCAGCATCTGCGCGCGGGCGGCGATCGCCCAATTGAATCCAGACTCGCCGGTGACAGACACCACCAGCAGCGCGCCGGACATGGCCACACTGACCGACAACGCAATGCCGCCGGCAATTGAAATATCGGTTGGCGTGAGGTCGTAGAGCGTTGATGTCCCGCTGTATCGCACGATGGCCCCGCGATACTGGCGCACAAATCGCGCGCCGTCGCTGCGGTGGCCGGCAACCGTCATGTCAAGCGCCCACGTACCCACGTCCGGGGCCGGCTGTGAGTTGTTCACATCGTACAATTCGCCCGATGTGGCGCCACCGATCCACGCTTCCCCCAGCCACTCGACGCGCATGCACTTGTCGGTGTTCGCGCGCACATCAACCGAGCAGCCGACCGGCGCGTCAGTCGATGCCTCGCCAATGGCCATAGAGTTTCGGTAGAGGGTTTGCCCAAGCACGGCCAGCGACGCCCGGCCATGGGCTGCGCTTTCTGCGCCGACAGCCACCGCGTTTTCTTCGTAACACGCGGCGCCGCTACCAATCGCCAGAGATCCGAGCGACTCGGCATAGGGCGGCATCTCGACGCGCGGACGATGCGCAGGCAGACACACGGCCGGGGCGACCACCGACACCGTTACCGGCTCTGAAAAATCAACCTTTGGAACACTGGTGTCGCCGACGGCGTAGTCATGCCGAGACAACACAAAGTCGCGCGACATGCCGGTCAGGCCGACGCGCGTACCCTGGCCGACCTCCCACTCGCCGGAGGTCTCGCCAACAATGCAGTAGGTCACCACCGACACCCCTGCATCGGACATGGCCACATAGCCATCAGTGACAACCAAATTAGTCAGCGCCGACGTGCTCGGGTTGGTGTCGGTGCGCATCTGCACGCGGTCAAAAAGTTTCATCAGGATTCCTCGAAAACAATCTGCCAGCCGAATTCACCGGGGCCGGCGCTGCCTGTAGTGGTGGGCGGCTCGGCAAACCCGACCAGCTGCGGCCAGTACCAAACCGCGTAGCTGATGGCGCCGCCCACGGCGGTGCATGTGGCCACGTCGCCCACCAGAGACACAGCGGTTTCAACCTCTGCGCCACCGGCCAGACTGGCGCGGGCAAACGGGGCGTAACCGGCATCGGAGCGGCGGGTGGTTGGCAGGGTGATGGCCGGCGACTGCGAGCGGCGCGCGATCGGCATGTGACACTTGAGCGTCATCGGCAACGCGTAATCCAGATCGTCCAGCCCGAGCGGCGACCAGCCGTCGCCAGACAGCGTGACGCGAAGCTTGCCGGCCCACGCGGTTTGTTTGATGGCGCTGCCGTTGATGGTGCGGCGCAGGCTGCTCGCGCCAATCGGCTCGATCTGCTGCTCATAGCCCAACGCGGCGCGGAACGGCACGACGATGCCGCCTAGCTCGAATGATTTGCCGGCGTCGCTCATCGGCGGCCCCCCTTGAGTTTCGCCCTGCGAAGTGCGCGCTCGATGCCTTCCACCTCGGCCCCGGCGGCGGCGGCGCTGTAGCGTCCGAGTGCGCCGAAGTCGAGCACGACCGGCGTTTTGCCGGCGGCTTGTGTCGGTGCGCTGATGTTGGGTACGCGCAGATTGCTCACCAGGCCGCCAGACGCGTAGCCGCGCAGGCCACGCTTGTGCAGATCGGCCAGGTAGTTGATGCCGAGCCGCTTAACCGCCTCTTGCGGGAATACGTATTCCCCGCGATGGACGATGCCGGCCGGGGCGTATTTGCCGCCGTAGCCGGTGAAGCCTCCAGACGCGAAACCGCCGGATGCGCCGTTGCCCTGGAACGGGGCTGCGGACAGATTGCCGCTGCCTACATTGATCTTGACCTTCTCGGCCTCTTGCGCAAGCCGCTTGATGGCCGCCTCGATTTCAGCGACCTCGCGCTTGGCCTTCTCGACGCCGAGATTGATCTCAACGCCAGCGACCGATTTTTGAAGCTCGGCCAGTTGTGCGGCGACGCTCGCTATCTGCTGCTGCTGCGCCTGTGCCTGCTCGGTGAGCTGGTTCGCCTCGCCTTGCTTTAGCCCCGCCTCGGCTTTCTTCAACGCCTCGGCGGCTTCTCCGATGCGCTCGAAATTCTTCGCGGCGGTTTCGTTGTCCTGAATGCTTTCGGTCGCGGCGCTGGCTTCCTCAATCAACTTTTTTGCGCGCTCTGCGTACTCTGCGGCGGCTTTGGCGCGGCCGTCAATCGCTGCCACTTGTGCGGCGGCGGCGTAAAAACTGGCGTCGTCAGTAGCCTTGCTTGCCGTCGAAACGGCTTCGGCCTGCTGATCCTCTGGCGACATGTCTTGCGAGCGGCGGGCGTTGGCTTTTGACTGGTAGTCTGCGCGGGCTTCGGCTGCCTGCTTGAGCAGCGCGGTGGCTTCTTCGCCGGCCTTGCGAGCGCCATCGACGGACCCTTGCCATGCTTTTTGCAGGGCGTCGCGTAGTTTTTCGGCGTCTTTGATCTGCTCGGTCGTCGCCTTTTTTCGGGCGGCGGTTTCGGCGTCTGCAAGCCGGTCGTGTGCGGCTGATAGGCGTTCGAAAAGCTGTGTGCGCTTTTTCGCGCTCGCGTCGTCTGCGGCGTCGGCTTCGGCAAGCGCCTTTTTTCGCAGCTCGTAGTATGCGATTTGTCGCTGAGTTGAGGCGACCTCCTCCTCAATGTCGCGCAACAGCCCAGACTTGACGAGCGGGTTGTCGCTCGACAGCGCGCCGGCGCGGAGCGGCTCAAGCTCTGCCAGCTTTTTCTTTAGCTTCTCAGATTCCGCCGTGATGTCTTCCATGTCTTTGCCTAGCTTCCCAGCGCTCACAGAGGCGCGTACCTCAAGCGTCTCGAAAAACCCAAGCCCCGCGCGTTGCGCATCAACCAGTTCGTCAGACAGTCTCGCCAACGCAGGGATGACGCTATTGCCAAGCGACACTTTTAGCTGATTCATTGACCCGCTCAGGCGGGACATGTTGTCGTTAAAACGCTCTGACGCTTCTGCTAGATCGTCGGTAATCACCTCGCCGAACAGCTGAAACTCTTTGCGCATCGCCTCCATGCCGTCTTTGCCGAGCGACAGGAAGCTAGCTAGTTTTGTGCCACTCTTGCCGAGAATTTCGCGTACGCCATCAAGCCGCTCTGCGCCCTCGCCGGCATTGATAAACCCCTGCATCAAGTCGTCGAGAACTTCCCTGCCCTTGCGTAACGTCTTGTCTTCGTTCTGCACCGCCACGCCGAACTTGCTGAAAGCCTCAGCCGGAGCCGCTACGCCGTTGGCGGCATCGATCATGCTGGTGTTTAGCTTGTCCATCGCGATGGCGAACTCTTCCACGCTCACGCCGGACAGGTTCAATGCGTATTTGTACTCGCCAAGTTCTTCTGTTGTTAGGCCGACGCGGCGGCCCATCTTCGCCATGGCATCGGCGGTGTCGGCAATGCCATCGATGGCGCTCACGGAAAAGATGCCGGCCACGGCGGCGCCGAGCGCGGTGAAGCCCGGCAGACGCGCGGCGGTGGCGCTCAGGCCGGTTAGCCCGCCCTTGACTTTATCAATGGCGGTTAGCGCACCCTTGGGGTCGCCGGTGATGCGGATTTTTGTTTCAGGGCTTGCCATTTAGCATCTCGCACGCCATTTCAAACACCGGCCAGGGGTAATCCCACGCGCCGGGGTGGCCGGCGGTGATCACGATCAGGGCTGCGCGGGCGGTGTCTCGCGCGCTGCTGCCAGTGCCAGCGCCTGCCGGCCGATGATCTGATCGGCCATCCATGCCCGCACGCGAAAAAAAGGGGGGTTCAGATCTCGCGCGGCGCGCACGACATCGGCCAGCTCGATGTGCGTGTACTCTGCCAACTGATCGGCAGTGGCGTCGCTCATCATGGCGAGGTCATCTATCCCGCAATCGTCTAGCGCGAGGTCATACACCGGATTGCACGCCACCGCCCCGCTCAACTTGGCCTCGATACCCGCCTGCCAGTCATAGACCTCGCGCACAGTGAGCGTGCGCACATTGACGGTTAGCGTGCCGAGTTGGACGGGGATGGTGGCGGCCATGGCTTATTGCTCCTGACGGATGGCCACGTACTGCGACAAGCCGGTGCCAACGACCGTGGTGTCGGCCTCGACTGTGCAGGGCAGCGACAGGGTGGCGAAGGATTCGCTGATCGAATCCACGCCGGCCGGAGCCCCGACCTTGACCTTGTAATAGCGGCGCTGCATCTTTTTGCTATCGACGGCATTGACGCCGTCGAAAAACACGCTCACGGTCGGCGATGAGTCGGTCAGGGCCTGGATGATGTTTTCGGCCTTGGCGGTGTAGTCGATCAGGATGGCGTCGCCGTCAGACACCCCGCCAGTCGTGAGCGTGCTGGCAAACGTGATGGCGGAGCCACTGACGGTGTAGTCGGCGCTCAACACGGTGGTGGCGCCGGCCGTGATGACAACTGTTTGCGTGTCGTCACAGATGCGGTCGAGCACGACCACCCCCCCCGCGTGCAGTGTGTGCGCCTCGTCGGTCACGGCAGTGGTCAGATCGGCCGCCGAGGTGCCCCACAGCGCGAGCGCGAGGTTGTCGGCGGTGAAATCGTGCATGTCGATTTGCAGGGTAAAACCGCTGATGCGCGAAATCGACGCATACACGCCGCCCGCGGGGGTGCGGTAGTTGGTTTGCTCTTGCTTGTCTTCGGTAAATGCGTCTTGCACCACCGAGTTGTTGCCGGTGTCGCGGAAATTGCGGGCGGAAAACGTCGCCGCGCTGGCGTACGGTGCGATATAGACGATCCCGGCGCCTTTGAATGCGGCCATGTCGTGCTCCTTTACGTGTTTCCGGTGACAAACACCGGGACGGAAAACGAAAACTCGACCCGCCAGATGCGCCCGTCGTAGGCCATGGGGGTGGGCGAATGGATGAACTGCGCGAAGCGCCCGGGCGCGTAGGCCCAGCCGGCGATCTGCGCCAGTGCGTCGTCAAAAAACTGGTAGCCGGCGGACTCGTCGGCAGTGCTCAGGCGCTCCTGGTCGAACTCGACGAACAGCGTGTATTGCGCCACCAGCGCGGCGGTGCGCCCGCTCTGCTCGGCCGGATACACGCCTTGCGGAACGATCCGCGCGAGGATGGCCGGCGCGCTGTCGGTCAGGTCTTCGTAGCTGTAGCCGGTGACCATCTCGATACCCGCCGGCAGCACGGCACGAATGCGCGCATCTACCAGGGTGTTGAGCGCGAGAATGCCGACGCTCATACAAGCACCAGTTCAACCACCGACTCCAGCCCGTCGAGAAGACGCGCTGGCGGTTTTTTGGTGGTCTTGTAGGTCACGCCGTCAATCACCAGCGTTTCGCCAGCGTCTAGCGTGGTGCTGCTGAGGTAGCGCAACTGCCGGTCGGTAGCGGTAGCGCTGCCAAAAACCGTGTCGTCCTCGACCGAGATCATGGCGAGGAAGTCGGGCGCTCCATTGGACCGGCTCACGGTGGAGCCAAAATCCTCATAGAGCGCGGCGAGGTCTTTGGCGGCGCTGTCCATTACTCGGCCTGCTCGGCGTCGGCTTCGGGCGCAGGCTCGGCCGGGGCTTTCGCGTCGGCTTTGCCAGCAACAACGACGGCGCCGCACGCGATCAGCGCGGCGGCCTGCTCGTCTGTCAAGGGGATCGTGTCGCCCTCGGCATACGGCTTGCCGTCGTGCTCGATCTGGCATGTGGCTTCGTGTTTTGCCTTGGCCATGACCGCCCCTTTACGCAACCGCGTTTTCGAAGAAGTAGCCGAGGTCGTCTGCGGTGATGACTTCTTTCACCGTATCGACCACCTGCACAACCTCGGCACCGTCAGACCCGACTTTCTCGTCAAACCAGCTGCGCACGCGCAGGCCGTCGCCGGACTGGGCCGTGAAGCCGAAGGTGGTTGCGTTGGCAGTGCTGCTGACCGGCTCTTGATAGATCAGCGCGCAGTGCTTGCCCCAGGTGCGGGAGAGCGTCATGGCCTGGCCTTTTTTCGCGCCGTTGATGAACGCCTGGCCAACATAGATGTTGTCGATTTCGAGCAACGCGGCGAGCTGTTCGCGGCTGATCATGCCTTGCGCGTCGGACCCGGCGCCGGTGCCTTTGACGGCCTCTACGATTTTCGGGTGCTGGCGCAGGATGGTCCAGACGGCCTGGCCGATGGTCAGCGCGTTGGGGCGCATGATCATGCCGTCCATTTTTGTCAGGATCGCGCTCAGCGGGTTGCTGTTGCTGTAGTCGCTCCATTGGCTGGTGCCGGACAGAACGACCTTGTTACCGGTGGCGTAGTTGGCGGCGTTGAACACCATGCCGGCCACGCGGCGCTCGCGGTCGAGCGTTACAAGCCGGGTCAGGTTTTCGGTGGCGGTGGCCAGCGGGTCAATATTGGTGCCTTCGGCTTTGCGCATGTCCGACAGCGGCACCTTGTCCTTCAGGCCATAATCCTGAGTGGAATCGTCCATGCGGGTGGCGGTGAATTCGACTTCGTTCGCTTCGCTCTTGCGGCCAAGCTTGGTGTCGGGCACCGAGAATGCGGCGTCCTTCTGGTGTTTGTGCCAGAAAAATTCATCGTGGGCATCGACACGCGGCAGCACCAAATCCTGAATCAGGTTCTGATTGCGATACGCGAGCGCGACGGCGGTCAGTTGCGGATTGACCGGGATGGGGGATTGAGTAGCCATTTGCGTTTATCTCCTATGCGCTCGGCGATCAGTACATGCTCGGTGCGACGTTGACCGGGATGATGTCGCCGGCGGCGGTGGCGGATGCCATGGCCACGCCGATGACGGCGTTGCCAGACGCGGCGGCAACCACGCGGCCCGATGCGTCGGACGTGAGGCGTGCGCCTCGGGTCACGGCGGCGCCGGCTTCGGCCTCGCCTACTCCGTTGACGATGACGTCGACGGTGTCGCCCGCATCGGCTTGGCCGAGGTTGTCGGCCAGTCCAACGCTGGTATCGGTAGCGGCGGCAGCCTGGACGGCGTAACCGTCAGCGGAGCCAAACTTGACGACGCGGTACGGCAACACGGCGGCCTCTGCCACCAGCGCCTTGATCAGTACGGGGTTGCCCATGTCAGGCCTCCTTTTTCAGCAGTTGCATGGCTTGTGCCACGGTGATGTTTCGGCCTGCGGCTTTTTCGCTGGCGACGCGGGAGGCGGCAGCAGCGGCCAGCGCACGCGGGTCAATGACCTGGGCGGCGGCGTGGTCGGGGGCTTCGGCGTGCGGCACCGGGGCGGGGGCCTCGGCGTGCATGTTGGTGTAGGCGTCGGCGCGCAATTTGCGCTCGGCGGCGAGCACTTGCACGGCGGCCTCGGGGCCGCTGGTGATGCCGTCGAATTTCAGCGACGCGATCAGCTTTTCGTGGCCGGGCACACACTGCGCCTCAACCGACTGAATGCGTTCGCGCTCGGCTGCGGCACCGGCAGCGCGGCCGGCGGCTTCACCCTCGGCGCGTGCGGTGTCAAGGTCGGCTTGTGCAAAGGCGGTTTCCGCCGTCAGCTCCACGCCGTTGATTTGCTCAGACATAGCTTGGCCTCCTGTCTTTAGAGCGTTGCGGGCGGGAAGCCCATAGGCCCGAGTCGGACGCTTGGCGGCCAGCTCGGCAATGATTTGATCTGCGGTTGCCACGCGGTCGGCCAGCCCGGCCTTGACGGCGGCGGCACCGCGATACACGGCGGCCTCGGTGGCGCGCACGGCGGCGGTGCTCATGCGGCGATTGGCTGCCACGGCATCGACGAACATCTCGTAAAGGCTGTTGATCTCGGCTTGGTAGTCGGCGCGGACGGCTTCGGGCAGCGGCGCGTGCGGATTGCCATCGACCTTGTGAGCGCCGGCATAGATGTATTCCACACTGACGCCGCTATTCGCCAGCGCGCGCGACATGTCGACATGCCGCATGACGACGCCAATCGATCCGACGTAGCCGGTGCTGGCAATGGCAACCGAGTCGGCCGCGCATGCGCCGAGATAGCCGGCCGAAGCGGCCAGGCTGTCTGCAATGGCGACCATCGGTTTTTTGCCGCGCAGTGCGGCCATGCGCTCGGCCCACTCGAATGCGCCATTGACTTCGCCACCGGGGGAGTCGAACGACAGCAGCACGGCATGCACGTCGGCATTGGCCATGGCGTCTTCGACGTCCATCGACAACGAGTTGTAACCGAGCAGGAAGCTGCTATCGGCGGTCATGCGGCTGCGATGCACGAGCGCGCCATTGACGTTGAGCACGGCCACGCCATCAACAACCTGATAGCCGCGATCTTCTGACCGGGCGCCGCGCCGCGTGCTGAACATGTCGGCCGGCAACTGCATGCCAGCGGCCAAGCCGGCTGCGGCCATCGCGGGCGCGTCGTCAAGCCCGAGCAGGCGCGGCCCGAGACCGGCAATGATCGCATCCAGCTTTTGCGGGTGGATCATCAGCGGCGTATTGAAAATACGCGCGGCCAGGTGCGGGAAGGGTACGGCGTTTTGTGTCACGGGCAACCCATGCGGTTTGCGATGGGTGCCATTTTTTCAGTTGTGCTGTCTCATGTTCAGGCGAAGATGTGACAGGGCATCATGTTTTCTTGACGCGCACACGCATACGCCGAACATCGACCAGAGAACCAGCGGCGATGGTGTTAGTCAGTTCGTAGTCGGTATATTTTCCGCTGGCAATCGTGCCGCCAGACACAAGCACCGAGGTTACGCCGTCCGCGTCCTGCGGGGCAGAAATACTGATGCCAGGCTCGGCGGCCCAAACGCTTGAGTCAAGCGCGGTGGCTTGCGCTGAGGCCAACCACTCAGACCAATCAAAGCCGACATCCAGAGACGCGCCGGGGTCTTTTTCCCAATATGCGCCGTCTGCATCAAAAACAATCGCGGGTGCGCTCATGCTGCCATCCAGTGTTTAGAGGTTGCAGAAATCCGACGCAACGGCGACGGCACGACCCGCAACCGCGCAGGCGGCATCGCGCGTGGCGCGGATGCAACAAACGAGCCCGCCGCCGCAGCTTGCGCAAGCGCATCGCCAGACAAACTGATTTTTGCGGTAAGCGACGCAGATGCAGCAGCGATTGACGCGGACGCTCCGTCTAGCGCCAGAGCAATCGTTAGCTCTCCGGTCGCGGATGAAACGCTGGCGCCAGCGCCAGCCAAAATGATTGGCACGCCAAGGCCGCCTGCTCCAACGGCTTGCGCTGATGCCGAGCCGACTAGATCAATGGCAGTATCCAGCGACGCCGCCGCCCCAGCCTGACCGGCCGCCGACCCCGCCAAACCTTGCGGCGCAGTCGTCAGTCCGGCCATCGCCAGCGCCTCGGCAACGGCCGCGCCGTTGAGGCGGATGGCCACCGTGACGTTGCCAGAGGCCGACGCCACCGCCGCCGCAGCGCCCTCAAGCCCGCTGCCTGCTGAAAGCGCAGCCGAGGCCATAGCCGAGCCAAGCGCCGCACCATCCAGGCGTATTTCAGTCGTCAGTGCGCCACCGGCCACGCTCGCAGTTACCGCCGCACCGGTTAGGTTGATGCCTGTTGTGATGGCGCCGGCCGCGGTGGCGACGGAGAGAGCGGCGCCGGCGAGACTGACGCCTCCTGCCGACAATGGCGTGCGCTGCAACGCCAGCACGCCGCTGCCAGAACTGCGGTGCAACCCCCAGACGGCCGCCATGTCAGCCGCTCACCTGGACGGGCGCCGCGAAGCTGGCGCAGTCGGCCAGCGTGCCGTCTGTGTCAGACAGGACCAGGAACCCGATCTGCCCATCTGTCAGCGCCGTGCCGACAACTGACAGCGTGATGTTTCCGCTGCCGTCCGTGCTGGCCCCCGTCCCGACAGCGGTCGGGGTCGTGAAGTTTTCAGGCAGCGGTTGATCGAAAAACGCCCATCGCAATCCCGTAACGCTGGCCGCTGGCGCACCGCCGACCCGGTCGATTATGCTCAACACAACATCTCGCACAACAACGGCCACCGCTACGTCGGCATCCGTCGATTGCATGGGTAACGGCAGCGTGGAGTTGTCCAGCACAGCACCAGACATGTCCGGGAACGCGCCATAGCCGTAGCGCACAGTCGGCGTGCCGGCAATGGGCGACGCAAGCGCCAGCCGCACGGTGGACGCGGCTTGACGCACTGCACTGCTGATCGTGACGGGCGTACCGTCGTCGAGCACCTGAAATCCCGTAATACCGGTCGCCGGGGCGATGTCTGTACCGCCCGCCGCTGTCAGCGTCACATCAACAGTCGTGGTATTGACAAGTGACGCGCCAGAGATCGTTGGCCCGCCAGATGTCGCAACATCGCCCAGACCATGCGCCAGCGCCCTTGCGATCCGCTGTCCGATGACTGCCGAGCCGGCTGCCGTGAAGTGCTGGCCATCAACTTGGTGCTCCGCGTCAAGCGTGATTGCCGCGTAGTTGTTGGCCTCGGTCGTCGCCTCGATGTGCGCGTCTCGAATCGCCTCCCACGGCGCATCAGTGCCGCCAGACTTGCCGCCGAGCACACCGATTGCGATGGGTAGTGAGGCGCCGTAGTCCGAACGAAGTTGCGCAAACATCGCGTCCATGCCGGACTTGTACGTTGCCCGAGCCGTCGCCCCTACAGCGTCTGCGTCGCCTTGGAACCAGATGAAGCCAGATAGACCTTGCCCGGCCGCAGTGACTTTTGCTTCCCAGTCTGTGTAGTTCGTGGTCTTTCCGGCCGACCACCAGGACGCAAGCGCAGTGCCGCCGAGCCCCGTGAGGATCAGCGCAACGGGGGCATCTGCATACGCAACAAGCTGCGTCGCGAGCGCGTTTTGACCTTCTCCCGTCGACGGGATGGCCGCCCACGCAGAGCCGTTATGAATAAAGGCGCGGCTGTCCGGCGTGCCGGTGCCCAGCGTGATCAGGTTGCCCATGTGAGACTGGCCGAAGCCGCCGATCACATAGCCCACGCCCCACAGAACAGCTTGAGAATCAGTAGTTGTAACGTCATTCGCTTTACGCACGTCAGCGAAGTAGAGTCCGCCCTTCGGCACTGTGACCGGGCCCGAGAACGCACCCGCGGCGGACGATGCCTGAAGCGTTTGCCAGTCGACGATGACATTCAACAGCACGTCTCTGATCCGCACTTCGAGCGTATCCGTCGCGCCAGTATGCGAGCCGCCTACTGTAACCACCGAGCTTCCGCTGGAGCCCTCATAAACGCGCACAGGCTGCTCATCGAGCGTGATGGTGTCGCCACTACCGCCAGATCCTTCGTAAAACACCGCCATGCCAAGTGCTGCGGCGGCACTGATATTCAGCGTGACAACCATATCGCCCGTTGATCCGGCCGATGCGCGAATTGCATCGGCCTCTGCCATGGCGTATGACAGTGCTGCCGATCGTTGGTAGTCCAGTCGCTCGATCCATTGTCCGGCCGTCGGGTCGGTCGCGAGGTCAGTCGCGCCAGATGCGCCGGATGGGTCAGTGGCCGCAAACGAGACTGTGGCGCGCGCGGCGGCAAGTGCGTGCGCGCCGATCACCAGCGCACCGGCCACTGGCGTGGTCAGACCGGTCGGCAGAGTGTGCGTCGTGGATACGGTGTTGCTGGCAACCGCAACCGAGTCTGAGAACGTAAAATCGCCCGTCGACGGTCGGTAGCGCAGGACGTGACCTGTTGCGCTTGACCCGCCAGTGCGAGTAAATAGCAGCCCAGGCGCACTGGCGCCTCGCTTGATCCACCACCAACTGAGTGACGCCTGCGCAGTATTGGCGCCGATCACGCCATTGAGTTGCGCCCAGCCGGCAGGCGCCGTAAACGCGCCCGGCCCAGGGTGCGAGATTTCCGCAATCAGCAGGTCATTGGCTTGCGACCCGGCCGGCTCGAACAGCGTTAGATCACCGCCGCCGCTACCTCCGTTAGTAGGGGCGCCGATTACTGGTGCGGACCATGTCATTGCGGCGCGCTCAGTTGTCGATCTGGAACGTCAGCGCGCCCACACCAAAGCTCGGTGCGGCGTCGCCGTTGTTGATGGTCTTCGGGGTGGTCAGTGCGGCATACACGAGCAGATTGCCGCCGGTGGCCGCGTCGAAGATACCCCAGTGCGTGACGCTGCCCCAGTTCGCCGACGGCGCAGGAAAGGTGAGTGCGCCCGCGTTGCTGGTGGTGCCGTTGCCGCCGACTGTAGCGGCCCAATTCGCATCGCTCGGTGCCGAAGCGACGCGCGCGTAGCTGCCGCCGGTTACCTCGGTGCCGCCGCCTGCCTCGCCGGGGGCTGCGGTGAACAGGCCGACATGCAACCCGGACGGCTTGGTGAATGAGCCGGTGCGGAAAATGTGCTTGATGGTTTCGTCTTCGGCGTAGTTGGTGAGTGCGCCCATGGTTGAGGCTCCTTACGGTTTCAGCCGTCGTGTCTCGACGGCGAGTTTTACAAACGGGCTGCGCTGAGTGCGCAGAATGACCGGGTGCCACATCCGCAACAGGCCGGCTTGCGCGGTGCTGCACGCGCCCATCCACAACGAGCACCACCAGAGCGGGGTCATTTATGCTGCTCCGGGGTGGCTTGCCAGCGGGGGCGGTAGATGTCTTGCTCCATGCGCTGCAGCCG
This sequence comes from Denitromonas halophila, assembly GCF_007625155.1. Taxonomy (GTDB): domain Bacteria; phylum Pseudomonadota; class Gammaproteobacteria; order Burkholderiales; family Rhodocyclaceae; genus Nitrogeniibacter; species Nitrogeniibacter halophilus. The sequence goes on along the minus strand of NZ_VMNK01000014.1, from coordinate 16,365 downwards.
CTGTTTGATTTCTAGCAGCGCGGTGCTGATGTGCTTTAGCTCGTTTTCTTGTTTTGCGTCTGAGATGTACAGCACCAGGCCGGCGCTTAGCGCGCCGATGACGGCGGCTTTGGCGACCTCTTGCACGAGCGGCGAGGTGTTTGCCACGACGGCGGCCATGGAGATATGGTCGAGCCATTCGGCCTTAATCACTGCCGCGAATCCTTGACGCGGCTGCCGTGGCTGGAGCCGAACAAAAAGGCAAGCACCGTTCCGATCGAGCCAATCACGACGCCGGTGATTACCATGGCTTTGACTTCGTTCGAAAAGCCTTCGCCGGTAATGACGATGCCGGCTAGGATGTAGCTTGCGACAACTACCAGCACGGCGATACCGCCGATGATGTAGAGCCAGCGCGGGTCTGTGGCCATGAGTTGGGCGTTGCGATCCATGGCGGCGGTGCGGCTTTTTTCGTCGGCCTCGATTAGCATGAGCAGGTCTCCCATTTGCATTCGCACCCCAGCGCGGAACGCGTCGGCGTCTTGCGGGTTTTCTGCGATGGCTCGGGCGGCGCCTTCTGCGGTGTTTTCGCTGGTTGCTTCCATGGCGATCTTGGCGACCACCTCGGCGGCTTGGGCGTTTTGCTCGGATTTCTTTCCGCCAAAAATGCGGATCAGGTCGGGTGCTGCCTGGATGAGCGCCGGCAGCGCGGCGAGGGCAAATGCGGGCATGGGTTCGATCTCCGTAACAGGCGTCGGGGTGGCCTCGACCACTGGCGCGGGTTGCTGCTTGAGCGCGGCAAGTGCGCGAGCGTGGCGGGCGTTGCGGTCGGCCGCGCCGTTGGTGCCGCCATTGATGCGGCGGGTGATGGTGTCAAACTGACCTGCATCGGCGAGCGCGTTGAGGTTGTGGGTGTGCCAGTACCAGCCGGCACACAGGGCGGCGAATCGTGGCGTTTCGAGCAGTTCGGGCTGTGCGACGCAATCAATGCCGAGGCTGGTGGCGAGTTGGGTGTAGTTGTGCCGCCCGGTGATCTGGATCAGCCCGCGACCACGGAAGCGCGAGCCGTCGCCGGGTTCTATGTTGCCGAGCTCGGCGCGGCCTTCGTAGCGGCGCTGGGCGTCGGTCGGCCCCCATAGTTCGCTGGCGTATCGAAAACTGCCTGACTCGTGGCCGATCTGCGCCAGGAAGGCGGCGAGCCTGGCCGGGGTGTCGATGGCGTAGCGGCGCGCGGTGGCGGCCAGCGGCGCGCAGTAGGTGTCAGCCGCAGAACGCGTGCAGCCGACAGCGGCGACCAGCAGCGCCGGGGTGATGGTCGGGGTGGTGGCGTCAATCGCCATTGCCGGCCTCGTCGACGGGCTGCGGGGCGGTGGGGGCGGGTTCTTTTTCGACGATCAGCCCGGCCTCTTTGCGGGCGGCGTGTTCTCTGACGCGTTGGCGGTGCTTGTCTTCCCAGCTCTGGCCATCGTGCAGCAGGCTTTCGGCGGCGACGGTGCTGATGCCGATGTCGATGCGGCCTTTGGCTGCGTTGACGTCTTTAAGCGGGTCGATGGTGCCCATGCCGTCGCCAACCCATTCCGCGCCACGATAGGCCATGCGGCGCACCGGGTCGGAGAAATAGCCGGGGGCCGAGATGCGGCCAGAGGCCACGGCTTCGTCTAACCACATCTCAAAGATGGGCTGGCAGAATTCGCCCACCAGCCACGCGCGGCGCTCGCGGAAAAAGCGCCAGGCGTCGAGCATGGCCGCCTTGCTGGCGCTGTAGCTGCTCTGGTATTTCTTGATCAGCACCTCGTGCGGGATCTGCAACACCGCGCCGATCTGGTGAATGATGGACTGTACGAACGGGTCGAACTGCGAATTCGGGCGGCCGGGGTTGGCGGTTTCAATGCTCTCGCCTTCGGCCAGGCCGACAGCGGTGCCGTTGCCAAGTTGGCCATTCCATCCGCCATCATCGGCTGATGCGGCGCCGGGCAGCATGTCGTCGGGGCCGGTACCGGGTTCGGACTTGATGAACACGGTGAACATGCCGCTGATGACGGCGGCCATTAGCTCGGCCTCGGTGTATCGTTCGAGCTGCTTGAGCGGCTCGATCACCTCGGACAGCCACGGCGGCGTGCGGGTTTGCCCGATGCGCTTTGGGTCGCCCATCAGCCAAGCATTGCGGCGGCCGTTGGCCGACGTGGCAGGCACTCGCGCCCAGGTGTTTGCGGCGCCATAGAACCGACTGCCGGGGTGGCGTGCGGCCACTTGGTAGGCGATGGCCTCGCCATAAGCGCCAATCTCAACGCCACCGACAAGCCCGGCGCGGTCGCGCTGGTTGGCTGGGTTGCATACCCGATGCCCTTCGACAAGTTGCACGCACAGCCGATATGGGCGGCCAGGCCGGGCAATGCTCGGCGTCAATACGAGGGTGTCGCCAACCTCAAGCGTGCTGCGAAAGGCCAGCGATTGCAGGCGGTAGAAGTTGAGTTTTCGGCCGGCGTCAATGTCGCGCGACTCGGCAAACAGCTTGAATTCTCGCTCGGTGGTGTCCTGCCACGCCTTTGCGGCATCGTCGGTCATGCCGAGCACGGCGGCGTGAATGCGGCTATTCAGCGCAAGGCCGGTGCCGACGACGTTGAGAACATTGGTGGCGATGGCGCCGGAGGCGATGGGCGAATTCTGGATCAGCGAACTTGACGCGGCGCGCAGTGCGTCGAGGCCCGGCATGGTGGCGGCGTCGGCGTCGAGCACGCGGGCGCCCCACCCCGCCATGGCTCGACGCGATCGGTCTGCGCCGTGATAGCTACCAGCGACCGACATGCTCATGCGTGCGTGCATGCGCTTGGCGCCCCACTGCGGCGAGACGCTTGAAATGGCGCGGTCGAGCCAGTTGCCTTGCGTGGCTTGCGCGAGACCGAAGGTTTGCGGGCGGCGCGACATGGCTAGCCCATCGGCGTGACGCGCATCAGGCGCGGGCCACGGCGGTTAGTGCTCAGGGTGGTGACAGTCGTGCGCCACTCTTTGATGCCGGCGCGCACCTCGGCCAGATCGGCGCGGCCGCGCTGGCGGTCGCCAAGGCGCGTGCTTTGCCCAAGCGTGAGGATGTCCGCCTCGGCTTGGATGTATAGGTCAAGCTGCGCTTGTGCCTGTGCGAGTGTGATACCTGCCATGCGCCCGCCGGGTGTGATGTGTCACACCGCAGGCTATAGATTGGCGTGTCTCATGTTCAGGCGAAGAGGTGACAGGGCGGTTATTGCCCGAAATCGCTCAGCAACCGATACACATGCGCCCGACTGACGCTAAACCGCCGCGCGGCCTCGCTGGCAGTGATTGCACCAGAGCGCACAAGCGACACGATATCGCGGTTTCTCGCCGCTGCGGCCTCTAGATTTGTGGCGGCAACATAGGGCCGGTCGCCGCCGTACTCTTGCCTGATCTGGTCTTCGAGTAGTGCGGCTTGGTCGTCGTCCATTCGGGTAACGAGCCTGGCAATCTGCACCAGTCGGGAAACAAAGTCTTGCTCTCTGTCTTTCATCTATCGCGCTCCATAGACCCGGCGTCCTCGGCGGCGGGTTGGAATTTGGGTGGCGGGCTGCTCTTGTGGCGCCTCTGTGGTTGGTGTTGCGTCCGGCGTGGTGTTTTGCGTCGCGGCCGTTAGGGCGCGCTCGAGGCGGTCCCAATCGGCGTTGGTGTATCGGTGCAGGCGCAGCTCGGGGTGGTGGGTGGCGGCGTAGGCGTAGGTGATGGTGTCGAGCGGCTCGTTGCGGGCGCCGCGGGGTTTGTCGAATCGGTTTTTGCTGGGGTTGTAGCGTTCGCTGACCAGGCCGGCGAAATACTCGGGCGGCAGGTCGTCGGAGAAATGGCATTGACGGTCGATTGTGTCTAGGTCGGCGTCTTTGCTGAGCAGGCTGTAGAAGTGGTGTTTGATGCCAACGGTGCCGACGTGATGGATGCGCAGGCCGCGCTTGTCGGTTTGGCCGCGCCAGGTGACGTCGACGAGCGTGCCTTTGCTGAGCACAGGGGCGTTGTTGTGCTTGGCGCCAAAGGTGGCGGTCGGGCGGCGCACTTTGCGTTGGCGCACCCAGTGGTAGACGTGCTCGGTGCGGTGGCCGCCGGCGTCGATGCAGGTGGCTTGCACGCTGAGCAGCGCGCCAGATTCGTGCTGTATGGGGCGGTTGAGCAGTTCGGTGAGGGCAATCCATACGTCGTCGCCGGCGGGGTCGCCGGGGAGTACGGCGTAGTCGAGCACCCAACGGCGCATGCCGCGGCCCCAACCAACAATTTGCACTTCGAGGCGGTCGTCTTGGGTATCCACCCCGGCGGTTAGCACGAGCACGCCGGCCGGCGCGGTGCGCAGGCGGTAGGGCTCGGCGCGATCGGCGATGAGGTTGTGCTTGACGGCGCGCAGGGCGGGGTCGTCGAAAGTTTCGGCGAGGCGATCGTTGATGAAGGTTTTGAGCTTGGCGGGGTCGCCCTGGGCGTCAAGCCACTTCTGTGCGAGTTCTGCCCAGCGCGGGCCGAGGCCGATCTGGTAGTAGAGGCAGTTGATGTGGTAGCCGCGCACGCGGGCGCCTGGGTTTTCTGGCACCCAGCGGCCTCGGCGGATCATGTCGGTTTTGTGGTGCTCGTCGATAAGGGCTCCGCAATCGTTGCAAACGTACCAGGCGGCGGCAACTTCGCCGGCGGTGTTCTTTCGCCAGTGCAGGCCGGACCACTGGAGGTGCTGCTCGTGGTCGCAGTGGGGGCAGGCAATGTGGTAGCGGCGGCGGTCGCTGGCGGCGTAGCGGGCGGCGATGCGGCTGTGGCCTTCGATGGTCGGGGTGCTGATGTACATGCGACGACTGGTGGCTGGGAACGCGCTGGTGCGTCCGTCGAGCAGGTCGCCGGGGTCGTCGCCGGTGGTGAGGTTTGCGGCGAACTCGTCTTCTTCGTCGACCAGCAAAGTGCGCACGCTGGTGGATTTTAGGCGCGACGGGCTGCCGGCATGCTCGAGGTAAAGTTGGCCGCCGGCGAAATCCTTGAATTCTCGCTGGTTCGCGCTGTCGCGGCTTTTGGTGCTGCTGAGCATGGCGCGCACGGCGGGGGATGTTTCGAGCATTGGGCCTAGCTTTTGATTGACCCACTTGTTCATGGACACTTCGCCGGGCAGGCAGACCATGATCGGGCCGCCGACTTCGCACATGGTGTAGCCAAGGGCGTTGGCCTCGACCTCTGTCTTGCCGAACTGGATCGGGAACATTAGCGCGGCCTCGCGCACCGGGCTGCGCGCGCTCATGCAGTCCATCGGCTCGCGCAGCGGGGGGTTTCGATCGGTTCGCCACCGCCCGGCCTCTGCGCTGCCCTTGGCCGATAGCACGCGGTGCTTGTCGGCCCACTCGGAAACAGTGAGCGGCTTGCGCGGCGCAATGGCGCGGGCGGCGGTGGCGTAGAGGGTGGTGGCGGGGGTGGTCATATCAGAACGGTAGGCCGAAGTTGATACCAAAACGCTCTACTCCGATTTGCTCTGCTTTTCTCGCCATGTCGGCGAGGCGCCGACCAGTCTTCGTTTGCGCGCCGGCATCTTGGGCCAAACAACGCAACAAGCCTATAGCCTGCTCGCACTCAGACTCGGTCCCTTTAAGCATGCAAGCCTTCATGTTTTCAACGCTTTCCGCGTAATCAGACGCCATCACAACCCCTCTCCTTTCAGTTTTTCGAACCGCCTGGCGCATTCAGCCAGCGCGGTTTCGATGTGATCTGCCATCGTGGTGCGGCAGGCTTGCTCGTCGGTCATGGCTGCCACCTGCGGGGCGAGCACGTCGGGCAGGGTTTCTAGCGCGCCGCGCAGGGTGACCATGGCATCGGCGACGGTGGCGTGCACGTCGGCCGATTCCATGAGTTGGCCGATGCGGGCGCGGTAGTCGGCTTCGGCGGTGAGGCTGGCGTAATGCTCTTTTTTGGCTCGGGCGGCGTGGTAGTCGGCGCGATCTTCCGGCGCGGCGCCCTGCCCGCCTTCGCCGCGCGCTGCGGCGTGGCGGTCGCGGACGCCTTGTTTTGATGGGTCGCGGGCGGCTTCGATGGCGGCGATGGATTCAGCCACGCACACAAGCTTGCCGTCGTCGGTGAGTTTGATGAGTCCGTCGCGGATCAGGTTGCTAACCTGGCCGGCCGATCGCCAGCCCATACGGGCGGCGAATTCTTTGCGGGTGCAGGTTTCGGTCATTTGTTTGCGATCCGGTCGAGTTCGATCTGGATGGCCGCCTTGAACTCGCCGGGGAATTCCTGCTCGACGGTGCGGCGGGCAACGCCGTAGAAGTCGAGGCGGGCTTTGTAGCGCGGCTGCTTTACGAACATGAACAGGGGGCGGATTGCGTCGCCGCCGAACAACTCGGCGCGTATCCAGATGCCGGGGTGCGGTAGCCGGCTGGTGAATTGCACGGCGCTGCCGTCTTTGCCTGCGCGGGATCGTGCAACGCGGTCGGCGCCGCCGCGATAGATGAGCAGTTGCCCGCGCACGCCGGCAAACCCGAATAGGCGTTTACCGAGTTTCTTCTCGATTTTTTTGCGCGACTTGTCGGTGGTGTTGGCGTCGAAGCCGACGCCTTTGTATGAGGCCGCACCAAAGTACGAGAGCACTTGCTGCACCATGCCGCGCGGAATGTTGCCGTAGGCGTCGAGCGGGCAGGCTGCGCCGGGCACAATGAAGCGGTCGGCAGGGAGTGCGCCGATGGCGCGCATCTTGTATTCGAACGGCGTGGTGCGGCGGGGGCCGCCGTGTATCTGCGGGTCTAGGTAGTCGTGCCGATCGGTCGGGATGCCCTGCACCCCCTTGAGCTCGATTGTGGCTGCGATCTCTTTTCTGCTTTTGACAACCTTGAATGAGTTGAGGGTGAATCGCGTGGGGCTTTTGAATACCCGCGACATTTCAGCCCGGATTGCTGCCGATCCTTTGTGGCCGGTTTTGAGAATGGCGCGCTGGGTGGCAATGCCGACGCTGCGCTGGGTTAGGTTGAGGTGTTTTGTGACGGCGGTGATGTCGGCGGTGACGCTGATGATTTCAGCCATGGCGGCGACCCCCTGTGAGTTTTGCGAATGCGTATTCGCAAAGCGCGAACAGGGCAACGCACGCGGGTATGTCGACATGTGCAGGCATGACGACGGTCGTAAGTTGCCACATGCCCGCCCACAAGCACCACCTCACAAGCCTGGCGCCGCCGATGAAGTGGGCGCCGATCCAGACCATGCAGACAAACCCCGCCAGGTGGGCTGCGGTGAGATTCAGTTCCATGATCATCGCCCCCCTGTTGCGCGCTTGGCGTCGGCGTACCAGCGCTTGAGCCCTTCGGCGACGCTGGCGTTGCTGACGACGGGGACGGCGCGGTATTGGGCGGTGGCGGCGCGCTCAGCTTTGGCGGTGGCGATGTCGGTGATGCGGGCACCGCGCAGACCGGGGATGAGGCCGCGGGCGTGGAAGGCTTTGGCGAGATCGTGGAACTCTGGGAGGTGCTGACGCACCGCGGCGTTGAACTGGCGGGCGTTGGTGGCGTCGCAGACCATGTTTAGCGGCTCGAAGGCGGGGGCTTTTTCTTCCATCACTTTTTTTCCATGAATGGGGTGTGTGAGAAAAGGCGCGCGCGAAGGCGAGCGCACGTGGGCGCACGGGGTAGCGCACGCCTGTTGCGCCTGCATGCCGCATAGCGCACGGGGCGCACGGGGCGCACGGGTAGGTTTCACGTACACGGGAGAGGTGTTTTTGTGGTGTGGATGCGTGTGTGTGTATACGTGTACGTGCGCGGGTAGCCCGTGCGGCCCGTGCGCCCCGTGCGCTATGCGGGGTTGCGGGCCGTTTGCCCGTGCGGTAGCCCGTGCGGTAGCCCGTGCGGTGGTCATGGCTGGCCCCCTGTTACGGCGACATTGAAGGCGAAATAGCTGTCGGTGAGCCACTGGGTTTGTGATTTGTTGAGCGGCTTGGCGTAGCCGTCTGGCCCTTTGGCGTTCCAGGGGGGTGTGCGCATGGCTTCGTCTGGCGGGATGACCATGCGCTGGCGCTTGGTGCCGCCGTCGTAGTGGCAGGTGGTGTAGCGGTCGCGGTGGCCTTTTTGCCAGCCTTGGAGCTTGTCGAGGTGCCCGCCGAACTGGTTTGACTCGCGCGGGACTTTGACGCCCTCGCGTCGGCACCATTGGAGGTAGGCGGCGTACAGGTCGGACGAGCCGCAGGGGCAGAACGGCAGGCCGTCGATGTCGCCAGATTGCCAGTCGGACAGGAAGCGATCGACGGATTCGCGGTTGATGTCGATGAGCTGCTGCTTTGAGCGCGTCATGGGTGGGCGCGTCCAGGGTTTGAAGTCGCCGAGCGGGATCTGCAACAGGTAGGAGTGCAGCGCGGCGATGCCGCCGGCGTTGATCTCGGCGTCGATCTCGTCGAAGTAGTCGCGGCTGAGCGCGGGCGGGGTCCAGATGACGAGGTGGCGGCGGTCGTCGTTTTCGAGCACGACGGGCTGTTTTTCGTTGGATAGAAAAACGAGGTTCATGTGGTTGCGCTCGCGGTGCGCGGCCACGTTTTTTGGATTGACCCGCACCCACTCGCCCGTGATGAACCCTTTGAGTTGGTTCTTGAGGTGGTACATGTCGGAGCGGGCGACGATCTCATCAGCGACGATGAACAGCTTGCGCTCGGTCCAGTCGGCGTTGAACTTGTCTTCGATGGCGCCCTGGTTGAGCACGAGCGAGTAGTCGCCGTAGATGCGGGCGTAGCTTTCAAAGAAGCGGCTTTTGCCGGTGCCTTGCGGGCCGTGCACGACGATGGCGCTGTGCAGCTTGGCGCCCGGGTGCTGGATGGGGTAGGCGAGCCAGCGCAGCACCCACTCATAGACCTCGGCGCCGTTTTGCTCGGCGCTGCACAGGTAGCCAAGCAGCTCGAGCAGGCGCTCGCAACTGCCTTCGGCTGGCTTGGTGGGCCAGCCGTCCCAGCGGTTGCAGAGAATGTTGGCGTCTTCGCCGGCGGGGTCGAATCCGATTTGGTCGATATAGACGGCCCGTGTGTTCCAGACGGGGTGATCTTTGACGTGATCCCACCGGATGCGCGGGGGCAGCATGGCGACCACCTTTGTGCGCTTAACGACGCACTTGGTCCAGGTGTCGAAAACAAAATCGCCGGTGTTGTCGTCGATGTGAATGAAGCGATCAACGATGTCATCCAGCCCGAGCATGGAGACGGCGCCGCGGCGGCCGGATGAATCCCCGCCCCCCTCGGTTTCGATTGCCCGCGGCGTGCGGGCCGGCGGCGCCCATCCGAACTGACGGAGCGCGGCTTCGACTTGGTCGCGTACCGCGGCGAGGCCGTCTGTTGCATGGAGGTCGTTGAAATCTGAAAGCTTGCCGCCGTTGTCGAAGAAGGCGGCGCGGCGGGCGTCGGGGTCGGCGAACTTGGGTTTGATCCACTGCACGCGATCGGCGCAGGCCATGGCGGCGGTGGCGGCGGAGGTGGTGCCGGCGTTACCCACCTTGTGCTCGTTGCCGCAACTCGGGCAGGTTGGCGAGTTGTCGGACAGGTCGATGGGGTGGTTGCAGCGCTTGCCGGCGGCGTCGCGGAATTGGCATCCGCCAAACTGGTCGTCATCCGCGCACACGATGAACTTGACGCTGCGGAAACGGTCGCGCAACTGCTCGACCACCGGGCCGATGTTGCCGGCGTCGAACGCCACCGCCACCGGCAGGCCGGTGGCTTCATGCAGGCTGGCGGCGGTGGCGTAGCCTTCGGCCACCAGGCACAGCCAGATCGGCAGGCCGATAAGGTGGTAGTGGCCGCGCTTGATGTGGCCCTTTGGCCAATATTCCTTGTCGCGTCCGATGCGCTGGATCCGATTGGCGTGCGACTTTCCGCCGAGGATGAACTGCAACCCCCAAACCTGGCCGGCGTTGTCCATCATCGGTACAGCCATTGCACCGGTCGGCGTGTAGCGAACGCCATGGCCAGCAACACCCTTGCGCGGCAGGTAGTCACATTCGCCGTGGTCTGAAAGCTTTGACCACATCGCCCGGGCGCGCTTGGATGCACGGGCAGCTTCCCCTGCCCGCTGCGCCTCGACCCGCTTCTGGTCGGCGCGCATCTGGTCGCGGATCGCCTTTTTCTGCTCTGGCGTCAGGTCGGGCAACTTCATGTCGACCTTGGTCGATCCGTTGTCCGTCCCGCGCCAAACGCCGAACGCACCGACGATTGCCTTGTCGCCCCGCTCGAGCGTGATCTCGCGCAGCAGATACCATCCCGGCTTGTCGCGCGAGCCTTCTATCTTGCAGCGATGGGTTTTTCCGTCCGCCTCAAACGCATCAACAAGTAGGCCGTGGCCGCGCAGCTGATTCAGCACGGAATCGTAATTGATCGCCATGCCTTCAGTAACTCCAGCCGCCACTAACTACACGTTTCGCGGGGTTCGAATTACCCTCGAGGGGGGTGTTGCGGGAGGACCCGCGACTGGATTCAGTCGGTGCATTGAAGGATTGAACTGAATCGCAGGCTACCGCGATGCCAAAGCCAAGGGGGGCGGGGTTAAACATGGTCGCGCTCCCAATCGTCGCGGCACTGCGCGTCGCACCAGCGCAGCCTGGAGGCCACGGGCTCACCACAGTTGTGGCAGGTGCCGCAGGCTTGCGGGCCTTCGGGTCGGCGCTGCTGTTGAGCGAGCAGCAGGTCGCGGGCGGCGCGGTCGTTGGCTTGGTCGATTACGTCAGCCATGGTCACGCCCCTCGGCCATCGCCTCAATGCGCAGGACACACTCCAATGTTGAAAGTCCGGTCCTTTGCGACAGACGATAAACAAGACGGACAAAGCGAGCGTCGTGGTTGTCACGGGCAATCAGCGCGGTCGACGCCATGATTGATAGGTCGAGTCTGCTGTACATCACTTCACCCCCGCGCTCTTCATCAGCGCGACGAGATCGGGCAGGCGCTTGGCCAGTTCGTGAAGCGCGGCCTGCTGGCGCATTGACTTGTCGGCCAGGTACTTCTCGGCCAGGTACTGAACGGGCCGGGTGTCGCCGGTGGCGTCCATATAGCGCTCGAGGTCATCGACCGAGAAGTGCCGCGTATCGTTGGGGTTCTCGGCCAGCTTGCGCGATAGCTCCGACTGACTGATGTCCATGTCGGACGCGATCGCCTTGAGCGGCTTGTCATTTGAATACACCGACGCCCGCACACAATCCATGGCCCGGTCGTACCGCTCGGCCAGCCCAGGCTCAAAATCAATAGACATCTGATTCATCAACGTTTCCCCTCGCTATCGGAAAGTGCCGGAAAAACAATTTCCGGCACTTTCCTGTTCTGTTTTGGCGAAAAAAAAGAAGCTGTCCCCATGGCAAAAAGAATGCCGGGCCAGCGAGGCCGGCCCGGCACAAAGCCGCCCACAAGGGCGACACGAGGAGACTGAAGAATGGTTGAACACGACAACATCACACGGCCTGCTTTGATGCCGCGTAGAGATCGTCGAGCGTCAGGCGCGGATCGGCCGCAATTAGTTTTACGGCCAGATCGGGGCTCGGGCGGCGGCTTGTCGTGGCGCACTGATACAGATATTTACGACTCGATTGAGTCGCATCTGCGAGGCGGCCAAGCGCCGCAATGCCTTCCGATTTATAGAGGTCTGACAGGTTCATGCGGCGATAGTAGCGAATCGCTACCATCTTTGCAACAAATCAGCGAGTCGCTAGTTCAAAGCGCGGTAGCTAGTCGCTACCCTTCGCGCTATGGACATTGACGCCATCCGCAGGGCCAACCTGCAAACGCTGCTCGAGGAGGCCGGCGGGTCTATTGACGCGCTCGCCGAGAAGGCTGACGCGAACCCAAAATATCTGAGCCAGATTCAGAGCGGCTGGATGGGCAAAAAGGACAAGAAGCCGCGCGCCGTCGGATCGGCAATGGCACGGCGACTTGAGAAGGCCTGCAACAAGCCGGCCGGCTGGATGGACTCACAGCACGGCTATAGCGCCCCACCAGCCAACGCGGCGGCGACACAGGCAAACGAGCCGGGGGCGGCATATCACACCAGAGCACCCGCGCTGGCTTGCGCCAAAGTGCTCCAAGAGGCTGTGATTGCGATGGCAAAACAGGCCGGCATCGACCCGATCACGCTGGCCACCAACACGGTCTCCGCGCAAAACAAGATCGCCGACGCACTGATCGCGCAGCAACAAGCCAACGCCAGCGGCGACTCTGGTGCGTTTTTCAGCATTGATGCCAAAAGCGTGACCGCGAGCACGAGCACAAAAAAAAATACCGGGGCATAATCCCCGGCTTCGTACTCACGGTTTAACGACACACCTGGTCGGCTCTTAAAGGGCCGGATCCCTCAAGCGGCCGACCGCACTGCAAATGCGGCCCGCTATTCCTCCAATATAGTCTTCCCAAGCTTGCCCGCCAGCAAATAGGCAAGCGCCCTGTTTTTTTCGCACACCCCCGCCAGCAACGCGTTGTGTGCGCCGTCGGCCATCACCACACCAACAGCAACCCCTATAACCTTCCCATCGTCTGCCATCCTCGCCAGATCTCGGAGCGCGTCGGCGGTGCGGCGCGAGTGCGTTTGCTGAAGGTTGTAGGGCGCTCGTCTGATAGTCATAGGCGGATCGGTAGATTGCGCCTATTACAAACGGCCAACACCAAGTGCCTTTATATCTTGCCAGAGCAGCATCAGCAAGATTGGCCGCACATCAAAAGCACGCCCTAACGAAAGACAGACCCGACCAACATCAGCACAGCGCCATACAGTACACCAATGATCAAGGCCGCCGGTATCGCAGCCAGCGCCCACTTGATCAAAAACACCACCATGCTGACAAACGGCATGCCAACGTCGACCACCGACACGGGGTGAACCCCCCTGCCGAACGGCCGACCGCAATGCGGGCACGCCACCGCCTTGTGGCTCACAAGCCCAGCGCAATCCACGCACTCCCAAAGATCAGCGCCTTTTAACGGCGGCTTTGGCGCCACCTGTTCGCCAGGCTCGGCGATCGCCGAGCGCGCCGCAATCGCCTTGGCATACACCACCCCACACGACGGGCACTCATAGTCTGGCGCCGAATCGCAGGGCTGGCGCACATACCCACACTTAACGCATTCCATTTTTATCCTCGCAAAAAAGGCTTGACGCGCCGGTAGCGAATTGCTACCTTTGAGTCCAGCGAATCGCTACAAGACCGAGGACACCACCATGGCACCCGCATCAACAATAACCGATTTCACGCCGTTGGCATTGGATTACAACGCCAGCGCCTACCCCGCGCTCGGCATCAGCGCCGACGCGGTGGCCAGCAGCCCGGTGTTGCGCGCCTCGCTGGCGCTGCGCCGCAAGGTGCAGGCCGCCCGCAACCAGCGCGAGGCGCGGCAGTGCGGCCGGGTGTGGGTTGAGCAAAACGGGGGTGCGGCATGAACGCCCCGCTATCACCGGCAACCCTGCGCCTGTTCCGCGCCCGTCTGGCCGCCCCGGTGGGCGTCGGCGGCACGCTCGTCACGGGCCCGACCGACATCCGCCCCGAATACGCCGACCCGTTCAGCGTGTCGATTGGCGTGGTTGCCGCCATTACCGGCGAGCTCGGCGCGCTCGATGCTCCCGACACCATGCCGGCAGGCAGCACCGAGGCGGCCTGGTCGCCGTATGGCGATCTGCCTTTCGCCTGCCGTCAAACCATTTCCATCCGCCCGAGGGCCTACCTATGAGCCTCACCTTGTTTTTGCTGCTGGCCGGCATCTACTCCGGCGCCTTGTGGATTCTCGCCCGCGTGGTCGGGTTCAACCGCCTGGGAGACGACGCCGAATGATGCGCGCACCTCACCCCGTCGAGCGGCGCATGAACTGGTCGATTCGCCAGCGCGTCGAGCGCATCGTCGGCCGGCTGCACATCGGCCACATCGCCCGACCGCAGGCCGAGCTTGAGCTGCGCATGCTCATGCTCAACGACGACACCGCGGCGCGCATCGTCAACCGCGCACCGGCCACCATCAACGTTTCGATCGACTGACCATGACACACACCGCCCTACCCCTGCCCATGCCGCTGCAACTCCAGCGCATGCGCGACTACATCGCCGCAGAGCAAGAGCGCGTCCAGCGCCAGGTGAGCGCCGTGGCGCGGCACGCGCTCAAGTCGCCCACCGCAAAACACCGCAAAAAGCACGACGACATCGTTGTTCAAGCCATCCGAGGTGGCGCCGAAACACAGCGGCGGATCATCAACGCCGTCGACCTCACCCCGGGGGAAGTGCGCCACGCCGTGCTGCGCCTCGTCAAACACGATCGCATCCGCGCCATCCGCCAAGACAACATCGGCGGCACCCGATCAAACATCTACCGCGTCACGGAGTAAGCCATGAGCCTCGCAAAACTGAAACTCATCTTTTTGAATCGCCGCCTGAAAGCCGCCGAGCGCGACCGGCACACCGTTGCCCTGCGCGCCGCAGAAGAACTGCACCAGCGCGACGGCTACATCCACCGCCTGCGCCGCAAGCTTGCCAGCGCCGAGGCCAGCCAGAACACCGCCAGCAGCGCCGCCATTGTCAGCCGTATCGAGCGCAACGCCAAAGGCATCGCCCCGCACCAATAACGCCCCCGAACATCCCGCGCCGCGCGGGCGGGTCAGGGGTAAGTGGCCCGGGAAACCCCCGCCGAGCTGCTGGCGGACGCGGCACCAAGCAGACAACAGGCACCGCCCTGCGCTGCGAGGCGTAAGGCCTTAAGGGTGGGTTTTGAACGCTGGCAGTAACGGGCCGAGCGCGTAGCGCGAAGGTCCGCGTTGACTGAATTGTTGGGCGGCTGACGCCCGGAAAGGAAAAGAAATGAGCGAACCAAAATTTATTGTGCTCGACAAGACCGAAACCGTTTTTGAAAGCTGGGCGAAAGATGCCGTCACTTTCGGGTTCTTGCTTTTGTGCATTTATGTGAGCCGCGATAGCGCATGGTGGACTTTTGCAACCGGCTGCCTGGCGCTGCTTTTTATTGCCGGCAAACTTCAGCTGGCCAGCAAGCGGACAAAGAAGTGCAATGGCAAAGACGAGCTACGGGCATGGGTTGATTCGCTGGAATGAAGCCGCCCAACTCTAATTAACAAACACTTTTTGTCGGATAACGTCCCTATGATCACCGCAACGCCACCCCCCGAACTGCAACACGCCACGCTAACCGCCACCGCCCACGGCGGCCTCACCGCCACCACCCGCGACGGAAAACCGGCTGCGCTCGCAGTCATCGACAGCGACGGCAACATCATCGAAACCGGCCCACAAATCGGCCTCGCCATCTGGCTGCTCACCGCCAAGGCGTACGGCAATTTCATGGCTGGCAAGGGATACATCAAAGAGCACGCCGGACCGATCGATAAGGCGCGGGCGGCGTGACGCCAGCAATGAGCGGACCGCTTCAGCGGATCCGCTCGATTAAAGAGTTAGAACGGGAACGCATGAAACGGAGCGGAATTGTGGAGCATGTGGTGCTGATGCCTATGCGGATACACACCCAATGGGAGGATGGCAAGCTGGTTGCCATGATGCCAGGGTGGCAACTACCACCAGGGCGGTTTTTAGTAGAGGGCGACAACATGGAAGATGCGCTAAACAAATTGGAAAGCATGATGCGCCAGTATTGGGGAGCGCCTTACGCTGGCATAAGAGGTGCCAGCACTGAATTTGAATTAAACCGCGACCTATCCGGCATCCTTTTGATGCCCTGGTTATGCTCCGAGGTGACTTATGGAATGGATTGGATTTATAACAGCAGCAATTGTTCTTTCAATCATCTCGCTGTCATGGGCGGGCGCTGTTTTCATGTGGATGGGTGAATACAACATCGGTGGCGTCCATAATACGTGGAAACATCGGGTAGCAGTGCTGGCTGCCGGTGGTGTCTTGATGTGGCTATGGGCGACCCTGTACGAATACGCTCCTTTCTCTGCGGTGGTGAAAGGTGCATAACGATTAGGTATGCGGCCCGCGAGGCTGGAACACTGGAGACATTGGAGATGAACGAAACCACGAAACAACAAGAGGCGAAAACTGTAAGCGGGTCGCGCCATGACCGGCTTGTTATTCTTCATGAACTTGGGCTTACCAATGAAGCATTTGATGGGTATGACAAGCATGATCAGGTGTGGATGATCAAAACCAGCAAACATCCCCCAACCGCATATCAATTATCTATCGCGTTTGGAAAGTACGCCAGTGGAACAAGACCTGGTGATGATATGTGGTGTGAATATGATAAAGATGCGCTGGATTATTGTCTACTTACGTATGATGAACGGCTGAATTCA
The DNA here is from genome assembly GCF_007625155.1 of Denitromonas halophila. Taxonomy (GTDB): domain Bacteria; phylum Pseudomonadota; class Gammaproteobacteria; order Burkholderiales; family Rhodocyclaceae; genus Nitrogeniibacter; species Nitrogeniibacter halophilus. The sequence goes on along the minus strand of NZ_VMNK01000014.1, from coordinate 132 downwards.
GGCGCGGCGAAGCCGTCGCGCTGCAATGTGGAGTTAGAAGTGCACATCACTAAGAAACCAACGCGGCGCGATTTGCTGTGTGTAATAACGGAACTTCAGGCGCTGATCGGAGAAGCTAGGGCGACGCACGGG
>NZ_VMNK01000009.1 GCF_007625155.1 Denitromonas halophila | reverse complement strand
CTTTACCCGGAAAGCGACCTTGAGCGCCTCGATATCCAGGTGCGCCTCAGCGAGCAGCTTCTTGAGCTTGGCGTTCTCGCTCTCCAGATCCTTGAGCCGGCGCGCCTCCTCTGCGTCCATGCCGCCGTACTTAGCGCGCCACTTGTAAAACGTCGCATCGCTGAATCCGCCCTGGCGGCACAACTCCGCGATCGGCATGCTGGCCTCGGCTTGCTTCAGGAATCCGATGATCTGCTGTTCGGTAAATCGACTCTTTCTCATGTCCGTCATTCTCCATCGTGACGGATCTCACTGCCAATCAGGTGGTACGGCTGTGGGGGAGCAGGTCACGATTAGTGGATGCTAATCATCTTTGGCTTCTATACGCGACGGAAGATCAATGAGGCGTTGGTACCGCCGAAGCCGAAACTATTCGACATGACAGTTCCAATCCGTCGCTCTATGCACGATGTTACCAGGCTCATATTCTGCTCAAGTGCGGGATCGAGTGGGGCATGTAGCGCACTGCCGACAATAAAACTCTGATCAAGCATCAGGAGGCAGTAGATGGCTTCATGAACAGCCGCCGCGGCAATTGGATGACCGGTCATGCCCTTGGTGGAGGAGAACGCGGGCAAGGCTGGTCCAAACACTTCTTGTAGTGCCTTCACTTCGCTAAGGTCGCCGTTGGGCGTTGAGGTGGCGTGTGTGTTGATGTAGTCAACGATGGAGGTGTTGGCTTCATCTAACGCCTGGCGCATGGCACGTGCCGCCCCGGCCGGATGGGGGCTGACCATGTCCATGCCATCCGAGGTGGCGCCGATTCCGATAATTTCACCGTAAATTCTGGCTCCCCGTGCTGCCGCGTGGGTTAATGATTCGAGAACCAACATACCGCCACCGCCTGCGATGACAAAGCCGTCTCGGCTAACAGCGTAGGGCCGGGAGGCTTTTTCCGGGTGGTGATTGGAGCTGCTGGAGAGCGCGCCCATGGCATCGAATAGGGCGGTAGAAGTCCAGCACACTTCTTCTGAGCCGCCAGCAAAGACGACGTCTTGCTTTCCCGATTGAATCAGCTGCGCCGCCTGCCCGATGCAATGGGCAGAGGTTGCGCAGGCGGAGGTGATCGAAAACGAGACGCCCTGGATGCCAAATGCGGTCGAGAGGCATGCGGATGTAGTGCTTCCCATGACCCGAGGAACGAGATAAGGCGGCACTTTGTCCGCGCCGCGTTCCCTCAGAATATCGATGCCAGCGAGGTGGTGAAAACCGGATCCGATGCCCGAGCCTACGATCAGTCCCGTACGTGGATGGCGAACCGCTGAGAGTGGAAGCTGCGCATCGTCGAGGGCCTTGTTCAGCGAGTGATAGGCGTAGATGGCGGCGTCGCCCATGTAGCGGCCAATTTTTCGGGGTATTGCCGGCTCAGACGTCAGGTCGGGGATTCCAGCGACTTGGCTCTTGAGACTCAACTCGGCATATTGGGGTACATGGCGAATTCCGGCGATCTGGTTTCTGAGCGCGTAGGCGATGTCGTCCAGGGTGTTTCCGATACAGGATATTGCGCCCATCCCAGTAACAACGACACGACGATCTGAGCGGGATGTTGTGCTAGTCATGGTGCTTCCGAAGGGGCAGGAGAGCACGTTTCTCGATAGGTATTACCACCATAGGCAAGGTCACTCGTGCAGGACAAGGTGTCGCCAAGGCGTGAGCGAAAGCGCTCCGCCTGACGTCTGTCTTGCCGGGGATGCCGCATGTGAAAGCGTGTGAGATTCAATGCAACTCTCGCTTATTCTGTTGATTCTGTGCGGATCGCACCGACAAGGCCGGCGCCCCATCGGTTGTAGTTGGGATGAATGACTTCCGTGCGGACTTGTGCTCCGCCAGCGCTGAAGCTCGGAGCGTAAGGGTTGGGCTCCTTGATTGCATCATTCATGTTGCTGCTGCCGAAAAATCTGATGTCGACGGTGCTGTGGAGTAACGGATCGACATCCGAATGGTGTGTTTGTTGCGGATAGCCAGCGTATTGTCATCCACCGCGCTGCCAATGCTCCAGCGTTTCTTCTGACATGCCCGGGGACCTGATCGAGCGTGAATTGTTGCCCGCTGCCTTGTGGCCATGTCATTCCGGTTTAGTTGATGATGGGGACGGATATCCGGCAACCGGGCTGGCGAGTAGCAGGCGAAATGCCGCGGTGTTCAGTGCTTTTAGCGGGTTCATGATGTAAGGGTTTCAGGCGAGGGCGTTTGTGGAACGACAATTATCGTTTGCCAGGATTGATTGCTGCAGTAAACTGGCCTGGCGTCATGCATTTTGTTTATTTCGAAGGGGAGATGCTCTGTGTCAATTTATCGAAGTCTTGTCTTGGTTGCGCTGGCGGCGTTTGTTTCCCTGCCGGCTTTTGCACGTGATACTCGTCACAATTTTCCGATTGCTGATGCGATGTCAGCATCAGACGCTCGGGAAAAGCTGGATCCCGAGATCAAGTTTTTTTTCGGTGCCCAAAAAACCCCGAAAGTTGTCAAACGCATTGGTGAGTGGGGGACCAATAAAAAGACCAACGCTTTTGGTAAAGATGACAAGGTGGCCTGTGAGTGGGCATTCCTTAGCGCGATGCTTGAGTTGCAGGAGCGGGTTAAAAAAGAGGGTGGCAACGCGGTCATCAATATCAAGAGCAATTATCGCGGCAAAGAGACGTCGAGCGACGAGACTTACGAGTGCGGTGCTGGCGCCATCATGGCAGGCGTAGCGCTGAAGGGCACGGTTGTACGACTCTCCCGTTAAGTGTGTTCGACGCGACGGCGGCTGGACCGTCGTCGCGCTGTTGTACGTTGGACCGCGCGACGACTCGCGGCGAGGTGGCTCATTGCGATTGGTATCGATGGCTAATCGCGCGGTTTGGTGGCCACGAGATTGACGAGGGTTTCTTCCCGCTCTTTCGGCACCCCGAACCCGAACCACTCGAACGCCCCCAAGTCTGCGCGACTCCACCACAAATAAGGCTCCGATACGTTCCTGGCCTCAAATTCAAAGCCAACGGCGCGGATCATCGCCTTGTATTCATCGGCGGTGCGTTGCACGTGCATGGGGTGACGAAACAGCAGCTTGATCACCCAAGAGTGAATATAGGCGCGTGTCGACTCCGCGAACAGCAAGCGGCCGCCGGGTTTGAGAATCCGGTAGAACTCGCGCATGGCATCTTCCTGCCGCAGCAGGTGATGGAAGGTCTGGTGGCAAAAAACCATATCGACACTCGCATCCGCCAACTCAATATTCGCGCAATCGTTCTGCTTGAGCTCGGCGTCGATGCCTTGCTTTGCCAGGGTGGCGCGCGCGATCCTCAGGCTCTCCGCGTCAAACTCAACACCGATCAGACGTGAGGGCGCAAAGGCGGCTTTCAGCAGACTCAGCGAGTTGCCCTGCCCACAACCCACGTCGGCGATGATCGGTGCTGATGGAAACGGGGTATCAGTCAGGCGGCGAAGGTCGTCGATGGCAATCTTGAGAACATGGTTTCGCCAGATATTGGTGCCGAGAAACCAGAAGCCGAAGCGGGTCTCCGGTACGTAAGCATTGGATGTCATGGATTGAGTCATGGATGTGCTTTAGCGGGACATGGGGACGCGTTGGGCAGACTCGAGGAATATCCACGAAACGCCGACGCCGCCGGTCCACGAGGTTTGCTGGCGAACCAGCGGGCTGTCTTCAAAGCTGGCCCCGCCGAAATGGTCGGCGCGCAGGAAGCCACCGACCCAGATCTTTTTGAAGCGCTTGGCCAGCGTCAGGGTGAGCTGCCATCCGCCGTAGCCTGATTTCGCGTCCCAGGCGGGGCGATTTGCGGTGCCGTAGCGGCTGTCAACTTTGTAGTAATAGGCGAAGTAGTCCTTGTCGCCGAAGATCGGTCCGGTCGACATGCTGGCATGCCAGCCCGGCCACGGGTGGTTGTCGCGATCGATCGCCAGCGTCGGAGTGAATACCGTGCCGACGTCGCGCACGTTCGGGAAGTCCACCGCCAGCACCTTGCGCAGCGGCAGGCGCAGCGTGATGTCACCCCAGGATCGACGGTGTTTATAGCTCCACTGCGGTCCGATCTCGACGGTCGGATCGAGGTCGGGCATGTCGCGGCGGGCGCGGTTGTCGTCGCTCTTCACCGGCACGGACGCGGCGAGGCTGATATCCCATTCCGTATGGGCGTCCTGGTAGAACACGCCGCGTACCTTGTCGCGATCAATCTTCAGGAATTCGCCGCGGTACACCAGGTAGGGGATCGGCAGTGCGTAGGTCTGGCGTTGATCCGAGCCGCGATAGTCCGGTATCGACAGCAGCCCGACACCGGCGCCGAACTCCCAGAGTGGCGCATCGGCCGCGACAGCGCAGGCCGACGACAACAGCACGAGCGCCAGTGTGCTCGCGCGGATGAGGTGAGAGGGCTTAGGCATGATGGCGTTTGAAAATCAGTGAGGTATTGATGCCGCCAAACGCGAAGTTGTTGCTCATGAAGGTCGTCACATCCAGCGGCCGCGCGCTGTTCATGATGTAGTCCAGCGCAGCGCATCGCGGGTCGGGCGTGTCGAGATTCAGATTTGGTGCAAAGTGGCCAGCGTGCATCATCTCGATGCCCAGCCAGGCTTCGATAGCACCGCAGGCACCCAACGTGTGGCCAAAGTGGCCTTTCAGGCTGCTGATCGGCGTCGACGCACCAAACACCTCCGCGACAGCCGTCGATTCGGCGATATCGCCGACCTCGGTGGCGGTGCCGTGTGCGCTGATGTAATCGATGGCAGATGGCGGCAGATCGGCGTCGGCCAGGGCGCGTCGCATGACGGTGGCCATGGTGTCGGCCGAGGGCTGGGTAATGTGCTTGCCATCGGAGTTGCAGTCGAAGCCGACGATCTCGGCCAGGATGGTCGCGCCGCGCGCGACGGCGTGTTCGTAGGATTCGAGCACCAGGGTTGCCGCGCCTTCGCCAACCACCAGACCGTCGCGGCAGGTGTCGAAGGGGCGGGGCGTCAGCGTCGGTGCGTCGTTCATCTGGCTGGTGGCGAACAGCGTGTCGAATACCGCCGCCGCCGGGCTCGACAATTCTTCGGCGCCGCCGGCGATCATCAGGGCTTGTTTGCCATAGCGGATCGCTTCGTAGGCATAACCGATACCTTGGCTGCCCGAGGTGCAGGCGCTGCTGGTCGGGATCACCCGGCCTTTCAGCCCAAAGAACAGCCCGATGTTGACCGCTGTGGTGTGGGCCATCATCTGGATATAGCTGGTGGCGGTCACGCCGCTCATCTGGCCGGTGTCGAGCATCTGGCCAAACACCCGCACCGGTTCGACGCTGCCACCGGAGGAGCCGTAGGCGATGCCCATGCGGCCGTCGCGGATGCGCGGGTCGTCGAGCAGACCGGCCTGCGCCAGCGCGCGCTCGGTGGCGCAGACCGACATCAGCGATACGCGGCCCATCGAACGCAGCATCTTGCGCGGGTAGTGGCGTGGCACCTGAAAATGATCGACCGGGGCGCCGAGGCGGGTTTGCAGGTCGGTGATGGCGTCCCATTCGGGCATGCGGCGCACGCCGTTGCGACCGGCGCTCATGGCCGCATCAATGGCCTCCCAGGTGTCACCCAGCGAGGTGATGCCGGCCATGCCGGTGACGACCACGCGGTGCATCAGATGATGCCTCCGTTGACGCCGATGACCTGACGGGTCACATAGGATGCAGCGTCAGACATTAAAAAGCCGACCACCGCAGCCACTTCGTCGGGCGTGCCGACGCGGTTCATCGGCACCATCTTGAGCGCCTCGTTCATTGGTAAGTCCCGCGTCATGTCCGAGTCGATCAGACCGGGGGCGACGCAATTGACGGTGATGCGCCGGCTCGCCAGCTCGACCGCCAGCGCTTTGGTGGCGCCGATCAGGCCGGCCTTTGCCGCGCTGTAATTGACCTGGCCGCGATTGCCCATCACACCGGACACGGACGCCATGGTGACAATGCGGCCGCCTTTTTTCTTACGCACCATCGGCATCACCAGCGGATGCACGATGTTGAAAAAACCGTTGAGTCCGGTGTCGATGACCTCGTCCCAGTCGCTGTCGCTCAGCGCCGGGAAGGCGTTGTCGCGCGTGATGCCGGCGTTGACCACCACGCCGTAGTAAGCGCCCTTGGCCTCGACATCGGCCTCCAGCGCCGCGCGGGCTGCGTCGCGCGCGGTGACATCGAATACCAGCAGGTCGGCGGTGCCGCCGGAGCCACGAATGGCGGCAATCACCGCTTCTGCTGCGGCGACGCCCTGACGGCAGTGCACCGTGATGGCGAAGCCCTGCGCCGCCAGCTGCAGTGCGATGGCGCGGCCAAGGCCGCGGCTGGAGCCGGTGACGAGGACGCGGCGAAGTGGAGTGTCATTCATGGTCGGGTGTCTCGAAAACCTTGAGCGTGGCATCCGCAATTTGCATGTCGTCGTGATGCAGCGTGCAATCGAAGGCGCCGAGGCCAGAATCGTCTCGAAACACCAGATGTGCCTTGATGCCGATGCGGGTATGGGCCGGAAAACTCGGCTGTTCGCAGCGATAGGCGCGGGTGCCGAGGAGGTAACCGATCTTTGGCGGTCGGCCGTTGCGTCGTCCTTCCATGCCGACAAAGGCGGCGATGGCCTGTGCCATCAGTTCGATCCCGACCCACGCCGGCATGCCGCCTTCGGCATCCGAATACCACTGGCCGGGCAGGATGTCGGCATACGCGGCAACATGATCGGCAGTGCACTCGCTAACGCCCGAGATCAGCAGATTGGGCGCACGGTGCGGGAGTAGCGCTTCGGGCGGCGGGAACGGACTCATGGCGCGTCTCCGATGGCCAGACAACAGTTGCTTCCGCCGAAGGCGAAGGAGCTCGATAGCATGATTCGATGGTTGTTTCGGTCAATAGTGTCGTCGGCGCGCACCAGGTTCAATTCGGGTAGCGCCGGGTCGGCGCAGCCGTCCCAGACATGCGGCGGCAGGCGGCGGTCGACATTATGGTGCGAAAGCGCCAGCCAGCAAAAGGCCAGTTCGGTCGCGCCGGCCGCGCCCAGGGTGTGACCCGTCAGGGGTTTGGTCGAGCTGCAGGGCACGCCCTTGGGGAATAGGCGCGCCACGGCGCGGCTCTCCATTTCGTCATTCTTGGGCGTCGCCGTGCCATGCAGATTCAGATAGCTGACGTCCTCGGGGGCCGCGCCGGCCGTGGCGAGTGCCTGCCGGATGGCGACTTCCGCACCTTTGCCGTTCGGCTCGGGGGAGGAGATATGGTGCGCGTCGCTCGACTCGCCCGCGCCGAGCAGCGCGATCGCGCCGGGTTCGCGGCTGACCAGAAACAGCGCGGCGCCTTCGCCAATATTGATGCCGCGGCGATTGGCGCTCATCGGGTTGCACAGCGCGTCGGTGGTCGCCTCAAGCGCGCTGAAGCCATTAATGGTCAAACGGCACAGGGTATCGACACCGCCAGCGATGACCGCATCGCACATCCCTGCGCGAATCAGCTGCTGGGCCGAGATCATGGCTTTGGCGCTGGAGGTGCAGGCGGTGGATACCGTATAGGCCGGGCCGGACAGCGCCAGCGCGTCGGCCAGAAAGCGGGCGCAATCGCCAAGCTCCTGGCGGCCGTACTGAAAACCGGGCGGCAGCGTGCCGTGTTGCGCGTGGTGCGCGACGGCGGCCTCGCCTTCGAGAATGCCGGAGGTGCTGGTGCCCAGCACCACGCCGACCCGGTGAGCGCCGACGCGCGCGATGGTTGCGCGCACTGCGTCTTCAATCTGCCTCAGCGCGGCGAGCAGCAGCCGGTTGTTGCGGCTGTCGCAGTGCGCCAGTGCGGCGGGCAGGGTGGGGAGATCAGGGAGGCGTGCGCGGCCGACGCGCGCCGCGCGCGTCGGTAGCCAGCCGTCTTCGCGCACCATGCCGGCGGTGTCGCCGCGAAACAGGGTCTGGCTGATGCTGGCGGCGTCGTGGCCAAGGGCGTTGACCAGGCCCAGCGCCGGCAGTGTGATGAGGGGGGCCATGTTCATTCCTCCAGGCGCGTTACCCGGATGCGGGCGTCCATGGGCGTAAAGAGCGCATCGATGGTGCCGCGCGTCGGGTCGGGGTCGGATTGCCGGGTCGTCAGCACCGGCGGCGCATCGCCCTGCCGGATCGTGCGGCCGTGAGTGGTGGCGATTAGCTCCGCGTCGTGCCCCAGTCCTTCACGCACGGCGGCGACGGGCCAGGTCATGAGTTGTATCAGCGCCGGCAGTCGCAGGCCCAGCGCTTCGGCGGTCGGCGGGCCGTCCCAGGTGAGTGTGCCGTGCTCGGCGGTGATGCGGAACAGCTTCTGGCCGAGCGGCGTGAGGGCGACGATCTGCATGTGCGCCTCGCGCGCGTCGATGGCGAACACCAGCCGCTCGCCGTCGGGGCGGTCGGGTAGCGTGAATTCCACCCATTGGTTGATGGCCAGCGTTTGTCCCGCGGGGAGGGCTTGCAGGCAATAGTGCAGCGACGGTGCCAGGGCGGTGCAGCCCGCCTCGTGTGGCACGCTGGCGCAGCCGGCGAGGGCAAGCGCGCTCAGCAGGATCAGACGGGTGAGCGCCTTCATGTTGCCGACCTGTGTGCGCTGCGACTGGCCAGCGCCAGCGGCGACGCCAGAAACGCGGTGATGACCCCCATGAACAAGGTCAGCCCGAAGCTGGCGATGGCCGGCGTGCTGCTGAAGGCGAGCAGCCCGAAGCCGAGCACGGTGGTGATCGCCGCCAGCAATACGCCGAGCGCGGCCTCGCCCTGCGGTCCGCCCTCGCGGGTAAAGATGCCGTAGTCGGCGCCGATGCCGAAAACCAGCATCAGTGCCAGCCAGTGGAACAAGGTGGCCGGCAGGCCGAGATAGCCGAGCGCCGCCAGCGGCACGCCGACGGCCAGCATGCAGGGCAGCAGCGTCGCCACCGCACCGCGCAAGCCGTGGCGGCGACTGAGCAGAATCAGTGACAGGCCGATGGCGCAAGCCAGCGCCCAGGCCATGCCGCGGCGGTATTGCGCCATCAGCTTCGAGACGGCAGCCGGCTTGTCGAGCAGCGTAACGCCGGGCAACTCGGCGCTGGCGGCCGTGAGGGTGTCGGTGGACCAGTTGCCATGCAGCGTCACCACACTGGCCACACCGGTTTCGGCGGGCCCCAGCCAGAGGTGGCGATAGGGCGTGGAGAGCGGTTGCTTCAACCAGGCCTCGGGGCTCAGGTTGCGTTCGGCGTGATAGGCCGCCGTCAGCGCTTCGGCGATGCGAGGGCGATAGCCGACCTCATCAAGCACGTGTGCAGCCCATTGATCATCGCCGAACAGGGCCTCGCCGATCAGTCGGCGATTGTCGGTCTGGCGTTGGGCTGAGGGGACGAAGCCGGAGATCGCGGTGAAGCCGCCGGCGTGCTGCGGATCGCGCGCGCGCAGGGCGTCGGTCAACTGTTCTTCGCGCTGTAGAAGCTGCTCGGTGTCGCGCGCGTGCACCAGGAACAGCCGGCTGCCCTGACCGAGCTGGGTGAGTTCGCGGATCTGCGCTTCCTGGCGCGCCAGCACGGGGTCGGGGGTACTCAGCAGACGCACGTCGTCGTTGTGCGTCAGCCGCCAGGCGCCGGGCAAGCAAGCGGCGACGGTCAGCGGCAGCAGCCAGTGCGCGCGGGTTTGAAGGAAGCCCTGCCAGGCCGAAAACACCCGACGCAGGCGATCGAGTCCGGCGGTGCTGCGCGGATCGGCCTGGTGAGCAAAGAGCGGCAGCATCATGAGTGTCGCCAGATAGGCAGTGCCCAGCCCGACCATTGAAAACAGCGCGATCTGGCGCAGGCCAGGGAAGGGCATGGCGAGCAGCGCGGAGTAGCCGAGCAAGCTGGTGAGCAGGCCCTGGGTGAGCGCCGGGCGCATGGCGGCCATGGCCTCGCCAGCATGCCAGTCGGCGCCTGCCAGACGGCGCTTGGCAAAGTAATGCAGTGGGTAGTCTACGGCAATGCCGAGCAGGCTGGTGCCGCACACCAGGGTGAGTAGGTGCAACTGCCCGTCGACCAGCAACACCACCGCGATGCCGGCGGCGACGCCGGTGGCGATGCAGGCGATGCCGAGCAGCACCGGCCGCAGCGAGCGAAAGGCGAGTAGCAAGAGCGTGGTGATGCCGAGCAGGGAAATACCGCCGATCAGCGACATCTCGCGCTTGGCGGTGGTTTGGGCCGCGGCGGCGTAGAGCACCAGGCCGGTCGCCTGGAGGTGTGTTGCTGGCGCTTGCGCCTGAACGGCCGCGCGGGCCTGTGCCAGCGCGGCCAGCACGGCGTGCTGTGTCGACACCGCGTACGGGCTGCCGACGGTTTCGGCGCTGACCAGGGCGTAGCTGTGGCCGTCGCGATGCGCCATCAGGATGCCGTCTTCGGGGGCAAATGCGCCGCCAGCGAACGGCAGATCCGCGAGGAAGCCGGCAAGTGTGCCGAAGGGATCAAGCGGGCGGGGCACCGGCGTGGCGGTCGGGATCGGGCTGGCCAGGGAGCGGTAGAGGTCTTCTTGCAGCGCGTCACGGCCGCGCTGCTGCAAGGCCGCGCGGGTGGCGGAGGACAGGAGTCCGAAACGGTGTGGAAGATACGTCGTGAGCAGGGTGTCGAGCGCGTCGGGCGGGACGTCCAGCGTGACATGCTGCAAGGCCGGCGAGGCGCGCAGCGTTGTTGCCAGCACTTGGGCGCCGGCGCGCGCCTGGGCGGCATCGTCGGCGACGGCGAGCAGCACGATGCGCCGCTCGTGGGCACGCGCGAGCTGCGCCATGGCCTGCTCGGCGATCGGGCTGCGCTCGGTGGCGGGCAGCATGGCGAGCAGATCGGTTTCGACCGGCAGCTTGTCGAAGGCGGCCAGCGCGATCATGCCTGTGACGAGCGTGGCGGCCAGGAAGGTGAACAGGCGTCGTGGCATCAGTCGGGGCGGGCGAAGAGCGCGGTCTCGGCGTCGTTCAGCCGGGTGTCGCGTTCGATCGCGGTGAAGCGGATCTCGGTGTGATCGCCGCCGGCTTCAAAGATGTCGACCTGCTCGACGGCGGTGTTGCCGGCGACCGTGATGTGTTCCAGATGGCGGGCGACTTCGGCCTTGCGCGGCGTGAGCGTCACATGCCACCGGTCGGCGCCACGGACCGGTTTAAGCTCGAAGCTCGACTGCAGCGGCGCCAGGTCGGCGCTGAGCAGGGCTTGCATGATCTGTCCGGCCTGCGCCGCGCCGGCGGCTTCGCGGCTAGCGCGCGCCTTGCGCTGGCCGTCCGGCCCGATTTCGACCGTGCCGCGCGCGTCGATCAGATAGCGCACGGTGTAGGGCGATGCGACCTGCCACAGCACGCCGGCGTCGCGTGCGTAGGTGAAATGGCCGGCGATGCGGAAAGGTTTGCGCATGGCGGCGAGGGTTTTGGTCTGGCTGAATTCGGCGCGCAGCACCGGGCTGTCGGCGACGCGGGCGGCGATTTCCTTGAGTAGCGCATCATCGGCATGTGCGCTGACCGGCAGGAGCGCCAGCAGCCCGGCGAAAAGAAACGTGCGACGTTTCATTCGCAGCCGCCCAAGCGATCGAGCAGTGCCGGCGGCGACACGAACTGCAGCTCGCCGCTGGCCATGTCGACCGCCACCTGAATGGTGTAGGCGCGGGTCAGGCGCTGGCCGGTGGCGGCGTCGCGGATGGTGTAGGCGATCTTGAGCCGGTTTTGCGCTTCGACCAGCGCCGCTTCGATGCGGATCTTCTGACCGTAGCGCGCCGGCCGCACATATTTGATGTGGCATTCGACCACCGGCCAGGCGTAGCCGGAGGTGCGCATCTGCGGGTAGTCGTAGTCGATGCTGCGCAGCAGGACGGTGCGCGCCTGCTCGAAATACTGCACATAGTGGCCGTGCCACACCACTTCCATGACATCCACGTGGAAGAAGGGGACGTCGACTTCGACCTCGACCTTGGGCAGCGCGCTCATGCGTAGAGCGCCCAGGTTTTGGCGCGCATCGCCGCGAGCGTGGCGCGCAGGTCGGCTTCGAGCGGGCGGTCTTCGGTGACCAGCGCGGACAGCGCTGACACCTGTTGGTGGAAGGCGAGCACCGGCGCGGGCAAGGCCTCGGCGGCCAGTTCGCCGGTTTTCAGGCGCAGCGCCAGGCCCTGGTTGGCGGCGAGCAATGCGGCGGCGGCGACTTGCTCGCTCAGCTCAAGCACGCGCAGGCAGTCGCGCGCGGCGATGGTGCCCATGCTGACCTTGTCCTGGTTGTGGCACTCGGTTGAGCGCGAAAATACCGAGGCCGGCATGGTCAGTTTGAGCGCTTCGGCGGTCCAGGCCGAGGCGCCGATCTGCACCGCCTTGAAGCCGTGGTTGATCATCGCCCGCTCGGCCGTCGCGCCGGAGAGGTTCTGCGGCAGGCCGTGGTTGAACTTGCTGTCGACCATCAGTGCCACCTGCCGGTCGAGCAGGTCGGCGAGGTTGGCGACGGCGGTTTTCATGGCGTCCATGACGAAGGCGATGTGCCCGCCATAGAAGTGCCCGCCGTGCAGCACCCAGCCGGCGTCGGGGTCGATCAGCGGGTTGTCGTTGGCGCTGTTGAGCTCGTTCTCGATGTCGCGGCGCATCCACGGCAGGGCGTCGCGTAGCACGCCGATGACGTGCGGGGCGCAGCGGATCGAGTAGCGATCCTGCAGGCGCATGACGCCGTCGTCGGTGTCTTCGGGCAGATCGGTGAAGATCCAGTCGGCGGCTTCGGCCTGGCCGGCATGCGGCTTGGCGGCGAACAGGCGCGGGTCGAAATGGCCGCGGTTGCCCTGCATGGCCATCGAGGCCAGCGCGGTGATGCGTGTGGTCAGTCGGCTCAGGTAGTCGGCCCGCGACCAGGCCTGGCAGGCCAGCGCGGTCATTACCGAGGTGCCGTTCATGATCGCCAAGCCTTCCTTGGGCTTGAGCTTGAGCGGGGCGATGTCGAGCTCGGCCAGCACCTCGGCGGTCGGGCGCACCGCGCCGCGATAGCGCAACTCGCGTTCGCCCACCAGCGCTGCGGCGACGTAGGAGAGCGGGGTCAGATCGCCGCTGGCGCCGACCGAGCCTTCTTCCGGAATCAATGGCAGGGCGTCGTTAACCAGCAGGTGCTCGATCTGTTCGAGCAGCGCGACGCGCACGCCGGAGTAGCCTTGCGCCAGCGAGTTGAGCCGGGTCACCAGCACCGCGCGGGTGGCTGGCTCGTCCAGATGCCGGCCGAGGCCGCAGCCGTGGTAGCGGGTGAGGTGCAGCGGCAGCTCCTGCACCAGATCGGCGGGCACGGTCACGGTGCACGACTCGCCATAGCCGGTGTTCACGCCATACACGGTGCCGTTGTTGGCGAGCAGGCGCTCCAGATACGCACCGCCGCGGGCGATGCGCTCGCGGAAGCTGTCGTCGGGCGAGAGGCGGACGGGTCGTCGGCCATCGGCGGCATCGACCACGTCTTCGATGCTCAGATGGCGGTTGCCGATGATGACCGTGTCGGCGGCCTGGTTTTGAACGGTGTCTTTCATGGTTTTGAAGGAAGGGGTATCGCCCGCTCCTCCCAGAAGTCGAAGAAGTTGAACCACTGCAGCGGCGCCTGGCCGCAGTAGTGTTCGAGCCGTTGGGCGTAGGCGCCCATGTGCTGCTGCAAGGCCTGTTCGCGCCCTTTGCGCGGCAGGTCGATGCGCTCGGCGAAAGGCTCGAAGTGGAGGTGGTAGCGGTTGCCGGCGTCGAGACAGAAAAACAGATACACCGGGCATTCGAGCAGGTGCGCCAATACGAACGGGCCTTGCGCGAAGGGCGCCGGCTGGCCGAGGAAGGGCAGGCGCTGGGTGCGGCCGTTTTCTGCCACCGGCGTGCGGTCGCCGACGATGAACAGCAACTCGCCGCGGTCGATCTTGTCCTTGAAGGCGATGGCGGTGTCGGGGCCGAAGTCGGTGACTTGAATGAGGTTGAAGGCGAAGTCGGGATTGGCCTCGGCCATCATCGCGTTGAAGCGCACCGCGTGCTCGGTGAACACCACGGCGTTGATGGTGGTGAAGCGGGCCGCCACGCCGAGGGCGCGGGCCATTTCGAGATTGCCCAGGTGCGAGCCGATGATCAGTGCGCCGCGACCGCTGGCGATGAGGGCGTCGAAATCGGCCTGACCGTGGAATGTCAGGTTTTGCGGCGCCACGGCACCGCTCCAGGCGGCGAGCTTGTCGAGCCCGGCGCGGGCGAAGGCCAGCATGTGGCGATAGGTGTCGGTCAGGCCGGGCGGCTTGGGCAAGGTGGTGCTGGGGCCGAAGTGGCGATACACCCGGTCGAGATACTGTTGCGAGGCCTGGCGCGCGGTGCGGCCGGTGAGCAAAAAGTAGCCGACGATGGGGTAGAGCATCAGGCTGGCCACGGGGCGGCCGAGCAGGCGATAGGTGGTGAGCACCGTTTTCAAGCCGAGGCTGCTGCCGCGCTCAGCCAGGCGCGACCAGTGCGGCGCGTTGTCACCCGCGCGCAGGCGTCGCCACACCAGGGCCGGTGCGCGCCACAGCATGCCGGCAACCAGTTTGGTGTGGGTGGCCGAGATGCGTAGGTTGTCTTTGAGCATCGCGAAGTGCGAGATGCCATCCGCCGGGTAGGTCACGCGCGTGGGCACGTTGATGATCGGCAGGCCAAGCCAGGCCAGGCGCACCAGAATCTCGATGTCGAAAGCCATGCGCCGGGCGATGTGCGGGCCGAGCACGCGCATCGTCGCGGCCAGCGGGTAGAGCCGGAAGCCGCACATTGAATCGGGCACCTCGCGTGACAGCGTTTCGACGCGCACCCAGAAGTGGGTGATCGAGCGGCCATACAGGCGTGACTTGGGCACGCTGTCATCGTAGATCGGCCGGCCGCAGACCACCGCGTCGGGCTGGGCGGCGCCGAGTTCGAGAAAGCGTGGCACGTCGGCCAGGTTGTGCTGGCCGTCGGCGTCGACCTGCAGCGCGTGGGTCAGGTCGTCGGCATGGGCTTGCTCGAAACCGGCGATCACCGCCGCGCCCTTGCCGCCATTGACGGGCAGGATGATGAGCCGGGCCAGCGGGCAGTCGGCGACGGTGCGCGCCAATGCCTCGCGGGTGGGCGTGTCGCTGCCGTCGTCGATCAGATAGATCGGCAGGCCGTGCTCGGCAAGCTGCGTGACGACATTGGCAATGGTGTGCGGGTGGTTGTAGACCGGCACCAGAAAACAAGGGCGGAAGCTCATGCCTGAAATACCGCCCTGCCGCTGGATTTGGCCCGGCCGTCTGCCGTGTAGGCAAAGCGCAGCGTGTTTTTGTCGGGCGACCACTCGAGTGTCAGTTCCAGCCGGTCGCCGGGCAGTACCCGGTCGTTGAACTTGAGCGCGTCGAGACGCTGACAGCTGCCGGTCGGGGAAAAGTATTGCATGGCAAATCGGATCGCCCAATCGACCTGGGCGACGCCGGGCAGGATCGGGGTGCCGGGAAAGTGGCCGGCAAACTGAATCAGATCGGCGTCGGCGGTGATGCTCAGGTGAACGAGGGTGTCGCTGTGCTCAATGAGCTGTGCGTTGGGCAGGCTCATGACGGGACGGCCTCGTCGAAGAGTTGCTGCAAGGCGTCGAGCGGCAGTTTGCCACGCTCGTTGTAGGGCAGGTCGGCGGGGAAGCGCCAGCGGCGCGGCAGGGTGACGCGCTCGAAATGCTGCAGAAGATGGGCGCGCAGATCCTCGATGGTGGCACGGCGGCCGAGCGTATCGAGCTGGCGTTGGCCCTCGGGCGCAAGAACGGCGATGGCGCCGAGTTGCTCGCGATGGCCGGGCAGCACGACCAGCGCGCAGGCGGCAATCCATGGATGCGTGTTGAGCCGTGTTTCCATCGCCGGCAGGGCGACCCGTTTGCCTTCGAGCTTGACGATGCGGTCGGCGCGGCCGAGCAGGCGAAAGTGGCTGTTCGGCAGCCGTTCGGCTAGGTCGCCGGTAGCGGTTGTGGTGTCGCCGGCGAAGGGTGAGCGCACCAACAGGCTGTGCGCATCGTCAACCGTCACGGTGACGCCGGGCAGTGGCTGCCAGGGCGAGTCGGCGTCGGGCCATTGTCGGCGCCAGGCGATGCCGCCGGTTTCGGTGCTGCCGTAGACTTCGATCGGTGCCTGTCCCATGGCGGCACCGAGCTCGGTCGCCGTGGCCGCCAGCAGCGGTGCGCCGGAGGAGAAGATGGCGATGGTGCGGGGTGCCAACTCGGCCGGATCGAGCAGATCGCCGAGGCGTGAGAGGTGGGCCGGGCTGGAGATGACGGTGCCGCGGCCGTGGGCAAGCAGGCGGTTGAGCAAGGCGTGGGGCGTGGCAGAGACGGCGGTGTCAAAGGAGCGACCGGCCGCCAGCGGCCAGAGCAGCCGGAAAAGCAGACCGTAGATATGGAAGTGAGGCACGGTGGCGAACACCGGCGCGTTGCCGAGTGTGGCGCCAAACTGCGCTTCGAGCGCTGCGACTTCGGTGTCGAGTTGCGTGAGGCGCTTAATGACCGCTTTGGGCGCGCCGCTGCTGCCGGAGGTGGTGAGCTCGATCAGTGCGTCGGGCGGCAGTGGTGCCGTTGGGCACCAGCTCGTGTTGGCGGGGGTGTTTTGAATTTCGGCCGCGCTCAGCACGACGTCACAGCTTGCGGCACTGTGCGCGATGGCGGCTGGCTGGAAGTTGGCCGGAATGACGACTTGCTTGCCGGCGTGGAGCAAACCAAGAAATCCGATCAGGAACTCGGCCGCCTCGGGCGCGTTGAGCAGCACGCGCGTGCCAGCCTGCTTCGCGTGGGTGCGCGCGATGGTGCCAACGCGTTGCCACAGCGCAGCCCACGTCAGCGGTGCGTCGGCTCGCAAGGCGACGATGGCGCCCGGAGCACGATCGGCTGGGCCGAGTGCGCCCAAGGAAGCGATGGTGGCCGGCGGGTGGTTCATCCCCGCGTTCCGATGCGTTGCCGCCGGTACAGCCATTCGCCCGCGAAGAGCAGGCCCATCAGGGCGTAGGCCACCCCGCCGTTGTACCAAGCCCAGGCTTCACGGCTGGCGAGCACGGCGGTGTAAGCCGCGATGGCGCCATTCACGATGAAAAAGGCGCACCACAGCTGGGTGACCTTGCGGGTGTAGGCCACGCCGTCGGGCGGCAGGTCGGGGCGTTGGAGGCGGGCGATGCGCTCGATGACGGTCGGCGGATTGATGAGCGAGTGGGCGAAGAGCGCGAGCATGGCCAGATTGACGAGAACGGGGTAGAGCCGAAGAACGGTTTCGCTGTTGCTGATGGCGACCAGCGCGGCGAGCGTGAGCAGCGCGCCGACCAGTAACCAGCGCTGTCCGCCACGGGTGGCGGTGGCGCCTTTGCCGCTGGTGAGCAGACGCAAGCCGGCCAGCACCAGCAGCAGCGGGATCACTTGCCGGGGTTCGAAGCGCGCCAGGGCCAGATAGATGGCGACAGGCGTGGCTGCGAACAGCAGCGTGCGAACAACCGGCAACAGGCGCAAATCAGCTGTCCAGCAGCGAGCGCACCGCACGCACGACGTCGGCGACGGTACGCACGGCCTTGAACTCGTCCGCCTTGATGCGCTTGCCGGTCAGGGTTTGCAGTTTGACGGCCAGGTCGACGGCGTCGATGCTGTCCAGGTCGAGATCTTCATAGAGGTTGGCCTCCAGCGTGATCTGCTCTTCGGGCGTTTCGAAGGACTCGACGAGGATCTTCTTGAGCTCGTCGAAAATTGCCTCATTGCTCAGTGCCATGATGTTTTCCATTTTCATGCTTCGTTCTCGCTGCGCTGGCGCACCAGTTCGACCAAGGTGTTCACGGATTGAAAGTAGCGCTTGACGCTGGGGTCGTCACCATCGAGGCGCACCTGGTAGCGCTTGCGCAGCGCTACGCCAAGCTCCAGTGCGTCGATGGAGTCCAGGCCCAGGCCGTCGCCAAACAGCGGTGCCGCCGGATCGATGTCGTCGGCGGTCATGTCTTCGAGGTCGAGGGTGTCGATGATCAGTTGTCTGATCTCAGTGTGCAGATTGTCCACAGGCCGCAAGCTCCAGGGCGAAATGGTTTTCCAGGGCGACCGTCAGGCGGCGAACGGCGAGCGTGCCGGGCAGGTCCGGTTCGATCAGGTCGCTGACGGAAAGAGGGGATTTTACTTCGAGTCGGTACTCGAATCGACGGGGCGGGATGTCATACCACGGCCGGCCTTTCGACAGCGTGGGCGGATCGCAGCTGAGCACGACGGGCAGAATGGGTTGCTCGCAGCCCAGTGCGATGTGCGCAGCGCCACGCAAGAAGCGCATTGGCGCGCCCGGTTGGGTGCGGGTGCCTTCCGGAAAAATCACCAGTGCACCGCCTTGCTGAAGCGCGTCGACACAGGATTCGACCAGTTCTTCTGACGACTTGGCATTGCTGATGTAACCGGCCGCACGTACCACGCCGCCCAGAAAAGGGCTGTTCCACAGCGCGCCCTTGACCACGCAGTCGGAGCGCGGCATCAGCGAGATCATGACCACCACATCGATCAGGGTCGGGTGATTGGCCAGCACCAGCGCGCCGCGCGCCTCGGCGAGTGCGTCGGCATTCTTGAGGTGCAGGCGCATGATGCCGACGGTACACATGAAACCGACAAACACCCCGAAGAGTTTGTGGATCAGCCATTGGGTGCGTTCGCGACGGCGGTTGGCATCGCCCGGCAGCAAGCGGATCACCGGACAGGCGAGCAGGGTGATCATCAATCCGCCGATGCTGAACAGGCTGAAGGCCACACCGGTCATCAGCAGGCGCCAGACATAATTGAGCTTACGCATCGGCGAGCGTCCAGTGCCAGGTGCTGCGCTGGCCGGTCCAGGTGTCGCTCGGGCAGTGACCCGCGAGCACGCGCAGCAGGTTCAGCCCCATCATGTGATTGGTGGGCGCGGAAGACGTGCGTTGCGTGCTTACGTGCAGGCGGCCGGAGCAGTGGATGTCGAGCAATAGCGCCAGCGCATGTGGTGTTTCGGCGCTTTCGATATCGTGTGCGTAAATCTCGGGCACCGGGGCGTCGGCGTAGACCAGCAGAATCTGCGGCTGTTCGGCCGACAGCCGGGCAGCGGCTTCGATCAGCGCCATGCCGAGGGTTTCATCGCCGGCGGCGATGGCCGTGGCGGGTGCAGTGTCCTGACGGGCAATGGAGAACACGCCGGCCGAGGCGTTGTGTACGCTCAGACTGAAAGTGGCGGGCGAGACTTCTTCGCCGGCGGCCAGGTCATTGAGCATGGTCAGCGTGCGGGCCAGCTCGCCGTGGCGGGAGGCAAATACCATGGGGACACCGGTGCGATCACCAAGGCAGCGGTGGGCGACGTTGAGCGCCGCGCGCGCGACCGGGCCGAGTCGCCGACGCAGCATGGGGTCGACAAAGGCGATGTCGGCCGCGGGACCGGCCGGGTCAAAGGCCTCGGGGGGCGATGCGCGCCATTCTTGCCGGGTGCTTCGGCCGGGCGCCCATGCCTCCCATGTGGCCAGCGGCAACGAGAACGAATCCATGCTTCCGGGCGCGGTTAAAGGTGTCAAGGCGCGCAATTCTAGCAGGGTAGTGTTACGTGTTGTAACATCTTCTGTTCTCTCGCGTGTCATGTGTCGCACCGCGCGGCATCCGGCGCATTGCGCAAGGCCCAGCGTGTCCAGTGCGACGGGCGTGAGACGAAACCGCCGTCTTGCCATTCGTTCAGTTCTATCGTGGTCACGGCGCCCTCGGCGGTCCAGCCCGTCGTCAATGTGTCGGTCAAGGCCGTCGTGCCCGCGTCCCAGGGCGTTGCGGCGATGCTGGCCGTATGTCGTGCTTGCCAGCGGGTGTGTGCCAGCGCCGTCAGGAGCGGCGCGCCGGTGGCTTTTGCCCAGGACTCCTTGAGTACCCAGAGCTGGTGGAAGGCTGCCGAAAAATCGGACTGTTCTGCCAGCCAGCGGGTGTCATCGTCGGAAAAAAAAGCGTTCGCGAGGTCATGTCGTGATCGCGGGGCATGCGCCTGAAGGTCAAAGCCGCAGCGCAGCGTGTGGCTGATGGCGCAGCCGGCGTGGTCGCCGCTGTGACTGAGACTGAACTGCGGGGCGTCGGGCGCGTCGAGCTGTGGCCGATCTCCGAGCAGGCGGATTCGCCAGGCGGCGGGTGCTCGTGTGCCGTCTTGGCTCAGTGCCAGACGCAACAACGCCCGACCGGCGCAGAACTGTCGGCGCCGGCGGCTGGAGGTCATGGCGCGGGCGCGTTGCAGCTCGTCGGGCGCGAGCAGATCCACCCGGTCGCTCAGGGCGTCGGTCGTGCAGATAAAGATGCGCAGACGATCGGTCATCGGGGTGTTTGCAGGCGTCGGCGTGGGGGCTGGCGGAAAAGGCCTAGGGCGAACGATACCGGGTCTTGCCGGCCTTGGGCAGCGTGGTCAGCCGGGTGGTCGGTCGCGCAGCCGGGCGCGCAATGGCGGTGCGCCTTGGGGCGCTGTCATCAAATTCGGCAAGGCCCTGCGCTACTATTAATGGTTATCCAAGAATTGAACCAAGGAAACCGCCAATGGCGCGCGCGCCAATCGTCACGTTGATTTCTCAAAAAGGGGGCGCGGGGAAAACCACCGTGACCATGCAACTGGCCGCCGGCCTCGCGCGCCGCGGGCGCAAGGTGGAAATCGTCGATCTCGACATGCAGGAGTCGGCCAGCCGGTGGGCCGCTGCGGCATCCCCGGAGCATCCGTTTCCGGCGCGTATGCACCGCTTCAGTGACGACCCGCGTGAGCTTCCGGACAAACTGGCCAAGTGGCGCAAGCGGGCGGATGTGGTGCTGCTCGACTGCCCGCCCTCCATCGACCATCCGCGTACGCTGGCCGCGTTGAACCACACCGACCTGGCGATTATCCCGGTGGTGCCGAGCCCCACCGACCTGTGGTCGACGCGGGCGGTCGAGCGCCTGATCGTCGGTCTTCAGGCCACGCATCCGGGTCTGCAGGGTGTGCTGGTGCCCAATCGGGTGACCCGCACTTCGCTGGCGGCGGACGTGATGGAGGTGATGCGCGAGTTCGACCTGCCGGTGCTGTCCACCATTCTCAACCAGCGCAATGCCTATGCGCAGAGCGCGGCGGTCGGCGGTTCGGTGTTCGACCTGGGCAGTGCGGCTCAGCCGGCACAGCTTGAGGTCTTGCGACTGGTCAGCGCGGTGGTGAGGCGTTTGGGAGGGGGTGAATGATTGTTCGTAAGCAAATCAAGGCGTCGCTGCGGGCCAGTATTGACGATGAAGACGCGGCGCTCAAGAAACGCCTGCCGACTCGCAGCGAGAGGCGTCGCGCCTCGGTCAAGCTGACCACCAAGGCCGTGAATCGAATGTCGCCACCGGTCAAGCCGACGGTGGTGGTGCCGGCCAAACCGGCCGAGGTCGTCCTGTCGGTCGATGAGGCTGCGCAACTCAAGAAAATGCGCGATCACCTGCGCGAACTGGCGCCCTCGGTGAGCCGAAACGACTTGATGCGGGTGGCGGTTGCGTTGTTGCTGGCCGTCGGGCCGGACGAGGTGAATGCGCAGCTGGACGGGTTGCCCCGGTTTCCGAAAAAAATCAAATAGCGGAAGGCGCGCGAGGGCGGTGCAGGGCCGGTGATTCCGGGTGAGGTGGCGTGTGCTGGTCTCCCCGACAGGAATCGAACCTGTATCTAGCGCTTAGGAGGCGCTCGTTCTATCCATTGAACCACGGAGAGAGACCGGGCCCCGCGATGGGTGGGGGCGGGGCGCAGTTTACCGCGAATTCAGGCTTTTTCGAAGCGTGAGGCTGCGGGGCGGTAAAATGCGCGTTTTGCCTAGTTGCTGGATGCCTCATGCCCCTGATTTCCGTAGATCGTGCCTGCCTTGCCTTTGGCCACGTCGCCCTGCTCGACAAGGCCAGTTTTCAGCTCGATGCGGGTGAGCGGGTCGCGCTGATCGGTCGCAATGGCTCGGGCAAGTCCAGCTTGCTGCGGGCCATGGTCGGGCAGTCGCCGCTGGATGACGGCGAGGTCTGGCGTGCGCCCGGTATTCGCATCGCGTATGTGTCGCAGGAGGCGGATTTCGACCTCGGGCGTTCGGTGTTCGATGTGGTGGCCGAAGGCCTGGGCGATGTGGCGGCGGTGCTCAAGGCGTATCACGCGGCACTTCATCATATTGCCGAGGATGCTTCGGAGGCCGCGCTGGCGGAACTGGAACGTACGCAGCATGCGGTGGACACGGCCGATGCGTGGCGCATGAATCAGCGGGTTGAGGCGATGCTGGGCCGGCTGGCGCTGGATGGTGATCTGATTGTCAGCACCTTGTCGGGCGGCGGCATCAAGCGGGTGGCACTGGCGCGGGCGATTGTCGGCGATCCGGAACTGTTGTTGCTCGACGAGCCGACCAACCATCTCGACCTCGATGGCATCCTGTGGCTGGAGGAGTTGATCAAGAGCTTTTCGGGTGCGGTGGTGCTGATTACCCACGACCGGGTGTTCATGGATAACGTGTCGACCCGGATCGTTGAGCTCGATCGCGGCAACCTTGCCAGTTTCGACGGGCGTTTTGCTGATTACCAGGTGAAGAAGGCCGAGCAACTCGAATCCGAAGCCAAGGCCAGTGCGCGCTTCGACAAGCTGCTGGCCCAGGAAGAGGTGTGGATTCGCAAGGGCGTTGAGGCGCGGCGGACCCGCAACGAAGGCCGGGTGCGTCGGCTGGAGGCTTTGCGTCGTGAGCGCGCGGCCCGCCGAGAGCGCCAGGGTAATGTGACGCTGGCGCTGGACCGGGGCGACAAGTCCGGCCAGATGGTGGCGGAGCTCGAAAACGTCAGCAAAGGCTATGGCGGTGCGCCGCTGGTGCGTGATTTCTCGACCCGCATCATGCGCGGCGATCGGATCGGCTTTATTGGCCCCAACGGCGCGGGCAAGAC
The DNA here is from genome assembly GCF_007625155.1 of Denitromonas halophila. Classification (GTDB taxonomy): domain Bacteria; phylum Pseudomonadota; class Gammaproteobacteria; order Burkholderiales; family Rhodocyclaceae; genus Nitrogeniibacter; species Nitrogeniibacter halophilus. The sequence goes on along the minus strand of NZ_VMNK01000009.1, from coordinate 138,729 downwards.
CACCCTGCTCAAACTGATTCTGGGTGAGCTAGAGCCGGACAGCGGCACGGTCCGCCGCGGCACCCGTCAGCAGGTGGCCTATTTTGACCAGTTGCGCGCGCAGCTCGACCCCGAGGCGCCACTGACCGAGGTGATCAGCCCGGGCTCGGACTATGTCGAGATCGGCGGTGAGCGCAAGCATGTGATCGGGTATCTGGAAGACTTTCTGTTCGCGCCGCAGCGGGCGCGCTCGCCGGTCAAGTCGCTGTCCGGTGGCGAGCGCAACCGCTTGCTGCTGGCGCGCTTGTTTGCTCAGCCGGCCAACGTGCTGGTGCTCGATGAGCCGACAAATGACCTCGATATCGAAACCCTGGATTTGCTCGAGGCCTTGCTGGCCGACTATGCCGGCACGCTGTTCCTGGTCAGCCATGACCGGGCCTTCCTCGACAACACGGTGACGCAGGTGATTGCCTCCGAGGGCAACGGTGAGTGGAAGGAGTATGTGGGCGGCTATGCCGATTGGCAGCGTCTGCGTAAGCAGCCGGCGGCGCCGGTGGCCGAAAAGAAGGCGGTCGCGACCAAGGACAAGCCCAAGGCCGTACCCGCCAAGAAGCTGTCGTTCAAGGATCAGCGCGAGCTCGATGGCTTGCCGGATCGCATCAGTGCGCTGGAGACGGAGGAGGCGAGCCTGCATGCCCGCCTGGCCGACCCCAATCTGTATCAGAGCACGCCGGAGCTGGCGGTCGAGCTGAACGCGCGGCTTGAGGCGGTGGGCGAGGAAATGCTGGCGGCGATGGCGCGCTGGGAAGAATTGGAGCAGCAGGCGGGCGGTTGAATCGCTCAGATGGCGAGCAGGCGGACCAGCAGCCCGGCACTGACCAGCAGCACGACGAGAAAGCCCCAGCCCCATAACTGATAGCGGCGGCCAAGCTGTGACGGATCGAGGTCCGAGATCAGATACAGCCGCCGCCCTTCGGGCTTGCGAACGATATGCGCTTCGGCCGCGGCGTGGAGTTCGGCCTGCTGGCGGCTCACTTCACGCTTGGCTTCGGCGCGCGCCAGCTCCCATTCCTGCAAATCGACCTGGCCGTCGCCGTCGAGGTCGAAGCGTTCGAGCTGGCGTGGGTGATCGGCCTTCCACTCGGCAAGCAGCTCGCGCACCTGGCGAGCCGTGTCATGCGCGGGGTCGATGCTGCCCAGGGTGGTGAAGTCGCCAATCACGTAGATTGGGTCTTGTTTGATCAGGCACCACTGGGTGTAGCGGCGGTCGTCGCGTATCACCACATCCTTGCGGGTGATCAGCAACTCTGCGCCTTCGGGGTCGACGGCGCACTGGCCGCTGCCGTCGTCGAGCAAAAAGGAGGCGTCGCTCTCGTCGTCCGAAAAACGCCGCCAGCTGTCGCCGTCTTTTTCATCCACGACCAGCCGATACCACAGTACGGGCAGGCCGTTGAGCGGGGAGTACAGCGGCGCGCCATCGAGTGGCATGCCCTGACCAAATAGCTCGGTATAGCCTTGGGCGGCGGAGGCGATGCGCGAGGTGGGTGTGTCGAGAATCAGCCGGCTGTGGTGGATGGAGCGTAGCCAGCCGAACAGTGCGGCGGCCAATACCAGCACCAAGGCCACCATGCGAAAGCTGCCGTCGGCTTGAAAGCCGGCAAAGCCGAGCGCGGCGATGCCGGACGCGACTGCCGCGCCGGTGCGATCCGGTCGCAGTGAAACGAGCATGATCTTGCCGGGCGGCGCTTAGGCGCTGAACAGCGCTTTGAGGTCGACGTCGGCCTTTTCGGCGGTGGAGAACTCGAGCAGGGGCTGCTCGGTGAAGCCGGTGAGGCGGGCGATGATCAGGTCGGGGAATTGCTCGATGCGGATGTTGTGCACATTGGTGCTTTCGTTGAACCACTCGCGGCGATCGGCAATGCCGTTTTCGAGCGCGGTGATGCGTGTTTGCAGCTGCATGAAGTGCTCGTTGGCCTTCAGTTCCGGATAGGCCTCGGCCACCGCGAAGAGTTGCCCCAGACCGAAGCGCAACATGCCTTCGGCTTGACCGAGTGCGGGTACGTCGTGATTGGCACGCGCGTCGGAGACGCGGGAGCGGGCTTCGATCACGCGGGTGAGTGTGCTTTCTTCGAATTGCTTGTACTGGCGGCAGACTTCGACCAGCTTGGGCAGTTCGTCATGACGCTGCTTGAGCATCACGTCGATATTGGCCCAAGCCTTGGCGATGTTGTGCTTGAGCCGCACCAGGTTGTTGTAGACGACGATGCCATACAGCAAGGCAATGGCAATTACACCGAGCAGGACAAGGGCGGACACGGACATCAAGGGTTTCCTTCAAAAACGGGCCGGCGAGCCGGCAGATCGTGGGTATCTTAACCGCTGGCGACGACGGCCGGCCGGCGGGGCTGCCGAGGGGTCAGTCCGGGGTGGCGGGCGGTTCGGCGTCGGCCTCGGATGCATCCTCTGGTGCAGGCATCAGACGTATCGCGTCTTCCTCGGGAATGGCCAGTCGCCGGATGAGTTGCTCGCGGTTGAGTTTGAGCAGCGATTGGATCGCGGTCAGGTCGTCGGGAATCGCTGCGTTGCCCCAGCCCTTGGCGTTGTGACGGGCCAGGTCGTTGGCCAGCGCCACGGTTCGCACGCGTGGGTTGTCGGCGCGCGATTCGTCCATCAGGTGAATGAGTAGTTCGGGAAGCTGCCATTTTTTTGCCAGGGCGAGCTGGATTTCGTTGGCGGCAAAGCCGAACACCTCGCGCTGTACGGCCGCGCTGCGCAGGCTGGCGTCAGCGCGCTGCAAGGCGTGTACCTTGGCAGTCAGCGTCGGAGCAAAAACCCAGCACAGGATGTCTGTGGTGTCGTGCAGTAAGGCAGCAATGGTAATTTCTTCAACGTCCAGATCGTGCCGGATGATTGCCCACTCGCGTGCGTAGTGGGCGGCGCGACGGGCGCGTCCAATGACACCCAGCACGCCAATGAGCGCCGCGGGGGTGTCGGCGAGTGCGTCTTCGATGGTGGGCAGGTCGTCGAACTGGCGAAAGAAGGGCGTAATGCCGATCATCATCACCGCGCGATCGATTGTGGTGATGGCGTGATTTTGTGCTTGCCGCCGGTGGATCTCGAGATGGCTGAGTACGCGTAGCGTCATCAGGGGGTCGCCCAGAATGACCTGTGTGATCTGCTTTCCGTTAACGTTTCCTTCCTGTTCGCGCATTGCAGCCAGATCGCGCGCGGTGCGGCGAAGGATGGGAAGCGCCCCTTGTGAGAACAGGGCAACATAGTCGTCGAGGGAGGGTAGAGCCTCGTTCAGTCGGTTCATGATGATCTCATTTTTCCGGGTCTTCGATATCTACGGCGCGCAGTGCGGCTGACTTGAGCTTTGAGGCGGGGCGGTGCAGACGGCGCGAGTGAATTCGTTATAATCTCTCGGGATGAGCGCTTGCGCTTCGCGCGCGCCGAGACGGAGAAGCATGTGAAAGGGTCTTTCAAGGCGTTTCTGATCGAGCAGGCTGAGGACAAAACCATACGCGCGGGGATGCAGTCCCTGAGCTCCGACGACCTGGATGCCGGCGAGGTGCTGATCCGGGTGCATTACTCGAGCATCAATTACAAGGATGCCTTGGCCGCCACGGGCAAGGGCAAGATTATTCGCCGCTTTCCGTGTGTGGGCGGCATCGACTTGTCGGGCGAGGTGGTCGAGAGTACGGATCCGCGCTTTTCGGCCGGGGATCCGGTGATTGCGACCAGCTTTGATATTGGTGTTGCCCACCATGGTGGATTTGCCGAGTACGCGCGCATTCCCGCCAAATGGGTGGTGGCGCTGCCCGAGGGCTTGAGTCTGTTCGAGGCGATGGCCTTGGGGACGGCGGGTTTCACCGCGGCGCTGGGGGTGCAGCGCATGGAAGACAACGGCTTGCGGCCGGAAAATGGCCCGGTCGTGGTGTCCGGCGCAACCGGTGGCGTGGGCAGCCTGGCGATCGATATTCTGGCGGCCGCCGGTTATTCCGTTACGGCGCTGACCGGCAAGGCCTCCGAAGAAGACTATCTGCGCTCGCTGGGTGCCAGCGATATCGTGCTGCGCGAGTCGATCGATTTCGACAAGGTTCGCGCGCTCGAAGGCGCGCGCTGGGCCGGCGCGGTGGACAACACTGGCGGCAAGATCCTGCATTGGATGCTGGCGACGATGCAGCAGGCCGGCACGGTGGCCAGCATTGGTAATGCGGCGGGTTTTGATCTCGATACCAGCGTGTTCCCGTTCATCCTGCGCGGCGTGAGTCTGCTCGGCGTGGATTCGGGCTACATCGGCTTCCCAGCGCGTCAGCAAATATGGGACCGGCTGGCCACCAATTTGCGGCCGCGTCACCTCGAAGCGGTTACTCAAACTATCGATTTTGATGCGTTGCCGACCGCTTTTGATGATTTCATCGCGGGGCGCATTCGGGGCCGTACCGTCGTTAGGATTGGCGCGTGAGCGGTTTGTGGAGGAGCCCTTTGTGAGCGACGAGACCATTTCGCTGCCGCGTGTGTTGATCGTCGATGACTCGCGCATGGTGCGCGCCTCGATCAGCCGCAATATTCGTGAGCGCTTTGACGTGCGCGAAGAAGCCGACGGCGAGGCTGGCTGGGAAGCGCTGCTGATCGATCCGTCGATCCAGGTGGTGATCTCCGATCTGGGCATGCCGCGCCTCGACGGCTATGGCCTGTTGGAGCGGATTCGCTCGTCCAAGCTGTCGCGCATTCATGAACTGCCGGTGATCATCATCTCCGGCGAAGAGGATGATGTGGCCCGCGTCAAGGCGCGCGAAATGGGCGCGACCGATTTCATCACCAAGGGCACGGGCACGGTCGAGCTACTCAGCCGCCTCGAAGCCCTGACTCGCCTGGCCCGCGCCACGCGCGAGCTCGAAGCCAGCCGCGAGGCGCTGGCCAGCCATAGTCCGGTCGACCCTGAGTCTGGCCTGGTTACGCAAGCTTATTTGAACTGGCACGGCAATCAGGAACTTGCTCTGGCGCGGCGGCGCAATGGGGACCTGGCCGCGATGGTGATCGTCATCGATCACTTCGACAAAATGGTAGCCGACTACGGTGTTCATATCACCGAGCTGATCAATCGCAAGCTGTCGAAAATTCTGTCGTCCAAGGTGCGCAAGGAAGACACCGTGGCGCAGATGGCGCAAGGGCAGTTTGCCGTGCTGTGCCCCAGCACCGATCTCGATGGCTGCTCGGCCTTCGCGCTGCGGCTGCAACGGGCCATCGACAAGCTGGTCATGACCTACCGCGACACGCGCATCCGCATGAGCGTTACCGTTGGCATCGCCGCAGGGGCGGGGGCCAGTGAAGCGACAACACTCAGCCATCTGATCGGCTTGTCCGTCCAGCGTGCGCAAACCGGCGTCAATGCCGGTGGCAGCAAGGTGATTGCCGAAAGTGGCGAGATTACGCCGGGGGAGCTCAGTCGCTTTGTGCGCCTGCCGGTCAGCATCGATCATGTGCTGATGCAGATCCGCTCTGGCGCGACTGGCGAAGTGCTGTTGCGTCTGCCGGATGTCGCGGCAACGCTGATGCCGCTGCTCGACTTGATAGAATCCGAATTTCATTGCGGGTTGCCGCTGGACGCGATGCGTCAATTGCGTCGTCGGCCGCCCGGCGAAGAAGATCCCCTTGAGGGAACAACAACAAAGCTATGAAATTAGCTGGCAGGAGCAACACCGTAGTATTGACGTAGTACGTCACTCACAATCGAAGGGAATAATAGGGAGAGGATTGTTGTCATGACGACATTTAAAGAGTTTCACCGCCGTTCCATTGAAGACCGGGATGGCTTCTGGAATGAGCAAGCGCAACTGATTGACTGGCACAAGGCACCGGAACAGATTTGCGACTATTCGCGTCCGCCTTTCGTCAAGTGGTTCAAGGGGGGCGAGACCAACCTGTGCTACAACGCGGTCGATCGCCATGCCGCCAAACGGCCGAACGACAAGGCGCTGGTCTACATCTCGACCGAGACCAACGAAGAAGTGGTCTACAGCTTTGCCGAGTTGCAGCGTGAAGTCGAGCGTATGGCCGCGATCTACCAGGATCTGGGCGTCAAGAAAGGCGATCGCGTCCTGATCTACATGCCGATGATTGCCGAAGCGGCTTTTGCCATGCTGGCCTGCGCTCGTATTGGCGCGATTCACTCGGTGGTGTTCGGTGGCTTTGCGGCGGGTTCGCTCGCAACGCGTATCGACGATGCCAAACCGGTGCTGATGGTCAGCTCCGATGCAGGCATGCGCAACGGCAAGGCCGTGCCTTACAAGCACCTGGTCGATGAGGCCTGCAAGCTGGCGGAATTCCCGCCGGCCAAAGTGCTGCTCATCGACCGTGGCCTCGACAAGGGTTTCCCGAAAGTTGCGGGCCGCGACGAAGATTACGCCAGCCTGCGCGCCAAGCACATGGACGCGCAAGTGCCGGTGGTCTGGGTTGAGTCCTCCGACCCCAGCTACATCCTGTACACCTCGGGCACCACGGGCAAGCCGAAGGGCGTCCAGCGTGACACGGGTGGCTACGCGGTCGCATTGGCCGCATCGATGAAGCACATCTTTACCGGCGAAGCCGGCGAAAGCATGTTTGCCACCTCGGACATCGGCTGGGTGGTCGGCCACTCCTACATCATCTACGGACCGCTGCTCGCCGGCATGGCCACGATCATGTACGAAGGCACGCCGCTGCGTCCTGATGCCGGCATCTGGTGGCAGATCGTCGAGAAGTACAAGGTCAGCGTGATGTTCTCGGCGCCGACCGCGGTCCGCGTGCTCAAAAAGCAGGATCCGGCCTTCCTCAAGAAGCACGATCTGTCTTCGCTCAAGGCGCTGTTCCTGGCCGGCGAGCCGCTCGACGAGACCTCGCACGAGTGGATCATGAGCGAACTGGGTATTCCGGTCATAGACAATTACTGGCAGACCGAAACAGGCTGGCCGATTCTTGCCGTGTGCCGTGGCGTGGAAGACAGTCCGATCAAGCTCGGTTCGCCCGCCTTCCCGGTGTACGGATACGACCTGCGCCTGTTCCGCGAGGACGGTAGCGAATGCGAAGCCAATGAAAAAGGCATCGTCGGTATCGTTCCGCCGCTGCCGCCGGGCTGCCTGTCCACGGTGTGGGGGCAGGACGACCGTTTCGTGTCGACCTATTTCAGCACCTTCAGCGATCCGGTCATCTACTCTTCGTCCGACTGGGGCATCCGTGACGACAAGGGCTACTACACGATCCTCGGCCGCATGGACGACGTGATCAACGTGGCCGGTCACCGTCTGGGGACCCGCGAGATTGAAGAAGCCGTTCAGACGCACCCGGCTATCGCCGAAGTGGCGGTGGTGGGCGTGGCCGATCAACTCAAGGGGCAGATGCCGATGGCGTTTGCCGTGGTGAAGGACGCTTCGACGGTCGATACCGCCGAGAAGCGCGCTGCGCTCGAGAAAGAAGTCATGAAGCGGGTCGATGCCTCGCTGGGCGCCATCGCGCGTCCGGGACGGGTGCTCTTCATCAGCGGTCTGCCCAAAACGCGTTCGGGCAAGCTGCTGCGTCGCTCGATCCAGGCGCTGGCCGAAGGTCGCGATCCGGGTGACCTGACCACGATGGAAGACCCGGCTTCTCTGGAGCAGATTCAGGCTGCTTTGAAAGCCTAAGTGTTTGATGTTGAATTGAAAAAGCCCGCGAAAGCGGGCTTTTTCTTATTGCTCGCCAGTGCTAGCGCGGTGGCGCGCTGGCATCGATCTGCGCCTGAATGACGCGCCAGATCGGTTTGACCATGAAGCGCAGGCCTTTGATGATGCCTTGCACGTCCATCATCGAGGGCACCCGGGTGCCGCGGTGCTCGACCGGACCGCCGATCTGCTTGATCTCGACCCCAAGCTTGGAGAAATGGGAGGCCAGGCGAGGCTCGGTGAGAACAAAGAGGGTGTCGATGTTGTTGCGGGCGGCCAAGGCGACGGAGCCCAGATACAGCCCGATGGGGATGTACGGGAAGCGGGGCTGGCGGCCGGCGAGTTCATAGTCGTCGTCGTCCAGAGCGACGGCAACATGCTGCTCACCTTTGCGTCGCCGGTAGGTTGAGCGCACAGCCAGTCGCGACACCTCGGCGATACGACTGCGGTCGAGCGTCATCGGATCAATGAGTTTGCGGTCGATGGTGTGTGCGCAGGTGTTTTCGAAGGGGAGCGGTTCGTGCAGCGCGCTGGGCGGTGGCATTACCAGGCGTATGCAACCGACCGACGGGTGGGGTGGTTGTGAGCCGCGCAACAGGCAGTGCAGGCTGTTGCTGTCGTAGGCGTCGGTTTCGCGGCGGTCCGGTCGCTCGGGCTCGAATTTGAGCTCTTCGCAGTAGACCTCGTGGCGGACACGAAAGATCTCGTCGCGCACGGCATCAGTGGCCGCGGCTTCGATCTGGAAGTACTTGCTGAAGCCAACACCGAGATTGAAGCGATCGAACAGTGACATGGTGACTCCTTGATATTCCGTTCGCGCTCAAACGCCCTGGCGGAGTGCGTCGACGATCTGGGTCGACGCGACTCGGCGGGCGGGGAAGATGGCTGCCAGAACGGTAGCAACCAGACCGATCACAAAGGCCACGGCGATGGTCGATGGCACGATGCGGATGAAGGCAACATAGCCCAGGTTGGCGTTGGGCGGCGGTGGCATCGGGATGCCAATGGCCGAGACGGCCAGTGCAACACCGATGCCGACAAGCACGCCCAGGCCGGCGCCGATCAGCCCGAGAATCGTACTTTCAACCAGCAGCAAGCGGAAAATGGCCGGCGGCCGGCTCCCGAGCGCGAGCATGGTGCCGAATTCGCTCTGGCGCTCAAACACGCTCATGTTGACGCTATTGACCACCGAGAGCAGCACCATGGCCAGAATGATGAGTTGAAGAATGCCGAACTGACGGTCGTAGAGCTGAACGGTTTTGTCGTAAAAGTCGGACAGCTGTCGCCAGTTGCGGATGTCGAGCTCGTCGGGGAGCGCCGCCTGGAGACGCTGGTGGGCGGGTGAGGTATCTTCGGTGCGGTGCAGGGAGACCACCAGCAGGTTGGCGCCCTCGGTCAGCATGAGTTGTTGGGCGGCTTGCAGCGGGATGCGCACCGTGCGCGCATCAAAGTCTTTGGAGAAGCTCTGGAAGACACCGATCACGTTCATGTCGATCGTATTCAACGCGCCGCCTGAGGTGTTCATCACCAGGGTGACATGGTCGCCAGGCGCGATGCCGAGCGCTTGGGCAACGCCCTGGCCGACGGTCATGCCAAAGGTGTCTTCGTCTTCAAGCTGGCGGCCTGCGGTGATCGACAGATAGCTGCCGAGTTGTGCTTCCTTGCGTGGCTCGATGCCCTCGCCAACGATGGCCAAATCCCGTTTTCCGTTGTTGAGCAGGCCGGAAAAACTCAGTCGGGCGGTGACACCGCTGACCTCGGGGGTTTGCTCCAGTTGTGCCGCAACGCGGGCGGGGTCGGTAATCAGGAAGCGCTCGGGGTGTCGGGTGCCTTGCTCAAGGTAACCGCGTTTGAAGACCTGGAAATGCCCGGTCTGCGAGTGAATGATGGCCTCACCGAGTTGGACAAAGATGTCCGCCACGAAGCCGCCGGAGACGATCAGTCCAGCGACACCGAAAACAATGGCCATCAGCGTCATGCCGGTGCGCACTTTCTGGCGAAGCACATTGCGAAGGGCGAGTTTGATCAGCATGGCGGTCAGCGCTGGTGACGCAGGGCGTCGACAATGATCATTCGGGAAGCCTTCCAGGCCGGGAAAACGCTGGCCAGCAAGGTGGTGGTGATGGCAAGCACCAGCGCGTCGAAAGCCAGGGCCGGAGTGATGGCAATCTGCCCTGTGAAGCCGTGTGCCATGCCCGGTGGGGGCGGCATGGGAATGCCGATGCTCGAAATGATCTGGCCCAGTAGCAGGCCGACCACAATGCCGCCCACGCCGCCAACCACGCCGATCAGAAGCCCTTCAGAGATGAACTGCTGCAGGATGCCCTGGCGTTTCACCCCGATGGCCATGGCGGTGCCGATTTCACTGGTGCGCTCTAGCACGGACATGGTCAAGGTGTTGGAAATGCTCAACACCACAATCAGTGCGATCAGCAGGCGCACGACGCCCACCTGTCGGGTGAACAACTCGACGGTCTTGTTGTAGAAATCGGCCAGATCGCTCCACGGTACGACGTCGAAGGCTGTTGGATCGAGCGAGGCGCGTAATTGTTGAACCGTCGTGTCGGTTTGTGCGGTGTCGTCAAGGAGTATGACCCACGAGGTCGAGCCATTCACGCGCATCAGGCTGCGCGCGATGCTGATCGGTGCGCGCAGGACGACGTCGTCGTAAGCCTTGGTAATGGTGGCAAAGATGCCGGCCACCTGACACTCGACCGCATTGACACCGCCGCCCGCGGTCGTGCCAAGCAGGACGATCATGTCGCCGGGTTCGGCGCCGATGCTGGCGGCCAATCCCTCGCCGAGCAGGACGGAATTTTCGGGGTTTTCGGTGAGATCCTTGCCGCGTAAAACGGTGATGGCGCGGCTGATCGGTGCCTCAAGGTCGGGCGCAATACCTTCGCCGATAAATGACACCGTCGCGTCGCCCTTGCTGAGCAGACCGCCAAAGGTGAGTCGCGGCGCGAGGGTTTTGATGGCTTGTGTTTCTGCGGTCTGGGCGGTGTTGATTGGCGCTTCGTCGATCAGGTAGCGATACGGATCGGACTGGCCGCCAGACAGGAAGCCCGGGCGAACAAGCTGAATATGGCCCAGTTGCGAATGGATTGTCGACTCACGCATGTCGATGAAGATCCACTGGATGAACCCGCCCGCGAGCAGGAACGCCACCACACCACCGCCCACGGTGCCGAGCGCAAACAAGGACCGCCGCCGATGACGCAAGAGATTTCTTGCGGCCAGCGTAATGTCTTGCTTCAGGCGTTGGAGAGCGTTGCGCCACATGGCAGTTTCATGTCGAGGAGGAGTTGCCTATGATAACGGTTCGATTCGCGGAAGATGAAGGTGTCGCATGAACGGGGCATTTAATTATGGTGCGGCATTCTCAAGAAACATTGGTTGGGTCACGGAGGACGAGCAGGCGGCGCTGCAGCGCAAGCGTGTTGCCATCGCCGGAATGGGCGGTGTCGGTGGCGTGCATTTGCTGACCTTGGCGCGCTTCGGCATTGGCGCCTTTTCTATTGCCGACTTTGACACTTTTGATGTCGTCAACTTCAATCGTCAGGCCGGGGCAGTGGTATCGACGCTCGGGCAGCCTAAGGCCGAGGTGTTGTCCCGCATGGCGAAGGACATCAATCCCGAGCTGGATGTGGCGATGTTCCCGGAGGGCGTGTCGGATGCCAATCTCGACACTTTTCTGGATGGCGCCGATCTCTATGTCGACGGCCTCGATTTTTTTGCCTTCGCTGCCCGGCGCGCCACATTTGCGGCGTGTCGCCGACGGGGCATTCCGGCGATTACCGCAGCGCCGCTCGGCATGGGCGTCGCGTTTCTGTGCTTTACGCCTGAGAGCATGAGCTTTGAGGATTATTTCTGCCTCGACGACTGCGACGAGAACGAAATGGCGCTGCGATTCCTGCTCGGCCTGTCGCCTGCCATGCTCCAGCGCAGCTATCTGGCCGACGCATCGCGCGTGAATCTGGCTGAACATAAAGGACCATCGACGATTGCCGCGTGCCAGCTGTGCGCCGGGGTGATCGCGACGGAGGGCGTCAAATTGCTGCTCGGTCGGGGCGGCGTCCCCGTGGCGCCGCGTGGCTACCAGTTCGACGCGTATCGCAATCGCTTTACCCGCACCTGGCGACCCGGGGGTAATCGAAACCCGATCCAGAAGATTGGCCTGGCCATTGCACGCCGGCAACTGGCGGGCATGAAGAAGGCGTCACACCATGGCTGATCGCGACACGCTGCTGAAAATTCTCGATCTGGCCCGTTGGGCGCCCAGCGGAGACAACACCCAGCCATGGCGTTTCGAGATCGTGTCGGAGTCACACATTGCCATCCATGGGCACGACACCCGCGATTGGTGCGTATATGACTTCCGTGGCTACGCAAGCCACATCGCGCATGGTGCGCTGCTCGAAACGCTGCGTATTGCCGCCAGTGATGCGGGTTTGATCGCCACATGGGCGCTTCGCGACGGCACGACGGATGTCGCGCCGATTTACGACGTCACGCTTGAGCCCTCGGCAGATATTGCGCCCGACCCCTTGCTGGCTTTTGTTGAATCCCGTGTGGTGCAGCGCCGCCCCATGCAGACCACGCCACTCACCGCCGAACAAAAGGCCGCACTCAAGCACGCCGTGGGTGATGACTTCGAGCTCAGTTTCTTTGAGTCCGGTCAGATGAAGCGCCGCGTGGCCAAGCTGCTGTGGGATAGTGCCTATCTTCGCCTGACCTGCCCGGAGGCTTATGAGGTTCATAAGCGCGTGATCGAATGGGGCGCGAGATTCAGCGACGACAAGATCCCGGAAGAGGCCGTTGGCGTCGATGCCGCCACAGCCAAACTGATGCGCTGGGTCATGCAGAGCTGGGCGCGGGTAGCGTTTTTCAACAAGTATCTGGCGGGCACGATTGCGCCCCGAATTCAGCTCGACGTCTTGCCAGCATTGCGCTGCGCTGCGCATATTCTGATCACACCCAAGAGCACGCCTACCGAGTTTCTCGACTATGTCCGTGCCGGTCAGTCCATGCAGCGGCTGTGGCTCACTACTGCGTCGCTCGGCCTGCACCTTCAACCCGAAATGACCCCGGTGATCTTTCGGTGGTACGCCCAGAATGGTGTGCCGATTGCCGCAGACCGAAGCATGGATGCAGCGTCGGCGTGCCTGGCGGAGCAGTTTGACGTCCTGAGCGGTCGGGCCAGCGATGACCCACTTGTCTTTTTCTGTCGTGTCGGGAAAGCGCCGAAGCCTGTTTCGCGCTCTTTGCGAATCGCGCTTCGAAGCTTGCTTCAGCCAAGTTGAGGCTCGCTTGGCACTGGCACGCGCGGCACATCGATGCGGCGCGACTTCTTGTCAAAAAAGCACGAGACCCCAGTGTCGATAAATCTTACAGCCGAAATGCTCTGGCTTTGTGTTGATCAAGCTTCAGGTTGAAAAATTGTTGTTTTTCAGGTGGTTGCGAGTTGTTGGAAATGATGGCACGGTCATTGCTTTTACTCAGTCGAGGCAAGCAGCCTTTCAATATTCGAAGGAGAACATGGCTATGACTAATTTTCTGAAAAAATCTTTGCTTGGCGTTGCAGCCTCGACCGCGATCATGGCATCCGGCTCGGCTCACGCTGTTTTGACCAACTGGTTCTTGGATACTGACGGCGTTGGTGGTAATGCAGCCGTCCAAGTTAATCAGTATGTCGACCTGAACGGCCAGGCGCTGGTTCAGAACACCTTCACCGGTGGCGGCAACTTCAACTTCAACGAAGTCGGTTTCTTCAATTCGTTTGCAGCCGACAGCGTTACGCCGTTGCTGCCCTCCCTGACCTCGACTTTCGTGGGTACGGGTTCGGGTAACATCGGTGGCAATCTCAGCTTCCTGACCGGCACGCTGAACATCATGTCGGGCGCGACCAACATCGCTTCGTTCGACCTGCTCAGTGGTAGTGCCAACCTTACCGCTGGTACGGTGCTGCCGAACGGCGCCGTGTCGCTGATCTTCAAAGCGACGTCGATGGCCAATGGCTACTTCTTCAATTCGGCCATGACCGATCTGGCCAGCTTGGTCGGTGGCGGTGACTTGCTGTTCGGTTTTGCAACCACCAACGCAATTCCGGTCAACACGGGTAACCAGGCCTCCGCAGGTCTCCAGGCTCAATACGTGTCCGAGTTCGGTGCGCTGAGCCAGACCAACGTGGATCAACAGGCGCTGCTGCAACTGTCGAACAACGGCCAGTTCCAGCTTCAGGTTCCGGAGCCCGCATCGCTTGCGCTGCTGGGTCTGGGCTTGGTCGGCCTCGCTTCGGTGCGTCGCCGTAACAAAGCCTAAGCTGCTGCCATTCGGTATGAAAAAGGGCTCGCGAAAGCGAGCCCTTTTTTTTATTTCTCGGTGCTGACGGCCTTGGTTTCGATGTGGACTGTTGAGTTTACCGTTGTAAGCCGTGATGGCGATCGACCCAGGCCCCGCTTTGGGCAAGGTATGTCGATCCAAATTACAGTGTGACCAGGTTGTCCCGGTGAATCGCTTCGGGTTCGCAGACATAACCCAGCGTCGCTTCAATGGCACTTGACGGTTTTTTTATCAGCTTGCGCGCCTCGGTGCTGGAGTAGCTGCTCAGGCCGCGGGCAACGGCTTCTCCGGTTTCCAGGTGGCAGGATACGGCAGCACCTCGCTCGAAGTTGCCCTGGACGTCGACAATGCCGACCGGCAGCAGGCTCTTGCCTGCACGCACGGCGTTGGCCGCGCCTTCGTCGATGATGAAGGTGCCGGCGACTTGCAGGTGGTCGGCCAGCCATTGTTTGCGGGCTTGCAGCGGCGTGCTGGAGGCGTAGAGCAGGGTGCCGAGGGTTTCGCCCTGGGCGACCTTGAGTAGCGCGTCGGGGATGCGGCCGCCGGCGATGATGGTGTGGGCGCCGCTGCGGGCGGCGCGCTGGGCGGCTTTGATCTTGGTGAGCATGCCGCCTTTGCTAATGCCGCTGCCGGCGCCGCCGGCCATTTTTTCGTAGCGGACGTCTTCGGCCTGGCCTTCCGAGATCAGTGTGGCAGCCGGGTCCTTGCGTGGATCGGCTGAAAACAGGCCGTCCTGATCGGTGAGGATGACCAGCGCGTCGGCTTCGATCAGGTTGGCGACCAGTGCGCCAAGCGTGTCGTTGTCGCCGAACTTGATCTCGTCGGTGACCACTGTGTCGTTCTCGTTGATGATCGGAATCACGCCGAGCTTGAGCAGGGTAGTGATGGTTGAGCGCGCGTTGAGGTAGCGCTTTCGGTCCGACAGGTCTTCGTGCGTGAGCAGGATCTGCGCGGTGTGCAGGCCGTGACGCGTAAAGGCGTCTTCGTAGGCCTGGGCGAGGCCCATCTGGCCGACGGCCGCGGCGGCTTGCAGCTTGTGCATCTCGTGTGGGCGCTTGGACCAGCCCAGGCGCTGCATGCCGGCGGCGATGGCGCCGGAGGAGACGAGCGCGACTTCACGCCCGCGTGCTTTGAGCAGGGCGATCTGGCGCGCCCAGTCGGCCAGTGCGGCATGGTCGAGGCCGGCGCCGTTGTTGGTGACCAGTGCGCTGCCGACTTTGGCGACCAGGCGCTTGGCGTCGCGGATCTTGCTTCTCATGGGGCGAGCGGATCGTAGGGTTTGATTTCGTTCGGATCGACGGGGGCGGCGACTTCGCCCGCGCTGGTCGGCGCGGGCGGGCGGGTCGCATCCAGATGATCCTGGATGGCGCGCACGACGACCGGGCAACCGTCGCCGTTGATGGCGCTGATGGTGAAAAATCGCTCGACGTCGCCGTAGCCCGACAGGAAGGCGTCGATGCGCGCCTGGCGCTCGTCTTCGGGGATCAGGTCGATCTTGTTGAGCAAGACCCAGCGCGGCTTTTCGAATAGCTCGGGGTCGTAGCGGCGCAGCTCGTCGACAATGGCGTGTGCGTCGCGCACCGGATCGGCGTCGTCGTCAAACGGGGCGAGGTCGACCAGGTGCAGCAGTACATGCGTGCGCGCCAGGTGTTTGAGGAAGCGGTGGCCGAGGCCGGCGCCTTCGGCCGCGCCTTCGATCAGGCCGGGAATGTCGGCGATGACGAAACTGCGGTTTTCATCGGTGCGCACGACGCCGAGATTGGGGTGCAGCGTGGTGAACGGATAGTCGGCAACCTTGGGCTTGGCGGCCGAGACGGCGCGAATGAAGGTTGATTTTCCGGCATTGGGCAGGCCGAGCAGGCCGACGTCGGCGAGCACTTTCAGTTCCAGGGCCAGATTGCGGCGTTCGCCTTCCTGGCCGAGCGTGCGAATGCGCGGCGCGCGGTTGACGCTGGATTTGAAGTGGATGTTGCCCCAGCCGCCGTTGCCGCCTTTGGCGACCAGTACGCGCTTGCCGTGCTCGTCGAGGTCGGCGATGCGCTCGCCGGTGTCCTGGTCGACGATGACCGTGCCCACGGGCATGCGCATTACGATGTCGTCGCCGCCCTTGCCATAGCGATCCTTGCCGTGGCCGTTTTCACCGCTCGGGGCACGGAACATGCGCTTGTAACGGAAGTCGATCAGGGTGTTGAGATTGCAATCGGCTTCGGCCCAGATGCTGCCGCCCTTGCCGCCATCGCCGCCGTCAGGGCCGCCCTTGGGAATGAATTTTTCGCGGCGGAATGAGCACGCACCGTTGCCGCCGTCGCCGGCGATGATTTCAATACGTGCTTCGTCGAAGAACTTCATTTGCGTCTGCCCTGGCGCCGGGCCCGACGGCGAGTGCCTGACGGAATCCGGGTGTGCCCAAAAAGAAAAAGAGCCCTACCGGGTGGATAGGGCTCTCAGATACTGCCTGCCAGGCGGCCGAGAGATTACTCGGCGACCGGGATGATGCTCACTGTGCGACGCTTCTTGGGGCCTTTTACCGCGAACAACACCGTGCCGTCCTTGAGGGCGAACAGGGTGTGATCCTTGCCCATGCCGACGTTTTCGCCAGCATGGTACTCAGTGCCGCGCTGACGGACGATGATGTTGCCAGCGGGGATGAGTTGGCCGCCATAGCGCTTGACGCCCAGGCGTTTCGATTCTGAGTCGCGACCGTTCCGGGAACTGCCGCCGGCTTTTTTATGTGCCATGACGTAATCTCCTGATTAGGCCGAAATCGTATCGATACGGATTTCGGTGTAGTTCTGACGGTGGCCTTGGTGCTTGATGTAATGCTTGCGACGACGCATCTTGAAAATCTTGACTTTGTCGTGACGTCCTTGCGAAAGCACGGTGGCCTTCACGGTGGCACCTTCAATCACGGGCGTGCCGATTTTCACCGACTCGCCTTCGCCGACCATCAAAATCTGGTCGAGTGTGATTTCCGAGCCCACGTCTGCTGGCATCTGTTCTACTTTGATCTTTTGGCCGGCAGACACGCGATACTGCTTGCCCCCGGTTTTTATGACCGCATACATGGTGTAGCTCCAGTTAATCGGAATTGCGCGAAAACCCAGCAGTTTATTGGCGAGCTATTGTTTTGTCAAAGATTTTCTGGTGGGCTGGCCAGCGGGGCGAGTGCGTCGATGGCCTGGCGCTCGTGCCGGTAGCTGCCGTGAGGCGCTATGCTCGCCCATACGCCATCGCGTTCGAGCACGTCGATCACCTGTTTTTTGAGGCCGCAAAACGCGAGCTGTTGGCCGTGCTTGGCCAGATTCGCGGCTTCGCGCCGCACCGCGTCGAGGCCCGTGGCGTCGATGGCGTTGATGCCGGCGGCGGAGACCAGCACGATGCGCACGTCTGGCTGCGCCGTTCGGGCCCAATTGACGGCTTCTTGGAAGCGGTTGGCATTGACGAAGTGAAGCGGGCCATCGAAGCGCATCACCACGAGATGTGGATGGGGGTGTGGCAGGCCGAAGCGTTCCAGGTCGCGGTGGGTGCCGTCTTCGTGCAGGCCGAGCAGCGCGATGCGCGGCTTCATGCTGCGCCAGATCAGTAGGGCGAGCGAGAGCAGCAGGCCGGTGAGGATGCCGTTCTGGATGTTGGGGGCAAACACCAGGGTGGCGACAAAGGTGGTGGCAGCGGCGAGGCCGTCGTCGCGGTCGATGCGCCAGGCGTGGACGAGGGTGGCGGGCTGAAAGAGGCGCGCGACGGCGTCTAGAATCACCGCCGCGAGAACGGCCAGCGGCAGGTGATGGAGCCATTGGCCGAGTGCCAGTGCTGCGACGACGACGGCGAGTGCGCACACCAGCGACGCCACACCGGTTTGCGCACCATTGGCCAGATTGAGCGCCGAGCGGGAGAACGAGGCGCTGGTGGGGAGTGTGCTGGCACAGGCCCCGGCGATCTTGGCCAGACCCTGGCCGATCAGCTCCTGATTCTCATTCCACGCCTCGCCTGTTTTCTCGGAAATCAGCTTGGCACTGGAGGCGGTTTCAAGAAAGCTGACCATGGCGAGCACGAACGCTGCGGGCAGTAGTGTGATGATCATGTTCCACTCGGGGACGGTCGGAAGTTGCAGGCTGGGGCGCAGCGCGGGCAAGTCGCCTATCACGGCGCCGCCGTTGGCTTCGAAGCCGGTCAGTGCCGACAGCGCCGTGCAGGCGACGACGACGACCAGCACGCCGGGCAGGCGTGGCGCGAAGCGGCGCAGCCCGATGAGTGCCAGTAGTGCCCCGATGCCCATCGCTAGCGTGGGGAGGTGCGGCGCTAAGGCGCCGTGAAAGATACGCACGGCTTCGTCCGCCAGTTGCGGCGAGCGTGGCCCCGGGGCGCCGAGCAGTGCAGGCAGCTGCGAGAAGCAGATCAAGAGTGCCGCCGCGTTGATGAATGCTGCGAAAACCGGTTGAGACAGCAAATTCAGCACCCAGCCCTGGCGCAATAGGCCGAGGCCGAGTTGAATTACGCCGGCCAGCAAGCCAATGGCGATGGCGAGGACAAGGTAGGTATCGCTGCCCATGGCGGCCAGTGGCGCGATGCTGGCTGCGGTGAGCATGCCGGTGAGTGCGACCGGGCCGGTGGACAGTTGTGGGCAGCTGCCGAAGAGTGCGCCGATCACCGCCGGCAGCATGGCGGCGTAGAGCCCGTAGTGCGCTGGGAAGCCTGCCAGCTGCGCATAGGCGAGTGATTGCGGGATGGCGACCAGCGCAACGCTTAAGCCGGCCCGGATGTCGCCCTGTAGTGCCGCACGCGTCAATTGGCTGCGCCAGCGCAGGAAGGGGAGTAGCCGGTCGAGGCGACTGATCGGGGCAGTCATCGGGGCAGATCCTCGTTGGCGGGCGGCGCGGTCGGCCGAGAGGGCTTCATGTTAGCAAATCGGTATGTGGGCTCGGCGTATCGATTGCGCGGGCTGCGGGTTTTCCCGCGCTGGCGTTTTTCAACGGACCGGCGTAGCCTAGCGAAAGTTGTCAGACAAGCAGATTAATTAATGCCAGTAATTGCCCGTGTGGCCCGACCCTCTCAGTTGAGTGAAACCGTCTCGAAGACCATTGAAAAATGGATTCTCGATGGCGTTATGGCGCCGGGGGTCAAGCTGCCAACCGAGAAAACGCTGTCCGCCGAGTTCGGCGTGTCGCGTGCCGTGGTGCGGGAGGCCATCTCGCGTCTGAAGGCGGAAGGTTATGTTGCCTCTCGCCAGGGCGCTGGTGCGTTCGTTGAGGCGCGGCCGGGTCAGACCAGCTTCCGGCTGGCCGATGCCGTCGACCCCGCTGGCCCGGTGGCAACCGCGCATATCTTTGAATTGCGTTACATCGTTGAAACCGCCGCTGCCGCACTGGCCGCCAGTCGCCGGTCGGATCAAGATCTGGTCCAGATGCGTGAGGCCTTGTTGCGGATGCGTCATGCCGTGTCGGAGCGGACGGATGGTACGCAGGCGGATGACGATTTTCATGTGGCGATTGCCGCGGCCACGGGCAATCCGGCGCTGCTGCGCTTTATCCGCTTTGTGGGCCATCAGTTTTTTGCCTCGCGTGTGCCGACCTGGAACGCCGAGGGGCATGCCGCCGGGCGCGCCGAAGCGGCACAGGCCGAGCATGAGCGCATGTTCGAGGCCATCGCCGCGGGTGACGGTGTCGCCGCTCGCGAGGCCGCACGTATACATATGGTCGAGGCGGCCCGCCGCATCGGCATCGATACTGACCACTGGGAACCGGCGCCTCGGGCGCCCTGGGAAGAGGAGGCTCTGTCATGACTGCCGCGACGGCATCGTTACCCGAAAACGCACTGCGCGAGGTGGACTACTCGCAGGTGGATGTGGCGCGCCTGATCGGCGAGCTTCGCGCCGTATTGCCGCCGGTCGCGCTATTGCACGACAGCGAAGACATGCGCCCCTATGAATGCGACGGACTGAGTATTTACCGTCAGGTGCCGCTGGCCGTGGTTTTGCCCGGCACGGAGGCCGAAGTGGCCGCGGTGCTGAAGATCTGTCACTCGGTCGGCGTGCCGGTGGTGGCACGTGGCGCAGGCACCGGCTTGTCGGGCGGCGCTTTGCCGCATGCGCACGGCGTGCTGCTGTCGCTGGCGCGCATGAACAAGATCCTCAATATCGATCCGCTGGCACGTACCGCCGTGGTGCAGCCGGGTGTGCGCAATCTGCGCATCTCTGAGGAAGTGGCGCCGCACGGGCTTTACTACGCGCCGGATCCGTCCTCGCAGATCGCATGTTCCATTGGGGGCAACGTGGCCGAGAACGCCGGCGGCGTGCATTGCCTCAAGTACGGTTTGACGGTGCACAACGTGCTGCGCATTCGTGGCGTGACGATTGACGGCGAGGTGGTCGAGATCGGCAACCATGGTCTCGACGCGCCGGGCTACGACTTGCTGGCGCTGATGCATGGCTCCGAAGGCATGTTGGCGGTGGTGACCGAGATCACCGTCAAGCTCACGCCCAAGCCGCAGTTTGCCCAATGCGTGCTGGCCGCGTTTGATGACGTGATCAAGGCCGGCGAGGCGGTGGCGGCGGTGATCGCTGCCGGCATCATTCCCGCCGGGCTGGAGATGATGGATCAGCCGGCCACCGCGGCGGTGGAGTCCTTTGTGCATGCCGGCTACCCGCTGGACGCCGCGGCGATCTTGCTGTGCGAGTCGGATGGCACGCCGGAAGAGGTGGCCGAAGAGATCCAGCGCATGTGCGCGGTGCTCGAATCGCACGGTGCGACCGAGGTGCGCATCTCGCGCGACGAGGCGGAGCGGATGCGCTTCTGGGCCGGGCGCAAGGCGGCGTTTCCGGCGGCGGGCCGAATCTCGGCTGACTACTACTGCATGGACGGCACCATCCCCCGCAAGCGGCTGGGCGAGATGCTGACCGCCATCCAGGGCATGGAAAAAACCTACAGCCTGCGGTGCATCAACGTGTTCCACGCCGGCGACGGCAACATGCACCCGCTGATCCTGTTTGATGCAAACGTGCCGGGTGAGCTTGAGCGTGCCGAGGAATTCGGCGCCGCCATTCTCGATCTATCAGTCGATCTGGGCGGTACGATTACCGGCGAACACGGGGTCGGCATCGAGAAAATCAACCAGATGTGCCGACAGTTCAACGTGGCCGAGCGCCAGACCTTCTTCCGGGTCAAGGCCGCCTTCGATCCGAAGGGGCTGCTCAATCCGGGCAAGGCGATTCCGTCGATGAACCGCTGTGCCGAATTTGGCCGCATGCACGTTCAGGGTGGGCAGGTGCCGCATCCGGAGATCGAGCGTTTCTGATGTCGAAGGGATGGGTTCAGTTCCTGCTGGTCGCCGTACCGGTATTGGGGCTGATTGGCGCATGGGCCACCTTGCGCGCCTGGCCGGAGCGGCCGCGCGACGAGGCAAGCGATGATGAGGGCAAGTGATGACAGACGTTGAGCAAACCTGGGCCGAGCAGATCCGCGAGGCGGCAGCGAGCAAGACGCCGCTGCGCATTCGGGGCGGTGGCAGCAAGGATTTTTACGGGCAGCCGCTGGCGGGCACTGTGCTGGATGCGCGGGCGCACCGCGGCGTGATCAGCCATGAGCCGACCGAGCTGGTGGTCAAGGTACGCGCCGGTACGCCCCTGGCGGAACTGGAAGCGGCGTTGTTGGCCGAGGGCCAGATGCTCGGCTTCGAGCCGCCGCATTTTGGTCCCGATGCGACGGTCGGTGGCTGTGTGGCAGCCGGCTTGTCCGGTCCACGGCGCGCCACGGCTGGCGCGGTGCGCGACTTCATGCTCGGTGTGACGCTGCTCGACGGCCGCGGCAACCGCCTGCACTTTGGCGGCGAGGTGATGAAAAACGTCGCCGGCTACGATGTTGCGCGCTTGATGACCGGTAGCCTGGGGACGTTGGGCGTGCTGCTCGATGTCTCGATCAAGGTGTTGCCGCTGCCGGTGGCCGAGGCCACGCTGCGGTTCGAAATGGATGCGCTCGAGGCGGTTGCACAGATGAATCGCTGGGGCGGCCAGCCGCTGCCGGTGTCTGCGACCAGCTGGATGGCCGGGGTGCTGACCGTTCGCCTCTCGGGCGCAGAAGCGGCCGTGACTGCCGCCTGTGCCCGCCTCGGCGGCGATCGCCTGAGTGAGCAGGCCGCCCGTGCTCACTGGCAAGGCCTGCGCGAGCAGAGTCAGGGCTTCTTCGGCGGCGAAGCGCCGCTGTGGCGCTTGTCGGTGCCTTCGGTGGCCGAGGCCACCGGGCTGGCCGGCTCGCAGCTGATCGAATGGGGGGGCGCCCAGCGCTGGGTGCGCACCGAGCAGGATGCGGCCAGTGTTCGCGCTCGCGCGGCGGTGCTCGGCGGGCATGCCACGCTGTTCCGCGGGGCCGACAAGTCGGTCGGCGCCTTCCACCCCTTGCCGCCGGCGCTGCGCAGCATTCACCAACGCCTCAAGCACAGCTTTGATCCGGACGGGATTTTGAACCCCGGCCGGCTCTACGACGGACTCTGAGCCATGCAGACAACACTCGCAGATTTCATCAAGGACACCGAAGCGGGCCGTGAGGCAGACGCCATCTTGCGCACCTGCGTGCATTGCGGCTTCTGCACGGCGACGTGCCCGACCTACCAGTTGCTGGGCGACGAGCTGGACGGCCCGCGCGGGCGGATCTACCTCATCAAGCAGATGCTCGAAGGTCAGCCGGTCACCGAAAAGACCCGGCTGCATCTCGATCGCTGCCTGACCTGCCGCGCCTGCGAAACCACCTGTCCGTCGGGCGTGGCCTACGGCCGGCTGGTCGATCTGGGGCGCTATATTGTCGAGCAGAAGGTGCCTCGTACCGGTGTGGACAAGGCGGCGCGCTGGTTGCTGCGCGAGTTTGTGCCGCGTCCGCGTCTGTTTGGTGCCGCGATGAAGATGGGGCGATTGGCGCGCCCGCTATTGCCTAAAGTGCTCGCCGACAAAGTGCCGCTGGCCGCGCCGGCCGGGCGCTGGCCCGAGGCGCGTCATGCCCGCAAGATGCTGTCGCTGGCCGGCTGTGCGCAGCCGGCCATGGCGCCGGCCATCAACGCGGCGACGGCGCGCGTGCTCGACGCGGTGGGCATCTCGCTGGTTCAGCTGGGCGGCACGGGCTGCTGTGGCGCGGTACGCCATCACCTGAACGACCACGCCGGTGGCAAGGATGACGCACGCCGCAACATCGACACCTGGTGGCCGATGATCGAGGCCGGCGAGATCGAGGCGATCGTGATGACCGCCTCGGGCTGTGGCGTGCAGGTGAAGGACTACGGCCATTTTCTGGCGTCCGATCCCGCGTATGCGGCCAAGGCCGCGCGGGTCTCGGAATTGACGCGTGATATTGCAGAGGTGCTGGCAGATGAGCTCGATGCACTTGCCGCCTGCCTGCCGACGCCGCCCGAGTCGCCCACGCCGCTGGCCTTCCATTCGCCCTGCACCTTGCAGCATGGACTGAAGGTGAAAGGCAAGGTCGAGGCGATTATGGCGGTGGCGGGCTACGCGCCGACGCCGGTGAAGGATTCGCATCTGTGCTGCGGCTCGGCGGGCACGTATTCGTTGCTGCAGCCGACCTTGTCCAAGACCTTGCGGGACAACAAGCTCACGGCCTTGCAGGCCGGCGGTGCGGCGTGCATTGCGTCGGCCAACATCGGTTGCATCACGCATCTTCAAACCGGCACCGACACGCCGGTGCAGCACTGGGTCGAGCTGGTCGACGCACGGCTGCTTCGCTGAAGCCCCCGGGCGGGTGAGGTGTGACACTTTTCACGCTTCACTCGCCAAAGCCCTCAAGATGCTTCGGGGGCGGCCGTTACTGCGGGGCATGGAGATCGTGCCTGCCGTCGTCCCGCGTTCCGGCGTCCCCCTTTCGAGCGATTGGGTGTGAGCGTCCTCAAGCCCGTCGTCGCGAGTCTCGCGCGAGAACGTGGCCTGTCAGCGTGTGAGCGATCATCTGGCTCAGGCGCGGTTGTTGCCGATCAGCATGCTGGCCTCGGCGTCTGCCACCACTTCCCCATTCTGATTCGTGCATATCCCGGACAGCACCACGATGCCCGCGTCGTGCTGCGGCTTGGGCGTCAATGCGGTCACCGTCCACGCGATGGTCAAGGTGTCGCCTGCGCGTACCGGCGCCTTGAAGCGCGAGGTATGTTCGAGATAGGCGTGCGCCGTGCCATGAAACAGCATGCCGAGCGCGGCGGCCATGAACGATGTAGTCAGGTAGCCATGGGCAATGCGCCCACCGAAGCGGCTACCCTCGGCCATGTGCTGATTGACATGCAGCGGGTTGAAGTCGCCAAACAGGCCTGCGCCGAGCACAAGATGCGTTTCGGTCAGCGTCATGCTGCTGTCAAAACATGTGCCGACCGAGATTTCGTTAAAACCGCGTCCAAGTTGCATGGGATATGTATTCCGGTAGATGCGAGGTATTGGGCGAAACGATACCATGCAGCCTTGGCGCTCTGCGGCACGATAAAAACAAAGCCCCCATCAGGGCGATAGAACGGACTTGAACAGCATCCCTATGGCACTCAAGGTTGAAACCTGCGTCGCGCGGCATCAGGGCGATCGCGTCGAACAGCAAGATCGCGTGGCGATTTTTGGCCACCCCGACAAACCGGGCATGATGATGGCGGTGCTCGCCGATGGCATGGGCGGTCACACGGGTGGCGCGATGGCGGCCGAGCAGGTGCTGCTCAAGGCGCGACAGAATTTCGAGGCCTTTGCGCCGCGAGAGGAAACGCCCGAGATGCTGCTCACCAGCATCGTCCACGAAAGTCATCTGGTCATCAAACTCACCCGCTTTACCAGTGAGCAGGATCCGCACAGCACCGCCGTGGCCTTTTTGCTGCAACCCGATCGCGCGGACTGGGTGCATTGCGGCGACTCTCGCTTCTATCACTATCGTGGCGACCAGGTGATCTACCGCAGCCCCGATCACTCACTGGTTGGCGAGCTGCAGCGCAAAGGCCGACTGGATGAGGCTGGTGCGCTGACGCACCCGCACCGCAACGTCTTGCTCTCCTGCCTGGGAAGCGATCGTGAGCCGCGAGTCGATCTGGCCGGTGTGGCGCCGCTGATCGGCGGCGACAGTTTCTTGTTGTGCTCGGACGGCCTGTGGGCGTATTTCACTGATCTGGAGATCGGCGAGATCCTGTCCACCATGAGTGCGCGCGATGCCTGCCAGGCGCTGATCTCCCAGGCGCGCGAACGCGCCAAAGGTGAGGGCGACAATGTGTCGCTGGCGGTGGTGCGGCTGATCGATGTGCCGCCCGAGGCCTCTCCGTTGGGGCCGCTGCACTGAGCGTGTCGGGCGCTAATTCGGGTCGTCGGTCTTGAGCCACTTCCTGCGCCAGAAAATGGCCGCAAGGACGGTGGCGGTGACGGCCATCAGGCTGATCGCTAGCCAGAACCCGTCGTGAACATCGCGCCAGGGCATGTCCTGAAAGTTCATGCCAAAGACGCCGGCGATGAGTGTCGCGGGCAAAAACAGTGTGGTCAGCACCGCCAGCACCCGGACTTCGAGGTTCAGTCGGTTGCTGACGCTCGATAGATAGATTTCCAGTGCGCCACTGAGCACGTCGCGCACGCTGTCCAGGTCTTCCTGGACATGCATCGTATGATCGAGTACGTCCCGCAGATAGGGGCGCACCTCGTCCCCAAAAAAACGGCTCTCGCCGCGGTTGAGTGTCATCAGTACCTCGCGCAGCGGCGTGATGGCGCGGCGGATGGTCTGCACCTCATGGCGCAATCCGTTGATGGTTCGAAGGATGGCGGGCGTGGGATGGGTGAGCACGGCGTCTTCGACCGGCGCGGCGGCGGTGTCTAGGCCCTCAACCACCAGGAAATAGCGGTCGACGATGCTGTCGATCAGCGCGTGGGCGAGGTGATCGATCGGCTTGTTGCGCAGCGGCGTGCCCGGTGCGCGCAGTCGCTCCCGTACGGGCTCGAACACGCCGGTGGAGCGCTCCTGGAACGACAGCACAAAATTTCGCCCTAATACCAGGCTGATCTGATCGGACTCCAACGATTGGCTGGTGGCGTCCCACGCGAACAGGCGCACCACACAGAACAGCACGTCGCCGTAGTCTTCGACCTTCGAGCGCTGATGGGTGTTGAGGATGTCCTCAAGGATCAGGGGGTGCAGGTTGAACTGCTTGCCCAGGTTGCCCAGCCAGGTGACATCACGCAGGCCACGCACATCGAGCCAGGTGAACTCGTGCGGGCCGACGCGTTGGGGCGTCGGTTCGACGGTGGAGAGCAGCTTCTCGGTGAAGTGCGCGCTGTCGTAGCTGATCGAGGTCAGCGTGGTGTGATCGGCGCGGATTTCGCCGATGTGCACGAGCGTGCCCGGCGGCAAACCGGCTTTCCGACTGTGGGATGTGCTGCGTCTCTTTTTCATGCGGGGGGGTTCGTCCTGGCCTTTGGGCATGGTACGTTCGCTGTGACAGGTTTTACCATGCTGAGCGATTCAGTATGATAGTCGCCACGGGGAGCAGTCGCCCATCATGCCGGCCCGAGCTTGGGAGAGGTGCCGCAGCAGAAGATGACCACCCGCAGGTTTGATGTTTTCTGCAAACAGGGAGTGTTACATGCCATTAGTCATTGGTATTGCGGCGGAAACGACGCCTGGAGAGCGAAGGCTCTCCGTCGTTCCGGACGTGGTCAAAAAGTATCTCGCATTGGGCGCTGAAGTCGTCATGCAAAAAGGCGCCGGTGTTCCCGCGCACTTTCGCGACGAAGCCTTCGAGTCGGTCACCTGGGTCGACGAAGATGTCGACGTCTGCGCTGCCGCCGACATTCTGCTCGGTGTTCAGCCGCCGTCGCTCAAGCGCATCGGCAAGCTCAAGCCTGGTGCCGTGGTGCTCGGATTCCTCCAGCCGTGGTTCGACGCCAAGCGCGCCGAGCGGATGATGGAAAAGAACATCACTTCTTTCGCGCTGGAGTTGCTGCCGCGCATCAGTCGTTCGCAGAGCATGGACGGGCTGTCCTCGCAGGCGGCCGTCGCCGGCTACGAGTGCGCGTTGATCGCGGCGGACCATTCGCCCAAGTTTTTCCCCATGCTCACCTATGCGGCGGGCACCATCCGTCCGGCCAAGGTGCTGGTGATCGGCGCTGGTGTGGCTGGTCTGCAAGCCATTGCCACCGCGCGGCGTATCGGCGCCATGGTCGAAGCGTACGACGTGCGCCCCGAAACCCGTGAGCAGATCGAATCGCTGGGTGCCAAATTTGTCGACACCGGCGTGTCGGCGGCCGGTCTGGGCGGCTATGCCCGTGAGCTGACCGACGAAGAAAAAGCCAAGCAGGCCGAAAAACTGGCCAAAGCGGTGTCGCAGTGCGATGCACTCATCACCACAGCCGCCATTCCGGGCCGCAAGGCGCCGGTGATCATTACCGCCGCCATGGTGGCAGGCATGAAGGCGGGCGCGGTGGTGGTCGACATGGCCGCCGAGAGTGGTGGCAACGTCGAAGGCACGGTGGCCGGCGAGAAGACCTGGATCAACGACGTGCTCGTCGTCGGTCCGACGCACATCACCAGCCGCATGCCGGTGCACGCCTCCGAGATGTACGCCAAGAACCTGTTCAACTTCATCAGCCCCTTCATCAAGGACGGCGTGCTGACGATGGACTGGGAAGACGAGGTGATGGCCGGTTGCTGCCTGACCCACGACGGGCAACTGCGTCACGCAGGTGTCAAACAGATTCTCGGCCTGTAACCGGAGGGTACGATCATGGAAGGCATTGTCTATCTATACGTTTTCGTGCTGGCGGCATTCACCGGTTACGAAGTCATTTCCCGTGTGCCCGTTATTCTGCACACCCCACTCATGTCCGGTTCCAACTTCATCCACGGTGTGGTGCTGATCGGCGCCATGGTGGTGATGGGGCACGCTGACCCCGACAGCCCGCTGCAACTGACGCTCGGCTTCTTCGCCGTGTTGCTCGGCGCAGCCAACGCGGCCGGCGGCTACGTGGTCACCGAGCGCATGCTCGCGATGTTCAAGGCGGGCAAGAAGAAGGGGGCCGAATAATGAAGTGGTTCATTGATATTTCCTATGTCGCCGTGGCCGTGGTGTTCGTCCTCGGCCTGAAGGCGATGAGCTCCCCTGCGACCGCCCGCAAAGGCATCGTCTGGGCCGGTTGGGCGATGATCGCCGCGACCCTTGTCACCTTGTTCTGGCCGGGCATGCAGAACTTTGCGCTGATGATCGTTGCCATGGTGATCGGCGGTTCCGTGGCATGGTGGTCGGGCAAGAACGTGGCCATGACCGACATGCCGCAGATGGTTGCCATCTATAACGGCATGGGTGGTGGCGCGGCGGCGGCGATTGCCGCGGTCGAGTTCGCGCGTGGCGAGATGCATGGTGGCATGGTGGCGCTGCTGGCCGTGCTTGGTGCGCTGATCGGCTCGGTGGCCTTCTCCGGCTCCTGCGTGGCCTACGCCAAGCTGCAAGGCATCATGAAGAAGGCGTATCGCTTCCCGATGCAGAACCAGCTCAACGTGGGGCTGGCGGCCGTGGTCGGCATTCTCGGCCTGGCCATTGTCACGGCCACCGATCCGGACGGCTGGGCGATCGTGCTGTTCTTTGTGCTGTCGCTGGCGCTTGGCGTCATCGTCACCAGTCCGATCGGCGGTGCCGACATGCCGGTGGTGATCTCGTTGCTCAACGCCTTCACCGGTCTGGCCGTGGGCTTTGAGGGTTATGTGTTGGGTAATCCGGCGCTGGTCGTGGCCGGTATCGTGGTTGGCGCCTCTGGCACCTTGCTCACCCAGTTGATGGCCAAGGCCATGAACCGGCCCATCACCAACGTGTTGTTCACCCCGATGACGGGTGAGGCGCAGGGAGGTGAGGCGATTGAAGGCTCGATGCGCGAAATGGGTGCACTCGATGCCGCGGCTACCATGCGCTACGCCAACAAGGTCATCATCGTGCCGGGTTACGGTATGGCGGTGGCCGGTGCGCAGCACAAGGTCTGGGAAATGAGCCAGTTGCTTGAAGAGGCCGGCGTCGAAGTGGTGTTCGCCATCCACCCGGTGGCCGGGCGCATGCCGGGGCACATGAACGTGTTGCTGGCGGAGGCCGGCGTGCCTTACGACAAGATCTTCGACCTCGAAGAGATCAACGCCGAGTTCTCGCTTTCGGATGTCGCGTTGGTGATTGGTGCCAACGACGTGGTTAACCCCACGGCGCGTACCGACAAGTCCAGCCCGATCTACGGCATGCCGATTCTCAATGCCGATCAGGCGCAGAACGTGATCGTCATCAAGCGCGGCAAGGGCACGGGTTACTCGGGTATCGAGAACGCACTGTTCTACAAAGAAAACTGCAGCATGCTCTACGGCTCGGCGCAGCAGGCCGTGGGCGAGATCATCTCCCATGTGAAGTCGATGGAAGGCTGATTCGCCGCGCGAGAGTGGTTTGAAGCGCCTCCCTTCGGGGAGGCGTTTTCGTTTGACCAGGACACGGTAGTTGGACGCGCCCGGGTGTGCGTCTGGCCGGTTGTTTGACAAGGCGCGAGGAGGCGGCAGGAGCGGCCTCTGCTCCCTCTGTTGCCAGATGAGGCAGCCCGTCAGGTAGTCCGTCAGGCACGCAATCGGGCGCGTAGCGCTCTCACCCGGTGGGTGATGGCGGTCGGCACCGAAACAGTCAATACCCACAATAGCCTCCCAAGACCGGCAAGCGGCCAGCTGCGGCTTTCTGGGTCTATAGCAGCTGGGCGAAATCGTCCGGTGCGAGCGGGGCAGCGAATAGTCGCCCCTGCTGGCGATGGCAACCGAGGGCGAGCAGGGCGTCTTGCTGTTCAATGGATTCGACGCCGACCGCCTGCAGGCGCAAACCCAGCGCGGCCGATGCTGCAAGGGTTGCGGCGAGAACGCTGTGGTTGTCGGCATGGGTCAGATCGCGAATCAGCGCGCGGTCCAGTTTGAGCCGATGGACCGGGCGCTGGCGAAGCCGGGCGAGCGGCAGCGGCGTGGCGCCAACGCCGGTGATGGCGAGGCGCACCCCGGCGTTGTCGAGGGCGTACAGTGCTTTGACCAGATCGTCGTGGTCCTGCGTCAAGCAGCTTTCGGGCAGATTGAGTTCGATGGCGCTGGCCGGCAAGCCGGTTTCGGCGAGCACTTCGAGCAAGGTTTCTTGCAGGCGCCCGTAAGTCAGCATGTGCTCGGTGGCACCGATGGCGACGGGTGTCGTCTGGCCGGCCTGGTGCCATTCGGCCGCGTGCCGGCACACCATCCGCAGGGCTTGGCGGCCGATCTCCAGGTCAAGTCCGGCACTTTGTGCAATGGGGAGAAACTGATGGGCCGGGACGAGGCCCATGTCGGGATGCTGCCAGCGAACGAGCG
This sequence comes from Denitromonas halophila, assembly GCF_007625155.1. Classification (GTDB taxonomy): domain Bacteria; phylum Pseudomonadota; class Gammaproteobacteria; order Burkholderiales; family Rhodocyclaceae; genus Nitrogeniibacter; species Nitrogeniibacter halophilus. The sequence goes on along the minus strand of NZ_VMNK01000009.1, from coordinate 108,401 downwards.
CCTCGGCGGCAATGATGCATCCGGTCTGCGCGTCCACCACGGGCTGAAAGTACATGACCAGTTCATCGCGCTCAAGGGCGTGCGCGAGTGAGCGCTCGAGTGCGGCTTGTTCAAAGCTTGCCGTGTTGAGCTCATCCGTATGAAAGCGCACGGCGCCCGGGCCTTCGAGGCGCGCGCGCTCGAGTGCGGCCGAGGCCAGTGCGCACAGCTCGTCAAAGTCAGCGCCGTCGCCGGGAAACACCGCCGCACCGAGGCTGGCGGTGAGCGTCACGGATACCGGGCCTGCCTTGAAGGGGGTCTTGATGGCGTCGTGCAAGGCGTGGACTTCGCGCGTGACGTCACTGAGCAGTTCGACGCCATGAATCAGGGCGAGAAAGCGATCGCTGCCCACACGTGCCAGTTGAATTCGGGGGCTGCATTGACGGATGCGGGTGGCGAATTGCTGCAGCACCTGATCTCCCTGCGCGGTGCCATGGGCAGTGTTGATCTGCTTGAACTGGTCGATGTCCACAAAGGTCAGCGCCAGATGCTGCTGTTTTCGCAGCGCGCCGGGGGTGAGCTCGGTGAATCGCGCCCGAATGAAATGGGCCTTGGGCAGGCCCGTCATCGCGTCGTGATTGACCAGATAGTCGCTGCGCGCTTCGGCTTGCTTGCGGGCGGAGAGATCACTGAACAGCCCGATGTGGGCCACGGTGGCACCGTCGGCGTTGAGCACGCTGTTGAACGACAGCCATTCCGGGAAGGCTTCGCCCTTGCGGTTGCGCAGCCAGAACTCGCCTTGCCAGGCCTGATGGGTGCCAAGGCTGCTCTGCAAACGCTCAAAAAACGCATCGTCCTGCCGGCCACTGGCGGCGTCGGCGAGTGGCTTGCCGCGCAAGGCGTGGATGTCGAGCCCGGTCAGCGTGGTGAAGGCGGCATTGATCGACAAAATTTTGTGTTCGGCGTCCGTCACGATAACCGCGCGCGCATTGGTGCTGAAGATGTCGAAATCGACCGGCGAAGCCGATGTGCTGGCGCCGCCGTGGACGATCAGCCATTCGCTGTGGGTGCCGTCAAGGGCCTGGGCCTGAGTGTGCGCGGTGAAGGACTTGCCGCCGCCCAGCCACTGCCAGTTGCCGCTCTCAAGCGTGCTGACGGTGTCGCTGCGAAGTGTCGAGAGGCGCATGCCGACCAGTGCCGAGCGCTCCCGGCCGTGCATCGTGGCAGCCATGTCGTTGGCGGCGAGGATGGTGTGGTCGCTGCCGCGCACGACGAGCATGGCCTGGGGGGCATGGCGAAACACCTGACTGGCGCGGGTGTCCACTGCAGCGACCGGCGAGGATGCGCTCAGCAGCAGCACCTGCCAGCCGGGCTCCGGCCCCGCCAACAGGCGACCGTGCATGGCCGGGGCGCCATCGGTGGGCGTGACGGTGACCGGCCCGGATTCGCGGGCGGGGTCACTGAGTGAGCATAGTGCCGATAACGGGAGTCCGGTGAGGGCGCCGCCTTCGCGCGAGAAACGACGGCGGGCCGGCGCGTTGGCGGCCATGATCTTGCCGCGGGCATCAACAACCAGCGCCGCCTGGTCGAGTGCGGCGGCGAGGCGCGGCCAGACGGCGTCGGCGGCGCGTTGCACATTGGGGGTGAGTCCGGTGACCGGGTCGGGGCTGAGGATCAGGGCGTGCACGCCGGGCCGGATACGCGCGGCGGCGACATAGCTCAGATCGCGCTCGCGTCCGCCGGGCAGGCCGACCCGCAGGCTGCCGCGCATCTCGCCCTGGATGAACAGGGCGCCGCGGGCCTTGAGAAACGCGCGCTCAGTCGGGAACAGCGAGGACAGCGGTTGGCCGGCCAGATCGCGGTAGCTGCGCTCCAGCAAGCGACAGACGGCGCTGTTGACCTCCAGGATCGTTTCGTCGCTGGCGATGATCAGCCCCTCGTTCATGAGTTCGAACAAGGACAGATACAAGCCAGCTTCGGCCCCTTCTGTCAGGTCGGGGACGAAAAGATCGTCGGGTTCTCGGGGCACGGGAGCCAGTTCCATCGGCAGCCTGGATGAGGGTGATCGGGATGCTCACCATCATATCGACCTGTCGCGGTGGATCTTGACTTTGAAAGGGGGGCGTTTCCCCCTCTGTTTGTTCGTTTCAGTGCGGGCCCATCTGCGGACAGATGGGCCAGAAAATGGCTGAAAGCCTTGTGGGCTCAGCCTTTTCGGCCAACACCACCAAGCAGGAAGGCCACCGGGCGGTTGGCGCGCGACGGAGTGTCGGGTTTGGTGCTTGGGGCCTTGGGCGCGTCGCTGGCTTCATAGGGCTTGGCGTAATCGAAGCCGTCGGCGGCGACGGTGGATTTCTTGCGAGCCGGCGTGCGCGTGCGCTCGCTTCTGCCGCGCGGGGAGGCGCTCTCGTCGCCGCTTCGGCTGCGCGGGGCGGCGCTATCGGCACTGCCCCGGCTGCGGCGGCCGGCGTTGTCTTCGTTGCGGCCGCGGCGGCCGGTACTGGCGCCGTCGCTGTGGTCACGAACACCGGAGGCCTGGAAGTCTTCAACGGTATGTACCGGAATCGTCAGCTTGATCAGCTTTTCGATGCCAGCCAGGTTGCTGCGATCTTCGGGCGCGACGAGCGAAATGGCTTTGCCTTTCTTGCCGGCGCGACCGGTGCGCCCAATGCGGTGCACATAGTCTTCCGAGGTATTGGGCAGGACGTAGTTGACCACGTAGGGCAGGTCGTCGATGTCGAGGCCGCGGGCGGCCACGTCGGTGGCGACAAGCACGCGGGTGGTGCCGTTCTTGAAGCCTTCGAGGGCCTCGGTACGCTGCTGCTGGCTCTTGTCGCCATGGATGGCATCGGCCGGGATGTCGCAGCGGTTGAGGTAGTGGGTGAGTCGGCTGCAGCCGAACTTGGTATCGACAAACACCAGCACCTGGGCGTCGATGGTGGTCTTGAGCAGATGCACCAGCAGGTCACGCTTGCGGCTGGACTCGACCGGATAGACCTGGTGCTCGATGGTTTCGCTGACCATGTTGCGGCGGGCGACTTCGATCAGTTGCGGTTCGTTCAGCATCTGGTCGGCCAGCTTCTTGATTTCGTTCGAGAAGGTGGCGGAGAACAGCAGGCTCTGGCGCTGGTTGGGCAGCATCGAGAGGATGCGGCGGATGTCGGGGATGAAGCCCATGTCGAGCATGCGGTCGGCTTCGTCGAGAACCAGCATCTTCACCTGGTTGAGCTGGATGCTGCGCTGCTGGACGTGGTCGAGCAGACGGCCAGGGGTGGCCACCACGATCTCGACGCCTTCGCGCAGGATCTGCGTCTGGGCGCGCATGTCGACACCGCCGTAGATGCAGGTGGCGCGCAGCGGCAGGTAGCGGCTGTAGGTGAGCACCGACTCATACACCTGCATGGCCAGCTCGCGGGTCGGCGCCAGAATGAGGGCGCGAACCGGGTGGCGGGCGGGCGAGGTGCTGGTGCTGGCATGCGGGGCCAGGCGTTGCAGGACCGGCAGCGTGAAGCTGGCGGTTTTGCCGGTGCCGGTTTGCGCACCGCCCATCACGTCGCGGCCCGACAGTACGATCGGAATGGCGTCGCGTTGGATGGGGGTCGGCTCTGAGTAGCCGGCGTCTTCAACGGCGCGCAGCAGTTCCGGCATCAGGCCGAGATCGGCAAAAGTCATAGGCGGCGGGTGTCCTGAGTGGGCGCACGGCGCCCCAATAGGTGAGAAAACAAAGGATTATAACGCGTTGCGCTGTCGTTTCGGTGATCAGCGGAAGTCGGTTCGGCTGAGGTAGCCGGTGACCTCTTCGCGATCGTGGTAGAGCTGTTTGAAACGCAGCACATGCGGGACGCCGTTGAGCTTGTTTTCGATGATGTCCTGACACTTGAGGAGTGCGCCGTAGCGTTGCTTCATGGGGAGCTTGAGATTGAAGATCGCGTGGCGACAGCGCTTGTTGGCGCTCCAGTCGCCCATCAGCGTGGCGATCCGGCTGGGTTGCTCGACCATGTCGCACACCAGCCAGTCGACCGCGCGTGGCGGGCGCCAGGTAAAGCCGTCGGCACGGATGTGGGTGACCATGCCGCCGGCGAGCAGCTGTTTGTCCATCGGGCCATTGTCGATCGCGGTCACATACAGTCCGCGTTGCGCCAGCTGCCAGCTCCAGCCCCCCGGGGCGGCCCCCAGGTCGACGGCCTTGCCCTGCGGCCGCAGCCAGCGTTCGCGCTCCTTGTCGTCGAGTAGGCACATGAGCGCTTCGGCGAGCTTGAGCGTGGAGCGGCTCGGGGCCTCCGACGGCATGCGCAGGCGGGCGATGCCTTGCGGCCAGGGATTGGTGAGCTGGGCATTGCCGAGGCCGATCCAGGCCTGGGTTTCGTCGGGGAAGAACAGTTGGAGCTGCGGGTCGCGGCCGTTGGGGCGTAGCAGGCCGGCCTGCGCCAGGCCGTTTTCCAGCGGGCCGGCAAAGCGCTTGCAAAAACCGGAGCGGCTCTTGCCCTCGTTGGTGTCCGGATACTCGTACATCACGCTCGAGACGCGCGCGCCGGCCTTGCTCAGCGCCTCGACGATGGGTGTGACCCGGTCTCTGCTGGGGAGCGCCTCAATGGTGTGGATGACCGGCCAGGCCTGCCGCGCGAAGATCAGGTCGCGCCAGTTGAGCGCGGCCTGTACTTCAGACCAGATCAGCGGCTCGTCGAGCTGAAACATCACGTAACCGTCGCGCTCCCGCGCGGCGCTGGCGCGGCCGGGTATGCTGGCCAGCGTGGCGCGCTCTTCAAGCTCCGCCGCGACCTCTTTTTCGAAACCTGGGCGGCATTGGACGAGCAGGGCTGAGGCGATAGGCAGGGGCATGGAGGCGGGCACGACACAGAGGCAGAATGGCCGGATAATACTGGCATCCGATGCCGCTCGCCATGTTCGGGCGCAGATCATTGTGAGGAAGGCCAATGCAGTACCAACAATTGGGCCGCAGCGCGCTGGAGGTGTCGCGTGTTTGCCTGGGGACCATGACCTTCGGTCAGCAGAATACCGAGGCCGAAGCGCATGCGCAGCTCGATTGTGCCCGGGCTGCCGGCGTGAATTTCATCGATACCGCCGAGCTCTATGCGGTGCCCGCACGGGCCGAGACCTACGGCGCGAGTGAGCGCATCGTCGGGTCCTGGCTGCGCCGTCAGCCACGCGATCAGATTGTGCTGGCTACCAAGGTGGCGGGCCCGGCGCGCGGATTGCAGTGGATACGGGGCGGCCCGCTGGCGCTCGACGCGGCCAACATTCAGGCCGCGATCGAAGGCAGTCTGACGCGTTTGCAAACGGACTATGTCGATCTGTACCAATTGCACTGGCCCGAGCGAAACCAGCCCATGTTCGGGCAGTGGCAGTACGACCCGGCGCGGGAGCGCGACTGCACATCGATTCATGACCAGCTTGAGGCGCTGTCGGCTCTCGTCAAGGCCGGCAAGGTGCGTTATGTCGGGCTGTCGAATGAGCATCCTTGGGGTGTTGCCGAATTCGTGCGACTCGCTCGCGAGTACGATTTGCCCTGCATCGTGTCCGTTCAGAATGCCTACAACCTGCTCAACCGGATCTACGAGTACGGAATGGCCGAGTTGTGCGAACGCGAGAGCGTTGGCCTGCTGGCCTATTCACCGCTGGGTTTTGGTTTGCTGACGGGCAAGTATCTGACCGATCCGAAGGCGGCGGGGCGGCTCAATGCGTTTGCCGGTTTCGGCCAGCGCTATGACAAGCCAGGCGTCGCCCCGGCGGTCGCCGCCTATGCCCGGGTGGCGAAGGATTTTGGCCGTTCGCCCACGGCGTTGGCGCTGGCGTTTGTACTGGGGCGCTGGTTTGTGAGCAGTACCATTATTGGTGCGACCTCAATCGAACAGCTAAAGGAAAATCTCGATGCTGCCGATATGACACTGTCAGGCGATGAGCTCGCCGCGATTGACTCGGTGCATCTGCAGTGGAGCAACCCGGCGCCATGAGACCACGTGAAGTGAAGGACGCGATTCTGTGAAAGAGATTGTCGCCGCGACCGATTTGAAGATCGGCATGTTCGTCGCTGAGCTGGATCGGCCGTGGCTGGATTCCCCCTTTCTGATCCAGGGCTTCGTCGTCGAAAACCAGGCCACACTGGACAAGCTTCAGGCCCTGTGCCGGTTTGTGTCGGTGGATTGGCAGCGCAGCACGGGCGAGCACTATCGTGCGCCAGTGCGCGAATCGGTGGCGTCGACCGTTGGGCACAGCCTTGCCGGCGCTGCCCGCATTGCCGGGCGCACCGAGGCGCCTCGGCCAAAACACGATTTTGTGGATGTGTTGCGTTGGCTGCGCAGCGGCGGAGCGCCGCCGCCCGAATTGTCGCCGCCGTCGGCGGCCCGCCCGCGGGTCGATGCGGAGGCACCGGCAGGACGTCCCGCCACGAACTATGCGTCAGACGACGAGGCGCCGTTGCGTGAAGGCTGGCGCGCGCGCATGTCACGCTGGTTTGCCCGGGAAGAGGCGCCCGCGCCCTATGTGGCGGCGGACCCCCTGGCCAATAAGGATGAAGACCTCGGTCCGAAGCGCGAGGGCGCCAGTGCAACGGTCTGGATCGAGTCGGCTGCGGTGGAGGATGAACTGTTCCTCGCCACGCCGGCCTACGAGTCGACACAGACCACCGTCGAACAACTGGTGGCGGATGTGCAGCAGAACCTGCGTCCGGACATGGAGCGGGTGCGCAGCAATGTCGAAGACATGATGCAGAGCGTGGTGCGCAACCCCGACGCGCTGCTGTGGCTCACCCGGCTCAAGCGAACCGATCAGTACGCCTATGACCACGCGCTTGATGTCAGCGTGCTGCTGATGGTGTTTGCGCGGTCGCTGGGCATGACGGCGCATGAGATGACGCTGCTGGGTATCGTTGGCTTGATGCAGGATATCGGCAAGGTGCGACTGCCGCCGCGACTGCTCAAAAAATCCGGCCTGATCACCCCGCTGGAGCGCCAGATATTCCAGGCCCATGTCGACTATTCGCTGGCGATTCTGAAAGACACGCCCGATGGCTCCCCCGAGGTCCTCGAGATTGTCGCGCGCCATCATGAGCGCTACGACGGCTCCGGCTATCCGGACGGTTTGGCGGGCGACGCCATTGGGCGCTATAGCGAAATGGCGGGGCTGGTCGATACCTACTGCGCGATGACGCGAGAGCGGCCGTGGGGTGATGCGCTCAGCCCTCAGAGCGCGCTTGAACAGATCAACACCATGCGCGAGCGCGACTTCTCCGAGACGGTGGTCGATACCTTCATCCAGTGTGTCGGCCTCTATCCGGTGGGGACGCTGGTGGCGCTGAATACGGGCGAGGTGGCGGTGGTGATTGCGCAAAATCAGGTCCGCCGCTTGCGACCGCGGGTGCTGGTGCTGTTGGCTCCGGACCACTCCCCTAACGCGCACCCGCCGACACTCGATCTGCTCTACGACCCGGTGGCGCCCGATGGGTCAGTCTATGAAATCCGCAAGGCCTTGCCACCGGGCGCCTACGGCATCGATCCGAAGGAGTTCTACCTCGGATGAACGCCGCGCTCCGTGCGACTTCGACTGCGCTGGCTTTGCTGGACGAAGCGGATCTCGCTCGTCTGCTGACACAGCAGGGTTTTCAGCCGGAAGATCGCGCGGCGGTGCGCGCCTTTGGCCGCGTGGTCAGTCGCGACCAGTTGCAGGCCGACTTTGCGACCGCCTTTCTGTCTCGCGCCGGTGCGCCGGTGGCGCCGGATGCCGCCGACGCCGAGGCGGCGTTTTGCGACGAGTTGCTCGATATCTGTCATTGGCAGGGCGACGCCGACTGGTTCAACCGCCTGGCCGCACGGTGGCGCGACTGTCTCGACCGCGGGGTGTCCGATCACTTCCCCTGGGCGGCCTGTGGCGCCTTGCTGTCCGCTTGCCGGGACCGGCTTGTCGGGGGGCGCGCCGAGGTCTTTCAGCTCGAAATGGATCTGCTCACCGGCTTGGTGCGGGTCATCTGGGCCTTGGCGGCCTATCTGGCCGAAGTGGGCATTTCGCGAGAGCGTGAAAAGCTGCGCGCTTTTACCTTAGTCGATGCGCACACCGGTTTGCCCAATCGCCGTCGCTTCGAGCAAGTGCTTGAGGCGGCGCTGGCGGTGGCCAGTGCGGACTGGTCGGTGGGGCTGGTGATTCTGAGCTTGCGGGCAGGCGATGCGTCGGCCTCCTTGCTGGCAGGCGAGCGTGAGCGTGTGCAACTGGCCGTCAGCGAGCGCCTCGCCACCGCGATCCGCGATGGCGATGTGCTGTGTCTGACCGGTGAAGATGAGTGGTCGCTGGTGCAATGCGCCGTGCGCTCTCCCGCACAGGTCCTGCTGGCCGCGCACAAGTTGCGGGAGGTCGCGCTGAGCGCCGTGGCCTCGCTGGACGTGGCCAAACACCTGATGATCGGTGCCGGCGGCGCCAGCGGACCGGTGGATGCCGCCGATGCCAAAGGACTTGAACGCGCCGCGCGCAACGCCTTGTTCGCCGCCCGGGATGCGCGTCAGCCGGTGGCCATGTACTCGCCGGCGGCGGCTCAGACGTCGCATGCGGCGGCCGGTCTCGAGCAAGAGTTCATGCGCGCGCTGGCGATGCAACACTTTGAACTGTTCTTGCAGCCGCAGATTGATGTCGCCACCGGAGCGTGTCGTAGCGTCGAGGCCTTGTTGCGCTGGCGGCGTGTCGAGGGCAGTTGGGTGGCGCCGCCGGCGGTGATTGAACTCGCTGAACGCTCAGGCGGCGGCGCTCAGATGCTGCGCTCCTTGTTGTCGCGGCAGGCGCGTATCGCCGATGAACTGGCGCGGGCCGGGGTCGATGTGGCGGTGATGCTCAATCTGACCTCTCAAGATATTCGCGACCCAGATTTGCCCGCCCTGGTGCGCCAGTCGCTGGATAGCTGGCGGGTTCCCGCTCATCGCGTGGGATTCGAGCTCACCGAGGGGGCGTTGCTGGTCGACGAACCTGCCGCGGGCAAGGTGGTCGCGGCGCTCGGCGAGGCCGGATATGCCGTGGCGCTGGACGACTTCGGTACCGGGTATTCGTCGCTGTCGCATCTGCGCCGTCTGCCCGTCGATGAGCTGAAGATTGATCGTCAGTTTGTGGCTGGCGTGTGCACCGATGAGCAAGATCGCGCCATGGTCGAAGCCTTGCTGGTGATGGCGCGTGCGTTCAAGCTGCGGGTTGTCGCCGAGGGCATTGAGACCGAAGCGCAGGCGAGCCTGCTGACGGAAATGGGCTGCGATCGCTTGCAGGGCTACTTTTTTGCCCGGCCCATGAACGTTGAGGCGTTTGTGCGGTGGTGGCGCGCGCGCTATGTTCAGCCGGTCGTGCCGCTAGGGACCTGACGCCGTGGCGGGTTCACGGGCGGCGGCTGTAGCGCGGGCGCGGTGCGTCGGGCTCGGCCGCATGCGCCTCGGGGGCGGCAGTTTTTGTTTCATCCGATTGGGTCGGGTTGGGTGTTTCGGTCATTGTCGGTGGCACCACGTCGATCTTGTTTTCGACCATGTAGTCGTTCATATTCCGCCACCCGTTGAACACGTCGGCTTTGGACGCTTTGGGGTTGAGCGAAAAACAATCCTCCAGCGCGCGGCCGGCGTGGCGGCAGGCGCTGCCGATGGCTTCGCCTTCGGCCTGCGCCCGGGCAGCTTCTTTTACCGGATCGGGAATGCCCAATTCCTCGCAGCCGGTGAGGGTGGCGATCAGCGCAAAGGCAATGGCGGCAGATTGAAGTGTCATGGTGAATACCAAATAGGGTCCGACGATGAAAGATATCGTCGCCCCAGGCAAAATCTTGAGCGGCGTTGCCGCGCAAAATTTCGGATCAAGCGAGTTGTCCGCGCACATCGCGGGAGGAAGGTCTGATGTTGATGCAATCGATGTCGAAAATGTGGCGTTATGGGCTGGTCGCGGCGCTGGCGTCCGCGGGGCTGACACACGCAGCCGGCGAGCCACATGTGGTGAGCTTGTCGCATGTTTTCGATGCAGAGCGGGCCCAGCAGCTCGAGACTTTGGTCGAGCGCTTCAACGCCGCGGATCGCGGTGGGCGGGTGCGTGTCGTGGCTGACCCCACGGCCGAAGCGGAAGCGGCGATTCAGATCGTGCAAGGCGACGCCGAGCAGGCCTTGCGAAAACGCGGCGCTTACCGACCGCTCTATCAGGTCATGGCGGAGTCCGGCATGGCGCTTGGCCGCGACAAGGTGCTGGCGGCGTTTGATCGCGACACCACCGATTCACGAGGCCGTCGCGTGGCCTTGCCGGTGGGCATGCATACGCCGGTGCTGTTCATCAATCGCCAGGCCTTTATCGGCGCCGGGCTCGACCCGGATGCGCCGCCGCGGACATGGCGTGAGCTGCAGGATGCGCTCGGCAAGCTCTTTGATGCCGGACAGGCGTGCCCCGGTACTGTGTCCAATCCCAGCTGGGTCATGGTCGACAACGTCAGCGCGCGCCAGAATGTGGCGGTCACCCGGCAGGCCGGGCGCAAGGAAGAGCTGTCGGTCAACGGCATGCTCCAGATCCGCCATATTGCACTGATGGCCAGCTGGGTGCGGGCGCGCTATCTTCACCTGCATGGCGCGGGTGCCGAGCCACTTGAGCGATTCAAGCGCGGCGAGTGCGCAGTGATTGCGGCAGAGTCAGCGCATTGGCCCGAGTTCCGCCAATCGGCGGGGTTTGACGTCGGCGTCAGCGAATTGCCTTTTTATGATGACTTTCCCGGTGGTGTGGGCGCGACCCTCGCCGACGGCCCAACGCTTTGGGTTGCCAAGGGCAAGAAGCGCGACGACTACAAAGTCGTCGCCAGGTTTGTGCGCTTTTTGCTGAAACCCGAAAACCAGCTGGCCTGGCAGCGCGGCACCGGCTATTTGCCGATGGACGAGAAAGGCAGCTTGGCCGGCGGTGGTGTGGCCAGCGATCAGCCCAATCTGGTGGTGGCCCGCAAACAACTCGGCGTGAGTGCCAAAGGCAGCCCGGTCAGTACCGAACTGCCCCGGCAAGCCCGTGTGCGGACCATTCTCGACGAAGAACTCGAAGGGGTCTGGACCGATCGCCAGCCCGCCAAGCAGGCGCTGGACAACGCCGTGACCCGGGTGAGCAACGAAAAGTGAGCGCACGCGCCGCCCACCGCTGGCCATGGCCGGCGGTGATCGCCCATCGCTGCGGCGGCCTGCTTGCGCCTGAAAACTCGATCGAAGGCCTGGTGCGCGCGCAGGCCATTGGTTGTCGCGGTGCGGAGTTCGACGCCATGCTCGCCGCCTGTGGTACCCCGGTGCTGATGCACGATGACACGCTGGAGCGCACCACCACCGGGCGCGGCCGGGTGGCGCAGACGTCGTGGGCTGCGCTGTCGCAGGTCGCGCTGAAAACGCGTGACGGCAGCGTGTCGGCGGAGGCCATCCCCAGCCTGGCGATGGCGCTCGATGCCTGCTTGCGCCTCGGGATGACGCCCAATATCGAAATCAAACCCTCGGCCGGTGCGGACCATGCGACGGGGCGTGCCGTGGCGGATGTGGCCGCCGCGCTGTGGCAGCGTCCGGGCGTGACGCCGCCCTTGTTGTCTTCGTTTTCTCCCGCCGCGCTAGAGGCCGCGGCACTGGCTGCGCCTGCGCTGCCCAGAGCCTTGCTTCTTGAGTTCGTGCAGGACGACAGTCTTGTCGTGGCACACGCGCTGGGATGTGTGGCGGTGGTCGTTGAACAAAGTCAGCTCGGCCCGCAGCTCATCGCGCAGGCGCATGATGCCGGTCTTGGCATCGCCATCTACACCGAGAACGATGCCGAGCGCGGGCAGCAATCGCTGGCCTCGGGTCTGGATGGCCTGATCACCGATCGACCGGAGCGGTTTTTGCGCTGACAACCGTCATGCCGGGCGCTGCCTTGACCATCCGGCTTGACGCTCTGGTGTCCCGCTCATACCATCGCCCTTTTCCTGCTCGCCGCGGTCCCATTTTGTCAGCCCAGCACCTCTTCGCTCCGATCGCCGACGATATGGCGGCCGTGAATCAAGTCATCCGCCAACGGCTCCACTCCGAAGTGGTGTTGATCCGGCAGATCGCCGAATACATCATCAACAGTGGTGGCAAACGCCTGCGCCCCGCGCTGGTGCTGTATACCGCACGCGCCATGGGATATCAGGGCACGGCACACCACGAGTTGGCCACCGTCGTCGAGTTCATTCATACGGCGACGCTGCTGCATGACGACGTGGTCGACGAGTCCTCCTTGCGCCGTGGTGCCAAAACCGCCAACGCCCTGTTCGGCAATGCCGCCTCGGTGCTGGTGGGCGACTTCCTCTATTCCCGCGCTTTCCAGATGATGGTGTCCGTTGGCGACATGCACATCATGGAAGTGCTGGCGGATGCGACCAACACCATCGCCGAAGGCGAAGTGCTGCAATTGCTCAACTGCCACGACGCTGATGTGTCGGTGGATGCGTATCTGAAAGTGATTCGCTACAAGACCGCCAAGCTGTTCGAAGCGGCCGCGCGCCTTGGCGGCATCCTCGGCGGCGCCAGCCCCGACGTCGAAGCGCAGCTCGGTCGGTTCGGCATGCATCTGGGCACGGCTTTCCAGCTGATCGACGACGTGCTCGACTACTCCGGTGAAGAAGCGGCCACCGGCAAGCACCTTGGCGATGACCTCGCCGAAGGCAAGCCCACCTTGCCGCTGATCCACGTCATGCAGCACGGCACGCCCACGCAAGCGGCGCTGGTGCGCAAAGCCATCGAAGAAGGCGGGCGTGATGCGTTTTCAGAGATTCACGCGGCCATTCTGGCCACCGGCGCGCTCGAGGCGACGCGCGAGGTCGCCAAGCGTGAATCGAAACTCGCAATCGACGCATTGAGCGTACTTCCAGCTTCCCTTTTCAAGGATCGTCTGCTAGAATTATCGGACTTTGCAGTTGGGCGAGATCACTGATCTTCTCAGCTGCAAAAATGCGTCGGGGAATAGCTCAGCCTGGTAGAGCACTGCGTTCGGGACGCAGGGGCCGGAGGTTCGAATCCTCTTTCCCCGACCAAAAATCGTTAGCAAAAAAGCCACTCGAAAGAGTGGCTTTTTTGTTTTCTGGCGTGGATCTGCGCCAGCGGGTACCGCTCTGGCGCAGATTTCCAGCGATGTGGTTGGCGGTGGCTGCTTACGGCTCAAGCACGAGCGACCACAACTGGCTCACCGCCTCACGGTGCGCGCTGATCGGCTCGGCGGACACTTCGACCCGAAGCCCGTTGAGGCGTTGGCGGTGTTGCAGGCGGCGGAATTCGCGGTAGGTGTCGCCGCTGCGCTGTGCCAGGTCGGCAGGGATCAGGCCCAGCTCGCCTGCGATTCGCAGCAAGGCGATATTGCCGAGGTTGCCGGCGAGTTCGGGGTGCTGGTGGGCGTGGGCGAGCACGAGGTACTGAACGATGAATTCGACGTCGACCAGCCCGCCGCGATCATGCTTGAGGTTGAATAGCGTGCTCTTGTTGCTGTGCGCCTCCATCATTTTCTTGCGCATGGCAATCACCTCGGCACGCAGGGTGTCGTGGTCGCGCGCTTGGCGCAGCACATCGATGCGGATGGCTTCGAAGGCTTCGCCGACCCGTGGATCGCCCGCCGAGAAGCGGGCGCGCGTCAGTGCCTGATGCTCCCAGCGCCAGGCGGACTCGAGTTGATATTTCCGGAAGGCGTCGACGCTGCAGGCGAGCAAGCCCGAGTCGCCGTTGGGGCGCAAGCGCAGGTCGGTTTCAAACAGCTGGCCGGCGGCGGTCTGGCTGGAGAGCCAGGTGTTGATGCGCTGGGCGAGGCGTGAGTAGTGTTCGGCGGCTTCGGGGTGCGGGTCGTCGTAGAGGAAGACGATGTCGAGGTCCGAGGCGTAGCCGAGTTCTTTGCCGCCGAGCTTGCCGTAGCTGACGATTGCAAAGGCGGGGGCCTCTTCGTGGTGGCGGCGACGGATCTTGCGCCAGCACAGCGGAATGGTGATGTCGAGCAGGACGTCGGCGAGTGCGGAGAGGTGATCGGACAGGGCTTCGACGGTGAGGACGCCGGCGAGGTCTTGAGTGAGTAGCCGGAAGGCCTGGGTGTGATGCTGCTCGCGCATCAGATCCATCTGGCGTTCCATGTCGGGCTCGATGTTGTCGCATTGCCGGCGCAGATCGGTGGCAAAGGCCGGCCAGTCTGGCTGGCTTTCGAGTTGGCGGGCATCGAGCAGTTCGTCGAGCAGAATCGGGTGGCGGGCGAGATATTGCGCCGCCCAGCGTGAAACGGAAACCAGTTCAGCCACTTTGTTCAGGGCTTGCGGGTATTGCTGGAGCATGGCGAGGTAGGCGCCGCGGCCACCGATGGCGTCGAGCAGGTCGAGGCAGCGCGAGAGGGTGTCGTCGGCGTTGCTGGCTTCGGCCGCGGCGTCGACCACGCGTGGCACCAGGGCGTCGAAGCGGCTTTTGATCTTGGGCGGCAGTTGCTGGTAGCGGGTGCCGCGGTGCAGGCTCTGAAGCCGGCGGGCGGAGGTCTCGGGTTCGGCGTAGTTGAGTTTTTCGAGCAAGGGCACGATGGTGGGGATGTCGTCGGCTTCGAGCCAGACGGCGTCCAGGTCGTGGCCATCTTCATCCGGGTCGCCGAAGACCATGCTGAAGTGCTGGGTGACCTTGGCGCGGTGACGGTCGAGTTCGCCGAGCAGCGCGTCGTAGTCGTCAAAGCCCATGGCGCGTGCGATCAGCGCTTGGTCATCGGGCTGAACCGGCAGGTCGTGGGTTTGCGCGTCGTCGAGGTACTGGAGTCGGTGCTCGAGCCGACGCAGGAAGACGTAGGCCTGTTTGAGACTGGTAACGACATTGGGGTCGAGCACGCCTTGCCCGGCCAGGAGGTCGAGCACCTTCTGGGTCGGTTTGATCTGCAGCTGTTCTTCCCGCCCGCCACGAATGAGCTGAAACACCTGGGCGATGAACTCGATCTCGCGAATGCCGCCGGGGCCGAGTTTGATGTTGTTGGCGCGCTCCTTGCGAGCGACTTCGCGGCGGATCTGCGCATGCAGGTCGCGCATGGCGTTGATGGCGCCGAAGTCGAGGTATTTTCGGAAAACAAAGGGGCGGGTGATGGCGTTGAGTTGCTCGAAGCGCTTGCCGAGCATGACGCGTGCCTTGATCCAGGCGTAGCGCTCCCACTCGCGGCCCTGGGCGATGAAGTAGTTTTCGAGCATGTCGAAGCTGCACACCAGCGGACCGGAGTCGCCGTTGGGGCGCAGGCGCATGTCGACCCGGAAGACCTGGCCGTGCTCGGTGATGTCGGCCAGCGCTTGGATGATGCGTTTGCCGAGGCGTTCGAAGAATTCGAAGTTGCTGATCACCTTTTCGCCGCCGGTGTCGCCGTCGTCGGGGTAGACAAAGATGAGGTCGATGTCCGAGGACACGTTCAGTTCGCGTCCGCCCAGCTTGCCCATGCCGACGATCAGCAATTCCTGCTCCCAGGCGCCGGGCGCCAGCGGCAGGCCGTGGCGTTGCACCAGGGCTTCGCGTTCGATGTCATGCGCGACGCGCACCGCGTAGTCGGCGAAGGCGCTCATGGTTTCGGTGACTTCGGTCAGATCGGCGTCGCCGGCCAGGTCGCGTATGGCAAGATGGCAGAGCACCCAGGTGCGCAGTTTTCGCAGTGCGGCGCGCATGCTGTCGCGGTCGAGGCTGGGCGGGTCGACAAAGGTGGCCATGGCGGCGGTGTCGAGTGGTGCGTCGAGATGGCTCGCCAGTTGCCCGGCCAGCCAGGTGCGGCTTTGCAGCATCTGCTTCAGATAGCGTGAGAAGGGCAGTGCGGCACGAATTTTTTCAGGCAGCTCGGCCTGTTCGATCAGGGACATGGTGAATCCGGCTTGGTAGAATGTGCGGGATGCGTTTGGCCTCATCCGGCATGCCGGTGGGTGCAACGCAACCCCATGGTGCTCCCAGTCCTTCAGGATACTCAAATCACTTCCGCCGTGCCTACTGCCGAGTCTGCCGCGCCGCGCCCCGTTCGCCGGTGGCGCCGCCGCTTACTGACCGGTTTGCTGATCCTGTACTTCCTGTTTGGTGCGGTGATCCTTGTGCTGCGCTACGGCGTGCTGCCCGACATCGAGCGTTGGCGTGCGCCCATCGCGCAACAGGCGGCGGCCGCGCTGGGCGTGCCGGTCAGCATCGCGTCGATCGAGGCGGACTGGTCGGGGCTTCGGCCGCGTTTGCACTTGAAGGATGTGGTCCTGCGCGACGGCGAAGGCGAGGCGGCGCTGATGTTGCCGCAAGTTGACGCGACCCTGGCCTGGTCCTCCCTGCTCAAGCTGAAGCCGTATTTTCATCGCTTGGAGGTCGTCGCCCCCGAGTTGCATATCGCGCGCAATGCGGCGGGCCAGTTGTCGGTGGCCGGGCTGCCGGTTGCCGCCAGCGGTGAGGATGACGGCGAAGCGCTGCACTGGCTCATGGCGCAACGGCAGATCGTCATCCGACAGGCGACCGTGGTGTGGCGCGACGCGATGCGGCAGGCGCCGCCGCTGCGGCTGGCAGATGTGAATTTTCGGTTGGTCAAAGGTTTTGGCAAGCATTCCGTGGGGCTGACCATGGCGCCTGAGGGGCCGCTGGCCGAACGGGTGGATGTGCGCGTCGATTTACGCGAGTTCGACGAGCGCGCGCCGACGGCGTGGACCGGGCGTGTGTTTGCGTCGGTCACCCGCGCTTCGCTCGATAGCCTTCACGCCTGGGTGGATGTGCCCGCCGCGCTGACCGGCTTTGGCAATGCCCGCGTCTGGATCGACCTGCTGGAGGGCGAGCCGACGCAGGCGACGGCCGATCTGGCGTTGCGCGATGCGCGCGCACAATTGGGCGAGGCCTTGCCGGCCTTGTCCTTGAATCGTCTCGGCGGGCGCATCAGTGTGAAACGCAGCGCGGCCGAGTTGGCGCTGAGCACACAGCACCTGGCGCTCGAAACCCGCGACGGCGTGGTGGTGGATCCGACGGATTTGCGCGTCAGTCGCGGTGGTGCGGCGGCCAGCCAACTCACGCAGTTTGAGGTCAATCAGCTTGATCTGGCGGCGTTGTCGGCCTTGGCCGTGCATCTGCCCCTGGACGAAGCCATGCGCGAGCGCCTGGCGGGGCTCGCACCGACGGGGCGTTTTACTCAGGTGGCGCTGCAGTGGACCGGCGATGCGGCAGCGCCCGCGGCGTGGCAGGTGTCGGCGGATTTCGATGGTGTCGGCATGCAGTCACGCGACAGCTTGCCCGGCTTGGCCGGGGTCAGCGGGCACATTGCCGGCAGCGAGGCCACGGGGCGTTTCCTGCTCGACAGCAAAGCCATGGCGCTTGATTTGCCCGCGGTGTTTGAAGCCCCCCTGGGTTTCGACACATTGTTTGCCGAAGGGGGCTGGCAACGGCGCGAGGGGGCGATGCGGATCGCGCTCGACAAGGCGCATTTTGCCAACGCCGATGCCGATGGCGAGGCCAGCGGCTACTACGAGCCGGTCGCGGACGGACCGGGGGTGATCGATCTTCAGGCGCGCTTGAGCGAGGCGGACGGCACCTCGGTGTGGCGCTACATGCCCAAGGTGGTCAATCTCGATACCCGGCAGTGGTTGCGCGACAGCATTACCGCCGGGCGCGGGCACGATGTCCGGCTGCGCTTGCAAGGCGATCTGGCGGATTTTCCGTACCGCGAAGGCGGCGGCATTTTTCTGATCACAGGAAAGATCAGCCGCGCCAAGCTCGACTACGCATCGGCCTGGCCGAAAATCGAGGCCATCGAAGGCGGACTGCGCTTTGAGGGCGCACGCATGGAAATCACCGCCAGTCAGGGCCGGATTTTTGGCGTGCGTCTTGGCAAGGTGAAGGTCGTACTGCCGGATCTGGACGTGCCCGACGAGGTAATTACCATCACTGGCGTGGCGAACGGCGGCACGCAGGATTTTCTGCGCTTTGTCGGCGATAGCCCGGTGCGCGAGCGCATTGACGGCTTTACCGACGATATGCGGGCCGAAGGCGACGGCAGCCTCGATCTCAAACTGGTGCTGCCCTTGCGGCACGTGGTGGATACCGAGGTGGTCGGGCGCTATCGTTTCAAGGACAACACGCTGACGGTGGTGCCGGGTCTGGCGCCGATCGTCGAGGCGGCAGGTACGGTGAACTTCACGGCGAGCGAGCTGAGTATCCCGCAGGCCTCCGGGCAGTTGTTCGGCAAGCCGATGACACTCAGTGCGGCCACGCTGGCCGATCGTGGCGTGCGCTTCGATGCCTCGGGTGCGGCGCAAATGTCGGCCGTGAGCGCGGCGTATCCCTTGCCGGTGTGGCCGCATCTGTCGGGTGAAACGCCATGGACGGCGCAGATTACCGTGCGCGGACGGCAGGCCGACGTGGTGGTCGAGACGCCCCTGAGTGGCGTCTCCAGCAGCTTGCCATCGCCGTTCAACAAGTCGGCCACGGAGCCTTGGCCGACGCGGGTCACGCTGCAGATGCAGCCCGACAGCCCCGTCAAACTCAGCGCCAACCTGGCCGATCGGATGAGCGTGCAGGTGGCGATTCCGCGCGGCAAGAACGCAGCGCCTGTGTCCGGTGGCGTGGGTATTGGTGCGCCGGCGCCGGCCAGCGAGCGCGGTGTGCTGGTGGCCATCGAGCAAGCGCATGTCGATGTGGACGCCTGGCGCATGGCGTTGCCGGCCGCGTCGGCGTCGGGGACGTCGTCGCTGCCGTTGGCCCGGGTCAAACTGAACACGCCGCGCCTGAGTGTTTCCGGTCTGGATCTGACGGCGGTGGCGGCCGAGGCCAGACAAAGTGACGACGGATGGCGGGTGACGCTCAAGGCCAGGGAGGCGGCGGGCGTTGTCGACTGGTTGCAGGCGGGCGAGGGAAGCGTGCACGCCCGGTTCTCTCATGTGCTGCTTGGCAAGGGCGCGGAAGACGCCGCGGAGGCGGTCGATTTCAAACCGCCCGAGTCCTTGCCGGCGCTGGATGTGGTGGTCGAACGCTTCGGCTTGCGCGGCTTGGAACTGGGGCGGCTTGATGTGCAGGCCTTCAATCGAGGCGGCCTGTGGCATCTGAATCGCCTGACGCTGGGCAGCCCGGATGGCGTACTTGCCGGCAGCGGTTTGTGGTGGCCGCAGGCGCCGGCAAAAACCGAGCTCGATTTCACGCTCGAAAGCCCCGATGTGGGCGCCCTGCTCAAACGCCTCGGCTATGCCGACGCGGTGCAGGGCGGGCGCGCCACGCTGGGGGGCAAGGTGGCGTGGCAGGGCGCGCCCACCGATGTCGATGTGGCCTCGATGACGGGCGTGCTGAATCTTTCGGCCGAGGAGGGGCAGTTCCGCAAGCTTGAGCCCGGCGTGGGGCGTCTGCTCGGTGTGCTCAGCCTGCAGTCCTTGCCGCGCCGGATTACGCTCGACTTCCGCGACGTATTCAGCGAAGGATTCGCCTTCGACAGCATTTCCGGTAGCATCGATGTCGATCAGGGCGTGCTGCGGACCGATCCGCTCGACATCCGCGGGCCGGCGGCGAAGGTGCAGATGCGCGGCTCGGCCAGTGTGCCGAACGAAACCCAGGATCTGCATGTCACAGTACAACCGACCCTGAGTGAAACCGTGGCCGTTGGCGCCGCGCTGGGGGCCGTCAATCCGGTGGCCGGCGTGGTGACCTACCTGGTGCAGAAGGCCTTGAAAGATCCGCTGGAAAAAGTCTTTGCCTTCGAATACGACATCACCGGCACCTGGACCGAGCCGGTGGTGACCAAGACCTCATCCGCGCCGCCCAAGAGCGGTGCAGGGAGCCAATAGCATGCGTTTTGACGCACCCGTTCGCATTGCTGCGATTCAGACCGTTTCGGGCCCGAATGTGGCCGAAAACCTCGCGATTGCCGGCGATCTGGTGGCCGAGGCCGCGCAGGCCGGTGCGGTGGTGATCGCGCTGCCCGAATACTTCCCGCTGATCAGCAGCGATGAAGACGACAAGGTACGCCTGCGTGAGCGCGACGGCAGCGGCCCGATCCAGCAGTTTTTGCAGGACGCGGCCAAGCGCCACGGCGTCTGGTTGATCGGCGGCACCTCGCCGCTGGTGGCCGACGCGGGCGACAAGGTGCGCAATGCCACGCTGGTGTTCAATTCGAACGGCGAGCGTGTGGCACGCTATGACAAGATTCACCTGTTCGGTTTTGATAACGGCGCGGAGCGCTATGACGAAGCCGAGACCATCGAGCCGGGCGAGTCGGTGGTCTGCTTTGACGCGCCCTGTGGTCGGGTCGGCTTGTCGGTGTGCTACGACTTGCGCTTTCCCGAGATGTTTCGTGCCATGGGGCTGGTCGATCTGATCGTCCTTCCCGCGGCGTTCACCTACACCACTGGGCTGGCCCACTGGGAAGTCCTGCTGCGTGCCCGCGCCATTGAAAACCAGTGCTACGTGATGGCCCCGGCGCAGGGCGGGCGCCACCCCAGCGGGCGGCGCACCTATGGCGATACCCTTATCATCGACCCGTGGGGCGAGGTGCTGGCGCGACGGGCCGAAGGCCCCGGCGTGGTGCTCGCCGAGATGGACCCGGCGCGCATCGCCGATGTCCGTACCCGCTTGCCGGCGCTGTCACACCGCCGGCTTTCCTGAATTGACTGACCGGGTCGCGCCTCTGGCCGCGGCCCCACTGGATGCTCATGACCCAACACGCCGAAGCGCTGACTATTGCCGAACGCCACCTCCTGACGCCGACCGGACTTGACCTGTCGGTGCTCGAACGGGTCTTCGGCCAGATGCACGCCCATCAGCTCGACTACTCCGACCTGTATTTTCAGTATCACCGTACCGAAGCCTGGAGCCTCGAAGAAGGCATCGTCAAATCGGGCAGCTTCAATATTGATCAGGGCGTTGGCGTGCGCGCCATCAGCGGCGAGAAAACCGCCTTCGCCTATTCCGACGACATCAGCCTCAACGCCTTGCTGGCCGCCGCCGATGCGACCCGTGCCATCGGTGAGGCCGGCGGCAGCGGCAGCACCCGCATCGGCAAGCCGATCGTGGTGCCCTCGCGCTACCGCGGAGTCGATCCCTTCCTGTCCCTGGCCGATACCGACAAGGTGCGTCTGCTTGAGCGCCTGGAACAATTCGCGCGCGCGGAAGACAGTCGCGTCAAGGAGGTGATGGCGCATCTGGTGGGCTCGTGGGAGACCATTCTGGTAGCGCGTAACGATGGCCATCTTGCCGCCGATGTGCGCCCGCTGGTGCGGGTATCGATCTCGGTGATCATGGAAGAAAACGGCAAGCGCGAGCAGGGCAGTGGCGGCGGCGGTGGCCGTTTTGACTACGCCTGGTTCGACGACGATCGCCTGCGTGAATACGCCCGCGCGGCGGTGCATCAGGCCAGCGTCAATCTGTCGGCCGAGCCGGCGCCGGCCGGCACCATGACCGTCGTGCTCGGCTCTGGCTGGCCCGGCATTCTGTTGCACGAAGCCATCGGCCACGGTCTGGAGGGCGACTTCAACCGCAAGGGCAGCTCGGCCTTTGCCGGCCGCATGGGCCAGCAGGTGGCGGCCAAGGGCGTCACGGTGGTGGATGATGGCACGCTGGCCGACCGTCGCGGCTCGCTCAGCATCGACGACGAAGGCAACCCCACACAATGCACCACGCTGATCGAAGACGGCGTGCTCACCGGTTACATGCAGGACATGCTCAACGCCCGCCTGATGGGTGTGGCGCCGACCGGCAACGGCCGACGCGAGTCGTTTGCCCATCTGCCGCTGCCGCGCATGACCAACACCTACATGCTCAACGGGGGGCATGACCCGCAGGAGATCATTGCCTCGGTCGATCGCGGGCTGTATGCGGTCAACTTCGGTGGCGGTCAGGTGGACATCACCTCGGGCAAGTTCGTGTTTTCGACTGCCGAGGCCTATCTCATCGAAAAGGGCAAGGTCACCCGTCCGGTCAAGGGCGCGACCCTGATCGGCAACGGCCCGGATGCGCTCACCCGCGTGGCCATGATTGGCAACGACATGACGCTTGACCCCGGTGTGGGCACCTGCGGCAAGGACGGCCAGAGCGTGCCGGTGGGCGTCGGACAGCCCACTTTGCGCATCGATCGGCTCACCGTCGGCGGCACCGCTTGATCCAAATCAGCTGGCCGGTTGCTTTGTATTAAGGAATGAAAAAGCGCGTCGTTACACCATGCATGCTGTTTGTAAATTTTGGTGACGAGATGATGCGTAGAAGGGATGTAATCAAGGCCACCTTGGGCGGCATGGGCGTGCTGGCAATGCCGCGGGTGTTTGCCGCGCCAGGGGTTGCGCCGGCCGTGGTGGACACTTTCCTGAGCTTGCCTGAGGCGATCAACAAGGCCGGTCGTCAGCGCATGCTGTCGCAGCGTTGCGCCAAGGCCTGGCTGATGCAAGGGCTGGCGGTGACGCCCGGCGTCGCCACCACGCTTCTGCAGTCGTCAATGGCACTGTTCGAGACGCAGATGACGGAGCTGTCGCGCTTTGTGCCGACGGCCGATGTGCAGGCCGCGCTGGTGCAGTTGAGCGCCGACTGGCAGAGCTATCGCGCGGCACTGCTGGTGCCGCCGTCGCCCGAGAGCGCAGCGCAGATCTATGCCCGAAACGAAGCCGTGCTGAGCGCCGCGCACGCCGCAACACAGGCCTACGAGCGCGCGTCGGGAACCACCGAGGGCCGGCTGATCAACGTGGCGGGCCGTCAGCGCATGCTCTCGCAGCGCATGGCCAAATTTGTTTACTTCGCCCGTTACGGGGTCGAGTCAGAGGCCTCGATTGAGGCGCTCGGCAAGGCGCGCGAGGAGTTCATCAAGGCGCTGGAGCTGCTCAAGGCGGCGCCACAGAACACGGCACAGATCACCAACGAACTTTCGCTGGTCGATCAGCAGTGGTTCTTCTTCCAGAACGCGCTCGGGCAGGGCAGTTCGCCCAAGGCGTTGCTTGCCATCGCCACGACCAGCGAGCGGATTCTCGAGCAGCTCAATCTGGTGGTCGGCTTGTACGAATCCTTGGCCAGGCCTGCCTAAAACAAGCGGCCTTGCCGATCGGCACCCGGGGGCGTGAAGCGCTGGGTGTCGAGCGCCTGATGGCGCGGGGCGAGGCCGAGCTGCTTGCAGGCCAGGGCAAATCGCTGGCGGTAAAGATCGGCAAACAGGCCGGTGCCGCGCATGCGCTCACCGAAGCGGGCATCGTTCACCCGACCGTCCCGCAGTTGACGGACCAGGCTCATCACATGCGCGGCGCGGCCCGGCGCGTGTTCGGCCAGCCAGTGCTCGAACAGCGGCCCGACTTCGCGCGGCAGTCGCAGCACCCCATAGCCCGCCGTGCTTGCGCCCTGCGCGCGCGACGCTGACAAAATCGTTTCCATCTCTTCGTCGTTCAGCGCCGGAATCAGCGGCGCGAACAGCACACCGACCGGCACGTCCGCGTCGGCCAGCGTGCGAATTGTGCGTAGCCGGCGGTGCGGCGCGGTCGCGCGCGGCTCCAGGGTGCGGGCCAGCTCGGCAACGAGGGTGGTGACGGACACCATCACCTGCACCAAGCCTTCGCGCGCCATCGGCCCGAGAATGTCCAGATCGCGTTCGATGAGCGCCGATTTGGTGATGATCACCACCGGGTGATGGCACTCGGCCAGCACCTGGAGAATCTCGCGCGTGACACCAAGCTCCCGTTCCACGGGCTGATAGGCATCGGTATTGACGCCCAAGGCGATGGGTGAGCAGCGATAGCTGCGGGCGGACAGTTCGGCGCGCAGCAGCGAGGCGGCATCCGGCTTCCATGCCAGGCGCGTCTCAAAGTCCAGCCCCGGCGACAGCCCCAGATAGGCATGGCTTGGCCGGGCGAAGCAATACACGCAGCCGTGCTCGCAGCCGCGATAGGGGTTGATCGATTGCGTGAAGGGGACGTCGGGCGACTGGTTGGTGGTGATCACGCTGCGAGCCGTGTCAATTTGCAGTTGCGTGCGTAACGGCGGCGTCGGCGCGTCCTGCGGCCAGCCGTCGTCGCTGGGCTCACGTTGCCAGTCGAGAAATCGGCTGTCCGGCGCGCGGGCGGTGCCGCGGCCTTTTGGGGGGGCTGTGTTCATGGTGTATGTCAGTGTCGCGAGCATCGGCGTGTGGGGTCAAGCGGGCGTGTTCAAGTTCGCCGCGTGGGTGCCGACATAGTGAGAGACGGCATGCCGCTTGCCGTCAAGGCCTCCGAGGAGAGGGCATGACCGATCTGACCAATGCCGTCGCGCAACTTTCTGGCCAGGCCCTTGCCGAGGGCGGGTCGCTCAGTGCGGTTGAGATCAGTGTGCTGATGGACAATCTGCCCGTGGGTGTGGCGTTGGTCGATGCCGCGTTCACCGTGCGCATCTTCAACCGTAAGGCGCGCCAGTTGCTCGATTTTCCCGACAGCCTCTTTGCCAGCCGAATGCCGACGCTGAGGGAGTTGTTTTTGTTCAACGCGCAGCGCGGCGAATATGGCGACGGTGACCCCGAGGCGCATGCCGACGCGCTGGTCGAGCGCAGTCGCAAGCGAGAGCCTCATCAGTTTGAGCGCGACCGACCCGACGGCTCGGTGCTGGACATCCGCGGCGAACCCCTGCCCGGCGGCGGCTTTGTGACGATCTGGACCGATATCACGGCGCGCAAGCGAGCCGAGCGCGAGGCCGAGGCACGCGCCAGCCAGCTTGATCTGGTGATGAATAATGTGCCGGGCAAGCTTTCGTTTTTCGATGCTGAACTGCGCTGCGTCTATAGCAACAAGCGTGACCTGGTTTTTGGTGGCGTCCAGGCCGGCGAGAGGGGCAAGACCCTGCTGGAGCTGGTGGGCGAGGCGGTGTATCCGGAGATCGAGGGCTATTTCCGGCGGGCGCTCAACGGGGAGTCAACGGCCTATCAGCGCCCGTTTACCCGGCCGGATGGCAGTGCCGGCTATCTTCAGGTATGCGCCTCGCCGCATCGCGCGGCCAGTGACGACGTGATCGGCGTATTCACGATCGGTCAGGATGTGACCGATCTCATGCAGGTCGAAGCCGCGCTCAAGGAGCGCAATGCCGAGCTTGAAGCGGCCAATCAAGCGCTGGCGACGACGCATCAACAACTGCTTCAGACCGAGAAGCTGGCCTCGATCGGGCAACTGGCCGCGGGCGTGGCCCACGAGATAAATAATCCGGTGGGTTTTGTCAGCGCCAATCTGTCGACGCTGGGCGGCTATGTGGGCAAGCTGCTCGCGTTGGCCGAGGTTTGCGAATGCAGCTTGCGTGAGGTGTTGCCGGTGGGCAGCGCCGCGCTGAGCGCGTTTGAGGCGGCCTGTGCGGACGCCGATCTCGATTTTGTCCGCGATGACATCGTCGCCTTGCTCGATGAGTCACGCGACGGACTCGATCGGGTACGTCGTATCGTGCAGGACCTGCGCGATTTCTCGCGCGCGGGCGGCGATGACCAATGGCAAATGGCTTCGCTCGAAGCGGGCCTCAATGCCACCGCCAACATCGCGCTGACAGACATGAAGCATCGGGTGACGGTGAGTCGGGAATACGGTGACATACCGGAGGTCGAGTGCCTGCCATCACAACTGAATCAGGTCTTTCTCAATCTGATCGTCAACGCTGGCCACGCCATCACGGACACCGGCACCATCAGCTTGCGCACCGGGGTGAGCGAGGATGCCGCCGAGGTGTGGGTGGAGGTGGCTGATTCCGGCTGCGGGATTCCCGTCGAGCACCTCAGCCGGCTGTTTGATCCCTTCTTCACCACCAAGCCCGTCGGGCAGGGGACCGGACTGGGCCTGGCGCTGTCTTACGGTATTGTGGAAAAGCACGGCGGCCGGATCGACGTACGCAGCACCGTGGGCGAGGGGACGAGCTTCCGGGTGTCGATCCCGCGCGAGCGCCCGACGCCCGACTGAGCGGGTCGCCGCGCGGAGCGACAGTGCGCCCCTCGCGCTACTTCCCGGCCACGACCGGGATGCCCTTGAACGCGGCGGTGCCGGTTGTGTGCGGCAGTTTTTTGAGCGCCTCGGCGAAAATCGCCGGGACGCCCAAGGCCTTGGTCAGTGGCGCCTCGCGCGTTGCGATTGCCTGCAGGTTGGCGTGTTTCACATGGCCGAAGCCGCGAAGCTGGCGGGGCAGCTCAGCCAGCGCGATGGCTTTGTCGAGGTTTTCCGCGGTCAGTCGCTTGAGCAGGGCGTCGATCAGTTCGGCGTAGGTGTGGGTCAGTTCGCGCTCCATGCGGCGCTCGGCGGTGCGACCAAACAGGTCGAACAGGCCGCCGCGCAGGCGCTTGCCGCGCGCCAGCCAGGCCATGGCGCGCATCAGCCAGGGGCCGAAGTCGCGCTTGATCAGGCGGCCGGCGGTATCCACCTTGGCGAGCAGGGGCGGCGCCATATGGAAGCTCAGTTTGAGATCGCCCTCGAAGGTGTCGCGCAGCGCGTCCATGAAACGGCCGTCGGTGTACAGCCGCGCCACTTCGTATTCGTCCTTGTACGCCAGTAGCTTGGCGTAGCCGAAAGCCACGGCCTCGGTCAGCCGTAGCGGGGCGTCGGTGCCGACCAGCGCGGTCTCGGCCCGGCGCACTTGATCGACCAGCGCGGTGTAGCGATCGGCGTAGGCGGCGTCCTGGTAGGCGGTGAGGTGCGCCACGCGATGGGCGATCAGCGCGTCCAGCGTCAGCGTCTTGTGGGCGGGCTCTTCGGCAAGTTCGAGCACCGCGTCGGGCTTCTCGGCGGCCAGCCGGCCGAGGTGGAAGGCCATGCGATTGGTATCGACCGCCACGCCGTTGAGGGCGATGGCGCGCTCCAACGCGGCGAGCGAGACCGGTACCCGGCCACGTTGCCAGGCATAGCCGAGCAGCAAGATATTGGCGCCGATCGCGTCGCCGAGCAGGCGCAGGGCGAGGTCGTAGGCGTCGACCGACTCCATGGCCTCGTCGCCGGCGGCGAAGCGCAGCTTGTCGAGCAGGGCGTCGGCATGCAGCTGGGCGTCCGGGTCGCGCACGAAGCGGTCGGTGGGGTTCTGGTGTTCGCTGGCGATGATGCGAGTGCGGCCGTGGCGCACGGTCTGCAGCGCTTCGGCCGAGGCGCCGACCACCAGGTCGCAGGCGAGCAGCAGGTCGGCCTGCTGGGTGTCGATGCGCACCTGGTTGAGCAACTCCGGCGTCTTCGCCCAGCGGATGAAGGCCAGCACCGCGCCGCCTTTTTGCGCAAAGCCCATGAAGTCGAGCTGCGAGCTGGCCAGGCCGTCGAGGTGGGCAGCCATCGATACCAGCGCGCCGACGGTGACTACGCCGGTGCCGCCGACGCCGGTGATCAGCAGGTCATAGGGCGCATCGTCCAGATGCGTGTGCGGCGTGGGCAGGTCGTGGATGAGGTGGTCGAGCGTGGCCGCGTCGAGCTTGCCGACACGCTTCTTGAGCGTGGCGCCGGCCACCGAGACGAAGCTGGGGCAGAAGCCCTGCACACAGGAAAAGTCCTTGTTGCAGGAGGATTGCTCGATCTGGCGCTTGCGCCCGAGCGGCGTCTCCAGCGGGATCACCGACAGGCAGTTGGACTGCGTACCGCAGTCGCCGCAGCCTTCGCACACCTCGGGGTTGATGAAGATGCGGCGGTCCGGGTCGGGGTAGGCGTGCTTCTTGCGCCTACGGCGTTTCTCGGCGGCGCAGGTCTGGTCGTAGATCAGCGCGGTGACGCCTTCGATGTCGCGAAGTGTGCGTTGTACGGCGTCCATTTCGCTACGGTGATGGAAGGTGGTGCCGGGCGGAAACAGTGCACCGGCGCCGTCGTATTTCTCCGGCTCGTCACTGACTACGGCGAGGCGCTTGACGCCTTCGGCTTCGACCTGACGAGCGATGCGCTCGACGCTGATCACGCCATCGTGGGCCTGACCGCCGGTCATGGCGACCGCGTCGTTGTAGAGAATCTTGTAGGTGATGTTGGCGTGGGCGGCGATGGCCTGGCGGATGGCCAGGCTACCCGAGTGGAAATAGGTGCCGTCACCGAGGTTCTGAAACACATGCGGGCGACGGGTGAAGCGGGCGTGGGCCGACCAGTCGGCCCCTTCGCCGCCCATCTGGATCAGGCCGGTGGTCTGGCGGTCCATCCACGAGGCCATGAAGTGGCAGCCGATGCCGGCCTGGGCGACCGAGCCCTCGGGCACCTTGGTGGAACTGTTGTGCGGGCAGCCGGAGCAGAAGTAGGGCAGGCGGCGCACGGCGTCGCCGGCATTCGACAGCACCTCGGGGGCGGTGAAGTCGCACACATGGCTGAGCCGGTCGAGCGCCGGGCGGTGGCCGGCCAGCCAGCGGGCGAAGGCCGGCATGATGCGCGAGGGGCGCAACTCGCCCAGCGCCGACAAGAGCGGTGCGCCGTCGGCGTCGTGCTTGCCGATCACCCGCGTTCGCCCGCCGCGGCGGTTGAACAGCAGGGTCTGGATCTGCTCCTCGACCACCGGCGCCTTTTCCTCGATCACCAGCACTTCGTCGAGGCCGTCGACCAGCATGTCGATTCGCGTCGGCTCGAGCGGGAAGACCAGCCCGACCTTGTAGAGGCGGATGCCGGCCTCGGCCAGATCGTCGAGCGTGAGTTCGAGCCGGCGCAGCACTTCGAGGAAGTCGAAATGCGCCTTGCCGACGGTGACGATGCCGAGCGTGGCGTTTGGTGTGGTGCGAATCCAGCGGTCGATGCTGTTGTGCTTGGCGAAGGCGCGCACCGCGTCGAGCTTGTCGACCAACCGTGCTTCGAGTGCCAGGCTGGGCAGGTCGGGCCAGCGGTAGTGCAGGCCGCCGGCGGGCGGGGGGTAGTCGGCCGGCGGCGGGAAGTCGTGGCGCACCGCGTCGAGGTCAACCGTCATGCCGCTCTCGACCACTTCCGAGATCGCTTTGAAGCCGACCCAGTTGCCCGAGAAGCGCGACAGCGCCCAGCCGTAGAGGCCGAACTCCAGATATTCGGCGACGTTCCCGGGGTGGATTACCGGCATGTGCCAGGCCTTGAGCGTGAGATCGCTCTGGTGCGGCATCGACGAGGACACGCAGCCGTGGTCGTCGCCCAGCACGGCCAGCACGCCACCATGGGGCGACGCGCCGTAGGCGTTGCCATGCTTGAGCGCGTCACCGGCGCGATCGACGCCGGGGCCCTTGCCGTACCAGATGGCGAACACGCCATCGACGGTGCGCTGATCATCCGTTTCGACCTGCTGGCTGCCGAGCACCGCGGTGCCGCCGAGCTCTTCATTGATGGCCGGCTGGAAGGCGATGCCCGCCGCGTCGAGCTGCTTTTGCGCCTTGCCCAGCGCGATGTCGTAGCCGCCCAGCGGCGAGCCGCGGTAGCCACTGATGAAGCCGGCGGTGTTGAGGCCGTGGCTACGGTCGAGCTGTGCCTGCATCAGCGGCAAACGAACCAACGCCTGGATGCCGGTCAGGAAGACGACGCCATGCTCGGCCTCGAAGGCATCGCTCAGGGTGTAGTCGGGGCGCGCCAGCGGTGCGCCCGGCTCGGCCTGGAAGGCCAGCGGGGCGTTCGGCGCGCTCACCCAGGGTTTGGGATGGCGCATGTCTCTCTCCGTGGGGTCGATCACTGCCGGGGAGGCCCGGCCATGTCGCCCGTCATGTTTTGTGGTGATGAAAGTTTAGGTGCGATGAACGGTCTGTACGTTCCTCTCTTGCCGATGAGCGGGGATTAATGAGAGTCTGTGTTCTTGATATGCATCAATTTGGAGGATGTTTGTGCTCGAGCGATTTGTGCGCCGCATTCTGGCGGAACTGCAGCGTGATGCGCGTCAGTCGGTGCAGGAGATCTCCGCGCGGGTGGGCTTGTCATCCACGCCCTGCTGGCGGCGCCTCAAGGAGATCGAAAAAGCGGGGCTGATTCGGCGCCACACGGTGTTGCTCGACCGCGAGGCGATCGGCCTGAAGGAATGCCTGTTGGCGCATGTGACGCTGGCACGGCATGTGGGCACGGCAGTCGACGAATTCGAGCGGGCCGTGCTGGCGCATCCGGAAGTGATCGAGTGTTACTCGACCACCGGCGACGCCGACTACATTCTGAAGGTGGTGGTGCCCGACATGAAGGCTTACGACCACTTCCTGCACAAGCAGATTTTTGCCATTGCCGGCGTGGCCAATGTGCGCACCGCGGTGGTGTTGCGGGAGGTGAAGTACGACACGGTGCTGCCGATCGATACCGAGACCCCATAAGCTGCCGGCAATAAAAAACCGCCCCGGAGGGCGGTTGGGGGCGGCGACGGGTGGGCTCAGTTGTTGCGCAGCAGGTCCAGCCGGCGGGCCTCGGCGTCGCTGATGTACTCGAAGACACGAATCACTTTTTTGACGCCGTCGGTGGTGCGTGCCACCTGGGTCGCGGCATCGGCCTCTTGCTGGGTCACCAGCCCCATCAGGTACACCGCCGAACCTTCGGTGACCACCTTGATTTGGTTGGCTTGCACGCTGGCCGAATCAATCATGCGGGCTTTCACCTTGGAGGTGATCAGGGCGTCGTTGCTGCGCGAGGTCAGCGAGCTGTGGCCGGCAACTTGCACATCGTTGGTGACGCCGCGCACATTGGGCACCACCGAAATGAGTCGCGGCAACTGATCGCGCATCCCCGCATCAGGCGCCTCGCCGGTGAGCAGCACATTGCGATTGTAGGACGTGATGTTGACGTGCACATGGTCGCCGAGCTTCTCCTTGATCTGGGCGGCGGCTTTCCATTCGATGGCTTCGTCTTCCACATAGGCGCCGGAGCTGCGGCGGTCCGACACCATCAGCGCACCCGTGCCAACACCGGTGGCGACCAGCGGGAAGCAGCCCTGCAGGGCTGGAACAACGCCAGCGACCAGGGCCAGCGTCAGTACGGTACGGCGCAGGGATTGACTCATTTATTCGACTCCTAATAGCAAACAATCGATGCCATCACACAGGCAGTGAAGGATCAGTAAATGGACTTCCTGGATGCGCGCGGTGCGCTCGGCCGGGACGCACAGGTGGACATCTTCCGGCCCCAACAGTTCGGCCATGCGCCCGCCGGACTTGCCAGTGAGGGCGATGACGGTCATTTCGCGCTCGTGCGCGACCTTCATCGCTTCGATCACGTTGGGCGAATTGCCGCTGGTGGAAATGGCCAGCAACACGTCGCCCGGGTGGCCCAGCGCGGCGACCTGTTTGGCAAAGATCTGGTCGTAGGCGTAATCGTTGGCGATGGAGGTGATGGTGGAGCTGTCGGTGGTCAGCGCGATGGCGGCCAGCGGCGGGCGCTCCATCTCGAAGCGATTGACCAGCTCGGCGGCAAAATGCTGGGCGTCGGCAGCCGAGCCGCCGTTGCCGCACGCGAGGATCTTGCCGTTGTTCATCAGGCTGCCGGTCATCACGTCCACGGCGTGGGCGAGCGGCGCGGCAAGCACCTCGAGCGATGCGCGCTTGGTGGCGATACTCTGTTCGAACTGGTCGGTAATGCGACTGATGAGATCCATCGTGAATCCGCTGACTCTTGGCCTGAAACGAGCGCCGATTCTAGCATGCGGCCTGTCGGCGCCCGGTGTGGCCGACGCGCTTCGTTACATTCTCGTCAGGTGTCGAAGGCGCCGCGGATCCACTCGATGCGGGTGCTGTCGAGCGCGTCGAGCAACACCACGTCGAAGCGGCAGGGCGCGTCGGCGAGCCGGCCGGCCTGGGCCAGCCAGTGGCGTGCGGCGAGCACGATGCGCGCCTGCTTGCGCGGTGTGATGCTGGCCGCGGCGCCGCCAAAATCACTGCGTCCACGCAGGCGGACCTCCACAAATACCAGGGTCTTGCCGTCACGGCAGACCAGGTCGAGTTCGCCGCCGCGGCAGCGGAAATTGCGCGCCAACGTGCGCAGTCCCGCCGCGTTCAAATGCGCCTCGGCCATCTGTTCGGCGATCTGGCCGCGTTCGGCGGCTTGCCGTTGAGGGGCGAGGCGGTCGACAATGGCGGACTTGCACATCAGAGCCAGGCGTTTCATGGACATCAACGAATCACCGCTTTCCAGGACGCCGTCATTGTATGTGGTGGCCACGCCGATGGGGAATCTGCAGGACATTACCCTGCGCGCGCTGGCCGTGCTGCGGGCGGTCGATGTGGTGGCGGCGGAAGACACCCGCCACACCAAGGGGCTGCTCAGCGCCCACGGCATCGCTGCCACCTTGATGGCCGCGCATGAACACAATGAAGCCCGGGCGGCCGAGCAGATCATCGGGCGCCTCGCGGCCGGTGAGCAGGTGGCGTTTGTGTCGGATGCCGGCACGCCCGGCATCTCCGATCCTGGCGCCCGGCTGGTCGCAGCAGTGCGTGCAGCGGGGCATCCGGTGGTGCCGGTGCCGGGGCCGAGCGCCGTGGTGACCGCGATGTCGGTGGCGGGGTTTGTCGAAGGCGGCTTTCACTTTGTCGGCTTTTTGCCGCCCAAGTCGGGCGCACGCCGCAGCCGGCTCGAAGCGCTGCGCGAGGGCACGGATGTGACGGTGTTTTATGAGGCGCCGCACCGGGTGCGCGACAGCCTGCGCGACATGGCCGAGGTGCTCGGCCCGGATCGCGAGTTGGTGGTCGCCCGCGAGCTGACCAAGCGTTTCGAAGAGATTGCGCGCCTGCCGCTGGGCGAGGCGCAAGCCTGGCTGGATGCCGACAGTAACCGCGAGCGCGGCGAGTTCGTGTTGCTGGTGTCCGGCGCGACGCCCGTCGAGGGGCTGGATGTCGAGGCCGAGCGGGTGCTCAAGTTATTGCTGGCCGAGATGCCGACCAGCGCGGCGGCCAAGCTGGCCGCTGAAATTACCGGTCAGCCCAAGAACGCGCTCTATCAGCGCGCGCTGGCCATCAAATCCAATGCCGAGACGGGCCTATAATCCGGCCCGACAAAAAAAGCGAGGTTAACGCATGCAAACACTGACCATTACCCGCCCCGATGACTGGCACCTGCATGTGCGCGACGGCGCCGCGCTGGCGGCGGTTGTGCCCGACACCGCGCGCCGCTTCGGTCGTGCCATCATCATGCCGAACCTGCGCCCGCCGGTGGTCAATGCCGAGCAGGCGCGCGCCTACCGTGACCGAATTCTCGCCGCTGTGCCGGCCGGTCTCAAGTTCGAACCGTTGATGACGTTGTACCTCACAGACAATACGGCGCCCGATGAAATCGACCGTGCCCTGCAGACCGGCTTCATCCCTGCGGTGAAGCTCTATCCGGCCGGTGCGACCACCAACTCGGATGCCGGCGTGACCGCCATCGACAAGGTCCGCCCGGCGCTCGAACGGATGGAAAAGTCGGGCATGGTGCTGTGTGTTCACGGAGAGGTGACCCATGCTGACGTTGATATCTTCGATCGCGAGCGTATCTTTATTGATACAGTGCTGGCGCCGCTGGCAAAAGACTACCCGGCGTTGCGTATCGTCTTCGAGCACATCACCACGCGCGAGGCGGCGCAGTTCGTGACCGAAGCCGGCCCCAACGTGGGGGCAACCCTCACCGCGCACCACCTGCTGCTCAACCGCAACGCGATTTTCGCCGGCGGCATCAATCCGCATCACTACTGCCTGCCGGTGCTCAAGCGCGAAACACATCGTGAGGCGCTGGTGGCGGCCGCCATCTCCGGCAATCCGAAGTTTTTCCTCGGCACCGATTCGGCCCCGCATGCGCGCGGTGCCAAAGAATCGGCCTGCGGATGCGCTGGCTGCTACACCGCCAACGCCGGGATCGAGTTGTATGCCGAAGCCTTCGATGCGGCCGGTGCGCTGGATCGACTCGAGGGCTTTGCCAGCCACTTCGGTCCCGACTTCTATCGCCTGCCGCGCAACACCGACACCCTCACGCTGACACGCGCCAACACCGCCGTGCCAGCCCAACTCGACTATCTGCCAGACGACCCGTTGATCCCGCTGCGTGCCGGCGGCACCGTCGCCTGGCAACTGAGCTGATTCACCACGCACACTATGAAGCTTGACCGCCGTCTCCTGTTATTGCCGCTCATGCTGGTGGGTCTGGCCGGCTGCGAGAATTCCGCCACCGCCTACAAGGTGGAGGGTTCCGATCACGCCCTGATGCTGATGCGTGAGCAGCGCTATTTCTGGGCCGACGAGGTCGAGCAGGCCATTGTTGTCGCGCGCCTGCCCAAGTGTCAGCGTCGCGTCAGCATCTGGCCGGGCAGCGGCGACGGGCCGGTCATGAATGTCTATGAAGCCGGCTACCAGCTGTGGGCGCTGCAGCAAGGGCGCCGCTGGTATCTTGCCAGTACCGAGAAATGCCGGGTGCAGGACTGGGCCGATGCCCCTGCGACGCCGCCCGGCGCCTTGGTGGGCAGCTTCCGCATGCGCGATGGCGACATGGTGTTTGAACCCGCGTCGGGCGACAAGTGAGCGACCGCCCGGACTACCTCGTGCCGGCGGCGCTGGCCAAGTGGCCATTGTTTGCGCCCCTGGCGGCGTTGCTCGAAGGCAGCGGTGATCGTTTGCCCGGCCTGCTGGCGCTTAACCGGCTGGTCGCCCAGGCCACCCCCGACCTGGCAAGCGCCAGTGGTGAGGCGATTCGCTTTGTGCTGCCGGACGCGATCAGTGCCGACTACGAGCAGGCGGTATTCGACAGCGGGCAGGTCGCCACGCGAGACGACAATTGGCACGACTATTTCAATGCCCTGGTGTGGGCGGCGTTTCCGCGCGCCAAAGCCGCGCTCAATGCCTGCCACATGCAGGAGACTGCGCTGGCGGGTGTGACCCGGTTGCGCGGTCGCGGCCCAGTGCGCGACGCGCTCACCCAGTTCGACGAGTGCGGCATGCTGGTGCTGGGAACTGACGATACCTTGCTGGCGGCCATGGCCCGTCACGACTGGTTGTCGGCTTTCTGGGGGGCACGCGCCCGCGTGAAGGCGACGACACGATTTTTGCTTTTCGGTCACGCGTCTTACGACCAGATGCGTACACCATTCAATGGACTGTGTGCCAAAGCCATCTACATTGCGGTGCCCGAGTCGGTGCTGTCGATGCCTTTGTCGGAGCAAACCGCCTGGGCCGATGCGTGGCTCGCGAACCGATTGGCCGACAAGGGATTGCTGGTCTCGCCGCGCGATTTGTCGCCGTTGCCGCTGCTCGGCATTCCGGGCGTGGTGCGCGAAAACGCGGTGCGTGAGTTCTATGAAGACACGGCCCAGTTCCGCCCCTTGGGCGCGCGCGCGCCGGCGCCCGTAATCTCCGACGTGGAAGCGAGCGCGCTCGCGCTATAATCCGCGTCGGGAAGTTCGCCAGGCAGTCGCGACACGCGCAAGCGTATCGAGGAAAGTCCGGGCCACATAGAGCAGGATGCCGGCTAACGGCCGGGCGCCATACGCCGAAAGGCTAAAGCGACGGAAAGTATTGCCCGAAGGGGTGATCATCTCGTGGATTGTGATCTGCGCCGCTTGCGGTGGGGAAACCCGAGCAGACACGGGGTGGCAACAGAAAATAAACCGCCGACGACCGCAGATGTCGGGTCAGGGTGAAACGGTGGGGTAAGAGCCCACCGCGGACGTGGTGACACGGACGGCATGGCAAACCCCATCCGGGGCAAGGCCAAATAGGGGAGCATTGGCGTGGCTCGCGTCGCTCCCGGGTAGGCTGCTAGAGCGGCGTGGCAACGCGTCGCCGAGAGGAATGACTGCCCGGCGCCCGCAAGGGCGTTTGACAGAACCCGGCTTATCGGCGGACTTCCCACTTCCCGCCTTTTTCTCCGTACGCATCAATCAAATGCCCCCACCTTTCCCCACCGCGGGGCGATGCGGGCGTGATCATTTCGCGTGAAATCTCCAATACATTCCCGTTGTCATTGATTTGGCTAAGAAAATGCCTTTCTCGACATCGTCGAGGCATTCGGTAAGTGGTTGTGTCCATTGGCAAAACCCTCGATTTGTGCGCTTGACCCCCCTTGTTCTATGCACTAAAGTGGGGTCAAGTGCACAAATGTGGGAGAGAGTGCACCAAATCTCTCTTCCGAACCGTCCTGAGGGGGTGCGATGTTCCAAGGCGCTGCAGCGCTCAGTCTCGATGCGAAGGGTCGCCTGGCGATCCCTGCGCGGCATCGTGACGCGCTGACTGCGGGCGCCGGCGAACTGGTGGTGACGGGGCATCCGCACCGCTGCCTGTTGATTTATCCCGCCGATGCGTGGCAGCCGATTCGCGACAAAGTGCTCGCGGGCTCCAGCCTTGAGCCGCGCTCGGCGATGCTCAAGCGCTTGCTGGTCGGTTTTGCGCGTGAAGAGCGCCTGGACGGCGCCGGTCGAGTGCTGGTGGCACCGGAGTTGCGGCAGTTTGCCGAGCTCGAAAAGTCGGTGTGGCTGGTCGGTCAGGGCTCGCATTTCGAGTTGTGGTCCGATGCGGGCTGGCAGAAGCAGCAGGAGCTCATGTTCGGCATGGGCGCAGATCTGTTGCCGCCGGGCCTGGAAGATCTGGCGCTATGAGCTCCGCTGCCTCCCATGTCAGCGTCCTCCTCTCCGAAGCGATTGATGCACTGAATATCCGCCCGGACGGGTGTTACGTCGATGGCACCTTCGGTCGTGGCGGTCATAGTCGCGCCGTACTCGAACGCTTGGGCCCGACGGGCCGTCTGGTGGCGTTTGATCGCGACCCGGTCGCCATCGCGGCAGGCGCAGAACTGAAAGACCCCCGTTTTCTTTTGATCCATGCCCCGTTCAGTGAAATGGCGCAGTCGCTGGATGCCGCAGGCATTGGCCAGGTCGAT
Source organism: Denitromonas halophila (assembly GCF_007625155.1). GTDB lineage: Bacteria > Pseudomonadota > Gammaproteobacteria > Burkholderiales > Rhodocyclaceae > Nitrogeniibacter > Nitrogeniibacter halophilus. Next base: position 71,806 of record NZ_VMNK01000009.1, on the reverse strand, counting down.
GGCATTTTGCTGGATCTGGGGGTGTCTTCGCCTCAGCTGGATGAGGCGGAGCGTGGCATGAGTTTCCGTTTCGATGCGCCGCTGGACATGCGCATGGATACGAGTCGCGGTGAGACCGTGGCTCAGTGGCTGGCCCGAGCGGAGGTCGGCGAAATTACCGAGGTGGTGAAGGACTATGGGGAAGAACGGTTTGCTTATGCGGTTGCAAAGGCGATTGTTGCTGCTCGGACAGGGGGGGCTGTTGCAACCACTGGACAACTTGCCGCACTCGTGGAGAAAGCGGTCCGCACGCGCGAGCCGGGGCAGCACCCAGCGACGCGCACCTTCCAAGCTCTTCGGATTTTCATCAACGCGGAGCTTGAGGAGCTGTCGTTAGTTCTGCCGCAGTGCATGAACCGCTTGGTAGCGGGTGGCCGGCTGGTGGTGATCAGTTTTCACTCGCTTGAAGACCGCATCGTCAAGCGCTTCATGCGTGACGCGTCGGTGCCGCCGGCATTGCCGCGTGGTATGCCGGTGCGTGAGGCCGATCGTCCGGCACCGAAGCTGCGTCTGGTGAGCAAGGCGGTCAAGGCCGGTGAGGCCGAAGTGCGGGCCAACCCGCGTGCGCGCAGCGCCGTGATGCGCGTAGCCGAACGGACGGAGGCCTGATCATGCTGCGTATCGATGTATTGCTCGTGGTGGTGGTGGTGGCCAGCGCACTGGGGGTGGTGGCTTCGCAGCATCAGGCGCGGAAGCTGCACACCGAGCTGGAGCGCGATCAGTCGCGCATGCGCCAACTCGAAGTCGAGTGGGGGCAGTTGCAGTTGGAGCAAAGCACTTGGGCGGCGCATGTGCGGATCGAGAAAATCGCCCGCCAGCGCTTGCGTATGCAGGCGCCGGGAGCGTCCCAGACGCTGGTCGTGGAGGGCTCCCCGTGAAAAAGCGAAGTGTCACCTTCAACCATAATCCACTTCTTGCGAAAGGGCTGCCGGTCTGGCGGCCCCGTGTCGTTTTGTTGGCCCTGTTGTTTGGATCCTTCGCGCTGGTGGCGCGGGCGGCATATTTGCAGGGTGTAAATGACGAGTTTTTGCAGGCCAAGGGTGAGTCGCGCTATGCGCGAGTGATCGAGATCCCGGCGACCCGCGGCAAGATTACCGATCGCCATGGCACGGTCCTGGCGGCGAGTACGCCGGTCAAATCGATCTGGGCGATTCCAGGTGATGCCAAGCCGACGCCGGCCGAAGTGCGCAAATTGGCTGGTTTGCTGGATATGGACGTTCGCGATCTGAATCACCGCCTGGCGCGTGACAGCGATTTCGTCTACCTCAAGCGGCAGGTGCCGCCCGAAGTGGCCGAGCAAGTGGCGAACATGAAGCTCGCCGGCGTCCACGACCAGCGGGAGTATCGGCGCTATTACCCCGGTGCCGAGGTGATGTCGCACCTGCTCGGCTTTACCGGCGTCGATGACCATGGCCAGGAAGGGGTGGAGCTGGCCTATGACAGCCAGCTCAACGGCAAGCCGGGGTCGCGCCGGGTGATCAAGGATCGCCGTGGGCAGATCGTCGAGGATGTGGAGTCGATCCGCACGCCGCAAGAAGGCAAGGATATTGCCCTGTCGATCGACGCCAAGATTCAGTACCTGGCCTACACCGCGCTGCAGAACGCGATGGAAACGTATCGCGCCAAAGCGGGTAGTGTGGTGGTGCTCGATTCGCGAACCGGCGAGGTTTTGGCGATGGTGAACGCGCCGACCTACAACCCCAATAACCGGGAGTCGCTCAGCGGTGCGCAGCTGCGCAACCGGGCGGTTACCGACACCTTTGAGCCGGGTTCGGTGCTCAAGCCGATTATTGCGGCGATGGCGCTCGAAAGCGGAAAGTTCCGGTTCGATACCGTGATTGATACCGGCAATGGCCGCATGGCGCTGGCCAATTCAACGATCTCCGACACCAAACCGCATGGCCGACTGACGGTCGCCGAGGTCATCCAGAAGTCATCGAACGTCGGCGTCGTGCGGATGGCAATGACCTTCAAGCCCGAGGAGATGTGGCAGGTCTATGACGACCTGGGTCTGGGCTCGTCGCTGCAACTGGGCTTTCCGGGCGAAGCCTCCGGGCGGCTGCGCCCGGCAAGTACCTGGCGCCCCATCGAGCAGGCCACCATGGCCTATGGCTATGGGGTCTCCTCCAGCTTGATGCAGCTGGCGCGTACTTATCTGGCGTTTGCACGCGATGGCGATCTGATCCCGGTGACGCTGACTCGTAGCGAGGTGCCTCAACTGACCGGCCGTCGCGTGTTCTCGGCGCAAACGGTGCGCGAAACCCGCGCCATGATGGAGATGGTGACCCAGGAAGGCGGTACGGCGATTCACGGCCGGGTGCCGGGCTATCGCGTGGCCGGCAAGACGGGGACCTCTCACAAACTGGAAGGCGCAAAATACACCAGCAAGTACATCGCCTCCTTTGTGGGCCTGGCGCCGGTGAGTGACCCGCGCCTGGTGGTGGCGGTGATGATCGACGAGCCGGCCGGCAAGCAGTATTACGGCGGCCAGGTGGCGGGCCCGATCTTTTCGAATGTCATGGCGGGCGCCTTGCGTGCCTTGTCGGTGCCGCCCGATGCGCCGATCACGCCGATGCAGGTTGCGCGCAGTAAGGAAGAACTCGCTGCTCGGGGGCGCATGTGAGTCAGGCAGAAGCCCTTCGCCTTCTCGACGCGCTGCGCGCGGCCGGCGTGAGCGTGCGTGGTCTGAGTGTGGACTCGCGTGCGGTGGCGCCGGGCGATGTGTTTCTCGCCCATCCCGGCTTGCGCAGCGACGGCCGCGACTATATCGACCAGGCCGTTGCCCGCGGTGCGGCGGCGATTATCTATGACACTGCCGATGGTTTTACGCCGCCTGCTGCCGGCGTGCCGATGCTGCCGGCGACCGGTTTGCGTGGCATTGCCGGCTATCTGGCCGATGCCGTGTTTGATTCGCCATCGGCCAAGCTTTGGGTGGCCGGAGTGACCGGTACCAATGGCAAGACCACGGTCAGCCAGTGGCTGGCACGGGCGCTGGCGCTGCGCGGCGCGCCCTGCGGCGTGATTGGCACCCTGGGTAGCGGCTTCCCGGACCAGTTGATGGAAGGCCTGCACACCACGCCCGAGGCAGTGGCCGTGCATCGCACGCTGGCCTGGCTGCGCGACGAAGGTGCGCGGGCCGTCGCGATGGAAGTGTCTTCGATTGGCTTGCATCAGGGCCGGGTTGCCGGTGTGCGCTTCGATGTGGCGATATTTACCAATCTGACCCGCGACCACCTCGACTACCACGGCGACATGCAAGCCTACGGTGAGGCCAAGGCCGACTTGTTTCGCCTGGATATCGATCACGCGATCATCAATCTCGATGATGCGTTCGGGGTCGAGCTGATCAAGCGCCAGGTGGCCAAGGGCGCCTCGGTGATTGGTTACACCTTGATGGCTGAGAACGCCGCGCTGGCACCGGCCGGCCGCGCGCTGGTCGCTGAGTCGCTGAGCACCACGGCCGCCGGCGTACGCTTTGTGGCAAGCTGGCAGGGACGGCGAGAGCCGGTGAATGTGCCCTTGGTGGCCGACTTCAACGTCTCCAACTTACTGGCCGTGATGGGGGCACTGCTTGCGCGTGGTGTGTCCTTGGAAGGCGCGGTTCAGGCCTGCTCGCGCCTCAGCCCGCCCGTCGGACGGATGCAGATGCTGGGCGGCATTGGCGAGCCGCTGTTGCTGGTGGACTACGCACACACGCCCGATGCGCTTGAGAAAGTGCTGGTGGCCGCGCGCAAGACCGCGCAGGCCCGCAAAGGCCGTTTGTTCTGCTTGTTCGGATGCGGCGGTGATCGGGATGCCGGCAAGCGCCCCCTGATGGGCGCCGTGGCCGCGGGCATCGCGGATGTGGTGTGGCTTACCAGCGACAACCCGCGCAGTGAAGACCCGGAGCAGATTCTGGATCAGGTTGCCCTCACGGCAGGCGCCAACATGCATCGCATGGCGGATCGCGCGCGTGCGATTCAGGTGGCCGTGGCCGCGGCGAGCGCCGACGATGTCTTGGTGATCGCGGGCAAAGGGCATGAGCCGTATCAGGAAATTCAGGGCGTACGCCATCCGTTTTCCGATGTGGAACACGGTCGTGCTGCCCTGGCGCAATGGGGCAGTGGCCACGGAGCGCACACATGATTGATTTGCAGACATCGGCTCGCGCGATTGGCGCACAGGCCACCGGCGCCGCGACATTTGATGCGGTGCTCACCGATTCGCGGGCGCTCAGCGCCGGCTGCCTGTTCGTGGCGTTGCGAGGCGAGCGCTTTGACGGGCACGACTTTCTTGAGGCTGCCCGGCAGGCCGGTGTAGCCGCCGCGATGGTCGATCGCGCCTATGCCGATGCGCATGCGCCAAGCGACGACATGCCCTGGTTGGTGGTGGACGACACCCGACTGGGGCTGGGCGCTTTGGCGGCCTGGTGGCGCCGGCAGTTCGACTTGCCGCTGATCGGTGTGACCGGCAGCAACGGCAAAACGACGGTCAAGGAAATGTGTGCCGCCATTGCTGCCGCGCGCGTCGAGCGCGAGGGCGGTGATCCGGCGCTCGGCGTGTTGGCCACGGCCGGCAACTACAACAACGATATCGGCCTGCCGCTGACACTGCTGCGTCTGCGTGCCGAGCATCGCATCGCGATCATCGAAATGGGCATGAACCACCCCGGCGAAATCGCCTACCTCACCGGTCTGGCTGCGCCGACGGTGGCCTTGGTCAGCAATGCGCTGCGCGCGCATCTGGAGGGCCTGGGTGATCTGGACGGTGTGGCGCAGGAGAAGGGCGCCATCTACAGCGGACTGGTCGATGGCGGTGTCGCCGTGATCAACGCGGATGACGCGTTCGCCGACTACTGGCGCGGCGTCAACGCCGAACGCCAGACGCTCACTTTTGGCCTTGGCGCGTCGGCCGATGTGCGCGCCGACTGCGTGCTGCATGGTCTGGGCGTGCGCATGACCTTGCACGTAGGTAGCGAGGCGGCGAGTTTTCCCTTGCAGGTGCCGGGCTTGCACAACGCCCGCAACGCCTGCGCAGCGGCGGCGGCCTGCATGGCCGCCGGCGCGAGTCTGGCCGATGTGGTGGCCGGTTTGTCGGCCTACCATGGCACGCGTGGGCGCCTCACCCAGCGCGCCGGCCTGAACGGTGCGACCGTGCTGGACGACACCTACAACGCCAACCCCGATTCGGCCCGCGTCGCCATCGACGTGCTGGCCGCCACGCCGGGCCGCAAGGTGCTGGTGTTGGGCGATATGGGCGAGCTGGGCGAGACCAGTGCGCAAATGCACGATGAGGTCGGCGGCTACGCCAAGAGCCAGGGCATTGATTACCTGCTGGCGCTCGGTCAGGCCAGCGTGGTGGCGGCGGGCAATTTTGGTGCCGGCGGCGAACATTTCGAGCGCATCGACGATCTGGTCGCTGCGCTGAAAAAACTGATGGACGAGAACACGGTGGTGCTGGTGAAGGGCTCGCGCTTCATGCGCATGGAACGGGTGGCCAATGCGGTCGCGAACGACACGATCGAGGCCGGGGAGGGAACGCATGCTGCTTGAATTCGCCCTGTGGCTCGGCCAGGACGTTCGAACCTTCAACGTGTTCGGTTACATCACGCTGCGTGCGGTACTGGCAGCGCTGACGGCGCTGGCGATCTCCTTCATTTTCGGGCCGGCGGTAATCCGCTGGCTGGCGGCCAAGAAAATTGGTCAGGCGGTGCGCGACGATGGCCCCAAGTCTCACCTCACCAAGGCGGGTACGCCGACCATGGGCGGCGCGCTGATCCTCATCGCGATCGGCTTCACCACACTGCTGTGGGGTGATCTGCGCAACCACTATGTGTGGGTCACGCTGCTGGTCACGCTCGGTTTTGGCGCCGTGGGCTGGGTGGATGACTGGCGCAAGGTGGTGCACCGCGACCCGAAAGGGCTGGCCAGCCGCTGGAAGTATCTTTGGACCTCGGTAATCGCGCTGGCCGGCGCACTGGTGCTCGGCCTGACGGCGACCGATCCCGCGCAGACCACGCTGATCGTGCCCTTCTTCAAGGACGTGGCCTATCCGCTCGGCTTCGGTGGCTTCGTGCTGCTCAGCTATTTCGTGATCACCGGCACCAGTCACTCGGTCAACCTCACTGACGGCCTTGACGGTCTGGCGATCATGCCGACAGTGATGGTCGCTGGCGCGCTGGCGATCTTCGCCTATGTGGCGGGCCATGCCGGGTTCTCGAAGTATCTCGGTGTGCCCTACATCGCGGGTGCGGGCGAGCTGGCGGTGTTCTGTGGGGCCATCGCCGGCGCCGGACTCGGCTTCCTGTGGTTCAACGCCTACCCGGCCGAAGTGTTCATGGGCGATGTCGGTGCGCTGGCGCTGGGCGCTGCGCTGGGCACTGTGGCCGTGGTGGTGCGCCAGGAAATCGTGCTCTTCATCATGGGCGGCCTGTTCGTGGCCGAGACCCTGTCGGTGATGTTGCAGGTCATCTATTTCAAGCTCAGCGGCGGCAAGCGCATCTTCCGTATGGCGCCGCTGCATCACCACTACGAATTGGGCGGCTGGAAGGAAACGCAGGTGGTGGTCCGCTTCTGGATCATCACCATCATGCTGGTGCTGTTCGGGTTGTCCACGCTGAAACTGCGCTGAGGAAAACATGGGCATGTGGCAAGGCAAACACGTATTGGTGCTCGGGCTGGGTGAATCCGGCCTGGCCCTCGCGCGCTGGTTGGCGCGAGAGGGGGCATCGGTGCGTGTGGCCGACAGCCGTGCCAACCCGCCCGGTGCCGAGGCGTTGTGCGCCGCGCTGCCCGGCGTGTCGCTGACCGCAGGTGCGTTCGATCTCGATCTGCTCGTGGGTGTTGATGTGCTGGCGATCAGCCCGGGGCTCGATCCGCGCCAGCCGGTGATCGCAGCAGCGCGTGAGCGCGGCATCCCGGTCACCGGCGAAATTCAGGTGTTTGTGGATGCGCTGACAGCGCTCGGTGAGCGCGATCGCTGCCGCCTGATCGCCATTACCGGTACGAACGGCAAGACCACCACCACGGCGCTGACCGCCGCCTTGTGCCGTGCGGCCGGGGCGGATGCGGTGGAAGCCGGCAACATCAGCCCCGCCACACTCGCGGTGCTGCTCGACCGACTCAATGCCGGCCAGCCGCTGCCCGACTGCTGGGTGCTGGAGTTGTCCAGTTTCCAGCTCGAGACCGTGTCCGAGCTGTGTGCCGATGCGGCCGTGGTGCTGAATATCAGCGACGATCACCTTGACCGCTACGATTCGCTGGCCGACTACGCTGCCACCAAGGCGCGCATCTTTGCCGGTGCGCGGGTGGCCGTGGCCAATCGCGATGACGCACGGGTCGCCTCGATGCTCGGTGACGCTGCCAGCGCGACCTTCGGGCTCGACAAGCCGCATCGCGTGACCGACTACGGGATCTGCGATGGCCATCTGGTTCGCGGTGATGAATCGCTGATCGCCATCGACGCGCTGCCCCTGGCCGGCCTGCACAACGCCGCCAATGCGCTGGCCGCGCTGGCGCTGTGCGAGGCGATCGGCCTGTCGACCGAGCGTTTGCTTGACGGCTTGCGGACCTTTCGCGGTCTGCCGCACCGGGTTGAGCGCATCGGCGAGCGTGACGATGGCGTCACCTATTACGATGACTCCAAAGGCACCAACGTCGGCGCCACCATTGCCGCGCTGGCCGGCTTGCAGCGCTCGGTGCTGTTGATCGCCGGCGGTGATGGCAAGGGGCAGGATTTTTCGCCCCTGCGCGAGCCGGTCACCCGGCATGCGCGCGCAGTCATTTTGATCGGCCGCGACGGGCCGCAGATTGCCGCCGCGCTCGATGGCACCCATGTGCCGATTGAATTTGCCGCCGACCTGCCGCGTGCGGTGTTGCGCGCCGATGCCCTGGCGCAACCGGGCGACGCGGTGCTGTTGTCGCCGGCCTGCGCCAGCTTTGACATGTTCCGCAGCTACGTTCATCGCGCCGATGTGTTTGTCGAGGCGGTGCGCGCCTTGCCCCGGGTGGCGGCTGCATGAAACTGAGCCTCTCGCTTCCCTCCTTGCTGCCGCGTCGCAAAGCCGAGAATCCGGCGGCGCGTCGTGCGGTGCATCGTCTCGGCGCACCGGAGGTCCACCCGCGCGAGCTCGATCCGATGCTGATCTGGTCGGCCGTGAGCCTGCTCATGATCGGCCTGGTGATGGTCTACTCGTCCTCCATCGCGACGGCCGAAGGCCTGAAGTATACCGGCCATCAAAGCACCTACTATCTGGTGCGCCACGGCGTGTTTCTGATGATCGGCGCGATCATCGGCGCGGTCGCTTTTCAGCTGCCGATGCGGGTGTGGCAGCAGTTGTCTCCGCATCTGTTCGTGGGCGGCGTGGTGCTGTTGATTCTGGTGGTGATCCCCGGCATTGGCCGCGAGGTCAACGGCGCCAGCCGCTGGCTGCCCGTCGGGCCGCTCAACTTCCAGCCCTCCGAGGCCATGAAGCTGTTCGCTGCGCTGTACGCCGCGGACTACACCGTGCGCAAGCTGCCGCACATGGCCAGCTTCAAACGCGCCTTCCTGCCCATGCTTGGCGTGGTGCTGCTGGTGGGCTTCTTGCTGCTCAAGGAGCCGGACTTTGGCGCCTTCGTGGTCATCACGGCGATCGCCTTCGGCATCCTGTTTCTCGGCGGCATCAATGTACGCGTCTTCGCCCTGCTGGCGGTGGTGGCGCTGATCGGCTTCATGTTGCTGATCTGGCTGTCGCCCTATCGGCGCGACCGCATCTTTGGTTTCATGGATCCGTTTCAGGACGCCTTCGGCAAGGGCTATCAGCTCTCGCACGCGCTGATCGCCTTCGGCCGTGGCGAATGGTTCGGCGTCGGCCTCGGGGCCAGCGTCGAGAAGCTGTTCTACCTGCCCGAGGCGCACACCGACTTCATCCTCGCCATCATCGCCGAAGAGCTTGGCCTGGTTGGCGTGCTGGTGGTGATCGCCCTGTTCGCCATGCTGGTGCATCGTGCCTTTGCGATCGGGCGCCAGGCGATCGATCTCGAGAAATTCTTCGCCGGATTGGTGGCGCAAGGCATCGGTCTGTGGATTGGCGTGCAGTCCTTTATCAATATGGGCGTCAACATGGGCTTGCTGCCCACCAAGGGCTTGACCCTGCCGTTGATGAGTTTCGGCGGTTCGGGCATCGTGGCCAACTGTCTGGCACTGGCGATCCTGCTGCGTATCGATTGGGAGAATCGTCAGATCATGCGCGGAGGTGGCGCATGAAGACGTTGATGGTCATGGCTGGCGGCACGGGCGGGCATATCTATCCGGGCATCGCGGTGGCCGAGGCGCTGCGCGCCGAGGGCTGGCGCATTGTCTGGCTCGGCAATGCCGACCGCATGGAAGGTCGCCTGATTCCCGAGCGCGGCTATGAAACGGCCTGGATCCGATTCGGCGCCTTGCGCGGCAAGGGCGTGATGGCCAAAGTGCTGCTCCCACTCAACCTGCTGCGTGGTTTCTGGCAGGCATTCAAAGCGATTCGCGGCAGCAAGCCCGACGTGGTGCTTGGCATGGGCGGCTATGTGAGTTTTCCCGGCGGCATGATGGCCGTGCTGCTTGGCCGGCCGTTGGTGGTGCATGAGCAAAATTCCGTGGCCGGCCTGGCCAATCGCGTGCTGGCGCGGGTGGCCGATCGGATCGTCACCGGCTTTCCGAAGGTGATCAAAGGCAGCCACTGGTTGGGCAATCCGGTGCGGGCCGATATCGTTGCGTTGCCGACGCCGGACGAGCGCTTCGCCGAGCGCGAAGGCCCGCTGAACATTCTGGTGATCGGCGGCAGTCTGGGTGCCAAAGTCTTGAACGAAACCGTACCGCAGGCGCTGGCCAGTCTGGCGGTGTCGGTCCGACCGCAGGTGGTGCATCAGGCCGGTGCCACACAGATTGAGGCCTTGCGTGAGAGCTACGCCTTGGCGCGGGTGGCGGGCGATCTGCGCCCCTTTATTGAAGACATGGCGGCGGCCTACGCGGCGGCCGATGTGGTGATCTGCCGCGCCGGTGCGCTGACCGTGGCCGAGCTGGCCGCGGCCGGTGTGGCCAGCATTCTGGTGCCGCTGCCGCACGCGGTGGACGACCACCAGACCGGCAACGCCCGTTTCCTGGCGGATCGCGGTGCGGCCTATTTGCTGCCGCAGAGCGAGCTGAGCCCCGATCGTCTGGCCGGCATTTTGCGCGGTCTCGATCGCCGTCGTCTGCGTGACATGGCCAACGCGGCCCGTGCCCTGGCCCGCCCGAATGCGGCGGCCGAGGTGGCGCAGGTGTGCCGTGAGCTGGTCGGCGAGAAGGAGTCCTAAGGATCATGAAACACAAAGTCAAACACGTCCATTTTGTGGGCATCGGCGGTGCCGGCATGAGCGGTATCGCCGAAGTGCTGCTGAACCAGGGTTTCGCCGTGAGCGGTTCGGATCTGGGTGAAAGCGCCGCCACGCGCCGCCTGACGGCCATGGGCGCCCGGGTCATGCGCGGCCACGATGCGGCCCACGCGGCAGATGCCGACGTGGTGGTGGTATCCACCGCCGTCAAAGCCGACAACCCCGAGGTGCGGGCTGCGCGCGTGCGTCAGGTGCCGGTGGTGCCGCGTGCCCAGATGCTCGCCGAGATCATGCGCCTCAAGCAGGGCGTGGCGATTGCCGGCACCCACGGCAAGACCACCACCACGTCGCTGACCGCGTCGATTCTTGCCGAGGGCGGGCTGGACCCGACCTTCGTCATTGGCGGTCGCCTGAACGCGGCTGGCGCCAACGCGCGCCTGGGCAAGGGCGAGTTTCTGGTGGCCGAGGCGGACGAGTCCGATGCCTCCTTCCTGCTGCTCAATCCGGTGATCTCGGTGGTGACCAACATCGATGCCGATCACATGGACACCTATGGCCACGACTTCGCGCGGCTCAAGCAGGCCTTCATCGACTTCCTCCAGCGCCTGCCCTTCTACGGCGTGGCCGTGCTGTGCGAGGACGACCCGCATGTCCGCTCGATCATGCCGCTGGTGTCCAAGCAGATCGTGCGCTATGGCTTCTCGCCGAACGCCAATATCCGCGCCGAGAACGTTCGCGCCGAAGCCGGCCGCATGGTCTTCGACGTGCTGCGCATCAACGGCACGGTGTCGCGCCTGCCGATCACCCTGAACATGCCGGGGACGCACAACGTCCTCAACGCGCTGGCGGCCATCGCCGTGGCGACCGAGGTGGGCGTGGCAGACGAGGCGATTATCCAGGCGCTGGCCGAATTCAAGGGCGTGGGACGGCGCTTCCAGCGCTATGGCGACATCGCTTTGCCGGCCGGCGGCAGTTTCACGCTGGTGGATGACTACGGTCACCACCCGGTTGAAATGGCCGCCACCATCGAGGCGGCGCGCGGTGCCTTCCCAGGGCGGCGTCTGGTGCTGGCCTTCCAGCCGCACCGCTACACCCGCACGCGTGATTGCTTCGAAGATTTCGTAAAAGTGTTGTCCACCGTCGATGCGCTGGTGCTTGCCGAGGTCTATTCGGCCGGCGAGGCGCCGCTGGTGGCAGCCGACGGCCGGTCCCTGGCGCGCGCGCTGCGTGTCGCGGGGCGGATCGAGCCGGTGTTTGTCGAGCAGATCGACGAGATGAGCCAAACCGTGCTCGACGTGGTGCAGGACGGCGACGTGGTGCTGACCATGGGCGCCGGCACCATCGGCGCGGTACCGGGCCAACTGGCCGGCGAGGAGAGCGCATGAGCGCCCGCGGCACCTGGTTGCGTGATGTCGGCATGGCCGAGCGCAGCGCCTGGGGCGTGGGCGGTACGGCGCAGTTTGTGTATACGCCGACCGATGCCGAGGACTTGCGCGGCTTTCTCGCAGCGCTGCGTCTCGACGAGCCGGTGCTGGTGAGCGGCACGGGCTCGCGCGTGGTGATTCGCCAGGGCGGCATGCAAGGCGTGGTGATCGGTACGGCCAAGTTGAAGCGCATCGATTTCACCGATGACGGCGTGTATGTCGAAGCCGGCGCGCTGTGTGCCCGGCTCGGTCACGCCTGTGCGCAACATCAGCACGGCGCACTGGCGTGGCTGGCCGGCGTGCCCGGTTCCATCGGCGGCGCCTTGCGTACCAATGTCAGCGTGGGTGAGCACGGGCTGTGGTCGCAGGTGAGGGCGGTGCATACCGTTGATCGACACGGCCATGCGCATGAGCGCGAAGTGACCGAGTTTGGCCTCGACCGCACCTGGGCCGGTGCCACGCGTCACTCGGACGAGATGATGCTCGGGGTGTGGCTGATCGGCGGCAGCGAGACGGCGCATGTGCCCATCGCAATGGCGGGCGCGCGGGCGGTGACGCAACTGTTTGCGCCTGAGAGCGTGCCCCATGTGCTGGCTGCAGGGCCGACCCTGACGGGCGCGGTGCGTCTCGATGGCGGTACGGCCCAACTTCAACTGGATGAAACGGCCGAGGCGGCGGATCTCGAATCGGCAATTGAACAATTGTGCGCGGCTGCGAGCCAGCAGGCGGGGCGGTCGGTTAATTGCCGGCTTCGCTTCGTCGGGGCGCGAGGCTAAGGCGATGAGCGAAATGACGGAAAGCATGCAGACACGATTCGGAAAAGTCGCGGTGTTGATGGGCGGCGCGTCCGCCGAGCGCGAGGTGTCGCTGATGTCCGGCAAGGCCGTGCTCGCGGCCCTGCAGGGTGCCGGCGTGGATGCGCACGCCTTCGACCCCGCCGATACCGATCTGCATGTGCTCAAGGATGAAGGCTACGATCGTGCCTTCCTGGCACTGCATGGCCGGGGCGGCGAAGACGGCACGGTGCAGGGCATGCTCGAGATGCTTGGCATCCCATACACCGGTAGCGGCGTGATGGCCTCGGCGGTGTCGATGGACAAATGGCGGACCAAGCTGGTGTGGCTGGCTGCAGGCCTGCCGACGCCGCGGTTTCACATCATCGACGAGACCAGCGACTGGGCCGCCGTGGCCGCCGACCTGGGGCTGCCGATCTTCGTCAAGCCGGTGCATGAAGGCTCGAGCATGGGCGCCACCAAGGTGACCGATGCAAGCCAGTTGGCCGACGCCTGGGCGCTCGCGGCGCGTTTCGACACCTTGGTGATCGCCGAGGAGTTTATCGAAGGCCAGGAGCTGACCATTCCCTTCCTGGGCGACGAAGTGCTACCGGTGGTGCGCATCGTGGCGCCGGGGGGCAACTACGACTATCAGAACAAGTACTTCACCGACGACACCCAGTATTTTTGCCCCAGCGGCTTGCCTGCGGCGCAGGAAGCCGAGCTGCAGGCGCTGATGTTGCGCGCAGCCCGTGTGTTGGCGTGCCGCGGCTGGGGCCGGGGTGACCTGATTCTGACCGCTGACGGCAAACCCTATCTGCTCGAAATGAACACCACGCCGGGCATGACCGGCCACTCGCTGGTGCCGATGTCGGCCCGCGTGGCTGGTTATGACTTCACCGCCCTGTGCCTGTCGATTCTGGAGAAAGCGCGCCTTGGCTGAGATCCGTCCGCGTCCTGCTAACCGCAAGCTTGCCAATCGTGCCGCCGGTGGCGGGCGGGTGCGTGTGGGCGTGTGGCATCGACCGGCGCTGCTGAACCTGGTGTCGGACGCGCTGATGCTGATCGCGACCGCGATGATCGGCTACGCGGCGGTCACCTGGCTGGCCGCGCGCCCCGCCTTCCAGCTGCGCGAAGTGACGGTGCTCACGCCGCCGGCGCAGGTGTCGGCAGAACAACTGCAGTACGCCGCGCGCTCGGCGGTGAAAGGCAATTTCTTCACGGTGGATCTGGTGTCGGTGCGCGAGGCCTTCGAAAAGCTGCCGTGGGTACGCCGCGCCCAGGTGCGTCGCCACTGGCCCGACATGCTCGAAGTGCGGCTCGAAGAGCACCAGGCCGTGGCCTATTGGACGGTGAACGACAGCGGCGAGACGCGGCTGGTCAATCGTCAGGGCGAGATCTTTGTGGCCGCCAGCAACGCCCACATGCCGGCCTTCATCGGGCCGGAGGGCTATGCCGGCTACGTGCTGGCCAGCCATGCGCGCTTCTCCAAACTGCTCGCGCCGCTGGGTCGGGAGTTGGTTGAGCTGGGCTTGTCCGCGCGAGAGGCGTGGCAGTTGACGCTGGACGATGGCCTGGTGATCCGCCTCGGTCGCGATCGTGAAAAAGCGCATGTCGAAGAGCGGATGGCGCGCTTCGTCGAGGCTTACCCCAAGGCATTGGCCAAGTCACCGATGACGATCGCGGTGGCGGATTTGCGGTATCCGAATGGTTTCGCCCTCTTGCCGGTGGGCGACAAGAAGTCAGTGGAAAGCAAAAAATGAGCAAGGAATACAAAGATCTCGTCGTCGGGCTCGACATCGGCACATCCAAGACCACCTGCATGGTGGCCGAGGTGCGCCCGGATGGACAGTTCAACGTGATCGGCCTCGGCACGCAGCCGTCCAACGGCTTGCGCCGCGGGGTGGTGGTCAATATCGAGGCGACCGTCGATGCGATCTCGCGGGTGATCCAGGAGGTTGAACTGATGGCCGACTGCAAGATCGGCGATCTTTACACCGGCATCGCGGGCAGTCACATCAAGAGCTTCAACTCGAATGGCATGGTGGCCATCAAGGACAAGGAAGTGTCCACGATGGATGTCGAGCGGGTGATCGAAGTGGCGCGCGCCATGCCGATCCCCGCCGATCAACAGATCCTGCACATCCTTACCCAAGAATTCATCATCGACGGCCAGGACGGCGTGCGCGAGCCGATCGGCATGAGCGGCGTGAAGCTGGAAGTGAAGGTGCACATCGTCACCGGCGCGGTGTCTGCTGCGCAAAACGTGGTCAAGTGTGTGCGCCGCTGCGGGCTGGAGGTGATGGACCTGATCCTGCAGCCGCTGGCCTCGAGCTACGCCACGCTGTCCGAAGACGAGAAGGGGCTGGGCGTGTGCCTGGTCGATATCGGCGGCGGCACCACCGATCTGGCGGTGTTCACGCAGGGGGCGATTCGCCACACGGCGGTGATTCCGGTGGCAGGTGACCAGATCACCAACGACATCGCCATGGCCTTGCGCACGCCGACGGCCGAAGCCGAAGAAATCAAGATCCGCCACGGCGTGGCGATGAGCTCGCTGGCCGACCCGAGCGAGATGATCGAAGTGCCCGGTGTCGGTGATCGCTCTGCCCGCAAGCTCTCGCGTCAGGCGCTGGCCGACGTGATCGAGCCGCGGGTGTCGGAATTGTTCGAGCTGGTGCAGTCGGAGTTGCGTCGCAGCGGCTACGAAGAGCTGCTCTCGTCCGGCATCGTGCTCACCGGCGGCGCCTCGGTGATGGACGGCATGATCGAGCTGGGCGAAGAAATTTTCCATATGCCGGTGCGCATCGGCGCACCGCAATACAGGGGTGGCCTGGCGGATGTGGTGTGTCAGCCGCGCTATGCCACCGCGATGGGATTGATGGTCGAGGCGATGGCGCAGCGGCGCCGCGGGATTCAGGCGCGCGAGACACGCAACCTGCGCCAGATGTTTGACCGGATGAAGGGTTGGTTTGAACGGAATTTCTAGGGCTCGCCCTCGGGCGGGGTTTTGTATGAATTTGTAGTTCGTCTGTTGCTGCCCGGTATTTAGTTATAGAATGCCAAACTAATACTAGATACCGGATAGCGCAGACGAGAAAGTGGCGTTAAAGCCGTTTTTCAAGGAGGCGAGGCACATGTTTGAAATCGTTGAAAAGGAACCGATCGGCACCATCATCAAGGTGGTCGGTATCGGGGGCGCCGGCGGCAATGCCGTCGATCACATGATCCGCGAGAGCGTGCACGGCGTGGAGTTCATCACCGCCAATACCGATGCGCAGGCGCTCAAACGCAATCTGTCATCCCAGAAGGTGCAGCTCGGCACCTCGGGCCTGGGCGCCGGCGCCAAGCCGGAAGCCGGCCGTTGCTCCGCGCAGGAAGCGCGTGAGCAGATCGCCGAGGCGATCAAGGGCGCGCACATGGTGTTCATTACCGCCGGCATGGGCGGTGGCACCGGCACCGGTGCTGCGCCGGTGGTGGCTGAAGTGGCCAAGGAAATGGGCATCCTCACCGTCGGTGTGGTGACCAAACCCTTCGACTTCGAAAACCGCGACCGCGTCGCCGACAGCGGCATCGAAGAGCTCTCCAGCCATGTCGATTCGCTGATCGTCGTGCTCAACGACAAGCTGATGGAAGTGCTGGGCGATGACGCCAGCCTCGAAGACGGCTTCCGCGCCGCCGACAACGTGCTGCGCAACGCCGTCGGCGGGATTGCCGAAATCATCAACATCCCGGGTCTGGTGAACGTCGACTTCCAGGACGTTCGCACGGTGATGGCCGAAATGGGCCGCGCCATGATGGGCTCCGCCGAAGCCGCCGGTATCGACCGTGCACGCATTGCTGCCGAACAGGCTGCCGCCAGCCCGCTGCTCGAAGGGGTTGAGCTCTCCGGCGCCCGTGGCGTGCTGATCAACCTGACCGCCAGCCGCTCGCTGAAGATGTCGGAAGTGAAGGAAGCTGTGAATACCGTGCGCGCCTTCGCCGCCAAGGACGCCTTCGTGATCTACGGCACCGTCTTCGACGAAGCCATGGAAGACCGCATTCGCGTCACCGTGGTTGCCACCGGTCTGGGCAACCCGGCCGTGTCGGCCAGCAAGCCCGTGATGCAAGTGGTGCAGGGTACGGGCACGTATGGCCCGTCCAGCGGCGCGCACGAAAATGATGTGCCGGCGGTGATTCGCAGCGGTCGTCGCACGACGGTCGAGGCGATGAGCGCCAGCGGTGTGGGCACTTACGATATCCCGGCCTTCTTGCGCAAGCAGGCAGACTGATCAGCATTCGTTCCGCCCCGGCGGGCGCCTTGCGCATGGACGATGCCTCCCGTCCGCGCGCAAGGCGCCCGTCGCCATTGAAAAGCGCGTTGTGCACCGCATGCTAGACTTCAGCCTGATGCGCCTGAGTCATTTCCTGAGCGGGCGCCAGGACCCTACACGGCGACGGATCATGATCAAGCAACGCACGCTCAAATCGACAATTTCGGCCACCGGCGTCGGCCTGCACGGCGGCCGCAAGGTGACCATGGTGCTGCGCCCCGCCGCGCCCGATACCGGCGTGGTGTTTCACCGGGTGGACCTCGATCCGCCGGTTGATCTGCCGGCTGACCCGTACTCCGTGGTCGACACCCGGCTGTGCTCCGGCCTCCAGCAAGGCGAGGCCAAGGTGGGCACGGTCGAACATCTCATGTCGGCGCTGGCCGGTCTGGGTGTGGACAATGTGCACGTGGATGTGGACGCGGCCGAACTGCCGATTCTTGACGGCAGCGCCGGCCCCTTCGTGTTTCTGATTCAGTCTGCCGGATTGGAAGAGCAAGCTGCGCCCAAGCGCTTTCTGCGCGTCAAGAAGGCGGTCGAATACCGCGAAGACGATAAATGGGTGCGCCTGGAGCCCTACGACGGCTTCAAGCTCGACTTCTCCATCGTCTTCAATCACCCGGCCATCAACCGCACCAAGACTGACGCCACCGTCGACTTCGCCGACCTGTCGTATGTGCAGGACGTGTCACGCGCCCGCACCTTCGGTTTCGTGCAAGACGTCGAGTTCATGCGCTCCAACGGCCTGGCCTTGGGTGGCAGTCTCGACAACGCGATCGTGATGGACGAGTACCGCATCCTCAATTCAGACGGGCTGCGCTACAACGACGAGTTCGTCAAACACAAGGTGCTGGACGCCATCGGCGATCTCTACCTGGCGGGCAAGCCGCTGCTGGCCGCCTACTCGGCACACAAATCGGGCCACGCGCTGAACAACCAGGTGCTGCGCGTGCTGCTTGAAGACGAAAGTGCCTGGGAGGTCGTCACCTTCGACGATCACACCCAGGCCGCCCCCAGTGTCGCTGGCATGTTCGAACCCGTATTGGGCTGATCGCCGATGTTTGTCATTCGACTGGCGGGTGTGCTGGCACTGCTGATGGTGGGCGGATCGCTGATTCTCTATCTGCTCTCGGGCAACCCCCGCTATCGCTACTGGGCCTGGGTGTTCACCCGCATTGGTCTGGTCACCCTGCTGGTATTCATGGCGCTGCTGCTCATCGAGCGCTTGTTGGCGCCGATTTTCTAGCCGTGAGCGTCGCGACCGAGGTGGCCTTGTGTAAAGTCGTCCGCCAAGGCGTCAGTGACCATCTCTCAAGTTGTAGAGCATTCCTCCCGGCGGCGCGGCGGGATCATTCTCTCCCGCCTTCAAAGTGATTCTGACGCTTTGCCCGTCAATGGCAACGCGGGGGTTGGTCAACGCCTTGGATCGGGTCGTCAAAAAACGCACAGACAGTGATGTTGGGGACTCCCAAACCAGTGTCACGCCGTATGCATTCTCGTTGCGCATGGCTCCGTATAGCACCGCCGCGGGTTCGCCACTGCGTTCCGTGCCCGTGGGCACCAGATAGACTTCGTAGCCGAACGAGGTCGTTGCGCCACCATTCGTTTCAATCAGCACCGCGTCGACTTTTCCGTCTGGCGCACTGAGACGAGTCACTTCGTCCTTGCTCGGTCCGACGATGAGGCCAAAGGCCAAGGAGAGTGCCGCCGCAGGAATAGCAACGACTGCCGCCAACGCCGCAACGCCAACGGCAACCACTTTGAGCAGGTGCGCAAGAAGCGGGTGCATCAGCGGTTCAATCGGATTTGGATGCCCCACGGCTTCGCCGCACGAAGCGTTCCAGCGCCGCGCGTAGCGGGTCGTCGGCGGGCAGGGCGCTGGCGAGCGAGCGCAAGGCGTCCTGCGTTTGATCGCTCACCGTGCGTTGTTCGGGGGGTTTCGGCGGGGGCGCGGGGTTCACCGGACGGGTGGCGATCTTGATGCTGCTGACCATCACGCCCTGCATTGCGAGCGTGTTAAGCAGGCGGGGTGTGGCCTGGCGCAGTTTGGCGGCGACGGCGCCGGTGGCGGCGTGAATCAGCAGCACATCTTCCTTGAGGTTGGCTACGTGGCAGCTGTCGGCCAGGTAGGGCGGCAGCTCGGCCAGCACGATCTGCTGGAGCCGGCCCAGACGGCTGGCGTGGGCGCGCAAGCGGTCGAGGGCCGAGCCTTCTCCAGCAAAGCGATCAAGCCGTTGCGTCATGGGGTGAATTGATGCATCTCAAGGGTTGGTGGTGATGGCGTGCACGGGACGGAGTCAGTTCTGCTGACCGTGCTAGTATTCGCATTTTGCCCCATCTCCCACGCCCCTGACATGATTTCCGGCCTTCTAAAGAAAGTATTCGGTAGCCGCAACGATCGGCTCATTCGTCAATATTCGAAGACGGTGCGGGCGATCAATGCGCTCGAACCCGAGATGGCGGCACTGTCCGACGCCGACCTCAAGGCCAAGACCGACGCCTTCAAGGCGCGGATTGCCGAGGGTGAGAGTCTGGACAGCCTTTTGCCCGAAGCGTTCGCGGTGGTTCGCGAAGCCGGCAAGCGGGTGCACGGCATGCGCCACTTCGACGTCCAGCTCGTGGGTGGCATGGTGTTGCACAACGGCAAGATTGCCGAGATGCGGACCGGCGAGGGCAAAACTCTGGTGGCGACGCTGCCGGTGTACCTCAACGCGCTGACCGGCAAGGGCGTCCATGTCATCACGGTGAACGACTATCTGGCCCGCCGCGATGCGGAGTGGATGGGGCAGTTGTATGGCTTCCTCGGCCTGTCGGTGGGCGTCAATGTGTCACAGCTGAGTGAGGCCGAGAAGCTCGCCGCCTACGCCGCCGACATCACCTACGGCACCAACAACGAATTCGGTTTCGACTACCTGCGCGACAACATGAAGTACGAAGCGGCAGAGCGTGTACAGCGCGCGCTGAGCTTTGCGGTGGTCGACGAAGTGGACTCGATCCTGATCGACGAGGCCCGCACGCCGCTGATCATCTCCGGCCAGGCCGAAGACCACACCGATCTCTACCTCAAGATGAACACCATCGCGCCGCTGCTGAAGAAGCAGATCGGCGAGGGCGATGACATCACCGAGCCGGGCGACTACACCGTCGATCTCAAGGCGCACCAGGTGCTGCTGACCGAAGCCGGTCACGAGCGCGCCGAAGAGATCCTGACCGAGCACGGGCTGCTGCCGGAAGGCACCTCGCTGTATGATCCGGCCAACATCCTGCTGATGCACCACATGTACGCCGCCTTGCGTGGCTACTCGCTGTTCCACAAGGATCAGCAGTACGTGGTGCAGAACGGCGAGATCATCATCGTCGACGAATTCACCGGCCGTCTGATGCCGGGTCGTCGCTGGTCCGAAGGCCTGCATCAGGCCGTTGAGGCCAAGGAAGGCGTCAAGATCCAGGCCGAGAACCAGACCCTGGCTTCGATCACCTTCCAGAACTACTTCCGCATGTACGCCAAGCTGGCCGGCATGACCGGTACGGCCGACACCGAAGCCTTCGAGTTCCAGTCCATCTACGGCCTCGAGACGGTGGTCATTCCGACCAACCGCCCGATGCAACGCAAGGACCAGAACGACAAGGTCTATCGCACCATGAAGGAGAAGTTCGACGCCGTCATTGACGACATCAAGGACTGCCACGAGCGTGGTCAGCCGGTGCTGGTGGGTACCACCTCCATCGAAAGCTCCGAGTTGCTCGCCGAGCTGATGGTCAAGGCCAAGCTGCCCCATCAGGTGCTCAACGCCAAGCAGCACGAAAAAGAAGCACAGATCGTCGCCCAGGCCGGTCGTCCGGGCGTCATCACCATCGCCACCAACATGGCGGGTCGCGGTACCGACATCGTGCTCGGCGGCAACGTCCAGAAACAGGTGGATTCGGTGATGGCCGACGCGTCGCTGTCGGACGAGCAAAAAGCCACCGCGACCGAGGCCCTGCGCAAAGAATGGGATTCGCTGCACGCACAAGTGATTGCGGCGGGCGGCCTGAAGATCATTGGTACCGAACGTCACGAATCGCGCCGTATCGACAACCAGCTGCGCGGCCGTGCCGGTCGTCAGGGCGATCCGGGCGAGAGCCGTTTCTATCTGTCGCTCGAAGATCCGCTGATGCGCATCTTCGCCGGTGACCGCCTCAACGCCATCATGGTTCGCCTCAAGATGCCCGAAGGCGAGGCCATCGAGCATGGCATGGTCACCCGTTCGCTCGAATCTGCCCAGCGCAAGGTCGAGCAGCGCAACTTCGATATCCGCAAGCAGTTGCTGGAGTTCGACGACGTCTCCAACGACCAGCGCAAAGTCATCTACCAGCAGCGCAACGAGCTGCTCGAAAGTACCGACATCTCCGAAACCATCACCGCCATGCGTCAGGGCGTGATCCACGACTGCTTCCGCCTGTATGTGCCGGCCGACAGCGTCGAGGAGCAGTGGGAGATTGCCGCGCTCGAGCAGGCGCTCGAGGGCGAGTATCAGCTGAAGCTGCCGGTGGGCGAGTGGATCGCGGCCGAAACCGGGCTGGACGACGACGCCATCGCCCAGCGTGTGGTCGAAGCGGCCGACGCGCATTTTGCCGCCAAGGTTGCCATGGTCGATGCCACCGCCTGGCACCAGTTCGAACGCAGCGTGATGCTGCAGAGCCTCGACAACCACTGGCGCGAGCACCTCGCCGCGCTGGACCACCTGCGTCAGGGCATCCATCTGCGCGGTTATGCGCAAAAGAACCCCAAGCAGGAATACAAGCGCGAAGCCTTCGAGCTGTTCGAAACGCTGTTGCAATCCGTGCGCACCGACGTCACCCGTTTGCTGATGACGGTTCAGATTCGCACCGAAGCGCCGCTCGAAGAAGTCGAGGCGGCGGGTGTCGAGAATGTGCAATATCACCACGCCGACTACGACGAAGCCCTGGGCATCAAGCGAGGCGACGACGATGGCACAGTCCCCGCCGACGCCGGTCCCAAAGTCGGTCGCAACGAGCCGTGTCCTTGCGGCTCGGGCAAGAAGTACAAGCATTGCCACGGCCGACTGGCCTGAACGTTCAAGCATCAATCAACGGCGCCCGAGGGCGCCGTTGTCATATTTGGCGCAGGGCTCAAGCCGGCGGCCTCTCGGACCGTTAAATTCAGCATGTTTCCAGAACTCTCATTCGACGAAATCCCCCCGCTGCCCGGTGTGACTCCCGAGGGTTTGAGCGAGTGGGTCGCCCATATTCGCGACCAGGAGATGCCGGCCTTCGGCTCGACGGTCGACGGTATCCGCGCCATCATGGACGACGACAGTGCCTCGGCCGGCCGGCTGGCCGCGGTCATTCTCAAAGACCCGGCGATGACCACCAAGGTCTTGCGCCTGGCCAACAGTGCCTATTTCAATAGCGCGCGGCAGGGCGTGGGTACGATCAGCCGCGGCATTGTCGTGCTCGGCTTTGATGTCGTGGCCGATCTGGCCATCGGGATTGCGTTGGTTGACGGTCTGTTGCAGGGTGGCGTGCGCAAACGTGTCGAGGCCGAGCTGTCGCATTGCTTCTTTGCCGCAACACTGGCGCGCGGCATTGCCAAAATGCGCGGCGACGGGCGGGCCGAAGAGGTCTTCATCGCTGCTCTCCTCACGCGCGTGGGTGAAATGGCCTTTTGGTGTTTTGGCGGCACCAAGGCGGAGTTGCTGGCGGAACAGCTTCCGCCGGATTGCACGCCGGAGCATGAAACCTCAACCCAGATGGCCGTGCTCGGCTTCCGCTTGCGTCAACTGTCGGTGCAGCTGACCCGAGAGTGGCGTCTGGGCAGCTTGCTGCATGCGGTGTTAGAACCGTCGGCTCGGCCCAGTGCGCTCGAAACCTCAATCGCGCTTGGCCATCAGGTGGCCGGGGCAGTGATCGGCGGCTGGGACAGCGCGCCGGCCAAAGCCGCGCTGACCGCGCTCGCGCGCCATATCGACCGCCCCGAGAAGGAAGTGCGCGAGACCGTGGCTGCGCTGGCCAATGAAGCCGCGCGCCTGGCCACCGAATACGGCGCGTCCACCGCGGCACGTGGCATTCCCGCTTCGTCCGAAGTGGTCGAGACCGTAACCGAACCGTTGCCGACGGTGTCGCCGGCCGAGCGGCAGCTGGCCATCTTGCGCGAATTGACTGCGCTGATCATGTCTGGCGGGCGATTCTCTGACGCCGTGTATCTCGCCGCCGAAGGCATTTTGCAAGGTGTGGGCTTTGCTCGCGTGGTGGTTGCCTTGCTGACGCCGAATCGCCAGCAATTGGTTGGCAAGTACGGCCTGGGCGCCGGCGGTGAAGCCATGCGTGCCGCCTTCGCATTGACGCTGAACCCCGGCGGCAAGGATCCGGTCGACTCCTTGATCGGTACCGCGCAACCGATGCGCCTTGCGGTATCGCGCGGCCATCTGGCCGGTATTGTCGGCACCGGGCCCGCCGCCATGGCGCCGATCATGGGCAACGGCCGGGTGATTGGCCTGGTCTATGCCGAGCGCGACGTTGGCGCCGCCGCCATCGACGATGAAGCCTTCTACGCCTTTGTGCACTTCGTCCAGCAAATGTCGATGGCGCTGGTCACTACCCACCGGGCAGGCGGCGGCGCCGCGCCCTGAGGCGCAACTCCGGTATCATTTCAGCCGATGCCGTGGCCCCGCCATGCGCACAGCCCTTTTCTGCTGATTTCGTCCGGAGACGCCCCGATGCCTGTCAATCTGCCGACCCTCAAGCCCGACCACCTGCATGCCATCGCCGGCGTCCGCCTCGGCGTCACCGAGGGCGGTATCCGCAAGGCCAACCGTAAGGACGTGACCGTCATCGCCCTCGATGCGGGCACCCGCGTGGCCGGTGTGTTTACCGAAAACCGCTTCTGCGCTGCCCCCGTGCAAGTGTGCAAGCAACACCTCGCCACCGGCGACATCCGCGCCCTGGTCATCAATACCGGCGTGGCCAACGCCGGCACCGGCGAGCGCGGCCTGGCCGACGCCAACACCACCTGCGCTGCGGTCGCCGCTGCACTGTCGATCACGCCCGAGCAAGTGTTGCCGTTCTCTACCGGTGTCATCCTCGAACACCTGCCCATGGACCGCCTCACCGCCGCCGTGCCCAAGGCCGCCGGCAACGTGCATATCGACGGCTGGTTCGATACCGCCCACGCCATCATGACCACCGACACCGTGCCCAAAGGCGTGTCGCGCCGCATCCAGATTGAAGGCAAGGAAGTCACCATCACCGGCGTCAGCAAAGGCGCCGGCATGATCAAGCCCAACATGGCCACCATGCTCGGCTTCGTCGCCACCGACGCCGCCGTGTCGCAGCCGCTGCTCGAGCGCCTGGTGCGCGAAGCCGCCGACCTGTCCTTCAACAGCATCACCATCGACGGCGACACCTCCACCAACGACTCCTACATCCTGATGGCCACCAGCAAAGCCGGCCACAGCGAAATCACCGACGACAGCTCGCCCGCGTGGGCGGCGCTGCGCGAAGCCGTCATCGCCGTCTCCATTGAACTCGCCCAAGCCATCGTCCGCGACGGCGAAGGCGCCACCAAGTTCATGACCATCGTAGTCAAAGGCGGCCGCGACCGCGCCGAATGCCGCAAGGTCGGCTACGCCATCGGCCAGTCCCCGCTGGTCAAGACCGCCTTCTTCGCCTCCGACCCCAACCTCGGCCGCATCCTCGCCGCCATCGGCTACGCCGGCATCGACGACCTCGACGTCAGCCAGATCCGCGTCTGGCTCGGCGACGTCCTCGTCGCCGAACACGGCGGCCGCGCCGCCAGCTACCGCGAAGAAGACGGCGCCCGCGTCATGGCCGAAGCCGAAATCGACGTCACCGTCGACCTCGCCCGCGGCCAGACCGAAGCCACCGTGTGGACCTGCGACTTCTCGTATGACTATGTGAAGATCAACGCGGATTATCGGAGTTGAGTTTCATGACGCCCCGGCTGCTGGCGTTCGCCGTGGTTATTGTCTTCGCTATCGTCGGATCTGGTCTTGCGACGCTTGTTTGGCGCTCGGGGTACTCAATTGCCGAGATGGATTGGGACGGCGATGGTGCAACATCGATTTCAGAGATGTTGAAGTCCGTGGATATAGGCAGTCGGGTTGTCGTGAAAGGCGGCGTTGAATGCGTCGAGTATTTCCAATTCAAGGACGGATTGGCCCTGCGCGTTTTGTGCCCTTGACCGGGGAAGAGGGATGGTTCGACAGTGGGGGGCGAGGGGGGCGCGTAAACGGTGTGCCTGCTCGTTCGGCCTCGCACGGCCGAGCCGCCCTCTGTCGCGCCAACCGGAGGCGGTGGCGGGCGGAGCAAGGGGCTTCGCTGTTTGAGCCCGCAGGGCGAGTTTGCGAAGCACCCCGCCCGACGCTGCCGCAGGGCGGGAACCCCCGCAGGGGGCGCAGAAGCGGGCTGTGCTTCTTTGCTTAGCTTTCTTGCACAAGCAAGAAAGTAAGTCGCCCGCCGGGGCGAGACCCGGCCAATCCAAGCCGGTCGGAGCCGTGGTGGCAACTGGGTGGCACCGCCCAGGCCGTAGCGGGCGACATGGCGATGTGGCAGGGCTTTTCACGTTGGGCTTCGCTGCGCTCAACCCAACCTACGCTCCAATCAAACCCCGGCTATAGCCGGGTGAGCCGCAACCGCCGAAACCACCCTCCGGCCAGCGCGGCGTTATCGCTCTCCACTCGCGCGCCCGGTGCCCCGGTCAGCAGTGTCTCGAACTCCACATCCATCCGCGTCGCGATGCGCCCCGAGATCGGCGTGAGCCAGCGTCGCAGCCGCGCCCGCTGCCCCGGTCGTAAAAACTTGTCGAACACCAGCAGACTCCCTCCCGGCCGGGTGACGCGAATCGCCTCCTGCAAGGCGCGCAACGGATCAGGCACCACGGCGAGGATGAGGTGTAATACGGTGTGGTCGAAGTGCCCGTTGGCAAAGGGCAGGGCGAGCACGCTGCCTTGCACGGCGTGATAGTTGTGCCGTTCGGCGCGCGGCAGGCTGCGGCGGAGCATGGCGGCGGTGAGGTCGATGCCGATGTAGCGGTGCTGGGGCGGGAGATGCGGCAGGTCCAGCCCGGTGCCGACACCGGCGACCAGCACGGTGCCGGGCGTTTGCGTGGCGAGGTGGGTGAGGCTGCGGATGCGGGCCTGGCGGGTGGCGGCGGTGAGCACCGCGTCGTAGAAGGGGGCGATGAGGGTGTAGCTGTGGCGCAGCGACATGGCGGCGTTCAACGCATGTGAATGAATCGACGGCGTAGACAGATGGCTGCGTTACTCACTCTTTCACTTCTCGCCCATTCATTTGAGATGCGTCGTCGTTCGAGCGCGTCGTTGCCCGATGCGGTCTGGCGTGGGGTTTGTGCGCGCGATGTCTTCACCCGCGCTCAGTGCAGCACGTTGGGCACGAGCAGGGCGAATTCGGGGATCTCGGCTTCGAAGCGTTCGCCGTCGGCGGCGACCATCTGATAGGTGCCGCGCATGGAGCCGACCGGGGTGGTCAAGGCGCTGCCGCTGGTGTATTCGAAGCTCTCGCCGGGGGCGAGCTCGGGGTGCTCGCCGACGACGCCGAGGCCGCGCACTTCCTGCACGTCGCCGTTGCCGTCGGTGATGATCCAGTGTCGGCTGACCAGTTGCGCGCTGACCGAGCCGACATTGCGCAGGGTGATGCGGTAGGCGAACACGTAGTGCGCCTCGTCCGGGTCGGACTGGTCGGCGAGGTAGAAGGACTCGGCGGTCACTTCAATATGGTAGGGATGTTCGTATTCGGTCATGTCGGGCGTCCCGCGGGGCGAGAGAATCGACTCATTGAAACGGAATCTCCCGATGCCCGCAAGCGCAGCACGGTGGGCGGCGCTAAAATGCGGGTCTGTTCAGCTCAACCTTGCCGGAGCCCACATGTATCGAATCGCCCCCAGCCTGCTGTCTGCCGACTTTGCCCGTCTCGGCGAGGAGGTGCGCAATGTGATCGCCGCCGGTGCCGACTGGATTCATTTTGACGTGATGGACAACCATTACGTGCCCAACCTGACCATCGGCCCGCTGGTGTGCGAGGCGATCCGCCCGCATACCGAGGCGCCGATCGATGTGCATCTGATGGTCAAGCCGGTGGACCGCATCATCCCGGACTTTGCCAAGGCGGGCGCGAATGTCATCACTTTTCACCCCGAGGCCTCGGAGCATATCGACCGCACGCTCGGCTTGATTCGCGATTCGGGCTGTCAGGCCGGGCTGGTGTTCAACCCGGCCACGCCGCTGCACCATCTCGACCATGTGATGGACAAGATCGACGTGGTGCTGCTGATGAGTGTGAACCCCGGTTTTGGCGGGCAGAAGTTCATTCCCGGCACGTTAGACAAGCTGCGCGCGGCGCGTGCCCGACTGGACGCGTATGAAGCGCAGAGCGGCCGCAAGATCCTGCTCGAGATCGACGGCGGGGTGAAGACCGACAACATTGCCGAGATTGCCCGTGCCGGCGCCGACACTTTCGTGGCCGGCTCGGCGGTGTTTGGCGCGGCGCGCGAGGGCGATCCGCATCACTACGACACGGTGATCGCCGATTTGCGCAAGGCGCTGGCGGGCGTATGAGTACGCGCTTTGCGGTCGACGCATTGCTCTTCGATCTGGACGGCACGCTGGTTGACAGCATCGGCGATCTGGCGCTCGCGGCCAACGCCATGCTCGCCGAGCTTGGCCGGCCGGCCCGGTCGCTGGAGGAAGTCCGTTGTTTTGTGGGCAAGGGCATCCCCAAGCTGGTCGAGCGCTGTCTGGCCGATGCTTCGCTGACGGACGCGGCGTTCGATGCGGCGGTCGAAGTGTTCAAGCGGCACTATGCCCAAACCAATGGTCAGGTGTCGCAGGCTTATCCTGGTGTGACCGACATGCTGGCTACGCTGCAGGCGCAGGGCATTCCGATGGCCTGCGTGACCAACAAGGCTGCGGCCTTTACCGAACCGCTCTTGCGGCTGACGGGCATCGCAACCTTCTTTGGTGCGGTGGTCTGCGGCGACACGCTCGATGTAAAAAAACCGCACCCCGGCATGCTCCTGCACGCCTGTGAGCAACTTGGGGTGGATATCGCGCATGTGCTGATGATCGGCGACTCGGCGAATGACGCCGAAAGCGCCCGCGCGGCGGGCTGTCCGGTGCTGCTGATGACCTGGGGCTACACCGAGGGGGTGCCGGTGGACACCATCGAATGCGATGGGCTACTATCGAGCGCAAACGCACTGCTGCAGCGCGTTGCGCCGCGAGCGCCTTGAAACTGCAGCCTTTTTTGACTCGACAAAGACCTCATCCGTGACCCACGAAAGCCCGTCTTTTCTGAAGGAGATCGCATCGGCCTGCGCCGGCTTAAACGCCGTCCCGCGTGGCTGGCGGTCGTGGCCCTGGCGCCTGCGCCCCTGATGCCTCGCGGGCTCGCCCCGCGCCGTCCTGACGACCCCCTGCTTTTTGTGGAGCTCACATGCTAGAAGCCGAATTCAATGCGCTTGCCGCGCAAGGCTATAACCGTATCCCGGTCACCCTCGAGACCTTTGCCGATCTCGACACCCCGCTGTCCATTTACCTGAAACTGGCCAACGAGCCTTACACCTATCTGCTCGAATCGGTGCAGGGCGGCGAACGCTTTGGCCGCTACTCGATGATTGGCCTGGCCGCCAATACGCGCATCGAAGTGTATGGTCGCAGCGCGCTGCTGCTCACCGGCAACCGTCTGGTCGAGCGCCGCGATTATGGCGACCCGCTCAATTACGTGGCCGAGTTCATGGAGCGCATCAAGGTGCCGCCCAACGACGGCTTGCCGCGCTTTGCCGGCGGTCTGGTCGGCTGCTTCGGTTACGACACGGTGCGCTATATCGAGCCGCGTCTGGCCGGCACCAAAAAAGACGACCCGATCGGCACGCCGGACATCCTGCTGCTGCTGTCCGAAGAAATCGCGATTGTCGACAACCTCTCCGGCAAGCTCACGTTGGTGGTGTATGCCGAGCCGGAAGTGCCGGGCGCGTTTCGCCGCGCCAAGCGCCGCCTGCGCGAGCTGATCGACAAGCTGCGCGCCCCAGTGTCGATGCCTGAAGACGTGCGTGGCGAGCCCCTGCCCGAGGTCTCCAGCTTTGGCGAAGAGGCCTTCAAGTCCGCTGTGCAGCGTGCCAAGGATTACATCGTCGAAGGCGACGTGATGCAGGTGGTGCTCTCGCAGCGCATGAGCAAGCCCTTTACTGCCTCGCCGCTGGCGCTGTATCGCGCCATCCGCACGCTCAACCCCTCGCCCTACATGTTCTTCTTCAACTTCGAAGACTTTCATGTGGTTGGCGCTTCGCCCGAAATTCTGGTGCGCCTGGAGGGGGACAAGGTCACGCTGCGTCCCATTGCCGGCACACGGCCGCGCGGCGCCAACGAGGACGAAGATCTGGCGCTGGAAAAGGAACTGCTCGGCGACGAAAAAGAGCGCGCCGAGCATGTGCAGTTGCTTGATCTGGGCCGCAACGATGTGGGCCGCGTGGCCGAGGTCGGTTCGGTGCGGGTGACTGAGCAGTTCGGCATCGAGCGTTATTCGCATGTGATGCACATCGTCTCCAACGTCGAAGGCCGTCTGCGCGACGAGCTCAACGCGCTGGCGGTGCTGCGCGCGTCCTTCCCGGCCGGTACGGTGTCGGGCGCGCCCAAGGTACGGGCGATGGAGATCATCGACGAGCTCGAACCGGTCAAACGCGGCATGTATGCCGGCGCCTCGGGCTATATCGGTTTCCATGGCGACATGGACATCTGCATCAACATCCGCACCGCGGTGCTCAAGGATGGGCTGATGCATGTGCAGGCTGGCGCCGGCATCGTCGCCGACTCCGACCCCGACGCCGAATGGGTGGAGACGCGCAACAAGGCCCGCGCCATGTTGCGCGCCGCCGAGATGGCCGAGCGGGGTCTCGACTCCGACCTCGACTGAGCTCGCCCTCATTGCGTGCCGCGCCAAGGCCTGAGCGCCGCGCGGCAGCCCCCCGGATGAACGGCGCGCCCTGAGCTGCGCCTTGCAGGAGCACCACAGCATGCTGCTGATGATCGACAACTACGACAGCTTTACCTACAACCTGGTCCAGTACTTCGGTGAGTTGGGCGCCAAGGTGAAAACCTTCCGCAACGACGAAATCTCCGTCGAACAGATCGGCCACATGGCACCCACGCATCTGGTGATTTCACCGGGGCCGTGCACGCCCAACGAGGCCGGCATCTCGGTCGAGGCGATCAAGCGCTACGCCGGCACGCTGCCGATTCTCGGTGTGTGTCTGGGCCACCAGAGCATTGGCGCGGCCTACGGTGGCAAGGTCGTGCACGCCAAGCGGCTGATGCATGGCAAAACCTCGCCGGTGCATCACCTCGACCAGGGCGTGTTCAAGGGCCTGCCCAACCCGCTGGTGAGCACCCGCTACCATTCGCTGGCGGTGGAACGCGAGAGCCTGCCCGACTGTCTAGAGGTCACCGCGTGGACCGAAGACGGCGAGATCATGGGGCTGCGCCACAAGACGCTGGACGTCGAGGGCGTGCAGTTTCACCCCGAATCCATCCTCACGCAGCACGGCCATGATCTGCTGCGTAATTTTCTTGATCGCAAGGCTTAAGCCCTGCCGGCATTCCTCCGGGCGAGGGCCCGGAGGCGTGTCGGTAGAACCCAGGAGGCAGCATGTCCATCACCCCCCAGGAAGCACTTCAGCGCACCATCGAACACCGCGAAATCTTCTTTGACGAGATGGTCTCGCTGATGCGCCAGATCATGGCCGGCGAGGTCTCGCCGGTGATGATGTCGGCCATTCTGGCCGGCTTGCGCACCAAGAAAGAAACCATCGGCGAGATCGCCGCCGCCGCCACGGTGATGCGCGAGCTGTCCACTAAGGTAGTAGTACCCCCGCCCAACGACAACTTCCTCGATGTGGTCGGCACCGGCGGCGACGGCACGCACACCTTCAACATCTCGACCGCCACCATCTTCGTCGCCGCGGCGGCCGGCGCGCGCGTGGCCAAGCATGGCGGGCGTAGCGTGTCGAGCAAGTCGGGCAGCGCGGACGTGCTCGAAGCGCTGGGTGTCAATATCGCGCTCAACGCCGAGCAAGTGGCCGAATGCATTTCGGAAGTTGGCATTGGCTTCATGTTTGCACCCAACCATCACAGCGCGATGAAGAACGTCGGGCCGGTGCGCAAGGAAATGGGGGTACGCACCATCTTCAACATCCTCGGCCCGCTCACCAACCCGGCCAGCGCGCCGCACACCCTGATGGGCGTGTTCCACCCCGATCTGGTCGGCATCCAGGTACGCGTCATGCAGCGCCTCGGCGCCGATCATGTGCTGGTGGTGCACGGACGCGACGGCATGGATGAAGTGTCGCTGGGCGCGGCGACGATGGTTGCCGAACTCAAGGACGGCGCGGTGAGTGAGTACGAGCTTCACCCCGAAGACTTCGGCCTGCAGATGCAGTCGGCCCGTCAGTTGCGGGTGCACGATGCGGCCGAATCCAAAGGTGTGCTGCTCGGCGCCCTCGATAATGTACCGGGCGCGGCGCGCGACATCGTGGTGCTTAACGCCGGTGTCGCCTTGTACACCGCCAAGCTCGCCGAGAACATCGCCGACGGCATCGGCAAGGCGCGCGAGGCGATCGAAAGCGGCGCGGCGCGGGCCAAGGTGGATGCGTTTGCGCGCTTTACGCAGCGTTTCGCTTGAAAATTGTGAATCAATCTACTGCGCTTGGCATCTCGGGGTTGGGCGGTGCTCGCGATGCTCATGTATCCAGAAATACATTCCGCTCGCTGCGCGCCGGCCGCCCCCGACCTGCCGGCGCTCGCGACGATTTCTTCACAATTTTGAGGTCTGAATGAGCGACGTTCTCAAAAAAATCCTCGCCGTGAAGGCCGATGAAGTCACCGCCGGTAAAGCGTTGAGTTCACTGGCCGAGGTGACCGCCGCCGCGCGCGCGCAGGCGCCGACGCGCGATTTCACCGGCGCCTTGCGTGCCAAGATCGCGGCCGGCCAGTCGGCGGTGATTGCCGAGGTCAAGAAGGCCAGCCCGTCCAAAGGCGTGATCCGTGCCGACTTCCGGCCGGCCGAGATCGCCCGCGCCTATGAAGCCGGCGGCGCGGCCTGCCTGTCGGTGCTGACCGATGAGCAATTTTTCAAAGGCCATGCCGACTATCTGCGCGAAGCCCGCGGCGCGTGTGCGCTGCCGGTACTGCGCAAGGATTTCATGATCGATCCGTGGCAGGTGTTCGAAGCCCGCGCCATGGGCGCCGATGCCATCCTGCTCATCGTCGCGGCGCTGTCGCTGGCGCAGATGCAGGAGATGGAAGCGGTGGCCGAGTCGCTCGGCATGGCGGTGCTGGTCGAGAGCCACGACGCCGGTGAACTCGACGTGGCGCTGCAATTGCGCACGCCGCTGATCGGCATCAACAACCGCAATCTGCGTACCTTCGAGGTGTCGCTGGACACCACGCTCGACCAGCTCGACCGTATTCCGGCCGACCGGCTGGTGATCACCGAGTCGGGCATTCTTGCGCCCGCCGACGTGCAGCGTATGCGCGAACATCAGGTCAATGCTTTCCTCGTCGGCGAAGCGTTCATGCGCGCAGACGATCCGGGCGTGGCATTGCAGAGCCTGTTTGGCTAAGGTTTGACCATGGCCGCCGACGCGCAGCCGACCCCAAAACGCCGCCGCTGGCCGTGGGCGGTGCTCGGCGGCTTGGTACTGCTGCTCGGTGCGGTGCTGGCCGTGCTCGGTTGGTTGCTGACCACGTCGTCGGGCCTCGAACGCCTGGTGCGCACGGCGGTGGATTACAGTGACGGGCAGTTGCGTATCGAGGGCGCCGAGGGGCGCCTGACCGGCCCGCTGCAGATCCGCCGCCTGTCGCTCACTACCCCGACGCTGCAGTTGCAACTCGACGCGCTGGCGCTGGACTGGTCGCCCGCGGCCTTGTTCGAGCGTCGCGTGCATATTCATTCCTTGTCGCTCGACAGTGTGCGCTTCGCTACCGCGCCCTCCGATGCGCCGGGCGAGTCGCCCGCCTTGCCGGACTCGCTGGCGCTGCCGGTCGCTGTTCAGGTTGACCGCTTGACGCTCGGCCGCCTGGCGCAAGAAGCCTTCCCGTTCGACCCCGCCACACCAGCCGGCACACCGCTGATCGACACCCTGGCCTTGAGCCTTACCACCGGTGCCGAGGTGCATCGCCTGGTGCTCGACTCGGTGGGCACCCCGGTCGGCCCGGCGAAAGGCGAGCTGTCGCTCGGTGTCGCGGCGCCACATCCGACCCAACTGACGGCCACACTGGCCGGCCAGTTCGGCGAGTACGCGATGGATGTGGCGCTCGTGGCGCACGGCCCGCTGGCGGCGCTGGACACCACCGCGACCGTCACGCGCGAAGCGACCGAGGTCGTCGTCGCGACGCAGCTCAAGCCTTTCGAAGTCATGCCGGTCGATCGGATCGCCCTGACCGGTGAGCGCATCAACCCGGCGCAGTGGGCCGCCAGCGCACCGACAGCGCTGATGCGTGTTGAGAGCACGCTGACGGTGACTGGCGACATGACGGCCCCGCAACTGAGTGGCCCGCTGAGCGTCAGCAACGCCGACAGCGGCGCCTGGGATACCGGCAAACTGCCGCTGCAGCAACTCGACGCGCAGCTGCAACTGAGCGCTGCGCAGGTCATGGTGAGCGACTTGCGCGCGCGGCTCGCCGGCAAGGGCAGCATCACCGGCGCGATCGACTGGGCGCCGTCGGACGATCCGGCCGGCCTGCTCAATGCCAAGCTCGCCTTGGCCGATATCAATCTGCATGCACTGGACGCGCGCCTGCCTGACTCGCGCATGAAGGGGCAGCTCGATGCCGCCGCCAGTGCCGGCAAGCAGACGCTGTCCGGCACGCTCAGCGACCCGCGCCTGCAGGCGACGCTGGCGGTGAATCACGCCGACGACCGCGTCACCATCGAAACGCTGGCGCTCAAGCGCGACAAGAGCCGGGTGGTGGCAACCGGGCATCTGAACACCACCGGCGTGCAGACCTTCGAGGTCGATCTCAAGCTCACCGCACTCGACCCCAAGCCGCTGTGGGCGGACGCGCCACCGGCCACCATCAACGGTGATCTGAAAGTGGCCGGCCAGCTCGATGATTTGCAGGGGCGGGTGAGCTATCGGCTTATCGACAGCGTGCTCGATGGCAAGCCGCTGGCCGGAGAGGGCGCGCTGCGCTGGCGGGGCGAACGGCTGTCGGAGGTGGCGGCGTGGTTGCGTCTGGCGGGCAACCGGGTCGACGCCACGGGCGCCTGGGGTGCCAAGGCCGATGTGCTGGATGTGCGCGTGAATGCGCCAGAGCTGGCCGCGCTGGGGCTGGACGTGTCGGGCGTGGCGCGGCTCGACGGGCAGATCAGTGGCGGGCTGAAAACACCGGCGGGGCGCTTTACCGCCTCGGCCGAAAAGCTGCGCCTGCCGGGCGAACTGCGACTGCAAAGCCTGACGGCCGATGTGTCGCTGGGCGAAGGGCTGGACGGGCCGATCTCGCTGGCCATTGGCGGGCAGGACTTGCGCACCCAGGCCAAGGGGCCGGCCCTGCTGGAGCGCTTTGCGCTGACTGCCGACGGCCGTCGTCAGCAGCATGTGATCGAACTGTCGGCGGCCGCCGGCAGCGGCGAGGCCATCGATGCCCGCCTGCGCGGCGGCCTGAGCGAGTCCATGGCCTGGCGCGGCACGGTCGAGGCGCTCGCCTTGGCGGGGCGCCTGCCGCTGAAGCTGACGGCCCCGGCGGCGCTGGAGGCGAGCGACAAGCGGGTGCGCCTGTCACGCGCGGCGCTGCGCACCGACGATGGGGGCCAGTTGGTCCTCGAGCAGACGGACTGGACGCCGGGCGCCGTCGTGGCCAAGGGCCACATGAGCGGTCTGTTGCTGGGTCTCGAAACTCGCCCCGACCAACCCCCCAAGCGCGGCCAGGGCGAATTGCAACTCGGCGGTGACTGGGATGTTCAGCTCGGCGAGACCGCGCGCGGCACGGTGCACGTGTTTCGCGAGTCGGGCGATCTGGTGCTCACCGGCGACACGGTGTTGCGCTTTGGCCTGACCGAGCTCGATGTGCTGGCGAATATTGACAACACGCAGTTGGCGCTCAGTCTGAATGCCAAGGGGGACACCCTTGGGACGCTCGCCGGTTCGGCGACGGCTCGGCTCAAGAAGGGCGCGGCCGGTTGGCAACTGGATGGGCAAGGCCCGCTGTTGGGTTCGGCCGTGCTCGATATCCCGGCGATTGGCTGGTTTGGTGCGCTGGTGAGTCCGGCCGTGCGCACCGACGGCAAGCTGCGCACCGAGTTCTCGCTCAGCGGTACGCCCGATGCGCCGGTAGGCGTGGGCCGCGTCACCGGGGATGATCTTGCGATCGGAATCGCTGATGAGGGGCTGCGTCTGTCGGGGGGCAAGCTGATCGCCGATTTCGATGCGAACCAGTTACGCATCGATACCCTGAGTTTCGCCTCACCCAGCCGCGTGGCGCCGCGCGACCGGCGCATCAATTACGCATCGCTTACCAAAACACCGGGTCAGCTCACCGCCAGTGGCGCGATGAGCCTGAAGGACGGCGACGGTCAGATTCGCTTCGAGGCCGACCGCCTGCCGATTTTCCAGCGCGCCGACCGCTGGCTGGCGGTCAGCGGCACGGGCAAGATCGAAACGCGCTGGGATGCGCCTTCGCTCGAAGCCAGTTTTCGTGCCGACGGGGGCTATCTTGAATTCGCCAAGTCGCCGGCGCCGAGCCTGTCCGATGATGTGGTGATTCTCGGTGACGAGCCGTCGGTGTCGAACCGTGCGCTCCAGGCGCGGGTCGAGGTGGATCTGGGTGAGCAGCTCTATCTGTCGGCGCTGGGGCTCGATACGCGCTTGGCGGGCAAGTTGCTGCTGCAGGTGCAGGCCGGCGATGCGCTACGCGCGACCGGCACGGTCAAGACCGTGGGTGGCAGTTTTGAGGGCTACGGACAGAAGCTGAATATCACTCGCGGCCAGGTGAATTTCATTGGTCCGCTGGATAACCCTGGCCTCGATGTGCTGGCTGTGCGCTCGGGTCTGGAGGTCGAGGCCGGGATGTCGATCACCGGCACGGTACGTCGGCCGCACATTCAGTTGGTGTCGACGCCCGATGTGCCAGACGCCGAAAAACTCGGCTGGATCGTCCTCGGCCGCAAGCCGGATGAGTCGGGTGGTGCCGATCTGGCCTTGCTGTTGCCGGCCGCACAGGCCTTGCTTGGCGGGCCAGGCGGCGGCGTGACCCGGGAGCTGGCAAGCGGGCTCGGGCTGGATGAGATATCGCTCGGTCAGGGGGAGCTGAACAGCGTCAGCCGCGGGGCAACCAGCTCGGTGGTCGGCGGCGGTAGCCGGATCGATAGCGGCGCAACCACCAGCGGCCGGGTGCTCACGCTCGGCAAACGGCTCTCGGCGACCACCACCATTTCCTTCGAACAAAGTCTGTCGGGTGTGGCGCAGATCGTCAAACTCACCCATCAACTGACCCGCAGCCTGTCCGTGGTCGGCCGCGCCGGCACGGATAACGCGGTCGATCTTCAGTGGAGCATGAGCTTCCGCTGAGGCGGTGCAGGCTCAGCGTCGGCTCGCACCGTCGGGCGTGTGCAGTCGCGTCAGGCGTTCTCGCTCCATGGGGCCCGCGCGGCCTCGTCTGCCAATGGCTTGATATTTGTCGTGTTTGGCTTCGCCATCGGCGCGGCAAAATGGTGAGCTATCTGTCTTGCGACGAGGTCTGCATGTCTGTTCATGGTGTACCAGAGAAAGTATCGATTCGTCTGATTGCCCAGTCGCTGCGGCGTGGCTGGCTCGATTTTCTCGACATGGCCTTGGTCAGCATGGGCTTTGCGGCGTGCTTTGTGGTGATTGGCATTGTGCTGATGACCGGCTTTGTCACGATCGGCATGGGGCCGATGGTGCCGCCGCTGATCGGCGGTTTCATGCTCTTCGGGCCGGTGTCGATGGCCGGCTATCACGCTTTGCTCGCGGCCCGGAAGGCGGGCCAGTCGCCCCGGCTGGGGGTGGCTTATGGCGCGATGAGGCACACCCCGCGGCCGGTGTGGGTGATGGGCTTGTTTTGCTGCTTCATGGTGTTGTTGTGGCTGACCGATGCGGGCACCTTGTACAGCTTCATGGTGGGCGAATGGCGCCACGACTGGATGTCGGTGTTGCCG
The DNA here is from genome assembly GCF_007625155.1 of Denitromonas halophila. GTDB lineage: Bacteria > Pseudomonadota > Gammaproteobacteria > Burkholderiales > Rhodocyclaceae > Nitrogeniibacter > Nitrogeniibacter halophilus. The sequence goes on along the minus strand of NZ_VMNK01000009.1, from coordinate 34,745 downwards.
CATTCATCGCAATTGCTGCGCTTCCACTTTGGCGCGGCGATCATGGGCGGCGCGCTGTCCTTGATTGTGTATACCGTGACGGTGCATGCGGTGCCCTTGCTGGTACGCGGTCAGGGCACGCTTGTGACCGCGGTGACGGCCAGTGTGCGGGCGGTCGGACGCTCGCTGTTTGCGCACCTGTTGTGGGCGGTGCTGCTGGCGCTGACGGTGATGGCCAGCATCTTCCTGTTGCCGGCCTTGCTGGTGGTGTTGCCGGTGGTGGCTTACGCCAGCATCCACTGGAACAAGACGGTTTTCCCCGAAGGCGCGAACGACACGTCCGCCTGAGGGTCGAAGCCTGTCACGACACAACAAAGGAGGCAGCCATGGCGGCGACAGAAACAGCGGTGCTCGGCGGGGGGTGCTTCTGGTGCCTGGAGGCGGTGTACCGTGATATTCGCGGTGTGAGCCGGGTGGTCTCGGGCTACTGCGGCGGTGCGGTTGATGTGCCGGACTATCACGCGGTGTGCGAGGGCGGTACGGGCCACGCCGAAGTGGTGCAGATCGAATTCGATCCGGCGGTGGTGAGTTTTCGACAGTTGCTCGAGGTGTTCTTCGTCATTCATGACCCGACCACGCTGAACCGGCAAGGCAACGATGTGGGTACGCAGTATCGGTCGGTGATTTTTGCGCAGAGCCCGGCGCAGCGCGCCGACGCTGAGGCGGTGATGGATGAACTGCGCGCGGCCGGCGCCTTCGCCGACCCCATCATGACCGAACTGGTCGCCGCCGAGCACTTCTGGCCGGCCGAGGACTACCACCAGGATTACCTCGCCCGCAATGGCCACCAACCCTATTGCCAGGCGGTGGTGTCACCCAAGCTGGCCAAATTCCGCGCGCGCTTCGCGGCGCTGCGTTCGGCCTGAGACGGTACAATCGGCGTTCAATTTCCAAGGAGGCAACATGACTGAGCAAACCACCACGGCCAGCGGCCTGATCATCGAAGAGCTGGTTGTTGGCGAAGGCGCTACCGCCGAGGCCGGTCAGCACGTAAAGGTGCACTACACCGGTTGGCTGACCGACGGGCGCAAGTTTGATTCGAGCAAGGATCGCAACGATCCCTTCGTGTTTCCGCTCGGCCAGCGCCATGTCATCTCTGGTTGGGACGAGGGCGTTCAGGGCATGAAGGTGGGTGGCACGCGTAAGCTGACCATCCCGCCCGAACTGGGCTATGGCGCGCGCGGCGCGGGCGGTGTGATTCCGCCGAATGCCACGCTGGTGTTCGAAGTGGAATTGCTGGACGTCGCGTAAGAAGACGCTGCGTGCCAACAAAAACGGCCGCTGCGAGCGGCCGTTTTTTTATGCGTGCTTGCGGCGGAGGAAGGCGGCCAGCACGGCAAGGCCGCCGAGCAGCATCGCCGCCGGTGCAGGCTCCGGCACGGGGGCGGTCACCGCCGGCAGGGCGGCCAGGGTTTGGGCGTCCCAGTAGCTCGGCAGGCTCTGCCACAAGTTGTCGTTATGCACTCCGTCGGTGACAAAGGCGTAGCCAAAGTTGGCGGCCGGAGCGCCGCCAATCACCGACTGCATCGTGGCCGCATCGGCGCCGTGCAAAAGTATGCCGAAGCGTGAGGCATCGTACTGCTGTTGGTAGGCTGGGGCGACGAACTGGTCGAAGTTGTGGGCGAATTCTTCGAAGATCACCAGGGTGTCGAAGATGTTGAGATAGCCGATGTCGGTCGGGGTGCCGGGGTTGCCAATCAGGCCGAGCGACGGATTGGCGTCGCGCACATAGTCGGCAAGCTGGGTGAAGTAGCCCAGATCGGCAGCGTATTCGGAGACCTCGTCGACAAAGAAACCGTCAAGGGCGTACCAGTCGAGGTAGCGGTCGATTTCCTGGGTGAGCCCGGAGAAACTGCGTGCCGCCCAGTCGGTGCCGACATACGCATAGACCTTGCCGCCCGCAGCGCGTAGCGCGTTGATCGCGGCGCTGTGACTCGCATCGATGGCGCTGCCCGCACCGTTGTCGGGGTTGATGATGACGCTGAGCGGCTGGCGGGCGGCGGTGTCGGTGAGTTGTGTCCACTCGGCGGTGTGGGTGCCGGGGTAGAAGTAGGCGGGGACGAGCAGTTCAACGTCGGTGGCGTTTGCGGTGCCGATGGCCAGCCAAGCGCTGGCGCCGAGCATGAGGGTTCTTTTCAATGGGGTCATGACAGCCTTTTTGGGGGGCGAGGCCGGCATGGGCGCCAGCATTCCGGCGCTAATGATGTCGGCATCAAGGCGTGGACACCACCCCCTGAACTGAAACAAATTGCGGCAGGCGGGGAATCAGGCGGTGAGCAGTTCGAGCAGGGCCGGACCGTAGGCGTCGAGCTTGCGGTCGCCAATGCCGGAGACCGCGCCGAGTTCTGCTAGCGAGCCCGGTTTGCGGTTGGCAATTTCGAGCAAGGTGGCGTCATGGAAGATGACATAGGCCGGCACGTTGCGCTCGCGGGCGGTGTCGGCGCGCCATTCGCGCAGGCGCTCGTAGAGCTCGGCTTCGGCGCCAGTCGGTACGATGCGGCCGCGGCCGGCCTTGAGACGCTTGGTTTTCTTGACCGGCTGGCGAATTTCAAAGGCCGCCTCGCCTTTGAGCAGGGGGCGTGCCGTCTCGGTGAGCATCAGCGCGCCGAAGCGGTCGTGATCAACCGCCAGAAATCCGCGCGCGACCAGTTGCCTGAACACGCTGCGCCAGAGCTTGTCGTCCACGTCTGCGCCAATGCCGAAGGTGGTGAGCGATGCGTGACCGCGCTCGCGCACTTTGTCGGTCGTTTCGCCGCGCAGCACGTCGACGAGATAAGCCGCGCCATAGCGCTGGTCGGTGCGATAGACGCAGGACAGTGCCTTGCGCGCGGCGTCGGTCACGTCGAGCGTTTTGGGTGGGTCGATGCAATTGTCGCAGTTGCCGCAGGGCTGGGCCGCCTCGCCGAAATAGCTCAGCAGGTGCTGGCGCCGGCAGTCGGTGGCTTCGACCAGCCCGACCAGCGTGTCGAGCCGGTTGCTGGCCAGGCGCTTGAAGGTGTCGTTGCCTTCGGATTCGTCGATCATCCGGCGCTGCTGCACCACATCGGCGGCGCCCCAGGCCATCCACGCCTCGGCGGCCAGGCCATCGCGCCCGGCGCGGCCGGTTTCCTGGTAATAGCCTTCGATCGAACGCGGCAAGTCGAGGTGGGCAACGAAGCGCACATCGGGTTTGTCGATGCCCATGCCGAAGGCGATGGTGGCGACCATCACCACGCCGTCTTCGCGCAGAAAGCGGCGCTGGTGCTCGGCGCGTTGCTCCTGCGGCAGGCCGGCGTGATAGGGCAGGGCCTTGACGCCTTGCTCGGCCAGCCAGGCGGCGGTCTCCTCGACCTTGCGCCGCGACAGGCAGTACACAATGCCGGCTTCGCCCGGGTGTTCCTGCACGAAGTCGAACAGCTGCTTGCGCGGCCCGTCCTTCTCGACCATGCGATAGCGGATGTTCGGCCGGTCGAAGCTGGCCACAAAGCGGCGCGCCTCGGTGAGGTTCAGGCGAAGGGCGATTTCTTCGCGCGTTTGATGGTCGGCAGTGGCCGTCAGGGCAATGCGTGGCACATCTGGAAAGCGTTCGGAGAGCACCGATAACTGCAAATATTCGGGTCGGAAGTCATGCCCCCATTGCGAGACGCAGTGCGCTTCGTCAATGGCGAATAGCGCGATGCCGCCGGTCTCGTGCGTGTGATTGAGTTGTGCCAGGGTGCGCGCATTGAGCAGGCGCTCGGGGGCGACATAGAGCAGGTCGAGCCCGCCCGACATCCAGCGCCGCTCGACCGCGTCGGCCGCCTCGTAGGAGAGGCTGGAGTTCAGATACGCTGCCGCGACGCCGGCCTCTTGCAAGGCGCTGACCTGGTCCTGCATCAGGGCGATCAGGGGCGAAATGACGATCGCGGTACCGCTGCGCATCAGGGCCGGAATCTGGTAGCACAAGGATTTGCCGCCGCCGGTGGGCATCAGCACCAGGGCGTCATCGCCCCCCGCGACATGCTCGACAATGGCGCCTTGCTCACCGCGGAACTCCGGGTAACCAAAGACATGTTGAAGAATTTCGTGGGCACGGGACATGGGGCAACATTCTACCGGGGTGCGTGTTCGGCGGGGGCAGTGGGCTGCGTCGGAAAAATTGACACTTACGTCTGAAATGGCTTGGAGTTCTTTTGTTGTAGAACCTATCGTATTGTTTTAATGCTGAAAAATTATTCAGGCATGATGTGTGCTGTACAGCTTTCGTGAGTTCAAACGAAAGGAGTTTTCCCATGAAAAGCATCAAGAAAATTTTTGCTGCGCTGGCGTTCAGCGCAGTGGCATCCACTGCTTCCGCCGTGCCGGTCGACCTCGGCCTGTCCTTGGTGATTGATGTATCCGGCAGTGTGGACACCGCCGAATACAACCTGCAGATGGATGGTTACGCCAACGCCTTCCGTAGTGCTGCCGTGCAGTCGAATATTCTCGGCGGCACGAACGGTCAGATTGGCGTCAACGTGGTGTTCTTTGATTCCAACTTCTACTCCACCAGCCTCGACGCGTTTACGATTCTGGACTCCACCTCGGCGATCAATGCTTTTGCAGACATCCTGGATGTGTTTGCGCGCCCGGGCAGCGGCGGCACCTCCATCTACACCGGCACAAACCGTGCGGTTTCGCTGCTGACCGCGGCAACGAGCGGCATCGAAACCACCAATATGGTGATTGACGTGTCGGGCGATGGCACCAGTTCGTCGAGTTCCGATCAGGCGGCGCGGAACGCTGCGGCGGCCCTGAACATCACGATCAACGGCTTGGCAATCGAAGCAAATGCGACGAGCACCTCGATCACCAACTACTACACCAACAACGTGGTAACCGGTGACGGCTTTGTCGAGACGGCAGCTGACTTCTCGGACTTCCAGCGCGCGGTTGAGAACAAGCTGCGTATCGAAACCGCGCCTCCGGGTAACCAGATCCCGCTGCCCGGTACGCTGGCCCTGCTCGGCCTCGGCATGGCCGGTCTGGCTGCGGTTCGCAAGCGCAGCTGAGATTTCAGCGAGTCAAAAAAACGGCAGCCTTCTGGCTGCCGTTTTTATTTGTCGGTTGAGTAATGCTCAGACTTCCAGATCCTGGAACAGGGCGGTCGACAGGTAGCGCTCACCAAATGAGGGGATGACTACGACGATCAGTTTGCCCTTGTTTTCGGGGCGGCGGGCGACTTCGAGTGCGGCGCTGACGGCGGCGCCGGAGGAGATGCCGACCAGCAGACCTTCTTCGGCGGCCATGCGGCGGGCAAGGCTGAAGGCGTCTTCATTCTTGACGCGTACCACTTCGTCGTAAATCTCGGTGTTGAGCACTTCGGGCACGAAGCCTGCGCCGATGCCCTGAATCGGGTGCGGGCCCTTCTGGCCGCCGGACAGCACCGGGCTGGCGTCGGGTTCGACGGCGATGATCTGCACGTCGCTCTTGCGGGCCTTGAGCACTTCGCCCACGCCGGTGATGGTGCCGCCGGTGCCGATGCCCGAGACCACGATATCGACCTTGCCATCGGTGTCATTCCAGATTTCTTCGGCGGTGGTCTTGCGGTGGACTTCCGGGTTGGCCGGGTTGGCGAATTGCTGCGGAACCAGGTAGCGCGAATCGGCAGCGGCCAGTTCTTCGGCCTTTCGGATGGCGCCGCCCATGCCGTCGGGGCCGGGGGTGAGGATCAGCTCGGCGCCGTAGGCCTTGAGCAGCAGGCGACGCTCGCGGCTCATGGTCTCGGGCATGACGAAGGCGCATTTGTAGCCGCGCGCGGCGCAAACCATGGCCAGGCCGATGCCGGTGTTGCCGGAGGTCGGTTCGAGGATGATGGTGTCGGCGGTGATTTTGCCGGCGGCCTCGGCGGCGTTGATCATGGACACAGCGATGCGGTCCTTGACGCTGTGGGCCGGGTTGTAAAACTCGAGTTTGCACGCGATGGTCGCGTCGATGCCCGCGTTGACGCGGTTGAGACGAACGAGCGGCGTGTTGCCGATCAGATCGGTGACGGAGTTGGCGATTTTCATGGACGTGTCCTGACTGGTTTGACTTATTCATTCTAGGCGATGCGGGTGGCGAATCGCAGGGCAAATTTGGAATAAGCACATAACGCTAAGGCGTGTTGTCAGGCGCAGGCGAGGCGGCCGAGATGGGTTTCGGCGAGGGCCGGTCGCCCGAAGTGGTAGCCCTGGGCAGTGCTGCAGCCCATCAGGCGCAGCGCGGCAACCTGGGCGGGGTTTTCGACACCCTCGGCCAGTACCTGAATGCCCAGGCTTCGTCCCATGGCGAGAATGGCCTGCACAATGGCGCGATCATTGGCGTCGCCGGGCAGGCCGTCGATGAAGCTGCGGTCGATCTTGAGGGTGTTGATGGGTAGTCGCTTGAGGTAGGAGAGCGACGAGAACCCGGTGCCGAAGTCGTCGAGCGACAGGGCGATGCCCATTTCGCGAATGCCGTGCAAGGTGGCGATGGCGGGCTCGGCGTCTTTGAGAATGTCCGATTCGGTGACCTCGATCTCGATCCACTCCGGGCGGCATTGTTCCTGCTCGAGGATAGTGCACAGCACGCCGAGGAAGTCGAGCCGTCGCAGTTGGCGGCCCGAGACGTTGATGGCCACTCGCGGCGGAACGAAGCCGGCCTCGCGCCAGTGCCGGATCTGGGCGCAGGACTTGCGGAGCACCAATTCGCCGAGCGGTACGATCATGCCGTTGTTTTCGGCCAGGGGGATGAAGATGTCGGGCGGGATGGTGCCGTGATCGGGGTCGGTCCAGCGGCACAGAGCCTCGAAGCCGATCAGTTCGCCCGACTGGAGGTCGACTTGGGGCTGGAACCAGACATTCAGTGTTTCACTGCTGATGGCGTGACGCAGCGCGTTTTCGAGCTTGACGCGCTGGCGGGTGGTTTCGGTCTGGGTGGCGCAGTAGCGCTGAGCGTTGTTTCGGCCGAGTTGCTTGGCCTGGTACATGGCGGTGTCGGCGTTGCGCAGCAGGGCTTCGACGGAGTCGCCATCGCGGGGGTAGAGGCTGACGCCGATGCTCGCGCCGATGAAGAACTCTTGTTCGTTCCGGCCGATTGGCGGGATAAGGCTGGCCAGAATGCGCTCGGCGGCCTGGTCGGCTTGCTCGGCATCTTCGATGTCTTCCATCAGCACCACGAATTCGTCGCCGCCAAGGCGGGCCACGGTGTCTTCGTCCCGCACGCACTCGTGCAGTCGCATGGCGACGTGTTTGAGCACCAGGTCACCGGTTTCGTGACCGTAGGAGTCGTTGATGTCCTTGAAGTGGTCAAGGTCGAGGAACATCACCGCGACCGTTCGCTTGTCGCGGCTGGCGCGGCGAATGGCGGTGGCGATGCGATCGTTGAGCAGGTTGCGATTGGGCAGATCGGTGAGCGAGTCGTGTTGCGCCATGTGCTCGAGCTGGGCTTCGGAGGTCTTGGCGGCGGAAATGTCGGTAAAGATGCCCAGGTAGTGAATGAGCTGGCCTTCCTCATTGCGTACGGGCGAGATGTCCAGCCATTCGGGGTAGATCTCGCCCGATTTGCGCCGGTTCCAGATCTCGCCTTGCCAGCGGCCATACTGGGCCAGGCTGTCCCACATGCGTTGGTAGAAGGCTTCGCTGTGCCGGTCCGAGTGCAGCAGCTTTGGCGTTTGGCCAACGGCTTCTTCGGCGCTGTAGCCGGTGATGCGGGTAAAAGCCGGGTTGACCATCTCGATCACGCCGTCAGGGCGGGTGATGGTGATGCCTTCGGCGGCGTTGTCGAAAAACTGTGCCGCGAGTCGCAGGCGGTCATTGGCCCGGCGCTCCTGGGTAAGTCGTCGTCCGACGCCAAGCAGGCCCAGTACCGTCCCGTCGGGCAGGGTGACCGGCGATTTGAGTGTTTCGTAGCGCTCGTAGTGTCCGTCGGAGTGCCTGACGCGCTCCTCGAATCGTTGCGTTGATCCACAGCTGAGGACGCGTTGATCGGCGGCGTGAAAGGCACAGGCTTCTTCGCCGGGGAAAAAGTCGTCGTCGTTGTGGCCGAGAATGTCTTCAGGGGGGCGTCCGATGACTTGCGCGGCGGCACGGTTGATCAGTCGAAAGCGGCTGTCGCGATCCTTGAAAAAAATCAAGTCGTCGCTGGCGTCAATCAGCGCTTCGAGCAGTGCGCGTTGTTCTTCGGCACTCTTCAGGGCCCGGGCGCGTTTCCGGTTGATGCAGTGCAAACCAAAGGCCAGCGCGGCAAACAAGGCGATGGTGGCTGCGCTGAGACCCGGGCCAAACCCGTGTTGATGGTCCTGTGGTGGCGTGGGGGCCGTGTTGAATGCTGTGGTCGCAGCGGCCTGGGGGCTCGGCGTGGGTGATTGCGCGGCGGCCTCGGCGTAGAGGGGCAGCACGACCACCAGCGTACACAGCCGCGCAACGCGGCGAATGGTATCGCCGAGCTCCTGTGTGCGCTGTTTGCCTGAGTGAATCCGCATAGGGTCGATAGTCGAGAGTCGATTGCTCATTAATCGCTTCTAGTGCTATCGGCGGATGCGGCCTCTTCTTGAGCGCAAAGGCTTGGCGGCGTGAGGTGTGTCACGCCGCGGGGGTCAGGCTGACCGTGGCGGGGCGCCGAGGCTTTGCCGGATGGTGTCGAGCAGTCGGGTGGTGGAGCGTTCATGCTCGAAGGCAATGGCGTGAACCTGGCCGCCCCAGGCGGTCACCTCGGCCGCGCCGACGATGGTGTCGGTCGGCCAGTCGCCGCCTTTGACGAGCACGTCCGGACGGCAGGTGAGGATGGTGTCGAGCGGCGTGTCTTCGTCGAACCAGGTCGCCAGATCGACACTGCCGAGCGCGGCCATGACCGCGAGCCGATCGGCCAGCGGATTGATGGGGCGGTCGGCCCCTTTGCCGAGGCGGCGCACAGAGGCATCGGTGTTGAGCGCAACGATGAGCGATGCGCCCAGCGCGCGGGCGCGGGCCAGGCAGGTCACGTGGCCGCGATGCAGGATGTCGAAGCAGCCATTGGTGAATACACGCGGCCGCGGCAAGCTCGCGACGCGCTCGGCGAGCGCTTCGGGGGGGCAGATCTTGGTTTCGAAATCAGGAGGCAAAAGGGCCATGACGGCGTCCGGCGGGCAAAGGCGCAGGATACCGCAGCCGTGCTGATCAGTTCGCCTTGCGCCATTCGGCGAGCGCGTCGGGCAAGTCGTCGAGCTGCGCAATCTGCTGCACCTTGTCGATGCGCTTGCGTTTGCCATGCAGCGCCGCGCCGCCTGCCCACAGCGCGATGCTGGCGGGGAGTGCATCGCGAAGCTGCTCAATGCCGCGAAAGGCCTGGCGTGCCGGAAACGCGGCGCTGAAAGACACGGCGACGACGTCGAACTGGCCGTCGCGGGCCGCCTGTGCGATGTCGGCCAACGGCGTTTGCGCCCCCAGCGAGATGCATTGCACCCCCTCGGGCGCGAGCATGGCCTCGACCATGAGCAGGCCGAGAATGTGCTCCTCGCCGGGCAGGGTGGTCATCAGGATGCGCGGTGAGCGGCTGCCCGTGCCCAGGCTGCTGATGCTGCTGCGGAGCAGGTTCTGGACGTGCTCGGTAAACAGGTGTTCCTCGGCAACGCCAATCTCGCCGTGCAACCACGCCTCACCGATGGCCCGGCTCAAGGGCGCGACAAGTTCGCTCACAAAGCGCTGCAGGCCGAGTTTGACCAGGTGTTGCTGGAGTGTGGCGCGAAGCTCCGCGCTGCGGTGCAGGCGCACCAGGTCGATCAGCGCGGCAATGCCGGGGTCCGCGGGTTCTCGACCGCGCTCGCCGGCGGGTTCGAGTAGTGCGGCGAGCGCCTCGGTGGGGGCCGCGACGATGCTGCCGGGGCGGTGGCCCTGGTCGAGCAGGCGCCTCAACAGACGCAGTTTTTCGACCTGCTCGGCCGGGTAGAGGCGTTCGCCCTTGTCGTCTCGCACGGGTTGCGGGAAGGCGTAGCGACGCTCCCAGACACGCAAGGTGTCTTTGGGGATTCCGGTGTCGCGTTCGACGGCGGCGATGGGGAGTGCGCTCATTGTTTGTCCTGGACAAAGTGTTGACGTTTCTTTCGGCTAGCTCTATCTTAGGGGTGTGATTCAATTTTGTCTAGGACAGATTCATGAATAAGAAAAGCGTGTTCAGTGTCAGCGGGGTCGCCGCCTTGAGCGTCGGATTTGCTGCGGTTCTGCTGGTCTCCGGGCTTCGTGTCGAGGCCTCTCCGGCCGCTGCCGGGGCGGAAACGGGCTCAAATACTGTCCTGGACAAACAGGCCTCATCGACGACGCCGCTCGAGCACCTGATCGTGCTGCATCGGGGGTGGTGATCATGCGCCGCTTCGCGATCAGCTCGGCCGCTTCCCCGGCGGTGACTGCCTTTGCGCTATGGGCCTTGACCTCGCCGGTGTGGGCGCAGAAAACCTGCCCCGCACTGCTCGACCACGACTTCACCCCGCTGATGGATACGCAGCCCGAGCGCTTGTGTCAGTTCGCCGGGCAGGTCGTGCTGGTGGTCAATACGGCCAGCCGGTGCGCGTTTACCCCTCAGTACGACGGGCTGGAGCGCTTGCATGCGCAGTATCGCGAGCGCGGTCTGGTGGTCGTGGGCTTCCCGTCAAATGACTTTGGCGGCCAGGAGCCGGGCTCGGGCAAACAGATCGCCGATTTCTGCCAGACGACCTACGGCGCGACGTTTCCGCTGCACGCGAAATCGTCGGTGCGTGGTGCGCAGGCGCATCCCTTCTATCGACAACTCGCCGCGCAGACCGGAGAGGCGCCGCGCTGGAACTTTCACAAGTATGTGATCGACCGCAGCGGCACCGAGGTGCGCAGCTTCGCCAGCGATGTGCCGCCGGACGATCCGGCGCTGGTGGCGCATATCGAGAAACTGCTTTCCGACCGCCAGCCCTGAGCGGCCGTCAATTTTCAGGAGTCGACCATGGACATGACTGAACAGCATCGCTTTACGCCGCCGCCGGGCCAGAAGATCGCCGTGATCGGCGGTGGAATCTCCGGCCTGGCGACGGCCTGGCTGTTGCGCAAGACGCATCGGGTGACGCTCTTCGAAGCGGCCGACTATATGGGCGGACATACGAATACGGTCGACATCGAGCTCGACGGCCAGGTGGCTGCGGTGGATACCGGCTTTCTTGTGTTCAACCAGCGCACCTATCCGAACCTGTGCGCGCTGTTCGCGCAGCTGGGGGTGGCGTCGGTGGCCTCGGAGATGTCGTTTTCGGTGAGTCTTTCGGACCCGGACATGGAGTGGTCGGGCACCTCGCTGGCGACGCTTTTCGGCCAGCCGCGCAATGCGGTGCGGCCGGCGTTCTGGCGGATGGTGGCCGACATCGTTCGCTTCAACCGCGAGGCGAGTGCGATGGCGGTGTCGGCCGAGACCTCGTCTGATTCGTTGGGGCATTACCTCGATACGCACGGCTACGGGCAAGCCTTTCGCGACTGGTATCTGTTGCCGATGGCGGCGGCCATCTGGTCGTGCCCGACGCGCACCATGCTCGCCTATCCGGTGAGCACCTTTGTGCGCTTCTGCCTCAATCATGGCTTGCTGCAGATACAGAATCGCCCCCAATGGCTGACGGTCGCCGGCGGCGCCAAGCGCTATGTGGCTCGCATGGTGGCGGATCTTGACGATGTGCGGCTGGCCTCACCGGTTGGGCGGGTGGTCCGCTCGACGCGGGGTGCGCGGGTGCATACCCCGCTGGGTGTCGAGGATTTCGACGGTGTCGTGCTCGCCTGCCATAGCGATCAGGCGCTGGAAATGCTCGGGCGGCAGGTGACGCGGGCGGAAGAGTCGGTGCTGGGCGCGGTGCGCTACCAGCCCAACGTGGCGTGGCTGCATACCGACCGTGCGCTGTTGCCACGTCGCGAGGCGCTGTGGTCGGCGTGGAATTACATGGCCGGGGCGGTGCCGAGCGATGGCGACGCGCCGGTGTCGGTGTCCTACCTCATCAACAAGCTCCAGCCGCTGCCGTTTGCCCGGCCGGTGGTGGTGTCGCTCAACCCGTACCGTGCCCCGCGCGATGAGCACGTGATCAAGCGCATCGAGTACGCGCATCCGGTGTTCGACCAGCTCGCCATCGAGGCGCAGGGCTGGTTGCCGGCGGTGCAGGGGCAGCACCGCATCTGGTTTGCCGGCGCATGGCAGGGCTACGGTTTTCATGAAGACGGCTTGCGTTCGGCCATGGACGTCGCGCGCCGTCTCGGCGCCGAGATCCCGTGGGGTGCGTCCGCCGACGCTCCCGTGGCACTGAGCGCCTGATGGGCATGCCGCTGACCGCCAGCGTCGGGACCGGCTCCGTGGTGCATGTGCGTCACACGCCGGTTACGCATCGCTTTGTCTATCCCATCGCCTTCCTGCGGGTGCCGCTGTCGGCGTGGGGCTCGCTGCGCGTGCCGCTGCTGGGCGTCGACCGGGCGAATGTCTTCAGCCTGCGCCGGGCCGATCATGGTGCGCGTGACGGCGGCGATCCGGCGGTGTGGCTGGCCAGGATGCTGCGCGACAAGGGGCTGGACGCGGTGGTCGATGGTGAAGTCATTCTGCAGACCTTTCCGCGCCTGCTCGGCTATGTGTTCAACCCGGTCAGTTTCTGGTTTTGCCATGACGCAACCGGTGGCCTGCGGGCCGTGCTGGCGGAGGTGAACAACACCTTTGGCGAGTGTCACACCTATGTGGTCGCCCACCCGGACCACCGTCCGATCGTGTCGACCGATGTATTCACCGTGGACAAGGTCTTCCATGTGTCGCCTTTTTTTCCGGTCTCCGGCGTGTATCGCTTCCGCTTCAATCTGTCGGCCGAGCGCAGTGATGTGCGCATCGACTATGTCGAAAACGGCCAGCCGCAGCTGTCGACCCGCCTGAGCGGGCAGCTCGCGCCGCTGGGCGGCCGGGTGCTGGCCGGCTGGGCGATGCGCTTCCCGTTCATGACCTTCGGCGTCATGTGGCGCATCCATGTGCAGGCGCTGAAGTTGTGGCGCAAGCGCGTGCCGTTTTTCCGCAAACCCGAACCCCCGCTCGAGAGGATCCGCTCATGAATACCCACGAACAATCCCTGGAAATTCGTCTGACCGGTCGCGAGGCGCGCCTGCCGCGGCGGGTGCGTGCCGTTCTGCGTCTGCTAGAGGGCCTGCGTGGCGGGGCGATTGCGCTGCAACTGCCCGGTGCGTCGCCGTTGCGGCTGGGCGAGGGCGAGGTGGTGGCGAGCTGGACGGTGACCGATATGGCGATGTTCGACCAGGTCATCGCCAGCGGCGACATCGGCCTGGGCGAGAGCTGGATGGACGGGCAGTGGCATTGCGACAACCTGAGCGCGCTGCTCGGCCTGCTTGCGGCCAACCGCGAATCGCTGGGGCGCGCGGTCCGCGGCAGCGGTTGGTCGCTGCTGCTGCATCGCTTGATGCATCTGGCACGCAAAAACACGCGGCGGGGGGCGCGCCGCAATATCGCCGCCCACTATGATCTGGGCAACGATTTCTATCGCCTGTGGCTCGACCCGTCGATGACCTACTCGGCGGCCGTGTTCGCGGATGCCGACGAGCCACTGCTCGACGCGCAGACCCGCAAGTATCGCCGTATTCTGGACCAGCTCGGCGCGCAGCCGGGGCAGCGCATTCTCGAAGTGGGTTGCGGCTGGGGCGGTTTTGCCGAGATCGCCGCGCGCGATTATGGCTGCGAGGTGCACGGCATCACGCTGTCGCCGCGCCAGCGCGATCTGGCGCAGGCACGCGCCGACGCCGGCGGCTGGGCGGATCGGGTGCACTTCGAGCTACGCGACTACCGCGATGTGCAAGGCACCTACGACCATATCGTGTCGATCGAGATGATCGAAGCGGTCGGTGAGGCCTTTTGGCCGACTTACTACGCCCAGCTCAAAAACTGTCTCGCGCCGGGCGGGCGGGTGGTGATTCAGGCCATCACCATCAATGAAGCCTTGTTCGACGGCTACCGCCGCGGCACCGACTTCATTCAGCGCTACATCTTTCCGGGCGGCATGTTGCCCACGCCGACGCGGGTGTCGGCCGACGCCGGTCGCGCGGGGCTCGACACGGTGGATCGCTTCGACTTCGGGCTCGACTACGCCCGCACCCTGCAGCGCTGGGCGGTGGCATTCAACAGCCAGCAATCAGCGGTACGGGTGCAGGGCTTCGACGAGCGCTTCGTGCGCATGTGGCAGTTCTACCTGGCCTACTGCGAGGCGGGTTTTGCTGCTGGCGACCTCGGTGTGCATCACTTTTGCCTGGCGCATGCTGAGCCGGAGCGCACCCAATGAAACGCCTGCTGCTGATCGCACTGATGCTGGCCTGGAGCGCAGTCGCACGGGCCGAAGTGCCCTTGCCCGGCGCCTTGGACCGAGGGGCATGGCAGCGTGTCGGCAGTGGCAGCCTCGATTGGTTCGTGCTGCGGGTCTACGACGCCACCTTGTGGCGCGGCACGCCCGGCGAGGCCTTGGCGATTCGATACGCGCGGGACATCCCCGCCACGGCGCTGATCGACACCACCTTTGAAGAAATGGCGCGACTTGGGGTTGATGATGCCGAGCGTTGGCGCCCGGCGCTGGTGTCGATTTTTCCCGACGTGCGCGAAGGCGAGGTGCTGGTGGCCTTGCGCGAGGCGGGTAAGGGCGTGCAGTTTTTTCATCAGGGACGACCGGTGGGCCGCATCGACGAGGTCGCGTTCGGCGAGGCCTTCTTTGGTATCTGGCTCGATCCGCGGACGCGGGAGCCGGCGCTGCGCGCACAGTTGCTCGGTGAGGCGCGACCGTGACCACCGCCGTGCTGCCGCGCCGAGAGGTGCTGGCCTATGGTGTGCTCGGCTTGCCACTCGCGTTCGCCGCGTTACCGATCTATGTGCACGTGCCCAAGCTGTATGCCGATTCGCTCGGCATGCCGCTGGCGCTGGTGGGCGGTGTGTTGCTCGGTGCGCGCATTCTGGATGCCGTCGCCGACCCATTGATCGGTCAGTTCAGCGACCGCGCGCGGGGGCGCAGGGCGCTGATCGCGTGGGGTCTGATACCGCTGGGCCTGGGCGTGCTGGCCTTGCTGCGCCCGCCCGAGTCTGCCGGCGCGCTGTGGCTGATCATGGCACTCACGGTGGCCTACGCTGGCTACTCCGTGGCCAATATCAACTATCAGGCCTGGGGCGCGCGCTTGGCGCCGACATCGCTGGATCGGACCCGGGTGGTTGCATCGCGCGAGGGTTTTGGGCTGGTGGGCGTGGTGCTGGCCGCGACCTTGCCTGGGTTGTTGGCGACTGACTCGGCCGAGGGGCTGGCGGCTTTGGCGCTGGTCTTTGTGCCCGTGCTGATGCTGGCGGCGTGGCTGACGCTCGGTCGTGTGGGGCGGGATTCGGCGCACGGTGCCAGCCATGCCCCGGCGTTTGCCATGCTCGCCGCGGTGTTTGGCCGGCCCGCGTTTCGGCGTCTGCTCGCGGTGTTTGCCGTGGGCGGTATCGCGGCCGCCGTGCCGGCGACCACCGTGCTGTTTTTTGTGGATGACGTGATCGGTCAGGGCGACCGGGCGGGCCTGTTTCTGGCCGCCTATTTTGTCGCCGGTGCGGCGAGTTTGCCGCTGTGGGTGGCGGTGGCGCGCCGGGTGGGTAAGGTGCGCGCCTGGCTGCTGGGCATGTTGGTCAGCATCGTCGCCTTTGCGTGGGCCGCCGGCTTGTCGGCCGGCGACGGTACGGCGTTTCTGGTGATCTGCATGGCATCGGGCCTGGCGCTTGGCGCGGACCTGACCCTGCCGCCGGCCATTCTGGCCGACCAGTTAGCGGAGGTGAACGCTGGCGACGGGGCGTGTTTCGGGTGGTGGAACTTCGTGACCAAGGCCAACCTGGCGCTGGCCGCCGGCCTCGCTCTGCCGTTGCTTGCACTGCTGGGCTATGTGCCCGGCGGGCAGGACGAGGCGGCGCTGCGCGCACTGGCCGTGGTGTATGCCGGCGTGCCTGTGGTGCTCAAGCTGATCGCCGCGCTGTTGCTGTGGCGCTGGCGCAATCACATGGGAGAGTTGCGATGAAAAAATGGATATGCGCACTAGTGGGCGCGATCGGCCTGAGCGGCTGTGCGGGCACCGATGTGTCGCGCTACGCCGCAGAGACGCCGCGCTTGACACTGGAGTCCTACTTCAACGGAACGCTCGATGCGTGGGGCATGTTTCAAGACCGCAGTGGTGAGGTGATCAAGCGCTTCCATGTGGTGATCGACGCGTCCTGGGAGGGGCCGGTCGGGACGCTGGACGAGCGTTTTACCTACGCCGACGGCACGACCCAGCGACGGGTGTGGACGATCCGCGCCGAGGGCGATGGTCGCTACACCGGCACCGCCGGCGACGTGGTCGGCACGGCCGAGGGGCAGGCGCGTGGCAATGCGCTGCGCTGGCGCTATGTGCTGGCCCTGCCGGTGGACGGCAAGGTGTATGAGGTGGATTTCGACGACTGGATGATTCTGATTGATGAGCGCGTGATGCTCAATCGCTCATCAATGCGCAAATTTGGCATTCATCTGGGCGAGGTCACGCTGAGCTTTACCAAGCGCGACGCGGGCAAATGAGTCTCAACCCCCCGATTCGGGACTGGCGCGGCCAGCGGGTCTGGCTGGTGGGGGCGTCCACTGGGATTGGCGAGGCGCTGGCGCACGCCTTGTCGGCGCGGGGCGCGCGGCTGGCCTTGAGTGGGCGCCGGGCGGCGGTGCTCGAGACGGTGGCGGAGGCGGTCGGTGGTGCCGAGGTATTGCCGCTGGATATCACGGCGGAAGGGGCGGTGGCCGATGCATGGGCGACGCTGATGGACCGTTGGGGCAGCTGCGACGTGGTGATCTTTCTGGCGGGCGCCTATCAACCGACACCCGCAACTGAGCTGAGTGCCGAGGTGATTCACATGACCGTGGCGGTCAATCTGTCAGCCACCATGGCGGGTGTGGCGGCCGTGCTGCCGGGCATGCTGGCGCGGGGGCTGGGCCATGTGGCGGTGGTGTCGAGTGTGGCGGGCTATTCCGGGCTGCCGCGCGCCTGTGTGTATGGCGCGACCAAGGCGGGGCTGATCAACTTTGCGGAGAGCTTGTTTCTGGAACTGCGGCCGCGCGGCATCGGTGTGCATGTGATCAACCCCGGTTTTGTGGCGACGCGGCTGACCGCCGGCAATGATTTCCCCATGCCGGCACTGATCGATCCGCCGACGGCGGCCGAGGCGGTGGTCGAGGGCTTGCGTCGGGGCGAGTTCGATATTCATTTTCCGAAGCGCTTTTCGCGGGTGCTCAAGCTCTTGCGCTTGCTGCCTTACGGGCTCTACTTTGCGCTGGTGCGCCGGCTGACCGGCGGGGGAGGGCGGTGATGGCGACGCTCGATTCGCTGGTGCGCTTCTACGAAACGCTGACGCCGACGGAGGTCGACGGCTTCGCGGCGTTCTATGCCGAGGATGCGCATTTTGTTGATCCGTTCAATGATGTGCACGGCATCGACGCGATCAAAAGCATCTTCAGCCACATGTTCGAGCAACTCGGCACGCCGCGCTTTGTGGTGACCGAGCGGTTCGAGCGGGGCGACCAGGCCATGCTGATCTGGGCGCTGCATTGTCGCCTTGCGGGCCGGGACGTCGAGATCATCGGCGCCAGCCATCTGCGCTTCGATGCGTCAGGGCGCGTCACCGAGCACCGGGACTTCTGGGATGCCGCCCGCGGGGTGTACGAAGAATTTCCGCTGATGGGCGCGCTGATGCGATGGCTCCGGCGACGCCTGGCCGCCCCGCAAACGACGATGGAATAAGCGGCGGCTCGCGACGTGGCGGCGCAAGCCTGCGGCGCCTGAAGTGCGGGCGTGTTGCGGCGCACTAGCTCATAGTGCACTGCAGCACGTTGATCCATATCAAAAATCTCCTTGCGACGTTTAAAACGCATGTGGCACTATGCCGCGCAGAGACCGATTCCGCGCAAAACAAATCACACAGCGGATTTCGGGGGAGAGAGACCGCAACCGGCGCAAGGCGGGTTCCGGATGGCCTGAGCCCCGCAGAGATTTGACGGCGCCGTTTTGGCTGACCGGGAACGCTAGTTTTTTGCGCCCCACATAGACTTGGATGGGGGTTGCACATGAGCGTGTTGGCTCGTTTCGCAGTAACCGCACTGTCCGCCGTGCCCGCAGCCGGGGCGTGGGCGGAACAGTCCAGCGTCAATCTACAGACGCCGGTGACCTCCGTGGCCACCGAAATTTACGACATGCACACCCTGATGATGATCATCTGTCTGGTGATCTTCGTGGCGGTGTTCGGTGTCATGTTCTGGTCGGTGTTTCACCACCGCAAGTCCAAAGGGGCCGTGGCGGCGCATTTCCACGAGAACACCATGGTGGAAATCGCGTGGACCGTGATCCCGGTGCTGATCCTGCTTGGCATGGCCTGGCCGGCGACCAAGACGGTGATCTCCATGAAGGACACCTCAAACCCCGACATCACCATCAAGGCCACCGGCTATCAGTGGAAGTGGGGTTACAACTACATCAAGGGCGAAGGCGAGGGCATCCAGTTCGTCTCGAACATGTCGACCCCGCAGGACCAGATTCAGGGGCGGGCCGCCAAGGGCGAACACTATCTGCTGGAGGTGGACAATCCGGTGGTGGTGCCAGTGGGCAAGAAGGTGCGTATTTTGCTGACCGCCAATGATGTGATCCACGCTTGGTGGGTGCCGGCGCTTGGTGTCAAGCAAGACGCGATTCCTGGCTTCATCCGCGACACCTGGTTTCGTGCCGACAAGGAAGGCGTCTACCGTGGCAACTGTGCCGAACTGTGCGGCAAGGACCATGGCTTCATGCCGATCGAAGTGCATGTGCTTTCTGCGGATAAATACAGCGCCTGGGTTGCGGATCAGCAAGGCAAGCTGGCTGCCACAAAGGAAGATCCGAACAAGGAATGGGCCTTGCAGGAGCTGGTTGCCAAGGGCGAGCAGGTGTTTGCCGCCAACTGTGCCGCATGCCATCAGGCCGATGGCAAAGGCATGCCGCCGGCCTTCCCGCCGCTCGATGGTTCGCCGATTGTGCAGGGCGACAAGGCTGAGCAGATCAAGGTGGTGATGCAAGGCCGTGATGGTACGGCCATGGCCGCGTTCGGCAAGCAGTTGTCGGCCACGGACCTCGCCGCCGTCATTACCTATACCCGCAATGCCTGGAGTAACCAGACGGGCGAAGCCATCCAGCCGGCCGAAATCACGGCCGCGCTTAACTGAGTTCAGGTAGAGGAGGCTGCATGTCTGCTGTCACCCCCGATCAAGTGCACGACGATCATCACCATCACGGCCCGACCGGTCTGATGCGCTGGATCACCACGACGAATCACAAGGACATCGGCACGATGTACCTGATTTTCAGTTTCATCATGTTCCTCTCGGGGGGTGTGATGGCGCTGACGATCCGGGCCGAACTGTTCCAGCCGGGCATGCAGATCGTGCAGCCCGAGTTCTTCAATCAGCTCACCACCATGCACGGCCTGGTGATGGTGTTCGGCGCGATCATGCCGGCCTTTGTGGGCTTTGCAAACTGGATGCTGCCGCTGATGATCGGCGCCTCCGACATGGCCTTCGCGCGCATGAACAACTGGAGCTTCTGGCTGCTGCCGGTGGCAGCGATCTTGCTGATCGGCTCCTTCTTTGTGCCGGGCGGCGCCACCGCCGCGGGCTGGACGCTGTATGCGCCGCTGTCGGTGCAGATGGGCATGGGCATGGATCTGACGATCTTTGCGGTGCACATCATGGGTATCAGCTCGATCATGGGCGCCATCAATATCGTGGTGACCGTGCTCAATATGCGCGCCCCCGGCATGACGATGATGAAGATGCCGCTGTTCTGCTGGACGTGGTTGATCACGGCCTATTTGCTGATTGCGGTGATGCCGGTGCTTGCCGGTGCGGTGACCATGATTCTCACCGACCGTCATTTCGGCACCAGCTTCTTCAATGCGGCCGGCGGCGGTGACCCGGTGTTGTATCAGCACGTGTTCTGGTTCTTCGGGCACCCCGAGGTGTACATCATGATTCTGCCGGCCTTCGGCATTGTCAGCGAGATCATCCCGACCTTTGCCCGCAAGCCGCTGTTTGGTTATGCCTCGATGGTGTATGCCACGGCCTCGATCGCCATCCTGTCCTTCGTGGTGTGGGCGCACCACATGTTCACCACCGGTATGCCGGCGGCGACTCAGTTGTTCTTCATGTATGCGACCATGTTGATCGCGGTGCCTACCGGGGTGAAGGTGTTCAACTGGGTGGCCACCATGTGGCGTGGCTCGATGACCTTCGAGACGCCCATGCTGTGGGCGACCGGCTTCATCTTTGTGTTCACCATGGGCGGCTTTACCGGCCTGATCTGCGCGATTGCGCCGATCGACATCCAGGTGCAGGACACCTATTACGTGGTGGCGCACTTCCACTATGTGTTGGTGGCCGGCTCCTTGTTTGCCCTGTTTGCCGGTGCCTACTACTGGCTGCCGAAATGGACCGGGGTCATGTACTCCGAGTTCATCGGCAAGCTGCACTTCTGGTGCTCGATCATCTTCTTCAACATCACTTTCTTCCCGATGCACTTCCTGGGCCTGGCCGGCATGCCGCGCCGGATTCCTGACTACGCGCTGCAGTTCGCTGACTTCAACGCGCTGGCCAGTATCGGGGCCTTCGGCTTCGGCCTGTCGCAGCTGATCTTCATCGTCGCCGTGGTCAAGTGTGTGCGCGGTGATGGCAAGAAAGCCGCGGCCAGTCCGTGGGAAGATGCGCAGGGCCTCGAGTGGACAGTGCCGTCGCCGGCGCCGCACCACACCTTCGAGATCCCGCCGGTCGTCAAGTGATCGCTGCTGCCATGACCAAAGGGAAGAACACCCGCTCCGCACTGTTGTTGCTGCTGATGGCGTTGGTGTTCTTCTTCGCCATCGTGGTCAAGATCGGCTGGCTGGGCCAATGAACGCGCAGGCGAAAGACAACCGTCGTCTGCTGGTGCGCCTCGGTATTGCGGCGGTGGCCATGTTCGGTTTCGGCTTTGCCCTGGTGCCGTTTTACGAGGCCATCTGCCAGGTCACCGGCTTGCGCAATATCCTGCAGCCCGATGTGGTGGAGAACACGCAGGTCGATCCGACGCGCCAGCTGACCATCGAGCTGGATGCCAATACGCATGATCTGGCCTGGCGTTTCCGCCCGACGCAGAACACGGTCGATGTTCACCCGGGGCAGTTGGTCGAGATTACCTACGAGGTGACCAACACGCGCGACGTGCCAATCACCGGACAGGCGGTGCCGAGCTATGGGCCGCAGCTGGCGGGGGACTACTTCAAGAAGCTCAACTGCTTCTGTTTCGAGAAGCAGACCCTGGCCGCAGGCGAGACGCGGGTCATGCCGGTGCTGTTTGTGGTCGACCCCAAGCTGCCGAATGATGTGAATACGATCACCTTGTCCTACACCTTCTTCGAGGTTGAGGGCACGCAGGCGCAGAAAACGGCGCCGGGCGGGCGCAGCTGATGGCCGACACGCCACGCGCCAGCTTCTGGGCGACCCTGCGTGCAGTGCTGTGGTCTTTTGTGGGGATTCGCAAGCGGCGTCATTACAACGATGACGCCACCTCGCTGAACCCCAAGGCGGTCATCGTTGCCGGCCTGCTGGCCGGTCTGGTGTTCGTGCTGACTATCGTAGCCTTCGTACACTTCGTCGTGGGCGCATGAGTTGAGGGTTGCGCGCATGCGCGACCCCAGAATTAACTGACCGGAGACTTCAACATGAGTCCGACTTTCGAGAAGTACTTCGTACCAGAGCCGTCGAAGTTTCCCATCTTCGGTTCCTTTGCCCTGCTATGCATCGGTGCCGGTTCGGTGATGTGGCTGAACCATACCGGGCCGGGGCCGCTGGTGTTTTTCGTCGGTCTGGCGACGCTGATCTACATGCTGTTCGGCTGGTTCGGCCAGGTGATTCGCGAATCCGAAAGCGGGCAGTACGGCAAGAACGTCGACGCCTCCTTCCGCTGGAGCATGGGCTGGTTCATCTTCTCCGAGGTGATGTTCTTCTTCGCTTTTTTTGGCGTGCTGTTTTACGTACGCGTCATTGCGGTGCCGTCGCTCGGCAGCGAAGAGAGCGTGAGCGTGCTGTGGCAGGGTTTCGAGGCCGTGTGGCCGACGGCGGGTCCGCGCGCCGAAGAGGCGTTCTCGCCGATGGGCGCCTGGGGCATTCCTGCGCTGAACACCCTGATTCTGCTGACCTCGGGGGCCACGCTGACCTGGGCCCACTGGGGCATGATGAAAGACAACCGGACGCAGCTCAAACTCGGCTTGCTGCTCACTGTGCTGCTCGGCGCCTTGTTCATGGGCTTTCAGATTTATGAATACATGCACGCCTACGGCGAGATGAACCTGAAGATGACCTCAGGCATCTACGGCTCGACCTTTTACATGATGACCGGCTTCCACGGCCTGCATGTGACGATTGGCGCGATCATGTTGCTGGTGATGCTGTTCCGCGTGATGGCGGGCCACTTCACCAAAGACAATCACTTCGCCTTTGAAGCGGCGGCCTGGTATTGGCACTTTGTCGATGTGGTGTGGCTGGTGTTGTTCGTGGTGGTCTATTGGCTGTGATGGCCGGAGTGCGTGTTACAGGCGGCCGGGAATGATGCCGGTCGCAAAGCCCGCCATCAGCAACAGAAACAAGCCGATCGACAGCCCAACCCGCAGCGTCAGCGCACGGATGACCCGCGGCCCCTTGCCATCGTCACGCAGCATGAACAACAGGGCGGAGCCCAGGCTGACCAGAATGGCGATCAGAAAGAGAACGACGACGATGCGCATGCGAGGCTCCACGGAGGTGTTATTCCAGTTTAGCCCAGCGGCTCCGTCGCAGGGGTGAGCATGCGGTTGATGGGCGTTGTGCCCTACGTGGTGGGGGGGCTGGTCTGTGTGCTGACGATCAAGCTCGGGCTGTGGCAAACCGACCGGGCGGAAGAGAAGCTGGCGCTGGGCGCGCGCATCGAAGCCGCGGCGACCGCGCCCTCGACCACCGCGGCAGCGAATCTGACCGAGTGGCAAGTGCTGCGGCTGACGGGGCAGTGGCGGAGTGAAGCAACGATCTACCTCGACAACCGGGTGCAGTATGGTCAGCCGGGTTATCACGTGCTCACGCCCTTGCAGATGGCCGATGGCACGGTGGTGCTGGTCAAGCGAGGCTGGACGGGCATTGGGCTGGATCGCAGCGCCTTGCCGGTCGTGACTACGCCGGCGGGTGAGGTGACGATCAACGGGCGAGTCCGCTTGCCCGAGGCCAAGCCCTACACCCTGGCGGATGCACCGGGCGAGGGCGCGCGTTGGCAGTATGTGGACCTGGCGGCGTATCGCGCCTGGTCGAAACTGGCGGTCATTAACGAGGTGCTTGAGCAAACCGACCCCTCGACTGACGGCCTCATCCGCGACTGGCCCCGCCCCGATCTTGGGGTGGATCGTCATCGCGGCTACGCGGTGCAATGGTTTGGTCTGGCGGCCTTGTCCGCTGGCTTGTGTGGATGGTTTGGATGGCGGCGCTGGAGGCGTCATGGCAGTGGCTCAAATGACTCGTAAAGCCCGGCTCACGCTGGTGGCCCTGATGGTGGTGTGTGTGTTGCCGGTGGCGGCATCGTATTTTGCGTTCTACGTCTGGCAACCGAGCGGGCGCAGCAACTACGGCGCCCTGGTGACGCCGACCTTGCTGCCCGATGGCGCGCTTGCTACTGCCGACGGCGGTCAGTTCGCGCGCGAGGACATTAAAGGTTTCTGGACCTATGTCGTCGTCTCGCCCGCTGCGTGCGACGAAAGCTGCCGGCAGGCCTTGTATTTCACGCGCCAGGTGCGCACCGCACAGGCCAAGGAATCTCCTCGCGTCGCACGGGTATGGCTGCTGTCTGATGACGGCGCGCCCGACGCGTCGCTACTGGCCGAGCATCCCGAGCTGGTCGTCGCGCGGGCCGACCGCCAATGGCTTGATCAACTCGATGGCACCACCGTCGCGCAGGTCTGGCTCGCCGATCCGCGCGGCAACGTGATGATGCGCTATCCCACCGAACTGGACCCGAAAGGCATGGTCAAGGACCTCGCGCGGCTCCTCAAATACTCGCAGGTCGGCTGAGCATGTATCGCCGGCTGGTCTTCCTTGCGCTGTCACTCACCCTTGCGGTGGTGGTGTTTGGCGCCTATGTGCGGCTGTCGGATGCCGGCCTCGGCTGCCCCGACTGGCCGGGGTGTTATGGGCAGGTGACGCCTGCACACGCAGCCGAGCACATCGCCGAGGCCGAGTCTGCCGCGCCGGGCGGGCCGGTGTCGCTGCCCAAGGCGTGGAAGGAAATGATCCACCGCTATCTGGCAGCCACGCTCGGCTTCATCATTCTGGTGATTGCCGCACTGGCCTGGCGGCAGCGGCGCGACCCGGACGTACGGCCCGGCATTGCGGTGTTGCTCGTCGGCGTGGTGGTCTTTCAGGGCTTGCTTGGCAAATGGACGGTCACGCTCCTGCTCAAGCCAGCCATCGTGACGGGGCACCTCTTGGGCGGGCTGGCAACCTTGTCGCTGTTGGCGCTACTGGCGATCCGCGCGGGTGGGCTGAGGCGACGCTTTGCCTCGCCGGCTCTGGTGCGTTTAGCGCGTGTCGGTTTGTTGCTGGTGCTCGTCCAGATTCTGCTCGGCGGTTGGACCAGTACCAACTATGCCGCGCTGGCGTGTACCGATTTCCCGACCTGCCACGGCAGCTGGTGGCCGGCCATGGACACGGCCAATGCCTTTCATGTGGTGCGCGAACTGGGCATGACCGCGACCGGCGATCTGCTCTCACATGAGGCGCTGACCGCCATTCATTGGGCGCACCGCATGGGGGCCCTCGTGGTGACGGTGGGCTTGCTCGGGTTGATGGTGGGTTTGACGAAGCAGGGGTTTGGCCGCATGGCAGCGCTGTTGGCGCTGGTTCTGGCAGGCCAGGTCGGCCTCGGTATTGCCAACGTGCTGATGAGTCTGCCGCTGCCCTTGGCGGTGGCACATAACGCCGGTGCGGCGCTGCTGCTCTTGGTGATGGTAGTGATCAATACACGGCTGATGCCCGGGCGGGCATGGGGCGTTGCAGGGAGTAAAAAACATGAAAACGCTTACGCTTGATAGCGCTGACGCCTTGCGCCGTCTGCGGCACTTCTATGTGCTGACCAAGCCGCGGGTCAATACGTTGATCGTCTTCTGCGCCATGATCGGCATGTTCCTCGCGGTGCCGGAGGGGCTGCCCTCGGCGCAGATCGTGCTGTTCGCCACGCTCGGTATCGCGTGTGTCGCCGGCGCGGCGGCGGCGATGAACTGCCTGATCGAGCAACAGATCGATGCGCGCATGGCGCGTACCCGGGCGCGCCCTCTACCGCGCGGTGAGTTGTCCTCGGCCGAGACGCTGGCGTTTTCGCTGGTGCTCGGCGGCGCGGGTCTGCTGCTGCTCTACAACGCGGTGAACCCGCTCACCATGTGGCTGACGCTGGCCACCTTTGTGGGCTATGCCGTGGTCTACACCGTGTTTCTCAAGCCGCGCACACCGCAGAACATCGTGATCGGCGGCGCGTCCGGTGCCATGCCGCCGGTGCTAGGCTGGGCGGCCGTGACCGGCGAAGTGGGCAGTGATGCCCTACTGCTGTTTCTCATCATCTTTGCCTGGACGCCACCGCACTTCTGGGCGCTGGCCTTGTACCGCAGCGCCGATTACGCCCGCGCCGGCCTGCCCATGCTGCCGGTCACGCACGGCTCGCGTTACACCCGGCTGTCGGTGCTGCTCTACACCATTATCCTGTTCGCCGTCACTTTGCTGCCGTTTGCCACGCGCATGAGCGGTGCGGCCTATCTGGCGGCGGCGGTGGTGCTGGGCCTGGCCTTCCTGCGTTACGCATGGCGTTTGTATGTGGATTACAGCGACAAATTGTCGCAACAGACTTTCCGCTTCTCCATCGTGTACCTATCATCGTTGTTTGCCGCCTTGCTGGTGGATCACTACTTGCCCTATTGATGAGGCCACGATGCTTCGAATCTTCCTGGTGGTCGCCGCGCTTGCGCTGACCGCCTGCAGTCCTGCTGAGCCGCCCAAGAGTTTCAAGAACACCGACATCACCGGCGCCGACTACGGCAAAGGCTTCTCGCTCACCGACCACACCGGCGCGCCGCGTACGCTCACCGATTTCAAGGGCAAGGTGGTGACGCTGTTCTTTGGCTTTACCCAATGCCCGGACGTGTGCCCGACCAATTTGCTGACCATGACCGAAGTCATGCGCCTGCTCGGCCCCAATGCCGCGCGCACCCAGGTGTTGTTCATGACGGTCGACCCCGAGCGCGATACGCAGGAGTTGCTGTCGCAATATGTGCCGGCCTTCGATACGCGTTTCCTCGGGCTGTTTGGCGACATGGCGACCACCGAGGCCGTGGCCAAGGATTTCAAGGTCTTCTACCGCAAGAGCGGTGACACCGAGGGGCCGAACTACACCATCGACCACTCGGCCGGCACCTATGTGTTCGACACCCAGGGTCGGCTGCGGCTCTACGTCAAGCACGGCACGTCGGCGCAGGATATTGCCGAGGACATCCAGGCCTTGTTCTCCGAGACCTGACGCGAGGCAGAATCTGCCAAACGCAGGCCGCATTACGCAATAACTGGATCGAGCGAATCGGTAGTCTGGGCGCTTTCCTGTCCCGGAGATTCGTCATGAATCTGTCCCAAGTTCTGCTGTCGGCGCTCAAGGCACACGGTGCGCGCGAAGTGTTCGGTATTCCCGGCGATTTCGCCCTCCCGTTTTTCCGGGAAATCGAAAGCTCCGGCATCCTCCCGCTCTACACCCTGAGTCATGAGCCCGGCGTCGGTTTCGCCGCCGATGCCTCGGCGCGCATTCGCAGTACGCTGTCGGTGGCTGCCGTGACCTATGGCGCTGGTGCGCTCAACATGGTCAATCCGGTGGCCGGCGCCTATGCCGAGAAGTCGCCCGTGGTGGTCATCTCAGGCGCGCCGGGCAAAGGTGAGTCGAGCGCCGGCCTGCTGCTGCATCACCAGGCCAAAACCCTGGATTCGCAGTTCGCCATCTATCAGGAAATCACCTGTGACCAGGCGCGCCTGACTGACGCGCGCACTGCGCCGGCCGAGATTGCCCGGGTGCTGGCGAGCTGCCTGCGTGAGTCGCGCCCGGTGTATATCGAGTTGCCGCGCGACATGGTGGCCGAGCCCTGCGAGCCGGTCGTGGCGCTGGGCGAGCCAGTGGTTGATGATGCTGCGCTCGATGCCTGTGCGGACGAAATCCTTGCGCGTCTCGCGGCGGCCGAGCGGCCGGTGTTGATGGCCGGTGTCGAGGTCCGACGCTTCGATCTGGAGGCGCAGGTGGCCGCCTTGGCGCGCCAGCTGGGCATTCCGGTGGTGACCAGCATTCTGGGGCGTGGTCTGCTGGCGGGGCACGATGCACCGCTGGCCGGCACGTATCTGGGCGTCGCGGGTGCCGAGTCGGTGACCGCCATGGTCGAGGACTCGGATGCGCTGCTGATGCTCGGCGTGCTGGTGTCGGATACCAACTTTGGCGTGTCGGCGCGACAGATTGATTTGCGCAAGGCGATCGTGGCGTGCGACAGCGAAGTCACGCTCGGCTATCACACCTACACGCATCTGCCGCTTGGCCGGGTGGTGCGTCGGCTGCTCGAACGTGCGCCCTCAGCACGCCAGGTGCCGACCCTGCCGCCGCCAAGCTATCCACACGGGATGGTCGCCGACGATGCGCCCATCGTGCCCGGTGACATCGCACGCGGTATCAATGACTTGATGGCACGCCACGGCGTGATGCCGATCGCCGCCGACATGGGCGACTGCATGTTCACCGCCATGGATATCGCGCACCAGGCGCTGGTCGCGCCGGGCTACTACGCGACCATGGGCTTCGGCGTGCCGGCGGGGCTGGGGTTACAGGCGGCGACCGGCGAGCGACCCTTGATTCTGGTCGGCGATGGCGCGTTTCAGATGACCGGCTGGGAACTCGGCAATTGCAGCCGCTTTGGCTGGGACCCGATTGTGCTGGTGTTTAACAACCGTTCGTGGGAGATGCTGCGCACCTTCCAGCCGGAGTCGTCCTTCAATGACCTGAGCCATTGGGATTTTGCCGGGATGGCCAAGGGGCTGGGCGGCGATGGTCTGCGGGTTGAGACGCGCGCTGAACTGGCCGCGGCGCTCGAGCATGCCGTGGCCACGCGTGGTCGCTTCCAGTTGATTGATGTGAGCATTCCGCGCGGTGAGTTGTCGCCGACGCTCAAGCGTTTTGTTGAAGGTGTTAAACGACTGTCAGCGCCCGGCGCGCGCTGAGCGAAAGAAAAAGGGCGACCTGCGGGTCGCCCTTTTTTGTCTGCGACGGGTCGCAATCAGGCCAATGCGGCCAGCTCGCCGCGCATCTGCTTGAGCGCCTTGGCTTCGATCTGGCGAATCCGCTCGGCGGAGACGCCGTACTCGTCGGCCAGCTCGTGCAGTGTGGCGGCCTTGCCGTCGTCGCCGGTCAGCCAGCGGGCCGAGATGATGTGGCGGCTGCGCTCGTCCAGTGCGGCCATGGCATTGACCAGGCCGTCGCTCTGCAGCTGTGCCTGTTCGGCGTTGGCCAGCAATTCGCTCGGTTCGGCAGCGGGGTCGCGCAGGTAGGCGATGGGGGCGAAGTGCTCGTCATCGTCGTCGCGGCCGCCGTCGAGGGGCACGTCCTGCCCGCCGAGACGGGTTTCCATCTCGACGACTTCTTCGGGCTTGACACCTAGCTGCGCGGCAACCGCCGAGACATCGTCCGGGCTCAGCGCGTTGCGATCTTTCTTCAGGCTGCGCAGGTTGAAGAAGAGCTTGCGCTGGGCCTTGGTGGTGGCCACCTTGACCAAGCGCGCGTTCTTCAGGATGTATTCGTGGATCTCGGCCTTGATCCAGTGAATGGCGAAGGACACCAGGCGCACGCCGCGGCGCGGGTCGAAGCGCTTGACCGCCTTCATGAGGCCGAGATTGCCTTCCTGGATCAGGTCGGCGTGCGGCAGGCCGTAGCCCAGATAGCCGCGGGCAATGGCGACCACGAGGCGCAGGTGTGACAACACCAGGGCGCGGGCCGCCTCGACATCGCCATCGTCGTGAAGACGGTGGGCGTAGGTCTTTTCCTCCTGCTCGGTGAGCAAGGGGATGCGGTTGGCGAACTGGATGTACTGGTCGATACTGCCGACGGAGGTCGGGATCGGTAGCGACAAAGTGTGCGTCATCGACGATGTCCTCCCAAAAAGTTGCGGCTATTTTAGCACTCGCGTACTGGGAGTGCTAACAACGGAGTGAGTTCCCTGATCTTGAGGAAAAAATGCGTGTCCTGGGCTGCCCGGCAGGGTGACGTCGCCTAAATTGAGCTGAGCCTGTGCCAATATTGGCGTTTCGCATAAAGTCGGCACGCGTGTTGCCGTTACTGACCTGCGAGACTCGCCTTCTTTCCCGACGAACGGGAGCTGCGACAGGATCACATGACTGACAACGACATTTCTCAGGTCGATACGGCGCCACCGGCCGCCGCCGCTGCTGAAGCGATGGCTGCGCCAGCCGCAGATGTTCACCGGCCCGACGCTCTGCTTGAAAGTTTGCTGGTGATTGCGCGTGCACACGGCCGCACCCTCACGCGCGATGCGGCCACGGCCGGCTTGCCGCTGGTTAATCATCGCCTCACCCCGTCCTTGTTCGACCGCGCCGCGCGGCGCGCCGGGCTGACGTCCAACCTGGCCCGTCGGCCGCTTGAACGGCTGAATGCGGCGCTCTTCCCTGTGGTGTTGATTCTGGCCGATGAGCAGGCCTGCGTGTTGCTAGGCTGGAGCGAGGATGGTTCGACCGCGCGGGTGATCTTCCCCGATCTCGGCGACGCCGAAGCCGAGCTGCCGATCGGCGAATTGGCGGCGCGCTACGCCGGCCATGCGATTTTCGTCCGGCCGCGTTTCCGTTTCGATGCGCGCACGCCGGCCGTGGGGACGGTGCGTCATCGCCACTGGTTCTGGGGGGCAATCAACGACAATCGCCCGCTGTATCGCGATGTGCTGGTCGCGGCCTTGATGATCAATCTGTTCGCCATTGCACTGCCCATGTTCACCATGAACGTGTACGACCGCGTGGTGCCGAACAACGCCGTCGATACGCTGTGGATGCTGGCGATCGGGGTGTCGATCGTGATGGTGGCCGATCTGGTGATGCGCACCATGCGCGGCTATTTCATTGATCTGGCAGGCAACCGGGTCGATGTCAAATTGTCGGCTTATATCATGGAGCGGGTGCTCGGCTTGCAGATGGAGCAGCGACCGGTGTCGGCCGGCTCGTTTGCGTCTAATCTGCGCTCCTTCGAGACGGTGCGTGATTTCATCACCTCGGCCACGGTCAGCGCTTTTGTGGATCTGCCGTTCGCACTGATCTTTCTGGTGGTGATCGGCTGGATCGCTTGGCCGATGATCATCCCCATCGTTGTCGGCGTGTTGATCGTGCTGCTCTACGCCATGACGGTTCAGAGCCGTATGCACGAGCTGTCCGAAACCACGTATCGCGCCAGCGCGCAGCGCAACGCCACGCTGGTGGAGAGTCTGGTCGGGCTGGAGTCGGTCAAGGCACTCGGTTGCGAGGGGTACATGCAGCGCAAGTGGGAGCAGAGCGCGGTGTTTCTGGCGCGCACCAGCGCCCAGTTGCGCTTGCTGTCAGCCTCGACCATGAACGGCGCGCTATGGGTTCAGCAGACCACCAACGTGGTGATCATTGTGCTCGGCGTGTATCTGATCTCCAAGGGCGAGCTGAGCATGGGCGGGCTGATCGCCTGCTCGATGTTGTCTTCGCGCGCACTGGCACCGATCGGTCAGGTGGCCGGTTTGCTGACGCAGTATCACAACGCGGCGACGGCGTTGACCTCGCTGGACGAGATTCTCTCGCGGCCCATCGAGCGGCCGGAGGATTCCAGCTTTGTCAGCCGGCAGAATTTCGTCGGCCGCATCGAATTCAAGGATGTGCATTTTGTGTACCCAGGCCAGGACGTCGAGGCGCTGCGCAATGTGTCGCTGCGCATCGAGCCGGGCGAGCGGGTGGCCATTCTCGGGCGGGTTGGCTCGGGCAAGACCACGTTGCACAAACTGATTCTCGGTCTGTACCGGCCCACCGAAGGCGCGGTGCTGATCGATGACATCGATCTGCGCCAGCTCGACCCCGCCGAACTGCGCCGCCATGTGGGCTATGTGCCGCAGGATGTGACGCTGTTCTACGGCAGCCTGCGCGACAACCTCACCATCGCCTCGCGCGACGCCGACGACGCCGACGTGGTGCGCGCCAGCGAGCAGGCAGGGATCGCGGAGTTTGTGAATAGCCATCCCAAGGGCTTCGACATGCTCGTGGGTGAGCGCGGCGAATCGCTCTCCGGCGGCCAGCGTCAGGGCGTGGCGATTGCCCGCGCGCTGATCAACGATCCGCCGATCCTGCTGATGGATGAGCCGACCGGCTCGATGGACCACTCCAGCGAGGAGTACGTCAAGCAGCAGTTGCG
Source organism: Denitromonas halophila (assembly GCF_007625155.1). Lineage (GTDB taxonomy): Bacteria > Pseudomonadota > Gammaproteobacteria > Burkholderiales > Rhodocyclaceae > Nitrogeniibacter > Nitrogeniibacter halophilus. Next base: position 3,210 of record NZ_VMNK01000009.1, on the reverse strand, counting down.
TAGCTGCGCGGCGGGCAAGACGATGATCGTCATTACCCACCGCACCTCGTTGCTCGAGTTGGTCGACCGGATCATCGTGGTGGACGGCGGCAAGATCGTTGCTGACGGACCCAAGTCTCAAGTGGTCGAGGCCTTGCGCCAGGGGCGTATCGGGAGGGCCGCATGAGTAATCTGAATGCGGAACAGTTCAAGCGCATCGGCCGAGCGTCCAATGCCGTGGCCAGTCGTACCCGGCCACTGCTCGACCGGCTGTTCGGGCGGATGGTACCCGAGCAGCGCGAAACCGATGTCGATTGGGGCGGCGATGCCGACCGCGCCGTGATGGAGCAGGAGCCGCTGCGCGCGCGGGCGCTGTTGCGCGGCTCGCTGGTCGTATTCCTGCTGCTGTTGGTGTGGGCCGGTTTTGCCGAAATCGACGAAGTCACGCGTGGCGAAGGGCGTGTCATCCCGTCCAGCCAGTTGCAGGTCTTACAGTCCTTCGACGGCGGCGTGGTCGAAGAGATTCTGGTCAAGGAGGGCGACGTGGTCGATATCGGCCAGACGCTGGTGCGCATTGATCCCACCCGATTTGTGTCCTCTTTGCGCGAAAACCGGGTGCAGTACTACGCCCTGGTGGCCAAGGCCGCGCGGCTGGTGGCGCTGTCCGAAGGGGCGGCCTTCATTCCGCCGCCCGAGGTGGCCAAGGCCGCGCCGGAGCTGATCGAGCAAGAGCGGGCCTTGTACGAAGCCGGCCAGGCCAAGCTCGATGGCGAACTGGCGATTGCGCGCCAGCAGATGGCGCAGCGCAGCCAGGAGCTGGTCGAGGTGCAGGCTCGTCTGGCGCAAGCCACGCAGACCTTCAACCTGGTGTCGCAAGAGCTCGACGTGACCAAACCCTTGCTCGCCTCGGGTGCCGTGTCCGAAGTCGAGCTGCTGCGTCTTGAGCGCGATGTGGCGCGACTGCGCGGCGAGCGCAATCAGGCGAATGCCCAGATCGCACGCATCCAGTCGTCCATTGCCGAAGCCAGTCGCAATATTCAGGACGTCGAACTGGCCTACCGCAATGCGGCGCGCAACGAGTTGTCGGACACGCGCGCCAAACTCAATAGTTTGTCCGAGGGCAGCTTGACGCTGATCGACCGCGTCAAGCACGCCGAAGTGAAGTCACCCATGCGCGGCACGGTCAAGCGCCTGCTGATCAACACCGTCGGTGGCGTGGTGCAGCCCGGCAAGGAGGTGGCCGAGGTGGTGCCGCTGGACGAGGCTCTGCTGCTCGAAGCCAAGATCAATCCCAAGGATATCGCCTTCCTGCGGCCCGGCCAGGCGGCGGAGGTCAAATTCACTGCCTACGACTTTTCCATCTATGGCGGACTCAAGGCCACGGTTGAGCAAATCGGCGCTGATACGGTCATGGACGACCGCGGAAATGCCTTTTATATCGTGCGAGTGCGTACAACAGAGTCAAGTTTGGGGCAGAACCTGCCGATTATTCCTGGCATGGTCGCGCAAGTTGACGTGCTGACCGGCAAGAAAACGATTTTGTCCTATTTGCTCAAACCGGTCTTGCGGGCCAAGGCCAATGCGCTGACGGAACGATGACAAAGCACCTATTCATCTCCTCGAAAGGCCAACTCCAGGCGCGCTGGCAAAGTGCGTTTCCGGATGCTGTCGTGCGTACAGAACTGGGTGGCGGCCGTCCCGACGTGCTGTGGTGGGCTCGCGTGCCGCTCAATTCGGCCGAGTTGTCATCGGCCATCGCGACCCTGTCTGGCGTGCCGGTTGTCGTGCTCTCGCCCGAGCCGGTGCAGGAAGACGCCATGCACGCCATCGCACTTGGCGCGCGTGGCTACTGCCACAGTCACGCCACCCCCGCCATGCTGCAGCAGGTGGCCGTCGCCGTGACGCACGGTGGTTTGTGGCTGGGCCCCGAGTTGATGAGTCGGGTCATGGGTGCCGCCAGCGAACGTCTGCTCGGCGAACACCCCGCCGAGGCCGACCCCGGGCTTGATCTGTTGACGCCGCGTGAGCGCGCCGTCGCGCTCGAAGTTGCCCGCGGCGCCACCAACAAAGAAGCCGCCCGCCGGCTCGACATCACCGAGCGCACCGTCAAGGCGCATCTCGGCGCAGCCTTCGAAAAGCTCGGCGTGCGCGACCGGCTCCAGCTCGTGCTGGCACTCAAATATGTGCCGGTCGATATCGATCACGCGGCCTGAGCCCCGGCCGCTGCGCCATCGCGCGTGGCCCACCCTGTCCACCGGTCCAATAGGCTTCGCCGTGCGGCGACCGTAATCTTTCACTATCGAATCAGTGTAGGTCGGCGCTGTGCCGGCCCAGCGGAGAACTCAAATGGCGATCAATCAACCCGTAGCAACCGTCGTGGCAGTCATCGGCGAGGCCTATGCCCGCAACGCAAACGGCGAACTGCGCGTGCTCAAGGCTGGCGACGCCCTTTTCGAAGGTGAGGTGGTCATCACCCGCAACGGCGGCCGCGTCGAACTGGCCACCAGCGACGGCCAGCTGCTTGAAGTGCAGCCGAATGAAACCATCGCCATCACCGCCGAGCTCTCCGACACCACCCGCCCGACACCGCAAGAATCCACCGTCGGCGACGCGACGATTGACCGCGTCATCCAGGCCATCAACGACGGCGGCGACATCGACGACGCCATCGACGCCCCGGCTGCCGGTCTGAACGGTGGCGCCGGTGGCGAAGGCAACAGCTTTGTCCGCCTGCTGCGTATCACCGAAGGCGTGGATCCGCTGGAGTTCGAATTCGGCACGGCTCGCACCGCGCCGGAATTCGTGTTTGATGGCGGCACGGGGGAAGAGACTGTCAGCGTTGTCGAAACGGCGGGTGTCTCGGCCGTGATCTCGATCAGCGGCGAGTCCAGCGTGATCGAGGGTGAGTCAATCACCTACACCGTCTCGGTCGACAAAGCACCGACCTCGGTGCTGACGGTCAACGTCGTCACCGGCCACGTCACCACCGACAATGGCGACCTCGTTCCGGTGACTCAGGCGGTGACCATCGCCGCCGGCGCCACCAGCGCGAGCTTCACCGTCAGCACGCTGGACGACGCCTACGCCGACAGCGGCGAGACCTTCACCGCCAGCATCGCCAGCACCTCGGGTGGTGGCTACGAGAACCTCGTGGTTGGCACCAGCAGCGTGACTACGACCATCCTCGACCAGACCGGCTCCGACGATCCTCCGGGAGCCGAGGACACCGCT
>NZ_VMNK01000002.1 GCF_007625155.1 Denitromonas halophila | reverse complement strand
TGATGCGGAGACGCATCGGGTGATCGGTGGCACCATCGTCGGCCCATCCGCGGGCGACATGATCGGCGAGGTCTGCCTGGCCATCGAGATGGGTGCAGATGCCGTCGATATCGGCAAGACCATCCACCCCCACCCGACCCTCGGCGAGAGCATCGGCATGGCCGCGGAGATTGCCCACGGCAGTTGTACGGATGTGCCGCCGGCACGCAAGAAGAAGTAAGCAACAACGGCGCCGCCTCTACCGGGGCGGCACCAAAGAGAAACGGCGGCCTGCGGGTCGCCGTTTCTCTTTCATCAGACAGCTTTTCGCCAGATGGAAGTCACGGCACTTGAACGCCATGAGGACGATCGTATATAGTCATTCGTCATTACCTCAAGAACACCCAGACCATGTCTAATTTCTACAAATACTTCAAAGAAAACATGAACAGCCTGGGTCTGCCGGCGCCCGAGTCGCTGTTTGGAACGCTACAGCTCACCTTGGCAAATGCCACAGTATTGATGACCCAGATAGACAAATTCGGAACGCGCGTGACCCTCGGCGAACTCGGCGCAGCGACAAAACTGGAGGGCCTGGGCGTCGCTGCGGCATGCACTGCTGCATTTTATGTCGGCGCGGTCATCGGGAGCATCGCCGTCGCGACGGGCCGCACGCTCTCTGGGGGCACATCAATCGCAGATGTCTTGCTCAGCGCCAACCAGAATGGACTTTACAGGCCATGGCTCACCGAAACGTTGCAGCGGTACCCAGGCATCTATAAGGCCAATGTGGCGAATAAAAGCGCCTATCGGTTTCACGCGGCGCTCGCATGAAAGACTCCATCGCCCTCCTCCTCACCGCGCTTGTTGCCGCAACGATTGCGTGGGCCTTCTGGTTTCTTGCTGGCCCCAATGGCTTTGATGCGATCATGCTGGCCGCACTCATCTATCTTGCAATTGACAACTTCCGGCTGCGAAAAAGGCTGCGCTCCAAGCAATCCGACTGAACCGCCCCCGAAATATCAGCTCGCGTAGGTCGGAAAAACGCAGCGCCTTCCACCGCATGCAATGCATCGAACGATCCACTACCGCCGGCTACCGGACTTTGCCGCGCAAGCTCTGAGCTGCGGCTAAGATGACGGCGGATGACGCTGCGCTTATCCGCCCTGCACGGCCGTCGGTGTAAACTCGGGGCTTCGCCCGACACTGCCGAGACTCCCGACATGCGCAAACGCGACACCACGCTCTCTACCGACCAGAAAGCCCTCGCCATCAACCTCGACAAGCTGAAGTACGGTTCCATCGTGGAGATCGGGGCAGGTCAGGAGGTGGCGCGGCGGTTTTTCTCGGTGGGCGCGGCGGCGGGGACGATTGCCAAGACCATGTCGGCCTACGACATGGCGGTGAGCGATGACATCTACGGGCATGTGGATCGCTATGTGAGCCGGGCACGTCTGCTGCAGATGCTGGACAAGGAGTTCAGCCAGGTGGTGGCGCGGCTGGCGCATGTGCGGGCGAAGAACACCACCTTTTTTGCCTACGCGGCAACGGTGACGGCGCGCAGCTTCAAGCAGGCGAACGAGTGCCACGGCTGGGTGGGCGTGCGTTTGCAGTTGCATCCGGGCGCCGAGCCGAGCGATGTGATCATGCATGTGCGCATGCTCGACGACGACAACGCGCTGCAGGCCGAGGCGCTCGGCATTCTGGGCGTGAACCTGATCCACGGCGCCTTCAACCACTATCAGAACCCCGAGTGGGTGGTCGAGGCGCTGGGCGACGGACTGGGCTCGGAGCGCATCGAGGTGGACGTCATCCACTTCTCCGGCCCCTATTTCGAGGAGGTCGAAAACCGCCTCATGAACCTGCACCTGATTCGCAGCTGGCTGACCCGCGCGGTGGTGTTCAACCCGGCCGGAGAGGTGGTGGTGCCGGGCGAGCTGCTGTACCGCAAGCCGGTGATGGTGATGCGCGGCAGCTTCAAGCCTTTGACGCTGGTGAATGTGGACATGATGCTCGCCGGCCAGAAGCAGTTCAGCCAGCTGGCGGCGGTCGATGAGAAAGAGGTGGTGTCGCTGGCCGAGATCACCATGAACTCGCTGGCCTCGGGCGACAACGTGGACGGCGCAGACTTCCTCGCCCGCATCGATCTGCTGGCCTCGCAGGGCTACACGGTAATGATCTCCGACTATCTGCGCTTCTTCCGTCTGCGCGCCTACCTGCGCCGCTACACGCAGAAGCCGATCGGTATCGTGCTGTCGGTGCGCGATTTCAGTTTCCTGTTCGACGAAAAATACTACGAGGGCATGGAGGGCGGCATTCTGGAGGCTTTCGGCAAGCTCTTCCCCGACAACACGCATGTGTATGTCTACCCCTCGCGCCCGCGCGGCGGAGAGGCGACCGACCTGGTAACGCTCGACAATGTCGAGGTGCCGGCCAATCTGCGCCACCTGCTCGCCTACTTGAAAGAAAACGACAAGCTGCTGGCGATCGAACCCCACGACGAAAGCCATCTGCACATCGACGTGACCGAGGTGCTCGCCGGACTGCGCAGCGGTCGGGGCGACTGGGAAGAAGATGTGCCCGAATCGGTCGCGCAACGCATCATGGACGGACGCTTGCTGGGCTTCGATACCGAGTAAGCGCACCCCTGCCTGACAAAAACGGCGGCCCACGGGTCGCCGTTTTTGCGCCGTCAGCTCAAGGCAGTGGTAGCCGCCGCTGATGCTTGATCGATTTGAGCGAGAAGCTGGAATAGATCTCCTTCACGCCCGGCAGTGTGCGCAACACGTTGCGAGCGAACTCGCCGAAGGCTTCGAGATCGGTGGCCACCACTTCGAGCATGAAGTCGTAACGCCCCGATACGTTGTGGCAGGCCACCACCTGCGGAATGCCCTGCACCGCGACCTCGAAAGAGTCACCCACATCGATGCGGTGGTTCTCCAGCATCACGCTCACGAAAGCGGTCACGTCATAGCCGAGGCGGCGCGGGTCGAGTTCGGCATGGTAACCACGGATCACACCAGACTCTTCAAGCGCCTTGACCCGCCGCCAGCAGGGCGACGACGTCAGCGACACTTGCTCCGACAGATGAGCGACGGTGACCCGCGCATCGTTCTGCAAACTCGTCAGAATCTTCTTGTCGATCTCGTCCATAGCAAATTTTCCTAAAACAAAGCCATATTCTTTGCCTTTCATGCGCCAATGAAAGCATATCGCGCATGATTTCGGCAATTATCGAAAGCCATGGATCGCTAAAGTGGATGCATTGGCCAGCAGGCCTTCCCACCCAACAAGGAAGCCCCCATGTCACACGCGTCCAGCCCTCAAGGTTTTGCCACCCGCGCCATCCACCATGGCTACGATCCGCTCGACCATCAGGGCGCGCTGGTCCCCCCGATCTTCCAGACCTCCACCTTCGCCTTCGACAGTGCCGAGTACGGCGCCGCCTGTTTTTCGGGCGAGGAAAAAGGCCATTTCTACACCCGCATCTCTAATCCCACGTTGGCCCTGCTTGAGCAACGCATGGCAGCGCTGGAGGGCGCCGAGGCGGCCGTAGCCTTCGGCTCGGGCATGGGCGCGATCACCGCCACCTGCTGGACGCTGCTGCAACCGGGCGATGAACTGATCACCGACACCACGCTGTATGGCTGCACCCATTCGTTCTTCATGCACGGCCTGCAGCGCTTTGGTGTCAAGGTCACCCGCATCGACATGACCGATCCGCAGGCGCTGGCCGATGCCATCTCCAGCACGACCCGTCTGGTGTATTTCGAGACCCCGGCCAACCCCAACATGCGCCTTGTCGACATCGCCGCCTGCAGCGCCATCGCCCACCGCCACGGTGCGCTGGTGGTGGTCGACAACACCTATTGCACCCCCTATCTGCAACAACCGCTCTCGCTGGGCGCCGACGTGGTGGTGCATTCGGCCACCAAATACCTCAACGGCCACGGCGATGTCACCGCCGGCATCGTCGCCTGCAACGCCGAACTGGCCATGCGCGTGCGCCTCGAAGGCCTCAAGGACATGACCGGCGCCGTGCTCTCGCCCAACGACGCGCACCTCATCATGCGCGGCCTCAAAACGCTGGCGCTGCGCATGGACCGCCACTGCAAAAACGCCGAAGCGATTGCCCGCACGCTGGCCTCGCATCCGGCCGTCGCGCGGGTGTACTTCCCCGGCCTTGAAAGCGATCCATATCACGCCCTCGCCAGCCGCCAGATGAAGCGCTTTGGCGGCATGATCGCCTTCGAACTCAAGGGCGGCCTGGACGCCGGCCGGACCTTCATGAACCATCTGAGCCTGATCACCCGTGCGGTCAGCCTGGGCGACGCCGAATCCCTCGCCCAGCACCCCGCCAGCATGACGCACTCGACCTACACGCCCGAAGAGCGCGCGGCGGCGGGCATCCCCGAGGGGCTGGTACGGCTGTCTGCCGGGCTGGAGGATATCGAGGATCTGATCGCCGACATCGAACGCGCGCTGGCCGCCTCGCAGCTGCGCGCGGCGGCCTGAGGACTATTATCGGATCCAAAACCCGCAAACGATTCAGGGCGAGGCGCGCCAGCGCGTCGGTCGTGTTTGCCAGATCGCAACGACGCCGTCGCGCTCAAACCGAACTGAGCAACAGACTCGTCTCACTGTTGAGCACGCCATCAATCATGCGCACCTCGCGCAGCACGCGGTCAAACTCGGACAGGCTGACAGTCTGGATTTCGGCAATCAGGTCCCACGTGCCACTGGTGGTGTGCAGCCTGTGCCGTCTCTTCCGCGCGCAGATCATGTTCAACGACGCGCCTCACAAGAAGCACTCGACCATGGACCGTTAATCGGGCATTTTCATGTGTGTTCATTCGGGAAACTCGAAAGACTGGTTTGGTGGGCACATCCGATCTGACCGGCACGTCCCGAATGAACAACCTACAGAGAGATCACAGCCAGGCGGTAGATACCGCACCGTGCTGCCTTCCTGCGTGGTTTCCGGCGGTCCGATGCACTACCTTGACCGTGGTCTGGCCGAGCGCGGCATGGCGGGCTTCGGCAAGATGCCTAAATGATGTTCTGCGCCTTAGTCATCGTCGGCTGGCCAACCGGCTTCAAGTGATGCGCGACTGCATCATTCGAAAAAACCGACAAGCTGACCTAACCTGAATCAAGGCGGCCAGAAGCACTGACACAACGACTCCCGACCAGAAGCACCCCGCCCACAGACTGGATAAGTGACATTACGTATTCCGTTACTGAACGCTTTGAGACACTATGCTTGTGCCCAATGCTTCAAAGCGGGCTCAAAGTAACCAGAGAAGGTTGCGAGCCTACAGTGGCAGGTCCGGACAAAACGATTCGGGCATGACCTATATAACGTTGTGGAGGAGTCCAAATGCGCAAACATGTAATCGCGATCGCAGCAGCTGCAGTCCTGGCAGGCCAAATCGGTGTCGCTCAAGCCGAAGGCGCGTGCGATGACGGTGAGGTAGTCATCAAGTTCGCCCACGTGACCAACACCGACAAGCACCCGAAAGGAATTGCTGCGGAGTTGCTGGCCAAGCGGGTCAACGAAGAAATGAACGGCAAGGCCTGCATGCAGGTGTATCCGAACTCCAGCCTGTACAACGACGACAAAGTGCTCGAGGCGATGCTCAGCGGCGACGTGCAGCTGGCTGCTCCGTCGCTGTCGAAGTTCGAGAAATTCACCAAGAAATTCCGTCTCTTCGATCTGCCCTTCCTGTTCACCGACATTGATGCGGTTGATCGCTTCCAGAACTCGGCCGACGGCCAGAAGCTGAAGGAATCGATGAGCCGCCGTGGTCTGACGGGCCTGTCCTTCTGGCACAACGGCATGAAGCAGCTGTCGGCCAACAAGCCGCTGATCAAGCCGGAAGATGCCAAGGGTTTGAAGTTCCGCGTGCAAGCCTCTGACGTGCTGGTCGCTCAGTTCGAGCAACTCGGTGCCAACCCGCAGAAAATGGCCTTCAGCGAAGTGTACGGCGCGCTGCAGACCAAGACCATCGATGGCTGCGAAAACCCCTGGTCCAACATCTACGGCCAGAAGTTCTTCGAAGTTCAGGACGGCATTACCGAAACCAACCACGGCGTGCTGGACTACCTGGTTGTCACCTCGACCGAATGGCTCAAGAGCCAGAAGCCGGAAGTGCGTGACCAGTTCCTGAAGATCCTCGGCGAAGTCACCACCGAGCGTAACGCCGCCGTCAAGAAAGTCGACGAAGACAACCGCCAGAAAGTCATCGAAGCCGGTTCGACCGTGCGTACGCTGACGGCTGAGCAGCGCCAGGCGTGGGTCGAGGCGATGAAGCCGGTGTGGAAGAAGTTTGAGGGCGACATCGGGGCTGACCTGATGGAAGCCGCTCAGAAGGCTAACAAGGGCTAAGCCCGTGGGGCGCGAGGGCGTCCCATCTGCGCCATCCGTATGCGCGGCGAGCCTGGCTCCCCGCGCATATTTTTGGCCCAACCTTTGATAAAACGGAGAGGGAGATGACTGGAGAACCGAGCCGATTTTCCCAGGCAGTGGAAAGCGCTGAAGAAACATTCATCGCGGTCACACTGGGATTCATGACGCTGATCACGTTCGCCAACGTGGTTGCGCGCTATGTCTTCAACAGCAATATTTTGTGGGGGCTGGAAGTCACGGTCGTCCTGTTCGCCTGGTTGGTGCTCGTCGGCGCCGCCTACGGCGTCAAACGCACATTCCACATCGGCGTGGATGTCATCATCAACCTGCTGCCTCCGCCGGTGAAAAAGGTGTTTGCCTTGCTGGCCGTCGGCGCGAGCCTGCTCTTCGCCGTACTGCTGCTCAAAGGCGCTTGGGAATACTGGTATCCGTTTGCCTCCGACCGTATCTGGATGGAAACCGACGACATCCCGATGCCGGGTTTCCTGGCATGGATTGGCCCGATCATCAACGAAGGCGAAGCTTACGAGAAGATGCCGCGTTTCGTGCCCTACTTCGCACTGCCGCTGGGCATGGCCCTGTTGGTGCTGCGTTTGCTGCAGGCGGGCTATCACGTACTGACCAATCAGCGTGACTCGATCATTGCCGCGCACGAAGTTGAAGACATGATCGAAGACGCGGTTGATGCCCACGCCGACGGTCACCATCACAACTCGGACCGCGCCATCGCCAAGATGAATGCGGGCGCTCAGACCAACAAAAAGGAGCACTGACCGATGGATCTCGCAATTCTCTTCGGCATGGTCATCGGCTTCATGCTGATCGGCGTGCCCATCGCCATCTCGCTCGGTCTGTCGAGCATTCTGTTCCTGATGTTTCACTCGGACGCCTCGCTCGGTTCGGTGGCACAAACGCTCTTCACCACGTTTGACGGTCACTACACGCTGCTGGCGATCCCGTTCTTCATCCTCGCCTCGAGCTTCATGTCGACGGGTGGGGTGGCAAACCGCATCATCCGCTTCGCCATCGCCATGGTCGGCTCGATTCGTGGCGGCCTGGGTATCGCATCGGTGGTCGCTTGCATGATGTTCGCCGCGCTGTCGGGCTCCTCGCCTGCCACCGTGGTGGCTATCGGCTCCATCGTCATCGCAGGCATGGTGCAGGCGGGCTACAAAAAGGAGTTTGCCGCAGGTTTGATCTGTAACGCGGGCACGCTGGGCATTCTGATTCCGCCGTCGATCGTGATGGTGGTCTATTCCGCCGCCACCGACGTGTCGGTTGGCCGGATGTTCCTCGCGGGCGTCGTTCCGGGCTTGCTCGCCGGCTTCATGCTGATCATCGCGATCTACATTGCGGCGCGCGTCAAGAACCTGCCCAAACAGCCCTTCCCCGGCTGGGGCGAGGTGTTTACAGCAGCGCGCGACGCCGGTTGGGGCCTGTTCCTGATCGTGATCATTCTTGGCGGTATCTACGGCGGCATCTTCACGCCGACCGAAGCGGCTGCGGTGGCCGCGGTCTACGCCTTCTTGATCGCCAACTATGTCTACCGCGACATGGGGCCGTTTGCTGATGAAAACAACCATCGCAATCCGCTGTTCAAAGTGCTGGAAGTGTTCTGGCACCAGGACACCAAGAAGACCCTGTTCGAAGCGGGCAAGCTGACCATCATGCTGATGTTCGTGATCGCCAACGCGATCATCCTGAAGCATGTGCTGACCGAGGAGCGCATCCCGCAGGCCATCACCGAGGCCATGCTCTCAGCCGGCTTTGGCCCGATTGCCTTCCTCATCGTGGTCAACATCATCCTGCTCATCGGCGGTCAGTTCATGGAACCGTCGGGCCTGCTGATCATTGTGGCACCGCTGGTCTTCCCGATCGCCATCCAGTTGGGCATCGACCCGATCCACCTGGGCATCATCATGGTGGTGAACATGGAAATCGGCATGATCACACCACCTGTTGGCCTGAACTTGTTCGTCACGGCGGGCGTCGCCCAGATGTCGGTGATGAACGTGGTCAAGGCGGCCCTGCCCTGGGTCGCGATCATGATGCTCTTCCTGATCATCGTCACCTACGTGCCCTGGGTCTCGACCTGGCTGCCGACGCTGATGATGGGCCCGGAAGTCATCATCCAGTAAGCCTGAGCACGCGAACAGAACAAACCCCTGCCTCGGCGGGGGTTTGTTTTTTTGCGCCGACAATCTGGCACTGAAGCCCTCCGACCATCAGCCGTCGTGTTTGCGTGGCAACCAACCCGACCATCAGACGCATCCAGCACCGGCCACGCGGCTGTGTGTTGAAGCGTCCGACAACGAAAAACGCCCGGCACTGGCCGGGCGTCCAAAGCGCTACAGCAGAACCGGGCTTTACTTCGCCTTGAGCGGGAAAAACAGCTGTTCGCCGTGCAACTTGTAATCAGCGATAGCCTGATGTCCGGCCTCGGACGTGATCCAGTTAATGAAAGACTCCGCCGCGGCCTTTTTGACATGCGGATGCTTCACCGGGTTGATCAGAATCACGCCGTAGGGGTTGTAGAGTGCCGGGTCACCCTGGAACAAAATCTTCAGATCCTGCCGGTTCTTGAAGTTGGCCCACGAACCGCGATCACTCAGGGTATATGCACCGACACCCGCCGCCATGTTCAGCGTCGCCCCCATGCCGGACCCCGACGCCTTGTACCAGGCCTGTCCTTCCGGATTCTTGCCCGCCGCTTTCCAGAAACGCATTTCCGCCGAGTGGGTGCCACTGCGGTCAGCGCGCGAAGCGAAGGCATTGCCGCTGTCAGCGATCTTGCCAAACGCCTCGTCAGTACTCTTTGCGGCAGCAATGCCCGCAGGATCGGCCGCCGGACCAACCACGACGAAGTCGTTGTACATCACGTCCTTGCGATACGCCCCGAAGCCCTCGGCGACAAAGGCTTCTTCTTTGGCGCGGTCATGCACCAGCAGCGCGTCTGCGTCGCCGCGCTTGCCGACATCGAGCGCCTGACCGGTGCCCAGCGCAACGACCTTTACCTGAATGCCGGTGGCCTTCTCGAAGATCGGCAGAATATAGCCGAACAAGCCCGAGTTTTCAGTGGACGTCGTCGAAGCCAACGTAATGGATTCACCGGCCTGCACCGACATTGCCGTTGCACTCAGAATCAGCGCTGGAAGCAGACGTTTCAAAAAGCCAGATGCCATGGGAGTTCTCCTTGAATGAACTGCCGCGCCTCCACCGAGGACGGCTGGGAAAAGAAGCGACGCACCGACACATGTTCACGTACCCGGCCGCCGGCCAGAAACACGATGTCATCGGCCAGACGCGTCGCCTGACCGAGATTATGCGTTGTCATTAATATTTTTGTACCTTCCGTGCGGATCTGCCGCACGATGCGCTCCACCGCTTCGACCGCCGAGGGGTCGAGACTGGAGGTCGGCTCATCCAGCAAAAGCAGGCGCGGCCGGGTCAGCCACACCCGACCCAGCGCCAGACGTTGCTGCTCACCGCCCGACAATTGCCTGGCGTTATCGTTGGCCCGATCAGCCAGCCCGATCTGCTCGAGCATGGCCATTGCCGCCATGCGTCGCTCGCGTGCGCCGACCCCGCGCGGCACCAGCCCCAAGGCGATGTTGTCGATCACCGAGCTGCGCAGCATGACCGGATGCTGGAAGACCATGCCGACCGCCAGCGGATCAAAGCTGCCGCCGCCCCAATCGATCACCCCTCCCGTGGACGGCAACAGACCGCAGATGGTCCGCAGCAGCACGCTCTTGCCCGCACCATTGGGCCCGAGCACCACGGTGATACCCTCGCCCGACAGGGTCAGATCCACCCCATCGAGGACAGCCCGACCATTGGGTCGAAACACCACATCACGAAGCTGCAACGGGAACAGGCTCATTCGAATCGACGCATCACCGAGGTGCGCAAGGCGAAGGCCCCGGCGTTGAGAAACAGGATCAGCGCCAGCAAAACCATGCCCAGCGCAATCGCCAGCGGGAGATCCCCCTTGCTGGTTTCGAGCGCAATGGCGGTGGTCATGACGCGGGTACTGCGGTCGATATTGCCGCCGACGATCATCACCGCCCCCACTTCCGACATCGCGCGGCCCAGACCGGCCAGCACCGCCACCGATAGCGAAAACCGGCAATCGTGCAGCAGCACCCGCACTGTGTCGCGCCAGCCAAAGCGCAGCGCGGCCAGCTCTTCACGGTACTGCCGCCAAGTATCTTCGACCACTTGCCGGGCGATCGCCGCCATCAGCGGCACCACCAGCACCACCTGAGCAATCACCATGGCCGATGGCGTATACAACAGGCCGAAGTCGCCCATTGGCCCGGAGCGCGACAACACGAGATAGACCACCACCCCCACGACCACCGAGGGCAGCCCCATGAAGCCGTTAACGATGACGGCCGCCGTCTGCTTGCCGGGGAAGCTCCCAACGGCCAGGCACGCGCCCAGCGGCAGTCCGATAAACGTGCCGATCAAGACGGCCAGGCCGCTCACCTGAAGTGAGAGCAGGACGATCTCGAATACGCGCGCGTCGAAGTCCCACAACAGCGAAAACGCGTCGGCAAACGCCTGTGAAAATCCGCCCAAAGTGCCTCAGCCTCCGCCGCGTTGCATGGCGCGATCCAGCCGCGCGATCAGGGCCGCGCGCGCCGGCAATTCGCCCGCCAAAAACTCAAATCGGGTCGCCAGCACCGGCAACGCAAACAGACCGATCCGCCGTGCCGACTGCGGTACCGCGGTGATCTCCAGGCGCACCTCGCCCGCGCTCACGCGAAACCGCCCCGCTCCCAGCGACTCGACGCCGCCGGGCAATGCCGCATGCAGACTCCGCTCAAACTCCTGCGCGCTGGCGCCCACTTCGCGCGAAAACGTCTCCAGTGACGGGGGGGTAAACGCCAAGATCAGCCTCCGGCCACTGGCGGCCAGATGGCCAGTTCATCGTTTTCTTCCAGCACATGGCTCGCCCGCGCGGCCGGTGGAATGAAACGCCCATTGACCAGCACCAGATGCGCGCTTTTTTCAGGCACCCGGTACTGATCAATGACCGTCTGAATCGTGGTGCCTGCCGGCAGATCCAGATCAACGATATTGCCTTTTCGATCGGCCGGCAGGTAATCGGTCAATGACGCAAACAACTTGAACTTCAGCTTCATGCCACCGCTCGATTCAAGGCGGTGGATTGCGTCACCGCCACGTAGGCCTCAAAGAACGCGTGCGGGTTGTGAAGCAGGCGGTCTTTCCAGGGCCCGAGACGCAACTGTCCCTGGATCAAGCCGCGCAACGCACCCACGTGATCGGTGAGCCCGATGGCGGTTGCGCCGATCAGCACATCGTCCTTGAACTGCAGGCTGATGTAGCGATACCCCGCCTCGTCGCATTGCTCGACGCTTTGCCCGTCCTTGTCGCCCCACCATTGACCAAATGAAGTCGAGATCAGACCGAGCGTGTCGAGCACGTTGATCGCCAGAACCCCCGGCAACTGAGCCTGTCCGCCCGCCATGTTGATGGCGGCAATACGCGCCTGATCGGCCGCATTGGGCTGAATGGCTGACACCAGGTGCGCACCGGTGAACAGATCCGGCGCCTCGGCCACGTCCCCGGCCGCGTAGATGCCCGGCACCGAGGTTTCCATGCGCGAATCGACGATCACGCCCTTGGCCACGTGCACCCCGGTCGCTTCCAGAAAGCCGACATTCGGCGCCACGCCAGCGGCAACAATCACCACATCGCAGGGAAAATGCTCGCCGGTGGACAACTGCACATTCAGCGGCGCATCGCCCGTGCCGGTGTCGATACGCTCAACGCCCGCCGAGGTGCGCACGGCAATGCCCTTGGACTCCACCCAGCGCTTGATCATGCCGCCAGCGGTCGGGGTCATCATGCGCGGCACCATGCGGTCCCCCATCTCGACCACGGTCAGCTCCACCCCCCGTTTGGCCAACGCTTCCATAATGATGCAGCCGATGAAACCCGCGCCGAGCTGCAGCACCCTGCTGCCGGGCTTGGTCAGCGCTGCAATGGCGCGCGCGTCTTCAAGCGTCCAGCAAGTCTGGGTTTGCGGGCGGTCAATGCCGGGGATGGGCGGACGCACGGGGTGCGATCCGGTGGCGATCAGCAGGCGATCGTAGTCTTCGTGGCTGCCGTCGTGAAACAACACGCGCTGTTGCTCACGGTCGACCGACACCGCACGGCCCGGCTTCAAGCGAATGCCCAGCGATTCGAAATGCCCGGCGCGTTTGCGCAGGTAGGTGCCGGACTCGTTGATGTTGCCTTCGAGCAGATACGGGATGGCCATGCGCGAATACGGCGGCGCGTCTTCACTGCCAGCCATCACGACCTGGCCGGCCGGATCGGCCTGGCGCAGGGTTTCGGCGGCAATCACCCCGGTGGGTCCATTGCCCAGAATCAGATACTTCATGGAGAACTCCTCATACGCAGGATCGGCCCGCCCGCCCAGAAGGCAAGGACGAGCCGACAGCAAGCGGAACCGGCCGCGGCCTTCACCGCGACCAGCACTCAGCCCAAGGCTAGAATCAGAGCCCGAGCCGGGCGACTGTTTCCTCGGTGACAACGCCTTCCGGCGTCCAGCCACGTATCTGGTAGTACTCCGGAATCATCTTGTCGATACCGCTCACCAGCCCCTTGGCCGGACCCGTCTGGGCAGGTTCGGTCTTCAAGCGCGGTGGCAGGTCGTCATCCTTGCGGGTAAAGCCTGCGGCCGTGTTGAACTGCCGTTCCATGTTCCAGATGCGCTCGCCCACCAGGTTGAGTTTCTCCATGGACCAATCACCGTCACAAGCCGCCTGCAACTGCGGCTGCACATCGGCCAGCGTCCAGGCAAAGGACGTGAACACGCAGATGCCCGCCGAGTCGAAAATCGCCGTCGCATCCTGGAAGGCCTTGACCAACTCCGGCTTGCCCTCGGTGACCAGCGGATCAGTCTTGACCGGGATGCCCAGCACCTCGGAGGCCACGGTATAGCTGCGCAAATGGCAGGCGCCGCGGTTGGAGGTGGCATAAGTCAGGCCCATGCCCTGGATGCCGCGTGCGTCATAGGCCGGAAACTCCTGCCCCTTGACCGTCATCGACAACTCGGGGTGACCATACTTGGCGCACAGGCGCTTCGACCCTTGGCCGATTTCCACGCCAAAGCCTTCGCCCAGTGCGGTCATCTCGGTGAAGCGCGCCAGCGCTTCGGCTGAACCGAAAGGCGCATCAACACCGATCTGCTCGCTCGTCAGCACGCCCATCTCGTAGAGTTCCATCACCGCGCCGACGGTGGCGCCGAAGGAGATCGGGTCCATGCCCTGCTCGTTGCACAGCAGGTTGGCGTACTGCAGGGCTTCAATGTCGCCCACACCATTGGCGGCACCCAGCGCCCAGGCGGCTTCGTACTCCAGACCGCCCGACGCGCCCCAGTATTCGGGCTTGTTGACGACAGTGAAATGGCCCTTATCGATCTCGGATATCCGCCCGCAGGCGATGGTGCACCCGAAACAGGCGGCATTGGTCACCAGTTGCGACTTGCCATCCGAGGCGCGCTTCTCGTGCATGGCCTCGGCCGAAATCTTGGACGCATCCTCAAACTGCACATCCTTGTGGTTGCGCGTCGGCAGCGAACCCATCTCGTTGATCACGTTCATCAACACCTGGGTGCCATACTTCGGCAGCCCCTCACCCGTCACCGCGTTGTCGGCCAGCACTTTCTTGGCGGCAGTGGTTGCGGCCATGAAGCCCTTGAAGTCCTTGATGCCGCCAACGCCCTTCGTGCCGCGCAACGCCACGGCTTTCAGGTTCTTGGAGCCCATCACCGCGCCCACGCCGGAGCGGCCGGCGGCCCGGTGCAGATCATTGACCACACAGGCGTACAGCACTTGATTTTCGCCCGCCCGGCCAATCGAGGACACCCGGATCTGCGGGTCCTGATGCTGCTTCTTGATGGTCTCTTCGGTTTCCCAGCAGGACTTGCCCCACAAACCGCTGGCATCGCGCAGCTCGGCCCGGTCATTTTCGACGTACAAATACACCGGTTTTGGCGACTTGCCCTCAAAGATGATCATGTCCCAGCCGGCGAACTTCATTTCGGCGCCAAAGAAGCCACCGGAGTTCGAACAGGCAATGGCGCCAGTGAGCGGCCCCTTGGTCACAATGGTGTACCGCCCGCCGGTCGATGCCATGGTGCCGGTCAGGGGACCGGTGGACATGATCATCTTGTTGTCCGGCGATAAAGGATCGACCTTCGGATCGATTTCGCTGATGAGATATTTGCTCGCCAACCCGCGTGAGCCGAGATATTCGTCGGCCCACTGCATGTTCAGCGGCTCAGGGGTGCACGTGCCCTGAGTGAGGTTCACGCGCAGGATTTTTCTAGCCCAGCCCATGGTTCCGTCCTCCTCAAGTTGCCGGCGTGGCAGTGTTGGCCTTGGCCGCCCACTGTCGCATCTTGTCGAGCCCCGTCCAGTCGGCGTCGATATAGGTAATCGCGCCGGTCGGACAGGCCGCAGCACAGGCCGGGTTGTCATCGCACAGGTCACATTTCTGGACCTTGCCCGAATCCTGCTCGTAGTTGATGGTGCCGAAGGGACAGGCGATGGTGCACACCTTGCACCCGACGCAGATATCCTCGTGAACGACCTTGGCGCCCGTCGCCGCATCAAGCCGGATAGCATCGACCGGACAGGCGTTCATGCACCAGGCTTCGGCGCACTGGGTGCAGGTATAGGGCACCTTTTTGCCCTCGGCTTCAAAATTGAATACTTTGATCCGTGACTTGGACGGATTGAAGACCCCATGATGCTCATACGAACAGGCCATCTCGCATTGCAGACAGCCCGTGCATTTGGCGGGGTCAATGTGAAGAGACTTCAACATCGGCCGACTCCTCCTGACAGGTTGAAATCGGGCGGGTGGTCTCTGGCGGACCGAACAATAGTCCTCGCAGTGCAGTCAGCTGCGGGACAATTCCTGCATGCGCCCGTTTATTATTCTCCCTCACGCGCCTGCTCAGCACGACGCGATCGAGTCTTCAGCATACGCCCACGGACTTGATTGTCAACGCACCGAAAGCCGCGCCGGATGGCGCTTTCAGGCGGGATTGCCTACTATTCATCTGGACGCAGTGCAACACGTTTTCCGATGCAGTTCACGTTCCAAAACAAGAGACCCGACCATGACACGCCCGACCGACGCCCCAGCCGCTGCGCGAACCGCGCTTGATGTTGAGGAAGCACGCGCACTCATTCACGCCTCTCTGACGCCGGTCCAGGGCTGGGAACAGGTCGCCATTCGCGATGCCCTCGGCCGCGTCCTCGCCCAAGACGTTATTGCGCCGCACAATGTCCCCGCTCATGACAACTCCGCCATGGACGGCTACGCCATTCGTACCGACGACTGCCACGCCGGCGCGTCGCTAAACATCGTCGGTACCGCCTTCGCGGGAAACGCCTTCTCCGGCATCGTCGGACCGGGTCAGGCGGTGCGCATCATGACCGGCGCGATGATGCCGCGCGGCGCCGACTGTATCGTGCCACAAGAAGACGTTCAGGCCGACAAGACCAAGGTTCAGATTCCGGCCGGCCGCAAACCCGGCCAGAATGTCCGCCGCGCCGGCGAAGACCTCGCCCTGGGCGAGCCGGCCCTGTCTGCCGGCAAGCGTATCGGCCCGGCCGAACTCGGCCTGATCGCCTCGCTGGGCATTGCCGAAGTTACCGTCTATCGCCGGCTGCGCGTCGCGTTTTTCTCGACCGGCGATGAAGTCGCCTCGATCGGCAAACCGCTCGCCCCCGGCCAGATCTACGACAGCAACCGCTACACGCTCTATGGCGTACTGACCCGGCTCGGCTGCGACATCCTCGACATGGGGGTCATTCCCGACCGTCCCGAAGCGCTCGAAGCGGCCTTTCACGATGCGGCCACCGCCGCCGACGTGATCCTCACCTCCGGCGGTGTGTCGGTCGGCGAGGCGGATTTCATCAAGGAAATGGTCAATCGACTAGGCGAAGTCGCCTTCTGGAAGATCAACATCAAACCGGGCCGGCCGATGGCCTTTGGCAAGCTCGATACCACTTGGCTGTTCGGCCTGCCGGGCAACCCGGTCGCGGTGATGGTCACCTTCTACCAGTTTGTGCAGGACGCCCTGCTGGCGCTGATGGGCGTCAGCCCCCTGCCGACGCGGCCCACGCTGGCCGCGCGCTGCACCATCGAGATCCGCAAGCGCCCCGGCCGACGGGAATTCGTCCGGGCCATCGTCCGCGCGAGCGCCGATGGCTGGGAGGTGTCGCCCACCGGTGCCCAGGGCTCCGGCGTGTTGCGCTCGATGTCAGATGCCAACTGCTTCATCGTGCTGCCCGAGTCCCGTGCCGATGTGGCCGCAGGTGACGCGGTCGACGTTCAGTTGTTCGACGGCCTGACCTGATCCGCCGAGCGATCAAACAACAACGCCGGCATATGCCGGCGTTGTTGTTTTGAATGACAGACTCACTTCGCGCCGATCACGAGCTCGACTCGACGATTGCTTGCACGGCCTTCCCGCGAGCCGTTGTCAGCCACCGGCTCATCTTCGCCACGCCCTTCTGAAGACAGGCGCTCCTCGGCGACACCCCGCTCGATCAAAGCACGCGCCACCGCGGCGGCGCGCGCCTCGGACAGCGTCTGATTGTAGGCGCCATCCCCGGCGCTGTCGGTATGCCCGACCACCCGCGCATGCACCTGCGGCACCGTATTGAGTACGCCGGCGAGACGATCAAGCGCATCGGCAGCGTCGGCATTCAATTCGCTGCGCCCCGACTTGAAGCTCATCGCACCGGGCAGCGTCACGCGCAAGCCATCACCCAATGCTTCGACGCCAAGTCCGACATCTTTCAGCCCGTCCGCCTCCGCCGACAACAACTGCATGGGCGTCTTTCCGGGCTCAGCCCGCGGTGCGGCAGCCGGTGCTGCCGGCTCTCCGGACGACTGGGGGGCGGTTGCGCAAGCGGACAACAAACATGCGCTCAGCGCAATGGCGATCAAGGACGACTTCATGGAAAGAACCTCGTGACGAGTGAATATAGGGGTCCGCGCTTGCGACACCGGGGATTCAACAGCCCACGGCCAGCGCCTCCTGGAATACTCCAGCTGGGCTCGCATCATACACGCCAACAAATGTCATTTCCATATGACAAACAGTAATTTATCGCTATGCCAACGATCAGCGAAAGAGCGCCGCCCCGCCCGTGCGCAGAAAAACAAATGCCAGAGACGCGTCTCTGGCATTTGTTTTACAACAGACGCGAACCCGCTGGTTCGCGTCAGCGGGCGGTTCAGCCGCGCGTGGCAGCAAGCGCAGCGTTCAGCGTCGTGCTCGGGCGCATTACCGTCTTGGTCTTCTCGGCGTCGGCCATGTAATAGCCACCGATATCGACCGGCTTGCCCTGCACGGCGCTGAGTTCGGCAAGAATCTTCGCCTCGTTGTCGGCCAGCGACTTGGCCAGCGGGGTGAAGTACGCTTTCAACTCGGCGTCTTCGTCCTGTGCCGCCAGGGCCTGCGCCCAGTACATGGCCAGGTAGAAGTGGCTGCCGCGGTTGTCGAGCTCGCCGGTCTTGCGCGATGGCGATTTGTCGTTGTCGAGCAGCTTGCCCGTGGCTTCGTCCAGCGTCTTGGCGAGCAGCTTGGCCTTGGCGTTGCCTTCCTTGATGCCGAGGTCTTCAAGCGACACGGCCAGCGCGAGGAACTCGCCGAGCGAGTCCCAACGCAGGTGGTTTTCTTCAACCAGCTGCTGCACGTGCTTGGGCGCGGAGCCGCCGGCACCGGTTTCGTACATGCCACCGCCAGCCATCAGCGGAACGATGGACAGCATCTTGGCCGAGGTGCCCAGTTCCATGATCGGGAACAGGTCGGTCAGATAGTCGCGCAGGATGTTGCCGGTGACCGAAATGGTGTCCTGGCCGCGAACCACGCGCTCCAGGGTGTAACGCATGGCGCGCACTTGCGACATGTGCTGGATGTCGAGACCGGTGGTGTCGTGATCCTTCAGGTAGAGCTCGACCTTCTTGATCAGCTCGTTCTCGTGCGGACGGTAGGGGTCGAGCCAGAACACGGCCGGCATGCCGGAGTTGCGCGCGCGGGTGACGGCGAGTTTGACCCAGTCGCGGATCGGGGCGTCCTTGACCTGGCACATGCGCCAGATGTCGCCCTCTTCGACGTTCTGCGATAGCAGCACTTCGCCGGTGTCCAGATCGGTGATGTTGGCGACGCCGGCCTTCGGGATCTCGAAGGTCTTGTCGTGCGAGCCATACTCTTCGGCTTTCTGCGCCATCAGACCGACGTTGGGCACGGTGCCCATGGTCTTCGGATCGAAGTTGCCGTTGGTTTTGCAGAAGTTGATCATCTCCTGGTAGATACGGGCAAAGGTCGACTCCGGCATCACTGCCTTGGCGTCTTTCTGGCGACCATCGGCCCCCCACATCTTGCCGCCTGAGCGGATCATCGCCGGCATGGAAGCGTCAACGATGATGTCGTTGGGCGAGTGGAAGTTGGTGATGCCCTTGGCCGAATCGACCATCGCCAGCTCGGGGCGGTGCTCGTGGCAGGCGTGCAGATCTTCGATGATCTCCTCGCGCTGCGAGCGCGGCAGATTGGCGATCTTGTCGTACAGATTGACCATGCCGTTGTTGACGTTGACACCCAGCTCACGGAACAGCGCGGCGTGCTTCTTGAAGGCGTCCTTGTAGAAGATCCGGACGCAGTGGCCGAAGACGATGGGGTGCGACACCTTCATCATCGTCGCCTTCACGTGCAGCGAGAACATCACGCCGGACTGGCGCGCGTCTTCAATCTGCTCTTCGTAGAAGTCGCACAGCGCTTTTTTGCTCATGAACATCGAATCGATGATCTCGCCGTCAAGCAACGCAACTTCGGGCTTGAGCACGATGGCTTCGCCTTCCTTGGTGATCAGCTCCATCTTGACCTTGCGCGCACGGTCGAGCGTCATCGACTTTTCGCCGTGGTAGAAGTCGCCATGCTTCATATGCGAGACATGGGTACGCGAGGCCTGGCTCCACTTGCCCATCGAGTGCGGGTGTTTCTTGGCGTAGTTCTTGACGGCAGCCGGCGCGCGGCGGTCGGAGTTGCCTTCGCGCAGCACCGGGTTGACGGCGGAGCCCAGGCACTTGCCGTAGCGGACCTTGATCGCTTTGTCTTCGTCGGTTTTTGGCGCTTCCGGGTAGTCGGGAATCGCGTAGCCCTTGGACTGCAATTCCTTGACGCAGGCCATCAGCTGCGACACCGAGGCGCTGATGTTCGGCAATTTGATGATGTTGGTGTCCGGCTCCTGGGTCAGACGGCCCAGCTCGGCGAGCGTATCCGGCACCTTCTGCTCGTCGGTCAGGAATTCGGAGAATTCAGCCAGCACCCGCGCTGCCACCGAGATATCGCTCGTCGTCACGTCGATGCCAGCCGGCGCGGCGAACGTCCGGATAATCGGCAGCAGGGAGCACGTCGCCAACAAGGGCGCCTCATCGGTGAGGGTGTAGATGATCGTCGGACGCTTCGTAGTCATGCATTTCTCCCTTGTTTTATATCGTGGCGCAAAGCCAACCGGATACCGCAACCAGCCTAGTTTGCCCTAAGCGCTCCGTATTCGCATTCAGGCAAGTCAAGGCGAAGGCGTAATTATAATGCCGGATCCTTACGTCTCGCTGGCAATCATATAGATGACTGACCGCCGGTTATCACTGGGGGCATTTTCTGCCACCCATGCACCAAAATGAAGCGGCGTTTGCCGTGCGGATCGACACCGAACTTCGGCCCACTTCGCTCAGCGAATCGTGACTGTGTCGCTACGGCTATCGCCCCGGTTGTCGCGCCATGACACGCTCACCGTCTCGCCCGGCGCGCCTCCGGCAAACGAAAACACCAGATACGGGTCGCGCGACACCGACGGCCCGAAGCGCGCCTGCAAGACCACACGGGCCTCGTGCAACACCGTCAGGTCAGTGATGTAATGCGCCGCCACCAGCGCGCCCTCGGCCAGGCGCCGCCGCCCGGTTTCCATCGGGTGCGCCGCCATCAGACGCACTTGCGTCACGCCCTCTGCCACCGTCGCCCGGATCCGTACGGGATCGCTCATTGTTCTGTCCTCATTGCGCTCAGCCGCAACCGCCCTGCACAATCTTGATCTCGCGCCGCGCCAGCGAAAAACCGCCATCAGCTTCAATAACTGCAATCACGTGACTCGTTTGCGCC
This sequence comes from Denitromonas halophila, assembly GCF_007625155.1. GTDB lineage: Bacteria > Pseudomonadota > Gammaproteobacteria > Burkholderiales > Rhodocyclaceae > Nitrogeniibacter > Nitrogeniibacter halophilus. The sequence continues at coordinate 224,908 of NZ_VMNK01000002.1, read as the reverse complement.
ATCTTGATTCGGGTCTGCAGACGGGGCAAGGTCCCGTCAGGCAACGCAAATACCGCCGCCAAGGTGGTCGGATTCTGATCGACGAGCAGCGCCATTTGCCGCGTGCCCGCCAGGCGGGAGATCACCTCGACTGACACCATCGCACCGTTCTCGACGATCTCGGCCGCGACGATCTCGATCGCGTCGCTCTCACGCGCCCCGGCTGCACCCAGCGCCTCCATCACTGCGTCGACACCATGAATCGAAAACACGGATGCCGCCGACACCGGCAGCACGCCGGCCGCAACCAGCCAGGCGAGCACGCCCGCGCGCGCACCTGTTTTCAGGGCCAACCGCCGTGACCGATCCATACCTTCTCCTGAGCAAAATTTCTGTCCATTCACCGCATATCGTGCCATAGCCCGCGTCGCCGCAGCGTCAACCGGTATCATGACGGCCATTCGTTCCTGACACGGGAGACCGACTTGAAGCTGATACGGCCACTGATTTTCCTTTGGCTGGGCGCCATGGCACCAGCCATTCACGCCGGCGGCATGGCCATCGATGCCGGTCGCACACTCGCCGCCACCTGCGCCAATTGCCACGGTACAGACGGACACAGCGTCGGCGGCACGGAAAGCCTCGCCGGCGTCCCGCGCGACACGTTGCTGCGCAAGCTGTCCGCCTTCAGCCGCGGCGAAAAGCCCGCCACCATCATGCATCAGATCACCAAGGGCTACACGCCAGAACAATTGACGCTGATCGCCGAGCATTTTGCCGCCCAACGCGCCCGCACAGGACACTGACGCCATGACCAATCGACGCCATTTCCTCGCTGCCGTCGGCGCTGCCGCCCTGGCCGGATGCGCACAGATCGGCAAGTCCGCCCGCAGCGCCCATGTGGTGGTGGTCGGTGGCGGCTTCGGCGGTGCCACCGCAGCCAAGTATCTGCGCTTGTGGAGCAACGGTCAGGTCAGGGTCACGCTCATCGAGCGCAACGCCCAGTTCGTCTCCTGCCCGATGTCGAACCTTGTCATCGGTGGCATGGAGACCATGGCGCAGATCACTCACGATTACGCCGGCCTGCGCGATCATCACGGCGTGCGCGTGGTCCAGGACACCGTCACCGCCATCGACCCGGCCACGCGGGAACTGCGACTGGCCAGTGGTGAGCGCCTGCACTACGACCGCCTGCTGCTCTCGCCCGGGATCGACTTCATGCCCGAGCGCATCGAAGGCCTGGCCGGACACGAAGACGAGATTCCACACGCCTGGAAGGCCGGCCCGCAAACCACCCTTTTGCAGCGCCAACTCGCCGCCATGCCCGACGGTGGCGTGTTTGCCATTCACATTCCCAAGGCGCCCTTCCGCTGCCCGCCCGGACCCTACGAGCGCGCCAGCCTGGTGGCTGACTACTGCCGTCGCCACAAGCCGCGCGCCAAGGTGCTGGTGCTCGACGCCAACGCCGATATCCAGTCCAAGAAAGGGCTGTTCCTGGCGGCCTGGGGCGACCGTTACCGAGGCTTGATCGAATACCGGCCGAACAATCAGCTGCTCGGCGTCGATGCCCGATCGCGCACCGCGAAGCTGGAGTTCGATGACATCAAAGCCGACGTGCTCAACGTGATTCCGCCGCAGCGCGCGGGCAAGGTCGTCGAGCTCATTGGCAGTCGGCTGGTCAATGATCGCTGGGTGTCGGTGAATTGGCTGAGCACCGAAGTGAGCGACGTACCCAATGTCCACGTCATCGGTGACGCGACCCTGTCGGCGCCGCGCATGCCCAAATCCGGCACCATGGCCAACCAGCAAGCCAAGGTCGCGGCGGCGGCCATCTTGCACCTGCTCGCCGATCTGCCGCCCAACGCCTCGCCGGTGGTGATGAACACCTGCTACAGCTATGTCGGTGGCGACAGCGCCATGCATGTGGCCTCGGTGCATCGCTTCGACACGGCGGAACACACTTTCCTACCCGTCGAAGGTGCCGGTGGTCTGTCGGCCGTCGCCAGCCCCGCCGAAGCCACGGCGGCGCAGGCCTGGGCGCACAACATCTGGGCCGATATGCTGCGTTAGGGGATTTGGGCAGACGCCGCTGGACGCACGGTTTCATCCGCCGGCGGCGCAGGCCAGCCCAGCTCCATCACCCACGGCTCCGCGCACGTGCAGCCGAGTGCCTCACGAATATAGGCGACGGTGTTCGCAGGCAAGGCGGCGGGCGAATACCAGCCCAGCGCGTCGCACTTGTCGGGCTCGGCCCGGCGTGGCTCGCCCTGCCAGTGGCGAGCGCGCAAAAAGAAATCGATACGATTGGTGTCCGAGAGTCGGTGCACCACGCCAACCAGATCCAGGTCGGGCGCCGTCAGACACACATCCAGTTCTTCGGCCATCTCTCGGATCGCGGCCATACGAATCGACTCGCCCGCTTCCACATGCCCACCCGGCAAGCTGAACAAGCCATCGAAAAAGCCCGTATTGGCCCGACGCATCAGCAACACCGAGCCGGTTTGCGGCAGGATCACATGCACCCCAGTAGGGATACCCGCGATCGCGACAGTCATTTCGAACCGGTGCTGCCGAAGCCGCCCGCGCCGCGCGTCGACGCCTCGAACTGGTCCACCACATTGAAGGTCGCCTGCACCACCGGCACCACCACCAGTTGCGCGATCCGCTCCATCGGTTCGATCTTGAACGCGACCTTGCCGCGGTTCCAGACCGACACGAAGATCTGCCCCTGGTAGTCCGAATCGATCAGCCCGACGAGGTTGCCCAGCACGATGCCATGTTTGTGACCCAACCCCGAACGCGGCAGAATCATCGCGGCCAGCCCCGGATCGTCCAGATGAATCGCCACGCCGGTGGGTACCAGCACGGTATCGCCCGGCAACAAGTTCAAGGGTGCGTCGAGACAGGCGCGCAGATCCAGCCCGGCCGCGCCCGGCGTGGCGTAGGCCGGCGGATGGGTCTTGAGGCGCTCATCGAGCAGGATGACGTCGATCGGGTGCATGGTCCTTCCTTAAAATGTCAGCGTGCCGCCAGCAGGTCAGCCAGATGCTTGACGATGCTGCGGGCGAGATTGTCCTTGGCGGCGCGCGGCACCGGGTGGCGGCCCGCCTCGTCATAGATCACCACCTGGTTGTCGTCCTGGCCGAGCCCGTCCTGCACCAGATTGCCCACCACCATCGGCAGCCGCTTATTGCGTCGCTTGCCTTCGGCGTAGGTGTCCAGATCACGGCTCTCGGCGGCAAAGCCGACGCAGAACGGCGGATTCGGCCGCGCGGCCACCTCGGCCAAGATATCGGGGTTGGGCGTCAGCGCGATACTCATGGCCTCGCCGGACTTCTTGATCTTGTGTTCCGCAGGCGTTGCCGGCCGGTAATCTGCCACCGCCGCCACACCAATGAACACGTCGGCATCATCAATCGCCGCCGCCACCGCCTCACGCATCGCCAGCGCAGACTGCACGCTGACCCGCGTCACACCATAAGGCACCGGCAAGGCGACCGGCCCACTCACCAGCACCACCTCGGCGCCGGCATGGGCGCAGGCGCGTGCCAAGGCGTACCCCATCTTGCCCGAGCTGCTATTGGTAATACCGCGTACCGGATCGATGGCTTCGAAGGTCGGGCCCGCGGTCAGCACCACTTTGCGCCCCGCCAGTCGCTTGGCTTCGAAATGGCTGATCACCGCTTCGCACAACACCTCAGGCTCCAGCATGCGGCCCAGACCGGTTTCACCGCAGGCCTGCTCGCCCTCGTCCGGCCCCAGCACTACCACACCGTCGTCGAGCAACTGCCTGGCGTTGCGCTGCGTAGCCGGGTGTTGCCACATCTGGCGGTTCATCGCCGGCGCCACCATCAGGTCGCAATCCCGCGCCAGACACAGAGTGGTCAGCAAGTCATCACAGCGCCCCTGCGCCAGTCGGGCCATGAAATCAGCCGTCGCTGGTGCCACGATGATGCCGTCGGCGTCGCGCGTCAGATCAATATGCGCCATGTTGTTACCCATGCGCGGATCCCACAGATCCGTCCACACCGGATGCCCGCTGAGCGCCTGAAAGGTCACCGGCGTCACAAAATGCGCCCCGCCTTCGCTGAGCACCACGTGCACGCTGGCGCCGGCCTTGACCATCAAACGCGTCAATTCGGCCGCCTTGTAGGCCGCCACGCCGCCGGTTACGCCGAGAATAATTTTCCTACCCTTCAGTTCGATCATGACATTCACATATACTGAGCGCTGATTTCAGCCTGATCAAGGATTGTACTGCATGGCCATCACCGATTGGCCCGCCGGCGAGCGCCCGCGGGAAAAGCTCATCGAGCGCGGCCCGGCGGCCCTGTCAGACGCCGAACTCCTGGCCATTTTCCTGCGCGTTGGCGTGCGAGGCAAAAGCGCGGTCGACCTTGCACGCGACCTGATCGCCCATTTCGGCACCCTCTCAGGGCTGTGCCACGCCACGCGTGACGCCTTCGCCGCCTTCCCCGGCATGGGCCTGGCCAAATACGCCCAGCTTCAGGCCATCATGGAGATCGCCCGGCGCGCGCTGGCCGAGGACATCGGCGAAGGCGACATTCTGGGCGCCCCCGAGGCCGTCAAACGCTGGCTGCGCCTCCACCTCGGCGCCCTGCCCCATGAAGTTTTCATGGTTTTACTGCTCGACGCGCAGAACCGACTCATCCTTTCCGAGACACTTTTCCGCGGCACACTCACACAAACAAGCGTGTATCCGCGAGAAGTCGTAAAATTCGCGCTGACGCACAATGCCGCGGCGGTAATCCTGGCCCACAACCACCCCTCCGGCAATGCCATGCCCAGTGCCGCAGACCAGTCGCTGACACGCGACTTGCGCAGTGCACTGGCTTTGATCGACGTCCGTGTGCTCGATCATTTTGTCGTCACACAAGCACAGATCACGTCGTTTGCTGAAAGCGGACTGCTGTAGTTTTCTCTTTTTGAAAACAAGTCCTTGAATTCTCAGCCCTGAGTGTTGTACACTCGGCGGCTTTTCGAAAACCGATTTCCCTGGAGCACAACCATGGCTCGCGTTTGCCAAGTGACCGGTAAGGCACCGATGGTGGGTAACAATGTTTCCCACGCCCAAAACAAGTCCAAGCGTCGTTTTCTGCCGAACTTGCAGTACCGCAAGTTCTGGAGCGAAGCTGAAAACCGCTGGATTCGCATGCGCGTTTCGAGCGCCGGCCTGCGCACTATCGACAAGAAAGGCGTCGATGTGGTCGTGGCCGATCTGCGCGCCGCTGGCGCAAAAATCTAACCCCCTCACTAGACGGAGACTGACATGGCCAAAGGCGGTCGCGAAAAAATCAAGCTCGAGTCCAGTGCTGGCACGGGACACTTTTACACCACCAACAAGAACAAGCGCACGATGCCCGAAAAGCTGGAACTGAAGAAATTCGATCCGGTGGTTCGCAAGCACGTGATGTACAAGGAAACCAAGCTGAAGTAATTATTTCAGCTGCCGGGTTCGCCCAGCCGGTTTCGATCGAAGGCCCGCTCATAGCGGGCCTTTGCTTTTACGACCCTGCCTTTGTTGCTCAGCGAGCATCGCACAAGAAAAGCGCGGAAACAGGCGTAGCGGGCGGGTAGGACGTAGTGAGCGGGCGAAAAAAAAAGCTGCCCGAAGGCAGCTTTTTCTAACGCATTCTGCCTAAGCAGAATTAGCCACGCTGGATGTTCGAGGCTTGCTTGCCCTTCGGACCCTGCGTCACTTCGAAAGTGACTTTGTCACCTTCTTTGAGCGATTTGAAACCGTTCATGTTGATGGCGGAGAAGTGCGCGAACAGATCTTCGCTGCCGTCATCAGGAGTAATAAAACCAAAACCTTTGGCGTCGTTGAACCACTTAACAGTACCAGTTGCCATGTTGCCTATTTCCTCGCGATTACATCAATGATACGCCCGAGAATCGAGCCGATCCCTCTGGTCAATCGAAGGGTCGGTGTTCTGAAACCGCCAATCGACGCGAAAGGTACGCCTCAGCTTTTACCGGCATAGGCTTTTGCCGTCAAGAACTTCCTGCGGACATTTTTTGCGCAACACGGCAATATCAACTCAACGACCGATCAGAAAGCGTCAAAAAAACACATTACCATCTGTTTTATAACAACAAAATCATTCGGCACAGCAAATTTGCGCCGCAGCAAAAAAAATGCGTTATTTTTGCGACAAAACATACATCACGGCCCGGCATCACGCCGGCTTGCCATCCCCCAACGCTCCATTAGAATGGCTCTCATGGCAGTCAAGAAACAAGACGATTCTTTGCTAGAGGCGGAAAAGACGCGAGTCGGTCCGCCGCGCATGTACAAAGTGCTTTTGCTTAACGACGACTTCACCCCCATGGATTTCGTCGTCAGTGTGTTGCAACGTTTTTTTGCGCTAGACCGCGAACGCGCGACTCGTGTCATGCTCCAAGTACATACGGAGGGGCGTGGCGTATGCGGAACGTTTCCGAAAGACATCGCCGCAACCAAGGTTGAGCAAGTCATCGCTCATGCCCGGCAACACCAACATCCGTTGGCCTGTGTGATGGAGGAGAACTGAGAATGATTGCGCAAGAACTGGAAGTCAGCCTTCACATGGCCTTCGTCGAGGCGCGCCAGAAACGGCACGAATTCATTACCGTGGAGCACCTGCTCCTCGCCTTGCTCGACAACCCATCAGCCGCTGAGGTGCTCCGGGCCTGCTCGGCCAACATCGAGACCCTGCGGCGCGAACTCACCGATTTCATCAGTGAGCACACGCCCACCGTGGAGGGCGACGAGGACATCGACACCCAGCCAACGCTGGGTTTTCAGCGTGTCATCCAGCGCGCCATCCTGCACGTCCAGTCATCGGGCAAGAAGGAGGTCACTGGCGCGAATGTGCTCGTAGCCATCTTCGGCGAGAAGGAATCGCATGCGGTGTATTTCCTGCAGCGCCAGGAGGTATCGCGACTGGACGTGGTGAACTTCATTTCGCACGGTATTGCCAAGGGCGGCCACGGCAATGCGCCCGAGGCACCCAAGGGCCATGATGCAGAGCCAGAATCGCCCGAGGGCGAAAGCGCCCAGCCTGGCGGCGCGCTTGAGAGCTTTACCCAGAACCTCAACCAGCAAGCGCTGATGGGCAAGATCGACCCCTTGATCGGCCGCGACAAGGAAGTCGAGCGCGTCATCCAGACACTCTGCCGCCGCCGCAAGAACAATCCGCTGCTGGTCGGTGAGGCCGGCGTCGGCAAAACGGCCATCGCCGAGGGCCTCGCACGTCGCGTGGTCGAGGGGCGGATTCCGGACGTGCTGATCGACGCCCAGGTCTACGCACTCGACATGGGCGCCCTGCTCGCTGGCACCAAGTATCGCGGCGACTTCGAGCAACGCCTGAAGGCCGTTCTCAAGCAGCTGCTCGAAAACGAGCACTCAATTCTGTTCATCGACGAGATCCACACCTTGATCGGTGCCGGTGCGGCCTCGGGCGGCACGCTCGACGCGTCGAACCTGCTCAAGCCGGCGCTCTCCAGCGGCCAGCTCAAGTGCATCGGCGCGACCACCTACAGTGAGTTCCGCCAGATTTTCGAGAAGGACCATGCGCTGTCGCGGCGCTTCCAGAAGATCGATGTGCCCGAGCCGTCGATTGCAGAAACCGTCGAGATTCTCAAAGGGCTCAAGAGCCGCTTTGAAGAGCATCACAAAGTGCGCTACTCGGCAGCCGCGCTGGCCTCGGCGGCCGAGCTGTCGGCCAAGTACATCAACGACCGCCATCTGCCCGACAAAGCCATCGACGTGATCGACGAAGCCGGCGCCGCGCAACGCATCCTGCCCAAGTCCAAGCAGCGCAAGACCATCGGCAAGGGCGAAGTTGAAGAGATCGTGGCGAAGATCGCCCGCATCCCGCCGCGCACCGTGTCCAACGACGACAAGACCGCGCTCAAGACGCTCGATCGCGACCTGAAAAACGTCGTTTTCGGCCAGGATCCGGCGATCGACGCCCTGGCAAAAGCCATCAAGATGTCACGCTCGGGGCTTGGCAGCCCGGGCCGGCCGATTGGCAGCTTCCTGTTCAGCGGCCCGACCGGCGTCGGCAAGACCGAAGTGGCGCGCCAACTGGCCTACACGCTGGGCATCGAACTCGAGCGCTTCGACATGTCCGAGTACATGGAGCGCCATGCGGTCAGCCGGCTCATTGGCGCGCCCCCGGGCTATGTCGGCTTCGATCAGGGCGGCTTGCTCACCGAAGCCATCACCAAGAAGCCGCACTGCGTGCTGTTGCTCGACGAGATCGAAAAGGCGCATCCGGACATCTTCAATATCCTGCTGCAGGTAATGGACCACGGCACGCTCACCGACAACAATGGCCGCCAGACCGACTTCCGCAACGTGATCATCATCATGACCACCAACGCGGGCGCCGAGGCGATGCAAAAGACCGTCATGGGCTTTGCCGCCAAACGAGAATCGGGCGACGAAATGGCAGACATCAAGCGCATGTTCTCGCCGGAGTTCCGCAATCGCCTGGATGCATCCATCTCGTTCCGGGCGCTGGACAACACCGTCATCCTGCGGGTGGTCGACAAGTTCCTCACCCAGCTCGAAGCGCAGTTGCACGAGAAAAAAGTCGAAGCCACATTCACTGACAAACTGCGCACCTGGCTGGCGGCCGAGGGCTTCGATCCGCTGATGGGCGCACGGCCCATGGCGCGTCTGATCCAGGACACCATCCGCTCGGCCCTGGCCGACGAGTTGCTGTTTGGCCGACTGGCCAATGGCGGCCGGGTGACCATTGATCTGGACGATGAAGAAAAAGTGGTGCTGTCACTGGATGAAGCCTTGGCCCCAACCCACTGAACTCCGTGTCACACGGTATCGGGCGGCTCGCTGAGCCGCCCTTTTTTTGCCCGCGATTGCTACACTGCCGGCCACTTCACTCGCCGAGGAGATGTCACCATGAGTTTTCAAAATGCCGATTTGTGCGACCAGTTCGACGCCGAAGTCCGTGTCGTCGCGCCGATGTTCCATAGCTTTGGCGGCAAGCCCGCATTTTCAGGTCCGGTCACCACACTCAAGGTTTTCGAGGACAACAGTCTGGTTCGCACTGCGCTCGAAGGCGCCGGCAACGGGCGAGTACTCGTCATTGATGGCGGCGGCTCGATGCGCTGCGCGATGGTTGGTGACCAGCTCGCCGTGCTGGCGGTCAACAACGGCTGGGCAGGGATCGTGGTCTATGGCTGCATTCGCGACGCCAAAGCGATTTCAAGCATGCCGGTCGGGGTGTTTGCGCTGGGCACGCATCCACGCAAGAGCGTCAAGAAGGGTGCAGGCGATGTGGACATCCCGGTGACCTTCGGCGGCGTCACCTTTACACCAGGCGAAATGCTGTATGCCGACGAAGACGGCGTACTCGTAGCGAGCCGCGCGCTGATTTAAACAACCGCAGCACCAGGTGCGCCAGCACCAAAATTTTTTTCATAAAGCTGAAACGCTTTCCGCAATATGAGAAACAATCGCCAAGCCACTGATAAATAACAACAATGTTTTTCTTATATCTTATATAAGACATATTGCTGCTGTGCAAAAAGACGCCTATAATTTTCTCACTGCCGGATGCGCTGTATTGTTGAGGTCAAAGCCGATACAGCGCGCTGCGAGATAGCAAGCTCAATGACAGGCTCCCTCCCTGTTTTCATCGCAACACAAGGAAACCATCATGACCCAATCCCGTGAACAGCAAATCGCCGCCCTGAAAAAAGACTGGGCAGAAAACCCCCGCTGGAAGAGCGTCAAGCGCGGTTACAGCGCAGAAGACGTCGTGCGTCTGCGCGGTAGCCTGCAGCCCGAGTACACGCTGGCTCAGCGTGGTGCCGAGAAGCTGTGGGACAAGGTCAACGGCGGCGCCAAGAAAGGCTACGTCAATGCCTTCGGCGCCATCACCGCCGGCCAGGCCATGCAGCAAGCCAAGGCCGGCCTGGAAGCCGTGTATCTGTCCGGCTGGCAGGTTGCTGCCGACGGCAACACCTCTGAAACCATGTACCCGGACCAGTCGCTGTACGCCTACGACTCCGTGCCGACCATGGTGCGTCGTATCAACAACACCTTCAAGCGCGCTGACGAAATCCAGTGGTCGCGTGACATCAACCCGGGCGACAAGGACTTCGTCGACTACTTCCTGCCGATCGTCGCTGACGCGGAAGCCGGTTTCGGTGGAGTGCTGAACGCCTTCGAACTAATGAAGAACATGATCTCCGCCGGTGCCGCCGGTGTTCACTTCGAAGACCAGCTGGCTGCCGTGAAGAAATGCGGCCACATGGGTGGCAAGGTGCTCGTGCCGACCCGCGAAGCCGTCGAGAAGCTGACCGCTGCCCGTTTCGCTGCCGACGTGATGAACGTGCCGACCCTGATCCTGGCCCGTACCGATGCCGAAGCCGCCAACCTGATCACCAGCGACTACGACGCCAACGACAAGCCCTTCCTCACCGGTGAGCGCACCCAGGAAGGCTTCTACCGCGTCAAGAACGGTCTCGAGCAGGCCATCAGCCGTGGCGTGGCTTACGCCCCGTACGCTGACCTCGTGTGGTGCGAGACTGGCACGCCGGATCTGGGCTTTGCCCGCGAATTCGCGCAAGCCGTGCATGCCGCCTGCCCGGGCAAGCTGCTGTCCTACAACTGCTCGCCGTCCTTCAACTGGAAGAAGAACCTGGATGACGCGACCATCGCCAAGTTCCAGGACGAGCTCGCAGCCATGGGCTACAAGTACCAGTTCATCACGTTGGCCGGTATCCACATCAACTGGTACAACACCTTCCAGTTTGCCCACGCCTACGCACAGGGCGAAGGCATGAAGCACTACACCGAGATGGTGCAGGAGCAGGAATTTGCCGCGCGCGACAAGGGTTACACCTTCGTGTCGCACCAGCAGGAAGTCGGTGCTGGCTACTTCGACGATGTCACCACCGTGATCCAGGGTGGCTCGTCCAGCGTCAAGGCGCTGACCGGCTCGACCGAAGAAGAGCAGTTCCACTAAGCTGTTGGTGTCTGCACTGATCCGAAAGGCTCAGTGCATCACGCAAAAGGGGCCGTTCGCGAATGCGAGCGGCCCCTTTTGTATTGCAACACCCTGCCGTGTCAGGCGCCGCTGACCAAGTCGGACGCTGTCTTGACGCGATTTCTCCCGGCGCTCTTGGCCGAATACAAGGCCTGGTCAGCCGCCATCAGCAGAGCATTGGCGGCCAGTTTCGAGGGGTCTGCACTCGCGGTGCCCAAGCTCACCGTCACATGCTCTGCCACCGATGACCTCACATGCGGAATGTTCAGCGCCGAAATCGCGGTACGTATCCGTTCGGCCACCACCCGCGCGCCGGCCGCATTGGTGCCGGGCAGCACCACCACGAACTCTTCTCCGCCATAGCGCGCTGCCAGGTCGCCGGTCCGCGCCGCCACACCGGCGAGCACCGAAGCCACACTGCGCAGACAGGCATCGCCCTGCGGGTGCCCATAGGTATCGTTGTAAGCCTTGAAGTGATCGACATCCATCATGATGATGGACAGCATCTGCCCACCCCGCTGGCAACGCCGCCACTCGGCCGCCAATCGCTCATCAAAGGCGCGGCGATTGGCCAGGCCGGTCAGGGAATCTTTCGAGGCCAGCTGCTCGAGCTGAATCTGTGCCTCTTTTTGCACGGTCATGTCACGCAGCGTCTCGACAACGGCTACCAGGTGGCCCGCTTCGTCATAGATCGGGCCGGCATCCACCGCCAGGTAAAGCCGGGTCCCGGCACGAGGCATGCGGCACCAGTTCTCGACATGAAAGCCAAGCTGACTGCTGGAGTCGATGTCATAGGCCGCGTAAAAGCCTTCGATTTCGGCGGTCCGCCCCTGCGCGATCAGATCTGCCAGGCAGGGCCGGGGGTCGTCGTAGAAGGCAAACCCATGGTCGTGCGTCCCGAGCACCTCGCTCGCCGGCACCCCCGTCAGTCGTTCGCAGGCGCGGTTCCAGATTGACACCTTTCCGTCCGCGTCGAGCACGAAGGTTGGCACCACCAGATGCTGCATCAAGGCAATCGCAAAGCTCTGGTCGGCCACAGCCGCATCCACTTCGCCCGGCCGAGGTGTGCGCTGAGTCATCGGCGTATTGTCTCCAGAGCTGATTTGTATTTTGTTTTCTTATCGGCATTCGGCGACAAACATTGAGCTTGGCGCGGCGCCACGCCTGAGCGCTGTCTTGGGCTACCATGCGCATGAACGCCGCTTGCGGAGGGTCTGCATGACACAGATGTCTGCCCTGCTGTGCGCACTTGTCCTGGTGTGCTTCGCCGGCGTGGCCGCCGGTCACGAGGACGTGGTCTACGATGGATACGATCTGGCGCCGCGCGACCAAGGCGTCGATATCGGCGTCCAGCCCTTGGGCTATCCGACCGGACTGGTGGGCGCCGCCATGGGGCGAGACCGCATTTTGCGTCGCGCACTCAACCCCTTGGGCCATGACCTGAACACCTTTGCGTTCCGGCGCGGACCCGACATCGTCGAACGCCTGGGAGCCCGCGCCGAGCATCGCACTATCGCAGCATGCCAGCCACCGGATCGTATTCCGCGGGCGCAGCACCGATTACCTGCTCCTCTCGCGCGCATTTGACGCCGCCCATCCGCAAGCCGCACGTCAGGTGATCGCGGCGCTGGTGCGCGCGATCCGCTGGATGCAGCTCAGTCGTACCAACATTGAAACAGCGGCCCGATGGGCCATGGCCGACGGCGCAAAGCTGACCGGACGCCCCACCCGGGCATCGGTTGCGCAAGCGGTCGACATTACGCGTGCAGAATTGCTGGACGTGCCCGCGATCCCGATGATCCCCGCCTCGGCACACGGCATGCACGGACTGCGCGGAAAACTCACCTTGCTGCAGCGGCTTGGCAAAGTACCCAACACCATCAACAGCGATCAGATCGAGCGCGCGTTTTCTTACACCGGTCTCCACGACGTGCTGACCGATCCAGCCAAATACCGCTTAAACAATTTCGATTACGACCGTTAACCGCGCTATGCGGTCGCGTCTTTTTGCCATCTCCAACCTCAGCACCAAGATCAGTCTGGTCTTCGGCGGGAGCATCCTCGTCGTCATCGTGACGATGGTGGCCATCTGGTATTACGGGTTCGCGCCGCTGAGCCTCAAAGGCGCCCGGGATCAACGCATCAGCGACATCATCGCCACGCAGTCCATCCAGGCCGACGCCCGCATCCGCCAGCTCGCAAACGACTTACGCGAACGTCGCGGCAATCTCCAGGTTCTCGCCAGCACACCGGCGTTCGGCGCCCTGCTCGGCGCGCAGCCACTCGACCGGGCGTCGCTTCAACAGGCGCTGGAGAACGCCTTTGCACATCTCGCCTGGGCCTATCCTGATCGCTACGCCAGCCTGGTGCTGATCAGCGCCGATGGCCGAAGCCTTCTCACCGCACCCGCCGCGACCGTCCCGCGCCCGCCGGCCAACGCACACCGGCTGGACAAGGTCCTGACCCCGGGGGCCAGCGAAACCGTGATGCTCAAGCGCGAGGCGGCAACGAATGTCCTTTTGCTGATCCTGGCCCGCCAGATACGCTCGCCCACCGGCGAGACGCTCGGCACGCTGGTGCTGCGCATGCCGCCCGGCGACCTGCTGGCACCCCTCGCACAGGCAGACGAAGTCCTGCTGGGGCCCAGCGGGCGCATCGATCTGATCGATGGCGCTGGTACGCAACTGGCTCATCAAACCCCCAGGAACGCCACGCGAAGTTCCACACCCCCACCACCGTCGGTGAAAAGCCGAGGCATCGAAGGCAGCTTTCTCGAACCCCGCCCTGACGGCAGCACCGACATTGCCACCTACCGCTACCTCCAGGTCGGCGCCGACGATGGCTGGACGCTGGTGGTCCGCCGCGACAAGGACGAAGCCTTCGAATACATCGTCGATCGCCGCAATCGCGTGCTCCTGCTCAGTCTCATGGTTGCTGCCCTGTCCATCGTGCTCGTCCGTCTTTTCGCGCGACAGCTCACCCGCCCCTTGCGCGCACTGATCGACACCTCGGAGCGCATCGCCGCTGGCGAAGCATCGGTGCGCATGCCGCCATCCATGACGGAACACACCGAAGAACTCGCCCGTCTGGCGCGCAGCTTCAACCACATGGCGGCACAGGTCGACTCCCGCCGCCAGCGGCTTGAAATCGAAGTGGACCAACGCACCGAAGAACTCGCCCGCGAGAAAGCCACCCTCCAGCGCTATCTGGATGTTGCAGGGGCGATCATGCTGGTCCTCAGCCCAGCCGGCCGGATCCAGCTCATCAACCGCATCGGCTGCGAAATTGTCGGCCGCAGCGAGGCGGATCTGGTTGGCGGAAACTGGTTCGAACTTTGCCTCCCCCCGCGCCTGCATGCTGACGTTCAAGCCGCATTTGGGAGACTCGTCAGTGGTGGCCGCAATGAAGTCAGCCGCTACGAGAACCCCATCCTCACCGCCAATGGCCAGGAGCGCGCCATCACCTGGGCCAACACCTTGCTGCGCGACCCGGACGGACGCATCACCGGCATTCTGGCTTCCGGTCTCGACGTGACCGACGCCCGTGCGGCCGAAGCGGCAGTGCGCAGCGCACACGACCTGCTCCACACCATCATCGACACCTCACCCGACTGGATCTGCGCCAAGGACCGCGAACAACGCTACATCCTGGTCAATCAGGCCATGGCCAGCGCACTGGGGCAATCCCCCAAAGACATGATCGGCCAAGCGGCGCCAGATCCCGGCCTCGCCACAGCGCAGCACCGTGACGACAACAGCGACGGCAAGGTCCTGACCGGCAAAAGCATTCACCTGCGCACCGAGCATGTTCGCGACAAGGCCGGGCGTGAGCGGATTCTCGACACTTACAAACGCCCGCTGCGCGACGCCCACGGCCAGATCAATGGCCTCCTCGCCTATAGCCGCGACACCACTGCGCAACACGAGATGGAAGCCCAGCTACGCCTGTGGGCCAAGGTCTTCGAATGCTCCAGCGAAGGGGTGATGATCACCGACCCCCAGCACCGGATCATTGCGGTCAACCGCGCATTCAGCGAAATCACGGGCTACGCCGACCACGAGGCGATCGGCCAGACACCGCGCCTGCTCAGCTCAGGCCGCCACGACGCGGCCTTCTACGACACGCTGCGCGCTACCGTCACAGCGGACGATCGCTGGCAGGGCGAGATCTGGAATCGCCGCAAGAATGGCGAGGTCTACCCGCAATGGCTGACCATCAACGCCGTTCGCGACCCCACCGGCACCCTCACCCATTTCGCCGGCGTGTTCTCCGACATCAGCGACATCAAGCGCTCCGAAGCCCGCCTGGCGCACCTGGCCCACCACGACGCACTCACCGGCCTGCCCAACCGCATGCTGCTGCACGACCGGCTCGGCCACAGCATCGAGCGCGCGCGGCGCCATCAACACAGCCTGGCGGTGTGCTTTCTCGACCTCGACAACTTCAAACATGTGAACGACAGTCTCGGCCACCATGTAGGCGACGAACTGCTCAAGGCCATCGCCACCGAACTGCTTCGCCATATCCGCCGTGAAGACACCTTGTCGCGCATCGGTGGCGACGAATTCGTGCTGCTCGTCGACACCATCGACACCCCCGCCAGCGTCGAACACATCGTCAACAAACTGCTCGGCGTCCTGCGCGAGCCGCGCAATATCGCCGGCCACCAGTTGTATCTGAGCGGCAGCGTCGGCATCAGCCTCTTTCCGCAAGACGGCACCGACGCCGGCACACTCATCCAGCATGCCGACTCGGCCATGTACGACGCCAAGCAACTGGGCAAAAACCGTTTCCGCTTCTACACCCAGTCCCTCACCGATGGTGCGCTCAAACGCCTGCGCATCGAATCCGCGCTGCGCGAAGCGGCCCTGCATCAGCAGCTCACGCTGGCCTATCAACCACAGGTCGATCTGGAAACCGGCGCGCTGATCGGCGTCGAAGCCCTGCTGCGCTGGACACACCCGGAGATGGGCGCGATCCCGCCCGACGTTTTCATTCCGATCGCCGAAGAATCCGGCCTGATCGACGAGATTGGCGCCTGGGTGCTCAATACCGCCTGCCAGCAACTGAGCGACTGGGACGCCCAAGGCTGGTCACCACCGCGCATGGCGGTCAATGTCTCGGTGCGCCAACTGCGCCAGCCCGACCTGCCCAATCAAGTGCAGAACGCGCTCAACCGTGCCCGCCTGCCCGCGGCGCGGCTGGAACTGGAAATCACCGAGTCCGCCATTGCCGACCACGACGGCGTCGCCGCCATCCACCGGCTCGCCGCACTCGGTGTGCCCATCTCCGTCGACGACTTCGGCACCGGCTATTCGTCGCTCAGCTATCTCAAAAAACTGCCGATCCGAACGCTCAAGATCGACAAGAGCTTCGTCGCCGACCTGACCACCGACACCAATGACGAAGCCATCGTGCGCTCCGTCATAGCACTGGCCGGCGACCTCGGACTGGACGTCATCGCCGAAGGCGTCGAACTCGAAGCGCACCGCCGCTTCCTGCTCGAACATGGTTGCGCACACGGCCAGGGCTATCTGTTCGACCGCCCCTTAAGTGCCGAAATACTGCGGCAGCGATACCGCGCGGCGGCGAAAAAGCCCACGAAATAGACGCCACCGCGCAGGCCCACACTAACGAACGCCCCCATAGGCCTCGGCCACCGCGTCGTAAGCCGGCAAGGCCACCGTCTCCGCCCGCGCCGCGTCCGCCCATTCCACCATCGCCGGATGCGCCAGCATCGCATCGCGATACGCCGCGGCCGCCGGGGGCAAGCTTACGTTGTAGGTCACAAAGCGCATCACCACCGGCGCAAACATCGCGTCAGCCACCGAAAACGCACCAAACAGATACGGCCCGGCATCGTCCGCAAACTCGCTGCGCGCCTGCGTCCAGATCTCGGCAATGCGGTCAATATCCGCCTGCACCTCGACACTGGGCGTCTTGCCCTTCAACAGCAGCTTGATGTTCATCGGCATCGCGCTACGCACCGCGCCAAAGCCCGAGTGCATCTCGCAGGCCACACTGCGCGCACGGGCACGCGCCAGCGGATCGGCCGGCCACAGGCCAGGATGACGCTCGGCTAAAAACTCCGCAATGGCCAGCGTATCCCACACCTGGAAGCCATCCACATGCAGGCATGGCACCAATCCATTGGCCGAATAGGCACGGTGCCCGGCGTGTGCGCCCTTGCCGCTGACTTCCACCTGATGCGCTTCAAACGGGATGCCGAAATGCTTCATCAGCACCCACGGCCGCAGCGACCATGACGAGTAGTTCTTGTTGCCAAAATAGAGCGTGTACATCGAAGTCTCCTTGGGGGGTCAAAGTGTGTTTACTACACCTTCGTCATGGGTCGGTGCGCGCAGCGATTCCAGCAGCGCCAGTCCGTCCGGCCAGTTACCCAGCCCCGAATCGGCGTTGATATGACCGGCCGCGCCGATGCTTGCAAAGCGGCTACCCCAGGCCTCGGCAAATTGCCGCGCCCGCGCCATCGACACATAGGGATCGTCCTCGCTCGCCACCACGATGGACGGGAAGGGGAGCGCCTGCAGGGGCATCGGCGCGAAGCCGCGCACTACCTCCGGCGTGTGCGCGGCCGAGTCCACATCGGCCGGCGCTACCAGCAAGGCGCCACGCACCCGACCCGTATGCTGCCGCGCCCAATGCGCCACCAGCGCGCAACCCAGGCTATGCGCAATCAGGACCACCTCGCCATGGCTGCCGCGCACCGCTGCATCCAGCGTGCTGACCCAGTCGCGTCGGCTCGGCGCATCCCAGTCCCGCTGCACCACCCGACGCACCTGCGGCAAGGCGCGCGACCAATGGCTTTGCCAGTGCGCCGGCCCGGAGCCGCCCAGGCCCGGAATTGCCAACCAGATTGACATATCGCTCTCCGCTACAATGTGATTACCGTTTCATTCAAAACGCGTCGACTCACTGTATCGCACCGATCCACGGGCGTATATCGATAAGGATTCGACATTAACGTGAAAGAAATTCACATGCAGCGCATTCCACCTCTATCAGCATTGCGCGCCTTCGAAGCTGTCGCCCGGCTTGGCAGCGTGGTCAAGGCGGCGAGTGAGCTACACCTCACCCACAGCGCCATCAGCCATCAACTGCGCGCGCTCGAAGACATGCTCGGCCTGCGTCTGTTTGACCGCCAGGGCAAACGCCTGTCGGTAAATGAAAACGGCCGGGTCTATGCCATGCAAGTGCGCCATGCGCTGTCCGACCTGTCACGCGCCACCGGCACGGTGGTGGCGCAACCGCGCGACGACGAACTGGTGATCGGCACCATTCCGTCCTTTGGCGCGCACTGGCTCATCCCGCGCCTGCCGCACTTCACCTCCGCCCACCCCGAACTCAAGATCACGCTGCGCGCCGGGCTGCAGGTGGCCGACCTCGACGCAGAAGGCATCGATGTGGCGATCCGCATGGGCCACGGCGGCTGGGACAAGGTGCAACAGCGCGAGCTGTTCGCCGACCGGCTGGTCGCCATCGCTGCGCCGCACTTCCGGGGCGGGCGCCTGCCGCGCACGCCAGCCGAAGTGGTGGCCGCGCCCTTGCTGCTGTCGATCGAAAACTGGCGCCCCTGGCAGGACGCCGCCGGACTGCCCGCCGACGCGCTGCAAGGCATCCACTTCAATGATTCCAATCTTGTGATTGAAGCGGCCCGCCGCGGCCAGGGCGTGGCGCTGTCGCGACTGTCGCTGGTGCACGGCATGCTGCAGGACGGGCTGCTGGTGCAGCTCACCGACGTCAGCGTGCCCTACCACAACCCCTACTGGCTGGTATGGCCCGTCCGCAGCGCCGGACGGGCCCGGGTTGACCACTTCAGCCGGTGGCTGGACGCCGAGATCGGCGCTTACTTGGCCAATATCTCGGGCACCACCGACGGGGCAGCGTCCGACGACTGAGCGCAGCGCCACGCACTGCGGAACCCGATCGACAACGGTGTGACATATCGCGAACGGAGCACCACCACCGAAACCGATGCCGGCGGGCGGATCGATATCCGCGGCACCGGCCAGGGCATGCCAATCACCCGAAATCTGCCGCGCGCACAGCGCGGCAAGGCGGTACCAACCAACGCTGACGGTGGCGGTCTGCGGCCACAACTCACCCTCACTCGGGCGGGCTGACCGGCGCGTCGTCGCGGTGGCTGCCGAGGCTGGCCGAGAGCTTGCGGGTGATCTTTGCCATGCTCACCTCGGCCCGCTCAAAGCCATACACAAACTTGGGGAAATCCAGCGGCGCCTGCGCGGCCCAGATGGCATCGTGCTGGTCGGGCGGCAAGATGCGCAACGGATCGCCCACCGCCACCCAGCCGATCGGCACCGTCTCGCCCGGCGGCAGCGAGGTGCGCAAATGCACCACCGCATTGATACGCACCTCGCAGCCCTGTCCCAGCCGCGCCCCATGAAACACCGACGCGCCGGTGGCGATGAACACATCATCCGCCACCGTACAACCGACCACATGCGCGCCCGGCCCGACCAGGCAGTGTTTGCCGATCGTCAGCGCATGGTCGGCCGTGCTGCGCAGCACCGCGTTCTCGAGCACGATCACGCACTCACCGAGGTCGATACGACTGCCCTCGGCGATGATCTGCGCGCCATGCATCACCCGGCAACCGGGGCCGATGTGCACATTGCCGCACACGGTGGCAGTCGGCGCCACCCAGGCGTCGGGGTCGATGGTGGGCGCATGGCCGAGGTGTGTGAACAGCATGAGAACTCTCCGTGTCGAGATGCGTCGATCCTGCGCTGAAACGGCTCAGTCCGGCAAGACGGATTGAATCGCCGCCCACACCCGCTCCATGTCCGCCTGCGTGGTCGCCCAATGACTGATTGCGCCGCGAATCGCGCTTTGCCCGAAAAGCACGGTCGGCGTCATGAACACCTCGCCGGTGGCGTTGATCCGGTCGAGCAGCGCGGCCGCGTCGCCCTCGACGGGCGCAAAGCAAAAACCGTTCAGCATCACTGGCGCCAGCAGGCGCAGGCGCGGTTCGGCGGCGATCTGCTCACCCAGCCAGCGTGCCTGATCGCAATTGCGCTCGACAATGCCGGCGTAGCCCGCCTGCCCGTAGGCGCGCAGCGTGAACCAGGCCGGCAGCGCCCGAAACCGGCGGGAGTTTTCGGGCGTCAGTTGCAGAAAATTCCCCGGCTCGACCTCGCCGCGCAGGTAGGCCGCGTGATTGCGAAATACCTCGGCCTGCAGCGGCAAATGCCGGGTCAGCGCCACCGCGGAGTCATAAGGTACGTTGAGCCATTTGTGGCAATCGACGGTGATCGAATCGGCCATCTCCCAACCGGCCAGCCGGGGGCGGTAACGATCACTGGCGGCGGCGATGCCGGCAAAGGCGGCATCCACATGCAGCCAGAAATCGAAGCGATCTTTCAGCGCAGCGATGGCTGCCAGATCATCGAAATCACAGGTATTCACCGTCCCCGCATTGGCCACCACGATGCACGGCCCCGGCGCGGCCGCCAATGCCTCGGCCAGCGCCACCACATCGGCCGCCTCGCGCCCCGGTAACGCCGCCACCCGGTGCAGGCTCTGCCGCCCCAGGCCGAGCATCGCCAGACTCTTGACGGTGCTCGAATGCGCACCGGCACTCAAGACCCGCACCGGCCCCAGCGCAGCCAGCCCGGCCTCGGCCACATCCACGCCGGCCTGCACGCCCAGCCACTGCCTGCCGGTCGCCAGCCCGACAAAATTGGCCATCGTCGCGCCCGACACGAAAGCGCCATTGAAGGCGTCGGGCAAGCCGAGCATGTCGCGAAACAGCGCGAGGGTTTCGAGCTCCAGCGCGCCCGCGTTGGAGTCGGCCGAGCCGGTGGCGTTCTGGTCGATGACACTGGCCAACCAGTCACCCACCAGCGCCGCCGGGGTGGCCCCGCCGGTGACAAAACCGAAATAGCGCGGCCCGGCGCTGGCAGCCAGACCGGGCGAGAAGCGGGTCAGGTATTCGTTCAGTGCGGCGCGGGCACCGCCACTGTGCGCGATCGGCGCAGCGGGTGGCGAGCCGCCACCCACCGGCAGGGTCGGGAGCTGGGCCAGAATCTGTTTCGCCTGTGCACACACTTCGCGCAACAGCGCGTCGGTCTGGGCGAGGTCGTTGGACAAAATATCGGAGAGTTTCGACATGAGGGCGCTCTCAACCGCGATGGCGGCAATCGGAAAAAGCTTACCCTGCGCGTCGCGCGCCATTTCTCAAAGAGACAATCCGGCCGAACCAGACCGGGCCAGCACCACCACCTCATTCGGTCGTTGTCAGCACCCTGCGCCCGAGCGGCTGCCCCTCGGCATCGAAGGCCTCGCGAAAACTGAAGGCCGCGGGTGACGCCCCATTGGCGTTCAGCTCGGCCAACCGCGCCATGGCCTCGGCCATGCCGGGCCGGTGCCCGGCCGGCACCCACCACAACACCATGTGCATGTCGGCCGCCTTGGCAAACCACTCACGCCGGCGCGTCATCACCGACTTGTGCGCCGAGCGATACACATAGTCGAACAAGGCCTCGCTGCTCGCCCACACCGACAGGTTGATGATCAGATCGGCATCGCCTGGCGCCGAGGTGCTGCCCTCGCGCGCATCGCCTTCAAAGCGCCACACAAAGCCGGGGCTGCGCTCGGCCAGCGCATTGATCTCGTCCAGCCGTGCCACAAAGTCGGCCAGTTGCGGCGAATCGATGGGGGCGAGCAGGCGAGCAACGTTCAGTTGCGCCAATTGCATGTCGGGCGTGGTCATTGGGCAGTTCTCGTGAGTCGGCGTCGCCACATCATGACCCGAGCACGCAAACACCACAAACGCGTCTTTTTCACTGCAACACGAGTTTCATTCACGCAGGCGCCGCGCACGCCGGGCCAAAGCCCGCTGCCGCATCGGCCACCATTTCAGCGCGCAGCCAATCGACAAAGGCCTGGCGCAGCGGGGTTTCGCCGCCACGCTGCGGCAACACCAGCCAGTAAGCCCAGCGCCGCGGCTGGCCATCCGCATCAAAGCCGTGCTCGGCCGACACATCCTGTCCCTCGCGGTACATCACCGGCACCTCGACATCGAACAGTCGCGTGAGCTGGCCGTTGCGCAAGGCCAGCGCGGCCAGCGATCCGCGCGCCAACGCCACGCCCTGCCCTTCAATCGCCGCCTGCACCACCAGGCCCGAGTCGTTGTGCATCAGGCCGGCGCTCGGTTCCGGCCAATCCAGCCCGACCGCGCGAAACCATGGCACCCAGTCCTCACCGTCCGAACGCAGCAGCGGCAACCCGGCAAGCTCCGCCGGCGTACGCGGCAGGTGATCGGCAAAGCGCCTACCGACCACCGGAAACAGCACATCGGCCATCAGCAGTTCGCTGCGCACCCCGGTGTAGCCGCCAAAGCCCCAACGGATCGCCACATCCACGCCATCGCGCACAAAATCGGACCGCTCGGTAGTGGACACCACATTCACCTCGCAACCCGGATTCGCCTCGATAAAGCCCGCAATCCGCGGCGCCAGCCAGCGCCCCGCAAAAGACGGCATCACGCTGATCGACAGCCGATTCACATTGATCCGTCGGCGCAGCACGCTCACCGTGTCCGACACCTGACGCAGCGCCTCGTTGCTCACCGCCAGCAACTCTTCGCCCGCACGTGTCAGCACCACCGCCCGCCCCTGACGCGAAAACAGCGGGAACGCAAGCCACGCCTCCAGCGCGCGAATCTGATGGCTCACCGCGCTGTGCGTCACATGCAGTTCCTCCGCCGCACGCGTAAAGCTCAGGTGGCGAGCCGCCGCTTCGAACGTGCGCAAGGCCGGCAAGGGGGGAAGTTTTCCAGGCGCTTCCATACGAGAGTTTTGTTCACAGAATGGCAAGAAAGGATCGTTTCCGGAAAAGCAGCGAGAAGTCCATGCTTAAACCCATGCAGGACATTTTGCCCGCTCTGCCGGAGAACACTAATGAAAGCCACACTAACACAGCACCCCGAGGATCTCGCCGCCAACGCAGTACGCTCGATCGACGATTTCCAGGGCGGCACCGTGCACCGCCTGCGTGGCCGCCTGTGGATCACCGCCGAAGGCCACGCCCAGGATGTCTGGCTCACGCCCGGCATGCGCCTCACCCTCCCCGACCCCGGCAAACTCGTCATCCAGGCCGACGCGGACAGCACACTGTCACTCATCACCCCGCCGCAACGGCAGCCACTGACCGTCTCGCTGCAACACCTGTGGCAGCGCCTCCAACGGCAACGACCGGCGGCGGGGGTGATCGGACCGAAGTGTGACGGGGTGTGTTAGACGAGCGCACTCATAGGATCGAGCTTGTCGGCGGGATCTAGGTCGCGTCTAATCCAATCCACATGCCCTACGTCTCGTGCCCACATGTGTACCCTCACAAAGAGAATCGTTGATGCCTCTGGCACCGCGCTTGAGTTTGAAGATCGGTATTTGCTTGGCGCAGTCACCGCAAATCGAATTGCCTACGACGGTGAGAGCGGCGGCATTCTGCGCATCAACAACGAGCGCTACTACCAGTTTGTTGTCGCCAGGGCTCTCATGTCTTCGATGCCGTATAAGGTAAAAATCGAAGTCGATGGACACGATCTCGTCCTTGAAGACCCTGTCACAAAAGAGCGCATTGTGGTCATCGAAATGAAACGGTGGATGAGCGCATCCGGCAAGCAGGAACTCGGAGGGATTCGCAAAGACCTCGGCACCAAACTCCCAGCGGCAACCGCAAAATTGAAAATAATGCTGCTTTTCTCCTCCAATCCGCCAGGGCTAATGAAACAACAGATTGATTGGCTGTCATCACAGCTCAACACTCGCCAGGAGCACTGGGAGTCTCACTGCTTTTCAACATTCGATCCGAACGGAAAAAGTGTTGAGTTCTGGACAGCGGGTTATACAGTGATTGAGCCTCCCCCACTCCCTCGGCCGTGTTGCTAAATACCTACTTGGGACCTGAAGAACGCAGGCCGTTCAGCGCCTCCCCCTCCTACACAAACCATGCTCACCCTCCCCCCACCCCACACCCTGATCGCCTTCGAAGCTGCCGCCCGCCACGGCAGCTTTCAGCGCGCGGGCGAGGAGCTGTGCATCACACCGTCCGCGGTAAGTCATCGCATCAAAACGCTGGAAGACTGGCTGGGGCAAGCGCTGTTTTTACGGATCAACCGGAAGATTGAGCTGACTGCGGCGGGGGCGGCGTATCTGGCGGAGGTTCGGCCGGCGCTGGCGCGCATCGAGGCGGCGTCGCGGCAGTTGCGGGGGCAGGCGGGGCAGACGCTGCGTATCAGCGTGGCGCCGGCTTTCGGGGCGAAGTGGTTGGTGGGGCGGCTGGCGGGGTATCAGCAGGCGCATCCGACGCTGGAGTTTGCGCTGTCGGCCTCGACCCGGCTGGATCCGATGCTCGACGGCACGGCCGACCTCGGCCTGCGCTATGGCCGACCGCCGTGGCCCGGGCTCTCCGCCTTCAAATTGAGCGACGAGACGGTGACACCGCTGTGCACGCCGGCGCTGGCGGCGACACTGAAAACGCCAGCCGATCTCGCCCGCGTGCGCCTGCTGCGCCATCCACTGCTGCCCTGGCAACCCTGGTTTGCCGCCGCGGGGCTGGACTGGCCGGCGCCGGAGAGCGGGCCGGAATTCGATGACGCGATGATGATGCTCGAAGCAGCGGCGGCCGGCAGCGGCGTCGCACTGAGCGTCGGCCTATTGGCGCGCAGCTATCTGGTCTCTGGCGCGCTGGTGGCACCCTTCGACGTGGCTGTGCCGGGCCTGGGCTTTTACGCCGTACTGCCACCGGCGGCCGCCAATCAGGCGTGGATTCGCGATTTTGTGCGCTGGTTGCAGCTTGAGGTACGCACACCCCCGATCGGGTAGAACAACGGCCTGAAACTGCCGCCTACATGCGCCGCGGCACCTCGCGATACGCGGTTTTCCTGCGCTGGATCAGAGCAGCGCCCGCCGTGGGTTGGCACACTGCGCTCTGTTTTTCACCGACTCGGAGACTTTCATGCGTTTGCTGTTCGCTGCCCTCGCCCTTGCCATCCCCCTGAGCGCCATTGCCGAGCCGGTGGCCTGTCCGGATGCGGCCACCGTCAAACAAGTCAATGCCTGCCCGACGACCGAAGAACTTAAGTACACCTTTGACGGCTTCTGCGGCAGCAACGCCCGGCTCTATAGCCCGCTGGACACCACCTGCGAGAGCTTTGAAAACTATCGCAAGCTGAAGGACGTGGCGCTGTGGGAGTCGGCCGATGGCCAGTTTGCCAACTACCAGTCCTGCGACATGCCCAAGGACGAGATGGCCAAAGCCAAGCCGGTAAAGATCAGCGTGAGCCAGAAAAAAGGCCTCACCATGCTGCGTTGTGACTACTCCAACGGCACGTATTTTGTGCAGCGCTCGCGCGCCAAGTGTGTCGTGCCGGCCGAGGGCACCTGCCCGGCCGATGGCCCCTGCGTTGCGCAGTGCGAGTAATCAGCCGGCGTCTTTTTCAGGCATTGCCGGGCTAAACTGCCCGGCCGCCACCGCGCTCAAAAATGCGCTGGTGAGCGTCACCTCCAGCGCATGTGCACGCGCGGCGGGGCAAAACAGTTGGAGCTCAAAGCTCACATTGCCCGCGTCCGTCGTACCGACATGCACCAACGGCACCGGCCCTTGCACATCGGCCGACAAGGCGCGGTCAGCCGCCGCACTCACCCGCTCGGCCTCTTCGGCAAAATCGGCACAGGCGGCCGCCGCTTGGGCAGTCCACCACGCCAGCGCCTCACCCACGTTCAAGCCGGGTTCAACCGTGACCACGAAGGGATGCAGCACATAGTGGCGACCGAGCCGTTCGTTGCGCACCGTATGGGTCAGAAACAGGCTGTTCGGGATGACGATCAGGTTGCCGGTATAGCCATGCCCGCGCTTGGGCGGCGCGAGTTCGAGCAAGGTGGTCGTCAGCACGTTGTAGTCGCTGACTTCGCCGCGCACCCCATTGACTTCGATCCAGTCGCCCACCGAATACAGCCCGGTGCCGGTGCGCAGCATGAAGCCGCTCACGCACATGATGATTTCCTTGGTCGCCAGCACCACCGCCACGATGACAGCAGTCAGCGAGAGCACGATGTTTTGCAAATGCCCCAGCCAGAGCAGCAGCATGGCCACCGCCAGGCCAAGGTTGAAGGCGCTGCGCGCGTAAAACACCCGACGCCGACGTGAGGCGTCGAGCACGTCGGCACCCCCGCGGATGGCTTTGGTCGCCAGTCGGCGGCCAATCAAAAACACCACCACCAGTACGAGGGTGATTGCCAATCGTGGCAACCACTGATCTTCATTCAACAAGGCCTGCACGTTCTTCATCTCGCTCCGGTTCGGGCTTGAAAGCATACCGCGACCACCGCCCGATCTCATCTCATTGCGCCGCAACATTGTCGGGTTCACCCGACTAGGCAAAGCAGGTGCAAAACCCGATCATGAGCACAACATCGGCCGTCATAAACGCCAAATTTCGCCAAAAACGACGCCATTTAACGGCTAGATCGGCGATCTACAACAATAGGCAATCAGCGCAAGACGCAGCCGCCCGGCTTCAACCGCTTAATCAGGACGCAACCCCATGAATCCGATCAAGAGCATCCTCGTCGCCAACCGATCCGAAATCGCCATCCGCGTGTTCCGCGCTGCCAGCGAGATGAACATCCGCACCGTGGCGATCTACTCCAAGGAAGACCGCCTCTCACTGCATCGCTTCAAGGCCGACGAAGCCTATCTGGTGGGCGAAGGCAAAGGCCCGATCGCGGCCTACCTCGATATCGACGACATCATCCGGGTGGCCAAAGAGGCGCATGTGGATGCGATTCACCCCGGTTACGGCCTGCTCTCCGAGAACCCGGACTTTGCCGAAGCCTGCGCCAAGGCCGGCATCCGCTTCATCGGCCCCAGCCCAGACGCCATGCGCCGGCTCGGCAACAAGGTCACCGCGCGGCACCTGGCCGAAAGCGCCGGCGTGCCGGTGGTGCCCGCCACCGATGCCCTGCCCTATGACCTGGCCGGTGCCAAGGCAGCCGCAGCCAAAGTCGGCTACCCGATGATGCTCAAGGCCAGCTGGGGTGGCGGTGGCCGCGGCATGCGCGTGGTCGAAACCGAAGCCGATCTCGGCCCGGCCATGGAAGTGGCCCGCCGCGAGGCCGGCAGCGCCTTTGGCAACGACGAGGTGTATCTCGAAAAACTGGTGCGCCGCGCCCGCCATGTGGAAGTGCAGGTACTGGGCGACACCCATGGCAACCTCATCCACCTGTTCGAGCGCGACTGCTCGGTACAGCGCCGCAACCAGAAGGTGGTCGAGCGCGCCCCGGCGCCCTACCTCGACGAAAAAACCCGTACCGATCTGTGCGCCGCCGCACTGCGCCTGGCCCGCGAAGTCGGCTACAGCCACGCCGGCACGGTCGAGTTCCTCATGGACGCCGACACCGGCGCCTATTACTTCATCGAAGTGAACCCGCGTATTCAGGTCGAGCACACGGTCACCGAGCAGGTCACCGGCGTCGACATCGTCAAGGCACAGATCCGCGTCACCGAAGGCGTGCGCATCGGCGACGAAGACAGCAGCATCCCCACGCAAGACAAGATCCGTCTCAACGGCCACGCCCTGCAATGCCGCGTCACCACCGAAGACCCGGAAAACGGCTTCGCGCCCGACTACGGCAAGCTCACCGCCTACCGCAGCGCCTCGGGCATGGGCGTGCGTCTGGACGGCGGCACGGCCTACGCCGGTGCGGTCATCACCCCCTATTACGACTCGCTGCTGGTCAAGGTCACCGCTTGGGGCAACACCGCGGTTGAGGCCGCCAGCCGCATGGATCGCGCGCTGCGCGAGTTCCGCATCCGCGGGGTCACCACCAACCTCGCCTTCCTCGAAAACGTCATCGCCCATCCGCAGTTTCTGTCGGGCGAATGCATCACCCGCTTTATCGACGACACGCCCGCGCTGTTCGAATTCACCCCGCGTCGCGACCGCGCTACCCGCCTCCTCAGCTTCATCGGCGAAGTGACCGTCAACGGCAGCCCCGAGATGAAAGGCCGCACCGCGCCGGTTGGCCCGCTGGCCGCGCCGATCCTGCCCAAGGTCGACCTCACCGAGCCGCCCCCGGCCGGTTCGCGCGACCGCCTCAAAGCCCTGGGCGCCGACGCCTTCGCCCAATGGATGCGCGACACTCCGCAAGTGCTGCTGACCGACACCAGCATGCGCGACGCCCACCAGTCGCTGTTTGCCACTCGCATGCGCACCCGCGACATGGTCGCCGTGGCACCGCACTACGCCCGCCTCGGGTCCGAGCTGTTCTCCATGGAATGCTGGGGCGGCGCGACCTTCGACGTAGCGCTGCGCTTCCTCAAGGAAGACCCGTGGACCCGCCTGGCCGAGCTGCGCGAAGCCATGCCTAACCTGCTGCTGCAAATGCTGTTGCGCGCCTCCAACGCCGTGGGCTACACCAACTACCCCGACAACGTGGTGCGCCAGTTCGTCAAACAGGCCGCCGCCGGCCGCGATGGCGAAGGCGGCATCGACCTCTTCCGCGTGTTCGACTCGCTCAACTGGGTGGACAACATGCGCGTGGCCATCGACGCGGTGCGCGACACCGGCGCGCTGTGCGAGGCGGCCATCTGCTACACCGGCGACCTGTTCGACACCGCGCGCCCCAAGTACAACCTGCAGTACTACGTAAAGATGGCCAAGGACCTGGAAAAGGCCGGCGCGCAGATCCTCGCCATCAAGGACATGGCCGGCGTGTGCCGCCCGCGTGCCGCCAGCGCGCTGGTCAAGGCGCTGCGCGACGAAGTCGGCCTGCCCATCCACTTCCACACCCATGACACCAGCGGCATCGCCGCGGCCAGCGTGCTGGCCGCCGTCGAGGCCGGTGTGGATGCGGTCGACGGCGCACTCGATGCGCTGTCCGGCCTCACCGCCCAGCCCAACCTCGGCTCCATCGTCGCCGCGCTGCAAGGCCACGACCGCGACCCGGGCGTGGACCTCGCCAACCTGCAAAAGCTCTCGCGCTACTGGGAAGGCGTGCGCCGCCAGTACGCGCCGTTTGAAGCCGACATCCGCTCGGGCACCTCCGATGTCTATCTGCACGAAATGCCCGGCGGCCAATACACCAACCTGCGCGAGCAGGCCCGTGCGGTCGGCATCGACCATCACTGGCCGGAAGTCGCCCAGGCCTACGCCCAGGTCAACCTGCTGTTCGGCGACATCGTCAAGGTCACGCCGACCTCCAAGGTGGTGGGCGACATGGCGCTGTTCATGGTCACCAACGGACTGACCCCCGCCGACGTGATGGACCCGGCGCGCGAAATCGCCTTCCCTGAATCCGTCGTGCAACTGATGCGCGGCGAACTCGGCTACCCGGCCGACGGCTTCCCCGAAGCGCTGCAAGCCAAGGTACTGGGCGGCGAAAAACCCATGGTCGGCCGCGCCGGCGACCACCTGCCGGCTGTCGATCTCGACGCCACGCGCGCCGAACTGAGCAAGACGCTGGAGCGCGACGCCACCGACACCGAGCTGGCCTCGTCGCTGATGTACCCCAAGGTCTTCGCCGACTATGTCGCACACGAAGCCAAATACGGCGACGTCTCCGTGCTGCCCACCCCGGCCTTCTTCTACGGTCTGGCCGACGGTGAAGAAGTGGTGGTCGACATCGATCGCGGCAAAACCCTGGTCATCCGCCTGCTCGGCCGCGCCGAGTCAGAAGACGGTCAGATGAAGCTGTTCTTCGAACTCAACGGCCAGCCGCGCCTGATCAAGGTCCCGCGTGCCGGCGTGGTCAACACCAGCGACAAGCCCAAGGCGCAGGACGGCAACCCCGACCAGATCGGTGCGCCCATGCCCGGCGTGATCGGCAGCGTCGGCGCCCGCGACGGCCAGCATGTGAATCGTGGCGACACCCTGATGACACTCGAAGCCATGAAAATGGAACTGGCCATCAAGGCCGAACGCGATGGCACCATCGCCGCCGTGCACGTGAAGCCCGGCACCCAGGTCAACGCCAAGGATCTACTGATCGAATTCAAGGCCTGACACGCACGCGCCGGGGCCACCAAGGCCCCGGCGCCGCTCAACTCGCGTAGCCCACCGTATCGGTCAGCAAGGCCGCACTGCGCGCAAAAACACCACTGCCGCGACCGATCTCCCGCCCGCGCGCATCGGTACACGGCTTCGGCAATGAACTGCGTACGATTGCGATTGACCACACGCCCCACCGACACAATGCGCCCCGACGACACCGGCCGGGTGAGGTAGGTCGTGAATGTCGTGGTCACCACGAAAGACGTCCGCTCAAGCAAAGCGGCGGAAAAAACGCCGCATCGTCCAGCATTTTAAACACCACCGAACCATGCGCCGCCCCAGCGCCATGGAACATCGTCGGCAACACCGTCATCCCAACCCGCGCCGCGCCCTCGCTCACCGCGATATCGGGGCCGTAAAAGGCATTGATCGGCGCAGCCAGATACATGCGCTAAAGCGTACTGAAGTGAGCATCCTTGTTCATCGAAAGCGCTCCGGGTTGGCACCTCGACTACCGTACTCGCATACCCACCCGATTTGTACCGCCCCCACGCCCGCCTTTTGCGGGCGGTGCGAGCGGGTATCGAAGAGCCACAGACGAACACCAAATCGATGAATTGATTCCGTCGTGGCCAACGAAAAGCGTCATCAGCCATGCCAGACGTTTAGTGCGCCATTGCGCAGGGGCAGTGAACGACCCGGAGCTGCCCGTCAGCCGGCAGGCTTCCGAACGGCAAGTGACGAAGTACAGCTGCCGTTCCACATGCCCCCTTACTGGCAAGACCTCGGCCAAAGCGGTCGGCTGGGTATCACGACCGATCGGGCCGCAATGAGATGGTTACCTGCCCGTCAAATTTGAATGTCTGCGAACGACGGCTTCCGATCTGGTGACTGCGAACGTGCGCCCCGTTGCTGATGCTCAACGTCCAAGTCAAAGGTCACCGCTGAACACGGAGCCGTACCTGTTCCAGTCAACTGCCGGCACGGTACCGAGGTTCTGCAAGCGATCCAATAGTCCGAAGAGGAAGACGGCGAGAGATCCGTGGCAATCGCTCAGAGCGATCGACCCGTTGGAGACTTGAAACGCACGATCGGAGAGCGCAATGCCGCAATCTAGGCTTCGCTCGTCCGTAAGACTGCCAATCACTTCAGCGAAGCTCGAACTCTTGCATCCATCTGCCCAGTCGACGCAGGGGGCGACTATTCCAGCAAGAATTGGAAACAGGGTCTTCGGCGGAAATTCGCCGCCCGCATGTCTGATTGGAACGCTTGTTCGTTCCAGTCGACGAACAGATGCAGCTTTGTCGGCCGCATATTCCAGATACTGTTTGCTAATTGTCGGCTTGGCTTCAAGAACCCCGTAGACGGCCTCGGCGGGGACAAACCTGTGTGACTGCTGATCTAGGAGCGTCGGGGTGTACTGCGGATCAAAGATGATGATGTCAATCTGATCGCTTGTTGCGCCGTTTGAGTCAACAACAATGCCTTGAGCAACGGCGTATCGATTCGGCAGGTACTTCCGCAGAACTTCGATGAAATGATGTTCGTTCACCTCACCCATCACACCGTTGTGAGTAATTGACTTGCTCGACAGTTCCAATTTTAGGCGAAGGACTTCTTGCTCTGCGGCGAAGGCTTCACGAAGGAAATGCTTGCCATCAATGGCTGATGCTTTCTTGGCTTTGTTCATGTCACCAGACAATCTCGTCCCACGTCTTTTTCCCGATAGAGGCGCCGGCTTGCAAACAAATCGCCGCCTTTTCCGATGCCGAGCAATCGTCTGATACTACGTTGTTCGTGTTCGCAGGGTCGATGAATCGGGCGGTCTTGATGTTGTCGTGAAGATACTGAAGCGTCCGCCAAACGTTTGCGGCGATGTCGCCTTGGCGCGCGTAGCGCAACGCGGCTAGGACCGCGAGCTCAAGGTAAAACGAAGGGAAGCGCAGGTTGCGAAGAGTTCGCCAAATCTTGAGTATCCGAATCTCTTCAGTTCGCCCGCTTCCGGAAACGAGTGTGATGTGCGTCTGGACGTCTGTCTTCGTCCAACTACCAGTTCGGTTTCGGTAAAGGCTGTGTTCGTTGCCGTACTGAGACTGACGCCGACCTGGCACTAGGTCAATCGAGTAGCCATCGACAGTCGTTCCCACTGAGACGTCTTGCTTCCGAACCGGATAACCAGCGATCGACACAGCCTTGCTGAGCGTCTCATACATATCCGAGAGAGTGCCCGGAGTTGTCGAACTTAACGACAAGAAAATGTCGGCATCAGTTGAGAGCGAGATGCCGGTGCCCTTCGCAAGCGAACCTGAGAATTCGGCCTTGTTCAGGAAACCATTACTCCACTTTTCGAGCACTGGATAGATTTTGTTCCCGGCCGCCTCAGCCCCCTTTGTATTGACGGCGTACTTCCGAAGCAGACCGCGCAGGTATTCCTCTGCCGACACATCGCCTCCGTAGTTTGGTTGTGACGCACATTCTGACCTGTTCAGATGCGTACATCATGGCACAGTAGCTCTTGAGGGCCCAGATAGCATGATTACAATGTGCATTAGCGGCCGGATGATGTGCCGCCGCTGTGACTCTCCGCCTTGGCTACTCGTCGCCGATTGTTCCGGTATGAGTCATCCGAAAAGCGGTCATCGGACGCAGATCGGAGCCCAGCGTCGCGAGTTCGGCCACGCCGGCCGTTCAATTTCCGCACCGAATCTGGCGAAAGCGTGTTGCATACTAGCTATTGACTGTTATCCGTTTCTCATGGGAGCTTTGCTCCTCTGGGCGATTGCTCTGTATGATTAGTGGTTTTTACGCTAGCGCGATTCGTGGGCATTCGAGCCGTAACGACACCAGCCGATAGTAAGCGGGAATGCTCGATGCAAATGGTATTGATCGACCCAGAGCTATGGAAACGAACCAGAGCTGGCGCACGTGCGGGCCGCGGATTTCGATACCAAGATGCGGTCACGGCGTGGCTTGCCACGCTGACTTGGAACGGGGAAGCCAGCTGGAAAGTCGTTGTTCCGGAGGGCTTAGATGACGTTACATTGCACGGTGCAGATTTCGAACTCCGGGTTCAAATTAAATCCAGGCATGATCCTCAAGGTACCTTTACCCAAGCTGAAGCAGCCAAATACTTAGCAAAGAGCGCGGAGAACCTGCCCTACGGCTGGGATGAAGACTCGCGGTTTAAACTTGCTCTAGTTCTGGAGAGACCCGTCGAGGGACTGCTACCTACCGGCTGGTCCACTTCTCTTTCAGATAGTGGACAGTCGTTGAATGAGCTTACGCACTATCTTTCGGTGTTGATTGGTGAGAACAGCACTGTTTCGACGGAAGCGTTTCTGGCGCGCGCGCACTTGATTGTCGAAGCCGAGCCGATCGAGCGTGGTTGCTCAGCCCTGCGTACTTCGCGATTGCCACCTGCAGCTGCAAGGTTGGCATTCCAACAACTTCGAGAGCAAGCCGGGAGTATTGCAGACGCGAACTACACTGCGTCGGCTACAGCCCCTGTAACGCTGGACCAAACCGATGTGCAGATGCGTATCGACAGGGTTACAAGCGTCATCGACCCACTTGGATATGTCGAACTGACGGCCGGCCTTGCTGAATTGGCAGATTTTGGCGCGGCAGTGCCGACCGAAGGTTTCTACCGAGGCGTCAATGTCGTGCCCGGGCACGTAGGAGCGGGCTTAGTATTCAATCGGCCAAATCTAATGACTGACGTACTTGCCGGACTTGAAGCCAAGCGGTTCACCTTGGTTGCCGGACCGTCTGGCGCTGGCAAATCTGGGCTTGCGTGGCTGGCGGCGCATCGTACCCGTCATGCCGTAAGGTGGTATCGCGTCCGTGAGCTTCCGCCCTCGGGCGTCGCGCGGCTGCTACAACTGGCACGGCTACTGGAAGCAAGGCCGCAGCGGCCAGTCGGATTCGTGATCGACGACGTCGGGCGGCAAGAGACTGCCGGGTGGGATGCTCTCGTGCGAGAAATCGAGGCCGAAGACAGCATCCTCGCCATCGGTACAGTTCGAGAAGAAGACATATTCCTTCTCGCAACTGCCACCCGTACGCCTACGGTTCGACCTGCTCTGGATGAAGAACTTGCTTTTCGTATCTGGTCGGCCTTGCAAGAGTCAGGCTCAGTAGCATTCAGCCACTGGCGAGAGCCATTTGAGCTCAGTCACGGTCTCCTTCTCGAGTTCACACATCTGCTCTCAGCAGGAAAACGTCTCGAAGAGACTATTCGAGAGCAGGTTCGTAGGCGTCTTGTCGAGAACCGGGGTGACGAGTTGATACTCCTTCGAACGGTTTCGTTTGCGTCCGCCCAGGCTGCGGCCGTGGATCCGATTCTTCTCCGGTTTCAGAGCCGCCTCGACGAGACGAGGTTCGCTAAAGCACTTCAGCGATTGGTAGATGAACATGCGGTGCGATTAAGACCCGACGGAGCCCTCACGGGGCTGCACGAAATCCGTTCCACGTATCTTGATGAGGCCATCCAGGAATTCCTGATGGAGCCAAGACGAACAGCACTTTTAGCCGCAGTCGAGGCGCTAGTGCCAGATGCTTTTGCAGGCTTTATCGTGCGGGTATTGCAGAAGTGGCCCACTGAAGAGAATGCACTTATTGAAGGCCTAGCTTTACGTTTGAAGCCACATGAAACTGCGTGCTGGACTTCCATCTTTCACGGGCTGGGCCTTGCCACAGCAGATCGAGTTGCTGACAAGTGGCTTGAGATCTCACGCGCAGCAGGCATTGACGATCGTTTGAGCAGTTTCATGTTCATGCTTGCCCTTGGCAACCGAGAATTTACTGGCATCAAAGGGTTTGAGGTCGTGTCAAAGGCTCGGAGAGAATTTGCCGATGTGGACGTGACTGATCTTCGGAAGTCACTCATCGACCGAATGGCAGATAGCGTCCAAAAGCCTGAGTTAGATCTAGACGGAGCGAATGAGTTGGCAGCCGCTCTCTTGCCGATAGCAGGTTGCAAGTCACGGCCGACGATTCGCCCTCTACCAAAGCCGGATGATTTGGCCGAAGCGCCTATTAAAGAGCTGATTACCTTCTTGACAACTGTGCGGGAAACGGGAGTGGAGGCGGCCCGAAAACTGGTGGAATTGCTAGGGGGGACGGAGGCGCTTCTCGAACGCATGTTCCAGGAGATGGACTGGGTTACGCGCCCCGCCCTCGCATCGAAAGATGGCTTGTGCTGCGTCAGCAGCTACGTCCGCTTCATCCACCCGGAAATTCAGCCTGACCTCAACGACGAGGTTGTACGCCTTTGCGAGGCAATGGCGGCCGTTGTGCCAGAGGCCGAGCTTCTCGTCTCTGATGTTCTCACGGCGGATGGGAGCTCTTTCGGGCTCGGTGGAGAAGCGCTCCATTCGAAACACCTTAGCCGCTCGGCGCTGCCCGCCCCCGCACGCGTTGCGTGGAACCGAGCGCAAATCCGCGCAATTCAACGCCTTGTAGCAGCCCCTGTAGAAACGGGACGAACTACCTCTCTCGCAAACGCAATTGTGGAGCTCGAAAGTCGCCTTCGTGAGGCGGGCGACTATTTCTGCCGCATGGAGGCTCCGGGACCGAAATGGAAACTATCCCTCAAGGTGCGTGGCCTGCTTACTGACTTCGTTCAACCACCGACTGCGGACGAAGTTGTCTCGGGGCCTCTTGACAAGGGCAAACTCAAAAACTCCGACAAACCGTACGACTTCGTCATGGGATTGCAGCAGCTAATAGCTGACCTGACAGAAGATGACGTGAAGAGGCCTGATCTTCTTGTAGTACGAACTGCAGGCCTCATCAATGACGCGGATTCGCTGCTTCTCCCTGAACTGTGGCGTATGACCAGCGAGCCTCCCATCGAGGCGATAACCCGAACTCGCGCGGTTCTCAGAAATTTGCGCGCGGTGCTTGGAGATGTGGTGGCCGATTCGACGCGTCGTCGCCGCCTAGCCGCACGATTTAGATCGACTAGCCGACACCACGCGATCTTGCACCGTGCTGCGGAAGAAGCATGCCGCAGGGCGGAAAACGCTGTAGAAATTCGCCGAAATACCATTCGACAAGCGATGGGCGCGATTGGATTAGATGTTGAGGTGTTTTCGCGGCGCTTGCCAGAAGACGGTGGATACGAGTGGCCTTGTGTCGAGTTTGCCGTTCTACTCAGGGTAGAAACGCTCGTAGATTGGATGGCGACTGGCGATTCTTTTGCATCGGCTGCAACTAGCCTGGAAGGCTTTCACAGAATTGCATACGGAGCAGTACTAGGAGATCGTATCGCCCCCATGGGCATGTCCTTCCTCCAATCGCTGCATCCATACCCCGATTTCGCGGACGAATGGGCCGCCAGTCTTCCGTATCCTCCAATCGACGACGACGGGCTTAGAAATTTCGATAGGACGCTCGACGCAATCGTAACGATGTCGACAGTAGTCGCTCATTGCGGCCGCGAACTTAACGCTAGTGAGCGAGGGTACTTCGACTTAGTAGCCGAGCGGGCTAGCCTCGGTTTCCAAACTTTCAGTGCGCAGCTAAACGATGAACCTAACGAAGTGCTCGCTCAAGCCGCGAGCCAGTTGGCTCAATTGTTTGAACGCGTTGACGCTGAATTCAGCGGCGCTGACAGCCATACTTTGGCGGCCGAGCTGATGGAAGGCACCGTGGGTGGCTCGCTGAACGACTTGACGCTAGAAGTTCTGGCGGCACGAATTTCTCTGATTGAACTTGCCGCCTCCGAAGAGGCTAGTCTCGATAGCGACGGGGTGTAACCGGCAGCAGTCAAATTATCAGCGGCCGTTCGTACCCTGAGTATCAACTGTCGGCAAAGGCCGAGTCGCTTCCGTAGTGCCTCGGGCAGGTTCCCGAGCGGAGCGGCCGCTGGAGTGACAGCTCTGCCGAATTGGCGAGCGGCAGCAGTTGGCCGAGACCAGCCAGGAGCTGCACCGAAACACCAAGCGAATCAAGGTGACCGACTTGTCGAGCGACAAGCGCAGCGATCCGTGCAGGAGGGTCCCGTTGGCGGGCGCCATGCCGACTCAGCTTTTCTGTCGGACGCCGACCCGCTCGGTAGCCGACAGCCTGTGAATCCCCACGACCTGCCCTGCTGCTGGTTCTGAGGGCATCCGACGCGAGCCGCGCAGACCGAACGCAAACACATCCTCGTCGCACACATCAATACACCGCCCCCAGTTGATGCAATTGCCGCTCAGGATGACGGGCGACGCTTCCGGATGGCCGGGCTTGAGCGCCGGCGCGGAACACAACATTTTCCATGCACCAACTATAGAAACGCCGCCGCGCAGGCCGCTAGCCCGTTTCGGCAAACCGGCCGAACGGCATCAGTGCACTGGTGCCGCCTGCGCGCCGCGCACCAGCCGGCCCGGCAGCGCACCGGTGGGCTGCCCGTCGCGATACACCACGGCGCCGCTAACCACAGTGGCGGCATAGCCGTCGGCGCGCTGTACCAGGCGCCGCCCGCCGCCGGGCAGGTCGTGGGCGACTTCAGGCGCGTGCAGGGTCAGGCGCTCCGGGTGGATGACGTTGATGTCGGCCTTGTAGCCGGGGGCAAGCACGCCCCGATCGCACAGACCGACCGCCTGCGCGGTGTCGTGGCTGAGCCACTTGATCACGTCCTGCAAGGGCAGCCGCGCGCCGCGCTGCCGGTCGCGCACCCAGTGCGTCAGCATGAAGGTGGGGTAACTGCCATCACAAATGGTGCCGCAGTGCGCGCCACCGTCGCCGAGGCCGAGCACGGCGCCGGGGTGCTGCATCATCTCGCGCGAGGATTCGAGCGAGCCGTGCTCGTAGTTGCACAGGGTCACATACAGGTTGTTGCGCCCGTCGCGCTCGAGCATCAGGTCGTAGACCAGCGCCTCGGGGCTCACGCCGAGCCGCGCAGCGCGCGCGGCGATGCTGTTCTCGAACGGTTGCTCGTAGTCGGGCGGGTCGCCGAGCAGGAACATGTGGTCGAACTCGCGCGCCAGCCGCCCGAGCACGATGGTTGGATCGGGATCGGCCGCTTCGGCGAGGAGGCGCGCGCGCATCTCGGGCTGGCGCAGCGCACGGATGCGTTCCTCGAAGGGCAGCGCAGCAAGCGGTTTGTAGGAGTCGCAGGTGTAGAAGGTGTTGAGCGTCAGCTCGTGGCCGAGCATCACGCCGATGGCCCGGCTCAGCACCTGGGCCTTGATCGGCAGGCCCTGGGCGCCGGCCGCCGCGAAGCGGTCGAGCACCGTGCGCCAGTCGAGGGTCATCGGCCCGTAGGTGCCTTCGAGCAACGACACCGACAAGGGCCGGCCGGCGGCTTTGACCAGGCGTAGCAGCAAATCGAGCGTCGCCTCCGGCGCATCGAAATCGGTGATCAGCTGCATCGCGCCACGCCCTTCCTGGCGCAGCGCGCCGCCGAGCGCCATCAGTTCGGCCTCGGCGGCCTCGAAGCTGGGCGTGGAGCGCCCGTCGCTGGAGCGGTGGAAGAAGGTGCGCGAGGTGGAAAAGCCCATCGCCCCGGCGCGCACCGCCTCGGCCACGAGGCGCGCCATCGCCGCCAGGTCGTCCGCCGTGGCCGGCTCGCGGTCGGCGCCGCGCTGGCCCATGGCGTACACCCGCACCGGGGCATGCGGCACGTAACCGCAGATGTCCATGTCGTACTGCCGCGCGGCGAGGAAATCGAGGTAGTCGGGATAGCTCTCCCAGGCCCAGGGCAGACCGTCGACCAGCACCGGATGCGGGATGTCTTCGACCCCTTCCATCAGCTGGATCAGCAGCTCGTGCTGCTCGGGCCGGCACGGCGCGAAGCCGACGCCACAGTTGCCCATCACCGCCGTGGTCACACCATGCGAGGACGAGGGCACCAGCCGGTTCTCCCAGCTCACCTGACCGTCGTAGTGGGTGTGGATGTCGACGAAGCCCGGCACCACGATATGGTCGGTGGCGTCGATGACCTCGCGCGCCGCACCGGTGAGCTTACCAACGGCGCGGATGCGCCCGCCGCTCACCGCCACGTCGGCCTGGACGGGCTCGCCGCCGCGGCCGTTGACCACCCACCCATCACGAATCAACAGATCGTATTCGGCATCCATGATCGCACCTCCAGAGCGCACGCCGCTCGGCGCGGAGCACAAGGCGCCGGAGGCTAACAATGGCCCGGCAATCGATGGCATGCAAGGGATCAGGATTCAGCCTAGGCAGACGTTGGCCGCTTGTCCAGAAGCGCCGGATGCGTGGCATTCGCGGCCACGCATCCCGGGATCGGCGGCTGCCTATTGACGCGTTGCGGCCACTTGCTTCTGGGCCACCATCTCGCCGATCAGGCGGATCACGTCGCGGCTGGCATGCTCAGCGGCGCGCATTTCGTCCAGGATGCGGTCGAAAGCCACCTCGTCGCGCAGCCAGTCTTCGCGCGACGCCTCAATCGCGCGCTGCACGCTGCGGTGCACGGTCTTGTGCGGCTGCTCGAGACTGCGATAGGCCGGCAGATGCGCGAACATTTCGCGCCCTGAGCCTTCGTAATACCAATGCCCGAGACGGCACTCGGTCGGCCCCACCGCGACGATGCGCGCTTCATCGTTGTCGCCGCCGCGCTCGACCGCCACATAGCCGTTTTGCATGAAGATGACATGATCGAGCTTGACCAGCGTGCCGAAGATCTGCTCGCGCGCGGCGCTCAGCCAGGTGATGGTCTCCTCGGCCGAGTGGGCCACACCGGCGAATTCATTGGCAAAGTCGCTGACGCGCTCGGTCACCTCGGCGGTCTGCCCGGTCATCTCGCCGGTCTGGCCGACCATCTCGTCGACGCAGGCGCCCAGCCCATCCACCACGCCGCCGATCTCCTGCGTGGCCTGCCGGGTGCGTTCGGCCAGCTTGCGCACCTCGTCGGCCACCACGGCGAAGCCCCGCCCCACCTCGCCGGCACGCGCCGCCTCGATGGCCGCATTGAGCGCCAGCAGGTTGGTCTGCTCGGTGATCTCGGCGATGATCCGCACCGTCTTGTGGATCTCCTGGCTCGAGGTGCCCAGCTCGCCGGCCGCCTCGCCCAAGCGCTGCATCCGCGCGTTGACCGAGTCCATGGTCTGGCGCAGCACCTCGACGGTATCGCGGCTGGTGCGCGCGCCAGCGCGGTTGCGTTCGGCGATGGACAGCACGTTGGTCATCACATCGGTCACCTCGGTCAGATCCTGTTGATTGACCTTGAGATTGGCGAACAGCGATCCGGTGTTCATCTCGTGCAGGCCGGCCGACAGGCGGTTGCGCTGCGAGAAGGTGTCGGCCTTCTGCATGGCGTCGAGCGCCAGGTTGATCTCGTCTTCCGACTTGCCGAAATCACCCGGCATGCCCATCGACAGCGCCGGTCGGGTGAAGTCGCGCCGCGCGGCGCGCTCGAAGCAATTGGAGACGTCCTTGAAATAGGTTTCGACCACATCCATCAGGTCGTTGAAGTTCCAGGCCACATGCCCGATCTCGCCCAGCCCCTTGACATGGGTGATGCGGTGGTGGGTGTCGCCCTTGCGCGCCGCGACGATGGCGCTGTTGAGCCGCGCCACCGCATCGAGCGTGCGGCGGTGGTGGCGAAGGGCATAGGTGGCATAGGCCAGGGCGCCCAGCGGCAGCATGGTGTTGAAGAGGCTCGGGCCGTCGCGCCACCCATCGTAGACGGCCAGCGCCCAAACCGAGCCCACGAACAATGCGCACATCAGCACGAAGCGCTGCGAGGCGAACAAACTGCCACGGCTCAGGCCGCTGGTCCGGGCGAAAATCTGCTGGTGGTTCATGTGGGTCATCCTCATGCTGCCAGATGGCGCTTGTAGCAATCGAGCACGAACTGCTCGTAGCTCACACCGCGCTCGGCCAGCTGGGCACCGAGCCAGTCGATCGACGCATCAGGCGCGTTCTTCTTGCCCGCCTGGGCCTCGATCGTGCACATCTGCCGGTAGATCGGCTCAATCTCCGCAACCGCGCCCTTCGGTGCCTGACGACGCACCGAGTAGTAGCCGATGACGCGACCCTGCATGCGATCCGGCGTCACATTGGCGAACACCCAGTAATAGCCACCGTCGGCGGTCATGTTCTTGACGAAACCAAACCACTCGCGCCCCTCCGCCAGCGTGTCCCACAGCAGGCGGAAGGCGCCGCGCGGCATGTCGGGATGCCGGATCACGTTGTGCTGTTTGCCCAGCAACGCACCTTCGGGGAAGTTGGCCACGCGCATGAAGACGCGATTGGCATAGGTGAGGCGACCGGCGGTGTCGGTCTTGGAAACGATCAGCTCGTGGTTTTCGAAGCGAACCTCCTGCTGCGTCGGGACGATGCCTGATTTCATATGACGATCCTGTTTTGCCTGGCTCGGCATGACGGCGAGCGACACCGCCCGTCGAACACGAATGCGGATCCGCGCAGGCACGCATCGAATCCCCGGTTGCAGGGGGATTATCGTTCCGGACAGCCCGTCTCTTAAGAGGGTGGCGACTTAAATTTCGAAATTCTTGATGTCGCGCAAGAATGCCGGCGAATGGCGCCGGCTCAGCATTTCGACATCAATCCGGCGCAGCGTGATACGCAGCAGCCAGCACCGTGAAATCCGAGATCTGCGCGCCCAGCCAGTCGGCATCGCGGCCGAGTTCATCGGCCAGGATGCGCGCCACCTCGGGGGCGACGGCGCATGCGGCGTCGGCAT
Source organism: Denitromonas halophila (assembly GCF_007625155.1). Classification (GTDB taxonomy): domain Bacteria; phylum Pseudomonadota; class Gammaproteobacteria; order Burkholderiales; family Rhodocyclaceae; genus Nitrogeniibacter; species Nitrogeniibacter halophilus. The sequence continues at coordinate 183,207 of NZ_VMNK01000002.1, read as the reverse complement.
CGAGAAAGAGTGCGCGGCTGCGCCGGGCGAGCACGTCCTCGACGGCCAGCGCAAACTGCGCGCTCGCCGCGTGGCGCACCTGCGCTTCGGTCAACGCCAGACGCGGATGCAGGCGTTCGCCAGCCGCGAGCACAAGGTCGACGTGCAGCGGCAGATCGGCAGTGCGGCAGACGCGTGCGCTCAAACCGGCCTCACGCGCCGCACGGTCGATCACCTCTTCGGCCATCTGCCGATACGTCGTCCACTTGCCGCCTGCGATGGTGATCAGCCCCTGCGGCGAGACACGGATCACATGCTCGCGCGACAGCTCGCTGCGCGGCGCGTCGGGGTCGGCGGCGATGAGCGGGCGCAGGCCGGCGAACACGCTCTTGATATCCGCACGGCCGGGCGCGCGTAGCAGATAGCGCGCGGCGGTGCGGAGGATAAAGTCGATCTCCGCGGCCTGCGCCTGCGGTTCGAGCGGAATGTCGTCACGCGGGGTGTCGGTGGTGCCGAGCAAGACCTTGCCCTGCCACGGGATCATGAACAGCACCCGGCCATCGTCGGTCTCGGGCACCAGCAGCGCGGTGTCGCCGGGCAACCAGTCGGCATCGACCACCACATGCACGCCCTGGCTGGGTGCGAGCATGGGCGGCGCATCGGGAATGGCCATGCGGCGGATGTCGTCGGCCCACACGCCGGTGGCGTTGATCACCACACGGCCCATGAATTCCAAAGCCTGACCGGTGATTTCATCGTGCCCGCGCACGCCGGTGATGCGCCCATCCGTCTCGATCAGGTCGGTCACCGGCGCATAGTTGAGCGCCGTGCCGCCGTGGTCGAACACGGTCTGCGCCAGGGCGATGGCCAGGCCGGCATCGTCAAACTGTCCATCGAAATATTCCACCCCGCCGAGCAGCCCCTCGGGCCGGGCGTTGGGCAGCGCCGCGCGGGTCTGGGCCACCGACAAACCGCGCACCCGCCCCAGGCTGTAGCGCCCGGCCAACCATTCGTAGGCGGTGAGACCGACGCGCAGCTTGAACTGGTCCCAGCGGCGGTAGACCGGCACCACGAAGCGCAGCGGCGTGACCTGCGCCGGCGCATTCTTGAGCAAACGCGCGCGCTCGACCAGCGCCTCGCGCACCAGCGCGATCCGGCCCTGGCCAAGGTAGCGCACCCCGCCGTGGATCAGCTTGGTCGAGCGCGAGCTGGTGCCCTTGGCAAAGTCGTACGCCTCCAGCAGCAGCGTGCGATAGCCCCGGCTGGCGGCATCCACCGCCGCGCCCAGGCCGGTGGCGCCGCCGCCGATGATGATAACGTCCCACTGCGCGACGGCCTGCGCCGCCGCCAGCAAGGCCGGTCGCGCCAGCGCGGGCGGCGCCAGCTTGATGTCGTCAGGCGCCATCGGCCCAGCCCCGGTTGCGCTCGATAGCCTTGTGCCAACGCGCGATCAAGGCCTCGCGCCAGTCAGCCGAGGCATTCGGCTCAAACGCCCGGTCAAGCTGCCAGTGCGCGGCAAGAGCCGCGTCGTCCGGCCACACACCGACCGCCCGGCCGGCCAGAAAGGCCGCGCCCAGGGCCGTGGTTTCGGTCTGCTGCGGGCGCAGCACCGGCACGCCGAGCAAGTCGGCCTGCAACTGCATGAGCAGGTTATTGCGGGTCATGCCGCCATCGACGCGCAGCTCTTTGACCTCCGCCCCATCGGCGGCCATGGCGGTGAGCAGATCGACATTTTGCAGCGCCACCGCCTCCAACGCGGCGCGGGCGATGTGGGCCGCCGTGGTGCCACGCGTCATGCCCATCAGACTGCCGCGCGCGTAGGCGTCCCAGTGCGGCGCGCCGAGCCCGGCGAAGGCCGGCACCATCACCACCTCACCGCTATCGCTCACCTGCGCGGCGAGTGCTTCGATGTCGCCCGCCGAGCGGATCAGGCCGAGCCCATCGCGCAGCCACTGCACCACGGCGCCGGCCATGAACACACCGCCTTCGAGCAGATAGTCGGTCCCCTCGGGCCGCTGCCAGCCGATGGTGGTGAGCAGGCGATGCTGCGATTCGACCGGCTGCTGACCGGTGTTGAGCGTGAGGAAACAGCCCGTGCCATACGTGTTCTTGGCCATGCCGGGCGCTAGACAGGCTTGGCCAAAGGTGGCCGCCTGCTGGTCGCCCGCCACGCCGGCGATCGGGATCGTCGCGCCCAGCACATCCGGCGCGCACTCGCCCAGCACACCGCTGGACGCCACCACCGTTGGCAACACCGCACGGGGGATGTCGAACAGCGCCACCAGATCGTCGTCCCACCGCTGGCGGTGAATGTCGAACAGCATCGTGCGGGCAGCGTTGCTGGCATCGGTCACATGACGGGCGCCATCGGTGAGGCGCCACACCAGCCAACTGTCGATGGTGCCAAAGGCCAGCTCGCCCGCCGCCGCGCGTGCACGCGCACCCGACACGGTGTCGAGTAGCCAGGCGAGTTTGGTGGCCGAAAAATACGCGTCCAGCTCCAACCCGGTGCGCGCGCGAATCAGCGGCGCATGGCCCTGAGCGCGCAACGCGTCGCAGGCTTCGGCGGTGCGGCGGTCTTGCCAGACGATGGCCGGCGCCACGGGCTCACCGCTGGCGCGGTCCCACAGCACGGTGGTCTCGCGCTGGTTGCTGATGCCCACCCCGCGCACCGCCCCCGGCGCCACGCCTGCCTCGGCCAGCGCCTGCCGCGCACAGGCCAGTTGCGTCTGCCAGATTTCGTTGGCGTCATGCTCGACCCAGCCCGGCCGCGGAAAATGCTGGGCAAACTCCTGCTGCGCCAGTGCACACACCCGCGCCTTGGCGTCGAACAGCATCGCGCGGGAGCTGGTCGTGCCCTGATCAAGCGCAAGGATGTAATCCATGAGCAATTCCCTTTGGGTTCTCGGCCGCACCCGCCGGGGGTGTGCCCGCACCGCAGGCTGGTAGATGTGCCGATGACTTCGACGATAGCGGATTCGCCTATCCGGCGAAACAACAACGCACCCAACAGATGAATGTGATTCATCTTTAACACCATGCTTTTCGTTTGAACCTCGCCGCGCCCTGCCCCAAGCTGAGCCCATCGCCTCACCGCCCGATCCTGCCCTCGCCCACCCGGCCACCGGCACCCCCTCGGGCCACCGCACCGCACAACGGACGTCCTGCCGGCAAGGCTTTGCCGGTTCATTCAAAGCATTTTGAGGACGCACATCATGAGTATGGAAAACCGCGACGGCTGGATCTGGATGGACGGGCAATGGACGCCCTGGCGCGACGCCAGAGTGCACGCCATGACCCACACCCTGCACTACGGCCTGGGCTGCTTCGAGGGCATCCGCGCCTACGCTACGCCCACCGGCCCGGCGATCTTTCGGCTGGACGAACACATCGAGCGCCTGTTTGACTCGGCCAAGATTCTCGGCCTCGACATGCCTTACGATCCATCCACGCTGCGCCAGGCCTGCATCGACGCCATCGGCAAGAACGATCTGGCAAGCGGTTACATCCGCCCGCTGGTGTATCTCGGCGCCGAAAAAGCCGGCGTCGATCCGGTCGGCACCGAGGTGCATGTGATGATCGCCGCCTGGGCCTGGGGCGCCTATCTGGGCGCCGACGGCCTGGACAAGGGCATCCGCGTCAAGGTGGCCAGTTTTGCCCGCCATCACGTGAACGTGCAGATGTGCCGCGCCAAGTCGGTGTCCACTTACACCAACTCCATCCTCGCCTGTCGCGAGGCGCGGCAGGAAGGCTACGACGAAGCCCTCCTGCTCGACACCGACGGCTTTGTCGCCGAGGGGCCCGGCGAGAACGTGTTTGTGGTCAAACGCGGCAAACTCTACGAGCCCGAGATCACCTCCGCCCTCGACGGCATCACCCGGCGCACCATCCACGCACTGGCAGCGGACGCCGGGCTGGAGATCGCCGCCCGCCGAATCACCCGCGACGAGTTGTACGTCGCCGACGAGGTGTTCTTCACCGGCACGGCGGCCGAGGTGACGCCGGTGGTGGAAGTCGACCGCCGTCGCGTCGGCAGCGGCCAGCCCGGCCCGATCACGCAGGACTTGCAGCACCGATTCTTCGCGACGGTGCGTGGCGAAGACACGACCCACGCACACTGGCTGACACCCTGCTGACGCGGTGTAGCATCGCCTCGCGGGCGGTGGCAAGATGAGCGCTCACCCCGCCCACCGAGCCACCGCAGTGCCCGCTGATCCAACGCCTGACACCTCCGACTCGCCCGCCTGTTGGCACGCCTGGTTCGACGGCTCCGCCGCGCCCAACCCCGGCAAACTCGGCCTTGGCGTGGTGCTGCAATCGCCCGACGGCGCGCAAACCGAGTTCTCGACCCGCGGCGACGGCACCGGCTGCAGCAACGAAGCGGAGCTTCAGGCGGTCTGCCTCGCGCTCACCCACGCACACGCCGCTGGCGCCCGACACCTCATCCTCACCGGCGACAGCGACTTCGCGGTGCGCCACGGAGCGGGCCTGGACCACACCGCCGTACCACGGCTGGTCGCGCTGATCGCTCAGGTGCAAGACTGGGCGAGCCGCTTCGCGCATGTCGAATTCCGCTGGATCCCCCGGCATCGCAACCAGACAGCCGACCGGCTCTCCCGCGCCGCGCTCGGCCTCCCCCACAAGCCGGCGCCACGCCCCGGCAAAGCCCGACCCGCCAAGCGTAGACGCAACGCCTGAGCACGCCCGCCAACGCACAAGTGTGCCCGCCAGTGGAATTCGGCACGCACGCCATCGCGTCACTACCACTAAACTACGGGTTTTTACCGGGGGATACTCACCGTGACCATCCGTGGCGTCTTCCATGCCCTGCCGCCCAAAGCCTTCGGGAACCGTATTCGCACGCGCGACGATCTGGCGCAATTTGTGAGCGGTACCCATGCCGTTGCGGCCAAAGCACAACTCGACCTCACCGACGCCGGCGACAGCCTGGCAGCCCTGTGCGAGCGCCTCGCCCTGCCTGACGCCATTGGCGTCCAGCCGCTGACCATTCCCAAAACCGCGGCGGCGCGCTACATCCCCGCCTATCGTTTGCCTGACCTCGCCGATCGCATCGACGCCGTCGCCCCCGGCGCGCTTGCCAAAGCCATCAGCCGTCGTGATATCGCCGCGGCCACTGACAAAGGCAACATTGCCCGCCAGTTCCTGCAACTCAAGCGCTTCTATCGCGACTGCGCGACGCATCAGTGCGACGTGCTGTTTGTGCAACACCTCGGAAAAGACAGCGCGCCCTCGGCGGACTAAGCATCGGCACCGCCGGGCAGACCGTTTCGCCGTCTTTCGTGTCACGCCGCCTCGACCCGATTCCGCTAAGATCGAGGCCTCCCCCGCACCGGCCCATCACATGCCACTGTCCGGCCGTCTCTCACGGCAAGCGCTTCTACGACTTCCCGCGACGCTGGTGCGATGCGCGATGGTGGTCGTCTGTCTGACGCCCCTGCCCGCGAGCGCCACCTCCCCCGACTTCGCCGCACGCTGCAACGCCCTGGCCGCGGCCGCGAGCGTGCGCGTGGTGTTCGAGGACCACCCCGTCGCGTATGACAATCGCCACGACACCACCGCACTCGGGCGTCGCTCAGGCGCGGCCGCGAGCCGGAATCACAGCGTGCTCGGCGTCACCCATGCCACACCGCAGAGCCGGCTGGAAGTGACCGCCCGGGCGCTTGTCGACACCGACGGGCGAGTCTGTGCCGCACCGGACATCACGCTGCATCTGGGGTTTTCGGAGATGACCGTCTCGCTGGCGCGCGAACTGACAACGGCGTGCCAGCGCCGCGTGGTCGGCGCGCACGAGCAGCAACATGTGGCGATCTGGCGCAATCACTACCGGGCCGGCGCCCGCCTGATCGAAACCCGCCTCCGTCAGGGGCCGCCCAAGCCGCTGTACTTTGCCTCCCGGCAGGCCATGCAGCGCGGCCTGTCAGTGCAGATCAAGGCGCGAGTCGCGCCCTTACTGGCACGACTGGACGCCGGCGTTGGCGCGGCGCACGCCAGTATCGACTCGCCTGCGTCTTACCGCGAAGTCGAAAGCCGGATGCGAGCCTGCCCGTAAGCAACGCTGGCCGTGGCGACTACGCGAGCGCCAGCAATACCAGCCCAAGCGCTGCGGGCAGCGCCTGCACATAGAGGATTTTCTTGCTTGCCGTGGCCGCGCCATACACCCCGGCGATCAGCACACAGAGCAGAAAGAAGACTTTCACCGGCCCGCCTTCCGCCCCAAGGCTGAGCCCCCAGATCAGGCCGGCGGCGAGAAAGCCGTTGTACAGCCCCTGATTCGCGGCCAACACTTTGGACGCTCGCGCCGCGTCCAGCGTCAGGCCAAACGCCCGCAAGCCCGCAGGCTTGTCCCACAGAAACATCTCGAGCACCAGTATATAGACGTGGATCAGCGCGACGAGCGCGGTGACAATCGAACTGAGCGTAGCCATGTACACCTCTCGAGGACTGGCGCCCGGCGCCGGACGTCGGCCTAAGCGCGGAGTGTAACGCAGCAGCCCTCGACGCAAAGTGCAAGCAGCACGCGCCCCCGCCCGTATGACCATCACTCGCTCATCATTTGTGACAGGACATCATCCGCGCCGGCGTACGGCACAGACCGTGCCACGCTGGCATCTCGACTGGTAATTGATGTGACGTCCGACGCGTGTCTCTCTTTATCGGCAAGGCCTTCAGCCTCGACGCAGCCAAACCGCGGCTACCCCGGTCGGATCCGGCAGGAGCGGCAAGCCAGGTGCAAGCCGACGGCGCTTACAAATATTCCGTTTCAATTTCCAATCGATGACAATGTCTTTGCTGACTGATGCGGTGATATACCTGCACAGGCTGATCGTTTCAACGTGGCATTGAACACAAATGCCCGACTTCCCTTGTCTCCAGGAGACGCACTATGCATTCACCCCCACTCACCATTCTCGCCATCAGCTTCGCCATCGCCGCACCGTCGGCATGGGCGCTGCCTACGGTGGAGCTCACCAGCACTGCATCCGGTGGTTATAGCTACACGCAAGGCCCCAAGTCGAGCCAACTCGACATGACAGAGTCAGACACGCTCGGAGACCTGGTTTCAGTCGCCGCAGACAAGAATGGCTATGGATTCGAAGCCCGCGCCAAGCTCGACAACACGGCGCTGTCCGCCTTTGCCGGCACCACTTACCCCACCACAAGCGGCAGCATCGGTACGGCAAATGCCCTGGCCACCGCCAGCCTGACCGACTTCATCACGTTCTCGGGCGGCAGCGGCATGGGCACGGCGAGTCTCACCGCGCTCCTGACCGGCACCCTCACCGGCACCAGCGTCGGTAATGCCGGCTACGACCTGAACATCGCGCTCTACGACGTGACCGATGTCAACGGCAGCTACAGCCTGTCCAACCCCTTGCTGCTTGCCGCCGACACTCGCAGCATCAGCGGCCGCCAATTGGTGACCGTGGATGACAGCTTCCAGTCCAGCTTCGATTTCGAATATGGCAAGACCTACGGCATCATCGCCAGCTTTTCAGTCAATGCCACCAACGGTGGCATTGCAGACTTCAGCAACACCACCAGCTTTGCCATGGCTGCTGCACCCAGCGTCTCGCTCCACTCCATCGCCGGCATCAACTACGGCATCGCGGCTGCCGTGCCCGAGCCTGAGTCCTACGCCATGCTGCTGGCCGGCCTCGGCCTGATGGGCTTGATCGCGCACCGTCGTCGATAAGCCTGCCTCCACCAAAAAAACACCGGAACGCCTCACGGCCGATCCGGTGTTTTTGCATATCCGCCCGAGCGGCGGTTTCAAGAACGTGTTTTACGTGACTTGCGACCGCCTTTCTTTGGCTCCGCCCTGAGCCACTGCGCCCGCCACGCGGTCAGATCCGGATAGAGACGGGATTCACGCCCGGCCAAAGTGGCCTGCAGTACACGCAAGGCGTCAAGATCGGTCTTGCCAAGTTTTTCGGGCAGCACCGGTTGCAGCAGTACGCTCAAATCACCGCGCCCGCCGCTGCGCAAAGGCAGCCCGTGACCGACCAGCGTGTGCCGGGTTTCGCTGGCAGTGCCCGCCGTTACGCTCACCATCTCGGTCTCGCCGCCCGGCACTGGCACCGCCACCGCACTGCCGGCCAACAAATCAAACAAAGGCACTGGCACAGTCACTTCCAGCGCGTCTCCGCGCAGGGAAAACAAGCCATGAAGCCGCAACTGGCTCTGCAGCAACAAGTCGCCCGGCGGCAAATCACCCACCGCCGCAGCCTTGCCCGCCAGGCGCAGACGCCGCCCCGGCCACATACCGGCCGGCACAGTCACACGCACCTTGCGCCCCGAGCGTGTTTCGCCCGACCCGGCGCAGGTGTCGCAGGTCGCCTCGGCACTGTAGCCCCGGCCGCCGCAGGCATCGCAATGGTCGAGCCCCGTCTTGCTACGCACCCGTCCACTGCCGCGGCAGCAGCTGCACATGCGCGACGAGGCCAATGTGACCCGCCCGGTGCCGGCGCACTCACCACAGGTTTCGGGGCGTTCGAGCTCCAGCACATGCACGCCGCCAAAAATGGCCTCTTCGATATCCAGCCACAGGGTTTCGTGCTGATCCGGACCCCGCACGGGTGCGCTTTCAGCGTCGGCCGCGGGCGTTACCTCGTCGTCTTCATCGCTGCCCCGCACCAGATAATCGTGCGCCGCCTTGATCTGCCGGAAACGCTCCGCCGCACCGTGACCGTTGTTGCGATCCGGATGCCACTGCATGGCCAGGCGGCGGAATGCGCGCTTGATCTCGGCCGGCAAGGCGCCGGGGGCGAGATCGAGAACTGCAAAAGCATCGGCACGGCTGGCAGGTGACATGGGTGATGGATCGTGACACTGAACGGAGGCAAGGCAGCAAGTCTACCTGTTGCCAGCCCGATCTGGGCGAATGCACGCGGGCTCGCTCAGAACACCGACAAGCCCGTTTTCGCCACAAACAATTCCAGGGCACGCATGCCCACCACCGAGTTGCCCGTGCTGCCCAGTCCGGGCGACCACACACACAAGGCCAACTCGCCCGGCACCACCGCCACGATGCCGCCGCCCACGCCACTCTTGCAGGGCAGCCCGATCAAAAATGCAAACTCACCCGCCGCATCGTAGGTACCGCAAGTGAGCATCAGCGCGTTGATTCGCCGCGCCTGGCGCGGCGTGACGATCTCGCGCCCACCCACCGGCTGCACGCCCGCGTTGGCCAGATAGGCCATGGCACGCGCCATCTGAACGCAGTTCATGGCGATTGAACACTGGTTGAAATACACGTCCAGCACCCGATCCACGTCGTTGTCGATCTTGCCGAAGCTCTTCATGAAATTGGCCAGCGCGGCATTGCGAAAACCGGTCGCCCGCTCCGACTCAGCCACCTCGGGGTCGAAGGCGACCGACTCGCCGCACAGCGTGCTGACCAGATCCAGCAACTCCGCCTTGGGGTCATCGCTCAAGGACATCAACTGATCGGCCACGCAAATCGCCCCCGCGTTGATGAACGGGTTACGTGCCTTACCCTGTTCAACCTCCAGCTGCATCAAGGAATTGAACGGATCACCGGAGGGCTCGCGGCCAAGGCGAAGCCACAGCTGTTCGCCGACCTTTTTCAACGCCAGCGTGAGGCTGAACACCTTGGACACGCTCTGTATCGAAAACGCCTCCAGCGCATCGCCCGCCAGCGCCACCTCGCCGTCCACCGTGTACAACGCGATCCCGAATCGCTCGACCGGCACCCGCGCCAGCGCCGGAATGTAATCCGCCACCTTGCCCTCACCGACCAGAGGTTCGACCTCGTCGACGATCGCGTCGAGCACCGATTGATAATCCACACATCACTCCTTGATGGCATCGCCGTTGCGCGCAGTGTAGCGCCTGAACGCCGGGACGCAGCCAGACGAAGCACACAATCAAACTTACTTTTTTGTTCTGGCACCAGCCCACCGCAACGACTAGCTTGGTATTAACGTGGCCCCAGGCTGCGCCCCCAAGGAGACATCATGAAAATCAAAACCGTACTGGCCGCAACGCTCTTTGCCCTCTCCACCGCCGCCTGGGCATTTCACTGTCCCGCCGACATGAAGAAAATTGACGAGGCCATGTCCAAAAACCCGCAACTCACGGCGGAACAAATGGCACAGGTCAAAACCTGGCGCGCCGAAGGCGAAACCCTGCACAAGGCCGGCAAGCATCAGGAATCCGTCGACACACTCGCCAAGGCCATGAAAGTGCTTGGGATGTGATTCCCCCAAATGCTGGATCAGGGCCGCCTTGCGCGGCCCTTCTTTTACCGAACAGTGCGCCTCAAACGTCGAATCTCCGGCGACGCCGAAACAACACACCCAGCCCGCCGAGCATCATGGCCCAAGTGGCAGGCTCTGGCACCGGGCTCAACACGAAACCGTAGCTTTGCCCATTCAACAGACCCGTACCAACGATTTGCCCCTTTTCGTTGATGCCGTTGGCGCTGCTCAGCACCCAGCCTTCGGCCGGATCAATCAAAGCATTCAGATCCTGCATGCCAGCAGTTTCGGTCCATCGCATCGCATGCGCGACATCGCCGACGTAAGACCAACCGATCACCTGTCCCGCATTGTTGATATCCGAAGCGAAACTGCTCTCGTAACCTGTGGCAGCGCCAGACAAATGCCCGAGACTCTGCATTCCGTCAGTTGCCGACCACAGAAAAGCACACCAGCAATCGTCACCCTGGTTCCATCCGATCACCTGACGCGCGTCGTTGATGCCGGTCGCACGACTGTTTTCGTAGGCACCCGGCAGAAAGCCGAGGTCTTGCATGCCGCCGGCTTCGGTCCACAAAAACGCATGGTTGCCACCCGCAACTGAGCGGCTTGTCCCGACGACATCGCCGCCCGCATTGATCGCCGCCGCCGAGCTAAACCCCGTCCAGCCGCTGTAGTCCGACCCGCCGGTCAGCGTACCAAGCAATCGCTGAGTGCCGTCGGGTGTGGTCATGGCCGCGACCTGCGTACCGGCACGATTAACGGTGCCCGCTATTTGATTCTGATCGTTGATCGCCGCCGCCAGACTGCTCACCTGAGGACTGGATGTGTTCAGGTACTGCATGCCAGTATCACGCGTCCACTGGAAGGCATCATCAGTCCACTCGAGATCGGTGCGGGGAATGCGAGTGCTTCCGGAGACCCCGGCGCCCACCACCCGATTCTCGTTGTTGATCCCCAGCGCCATCGAGTCGGGCGTCGCCCCAACGAGCTGGCCGAGATCCAGCATGCCGCTACCGGAAGACCACAAAGACGCTCGATAATTAGACGCCGTAGTTGTTCCAGCGACCCATCCGGTGTCATTGATATCGGTGGCGATAAAGCCACTCGCAATCGGCGTGACTGTGTAGCTCACCGCAGCCGACGCCACCGGGGCCGCCAGGCAAATGGACAACACGCTCACACACAGTCCGACACGCCCAATCGCAGGCAGCGGCCTCGCCGCACACAACACATTCATCGCCAACCCCACAGGAAGCAGAAAACCCCAGAAGGTTAGCACACAACAATTCCAAACGACTATGCCATAAAGCTAACCAACAGCAACATTCCCGCCACCGAATCCGCGGCACCTCACGCCGTCCGCAAGCCCAGTTTCACCGCCCAGCGCCGCAGCTTCTCGCCATCGACCAAACCGGTCGCCAGCGAGGTGCCGGCCAGGATCACCCCGGCGCCGGCGAGCATACGCAGGCCGAGGGCTTCGTCGAGGATCAGCACGCCCCAGCCCATGCCGAAGGCGGGAATCAGAAAGGTGACGGCGATGGCGCGGGCCGGGCCGATGTTGGCGATGAGGCGGAAGTACAGAATGTAGGCAACAGCCGTGCAGGCCACGGCCAGCACCGCAGCGGCGCCCCAGGCGCCGAGGCTGATCGGGCCGCTGGGCCATAGCCACCAGGCCAGGGGCGCGAGCGCAATGGACGCAGCCGTCTGACCGCCGGTGGCGATCGCGAGCGAGGACACACCTGTGAGGTATCGCTTGGTGTAGTTGGCCGACACGCCATACGACAGCGTGGCGAGCAGGCCGGCCACCACCGACAGCGCGATGTGCTCACCATGAAAGCCGGCCTTGCCCGACACCAGCACGCCCACGCCGATGAAACCGATCGCCAGACCGGCCGCGCGCCATTTGGTGAGCCGTTCACCAAACCACAACCACGCCACCACGGCCGCCCACAGTGGCGCGGTGGCGTTCACGATGGAAGCGAAGCCGGCGGTGAGCGAGAGCAACGCCCAGGCGATCAACACGAAGGGCAGCGCCGAGTTGAGGATGCCGATCACGGTCAGCGGCCAGGCATGTTGAATGAGTTCGCGCCACTGACCGCGCCAGACGATGATCGGCAGCAGAAACAGCGCGGCGAACAGTACGCGGATGAAGATCAGCCCGACCGGGCCGAACTCGGGCGCAGCCTGACGCATGAACAGAAAGCTGGCGCCCCATAGCGCGGCCAGCACGAACAGATCAAACGTGTCACGCGGTCGCATGCGCGGCCTCCAGATCCAGCAGCGCGCGCTTGCGCGGCAGGCCGCCAGCGTAGCCGGTGAGTGAGCCGTCGCGGCCGATGACGCGATGACAGGGGATGATCAGCCAAATCGGGTTCTTGCCCACGGCGGCACCGATGGCGCGGGCGGCGGTCGGTCGGCCCAGTGAAGCCGCCAGCGCACCGTAGTGCGTGGTCGCGCCGTAGGGCAGTGCCAGCAAGGCAGACCACACCGCCTGCTGGAATGGCGTGCCTTGCGGCGCCAGCGGCAGGTCGAAGACACTCAATTCGCCGCCCAGATAGGCGCCGACTTGCCGCGCCGCCTCGTGGCATAGCGCGTTGGCCGGCAGATCGCACGCCGCCTCGTCAAAGCAAACGCGGAGCAGTCCGGCGTCGCAGGCGCGCACCTGGCATACGCCGAGCGAAGTATCAAAGCGCAATCCGTAGTGCGGGGTGTTCATGATGGTGTCTCCTCGGCTTCGCCCAGCGAAGCCCATAAATGCATGACCGCGTAGGCCCGCCACGGCCGCCAGGCTTCGGCCTGGAGGCGTGCCTCGCGGGTGCTGCACATGCCCAGCGCGGCGCGCACGCCGTAGTCGCCGTCGGGGTAGGCGTCCGGCCAGGCCAGCGCGCGCATGGCGATGTAGTGCGCCGTCCAGGGGCCGATGCCGGGCAAGGCCTGAAGCTGGGCGATGGTCTCCTGCACTGGCGCGCCGGGTGAGAGCATCAGCCGCCCCTCGGCCACCCCCGCGGCGAGCGCGATGATGACTTCTGCGCGCCGGCTGATGACACCGCGCTCGGCAATCTGCGAGATGCTGAGTTCGGCGATACGCTCGGCGCTGGGGAAGCCGGTGTTCAACTCCGCCCAGGGCGTCTCGATCGGCTCGCCAAAAGCCGCGGCAAAACGCCCGGCCAGGGTACGTGCGGCCTTGACCGTGATCTGCTGGCCGAGCACCGCGCGCACCGCCATCTCGATGCCGTCGAAGGCGCCCGGCAGGCGCAAGCCGGGGCGGGCCTCGGACAACGGGCCGAGCGCTTGCAGCACGGCCAACGGATCGGCATCAAGGTCGAACAGCCGCCGCACGCCTGCCAGCACCGCGGGCACCACGGCCGACAAGGTCGGAGACAGCGTCACCTCAAGCGCGGTTTTGCCGGGGCGCACCCGCAGCCAGCCGCGGTGCCCATCGAGCCGGACGGTGCGACGGTATTCGCCATCGGCCACCTGCTCCACGCCAAGGATGGTGCGCCCGGCAAGGAAGTCGATCAGCCGCGCAAAATCGAAGGGCGGCCGGTAAGCCAACGTGAAATGCAGGCCATCGCCCGCCATCTGCCGCACCTTGCCACGCAGCGCAGACGGCACCATGCGGTAGTTGCGCTGAAAGGCCGATTCGAGTGCCCGCAAGCTGCCGAAGCCGGCGGCCGCCGCCACCTCGGTAACGGGCAGCGCTGTGTCGGTGAGCAGGCGCTTGGCCAGCAACAGGCGGCGGGTACGCAGATAGTCTGCCGGCGCGACCCCAAATTGTTCACGAAACAGGCGGCGCAGATGGCGATCGGTGATGCCAACCTTGCCGGCCAGCGACGTTACCGACAAATCGTCCGCCAGGTGCGCATCGATCAGGCCAGCCGCGGCGTGCGCCAGCGTGGCGCTCGCGTCCATGGCCGACAACCCCGGCGCCAGCTCGGGCCGGCAGCGCAGGCAAGGGCGAAAGCCAGCGGCCTCGGCGGCCGCCGCGCTCACATAAAAACTGCACACGGTTCGCCGCGGCGTGCGCACCCGGCACACCGGCCGACAGTAGATGCCGGTCGAGCTCACACCCACGAACACCCGGCCATCAAAGCGGGCATCATGGGTGGTAAAAGCGTCATAGCAGCGGTCGGGATCGAGTTCCATGCCTGCATTATGGTCAGCCCGGACGCATCGGGCACGAACACATCGGACATGGAATCAGACAAAACTGTCCGGGCCGCGGCGCACCGTCCTGTCGGTGACGCAAGGCCTGTGGTTCAATGCGTTTTTGTGTTGCACCGCGCCATGCCATGCCCGCCTTTTGGATGATCCTCGCCAGTTTGCTGTTCGCCTGCATGGGCGTATGCGTCAAGCTCGGCGCGGACCGCTTCGGCATTGCCGAGCTGACCTTTTACCGCGGTCTGGCCGGCTTGCTGTTCATGGCGGTGTTCATGCGCAGCCGGGGCACGCCTTTTCGCACCCGGCACTGGCGATTACAGCTCACCCGCGCCGTGGCGGGCTCGATTGCGCTGGGCTGCTACTTTTTTGCGATCAGCCTGCTGCCGTTGGCCGCGGCAGTCACGCTTAATTACACCTCACCCATTTTTGTCGCACTGCTGCTCGCCCTGTGGTTTCGCGAGCCGCTGCGCGCGCTGGCCATCGGCGCCGTAGCACTCGGTTTTCTCGGTGTGGTCGTGCTGCTGCGCCCCACCATCGCCCCGGAGCAATGGCTGGGCGCCGTGGCCGGGCTGGCCTCGGGCCTGATCGCCAGCCTCGCCTACATCAATGTGCGAGAACTCGGCCGCGCGGGCGAGCCGGAGTCGCGCACGGTGTTTTGCTTTTCGTGTGTCACCTGCCTGGGCGCCCTGCCCTTCGTGTTGGCCAGCGACGGCTTTACCGCGCCTGATGCCACGGGCGCCGCGCTGGTGCTGGGCATTGGCGTGTTTGGCACGGCCGCCCAACTGGCCATGACCCGCGCCTATCGCGTTGGCGCCACCATTGTCGCGGCCAATCTGGCCTATTCGACGGTGATATTCGCCAGCCTGTTCGGCGTGGTGTTGTGGGGCGAAGTGCTGCCGGCCGCGGCGTGGCTGGGCATTGGCATGATCGTGGTCAGCGGCATGCTCATCACCCGCGCCCGCGCACCGGCCCCCGCCGCATCACACCGCGATTGAAGCCCCACCGGCCGGTCGTTATAGTAGAGACAGGCCTTCTGCCCAAAAGGAGCATGGCATGATCACCAAAGAGCACTCCGACGGACTCGTCGCTATCGCCGTCTTCGGCGAATTCACCCTCGCGGACTACAAAGAGTTCGAAGAGCTGGTCAATTACAAGATCAAGTTCGAGGGTCCGGTCAATCTGCTGATCGACCTGCGCGAGATGAGCGGCTTCACCATCGACGTGGCCTGGGAAGAAATCCGCTACAGCCGTGAGCACAAACACGATTTCGGCAAGATCGCCGTCATCACCGAAGACCAATGGGCCACCTGGAGTGCCTGGGTGTCGCAGATGTTTGTTGACGCCGATGTACAGGTCTTCACGGATGAACTCAACGCCCGCGCCTGGCTGACCGACGCGGAAACCGTCGCATGACCGAGCCGCTGCGCACACTCATCACCCCCGAGCGCCTGATCCACCAATTGCAGGCGCCCGGCTGGGTGGTGGTCGACTGCCGGCATGACCTCGGCAACCCCGACTTCGGCCGCGCCGCTTACACCAAAGGCCACATCCCCTGCGCCCATTTTTTGCACATGGACGATGAGCTGTCCGGCCCGCGCACGGGCAAGAACGGCCGGCACCCCCTGCCCGATCCGGTCGCCCTGGCGCAACGTCTGGGTGAGATCGGCATCAACCGCGACAGCCAGGTCGTTGCCTATGACGACGGCGGCGGCATGTACGCGGCCCGCCTGTGGTGGCTGCTCAACTGGCTCGGCCATCGCAACGTCGCGGTACTCGACGGCGGCTTCCAGGCCTGGTGCTCGGCCAACGGACTGCTCAGTCAGAAAGAGGTCACCCCCACGGCCACCCGCTTCGACGCCGAACTTCGGCCGCTCGCCGTTGACGCGAGCTATGTCGACAGCCACAAGGGCGGCGACGCCATGCTGCTCATCGACGCGCGCAGCCCCGACCGCTTCCGCGGCGAGAACGAAACCATTGACCCGGTCGGCGGCCACATCCCCGGCGCAATCAACCGCTTCTTCAAAGACAACCTCGGCCCCGACGGCCGCTTCAAGTCAGCCGAACAACTACGCAGGGAATTCACCTCACTCGTCGCCGGCCGCGACCCGCAACAGGTCGTGCACCAATGCGGCTCCGGCGTCACCGCCTGCCACAACCTGCTGGCGATGGAAATCGCCGGGCTGTCTGGCGGGCGGCTGTATCCGGGGTCGTGGAGTGAATGGTGTGCGGATGCAGGGCGCGCCATCGCGACAGGCACCTGAGACATCAATGACCATCAGAGTCGTTCGCCTCGGCACCGACCGCGCACCGGACGAAGGCACCCGCATCGGCACGGTCCGCCGCCCGCCTCGCGGCGTGCCCAAGACCGAGTTCGCCTCACGCAATTTCTATGATGTGTGGTTCCCGGTACTGGCGCCAAGCGGCGACACCATGAAACTCGGCCAGGCGGCAAAGACCGACGCAGAATGGTCGGCGTTCAAGAAAAAGTACCGCTCAGAAATGCGCGAGCCCTCGGCCGCCCATGCCCTCGCACTGCTTGCAACGCTCTCGCACCAGAGCAACTTCTCGGTCGGTTGCTATTGCGAGAACGAATTGCACTGCCACCGCTCGGTGCTACGCGATCTCCTGAAGGAAAACGGCGCAGCCATCTAGACCACGGGCAGGCTGTAGACGAAACCCCGGTGGGGACGGCTTGATCGCGCGACGACGCGCTGATTCTGTTTCGCAGCCTTCGGGCAACGCGCAGGGAATATCTCTCACCCCACCGATGTTCTATACCTGAATGACAACCCCATTCTCACAGCAGCCAGAAACCCGTTGCTGTCGCCCGCGTGCGGGCTTCGCGCGCCGACCGGAAGGAGACGAGCATGAATCACAAGACCACACTCGCACTACTCGGCACGGTTTTACTGGCCGGCTGCAGCACCATGGGCGGACACGGCGGGATGAGCTTTTTCGTCACCAGCGCCGGACCCGGGCAAGGGGCAAACCTGGGCGGTCTGACCGGCGCGGATGCGCACTGCCAAAAGCTTGCCGCCGCTGCCGGCGCCGGTAACAAAACATGGCATGCCTACCTGAGCAGCACCGGGGTAAATGCGCGCGACCGCATTGGAAAGGGCCCGTGGGCCAACGCCAAAGGTGAGCGCATTGCGAGCAGCGTGGCCGACTTGCACAGCGACCAGAACGGGCTGACCAAGCAGACCGCGCTGACCGAAACCGGCGAGGTCATCAACGGGCGGGGCGACACGCCCAACCGTCACGACATCCTGACCGGCTCGAACCCGGACGGCACACTGGCGGCGGGCAAAACCTGTAACGACTGGACAAGCAGCGGCGCCGGCAGTGCCATCGTTGGCCACCACGACCGTATCGGTTTGCGCGACGACGCACCGTCAAAGTCGTGGAACAGCTCACACGGCTCGCGCGGCTGCAGTCAGAGCGATTTGCAGGGCACTGGCGGCGACGGCCTGTTTTATTGCTTTGCGGTGAACTAACGGCGACGCACCTACCACTCGATACGTTCGATCTGGCCGAGCGAGCGCCCCAGAAACCGCTCCCCAATGGTCTGAAACCGCAGCGGGATATCGGTCACGCAGAACTGCGCGGACGAGTGCTGCTCGCCAGCGTTGGCCAGCTTCAACCGGACTAGCGTCTGCGCAGCTTGTTCGGCAACCGTAATGGCGGAGTCGACCAGCCGCACACCTGGGCCGGCCACGTCCATCAGCAGCGGTTTGAGCAAGGGGTAGTGGGTGCAGCCGAGCACCAGCGAGTCCACATGCTCGGCGAGCACCGGCTTGAGGTATTCGAGCGCGGTCATGCGGGTGACCGGGTGGTCGAGCCAGCCCTCTTCGACCAGCGGCACGAATAGCGGACAGGCCTGCGAATAGACACGCACGCTGGGGTCGAGCGCATGCATGCGTCGGGCGTAGGCGTTGGAGTTGATGGTGGTGGGCGTACCGATGACGCCGATGGCGCGACCTGTCGAGCCGGCCACCGCGGCCTGTGCACCGGCGTCGATCACGTCCAGCACCGGCACATCACCCGCCTTTTTGCGCACCACATCGCCAGCCACCGCGGCCATGGTGTTGCATGCGACGATGAGCATCTTGACGCCGCGCGCCATCAAAAAGTCGGTGATCTGCTCGGTATAGTGGCCGATGGTGGCAACCGACTTGATGCCGTAGGGCACGCGGGCAGTGTCGCCGAAGTAGACGATGTTTTCGAGCGGCAGGCGCTCCATCAGCGCGCGCACCACGGTCAACCCGCCGACGCCGGAATCGAATACACCAATGGGCAGGGAACGGTCAGCAGGCATGACGACGGTCGGGCGAAAAAGCGGCCATTCTACGCCGATGGCGGGCTGCGGTCGGCGTGTTGCGCCAGCGCCCAGGCGACATGTTCGCGCACCAGTTCGGACGGATCCTCCGCGCGGGCCTGCAGCGCCCCCAGCACCGCCGGCATGCTCGGCGCGTTGCCCAGGCCGACGGCGAGATTGCGCAGCCAGCGCTCATGGCCGATGCGGTAGATCGGGCTGCCCGGCATACGCGACTCGAAGTCGTCAGCGGTCCAGGCGAACAGTTCGACCAGCGAGGCGGCATCGAGCCCGTTGCGCACGGCAAAATCCGCTTCGGCGGTGCGCTGCGCGAATCGGTTCCACGGGCACACCAGCTGGCAATCATCGCAGCCATACACCCGGTTGCCGATCAGCGGGCGAAACTCGGCCGGAATCGCGCCGTGCAATTCGATGGTCAGGTAAGAGATGCAGCGCCGCGCATCGAGCTTGTAAGGCGCGACGATGGCCTGGGTCGGACAGACGGTGATGCAGGCGGTGCAGTCACCGCAGTGGTCGCTCACCGGCGGGTCGACCGGCAGCGGCAGGTCGGTAAAAATTTCGCCCAAGAAAAAGAAGGAACCGGCCTCGCGGCTGATCAGCAGCGTGTGCTTGCCGCGCCAGCCGATGCCGGACTCGGTGGCCAGCGCCACTTCGGTCACCGGCGCGGAGTCGGTGAACACGCGAAACCCGTGCGGCACCTCCTCCGCGATGCGTTCGGCCAGCTTTTTGAGGCGTAAACGCAACACTTTGTGATAGTCGCGCCCAAGCGCGTAGCGCGATATATAGGCGCGCTCGGGGTCGTTCAGCGCCGCGTCGGCGTCGGCCGACTCGGGCCAGTAGTCGAGCCGTGCGGTGATCACCCGCAACGTGCCCGGCACCAGCTCGGCGGGGCGGCAACGGCGCAGGCCGTGTTTGGCCATATAATCCATCTCGCCGTGAAAACCCGCCGCAAGCCAGGCCTGCAGACCCGCTTCCGCGCCCGGCAATTCAGTGCCTGTGATGCCGACCTCGCCGAAGCCAAACCCCAGGCCCCACGCGCGAATTCGCGCCGCGAGTGCATCGACGTCGAACGCCTCGCCCACCGCCCCGGAGACCTCCTGATGATCCATTTTGTTCATAGCCCGGATGATAGCGACCCCAGCCTGCACACGCATCTGGCTGATGAAACCGACACCCTCGCCTTGGGCGCCGCACTGGCGCCGGCGATAGCCCCGGGGCTGGTGATTTACCTGCTAGGCGATCTCGGCGCGGGCAAAACCACGCTGGTGCGTGGCCTGCTCAGAGGCCTCGGTCACACCGGCAGCGTGAAAAGCCCCACATACACCTTGATTGAACCTTATGTAGTTTCTAGATTAGACTTATATCACTTTGATTTTTATCGGTTCACTTCACCAGAAGAATTTCTGGATGCAGGACTCGAAGAATATTTTTCAGCTCAGGGCGTCTGTCTGGTCGAATGGCCCCAAAAAGCCGAGCCGTATGTCAGCCCGGCGGACATCGAGATCAGGCTGGCAATTGACGGTGACGGGCGCGAAGCAATCATTCGCCCTCTGACGGACACGGGACGACAATGCGCAATAAAAATAGCGAAGCGCCCAGCCCAGTAGGGCAGCCCACCGCACGCCGCCACTTTCTCAAAGCGGCCAGCGCCAGCTTTGCCATGTTGGTCACCCCGCTCGGCCACGCCGCGCCCCGACTTGTGGCCGTACGCATCTGGCCGGCCGAAGACTACACCCGCATCACGCTCGAATCGCACAACGAAATCAAAGCATCGCAGATGGTCCTGAAAAATCCGGACCGTCTGGTCGTCGACCTCGAAGGCGTGGAATTCGACAGCGTGCTCAAGCACCTGCCCGACAACGTGACCGGTAACGACCCGTACATTCAGCTCATCCGTGCCGGCCGCAACCGCCCGGGCGTGGTGCGCGTGGTGGTCGAACTCAAGCAGGAAATCAATCCGCAGGTCTTCACGCTGCAGCCAGTGGGTGCCTATGGTCATCGGTTGGTAGTCGATCTGTACCCGACTCAGCCGATCGACCCACTGCTGGCGCTGATCGAAAAGAACTCCCCCACCGAAGCGGCCGTTGGCGAAGCGCCGACCCCGACCCGCGATGGCGCCGACGTGCAAACCGCCAAGCACACCGAGCGCCGTGACCCGGCCGGTGAGCGTCAGATGAACCGTCTGGTGACGGTCGCCATCGACCCTGGCCATGGCGGTGAAGACCCCGGCGCCGTGGGCCGTCGTGGCAGCTACGAAAAGAACGTTACGCTCAAGATCGCGCGCCTGCTCAAGAAGCGCATCGACGCCGAACCCGGCATGCGCGCCGTGCTGACCCGCGACGGCGACTACTTTGTGCCGCTGCACAAGCGCGTGCAAAAAGCGCGTGCGGTCAAGGCCGACCTGTTCCTGTCGATCCATGCCGACGCCTTCGTCAAACCCGATGCGCGCGGCAGTTCGGTGTTCGTGCTTTCCGAACGCGGCGCCTCGAGTGCGGCCGCCCGCTGGCTGGCCAAGCGCGAGAACAACGCCGACCTGATCGGTGGCGTGGCCATCGGCGGTCAGGACGGCCATCTGGCGCGCACCCTGCTCGATCTGTCGCAAACCGCCACGATCAACGACAGCATGAAAGTCGGCAAGGCCGTGCTGGCCGAGCTGGGTGACATCAACACGCTGCACAAGCGCGATGTCGAACATGCCGGCTTTGCCGTACTCAAGGCGCCGGACATCCCCTCGGTGCTGGTCGAGACCGCCTTCATCAGCAACCCGGAAGAAGAGCGCCGCCTCAACGACCACGCCTATCAGGACAAAATGGCCAACGCCATCCTGAAAGGCATCCGGCGCTACTTCGACGACAACCCGCCGCTGACCCGCACCCGCATCGCCCAGCTCAACTGAGCGCGCCCACGCGCAGACAGTGCACGCTGAACAACCGTTCAGCGTCGCACCACACCTGCTCGGTCACAAAACCCACGCTCGCCGCCAAGGCGCCGAATTCTTCCTCGCTGTACTTGTAGGAATTTTCAGTGTGGATGCCTTCGCCTTCGGCAAAATCGAAGCGCTGTCCGGCAATCTCGATGCACGTCGCGCGTTGCGCGCGCAGGTGCATTTCGATACGCCCCAGCGCCTCGTTGTAGAAGGCGTGATGCCCAAAATCTTCAACGTTCAACTGCGCATCCAACTCCTTGGCCATGCGCGTCAATACATTGCAATTGAAGGCAGCGGTCACGCCAGCTGCGTCGTTGTAGGCCGCATTCAGCCGCGCCAGGTCTTTCTTTAAATCGACGCCAATCAGCAGCCGCCCGCCCGGTCCAACCATGCCGGCGACCCAACGCAACAAGTCACGCACATCGGCCGGCTCAAAATTGCCCACGCTGGAGCCCGGATAGAACACCACCCGGTGCGCCTCGGGTGCGATCGGCGGCAGCGGAAATTCGCGGGTGTAATCGACACAGGTTGCGCGCACCCGAACCTGCGGATAGTCGCGCGCGATGCCCGAGGCCGAGTCGCGCAGATGGTCCAGCGAGATATCGAGCGGCAGGTATTCCGCCGGTCGCAAAGCATCCAGCAAACAGCGGATCTTGATGTCACTGCCGCTGCCGAGTTCGATCAGCGCGGCCTGCCGGCCCAGCCGCTCGGCGATCTCCACCCCATGGGCGCGCAGCAGGCCGATCTCGGTGCGGGTCGGGTAGTACTCGGGCTGCCGGGTGATGGCGTCGAACAAGTGCGAGCCCGCGGCATCGTAGAAAAACTTGGGCGCGATGCGCCGTGGCGATGCAGCCAGGCCGGCCAGCACCTCTCGCCGGAAATCGGCCACGGCGGGCTTCAGGTCGTGGAGTTCGAAATTGGGGAGTGCGCTCATGTGAGGTCCTGCGCGAGGCGGATGCCCTGAAACTGCCAGCGCTCCTGCGGGTAGAAGAAATTACGGTAGGTGCCGCGCACATGCCCGGCTGGCGTGGCACACGACCCGCCGCGCAAGACCATCTGCCCGGACATGAACTTGCCGTTGTATTCGCCCAGCGCGCCCTCCGGCACGCGATAGCCGGGGTACGCGAGGTAAGCCGAGGCGGTGTGCTCCCACACATCACCAAACAGCTGCACCAGCCCCTCGCCCACCGCGGTTTGCGGATGCAGTAGATCGGCATCAACAAAGTTGCCTTCGTTGGGCACGGCCCCCGCCGCATGCTCCCATTCGGCCTCGGTCGGCAGCCGCGCACCGGCCCAGGTCGCGTAGGCGTCGGCTTCAAAATGACTCACATGCGAGACCGGCGCGTTGAGATCGAGCTTGCGCATGCCGCCCAGCGTGAATTCATGCCAGTCACCGCCAATGCGCTCCCAATAGCGGGGGCCGCCCCAACCCAGGCGCTGCACCGTGGCCCAGCCATCGGACAGCCATAGCGCGGGATTGCGGTAGCCGCCAGCATCGACGAAGGCGAGGTATTCGGCATTGGTCACCGGACGGCTAGCCAGCGAGAAGGGTGTGAGAAACACGCGGTGACGCGGGCGCTCGTTGTCGTAGCAAAAGCCCTCGCCATCAAAGCCACTGCCAATCAAGCCGCCTTCGAATCCCTGCCAGGCCAGCGGCAGCGCATCGCCCTGCCGCGGCGTGGCCAGATCGCTGCGGTAGGCCGGACGCAGCGGATTGACCGAAAAGTGCTGCTTGATGTCGGTGAGCAACAACTCCTGATGCTGTTGCTCGTGGTTCAGCCCGATCGCCAGCCGCGTTTCGATCGCCGGCCACTGCGCCTCGTCCGCGCCCCCAATCAACGCGCGCATGGCGGCATCCACATGCGCCCGATAGCGATACACCGCCTCAACCGTCGGGCGCGACAAATGCCCGCGCTCGGCCCGCGGATGGAATTCGCCGACCTGTTCGTAATAGGAATTGAACAGCGTGCGGAACGCCGGATCAAAGATCGCATACCCCGGCAGATAGGGTTCGAGCAGGAAGGTTTCGAAAAACCAGCTCACATGCGCCAGATGCCATTTGGGCGGGCTGGCGAAATCGGCGCTCTGCACGCCATAGTCTTCGATGCACAAGGGCGCGCACAAGGCTTCGCTCGCCGCGCGCACCCGCATGTAGGCCTCGGCCCAGTCTTCACGCCGCTGCTGTGGCGCCTGATTGATGCTTGCCCGGTCATTCATCGCATGGCCCTCTCGGCGTCCCAGCCCTCAGCAAACCAAATGCGGATGCCATGGTCAAGCACGCGTATCGGTGCGCCGTTCACGCCGCGCACCCTTGCGGCGGCGCACCAAACGTCCGAAAATCGGCGCCTTGAGGCTATAATTGCCGCTTTTTTCAGGCGCTTATGCAGGTTACACGCGGCGACGCGGAACAGGCTACGACGGCCTCGGTACTGACCATCGGCAACTTCGACGGCATCCACCGCGGACATCAGGCCCTGCTCCGCCTTCTTACGGACAAGGCTCAGGCACTTGGCTTGCCGGCAGTGGTGCTCACCTTCGAGCCCCATCCGCGCGAGTATTTTGCGCCTGCGCAGGCGCCTGCGCGTCTGGCCTCCCTGCGCGAGAAGCTGCTGCTGCTGTCCTCCGCCGGCGTCGATATCACCCGCATCATCCGTTTCAACGCGCGCTTCGCCGCGTTTACGGCTGAAGACTTCATCGAAACCGTGCTGGTGCGCAACCTCAAGGTGCGCCATCTGATCATCGGCGACGACTTCCGCTTTGGCGCCGGCCGCAAGGGCGACTTCGCGATGCTCAAAGCCACCGGCGAACGCCTCGGCTTCATGGTCGAAGCCATGCCAACCCACGCTTGCGACGACGAACGCGTCTCCAGTTCGGCCGTGCGCGCCGCACTGGCAGGTGGCGAACTGGCCCGCGCGGCGCAACTGCTCGGCCGCCCCTACAGCATTGCCGGGCGTGTCGTCCATGGCGACCAGATCGGCCGCACCCTGGGCTACCCGACCGCCAACATCCAGCTCAAGGGCCGCCGCCCGCCGCTCTCCGGCGTGTATGCCGTCGCGGTCGAAGGCCTGGGCAATGCGCTACGCCCGGCCGTGGCCAGCGTGGGTGTGCGCCCCACGGTCAACAGCGCCGGCCGGCCGACGCTGGAAGTGCATCTGTTCGACTTCGATCAGGACTGCTACGGTGCGCATTTGCGGGTGCATTTTCTGCACAAGCTGCGCGACGAACAGAAATTCGATTCCTTCGACGCGCTGACCGCTCAGATTGCACTCGACGCCGACGCTGCCCGCGCCTGGCTCTCTCACAATTCGCTCGATACCTCACGCTAAAAGAACCGCAATGGCTGACTACCGCACGACGCTCAATCTCCCCGACACCCCCTTCCCGATGCGCGGCAATCTGCCCAAGCGCGAACCGGGCTGGGTTCAGGACTGGCAGCAGCGCAAGCTCTACCAGAAGATTCGCAAGGCGTCGGCCGGCCGGCCGAAGTTCGTGCTGCACGATGGCCCGCCGTATGCCAACGGCAGCATCCACATCGGCCACGCGCTGAACAAGATCCTCAAGGACATCATCGTCCGCTCCAAGACGCTGGCTGGCTACGACGCCCCGTATGTGCCGGGCTGGGACTGCCACGGTCTGCCGATCGAACACAAGGTGGAAGTCACCCACGGCAAGGGCCTGCCCGCCGACAAGGTGCGCGAGTTGTGCCGTGCCTACGCCGCCGAGCAGATCGAGGGCCAGAAGGCGGACTTCATTCGCCTCGGCGTGCTGGGCGACTGGGACAACCCCTACAAGACCATGGACTTCGCCAACGAAGCCGGCGAGATCCGCGCCTTGGCCAAGATGGTCGAGGCGGGCTATGTGTTCAAGGGCCTCAAGCCGGTGAACTGGTGCTTTGACTGCGGCTCGGCGCTGGCCGAGGCCGAGGTCGAGTACGCTGACAAGCAGTCGCCGCAGATTGATGTCGCCTTCCCGGTCGGTGAGGCCGACAAGCTCGCCGCCGCCTTCGGCCTGAGCACGCTCGCCAAGCCGGCCTTCGCGGTGATCTGGACCACCACACCCTGGACGATTCCGGTCAACCAGGCGCTCAACATGCACCCCGAGTTCGACTACGCACTGGTCGATGTCGGCGACCGCCTGCTGGTGCTGGCCGCTGATCTGGTGGAGGCCAGCCTGGGCCGCTACAAGCTCGACGGCAGCGTGCTGGCTACCGCCAAGGGCGCAGCCTTCGACCGCATTGAATTCCGCCACCCCTTCTACGACCGCGTCTCACCGGTATACCTGGCCGACTACGTGGGTCTGGACGCCGGCACCGGCATCGTGCATTCCTCGCCCGCGCACGGCGTGGACGACTTCAACGCCTGGCATGCCTATGGCCGCACGAACGACGAGATCCTCACCCCGGTGATGGGCGACGGCCACTATGTGCCCGACCTGCCCTTCTTCGGCGGCCAGATGATCTGGAAGGCCAACCCGGCCATCGTCGCCAAAATCGAAGAAGTCGGCTGCCTGCTCGCGCACCAGAAGATCACCCACAGCTACATGCACTGCTGGCGTCATAAAACGCCCGTCATCTACCGCGCCACCGCGCAGTGGTTCGTCGGCATGGACCGCCCGGTGGCCGACGGCTCCACCCTGCGCGAGCGCGCGCTCAAGGGCGTGGACGACACCCGCTTCTACCCCTCGTGGGGCCAGTCGCGCCTGCACGCCATGATCGCCAACCGGCCGGACTGGTGCATCTCGCGCCAGCGCAACTGGGGTGTGCCGATCCCCTTCTTCCTGCACAAGGAAACCGGCGAGCTGCATCCGCGCACCGTCGAGCTGATGGATCAGGTCGCCCAGCGCGTCGAGCAAGAAGGCATCGAAGCCTGGTTCAAGCTCGACGCCGCCGAGCTGCTCGGCGACGAGGCCAGCCAATACACCAAGATCAGCGACACGCTCGACGTGTGGTTCGACTCCGGCACCACGCACTGGCATGTGCTGCGCGGCTCGCACCCCGACGGCCACGCCACCGGCCCGCGCGCCGACCTGTATCTCGAAGGCTCTGACCAGCATCGCGGCTGGTTCCACTCCTCACTGCTCACCGGCTGCGCCATCGACGGCCATCCGCCCTACCACGCGCTGCTGACTCACGGCTTTGCGGTGGACGGCAAGGGCCACAAGATGAGCAAATCGGTCGGCAATGTGGTGGTACCGCAAGAAGTCTCCGACAAGCTCGGCGCCGAGATCCTCCGCCTGTGGGTGGCCAGCACCGACTACTCGGGCGAGCTGTCGATCTCCAAGGAGATCCTCGACCGCGTGGTCGAGGTCTATCGCCGCATCCGCAACACCCTGCGCTTCCTGCTCGCCAACACCGCCGACTTCGACATCGAGAAGAACGGCGTGCCGGTCACGCAGTGGCTGGACATCGACCGCTACGCGCTGGCCTTCACCCGCCAGATGGCCAAGCAGGCCGAGGCCGACTGCGCCACCTTCGAGTTCCACCGCGTGGTGCAGGCGATGCAGATCTTCTGCTCGGAAGAACTCGGCGCCTTCTACCTCGACATTCTCAAGGATCGCCTCTACACCACGGCCGAAAATTCGCCCGCCCGTCGCGCCGCACAAACCACGCTGTGGCATATCACCCAGACGCTGGTCAAGCTGATGGCGCCGATCCTGTCCTTCACCGCCGAAGAAGTCTGGGCGCTGATTGGCAAGGGCGAGGACGACAGCGTGATGTTCCAGACCTGGCATGTGCTGCCCGAGCAGGCCGACGAAGGCGCGCTGATCGCACGCTGGGAGATCATCCGCGAAGCCCGCGCCGACGTGCAAAAACAGCTCGAAACCCTGCGCACCACCGGCGCCATCGGTTCGGCCCTGCAGGCCGAGGTGGTGGTCAAAGCCGCGCCCGAGCGCCTGGCTGCGCTGGCCTCGCTGGGCGAAGACCTGCGTCTGGTGCTGCAAACCTCGTCGGCCACGCTCGAAGCGGTCGACCGCGAAGACGAGCAACGCGTCGACGCCGTCGCCTCCGAGCATGCCAAGTGCGAACGCTGCTGGCACTACCGGCCGGAAGTCGGGTCGATTGCCGACCACCCCGCCCTGTGCAACCGCTGCCACAGTAATCTGCATGGCGACGGCGAAGCGCGTAGTCATGCATAGAGAAAAAAGGCCCCCACGCTCACTGCGTTCGCTGCCCCCCGAGGGGGCGGCGCCCGCCCTTGGGGCGGCCCGGCGGGCGGGCGTGCCCCCACGCTCACGATGTTCGCGGAGGGTCGCCTTTGCACAGGCGACCCGTTCGGCAGGCGAAAAGCAATGCTTTGCGAAACCCCTGCCTCACCCCCCCGAGGGGGCCGCGCCCGCCCTTGGGGCGGCCCGGCGGCCGGGCGGCCGCTGATGCGCCCGCGCTTCAGCCTGTGGCTGGGCTTTGCCGCCGTGGTAGTGGTGCTCGACCAGCTGAGCAAGCAGATCGTGCTTGCCCAACTGGTGCCGGGCGAGTCGATTCCGGTCACCGGCTTCTTCAATCTGGTGCTGCTGTTCAACCCGGGCGCGGCCTTCAGCTTTCTGGCCGATCATTCCGGCTGGCAGCGCTGGTTCTTTACCGGTCTGGCGGCGGTCATCTGCCTGTGGCTGGGCCGGCTGATGTACGAGCACCAGCACGAGCGCCTGCAACCCTTCGCCTTCGCGCTGATCATCGGCGGCGCCATCGGCAATGTCATCGACCGGCTGTTCATCGGCGCGGTGGTCGATTTTCTGTATTTCCACGTGGGCCGCTACGGCTGGCCCGCCTTCAATCTGGCCGACTCGGCCATCACGCTGGGCGTGGGTCTGATGCTGTGGGCGCAGTTCCGCCCGGCCACCCAAAGCGCGCCCAAGGAGAACCATTCGTGACGCAAACCATCCAAGCCAACAGTCTGGTCACGCTCAACTACCGCATCTCGCTCGAAAACGGCCAACCGGTAATCAGCACCTTCGAAGGCAAGCCCGCCACGCTGCAACTGGGCGCCAACGAAATGATGCCCCAGCTCGAAGCGCGCCTCGCCGGCCTCGAAGACGGCAGCTATCACAGCTTCACGCTGACGCCGGAAGAAGGCTTTGGCCCCTACCGGCCCGAGCTGGTGGAAACCGTGCGCCGGCAGGACATGCCCGACGAGCCGATCGAAGCGATGACCATCATGGAGTTTGTCGCGCCGGACGGTTCGCGCTACTCCGGGCTGGTGCGCGAGATCGACGACACCCAGGCCAAGGTAGATTTCAACCACCCGCTGGCCGGCAAGACCATCACCCTGGATGTCGAGATCATCGGCATCCTCTGACGGAACACCGACATGAGTAACAAGGAAATCCTGCTCGCCAACCCGCGCGGCTTCTGCGCCGGGGTCGAGCGTGCCATCGAAATCGTCGAGCAAGCACTGATCCGCTTCGGCGCCCCGATCTATGTGCGCCATGAAGTGGTGCATAACAAGTTCGTGGTCGACGATCTGCGCGCCAAAGGCGCGATCTTTGTCGAAGAACTCGACGAAGTCCCCGATGGCAACACCGTGATCTTCAGCGCCCACGGCGTGCCGCAGTCGGTGCGTACCGAAGCCGACGCGCGCGGCCTGCGCGTGTTCGACGCCACCTGCCCGCTGGTCACCAAGGTGCACCTCGAAGTGGCCCGCATGCGCGCCCAGGGCAAGGAAATCGTCATGATCGGCCACAAGGGCCACCCCGAGGTGGAAGGCACCATGGGGCAGGTCGACGACGGCATCCTGCTGGCCGAGTCGGTCGAAGATGTCGCCACGCTGGCGGTGGCCAATCCCGACCAACTCGCCTATGTCACCCAGACCACGCTGTCAGTCGACGACGCCGCCGCCATCGTCACCGCGCTGCGCACGCGCTTCCCGAACATCGTCGGCCCGAAAAAGGACGACATCTGCTACGCCACCCAGAACCGCCAGGACGCGGTCAAGTTCATGGCCCCCAAGGTGGACCTGGTGCTGGTGGTCGGCTCGCAGAACAGCTCCAACTCCAACCGCCTGCGCGAAGTCGCGGCCCTGCGCGGGGTGGATGCCTACTTGGTGGAAAATGCCGACGCGGTCGACCCGGCCTGGCTGGACGGCAAGCGCCGTATCGGCGTCACCGCCGGCGCATCGGCACCCGAAGTGCTGGTCTCGGCGGTCATCGACCGGCTCAAATCGCTGGGCGCGCCCTCGGTGCGCACCCTCGAAGGCGCGGAAGAAAACGTGGTGTTCCCGCTGCCCAAGGCGCTGGTCGGCTGAACGCATCGGTAGCACACACGACAACGGGGCCGCATTGGCCCCGTTGTCGTTGGCCGATTCGGCGCGGTCAGAGATACCCGGCCATCATGCGCCGATAGAACTCGTGGAAGTGCAGCATGCCGTCCTCGAAGGGCGACTGGTAGGGCCCCACCTCATTGCGCCCGGCCTTGTAGAGCGCCCGGCGACCGCGATCCATGCGCTCGCCGATCTCATCGTCCTCGACGGCGGTCTCCATATAAGCTGCCTGCTCGGCATCGACAAACTCGCGCTCGAACTCGACGATCTCTTCAGGGTAGTAAAACTCGACCATGTTGGTGGTCTTGTCCACATCGGTGGGCAACAAGGTGCTCACCACCAGCACATGCGGGTAACACTCGATCATCACGTTCGGGTAGTACACCAGCCAGATCGCGCCATGCGGCGGCGTCTCCCCGCTGTAGCAATCCTGCACGGCCTGATGCCAGCGCGCATAGGCCGGTGTGCCCGGTTTCTTGAGCGAGGTGACACCCACCCGCTGCACCGAAAACCAGTCGCCAAACTGCCAGCTCAGTGCGTCGCAATCGACAAAACGCCCCAACCCGGGGTGGAAAGGCACCACATGATAGTCCTCGAGATACACCTCGATGAAGGTCTTCCAGTTGTAGTTGCACTCATGGCGCTCGACATGATCAAGCTTGTAGCCGGTGAAATCGAATGCCGGCGCCACCGTCATCGAGGCCAGATCGGTCGCCGCCGAGCGCGGTCCGCGAAACAGTAGCCCCTGCCAGCTTTCGAGCGGCTGTCGCAGCAGGTTGAGGCAGGGGTTCTCGGCGAAGTGCGGCGCCCCCAGCAAGGTGCCGCGGTTGTCGTAGGTCCAGCGATGCAGGGGGCACACAATGTGTTCGGTATTGCCCCGGCCTTCGAGCATGATCGCCTGACGGTGGCGGCAGATGTTCGACAGTTCGTAGCAGCCCTCGGCCCCGCGCACCAGCAGTTTGGCGTGGTCGCAGCCTTCGAGCGAACGGTAATCATTCAGCGCCGGCACCATCAATTCATGGCCCACGTAGCCCGGCCCCGCGTCGAAAAGCAGGCGCTTTTCGAGCGCGAACAATTTCTCATCAAAGTAGCTCGACACCGGCAGCTGAGGCGCGGCTCGCGTCAAACCGTGTTGCGTTGCGATGTTGGACATCCGCGAACCCCCTCGAAAACGCGCAAAAGGTCCAATAAAACAATGAGTAACAGAAAATTATAGTCGAAAGCTGGTTTGACCGCAGGGCCCCCCTTCGGGTATTTTTCCGCCTTTGACCCTTGCGCGCAGCCGACTCATGGCCAAACAGGCAAAATCCCCGAAAAGCTTTGAAAACGCCGTCACCCAGCTCGAAGAGATCGTGGCCGCGATGGAGTCGCGCGATCTGCCGCTGGAAGACGCGCTCGATCACTACCAGCAAGGCATCAGCCTGCTGCGTTACTGCCAGGACACGCTGAGCCGCGCCGAAGCCCGCCTCGAAACCCTCGAGGCCAACGCCGACGACACCTCGGCCGACACGATTACACCAGCAGACGACCCATCATGAGTGGCGCCATTTTCTCCGACTGGATGCGCAGCATCCAGTCGCGCACCGAAACCGCACTTGCCAACGCCCTGCCCCCGCTGGACCTCACCCCCGACCGCCTGCATGAAGCCATGCGCTATGCCGTGCTCGGCGGCGGCAAGCGGGTACGACCGCTGCTTGCCCATGGCGCGGGCCTGGTCACGGCCGCCGCGCCCGACACGGTCGACCGCGCGGCCTGTGCCGTCGAACTGATTCACGCCTACTCGCTGGTGCACGACGACATGCCGTGCATGGACGACGACAGCCTGCGCCGCGGCAAGCCAACCGTGCATGTCGAATACGACGACGCCACCGCACTGCTGGTCGGCGACGCGCTGCAATCGCTGGCCTTTCAGCTGCTGGCCGAGCCAGGCCTGATCCCGGACGCCGCCCGTCAACTAAAAATGGTCGAGCATCTGGGCGTCGCCTCCGGTTCGCGCGGCATGGCCGGCGGCCAGGCCATTGATCTGCAATCGGTGGGGCAAAACATCAGCCGCGAAGCGCTTGAAGTCATGCATGTGCACAAAACCGGCGCCCTGATCCGTGCCTCGGTGCAACTGGGCGCGCTGTGCGGCCCAACGCAGGATCCCGACACACTCGCCCGCCTCGATCAGTTCAGCAAACGCATCGGCTTGCTGTTCCAGGTGGTTGATGACATCCTCGACTGCGAAGCCGACACCGCCACGCTGGGCAAGACCGCGGGCAAGGACGCGCGCAACGACAAACCGACCTATGTCACCCTGCTGGGCCTCGAAGAGGCGCGCCGTTTTGCCGCCGAACTCGAAGCCGACGCCCTGGCCGCCCTCGGCCCACTGGACGCACGCGCCGACATGCTCCGTGCGCTAGCCAGCTACATCGTCCACCGTCGCTTCTGAGCGCAGGGACCCGAATGAACGATCCAATGCCCGCCATGTATCCCTTGCTCAACGCCATCGATTCACCGACCGAACTGCGCGCGCTAGACCGCAAACAGCTGCCGGCGCTGGCCAAGGAGTTGCGCCAGTTTCTGATCGAATCGGTCTCGCGCACCGGTGGCCACCTGTCGTCCAACCTGGGCACGGTCGAGCTGACCATCGCCTTGCACTACATTTTCAATACGCCCGAAGACCGCATCGTGTGGGACGTCGGCCACCAGACCTACGGCCACAAAATCCTCACCGGCCGGCGCGGCCGCATGCCAACGCTACGCAAATATCAGGGCATGTCGGGCTTTCCGCGACGCGATGAAAGCGAATTCGACACCTTTGGCACGGCGCATTCGTCCACCTCGATTTCCGCCGCGCTGGGCATGGCTGTCGCCGCGCGCGACCAGCGCTCCGACCGCCGGGCCATTGCCGTGATCGGTGACGGCGCCATGTCAGCCGGCATGGCTTTCGAAGCGCTCAACAACGCCGGCGACATGCGCGACACCAACTTGCTGGTGATCCTCAACGACAACGAAATGTCGATCTCGCCGCCGGTCGGTGCCCTCACCCAGATCCTGGCCCGCCTGATGACCGGACGCACCGTCAGTGCTGCCCGCCGCGCCGGGGGCAAGGTGCTGGGCGTGGCGCCGCCGATGCTCGACTTTGCCCGCCGGGTCGAAGAGCATGTCAAAGGCCTGGTCACACCGGGCACCTTGTTCGAAGAGTTCGGCTTCAACTATGTCGGCCCCATCGACGGTCACGACCTCGACGCCCTGCTGCCCACGCTGCACAACCTGCGCAAGCTCGACGGGCCGCACTTCCTGCATGTGGTCACCCGCAAGGGCCAGGGTTACAAACTGGCCGAGGCCGACCCGATCCTCTACCACGGCGTGTCGACCTTCGACCACACCGAGGGCATCAAGTCATCCGGCAAGCCCAGCAGCAAGATCAGCTACACCCAGGTCTTCAGCGACTGGCTGTGCGACATGGCCGAGGCCGATGAGCGCGTGGTTGGCGTCACCCCCGCCATGCGCGAGGGCTCGGGCCTGGTGCGCTTTGCCGAGAAATACCCCAAACGCTACTACGACGTGGGTATCGCCGAGCAGCACGCAGTCACCTTCGCCGCCGGCATGGCCGCCGACGGGCTCAAACCGGTGGTCGCCATTTACTCGACCTTCCTGCAGCGCGGCTACGATCAATTCATTCACGACGTCGCCCTTCAGAACCTGCCGGTAGTGTTCGCCATCGACCGTGCCGGTCTGGTCGGCGCCGACGGCGCCACCCACCACGGCGCCTACGATCTGTCCTACCTCACCTGTATTCCGAATCTGGTCATCATGGCGCCGGCCGACGAAAACGAATGCCGGCAGATGCTGTACACCGCACACTGCCATAACGGCCCCAGCGCGGTGCGCTACCCGCGCGGCAGCGGCATGGGCGTCACACCCGAGAAAGCCATGACGGCCTACCCCATCGGCAAGGCCGAGCTGCGCCGCAGCGGCAAGAAGATCGCCCTGCTGGCCTTCGGCTCCATGCTCAAGCCGGCGCTAGAAGCAGGTGAAGCGCTCGACGCCACGGTGGTGAACATGCGCTTCGTCAAACCACTCGACGAGGCGCTGATTCTCGAGCTGGCCCAAACCCACGATCTGATCGTGACGCTCGAAGAAAACGCCATCATCGGCGGCGCGGGCAGCGAAGTCAGCCGCGTGCTCGAAACCGCGCCCGCGCCAGTGCGCACGCTGCGCCTCGGTCTGCCGGATCGTTTCATCGATCACGGCGAGCAAGGGCAGTTGCTCAAGGAGGTCGGCCTCGACGTCGAGGGCATCCTCAAGGCCATACACGCACGCTATCCCGCCAATAGTTGAGTATTTTTGTCGGAAACCGTAGGCTTCCCGCCTGCCAGCCTGATCGAGACCCCGATGTCCGCCATTGATTCCCAAGCCATTCCCGACGTCCAGAACAGCCAGGACAGCCGCCAGATCGCCATCGACAAGGTCGGCATCAAGGCCATCCGCCACCCGGTCACGGTCAGCGACCGCAGCGGTGGCGTGCAGCACACCATCGCCATGTTCAACATGTATGTCGGCCTGCCCCACAACTTCAAGGGCACCCACATGTCGCGCTTCGTCGAGATTCTCAATGGCGGGGAGCGCGAGATCTCGGTCGAATCCTTCGAGCCGATGCTGCGCGACATGGTGCAGCGCCTCGAAGCCGAGACCGGGCATGTCGAGATGACCTTTCCCTACTTCATCAACAAGGCCGCGCCCATCTCCGGCGTCAACAGCCTGATGGACTACGACGTCACCTTCATTGGCGAAATCACCGAGGGCGGCGTCTACAGCTTCCGCATGAAGATCGTGGTGCCGGTCACCAGCTTGTGCCCCTGCTCCAAGAAAATCTCCGACTACGGCGCGCACAACCAGCGCTCACATGTCACCGTTACCGCCAGCCTGCGCGAGCATGTGTGGATCGAGGAGATCGTCGAACAGGTCGAAGCCCAGGCCTCGTGCGAACTCTACGGCCTGCTCAAGCGCCCGGACGAGAAGTACGTCACCGAGCGCGCCTACGACAACCCCAAGTTCGTCGAGGACATGGTGCGTGACGTGGCCGGCGTGCTTGACCGCGAGTCGCGCATCGGCGCCTATGTGGTCGAGTCGGAAAACTTCGAGTCCATCCACAATCACTCGGCCTACGCGCTGATCGAACGCCAGAAATAGCGCCGCACGCCATACACCCTAAAACGCCTGCCGAGCACCGCAGGCGTTTTTTGTGCACAAAGCCGATTGACCGGCGCCAATAACCACCGTACGAGTTCATGCGACAATGCCGGCCATTGATGCCGCCGGATGCCCGTCCATGAGTGCCCAGCCGATCGCTGCCATCTTCTATCCGCCCGAGTCCGACCCCACCCCGGTGCTGGCGCAGTTCGTCCGTGCACTCCAGGCGCGCGGCGTGTCGCTGGCCGGCGCCATCCAGCACGACACCGGCCCACGCGCCACCTGCACCATGGAACTCGAACTCCTGCCTTCGGGGCGGCGGATGCCCATGTCGCAATACCTGGGCAGCGGTTCGACCTCCTGCCGGCTGGACCCGGCCGCCATGGCCGAAGCCGCCATCACGGTGCAAGCCGCGATTGCAAACGGCGCGGAATTGGCGGTGTTCAACAAGTTCGGCTCGCAGGAAGCGCTGGGCGATGGCTTGCGCGACGAAATGGCCGCCTCAGTGATGGCTGGCGTGCCGCTGATCACCGCCGTGGGCGAGCGTTTTCTTGACGCCTGGACCGAGTTCACCGGCGGCGACTACGACCGCCTGAGTTGCTCGGCCGAGGCCGCGCTGGCCTGGTGGGACGCCTTCAATACGCCAGACTGAGCCCCGGGTGGCCACCCCCGCCCCGCGCCTGAAATCGCACTGGACCGACGCCAGCGGCGGCCTGGGCTACCACTGGCGCGCCTGGCGCCTTCGCCATCGCCTCTGGGTGCCCTTCCTGCGTCAGGTCGGTGACTGGCTGGACGCATGGCAGCCCCCCACCCGCGAACTGGTGCTGATCGGCCCGTCGGCCGGCTACGCCTTGACTGAGCGCTTTCTGTCGCGCTTCACAAAAATCACCGTCCTTGAGCCCGATCGCCTGGCCCGCGCCTTGCTGCGCCGACGCTTTCCCGGCGTGCCACTGCAATTCGCGTGGCTGGATGTGTTTTCGCTGCCCGACGGTCCGGCGGCCTTGGCACGTCAGTGGCCCGACGCGGCCATCCTGTTTTGCAATGTGATCGGCCAACGGCTGGACACCGACACCGCGCCGCCCTGGCGCCTCGCCCAGCAAGACGCGCTCGCGCAACACCACTGGGCCAGCTGGCACGACGTTTTCTCGGCACCGCAGGCGCCGCGCCGTCTGCCGGCGTCTCCCATCGACGCAAGCACCGACAGCAGCGCCGTCGCCCGCCAGCTCTGGGCCGGCATCGGCTGCGAGGTGGTCGATCACGGCACGCTGGGCTGGCGCCGCGAGGCCGACTACGCCCTGTGGCATCTGGAGACGACGCAATGGCAGCTGATTGAATGGGTCTGCCACCAGAGCACCGCTTGAAACCGGCCCTTAGACGCTGGAGCCAAGCTGCTCGTCGATCGCCGCCATCACCTCGTCAAAACGCGCGCGAACCAGCCCGAGGCCGGCACTGATCCCGCCCGGATCTTCCTTGTGGTAGGCCTCCTCGAGCGCGCGCGCCACCTCCGACAAGGCCATCGCGCCAATGGTCGCCGACGAGCTCTTCAAGGTATGCGCCAGTCGATACGCCTCCTGGCGCGCCCCGCTGCGCTGCGCGCGGTCGAATCGAAGCATCAGGTCGTGCTGGGTATCGCGAAAACGACTCAGCAGGCGCAACCTCAAGGCCTCCTTGCCGCCAGCGTAGCGTAACCCGATCTCAGGTTGAATCACCGGACCCGACAACACATCGACCGCCGGCATCCCGGATGCTGGCGGCGTTGCCGAGCCGGGCGTCCGGCCGTTGCGATAGCGGGCAAGCACAGCGTACAAAGCACTCGGCTCGACCGGCTTGGTCAGGAAGTCATCCATCCCCGCGGCCACGCAACGTTCGCGCTCCTCGGCCAGCGCATGGGCCGTCATGGCAATCACCGGCAAGCCGCTGTGACGCCGAGTGGCCCGCAGTTGCCGGGTGGCCGCGTAACCGTCCATACGCGGCATCTGGATATCCATCAGCACCGCGTCGAACACGTTGGCTTCGATTTGCGCCAGGGCCAGTTCGCCATCCTCCGCCACGCTGACCTTGACGCCCACCTCTTCGAGCAGCTCCCGCGCCAGTTGCTGGTTGAGCGAATTGTCTTCAACCACCAGCACATGCATGCCAACCAGTGACTTGGCGTCCAGCGCCGCAGGCGCGGCCGCCACGCGCACGCCGGCATCCGCAATATCGAACTCCGCCTCAAAAACAAAGCGACTGCCCTGGCCGGGTGCACTGTCCGCCGAAATGACACCGCCCATGGCCTCGGCGAGATGACGAGAAATGGCCAGTCCCAGACCCGACCCGCCGTATCGCCGTGAGGTGCTGGTGTCCGCCTGCCAGAACGGGCTGAACAGCTGCGCCATCGCCTCATCGGCGATCCCGATGCCGGTGTCGATCACACTAAAGCGCAGTCGGACGCGTCCGGCCAGCGTGTTCAGCCGTTCTACGACCAGATCAACGCGACCGCGCTCGGTGAACTTGACCGCATTTCCGGCCAGATTGGTCAGGATCTGGCGCAAGCGCAGCGCGTCGCCGATGACCGACGCCGGCACATCGTCACCCACCGACACCACCCAGCTCAACCCTTTCTGAATGGCCCGGTAAGACACCATGGCGGCAACGCTCTCGACGACATCGCGCACCGCAAAGGGCGCCACCTCCAGTTCCAGCCGCTGGGCTTCGACCTTTGACAGATCGAGGATATCGTTCAGGATGCCGAGCAAGGACTGCGCGGACTCGTTGACCTTGACGATGTAATCGCGCTGGCGGGCATCGAGCCCGGTTTTGAGGCACTGCCCCGACAAGCCAATGATCGCGTTCATCGGCGTGCGGATTTCATGACTCATGTTGGCCAAAAAGGCGCTCTTGGCCTGATTGGCGCGCTCGGCGTTCTCCTTGGCACCCACCAGATCGACCGTCCGCTGCCCCACCAGTGCCTCGAGCTCTTCGGTGCGCCGTGCCTGCTCGAGCGCCAGCTGGCGGCGCGCGGTCACGTCGCGAATCACCACGAGATACCGCTGCTCCTCGCCCGTGAGCATGGGCATGCCCGTCAGCTCCACATCGACCTCTGCCTGCGCCTCTGGCGCCAGACGGCCTTGCAGGCTCACCGGTCGCCGATGGCGCATCCGGGCCGCCAGGCGCGGGCCCCAGCGACGCCCCGCACTGCCCGACAGGCTCACCAGATCCGCCTGCGACATGGTCTCGGCCGGCCGACCCAGCATCTGCGCCGCCGTCGCGTTCGACTCCACCACCATGCCGTGCTCATCAAACACCAGCAAGCCATCGCGCACGGCATCGAACACCCCGCCCAGCAAGGCGTCACGCGCGCGCAAGCGCTGCGCGGCGATCTCATAACGCGTCATGTCGCGACCAATCACCACCATGGCCTCACGTTTGCCCGTGGCATCGAACAAGGGCACTTTGGAGACATCGAAGAAGCCGATTTCGCCACCGGGAAAGGGAATCTCCTCGCGATCGGTATACAAGCGCCCCAGGCTCCAGGCGCGCTCATCACTCTCGGCGCATTGGATAAACTGTGCCGCGCGATCGGGAAAGCGTTCTGCCAGTTCGGGATCGGCGTAGCCATACCAGTCGGACTGGCACGTCAGCCCGAACAGTCGCATGGCAACGCTGTTGATCACCCGCCAGCGATTCTGACCATCCTTGAAGAAGGCCGGATCGGGCATGGCCTCGATCAAGGTACGCAACTGACGCTCGCTGGCCCGCAGCGCCGCCTCTGCCTCCTTGCGAACCGTGATATCGGTGTGCGTGCCCATCACCCGCAGCGCTTCGCCAGCGGCATTGCGCTCCACCGCCCGGCCACGATCAAGAATCCACCGCCAGCTGCCATCCTTGTGACGCATCCGGTGTTCGTTGGTATAGCTCGCCGTCTTACCATCCAGGTGCCGCTGGAGGGTGGCCTGGGTGTCCAGCAGGTCGTCCGGATGCACGCGGCTTTCCCACTCGCTGAGCGTATCGCCAATCTCTGCCTCGGTGTAGCCGAGCATCGCCTTCCACTGAGTAGAGAAAAACACCCGATTGCTTGTGGCGTCCCAGTCCCACACTCCGTGATCAGCGCTCTCGATGGCGTACTGCCAGCGCAGCTGCGCTTCGCGTGCCAGCGCGACCATCTCCTTTTGTTCGGTGATATCCGTGTTGGTACCCACCACCCGCACGGCGCGGCCCGTCTCGTCACGCTCGACCACCCCGCCACAATTAAGAATCCAGCGATAGCTGCCATCCTTGCAGCGCACCCGGTGCTCGCTCCGCCACACCCCGGTCTCACCCTTGAGGTGCGCGATCAAGGAGGCGCGCACCTGATCGAGATCGTCCGGATGGATCAGCCACAGCCATTGCGCGACGGTGTTTTCGAGCTCCCAATGCGCATAGCCGCCCAACGCCTTGGCCTGCTCCGACACGCTGACTTCACCGCTCGGCGCGTTCCACTCCCACAAACCATGGCCCGCCGCCTCCAGCGCGAACAGCCAGCGCGATTTGGCTGCCTCGGCCTGACGTGCCTCGGCCTCAGCACGTTTGCGATCGCTGATGTCTTCGATCACCGACACGTAGTACGTAGGGCGCGTCGCGCCGTCGAACACCGGCGACACCACCACCCGCACCCACACCAGATGTCCATCACGATGGCGATACCGTTTGTCGGTGGTGTACACCTCGATCTCGCCGCGCTCCATTTTGGCTTTGGCCTCAAGATCCCGCGCCAGATCGTCCGACTCGGTGATGCCAGCAAACCCTTTTTCGAGCAGTTCGTCGCGCGAATAGCCAACCAGCTTGCACAAGGTGTCGTTGACCATCAGCCACTGGCCATCCGGGCCGATATGCGACATGCCCACCGCAACCTGTTCGAAGGCCGAAGTAAAGCGGGCTTCCGTCTCGGCCAGCGCCCGGGTCCGCGCCTCGACCAGTCGCGAGATATCGGCGTGACGACGCAGAAACACGCGCACCAACGCGGCCAGCGCCAGTGCGGCGACCAGCCCCGCCACAAGGATCAACCATGGCGCAGGGCTGACGTGGCGGCTGACAAAGGCCTCCGTACGCCGGCTCTCGATCCGCCATGTTCGTTCGGCTAATACCAACTCGCGAAACGCGGTGGCGGGCACCTCGTCCGACACTGACGCCCCATACCCGCCAAGCTCGGTGGACGCACCACCACTCACATCGCGCAAAACAAAATTCAGATCGGCGGCCTGCCCCACCGACGTAGGCATCACCATCAGCTGTTCCGGCAACAGGAGCGCCAGCAAGATGCCGACCGTTTTTGCAGCATCTCGATCGCGCACGACCATCGCGACCGGCACAACCGATGGCGAATCAGGGCCGGTCGCGATCAATCCGCCACCGACCAGACCGGGCTGGGCCAGCGCACGCGGCAACAATGCCGACGCAGCCGGGTCTGCACGCAGATCGTTGCCGATTGTCAGCGCGGCCAGACCGCGCCCGATGGACAGCGACACCGGATACGCGGCCATGGCTGGATCGGGGCCATCGGCCATGGCCCATACGAGTTGGTGATACACCGGCGAATGCGCCAGTGCGCCCCGCGCGATCTCGTCAAACAACCCGGCCGCCGCCTCCGGGTCTGTCGCCACCAAGTGGCCGATCACATGCAGATCACCCGACACATGCGCCAGACGCTCGCGCAGCAACGCCGCCTGGGCATCCACCGCCTCGGTTTCAGCCTGCGTGACGTTGCGCCACTCAGCGAGGCTCAGTTGCGCGCTGAAGGCAACGCTGATCAGCGCACCGACCACCACGGTCAGCAGCGCCCAACGTGATGCCCCCGGCACCGACGCAACACGCGGCGTGTCTGACGGCGCACTCACCGGCATGCGACGACCAAAACGCAGCTCACTGCCGCCGCCCGGCCCGCCATGTGGTTTTCAAACTTCCCGCCCATCCAGCCCCCCTCGTTTGCCCGACAGGAATCCGTCAAGGATAGATCATCCTGGCATCAACGTCCGCGCCGGCCACCAAAAATCGTCCCAGCGGCGCCGCGATACGACGCGTCACATGCCAATCACCTCGGCCGGCTATAATCGCGCCTTTGTGCAAACCGTAGCCAAAATGGATCTCCCCCTGCTCTTCAAGGCCGCCATCCTCGGTGTCATCGAGGGTCTGACCGAATTCCTGCCCGTGTCATCCACCGGCCACCTGATCATTTTCGGGGACCTCCTCGACTATACGGACGCGCAGAGCAAGGTCTTTAAGATCGTGATCCAGCTCGCCGCCATTCTCGCCGTGTGCTGGGATTATCGCCAGCGTATTACCACGGTGCTTGGTGGCCTGCGCACCGATCCGCTCGCCCGGCGCTTCACCGGCCACCTGATCGTCGCCTTCCTGCCGGCGGCCGTGCTCGGGCTGATGTTCTACAAGATCATCAAGGGCTATCTGTTCAATCCGCTCACCGTGGCCGGCGCACTGATCGCCGGCGGTCTGCTGATTCTGTATATCGAGCGCCGCGCCTACCACCCGCGCCTGAACACCGTCGAAGACATGAGCTGGAAAGACGCACTCAAGGTCGGCTTTGCCCAATCGCTGGCGATGTTTCCCGGCGTCTCACGCTCCGGCGCCACCATCATGGGCGGGCTGATGCTCGGCCTGTCGCGCAAGGCCGCCACCGAATTCTCTTTCTTCCTCGCCATCCCCACCATGCTCGCGGCGACGGTCTACGACGTCTATAAAAACTGGGCGCTGCTCAGCGGCATGAGCAGCGACGGCTACCTGGTCTTTGCCGTCGGCTTTGTGGCCTCCTTCGTCGCCGCCATGGTCGCGGTCAAGGCCTTCATCCACTACGTGTCGAACAACAGCTTCGCCCCGTTCGCCTGGTATCGCATCGTCTTTGGTATCGTGGTGCTGGTGTCCTGGCAAGCCGGCTGGGTGAGCTGGCACGACGCCTGACACACGGCACAGGATCGCCCCATGATCATCTATCTCCACGGCTTCCGCTCCGCCCCCGCCTCGATCAAAGCCTCGCGCCTGAAAGCCTACATGGCCGAGCGCGGCCTGGCCGATCAGTTCTGGTGCGGACAGTTGCCAATCGCTCCGAACGCCGCCATCGACCTTATCGAGGCACAGATCGCCCGCTGCGACGCGCCACCGACGCTGGTCGGCAGTTCGCTGGGCGGCTTCTACGCCACCTGGCTGGCCGAAAAACACGGGCTCAGGGCCATCGCGGTCAATCCCGGCGTGCTCTCGCACATCTCGCTCGCGCCCTACGTCGGCCAACAGACCAATCTCTACACCGGCGAAGTCTTCGATTTCACCGCGCAGCACATCGCCGAGCTCAAAGCGATGGAGGTGCCGCGCATCACCCGACCCGAGCGCTACTGGCTGATGGTCGAGACCGGCGACGAGGTCCTCGACTATCGTCTCGCCGTGGCCAAATACGCTGGCGCCCGCCAGACCGTGCTCGACGGCGGCGACCATAGCTTCTCGCGCTGGAACGACTACCTCGACGACATCCTCGCCTTCGCGGAGATCACATGAGTTCCGACTTCGACGCCCGCCGCTTCAAGGCCATGGAGCGCGCCGGCTTCAACCGCATCGCCGCCCACTACGACAACGCCGCCCATCTGCGCGCCAGCCTGCAGGACGCGCTCATCGCGGCCGCCGCGCCCGCGCCCGGTGAGCACTGGCTCGACGTGGCCAGCGGCCCCGGGCTGCTCGCCCGCGCCATGGCGCCGCAGCTCGGCCCGACCGGCTCAGTGCTGGCCACCGACATCGCCGACGGCATGCTCGCCCACGCCCGGCGCAGCATCGACGCCAGCAACGTACTGTTCGCCGCCACCGACGCCGAGCACCTGTGCACACCTGATGTCCACTTCGACGGCATCAGCATCGGGCTCGGCCTGTTCGTGCTGCCACACCCGGACAAAGCCCTGGCCGAACTGCGCCGCAGCCTCAAACCCGGCGGTCGCATCGCCTTGTCGGTGTGGGGTGCGGCCGGCACCGTGCCGCTGATCGAGCGCGCGCAGCAATGCATCGCCCGCCTGCTGCCGGCGCCCAAAGTGGCGCGCCCCTCGGTGTTCCGCTTTGGCGATCCGGCCTACCTGAGCGCCATGCTGACCGAGGCCGGCTTCGGCCGCATCACGCTTGAGCCGCATGACTTCCACTGCCGCTTCGCCACCGCCGACGCCTACTGGGATGCCTTTCTCGCCCTCGCCGGTGGCGCCACCGAAGCCCTGTCCCGCCTCCCCGCCGACAAACAGCAGGCGCTGCGCGCGGCCGTCGCCGACGACCTCGCCGATC
This sequence comes from Denitromonas halophila, assembly GCF_007625155.1. Classification (GTDB taxonomy): domain Bacteria; phylum Pseudomonadota; class Gammaproteobacteria; order Burkholderiales; family Rhodocyclaceae; genus Nitrogeniibacter; species Nitrogeniibacter halophilus. The sequence goes on along the minus strand of NZ_VMNK01000002.1, from coordinate 139,857 downwards.
TGGCCGATGACGACGGCTACCACGTCCCCGCCAGCACGCTGATCGCCACCGCCATCAAGCCCTGAACCGTGGACGACACCCGCCGCGGCATCTTCGCCGCCCTGGCGGCCTTCACCATCTGGGGCCTGGCGCCGCTGTATTTCAAGGCGGTGGGCACCGTGCCGGCCGACGAAATCGTCGCCCACCGCGTGCTGTGGTCGGTCGTCTTTCTGGCCGCGCTGGTCGGCTTCATGCGACAAGGCCCGGCGCTGCGCGCCGCGTTTGGTAACCGCCGACTGCTTCGCACCTTGTTGTTCACCGCCTTGCTCACCGGCAGCAACTGGCTGGTTTTTGTCTGGGCGATCACGCACGAGCGCGTGCTCGAAGGCAGCCTGGGCTACTTCATCAACCCGCTGCTCAGTGTGCTGCTCGGCCGGCTGTTTCTGGGCGAACGGCTCCGGCCGCTGCAGAAACTGGCCGTCGCCATCGCCGCCTGCGGCGTGGCCTGGCGCATCGCCGCGGTCGGCGCGGTGCCGTGGATCGCCCTTTTTCTGGCACTGACCTTCGGCATCTACGGCCTGCTGCGCAAGCGCACCCCGGTCGACGCCATCGTCGGCCTGTGCGTCGAAACCGTGCTGGTCTTGCCACTGGCGGTCGGCTGGCTGGGTTGGCTCTACCTCACCGGCGACCTTCACTTCGGCCACGACCTGCACGTCGATCTGCTGCTGCCGATCGCCGGCGTGCTCACCGCGACGCCACTCATGCTGTTTGCCTTCGGCGCCCGCCGCCTGCCGCTGGCCACGGTCGGCTTTCTGCAATATCTGGCGCCCAGTCTCAACTTCCTGCTGGCCATCTTCGTCTTCCACGAAGCCTTCGACGCCGCCCGCCTGGCGGGCTTCGTGATCATCTGGTGCGCGCTGGCGCTCTACACCGCCGATCTGCTGCGTGCCAGCCGAGCGCCATCGCGCGCCTGAATCCATTAAACTGTCGGGCCTCAACCTCCCAGACAGCCCCCCCGATGCACGTGCTTTATGACGAGAGCGGCGCCTTTAAATGCGGCACCGTTCTGCTGGACAACGACAGCTCCCTGCAAGTCGAGAACACGCATGGCAAGCGCCTCAAGATCAAGCGCAACCATGTGCTGCTCAATTTCGACAGCCCCGCGCCCGGCGAGCTGATCCCGCGCGCGGAGTCCGAAGCCGAATCGCTGGAGGTCGACTTTCTGTGGGAGGTCTGCGGCGACGACGAATTCGATTTTGTCGACTTTGCCAAAGACTACTTCGGCCATGCGCCCAACGCGGTCGAATCCGCCGCTGTGCTGCTGTGCCTGCATTCGGCGCCGATCTACTTCCACCGCAAGGGCCGCGGCCGCTTCCGCAAGGCACCCGACGACATCCTCCAGGCCGCCTTGGCCGGGCTGGAGAAAAAACGTCAGCAAAGCCTCGCCATCGAAACCATGCGCGACCGCCTGCTCGCCGGCGAGCTGCCCGACGAGTTCGAGGGCATGGTGCCGCAACTGCTCTACCGCCCTGACCGCAACCGCCTCGAAGCCAAGGCCCTCGAAGCCGCCTGCGTCGATAGTGGCCTGAGCGCCGCCGCGCTGCTGCTCAAATGCGGCGCCTTCAGTTCGACCTACGAGGTGCATTACGGTCGCTTCCTGTTCGACCAGTTCCCCGACGGCACCGACTTTGGCGAGGTGCCCACCTGCCCCTGGCCACAAGATCTGCCGGTCGCCAACGTCAAAGCCTTCTCCATCGACGACGCCACCACCACCGAGATCGACGACGCGTTTTCGGTCACCCCGCGCGACGGCGGTGGCTGGCGCATCGGCATCCACATCGCCGCACCGGGCCTCGGTTTTGCCCGCGGCTCGACGCTCGACGAGATCGCCCGCAAGCGCCTGTCGACGGTGTACATGCCGGGTAACAAGATCACCATGCTGCCCGACTCGGTGGTCGACACCTTCACGCTGGAGGCCGGGCGCACCTGCCCGGCGGTGTCGCTCTACCTCGACATCACCAATGCCCTGGCAGTGCTCAGTCACGAGACCCGGCTGGAGATGGTCCCCATCGCCGCCAACCTGCGCCACCACGACCTGGAGCCGGTGTTCAACGACGACACCCTGATGAACGGCGGCCCCGACTTCCCCTGGAAGAAAGAGCTGACCCTGCTGTGGGAGCTGGCCACCATTCTGGAAGCCGGCCGCGGCAAGCCGGCCACCAACCAGACGCAAACCGACTTCAGCTTCGCGGTCGATTGGGACGCCACCTCGCCCGACGGCCCCGGCGTGATCAGCATCGGTCAGCGCCTGCGCGGCTCGCCCATCGACAAGACCGTCTCCGAGCTGATGATTGCCGCCAATTCCACCTGGGGCAAGCGCCTGGATGAAGCCGGCGTACCGGGCATCTACCGCGTGCAGGGCGGCGGCAAGGTGCGCATGGCCACCGTGGCCGCACCGCATGAAGGCCTGGGCGTCGATTGCTACGCCTGGTCCAGCTCGCCGCTGCGCCGTTATGTCGACATGGTCAATCAGTGGCAGTTGATCAGCGTGCTGCAAGGCGTCGAGCCGCCCTTCCCACCCAAATCGCAAGACCTGATGGAAGCCGTGCGCGACTTCGACCTCGCCTACACCGCCTACGCCGAGTTCCAGCGCCACATGGAGCGTTACTGGTGCGTGCGCTGGCTGCGTCAACGCGAAGACCCGATCATCACCGCCCGCGTGCTGCGCGACAACGTGGTGCGCCTCGACGATTCGCCCTTCGTGTTCAAGGTCAACGGCATGCCCCTGCAAGCGCCGGGCGCGCATATCAGTCTGGAGCTCAAGGATTCTGACCTGCTTGATGTGGACGTGCGTGCGCGCTTCGTCAGCCTGCTCTCCGAAGCCACCGACGAGGCCGCTGCCGATTCGCTTGCACAGTAGAATGTTGTCATGATCAAAGCCGTCAAAGCCCCGACACCACGCGCCAAGAAGGCGGCCCCGCGGCCGTCGGCGCATGCATGGGCGCGGCGCGGCTCATCGGCGGTGATCATCGCCTTCGGCATCTCTTTTTTATTGCACGCCGCGGTGTTGTCGCTGCATTTCGAGTTTCCCGACATCAAAAAGGCGTTCAAGCGCGACAGCGGCCTCGAAGTGGTACTGGTCAACGCCCGCCACGCGCGCGCGCCCGACAAGGCCGAAGCGCTGGCGCAGGCCAACCTCGATGGCGGCGGCAATACCGACGCCAAGCAGATGGCCAGCACGCCGGTGCCGCCCAAACCAAAGCAAAAGGACGGCGACCAGTTGATGGACGCCAAGCGCAAGGTCGAAGCGCTCGAAGCGGCCCAGCGCAAACTGGTGGCCGAGGCCAAAAAGGCCCGCCCGACCACGCAGCCCGTGGTCAAAAACAGCGACGCCCCGGCCGAGACCCCGCGCGAGCTCTCGGGCACCGAGCTGATGGACAGCGCCGCCGCCATCGCCCGACTCGAAGCCAAGATCGACAAGAACCTCAATGAATACGCCAAGCGCCCGCGCAAGAAGTTCATCGGCGCGCGCACCAAGGAATACCGCTTCGCGCAGTATGTCGAAGACTGGCGCCTCAAGATCGAGCGCGTCGGCACGCTCAACTACCCCGACTCGGCCCGCGGCAAGCTCTACGGCAGCCTGCTGATGTCGGTGGTCATCCGAGCCGACGGCAGCGTCGAATCCATCAACATCCATCGCTCCTCCGGCCACAAAGTGCTCGACAACGCCGCCCGGCGCATCGTCGAGCTGGCGGCGCCCTTCTCGGCCTTCCCGGCCAGCATCCGCAAAGACACCGACATTGTCGAAATCACCCGCACCTGGAGCTTCACCAACGCGGACGCGCTCGAGACCAGCGCCAAATAGCCGGTACACTGGCCAGCAACGATAAAATGGCGTTTTATCAAACGCCCCCGAGCCCATGGACCGCTACGCCCTGATCGGCCACCCCGTCGCCCACAGCAAATCTCCGTCCATCCACGCCGCCTTTGCCGCGCAGACCGGACAGGCGATGACCTACGAGCGCATCCTGGCCCCGCTCGACGGTTTCACCGACACCGTGCGCGACTTCATCGCCGCGGGCGGCCGCGGCATGAACGTGACCGTGCCCTTCAAGCTCGAAGCCTTCGCGCTGGCCGACCACCTGTCGCCTCGCGCCCAAGCCGCCGGCGCGGTCAACACGCTCAGTTTTCGCGCCGACGGCATCCATGGCGACAACACCGATGGCGTCGGTGTGGTGCGCGACCTGATCGCCAATCTCGACTGCCCGCTGGCGGGCCGGCGCGTGCTGCTGCTCGGCGCGGGCGGCGCGGCGCGCGGCGCGCTCCAACCACTGATCGAAGCTGGCCCGGCACGCCTGCATCTGGCCAATCGCACAGCCGCCAAGGCGGCGGAACTGGTCGCGCAGTTCCAAGCTTTGGCCGGCGCGCTCACGCTGACCGCCAGCGGCTTCGACGAGCTCGGCCGCGACGCCTTCGACGTCATCATCAATGCCACCTCGGCCAGCCTGTCGTCCGCCGCCCCGGCTATCCCCGACACCGTCTACGCCCCCGGCGCCCTGGCCTACGACATGATGTACGGCGCCGAGCCCACCGCCTTCCTGATCGCGGCGTCTACCGCCGGCGCGGCTCGCGTGGCCGACGGCCTGGGCATGCTCATCGAACAGGCGGCGGAGAGCTTCCTGATCTGGCGCGGCGTCCGTCCCGACACTGCCCCGGTACTCGCCGCACAGCGCGCGACACTGGCGGGCGGATGAAAGCCATCGGCCGCTGGACCGGCGGCGCACTGCTGCTCCTGCTGGCGGCCTTCGTCCTTTACGAGTGCTGGATTTTCGCGCATGTGCTGTGGTGGACCCGCAACGACCCGGACATGACCCGCTTCATGTCCACCCAGTTGTCTGTCCTGCGCGAAAGCGACCCCAACGCCCGGCTCAAGCACCAGTGGGTGCCCTACGCCAAGATCTCCCGTCACCTCAAGCAAGCCGTAGTGGCCGCCGAGGATGATCGCTTTCTCGAACATGAAGGCTTCGACTGGGAAGGCATCCAGCGCGCCATCGAAAAGAATCAAAAGCGTGGCGCCGCCGTTGCGGGCGGCTCGACGATCAGCCAGCAACTGGCCAAGAACCTGTTTCTGCCACCCTCGCGCAGCTATGTGCGCAAGGCGCAAGAGGCGATTGTCACCCTGATGATCGAGACCACCTGGAGCAAGCGGCGGATTCTTGAGGTGTATCTCAACGTGGTCGAGTGGGGGCGCGGTGTGTTCGGCGCCGAGGCCGCCGCGCGCCATTATTTCGGCCAACCGGCCGCCTCGCTCGGCCCGGCACAAGCGGCGCGACTGGCCGTGATGCTGCCCAACCCGCGCCGCTACGAGCGCCAGTTCGGCCCCCGTCTGGCCGCCCACGCCGAGCGCATACAAGCCCGGATGCACCGATCGCAAGTGCCCTGATCCGGCCAAAAACCGGCATCGCGCCCCCCGGGCAAAGCACGTACAATGGCCCCCGCCAAAACCGGCCGCCCCCTTCAGCGCCGCGGAATCCACGTCATGTCCGAACTCGAGCAGCCTCGCGAGAATGTCCAGGCGCACCTGAAAGAGGTGCAAGACCTGCTGCGCCGGCAGTCGCTGGTCGAGACCCTCGTGCACCGCCAGGAGATGCCCCGCCACGAGCTGGTGGACGCCTTGGTCCATCGCCAGCATGTGGCCGAACTGACGCAAAAGCTCGAAGAGCTGCACCCGGCTGACATCGCCTACATCCTTGAAGCCCTGCCAGTGGACGAGCGTCTGTTCGTCTGGGATCTGGTCAAGGCCGAGCGTGACGGCGAAATCCTGCTCGAAGTCTCCGATGCGGTGCGTGAGTCCCTGATCGAAACCATGGCGCACGAGGAGCTCAAGGCCGCGGCCGAGCAACTCGACGCTGACGAGCTGGCCGACCTTGCACCTGACCTGCCCGACGCGGTGATGGAGGATGTGTACCTGTCGCTGGACGTGGAAGAGCGCGCCCAGTTGCGCGCCGCCATGTCCTACCCCGAAGGTACGGTCGGTGCCTTGATGGACTTCGACATGGTGACCGTCCGCGAAGACGTGCGCCTGGAAGTCGTGCTGCGCTACCTGCGCCGCTTTACCGAACTGCCCGACCACACCGACAAGCTCTATGTCGTCGACCGCGAGGAAGCCGTGCGCGGCGTGCTCTCGCTCAGGCGCATGCTGGTGTGCGACCCGGACGCACTGGTATCGGAGATCATGAATGATGATCCGCTGCTGCTACGCCCCGACGACAAGGCCGAGGATGCCGCCACCGCCTTCGAACGCTACGATCTGGTGTCGGCGCCGGTGGTCTCCTCCGACGACCGCCTCATCGGCCGCGTAACCGTGGCCGCGGTGGTGGATTACATCCGCGAAGAATCCGAAGCCGAACTGCTCAATCAGGCCGGTCTGCGCGAAGAAGAAGACATCTTTGCCCCGGTGCTCGACTCGGTGCGCAACCGCTGGGCCTGGCTGGCGGTCAATCTGGTCACCGCTTTCATCGCCTCGCGGGTGATCGGCGTCTTCGAAGGCGCCATCGAGAAACTGGTCGCCCTCGCCGCACTGATGCCCATCGTGGCGGGCATTGGCGGCAACTCCGGCAATCAGACCATCACCATGATCGTGCGCGCCATGGCCGTCGGCCAGATCAGCCACGAGAGCGGCAAGCGCCTGCTCAAAAAGGAAGTTGGCGTCGCCCTGATCAATGGCCTGGTGTGGGGCGGCCTGCTCGGCGTGATGGCCTGGTTGTTGTACAGCAACGCCGAACTCGGTCTGGTCATGACCCTGGCGACCACGCTCAACCTGCTGCTGGCCGCCAGCATGGGCGTCATCATCCCGACCACCATGCAGCGCCTCGGGCGCGACCCGGCCCTCGGCGCCAGCGTGATGATCACCGCCTGCACCGACTCAGGCGGCTTCTTCATCTTCCTTGGGCTGGCCTCGATTTTTTTGCTTTAGGGCCTCCTCCAGAAAGTCCACCGATCTCGCGATCACCTCCGGCGCGCGCAGGATCCGATGGTGCCCGTAGCCGTGGGTGGCCATCGTCTCGCTCCCCGGCCAGGCGGCATGCAGTCGTGCCAGATGGCTGAAGTCGACTTCCGAGTCATCCTCGTCATGCACAAACAGGGCACGCGTGCGCGCCACGGGCAGGTCGCGCAAGGCATCCATTTCAACGATTGGCACATAGCGACGCTCCAGTCGGCCGCGTAGCGAGTGATGCGCCCGCCGCCCCAGACCAACCCGCCGAGACAAACTTTCCAGGTGGATGTCGAAGGAGCCCGGCGAGCCAATCAACACCAGGGCATCCACCGGCAAGCCCTCGCGCACCGCATGCAAGGCACTGGCGGCGCCCATCGAATGCGCCACCACGGCCGCCACATCGGGCACCACCGCCATCACCGCTCGCAAGCCGGCAATGAAGTCGGGCAAGATCCCCGCCTGGCCATCGCTGTCGCCATGGCCAGGCTGGTCGAATACGCTGACCGCAAACCCACGCGCCAGCAAAGCCGGCACCCAGGTGGCCAGTTGCGCGCCATACCCGCCCCAGCCATGCACCAGCACCACGCGCCGCCGCCCGGCCTCGCCGAAATGCCACACCGCCATCGCGTGGCCGCCCACGCTCAAGGTCTCGCGCTGGCCCCAGGCACTAAGCACCTCACCCGCCCGCCCCCGTTTGCGCGGTGGTCGAAGCAGCAGCGCCTCGGCCTTGCCCGCCGTCCAGCCCGGAAACAGCCGCGCGCTGAGCGATACCCAGCGGCGTTGCGCGGGGGTCAGCAATTCAATACGATCGGTCGTGCTATTTTTTGGCAAAGTTTTCATCATGCCTCTCTCTGTCAGATCGCCTATCCCGGACGGGATCAGTGGGTTGCCGGTATCGTCCGGCTACGTGAAATCAGATCGTTGAAGCTGCGCAGCGCCATGGCGCGCGTGTTCGCATCGGAGAGCAGGCGTCGCCGGTAGTAGGTAACGAAAACAATGCCCAGCATGTCGAACACGAACTGACTCAGCTCGAGATCGGCACGGAACTCGCCCTGCTCCACCGCCAAGCGCACGGTGCGCGTGAGCTCTCGTTCCAGCTGCCGATAATGGGCAATCACCACGTCGCGCACCGGGCCGGGCTTGTCATCGAATTCCAGCGCGGCCGATTGCAAGGGGCAACCGCCGCCCCAGCCGCCCCGGTCGACCCAGGTCAGCCAGTTGCCGAGCAAGGCTTCGAGACGCGGCACCCCGCGTGGTGCCTTGAGCGCCGGCAGGAAGACCAGCTCGGTAAAACGTGCGGCCGCCGCCTCGATGGCGGCGATCTGCAAGTCTTCGCGTGAGCCGAAGTGGGCGAACAGTCCGCTCTTCGACATGCCGACCCGATCAGCCAGCGCCCCGATCGACAGCGACTCGAAGCCTGCTTCGCAAGCCATGGCCACTGCCGCATCGAGGATGGTTTGCCGGGTACGTTCGCCTTTGTTCATGCGCTCACACTATAGAACGATCGTTCTTTTATCAAGGCTTTTACGCCGCCATGCCGGCAAACACCCGATCCGCTGCCGCGATGGTAGCGTCAATGTCCGCCTCGGTATGGGCGGCCGAGACAAAGCCGGCTTCGAAGGCCGAGGGCGCAAAGTAATGGCCCGCGTCGAGCATGGCATGGAAGAACTGGTTGAAGCGGTTGCGATCAGAGGCCATCACGTCAGCAAAGGACTGCGGCAACGCGTCGGCGAAATACAGTCCGAACATGCCACCAAAGGATTGGGCGCAGAAAGTGACGCCGTGGCGTTTGGCAGCAGCCTGCAGGCCCTCGACCAGTTGCACGGTGCGCGCTTCGAGCGCTTCGTAAAAGCCCGGCGCCTGGATCAATTTGAGCGACGCCAGTCCGGCAGCGACGGCCACCGGACTGCCAGACAGTGTGCCAGCCTGATACACCGAACCGAGCGGCGCGATCTTTTCCATGATGTCGCGACGGCCACCAAAGGCACCCACCGGCATGCCGCCGCCGATGACTTTGCCCAGGGTGGTGAGGTCCGGCGTGATGCCGACCAGACCTTGCACACCTTGCGGGCCAACGCGCAGACCGGTCATCACTTCGTCAAAAATCAGCACGGTGCCATGCGCGGTGCACAGCTGGCGCAGCAGATGCAGGAAGCGGTCGCTCGGGCGGATCAGGTTCATGTTGCCGGCGAAGGGCTCGACGATAACCGCGGCGATGCTGTCGCCCTTGGCGCGGAAGGTTTCTTCGAGCTGCTCGGGGTTGTTGTAGTCGAGCACCAGGGTGTGCTTGGCGAAGTCGTCGGGCACGCCGCCGGACGACGGGTTGCCAAAGGTCAGCAGCCCCGAGCCGGCCTTGACCAGCAGGCAGTCGGCGTGGCCGTGGTAGCAGCCTTCGAACTTGATGATGGTGTCGCGGCCGGTAAAACCACGCGCCAGACGAATGGCGCTCATCGTCGCCTCGGTGCCGGAGCTGACCAGGCGCACCATGTCGAGGCTGGGCAGATGCGCACACAGTTCCTCGGCAATCTCCACTTCCGCCTCGGTCGGCGCGCCAAAGGACAAGCCCTTCAGCGCCGCCTCGCGCACCGCCTCGACGATGGCCGGGTGGGCATGACCGGCGATGGCCGGGCCCCAGGAGCCGACATAGTCGATATAGGCCGCGCCGTCGGCATCCCACATGCGTGAGCCTTCGGCCCGCGCGATGAAGCGCGGGAAGCCGCCGACCGACCCGAAGGCGCGCACCGGAGAATTGACGCCGCCGGGGATCACGGTTTGGGCGCGGTTGAACAAGGTTTCGTTTCGGCTCATGAGTTCTTCCAGATAAGGTGTTCTTGAATCCGCAGTGCGCGGTCAGGGCCTGGCGGGCGGTGTCGCACCATCAAACAGGGCGCCATACGCCGCCGCGCGCGCGGCCACATCGGCCGCCATGAAAACATCACTGATCACCGCAAGCAAGTCCGCACCCGCTGCGACCAGCGGCGCGGCGTTCTCCAGCGTGATGCCACCGATGGCCGCGACCGGCACCGCGCAACGCTGGCGCGCCAACGACAGCACGGCCGGCGTGGCGACCACCGCCTGCGGTTTGCTTGGCGACGGAAACATGGCGCCAAAGGCCACATAATCGGCGCCGAGCACCTCGGCGGCCTCCGCCCGCGCCACATCGTTGTAGCAGGTCACGCCGAGCATCCGGTCGGCGCCCAGGCGTTCGCGCGCCCTCTCGAGCGCGCCGTCGTCCCGGCCAAGATGCACGCCGTCGGCCTCGACACGCAGCGCCAGTTCGAGATCGTCGTTGACGATGAAGGGCACACCCGCGCGCCGGCAAAGTGCAGCGAGCCGCGAGGCCTCGTTCAGCCGCCGGGCGGCGTCCGTCGACTTGTTGCGGTATTGCAGCAGAGCCGGCTGCCCCGCCAACGCGGCGTCAACCGCGCTGAAGAGGCGCGCGCTGTCGTCCCAGTCTGGGGTCACCAGGTACAGGCCGCGCATCGGGGGTGTCGCGACGCTCATTTGCGCGTCCCACGACCAGGCACCGCAGTGCCCATGCCCAGGCGGAAGTGTCGGCCTTCGGCGGCATGCGCACAACGCAGCGCTGCCTGCACGGCAGCGGGGACACCCAGCCCCTCGGCCAGGCTCGCCGCCAGCGCCGCCGACGCGGAACTGGCCAGGCCCAGCACCGGCACCGAAGCGCGCTCGAACACATCACGACGAACCACACCCGACGACCCATGCAAAACGTGCACCACCTGCACGCCGGCAGCACCGCCGAGCAACAACACATGGTCCGCACCCGTCGCACACAAGGCGGCACCGAGGTCTTCGACGCTCAACTGCGACTCGTCCCCCTCAAACGCCGAGCTCACCAGGCGACGGCAGACCGCGACGTCACCCACCAGCACAGCCGCCTGCGGCAACAAGAGCTCGATCGCAGCAGACAAGGGGGAGTCGTCGGTGTCATCTTCGTTCAGAATCAACGACGGCGCCTCGATCACGAGCGGCACGTTCCCGTAGTCTGACACCAGCCCGGCCAGCGCCACCACCATATCAACCGAGCCTGGCAAGGTCAGCTTGATCGCGGCAACCGGCGCGTCTTCGAGAATCATCCGCGCCTGCTCAAGCACGAGCTCGGGGTCAAGCGCGATGCGCGCGTCGAATTGCGCGGTGTCACGCAGGCACATTTCCGAAACGACACTCAGCGGATAGGCCCCCTGCGACGCGATGGTCAGGACATCGGCAGTCACGCCGGCAGCGGAGGTCGGGTCGGCCGGGCCGACAACTAGAACAGCAGCAACATGACGCATTGATGTCTCCCGCCTCGAGCCGGGCGGACCGCTGCACACTGGCATGCGCAGCAAAATACGGTAAGATGCCGCAAATTTTAGCATCCCGCGCCCGTCTCAGCGTGAGCGAGCCGTTACCGCGGAATCGGGACAAGAACACACACGAGACACGAGCTTCCTTTTCCGCTGGCGCCACCCGCTGGCGGAGCAGGATGACTCGGACGAGGCAGACGCGAACACCGATGCTCGAGACTGATTTCAAGACCTACATGTGCCTGATCTGTGGCTTTATTTACGATGAAGCCGCCGGACTCCCAGACGAAGGCATTGCGCCCGGAACCCGCTGGGAAGACATTCCCCCGAACTGGAATTGCCCCGAGTGCGAAGCGCGCAAGGAAGATTTCGAAATGGTCGAAATCTAAACTTTCGCTCAAGATGCGAAATGATTGTCCGATAGTGATACACGACAAGACTTCGTGCAGCGCTCCATGAGCAGCGCAAACCGATACGCAGGGTGACTATGGTTGATCTGACCGGACTGAAAGTAATGGTGATTGACGACAGCAACACCATTCGACGCAGTGCTGAGATTTTTCTCGCGCAGGCGGGCTGCCAGGTGGTGCTCGCCGAAGACGGTTTCGACGCCCTCGCGAAAATTGCCGACCACCGACCCGATGTCATTTTTGTCGACATCATGATGCCGCGCCTCGACGGCTATCAGACCTGCGCCCTGATCAAGAAAAACGCCCGCCTCACCAAGACCCCGGTCATCATGCTGTCCTCCAAGGACGGCCTGTTCGACCGGGCGCGCGGCCGTATGGTCGGCTCCGACGAATACCTGACCAAACCTTTTACCAAGGACAGTCTGCTGCGGGCCGTTGCCAAGCATGGCACGCCCCTCCAATCCACCGAGTGAGTTGAACTTCCATGCCGATCAAGAAAATTCTCATCGTCGACGACTCCCCGACGGAGCGTTACGCACTGAGCGAAGCGCTGACCAAAAACGGGTACCAGGTCATCACCGCCGAAACCGGCGAAGAAGGCATTGCCAAGAGCAAGAGCGAACTGCCCGACCTGATCCTGATGGATGTGGTCATGCCGGGCATGAATGGCTACCAGGCCACGCGCACCATTTCGCGCGACGAAGCCACCCGCGCCATTCCGGTCATCATCTGCACCACCAAGGGCCAGGAAACCGACAAGATCTGGGGTATGCGCCAGGGCGCCTACGACTACCTCGTCAAGCCGGTCGACCACACCGAGTTGCTGGCCCGCATCAAGGCCATCGGCTGAGCCGCCCCGCATGGCCAAGCGCATCAGCCTCAGAGAATTTCAGGAAAGCCTTGTCCGACGCCTCGCCGATGCACAATCGGCACCGCGGCGCGACCTGCTGGGCCTGACCGCCGGCGGCGAACAATGGCTGGTTGACCTGGCTGACGCGGGCGAAATCCTGTCCGTCCCGCCGCTAGCAAGCGTCCCGCTCACCCAGCCGTGGTTCCGCGGCCTGGCCAATGTGCGCGGCACGCTGTTCGGGGTCATCGACCTGTCAGCCTTCTGCGGCGGCCCCACCACCTCGCTGGCCGGCACCGCCCGGCTCGTCCTGATCGGCGCCCGACACGGCGCCAACTGCGCCTTGCTGGTCAGCAACACGGTCGGCCTGCGCAGCCCCGAAGACTTTGAACCCGGTGACACACCGGAAACCCCCGTGGCGTGGATTCCTCGCCACGTGAACGATCTGCACGGTCGCCGCTGGAAGCACATCGACGTCCCGCAACTGCTCACGAACACCGAATTCCTCGAAGCAAGCGCAGTTTGACTTCGCCTTCTTTCTGACCTCGCCCATCCACACGGAGCGAACGCCATGGCAACAACGACTACCTCTTCCCTGAAAGGCGCAGCCGCCCAGGCCCCCACCATCATGGAGTCCGAGGCCTCGCAAAAAGCCGGTAACGCATCGGCCGCGCGCCCAGGGTTGGCCATCTTGGGCAAACGCCCGATCGCCGATCAACTTCGCTTGCTGGGCGCGGTCCTGCTCGTGCTCGTCATCGCCCTCGGCGTCCTGATCTACCAGCAGACGCAACAAGCGGCCAACGCCACGTCCTACCTGTTCGCCGCCGGTGAAATGCGCATGCTCTCGGAGCAGACCGCCAAGTCTGGTCAGCTCTCACTGCAAGGGGATGCCGCCGCGTTTGCCGAACTACGCAACGGCCGCGCTGAATTCGACCGTCTCCTCGCCGCCGTCACCTCCGGGGGTCAGGTCAGCCCGGCCAAAGCCGACAGCGCCGTGCCGGCCAGCCCCGCCCCGTTCGCGGCGCCGCTCGAGAGTCTGGCCGCCATCTGGGCCAAGACCGACAAAGACACCCAGTTGCTGCTGGCGCAAGAGAAGAACCTCACCACGCTCAGCACCTCGGTGGAAACCATTAACGAAAAGAACGCGCTACTGCTCGACATCACCGAGCAAGTGGCCGCGCTCAAGCTGCAAGGTGGCGCCAGCGCCCGCGAAATCGCCACTGCCAACCGGCTGGTGATGCTGACCCAGCGGATCGCCAAGAATGCCAACGCACTGCTCGTCGCTGACGCCATCGACCCCGAAGTGGCCTTCCTGCTCGGCAAGGACACCAACAGCTTCCGCGAGATTCTCGGTCAGCTCAAAGAGATGACGCCCGATGGCACCACCCGCGGAAAACTTGCCGAACTGGAAACCGTCGCCAACGAAAGTCTGGCCGCGGTCTCCGGCATTCTCGGCAACATTCAGTATCTGGTGCAGGCCAAGCAGGCCGGCCGCCGAATCATCGACAACGCCCGCCCGCTGTCCGAACAGGCCAACCAGCTGACCAGCAGCTACGCCGACTACTACGGCGGTTTCGGCACCCTGCCGCTGGCCATTGCCGTCGTTGGTGCGCTGGCCGTGCTGACCCTGATCGCCATGGTCAAAATGTATCGTGACGACCTCGGCGCCCGACAGCTCGAAGCCGAAGGCCAGAAGAAGTCTGCCGAAGACGAGCGAAACCAGACCCAGCAGGCCATTCTTCGCCTGATGAACGAAATGGGCGACCTCGCCGACGGTGACTTGACCATCCGCGCCACGGTGACCGAAGACATCACCGGCGCCATTGCCGACTCGGTGAACTACACGGTTGAAGAGCTCGCCGTGCTGGTGCGTCGAATCAACGACGCGGCCGGCCGAGTCACCAGCGCCACCGAGGCCGCCCGCCGCACCTCCAACGAGCTGCTCAGCGCCGCGCAGCGGCAGTCCGAAGAACTCGAAGAAGTGGGCGATACCGTGCAGTCGATGGCCCGTTCCATGACTGAAGCCTCCGAACTTGCCATGCAGTCCGCCCAGGTGGCCCGTCGCTCGCTCGACTCGGCCAACAAAGGCCGTGACGCGGTGGAAAACACCATCAAGGGCATGAACGAGATTCGCGAAAAGATCCAGGAGACCTCCAAGCGCATCAAGCGCCTGGGCGAGTCGTCCCAAGAAATTGGCGAGATCGTGGAACTGATTTCCGACATTACCGAACAGACCAACGTACTCGCCCTCAACGCCGCCATTCAGGCCGCATCGGCCGGCGAAGCAGGCCGCGGCTTTACGGTGGTTGCCGAAGAAGTGCAGCGACTGGCCGAACGCTCGGCCGAAGCCACGAAGCAGATCTCGGCGATTGTGAAGACCATTCAGACCGACACGCAGGACGCGGTATCCGCCATGGAAACCGCCACCCGCGACGTGGTGGCCGGTGCCGCCCTGTCCGACTCTGCCGGTCAGGCCCTGGTCGAGATCCGCAGCGTGTCGTCCGAAACCGCCTCGCTGATTGAACAGATTTCCACCGACACGCAACGCCAGGCCGCCAGCGCCACCCGCGTGGCCGAGTCCATGCGCGGCATCCAGGCCATTACCGAACAGACCACCCGCGGCACCAAGCAAACCGCCGTATCCATTGGCGAACTGGCCGATCTGGCCGTCGAACTGAAAGGGTCCGTTTCCGGCTTCAAGGTTTGATCCGGAACGCCCGCGCCACGAGGCAGCACGCATGAGTCATGTCATTGAGCACGACCTTGGCCCCCTCACCTGGGTCAAGGGAGAAATCGACCAAGCGCTCGCTCGCGCCCTGGAGGCCATCGACAAGGCCGTTGCCGACGAGGAGCGCACGACCCAATTGCAGTTTGCGCAATCGCATCTGCACCAGGCGCGCGGCGCCTTGTCGATCATCGGCCTGGACGGTCTGACCCAGTTTGCCGACAGCGTCGATAAACTGCTGGGCGATCTGGCCCGCGGCGAGCCCGAGTTCTCCAATGAGCTGGCCGACCTGTGCCGCCGTGCCATTGCCGCCATTGGCAATTATCTGGACGAGCTGACCCACGGCGCGCCCGACCAGGCCCTGCGCCTGGCCCGCCTGCACGCGCGTATCGCGCTGGCCCGCGGTGTGGAAGCGCCAAGCGAAGGCGATCTGTTTTTTCCCGACCTGAGCACCGCCGTCCCCCGCCGCGTCGCACCGCAAACGCTCGACAGCGCTACCGAAACCCGCTTGTTGCGCGGCCTGCGCATTCAGTTTCAGCGCGGCATGCTCGCATGGATCAAAAAGCCGGGCGATCCCGCCGGTCCGATGCAGATGCGCGATGCCGTCGCCGGCATCGAATCACGCCAGACCCAGTCAAACAGCCGCGCGCTGTGGCTGGCGGCCACGGCTTTCTTTGACGCGCTGGCCGAAGGCCATGTGCAGAACTCGCCCTATGTTCGCCGCCTCGGGAGCCGGATCGACGCACAGATCCGCCGCTTGCTGGCCGGGAGCGGGCAAGTCTCCGAGCGCCTGCACCGAGACGCCCTATACGTGGTGGCCCGCGCCCCGGCCACCACGCCGCTCATCAAGGCACTCCACGCGCTGTACCGGCTTCCCGCCCTTTTGCCGCCGCCCAATGCCGCGATCAGCGAACAACCCCTGGCGCCGCTGCTGACAGACTTGCGCGGCCAGCTCGGCCTTGCCAAAGAAGCCTGGGATCAGTTCGCCGAAGGCACGGCCGCCGCCCTGCCAAACTTCGAAGATCGCATGGGTTCGCTTGCCGCTGCGGCACGCAAACTCGGCCGCCCCGCCTTCGTGCGCCTGATGACCACGCTGTCGGCCTTCGCGCAATGGCTACGCAAAGACCCCTTGCGCCTCAGTGAGGCCATTTCCATGGAAGTGGCCTCGGCCCTGCTGCTGGCCGAAA
This sequence comes from Denitromonas halophila, assembly GCF_007625155.1. Taxonomy (GTDB): domain Bacteria; phylum Pseudomonadota; class Gammaproteobacteria; order Burkholderiales; family Rhodocyclaceae; genus Nitrogeniibacter; species Nitrogeniibacter halophilus. Next base: position 123,405 of record NZ_VMNK01000002.1, on the reverse strand, counting down.
ACGCACTCAATTCCGGCCGCGTGCCCGATCCGGCATTCTCGACCCAGGTCGAAGAGTCGATCGTGCGCATCGAAGCCTGCTCGCGCGGCGAATCGGTCGCCAAAAGCGAAGTCAGCGATGCCGCCCGAATGGCCCAGGAGCACAGCGCGGTTGCCCAACTGTGCAAGGAAATGCAGGTCAGCCTGGCGCAGGTCGAACAAGCGCTCGACAGCTTCTTCCGCCACCCCGAGAAGCGCGATGTGCTCTCCGGCATCCGCGCGCCGGTGCAGCAAGTCGAGTCCATTCTCACCCTGCTTGACGAGCAGGATGCCCACAATGCGCTGAGCGATTGCGAAGCCATGATTGCCCAGTTTCTGGACACTGAGCAGACGCCCGACACCGAACTGTTCGAGCCGCTCGCCGACCAACTCTCGGCGCTGGGCTTCTATATCGACAGCCTGCGCCGCGGACGCCCCGAGCGCCACCATCTGGTGGGCTATGTCGAAGACGACACCGCCGATACCGATAGCGCGAACACGGCGGCCTCAGCGCCCGACGCCGCACCAGAGCTGCCGACGGCCGACGTTCCGCTGCCGGATCTGCCCAGCAGCGCCGAGACACCTGCCACCGAGCCGGAAACCGAGCCGGGTCCGCAAGCGCTTGAGCCCGTCGTCGAACCCGCCATTGAGCACGAAGAGGATCGCCCCGAAGCGCCCGTGCCGGTGCCTGCCCCCTCTGCCGAAGCCAGCCAGCTGCTGGCCGCCAGCGATGAAGAAATCGACGCCGAACTGCTCGAGATCTTCATCGAAGAAGCCCGCGAAGTCCTCGGCAACATTGCCACCAATCTGGCAACCTCGCGCGCCAACCCGGCCGATTCCGACGCGCTAACCATCATCCGCCGCGGCTTCCATACCCTGAAAGGCTCCGGCCGCATGGTCGGTCTCAACGCCTTGGGCGAAGCCGCCTGGTCGATGGAGCAGGCACTCAACCGCTGGCTGCAATTCGACTGGTCGCCCACCCCGGCGCTGCATGCACTGCTTGGCGAATCGCACGGCGTCTTCTCGGCCTGGGTGGATCAGCTGGTGGCCGGTGGCAGCACCGCCTACGACGCTCAGCGCATGGTGGCCGAAGCCACGCGCCTGATGAGTATCGAGCGTCCCGAAGACAGCGAACAGTCGCCGGGCGAAGACGCCCCGACGCTGAACGACATTGAAGCCACCGCTGACAGCGCCGCAGAAAACGCACTGACCGAGGCCGACGACACCTCCGATCCTGACACCGAGGTCGACACCTCGACAGAAACACCGAGCGAACTGTCACTCAACCTGACCGACACCGACCTCGACATCTCCGATCTGGAAAGCACCGATCTGTCGCTGCCGACACTTGACGGCTTTACCGTCGACGAAGGCCCCGACGACAGCCCGCTGGAGCCTATCTCCGCTGACGACAGCGCCACGGCCTCCGACGCCGACGATGAAGAACTCGCCGATCTCGAACTGCTCGAAGACATCGACACCCCGGCCATCGCCGACGCACCCACCGACACCGATGCGGCCATTGACGCAGCGGCAAGCACAATCGAACCCGCTGCCGACATGAGCGTCGCCAGCGACGCCGCGCCGGATGCCGAGCGCATGCCTGAGCCTGAGCCTGAGCCTGAGCCTGAGCCTGAGCCTGAGCCTGAGCCTGAGCCTGAGCCTGAGCCTGAGCCTGAAGCCCCCGTTGAGAGCGACACGCTCACGGTCGGCAGCGTGACGCTCTCGCGCCCGCTCTATCAGCTGTATATCAACGAAGCACGTCAGCATCTCGCCACGCTGCACCGCGAAATCACACAGCTTCAAGCCAACCCCACCCGCATGCCGCAGGAAGAAGCCCTGCGCGCGGCACACACCCTGGCCGGCATTTCCGGCACGGCGGGGTTCAATGGTGCCCTCAGCCTCGGGCGCGCGCTCGAACACGCTTTCGCCCGGCTGATCGACACCGAGTGCACCCCCAGCGCAGATCAAACCGCCGTCCTCGGCGCCGCCTCCGATACGCTGGATGCGATGGTCAGCGAAATCATCAAAGGCATCGAGCCGCTGCCCGCGCCCATGCTGGAGACTCAGCTCGACGCCCTGCTGCGCCCCAGCGCCGAACCCGACAGCGCGACGCCAGCCCCAGCCGACGAGGCTGCCGCCGCTCTGGACGCTCCCGACAGCACCGCCCTGGCCGCCACCGACGCACCCACCGCACCCGCCGGGTACAGCCCGCCGCCGGAGCCGGACGTTCTCGATGTTCACGACGACATCGACGAACAGCTCTTGCCGATCTTCCTGGAAGAATGTTCGGATCTGTTGAGCGAACTGGGCGCTGCGCTGCGCAGCTGGCGCGCCGAGCCCGCCGACGCCGACGCAGCCGGCGCCGTCGCCCGCTTGCTGCACACCCTCAAGGGCAGCGCACGCATGACCGGGGCGATGAGCCTCGGCGAGCACCTGCACGCCCTCGAAAGTCGCCTTGAAGTCAGCGAAACGGCCACCGACGAGCTGTTCGACAGTCTCGACCAGGGCGCCGACATCGCGCAGCAATATCTGGATCGCCTGGCGCATGGCCTGCCCATGCTTGAAACACCCGATGCCGCTACCCCCGAAGCGGAGTCCGTCGCCATCACCGCCGACGACGTTGGCGCCGCCACCAGCGGCACACTGCGGGTGCGCGCCGATCTGGTCGACCGTTTCGTCAACGACGCGGGCGAAATCGGCATCACCCGCACCCGGGTCGAAGGCGAGCTGCGCACTCAGCGCCGCGCCCTGCTCGACCTGACCGAAAACGTCATTCGTCTGCGCAACCAGCTGCGCGAACTCGAAATCCAGGCCGACACGCAGATGCAGACCCGCATCGCGCAAGCCGAGTCCGAACATGCCGAGTTCGATCCGCTCGAGATGGACCGCTACACCCGGTTGCAGGAACTGACCCGGATGATGGCCGAGAGCGTCAACGACGTCACCACCGTGCAGCACACCTTGCTGCGCAACCTCGACGGCGCCGACGCCGCCCTGACCTCGCAAGGCCGGCTCAACCGCGACCTGCAACAGGCGCTGATGTCGGTTCGCATGACGCCCTTCGACAGCCTCGCCGACCGCCTCTACCGCGTGGTTCGCCAGAGCGCCAAAGACCTCGGCAAGCGTGCCAACCTCGACCTGCGCGGTGGCCGTATCGAGCTCGACCGTTCGGTGCTCGAACGCATCACCAGCCCGATCGAACACTTGCTGCGCAACGCCATTGCCCACGGCATCGAAACGCCCGAAGCACGCAAGGCCGCCGGCAAACCGGAGATCGGCGAAATCCAGCTGACCGTTCGCCACGAAAGCAACGAAGTGGTCATCGACATGATCGACGACGGCGCCGGTCTCGATTTCGCGCGCATTGAAGCCCGTGCCCGCGAAAACGGCCAGCTTGGCCCCGACGAAATCGCCGACGAAAGCCGCCTCACCAACCTGATCTTCCTGCCCGGCTTTTCGACGGCAGGCAGCCTGTCGGCCGTGTCGGGCCGCGGTGTGGGCATGGACGTGGTCAAGTCCGAAACCGCCTCCGTCGGCGGTCGGATCGATGTCACTTCCACGCAGGGCAGCGGCACCCGGTTCCGCCTCTATCTGCCGCTCACCCTGGCCGTCACGCAGGCGCTGCTGGTGCGCGCCGCCGGACGCACTTATGCCATTCCGTCAAACATGGTGGCGCAGGTGATGGAACTCAAGGCTGCCCCGCTGGCCGCCCTGCAGGCTGAAGGCGGCACGACCTGGCAAGACACCGACTACCGCTACCGCTACCTGCCGCGCCTGCTCGGCGACAACGAGACCCAGCCCGAGGCACAACGCTTCAACTGGGTGCTGCTGCTGCGCTCAGGCACCCAGACGCTCGCGCTGCATGTCGACGCGCTGCGCGGCAACCAGGAAATCGTGGTCAAGAAGGCCGGCCCGCAGCTTGCCCGCCTGGTGGGTTACACCGGTGCCACCGTGCTTGGCGACGGCGAGATCGTACTCATCATCAACCCGGTCGCACTGGCCGGCGTGCAAGCCAGCCAAGGCACCGACACCGCCCTGCCGGTCACCAAAGCGGTCGCCGCCAGCGTCGACCCCACGGTGATGGTGGTCGATGACTCGCTGACCGTGCGCAAGATCACCGGCCGCCTGCTCGAACGCGAAGGCTTCCGCGTGGTCACCGCCAAGGATGGTGTCGATGCGCTCGAACAGCTCCTCGACACCCTGCCTGACGTGATCCTGTCGGACATCGAGATGCCGCGCATGGACGGCTTCGATCTGGCGCGCAATATCCGCAACGACGCGCGCCTCAAGGCCGTGCCGATCGTGATGATCACCTCGCGACTGGCTGACAAGCACCGCGAATACGCGCGCCAGATCGGTGTCGATCACTACCTCGGCAAGCCCTACCAGGAAGAAGAACTGCTCGCCCTGATTCGCGAATACACCGGCCCCGCCAAACACTGACCCACCGCCGGCCGACGCATCACGATGCGCCGGCCGATGCCTTATCGGCCGGTGTGACCGCCCGAAACCGGGCCAGGGTTCGTGCGCGCGCCTCGGCGTGATCGACAATCGGTGCCGGATAGGTTTCACCGATCCGGATGCCAAGCGCCGATTGCGTCAGGGGCGGCAGCGTCCACGGCGCATGGATGTCGCGATCCGGTACTGCCGCCAGTTCCGGCACATAGCGCCGGATGAACGCACCCGCCGGATCAAATTTTTGGGACTGCGTGACCGGGTTGAAGATGCGAAACCACGGCTGCGCATCGCAGCCTGTCGACGCCGCCCACTGCCACCCCCCATTGTTTGCCGCCAGATCGTAGTCGATCAGCTGCTGCGCGAAATAGCGCTCGCCGGCACGCCAGTCGATCCCCAGGTCCTTGGTCAGGAAGGACGCCGCGATCATGCGCAACCGGTTGTGCATGTAGCCACTCTGATTGAGCTGCCGCATCGCCGCATCGACCAGCGGATAACCGGTTTGCCCGGCACACCAGGCCGCAAAACCTTCCGCCCAGTCGTCCCACTGCAGTGCGTCATAGACCGGCCGGTAACAGTGATCGACCACCTCCGGCCGGTGCCACAACACCATCTGGTAGAACTCCCGCCAGATCAACTCACTCAACCAGGTTTCCGCGCCCTGCCCCCCCTGAAACGAGGCATAGCTCGCCAACTGGCGGATCGACACCGTACCGAAGCGCAAGTGCGCCGACAGATAGGACACGCCTTTTCGCGCCGGAAAATCGCGCAACGCTCGATACCTGTCGATGCGATCGCGAAAGTCGGCAAACAGCGCCTCGCCCCCCGACATGCCGGTCGGCATCGGCAGTTCCGACAGATTACCCGCCGAAAAACCGATCGCATCCAGTGTCGGCAGCGCCGCACCGGCGGGCGGCGGGCACAACGCCGCGAGGTGATCTCCCACCGGATACGACTGCAGTCGATCCGGCGTCAGCGCCGCCTGCCATGCACGTCGATACGGCGTGAACACACTGTACGGCGTGCCGCCCTTGGTCAGGATCTCGTCCTGCTCGAAGATGACCTGATCCTTGAAGTCATGCAGCGCCCGCCCCGCTGACGCCAAGGCCTTCGCCACGGCCGCGTCTCGCGCGATGGCCTGCGGCTCGTAGTCACGATTGACATACACCGCATCCGCACCAAGTTCTTCCGCCAGTCGGGGTACTTCGTCGACAGCCCGGCCATGACGCACCACCAAGCCGCCGCCGGCGGCGCGCAAGGCCGCATCCAGCTCGACCAGCGCAGCATGGATGAAACCCACCCGACGATCCTCACGCGAGGGGAGCGCATCGAGAATGTCGCGGTCGAACACGAACACACAGAACACCGACGCGCAGTCGCGTAGCGCGTGATACAAGGCCGCGTGGTCGAAATGACGCAGGTCGCGCCGGAACCATACCAATGCTTTTTGCCCCATTCATCCTGCTCCTTACCGTGCTTCAGTGTAAATTGTGGCTGACAAGGCGCCCAACCGGGTGCGCTGCGCTTTCCCCGGAAAATCCGTGCGTTTAAAATGCACGGTGTGACGACCCCCGACATGAACCTGACCCACCACTTCCTGATCGCCATGCCCAGTATGGCGGACACCAATTTTGCCCGCACGCTCACCTATATTGCCGAGCACAACGACGGCGGTGCGCTTGGCGTGATCGTCAATCGCCCCATCGACATGAGCCTGGCCACACTGTTCGAGCGAGTCGACATGGCACTTGAGAGCGACCGCTACGCCCAGCAGCCAGTCTATTTTGGCGGCCCGGTGCAAACCGATCGTGGCTTCGTACTGCATCGCCCGGCTGGCGACTGGAGTGCCACGCTCAAGGTTAACGACGAAGTCGGCCTGACCAGCTCAAAAGACATTCTCCAGGCCATGGCCACCGAAGGCTGTGATCTGGAGGTGCTGGTCACCCTCGGCTACGCCGGCTGGGATGCCGGCCAGCTCGAACAGGAACTGGCCGACAACGCCTGGCTGACCGCGCCGGCCGATCTGAGCATCGTCTTCGACCTGCCCGCCGAAGAGCGCTTTGCCGCCGCCATGCAGCTGCTTGGCATCGACTTTGCCAATCTGTCCGAGTCCGCCGGTCATGCCTGAAGGCGCGGCGCGGCCCGCGCGCGGCTCGCTGCTTGGCTTTGATTTCGGCTTGGCACGCGTCGGCATCGCCGTCGGCGAATTCGAAACCGGCCGCGCCAATGCCTTGACCACCCTCACCGTCGAAGCCAATACCGCACGCTTCGAGGCCATCGCCCGCCTGATCGACGAATGGCGACCGGTGCAGCTGGTGGTCGGCCTGCCGCTGTCGGAAGACGGTACGCCGCAAGAACTCACCCCGCGCTGTCGTCGCTTTGCCAATCAACTGGGCGGCCGCTTCGGACTGCCCGTGGCCCTCATCGACGAGCGCTTCAGCTCGGCCGAGGCCGAGCGCCAGCTAGCCGACGCCGGCCAGCGCCGCTGGGCCGACCGCAAACCGATGCTCGACGCCGTGGCCGCCCAAATCATTCTTCAGCACTACCTGGACCAAACCGCCCATGCCCCAACTGCCTGACGCAGACACCCTGTTTGCGGCGCTGATCGAACAGATGGCGCCCCATGTTAACGACGACACCGCCCTGGTCGGCATCTACACCGGCGGCGCCTGGCTGGCCGAACGGCTGCACGAGGCGCTCGGCATCCGCCACCCGCTGGGCACCATCGACGTGTCCTTCTACCGCGACGACTACGCCGCCAAGGGGCTGCACCCGCAGCTGCGCCGCTCCGACATCCCCTTCGACATGGAAGGGCGTTCAGTCATCCTGGTCGACGACGTGCTGTTTACCGGCCGCACCACCCGCGCCGCGCTCAACGAGCTGTTCGACTACGGCCGCCCCGCACGGGTCGATCTGGCCGTACTGGTCGACCGCGGCGAACGCCAATTGCCCATCGCCGCCCGCTTCTGCGGCCACACCCTGGCCACGCCACTCGGTGGCAAGCAAAACCTGCAACTCGAAAAAGCCGACAACGGCAGCCTGTCCCTGAGGTTGATCGATGCATAACCCCCAACTCAACGCCCACGGCGAACTCCAGCACCTGCTGTCCCTCGACGGCCTCCCGCGCGAGATTCTCACCGCCATTCTCGACACTGCCGAACCCTTCACCGAAGTGGCCGAGCGCGAGATCAAGAAACTGCCCATCCTGCGCGGCAAGAGCATCTTCAACCTGTTCTTCGAGAACTCGACGCGTACCCGCACCACCTTCGAGATCGCCGCCAAGCGACTATCGGCCGACGTCATCAACCTCAACGTGGCGACCTCGTCGACCAACAAGGGCGAAACCCTGCTCGACACCGTCGACAACCTGTGCGCGATGCAGGCCGACATGTTCGTGGTGCGCCACGCCTCCAGCGGCGCGCCCTACCTGATCGCCGAGCACCTGCACAACACCCGCCGTCACGACATCCATGTCATCAACGCCGGCGACGGCCGTCATGCACACCCCACGCAGGGGCTGCTCGACATGTACACCATCCGCCACTACAAGCAGGACTTCACCGGTCTGGTGGTCGCCATCGTCGGCGATGTGCTGCACTCGCGGGTGGCGCGCTCGCAGATCGCCGCGCTGACCACGCTGGGTGTGCCCGAGGTGCGGGTCATCGGCCCGAAAACACTGATGCCCACCGACCTCGACAAGCTCGGCGTGCGCGTCTTCCACGACATGCGCGAAGGCCTGCGCGATGTCGACGTGGTGATGATGCTGCGCCTGCAAAACGAGCGCATGAGCGGCCCGCTGCTACCCAGCGGCCAGGAGTTTTTCAAGGTCTGGGGGCTCACCCCCGAAAAACTCGCCGTCGCCCGCCCCGACGCCATCGTGATGCACCCCGGCCCCATGAACCGCGGCGTCGAGATCGACTCGGCCGTCGCCGATGGTACCCAGGCCGTCATTCTCCCGCAGGTCACCTTCGGCATTGCCGTCCGCATGGCTGTCATGAGCATGCTGGGCAGCAACTGAACCCGCACAGAATTCGAGCACATTCATGAAGATCCATATCGCCAACGGCCGGCTCATCGATCCGGCCCATGACATCGACCAACAGCGCGACCTGTTCGTTGCCAACGGAAAAATCGTCGGCATCGGCAGCGCGCCCGACGGCTTCTCCGCCACACGCCACATCGACGCCACCGGCAAGATCATCTGCCCCGGCCTGGTCGACCTCGCCGCCCGACTGCGCGAACCCGGTTTCGAGTACCTCGCCACGCTGGAGTCCGAAATGGAAGCCGCGATGGCCGGCGGCGTCACCAGCCTGGCCATCCCGCCCGACACCGACCCCCCGCTGGACGAACCCGGTCTGGTCGAAATGCTGTGCTATCGCGCCAAGAAGCTCAACCGCGCCCATGTGTATCCGGTCGGCGCGCTCACCGAGCGGCTCGAAGGCAAGCGCCTGTCCGAAATGGCCGAGCTGGTCGACGCCGGCTGCGTCGCCTTCAGCCAGGCCAACACCCCCATCGTCGACACCCAGGTGCTGTTCTGCGCGCTGCAATACGCCGCCACCTTTGGCTATCGCGTCTGGCTGCAGCCCATCGCCCCGCGCTTTGGTCACGAGGGCGTCGCGCATGACGGCGAAGTCGCTACCCGCCTCGGCCTGCCCGGCATTCCCACCGCGGCCGAAACCATCGCCCTGTTCACCTACATCGAACTGGCCCGCCTGACCGGCGCCAAGCTGCACATCACCCGTCTGTCCAGCGCCGAAGGCCTGGCACTGGTGCGCGCTGCCAAAGCCGAGGGCCTGGACATCACCTGCGACGTGTCGATCAACCATCTGCACCTGTCCGACATGGACATCGGCTACTTCAACGCCCATTGCCGCCTCAACCCGCCGCTGCGCAGCCAGCGCGACCGCGACGCTTTGCAAGCCGCCCTGGCCACTGGCGATATCGACGCACTGTGCTCCAACCATTCGCCCATCGACGACGACGCCAAACAGGTGCCTTTCTCCGAAGCCGAACCGGGCGCCACCGGCATCGAACTGCTGCTGCCGCTCGCCCTGAAATGGGGCCGGAGCCACAAGCTCAGCCTGCTCGAAACGCTACGCCGCGTCACCATCAACCCGGCGCGAATCATCGGCTCCAAGGCGGGTCAGTTGAGCCTCGGCGCACGGGCGGACATCTGTGTTTTTGATGCGGAAGGCGAAACCACCGTCACCCGCGAACGACTGCGCAGCCAAGGCAAGAACACGCCATTTCTGGGCCACAACCTGCCTGGCAAGGTCTGCTACACCGTGGTCGAGGGCAAGGTGATGTACGCCGAGCCCTGAAAAATCCACCCCCTTCGTGCGCGCATGAGACGAAATTCACCATGGCAGCATCGCGTTTTGTTGCACCGCAACACAAAACGCGCTATGGTTGAGCCGTCTCCTCCACGCGCAACAATTTGGTGTGGATTCAGCCCGGGTCTCTGGCCCGGGCTTTTTTTCGTCCAATGTCCGACTCTGCAGCTAAAGCATCAGCGCACACTGACCGAATCGCCGCCGAATTGACCGCCTATGCTTGATCTTCCGATTTGGCCAACTCACGCAAGCGCAGCACACGCCGCTGCACCTTGCCGGTGGTGGTCATCGGCAGGGCATCAAGAAACTCGATTTCTTTGGGATATTCATAAGGCGCCAGCTGGCCACGCACATGTTGCTGCAACGCATCAATCAGCGCTGGACTGGGCGAAAAACCCTCGGCCAGCACCACAAAGGCTTTGACCACCGCGCCCCGCTCCGGGTCCGGCTTGGGCACCACGGCAGCGTTGGCGACGGCCGGGTGTTTGACCAGGCAGTTCTCCACCTCGCCCGGCCCGATCCGGTAGCCGGCGGCCTTGAACACATCATCGGCCCGGCCCTTGTACCAGAGGTAGCCCTCGGCATCCTGGGTGGCCAGATCGCCCGTTCGGCACCAGCCATCGACATACTTTCGTTCCGTCGCCTCCTGGTTCTTCCAGTAGCCCAGGAAAAACACCGGATCGGGATCGCCGTGAATGTCCAGGCGATGCACCGCCACCTCGCCCTCCTCGCCCGGCGGCAGTACCCGTCCGGCGTCGTCGATCACGGCCACCCGGTGGCCGGGGTAAGCGCGCCCCATCGAACCGGGCCGCGCCGGCCATTCGGTGGCGCTGTTACCGACGATGTAGTTGATCTCGGTCTGACCAAACATTTCATTGACCGTCACCCCCAGCGCCGACTGGCACCAGTCGAACACCGCATCACCCACCGCCTCGCCAGCGCTCATGATGGCGCGCAGGTGCAGGTCAAACTGCGCCCGCGGTGCGGGGAAGGCTTTCATCATGGCCTTGAGCGCCGTCGGGAACAGAAACGTATGTGTCACCCGATAGCGCGCCATCAACGACAGCGCCACCTCCGGCGAGAAGCGGCCGCTGTACGCGACGATCGGTTGTCCAAAGTACAGCGTCGGCAGCAAGGCGTCCCACAGACCGCCGGTCCACGCCCAGTCGGCCGGCGACCAGAACACCGCGTCGACCTGCGGAAAGCCGTTCTGACTGGCGACAAAGCCCGATAGATTGCCGAGCATGGCGCGATGCGGCACCAGTGCGCCCTTCGGCGCACCGGTTGTGCCGCTGGTGTAGATCAGCACCGCCGGGTCGTCCGGCGCGGTGACTTCACACGGAAATTCATCACTCGCGGCTGCCAGCAGCGTCGTCCAGTCCAGCCCATCGTCGGCCGTGCAATCGACACAAATGAGCGTACTCAACGCGGGGCACTCGGCACGCACCGAGGTCAGCGTCTCAATGCCGCGCGCATCGACAATCGCCGCAACCGAATCGCTGTCTTGCAGGCGATAGGCCATGGCCTCCGGGCCGAACAATGTTGACAAGGGCATGGCCACCGCACCGAGCTGAAACAGGGCGATCAAGGACACCGCGGCCTCAAAGCGCTGCGGCATCACCATCGCCACCCGGTCACCGGCCTGAATGCCCCGCGCACGCAGGGCATTCGACAGCCGATTGGCCGCATGCATCAGGTCGATATAGCTGTAGCTGGCCTGATGCCCCTCCGCGTCTTCGGACAGAATCGCCGTGCGCTCGGGCGCATCGGCCCATCGCCGGCAGCAGGCGTCGGCAATGTTGAACGTCGGGGGAATTTTCCAGCGATGCGCAGCGTAGCGCTCGGCGTACTGATCATGGACCATGCGCAATCTCCCTCAAGAGCCCTGAACACGCGGCGATGAACCGCAGCGTATCACGCGCGCGCTACGCTAGCCGAGGGCCTCCAGCCGGGCCTTGAGCGCCGCATCGACGCCTTCGATGCGCACCCGCTTGGCGCGCGCGCTCTGACCGCTGACCAGTGTCACCGCACTTTTTGGCACAGCACAGAATTTCGCCAGAAACACAATCAGCGCCGCGTTGGCCTTGCCATCGACCGGCGGCGCAGCGAGACGCAATTTCATCGCCTCGCCATGCAAGCCGACAAACTCGGTGGTTTTGGCACCGGGCTGGATATGCAGGCTGAGCATCAACGTGCTGTCACCATCCGAGCGCAGCCACTCACGCATCAGGAGAACATCATCCCCGAGAAGCCGGCGGCAAAGTTCGACAACAGCATGAGCACCACCTGCAGCAGCAGCAACAGCACCATTGGCGAAATGTCGACATTGGCGATCGGCGGAATCACCTTGCGCAAGGGCCGCAGAAACGGCGCAGACAGGCTGTAGAACAGTGGCGCCATCGGTGCATGCGGATTGACCCACGAGAAAACCGCGGAGATCAGCACAATGCCGATCACCAAATACACCATCATCTTGAACAAGCCGACCAGCCCCACGCCACACGCGCCGAGCAGCAACGCCGCCGGGTTCCCGTCAAGGCTGGCGCCGAAAAGCATCAACTGCAACAAAACCAGCAGTGTCTGGATCGCCCAGGCCGGCACCAGGCTGGCCAGGTCCATGCCAAACAACCCGGGCAAGACCCGGCGCAAGGGCCGAACACACCAATCAGTGGTGGCCAGCACGAACTGGCCGAGCTGGTTGTGAAAACTCACCCGCTGCCACTGCATGAAAAAACGGGCGAGCAGCATCAGCGTCGCGAAACTGGCCACCGCTTCGATGAGAAAGAGAAAAAGATTGGACATCATGAGTTTGTGCTCCAGACCGACTCAGTCGGTGCCCAGGGCATCGCCCAGCGCCTTGCCACGGGCCTCTGCCGCGTCGACCGCACGACCGACCAGACCAAGCAGATCGCCCTCGGCCATCACGGCCAGTGCTGCCGCCGTCGTGCCGCCTTTGGAGGTCACCCGCTCACGCAGCACCGCCGGCCCTTCATCGCTGTCGGCCGCCAGCCGGGCCGCACCCAGCACGGTGCCGATCGCCAGCTTGCGCGCCGTATCGGCATCAAAGCCCTGAGACACGCCGGCCGCCTCCAGCGCCTCGATAAAGTGGAATACATAGGCCGGCCCGCTGCCCGACACCGCAGTCACCGCATCCATCTGGGCTTCCGTATCGATCCAGACAATCTCGCCGACCGAGGCCATGACCTGCCCGACCGCATGTCGCTCAGCCTCGCTCACCGACGCATCGGCAAACAAGCCGGTCACCCCCGCGCCAATCAGCGCCGGCGTATTCGGCATGCAGCGCACCAGTCGTGCATAGCCGCCCAGCCAGCGCGCCATATCGCCCAGACGCAGGCCAGCCGCGATGCTGACCACCACCTGATGCGCCAGCAAGCCAGCCACTGGCGTCAGTGCATCGCGCATCTGCTGCGGCTTGACGGCCAGCACCAGCATGTCGCAGGCCAGTGCCTCGGCATCGAGCGCCGCGTGCGTTTGTACACCGAAACGCTCGCGCAAGCGTGAGCGCGCGTCTTCCTGCAACTCAACCACCGCGATATCACCGGCCTCATATCCCTTGGCCAGCATGCCGCCAATCAAGGCCGCCGCCATGTTACCGCCGCCCAGAAAACAGATTTTCATAAGGAATTCCATGGTGTGAACAGCACAGAGGCCATTCGTTGTAGAAGCATCACGCACGCGCGCCGAAAATGGCGGTGCCGACACGCACCATCGTGGCACCCTCGGCAATCGCAGCTTCGAGATCATGGGACATGCCCATGGATAAAGTGTCCAGCGCCATACCCTCGCCATTGAGCGCATCGCGCAACGCGCGCACCTGGCCAAAACGCTGCTTCAGCACCGACAGGTCATCGGTCGGCTCGGGAATGGCCATCAAGCCACGCAGACGCAAACCCGGCAACACGCTGACCGCCTGCGCGAGCGCGGCAACCTCTTCCGGCGCAACCCCGCTCTTGCTCGCCTCGCCGCTCACATTCACCTGAAGACACACATTCAGCGGCGGCCGCCCCACATCACGCTGCGCCGACAGACGCTCGGCAATCTTGAGGCGATCAATGCTGTGCACCCAGTCAAACGCATTGGCCACGAGGCGTGTTTTATTACTTTGCAGCGGCCCGATGAAATGCCATGTCAATTGCCGCTCTGCCAGCGTTGCCGCCTTGTCCGAACCTTCCGGCACATAGTTTTCACCGAAAGCGCGTTGTCCGGCATCAGCCGCCTCGGCAACACATTCCGCCGGCCAGGTTTTGCTGACCGCGAGCAGCTGAATATCGCCTGGCATACGCCCGCAGGCCTTCGCCGCTGCGGCGATCCGCGCGTTCACGGCTTGCAAGTTGGTTGCGATTGATGTCATATAGAAATCGATTTGCCGTGGGGTCGCCGTAAATCTAAAGATCCCGCGAGAATGGCCGAAAAATTATAGCACCGCGCTTTTTTCGCCCGCGCTGCCCCTTTTTCCACGCTTCCTCGACTACGCCCCCCCATGGACATCACAGAACTCCTCGCTTTCTCCGTCAAGAATCAGGCGTCCGACCTTCACCTGTCGTCCGGCCTGCCCCCGATGATCCGTGTTCACGGTGACATCCGGCGCATCAACCTGCCGGCCATGGAGCACAAGGACGTGCACGCCATGGTGTACGACATCATGAACGACGGGCAACGCAAACACTACGAAGAGTTCCTCGAAGTCGACTTCTCGTTCTCGGTGCCGAACCTGGCCCGCTTCCGGGTCAACGCCTTCAACCAGGAGCGCGGCGCGGCCGCCGTGTTCCGGACCATTCCCTCCAAGGTGCTGTCGCTCGAAGAGCTGAACGCCCCGAAGATCTTCAAAGAAATCTCCGACCAGCCGCGCGGCATCGTGCTGGTCACCGGGCCAACGGGTTCAGGTAAATCAACCACGCTCGCCGCGATGGTCGACTACGTGAACATCAATCAGTACGGCCATATCCTGACGATTGAAGACCCGATCGAATTCGTCCACGAGGCCAAGCGCTGCCTGATCAACCAGCGCGAAGTCGCCCGCGACACGATCTCGTTCAACAACGCACTGCGCTCCGCCCTGCGTGAAGACCCCGACGTGATTCTGGTGGGCGAGTTGCGTGACCTTGAAACCATTCGCCTCGCGCTCACCGCCGCTGAAACCGGCCACCTGGTGTTCGGCACGCTGCACACCTCCTCGGCCGCCAAGACCATCGACCGTATCGTCGACGTCTTCCCGGCCGAAGAAAAAGACATGGTGCGCGCCATGTTGTCCGAATCGCTGCGCGCCGTCATTGCCCAGACCCTGCTCAAGACCAAAGACGGTAAAGGCCGCGTCGCCGCCCACGAGATCATGATCGGCACACCCGCCATCCGCAACCTCATCCGCGAAAACAAGATCGCGCAAATGTACTCTGCCATCCAGACCGGCCAGAATGTGGGCATGCAGACGCTCGACCAGTGTCTTGCCGATCTCGTCCGGCGCAATCTGGTGTCCACCGCCGAAGCGCGCGTACGCGCCCAGAACAAAGACAACTTCGCCGGCTAATCGCCTCGGCAGGCCAAACCACTACTGACCGGAACGCACGATGGAACGCGATCAAGCCCTCAAATTCATGCAGGACCTGCTGCGCCTGATGGTGCAGAAAAAAGGCTCTGACCTGTTCATCACCTCCGGCTTTCCGCCGGCGATCAAGATCGACGGGCGCATCGTCCCGCAGTCGAACCAGATCCTCACGCCGCAACACACCACCGAACTGGCGCGCGCGATCATGAACGACCGCCAGGCCGCCGATTTTGAATCCACCAAGGAATGCAACTTCGCCATCTCGCCGGCAGGCATCGGCCGTTTCCGCGCCAATGCCTTCGTCCAGCAAGGCCGCGTCGGCTGCGTCCTGCGGACCATCGCCCTGACCATCCCGACCATCGACGAGCTCGGCCTGCCCGCCGTCATCAAGGACATCGGCATGGCCAAGCGCGGTCTGGTGATCTTCGTCGGCGGCACCGGCACCGGTAAAACCACCTCGCTGGCCGCACTGGTGGACTTCCGCAACGAGCACAGTTACGGCCACATCATCACGGTCGAAGATCCAATCGAATATGTGCACCAACACAAGAACTGCATCGTCACCCAGCGCGAAGTCGGCATCGACACCGATGACTGGACCGCCGCACTGAAAAACACCCTGCGTCAGGCGCCCGACGTGATCCTGATGGGCGAGATCCGTGACCGCGAAACCATGGACCACGCCATCGCCTTCGCTGAAACCGGCCACCTCTGCCTGGCCACCCTGCACGCCAACAGCGCCAACCAGGCGATTGACCGGATCATCAACTTCTTCCCCGAAGAGCGCCGCCAGCAACTGCTGATGGACCTGTCGCTGAACCTGCGCGCGATGGTATCCCAGCGCCTGCTGCCCATGGTCGGCCGCAAGGGCCGCGTGCCGGCCGTCGAGATCCTGCTCAACTCACCGCTGATTTCCGATCTGATCTTCAAGGGCGAAGTGTCCGAGATCAAAGAGATCATGAAACGCTCGACCGAGTTGGGCATGCAAACTTTCGACCAGGCCTTGTTCCGCCTCTACGAAGACGAGCTGATCAGCTACGAAGACGCGCTACGCAACGCCGACTCGGTCAACGACCTGCGCCTGCAGATCAAGCTCAACAGCAAGCATGGCGACAAGGACCTCAACGCGGGGATTCAGAACCTCGATATTGTGTAAGTGTGAGCCCCCACGCTCGCTGCCCCCCGAGGGGGCGGCGCCTCGCCTTGGGACGGCCCGGCGGCGAGGCGGAGCCCCCACGCTCTCATGGCTTGTCGCCACAACGCCACGCACGAGGCACAGGGCGGCCGTCCAGGCACCTCTCGCGATCAGCGCTCGCTCAGCGCCAGATTCACGCCCAGCCCCGCAAAAGCCGCCGAGAATCCATAGCGCAAATACCGCTGCACCCGCGTCGACTCAATGACTTTTGCGCGAAATGCGTGTGCCACAAAACCATAGGCCACGAACACGGCAAAAGTCATTGCCATGAACACGCCACTGAGCAACAGCAGTTGAGCCAACGGCTGTGCCGCACCTGGTTCAATGAACTGCGGCAAAAAGGCCAAAAAGAAGATCGTCAGCTTCGGATTCAGGACATTCAGCAACACTGCTTTCATCACCAGCGCCCGTGCGCTGGTGCGCGACACGGCGCCGTCCACGGCAAAAGCCGTAGTGTTGCGCCACATCGAATACGCCAGGTAGAGCAGATACACCCCGCCCGCGAACTTCAACACCTGAAACGCCAGCGCCCCGGCATGCATCACCGCGGCCAGCCCGAGAACGGTCGCCAGCGAGTGCGGCACGATGCCCGCCGTGCAGCCCAGCGCCGCGTACAGGCTCGCCGCGCGGCCCTGAAGCAGCCCTGTCGACACGGTGAAGATCACCCCCGTGCCGGGAATGAGCACGACGATCAGGGCGGTGACAAGAAATTCAGCGGTAATCATCCTTGCCGTCCTCGTAAATAGCGTTTACGCCGAAGAAACATCTGGCCGGCGTATCGCCCGCCCTACTGTCGTCGAGCGCCCGACACATGCGCAGCGAACCCCTCGCGGGCATCCTGAGTCAGCGGATCAAACGTACTTCTGCGCTCGGGGCACACCACAATCCCCATGGCCTTTGCCACGCCAGTCAGTTCAACAAGCCGACACGGGTCATCAACATACAAGCGCTGCGGCCGTTGCCCGGCATCCGATTCCGAAGACGCGAGCAAGCGCCTCGCCTCCAGCGCCGACGGCTCGACATCCAGCACGCTGATGAAGGCGTTTCCGTGGATTCGGCCGGTCGCCGCATCCATGATCGCCAACACGTTGAAATCGCCGTCCACGGCGGTTTCGATCGGCACGTCGTTGAGTTGAAACAACACCCATGCCTCGTGCGGTGCAAAGTCTTGATGGGTCATCGGAATCACCTGTTGGCTGGACCTGAGCGTGGCTGACGGGTTGGCGCCCGCCCTACGCTTTCTCTCGCCGATTACTCCCGGCGATCACCTTGTACTCAAACACCCGGCACTCCAGCGCGCCGTTGAACATCGGCGTGCGCTTGGTGGCCTTCAGCTTGATCAGCTTGGGCAGGTCCGGGTCGGCGCTGAGGAAGTAGCAGCGCCAGCCGGCCCAGCGCGCCTTGAGGGCATCGCCAAGCTTCGGGTAGAACTCGGCCAGCTCCGAGGACTCGCCAATGCGTACGCCATAGGGCGGGTTGGCAACCATCACGCCTTCAGCCGCCGGCGGCATGCGCTCGGTCAGCTCGGCCTGCTCCAGCGTGACCTGGTCGGCCAGACCGGCCGCTTCAAGGTTGATACGCGCGCGCTTGACCTGCACGCCCTCACTGTCGGAACCGTAAATCGGCAGCTTGGCCACATGCCGACGACGCCCTTCGGCCGCCTTGCGCATACGGCGCCACACACTCTCATCCAGCGTTTTGAGCGCTTCGAAGCCGAAGCGACGGCCAAGGCCGGGCGCGATGTCGAGCGCAATCTGCGCGGCTTCGATCAAGAAGGTGCCGCTGCCGCACATCGGGTCGAGCAGCGTCTCACCGGGCTGCCAGCCGCTCACCCGCAAAATGCCGGCCGCGAGGTTTTCCTTGAGCGGCGCTTCGACGGCCGCCTGCTTGAAGCCGCGCTTGTAGAGCGGCTCACCCGAGGTGTCGACATACAGCATGGCCTCATCCGTGCTGAGGAAAGCATGGATGCGCACATCGGGATTGGCCGTATCGATGCTCGGCCGAACGCCCTTGATGGTACGAAAGTGATCGCATACCGCATCCTTGATGCGCAGCGTGATGAACTCCAGACTCTTGAGTGGGGAGCGCCGTGCGATGACATACACACGCATGGTCTGCTCCGGCGTAAACCACTTGGCCCAGGTCACACCATAGGCCAGTTTGTAGATGTCCTGCTCGCCGTGATAGCGGCCGTGCGCCACCTGCCACAACACCCGCGTGGCCAGCCGGCTCTCGAGGTTGACAGCATAGGCCAGCGCCCAGTCACCGGTAAACGAGACACCACCGGGCACCTGGCGGATCTTGCCGGCGCCCAGTGCGCTCAGTTCGTCCTGCAAACCGGGTTCGAGTCCCCGCGGACACGGAGCAAAAAACTGTTCAGACATGAGAAATCGACTCAAAAAGGTTTGAGAACAACGAGAAACACCACCACAAACAGCACCAGCACCGGCATTTCATTGAAGACGCGGAACCACACATGGCTGCGCGCATTGCGCCCCGCCACGAAGTGCTTGAGCAAGGTGCCGCAATACACGTGGTAGCCGATCAGCACGAGCACCAGCGTGGTCTTGGCATGCAACCAGCCGCCGCCAAAGCCATAACCAAACCACAACCACAGACCAAACACCACCGCCAATACGGCCAGCGGCGTCATGAAGCGCAGCAGCTTGCGCGCCATCAGCAGCAGGCGCTCGCGCTCGGCAACGCTGTCGGCCGGCACCATGGCCAGATTGACGAAAATGCGCGGCAGGTAGAACAAGCCAGCGAACCAGCTGATGACAAAAATAATGTGCAGGGCTTTAACAACGAGCATGGTGAATCTCAGTGAATGGCGGGTGACACGGCGGCCAGCCCGGATTGGATATCGGGATACATCAGCGGGGCGCGCAGCTCGCGCTTGATGCGCGCATTGTCGATCTGCCGCGACTCCTGCATGAAGGTAAGCGTCAACGGCGAGACACGCTCGGCAATCTGCGTCCGGCTGAGCGGCTCGGGGCGCGGCAGGCCGAAGTGATCGGCCACCGCATTGAAATAGCCACCCATGGTCAAGCGGGTGTTGTCGCAGGCATTCCACACCCGCCCCGCGCCGCCGCGAAACACGGCGATGGCGCACCAGCGTGCCAGGTCTTCGGCATGGATGTGGTTGGTGTGGACGTCGTCTTCGGGTCGCAGGATCGGGTCGCCGCGCTCCAGGCGCGCCAGCGGCAAGCGGTCAGCCGCATAAATGCCCGGCGCTCGCAGGATACCCACCGACACCCCGCATCGGCGTCCGAAAGCGCGCAGCCGTTGCTCGGCATCGACGCGTCGTCCGGCGCGGTCGGAGTCCGGCGACACGGGGCGGGTCTCGCTCACCCAGGCTCCGTGGCAGTCGCCATACACGCCGGTGGTGCTGATATACACCAGCCGGCGCGGCACCGTGGCGCCCTGCGCCAGCGCCGCCACCAGATGCCGGGTGCGCGAATCGTCCGCCCCCTTGCGTGGCGGCGGGGCGGCATGCAGCACCACATCGGCGATACCGGACAGGCGCCGCAGCGTGCGGCGATCATCCAGATCGGCCACCAACACGCGGGCGCCCAGCGCCCGCAAGGCGGCACGATGGCTGTCATCGCGTATCATCGCGATAACGCGAAAGCGCCCGGCCAGCCATGGAATGGCGCGCCGGGCGACATCGCCGCAGCCCACAATCAGAATCGTTCTCATCGCTCCATTATCTCACGCCAGATTTCGTCATGTCCTTTCAGCTCAACATCCTCCCGGGCGATCACGTTGTCGCCATCGCCGAAGACCAGACCCTCCTCGACGCCGCCGCCGCGGCCGGCCTGCTACTGCCCCACAGTTGCCGCGACGGTGTATGTGGCGCCTGCAAGGGCAAAATCCTGGAAGGCACCGTGGACTACGGCCAGCACGGTCCGCAGACCCTGACTGACGAAGAAAAGGCCGCCGGCCTGGCCTTGTTCTGCTGCGCAACCCCCCGCAGCGACCTGAGCATCGAGTGCCGCACGGTCAATCGCGCCGACGACATCCCGATCAAGAAACTGCCTTGCCGCGTGCAGGAGATGACGCTGGCCGCGCCGGACGTGATGGTGCTCAAGGTCAAACTGCCCGCCACCGAGGCCTTTGCCTTTCGCGCGGGGCAATACATCGACTTCCTGCTGCCCGGCGGCAAGCGACGCAGCTTTTCGATTGCCAACCCGCCGAGCAACGCAGACCACCTCGAACTGCATATCCGCCATGTGCCGGACGGCGCCTTCACCGGCCAGGTTTTTTCGACCATGAAAGTGCGTGACATCCTTCGCTTCGAAGGCCCGCTGGGCAGCTTCTTCCTGCGCGAAGACAGCACCAAACCGATCGTCTTGCTGGCCGGCGGCACCGGCTTCGCGCCCATCAAGGGCCTCATCGAGCACGCCATCGCCACCGGGCTGACCCGCCCCATGACACTTTACTGGGGTGCCCGCGACCGCGCCGGCCTGTATCTTCACGACATGGCGTCGGCATGGGCCGAAGCGCATTCCTGGTTCAAGTTTGTGCCCGTGCTGTCCGATAACATTCCAAGTGAGCCATGGACGGGGCGAACCGGACTGGTGCATCAAGCGGTCATGGCCGATTTGCCCGATCTTTCTGGCCACCAGGTTTATGCTTGCGGTGCGCCGGTCATGATTGACGCCGCTCATCAAGACTTCACCCAGCAATGCGGCCTGCCCGACGACGAATTTTTTGCCGACGCTTTTACCTACGCCCTGGAATCGCAAGCCTGACATCATGAGCCAATCCCTGCTGCTGACCCGCGAACCCGTCGTCAACCGCAACCGCGCGATCACCGCCAACCGCCTGATCGCGCATGCGCCGTCGGTAGCCGAGATCGTCGAAGGCCTGCAGCAGTTCGAAGAAGAATGGCCGCGACACCACTCGGTGTTTCTCTCGCTGGGCAAACTTGTTCCGACGGTCGATCTGCTCGACTGGGAGATGCCCGAAAACCTGACCATCGAGATCCCGGCGC
The DNA here is from genome assembly GCF_007625155.1 of Denitromonas halophila. Lineage (GTDB taxonomy): Bacteria > Pseudomonadota > Gammaproteobacteria > Burkholderiales > Rhodocyclaceae > Nitrogeniibacter > Nitrogeniibacter halophilus. The sequence continues at coordinate 101,843 of NZ_VMNK01000002.1, read as the reverse complement.
CCACGCTGGCTCACCCGAAAGTGCAAGCGCTGCTCCCCGAACTGAAAGCGGCGGGCGTGGGCACCTGCCTGTCCTGGTACACCGCTGACACGGTCTTGCCGCCGGACCTCGACTGGCGCTTTGTGATCATGGACCAGCGCAAACAGCCCAGCCCGCACAACAGCCCCGGCCTGAGCCTGGCCTGGGGCCTCAAGGACACGCCGGCCTTTGACGACGCAGCACACCGCGGTTTCGACGGCGCAGCCGGCTGGTTCTTTCTGCATGGCAACGCCCCGGGCAAGCAGCTGTCGCCCTCCCACGCCCAGCTCGTCCGCCTGCTCAATCTCGTCCGCCACAACGCCGACATCAAGGAGATCGAAGCCGTCCTCAAGCAAGACGTCGCGCTCTCCTACAAGCTGCTGCGCTACATCAACTCGGTCGGTTTCGGCCTGCGCTGCGAGATCCAGTCCTTCCGCCACGCAGTCACCATCCTGGGCTACAACAATCTCAACAAATGGCTGTCGCTGCTGCTGGTCACCGCCAGTCGCGACCCGGCGGCCCCGGCGCTGATGCAAACCTCGATCGCCCGCGGCCGGCTGATGGAGCGTGTCGGCGCGCCCTTCTTCGACAAGGCCGATCACGACAACCTGTTCATTACCGGCGCCTTCTCCCTGCTGCCGGCCCTGCTCGGCACGTCGTTGGGCGATCTGCTGGGCGAAATGAGCCTGCCCGAGTCCATTACCGAAGCCCTGATCAATGACGAAGGCGCGTTCGCGCCCTTCCTCAATCTGGCGCGCGCCTGCGAGCGTTTTGACCCCTCGCGGCTGCAAACGCAAGTCAGCGTGCTCGCCATCGACAACGAGAGCGTCAACCGCGCCCTGCTCGCCGGCCTGCAGTTCGCCGACAGCCTGCAAGCCTGACCACAGCCCGACCACTCGCCAGGCCGCCCCCTCCTTATGGCGAAAGACGGGCCCGTGCGCGCCCGGTGGGCACAGCAACGCCCCGAGACCGCCTCTGGACGCCGCCGCATATCCCATCGTCCCCTGCGACACCTATCACGTCCGGATGAGCGTTCCGCCGTTAGAATTCGGTCTGCTCTATCTTTCACGGTTTTCGCTTCTTGATGTCACCGCCCGTCCTGCCCTTCCGCATGCATCGCCCGAGCCCGCACCCAAACGCGGCCGAAGCCTTGTTGCGCCTGATGGAAGCGGCGGACATCCCGTGGGACACGGTGGCCGAGCATGCCAGCCGCGACGCCGCCCTGTGCTTCGCCCTGCTCTGGCTGCAACCGCTCGACAGCGCCGACACCCGACCGCTGCAAGCCCTGCTTGCCGATCGCCTGCGTCGCGTTGGCGCCCCCCTGCTGCGCGCCTGGCTGCTGCATGCGAGCGCCCACCCAGGCGACATTGCGGTCATGAAAGGGCTGCACCAGCAGGCCTTGCTCACCGCCGAAAGTGCCTTGCACCTGGCCATCGAGAAACGCTACCCACGCCCTGAAGAGGCCTTTCTAGCCGGTCTGTGGTCACACTTGGGGCAGATGAGCCTGCATGCCTCCTCGCCCGACTACGCGCAATTATGTGCGCAATGCGCCACACCCGAAGCCCTCCGCGCCCGTGAGCGCCAACGCTTCGACACCGACCACATCGCACTGAGCGCCAATCTGGCCCATCACTGCCAGCTGCCGCGCCCCATCGTCGACGCGCTGGCCTTGGTCGGCGCCACCGAAGAGCAGCTGCAAAGCGCACATCCGCTGGCCGCCATTCTTCGTGCGGCGCAGTGCCTGAGCGATGACTCACAGCGGATCGACGAAGCGCAGCGCCTCAGTGGCCTTTCCAAAGAGGCCCTGCTCAGCCTGCAAACCGACGTGGACTACCTGTCCAGCCAGGGACTGCAATCGCTCGGCATCGGGCAACCGGCAGGCAGCAACGCTGTGGCGCCGACCAGCGCCTCGCCCGACACCCCCCGCCTGCCGGCCCACTGGCGACGGGTTACCATCGACGGACTGATCCAGGCCGCATTCAACGCCGCCTCTGCCGAGACCGCCGTGCGCCAACTGCAGGACGCATTTCGACTGCTGTTCGGCAAACGCCCGCCGATGTTGTTGCGCGCCAACAGCGAAGTGCTGCTCGCACTCGACGCCACCCATGAGGCCGCGCGTGCGAGCGCAGTCGCCGAGCTCGACTTGCGCCTGTCAGATGAAACCAGCGTGATTGCCCTGGCCATGCGCACCCAGACCAGCACCAGTCACTTCCCTGGCCGAGACGCACCCGGCAGAAGCACCCGCGACTGGCATATCGCCCGCTGGCTCGATAGCGCGGGCATTCTGTGTCTGCCGTGGCACGCCGGCGGCGAACGCGGCGTGGGCGTGCTGGGTATCGATGAGAGTCTCGACATCGCGCCAGACGAACAAAGCCTGATGCTGTCGCTGGTCGCGCACGCGGCGGCCAGCCAGGTGCGCCATGCGCAGCGCCAGGCAGCAGAGGCGCAGCTTCTGGCGACCGCGCGCGCCGAACACCTGGCCAAAGCCCGCCGCATCACGCACGAGGTCAATAGTCCGCTCACCGTCATCAAGAGCTATCTGGGCATCATCAGCCAGCGCGACACCGCTGACACCGCGCTGACCGGCGAACTCGCCCAGGTCAGCAAGGAAATCGACCGCATTGGCGCGCTGCTGCGACGCATGAGTGATCCCGACACGGCCGAGCCAGTCACCACCACCGCCGACCTCGGCGACGTCGTACGCCAGCTCCAGCAAGTCTATGCAGATACCTTGTTCAGCAGCCGCAAGCGCGAACTCGACGTGCGAATCCCCCGCGGTCTGCCCACCGTGGCGATGCCGGCCAGCGCACTCAAGCAAGTCATCCTCAACCTGATGCGCAATGCCGCCGAGGCCTTGCCCGAGGGCGGCCGCCTGAGCATCTCTTCGCCCGGTGTGCTGATGGCCGATGGCGTCCCTAGCCTCGAACTGCGACTCGTCGACAACGGCCCCGGACTACCCGACGTTCGCCTCGGCCGACTGTTTTCGCCGCAGCCGAGCCAAAAAGGCGAGGACCACCAAGGCATTGGGCTGTCGATCGTCAATGACTTACTCCGGCAATCTGGTGCCTATACCCTCTGTCGTAGTCAAAAAAGCACTGGCACGAGCTTCCAGATTTTCATTCCACTAGCCCGCAACGTCTGAATCGGGCATCATCCGACGGGTTACGCTGTCGCCTGGCGACGACGGGGAGATCATGGTCATACCCGGTGAGGCCCCTTTCTTTAGTCATACCCTGTCCGATCGTACGGCGACGCACGAGCGTCCCAGCCGTATTCTGCTGGTCGACGATGACGCCCCCTTGCGTCGCACCCTGCCACATGTCCTCGCCCATGCCGGCCGCCACTTTGAAGAGTGCGGCACGGTGTCCGACGCCATCCGCCGCCTTGAAAACAATCGCTACGACCTGATTCTGCTCGACTACCGGCTGCCCGACGGTTCCGGCCTCGACGTGCTCGACTGGCTTGCCAACGCGGGCCGCACGGAATCGGTGGTGATGATCAGCGGCGAAGACGCCATCGACGCCGCCATTGGTGCCCTGCGCCGCGGCGCCGACGACTATGTGCGCAAGCCCTACCATGTGGCCCAGCTGCAACGCGCAGTGCAAAACGTCTTGCACAAAGCCCTGCTGGAGCAAGCCAACGGCGTCATGAGCCAGCGCCTGAAAAGCTCCGAGCGCCTGCATCGCTATCTGGTCGAAAGCTCACCCGATTTCATCTTCACCCTCAACCCCAGCGGCGCGTTCAACTATGTGAACCCGCGCGTTCAGACCATGCTGGGCTACACCCGCGAGCAGTTGCTCGGCAAAGCCTTCAGCACACTATTGCTCGACGATGACGCCATTCGCGTCGAGGCCTTGCTGCGCGACGCAGCCCGCGGAAAACGGATGCACCCGGTGCTGGAGCTGCGCCTGCGACGGTTGGATGCACAATCGGGCCAACCCGGCACCAGAACCGTCACGGTCACACTCAATGCAGTCCCGATTTCGAATCGTAGCGGCGAGGACGCCAGCCAGGCCCCGGTCGGCATTTACGGGGTGGCCCGCGATATTTCGGAGCGCAAGCGGGCCGAAGAAATCATCACCTTTCAGGCCTACCACGACCAGCTCACCCACCTGCCCAACCGGATTCTGTTCAAGGACCGCCTCGAACTGGCGATCGCCCAGGCGCAGCGCCGCGGCGGACTGCTGGCGGTCATGTTCATCGATGTCGACCGTTTCAAACGGGTCAACGATACCTACGGACACAGCGAAGGCGACCGCCTGCTGCGCGGTCTCGCCGCCCGGCTGAAAGAGACCCTGCGCAAAGGTGACACGCTCGCCCGCCTGGGCGGTGACGAGTTCATCATTCTGCTGCCCGACATCGCCCACGCCGAAGACGCCGAAACCATCGCGCAGAAAATCCACACCGCGCTGAAAACTCCGTTCCAGCTCGAACACGGCAGCTTTCACGCCACCGTCAGCATTGGCATCTCGGTCTTCCCGCGCGATGGCGACGTGGCAGAGCAACTCACCCAACATGCCGACATCGCGATGTACCAGATCAAGCGCGAAGGCAAGAACGGCTTCCGCTTCTACGACCCGGACCTCAACGCGCACTACCGCGAACGTATCGCGCTCGAAGACGACCTGCGCGGCGCCTTGGCCAGAAACGAGTTTTCGCTGCACTACCAGCCACAGATCAGCATGGACTCCGGCAAACTGGTGGGCGTCGAAGCCCTGCTGCGCTGGCAACACCCCACCCACGGGCTGGTCGGCCCCGCCGCCTTCATTCAGGTGGCCGAAGAGGTCGGTCTGATCCGCGACATCAGCCACTGGGTCGTCGATACCGCCACGCGACAACTCGCACGATGGCACGCCCGCGGGCATCAGGCCCTGCGCATGTCAATCAATCTGTCCTCCCACGATTTCGACCGCGACGACACCATCGACCAAGTCGCCGACTGCGTCTTGCGCTGCGGCCTCGCACATGATCGCTTCGAGGTGGAGATCACCGAGCGGGTCATGATGCGCGACACCGACGAGGTCATCGCCCGGATTCGCCGCTTGCGCGATTGCGGGGTCGGCATTTCGATTGACGACTTCGGCACCGGCTACTCCGCGCTCGCCTACTTGCAGAAATTCCCGGTCAGCAGCCTCAAGATCGACCGCAGCTTCGTCGACAATCTCAACGGCGAAGGCACCCAGCCGATCATCTCGGCGATTACCGGCATCGCACGAGGCTTTGGTCTGCACCTGGTCGCCGAAGGCGTAGAACGCCAAGAGCAGGCCCAGCGGCTGCAAGACATGGGCTGCGACATCATGCAGGGCTACCTGTTTTCCAAAGCCGTCACCGCGGGTGAGCTTGACCGCTGGCTCGAAGCGCCCCCCCAGCACATCGAGGCCGAACGGGCGCCACGACCACAATAAGCCGACCCCGACACCAGACAACAAAAAACCAGCCCGAAGGCTGGTTTTTTGTTGGAGCGCCGAATTACTTCAGGCTCAGTACCCAGTCAGCCAATGCCTTGGCTTCCTCGGGCTTCACTTGGGGGTTAGGCGGCATCGGGACCGGGCCCCAGGCGCCCTTGCCACCCTTCATGATTTTCTCTGCCAGCATGGCCGAGGCGTCTGCCTGACCTGCGTACTTGGCGGCCACATCCTTGTAAGCCGGGCCAACCAGCTTCTTGTCGACCGTGTGACAGGCCAGGCAGTTCTTAGCCTTGGCCAGTTCAGCGGAAGCAAAGGCCGGAGCTGCGCTCAGCAGACCCAGGGCGACGGTAGCAGCAACGAGTGCTTTCATCGGAATTTCCTTATCGTTAAGTGGAACCAACACCGGCGGATACTAAACCATGAATCTGGCTTTGCCTACCCGCCCAACTCGTCCGCAAGACGCACCCAGTCGTCTATTGGCGACAGACATTCAACGCCTGAACACACCCAGGCGTTGACATGATTTTCAATCGGCTTGGCCAGCACCGGGGGCAGATCGTCCCGCTCGCCGACCGACAGCACCAATGTCGCGGGATCGGCGAGACTGGCGGCCTGTCTGGCCCAGGCATCGCATTCGCGTTGTGGCCCGCGCAACACCACCACCCGCGGCGGTGTCAGCCATTCGGCCAGCGCCACATGGAGACTGCCATAACCCATCGCGGACTGGCACATGCCAACATAAAACGCCCGCAGGCAAGCTGTGCTCGCCGCCAGATAGCGCGGCTCACCCAGCAGATGTCCCAACTGCTGCAAAGCGCGCGCTGCCACCCCGTTGCCCGAGGGCGTCGCGCCATCGTGACCGGTTCGGGGTCGGTGCAGCAGCACTTCGTGATCAGCGCTGGTGAAATAGAAGCCGCCCGCATTCTCGTCGCCAAAACGCGCAAGCAGTGCATCGGCCAGCAGACGGGCAAAGGCCGCGTCCTCGCTGCGCCATTCAGCCTGCAGCAATTCGACCAGCGCGGCCAGCGCAAAGGCATAGTCGTCGAGATAGCCGTTGAGCCGCGGCTGAGCACCACTCCAGCTGGCATGCAGGCGCTCTCCGTCCCACAGCCGGGTGCGGATGAAGTCCATCGCTGTTTGTCCGGCAACGATCCAGTCGGGGCGATCCAGTAAGCGGCCGGCGCGTGCCAGCCCGTGGACCATCAACCCGTTCCAGGCGGTCAGGATCTTGTCGTCCAGGCCCGGCCGCACGCGCTGGTCGCGCGCCGCCAGCAGCGCAGCGCGCACGCGTGTCAGCGCGGCCGCCGCCAATTCCGGCGCCATGCCGACCTCGCCCGCGATCTCGTCGAGCGGTTTGCGCAAGGTGAGATGCCAGGCATGGCCTTCGAAGTTCGGCATGCCTTCCATGCCGAACACGGCAAGCGCGAACACCCGGTCTTCCGGCGCGACGGCGGCTTTCACCGCATCGCGCGTCCACACATAAAAGCGCCCCTCCTCGCCTTCGGAATCGGCGTCCAGCGCCGACCAGAAGGCGCCCTCGGGCGCACGCATTTCACGCAGCGCCCAGGCGGCCGTGTCTTCGGCGACCTGGCGGAAGCGCGGCTCATCCCAGCACACCGCCGCCTCGGCGTAGAGCGCCAGCAGGGGGCCGTTGTCGTAGAGCATCTTCTCGAAATGCGGAATCTCCCAGCGCTCATCGACGCTGTAGCGACAGAAGCCGCCGCCGAGCTGGTCGTAGATACCGCCTTCAGCCATGCGCTGAAGCGTCAGCCGCACCATCGCACCGGCGCTGGCATTGCCGGCACAACGGTAGCGGTGCAGCAACAGCGTCAGATCGGAGGGATGCGGAAACTTCGGCGCCTTGCCAAAGCCGCCGTTGTCCATGTCGAACGCCGCCTCCATGCCGTCGCAGGCATCGCGCACCGGGCGCTCATCAAACTGATCGGCATCGACGTTGCCCACCCGCGAGGTCTCGGCCAGCGCAGCGCGCAACTGCTGATTCTGCTTGCCAATCGCCTCGCGCTGCGTCGCCCAGCCGGCGGCGACACGTTCCATCAGATCGACAAAGCCGGGCAGACCGTGACGCGGGGAGGGTGGGAAATATGTACCGGTATAAAACGGCGTGCCTTCCGGCGTCAGAAACACCGTCAGCGGCCAGCCGCCGGCGTGGCCCGACAGCATCTGGTGCGCGCTCTGGTAGATGTGATCGAGGTCCGGCCGCTCTTCGCGATCGACCTTGATGTTGACGAACAGCCGGTTCATCACCTCGGCCGTTGCCGCTTCTTCGAAGGACTCATGCGCCATCACATGGCACCAGTGACAGGCCGAGTAACCAATCGACAACAGGATAGGCTTGTCTTCGGCGCGCGCCTGGGCCAAGGCGGCGTCGTCCCACGGCTGCCAGTGCACCGGGTTTTCGGCGTGCTGGCGAAGATACGGGGACAGCTCCTGGGCGAGACGATTGGTCATCGCGATCTCGGCAATAAGACAATGTGCGCCAGTTTACCAAGCGCGCACATTCCCGACAAATTTTGTCGGGAATACCCCTTCGCGGTGAAGGGGTGTGTCACTAAAAAGGGGCGTCCAGCGCCCCCTTCATTTATGTACCCCCCAAGGGCTCAGGTGCCAAGCAAGACCAGCCCAACCCCCGCCATCACTCCGCCCAGCACGCGCTTGACGGCCATCGCGACACGCGACGCCGGCATCCAGCCACCGAGCGCATAGCCCGCGCCGTGCAACACGGCCGTGGCCACGACGAATCCGACGACATAGCTCAGCAAACTCGCGCCGCCCATCTCGGCCACGTGTGCGTAGCCATGGAACAACGCGAACACCCCCACCAGGGGCAGCGCCACCGACGCCGGTAATTTGACGGCCAGCGCGATCAGCAGGCCCATCACCAGCACCGAGACACCGATTCCGCCTTCAACCGCCGGCAGCGCCACGCCCAGCGCGGCAAGCCCCGCGCCGCACAGCATCGCCACGAGAAATCCCAAGGGCAGCCCCCAGCGCGCGCGGCCGGACTGCCGGGTGGCATAGACGCCCACCGCCAGCATCGCCAACAGGTGATCCACACCGCCAAAGGGGTGCGCCAGGCCCGCCGCGAAGTGACCGCCGGCATGCCCGCCATGTGCCATGGCCGACCCGGCACCACCGGCCAGCACGAGAGCGAGAAGAACACGCGATGTCGCCATGACACACCTCCAGAGAGCAAGCAATAAACAAAAAACGTCGTGATACCGAATCAAGATACGTGCCAGACACCCGCGCGGCGCAAAATCAAGTGCTTGCGTCAATATTGCCCCCCGCATGCGGCAAGCGCGCTCCCGGCATTGGCAGGATGCCGAATACTGCGTAACCACCCGCGTCCACGTCAAACGCACCGGCTGCAAGCATCGCGACGACTCTGATACGCTCCCAATTGACGCCACCACAGCGGATGCTTACCGCGCGCAACCGGCGAAACCCAACTGTCGTCAGGAGACCTGATATGCCGACGCTTCACCATGCGCTCATTCTGGCCGGACTGTTCGCCCCGGCCGCCTTCGTCCAGGCCGCCGATCTGCCAGACGTCGACCTGACCCGCGCCACTCAGATTGTGGCCGAGCGTTGCTCGCTCTGTCACGGCATGGATGGCGAGAGCTCGACCGTCAATCACCCCAAGCTGGCAGGCCAGCACTACCAGTACATCGCCAAGCAGTTGGCCGACTTCCAGAGCGGCAAACGCGCCAGCGACACCATGGGCAGCATGGTGGCCGGCCTCACCGCCGACGACATGCTCGCCCTTGGCGTGTATTTCGAGAAGAAGCCCGCCCGCTCACGACGCGCGCTTGACGAAGGGCTGAGCGCCGTGGGCAAATTCATTTTTGATCGCGGCAATGAATACTCCGGCGTCGCGGCCTGTTCGTCCTGCCACGGCGACAAAGGCTATGGCACCGACAAGTTGCCGCGCCTGGCCGGGCAGAACGCGCGCTATCTGGAGACGCAGCTGGAGTCCTTCAACAGCCGCGCGCGGACCAACGACAACGCGATCATGCACACCATTGCCTCCAAGCTCACCGAACTCGAAACCAAGGCGGTGTCGGTCTATATCAGCACGCTGGAGTAAGCGGTGCCAGCGGCAGGCAAGCGGTAAACACCGCCCCGCCAGCGCTCGCGTTGGCGGCCGACAAACGCCCGCCGTGACGCTCGATGATGCCGTAGCTGATCGCCAGCCCCAGGCCCGTGCCCTGCCCCACCGGCTTGGTGGTAAAGAACGGGTCGAACACATGTGCCAGGTTGCCCGGGTCAATACCCGGCCCATTGTCCTCAAAACGCAGGCACACCTGGGCTGAAGCGACGTCCACTTCTGCCGAAATCTGCAAGGTCGGCTGGCCGAGCGTACTGGTCGCATCCCAGGCGTTCTGCACCAGATTCATCATCACCTGCTGCATCTGGCCGGCCGAGCCAATCATCATCAGCGGTGCGGGGATGTCCAGCCGCACCTTGAAATCCTTGCGCGCTGCCTGGCTCACCCAGCGCACCGCGCGCTCGACCACCTCGGCCAGGTCGAACTGCTGCTGCTCGTCCCGATCGATGGCGGAAAAGCGCTTGAGCCCATCCACGATCTGCCGGGTACGCTCGGCGCCTTCGATGGTGCCCTCGATCAGCGGATCGAGATCGTCAAGAATGCGGTCGATCCGCAAACGCGCCCGCTGCTCGGCCAGCTGCTTGGGCGACTGGCCGGCATGCACGGCACCCAGATAGGTCTCCAGGCGATTGGCGTAGCGACGCAGCGCGTGCACGTTGCCCAGAATGAAACTGATCGGGTTGTTCAGCTCGTGCGCCACGCCCGCCACCAGGCGACCGAGCGAGGCCATTTTTTCGGAATGCAGCAATTGCTGCTGTGTGCGTTTGAGGTCGTCATGCGCCTGACGCAGCGCCTGATACGCCTTGCGCAACTCGCCCACCGGGCGACCGGTAACGACCATGCCCATGGATTTGCCCACAGCGTTGAAACGCGGCGTGCAGTTGAAGGACACCGGCACGGCCGAGCCATCGTGCGCCCGCAGTTGCAGTTCGCAGTCGTGCACCTCACGCTCACCGAACACCGTCAGCAACTGGCGCGCCTGATCGCGGGCATCGTCGCCGACAAACAAATCGTAGATGGCGCTGCCGCGCAGGGATTCGGCGCTCTTGCCGGTAATCACCTCCAGCGCCGGATTCACATCTTCGATAGCGCCATCACGCCCGCACACCACCAGGATGTCCGACATCGCGGTGAGCACCGATAGAATGAACTGCTGCGACTCCTCGAGCTTGGCGTTTTTTTCCTCCAGCGCCACCTCGTACTGCAGCAGGTCGGAATAGACCTCGTCCATCTTGTGGATGACATCCATCCACACATCCTCGCCCACGCCAACCAGTTCGCCGGGGTGGCCGGTCTGGCCAACGTCGTGGTCCTTGTCGCCGGGTTTTGCCATGTGCTGATCCCCTGCGTCAATGCACCGTGCACACCATGCACGGGTCGAAAGAGCGCACCACATGCTGCACCGCCAGCGGCATGCCGGCGCCATCGCCCACTGGCGTGCCGATCAGGGCCTGCTCCAGCGCGCCCGGTGTGCCGGCCGCGTCACGCGGGGAGAAATTCCAGGTCGTCGGCGCGATAATCTGATAGTTCTGGATGTGCCCATTGCGCACCACCAGCCAGTGCCCGAGCGCGCCACGGGCCGCCTCGACCAGGCCGACACCGACGCCCTGATCGGGCAGCTCGAGTTCGACACAGAACGGATCGCCCGGCACCAGCTCGCGTACCCAGGCTTCCATCATCGGCACCACCCGCGCGATTTCAAGCATGCGCCCGACCACCCGGCTCATCACCGTGCCACCGCCCTGTGCGACCAGACTGCGCGCCAGTGGATGGCCGTCGACCACTTGCCGTGCCAGCGCGCCGCACTGCACCACCTTGTCGCGCCAACGCGGCGCCTTGCACCACGAGTAGGCATCCGTCTTGTCGGCGTCCGGATGGGTCTCGCCCACCAGCGGATGATGCTTGTCGGCCGAACCGGCCAGCCAGGCGTGCGAGATATCTTCGACGATATCGCGCGTATCCAGCGGGTGGACGGCGCCCACCGTGCTGTCCCAGATGCCCGGCGCAAAGCGGCGGGCGCCATCGATGGAGTAATTGCCATAACTCAGATAGCGCTCCGGCGCGCGACCGAGGCGATCCAGCCCCAGCGTTCTTGACAGGTCGAGAAAGCGCGCCAGATCACCCCGCGCCGGCCCCTTGGCGTCAAACCATGCCCACAGCGCATCTGCTGAATCGAGCGCCGACACCGCCTCCAGCGCATCGCCAAACAGATGCCGCTCCAGCCAGCCGCGGAACTCGCGCAGCAGGCTCAGCAGGCGCACCCGCTCGGCCGGCAGAATCGCCCGCGCCGAACCGCCCGGCTGCAGGCTCAGCGTATGCGGCCACTTGCCGGCCAGCGTGCCCATCAACTGCAGAAAACGCGCGCGCGCCGGCAGCGCCTCGGCCGCCGCCGAGCCTTCGACCGCCTTGAAGCGAGCACACACGGCGTCGAAACCGGGCGTACCGGCATAGGCGTCGCGCGCAAAGTCGGGCATGAAAAAGAGGTAAAAATGGGTGAAGTGATCCGCCATGTTCTCGGCCGACAGCATCAGATTGTTGGCCCGCGCGCCATTGGGCGGCGGCGTGACGCCCGCCAGATCCGCCAGCGCCGCGGCCGAGGCGGCCGACTGCGACACCGAGCAGATGCCGCAGATGCGCGGCACCAGGGTCAGCGCGTCCATGGGCGCTTTGCCCTGCATGATTTGCTCAAACCCGCGATACATCGGCGAATTGACCCAGGCCGCACTGACCCGGCCGTCGGCCTGTTCCAGCGTGACTTCCAGATCACCCTCGACCCGATTGAAGGGCCCCAGCACTTGCCGGCTCATTTGCGTCCCGTCCGGCGGATGGCCGGCGTCACCACGGTGTGATCGGCCGTCGCGTTGGCGCGCACCCGGCGCGGCGTGGCCGACTTGGACAGCGCGGCCAGCGCCACGAACCAGGCCTTGGGCATGTCGGTGGGCAGGCCGATCGGAATGCCGCCGACCTTGGGCGTCTGCGAAAACGGATGGCCGGGCTCCTCGAAGCCCGGCTCGGTACAGCTGATGCAGGCATAGCCGCCGTTGGTGCACGAGCCCTGCCCGTTCCATGGCCGCATATTGCAATCCGCATGGGCCTGGGTGCCTTTACAGCCCATGTGCTCCATCAAACACCCCAGATCCGAGGACTTCTCGGCGCTGGCCTTGAATTCGTAGAACTCGTTGCGCGAGCAGCCGTGATGCACGAGGTGGTCGGCATAGAAGCGCGGGCGGCCGATAGCATCCAGACTATGCTCGCTGACCTCGTCCATCGCCAAGGCGAGCAAGGTGTCGAGCACCCAGCCGGGATGCGTCGGGCAGCCGGCAACATTGATCACCGGCAGGCCGCTGCCGCTGCGGTAGTCTGCCCCCAGCAAGCCGCCACTGGCATCGCCGTCGTATTGCAGGCCGCAGGCATCGGTGGGATTGAACGCCGCCGCGGTCACGCCACCAAAAGCCGCGCAGGTGCCCACCGCGACGGTGTGATGCGCACGCGAGGCCAGCGACTGCACCCAGTCGATCATCGGCCGACCCGTGCCGGCCAGCATGTGGAACCGGCCCGTGCCTTTCGGGCCGCGCAGCAAGGCGCCCTCCACACACAACACGTCAAGCCGCTGCCGCCCTGCCTCGCAGGCTTCAAGCAAGGCGATGACATCGGCCCCACTGGCCTCCGACAAACTCGGGTGCCACAGCAACTCGATGCCACCATCGGCCAGCGTGGCCATCAGGTTGGGCGTATCGGCGCACAGCAAGGACATGGTGCAACCACCACAGCCGCCGGATTGGAGCCAGAGCACGTTCATGGCGCTATTGAATCACAAGGCAGGGGGCCGGACAGCCTTAGTCGGCCGTCTGCTCGCGCTTGAATTGATAGAGCAAGGCCTGGCAACTGGCGCAGGTGACGATGCGAACATTGTCTTCGCCGCCATTCAGGCCGTGCTCGGCGGTTTCGGTAGCGCCGCACTTCTTGCAAGCACGGTCATTACCCACCGCCGCCAGGTAATCGGACCGATCCGGCAGATTACGCTGGGCCTTCATGTGCGCCTGATGCTTGGTCAACACAATGAATGCGGAGATGAACAAGGTCAGGATCAGTACGATCGGAAACGCCATTTCCCATGCCATGGGGGGTCCTCTGAGATTGATTCGCGTGCGCACGATTGCGCTCGTGCACGGTGCAAGAACCACAGGTTACCGGCTTTCGCGCGCACGGGCTTTGCCACAGATCAGCGCGCGCTCACGCTATGACAAGCGCGACCAGCGGTCAGATCCTTGAAAAAATTGTGCAATCCGCCTTTGTGGCGCCTCATAAATCTGAAACAATTCGTTTTTTTCAAGTAAGCGGAAACCTCGTGGAACTCAAACACATCAGCGAACTTGAACGCGCCACCCAACGCGGCAGCGGCGAACTGTTCCGGCTCGGCATGGGATTGTTGTTCATCGTCGGGGTGATCCTGTTTGCAGCCACGCGCGGCATCGGTGGCGAAGTCAACGTGATGCTGGTGGTCGCTGCGGTGGTCGGCGGCTACATGGCCATGAACATCGGCGCCAACGACGTCGCCAACAACGTTGGGCCGGCGGTCGGCTCCAAAGCGATGAGCCTGGGCCTGGCACTGGTCATCGCGGCGGTGTTTGAAGCGGCCGGCGCCCTGATCGCCGGCGGCGAGGTGGTTGGCACCATCCGCAAGGGCATCATCGACGCCAGCCAGCTCCCCAGCGGTCAGGCCTTCGTGTGGGTCATGCTGGCGGCGCTATTGGCCGGCGCGCTGTGGCTGAACATCGCGACCGCAGTCGGCGCACCGGTGTCGACCACACACTCCATCGTCGGCGCGGTGCTGGGCGCGGGTATCGCCTCGGCCGGATTCGGTATCGCCAACTGGGGCACGGTCGGCGGCATCGTCGCCAGCTGGGTGATCTCACCGGTGATGGGCGGTCTGGTGGCAGCCGGCTTCTTGTACTTCGTGAAACACAGCGTCACCTACCACACCGACATGCGCGCCGCAGCCAAACGCTGGGTGCCGCTGATGTTGGCGCTGATGGTGTGGGCGACCACCTCCTACCTGCTGCTCAAAGGTGTCAAGGCCATCGTCAAGCTGAGCTTTGGCCAGGGCATTCTCATTGGCGCCGTCACCGCTGCGCTGAGCTTCTTCATCTTGCGCCCCGTCGTTGCGCGTCAGGCCGACAAACTCACCAACGACAAGGCCGGCATCAAGCAGTTGTTTACGGTGCCGCTGATCTTCGCCGCGGCCCTGCTGTCGTTTGCGCACGGCTCCAACGACGTGGCCAACGCGGTTGGCCCACTGGCCGCGATTGTCGATGTGCTGGGCAGCGCAACCGGTCAGGTTCAAGCCAAGGCGGCGATTCCGCTGTGGGTGATGATGGTCGGTGCCGTCGGCATCGCGCTGGGTCTGGCGCTGTACGGTCCCAAGGTGATTCGCACCGTCGGCTCTGAAATTACCGAACTTGATCAGATGCGCGCCTATTGTATTGCCATGGCGGCGACCATCACGGTGATTATCGCCAGCCAGCTGGGCCTGCCGGTCAGCTCAACCCACATCGCCGTCGGCGGCGTATTCGGTGTTGGCTTCCTGCGCGAGTGGATCAAGAACAAATACGCGCGCATGGAAGACGAGATCAAGGCGCACCACCCGGAAGACGATCAGGGCGCGATCGACGCCTTCATGGTCAAGTTCAACGCCGCACCGGTGGCCGAAAAAGGCCAGATGCTGACCGCGCTCAAGGAGCAGGCCAAAGCCCACCTCGACCCGGCACACTTCTCCAAGCAAGAGCGCAAAGCCCTGAAGCGCGTTTATCGCCAGGAACTGGTCAAGCGCTCGCAGCTCAAGCGCATTGCTGCGGCCTGGGTCATTACCGTGCCGGCCTCGGCGCTCATGGCGGCCATGCTGTTCTTCATGATCCGCGGCATGATGACGCCCTGAGCCACCCCGCCCTGCGCACCACGGGCAGCCCAGGCTGCCCGTTTTTATTTGCCCACGCCCGCCCCGGGCGATCTATCCGGCATACTCCCCTCTGACCTTTCTTGCAGGATCCTGCCCGTGTTCGACCTCGCCGTCATCTTTCTCGTCCTGACCGCCGCCATGGCCTATGTCAATGTGCGCTTCATCCGTCTGCCGTCCACCATTGGCGTGATGGCCATTGCGATGGGCCTGTCGCTGATCGTGCTGGGCCTCGACCGGGTCGGCATCAGCGCGCTGAAGGACTACGAAATCTCGCTGCTCTCCTCGCTCGATTTCTCCGACGTGCTGATGCAGGGCATGCTCTCGCTGCTGCTGTTTGCCGGCGCCATGCATGTCGACCTCAGCGAACTCAAAGCCTATCGCTGGCAGATCGGTGCGCTCGCCGTGTTTGGCACCTTGCTGTCGACTGCCCTCATCGGCGCATCGGTGTGGCTGTTGCTGCCCTGGATCGGGATCGAGCTGCCACTGATTTACTGCCTGCTGTTCGGCGCGCTGATCTCCCCCACCGATCCAATCGCGGTGATGGGCATCGTCAAGTCGGCCGGCGCGCCGAAAAATCTCGAACTGATGATCGCCGGTGAATCGCTGTTCAATGACGGTGTCGGCGTGGTGGTATTCACCGTGCTGCTCGCCGCCGCCACCAGCGGCCAGGCACCCGAGGCCGCCCAGGTCGGCCTTCTGGTGGCCGAGGAAGTCGGCGGCGGCATCCTCTTTGGCCTGCTGCTCGGCGCCATCACCTATCACATGCTCAAAAGCATCGACAGCTACGCTGAAGAGGTGCTGATCACCCTGGCGGCGGTTCTCGGCGGTTACGCCCTGGCCACCCACCTGCATGTTTCCGGCCCGCTGGCCATGGTGGTGGCCGGCCTGATCGTGGGCAATCACGGCCGCGCCATGGCCATGTCGCACAAGACGCGCGAATACCTCGACATGTTCTGGGATCTGATCGACGCCATGCTCAACGCCGTGCTGTTTGTGCTGATCGGGCTGGAGATCGTGCTGATCGAATACGCACCGGGTCTGGCGCTGGCCGTGGCCCTCGTCATCGCCGTCACCCTGCTCGCCCGCCTGGTCGCAGTGGGCGCGCCGGTGGCCTTGTTCCACCGACGCTTCCGCCTGCCCGACGGCGCCTGGAAAGTGCTCACCTGGGGCGGCCTGCGCGGCGGCATCTCGGTGGCCCTCGCCTTGTCGCTGCCGGCCGGCGCCGAGCGCGATCTGGTGCTGGCGCTCACCTACGCAGTGGTGGTGGCCTCAATCTTTGGTCAGGGCATGACCGTCGGCGCCGTGGTGCGCAAGGCCATCGGCCGTCCGGCCGACTGACCCGCGCCACCACTCAGGGCGCCGTGGCGGCCGCCGACAACGCCGACAAGGCCTTGGCAATGTTCGGCACCACCGGGCAGTCACCGGCCTGATGGCGCGCGGCGAGCCATACCGGATCGTTGTAACCGAGCCACACCTGGCCATCGGCGTCTTCCCAGACCAGCGCCTTGAGCGGCAGGTCGATGCCCGCGGTCTGCGCGCACTGCATGAGGGGCGTGCCGCCCTTCGGATTGCCAAAAATCAACAACTCGGTGGCGCGCAGCGTAGCGCCAATTTTCGCCGCGCCAGCGGCGTGGTCGATGCGGGCAAACACGTTCATGCCCTTCTGTTTGACGATGTTTTCCAATCGGTCCATGGTCTGGCGCGCACTGTGCGGGCTCTTCATCTGGATCAGGCCATCGGCTGCCGTGGCGGCAGTGCTGGCAAGGGCGAGGCACAACGGGGCGAGAAAGCGCAAGCGGGTCATGAGGTGGTTCCTGTCGGGGTTAACAGGAGCTTAGACCCGGCGCGACAACCAATCCTTACACCGATGGCATGACTCGCCTCAGCTTTTCTCCAATCCGTAGCGCGACAGCTTGTTGCGCAGCCCCACCCGCGACAGGCCCAGCTCCTTGGCCGCGCGCGTCTTGTTCCAGCGGTGGCGAATCAGGCTCTCCTTGACGATGCGCGCCTCCAGCGTCTCCAACCGCGCTTTCAGGTCCCCGTCCATGCCCGCCAGCAGATTGAGCTCTGCCTCATCATCGGCCTCGGCCGCACGCAACACCCGCGGGCTCAGATCCGACGCGCGCAGCCGAGCGTCGTCCGACAGCGCCGCCATGCGCAGAATCTCGTTGCGCAGTTCGCGCACATTGCCCGGCCAGCGGTAGGCACACAGGCAGGCCAGCACTTCCTTGTCCAGCGGCGCGAAGGCCTCACCGCCCACACTGCGCAGCTCGGCCGCGAAGGCGCTGGCAATCAGCGGAATGTCCATGGCCCGCTCACGCAGCGGTGGCACCCACACCGTGATCGCGGCGAGGCGGTAGAACAGGTCTTCACGGAAGCGCCCGGCCTGCATGTCGGCTTCCAGGTCGCGGTTGGTCGCCGTCACTACGCGCGCATCCACCGGCAGCGGCCGCGGCGCCCCCACCGGACGCACCTCGCCCTCCTGCAGCACACGTAGCAGTTTCACCTGAAAGGCCGGCGTGGTTTCGCCGATCTCATCGAGAAAAATCGAGCCGCCGTCGGCCTGTTTGAACAAGCCCACGCGGTCTTCATAGGCGCCGGTAAACGCCCCGCGCTTGTAACCGAACAGCTCCGATTCAAGTAGCTGGTCGGGCACCGCCCCGCAGTTCTCGGTGATGAACGCCGCCTCGGCCCGCGGGCTGGCCAGATGCAAACCACGCGCCAGCAACTCCTTGCCGGTGCCAGATTCACCCGTCAGCAACACCGGCACATCCAGGCGCGCCACCTTTTCCACCAATGTGCACACCGCGTTCATCGGCGAGTTGGGCGCCCGCAGCAGCGCCGACACCGCAAAGCGCTGCGCCACCGCTGCCCGCTTGCCCGCGACGCGCTCGCGCAACACCGGCTCGGCCACCTTCATGTCCAGCGACAGGCGCTGATTATCGCTTTGCAGGCGATACATCTCGGCCGCGCCATTGAGCGTCAGCAGCAACTGCTCGGGCTGCCAGGGCTTGAGCAGATATTGATAGATGCCCGCTTCGTTGATGCCGGCAATGATGTCTTCCGAGTCGGTGTAGCCCGAGATGATGATGCGCACCGCGTCCGGCCATTTCTCGCGCACCTCAGCCAGAAACTGCACCCCCGAGGCACCCGGCATGCGCTGGTCGCACAGCACGATCTGCACCCATTCGCGCGCCATGATCGCCGCCGCCGCTTCGGCGGAGGCGGCCGTGAACACGGTGAAGTCTTCCTCCAGCGTGCGACGCAGCGCTTCTTGCGAGCGCACCTCATCATCCACGACCAGCACGGTTGGTAAATTCTGACTCATGTCACAACACTCTCTTGTGTGGCCGGCGCCTGCCAGCCCAGATCCCGATGGCGCGCCAGATGGCGCGGCGTCCACGACTGCGGGCTCTTGATCACGAAGTGATAGCGCGCCACGTGATAGCTCGGGTCAAAGCCATAGAAATTGCGCTGCATGTGGCGCAGCTCCTCGGCGCGGTAGTCAGCCAGCGGCTTGGCCGCCTCGTCAACGGCACGGCGGGATTTCTTGTCGTCGATGCGCGCGGACAGCGCCGGATCAGTCGCCAGCGCCGTGGCACGCCTCACCACCTCGGCTTCAAACGCGGCTGGTGTGTCGCCAAAACAATCGTCAATCAGCCCCAACGCCACCGCCTTGCGCGCCAGCAGCGGCAAGCGATCGCCCATGATCTGCCGGCCCACCTCGGCGCCTACGCGACGCGGTAGCAGATAGCTCCAGTACTCCGAGCCAAACAGGTTGCCCATGTTCTTGTAGTGCGGGTTCATCACCACGCCCTCGCGCGCCCACACGACGTCGGCCGCGAGTGCCAGAAAACAACCGCCCGCGCCAGCATTGCCGCGCATCGCCGCGACAGTGAGTTTGTCCGTCAGCTGCAGCAGCGCGAGGCACACATCGTTCATCGCGTTGATGTTGGCCCAGGATTCATCGGCCGGCGATTCGGCCGCTTCGATCACGTTCAAGTGAATGCCGTTCGACCAGAAATCGCGCCCGCCTTCGAGCACCAGCACCCGCGTCCGCCGCTTGCCTGCCGCGCCAATGGCCTCGCGCAGGCGTTCGCACTGGTCGGTGCCCATCGCGCCGTTGGTGAAGTCGAAGCGCAGGAAGCCGACCCGGCCATCATCCGATTCCCGGTAGCCGATCTCGGCGGCGTCGGCATCGCCATGCAGCACCAGCAGCGCGGCGATCTCGTCGGCGAAGGCCAGCGTCACCGGCAACTTGAAGGGGTGATCGCTGCCGCCGCGTTTCACATGACCAATCCACACCGCGCCATCGACCGTCGCACGCAGGATCGCGCCATCGCGCCGCCCCACCACCGCGCCCGGCTGCGCACCAGCGGGCACCGTGCCGGCTTGCGCATCAAACAGATGACACGCCTCGCCAAACAGCGCATCGGCCACACCGGGAAAACCATCAGCCGCGCGGATCTTGGCCAACACCGTGGCGGTCGTGTCGGTCGACCAATCAATCTGCCGATCAGCCTGACGCATCAGCGCGCGCCACTGCCCGCGCGCGTTCGGCCAGTCGCCCAGCGGCACCGGCGACCACGTGCCGGCACGCCAGCCCGCCACCTGCGACAGCGCCTCGCGCACCGCCGCCAGCGCGCCTTCGCTCACTTCAGTGCGGTAAACACTCGCCTTGGGCGCTGCGCGCATCGGGAATTCCCGCGTCGCCCAGACCGGCCCGGCGTCCATCTCGGCCTCAGCCTGCAGTACCGTCACGCCCCACGTGGCCTCGCCATTCATGATCGCCCAATCGAGCGCCGACGGGCCACGGTCGCCGACGATGCCGGGGTGCACGATCAGCGTAAGGTGCTCGCACCAGATCGATTCGGGTACCGCCCGCTTGAGGAAAGGCGCGACGATCACCTCGGGCGCGAACAGCGCCACCGCCTCTTCGGCCACCGAGTCGGCGATATCAAACTCGACCGACACCTCGTGACCGTCCTCGCACAGCTCGGCGAAGAGGCGCTGGGTGAGGCTGTTGAAGCTATGGGTGAGCAGCAAAATGCGCATGGGTCAGGTCTCGAATCGATGTTGGCGGCTTGAAACCCGCCCTACGGGGGAGGTGACGCCCGGGCGCGCCCTTCCCCCTCTGCCGAGCCGAGCGCAGCGGGCCCGGGGCGGATCAAGCGGCTTCGCTGTCTGAGCCCCGGAAGGGCGAGTTTGCGAAGCTGCCCGCCACGGGCTCGCGGAGCGAGGGCAGCCCGAAGGGCCACGGCGGCGGGGGGCGCTTCTTTGCTTCCTTTCTTGTCGCCACAAGAAAGGAAGTCGCCCGCCGGGGCGAAACCCGGCCAACGTCCCTTCGAAGCGAGCACCGTCGCGGCATGCGTCCATCAGCAGATCCTCGGCAACTGCTCGCCCGACAGCCAGTCCACCATGCGCTTGCCGCCGAATCCGGTACGGATCTGGACGAAGCAGTTCGGGTCGATCGTCACCTCGCCGATGCGCGCCGCCTCGCGCCCCAGCGGATGATCGCGCAGCGCCGCCAGCGCCGCGTCGGCGGCCTCGGCCGGCACGATGACCACCAGCTTGCCCTCATTGGCCACATACAGCGGATCAAGTCCAAGCAGCTCGCAAGCGGCGTCCACCTGCTCGCGCACCGGAATCGCTTTTTCGTCCAGCGTCATGCCGACGCCGGACTGCGTGGCGATCTCGTTGAGAGTCGTCGCCAGCCCGCCACGCGTCGGGTCGCGCAACACACGCACGCTCGGCACCGCAGCCAGCAAATCGGCGATCAAACCGTGCAACGCGGCGGTATCGGAGGCAATTTCAGAATCAAAGGCCAGCGACTCGCGCTGCGCCATGATCGCCATGCCGTGATCGCCCAGCGTGCCGGAGACCAGAATCACATCGCCCGGCTGCGCATTCGCACCCGACAGCGACCGCCCCGCCGGCAAGGCACCCACCGCCGTGGTGCTGATGAACACCCCATCGCCCTTGCCCTGCTCCACCACCTTGGTGTCGCCAGTCACCACCGGCACCCTGGCCTCGCGGCTGGCGGCGGCCATGGAATCCACAATGCGCTTGAGCTCCGCCAGCGGAAAACCTTCTTCGAGGATGAAGCTCGCCGCCAGATACAGCGGCCGCGCCCCCATCACCGCCACATCGTTGATCGTGCCGTGCACCGACAGGCAGCCGATGTCGCCACCGGGGAAGAACAAGGGCGACACCACGTGCGCATCGGTGGCCATCACCAGCCGCTCGCCGGGTTCGGGGGCCGGCAGCACGGCGCCGTCGTCGCCCTGGGCGAGATAGTCGTTAGCGAAGGCTCGGGCGAAGATCTCGTCGATGAGCTGAGCCATCGCCTTGCCACCGGCGCCGTGGCCCATGTCGATACGGCCGGTCTTGAGGTCCAGGGGGCGGACGTAGCCCTTTTTGATTTCAGCCATAGGAGTAGGTGGGCGCGTTGCGCCGTGTCGTTGATTCTTGCCCGTAGAACGGGCTGTGCAATTCTTGAGGCGAGCGTTGGCCGGGTCTCGCCCCGGCGGGCGACTTACTTTCTTGCTCGTGCAAGAAAGGTAAGCAAAGAAGCACGCCCCACTGTCGTGGCCCTTCGGGCTTCCCTCCCTCCGCAAGCCCGGGGCGGGCGACTTCGCAAACTCGCCCTGCGGGCTCAGACAGCGAAGCCGCTTTTTCCGCCCCGCACTTGCTACGCTCGGCACGACAGAGGGGAACGGGGTGCCCGCCGGCAACAGCTGGAACAATCGGAGGTTTCGTAGGGCGGGTTGAAACCCGCCCTACGACGCGCCGCCCGAGCGGGCGATGGCGAAGCCGAGCCCGCGTACCCCAACCCCTTCTGTGCCGCCGAACGGAGTCCGGGGGCGGCGGGAATTGTCGTGTCGCTTGTCTGAGCCCGAAGGGCGAGTTTGCGACACGACCCGCCGGCGCCGGGCGCAGAGAGGGGACCGGCGAAGCCGGCGGTACAGCGGGGCGCCTTCTTTGCGTCCTTTCTTGCGCGTGCAAGAAAGGATGTCGCCCGCCGGGGCGAGACCCAGCCAACGTGAATCCGAAGCGAGCACCCAACCAAGCGCCCGGCACGGCTTAAGACACCGCCGCCGACGGCTCGGCCACCACCGGTATATCCCGAAACCGCCCATAGTTGTAGTGCGCCGCACAGGCGCCCTCACTCGACACCATGCACGAGCCCATCGGGTTCTCCGGCGTACACACCGTGCCAAAAATCTTGCAGTCGGTCGGTGTCTTCACGCCGCGCAGAATCGCCCCGCATTCACAGGCCTTGTTGTCTGGCACGGACTTAAAGGCCAGCCCGAACTTGCACTCGGCGTCCCAGTCGGCAAACGCGCGCCGAATGCGCAGGGCCGAGTACGGCACTTCGTGCAGGCCGCGCCATTCGAAGCTGCGACGCAGTTCGAACACTTCGCTGACCAGTGCCTGCGCCTTCAAATTGCCGTCCTCACTCACCGCACGGGTGAATTCGTTTTCGACCTCGGCGCGGCCTTCATTGACCTGCCGGATCAGCATGCGAATGGCCTGCATCACATCCAGCGGTTCGAAGCCTGCGATGACAACCGGCTTGCGATATTCCTCGGCAAAGAAGGCGTAGGGCCGACTACCGATGATGGTCGACACATGCGCCGGGCCAATGAATCCATCGAGCGGCACCGTGCCCAGGTCGCGCACTTCGGGCGACTCCAGAATCGTCATGATCGCCGACGGCGTGAGCACGTGGTTGCAGATCACGCTGAAGTTGGCCAGCCCAATCGCCTGTGCCTGCTTGATGACCAGCGCAGTCGGCGGGGTGGTGGTTTCGAAGCCGATGGCGAAGAACACCACCTCGCGCTCGGGGTGCTTGCTCGCCAGCGCCAGCGCATCGGCCGCGGAATACACCATGCGCACATCGCCACCGCGCGCCTTGGCCTTGAGCAGCGACAGCTGCTCAGAGGCCGGCACACGCAAGCAGTCGCCATAGGTGCACAGGATCACGTCGGGGCGCGACAACACCAGCCGGATGGCCATGTCGATGCGGCCGATGGGCAATACGCAGACCGGGCAGCCGGGGCCGTGGATCATGCGCACATTGACAGGCAGCAAGTCGGTCACGCCGTAGCGCGAGATGGCGTGCGTGTGGCCGCCGCAGAACTCCATGAAGGCGTAGTCACGGCCGGTGTCGGCCTCACGCGCGATGGCCGTGGCGAGCTTGGCGGCGACATCGCCGTCGCGGAATTCGTCGACGTATTTCATGCGCTGCCGGCGGCGATGGCTTGCAGGTCGAGCCCACTTTCCTCAAACAAGGCGAGCGTTTTGGCGGCTTCTTCAGGATCGAGTCTGGAGAGCGCATAGCCGACATGCACGATCACGTAGTCGCCCACTTCAGCGCCGTCAACCAGTGCGAGCGAGATCTCCTTGCGTACGCCACCGAGGTCAACACGGGCGGCGTCGCCGTCGAGCTTTTCAACAATGCGGGCGGGAATGGCGAGGCACATGGTGTGGTCTCCGGGCTCAGGCCATGGCCGTTTGAATGGCGACCCAGGCTTGTCCCAACGCGAGGCCACCGTCGTTGGTCGGTGCCTGCCGGGCACGCAGCACGGTCAGGCCACGCACGGCGAGCCGGCGGCTCAAGCCTTCGGTGAGCAAACGGTTCAGGAAGCAACCGCCGCCAAGCGCGACGATACGCACGCCCTCGCTACGCGCGGTGGTAATCACCCAGGCTTCCAGCGCCGCGATGAGCGTGGCATGGAACACCGCCGCGCCGCGGTGCGCCTCAGCGGTGTTGCGCAAGGCCAACAGCGTCGGCATGAGGTCGAGCGTGTTGTCATGATCGATCTGCCAGCCACCGGGCAGCGCCAGCGCCGGGCCGTATTCGGCCGCAAGGGATTCGAGCCGCATGGCCGCTTCGCCTTCGTAGTGCATCACATCGCACACGCCCAGCAGGCCGGCGGCAGCATCGAACCAGCGACCCATGCTTGTCGTGGGCGGGCAACGCGTGCCGGCGTCGAGCAAGGCGCCAATGCGATCGGCGCCGCGCAAATGGCCGAAGCGCTCGGCGATATGCTCGCTCAAGCCCATCACATGTAGCGCCGAGGCGGCCATGCGCCACGGCTCGCGGGCGGCGCGGTCGCCACCGGGCAAGGCCAGCGGTTGCAGGTGTCCGAGGCGGTCGCACTGCGCGCCATCCACACGCAACAATTCACCGCCCCAAGCGGTGCCGTCGTTGCCCAGGCCGACACCATCGAGCGCGAGCCCGAGCACCGGCTCGTCGACGCCATGCTCGGCCAGCACCGCACCGATATGCGCATGGTGGTGCTGCACGGCGATCAGCGGCAGATTGTGGGTTTCGGCATAGCGGTGCGCGGCCTGCGTGGCATACACGTCGGGGTGCCAGTCGCAGGCGACCCACTCGGGCCGACAGGCCAGCACGGTCATGAGATGCGCAACCGTCGCGTCCATCGCCGTGCAGGTGGCGGGGTTGGAGAGGTCGCCGACATGTGGCGACAAAAAGGCTTCGTCGCCGCGGGTGAGGCAAACGGTGTTTTTCAGGTAGCTGCCAAAGGCCAGCGTTGGCGGGCCTTTGTGTGCCAGGCGAATGGCGGTCGGGGTGTAGCCGCGTGCCCGGCGGATGAACGACGGCGCGCCCTGGGTGAACCGGGCGACACTGTCGTCGCAGCGCACCAGCACATCGCGGTCGTGCATCAGATACAGCTCGGCGATGCCACTCAAGCGGCTGAGGGCTTCGTCATTGTCGATCACCAGCGGCTCGCCGCCGGGGTTGGCCGAGGTCATCACCAGGGCCATCGGCTGCGCTTCGTCGAGCCAGTCGGTGCCAGTCGGCCGGCCGGCTTCGTCATGGAACAGCAGGTAATGCAGCGGCGAGTTGGGCAGCATGATGCCGATCTGGTCCAGATCGGGCGCCACGCCCCACAGGTGCATGTCGGCGTCGCTGTGTTTATCGAGCAGCACAATGGGGCGCTCGGGCGCGTCGAGCAGTTCGGCTTCTTCGGGATTCACGCGCGCATAAATTCGCGCAGAGGCGACACCGGCCACCATCACCGCAAAGGGTTTGTCGCCACGCGCCTTTCGGGCGCGCAGGCGTTCAACGGCCTCGGGGTTGCGTGCATCGCACACCAGATTGAAGCCGCCTACGCCTTTGATGGCGACGATGTGGCCGGTGAGCAGATGCAGCAATGTGTCGGCCACCGGGTCATGCGAGGCGACACGTACGCCATCGGCCTGCAGCAGTGACAGCTGCGGGCCGCAGTCCGGACAGGCGTTGGGTTCGGCGTGAAAACGACGGTGCGTCGGCGCCTCGTATTCGTCCTGACAGGTGTCGCACTGTACGAAGCCTGCCATGCTGGTGTTGGCACGGTCATAAGGGAGGCGGCCGGTGAGCGTGTAGCGCGGGCCGCAGTGGGTACAGTTGATCAGCGCATAGCGCCAGCGCCGATTGGCCGGGTCAAACAGCTCGCTCAGACAATCCGGGCACACCGTGCTGTCGTGGCCGATGGCGGTAGTGACTGCGCCGCCTTCGCTGGGGCGAATGGTAAAGCCGCGGTCCTCGGGCAACGAGACACAGTCAGCACGCTCGACGGTATCGACCCGCGCCAGCGACGGCGCCTCCTTGATCATGCGCGCAAGCAGCGCCGACACATTGCCGGGCGCACCCTGTACTTCCATCTCGACGCCTTCGCCGTCGTTGCGCACCCAGCCGGCCAGATCGAGTTGCTGCGCAAGCCGGAACACGAAGGGCCGAAAGCCCACCCCCTGCACCACGCCCCGCACCCGGATCCGACAGCGCTGGCTGCGATCCGTGAGTGCGTCGGTATTCATCTGTACGGCGCCTTCAATATCCTGCGACAAGCGCATTCTCCTTGTGGTCAGTCTCGTGCCCGCTCGCGGCGGCGGCCAGAAGCCCCGACTCAATCCAGGCCAGCCAGTCGTCAAAACCCTCGCCCGTGGTGGCCGATACGCGGAACACCTTGAGGCGCGGATTGACCCGCAGCGCAAACTCAACCGCCTTGTCGGCATCGAAACTCAGGTGCGGCAGCAGGTCAGTCTTGTTGAGCAGCATCACATCGGCGGCGGCGAACATGTCGGGGTACTTGAGCGGTTTGTCTTCGCCCTCGGTCACCGACAGAATCACCACCTTGTGCGCCTCACCCAGATCGAAAGCCGAGGGGCACACCAGGTTGCCGACATTCTCGATCAACAGCAGACTGTTGTCTGTCAGCGCCATCCGCGCCAGCGCCTGGCCAACCATTGCTGCGTCCAGGTGGCAACCCTTGCCGGTGTTGATTTGCAGCGCCGGTGCGCCGGTGGCGCGGATGCGCTCGGCGTCGAACTCGGTCTGCTGGTCGCCCTCGATCACTGCCACGGCGACACAACTCGACAAGATTTCGATGGTTTTACACAGCAGCGTTGTTTTGCCCGAGCCCGGGCTGGACACCAGGTTCAGCGCAAAAATGCCGCGCGCGGCGAGCCATCGACGATTGGCGTCGGCGAAGTGGTCGTTCTTGCCAAGGATGTCCTGCTCGATGCGTACCATCTCGTGTTGCGACAACCCGGGCGCATGCGCATGGGCCGGGCCATGGCCAAAGTGCATGTGACCATCGTGATCCTGGGTCGGCGTATGCGGTTCAGCCGGCGCGTCTTCTTGGGCCGGTTCGACCGAGACCATCTTCCAGCCCGTCGTCGGCGCACTCTTGCGCTGCGCGGTGCCGCTCGGCCGGCCGATCATCACTTCACCAACGCCACACCCACATACAGTACACATTATGTTCTCCTTGACTCACACGCCGCTGGGCGCGGTCTGCACATCCAGCGCCTTGACCCGCATCTCGGTGCCGCCAGTGGCCTGCACCTGATAGCTGCCACAATGCGGGCAGGGGTCATATAGCTGGGCGATCGCCACGCTTTTCGCGCAAGGCAAACACCACCCGATGCCGGCGATGGCATCAACCTCCATCTGCGCGCCTTCGGCGACGGTGCCTTTCATCACCACCTCGAAGCAAAAACGCAACGCCTCGATTTCCACCGATGACAATGCGCCCACTTCGAGCACCACCGCGTTGACCTTGGTAAAACCTTGAGCAATGGCCGCATCTTCGACAATGCCGCGAATGCCTTCGGCCAGCGACATCTCATGCATCGGCCGCGGTCTCCTCGGTCACGGCCACGTCGTAAAGCACGCAGGGGTCGAGCGCCAGCGCGAGCGCGCGCAGACGCCACTCGGCATAGGCCACGTCGGTCGCCGCCCAGCCGGCGCCTTCTTGCTCGAACACGCCGCCGGGGCGGAAATTCCACTCGGTGGGCGCGACAATGGCGTAGTCCGCCACCGTGTCACCGTCGAGGCGCAACGCATGCAAGAGCACGCCGCGCGCGGTCTCGATGCGGGCCAGTGCCCCGCCCCCCGCCAGCGGTGCGACATCCACCAAGGCCGGCATGTCGTCAGGCAGTGGATGACGCAACCGACTGGCGCAGTCGGACATTTCGACCACGCGCGCAAACAGCCGGGCCGCGATCCGATGCCGCTGCACCACCAGACGCGCCACCAGCGGGTTATTCACATGACGAGCCAACGGGCCGGTTTCGTACGCGTCGCCCGACAAGTGCGGCGCACGGCAATAGTCGGCATCGGGCCAGCCGCCGGGCAAGGCATCGGCAAATACACTGGCGGGCAGCGGTGCCAACAGGGGGACTGGATCTTCCAGCGGATCGCTGGCGCCGGCTTCGATCAGGCGGGCCAGCGCATCGCCGATGCTGCCGCTACGCCGACAGGCATCGGCCATCTCAGACAGATTGCGCGGCTCGCGCAGGGAATTCATGAAGCCGGCCAGCAGTTCGCGGGCGACCAGATCGAGCACCTCACCACCGGCGTCGTAGGCGCTGCGCGCGTCGGTCACCTTATCGAGCCGCTTGAGTACAAAGGCAAAACGGGCACGCTCGGGCTGGCGACCGAACAGCACCGGCCAGTCGAGCATCAGGCGCCACAGGTGCAGCTTGATGGCCTCGAGACTCAGGGCGCGTTCGATCTCGGCTGTCATGACAAAACTGCCGCCACCCGCCACATCGGCCGCCGCCTTGACCGCCACGCCTTGGGCCACGCCGCACAGGCTGAACACCACCGGTGCGAGGCGTGCAGCCTCGTCCACCGTTTTGCCCACCAGTAGTTGCGCCGCCAGCGGGCGGCTGTTTTCGGCGTGCACATCGGTCACACGGCCGCTGCTCAGCGTCGCAGCAAGATGCAATGGTGCGTTCATGCGCTCGCCCTCCGACCCAGTGCGGTGCGCAAGAACGCACGGCGATCAACCGGTGGCGGTGTCGCCTCGGGCGGCGCGGTCAGCAAACCGACGAGCGCAGCATCGGCGACGGCCTCGGCCTCGGCCTGATCGGCAAAGTGATTCACCGGCGAAAACAGCGAACAGAATTGATAGGCGCCCAGGCCGGGCTCCCGGCTCCCCATGAACGTGTAGTCGCCGGACGGAAACGCCCAGTCTTGCGTCTGCCCGACCGACAGCGCGCGAAAGGCGCCCCCGCCGGGCAGCATCAGCAAGTTGATGGTCCAGGGCGCCACCAGCGCCCCGACCCAGTCACCCTGCCAGCGCTGAAACCCGAGCGCCGCCACCGACAAGGCAGAATTACAGATGGGCAAACCGGCCATTCGCTCGTGGTGGATGCGACGAAACACCGCCTCGACCATCGCGGTCGGGTTTGAATCGCAGGCATCTTCCACACAGACCATGTTCACTCCTCGATCACCATGAACTTGTGCCGCGGCGCATCGCAGTTGGGGCAAGTCCAGTGCGCCGGCAGATCGGCAAACGGCGTGCCCGGCGGGATCTGCCACACCGGGTCGCCCTCTGCCGGATCATATACCTGCCAGCAGATGCCACACTCCAGTTTGGCCGCATCGGCAATGCGTTCATTGTCGCCCAGATAGCTGCCTTCAAACATGCTCATCTCCGCTCGCGTTCAATCTTCGCGCAGCGACTCGATCCACTCACCGAGTCGCACGATGCTGTCGGCGTAATCCTCGGCGGCGGCGGGCGCCACATCGGGCAACTCGGTCACCTCGATGGTGTTGAGGATCAGGCTGTCGCTGCTATTGAAGTATTGCACCCACCAGGTGTCGCGCAAGGCGGTGCTCGAAATGCGGCAGTTGCCATAGCCGCGCGAGAGAATCACCACCGGCCCCACGCCGAGGCTGGCCGACAGGTAGCCCAGGTCGTCGGGCGTCATCGGCAGCAGCGTGAGATTGACGATGTGCGCCGGATCGCCGTCGCGGCGGCGGGCGGCGGCATCGATCAACTCGCGCAGCACGGCGGGCGCGTTCATGGCGCCGGCCGGCGGCGGCTGCATCGGAATGCTGCGCGCCGCCGTGGCACGACACGCGGCCACCACGGCCTCGGGCATCGGGCCGGCTTCGACGCGGTCGACGCCGCCCTCGCCCAGCACGCGCCACAGCCCGGCGAACACGGTCTCCTGAATGCGCAGCGGCGCGCCACCGGCCACCGTGGCACTCACCTCGCCCTGACCGAGCGCCTCATTGACCACCGCGCGCACCGGCGCAGGCAGCGCACTCAGATCCACCGACAGGGGCGCACCGAAGCGGGAGGCCTTCATGCGATCACGCAGGGCTTCAAGTTGGGCGATCGCCGCGTCGCGACTGGCCGGGTCGGCCACCTCAGGCCTGCGTGGTGGCATGAAGGCATTCATCTCGCCCGGCGAACCAATGAAGTCGACCGCCTCGTCTTCGTCCTGAGAGCCGGGCCCAAAACTGATCACCGGGAGGGGAAAGTCTTTCATGCGGGCGAACCTCCACAACTGTCAGGGGTGCTGGCACGCACCGGAATGCCGATGCCCGGCGCGCGTTGCACAGGCGACTGGCGCATCCGGTCAATCGCCGGGCCAAAGCTGTCCCAGTCGCGCATGCCCTCAATCGTGCCGACAAACTCGGCGCCGCGGCGGAACAGCAGTGAGGGAAAACGACGAATGTCGTATCGCGCGGCCAAGGCGCGGCTGGCCGCCAGATCGGCCACGGCAGAGATGGGCGGGTTGCGCAGCGTCGCCAGCACCTCGGGTAGCACCACCGCCACGTCCCACACCTCGGGCGCGCGCTTGGGGTCATCGACCAGCAGCACCATGGTGGTGTCATCGGCTTCGATGGCAAACAGATCGGCCACGTCTTCGGTCAGGGTCGGCAGGCTGTGCTGGTCACCGAGTCGTAGCAGCAGTTGCGCCAGGCGGTCCAGATCGGGAGCGAGCGGTTGAGTCATTGTGATGATCCTCTCAAGAAGTCAGGCAATTGGGGTTCGTGATCGAGCAGGTCGGCAAAGGCGGCATCCAGATCAGCCGGCTCGCCGCGCATGACGGCGTCGAGTGCATCAAGCGCCCGCGTGACCGCCTCGGCGCGGTCGGCGTCGATCACCTCGCGCGCAGCGCCGAGAAAGGTCAGCAGCCAAGCGCCGACCGGTTGCGGACCGGTCAGCAGCAAGTCGATCTCGCACTCACGCCCGCGACGGTCGCGGCAACGTGCGCGGTGCTCGCCCGAGGCGACAATCTGCATGGGTTCGCCGATGCACATCTCAGTCCCGCCGGGCGTGAACGCCCCCCCGGGGGGGCTGCGAGCAAAGCGAGCGTGGGGGTCGTTCCATTTCAGTTTGTCTCCGGAAAGAAGCGCACGTCGCCGATGCGGCAAGCATCACGCTCGTCTGGACGGCCCTGCTCGTAAGCGACGCGCGACAGCGCAGAGTCGTCGGCCGATTTCTCACCGGGCTGACGCGCCCTTGGCGTCACACCTCGTGCCGAAAGCCATTCCAGAGCAATCTCTATGGCTTCGGGCACTTTCACGGAGACTTCGGGGCGCAAACTGCCGCCAAAGTCTTCCAGCTCGACGGGCTGCACACCGACCAACAAGAGCGACTCGGGAAAGCGATCAAGCATCCGCGCCGAGGCCAGCACCTCCTGAAAACCGGTCTGGTGCAGACTCATCTTCTTGGCGCCGAGAAACTGCGGTACCTCGTCGCCCTCCACCCGCTTCATGGTGCCAGGCGGCAAGCCATAGTCGACCGCGTCAAACACGAGAAGATGTTTGGCCTCGGTCACAAAGGGCAGCAGGTACAGGCCCTGCGTACCACCATCCAGCACGGTCACATTGGCTGGCAACGCCCACGCCGCGTTCAATGCCTCCACGCAGCGCACGCCGAAACCCTCATCGGCCCACAACAGGTTGCCAATACCGAGGATCAGAATGGAGTCCTGACTGGCCATCGTCTTGCCTCATCGAGTGTCACATGAAGCGTTACAACGCAGAGTTCGTGCCAGTCAGACGTCCATCAAAAAGGTGCAATAGAACAGTGACTTGAAGAAAATGTCGCCCAGACGGCAACGTGCCAATCGTCGCGCAATCGAACACTTAATTAACAAAACGACAAGCCTCTATCCGGTTCGAAATACGCCAGCAGGCGTGCTGTTCATGGGTTCGTGATGGGCGGCTTCTCGCGACACCCTGACCGCCACCACCGCTCAAATCCTGACGGATAGGCTGACCTGCAAAAATTGATCCGAATCAATAACCACACTAATCGAATGGTTACTATCCCGGTCATTCTTTGATGACGTGAAAGGGGATGTGATGCAAACCAAGATGATTGCGGCACTGGTAGCGATGACGGCCTGCGCGCCGCTGATGGCCGAGCAACCCGAGGGCAACTGGATGGTCCGGGCACGGGTCGTCAACATCGACACAGCCAACAAGTCGGATGCCATTCCCGCCCTCGGCGTGGCCGCAGACGAGATCCATGTCAGCGACAAGGCAATTCCGGAACTGGATATCAGCTACTTCTTCACCAAGAACATCGCGGCGGAATTGGTGCTCACCTATCCGCAGGAGCACAACATCTCGGTAGCCGGGACCAAGATCGGCACGGTCCGGGAACTGCCGCCGACGCTGCTGGTGCAGTACCACTTCATGCCTGATGCGAAGTTTCGCCCGTATGTTGGCGCCGGCATCAACTACACCCGCTTCTCCAGCGTCGACCTCAACGTCCCCGGCGTGGGCGACCTGGAGATCGACAAGGACAGCTTCGGTCTGGCGCTGCAAGTGGGCATGGATGTCCAACTGTCGAAGCAGTGGTTCTTCAACGTCGACCTGAAGAAAGTCAAGATGGGCACCGACGTGAAACTGGCTGGCGGCGGCAAGGTCAGCTCGATCGACATCGACCCTTGGCTGTTTGGCATCGGCATTGGCTATCGCTTCTAATCACTGGCACCGACTGACACAGGGGCGCTGCGGCGCCCCTGTTGCTTTGCGCACGTCACTGCGCGGCCAAAACCAATGGCAGCACGCCTTCGGTGCGTTGCGCCGCCAGGACATCGAAGTGCAGCACACGATTGTTGCCCTTCGACTCCGTCTGCGATGGAGGCAACCACTCAAGACGCGCGCGCACCGCCAGTTGCAGAAACGACCGCGCTTCAAAGTCGATAAACAGCAATCCGGCCCACGGGTTGAGTTCAAGATTGCCCAGCGTGTTGAAAAACCGATTGCCAGGATAGTCGGGCACGCTCAAGGTCGCATCCCTGATGCAAACGAAGCCCGCTTCGCCGCCCCGGTGCGACACATCCACCCCGTGCGCCGCCGCGGAGGCGTCTGCCGCCTCGGGGTGAGCGGTAGCAATGAAAAAAGTGTCGGCAGCCGCCACCATGCGTCTGGCATCGGCATCCCAGCCACTCACCACCCGTTTGACGCCTGCCACAATGGGCGCCCATTCGATTCGGCGCGGGTAGATATATTTGGGACAGTTACCGAAGCTCTGAGTAACGCGCACGCTCACGCGACCATCGAGCGCGTCGGCAACCAGACCATTCAACCGGTTACGCCGCCGAGTATGGGCCTCAATGCCGAGCAGACCGATCTGCGCGCCTGGCGTCAGCCGTTCGGCCACGCCCTCGCCAACCACTGCGCCCGCCTGAATATCAAGATGCCGATCGTCTGGCGAATTCATGAAGCCCGGCGCCCCTGCCAGCAGACCGGCACGCGCCTGGCCCTGGGCGTCAAGCACGCCGACCACCACAAATGGCAGTTGCGCGAAAAAAACCTGATGTTGCTCAGGCATGACGCCACGAATAAAGCGCTCGCCAACAGTCAGCGCCGCATCGCCAAAACCGGCGCGTTGCTGTATCGCGCGCTCACCCGCATGAAAGACTGACATGATCTTGAACACTCAAGCCAGCGGCGTGGCTGGCATGCCGACAAAGTGCGGCAAGGCCTCGATGCGCGCCAACCAGGCACACACATTCGGATAACCAGCCAGCCCAACCCCGCCTTCGGGGGCATGGGCGGTGTAGCTGTAGCAAGCGATGTCGGCAATGGTCGGTGCCTCACCCACCAGGAAGGGCGAATCGGCCAACGCTGCATCCATCACCGCCAGCAGCGCGTGGCTGCGCTCGACCAGTGCAGGGTCCGGCTGGTTCTTGCCGAACACGACGTGGATGCGCGCCATGGCTGGGCCCGACGCCAACGGACCGGCCGCCACCGACAACCAACGCTGCACCCTCGCCGCCCCCACGGAATCGGTGGGTAGCCACTGCGCGCCGCCGTAGCGCTTGGCGAGATACACCAGGATGGCGTTCGAATCCGGCAGCGTCAGCGCGCCGTCCTGCAACACGGGCACCTGCCCGAACGGATTCATGGCCAGGAACTCGGGGCGCTTGTGAGCGCCACCAGGCAAATCCACTTCGATATGCTCATGAGGCAGTTGCAGCAGCGACAGGAACAGACTAATTCGATGGCTATGACCGGAAAGCTGCAAACCGTGAAGGCGGATGTCGGTGGCGGCGATTGCGGCAGACATGGTGACGAGCTCCAGTGAACAGACGAACGTCATTGTCGCCGCACCACTCCATGAAATAAATCCTGAAACTTGAACTTGATTACTTCAATTTTCAAAGCAATCATTCGCTCATGGACCAACTCAAACACATGCGAATCCTTGTCGCCATCGCCGACGGCGGCAGCCTCACCGCGGCGGCGCGAACACTGGAGACTTCTCTTCCATCCATCGTGCGCGGCCTCGCCACGCTGGAATCCCATCTTGGCGTACGACTGTTCAACCGCAGCACCCGCCGCATCGCGCTCACCGACGAAGGTCGTCGCTATCTGGCCGACTGTCGCCAAGTGATTGGCGCGGTGCAGGACGCCGAGGCCTCAGTGCGCGCCGACGTCAGCGAACCCACCGGCCTGCTACGCATCACCGCACCAGTGCTGTTCGGCCAGATGTATGTCGCGCCAGCGGTCAATCGCTTTATTGCGCGCTACGACGATGTCAGCGTCGAGCTGATATTGCTAGACCGGGTGACGAACCTGGTCGAAGAAGGCTTCGACGCCGCCATTCGCATCGGAACACTCGCCGACTCCACGCTGGTGGCGCAAACGCTAGGCCTGGTGCGCCAAGCAGTCGTCGCCAGCCCCGACTATCTAGCACGCCACGGCCGTCCCGCCCATCCGCGCGAACTACGCCACGCCGAATGCATTCGCTTTACCGGCAGCCGCGGACCGCACTGGGTCTTCATGGAGGCGGGTCGCCGCCTCAATGTGACCATCGACGGACGACTCAGCTTCAACCTCGTGGCCCCCGGCATCGCGGCCTGCTGCGACGGTCTGGGCTTCGGCAGCTTTCTGTCCTATCAGATCGCACCGGACGTCGCGCGTGGCGCGCTGGAGATCGTCCTGGCCAACTACGAGCTGCCGCCCCGCCCGATCAGCGTGATCTACCCGCATGCCCGCCTGTTACCAGCGCGTACGCGTGCCTTCATCTCGACCATGCGCGAGACCTTGTCCGGGTTTTCAATATGAGCCATCCGCCCTTCGCCAGGCCTGATGCACATCCCACACGGACTGCATGACCATCCACAGTGCCGGGTCGGTGTGAAAGTAACGCCCCAGTCGCAGGGCAGTGTCGGGCGTAAAAGCGCGGCGACCGCGCACAAGCTCGTTCACCCGTCGGCGGGAAATACCGAGCGCACGGGCCAGTGCGTCTTGCGAAATCTGCGCGGGGCGCAGAAAGCGGGACTCAAGAAAATACCCCGGATGCAACGGCGTGCGTCCGGGGCGAAAGCGCCCCGGACGGGCTGCGTTTGCCACCACGCCGGGGTCGAGGGAGGAAAAAGCCGCCACGCAGGCGCTCGCTCAGTCCTTGAACATCCGCCAGCCGCTGATCATGGTGGAGATCAGGCTCTGCCGACTCATGATGTCTTCGCGGATCGCGGCATAAATATGCACCACGGCAAAGCTGACGGTGACCCACATGCCTAACCGGTGCCAGCTATGCACCTGCATGCTGTTGCCACCCACGGCCGTCATCACCCAGCCAAACATCTGCGACGCCCAGCTGCCCTCGCCGAGACCTTCGCCATACAACGCGAAGCCGGTACAGATCATGTACACCGCGCCAACAGTGAAGAACAGAAACATCATCAGCTGCGCGAGCGGGTTGTGGCCGACATACTTCTTGGGCTCTTTCACCAGGAACAGATACCAGCGCAGCTCGTAAAACACCTCGCTCCACCACTTCATGTTCCACACCGGCAGGATGAAAATTTGCCGCGCGTGGTGGTTGCCGACAAAGGCCCAGTAGATGCGGCCGATGAAGCCGATGGCAAAGATATAGGCGGCAGCAAAGTGGGCGAAGCGGATATAACCCATCAAAAAGCTGTTGCTGGCCTCCCCCGGCACCGAGGGCAGCGGCAGGCCGATGAAATAGCCGGTGATGGCGAGTACCGTGATGGCCAGGGCGTTGACCCAGTGCCACAGGCGCAGCGGCGCCTCGTACACATAGACCGCCTTGACCATGCGCGCACTGCGTTCGGCTTCGAATTGATCTTGTTCAGCGAGCATCTTTCTTCTCCTTGGGAGAAAGGTCCCGTAGGGCGGATAGGCAAAGCGCATCCACCAAAAACCGCATAGGTGGGGCACGGGCGGCGGATGCGCCTTTGGCTTATCCGCCCTACGCCCCATCACCCATCACAAATCACCGCACCTTCACCTGCGCCATTTCCTGCCCATCCGGACTCATCACATGCGTCGAGCACGCCAGGCAAGGATCGAAGGAATGCAGCGTGCGCAAGATCTCCAGCGGCTGATCGGCCACCGCCACCGGGGTGTTCATCAGCGAAGCCTCGAAGGCGCCGATCTGCCCCTTGCTGTCGCGCGGGCTGCCATTCCAGGTGGTAGGCACCACGGCCTGATAGTTTTCGATCTTGCCGTCGCGAATCTTGATCCAGTGCCCCAGCGCGCCACGCGGCGCCTCGGTAAAGCCGACGCCCTTGGCTTCCTTCGGCCAGCGGGACGGGTCCCACTTGTCGATGTTGGCGGTGTTGCTGTCGCCGGCCTTGATGTTGGCCATCAGCTTGTCGAAGAAGTAGCGCATTTTATGCGCCGCCCACGAGGCTTCCAGACCGCGTGCCGCGGTGCGGCCCAGCGTGGAGAACAGCGCTTCGAGCGGCAGGCCGAGATCGGTCAGCAGCTTGTCGGTCGGCTCCTTGAACTCTGGGTTGTTCTGCACATAGCCGATGATGTAGCGCGACAGCGGGCCAACCTCCATGGCGTGGCCCTTCCAGCGCGGCGCCTTGATCCAGGAGTACTTGCCCTCTTCGTCCAGCGACTTGATGTTGGTCTTGGTGCCCTGGGTTTTCGGGCCGAGCGCAAAGTTGGGCTCGGTCTCGCCATCCCAGGGGTGCAGGCCTTTGCTCTCGTCGGCGTACTTGTACCAGGAGTGATCGACAAACTCCTGGATCTCCGACGGGTCACGCAGATCGACCTCGTGGATCTTGCTCAGATCGCCATTGATGATCGCCCCGCGCGGCAGCATCAGATTGCTGGCCGAGAAGTCGTTGGCACGGTCGGGAATATCGCCGTACGACAGCACCGACATACTCGACAGGCCACCGCCGTAAGTCCAGTCCTTGTAGAAACTGGCAATGGCTTGCAGGTCGGGCACATACACCTGATCGACAAACTCGATCGTGCGGTCGATGATGCTCTTGACCAGGTTCAGCCGCTCCATGTTGATCGCGCCGACCGCACCGGTGCCATCCATGTTGATGGCGCAGGGCATGCCGCCGACCAGCCAGTTGGGGTGCGGGTTCTTACCGCCAAAAATGGTGTGGATCTTGACGATCTCTTTCTGGAAGTCCAGCGCCTCCAGGTAGTGCGTCACCGCCATCAGATTGGCTTCGGGCGGCAGCTTGTAAGCCGGGTTGCCCCAGTAACCGTTCATGAAGGGGCCGAGCTGGCCCGATTCGACAAACTTCTTCAACCGGTTCTGGATGTCGCGGAAATAGCCCGGCGAGGACAGCGGCCAGTTGGAGATGCTCTGCGCCAACGCCGAGGTCGCTTTCGGGTCCGCAGAGAGCGCGCTCACCACATCCACCCAGTCGAGCGCATGCAGGTGATAGAAGTGCACCAGGTGGTCATGCACCTGCAGCGTGAGCTGCATGAGGTTGCGGATCGAGTTCGCATTGTCGGGGATCTCGATGCCCAGCGCGTCTTCCACCGCGCGGCAGGAGGTGAGCGCGTGGGTGCCGGTACACACGCCGCAGATGCGCTCGGTAAAGGCCCAGGCGTCGCGCGGGTCGCGCCCTTTCAGAATCACCTCCAGCCCGCGCCACATGGTGCCGGTCGACACCGCGTTGCGAATCACGTTATTGTCGTCGAGGTTCACCTCGACCCGCATATGCCCTTCGATCCGAGTGACCGGATCGACCACCACCCGCTTGCCGGTGTTGTCGAGCTTGAAGCCCTGCGTCTCATACACACCCATGATCAGTCCTCTCCCTTCGGCGTATCGATGCCCGTCTTCTGACGAGCGCGGGCCAGCGCGGTGACGGCGGCGTGCGCGGCCACCGAGGCCCCCACCACCGCAGCGGCTGTGCCACCCACCTTGTCGGCATTGGCCTCAACGCCGAACTGCTTGATGTCAGTCACCCGGTCATAGAACGAGCCCTTGTCCCAGAAACCATCTTCCGAGCAACCAATACAGCCGTGGCCTGACTGGATGGGGAAGGACACGCCGTCATTCCAGCGCACCGTCGAACAGGCGTTGTAGGTGGTCGGGCCCTTGCAGCCCATCTTGTAGAGGCAGTAGCCCATGCGCGCCTGGTCGTCGTCCCATTCTTCAACGAACTGGCCGGCGTCGAAGTGCGGGCGGCGATAGCACTTGTCGTGGATGCGCTGGCCGTAGAACATCTTCGGCCGCCCCTGGCGATCCAGCTCAGGCAGCTTGTCGAAGGTCAGCATGTAGGTCACCACCGCCGTCATCACCTCGGCGATCGGCGGGCAACCCGGCACCTTGATGATCGGCTTATCGAAGATCACCTTGTGCACCGGCGTCGCCCGCGTCGGGTTCGGCTTGGCCGCCTGCACGCAGCCCCACGAAGCACACGACCCCCAGGAGATGATCGCCTTGCAATCGGCGGCGGTCTCCTTCAGCTTCTCGATGAAAGGCCGGCCACTCTGGATACAGAACATGCCGTCTTCATTGAGCGGCGGGTTGCCCTCCACCGCCAGGATGTAATTGCCCTTGTACTTGCGCTTCACCTCTTCGAGGATCGCCTCGGCCTGATGCCCCGCCGCCGCCATCAGCGTGTCGTCGTAATCGAGCGACAGCATCGACAAAACCACATCCTTGGTCAGCGGATGCGCCGAGCGGATGAATGACTCAGAGCAGCAAGTGCACTCCAGCCCATGCAGCCAGATCACCGGCGTGCGCGGCTTGGTCTCCAAGGCATGTGCGATCTTCGGCGCAAAGGCCGAACCCAGCCCAAGCGACGTAGCAGTCAGCGAACAGAACTTGAGAAAACTGCGGCGCGTAATACCCTGCCGGCGCAGTACCTCGTAAAAGGTGTCGGTCATCGGGGTGTCTCCCTCGTTGGTCTTCTTGACCCCGCCCGCGGGCGCGCGGCGGAACATCGGGAATCACCATCACAAGAAACATGCCAAAGGTGTCAAAACACAAAAAAGCCATATGTATCAAACACATTTCGCACACACCATGCGCCACACCTCCAGGCAAACTGGAAAGCCGGTTTCCACCCCTCACCAAACGGTGAGAACCCACCGCCCGCAAACAGAGCCATACCCTGTAGGACCGGATACATCCGGCCACCGACTGAATCGCCCCTCTCCCGGTAGACGCTTCGCAGCCTTAAACTCAGGCATGGAAAGGAGGTGTCATGAGCAACAAGCGGTATCCGGAAGAGTTCAAAATTGAAGCAGTCAAACAAAAAGGGGCGGCAAACACCTTGCCACCCCCTCCCCATCAAGCACGGTTGAGCGCAATCAATGCCTGGACGTCGCCGCCAGTAGTGCGCCCGCGGTCACAAACAAGCCCCCGAACACCCGGTTCTGCATGCGTTGCGCGCGCACGTCTGCGAGCCACGGACGAAACCGGGTAGCGAGCAGCGAATAGCACGACATGACAAATACATCGACCACCACGGTGGTGGCGCACAGGATGAAGAACTGCAGCCACTGGTTCCCGGCCGGGTCGATGAACTGTGGCACCAGCGCGGCCATGAAGATGATGGCTTTCGGGTTGGTGAGGTTGATCAGCACGGCGGTGCGGAACAGGTGCTTGACCTCGATCGCAGTGGTGGTCGACACCGGCTTGCCCGCGCTGCGCCATTTCTGAATACCCAGCCAGATCAGGTAGGCCGCGCCGCAGATTTTCAAAATCAGAAACGCCGTCGCCGAGGTGGCAAGCACCGCGCCCAGACCGGCTGCGACAATGGCCAACTGGATGACCAGCGCCACCTGCAGGCCGGCGATTGTCTGGAGTGACATCCGGTAGCCGTGGCGCAGGCCGACGCTCATGGTCACCACGGCGCCGGGGCCCGGGGTGACCGAGATGACGATCGATGCGACCAGAAAGGCCAGCCAGATGTGCCATGCCATGCGTGCTACTCCAAAATTTTCAGTTGCCGAATCGTCGGCTCGCCTTCAACAATGCACCGAAGCTCAATGGAGAACAAGATGCTGACTGTTTATGGTTGCCCCAACTCCCGTTCGCTGCGCGCCGTGTGGGCGCTTGAAGAAGCGGGAGCCGACTACGACTATGTGTTCGTCGATTTGTTCAAGGGGGCCGGGCGCGCGCCCGATTTTCTGGCCATCAACCCCGGCGGCAAGGTGCCCGCGCTTCGTCTGGAAGACGGCAGCATTGTCACCGAAACCGGCGCGATCGCGCTGTGGGCGGCCGAGCGTTTTCCTGCCTCCGGCCTGTTGCCGGCCGACGCATCCGAGCGGGCACAGGCTTACCGGTGGTTGTGCTTCGGCCTGACCGAGCTGGACCAGGCGCTGTGGACCATCGCCAAGCACCGTTTTGCGTTGCCCGAAAAACGCCGTGTGCCGGCCATCGAAGATACGGCGCGTTGGGAATTCGAGAAGGCAGCCGCCTTACTCTCGGCCCGCCTTGAAGCCTGGTCATGGCTGGCCGGCGCGCATTTCAGCATTGCTGACATCATTGCCAGCCACTGCCTGGCATGGGCGAAATCGGCCAAACTGTCTCTGGAGGGCACTACATTACCCGCCTATCTTGAACGGTGTCTGGCTCGCCCGGCGGCGCAGCGTGCGCTGGCGCGCGAAGCCGCTGCAAAAGGAAAAACTCAATGACACCGACCACCGCACTGGCCCTGGCGGGCGCAGTTTTCGTTCTGGCGGTCACGCCTGGCCCGGCCGTCGCCAGTATCACCGCGCGCACGCTGGGCGCGGGTCTGGGCGCGGCGCTGTGGCATGTGGCCGGCATCGCGATGGGCGACATCGTGCTCATCGCACTGGCCTGTCTGGGCATGAGCACGCTGGCGCAACACTACGGCGAGGTGTTTCTTGCGGTGAAATGGATCGGCGCGGCCTATCTGATCTGGCTCGGCATTGGTGCCTTTCGCAGCGACGACACGCCGCCGGCCGAATTGCCGATCCGCCCGCCGACCGGTCACCACAAGGACGCGCTTGCCGGATTGTTGACCACACTGGGCAACCCGAAGCCGATCCTGTTTTATGCGGCGTTTTTGCCGACGTTTGTAGATCTGGCCAACATCACCGCCGTCGACTTTGTGCTGGTGTGTGCCATCGCCTGCTCGATGGTCTTCATCGTGCTGGCTGGCTATGCCCTGCTGGCCGCGCGGGCGCGCCGCTTGTTGCGCGACCGCCGCACCGTGCGCGCCATGAACCGGGCCTCAGGCGCGGTGCTGGTCGGTACTGGCGTGGTCATTGCCAGCCGTAGCTAGTGCCGGTTCGGCTGGCGGCTCGTCCGACACACAGGGCTTGCCCCAAACAACGCTTTGGTAGTCAAAGCCCCCTTCGATCGTCGGCTTGATGATCGCAAAATAGGGGGAAATATCAAAGTCTCGCGGAGTGAACAGACTGTGGTGGCGCGCCCGCAGCACCTCGGTTTCGCAGGTGTTGCAATACGCCGGGTCGCCTGGGCGCGATGGCCGGGTATATACGGCGGGCAGAATCGGGTACCCGATGCTCTGAAAGGCCTGGGCAATCAAGGTGGAGCAAATCGCGCGGGTCGGCTCACCACTGCCCATTGACAGCAGATTGCGCCGAAAACGCGTCGGCACCGGCGGCGTTGGCAGCAGGTAACGCACCAGATCAAAAATGTTCTTGAGGTCGTACTGGTGGCCGATACGCGCCACCGCGAAGTCGATCAGCGCCAGTCGGTCGGTGTCTGTCAGCCCCACCGGGCGACAGATACGGGTGTGCATGCCATCGTATTTCGACAGCGACACTGCCACCACGCCGTGCTCGGTGTCGGCCTCAATCAAGACCCGCGGATCGCTGTCCGGGCCGGTCACCACGCCGGGGCCGATATACAGCGCCGCATGCGACCAGGTCGACTGGGTGAGGTACTTGATGGCGGCGCTGATGCGCCGGTTGCCTTCGACCAGCAGGATGTCGCCCGGCAACAGCGTTTGCTGCAAACGCGCACCTGAATGCGTGGCCAACGGCGTGTAGGACGGCAACTCGGCATTGAGATAGCCCGCCAGCAGTCGGCCGATGCCTCGCAGTATCCGGTTTGCCATCGACTCCCCTTTGGCTCAGGCGCACGCGGTCACATTACAACGGATCGCGCCACTCTGACGAACGCCGAGGCGCCGCTGCGACGGCGTCGCCCGGCGTGTCGCACCACCCGCAATCGGCGACGAACCGCGGGGTGGGCGAGCGCGGCGGTCACCGGCAGACGCAAACCGCCTCGCCAGCGCGCCTGCGGCAATTCCCCCTCTTGCTGTCGCACCCAAAGCTGACGATGCATCACCGCCATCAACACGGCCTGCACCGCCATCGCCACACCGGCGACGACAAACAGCACCCAGGCCTGGCTCTCGGCCAGCGCGGGATGCAATACATCGCCAAAGATGGCAATCAGCAAGGCGACCAGAAAATTGACTACAGCCACCAGGCCGGCGGCGGCAATCGCCAGCGGCCAGAGCTTCTCCAGCGTGGCTTTGGACGGCTGTTCAGTGGGTGGCATGGGCATGCTCCACGGTCATCGCTTGGTCTTTGTCAGAGGCCGCGCCGGGAGGTAGGTTCCCGCCGAAGCGGCAGGCACGCGATCAGTCGTGCGGGGATCCGCATTCAGGGCCGGAAAAGTCCGTCTCTACGAAGGGCCTTGAACGGTGGGGCCGGATTCATCCGGCCACAGCCGGTCAAACCCGATATCAATCCAAGGCACCGCCAAGCACCGAAAAGAACAAAGCC
The DNA here is from genome assembly GCF_007625155.1 of Denitromonas halophila. Lineage (GTDB taxonomy): Bacteria > Pseudomonadota > Gammaproteobacteria > Burkholderiales > Rhodocyclaceae > Nitrogeniibacter > Nitrogeniibacter halophilus. The sequence goes on along the minus strand of NZ_VMNK01000002.1, from coordinate 58,581 downwards.
GCCCGAAGGCGGCCTTGTTGGTAAAGCGCAAACCCCGATCAGCGCTGGACTTGCGTCACATCGCGCACCGCGCCGGTATCAGCACTGGTGGTCAGCGCGGCATAGGCTTGCAGGGCCGCCGAGACCACGCGCTCGCGGCCGACCGGCTTCCAGGCGTCCGCGCCTTTGGCGTCCATCGCCGCACGGCGGGCCGCCAGCGTGGCGTCGTCAATCGCCAGCTTGATGCCACGATTCGGGATATCGATCTCGATGCTGTCGCCCTCTTCGATCAGGCCGATCGCGCCGCCACAGGCCGCTTCGGGGGAGGCGTGGCCGATCGACAGGCCGGAGGTGCCGCCCGAGAAGCGCCCGTCGGTCAGCAGCGCGCAGGCTTTGCCCAGCCCCTTCGACTTGAGATAGCTGGTCGGATAGAGCATTTCCTGCATGCCGGGGCCGCCCTTGGGCCCTTCGTAGCGGATGACGACCACGTCGCCGGCCACAATCTTGTCGGTCAGGATGGCGTGGACCGCGGCGTCCTGGCTCTCGAACACGCGGGCGCGCCCGGTGAAGGTCCAGATCGATTCGTCGACCCCAGCGGTTTTGACGATGCAGCCTTTTTCCGCGATGTTGCCGTAGAGCACGGCCAAGCCACCCTCCTGAGTGAAGGCGTTCGCCTTGTCGCGGATCACGCCGTGGCTGCGATCCATGTCGAGTTCATTCCAGCGGCGGTCCTGACTGAAGGCCACTTGTGTGGGCACCCCGCCGGGCGCGGCGCGGAAGAAGTCGAACACCTTGTTGTCGTGCGCCTGCATCACATCCCAGCGCGCCAGGGCATCCTTGAGCGTCTTGCTGTGCACCGTGTGGGCATTGCTATGGAGCAGACCGGCGCGATCGAGCTCGCCGAGAATGCCCATGATGCCGCCGGCGCGATGCACGTCTTCAATATGCACATCCGACACCGCCGGTGCCACTTTGGACAGACAAGGTACCTTGCGCGAGATGCGATCGATGTCCTTCATGGTGAAGTCGACCCCGGCCTCACGCGCCGCGGCCAGCAGGTGCAGCACGGTGTTGGTCGAGCCGCCCATGGCCACGTCGAGGGTGATCGCGTTTTCAAAAGCTTCGAAGGTGGCGATGTTGCGCGGCAGCGCGGTCTCGTCGTCCTGCTCGTAATAGCGGCGCGCCAACTCGACGATCTTGCGCCCCGCGGTCAGGAACAATTGCTTGCGGTCGGCGTGCGTCGCCACCACCGTGCCATTGCCGGGCAGCGACAGGCCCAGCGCCTCGGTCAGGCAGTTCATGGAGTTGGCGGTAAACATGCCCGAGCATGAACCGCAGGTCGGGCAGGCGGAACGCTCAACGGCCGCGACTTCTTCGTCCGACACACTCTCATCGGCCGCTTTGACCATGGCGTCCACCAGATCGAGCGAGACGACCTTGTTGTCCCACTTGACCTTGCCGGCCTCCATCGGACCGCCGGAGACGAAAATCACCGGAATATTGAGGCGTAGCGCCGCCATCAACATCCCCGGCGTGATCTTGTCGCAGTTCGAGATGCACACCATGGCGTCGGCCGTGTGGCCGTTCACCATGTATTCAACCGAGTCGGCGATCAGGTCGCGCGAGGGCAGGCTGTAGAGCATGCCGCCGTGACCCATGGCAATGCCGTCGTCGATGGCGATGGTGTTGAATTCCTTGGCCACGCCGCCGGCCGCTTCGATCTCGCGCGCCACCAACTGACCCATGTCTTTCAGGTGCACATGGCCCGGCACAAACTGGGTGAAGCTGTTGACCACCGCGATGATCGGTTTTTCGAAATCGCCGTCCTTCATGCCGGTCGCCCGCCACAGGGCGCGGGCGCCTGCCATGTTGCGGCCGGCGGTGGAAGTGCGTGAACGGTACTGGGGCATCGGATTGTCTCCTGAAACTGTGGCTATCGTGCGTAGCGGAACATTGTAGCGCGACGCCGGTACTTCCGGATGTTCTGCGTCGCGCACGGATTACCCCGCGCCGCCATCCCCATGACATAATGCCCGGTTGTGATCAACACTGCAGCGCGACAAGATGACGCTGTAACATCGCTCCACTACACTGTAGCCCAGCATGAACCGCCCTTCAGACTTCAGCGCCTCCACCGGGCGCACCGCCAATACCATGCCCGACGCCCGCGCCGAACGCTGGTCCCGACTGCAGCAGGCCGCCCACCAACAGGCCGGCCGCCATCTGCGCGAGCAGTTCGCCACCGACCCCGCCCGAGCCGAGCGCATGTGTGTGCGCAGCAACGGCATCTTCATCGACTACAGCAAGAACCGGCTCGACGACGCCGACCTGCAGCAGCTCTTCGCCCTGGCCGACGCCTGCGATCTGCGCGGCGCGATTCACGCCATGTTTGCCGGCGAGCGCATCAACAGCACCGAGCACCGCGCCGTGCTGCACACGGCCCTGCGCGCACCGGCCACGGCCGACATCCGGGTCGACGGTCACAACGTGGTGCCCGACATCCAAGCCGAACTTGCCCACATGGCCGGGTTTGCCGAGCAGGTGCGCAGCGGCCAGTGGCTCGGCCACACCGGCGAGCCCATCACCAATATCGTCAACATCGGCATCGGCGGCTCCGACCTCGGCCCGCGGCTGGTCTGCGACGCGCTGCGCCCGATCGGCCACCCGCGCCTGCGCACGCATTTTGTGGCCAACGTCGACGCCGGCCGACTCAACGGCCTTCTGCGCCAGCTTGACCGCCGCACCACACTGTTTGTCATCTGCTCAAAAAGCTTCACCACCCAGGAAACCCTCACCAACGCCAGCAGCGCGCGTGCCTGGTTTCTGGCGGGTGGCGCCACCGAGGCCGACATCCGCCGCCACTTTGTCGCGGTGTCGACCCACACCGAGGCGGTCCGCGCCTTCGGCGTCGACCCGGCCAACATGTTTGGTTTCTGGGACTGGGTCGGTGGGCGCTATTCGCTGTGGTCGGCGGTCGGACTGAGCATCATGCTGCAAGTCGGGCCCGAGGCCTTCGGCGAGCTGCTCGCTGGCGCGCATGCCATGGACGAGCACTTCCGCACCGCGCCCTGGTCGCAGAATCTGCCCGTACTGCTGGCACTGCTCGGCGTGTGGTACGTGAATGGTTTTGGCGCGGCAACACACATGGTCGCCCCTTACGATCACGGTCTGCGCCAGTTGCCGGGCTTCCTGCAGCAGCTCGACATGGAAAGCAACGGCAAGCAGACCACCCGCGACGGTCAGCCCGTGGGCCGGGCGACCGGGCCGGTGGTGTGGGGCAACAGCGGCATCAACGGCCAGCACGCCTTCTACCAATTGCTGCATCAGGGCTCGCAGCTGGTGCCGGCCGATTTTGTGGCCACCTTGCACAGCCCCGACAACACCCGGCCGCACCACGACATCGTGCTCGCCAACTGCATCGCCCAGGCGCAAGCCTTGATGATGGGCCGCACACCCGATGAAGCCCGCGCCGAGATGGAGGCCGAGGGCCTGTCGGCCGAGCGCATTGCCGAATTGCTGCCCCACCGCTGCTTCGACGGCAACCGCCCGACCAACGTGATCCTGCTCGACGCGCTCACCCCGCGCACCCTGGGCGCACTGCTGGCCATGTACGAACACAAGGTGTTCACCCAGGGCGTGCTCTGGAATGTGAACAGCTTCGACCAATGGGGCGTCGAACTGGGCAAGCAACTGGCCCGACGCATCGAGTCGGCCTTCGCCAGCGGGCAGTCACCGGCCGGCGCCGACAGCTCCACCTGCCAGCTCATCGACCTGGCACGCGCCGCCCTTGCCGCGCGAGACGACGACAGCGCCACGCGTTAGCCGCGAGCGATCCGCTATCATGGCAAGCTGCGCCATAGCCGGAACCGCTCCATGACCGATACCACCGAATCGACCGAAGGCTTTGACCTCAGCCAGAACGAAGCCCGCGTGCTCGCTGTGCTGATCGAGAAAAGCTTCACCACCCCCGATCAATACCCCTTGAGCATCAACGCCATCACCACCGGCGCCAACCAACTCACCGGGCGTGAACCGGTCATGCAGCTGGACGAATCCGAAGTCAGCGAGGCGATCAGCCAGTTGCTGGCGCGCGGACTGATCGGTCGCTACGAAGGGGCTCGCGTCGTCAAATACGAACACCGCATCCGCCTGCGCCACTCGCTGCCGCCCGCCGAGCAGGCGATCATGGCGCTGCTGATGCTGCGCGGCCCGCAAACCGCCGGCGAGTTGCGAAGCCGCAGCGAGCGCATGCACCGCTTCGAAGACATCCCCACCTTGCAGGCGGCGCTTGAGCACCTGGCCGAAAAATACCCGCCCATGGTGCTTGCCCTGCCGCGCGCGCCCGGCACCAAGGAAACCCGCTACGCCCACCTGATGTGTGGCGAAGTCGATGTCGCCAGCGTGATGGCCGCCACGGCCCACGCCGCGCCGGGCGGTCTCGCCGCACGGGTCGAAACACTCGAGTCCGAGGTCGCCGCCCTGCGCGCCGAACTCCATCAACTGAAGATCAGCCTGGGCGAAGCCGACTGAACGCATGCTGACGTATCCGAAAATCGATCCGGTCGCCTTCTCGGTCGGCCCGCTCTCTGTTCACTGGTATGGCCTGATGTACCTGATCGCCTTTGTCCTGTTCATCGGACTCGGGCGATGGCACATCAAGCGCCGCCCCGAGCTGGGCTGGACGGCGCAGCAACTCGACGACCTGCTGTTCTATGGCGTCATCGGCGTCGTCGTCGGCGGTCGACTGGGCGAAGTGCTGTTCTATCAACCGGGCTACTACTTCGACCATCCACTCGAAATTCTCGCCACCTGGAAAGGCGGCATGAGTTTCCACGGCGGCTTCCTCGGTGTGCTCGTCGCCATGTGGCTGTATGGCAAGCGCCACCAAAAAGGCTTCTGGCAGATCACCGACTTCATCGCGCCGCTGGTGCCCACCGGCCTGGCCGCCGGGCGGGTTGGCAACTTCATCAATGGCGAACTCTGGGGCCGGGCGGCCGACCCCTCGCTGCCGTGGGCCATGGTCTTCCCGCATGTCGACACGCTGCCCCGCCACCCCTCCCAGCTCTATCAGGCGGCCGGCGAAGGCCTGCTGCTGTTTGCGCTGCTGTGGTGGTATTCACGCGCACCGCGGCCGTTGCGCGCCACCTCTGCCGTTTTTCTGATGGGCTATGGCGTGCTGCGCTTCATCATGGAGTTTTTCCGCACACCCGACCCCGGCATCTTCAGCGCGCTCGGCGGCGGTTTGTCCACCGCACAATGGCTGTGCGTGCCGATGATCCTGATCGGCATCGCGATGATGATTCACGCCAAGCGCCAAACGGCCCACTGAACCGCCACGGCGCCGACCGGTCACACTGAACCTGCACCACTGAGTACGAGAGGAACGCATGGCTCCCAATATCGTCACGCGCAGTCTGGAGCGAATGCGCGACATCATCTCCTGGGGCGGCAAGTCCCAGGCGCATCTTGAAGCGCAGGATCTCGACCGCTTGCGCGCGCAAATGCGCGACTGCGCCGAAGGCACCGGCGGCGAAGTCTCCACCCGGCAGCGTGCCGCACGGCTGGCCCACACCTATCTCGAGCTCGACGACGACGGACGTCATGCCTTCTTGCGCCTGATCGCCCTCGAATTCGGCCCCGACCCGGCCCGCGTCGCGGAGGCCCACGCGGTATACCAGAGCAAGATCGGCACCGCCGAGCAGTGGGACGCCGAAGCCAAGCTGCGCGGCGCCATGCGCTCGCAGCGCATCCGCATCCTCACCCAGTTCAACGCCATCCCGGCCGGGGTCAAATTCCTGGTCGACCTGCGCGCCGATCTGCTGCGTTTTCTCAAGGACGATCCGGAACTCAAGGCGCTGGACCGCGAACTCGAAGCCCGCCTCAATGCCTGGTTCGACGTCGGCTTTCTCGAACTGCGCCGCATCACCTGGGAGAGCCCCGCCGCCCTGCTCGAAAAGCTGGTTCAGTACGAAGCAGTGCACGAGATCCGCTCCTGGACCGACCTCAAGAACCGCCTCGACACCGACCGCCGCTGCTACGCCTTCTTCCACCCGCGCATGCCGCTGGAACCGCTGATTTTTGTGGAAGTGGCGCTGGTGGACGACCTGGCCGACAACGTCCAGAAACTGCTCGACGAAATGGCGCCGGTGGCCGACAACGCGCGCGCCAACACCGCCATTTTCTATTCGATCAGCAACACCCAGGTGGGCTTGCGCGGCGTGTCCTTTGGCAACTTCCTGCTCAAGCGCGTGGTGGATGACCTCAAGCGTGACCTGCCCGGTCTCAAGCAATTTGCCACGCTGTCGCCCATCCCGCGCCTCAAGGACTGGGTACGCGCCCACCCCGAGGCCCTGACTGACGCCTTCACCGATGCCGACTGGAAGAAACTCGCCCCACTCGGCATCGAGGGGCCAGCCTCGGCCGGCTTCCAGACCCTGCTCGATGACAACTGCCCCTGGCTGGAGCAACCCGGTCTGGCCGCTGCGCTCAGCGCGCCGCTCACCCGGCTCGCCGCGCGCTACCTGTGCCATGCCAAATCGCGCGGTGCGCCTTTCGATCCAGTGGCCCGCTTCCACCTGGGTAACGGCGCACGTGTCGAACGCCTGAACTGGATGGCCGACTCCGCCGCCCGGGGCATGAGCCAGTCCTTTGGCTTGATGGTCAATTACCTCTACGACCCCGACCGCATCGAAAGCAATGTCGAAGCCTACGTGGCCGATGGCGCCATCGCGGCGTCCGGTGCGATCAAGCGTCTGGCCAAGCTGTGAGTCGGCGGGGCCTGATGCCCCGCCCGGCCATCAAACGATTTTGACCGCCAGCGTCGCCACCCCGGCGACGCCGCCGCTGAGCACATCGCCGCGTACCACCGCGCCCACACCGGCCGGTGTGCCGGTCATCAGCAAGTCACCCGGCTTCAGTTCAAAGTAGCGTGACAAGCCCGCCACTGCCTCCGCGACCGACCAGATCATGTCGGACAGATCGCCGGTCTGGCGCCGCACCCCGTTCACATCCAGCCAGATCTCGCCGGCCGCTGGATGCCCGGTGTCGCTCACCGGGCGCAAAGCGGAGATTGGCGCCGCGTGATCGAAAGCCTTGCCGATCTCCCAGCTGCGCCCCTGCGCTTTCATCTGGCCCTGCAGATCGCGGCGGGTCATGTCCAGCCCCACGCCATAACCCCACACATGATCGAGCGCATCCGCCACGTCAATGTCGCGTCCGCCACGGCCAATGGCAGCCACCAGTTCGATCTCGTGATGCAGGTCGGTCGTGATCGTCGGATACGGCCAATCGACCGGCGCCTCGCCCGTCACGGCAAAGGCCGCATCGGCCGGCTTGCAGAAAAAGAAGGGCGGCTCACGGTCGGGCGAACCACCCATCTCGCGCGCGTGGTCGGCGTAGTTTCGGCCGATGCAATAGATGCGGCGCACGGGAAAACGGTCGGCGCTGCCAGCGACCGGCAGGCTGGCTTGATCGGGGGCGGGAATCACGAAAGACATGACGGTTCCTGACGGCAATAAACGAAGGTTTCGACTATACCTGCCCGCTTGCTTGCCTGACACCACACGACGCGAGCGTCGAGAAATGCCCAACAGACTTGACGCCATCGAACGGAGATGGTGAAATGCGAATCGTTCTTGTTTGCATTGATACGCCATGACCGCCGCCCCTTCGTCCGTTCGTCCTGCCGACGCCCCTGATCAGCCCCGTGCTGACATACGCAACGCGCCGGCCATTGCCAGCGAGGCGCTGCTGAAGGGTCAAAGCGTCGTCACCATCGAACACAAGGGCATCCGCTATCGCCTGCAGGAAACACGCGCGGGCAAGCTGATTCTCACCAAATAGGCTATACCGGAAGGAGCCAGACAGCATGTACGTCTGCATTTGCAACGCAGTGACCGAAAAAGACATTCACCACGCCGCCGCCAATGGCGCACGCCGCGTTCGCGACCTGCGCGTGCTGGGCGTCACCGCCGATTGCGGAAAATGTGCCTGCGCGGCAAAGTGTTGTCTCGATCAGGCTGTCGCAAGCGCATCCCGTGCCGTACGCAGCCTGAGCCCGACCCCGACCCGACACCTGGAGGCCTTCGCATGAAAGGCGACAAGAATATCATCAAGCTTCTCAACCGCCAGCTCACCCATGAACTGACCGCCATCAACCAGTACTTTCTGCACGCCCGCATGTACAAGAACTGGGGCCTGGCCAAGCTTGGCAAGCACGAGTACGACGAATCCATCGAAGAAATGCACCACGCCGACTGGCTGATCGAACGCGTGCTGTTTCTCGAAGGCCTGCCCAATCTGCAGAACCTCGGCAAGCTGCTGATCGGCGAGAACGTGCCCGAGTGCCTCAAGGGCGATCTGACACTCGAGACCACCGCCCGCGGCGATCTGGTCGATGCCATCAGTCAGTGCGAATCCTGTAAGGACTATGTCTCCCGCGAGCTATTCGAGAAGATTCTCGAAGCCACGGAAGAGCATATTGACTATCTCGAAACCCAGCTCGAACTGATCGACCGGGTCACGCTACCCAACTACCTGCAGTCCCAAATGGACCCGGATCACTCGGCCAGCTGAGCGCAGCCCACGCCACTGGGCGCCCCCGTGGCGCCTCGCCAGCCAGTTCCAGCGGGACCAGCCAGCCAACACCTCTTTGCCTGGAGACCCGCATGAATCGCCCACCGCTGCACTTGTCGTCGACGCCACGTGCCGTCAGCACCTGCCTCATCCTGCTGGCCATGGGCTTCGCGCTCAACGCGCTGATTACCGCCAGCCTCGGCTCGCCTGTCTGATTCATGAATTTCAGTACGACCATGCGACCGGGTGTCGCGCTCCACCCGCCTGCGCGCGCGGTAAAATACGAGCCCATGCTTGCCATACCCCAAGCCCTCGTGCCGGCAACCCCACTGCCGCGGCGCGCGTCTGTGCGCGCACGCCTCGGCGCGGCTGCACGTCTGCTCGTGGTGCTCGCGGCCCATGCAGGCGCACTGGCGCTGGGCCTGAGTCAGATCGACACCCCCGTTCAAGCCCCGATCACCACCATTCAAGTCGCGCTCATCGCCCCGCCGGCGCCCGAGCCGGTGGCGCCGCCCCCGCCCGCGCCCGTACCGGAAGTCATTCCGCCCAAGCCGCCCACGCCCGCGCCCGAACTCAAGCCGCCGCCCAAGCCCGTGGTAGTGCGCAAGCCCACACCCAAGCCGGCGCCGAAGCCCACCCCCAAGCCCTCGCCCACCGCCATCAGCGAGCCCAAGGAAGAGGCCCCGCCGCCGCCCGAGAGCGCGTCGCCCCCGCCGCAGCCTGCGCAGGTCGCGGCCCCCACAACGCCGCCCAAAGCCGCGCCCGGCCCGGTCGCCGCGGCGCCACAGCCGATCATTGCCGCGCGCTTCGACGCCGCCTACCTGAACAACCCCAGCCCACGCTACCCGCGCCTGTCACGCCGCGTGGGCGAACAAGGCAAGGTGCTACTGCGTGTGCTGGTAAGCGAAAGCGGTGCGGCCAGCGATGTGCGCCTGCATCAGTCCTCCGGCCACAGCCGGCTGGACGAAGCCGCCCGCAGCGCGGTCAGCAAATGGACTTTCGAGCCCGCCCGCCAGGGCGACCGGCCCATCGCCAACTGGGTGATCGTGCCGATAGAATTCAAACTGGAGAACACCTGACATGGACACCCCCAACGCCTTCGGCCTGAGCGAACTCTGGGCACAGGCCGACCTCATCATCCGCAGCGTCGCCATCCTGCTGGTCGGCATGTCGGTCGTCAGCTGGTATCTGATCCTGAGCAAGGGCCTGCGCCTGCTCAGCACCCGCCGCCATGGCGATGCGGTTGAACAGTTCTGGCATGCTGCCTCGCTGGACGAGGGCCTGCGCCTGCTCAGCACCCGCGCCGCCGACACCCCCTGCGAGCGTCTCGCCCAGCAGGCCGCCGCCGCCCACACGCACTACACCCGCCACACCGCGGGCACCACGCTGGGCGGCACGCTCGATACCGGCGAGTTCGTCACCCGCGCGCTGCGCCGCTCCATCGCCGACGCCACGGCCCGGCTCGAAAGCGGCCTGACGGTGCTCGCCTCAATCGGGTCCACCGCACCGTTCGTGGGGCTGTTCGGCACGGTGTGGGGCATCTACCACGCGCTCACCAGCATCAGCCTCAGCGGCATGGCTTCCATCGACAAGGTCGCCGGCCCGGTCGGCGAAGCGCTGATCATGACCGCCTTCGGTCTGTTCGTGGCCATCCCCGCCGTGCTCGCCTACAACGGCTTCAATCGCGCCAATCGGGTCGAGTTGTCTGAACTCGACGGCTTTGCGCACGACCTGCACGCCTACTTCACCACCGGCTCACGCATTGCCGTTGCCGCGCCCGCCACGCAAGCGCGCAGCGCAGCCAAACCGGTTCGCCCGATCTCCGAGGTGGCATGATGGCCTTCGGCGGATTCGACAACTCGGGGCAGAGCGGCCCGATGAGCGAGATCAACACCACGCCCCTGGTCGACGTGATGCTGGTGTTGCTGATCATCTTCATGATCACCGCGCCGCTACTCACTCACTCGGTCAAGATCGACCTGCCCACGGCGAGCAGCGCACCCACAGTAGAAACGCCCGACGCCATCACGCTATCGCTCAACGCCGAAGGCCAGCTGTTCTGGAACAACGAGCCCATGCCCAAGGAAGCCCTGGCGCCGCGCATGGCGGATATCGCCGCGCTGGATCCGCAGCCGGAACTTCACCTGCGCGCTGACAAGGACACCCGCTACGAAGCCATCGCCGAGTTGATGGCCGCCGCCCGCGTGGCCGGCGTCCAGAAACTCGGCTTCGTCACCCTGCCCGCCAGCACCGAACAGTAACGCCGCTCAGCAGGCCGGCGCACGCAGCCCGCGTCGCCGGCGCCACTTCTCGGGTGCGCCGTACCAAGCCAGTGCGGCGAAGATCACCACGCTGCCGGCAACGGTGCCGCGGCCGGGCACCTCGCCCAGCACCAGCCACACCCAGAACGGACCGAGTACCGCTTCGAGCAGCAGGAACAGGCTGACGTCGGTGGCGCTAATGTAGCGCGGCGCCATCTGCAGCAACGTGAAGCCGATTGGCATCGAGAGCGCGGCGGTCAATGCCATGGCCCCCAGTTCCGCAAGCGCCGGAACAGGGCCCGGGCGGCCTTCGAGCAAGGCGAAGGCCGCCGCCAACAGACCGCCGAACACCAGGCCCGGCGTCAGATCGACGCTGCTTTTGAGCCGTGCCAGTGTGAAATTGATGGCCATGAAGATGGCCGTACCCACCGCAAACAGGTTACCCACCGTATCGTTCTGACCGCCTGCGTCGGCAGCGATGATGCCGATGCCGATCAGTGTCGCCATGATGGCGATCCCGGTCTTGCGACTGATCCGCTCGCCCAGCACAAACCAACTCACCAGCGCAGCGAAGACCGGCGCGGTACTGATGATCATCATCGCGGCGGTCGCGCTGGTGCGCTGCAGGGCCTGGGTGTAGCACGTGGTATTGAGCGCAAAGCACAGGCCGGTGGCCATACCGAGCCAACCGGCATGGGTCAGCGCGCGCAAGCAGTCGCGCCGATAGCGGAGCAGCACCACCGCGCCGAAGCCGACGGTGAGGAAGATCCCCCGCCACAGCAGAATGGTGGCGTGATCGAGTGCCAGCCAGCGCATCACCAGCACGTCGGGGGACAGCAAGGTCACCCCGGTGATGCACATCAGTGTTCCGGTCGTTCTGGGTTGCATCGTCTCTGCCCATCGTGGTCAAAAAATACAGGCGCCCGAAGGCGCCCTGGAAAGCCCGTTCTGGAGACGCTTCAGCCGATGACCGGCATCTGCGGCCAGGCTCGGCGGTGGAGCATCTCGCAACCGGACTCGGTGATCACGATGTTCTCCTCGTGCACCATCATGCGCCCCGGCGCGAACGTCATGCCCGGCTCCAGCGTCAGGATCATACCGCTCTGCAGCACCACGTCGCCGCCGGGGACGTTGGAGGGCCATTCGGTCAGTTGCATGCCCAGCCCGTGCCCCATCCGGCCGACATCGTTGCCCAACGCGCCGGCCTTCTCGAGCACCGACCACATGGCCTGCCACACCTCGCCGGTGGTCACGCCAGGAGCGGCCACACGCAGACCGGCCTCGGTCGATGCATACACCGCCTCGTAGGCCTGGTGCGTGTCCGCGCCGACTTCGCCGAAGGCGTAATTGCGGTCGAAGTCGCTGAAATAGCCGTCGAAGTTCGCGCCGGTATCGATGATCAGCACATCGCCGTCCTCGAGCCGACGGTCGGTCGGCCCCATGATGATGTTGTCGTAGCCACCAGGGCCGGAGGCCGAAATCAGGTAGGGACAGGCATCGGCGCCGAGGCGCAGCATTTCCAGGTGCATGGCCTTGCAGGCTTCGCGCTCGGTCATGCCAGTGCGTAGGTGGCTCCGCAGGTAGTCGAACCCGGCCGCCGTGACCTCGCAGGCGAAGCGGATCTTGGCGATCTCGGCCGCCGACTTGACGCTGCGCAGCTGGCGCACGATCAGCGACGCGTCGGTCATCTCATGCTGTGCCAGCCGGTCGCACAGCGCGGCGAAGTTGGCCGCCGGCATGCGCAGGTGGGTCTCCGGGCCGAGCATGGCGCCGATACGGCGATGGGTGCGCGAGACCTCGCTCAAGGTGTCGGCCAGCAAGGACACGCCGTCGTCCTCGGGGCGGGGCGAGGGCCAGCTGCGCACGTCGTCGATCCAGGTCTCGGCAAAACCGGCCGCACCGATCTGCGGGACCACCGCAATCGGACGCCCGCTCGCCGGCACCACCAGGAACCACGGTCGGGTCGGACTCTCCCAGAACTGCGACTTGAAGCCGCTGAAGTAGCGGAACTCCGGTTCAGTGCAGAAGAACACGGCATCGATCCGCTGCGCCGCCATGGCGTCTTGCAGCCTGGCGGTGCGTTGTTCGAATTCTGCGCGCTCGAAACCGCGCGCCGGGGCTGTGAGGGTTTGGGTCATGACGCTTCTCTCAATCGGGGCACCCGGCCGCGCTAGGATGACGCGGCCGAACGGAACATCACTTGAAGGCCAGATCGCGCAGCAACAGCGCGATGTCAGGGACAAAGATCAACAGTGCGGTCATCAGGGCCAGGATCAGGATGAACGGCAAGGTGCCGCGAATCACATCCATGTAGGGCCGGTTGAAGATCGCGATGGCGGTGAAGATGTCGCAGCCGAAGGGCGGCGTGGCGGAGCCGACGGCCATCTGTAGGGTGATCATCACACCGACCAGGATGGGATCGAGCCCCACCGCGGCCACCGCCGGCATGAAGATCGGGGTCAGGATCAGCAGCACCACCAGCGAGTCGACGAACATGCAGCCGACAAAGAAGGCCACGGCGATGACGAACAGCAGGAATTCAGGCGAGGCACTGGTCAGATCCAGCGGTTCGAGCAGGGCCTGGGGAATCTGCTCGAAGGAGATGTACCAGGAAAAGGCCTGCCCGATACCCACCAGCACGAACACCACGGCGGTGATCAGGCCGGTGCTGAGCGCAGACTCGAGCACATCGCGCAGCTTCAGTTCCCGGTAAATGACACACTCGACGAGGATCGCGTAGAGCACCGAAAACGAGGCCGCCTCGGTCGGCGTGACGACGCCGGAATAGATCCCGCCGACGATCAGCACCGGGAAGCCGAGCGGCCACAGGGCCTTCTTGATGGCCTGGAGCTTCTGCTTGATGTCGGTCTTTTCGACCACGGCAACACGTTCGCCCTGACGCACACTGTAGATGTAGCAGTACGCCGAAAACAGGAGGGCCAGCACGATGCCGGGGCCGATGCCGGCGATGAACAACTCACCCACACTGGCGTTGGCGAGCGTGCCGTACAGAATCAGGCCGATGCTCGGCGGAATCAGGAAGGCAATGTCGCTGGCGTTGATGATCAGCGCGATCACGAAGCTGTCGTTATAGCCCGCCTTGAGCAACTTGGGCCGCATGATCTGGCCGACCGAGACCACGGTCGCCTGGGTCGAGCCGGACACCGAGCCGAACAAGGTGCACGCCAGACAGGTGGTGATCGGCAATCCGCCGCGCATGTGACCGACAAAGGCTTCGATCAGCCCGAGCAGGTTCTGCGAGGTATGCCCTCGGGTCATGATGTCGGCCGCCAGAATGAACATTGGCACCGCGATCAGCGCATTGGGCGATATGCCGGTGACCATCTGCTGGATGATCACGCCGGTGTCCACATCCGAAAAGTGAATCATCCCGATCAGCGCCCCGGCCGCCAGCGGCACGACCATCGGAAAGCTGAGGAACAGCAGCACGACCATCACCGCAACCAGGGTGAAGGTGATCACGTAGACGTCCGGATCACCGGCAATCACGTCGGAGAAGAACTGCATCAGGCCGCTCATATCGACTCTCCGAGTCCGGGCGATGCCCCTTCGATGACGTCATAGGAAAGATAGATCTCCCGGTGCATCAGGTTCATCGCGAAGCTGATCAGGTACTGCAGGCCGGCCATCACGAAGCCGATCGGAATGATCGAGTAGATGATGTAGACGGGAAACTCGAGCGCGGGGCTCAGGCGGTTGATGTCCTTGAGCTCCACGACGTAGAAGTAGGCCTTGTAGGCCAGGTAGAACATCAGGGCAGCGGTGGTCACCGCGATGATCGTGGTGATCACTTTGCGCACGCCATGACCGAGCGAATCGTACAGCGCCGTCATGCGGATGTTCCGCCCCTTCCTGACCGCATAGGCAAAGCCGATGAAGGTCACGGAGACGATCAGAAACTGGTTGAGTTCCTCGGCGAAGAAGATGCTCTTGCCAAAGAAATAGCGGCCCATCGCATTGGCGGTGGAGTTCAACATGATCAGGACGATCGAGAAGCACACGATGAACTCCTCGATCCGCTCGCTGATGCCACTCACTTTCTTGAGTACGTTTTTCATGGCGGCGCCTCCTGCAGGCCACTGCCCGCGGGCAGTGGTGTCTGAGGTAAAAAAGGTATGGCCGGCGGGAATGCCGATTACTTGACGAGCTTGGCGGCGGCCTTCACTTCCTGCTCGAGGCCGGCCACGATGGCCTGGGCGCCCTTGCGCGCGGCGGCCTTTTCGCCATCCTTGGCTGCGTTTTCAACGATGTGGAAGTAGGTCTCATGCAGCTGGGCGCTCAGCGCCTTGAAGCGGGCACGCTCGTCATCGGTGAGGACCACCACCTGCATGTTGGGACGCTCCTTCAGGATCTTGGCCATGTTCTCCTTGTTGATCTTCAGGTTGTAGTCATAGGCGGCCTGCTCGGCTTCCTTGACCGCCTTCATGACCA
Organism: Denitromonas halophila; assembly: GCF_007625155.1. Classification (GTDB taxonomy): domain Bacteria; phylum Pseudomonadota; class Gammaproteobacteria; order Burkholderiales; family Rhodocyclaceae; genus Nitrogeniibacter; species Nitrogeniibacter halophilus. Next base: position 43,315 of record NZ_VMNK01000002.1, on the reverse strand, counting down.
TCGCCTGCTTGTCGGCCGACAAGCCCTTGAACCACTTGCTGTTCGACGACACCGTGCCGACATACACCTGCTGGCCCGGGTACATCAGGTGGCTCTGCACCTCGTGCCACTTGGCGTTGTAGATGAAGTACGGCGGGTTCACCATGCCGTCGATGGTCTTGAGCTGCAGCGAGCCATACACCTCCCCCCAGGACAGCGGCGTCGGCGTCGCACCGAAGGCCTTATAGGTCTCGACCGGGATGGTCGAGGTGAAGGTGCGGATCTTCTGGTTGGCGAAATCTTCCGGCGAACGGATCGCCTTGTTCGCGCCCCATACCATCTCGCCTTCCGAGAACATGGTCAGCAGCTTGAGGTTGACCTTCTCGAACTTGCCGGCGAGATCCTTGTAGATGGTCTCGCTGCTGGTGAGCACTTCGCGCACCACCGGCTCGTTGGTGCCGAGCAGGTAGGGCAGGCTGATGGCCTGGACCTCGGGCACATAAGAGCCGAGGTGGCCGGTGCCGACCGAGACGAACTGCACCGTGCCCTTGGCCGTCAGTTCAACGATGTCGTTTTCGGTGCCGAGCTGGCCGTAGTAGTAGATCCGGACCTTGATGTCGCCACCGGACTCCTTCTTGATCACTTCGGCAAACTTCTGCGCGAAGATGTCCTGCACGTCGTTCTTGTCCTCTTCGGAGGCGAACTTCCAGGTCTCGGCCTGGGCGCCAAAAGCGATGCCCAGGGTCAGCAAGGTTGCGAGTACTTTTTTCATGGGATGTCTCCTGCTTGGTGTGTAAGGGTGGGAGTGGGAGCGATTCGGCTTAGCGCAACTGGTCACGTACCAGCTGGACCCAGTAGCGCGCGCCGCTTTCCAGAATGCCGTCATTGAAGTCGTAGCTCGGGTTGTGCAGGGCACAGCCGCCGACTGACTCGGTGCCATTGCCCAGCAGGGCGTAGCAGCCCGGCTTCACGCGCAACATGCTGGAAAAATCTTCGGAGATGGTGAAGGGGTCACAGCTGCCATTGACCTTGTCATCCCCCAGCGCGGCCCGCGCCGCGCGGATGACGTTTTCGGTGGCCGCCGGACTATTCACCGTCGGATAGAAGGTGTTGATGAACTCGAAGCGATAGGTCGCCCCCGCCGCCTGGCAGATCCCGGCGACCACCGCTTCCATCCGCGCTTCGATCCTGGCCAGCGTGGCCTCGGTGAAGCAACGGCAGTCGCCCTTGATGGTGACCTGGGACGGAATCACGTTGACCGTGCCGTTGGTGATGAACTCGGTGGCCGAGATCACCGCAGTCTCGTGGATGGCGCTGAGGTTGCGCGAGACGATGGTCTGCAGGCCGAGAATCACCTGGGCGCCGACCACGATCGGGTCGACCCCGGTATGCGGCATGGCCGCATGGCCGCCGATGCCTTCGATGACGATCTCGAAGCTGCTCTCGCTGGCCATCAGCGAACCGGGGCGCACGACCAGGCTACCGGCCGGCAGGCCCGGCAGGTTGTGCAGGCCATACACTGCATCCATCGGGAAGCGCTGGAACAGCCCGGCGTCGATCATCGCCTGGGCGCCCTTCCCGTGCTCCTCGTCCGGCTGGAAGATGAAATAGACCGTGCCGTTGAAATCCCGCGTACGCGCCAGCTCGCAGGCTGCGCCCAGCAGCATGGCGGAATGCCCGTCATGCCCGCAAGCATGCATCTGCCCTTCATGCCGAGAGCGATGGTCGAATGTGTTCTGTTCGTGGATGTGCAGCGCATCCATGTCGGCGCGCAGACCGATCGCCGCCGCGCCGTCGCCATTGCGCAGGATGCCGACCAGACCGGTCTGGCCGATGTTGCGCGCCACCTCGACACCGAAGCGCTCCAGCGTGTCGGCAATGAAGTCCGAGGTCTGCTGCACATCGAAGCCACATTCCGGAAAGCGATGGATGTGGTGCCGCCACTCGGTCATGTCGGCAATCAGTTCGGGGCTCAGCTGGGCCATGGTTGGTCCTCCAGATTTGAGTGTCAGGGGCGGCGAATCGGTCCGCCGACCTGCTGCATGAGGCGGCCAAAGCCCGGCACCGGGGCGCCGTAGTTGGCCAGTTGCAGGCTGTGCCAGGCCAGGGCCTGGTTGCTGCTCACCACCGGTTTGTCCAGCGCGCGCTCAATGCGCTCAATGACGCCGGCGGCGCGCAGGGCGGTACAGGACACGAACAACAGGTCGGCCGCCGGGTCGCAGCTCTGGATCGCCGCATCGACGATGTCGTCGGGGTCGATATAGGTCATCGCGGTGTCATCTTCGAAGCCGAAGCCGGCAATGTTCAGCACCTCGTAGCCCTGCTTGCCAAAGAACCCCGCCATTTCGGCATTGACCGGCGTGGTGTAGGGCGTGAGGATCGAGAGGCGACGCGCGCCCAAGGCATCGAAGGCCGACAAGGCCGCGCTGACCGGGTTGCTCACCGCCACACCCGGGCGACTCTGGCGCACCAGTTCGCTGATGCGGTCAACGCCGATTGCCACGGTGCCCGAGGTACAGGCATAGATCACCACGTCCAGATCGGTGCCCGGCAGGATCGCATCGGCCGCGGCGCTGATGCCCGGCGCCATCGAGCGCAGGTTCTCGATCGTCAGCGGATTGAAGTTACGCACCCGGCTGGTGAAAATTTCGACGTCGACCGGCAGGATGCGGCGCAGGTCCTGTTCAATATTGAAATCGGTCGCCAGCGTAATGACACCGATCCGCCCGCCCGGGGCGAGTTGCTGCAGGGGCTTTCGGTGGCAAATGGAATCAATGCGTGTCATCAAGACCTCTTGAATGGCAATGGACAGCGTCCAGGCGGGGTGGCAAGTCGGCATTTTCGACCGCCGACCCTTTGGTATAAGTTACGCTTTGGCAGGGATTTGATTCTTCAATATCCCTGCCCGGATTGCGGCGAATCTGCAGATTCCGCGTTTTCACCGCACGGATCACTCGTTTCGCGCGGTTTTTAGAGATATGTACCAATCGCCGGACGCCCGGCATCGGCACCACGACCTGTATTAAGGGAGGCCTCGCCATGACCGTTTCATCCCACACCCTGGACAACTTCGACCGGAAGATCCTCGACATCGTCCAGGTGGCCAATCGCACCACCTCGGAAGAGATCGCCGAGCAGGTCGCCCTGTCGCCGGCCGCCGTTCAACGCCGCCTCAAGCGCATGCGCGAACAACAGGTGATCCTGTCGGACGTGTCGGTGGTCAATCCGAAGGCCGTGGGCCGGGGTATGACCTTCGTGGTACAGGTCAGCCTGGAACGTGAGCGGGCAGACCTGATCGACACCTTCAAGGACGGGATGAGGAACAACCCGGCGGTGCAGCAGTGCTACTACGTCACCGGCAATTCCGATTTCATCCTGATCGTGACCGCCGCCGACATGGACGACTACGAACGCTTCACCCGTACCGCGTTTTTCGAGAACTCGAACGTACGCAGCTTTCAGACCAACGTGGTGATGGCGCCGGTCAAGGTCAGCCTGTGCATACCGGTCGGGACCGAAACGGCAGACCCCGACCCCGCATGACCCGAGGACCGGGTGCAGGCGGCGGATCGCCGCCCGCGGTCCGGACTCAACCCACCAGCTTCCGGTACAACTGCGGATCGGTGGCCCCTTCGGTGCCGATCACCAGCACCCGGCTGCTGGCGTCCAGCCCCAGCGCTTCGGACATCTCCGGCGACTGGCAGGCGATCACGGCCGCCGCCAGCCCCGGCACCGCCGATTCACCCGCCTCGATCGCCGGATCCTGCTCGAAGCCGCGGGCCAGCAAACGCATGGTGGCCGGCACCGCCTCTTCGCTCAGGGTCATGAAATCATCGGCACCGACCGACAGGATCTTCCAGGCCAGCAACGACACTTCGCCACACGCCAGGCCTGCCATCAGGGTCTCCAGATCGCCGCCCACCGCCACCGGCTTGCCGGCATCGGCGCTTAACTGCAGGCAGTTGGCCTGCTCGGGCTCGACAATCACCATCCGCGGGCGCTGCGTGCCCCACAGATCCCAGAAGTAGCCGCACACCGCGGAGCCCAAGCCGCCGACCCCACCCTGCACGAACACATGCGTCGGGATGACGCCGTCGAGTTGCACGACCAGTTCGTCGAGCATCACGGTGTAGCCCAGCGCGACATCCTTGGGGATCTCCATGTAGCCCTCGTAGCTGGTGTCGGAAACGATGATCCGACCGTGGGCCTTGGCATCCGCGTCGGCCTGGCGCACGGAGGCGTCGTAGTTGCCAGCGATACGGATCACTTCGGCACCAAAGGCTTCCATCGCCTGCTTGCGCCCCTCGGAGACATCGCGGTGGACGTAGATGACGCAGCCGCAGCCGAACATCTGCGCGCCCCAGGCCACCGAGCGGCCGTGGTTGCCGTCGGTGGCGCAGCTGACCACCAGCCCGGCGACGTCCGCCTTGCACTCGCCGGCCAGCAGCTCGGCAATGCTCGGCCGACGACCGGTGCGCGCCTCAACCGCGCGTTGCAACTGGCGGGCAACCGCATAGGCGCCGCCGAGCGCCTTGAAGCTCTTCAAGCTGAAGCGCTGCGACTCATCCTTGTAGTAGATGGCGCCCAACCCGGCGGCCCTGGCCATCGACTTCAGTTGGTGCAAGGGCGTGGCCGCGTAGCCGGGCCAGGTCTTGATGTCTGCGATGGCCTCTCCCGCCTTGGCCACGCAAATGACGTCCTTCAGCGCTTCAGGATAGGAGCGATTGGCGTCCGCGGCAGGGTTGGCGAAATGAGTCAGTGTTCCTTCGATCTTCAACATGGCAATCCGGATCCTTGGGTTGTTCATAAAAGATGACCGGAGTGAAGTGCGTCTGCGGGTCATCGACACCACGCAAGGCGTCGATGCCCCCCGCCGTGCTTCAGGGAAGACCGCCTCCCCACCGCATGCCCCGGCACGCTCCGCGCCAGGCCTCCCCCCGATTCCATGTCGGCGCCTTGCGCCGATGCCTGTGATGCCACAGCACAACCGCAGCTGCCGCCCACTCAACGATTACCCAGTCTACGGATTGCCAATGCGGCGTTTCGTCATAAAACGACATTTTTGTGCAGCCAAACGTCGATAAATAACGAGCATTCGTAGCTTACGAACACGCAAGATCAAAAGCCCACAGATCCGCCCGTTCCGCAACACATTTGCCGAGCACAGGCGCCGCAACAAGAAGCATCAACTCGTCGGGACAATCTCGCGAAATTCTTGATTGTTGGCAATGCGAGTCATTCGCATTCGCGATATCATTGCAGCACTTTTCTGAACTTCCGGAGCTAATTTGATGTCTTTCGCCCGCCACGCCATCGCTCTCGCCCTGCTGGCCGCCCCGCTGAGCAGCCAGGCCCTCGAGTATCCCATCGGTACGCCGCAGCATCTGCACGGTATGGAGATCGCCGCCGTTTATCTGCAGCCGGTGGAGATGGAACCGGCCGGCATGATGACGCCCGCCGCCCAGAGCGATGTGCACATGGAGGCCGACATCCGCGCCCTGGCCAGCAACCCCAACGGCTTTGCCGAAGGCGACTGGATCCCCTACCTCGTCATCAACTACGAAATCAGCAAGAAAGGCAGCACCGAGGTGCTCAAGGGCGACTTCATGCCCATGGTGGCCAGCGACGGCCCCCACTACGGCAACAACATCAAGCTGATGGGCGCGGGCAAGTACACCGTCAAGTACAACATCGCCCCGCCGAGCGCCAACGCCCACGCCCACTTCGGCCGCCACACCGACCGCGAGACCGGCGTGCGGCCCTGGTTCGCGCCGTTCACCGTCGAATACGAATTCACCTATGCCGGCATCGGCAAGAAGGGGGGCTATTGATGCGCCGCTTCGCCCTGCCCCTGAGCGCTGCGGCGCTCACCGTGCTGGTCGGCGTCACGCCGGCACAGGCGGCTGACGACCCCGGCCTGCGCGCCATCGTCAAACAACTGGCCGAGCGCATTGCCAAACTCGAAGCGCGCAACGCCAGCCTCGAAAGCCAGCTCAAGCAAGCGAGCAAACCGGCCGACCTCGAAGCCCGCGTCAAGACACTGGAGGCCGACAACCGCGCCCTGGCCACCGCGCTCGACAGCGAGCGCATCAGCGACACCGAGCCGGCCCTGGCCACCCGCCTGAAGGCGGTCGAACAAAAAGCCGTGGCCACCGGCCCGGCCAATGCCCTGGCCGAAGCGCTGGACGGCATCTCGGCCGAAGTCAGCGTCGGCGCCGTGGCGCAGCATCTGTCGAAAGACGGCCGCACCGACAACAAGAGCGAGACCGTGCTCGGCTGGCGTGGCGATGTCGGCGTGACCCTGCCGGCCGGCCGGGTCGGCGATGGCGAAGGCCAGTTCTTCTTCCAGGCCCGCTTCGGCCAGGATGGCAGCCACAGCGACACCCGCCCCTTCTTCAACGGCGCCACCAACAGCATGGGCTTCGCGCAGGAGAGCGTGCCGAGCGAGAACACCAACGCGGTGCTCGCGCAGGCTTGGTATCAGCTCGATACGCCGATCGGCGCGGACCAGCTCGACGGCGCACCGGCACGCATGGAATTCACCATCGGCAAGATGGACCCCTTCGTGTTCTTCGACCAGAACGGCGCGGCGGACGATGAATCGACCCGCTTCCTGAACAATGTGTTCGTGCACAACCCGCTTCTCGACTCGGGTGGCCAGGTCGGCGCCGACAGCTACGGGTTCACGCCCGGCGTGCGCTTGGCCTATGTGAACGAGGAGAGCGGCTGGGGCGCATCCATCGGCCTGTTCGGCGCGGGCGATTCGAGCACCTTCGGCAAGAGCTTCACCCAGCCCTTCGTGATCGCCCAGGTCGAAAAAAATGTGCGCGCCTTTGGTGGTTTCGACGGCACCTACCGCGCCTATGCCTGGAACAACCCGCAGGCCGAAGGCTATGACGGCATCGAGCGTGCCCACGCCGGCTGGGGCATCAGTGCCGACCAGCAGGTGAGTGAATCGCTGACGCTGTTCACCCGCTACGGCCACGGCATGCGAGGCCGCGCCGCGTTTGACCGCGCGCTGACCGTCGGCGGCGAGCTGACCGGCAATGCCTGGAAGCGCGGCAACGACGGCCTCGGCTTTGCCTGGGCCTGGCTGCGTAGTTCGAAAGGCTTCCGCGCCAATTCGGCCGGTCTGACCGACTGGGGCTACGACGCCAGCGGCGCCGAGCAAGTAGCAGAAATCTATTACCGCTACCAACTCAACGATCACCTCGCCCTCACGCCAGACCTACAGTTCATCCGCCGAGCCGGCGCCAATGGTGACGCCGACCTGGTCACCGCCGCCGGCGTGCGCGCCCTGTATGCCTTCTAAGTTCGTCTTTTGAAGCCAGCCCCGTCGCCCCCGCGCGACGGGGCGTCACCGTTTCTGGAGTCTGTATGCGCCGCACCGCTCTCGCCCTCTGTCTGACCGCCCTCGCCAGCCCCGCCGCGTGGGCCGACAAGCCCACCTTCACCCTCGTCGCCGAGAACGGCCGCTTCACGCCCGAGGTGGTCGAAGTGCCCGCCAATACCCGCTTCCGTCTCGAGATCACCAACAAGAACGCCGGGCCGGAAGAGTTCGAGAGCCTGGAGCTGCGCAAGGAAACCGTACTCGCCCCGGGCGTGACGCGAACCATCGTGTTCGCTCCGCTCAAGCCGGGCCGCTACCCGTTCTTTGGTGAATTTCACCCCGACACGGCCAAGGGCGAGATCGTCGCCAAATAAGGAGCGCAGCCATGGGTAACGCGACTTTCATTGTCTGGCGCGAGAGCGTCGAGGCGATCCTGATCATCGCCATTCTGTATTCGTGGATCCAGGCCCGCGGCGACGGCCGCATCCGGCTGCGTCACCTGTGGCTGGGGGTGGCTGGCGGCATCGGGCTGGCACTGGCGCTGGCAGCGGCGATGCTCGGCTTCCACTCGCAACTGGCGGGCACCACGCTGGAGGCCTTCCAGGCCGGCATCATGATCGTCGCCGCGCTGCTGGTGACCCACATGGTGGTGTGGATGCGCCACCACGGCCGCACGCTCAAGCGCGATCTGGAATCTGGCCTGGCCCGCGCCGCCGAAGAGACCGGCGGGCTGTCGGCGGCGCTGCTGGCGGCCATCGCGGTCGGCCGCGAAGGCGCGGAGACCGTGCTGTTTCTCTACGGCATCGTGGCCGAGAACCCGGCCGGCGGCTGGCTCGATCTGATGCTCGGCGCGGCCCTCGGCGCCGGACTGGCCGCCGCCACGGCAGTGCTGTTCATGAAGGGCTCGCGCCTCTTGCCACAGCGCGTGTTCTTCCGCATTAGCGAGGTGCTGTTGCTGCTGCTCGCCTCGGGGCTGCTGGTGTCGGGCCTGGAGGGATTCCTCAACCTCGAATGGCTGCCACCGCTGGTCGAACCGGTGTGGGATAGCGGCGCGCTGCTCGAAGGCAACGGCCTGCTCGGCACCTTTGCCGGCTATCGCGCCCGCCCGGCACTGAGCGTGCTCGCGCTGTGGTTGCTGTACTGGGTCGCCACGCTGTGGTTGCTCCGCCCAAAACCTGCCGCTAAAGGCGGGCGCTGGAGCGCCGCATGAGCTGCGCCCTTCCCGCCGCGCCGCCGACGCGACTCGCCGCCTTCGGGCGATGGATGCAGCGTAATCGCACACTCGTGCTCGGGCTGCAGTGGGTAACGCTGTTTGCCTATCTGTTTCTGGTCGCCGTGCCCGCCTTTTTACCGCTGCCCGACAACCAGGCACACCTCTGGGACGACCTCACGCGCTTCGCCCAGTTTGTGTTCTGGGGCATCTGGTGGCCCTTCGTGCTGGTCAGCATGATGCTGATGGGGCGGGCCTGGTGCGGCGTGCTGTGCCCCGAGGGCTTCGTCACCGAACAAGTCAGCCGCGTCGGGCTCGGCCGGCCGGTGCCGCGCTGGATCAAGTGGGGCGGCTGGCCCTTCGTGGCCTTTCTGGGCACCACGGTGTATGGCCAGCTGGTGAGCGTGTATGAATACCCCAAGGCGGTGCTGCTGGTGCTGGGCGGCTCGACCGTCGCCGCCATCGCCTTCGGTCTGGTGTATGGCCGCAACAAGCGAGTGTGGTGCCGGCACCTGTGCCCGGTCAATGGCGTGTTCGGCCTGCTCTCACGTCTGGCGCCGGTGCATTTCCGCACCGACCGCGATCGCTGGGACCACGCCGAGCCAGCCCGCGTCATCCCGGTCAACTGTGCGCCGCTGGTCGACATCCGTCGCATGGAGACCAGCGCCGGCTGCCATATGTGCGGCCGCTGCGCCGGACATCGCGATGCGGTCGAGCTGGCCGGCCGGGCTCCCGGCAGTGAGGTCGCGCAGCTCGAGATCGACGACGCCAACCCGTGGGAGGTCCGCCTGCTGGTGTATGGCCTGATCGGCACCGCGATTGGCGCGTTTCAGTGGTCGGCCTCGCCCTGGTTCGTGCAGGCCAAGATCGCCGCCGCCGAATGGCTGATCGAACACGACAGCTATGCGCTGCTCGGCGACAACGCGCCGTGGTGGTTGCTCACCCACTACCCGGAAGCCAGCGATGTGTTCACCTGGCTCGACGGCCTGATGATCCTCGGCTACATCGGCGCAGCCGCGCTGCTCATTGGCGGCTGGATCTCGCTGTGGCTGCGCCTGACCGGCTATCTCACCGGCCGCGCCCGCGCCCATCTGCAACTGGCCTATGCGCTGATCCCGATCGGTGGCGCCGGGGTGTTCCTCGGCTTGTCGGCGCTGACCGTGTCGCTGCTCGCCGCCGAGGGCATCAACATCGCGCATCTGCCACTCATCCGCGGCCTGCTGCTCGGCGCGGCGAGCCTGGCCAGTCTGGCGCTCGCCGGGCGGATGGTGTCGCGCATGACGCTGGGCGCTGCACGCGCCGGTCTGGTGCTGGCAACATTTGCGATCGCCAGCGCCGGCGCCGTGCTGCCCTGGGTCGTGATGTACTACGTGTGGTAAGTCTCTCGCAATTGCGAATGCTTCGCATTTGCGATAGTATCGCGCTCCGGTGGTGACCTCGCGGCGCCACCGCTTCAGCCCGCCACCCGCCAGCACCGGGAAGCCAGCCACGCCCTCACGGGAGATCGGCCCGCTTCCCGCCGCGCAGCACGCGACATGCCGACTCCCCAACAGCCTGACCACAGGCTAAGCCACCAAGGAGATGTCATGTCCCGCTTCACCGGCCCCCGTCTCAAAGTCATGCGCGCCCTGGGCACCGAATTGCCCGGCCTGTCGCGCAAATCCATCAGCGACCGCCCCCACCCGCCGGGCCAGCACGGCGCGCGCAACAAACACCGCAAGTCCGACTACGGTCTGCAGCTGATCGAAAAGCAGAAGCTGCGCTTCAACTACGGCCTGACCGAAACCCAGATCCGCCGCCTGTTCCGCGAAGCCAAGCGCGACAAGGGCCCGACCGGCGACAAGCTGCTCGAATTGCTCGAATGCCGAATCGACAACGCCGTCTTCCGTGCCGGCTTCGCGCCCACCGGCATCGCTGCCCGCCAACTGGTACGCCACCGCCATGTGCTGCTCAACGGGCGCTCGGTGAACATTCCGTCGATCCGCGTGCGTGTTGGCGATGTCATCACCCTCACCGCCAAGGCGCGCCAGATCGGCATCGTAAGCGCCAGCCTCGCCGAGCCCGCACTCACCCGACCCGAGTGGCTGGGCTGGAACGACAAGGACACCACGGCCACCGTGATGCGCCTGCCCGAACCCGACGAAGTGCCCTTCCCGGTGAACGTGCAGGACGTGGTCGAGTACTACGCGGTGCGCATGTGAGCGCGGCGGACCACCACGCCGACGGCCCACCGGCTTACGCAAGCCAGCCCGAACTGGCCCTGGTGGCCGCGCTCGAACTGGTCACCCGGTATTCGAGCACCGGCAACCCGCGTCTGGCCGAAGCGGTGGTCGGGCAGTTGCGCGCCATCGCCGCCGACCCGCGCCTGCCCGCCGCGGTACAACGCTGCGCCGCCGGCATTCTTGGCGATTGGCTGCAACTGGCCGTCGACACGCCGCCTCAATCCCTGCACCACTGAGCAGCACCCGCCGCCGCGCGAAGGCACAGCCACCGAAAACCGCCTAAAATGCCGGCCAACACTCTCTTGGATGCATGGCATGGAAAAGTTTTTCGAACGCACGATGTACGCCTCGCGCTGGCTGCTCGCCCCCATCTACCTGGGCCTGAGCCTGGCGCTGCTCGCGCTCGGACTGAAGTTCTTCCAGGAGGTCTTTCACGTCCTGCCGCATGTCTTCAGCACGCCCGAGACCGATCTCATTCTGCTGGTGCTGTCGCTGATCGACATGGCGCTGGTGGGCGGCCTGCTGGTGATGGTGATGTTCTCCGGCTACGAAAACTTCGTCTCACAGCTCGACATTGGCGACGAGGCCGAGAAGCTCAACTGGCTGGGCAAGATGGACTCCTCAAGCCTCAAGAACAAGGTGGCGGCGTCGATCGTGGCAATTTCGTCGATCCACTTGCTCAAGGTGTTCATGAACGCCAGCAACCTCGATTCCGACAAGCTGCTGTGGTACGTCATCATCCACTTGACCTTTGTCGTGTCGGCCTTTGCCATGGGCTATCTCGACAAGATCACCCGGCACTAAGCGCGGGTCGATGTTGCCGACTGCCAGCCTCCGCCAAGCGCCCCTGCGCCACGTCGATGACGCGCAGGCGCTGGTGGTGGCGGTCAGCGGCGAACTCGGCACCCGCCAACTCAGCCTGCGCCCCCCGCCGCCCATCCCCGATACCTGCTGCGGCCGCGGCTGCAACGGCTGTGTGTGGGAAGGCTATTTCAACGCCCTGGTGTATTGGCGCGACGACGCCTGCACCCTGATCGAGAGCCACGCCTGATGTCCCACCCGAACGCCTCACTGACCGACGCCGACGCCGCCGCCGAGCGCGGCGACCACACCACCGCGCTACGCCTGCTCAAGGCGGCCGCCACCGAGGCGCCGAACGATACGGCCGTGGCCTATCGACTGGGTGCCGAATACGCGCACCTTGAACTCTTCGATGCCGCCGAAACCGAAATGGCTCGCGCGCTGGCCGACGAACAGGATCATCCTGTTGCACGTTTTCATCTGGGCTTGCTGCAAATTACGCGCGGACGTTTCGAAGACGCGCTACAGACCTGGCAGCCACTGGATGCGCTCCCCGACACCCACGCGCTGCGCCGCTACAAGCAGGGCTTCGAACACCTGGCGAATGACGCCTTTGCCCCGGCGCGTGAACGTCTGGAAGCCGGTCTGGCCGCCTCGGGCAGCGCCCCCGCGCTCGACCGCGACATGCGCCGTTTGCTCGCCAGCCTGCCGCCGGATTGATCCCCGCGGCAGGCCCGTGCATCAGGCCGGATCGAAAATCCGACCCGGATTGAGCAACTGTTTGGGATCAAGCGCCTGCTTGAGCGCGCGCATCACCGCGATCTCGCCCTCGCTGCGGCAATAGCCCAGCCAGGCGCGTTTTTCGGCACCGATGCCATGCTCGGCCGAGACCGAGCCATGACGACTTTTCAGTGGCGCATACACGGCCTCGTCGCACACCGCATGCTCGGCGCCGTCCACGCCGGGCTGAACGAACAGGTGCAGATTGCCGTCCGCCATGTGCCCAAAAACAATGCAACGCGCGTCCGGCCACTCAGCCGCGATGTTGGCGCGCATTTCGGTCACATAGCTCGTCATTTCCCGGATCGGCAGGCTCACGTCGTACAGGAACGTGGTACGCCCATGCAGCATCGCTTCGAAGTCCTCACGCACCTCCCATAGCGCCCGGCGCTCGCTCTCCGACTTGGGTATCACGGCGTCGACGATCAATCCCGCCTCAAACGCGTTTTCCAGTAGCGTCTCGAAACGCGCCGCATCCGCCGCGGCGTCAGCGCCTTCAGCCTGCAGCATCACGTAAAAAGGGTAATCCCGATCCATCGGGGCGCGATGGCCGCCCGGCTCGGTGGCCGCACGGTAGTAGTCGTTCCACATCACCTCAAACGCACTCAGCGTACCGGCCAGATCGCGCTGCATACGCGACAGCAATTCGGTCACCCGATCGAAGCTTTCCAGTGCCACCAGCGCCGCATTGCAACTGGTGGGCAGCGGATGCAGGCGCAGCACCACGCGGGTCACGATGCCCAGCGTGCCCTCGGTGCCGATCATGAGTTGTTTGAGATCGTAGCCGGCGTTGTTCTTGAGCATCTGGTTCATGCTCGACAGCACCGTGCCGTCGGCCAGCACCGCCTCCAGCCCAAGCACCAGCGCACGCATCATGCCGTAGCGCAGCACATTGATACCGCCGGCGTTGGTCGCCACATTACCGCCGATGGTGCAACTGCCGCGCGCGCCCAGATCCAGCGCAAACAGCAGATCCTGCGCCCGCGCCGCCTCCTGCATGGCCTGCAGCGTCACGCCGGCCTGCACCGTGGCCGTGCCACCGACCGGGTCGATGGACTCGATCGCGCTCATCCGTTCGAGCGACAGAATCAGCTCTTTCTCCGACGCCACCGCACCCTGCACACAGCCCGTCAGGCCGCCCTGCGTCACCACGGGCTGATCAAAGCGGTGGCAGATCGCCAGCGCGACGCTCACCTCTTCTGTCGTCCGCGGGCGCAGCACCGCCATCGCACGGGTCGGCGAAGCATCCCAGTAACTGGTCGCGCGCGCCGCGACTGCCTCACCATGCACAACCACGTCTTCACCGAGCGCGTCGATCAAGGCTCGCAATACATCACCCATTGCCCACTTCCTCCACTTCCCGCGCCCGCCGGCCACACCGCGAGCTGGAAATAACTTGTATGATAGGTCGATTGCGACTTATAACATCAACTATGCACGAACGCCAAGCACCGATCACACCGGCACAGCCGACCGAAACGCCACCCCCCCAGACCCGGGTCGACAATGCCATCAGGGCGATCACCGACCACATTCATGGTCAGTCACTCAAGGTTGGCGACAAGCTGCCCAGCGAAGCGCGCTTCGCCGAATGGCTCGGCGTCAGCCGAACCGTCATCCGCGAAGCCTTCAAGTCGCTCTCGGCGATGCGGATCATCGAGATGCGCGCGGGCCGACGCGCCCAAGTGTGCGGTTTTGACGGATCGGTCATTGCGCTGTCACTGACCCATGCGCTGCGCACCGAGCAGATTAATCCGCAACAGATGTGGGATGCCCGTCGCGCGGTCGAGACGCGCACCGTCACCCTGGCCGCCATCCGCCGCAGCGATGCCGAAGCCCGCAGGCTACTTGCCCTGGTGGCACAGATGCATGACTGCGTGGACGATCTGGCGCGAATGACCGAACACGACATCGCCTTTCATGTCGCCATCGCCGAGGCCAGTCGAAATCCGCTCTTCCCGGTCCTGGTCGCCGCGCTGACCAGCGCCATGCGCGAAACCAACCCGATGGTCTGGCGTCAGCGCCGCGACGATGAATCTCGACAGGAGGTGGTGCGTGCCCATGAGGCCATCGCCCAGGCCATTGCCGCCGGCGACCCGGAAGCCGCCTGCAACGCACTGGCACGACACTTTGACCTGGCGTCGCAAGGCCTGGTCATGGCCGGGTTCAACTAAAGACATCCTGGGCCAAGTGTCACGCCGATGTCTCACCCAAGAAACACGGGGTCCGAAAACACCAGGGTGCCATCGGCCCGCACCAACAAATTGCCCTCGCTGAGAATGTCAGGCAGCACCTGATACGCTTCGACAAACGCTGCCAGCGCAAGCAGGGCATCAAGCAGCGAACCAGAAATGTCCGGCGGCGGCGACTGAAGCAGCGAGAAAAACGCCATCCGCCCCATGTCCGCGCCGAGATTGGCCCACTGCCGACACGATGCCCAATAAGCATCAGTCAGAGCGGCGGCGGCACATGCCGCAGGTGTCTCCGGGCGGATCGGATACAAGCGCTCCATTTCGATCAGATGCAGCAGATTTCCGGTGGAGGCGCGACCGATGACGCCATGATCGGCAAACACGATCGGGAAGTGCAGGCCGGTCGGGCGGTCATCGGCGGTGTAGTAGAAATGATCCGCCGGTGAGCTGACGACTTTCAACACCCGCTCGCCATCGCATTTGGCGAGCACGATGCTGTACTCACCGCGACCAATTTCGATAAGACCATCGAGCATGGGGTGCGGCGGCACCGGGTCGGCAAAGAGCATGTCGGCACGGCCGAAGCGCTCACGCGCGCTGACCATACCCGATTCGCAGGACATGCGAAAAGTCTAGCCGACGATGTTGTATCCCGCGTCGACAAAGTGAATGCCACCGGTAATCAGGCGCCCTGCGTCCGACACCAGAAAGGCGGTCAGCGCGCCAATGTCCTCGGGCGTGACCAGCGAGTGCATCGGCGCGCGCTCGATGGCCGAGGCCATCAGGTCATCGAAGCGCGCGATGCCCGAAGCGGCGCGGGTCATCAGCGGGCCGGGTGACACGGCATTCACGCGGATGTTCTTCGGCCCCAGTTCGCATGCCATGTAGCGGGTGGCCGCTTCGAGCGCCGCCTTGCACAAGCCCATCACGCCGTAGTTGGCGATAACCTTTTCCGAACCGAGATAGGTCATGGTGATCAGCGATCCACCGCCCGCCTTTTCCATCAAGGGCTCGACCATCTTGGCCATGCGCACGAAGGAATGGGTGGACACATCCATGGCCATCGCGAAACCGTCGGCAGACGTATCCACCACCCGGCCATGCAAGTCATCACGCTTGGCAAAGGCCATGCTGTGGATCGCGAAATCGAGTTTGCCAAAATGCTCAAGAATCTTCGCCTGCACATCCGCCATGGTCTCCGGGCGGGTCACATCAAGCGCGTAAACGTGCTCCACCCCCAGACGATGCACCACCGGCTCGATGAACGCCCGGGTCTTGTCATTCTGATAGGTCACGATCAGCTTGGCCCCCGCCTCGACGCAGGATTCGGCCACGCCGGTCGAGATCGACTTCTCGTTTGCGATACCGGTAATCAGTCCGACTTTTCCACTCAGATCGACAATTGCTTGCATGATTCAACCTCTCCATTGAGTCAATATTCCGCGTTGCACCAAATGCGAACGCCCACTCAATTAGACGACCAGTAGGTACAAAACCTGAAGAACTTTTTGTGACAAACGCCCTAAATTTTTGCACCGCAGCAACCGTAGACTAGAATGCATCCCACAAGGAGGCGGGAATGAACCGATCCGAGATTTACGTCTTTCTGGACTTCGATGGCGTCACCCATCCGCTGCGCGAGGTCGAAGACTTCCGCTGCCTGCCGCGCATCGAAGCCGTGCTGCGCGAATTCGACGAATGCCGCGTGGTCATCACCTCCGACTGGCGCACGCTGTTTTCCCTGCGCCGACTGCAGGCCCATTTCTCCGACGACATCCGGTCTCGTGTCATCGGCGTCACGCCGTTCCGACTGCCAGGGCACAACAGCGACTTCTACGGCCTGCGCGAAGCCGAAGCCCGCCAGTGGCTCGCCGACCACCACGCCACCGACACCCCGTGGCTGGCCATCGATGATGCACCCGGCAACTGGCCGACCCGCGCCCGGCTGATTCTCACCGACTTCAAATCCGGCTTCATGGACGATGACGCCCAGCGGATGCGTTCCGTCCTCAAAGCGTTTCGCGCAGGCCTTGTCCATGACGATGCCCCACGCCACAACCCATATTGGGGCCAATCCGGGCTCGCGCCGAGCACTTGACCCAACCCGCAGCGACGCAACACTCCGTTCGCACAGCGGCCAATGGCGGCACACCGGAGCCCCCAGACCAACGCCCCGGCTGACGCGACAAACTCACGGGCTCAATGCCCAGCGCGTTTTACCGGCACCCTCCGCCCGTAAGCGACCCTCCCTGAAGCGTCGCACTTTTTTACACTTCCAAAAGCGCTTCTCATGAAGTGGTTTCAGGAGCAGGCAAAAACTCCAGCAGACTATTTAAATATCAATTACTTACGGAAGAATTTTAGAATCTGGCCTGATTTGTGCTCTGCAACAACAGAACAATTTGTTACCAAACTTCTTCCACCGAAGAACGGTATTTACGCAACACAAAGGGGTTCAACATGAAGATCAAGAAAAACATCGCCGTTGTCTGCGCGGCAGTCAGCCTGATGAGTGCCGGTGCAGCTAACGCGGGTGTTGCCGCAATCTGGAGCGACGCGTACAGCCCCTCCACGCTGAACAACTTCTACAACGGTCTGGCAGGTCACAGCTCATCCATCGTGACGGGCCAACTCGACACCATCAACCTGACCGGTGTTAACCTGTTGTGGGCAATCCAGCCGACAAACGACTACACCGCAGCTGAAATCAGCGCCATGAGCTCGTTCCTGTCCGGTGGTGGCCGCATCGCCTTCATGGGCGAGCACGGGACATTCGTTCCGGCCTACAACACGCGCATCAACTTTGCGCTGGCCGCACTTGGCGCAAACATCCAGGTGGTCAATACCGTGTCTGATTCGGGCTTCCGCTCCGCATCGGTGGCTGACGGCCAAATCCTGACCCACCCGCTGACCGACGGTGTGAACACCTACGAATACGCCGCGTTTGCGCCGCTGCTGGTGTCCGGTTCCGCACAAGTCCTGATGGTCGGCGAAGAAAACCCGAACGACATCATGATGGCCTACCAGAACATCGGCCCGGGCAGTGTGTTCCTGATCACCGACCAGAACGTCTGGGACAACGCCCCCAACTGGGGCGCCTTCGACAACGAGCGCATGTTCGAGAACCTGCTCTCTGGCGACACCGGCGCACCGCCAGTCAATCAGGTTCCGGAACCCGCCTCGCTGGCACTGCTCGGCATGGGCCTGCTGGGTCTGAACCTGGCTCGCCGCCGCAAGGCTGCCTGATCACTGCAAGTAATTGCAGCTGAAACGACAAAAGCGACCGCGAGGTCGCTTTTGTCGTTAACACGGGGCTATACCATTACACCGTTGACGCGGCCTCGTGCGGCACCGAACTGCGAATCAAGTGATCGAAGGCCGACAGCGCGGCCTTTGAGCCCTCGCCCATGGCGATGATGATCTGCTTGTAGGGCACGGTGGTCGCGTCGCCGGCGGCAAACACGCCAGGCACGCTGGTTTCACCACGCGCATTCACTTCGATCTCGCCATGCTTGCTCAAATCGACCACACCCTTGAGCCAATCGGTGTTGGGCAACAGACCGATCTGCACGAAAACGCCTTCTAGCGCCACCGTGTGTGACTGGCCAGTGGTCCGGTCGGTGTAGACCAGGGCATTGACCTTGCCGTCCGCGCCGGTCACTTCGGTGGTTTGCGCGTCAGTATGGATGGTGACATTCGGCAGGCTCTTGAGCTTGGCCTGCAGCACCGCATCAGCACGCAGCTCGCTACCGAACTCAAGCAAGGTGACCTGCGCCACGATGCCGGCCAGGTCAATCGCCGCCTCGACGCCCGAGTTGCCGCCACCAACCACCGCCACGCGCTTGCCTTTGAACAAGGGGCCGTCGCAGTGCGGGCAGTAGGCCACGCCGCGACCGCGGTATTCGCGCTCGCCAGGCACGTTCATTTCGCGCCAGCGGGCACCGGTGGCGAGGATGATGGCTTTCGCCTTCACGGTGGCGCCGCTGGCCAGCCGGACTTCATTGAGTTCACCGGGAATCAGCGCCTCGGCGCGTTGACCGTCCATCACATCCACTTCGTACTGCTTCACATGTTGCTCGAGCGCGGCCGCCAGCTTCGGCCCCTCGGTTTCCTTCACCGAAATGAAATTCTCGATCGCCATGGTGTCCATCACCTGCCCGCCAAAGCGCTCCGACACCACGCCGGTACGCACGCCCTTGCGCGCGGCGTAAATGGCCGCCGCCGCGCCAGCCGGGCCACCGCCGACGATGAGCACGTCGAACGCGTCCTTGTCGGCGATCTTGGCCGCGTCACGTGCTGCGGCGCCGGTGTCGAGCTTGGCGACGATCTCCTTGAGGCTGGTACGCCCCTGGCCGAAGACCTCGCCATTCAAATAGACGCTCGGCACAGCAAGGATCTTGTTGCGCTCGACCTCGTCCTGGAACAGCGCACCATCGACCATGGTGTGGCGGACGTTGGGGTTGAGGGTCGCCATCAGGTTCAGTGCCTGCACCACCTCCGGGCAGTTCTGGCAAGACAGCGAGATGTAGGTGACGAAGTCGAATTGCCCTTCAATCGCCTTGATCTGCGCGATCACATCGGCCTCGACCTTGGGTGGATGGCCGCCGACCTGCAGCAGCGCCAGCACCAGCGAGGTGAATTCATGGCCCATCGGGATGCCGGCGAAGCGCACGCCCATGCTGGCACCCTTCCGGTTGATCGCAAAGGACGGCACGCGCACCTCGGCGTCACGCGTCTCAAAAACGGTGATCTTGTCGGTCAGGCTGGCAATGTCATTCAGCAAGGTCCGCATTTCGGCGGACTTGGCGCCGTCGTCGACATTCGCCGTGATCTCGATCGGCTGGGTGACGTTCTGCAGGTAAGTCGAAAGCTGTTGTTTGAGATTGGCGTCGAGCATGGCGGGCCTCCTGAGTCAGATTTTTGGCGCAAAAAATGCCCGGCGGCCCCGGGCATGGGAACGTAGGGTCAGCTTCAGCCGACCATGGCGGGTTGAAACCCGCCCTACAAAAACCGGCCGCCACGCAAGCGGCGGCCGTGGGGGGCTACTTAGATTTTGCCGACGAGATCCAGCGACGGGGCCAGGGTTTGCTCACCCGGGGTCCACTTGGCCGGGCACACTTCACCCGGGTGGGCGGCCACGTACTGCGCAGCCTGGATCTTGCGAACCAGCTCTTTCGCGTCACGGCCGATACCCAGATCGTGAATCTCGGCAACCTTGATCTCGCCTTCCGGGTTGATCACGAAGGTGCCGCGCAGGGCCAGGCCTTCTTCCTCGATCATCACCTCGAAGTTGCGCGAGATGGTGCCGGTCGGGTCGCCGATCATGGCGTAGTTGATCTTCTTGATCGTCTCGGAGGCGTCATGCCAGGCCTTGTGGGTGAAGTGGGTGTCGGTCGAGACCGAGAACACTTCCACGCCCATGTCCTTGAGCTGCTCGTAGTAGTCGGCCAGGTCGCCCAGTTCGGTCGGACACACAAAGGTAAAGTCGGCCGGGTAAAAGAACACCACCGACCACTTGCCCAGCAGCGACTGCTCGGTCACTTCCTTGAATTCGCCGTTTTTGTAGGCAGTGGCTTTGAAAGGCTTGATCTTGCTGTTGATGAGGTTCGACATGTGATTTTCTCCAGGTGGTTGAGGGTGTTGTTGAAGCACTGGAGCCATCCTATTGCGCCGCACTATATTGATCCAATTGAACGTACAAATTTTCCTGATAGGCGTCACCTATAGGTCAGCGATTGCGCGCCGCGCTTTGCCGAAAACCGCCAATGCGGTAACGTTCAGCCCCATCCGGGGCATGCGCCCCGCCCTCCTGTTTTTCAGGCACTGCACATGAAATTCGATCTGGTCATCGTCGGCGCCGGCCTCGCGGGCGCCAGTCTCGCCGCCGCCTTGCGCGGCAGCCGGCTGAAGATCGCGGTGGTGGAATCCCAGCCGCCCGCCCGCGCCGAAGGCTGGGACAGCCGCATCTACGCCATCAGCCCCGGCAATGTGGACTTCCTCACCCAGATCGGTGTCTGGCCGCACCTCGACAGCGCCCGCCTCACCCCGGTCTACGACATGGCCATCCACGGCGACGCCGGCGGCCAGCTCGACTTCTCGGCCTACGACTGCGGCCTGCGTGAGCTGGCCTGGATCGTCGAATCCGGTCTGATGCAGCGCGAGCTGTGGGAGACCATCAAGCGCCAGCACAATCTCACTTTGCTGTGCCCGGCGCGGCCGGTGAGCCTGGCCGTCGATGAGGACGCCGCCACGCTCGCCCTCGACAACGGCAAGACCCTGACCGCCTCGCTGGTGGTCGCCGCCGACGGCGCGCGCTCCTGGGTGCGCGAGCAGGTCGGCATTGCCGCCACCACCACGCCCTACGACGAAAAAGGCGTGGTCGCCAATTTCCACTGCGAAAAGCCGCACCGCAACACGGCCTATCAATGGTTCCGCGAGGACGGCATCCTCGCTTACCTGCCGCTGCCCGACAACATGATCTCCATCGTCTGGTCCGCGCCCGACGACGTGGCCGACGCACTGGTC
Organism: Denitromonas halophila; assembly: GCF_007625155.1. Lineage (GTDB taxonomy): Bacteria > Pseudomonadota > Gammaproteobacteria > Burkholderiales > Rhodocyclaceae > Nitrogeniibacter > Nitrogeniibacter halophilus. The sequence goes on along the minus strand of NZ_VMNK01000002.1, from coordinate 22,276 downwards.
GCCCTGTCACCCGAGGCGCTTTGCCAGCGCGTCGCCGAGGCCGGTCAGCACACACTCGGCAAGCTCACGCCCGAAACGCCGGCCGCCGCTTTCCCGCTGCGCCTGATGCGCGTCTCGCAACCGACCGCGCCGCGTGTCGCACTGATCGGCGACGCCGCGCACGCCATCCATCCGCTCTCAGGCCACGGCATCAATCTTGGCTATCAGGACGCCAAGGCGCTGGCCGAGCTGCTCGGCCCGCTACCCGCCTGGCGCGACCCCGGCGAAGCCGCGCTGCTGGCCAGCTACGCCCGCGCCCGCGCCGAAGAAACCACCTTGCTGCAGTCCACCACCCATGCGCTCAACCGCCTGTTCAAACCCGACAACGGACTTTTATCGGGTTTGCGCAACATCGGACTGAACCTCACCAACCAAATCCCTGTCGTACGCAACGCACTGGTGCGATACGCCATCAGCGGACATTTTTGATTCCTGGAGAACCGGATGAACCACCCCCGACTGCGCACCGCGCTGGCCACCCTGACCCTGGCCGCAGGTGTCGCCCATGCCGGCGAAGCCGATGTGCAGAAAAAGGTCGAAGCCTTCATCGGCGCCCCGGCCGTCAGCAGCGTCAAGGCCACGCCCTACAACAAGCTCTATGAAGTGGTGCTCAAGTCCGGTGAGCTGGTCTACACCAACGAGGCGGTGAGCTTCATCATCGACGGCCAGGTGATCGACACCAAGACCCGCAACAACGTCACCCAGGCCCGCCTCAACGCCCTGTCAGCCATCGACTTTGCCAGCCTGCCGCTCAAGGATGCGGTCAAGCATGTGCGTGGCAAGGGCGAGCGCGTCATCGCCACCTTCGAAGACCCCAACTGCGGCTTCTGCAAGCGCCTCGCCGGCGAACTGCAAAGCATGGACAACGTCACCGTCTACACCTTCCTCTACCCCATCCTCAGCCCCGATTCGCTCGACAAATCCAAGCGCATCTGGTGTGCCGACAACCAGGGCACGGCCTGGATGGACTGGGTCGGCGCCGGCAAGGCACCGCCCGCCTCGGCCGACTGCGACACCTCGGCCATCGAGCGCAACGTCGCGCTCGGCCAGCAACTGCGCATCAGCGGCACCCCCACCATCTTCCTCGCCGACGGCAGCCGCATCGGCGGCTTCCTGCCGGCCGCACAGTTGAACCCGGCCATCGACGAAGCGCAGGGCAAGGCCAAGACGAAGTAGGCATCCGCCACGCTTCGATCTGCCCACGGGGCCGCGCATAGCGGCCCTTTTTTGCGCGCGCCCACCGCACGAGGGGCGCGTGCGGCCAAGATCCCGCCCGGTCGACGCTGGCGCCGGCGTCACCGACGGCGAGGTGTTCCCGCCGTGTGCGCTGGGGCTGCGGCCCGGTCAAGCATGGCACCGTCCCCGCCACACGCGTAGCATGGCGGGACGCCCTTTCGATCCCTTCGGCCCTGGCCGTTGCGCCACGAATAACGCGCAGCCCTCGGCGCAGGGACGACGCAGCCAGAGGAGGCGCCGCCATGGAACGCGCACACCCGACCAAGTCGCCCGCGCCATCGACCCCGCCGCAGGCGAACCGCCGCGACACATGCCTGCTGATCCTCGCCTTGCTGGTGGTTGGCACCGGCATCCCGCACGCGCACGCAGACGACCCGCCGACGGGCGCCACGCCCGAGGTCCGGCTCGCCGAACGCGTCGACGTCCGGCCGGACAGCGGCGATCAGGCGATCGACCAACGCCTCACCGGCATTCTCGAGAGTACCGGCTGGTATTCGGCCATCGCGGTCGATGTGCGTCATGGCGTGGTGTTTCTCGACGGCCAGGCCACCACCGAGGAGCGCCGCGCGTGGGCGGGCACGCTGGCCGCGAAGACTGCCGACGTCGTCGCCGTGGTCAACCGCATCGAGATCCTCGAGCCGGCAGGCTGGGACCTGGCCCCGGCCTGGCGCGAATTTCAGCGCCTGTGGTCGCAGGGTGTGCAGCGACTGCCGCGCCTGCTTCTCGGCGCGGGGGTGCTGGCGCTGGCCCTGCTGGCCGCATGGCTGGCGGCCGGTACCACCCGCCGGGCGCTGGACGGCAGGCTCAAGCCCCTGTTGCGCGATGTTGCCGCGCGCCTGCTGAGCATTCTGGTCTTCCTGATCGGCTTCTATCTTGTACTGCAGCTCGCCGGCCTGTCGGGCTTGGCAGCGACCATCCTCGGTGGCACCGGCCTGGCCGGACTGGTGGCCGGCTTCGCCTTGCGCGACATTCTCGAAAACTATCTGGCAAGCATTCTGATCAGCACCCGCAACCCGTTCCGCATCGGCGACCTGGTCGACATCGCCGGCCACACCGGCATCGTGCTGCGCGTGACCACCCGCGGCACGGTATTGATGAGCCAGGACGGCAATCACGTGCAGATCCCGAACGCCACGGTCTACAAGAGCATCATCCTCAACTACACCGCCAATCCGAACCGCCGCGAGGTATTCGAGGTCGGCATCGGGTTCGACAACGAGCTCCGTGCCACCCAGGAACTCGCGCTGGCGGTACTCAACCGCCATCCGGCGGTCCTCGAGACGCCCGAGGCGCTGGTGCTGGTCGACCAGCTGGGTGCGGCCACCGTGAATCTGAAGCTGTATTTCTGGTACGACGGGACGGTCTACAACGGCTTCAAGCTCCGCTCCGCGCTGATCCGGCAGGTCAAGAACGCTTTCGAGACGCACGGCATCTCGATGCCTGACGAGAACCGCGAAATCCTCTTCCCCGAAGGTGTGCCGGTGCGCATGCTGGACCAGACTCCCGCCCCGACGGCAGCGCCGACGGTTGCCGACACGCAGCCCGTCGCGGACGACACAACCGGCAGCGAAGCCGAAGGCGGCCTGGTGAGCGAAGACGAGCAGTTGCGTGCTCAGGCGCGCAAGGCCCGTCTGCCCGAAGAAGGTGCCGATCTGCTGTGAGCGCCGGCGCCACGCCCCTACCGCCCGCGAGCCTCAGCGCCGGCGCCGGGCCTCGAAGCGCTCGCGTGCTGCGCGCACAAGCACTTCAAGTCGATCGAGCGCTCGGGCCACGATCCGGGACTCCGATCCGAGCAAAGCGGCACCGGCCGCCATGAACACCAGCCCGGGCCCCGGCGTGAACAGCATCACCAGACCGAGCAGCGCGACGACCGTACCGCCGGCCAGGCGCAGCAACACGCTCAGCCCGGGGCGCCCGTCGCGCCGCGACTGGTGATGGTGGTAGCGGTCCTGGAAGCGTTCTCCCGGTTCGCTTTTCTTCAGCGAATGCCAGCTTTCCTTGATGCGCTCGAACATGCCGATGGCCGGCCTCGGCTCACGCCGGGTGGGCCGCCAGGCCGGCGCCCCGTTCCGAAGCCGGGGCCGGTCGACGCTTGATCGGTTCGGGCACCGGTGGCTCGGGGACCGGCGGGACGGGCTGGGGCTCACCGGGCGGCACGGGCGGTGGTCCCGGCTGCGGGGGCGCCGGCGGGGGCGCGGGCGGCAGCGGGCCGGGGCCATGCGGCGGGCGTTCGGGTTCGGGCGACAAGGGCGGCTCGCCGGGCCTCGGGGCGGCGGCACGAAACGGCGCGTTGCAAGCGGTCATCGGGTCTCCTCCGTCGAGCCATCGGCCCGACATCTGCCGTGCCCGGCGCGCCGGCCAACCGCCGGGCACGCTGCACAGGCACTTGAATTTCCGACCCGTCATGCCCGCACCGGTTCCAGCATGCTTGCATCGCCAGATGCCACCACGCCGACCGAACCCTTGGCCGGCGCACCGGTCACACCGGACAGACGGCCGCCCGACAGGCGGTCACCCCGCGAGGAGGACAAGCCGATGCTCAACCACGAACTCGACGACGCCAACGGCATTCTCTTTCTCAGCCTGGATCGGCGTCCCGACGGCGGCACGCATTAGACGCACGTCTGCCGGCCACCAGTGCCGGTGCCAGCCCGCCGATCAGCCACAGCGCCGCGGCGACCGTCACCCCGCGCAGGATCTACTCGGCCACCGGCGCATCCCCACCCTCGCGATGGTGATGATCTGCCGCGCCACCACAGCACACCGAGGAACGCCAAAGCGGCGAGAAACACCAGCTTGAGGACAAAGCCGGTGTTGACGGTAAAGAACGGGGCGGGCGTCATTGCCGACAGACGACCACATCACGTATCTTGGCCGCATCCGTGGCCCGGCCTCAGCGTCCGCGGACGCCCCGGCCGCAGACCGTACAGACACCTCCGGGAGGTTCATGACGATCGACAAACCGGCACTCGAACGCACCATCGACAGGCTGCGCGAGCCCTTCGCCAGCTTCATCAAGGCGCAGACCACGACCAGCGGCTTCCTGCTGCTGGCGCTGTTCGCCGCCCTGGCGCTGGCCAATTCGCCGCTGGCCGATCACTACGAGGCGATCCGCCATTTCCGCATTGGCATGGTATTCGGATCGCAGGAGGTGTCGTGGTCTGCGCTGCACCTGGTCAATGACGGCTTGATCGCCCTTTTTTTCGTGCTGCTCGGCCTGGAGGTCAAGCGCGAATTGCTCGCCGGCGAGTTGAAGGACCGGCAGCGCGTGCGCCTGCTCCTTGCCGCGGCGCTGGGCGGCATGGTGGTGCCGGCCAGCCTGTATGTGCTGATTCACCTTGGCATGGGCGGCGACCAGGTGCAAGGCTGGGGCATCCCGATGGCCACCGACACGGCGCTGGCCATCGCCGTGCTGGCCGCCCTCGGCGCACGCGTGCCGCGCACGGCGGTGGCCTTCCTGGTCGGGGTGGCGATCATCGACGACATCGGCGCCATCATCGTCATCGCCGTGGTGTATACCGAGCAGGTCTCGCTGCCGGCCCTGGCCGCCTCTGCCCTGCTGTTTTCGGTGCTGATGACATTCAACCGCGCCGGCCTGCGCCATCCGGTCATCTATGCGCTGGCCGGCGTCATGCTGTGGATCGCCATCGTACGCTCGGGCGTGCACGCCAGCATCGCCGGGGTGGTGGTGGCCATCACCGTGCCTGCCCGGCCGCGCATCGCGCCCGAATCGCTCAAGCGCAAGGTGCACGGCGCGGTCGATGACATGCCCGACGACGCGCCGCCCGAAGCGGTGCTCGGCGAAGGCAAGACGCACCGCAAGATCGCCAAGCTCGAGTCGCTGGCGCAGGTGGCCACCACCCCGCTGCGCCGCTGGGAGGACGGGCTGGAACTGCCGGTGGCGCTGATCGTGCTGCCGCTGTTCGTGTTCATGAACGCCGGGCTGCCGGTCGACAGCGACGGTCTGGCGCAGATCCTCACCGATCCGGTCGGCCTCGGCGTGGTGGTGGCCCTGATCGTCGGCAAGCCCGCGGGCCTGCTCACCGGCATCTTCATCGCCGAGCGCTGCGGCTGGGCGACACGCCCCGAGGCGCTGAGCTGGCGGCGCCTGTTCGGCATCGGCGCGCTGGCCGGCATCGGTTTCACCATGTCCACCTTCATCGCCAACCTGGCCTTCGACCCCGCCTCACCGGCGCTGGCAGTGGCCAAGCTGTCGATCATGGCCGCCTCGACGATCGCCGCCATTGCCGGCTATTGCGCCTTGCGCTTCGACCGGTCCGATGCCGACGCCGATACGGCCTGAGCTCCGCGCCCAGCCTGCCGCAACACCCACAGACCACTTCCGGCGCTTACACCTCGACGCAAAAAACAGGCGGAACCCTCCCGGACCGATGCAGTCGACCCTGACACGTGACCCGTGGCGGACGGCATGTCTATGTCATTTGACGAGCATTATCCGGCAGCCCGCCGAGGTCATGTCGTCGAACGTCTGACATGCCCGTCACAGATCATTTCAATCACGAAATTACGGAGGATCAGCATGAGCATGAAAGCGGCTTACGAAAAGAAACTCAGGGCCCATCTGGACGAGTGGAACGCCGAGATCAACAAGCTCAAGGCCAAGGCCGAGCGCACCGAGGCGGACGCCCAGCTGCAGTACAACGAAGAAATCGCCAAGCTCCAATCGATGCGCGACGGCGCCGCCGCCAAGCTGTCCGAGCTTGAAGCGGCCGGTGACGATGCTTGGGAGGATCTGAAAGCCGGTATCGAAAACGCTTGGGATTCGATGGCCGTGGCGGTCAAGTCGGCCACCTCGCGATTCAAGTAATCGCGCTTCCAACCACCGCGTGCCCACCGAGGCGATCCGCGTCGCCCCTTTGACGCGTCGCCACGCCCTGCGCGTGGCCGAGCCCGGTGGACCGAAAACACCAACAACCAACACGCACAGGAGGTCCCCATGAAGCTCGCCAAACGCTTCTTCATCCCACTGCCGCCGGTCTTGCTGGCCATCGCACTGGGCGTCGGCCAGCCCGCCCTGGCCGCCAACCCGCCCGCGGACGACAAGGCCTCGGTGGAGCACATCAGCCAGGAGTCCGAAGACCTGATGAAGGCGCTCAAGGCCTATACCGTCAAGCAGCGCAACGAAGCGCTCAAGAAGAGCCAGGCCGCGCTGGACACGCTCGACCGCCGCATCGAGGCCCTCGAAGCCCAGGTCGACCAGCGTTGGGACAAGATGGACCAGGCCGCCCGCGACAAGGCGCGCGCCAGCCTGAAGGCCCTGCGTGAACAGCGCCGCGAAGTGGCCACCTGGTTCGGCAGCATGCGCGACGGGTCGGTCGAAGCCTGGGAGGAAGTCAAGGACGGCTTTACCGGCGCCTACCAGGCACTGCAGGACGCCTGGAAGAACACCGAGAAGGATGTCGCGGCCGGTGACAAGAAAAAGCCTTGAGGCGTGAACCGTCCCCGGGGCGGCATTGCCCGAGGACGCATGTGAGGAATATTCCATGACAGAACTTGCGCTGGAACAAGGGCCTCAACTGACCGGCGCCCTGTCGCGCCTCGACGAGGCTTTCTCCCATCTGGACGTCGCCGACGACGTGCGCGCCCGCCTGTCCCAGCCCCGGCTGGCGCTGCAGGTGGCGGTGCCGCTGCGCATGGACGACGGCCGGCTGCAGGTGTTCACCGGCTGGCGGGTGCAGTTCGGCACCCTGCGCGGCCCGGCCAAGGGCGGAGTGCGCTTTCACCCGGCCGTGTGCCAGGACGAGGTGGCCACCCTGAGCTTCTGGATGGCCATCAAATGTGCCGTCGCCGACCTGCCCTTCGGCGGCGGCAAAGGCGGCGTGCGCGTCGACCCGAAGGGCCTCTCGCGCGGCGAACTGGAACGCCTCGCCCGCAGCTACATGCGCGCGGTGGCCGATGTGGTCGGCCCCGACCGCGACATCCTCGCCCCGGACGTCAATACCAACCCCACCCTCATGGGCTGGATGGCCGACGAGTATGAAACCATCCAGCGCCGGCATGCGCCGGCTGTCATCACCGGCAAGCCGCTCGAGTTGGGCGGCTCGCCCGGGCGCATCGAGGCCACCGGTCGCGGCGCGCTTCAGGTGCTCAACCAGTGGGTCGAGCGCGAGGGCCGGAATCCATCCGACCTCACCGTGGCGGTCCAGGGCTTCGGCAACGCGGGCTATCACTTCGCCCGCCTGGCGCATGAGGCTGGCTACCGGATCGTCGCCGTGTCCGACTCGCAGGGGGCCATCCACCGCCCCGAGGGCCTCGACCCCGAACCGATCTGGCGGCACAAGCACGAGAGCCGCGAACGCAAGGGGCTGGTGTACTGCGAGAGCTCGGCCAGCTGCGAGGCCGACGGCGTGGAGGCGATCAGCAACGCCGATCTGCTCACGCTCGATGTCGACGTGCTGGTGCTGGCGGCCCTGGAAGACCAGATCGACACCGACAACGCAGCCGACGTACGCGCCGACCTGATCCTCGAAATCGCAAACGGGCCGGTCACCTGCGAGGCCGAAGCGATCCTGGAAAAAGCCGGCATCCCGATCCTGCCCGACGTGCTGGCCAACGCCGGCGGCGTGATCGTGAGCTACTACGAATGGATCCAGAACCGCAGCGGCGACCACTGGGACGAGCACACGGTCAACCAGCGCCTGGCCGATCGCCTCACGCGCGAGGCCACCGCCGTCATGGATCTGGCACTGCAGGACGGCGTCACGCTGCGTTGCGCGGCCTACCGCCATGGCGTCGGCCGCATTGCCGCCGCCCAGGCCCAGCGCGGCACCTGCCGCGACTTCTCGGCCCCCTGAGGGCCGCGGCGCTCAGCGCCGACAGATCGGCCTTGTGCGGCGGATGCATGAAGGCATACGAGCCGCCACCGGCGCGTCGGCCGTCAACATCGACCAGGCGCTGAGCTTCTCGACCGCCGCCTCGGGCAACTGGACTGCCCAGGTGCTGGGCGGCCATGCCAAGGCCGACGGCAGCGTGTTGTCGGCCCATGCCGAAGTTGTCATCCCGTCGGTGGCCACCACGGCGCATTTCGACCTGCAGTCGCTGTCGATGAGCCTGTGGCTCGACGCCGACCAGTCCGGCTCGCTGACCGGCGGCGATCTGCTCAGTCAGGCTTTCGGCAGTGGCCGGACCATCGACGGCAGCATCGCCCTGGCGCAGGGCGCGTATTTCCTCGAAGTGAGCGGCGCGGTGTCGAGCACGGCGCGTGTGGGTGGCGCGTATATGCTGAACCTCAGCATGCCGGTCGCCGCCGTGCCCGAGCCGGGCCAGTACGCCATGCTGCTGGCCGGCCTCGGCCTCGTCGCCCTCATCAGCCACCGCCGCCGCTGACACCCGGCCGCCGGCGCTCTGCCGCGCGGCCCCTCACCCCCGATCGGCGCTCGCCCCGGCGCTGGCACCGATCAGATCCACCCCCTCGCTCTGCAGAAAGTTCATCAGCGTCGTCACCGCCAGGCTCAACGGCTGGTCGTTGCGCACCACGATGTTCCATTCGCGCTCGACCGGGGTGTCCTGCACGTCGAGGCGCACCAGGTGCCCGGCGGCCTCTTCCATGCTGAAGGTGTGATGCGACAGAAAGGCGATGCCCATGCCGGCCATCGCCGCCTGTTTGAGCGTCTCGTTGCTGCCCAGCTCGTCGGCGCGCAGGGCATTGACGCCATGGCGCTTGAGATAGCGCTCGATATGGTCGCGCGTGCCCGAGCCGCGCTCGCGTAGCAGCAGGCGCTCTTCGGTCAGGCTGGCCGGCGGGATGTTGCGCTTCTTCGCCAGCGGATGGTCGGGCGCGGCCACGAAGCTGAGCAGATGCGGCGCGAAGGGGATGCGCCGCACCGCCATGCCCGACGGCGGTTTGCCCATGATGGCCACCGCGGCGCGGCGCTCGTCGAGCATGGCGTACACCTCGGCGCGGTTCACCACCGACAGGCGAAAGCGGATGTCCGGGTAGCGCCTACCGAATTCGGCGAGCAGGCGCGGCACGAAGTATTCGGCCGTGGTGATCGCCACGATGTCGATGGTGCCCGCCGCCACCCCGCGCCCGGCAAGGATCTCGATGCCCGCCAGCTCGATCGCCGACAAGGCCTCCTTGGCGCGCCGCACCAGCGTCTCGCCGGCCAGCGTCAGACGGATCTCGCGGCGCCCGTCCACCAGCACCTCGCCGACGATGGCTTCGAGCTCGCGCAGCTGCATCGATACCGCCGGCTGGGTGATGTGCAGGCGCCGTGCGGCCAGCGTAAAGCTGCCGGTGTCGGCCACCGCCACCAGGGCACGCAACTGCTTGAGGCTGACCCGCTGCTCGAGCTTCATCAGAAAACCTTATCTCAAATCTAAAAATTTAAGATTCGACCTTATACAAAGCCGCCCGTATTGTCGAGCCATCACATCGAGGAGACGACACATGGGTGCCAACGAACACGTCGCGATCGACACCAAGAAACGCTACCAGGCCGGCGTGCTCAAGTACGCGCAAATGGGCTACTGGGATCCGGACTACGAGGTCAAGGACACCGACGTGCTGGCGGTGTTTCGCATCACGCCGCAGGAAGGGGTCGACCCCATCGAAGCCGCCGCCGCGGTGGCCGGCGAGTCGTCCACCGCCACCTGGACGGTGGTGTGGACCGACCGCCTCACCGCCTGCGACAAGTACCGCGCCAAGGCCTACCGCATCGACCCGGTGCCGGGGCAGGCGGGCCAGTACTTCTGCCAGGTGGCCTACGACCTCGACCTGTTCGAGGAAGGCTCCATCGCCAATCTCACCGCCTCGATCATCGGCAACGTGTTCAGCTTTAAGCCGCTGCTCGCCTGCCGGCTCGAAGACATGCGCCTGCCGGTGGCCTATGTGAAGACCTTCCGCGGCCCGCCGACCGGCATCGTGGTCGAGCGCGAACGGCTCGACAAGTTCGGCCGCCCGCTGCTCGGCGCCACCATGAAGCCCAAGCTCGGCCTGTCCGGCAAGAACTACGGCCGCGTGGTGTACGAAGCGCTCACCGGCGGGCTGGACTTCACCAAGGACGACGAGAACATCAACTCGCAGAACTTCATGCACTGGCGCGACCGCTTCCTGTACTGCATGGAGGGGGTCAATCAGGCTGCCGCGCAGACCGGCGAGATCAAGGGCCACTACCTGAACATCACCGCCGGCACCATGGAGGAGATGGTCAAGCGCGCCGAGTTCGCCCGCGACCTGGGCTCGTGCATCGTGATGGTGGACCTCATCGTCGGCTGGACGGCGATCCAGTCGATCAGCCACTGGTGCCGCGAGAACGACATGATCCTGCACATGCACCGCGCCGGCCACGGCACCTACACCCGGCAGAAGAACCACGGCGTGAGCTTCCGCGTCATCGCCAAGTGGCTGCGCCTGGCCGGGGTCGACCACCTGCATGCCGGCACCGCGGTGGGCAAGCTCGAGGGCGACCCGATGACCGTGCAGGGCTTCTACAACGTGTGCCGCGACACCGTCACCCGCCAAGACCTGCCGCGCGGGCTGTTCTTCGACCAGGACTGGGCCGGCATCAAGCGTGTCATGCCGGTCGCCTCGGGCGGCATCCATGCCGGCCAGATGCACCAGCTGCTCGACCTCTTCGGCGACGAGGTGGTGCTGCAGTTCGGCGGCGGCACCATCGGCCACCCGATGGGCATCCAGGCCGGCGCCCAGGCCAACCGCGTGGCACTCGAAGCCATGGTGCTGGCGCGCAACGAAGGGCGCGACATCGTCAACGAAGGGCCCGACATCCTCAAGGCCGCCGCCGAGCACTGCCGCCCGCTGCGCGCCGCGCTCGATACCTGGGGCGAAGTCACCTTCGATTACACGTCGACGGACACCTCGGACTTCGTCGCCACGCCGACCGCCGCCTGACCGTCACCCGGATGCAGGCCGAAGGCTGGAATCCGGGTGCGATGTGCCCGATTGCCACGCCGACCCCGGATTCCGCTTCGCTGCATCCGGGCGACGCCGAGAACACGAACTTTGGAGACTCACCATGCGAATCACCCAAGGCGCCTTTTCCTTCCTGCCCGACCTCACCGACACGCAGATCGCCGCGCAGATCGAGTACTGCCTTCGCAACGACTGGGCGGTGGCCATCGAATTCACCGACGACCCGCACCCGCGCAACACCTATTGGTCGATGTGGGGCCACCCGATGTTCGACCTCGCCGACGCCGCCGGCGCCATGCAGGCGCTGCGCGAATGCCGCGAGGCGCGGCCCGGGCACTACATCCGCATCAACGCCTTCGACCCGAGCGCGGGCTGGGAGACGGTGCGCCTGTCCTTCATCGTCGGCCGCCCGGCGGTCGAGCCCGGCTTCCGCCTGGTGCGGCGCGAAGGCCCTGGCCGCACGCTGCACTACACGCTGGAGAGCTACGCCGTCGGCCACCGGCCCGAGGGCGAGCGCTACGCCACGTAGGTTGGGTTGAGCAAAGCGAAGCCCAACAACCACCGACTGAGCCGGCAACGCCGTAGTTTGGGTTTCGCCGCGCCCAAGCCAAGCTGCGCCGCCCCAAGCACACGCACCGGAGACCGACATGACCCAGCCCCTCGCCGCCCCGACCGACACCATCGACCTGGCCGCCGAATACTGCGAGGCCGGCGTGGCCGACGTGCTCGACCGCCTCGACGCCGAGCTGGTCGGTCTGGCGCCGGTCAAGCGCCGGGTGCGCGAGATCGCCGCCCTGCTGCTGGTCGACCGCGTGCGCGAGCGCCTCGGCCTGGCCAGCACCCCGCCCTCGCTGCACATGTGCTTCACCGGCAACCCCGGCACCGGCAAGACCACGCTGGCGCTGCGCATGGCCGAGATCCTCCAGCGCCTCGGCTATGTGCGCAAAGGCCATGTGGTGGCGGTCACGCGCGATGATCTGGTCGGCCAGTTCATCGGCCACACCGCACCCAAGACCAAGGACGTGCTCAAGCGCGCCATGGGCGGCGTGCTGTTCATCGACGAGGCCTACTACCTGTTCCGCCCCGAAAACGAAAAGGACTACGGCCAGGAGGCCATCGAGATCCTGCTGCAGGTGATGGAAAACCAGCGCGACGACCTGGTGGTGATCCTCGCCGGCTACGCCGATCGCATGGACCGCTTTTTCGAGTCCAACCCCGGCATGAAGTCGCGCATCGCCCACCATGTCGAGTTTCCCGACTACAGCAACGCCGAGCTGGCCCAGATCGCCGAGCGCATGCTGGCCGACTGGAACTACCGCTTCGACGCCGCCGGCCGCGCCGCCTTCGACGACTACCTGCACCACCGCCGCGCCAAGCCGCACTTCGCCAACGCCCGCAGCGTGCGCAACGCGCTCGACCGCATGCGCCTGCGCCAGGCGCTGCGCCTGTTCGACGGCGCGACGCCGGTCGCCGCCGACGACTTGCAGATCCTCACCGCCGCCGACGTGCGCGCCAGCCGCCACTTCCACCCGACGCCACCGACCCTGGTCGGCCAGGCGCCGCCGGACGCGGAGATCGACGCCTACGACCCCGACCGTATCCCGGAGCGCAGCGACTACTGATGGCCGGTTGAAACCCGCCAACACCCGGCCCGACGCACACCAAAAAAATGCGAGGAGACACGCATGTTCAGCCTGGAACGCACCACGCTCACCGAGTACCTGATCTCCCAGCGGCGCAGCCATCCCGGCGCCACCGGCGAGTTCAACGCCCTGATCCTGCAGGTCGCCCAGGCCTGCAAGGCCATCTCGCGGGCGGTCGCGCACGGCGCGCTGGGCGGCGTGCTCGGCGCCCTCGAAGCCACCAACGTGCAGGGCGAAACCCAGCAGACGCTCGACGTGCTGGCCGACGACATCTTCCGCCGCGCCACCCACTGGGGCGGCGCCCTGGCCGGCATGCTGTCGGAAGAGAACGAAGCGCCCATCCCGATTCCCGAGGGCCACAAGCGCGGCAAATACCTGCTGCTGTTCGACCCGCTCGACGGCTCGTCCAACATCGACGTGAATGTCTCGGTCGGCTCCATCTTCTCCATCCTGCGCAGCCCGCGCCCCGGCGAGGCCGCCACCGAGGCCGACTTCCTCCAGCCGGGCACGCGCCAGGTGGCCGCGGGCTATGCCATCTACGGCCCCTCGACGCTGCTGGTGCTCACCGTCGGGCGCGGCGTGGCGGCCTTCACCTTCGACCCCGTCCTGGGCGAGTTCTTCCTCACCCGTGACGACATCCGCATTCCACCGGCCACGCAGGAGTTCGCCATCAACGCCTCCAACTCGCGCTTCTGGGAGGCGCCGGTGGCGCGCTACGTGGCCGAATGCCTGGCCGGCAAGAGCGGCCCGCGCGGCAAGGACTTCAACATGCGCTGGGTCGCCTCGCTGGTGGCCGAGGCCCACCGCATCCTCACCCGCGGCGGCGTCTTCCTCTACCCGCGCGACCGCAAAGACCCAGCCAAACCCGGCCGGCTGCGACTGCTCTACGAGGCCAACCCCATCGGCTGGCTCATCGAACAAGCCGGCGGCCGCGCCTCCACCGGCGTGCGCCCGGTGCTCGAAGTGGCGCCCGAATCGACGCACCAGCGCATCGGCTTCGTCTTCGGCTCGCGCGAAGAAGTCGAGCGCATCGAGCGCTACCACGCCGAACCGGTACTCGGCGGCGACCACCACGACGCGCCGCTGTTCCACACCCGTGGTTTGTTCATGACGGCGTAGGCGGCTGCGTAGCCGGACAAGCGGCGTAGCCCGGACGAGGGCCGCAGGCCCGACTCCGGGACCGGTGGCGGTTCTACCACCGATGCCCCGGATTCCGCTGCGCTGCATCCGGGCTACGCCCCACCCCCGATTTCCCATCCGCACGAGGGCAACACCATGTCCGACCGTCATCCCATCATTGCCATCACCGGCTCCTCCGGCGCCGGCACCAGCACCGTGCAGCGCACCTTCGAGGAGATCTTCCGCCGCGAGGGCGTCACCGCCGCCACCATCGAGGGCGACAGCTTCCACGCCTTCGACCGCCTGCAGATGCGCGAAAAGATGGCCGAGCACGAAGCCGGCGGCGAGAACCGCTTGTCGCACTTCGGCCCCGAGGCCAACCTCTTCGGCGAGCTGGAAAACCTCTTCCGTCACTACAGCGAATGCGGCCGCGGCCAGCGGCGCAAATACCTGCACAACGCCGAAGAGGCCGCCCCCTACAAACAGGAGCCGGGCAGCTTCACCCCGTGGGAAGACCTGCCCACCGGCACCGACCTGCTGTTCTACGAAGGGCTGCACGGCGCGGTGGCCGACGGCGAGATCGACGTGGCGCGCTTCGTCGACCTGCTCATCGGCGTGGTGCCGGTGGTGAACCTGGAGTGGATCCAGAAGCTGCATCGCGACAAGTCCATGCGCGGCTACAGCACCGAGGCGGTCACCGACACCATCCTGCGGCGCATGCACGACTATGTGCACTACATCGTCCCGCAGTTCGCCCGCACCCATGTGAACTTCCAGCGCGTGCCGATGGTGGACACCTCCAACCCCTTCATCGCCCGCGCCATCCCCACCGCCGACGAATCGATGGTGGTGATCCGCTTCGCCAACCCCAAGGGCATCGACTTCCCCTACCTGCTGAACATGGTGCACGACAGCTTCATGAGCCGCGCCAACACCATCGTCGTGCCGGGCGGAAAGATGGAGCTGGCCATGCAGCTGATCTTCACCCCCTTCGTGTGGCGGCTGATGGAGCGGCGGAGGCAGTTGCTGTGACCGCGCATGGCATCGCATCGCCCGTAGCTTGGGCTGACGAAGGAAGCCCAAGGTGGAGCGTGCCGATTCGCAACGCCGTTTGTTGGGCTTCGCTGCGCTCAACCCAAGCTACGCCGTCCCCCTTCGCAGCGCGGGTTTCAACCCGCCAACACCGCATCGTCATGCCAACGGCGGGTTGAAACCCGCCACTTCGGAGACCGCTCATGACCGCCCGCCTCGCCACCGCCGCCCTCGACACCCTGCGCGCCAACGCGCTGCGCTTTCTGGCCATCGACGCCGTCGAGGCCGCCCGCTCCGGCCACCCCGGCATGCCGATGGGCATGGCCGAGATCGCCGTTGCGCTGTGGACGCGCCATCTTAAGCACGACCCGGCCGACCCCGCCTGGGCCGACCGCGACCGCTTCGTGCTCTCCAACGGCCATGGCTCGATGCTGCTCTACGCCCTGCTCCACCTCACCGGCTACGACCTGCCGCTCGACGAACTCAAGCGTTTCCGCCAACTCGACAGCCGCTGCCCCGGCCACCCCGAGGTCGGCCACACGCCCGGTGTCGAGACCACCACCGGGCCGCTCGGCCAGGGCCTGGCCAACGCGGTGGGCATGGCGCTGGCCGAGAAGCGGCTGGCGGCCGAATTCAACCGGCCCGGCCACGCCATCGTCGACCACCGCACCTGGGTCTTCCTCGGCGACGGCTGCCTGATGGAAGGCATCAGCCACGAGGCCGCCAGCTTTGCCGGCGTGCAGCGCCTGTCCAAACTCATCTGCCTGTGGGATGACAACCACATCTCCATCGACGGCGACGTGACCGGCTGGTTTGCCGACGACACCCCGGCGCGCTTCCGCGCCTATGGCTGGAACGTGGTCGAGCGTATCGACGGCCATGATGTCGAGGCGGTGGACCGCGCCATCCGCGAGGCGCTGGCCAATGCCGACAACGACATCGGCCCCACCCTCATCTGCTGCCGCACCACCATCGGCCACGGCAGCCCGGCGCGCGCCGGCACGGCGGGCGTGCATGGCGCGCCGCTCGGGGCCGACGAAATCGCCGCCACCCGCGCCGCGCTCGGCTGGCCGCACGCCCCCTTCGTGATACCCGACGAGATCCGCGAGAGCTTCGACGCCCGCGCCCACGGCGCCCGCCGCCAGGCCGAGTGGCAGACGGGCTTCGATGCCTACCGCACGGCCCACCCCGCGCTGGCCGCCGAGTTCCAGCGCCGCCAGCGCGGCGAGCTGCCGGTGAGCTGGCGGGTGCTCAGCACCGCGCTGCTACGCCGTGCGCACAACGACGCGGCCGCCATCGCCAGCCGCAAGGCCAGCCAGAACGCCATCGAACGCATCGCCCGCGCCTTGCCCGAACTGCTCGGCGGCTCGGCCGACCTGACCCACTCCAACCTCACCGACTGGCCCGGCTGTGGCGCCCTACATGCCAACCCCGAAGCCACCCGCCCCGGCCGCCACATCCACTGGGGCGTGCGCGAATTCGGCATGGCCGCTGCGCTCAACGGCATTGCCCTGCACGGCGGCCACCTGCCCTTCGGCGCCACCTTTCTGGTGTTCTCCGACTACGCCCGCAACGCCATCCGCATGAGCGCGCTGATGCGCCTGCGCGTGGTGTATGTGATGACGCACGACGCCATCCACCTCGGCGAAGACGGCCCCACTCACCAGCCGGTCGAGCACCTGCCCAGCCTGCGCCTGATCCCCGGCCTCGACGTGTGGCGCCCCTGCGACGCGGTCGAAACCCAGGCCGCGTGGAACGCCGCCGTCGCCCGCGCCGACGGCCCCAGCCTGCTCGCCCTGTCGCGCCAGGCCCTGCCCCATCAAAACCGCAGCGACGCCCAGCTCGACGCCATCGCCCGCGGCGGCTATGTGCTGGCCGACGCCGACGCGCCGCAGCTGGCCATCCTCGCCACCGGCGCCGAGGTCGCACTGGCCATGGCCGCGCGCGAGCGCCTGGCCGCCACCGGCATTGCCGCGCGCGTGGTGTCGATGCCCAGCACCAGCGTGTTCGATCGGCAGGACACCGCCTGGCGCAACGCCGTGCTACCGCCCGAGCTCCCCCGCCTCGCCGTCGAAGCCGCCCAGCCCGACCTGTGGTGGAAAACTCTCGCCGGCGCGCCGCGCAGCGCCGTGCTCGGCATCGACCGCTTCGGCGAATCGGCCCCCGCCGAGGCCCTGGCCGAACGCTTCGGCGTCACCGTCGAGGCAGTCGTGGCCGCGGCAACAGATCTCGTCACGTAGGGCGGAAAAGCGCAGCGCCTTCCGCCATCGCGGCAGCGTCTTTCGCCATCGCAGCTCACGCGAGGCATGGCGGATGACGCGCCTGCGGCGCTCTTCCGCCCTACGCCCTCCCGAATTCAAAACCACCGGAGACACCCATGAGCATCCGCATCGCCATCAACGGTTACGGTCGCATCGGCCGCAACGTGCTGCGCGCTTTCTACGAGGGCGGCAAGCGCCACCCGGTCGAGATCGTCGCCATCAACGACCTGGGCAACGCCGAGACCAACGCCCACCTCACCCGCCACGACAGCGTGCACGGCCGCTTCGGCCATGCGGTGGCAGTGGCCGACGGGCATCTGCTGGTCGACGACGACATGATCCATGTCAGCGCCGAGCGCGACCCGGCCAAACTGCCCTGGCGCGAGTTGGGCGTGGACGTGGTGCTCGAATGCACCGGCCTGTTCACCAGCAAGGCCAGCGCCGGCGCGCACCTGGCCGCCGGCGCCGGCAAGGTGCTGATCTCCGCCCCTGGCGCGGCGGATGTGGACGCCACCATCGTCTATGGCGTCAATCACCACACTCTGCGCGCCGACCACCAGGTGGTGTCCAACGCCAGCTGCACCACCAACTGCCTGGCGCCACTGGCCTGGGCGCTGCACGGCCCGCTCGGCATCGAGCGCGGGCTGATGACCACGGTGCACTCCTACACCAACGACCAGGTGCTCACCGATGTCTATCACACCGACCTGCGCCGCGCCCGCAGCGCCACCCAGTCGCTGATTCCCACCAAGACCGGCGCCGCCGCGGCCGTGGGGCTGGTGATACCCGAGCTGGCCGGCCGGCTCGACGGCTTCGCCATCCGCGTGCCCACGCCCAATGTGTCCTTTACCGACTTCACCTTCATCGCCCGCCGCCCCACCAGCGTCACCGAGGTGAACGACCTGGTGCGCGAAGCGGCGCACGGCCGGCTGGCCCGCATCCTCGCCATCAACGATGCGCCGCTGGTGAGCTGCGACTTCAACCACGACGCCCACTCCGCGATCTTCGACACCACGCTGACACGCGTGGATGAAAACCTGGTGAAAGTCACCGCCTGGTACGACAACGAATGGGGCTTTTCCAACCGCATGCTCGACACCACCGTGGCCATGATGGAGGCAGCGCAATGAACATCCTCAGACTCGAAGACCTCGCCCTGCGCGGCCAGCGCGTGTTCATTCGCGCCGACCTCAACGTGCCCATGACGCCCCACGGCGAAGTGGCCGACGACACCCGCCTGCGCGCCGTGCTGCCCGGCATCCGCCACTGCCTGGCCGCCGGCGCGGCGGTGATGATCACCTCGCACCTGGGCCGCCCGGTCGAAGGCGCGCTCACCCATGCCGACTCGCTCGCCCCGGTCGCCGTGCGCCTCTCCGAACTGCTCGGCCAGCCCGTGCCGCTGCTGGGCGACTGGACGCACGGGAAGTTCCGCCTCGACCCCGGCGAGATCGTGCTGCTCGAAAACTGCCGCGGCAATGTCGGCGAAATGGCCGACGACGCCGCGCTGGCCGGGCGCATCGCGCGCTGGATCGACATCTATGTGAACGACGCCTTCGCCGCCGCCCACCGCAGCCAGTGCACCACCCACGCGCTCGCCCTGGCCGCGCCCGTCGCCTGCGCCGGCCCGCTGCTGTGCGCCGAGCTCGACACCCTCGGCCGCGCCCTGGCCCAGCCGGCCCGCCCGCTGGTGGCGGTGGTCGGCGGCTCGAAGGTGTCCACCAAGCTCACCGTGCTCGAACGCCTCGCCGACCGGGTCGACACCCTCATCGTCGGCGGCGGCATCGCCAACACCTTCATCGCCGCGCGCGGCCACGGCGTGGGCAGCTCGCTGTATGAACCCGCCCTGCTCGACGCCGCCCGCCGCATCGCCGCCCGCATGGCCGAGCGCGGCAGCCGCCTGTGGCTGCCCGAAGATGTCATCACCGCCACCCGCTGCGCCGCCAACGCCACGCCCCACATCCGCGCCATCGACGCCGTGCCGCCCGGCGAGATGATCCTCGACGTCGGCCCCGCCAGCGACGCGGCCATCGAAGCCATCATGCTCGGCGCCGGCACCATCGTCTGGAACGGCCCGCTCGGCGTCTTCGAGCTTGCGCCCTTCGCCGCCGGCACCCGCGCCCTGGCCCGCGCCATCGCCGCCAGCCCCGGCCACAGCATCGCCGGCGGCGGCGACACCCTGGCCGCCATCGCCGCCTTCGGCGTTACCGACGCCATCGACACCATCTCCACCGGCGGCGGCGCCTTCCTCGAGTTTCTCGAAGGCCGCGAACTGCCCGCCGTCGCCGCCCTCAAGGCCCGCGCCGGCGGCCGGCAACGCCAGCCGACAACGATGGCCACGGCGTAGGTTGGGTTGAGCGGAGCGAAGCCCAACAAGCCACGCCAGAGATGGGCACACCGCCCGTTGGGCTTCGCTCCGCTCAACCCAACCTACGCCCCCAAAGGCGGGTTTCAACCCGCCACCCCACATCCCCAACCGGCGGGCACCAGCCTGCCAAAAATCGAAATTCCGGAGACCTCCCATGCCCATGATCGCCCTGCGCCAACTGCTCGACCACGCCGCCGAACACGGCTACGGCGTGCCCGCCTTCAACATCAACAACATGGAACAGATCCAGGCCATCATGGCCGCCGCCCACGCCACCGACAGCCCCGTCATCCTCCAGGCCAGTGCCGGCGCACGCGGCTACGCGGGCGAGGCCTACCTGCGCAAGATGGTCGAAGCCGCCGCCGAACAGCACCCCCACCTCCCCATCTGCCTGCACCAGGACCACGGCGCCAGCCCCGCCGTGTGCCAGCAATCCATCCGCTCCGGCTTCACCAGCGTGATGATGGACGGCTCGCTGCGCGACGACATGAAAACCCCCGCCAGCTACGCCTACAACGTCGAAGTCACCCAAAAGGTGGTCGAAATGGCCCACGCCGTCGGCGTCAGCGTCGAAGGCGAGCTGGGCTGCCTCGGCTCGCTCGAAACCGGCCAGGCCGGCGAGGAAGACGGCGTGGGCGCCGAAGGCACGCTCGCCCACGACCAGCTCCTCACCGACCCCGCCGAAGCCGCTGATTTCGTCGCCGCCACCGGCGTCGACGCGCTGGCCGTGGCCATCGGCACCAGCCACGGCGCCTACAAATTCACCCGCCCACCCACCGGCGACATCCTCGCCATCGACCGCATCCGCGCCATCCACCAGCGCATCCCCGACACCCACCTCGTCATGCACGGCGCCTCCAGCGTCCCGCAGGAATGGCTCGCCATCTTCCGCGAATACGGCGGCGACATCGGCGAGACCTACGGCGTACCGGTCGAAGCCATCGTCGAAGGCATCAAGAGCGGCGTGCGCAAGATCAACATCGACACCGATCTGCGCCTCGCCATGAGCAGCGCCATCCGCCGCCTCGCCGTCGAAAACACGCGCGAGTTCGACCCCCGCAAATTCTTCAAAGCCGCCCGCGACGCCGCCCGCCAGATCTGCGAGTCCCGCTTTGAGGCCTTCGGCACGGCGGGGCATGCGAGCCGGATTCGGGTGGTGCCGTTGGAGGAGATGGCGAGGGGGTATGCGAGGCGGTAGGCCCGGTGTTGCTTTGCGTCCAACCGCTGCCCCTGCTTCGGCAACAGCAAGCGTAGCCCGGCCGAGGGCCATCGGCCCGACGCCGGGAACATCGTGCTGGGCTGGCGACGCGGATCCCGGCTACGGGTGCTGAGCTTAAATCAAGCCATCGAGCGGGCTGACAACGCCGCGTCCGCCCCGGTTCAGCACATGGGTGTAGATCATCGTCGTCTTCACATCCGAGTGCCCCAACAACTCCTGGACAGTGCGAATATCGTAACCAGCCTCCAACAGGTGGGTCGCGAAGGAGTGGCGCAGCGTGTGCGGTGTGGCGGGTTTGTCGATGCCAGCCGCCGCACACGCCCGCTTGACGGCACGCTGCACCTGCTTTTCGTCGAGATGATGTCGCCCCGCCGTGCCGCTTCGCGGATCGATGGACAGACGCGCGGCGGGAAACACGTATTGCCAGCCAAATGCCGTGGCGGCGCCCGGATATTTTGTCGCAAGGGCATGAGGCAACCAAACCCGGCCCTGCCCGGCTTGCAGGTCGGCATTGTGCATCGACCGGGCGAACTCGATCTGCGCAACCACGGCGTCCTTGAGGCGCTCGGGCAGCATGGTGATCCTGTCCTTGCCGCCCTTGCCATCGCGAACAAGCAGTTCCCCGCGCTCCAACTCGACATCCTTGACCCGCAACCGTACCGCCTCCATCAACCTCAACCCGGCCCCATACAGCAGATCCACAATCAAGCTCAACTGCGGATCGCGGATCTGCGCCCTGAGTGCCGCCACCTCATGGCGTGTCAGCACCACCGGCAAGCGCGCGGGGCGTTTGGCCCGCACCACATCATCCAGCCAGGGCAGAGGAAGATCGAGCACCTCGCGATACAGAAACAGCAGCGCCGACAACGCCTGGTTCTGAGTCGCCGCCGCCACATCCCGATCCACCGCCAGCGAAGTCAAGAACGCTTCGATCTCGACTTTACCCATGTCACGGGGGTGGCGCTTGTCATGAAACTGGATGTATCTTCTTATCCACGCGAGGTATGACCTCTCCGTTCGTATGCTGTAGTGCTTGAGGCGAAGACGCTCGCGCGTCACGGAGAACAGGCCAGGCTGGGGGGCAGATGCAGAGGACGGGATGTTATTGGACATTTGGTGGTGTACACAGCGTAGTTGTACATGTCAAAGGCATCCTACCAGAGCGACGTCATGATATGCACCAGTCGTGTAAACGTTTACGACACCATTTGGTGTCTACTTATAGTTAGAAGGCATGTCAGTGGGTGAATCGAAACCCCTAGCCTGAATACACAAATCCTCCGCTCGCTTCAACAAGCGTTGTCCTTGCTCGTATCCGTGCGGGTTTCGATCATTCCCGTGCGTCGCCCTAGCTTCTCCGATCAGCGCCTGAAGTTCCGTTATTACACACAGCAAATCGCGCCGCGTTGGTTTCTTAGTGATGTGCACTTCTAACTCCACATTGCAGCGCGACGGCTTCGCCGCGCCTGA
>NZ_VMNK01000031.1 GCF_007625155.1 Denitromonas halophila | reverse complement strand
CTTGACGTTGGCGTCCGCGCGGGCGACCACGGTGAAGGGCTCGGGGTGAACCGAGAACACGGCGCGCAACTCGGTGTTGGGGCCGGCTTCGGCAAACTTGCTGGTGCCCTTGACGGCGTGGTACTGCCAGTCGGACTGGGCGACGCCGAAGTCGAGCTCGCCAGCGCGGATGGTATTCACGTTGTACACCGAGCCACCGGTGCTCTCGACCGAGCAGCGAATGCCATGTTTGGCGCGGTCCTTGTTCATCAGGCGACAGATGGCGCCGCCGGCGGCGTAATACACGCCTGTGACACCGCCGGTGCCGATGGTGACGAACTTCGTTTCGGCCTGGGCCGGCGCGGCACCCAGGGTTGCACCGAGCGCAAGGGCGGTTGCGATAACGGTCAGTTTGGTCATGTGAGTCTCCTCCAGGAGTTTTTATAGTCTTGCTTGATTAGCCAGCTTACGGGGCTGGCTTGCCCGTGAATCAATCGTCAGGCGCTAATCGCCTCGAGCGAGGCTTCGATGATGTCCATACCCTCTTCGAGCACCGCATCGCTCAGCGTCAGCGGCACCATCACGCGTAATACGTTGCCATAATTTCCGCACATCAGCAGCAGCAATCCACGGCGTGCGGCTTCATCCTTCAACGCAGTGGCAATGTCTGCCGCGGGTTGATGCGGGTCACCGTTGCGGCAAAACTCCACCGCCGTCATCGCACCCAGGCCGCGCACTTCGGCCATGCTGGTGAATCGGGCTTGCATCGACGTGAATCGCGCCCGCATCTGTTCACCGATAAGCATGGAGCGCTCGCAGAGTTTCTCTTCCTCAACCACGTCGAGCACGGCCAGCGCGCTGGCCACGGCCACTGGATTGCCGGCGTAGGTTGAGCCGAGGCCACCGGGGTCCGCGGCGTCCATCACGGCTGCCTTGCCCACCACCGCCGACACGGTCATGCCACCCCCAAGGCCTTTGGCCAGCGTAATGATGTCGGGTTCAATGCCGTAGTGCTCGGTGGCAAACAATTTGCCGCAGCGGCCAATGCCGGTCTGTACTTCATCGGCAATCAGCAGGATGCCGTGCGCATCGCAAAGGGTGCGCAGGCGTTGTAAAAAACCGAGCGGCGCAGGCAAATATCCGCCCTCCCCTTGCACCGGCTCGATGAGAATCGCAGCCACCCGCGACGCCTCGATGCTGTACTTGAATACACGCTCGATCGACGCGATGGACTCGTCTTCCGAGACGCCATGCAGCGCGTCAGGGAACGGGACATGAAAGATCTCCCCGGGGAAGGGACCAAACTTGATTTTGTAAGGGGCAACCTTGCCGGTCAGCGCCATACCAAACATCGTGCGGCCATGAAAGCCGCCGCCAAAAGCGATGACGCCGGACCGGCCAGTCGCCGCACGGGCGATCTTGACGGCGTTCTCGACGGCCTCAGCGCCCGAATTCACCAGAAACGATTTCTTCGGTGTGTTGCCCGGCGCTGCGGCGTTCAGCCGCTCGCACAGTTCCACATAGGATTCATACGCCATCACCTGGAAACACGTATGCGTGAACTTGTCGAGTTGTTCGCGCGCCGCTGCCATCACTTTGGGATGGCGGTGTCCGGTATTGACCACGGCGATACCCGCGCAGAAATCGATCCAGCGACGCCCTTCGACATCCCAGATTTCGGCGTTATCGGCGCGCTCGGCAAAAAACGGGTGTGCCTGGCCGACGCCTCGCGGCAAGGCCGCCGAACGGCGCGCCATCAGCGCTGCGTTGGTCTTCGCGGTGTTTCCGTTGCGTGCATTCATACGTTTGCTCCTGGGCCTGTCGATCAGCGAGTCAATCAATGCCGCCAATGCAGACGTGCTTGATTTCCAGATAATCTTCAATGCCGTACTTCGATCCTTCGCGGCCCAGGCCGGAAGACTTCATGCCGCCAAAAGGTGCCACTTCGGTTGAGATCAGGCCGGTATTGACACCGATGATGCCGTACTCCAGCGCGCTGGAAACGCGCATGGTGCGGGCCAGGTTCTCGGTGTAGAAATAAGACGCCAGACCAAACTCGGTGTCGTTGGCCATGGCAACGGCTTCGGCTTCGGTCTTGAAGCGGAACACCGGCGCTACCGGGCCGAACACTTCTTCGCGCGCCAGGCGCATCGCCGGCGTGACATTGGACAGAATCGTCGGCTGGTAATACGTCCGGCCGAGCGCGTGACGTTTGCCGCCGCAGACCACACGGGCGCCCTTCTCGCGCGCATCGTCGACCAATTCTTCGACCTTGGCGATGGCGGCGTCGTCGATCAGCGGGCCTTGCGTCACGCCGTCGTCGGCGCCGTTGCCCACCTGTAGCGCGCTCACCGCGGCGGCGAGTTTTTCGACAAAGGCATCGTAAATTCCGTCTTGAATCAACAGGCGGTTGGCGCACACGCAGGTCTGGCCGGCGTTGCGGTACTTGGAGGCCATTGCGCCCTGAACGGCGATGTCCAGATTGGCATCATCAAACACGATAAAGGGGGCATTACCGCCCAACTCCAGCGACAGCTTCTTGATCGTCGGCGCACACTGCTGCATCAGAATCCGACCCACTTCGGTCGAACCGGTAAACGTCAGCTTGCGCACGGTGGGGTTGGCGCACATCTCGCCGCCAATGGCACGCGCGTCGCCGGTCACCACACTGAAAATGCCCTTGGGCACACCGGCACGTTCGGCCAGCTCGGCCAATGCCAGCGCCGACAGCGGCGTGGCTTCGGCCGGCTTGAGCACCATCGCACAGCCGGCGGCCAATGCCGGACCGGCCTTGCGGGTGATCATTGCCGACGGGAAGTTCCATGGCGTAATGGCCACGCACACACCGATCGGCTCTTTGGTAACGAGCACCCGCTTGTCGGCGTGGTGCGGCGGAATGATGTCGCCGTAAATGCGTTTGCCTTCTTCGGCAAACCACTCGATGAACGACGCCGCGTAGGCGATTTCACCGCGCGACTCGACCAGCGGCTTGCCTTGTTCGGCAGTCATCAGTTGGGCCAGGTCTTCCTGGTTGGCGAGCAACAGCTCGTGCCAGCGACGCAAAATCTTGGCGCGCTCACCCGCGGTCCTGGCGCGCCAGGCGGGCTGCGCCAGGCGGGCTGCGTCGATGGCGCGGCGGGTTTCATCCGCGCCGGCGCTGGGCACATGGGCGAGGACTTCACCCGTCGCGGGGTTTTCAACGGCAAAGGTTTGACCATTATCGGCGTCGGTCCATTCACCGTTGATGTAGCACTGTTGCTTGAGCAGGGAGGCGTCGGTCAGCTTCAAGATGTCGTTCTCCGAGATTGAGATCGCTCCGGGATCCGGGCGGCGCTGTTGGACGAGGCATCAGGCCATCGACTATCCAGCAATAGTTTGATTCTAGTCGCCAAACCGGCGCAGTATTGGTCCAATTTTTACAGAAAGACTGATACCAATTATGGTGCGGTGCAATGAACACGGCTAGTCAGATCACCTTGATTCGGCAGCGATTCGAGCGAGAGTCCACGGGCCGCAAGCTACGCACCACGCTGTATCTGGCGATTCGGCACTTGATTCTGGATGGTGCACTGCCGCCCGGCACCCCCTTGCCGGCCACCCGGGTGCTCGCCGACGAACTGGGCTTCAGTCGCAGCACTCTGGTGCGGGTGTATGAGCAACTGGTCGTCGAGGGCTACCTCCAAAGCCGTGGGGGCGCGAGCACCATCGTTTCAGAAGCCATTCCGGCAGCGTCTTCCGAAAAGTCCGGCGTCTTCGAACTCCCCCGCCCCGGCGCCTCCTTGTCGTTGCGGGGACGGGAGATCGCGCGGCACGCTAACAGCAGTCGCATCCAGGGTGGTGCGTTTGTCCCCGGCGTGCCCGACGTCGGCCTCTTCCCTTTTCCGACCTGGCGTCGCTTGCTGTCGAAGAATGTGCGTTTCGAGCAGCGCCATCTCGCCCGTTACAGCCAGGGCGGCTACGGTCCTCTGAAGGTGGCGCTGGCCAACTACCTGCGTGCGTCGCGAATGATGGCTTGCACGCCGCAACAGATCCTCATCCTCAACGGCTCCCATCAGGCGATCGACCTCTGCGCTCGCATGCTCTGCGACCCGGGCGATCGGGTCTGGATGGAAGACCCCGGCTACTGGGGCGCGCGAAACGTGTTACGTGCCAACGGCTTGTCGCTCGTGCCCATTCCGATCGATGAGGAAGGCATCAACCCGCCGGAGGTCACAGCTGGCGAACAACCACGTCTGATGTTCGTCTCGCCCTCCAGCCAATACCCGACCGGTGTGGTCATGTCGCTGAGCCGCCGCCTGCGCCTGCTCGAGCAGGCCGAAGCCAGCGGTGCATGGATTATCGAAGATGACTACGACAACGAGATTCGCTACCACCCGCACACGATCGGCGCCCTGTTCGGCCAGTCTCGCACACAGCGTGTGCTCTACCTGGGCACCTTCAGCAAGGTCATGTTCCCTGGCTTGCGCCTGGCGTATCTCGTCGTGCCCGAATATCTCGCCGAGTCGTTTGCTATCGGCAACGCCGAGCTTTATCGCGAGGGGCGCATGATTGAACAGGCGGCGCTGGCCGAGTTCATCGACGCCGGCCACCTTGGTGCCCATCTCAAACGGGTTCGAAACATCTACCAGGAACGTCGAAACGTCTTGCACACCGCCATTGAATCCCGACTCCAAGGCGAGGTTCGCACCACTGGCGGCATGGCCGGACTCCATCTACCCTACTTTTTCGAGACACCTGTCGACGACGTGGCCCTGGCCAGCGAGGCATTGGATGCGGGGATCGTCTTCCGCCCGTTGTCGATGTACTACGACGATGTTCAACATCGGCGAACCGGCATGGTGCTCGGATTTGCCGCAGTGCCCTCAGAAGCCATCGACGCGGCCGCCGGTCGGCTGTGCGGCATTGTCGAGCGTCACCTCAAAGCCGCCGCACGGTAAGGGCCGCTGCCACGCCCTTCGCACGACAAAAACGATCCTTCCGACCCATTTGATGGCGGCCGGAAGCTTGCTTTTTAGTCAAGCTTGGTGTTGAGTATATTTAACACTCATAAACAATTGTCCGGTCTTCGGCGCCTTTGTGGATCGTGATGATCTGAATTTTCGCAGCGCAAAATACGCCCCCGTTTGGGTGAGTTCAGCCGGGAATCAGGGTGAAGCGGCAAGCCCGGAAGCGTCAGGAGGTATTGGCTCTGGTGTCGAATATATCAAGCGATAGCACCCCGTCTTCGGACACCCCTTTTGTGGGTGAGCGCATTCGCGAACTTCGCCACCAGAAAGGCGTTTCGCAACGCGAGCTGGCGCGCCGATCGGGCGTTACCAACGGCATGATTTCACTCATCGAACAGAACAAGACGAGCCCGTCGGTCGCCCTGCTCAAGAAGGTGTTGTCGGGTTTTCCGATGTCATTGGCCGATTTCTTCTCCGGTGTCGACGAAGCCGAGTCCACCCCGGTTTTTTTCGCAGCGCATCAATTGAAAGTGATGGACAACGGGGCGATTCGCTTCCGGCAACTCGGCGAACAGGTTCTAGGCCGGTCGATGCAAATCATGACCGAAACCTACCCGCCTGGCGCAGACACTGGCGAAACCATGCTGTCGCACGAATCGGAAGAAGGCGGTTTTGTCATTCGTGGGCAGATTGAGGTCACGGTCGGGCATCAGAGCACCTTGCTCGGTCCGGGAGACGGGTACTACTTCGACAGCCGCCTGCCACATCGTTTTCGGAATCTCGGGAACGACACCTGTGAGCTCATCAGTGCGTGCTCCCCGCCGTCGTTCTGATCCGCCGGACACCGAAGCACCCACGTCACAACAAGAACAACGAATCCCCCCCGCTACAGGAGATGAATGAATGATTCCGTTTGCCATTGCCGGCGTTCAGATGCAGATCTCGACGCGGAACGAAAACATCACCGCCATGGGCCGCAAGCTCGATGTATTGGTGGCGCGTTTTCCGTGGGTGCAAATGGTCTTGTTCAGCGAGCTGGCGCCATACGGGCCGTCGCCGCATTATGCCGAGCCGGCTGGCGGGCCCGCCGAGCAGATTTTTTGCCAGATGGCGCAAAAGCATGGCGTCTGGCTGCTGCCGGGTTCGCTGTTCGAGCGCGTCGGCGACGACATCTACAACACCACGCCGGTCATTGACCCGAACGGTCAGGTGGTGACCCGCTACCGCAAGATGTTTCCGTTTCAGCCGTACGAGACGGGCATCAAGCCGGGCGAAGAATTTTGCGTGTTTGATGTGCCCGAGATTGGTCGCTTCGGCGTGTCGATCTGCTACGACATGTGGTTTCCGGAAACCACGCGCACGCTGGTTGCCATGGGCGCCGAGTGCATTCTTCACCCAACCATGACCGACACCATCGACCGCGATGTCGAGCTTCCGATTGCGCGCGCCAGCGCCACCATCAACCAGTGTTATTTCTTCGACATCAACGGCGTGGGCGATTGCGGCACGGGGCGTTCCATCGTGGTCGGGCCCTCGGGTTACGTGATCCATGAAGCTGGCGGCGGCGAAGAGACCATCCCGGTCGAAATCGATTTTGCGCGGGTGCGCCGCGAACGCGAAGTCGGCATTCGCGGACTGGGCCAGACGCTGAAAAGCTTCCGTGATCGACCGGTGCAGTTTCCGGTGTATCAGCACGACTCGAAGCTGGACGGCTACCTGAACAGCCTTGGCCCGCTGATCAAACCGACCCGCGGATCGCGCGCGGGCGTGAGTCTGCCGCCTGGCGCCATCGCGGGGCCCGACGGTTCGGTTCTGATGCCCAACACACATCTGACCCCCAAGGACGACATCGAGACGACGCATTTCGATCCAGCTACTGAACCACCGAAGTACTGATTCATACAGAGGGCTTCATCGTGATTGCTTACCTGTTGCTTGGTCTGATCATTGCACTACTCATCTGGCTCGGCATACGGAGCACACGGCAACCCTCAAACACCGTACCGCCTGAGAGGAGACAAGAGATGAGTGAAAAAATCACCAGCATGTCGGACGTTCGCCTGTTCTTTCACCGCAACGAGCGCCCGATCTATTTCATCAGCGCCACCAACTTCAACCTGGCCGGCATGGACGAACGCGTGCCCCACTTCAAGCACATCAACTACATCGACTGCTTTGACGGCCGCCACCCGAACGTGTTCGTACCCAGCGAACAACCGCATCCGGAATTTGAGGGCATTGAAGACATCAACAACTACATGCTCCAGCACAAGGAAGTACTCGACTACATCAAGGGCCGCGGCGGCGACCCGGTGGCCGTGTTCCTGATGTTCGACGAGAAGACCGAAGCGCTGTGCAAGGAGCTTGGCATCGAGGTGTGGTTCCCCTCCGCCGAGCTGCGCACCCGCTGCGACAACAAGATGGAGACCGTGCGCATTGGCAACAAGGCCAAGGTGCCGTCGGTGCCGAACGTGCTGTCCAAGGTTGAAAGCTACGAGCATCTGCTGAAGCTGACCGAAGAGCACAAGCTGGGCACTGATCTGGTGATCCAGACCGCCTTCGGCGACTCCGGCCACACCACCTTCTTCATCTCGAATGAAGAAGAATGGAAGAAGTACGCCGACGAGATCGTGAAAGATCCCGAAGTGAAGGTCATGAAGCGCATCAACTGCCGCGGCGGCACGCTCGAAGCCTGCGTGACCAAGTGCGGCACCGTGGTTGGCCCGCTGCTGACCGAGATCGTCGGCCAGAAAGACCTCACCCCCTACAAGGGCGGCTGGTGCGGCAACGAAGTCTTCCCCGGTGCGTTCACCGAAAAGGCCCGCATCACGGCGCGCGACTACGCCTACGCCTTTGGTAACCAGTTGCTCAAGGAAGGCTATCGCGGCTACTTCGACCTTGATTTCCTGATTGATCAGGATACCGATGAGGTCTATCTCGGCGAGCTCAACCCGCGCATCTGCGGCGCCAGCCCGATGACCAACCACGCGGCCTTCGCTTATGCCGACGCCCCACTGTTTTTCTTCCACCTGCTCGAATTCAGCGGTGCTGACTTCGACCTTGACGTAGCGGCGATGAACGAGCGCTGGAAGAACCCCAAGTACATCGACAGCTGGAGCCAGCTGGTGATGAAGCACACCGAAGACACGGTGGACATCGTCGACCAGGCACCACAATCGGGCATCTACCGCATGGACGAGGCCGGCAACGTGAGCTACCACCGCTTCGACACGCGCCGCCTTGCGGTTGAAAACGAGAACGAAGCCTACTGGCTGCGCATCACCGGGCCGGGCGACTATCGCTACGAGGGCGCCGACCTGGGCATTCTGATTACCCGGGGCCGTTCGATGACCGAAGACTTCCAGCTCAACGCACGTGCGAAGAACTGGATCCGCGGCATCCAGAACTGCTACAAGGGCCATCCGCTGGGCACCGTGCAAGAGCTGGCCGAACCGGCGCCGACCGCCGGCGCGTTCAAGATCCTCTGATCGGAGCGCGCGGCAAATGTCGCTTATCCAGAACCAGTCACTGCTGTTTCGCGCGGTCGAGGAAACTCGGCCGGGCGAGGCGTGGCTGGGCTTGTTTCACGCATTCTGGCCGTCGTATCGCCGCTGGTATCTGCAAAGCGGCGACGCGGCGCGCCCCTACTACCTGCCCTGCGTTCGGGCGCTGCAAGCCCACATGCCAGAGCTGATGCCGACCTACGAGACGCTGGTCAATCTGGCCGGCGGCGGCGATCTGGAAGCGCGCTTTCTGTCGCTGTTCTGCCCGCCGCCCTATGTGTCCGCTTGCTCGCAGGCGGTGTGGCCAGGTGAGCATCCGGTGCTGGTGCGAAATTACGACTACCCGGCGCAATTGTGCGAAGGCGTGATTCTCAAGACCACCTGGAATGGTCGGCAGGTCATGGGCGTCAGCGACTGCCTGTGGGGCTTGCTCGATGGCATGAACGAAGACGGCCTGGCGGTCTCGCTGTCCTTTGGCGGGCGTCGCGATGTGGGTGAAGGTTTCGGCGTGCCGCTGGTATTGCGCTATGTGCTCGAAACCTGCACCACCACCGCCGAAGCCACTGCGGCCCTGGCACGTATTCCGGTGCACATGAGCTACAACGTGACGGTGGTCGATCGCACCGGCGAGTTCGCCACGGTGTACGTCGCACCCGGCAAGCCCGGTGATATTCGCCGCACGGCCGCCGCCACCAACCACCAGCACAAGATCGAATGGCACCAGCACGCCAGCGCCACAGCCACCGTTGAACGGCATCGGCGTCTGCTGCTGATGCTACAGGACAGCGAGCTGTCGGCCGACACGCTGATCGGCGCCTTCTTGCAGCCGCCGATCTATTCCACCGCGTTTTCACGCGGCTTCGGCACGCTCTACTCCGCGGCCTACTGGCCCACGGCCGGACGTGCAGATTTCTTCTGGCCCGGCATGTGCTGGCCACAGTCGTTCGCGCATTTCACGCCCGGCGAGCGGCTCATACAGTTCGGCGAAGCGCAGATTCAGACTTGAGAAAGCCCCGGGGAGCCTCCCCGAACATCACGGCACGAGGCCCAGACCTCGGCGAGGAGACACAAGATGAAGGCAAGCAACAAGCCAAAGAAGTCGCTCGGTGAGTATTACAGCGCGCTCCAGTTGCGCACCGACCGCTGGACTAATCTGCGGATCGCCACCGAACAGCTCACTCAGACGCTGACCGACAAACGGCGCCTCGACGCCGAGCGCAAGATCCGTGAGTTGATCGAGGTGCTGCGCCCGATCGAGCTGTACTGGGCCTTCCCCGGCCATGACACCTTCGAGCGACTCGAAGTCCTGCTCGAAGAAGGCCGGGTCGAGGCGCTTGCCAATATCGTGCGCAATATCTGCCGCGCGCTCATGAGCAACAGCTATCGGCGCAATCCGCACCACCATGACCTCGACGAGCTGATCGAAGGCAGCCCCGACGACGAATCCAACGAGTCACGCCCCAAAGAGCTGCCCTATTTCGAAGTGCTCTTCGTCGACAACTTCACGCCGATTCAGGAAGCCAACCTGCGTCGCACCATGGCCAGCATGCGCCGCCCCGAAGACCCCTTTGTCTACGAGCCGGTCTTCGTCCCCAGCCTCACCGACGCGCTGATCGCCGTCATGTTCAACCACAACGTACAAACCGTCGTGGTGCGCAACGGCCTTCGGCTCGAATCAGAGCAAACGCTGGAGATTCTCCATCGTTACATGTCGCGGCTTGAAGAGGACGCGCTGCAGGACGTGGAACCCAAGGAATACGGCCCCGAGCTGTGCCGCCTGATCGCCAAGCTGCGCCCCGAGCTGGATGTGTTCCTGTTTACCGATCAGTCGGTCGAAGAGATTGCCGGTGCCAACCTGGGTAACTGTCGCCGCGTCTTCTACAATCAGGAAGACCACCTGGAGCTGCACCTGAACATCCTGCGCGGTGTGTCCGACCGCTTCGAGGCGCCCTTCTTCACCGCCCTCACCGAATACGCCCGCAAGCCCACCGGCGTGTTCCATGCCATGCCGATCAGCCGCGGAAAATCGATTACCCGCTCGCACTGGATCAAGGACATGGGCGAGTTCTACGGCATGAACATTTTCCTCGCCGAAACCTCGGCCACCTCGGGCGGCCTCGACAGCCTGCTCGAACCCCACGGCCCGATCAAGAAAGCGCAGGAAAAAGCCGCGCGCGCCTTTGGCGCCAAGCAAACCTTCTTCTCCACCAACGGCACCTCAACCTGCAACAAGATCGTGGTGCAGGCCATCGTGCGCCCCGGCGACATCGTGCTGGTTGACCGCGACTGCCACAAATCGCACCACTACGGCATGGTGCTGGCCGGTGCGCAGGTGGTGTATCTCGACAGCTACCCGCTCAACGACTACTCGATGTATGGCGCGGTCCCGATGCGCGAAATCAAGCATCGCCTGCTCGAACTCAAGGCCGCCGGCAAGCTCGATCGCGTGCGCATGCTGCTGCTCACCAACTGCACCTTCGACGGCGTGGTCTACAACGTCGAGCGGGTCATGGAAGAGTGCCTGGCCATCAAACCGGATCTCGTCTTCCTGTGGGACGAGGCCTGGTTTGCCTTTGCCCGTTTCGGCCCGGCCTATCGGCGCCGCACCGGCATGCATTGCGCAGCCCTGCTGCGAGAGCGTTTCAAGTCGCCTGAATACCGCGCCGCCTACAACAAGTACGCCGAAAAAATGGCGGACGCCGATGACGAAACCCTGCTTAAAACACGTCTGATGCCCAACCCAGACAAGGTGCGGGTGCGCGTCTATGCCTGCCAGTCAACCCATAAAACACTCACCTCGCTGCGCCAGGGCTCGATGATTCACGTGCATGACCAAGACTTCAAGGATGAGGTCGAGCAGGCCTTCCATGAGGCCTACATGACGCACACCTCCACGTCACCCAACTACCAGATCATCGCCTCGCTGGACATCGGTCGTCGGCAGGTCGAACTTGAAGGTTTCGAGTTCATCCAGCGTCAGGTCGAGCAGGCCATGTCGCTGCGCAAGGCGATCAACCACCATCCGCTGATCAGTAAATATTTTCATGTGCTAACGGTGGCCGAGATGATTCCGGCGGAGTATCGTAAGTCCGGCATCAAGAGCTACTGGGATCCCGAGCACGGCTGGAGCGACATTGCCGAGGCCTGGAGTGAAGACGAGTTTGTGCTCGACGCCACTCGCGTCACCCTCTCGGTATCCGGCTCGGGGTGGGACGGAGATACCTTCAAAAACCAGATCCTGATGGACAAACACGGCATCCAGATCAACAAGACCTCTCGCAATACGGTGTTGTTCATGACCAACATCGGCACCACGCGCTCCTCGATCGCCTATTTGATCGAAGTGCTGGTGAAGATTGCGCGTGAGCTCGACGAACGCCTCGACGACGCCAGCGCGGTCGAAAAGAAAATATTCGAACGCAAGGTCAAAGCCCTGCGCGAAGACCTGCCGCCACTGCCCGATTTCAGCTACTTCCACGACGCCTTCCGCCTCAGCGCCGGCAACGGCACGCCAGAAGGCGATATCCGCTCGGCCTTCTTCCTGGCCTATGACGAAGGCAAGTGCGAGTACATCCCCATCGAAGGCAATGCCATCGAAAAGGAAATCGCCACAGGGCGCAAGCTGGTCTCCACCACCTTTGTCATTCCCTACCCGCCGGGCTTCCCGATTCTGGTGCCCGGGCAAGTCATCAGCCAGGAGATCATCGCCTTCATGCGCGCGCTCGACGTCACCGAAATCCACGGCTATCGGCCAGAACTCGGCCTGCGCATATTTACCGAAACCGCACTCGCCGCCCTGGAAGCCAAACCGGTGATCCAGGCACTGCAGTAATCCACCCACACGACAAACACCCCGGGGTGCCACGAGCGCCCCGGTCAAACAACGACAACAAGGAGAACAGCATGTCACCACGCACCGATGAGGCCGGCTCCAGCCAGATCGAAGCGGTCGTCGAACTGATCCGCAGCAAACTGGCACCTGACCAGGCGGCAGTCGTAGAGCCGTTTGCACGCAAGTACTACAACCAGGTCGACACCGATGACCTGGCTGGCTTCGAAGTGGCAGATCTGTACGGCGCCGTGCTGAGCCACTGGCAGTTCGCCCGCAAACACGAAGGTGACACCAAAGTGCGCGTGTACAACCCGCGCATGGACGAACACGGCTGGGAGTCCACCCACACCGTGATCGAGCTGGTCGGCCCCGACATGCCCTTCCTGGTCGACTCCATCGGCATCGAGGTCAATCGTCAGGGCCTCACCCTGCACCTCATCATCCACCCGGTGATGGCGGTCGCGCGTGATGCCAAGGGCCAGTACCAACGCATGGTCGATGAGGTCAAGGCCAAGGGTGCGCGCTATGAGTCGATCATCCACGTAGAAGTTGACCGCCGCACCGAGCCGGCCGACCTCGAAGCGATCAAGTCCGGTATTGAGCGGGTGCTCAAAGACGTTCGTGTCGCCGTGGCCGACTGGCCTGCCATGACGGAGCGCCTCAAGGAAGTGATTGCCGATGCTGGCAGCAGCGCCACCCCCGAAAGCCCCGACGAAGTCGCCGAAGTCAAAGCCTTTCTCGAATGGCTGTCCGACGACAATTTCGTGTTGCTCGGCTGCCGCGATTACGACCTGATCAGCAAAAAGGGCGAGAACGAGCTTCGCATCCGCAGCGGCTCCGGCCTCGGTCTGCTGCGCGAAACCGGCGACAGCAAGCAATCGATGTCCTTCGCCGCCCTGCCGCCGCAGCTCAAGGCCCAGGCCCATCTGCCCAACCTGCTCACCATCACCAAGTCAAATACGCGCTCGACCGTCCATCGCCAAGGCTACCTCGACCACCTCAGCATCAAGTGCTTCGACGCCAAAGGCAAGGTCACCGGCGAGCGCCGCATCATCGGTCTGCTCACCTCGACGGCCTACAACACCAATCCGACGCGCATCCCCCTGCTGCGGCGCAAGGTGCAAGGCGTGATCGAGCGCGCCGGGCTGATGCCCAAGAGCCATGCCGGCAAGGCGCTGGCCACCATCCTCGAGCAATACCCACGCGATGAGCTTTTCCAGAGCACACCCGACGAACTCTTCAATACCGCGACCGGCATCCTGCGCCTCGGCGAGCGTCAGCGCATTCGCCTGTTCGCCCGCAGCGATGCCTACGCGCGCTTTGTCTCCTGCCTGATCTATATCCCGCGCGAAAACTACAACACCGAGCAACGCAAGCGCATGCAGGCCGTGCTGATGGAAGCCTTCGAAGGCGTCTCCTCCGAATTCGAGGTGCACTTCTCGGAGTCCGCCCTGGCGCGGGTGCTGATCATCGTTCGGACCAAAGACTCGGTTATTCCGACCTACGATGTCCGCGAGATCGAAACCCGTCTGATCAATGCCGCCCGTCGCTGGGAAGACGGCCTGCAAAGCGCGCTCATCGAGCACCACGGCGAAGAGCGCGGGATGCGCCTGTGCCGCAGCTATGCCACCGCCTTCCCCGCGGGCTACCGTGAGGACTACCCGGCACGCATCGCAGTGCACGACATCGACCTGATGGAATCGCTCGATCCGCGCAGCGGGCTGGGCATGAACCTCTACATTCCGCTAGAGGCACCGCAGGGCCACATCAACTTCAAACTCTTCCATGCTGAGTCACCGGTGCCTCTGTCCAGCAGCCTGCCGATGCTCGAGCGTACCGGCGTCAAGGTCATTGAAGAGCGGCCGTACCGTATCGAGCGGCAAGATGGTTCGCTGGTGTGGGTGCACGACTTCGGCATGCAACTGGCCGGTGTCGAAGAGCTTGACCTCGAGCGCCTGCGCCCGCTGTTCCACGAAGTGTTCGCGCGCGCCTGGTGCGGCGACATCGAAAACGACGACTTCAACCGCCTCACCCTGCTTGCTGGCCTCGACTGGCGCGAAGTCAGCATGCTGCGCGCCTACGCCAAGCACATGAAGCAGGCCGCCTTCACCTTCAGCCAGACCTACATGGAGCAGACGCTGGCCAACTACCCGGCGCTCACCGCTCAGTTGGTCAAACTGTTCAAGACCCGCTTCGACCCGGCAGAAGACACCGACCGCAACGCGCGCTGCGAGAAGCTGGTCACCGAGATCAACGCCACGCTCGACAACGTGGCCAACCTCGACGAAGACCGCATCCTGCGTCAGTTCCTGGCCATGATTCAGGCCACCTTGCGCACCAATTTCTACCAGCCTGGAAAAGACGGCAAACCCAAGTCCTACCTGTCGTTCAAGTTCAACCCCAGCCTCATCCCCAACCTGCCCGAGCCCAAGCCGATGTTCGAAATTTCGGTCTACTCGCCGCGGGTCGAAGGGGTGCACCTGCGTGGCGGAAAAGTCGCCCGGGGTGGCCTTCGCTGGTCAGACCGCATGGAAGACTTCCGCACCGAGATCCTCGGTCTGGTGAAGGCGCAGATCGTTAAAAACGCCGTCATCGTGCCGGTCGGCTCCAAAGGCGGTTTCGTGGTCAAAACGCCCCCGCCCGCCGGCGACCGCGAAGCCATGCTGGCCGAAGGCGTGGCCTGCTACCGCATGTTCCTGTCCGGCCTGCTCGACGTGACCGACAACCTCGTGCTGGGCGAGATCGTGCCGCCGGCTTCGGTGGTTCGCCACGACGAAGACGACCCCTACCTGGTGGTCGCCGCCGACAAAGGCACGGCCACCTTCTCCGACATCGCCAACTCGGTCGCCGCCGAATACGGCTTCTGGCTCGGCGATGCCTTCGCCTCGGGTGGCTCGGTCGGCTACGACCACAAAAAAATGGGCATCACCGCCCGCGGTGCATGGGAGTCGGTCAAGCGCCACTTCCGCGAAATGGGCATCAACACCCAGGAAGAGCCCTTCACCGTGGCCGGCGTGGGCGACATGTCGGGCGACGTGTTCGGCAACGGCATGCTGCTATCGAAAAAGATCAAACTCGTGGCCGCCTTCGACCACCGTCATATCTTTTTCGATCCCGATCCGGACCCCGAAACCAGCTGGGTCGAGCGTGACCGCATGTTCGCGCTGCCGCGCTCCTCGTGGGACGACTACGACCGCAAGCTCATCTCCAAGGGCGGCGGTATCTGGCCACGCAGCGCCAAATCGATTCCGCTGTCGGACCAAATGCGCAAGGTGCTCGACACCGACGCCACCGCCCTGCCCCCGACCGAGCTGATCCGCTGCATTCTCAAGGCACCAATCGACCTGCTCTACAACGGCGGAATCGGCACCTACATCAAGGCCAACAGCGAAACCGACGCCTCGGTCGGCGACCGCGCCAACGACGCCGTGCGTGTCAATGGTCGTGACCTGCGCTGCAAGGTGTTTGGTGAAGGCGGCAACCTCGGCGCCACGCAACTCGGCCGTATCGAATTCGCCCTCAACGGCGGGCGCATCTGCACCGACGCCATCGACAACTCCGGCGGCGTCGATTGCTCCGACCACGAAGTGAACATCAAGATTCTCCTCAACGGCGTGGTCGCCGAAGGCGAGCTGACCGACAAGCAACGCAACAAGCTGCTCATGGAGATGACCGACGAAGTCGCCACCCTGGTGCTGCGCGACAACTACTTCCAGACGCAAATCCTGTCGGTCACCCGCGCGCGCGGCACCGAACTGGTCGACGCCCAGGCCCGCTTCATGCGCCGCCTCGGCAACGCCGGCCGGCTCAATCGCAAGATCGAGTTCCTGCCCTTCGATGAGGAAATCGCCGAGCGCAAAGCCGCTGGCGCCGGCCTCACCTCGCCGGAACTGGCCGTGTTGCTCGCCTACAGCAAAATCGAGCTCTATGACGAAGTGCTGGCCTCGGATATCCCCGAAGACCCGTACATCTCCACCGCGCTCACCCGCTACTTCCCCGTCCCGCTGCGCGAGCGCTTTGCAGACCAGATTCAGCGACACGCACTAAAGCGCGAGATCATCGCCACGCATGTCATCAACAGCATGGTCAATCGCGTCGGCGCCACCTTTGTCGGCCGGCTCAAGGAAGAAACCGGCGCCACCGCACCCGATATCGTGCGCGCCTACCTCGCCACCCGCGAAGTCTTCAGCCTCGTCTCGGTGTGGGCCGACATCGAAGCGCTCGACAACCAGATCCCGGATGCCGTACAGACCCGCATGATTATCGACTCCGGTCGACTGGTCATGCGAGGCACCCTGTGGTTCCTGCGCCACCCCGACCTCACCAAGGATCTGAGCAAGACACTCAAGCGCTTCATCCCGGGCGCACAAGCGCTTTCCGAATCCCTCGAAGAAGTCGTTGGCGCCGGCTACAAGAAAGAGCTCGACAGAATCGCCGCCGGCTATACCGAACAAGGCGTGCCCGAAGCCCTGGCACGCCGCGTCGCCGGACTCGACGAGCTCTACTCTGCACTCGATCTGGTCGAACTCACCACCGAGACCAAGCGCGACCAACGCACGGCCGCCGCGGTGTACTTCGCTCTGGGCGAACGCTTCGACCTCCACTGGCTCGGCAAGCAGATCACCAGTCTGCCCGCCGACACCCACTGGCAGTCCCTGGCCCGCACCGCCCTGCGCGATGATCTCTCCGCCCAGGCCCGCAACCTCGCCGCCAACGTCCTGCGTCTATCGCCTAAACTGAGCGATGCGGATGAGTTGATCAAGGCATGGGAGACGCAACGCTGCACCCAGATCGACCGCAGCCAGCAACTCTTCGCCGACATCAAAGCCTCACCAAGCATCGACATGCCGATGCTGTCGGTCACTTTGCGGGAGCTGCGCAACCTCGCCTGAGTCCAACCGCCGGCGCCGCAATCACCACGGCGCCAGCAAGCACACCACAAAAAACGCCTCACGCGAATTGATCGCGCGAGGCGTTTTTTATCTCTGAACAACCACTAACTCACAGAGGGGACCGCAACTGAGCGCCAACTTTAACCAACCGGACTCCACCAAACCCGGGGCGATTCAGAAGGACAGACTGACCAACCTCGATAGTTGCGCTCTTGCTCAGAAGCTCCTGTACCTCGCAGCCAACAAGGGACTCCAGAGCTTTTTCGGAGTCATGGTCAATTCGCTGAATCGTCTCATTCATGGGCATAACGTAGAGCTAACCGGCGCTGCGCGGCTTCATCGCGCAGCGTCCAGCGACTGAAAGGAGCGAGGTTGAGCGCCGGGTTAGGCCTTTGTTTTAGAGGGAGCATGATGCTTTTCCATGTAGCTGGCGTAGCTGCCAAAGTGTTTTTGCCGACCAAGATAATGAGGGTATCGTTCATAGTGCCAACGGCAAGTGGCTACAAATTCCGAGAGATCAACCCCCATTGCCACGGCCAACTCTTCAAGGCGATACGTGTCTTTCATCAGCTCTGCGCATTTCTTGTCATTCGCGCCATTGGCATCATAGAGAACACCAGCAGGGAGTTCATGCAGCGTGTATTCAAGGTAGCGAAGAAGGTGTGCGTATTCGTCCTTTTCCGTCCGCGTGATGGTAATCCCCCCGGAAATTAGTCGCCGCCAGAAGTAGAATTTTCCACTTGCAGCAGGAGGAAGTTCTACGTGAAGACATCGCGTTTTTCAGACAGTCAGATCATCGCCATTCTCAAGCAGGCCGAGGGTGGCACGCCCGT
>NZ_VMNK01000018.1 GCF_007625155.1 Denitromonas halophila | reverse complement strand
TGCCGGGCTGAAGGCGGTGGGGGAGTCGGTTCAGAAGCCTCATGCCTACTACGACAACAATGTGGCTGGCACGCTGGTGCTGCTGGAGGTGATGGCGGCGCGTGGGGTCAAGCGCATGGTCTTCAGCTCATCGGCGACGGTGTATGGTGACCCGGCCAGTGTGCCGATCCGCGAGGACTTCCCGACGGGGCCGACCAATCCCTACGGGCGGACCAAATGGATGCTCGAGTTTATCCTGCAGGACGTGGCTGCCGCCGACGCCGATTGGCAAATGGCCTTGCTGCGCTACTTCAATCCGGTGGGCGCGCATCCCTCGGGGCTGATCGGCGAGGACCCCAACGGGATTCCGAATAATCTCATGCCCTATGTCAGTCAGGTCGCGGTGGGCAAACTGGCCGAACTGAGCGTGTTTGGCGATGACTACGCGACAGCTGACGGCACGGGCGTGCGCGACTATATCCATGTGGTCGATCTCGCGATCGGTCATGTCCGCGCGGTTGAGCGACTGATGGCCGGCGCCGGGGTGCTGACGCTGAACCTCGGCACGGGGCGTGGTTACAGCGTGCTCGAGGTGGTCAAAGCCTTCGAGCGCGCCTCGGGTCGCCCCGTGCCCTACCGGATTGCGCCGCGGCGCCCCGGTGACATCGCGCAATGTTACGCGGACCCCGCCCTGGCGTTGGCCGAGCTGGGCTGGCGCGCCGAGCACGATCTGGCCGACATGTGCGCTGACGCCTGGCGCTGGCAGTCCGGCAATCCGGATGGCTACGGCGCCTGAGGCGGTCCTTGGTCGTGATGCTGGACGTGGCATGACGGCCCGCCTATGATGCGGTTTGTTTTTGCACAAAAGTAAATTATGACCGGGCCTGTCTCCGATAACGCCACACACGAAGCCTTGCGCCTTTTTCGCGCGATCTACGCCGAAGTGCGCCACCATCTGCAGAATATCGAGCGGCGTTGCGGGGCCAGCGGTGCGCAAGTATGGGCGCTGGCCCTGGTGTCGCGCCAACCCGGCGTCCGGGTGACCGAACTGGCCGATGCGATGGCAATTCACCCCTCGACCGCCAGCAATCTGCTGGCCAAGGCCGAGAAGGGCGGTTTGCTGCGGCGTGAGCGCTCGCAGGCGGATCAGCGCGTGGTCAAGCTGTATCTGACCGAGTTGGGCGCTGACACCCTGGCCAAAGCGCCCGAGCCGGTCGCCGGCCTGCTACCCGATGCGCTCGCCCGATTGCCGCATGATGTGCTGCTCCGTCTCAGCGCCGACCTGCAATTGCTGGCGACCCGCATGTCCGTGCAGGAAGACGCCGCCGGTCGGCCCTTCTCTGAACTCTGAACGACCCATCGAGCGACACCAACGATGAACTGGCCGTTTCTGCCCCCGTGGCCGCCTGATATCAATGGCTTCATTCTGTTCGGTCTGCTCATGCTGGCCGGACTGCTCGGTGGCGAACTCGCGCACCGCAGTGGTTTCGTGCCGCGCATCACCGGCTTCATCGCCATTGGCTTTGTTCTCGGGCCGAGTCTGACGGGGGTGCTCACGCCGGAAATGCTCGATGGCGCACAGGTGTTTGTCGATGTGGCGCTGGGGTTGATCCTGTTCCAGTTGGGGCGACTCCTTGATCTGTCGCTCGCCCGGCGGGAGCGATCGCTGTTTGCGGCCGCCATTGCCGAGGCCGGACTCGCCTTTGCGGGCGTGTTCGCGGTGCTGACGCTGTTTGACATCGCCCCGATGCAGGCCGCGGTGGCCGCTGCGATCGGCATTTCGTCCTCCCCCGCGGTGGTGCTGCTGGTGGTCAAGGAACTCGGCGCCGAGGGCCCGCTCACCGATCGCAGCCTGATGCTGGTGGCGATGAACAACATCCTTTCCTTCCTGGCCTATACCGCGCTGCTGCCCTTTATTCACTACGCGCACAACTCGGGCTGGGAGATCGCCGTTCTTGAGCCGCTGTATGTGCTTTGCGTGTCGCTGGGGATCGCCGGGGTGTTTGCGTGGCTGCTGCTGCGGCTCGCGCGTCTGCTGCCCAAAGACGAAACCACGCAGTTCGCGCTGCTGATCGGCATGGTGGTGGGCACGGTTGGCGTGGCCCAACTGGCCAATGGCTCGATGCTGCTGAGCCTGCTCGCGCTCGGCGTCATGACGCGCAACCTCGATCGTCATTCGCATGTCTTGCCGGTCGACTTTGGCAGCGGTGGTGAAATCTTCTTTGTGATCCTGTTCGTTGTGGCCGGGGCGCGCTTGCATCTGGCAGACCTTAGCTCCGCCGGCTTCGCGGCGGTGGCCTTTGTCCTGGCGCGCTTTGTCGGCAAGAGTGCTGGCGTGATGCTGCTGACCCGCGCGGGACTGGATTTTCGCCAGTCAGCCCTGACCGGGCTGACGCTGGTGCCCATGGCAGGCATGGCGATCGGCCTGACGCAGATGACCGCCGCGCGCTATCCCGAGTTTGCGGCAACCTTGTCGGCGATTGTGCTCGGCGCCATCGTGATTCTCGAAACCATCGGGCCGGTGCTGACCGAGTATGCGCTCAAGCAAAGTGGTGAGGTGCCAGGCATCCTGGCCGGCGGCGCCCGGGCATCGTCGGTGAATGAACACCAGCCACCGAGCGACGAGCCCGACGGCTCGGCAGTCATGGAGAGCAAAGATGCGTAACGTGCTTCTAGCGGTGTCGGTGGTCTTGGCGGCGGTGTTCGCGCTGCAGAACTTTCACTCGGTGGAGCTGAGCTTTGTCATCTGGCGCTTCGAGACCACACTCTCGGTCGCGCTGCTGCTGGCCTTGGTGCTTGGCGTGTTGATCGGGGCGCTGGCGATGCTGCCCTGGACCTTGCGCACGCGCAAAGAGGTTCGCCAGGTCCGTCACCAGCTGGCCGATGCCGCAGCACACCCGGCACCGGCGCGGCCGCCGTCCGTACCCCCCAAATCGCCGATCCAGGATCAGCCTCGATAAGCGCGCACCAGGCTACCAGTTGCGACGAATCCGGTTGCGGTGTTGCACATCGCTGGGCAGATGCTTCTGCATGGCTTCGAGGCGTTGCTCCAGCAGTTTGGCGGCTTGCTCAAACGTGCTTCGATTCAGCTGCGGCAACTCGCTTTGCCGTGCGATCAGCCGCGCGAACAGTTCAATGTGATGCTTGCGTTGCTGGCTGTCGGACGACAGAAAAACGCCC
Source organism: Denitromonas halophila (assembly GCF_007625155.1). Lineage (GTDB taxonomy): Bacteria > Pseudomonadota > Gammaproteobacteria > Burkholderiales > Rhodocyclaceae > Nitrogeniibacter > Nitrogeniibacter halophilus. Next base: position 204,059 of record NZ_VMNK01000018.1, on the reverse strand, counting down.
AGGCCGGCCTGATCAAGCGTTTCGAGCACCTTGAGACGGCGCTCGACGCGGCGCAGATAGCGGCTTTGCGGATCCTGGGCGGTGCTGGGTGTCGGGTCCGGCATGGCGACCTCCTTGGCGGCAATGGGGTGTGCTGGCAGGGCCTGCCAGCACACCCCAAATTAGCACAAGCCTACCGTCGTCGCGGCGCTCAGGCGCTACCCGGCCGATAGCGGGCGCTGACCGGATCGCGCAGGCTCAAGCGTGATGGATCACGGTGCCCAGCAGCGCAATGAATTGCGCAATCCATTGCGGGTGCGCCGGCCAGGCGGGGGCGGAGACCAGGTTGCCGTCGGTCATGGCCGCATCCACCGCAATGCTCTCGAAGTGACCGCCGGCCGCGCGCACATCGGGGCCGCAGGCCGGGTAGGCGGTGCAGTGCTTGCCACGCAGCACGTCGGCGGCGGCCAGCACCTGCAAACCGTGGCAGACCGCGGCGATTGGCTTGTTGGCCTGATCGAAGTGCCGCACGATCTCGAGCACGCGCGGGTTGAGGCGGATGTACTCCGGTGCTCGCCCGCCGGGAATGCACAGCCCGTCGTAGTCCGCCGGGTCGATCGCGTCAAAGCTCGCGTTGAGCGTGAAGTTGTGCCCACGCTTCTCGGTGTAGGTCTGGTCGCCTTCGAAATCGTGAATGGCGGTGGCGATCTGGTCGCCGGCCTGTTTGTCCGGGCACACGGCGTGTACGGTGTAGCCGATGGCCAGCAAGGCTTGGAACGGCACCATCAGTTCATAGTCTTCGACGAAGTCGCCGGCCAGCAGCAGAATTTTTCGACTCATGATTGTCTCCTTCAGGGGGTGGGCTTCGCGCAGGAATGACATCGCTGCGAAGGCAACTACACTGTAGGGAGCCGGCCAGCGGTCGGGGTAGTAGCGAGGTGCTACAAGGAGGCGTGATGTGTAATCTGTATTCGGGTCAGGATCCGGCCAATTACGAGACGGTGAAGCGCTCGGTGCGCTTGAATGGCCATGTCACCAGCGTGGCGCTGGAGCGTCAGTTCTGGGATATTCTCGAACGCCTCGCGGCGACCGAGGGCTTCAGCCTGCCGCAGTTTCTGGCGCGTTTGTACGATGAATTGCTGCAGAAGCAGGGCGATGTCGGCAATTTCTCATCGCTGCTGCGCGTGGCCTGCACGATTTATCTGAGCCGGGGCGAGCAGCCGTCGGATGAGGCCTCGGCGGCCGCGGCCGCCTGAGCGGCGGTCAGGCCGCGCGAGCGGGGCGCGGATTGCCCGGTGCCTCGGCCGACGGTCGGCCAATGAGGTAGCCCTGCGCGTATTCGATCCCGATTTCTTCGAGCAAGGCGAGGATCTCGGTGCTCTCCACGAATTCGGCGATGACCTCGATATCCAACTCCCGCGCCAGCGCCGTGATGCTGCGTACGAAGACCTGATCGTGATCGTTGTTGAGCATGTTGGCGACGAAATCGCCCTCGATCTTGAGGAAGTCGAAGGTGAAGTTGCGCAAATAGTGGAAAGACGAAAAACCGGAGCCGAAGTCGTCGATCGCCAGCTTGAAACCTTCGGCGCGCAACTCAGCGAGGAAGCGCTGCATCAGCGCCAGGTTCTTGACGGTGTCGCGTTCGGTGATTTCGAACACGATGCGTGCCGGCGGGAAACCGGATGCGGCCACTATGTTGCGCAAGGTGGTGGTGAATTCCGACAGCACCAGCGCGCGCGGCGAGAGGTTGAAGAACAGGTAGCCGTCATAGTCGGTCTCCGTCACCTTGGCCAGCGCCGCTTCGATCACGATGGCGTCGAGCCGGTGGATGACGCCGACCTTCTCGGCGATCTCAATGAACTGGTCGGCACGAATGACCTCGCCATTGATCTCTATGCGCGAGAGCACCTCTACCGCCGAGACTTGCTTGCTGGCCACGCCCATGATCGGCTGGAAGTATGGGGTGACGCGCTTTTCCTCAACCGCTGCCAGTACCGCCACGCCCATCTCGGACAGGTCGCGGAATACCGCCATCACGTCGGCGTTGGTGGGTAGGCGTACCCGCTCTTTACCCTCGGCCTTGGCGCGATACATCATGGTGTCGGCAAACAGGAACAAGTCCTTGGCGTCCGCCGCGTGATCGGGGAAGACAGCCACGCCGATGGATGCCGAGGCGTGGGCCGTGTCGCCGCTTTTGACTTTAATCGAGACGTTGCGCGCTACTTCGAGCACACGCTGGGCCACGGTGTAGCCCTGCTCCATGTCGGCCTCCGGCAGCACCATCACGAATTCGTCACCGCCGTAGCGCGCGAAGATGTCGCCTGGTCGCAGGGCCGCGCTCACGCTGCTGGCGAACTGCTGCAAGAATTGGTCGCCGCTGGCGTGGCCGTAGTGATCGTTGATCAGCTTGAAGTTGTCGAGGTCGAGCAGCAGCAGGGTAAAAGGCACCGAATGGCGCTGGCTGCGGCCGATTTCGTAACCGAGCAGCTCCCAGAACACCCGCTGGTTGTAGAGGCTGGTGAGCGGGTCGCGGGTGGCGTAGTACTCCAGATCGCGGGTGTATTTGTGGATCGCCTTGATCGAGCCGACCACATTGAGCAGCGTCGACAGAATGCTCTCCAGCACCAGCATGTGGGTCTGGTCGGAAAGGGTTTCGGTATGCACGCCGATGCCGACGATGCCGCCAATCTTGGGTTGCGCCACAAACAAGGACTTCACCTTGAGCGCCAGCTCGGCGGTGTCGACATCGTCGGTGAGCGGCTGCGTGCTGTCGTGGTGATGGCGCAGGGTCACCTCCGCAGGGCCCGACAGGCGAGGGTGCGTCTCGACCGCGGCCGAAATTTGCGCCTCAACTTTTGCGCGCAGATGCTCGCTGGGCTGACCATGCCAGAACACTTCGACATCAAAGGCTTCATCGTCAATCTGGAACACCGAAAACAGCACATGCACTTCGATCATCGCGTTGATGTCGCGTAGCAGCTGGGTGACATATTCACGCCAGTCGCGGATCACCTCCGAGGTGATGACGAATTTCTCAAGCAAGCCGATTTCGAACAGCAGGATGTCCTTGTCCACCGCAATCGAGCGCAGGCGCAGGGCCAGGGTGCCCAGGGCGTGCTGGATGCGTTCGATTTCCTCAAAGCCTTGATGTGGACGGGGGTTGCCCAGCTGCTTGAGGTCGGCGACGGTGTTGATGGCGTTGACCTGCGCCTCGACGCTCTCAACGCTGCGGCCGATTCGACGGCCGACCCACCAGACGGCGCCGGTGGCGATGCCGATGCCCAGCAGCAAACTGGGCATCGCGCTGAAAAAGAAGGCCCACAAGGCTTCGGACACCACCTGGGTGATCGGGGTGCGCACCTCGATGGCGCCCAGCACCTCACCTTCTTGAATCTGCTCGTGACAACTCAGGCAGCGCGCTTCGGCCTTGAGCGGGAAAACCGTGCGCAGCACGCCCTTGGTGCTCTGTTCCTGGGGGTGTCCGGTGCTGAGGGTCGTTTGCACCATGGCGTCGCTCGTGCGGCCAGTATCGGGCGCCGGTGTCGCACTGTAGATGCGAATGGATTGGTCCGGATTGCTGGCGTGCAGCGCGGCTTCGAAGGCGCGTGCCTGCTCCGCGTTCCAGCCTGTGCTCATCACTTCGTAGAGTGCAGCCTGGGTCAGTCGGGCGTTTTCGGTGGCTTGCGTTCGCGCATGCCGGGTCAGCGTGTCTTCGAATCCGCTGGTCACCGCAAACCAGCTGCCGCCAACAAAGATCAAACCAACAATGGCGGATGTCAGCAGGATGAAGAGGCGGATGCTCATGGGCGTGGCCGTGACGATGCAGAGTAGCCAGACGCTACGCTGCTTACGGTCGACGTCGTTTGCTTTGAATCAATTTTTGCGAGGCAAAATCTGGCCGAAGATCACCGCCTGGTGCGGTTTCTACTCAATACGCGTAAGTATGGGTGCGAGGTATTTGCCGGTATGGCTGCCGCGCGTCACAGCGATGGTTTCGGGCGTGCCGGCGGCCAGAATGGTGCCGCCGCCGTTACCGCCCTCGGGGCCAAGGTCGATCAGCCAGTCGGCGGTTTTGATTACATCCAGGTTGTGCTCGATCACCACCACCGTGTTGCCGTGGTCGCGCAGACGGTGCAGCACCGCCAGCAGCATCTCGATGTCCTGGAAGTGCAGGCCGGTGGTCGGCTCGTCGAGGATGTACAGGGTGCGGCCGGTGTCGCGCTTGGATAGCTCCAGCGCCAGCTTGACACGTTGCGCCTCGCCGCCCGACAGCGTGGTTGCGCTCTGGCCGAGGCCGATGTAGCCGAGGCCGACGTCGTCAAGGGTTTGCAGCTTGCGCGCCACGGTGGGCACCGGCGCAAAAAACTCCAGCGCCTGCGAGACGGTCATGGACAGCACGTCGTGAATGGTTCTGCCCTTGTAGCGCACATCCAGCGTCTCGCGGTTATAGCGCTTGCCGTGGCAGACATCGCAGGGCACGTACATGTCGGGCAAAAAGTGCATCTCGACCTTGATCAGGCCGTCGCCCTGGCAGGCTTCGCAGCGCCCGCCCTTGACGTTGAAAGAGAAGCGCCCCGGCCCGTAGCCGCGGGTGCGCGCCTCGGGTACGCCGGCGAACAGCTCGCGGATCGGGGTCAGCAGGCCGGTGTAGGTGGCCGGGTTGGAGCGTGGCGTGCGGCCGATGGGCGACTGGTCGACATTGATGACCTTGTCGAAAAAGGCCAGCCCTTCCACATGCTCGTAGGGTGCCGGTTCGGCGTTCGAGCCATACAGATGGCGCGCCGCCACGGCATACAGGGTGTCGTTGATCAGCGTGGACTTGCCCGAGCCGGACACCCCGGTCACGCAGGTGAACAGCCCGACGGGCAGATGCAGATCGGCCCCTTTGAGGTTGTTGCCGGTGCAGCCGCGCAGCACCAGCTCGCGGTCTTCGCGCGGGGCCACGCGCTGGGCCGGGATGGCGATGGCGCGCCGACCCGACAGGTAGGCGCCGGTGAGCGAATCGGGGTGGTGAATGATGTCTTCGGGTAGGCCCTCGGCCACCACTTCGCCGCCGTGCACGCCAGCGCCGGGGCCCATGTCGACCACGTGGTCGGCGGCGCGGATGGCGTCTTCGTCATGCTCGACCACGATCACCGTGTTGCCCATGTCGCGCAGGCGCTTGAGCGTGCCGAGCAGGCGGTCGTTGTCGCGCTGGTGCAGACCGATGGAGGGCTCGTCGAGCACATACATCACCCCGGTCAGGCCCGAGCCGATCTGGCTGGCCAGGCGGATGCGCTGCGCTTCGCCGCCGGACAGCGTGTCGGCGGAGCGTTGCAGGGTGAGGTAGTCGAGACCGACATTGATCAGGAAGTGCAGGCGGTTGGTGACCTCGCGCACGATCTTGTCGGCAATCTGGGCGCGGTGGCCGGTGAGTTGCAGGTTCTCGAAATAATGGGCGCAGTCGGCCAGCGGCAGATGGCTCAGTTCGGGCAGGGTGCGGGTGCCGATGCGCACATGGCGGGCCTCGGCGCGCAGGCGGGCGCCGGCGCACACCGGGCAGGCCTGGGTGCCGCGTAGCTTGGCCAGTTCTTCACGCACCGCCATCGAGTCGGTCTCGCGATAGCGACGCTCCAGGTTGGGGATGATGCCTTCGAAGGGGTGCTCCTTGAGCACCGAACGACCGCTGTCCGAGAGGTAACGGAAGGCGATCGCGGTTTTGCCGCTGCCGTGCAGCACCACCTCGCGCACTTCGTCGGTCAGCTCCTCGAAGGGCGCCTCGATGTCGAATTTGTAGTGCTTGGCCAGCGAGGTGAGCATCTGATAGTAAAACTGGTTGCGCCGGTCCCAGCCGCGGATCGCGCCGCCGGCCAGCGACAGCTCGCGATGCGCCACTACACGCTGCGCATCGAAAAACTCCATCGCCCCCAGACCGTCGCACTTGGGGCAGGCGCCGGCCGGGTTGTTGAAGGAAAACAGGCGGGGCTCAAGCTCGGCCAACGCAAAGTTGCACACCGGGCAGGCGAAGCGCGAGGAAAACAGGTGCTCGGCGCCGCTGTCCATTTCGAGCGCGACGGCGCGGCCCTCGGCATGGGTGAGCGCGGTCTCGAAGGATTCGGCCAGGCGCTGGCGGGCGTCGGTACGCACCTTGAGCCGGTCGACCACCACATCAATGCTGTGGCGCTTGTTCTTGTCCAGCTTGGGCGCAGCGTCGAGGTCGACGACCTCGCCGTCGATACGCACCCGCACAAAGCCCTGTGCGCGCAGCTCGGAGAGCAGGTCGAGCTGTTCGCCCTTGCGGCTGGCCACCACCGGCGCGAGGATCATCAGCCGGGTGTCTTCGGGCAGCGCCAGCACATGGTCGACCATCTGGCTCACGCTCTGCGCTTCGAGCGGGTTGTCTGGGTGGTCGGGGCAGTAGGGCGTGCCGGCGCGGGCAAACAGCAGGCGCAGGTAATCGTGAATCTCGGTCACCGTGCCTACCGTCGAACGCGGGTTGTGGCTGGTGGCCTTCTGCTCGATGGAGATCGCCGGGCTGAGGCCCTCGATCAGGTCCACATCGGGCTTTTCCATCAACTGCAAAAACTGCCGCGCATAGGCCGACAACGACTCCACATAGCGGCGCTGCCCCTCGGCGTAGAGCGTGTCGAAAGCCAGCGACGACTTGCCCGAGCCCGACAGGCCGGTGATCACCGTCAGGCGATTGCGCGGCAGATCGAGGTCGATGTTCTTGAGATTGTGGGTGCGTGCACCGCGAATTCGAATGTTGTCCATGCCGGGCTTTTGTTACCGAGTTTGGGCCGCGCCAGGGCGGGTCCATTGAGATCTCGCCGGCCAGCCTGTCAGTCAATCGTGCACTGCAGCCCGCCGGGCGCAACCTGCTAATATACGCAATTCACTTCGCCCGGACCAAGTTTCGACCCCCATGGCCGATACCGATACCATGACATCCGCCGAAAGGCGCACCGGCGCGTCGCTGGCAGGCATCTTTGGCCTGCGCATGCTCGGCCTGTTCCTGATCCTGCCCGTGTTCGCGGTCTACGCGCGCGGCGTGCCCGGCGGCGACAATCTCACCCTGGTGGGGCTGGCGCTGGGCATTTACGGCCTCACCCAAGCCTGCTTCCAGATTCCCTTCGGCATCGCGTCCGACCGCCTCGGCCGCAAGCCGGTCATCGTTTTTGGCCTGCTGCTGTTCGCCGCCGGCTCCGCCATGGCGGCCATGGCGGAGAGCCTCAACTGGATCATCGCCGGCCGCGCCCTGCAGGGCGCCGGCGCCATTTCCGCCGCGGTCACCGCACTGGCGGCCGACCTTACCCGCGAGCAGCATCGCACCAAGGTGATGGCCATGATCGGCTCCAGCATCGGGCTGGTGTTTGCCATCTCGCTGGTCGCCGCGCCGCTGTTGTATGCCGCCATCGGCATGTCGGGCATCTTCTGGATGACCGCCGGGCTCGCGCTGCTGGCCATCGTGGTGCTGCGCCGCGTGGTGCCCAACCCGCCCAAGGTCGAAGCCAAGCCGGTGCGCTTTGCCGGCGTGCTGCGCGACACGCAACTGCTGCGCCTCAACCTCGGCATCTTTACCCTGCACACGGTGCAGATGGCCATGTTCGTGGTGGTGCCGGCGGCGCTGATTGCTCGTGGCAACCTGCCGATCGCCGAGCACTGGAAAATCTACCTGCCGGCCGTGCTGGTCAGCTTTGCGCTCATGATTCCCGCCATCATCGTGGCCGAGCGCAAAAACCTGCTCAAACCCATCTTCATGGCCGCTATCGCGCTGCTGACGCTCACCCAGATCGGCCTGCTGTTCGGCCGCGAGCAGGTGTGGCAGATGGCCGTATTGCTGGTCGCGTTTTTTGTCGCCTTCAATATTCTCGAGGCCACGCTGCCCTCGCTGGTGTCGCGTGTCGCGCCGCCGGCCTCAAAAGGCGCCGCGCTCGGCGTCTATAACACCAGCCAGGCGCTTGGCCTGTTCCTGGGGGGCATGCTGGGTGGTTGGCTGAGTCAGCATGTCGGGCCCGACAGTGTTTTTGTCGTCACCGCGCTCATGGCGCTGCTGTGGTTGGGCGTGGCCATGACCATGTTGCCGCCGCCCAAAGTCGCTGCGCGCAGCTATCCGATCGCCGCAACGGTAGACATCGAGGCCGTACGCCGGCAAATTCTCGATTTGCCCGGCGTACGCGAAGCCGTCATCGAACACGATGCGCGCATGGCGCATCTCAAAGTTAATCTGGACCGGTGGGACGAAGCCCGCCTGCGCCAACTGATAGGAGGAGAAGTCTGAATGGCATCGGTCAACAAAGTGATTCTGGTGGGTAACCTGGGCCGCGACCCGGAGATCCGCTACGCCCCGTCCGGCGACGCGATCTGCAATGTCAGCATCGCCACCACGGATACCTGGAAAGACAAGCAAACCGGCGAGAAGAAAGAATCGACCGAATGGCACCGCGTGGTGTTCTTCGGCAAACTCGCCGAAATCGTCGGTCAGTACCTCAAGAAAGGTCGCGCCATCTATGTCGAAGGCCGCCTGCAGACGCGTAAGTGGCAAGACCAGAACGGTCAGGACCGCTACACCACCGAAATCCGCGCCAGCGAAATGCAAATGCTCGGCGGTCGTGAAGGTGGCGGCGGCAGCGGCGGCGACGCCCCCATGGACGACGGCGGCTACGACCAGCGCCCGGCCAGCCGCCCCGCGCCGCAACAGCAGCGCCCGCAGCAAGGCGGCGGTGGCAGCAAGCCCGCGCCGGCCAGTGGGTCGGGCGGTGGGTTTGGGGATTTTGACGACGACATTCCCTTCTAAAACGCACTTAGTTGTGTTTTTGTTGATAGAAGGCCCGCAAGTCGAAATACTTGCGGGTCTTTTCTTTGGCGGCATGTTTTTGGATGTCGAGGGCCGGTGTGACCAAGTCACTTTGCGTTAAGCCGCTGCTCGCTTCCCCATTCCTTGAGGCTTTGCACAACAAGTCGGCGGAGCCGGTGCCGGAGTTTTGCTCGGCAAAATTCGATTCGAAGGTTTAATACAGGGAAAACCGTTAGAGCGAGAAGGAAGGGGACCGAGCCCCAGCCTAGAATTGCAATAAATGTACTTTCGTTCGTAATGGCGACATACGAACCAATACAACAGACCGCAATTATAATCAGCGTCGCTGTCGCTCCTAGCCAGTCCCATCTGCTCCCGAGCCCCATCCACTCTATCGGCGGAGATCGTTGCCAGTAAGCGTTCCCTTTTTTGACCTGCACGTATTCGCGTAGCGAAACTGCGTGAATCGAAGATAGTTCCGGTGGTAGCGGTGTTTGGTCGAGCAGGACAGGAATAATCGGTGTGCCGCAGTCGAGTGCATATCGCCATTCCTTTTCCACGAAATTGGAGTTCGCCGAATTGGCGGTCCAGAGCAATACCAAGCGATAGCATTTTGAGATCGCAGATCGGTGCTCTTCACTCCAAACGCTTCCAGGATTGGTGTGTAGGTAGTCGATCCACGCAGCCTGCTGAAAGTCTTCGTTCATTTCGATGAGGGGAAGAACTACCTTGGAGTCAAGGTGGCTGTATGAAACGAACAGCGAAGCTGGTCGAAAGTCTCCCATGATGTCTCGTTGCAAAGTCCACAAAGAACACTCGTTAGCGTAACTTAAATGCTTCCTTTACGGGTAGATCGCGCAAGTTGGGCGTCGCTACGCTCAACCTAGGCTGTCTGCATTTGGACGCGTTTGGCGAATAAGCCGAAGCCGCCACTCACCAAACGAATGCTATCAAGGCCGCGGTGATCGCCCGTTTTATTTCTCCAGCGTTAGCACGCGGCCACCGCCGCAGCCATCCGCCGTAAGCCTTCATCCAGCGTTTCCCGCGGACACCCAAAATTGAGTCGGACGAAGCCCGGCGGGGCGCCGAAGTGGCGGCCGTCGGAGAGGCCGACGCCGTGCTCTTCGAAGAAGGCGGCGGAGTCGGTGAGGCCGGCGTCGCGGCAGTCGATCCAGGCCAGATACGTGGCTTCGGGGCGGGTGGTGCGCAGGCCAGGGATGGCGGCGATGGTATCGACGACGCGCTCGCGGTTGCCGCGCAGGTAGTCGATGAGGGCGCGGCGCCAGGGGGCGCCGTCGCGGTAGGCCGCTTCCGTGGCGACCAGGCCGAGGACGTTGGGGTAGGGGATGAGGCCGTGCATGGCGCGTTGGTAGCGCTTGCGCAGCGTGGCGTCGGGAATGATGGCGAAGCCGGCGTAGAGCGGGGCAATGTTCCAGGTTTTGCTCGGCGCCATGAGGGTGATGCTGCGCCGGGCGATGGATTCGTTGAGCGCGGCGATGGGGGTGTGGGTGCCGTCGAGCACCAGGCCGCAGTGGATGTCGTCGGAGCAGATGATGAGGTCGTGCTGCTCGGCGCGTTCGGCCAGGGCGGTGAGTTCGTCGCGGGTGAATACGCGGCCGACCGGGTTGTGCGGGTTGCACAGCAGGAGCATGCGGGTGCGCGCGTCGATGGCGGCGTCGACGGCATCCCAGTCCCAAGCCCAATGGTTTTCGTCTTCAACCAGCGCGACGGTTTGCAGCGTGCGCCCGGTGTTGGCGGGGGCGTGCAGAAAGGGCGGGTAAACCGGGGTGGCGGTGAGCACGCCGTCGCCGGGTTCGCCTGCAATGGCGCAGGCGACATTGAAGCCGGTGACCACGCCGGGCAGCCAGACCAGCCAGTCGGGGTCGATGCGCCAGTCGTGGTCGCGTTCGATACTTTGAACGACGGTGTCGATCAGCGATTGCCAGGGGCCGGCGTAGCCGAACACCTTTTGGTCGATGCGCGCATGCAGGGCGTCGAGGATGGGCTGCGCCGTGGCGAAGTCCATGTCGGCCACCCACATGGGCAGGATGTCGCGACCGGCGTAGCGCGCCCATTTTTCGTCGGGGATGGCGCGGCGGTCGATGACGGTGTCGAAGTCAAACATGGGGTGTCGGGCTTGAATGTGACAAACGGGCCTGTGAGTGTATCAAGCCCGTTTGCGGTATTGCGCGTTGCGTGGCTCGATGGCTAGATGCCACCGCCGTGATGCTCAACGAAGTGTTTGAGCACCATCTTGAGCATGCTCAGCCGGTGCTTGTCGCCTTTGGCGCGCGCGGCTTCGATGTCGTCGCAGATCATGCGTTTGATGCGCTTTTCGCCGCTGGCGGTGTGGGTGAGGTAGTTGCCGAGCTCGACGGCGACCATTTCGGGCAGATGCTCATGCTCCGCGATGGCGAGGATTTCTTCTTCGGTGAGTTCGGAAAGTTCAATACAGTCCTGAATCGTTAGCATGATGGCTCCCTCCTTGTTGGACGCGCGAGGGGAGGTATCACCGGATTCAGGCTGCGCCGGCGATACCGCTCGGCGTCATGACGTTTTGCTTACAGTAAATCACTGATACACAGCCGAAAGATTGATCCGTGGCAATGGCTTGGCGGATGCCCGCTAAAATGAGCGCCATGCTGATTCAATGGAGAGTGGAATGTCGGTGCTGATCCCCTGGCCGGACGATATTTACGCGGTCGATTCTTGTTATATGCGGCCGCAGCTGGCGGCGATTCATCTGATCCGTTCGGGCGACCGGGTGGCGATTGTCGATACCGGCAACAACGCCTCGGTGCCGCATGTGATGGTGGCGCTGGCCGAGCTTGGGCTGAGTGCCGAGGCGGTCAGCCATGTGTTGCTGACGCATATCCATCTGGACCACGCCGGTGGCGCGGGCGCCTTCATGGCGGCCTGCCCGAATGCGACGTTGGTGGTGCATCCGCGCGGTGCGCGGCACATGGTCGATCCGTCGAAGCTGTGGGCGGGCACGGTGGCGGTGTATGGCGAGGCCGACGCGACGGCGCGCTACGGCGAGATTCTGCCGATTGCGGCCGAGCGCATCGTCGAGGCGACCGACAATCTGGTGATCGACCTGAACGGGCGGCCGCTCCGGGTGGCGGATACGCCGGGGCATGCGCGGCATCATGTGTGTTATTTCGATGAGCGAAGTCGCGCGTGGTTTACGGGCGATGTGTTCGGCTTGTCGTATCGCGAGCTGGACCGCGATGGCAAGGCCTTCGTGTTTCCGAGCACCACGCCGGTGCAGTTCGACCCGCCAGCGCTGCATGAATCCATCGACCGGCTGATGGCGGCCGAACCGAGTGCGATGTACCTGACGCATTTCAGCCGGGTCACCGATCTGCCACGGCTGGCGGCCGACCTGCATCGCCTGATCGACGCGCATGTGGCCATCGCCAAGGCCGGCGCGGGCGCGATCGACCATCGTCACCAGATCATTCGCTCCGGCCTGTCGGCGTTGTTGCGTGAGGAGGCCCGTCGTCAGCAGTGGACGCTGGACGAGACGGCACTGTTCGATCTGTTCGAGGTGGACCTCGAGCTGAACGCGCAGGGTCTGGAGGTGTGGCTCGATAGCGGGGCGTGATCCGGCGCTAGGGTTTTTCGCCCAGCGCCTGAAATTTGGCCTGGGCGCCGCGGTCGCCCTGCAGCGCCGCTTGCAGGTACCAGTGGCGGGCGAGGCGCGTGTCTTGCGCAACGCCATAGCCTTCTTCGTACATGTGGCCGATCAGGTATTGCGCGCCGGGGTCGCCGCCGTTGGCCGCGGCGCGATACCAGTGGGCCGCTTGGGCGTAGTCCTGCGGCACGCCCTGACCGAGAAAATACAGCGTAGCCAGCGAAATCTGCGCTTCCATGTGGCCTTGCTCGGCGGCGCGTCGATACCACTCGGCCGCGGTCGAGAATGACCGGGTGACATGGTCGCCGTGGTCGTAGAGCAGGGCAAAATTGAACTGCGCCTGCGGCAGGCCGGCTTGCGCCGCGCGGCGCAGCCATTGCCACATCGCGTTGGCGTTGTCGGTTTCAGCTTCGCCACGGTAGAGCATCATGGCAAGGTTGAACTGGGCGAGGCGGTTGCCGCGGCGCCCGGCGACTTCGAAATAGCGCGCAGCCGTGGCATGATCGCCGCCTTCGTAGGCTTCGGTGCCGCTTTGCGCCAGGCGCATGGTCTCAAGGGTTTGGGCTTGAGCTTGCGTGGTGGCCGCGCCCGTGGAAAACGACAACGCAAGCGCAAGCGCCAGGGCAAGGGGTCGAAAAGGCATGTGGGGCTCCGGCGGGTTTTTCGTTGGAGCTTCATGCGCTCTTGGAGTTCAGTGAGATGAGTAATTCGCAGTCAGTGGATCGCGCGCGGCGCTTTGGTGGCGTGGCGCGCTTGTATGGCGAGGCCGCGCTGGCGCGTTTGCAGCAGGCGTGCGTGGTGGTGGCCGGTATTGGTGGCGTGGGCTCGTGGGTAGTCGAGGCGCTGGCACGCAGTGGCGTGGGGCATCTGCGCCTGATCGATCTTGACCATGTGGCCGAGTCGAACATCAACCGCCAGATCCACGCGCTCGACGACACGCTTGGGCAGGCCAAGGTCGAGGCCATGGCGGCGCGCATCCGGCTGATCGACCCGGGCATCGTCGTTGAATGCATCGATGATTTCGTGACCGAAGACAATGTGGCCACCACGCTCGCCGGGCCGGTCGATCTGGTGGTGGACGCGATCGATGATCTGTCGGCCAAGGCCGCAATCGTGCTGCATTGCCGGCGCCACGGCATCCGGCTGATCACGCTGGGCGCGGCCGGCGGCCAGACCGACCCCACGCGGATCGTGATTGGCGATTTGTCGCGCACCGAGCAAGACCCGCTGCTGGCCCGATTGCGCAAGCGCCTGCGGCAGAAGCACGGCTTTTCGCGCAATCCGGCACGGCGTTTTGGTGTTGATGCGGTGTACTCGACCGAGCCGCTGCGCTACCCCGAGGGCAGCTGCGACGCCGTGGTCGGGCCCGCCGGGCTCAACTGTGCCGGCTTTGGCTCCAGCATCGCGGTGACCGCCAGCTTTGGCCTGGCGGCGGCCAGTCGGGCGATTGATCGGCTGCTGGTCGCCGCGTCCGCGGCTGACTCAGGGCAGGAATAAGGCCGGGTCGACCGGCGTGCCATTCAAGAACACGCTCCAGTGCAGGTGCGGCCCGGTGGCCCGGCCGGTCTGACCCACGGTGCCGACGGTCTTGCCCTGCGCGACCGGGGTGCCAGCGGCGATGGCGACGCTGTCCAGGTGGCAGAACATCGAGATCAGGCCTTGTCCGTGGTCGATGAACACCGTGTTTCCGTTGAAGAAAAAATCGCCCACATGGGTGACCACGCCGGCGGCTGGCGCCACGATGGGTGTGCCTTTGCCGGCCGCGATGTCGAGCCCGCGGTGCGGCGCGCGCGGCTGGCCATTGAAGGTGCGGCGCAGGCCAAAGGCGCTGGAGCGGCGGCCGGGCACGGGGGTGACAAAGTCGAGCTGCACCGTGTCGGTGTCGCGGAACAGGGTCTTGACTTCATTTTGCGTCGCCGCCTCGGCCTTGATGCGCCGCAGGTCGGCCGGGTCAGGCTCGACCATGCGCCGGTTCTTGAGGCGCAGGTGCTGCACGGGATAGGCTTTGTCCTTGAGCGTCAGGCTCAGTGCCGAGGTCTTGCCCTGGCGGTTCACTGCGACGCTGTGCTTGCCGGGGGCGAGATCCAGCGGCAGCCCGATCCAGGCCGTCCACTGCGCGCCGTCGCGCAGCACCAGCACCGGGGCGTCGCCAAAACGCACCGTTGGCCGCGCTTCGCTGGCTGGCGCGATGCTGAGTCGGGCGATGCCGCCGGGCACCAGTGCGGGCGTCGGGGCGCCGAGCGCCCAGGGGCTGACAAGGCAGAGCGCGGCGGCCAGCAGGGCGCGACGCCATGGGGGCAGGGATGTCATCATGGGCGCATGATAACGACTTGTGCCGACAACCGGCAGCGCGGCGATGCGTCCCGCGACGGTGGCACAACCCACAAGGAGAAGCAGATGGCGGCAAAGGGTATCGTACTTTTTGGACACGGCGCGCGCGACCCGGAATGGGCCGGCCCCATGAAGCGCGTGGCTGCGCGCATCGCAGCGCGCTCGCCCGACACGCCCGTGGGTGTGGCCTTCATGGAGTTTCTGACGCCGACGCTGAACGAGGCTGTCGACGCGCTGGCGGCGGCGGGGGTTGAGCACATCACTGTGGTGCCGGTCTTTCTGGCGCAGGGCGGGCACCTGAAGCGCGACGTGCCGCTGCTGGTGGCTGAGGCGGCGGCGCGACATCCGGCGCTGACGGTCACGCAGGTGCTCGCCGCCGGGGAGTCCGACGGTGTGGTTGAAGCGCTTGCAGATTATGCCTTGGGGGTTGCATGATGGCGTCGTAAGCTCTTGCATCCAAACCCTTGCCAGACAGGTTCATGTGAATACGCCCGCCGATATCCCGTCCGAGATTGTTTCCGCCGCACCGCGCAAGGGTGGGTGGATGACTGCGCTGGTGGCTGTGGCGGTGGTCGCGCTCGCGCTGGCGAGCTGGGGTGGGATGCGGGCGCGGGTGCTCGAGAGCGCCCGGCAGCAATTTGCGCTGGATGCCGATGCGGTGGTGGCCACGGCCGAGGCGCGCCTGGTGCGGTTTGCCGAGGTGCAGCGTGGTGCGGCAGGCCTGGTTCGCGTGGCGGCCACCGTGCCTACCAGCGACTGGGAGGCCTATGTCGACGCGCTCAGGCTGACGCGGGCCTTTCCGGGCTTCTCCAGTGTGTCGCTGGGCTGGCGGATTCCCCAAGGTCGGCATGATCAGCTCGATGCCTGGGTGAGCGGCGCGGTCGGCGAGTATTTCGATATCCGGCCGGCTGGCGATCGGCCCATTTATCTACCCGTGGTGCGGGTGGCGCCGGCGCCCATGGACTTGTCACGGGTGCTGGGCTTTGATCTTTTGTCGGACCCGGCGCGTCGGGTTGCCGCCGAGCATGCCTGGCGCGCCGGCGATGTGGCCTTGTCGGCGCACACCGCCGTGCGCGGCGACACGGGCGAGGGCGCGCCGGTGTTTTCACTGGTGATGCCGGTGTATGCCACGGCCGCACCACCGCTCGACGAGGCGCAGCGAGAGGCGGCGGCCATGGGCGTGATCAGTGCCGACTTTTTCGCTGCCGAGTTTCTCGAATCGGTGCTGATCGGTCGCGGTCGGCTGCTCGCCGTTCAGCTCTATGACTCGCGCGACACCGAACTCGCCGAGCGCCTGGCGGTGCGCGGGGTCGATGAACCGTCGGCGCGCTTCGGTGCTGAGCGGCAACTCCATTTTGGTGGCCACGCGTGGTTTTTCCGCTTGAGCTCGACGCCGGCCTACGAGGCCTTGATTCCGTGGTGGCAGGCGTATGTGGTCGCCGCTGGCGTTGCCGCGCTGGGCGCGCTGGTGGTGGTGCTCGTTGGCATGCTTGGCGCCACGCGGCGCAGGGCTGACCGCCTCGCCAAGCGCATGACGGCGGCCCTGCGTGAGAAGGATCAGCGATTGCGCCTGGCGCTGGAGGGGGCGCAAGAGGGCTGGTGGGATTGGGATCCGGCGCGCGGCGGCATGCTGGCCTCGGATCGCGCCCTGAAAATTCTTGGCGTGGTCGAGCGCCACCCCGCCAGCCAGTTGCTGGCCGTGTGGCGCAGCCGGCTGCATCCGCAGGATCGCGCCGGGGTCGATGCGGCGATTGCGCAGCATCTCGATTTCGACGCCCCGCTCGACATGCGCTATCGCATCGTGCTGCCCGATGGTCTCACCCGGTGGTTGCGCACTCGCGGCAAGGCCCGGCGGGATGCCACCGGTGCGGTGCTGGGGGTGGCCGGCTTCATCGCCGACATCACCGCCGAGCAGCTGGCAGCCGAGGCGCAGACGCGGCTGGCCGCGCGCCATGCCAGCGCCTTGGCCGCGCTGCCGGACCTGCTCTTCGAATTTGATGAAGACTGCCGTTATGTGGGCTATCACGCCAGCGATGAAGGTGACCTGGCCATGGCGCCGGCGGATTTCATGGGCAAGCGCAGCGCAGACGTTCTGCCGCCGGCGGTGGCGGCCGCGCTGGATGAAGCCTGCCGCAAGGTCGCCGCGAATGGCGGCGTGGAGCACGTGGAATACACGCTCAATACCTTGAGCGGCGAGGCGCAAAGTTTCGAGGGGCGGGTGGTGCGGGTGGAGACCGGCGGCTTTCTGTGTATCGTGCGCAATCTGAGTGAATTCAGGCGTGTCGAGCAGGAACTGACGCGCCATCGCGACAACCTCGCCGATCTGGTGGCGGAGCAGACCATAGATCTGTTGTTGGCCAAGGATGCGGCCGATCGGGCCAGCCGCGGCAAGAGCGAGTTTCTGGCCACGCTCTCGCACGAGTTGCGCACCCCGCTGCATGCAATTCTCGGCTTTGCCGAAATGGGGCTGAACCGGGACCTGAGCGAAGCGCGACGCACCCACTGTTTGCAGCGAATCGAGCTCAGCGGGCAGCGCTTGCTCGGCATGGTGTCTGATCTGCTTGACGTGGCGCGCACCGAATCGGCGCACGGAAAGCTTGCGCTCGCGCCCGTGGACTGGGCCATGGTGTGCCGCGACGTGGTGGATGAGTGCGAGGCGCTCGCGCAGGCCAAGGGCATGCGGCTGCACCTCGAACTGGCCGAGCATCGGTGTCCGGTGCGGGCAGATGGCTTGCGGTTGCAGCAGGTGGTGATGAATCTGGTGACCAACGCGATCAAGTTTTCACCGGTCGGCACACCGGTTGTGTTGCGCCTGGGGGTGCGCGAAGGCGTCTCGTTGCCGGCTGATCCGATGCATGGTGAAGTCATGGAGCTGGAAGTGATTGATCAGGGCATCGGTCTGCCCGAGGACGCGGCCGAGCGGCTCTTCGAGGCCTTTGTTCGTGGTCACCCGGAGCTGCCCGACTCGCCGCCGGGCAGCGGGCTCGGACTGTCGATCTGCCGGCAGTTTGTTGAAGCCTTTGGCGGGCGCATTGCCGCGGCGAATCGCGACGGTGGCGGCGCGGTGTTCCGGGTGCAGCTGCCGTGCGCCCAGGTTGGCGTGGTGACGGGGGTCAAGGCGTGAGTGCGGCGGCGCGCCCGCAGATCTTGCTGGTTGATGACGAGGGTTTCAACCTCGAACTCATGGCCCATGCCCTGTCCAGCCAGGCGTATGACGTGAGTACGGCCGATAGTGGGCGCAGCGCGCTGGCACAGATGGCGGCCAGCACCTCGGGTTTCGATCTGGTGGTGCTCGATCAGCGCATGGCGCCGCCCGACGGGCTGGACGTGTTGCGACAGATGCGGAGCCTGCCGCAACAGGCGCTGACGCCGGTGATCATCCAGACCGCCGTGGCCGATCCGGATACCGTGGCCGAGGGCATTGCCGCCGGCGCTTACTACTACCTTACCAAGCCGTATCGTGCGAATTCGCTGCTGACCCTGGTGCGCGCGGCACTGGCGAATCATGTCGAGCGTACCCAGCTGTCGCTGGAGGTGCGTGAGCTGCGGCGCACGGTGGGCTTGCTGGACGCGGCGCAGTTTCGTCTGCGCAGTGTGGACGAGGCCAGCGCACTCGCCCATGGGCTGGCGGTTTTGTGTGCCACGCCGGATCTGGCCGCCATCGGTTTGTCCGAGTTGCTGCGCAATGCGGTCGAGCACGGCAACCTGGCGATCGGTTACGAGACCAAGGCCGAGCTGGTGCAAAGTGGTCGCTGGCGTGACGAGATCGATCGCCGGATGCGCTTGCCGGCCTACCGGGATCGCCGGGTGTGGGTCGAGGTGCGGCGCGCCGTCGAGTCGGTCAGCATCACCATTCGCGACGAGGGCGAGGGCTTCGACTGGCGGCCGTTCATGGCGCTGTCGGCAGAGCGGGCGACCCAGGTCAATGGCCGCGGGATCTCGCTGGCCTGCCGGCTTGGTTTCTTGTCGGTCGCGTATCGCGATGGCGGGCGCGAGGTGATGGTGAGCTGCGCGCCGGCGGTTGGCCGACCGAACTGAGCGTCGGGTGTCGCACCTGAAGGCGCGGATGTCTTGACACTCAGGAATATCAGCATAAACTAATATGCGTGAAATCCCCGACCTACTCCCTCTCCGTTGTCGCGCTGTGTGCGTTCGCTCTGTCGGCCGCGCCCGCCGTTTTTGCCACCGAGCTTGAAACGGCGCTGGTCGAGCGCGCCGCCACCGGTGTGCGCCATGTGGCCGAAGCCGTCGTCGAGGCGGTCAATAGCGCCACGATTGCCGCCCAGGTGCAAGGACGCATCACCGAGGTGGCGGCAGACGCCGGCGACCGCGTTAGTGCCGGGCAGGTGCTGATGCGCATCGATGCCAGCGAGGCCAATCAGGCTGTCGCTGGCGCCGCGGCATCGGTCGCCCAGGCGCAAGCCACCTATGTGAACGCGCAGGCTGAATGGCGGCGCAATGTGTCGCTGAAGGAAAAGGGCTTTGTCAGCCAGGCGGTGGTCGATCAGGCCGTGGCGGCAATGAATGTGGCCGCAGCGGGACTGACGGCGGCCAAAGCCGGGCGTGGGCAGGCCGCGACGGTGCGCGATTTCACCCGTATTTCGGCGCCGATCAGTGGCGTGGTTGCCGAGCGTCATGCCGAGGTTGGCGAAATGGCTCAGCCCGGCCGGCCGCTGCTAACACTTTACGACCCGCGCCAGTTGCGTGTCGTGGCGCAGTTGCCGCAGTCGGTAGCGCAAGGCGTCTCGGGCATGCCCTTGGCGGCCGACATCGTGCTGACCGGGCAGGCTGGCCCGGTGGCCGCGACGGCCGTGATGCTGGTGCCGTCGGCCGATCCGAAAACCCACACCGTGGAAGTGCGCGCGGTGCTGCCGGCGACAGTGGCCGGCGTTGTGCCGGGCCAGTTTGCGCGTTTGATGCTGCAGGTCGGCACCGCGCCGCGCCTGACCATGCCGGCCGCTGCCGTGCTTCGCCGTGGCGAAGTGACGGCGGTGTATGTCCAGACCGACGCCGGTTTCCGCCTGCGTCAGATACGTCCCGGCGAAGTCTTGCCGGATGGCCGGATCGAGATTCTGGCCGGCCTGAATGAGGGAGACAGGGTCGCCCTGGATCCCATTAAAGCGAGCCTGTTGCGCCAACAAAACGCTTCACAACAATAGCGCGGACTCGCACAACGTGTCTGGACGGGACTTCGGCTGCGCCGGCGCCCGGACCGGATACACCAGTGCTCATGGCTTGGAGGAGAGACGATGGCGCACATAGTGATTGTTGGAGCGGGGCTCGGCGGACTGCCGATGGCCTACGAAATGAAGGCGCTGGCGCGCGCGGAAGACCGGATCACGGTGGTGGCCAACAATGGCCGCTTCCACTTCACGCCATCGAATCCCTGGGTGGCGGTGAACTGGCGCAAGCGCGACGATATCGAACTCGAGATCGCGCCGCTGCTGGCGAAGAAGAAGATCGATTTCGTTCAGCAGGCGGTGACTCAGGTGCATGCCGCGGACAACAGTCTGACGCTGGCCGACGGCAGCACCCTGGACTACGACATTCTGGTGCTGGCCACCGGCCCGCAGCTGGCTTTTGACGAGATCCCCGGGCTGGGGCCCGAGGGCTTCACCCAGTCGATCTGTCATGTGGATCACGCGGTGGGCGCCGAGTCGAACTGGCAGGCCTTTGTCGATGACCCGGGGCCGATCGTGGTCGGCGCCGTGCAGGGCGCCTCGTGCTTCGGGCCGGCCTACGAGTTTGCCCGCATCATGGAAACCGACCTGCGCAAGCGCAAGCTGCGCGACCGGGTGCCGATGACCTTCGTCACCTCCGAGCCTTACATCGGCCATCTCGGTCTGGGCGGCGTGGGCGACTCGAAGGGCATGATCGAGTCGATGTTCCGCGACCGCCACATCAAGTGGATCTGCAACGCCAAGGTGGACAAGGTCGAGGCCGGCACCATGTTCGTCACCGAGCATGACGACGAAGGCCAGCCGAAGCGTCAGCACGAGCTGCCGTTCAAGTACTCGATGATGCTGCCGGCTTTCCGCGGCATCGATGCGGTGCGCGGCGTCGAGGGGCTGGTCAATCCGCGGGGCTTCGTGCTGATCGACGAATTCCAGCGCAACCCGCGCTACCCGAACATCTACGGCATCGGCGTGTGCGTGGCGATCCCGCCGGTGGAGGCCACACCGGTGCCGACCGGCGTGCCCAAGACCGGCTACATGATCGAGTCGATGGTGACCGCCACCGCCAAGAACATCCGCGCCGCGCTCGACGGCAAGGACCCGTCCGAGCGCGCCACCTGGAACGCCATCTGCCTGGCTGATTTCGGTGATACCGGCGCGGCCTTCGTGGCCCTGCCGCAGATCCCGCCGCGCAATGTGAACTGGTATTCCGAAGGCCGCTGGGTGCATCTGGCCAAGGTCGGCTTCGAGAAGTACTTCCTGCGCAAGATGAAGAAGGGCACCACCGAGCCGATCTACGAAAAGATCGTGCTCGACGCGCTGGGCATCATGAAACTCAAAAAGGCTGAACGCTCCACGTGACTGACGCAACACCGCCCCTCGGCCTGTCCGGCAAGATCGCCAGCGGCTTTCAGCGCAATGCGCTGACGCCGCTGCTGGCACTGGTGCTCTTCCTGATGGGGGTGTTCGCCACGCTGATCACCCCCAAGGAGGAAGAGCCCCAGATCGACGTCACCATGGCCAACGTCTTCGTGCCTTTCCCGGGGGCGTCGGCGCAGGAGGTGGAGTCCTTGGTGTCGCGCCCGGCCGAGCAGGTGCTCTCGCGCATGGCCGGGGTGGAGCATGTGTATTCGGTGTCGCAGCCGGACATGTCGGTGCTCACCGTGCAGTTTGAGGTCGGCGTGCCCAATCAGGACGCGCTGGTGCGGCTCTACGACACGCTGGAGTCGCACCGCGACTGGCTGCGCCCCGAACTGGGCGTGCTCGAACCGATCGTCAAGCCGAAGGGCATCGACGACGTGCCGATTGTCGGTCTCACGCTGTGGACCGAAGACCCCGCGCGCGCCGGCTTCGACATGCAGCAGGTGGCCCGCGCAATCGAAATCGACCTCAAGCGCATCCCCGGCACGCGCGATGTGGTGACCATCGGCGGCCCCGGCCATGTGCTGCGCGTGTTGATGGACCCGGCGCGGATGAACGCGCACGGCGTGACGGCGGCGGACCTGAAAGCCGCGCTGCAGGTGGCCAACGCCTCGCAGTCGGCGGGGCGCTTGGTGGCCGACAACCAGGAAGTGCTGGTGCAGACCGGCACCTACATCAGCTCGGCGCAGGATGTGCGCGCGCTGGTGGTGGGCGTGGCCGACGGCAAGCCGGTGTATCTGTCGGACGTGGCCGAGGTGGCCAACGGCCCGGACCAGCCATCGCGCTACGTGTGGTTCGGCGCGGGGGCGGCGGCGGCCGAGCGCGGCATCGACACCGCCGGGGTGTCACCCGCGGTAACCTTGTCGGTGTCGAAAAAGCCCGGTGCCAACGCCTCCGACGTGGCCAACGCGCTGCTCGCCCGCGTCGAGACCTTGCGGGGCACGGTGATCCCCGAGGGCGTCAACGTCACCGTCACCCGCAACTACGGCGAAACCGCGAATGACAAGGCCAACAAGCTGATCGGCAAGCTGGTGTTCGCCACCAGCGCGGTGGTGTTGCTGGTGTTGCTCACACTGGGCTGGCGCGAGGCGATCATCGTTGGCCTGGCCGTCACGCTGACCCTGGCGGCGACGCTGTTTGCCTCTTGGGCCTGGGGTTTCACGCTCAATCGCGTCAGTCTGTTCGCGCTTATCTTTTCGATCGGCATTCTGGTGGACGACGCCATCGTGGTGGTTGAGAACATCCACCGCTGGCATCTGCTCGAACCCGACAAGCCGCTGTGGCAGCTCATCCCCAAGGCGGTGGACGAGGTCGGCGGGCCGACCATTCTGGCCACCTTCACGGTGATCGCCGCGCTGCTGCCGATGGCCTTCGTGTCGGGCCTGATGGGGCCCTACATGAGCCCGATCCCGATCAACGCCTCGATGGGTATGTTCATCTCGCTGCTGGTGGCCTTCATCGTTACGCCCTGGCTGGCGCAGAAGATGCTCAAGTCGACCGACGGCCACGCCCATGCCGGCGAAGACCGCATGACCCGGCGGCTCACCGCCTTCTTCCGTGCGGTGATCGGCCCGCTGATCGACGCGCGGCGCGGTCGGCGTAATCGCAGCCTGCTGTGGCTGCTGGTGATCGCGCTGATTGCCGGCTCGGTGGCACTGGCGGCGGTCAAGCTGGTGGTGCTCAAGATGCTGCCGCTGGACAACAAGTCGGAATTCCAGGTGGTGCTCGACATGCCGGTGGGCACGCCGCTGGAGCGCACCGCGCAGGTGCTGCTGGAGATTGGCGAAGCCGTGGGCAAAACGCCCGAAGTGACCGACTGGCAGGCCTATGCCGGCACCGCCAGCCCGATCAACTTCAACGGCCTGGTGCGCCAGTACTACCTGCGCAGCGCGCCGGAGCAGGGCGATTTGCAGATCAATCTGGTCGACAAGGCACACCGTGAGCGTAGCAGCCACGAGGTGGCCGGCGCGGTGCGCGCGGTGGTGACCGCCGTCGCACGCGCGCACGGCGGCAACGCCAAGGTGGTGGAGGTGCCGCCCGGCCCGCCGGTGCTCTCGCCCATCGTGGCCGAAGTCTATGGCCCGGATTACACCGGTCAGCTGGCGGTGGCGCAGCAGGTGCGCGAGGTGTTCGACACCACGGCCGACATCGTCGGCGCCGACGACACCATCGACGAGACCGCGCCCAAGCTGGTGCTGCGGGTCAATCAGGCCAAGGCGGCGCTGATGGGGGTGGCGCAGGCACAGATCGTCGAGGTGATGCGCCTCGGCCTGGCCGGCGAGAGCGTGACGCCGCTGCATGGCGGCGACAACAAGTACGAGATTCCGGTGCGCATCCAGTTGCCGCCCTCGCAGCAGTCGACGGTGGCGCATCTGCTGCAGCTCAAGCTGCGCGCGCAGGACGGCACGCTGGTGCCGGTGTCTGAACTGGTCAGCGTGCATCCGACCGAGCGCGATCAGGTCATCTATCACAAGGATTTGCTGCCGGTGGTGTATGTGACCGCCGACATGGCCGGCGCGCTGGACTCGCCGCTCTACGGCATGTTCGACATCCGCAGCCAGATCAAGGACATGCCGCTGGTCGGCGAGCGCCTGGCTGGCGTGCTGGATGAATGGTTCATCCAGCAGCCGCATGACCCCTACGCCGGCTACAGCGTGAAATGGGACGGCGAGTGGCAGGTGACGTACGAGACCTTTCGCGACATGGGCGCGGCCTACGCGGTCGGACTGATCCTCATCTACCTGCTGGTGGTGGCGCAGTTCCGCCGCTATCTGGTGCCGCTGATCATCATGGCGCCGATCCCGCTGACCATCATCGGCGTGATGCCCGGCCATGCGCTGCTTGGCGCGCAATTCACTGCCACCTCGATGATCGGCATGATCGCGCTGGCCGGCATCATCGTGCGCAACTCGATCCTGCTGGTGGACTTCATCAACCATCAGGTGCGCGCCGGCGTGCCCTTTGCCGAGGCGGTGATCACCTCGGCCGCGGTGCGCGCCAAGCCGATCGGCCTGACCGCGCTGGCGGCCATGATCGGTGCGGCTTTCATTCTCGACGACCCCATCTTCAATGGCCTGGCGATCAGCCTCATCTTCGGCATCCTGGTGTCCACGGTGCTGACGCTGGTGGTGATTCCGGTGCTGTATTTCGCGGCCATGCGCCATCGCGTGGCCGAACTGCAATCAGAAGGACATCCGTCATGACGCTGACCGTCAATCAATTCGTTCGCATCTTCGCCGGTGCCTTTGTGCTCATCTCGCTGGCGCTGGGGGTGGAAGCCTCGCCGCTGTTCGTGAACGCTAACTTTCTGTGGTTTACCGCCTTTGTCGGCGCCAATCTTTTCCAGAGCGGCTTCACCGGGCTGTGCCCGCTGGAGACCGTCCTGCGCAAGCTCGGCGTCAAGGACAGCATCGGCTGCAGCTGAGCCTCAATCAGGGGCGTTCTGCCCTCAAGTCAGCGCGGGTTTGGGCCGATAAGCAGGAATGTCGTCCCCCGACTCCGCTTCGCTGACTTTGCCTGAGACATCTTCCGGCGCTGAGGCTCACGCCGCCCGCGCCGCGTCCTTGCGCCGGGCGTTTCCCCTCGCGCTGATGGTGTTGCTGCTTGGCGTGGTACTGACCTGGGCCGGCGCACACTATGTCGACCGTCTGGAGTCCGCACGGACGCAGCAAGATACCGAGCACGCCGTCAATCGGGTGACCGCCGCCCTGCAGGAGCGGCTGAACTACTACATTGGCCATATGCGCGCCGCGGCCGGGCTGTTTGTCGCCTCGGAACGAGTGAGTCTGTTTGAGTGGGAGCGTTACATCGCCACCACTGAGTTGCGCCCCCTCAACGAGATGGGCGCGGCCGGGCTGGTGTACGCCCCGCGGGTCGCCGCTGACCGGCGGGCCGACTGGGAAGACTTCATGTTCTACGCCTACGACCGGGTCATCGCGATTCGCGGCTCGGCCGAAGGCGCGGCGTTTCCTGCCCAGTTCGCGGCGCCGCGGGTCAGCACGCTGGAGGTGATTCTGGGTTTCGATCTGGCCTCCAATCCTGTCCGTCGTGCGGCGATCGAAGCGTCGATCACGCGCGGTGACATCGTGCTCAGTGCGGCCATTACGCTCAAGGACGCGGGAGATGCTTCACCCGCCGGCATCCTCGCCTTGCCGGTGTTCCATCCGGCCAAAGAGCTGCGGCGCGACGTGCCCGACCGTGATCTGGTGCGCGGCGTCGTAGTGCTCGGCGTCCGCTATGGCGACTGGATCGCCTCGGTGTCGAATGACTGGATCGACAAGGTTCAGGTTGAACTGCTGGATGAAACCGATGCGCTTGCCGTTCCTCTCGTGTCGCTGGGCATGTCGCCGGCCAGGCCTGGCGTGTCGCGGCGGCTGGTGGTTGGCGGGCGTCAGTTACGCCTGGTTTTTTATCCGGTCGCGCAACTGGGTGACAATGTTGCCGGGCTCACGGTGCGGGCGGCGGGTGCCTTGCTGACCCTGGCCTTTGCTTTGCTGACCTTCTATCTGGCCTCGGGCCGACATCGCGCCCTGGCGTCGGCCGAGCGTATCGGTGGTGCGCTGGCGGAGTCGGAGCGACGTTTTTCCCTGGCCGCGACGGCCACCAGCGACGGCATCTGGGAGTGGGCCTCCGACCGGCCCGAGATGTATTTGTCGGCGCGGGCCCAGTACATGCTGTTTGGCGCTCCGAGGTCGGGCCCCATTGGCTGGCGTGATGTTCTGCATTGTCTGGCCCCTGACGAGCGGCGGGTGTTGTTGCTCGCCTTGCGCGGGCATTTGCGCCATCGACAGCCGTTGGAAGTTGCCATTCGTGTCCCGGGCGGCGATGGCGAGGACCGCCAGTTGTTGGTTCGTGGGCGGGCGGCATGGGACGCCGTTGGCCGGGCGGCACGCGTGGCCGGCGCCATTTCCGATGTCTCGTTGCTGCATGAGCGCGAAGTGGCGCTGGAGCGGGCGCGAGAGTTTTACGCGCGGGTGCTCGATTTCCTCCCGCATCCGGTGTTGGTCAAGTCGGCCGATCATCGTTATGTGCTCGCCAATCAGGCCGCCGGGGTGTTTCTCGGACGCGAATCCGAAAGCATTGTGGGGCTGCGGACCGAGGATGTGTTGCCGGGCCAGTCGGCCAAGCATCTGGCCGAAGATGCGCGGGCGCTTGCCGGCGCGGTCAGCACGCAGGAGTTTCATCTGACACTCGATAGCGGCAGCGAGCACGACGCGATCATCAGCAAGGCGGGCGTTGCCGGCCTCGATGGCGAGCCGGTGGTGCTGGTGACGATCACCGATGTCAGTGCGTTGCGCCGCGTGGAGCAAGCGCTCAAATCGTCCCTGTCCGAGCTCGACGCATTGTTCCGTAACTCCCCCTTGGGCATGGCGATGGTGCGGGTCGACGGCAGCATCGTGCGGGTCAATGAGGCGTTTTCTCAGATTGTCGGCGTGGCGGCGGATGCCCTGCCCGGGATGCGCTACGCCGAACTGACGCCGCCGCGCCTGCATGCGCTGGATCGAGAGAAGACGATTGATGCCTTGCATGAGGGCGTGGTGACGCCATATGAGCGCGCCTTCGTTCGCCCCGACGGCACCGAAGTGCCGGTGTTGCTGAGCGGCGCGGTGATGCGTGAAGAGGAGGGCGGTACCGCGATCTGGACGGTGGTCGAAGACATCTCCGAACGCAAGGCGGCCGAGGCGGAACTGGCGGCAGCGCACGCCACCAATGCGTCCATCATTGAGGCGATGCCCGACATTCTGGTGCAGTTCGACGCCGATCTGCGCCTGGTTGCGCTGCGTACGCGGCAAGGTGCGCCGCTGACCGTGGGGATGGACGGTGCGCTTGGGCGGCCGCTGGAAGAAATCATTTCTCAGAAGCGGTTTGCACAAGTGATGCCGACCCTGCGCCGGGCGCACATGACCGGCCAGTTGCAGTGTGTGGAATATCAGGCGCCGGACCCCGATGGCATGATTCAGGACTATGAAGCCCGGGTCGCCCCGGTGGGCACCGGCGGATTGCTGGTGGTGCTGCGCAATGTGTCGGAACTCAAGGCCCGGGAGCGCGCGTTGCGCGAGAGCGAGGCTCGTTTCCGTCTGCTGGCGGACGCTGCGCCCGTGGTGATCTGGCTGGCTGACCCGACGCTCAATATCACCTATGTCAATCGAAGCTGGCGAACGCTGACCGGTATGACCAGGGTGGATGTTCAGGGCACGGACTGGTTGCGTTATGTGCATCCGGATGATCTGGCCGCGGTAAAAGAGGTCGGCCGGGAGGCGCGTCAAACCCAAAAGGCCTATCAGCTTGAGTTCCGGGTGCGCCGGCCCGGCGGGCGCTATGCCTGGCTGATGGCCAAGGGCGAGCCGCGGGTCGACGATCAGGGCCGCCTCGTGGGCTTTATCGGTGTCGGTGTGGATATTTCGAATGAAAAGAAGGCGAACGAGGCCTTGCGCCAGCATCGCGATCACCTGGCCGAACTGGTGTCAGAGAAGACGGCCGGGCTGATCGAGGCGAAGGAGGTGGCCGAGCGGGCCAACGAAGCCAAGTCGCGCTTTCTGGCCAACATGTCGCACGAGCTGCGCTCGCCGATGCATGCGGTGCTCAGTTATGCCCGCCTGGGCGAGAACAAGGCGCTCAGTGCGCCGGCAGACAAACTGCAGGACTATTTTCAACGCATCCGCAGTAGTGGCGACCGTCTGTTGAAACTGGTCGACAACCTGCTCGATCTGTCCAAGCTCGAAGCCGGGCGCATGGTGCTCGACATTCAGCCCCTGGCGCTCAGTGCGGTGCTCGATGAGGTGCTCGATGAGGTCGAAGGGCTTCGGGTGGCCCGAGGGATTCAACTGGCGACACAGATTCAAGACGTGCCCGCCGTTGCGGGAGATGCTCCGCGCATTGGTCAGGTGGTACGCAATCTGTTGTCCAATGCGATCAAATTCTCGCCCGCGGGCGGGGAGATTCTTGTACAAGTGGGGCATGACACATTGCCTTGCGGTCGGCGCACCGACGATGCCGGCGACCGCGACGCCGTCGCCTTGCGCGTGATTGATCAAGGCATCGGCATACCCGATGCGGAACTCGAAGCGGTATTCGACAAATTCGTGCAAAGTAGTGTGACCCGAACCGGTGCAGGCGGCACGGGTCTGGGTCTGGCAATTTGCCGCGAAATCCTGCTCGCGCATGGCGGCCGGATTCACGCCCGAAACATGGCAGGCGGGGGGGCCTGCTTCGAAATCATACTGCCGGCGTTCTCGTCGGCCGACGGACGCTTGGCGGAGGAGCAGCTGGAACCATGAGTCAGATCCGTATTCTTGTTGTTGATGATGAGCCCTTCAATCTGGACATCATCAGCGAATATCTCGAGGGCGCCGGCTATTTGCTGCAGATGGCCGAGAGTGGTGAGGAGGCCTGGACCTACCTGCGTCGCGGCGATTCGCGCTTCGACCTGGTGGTGCTCGACCGCATGATGCCCGGCATCGATGGGCTGGAACTGCTGCGCTGGCTCAAGGCGGACCGCCGTCTGGCCGACATTCCCGTCATCATGCAGACCGCCGCGGCCAGCCCCGAGCAGGTGCGCGAAGGGCTGGCCGCGGGGGCGTATTACTACCTCACCAAGCCCTTCGAGCCCGAGAGCCTGCAGAGCATCGTGCGGGCAGCGCTCGACGACCTGCATCAGCGTCGCGCTCTGGCCGAACGGCTGGCCGCGCAGCGTCACGCATTGCAGACCTTGCAGCACGGCGTCTTTGCGTTTCGCACCATGGAAGAGGCGCACGGCCTGGCCGCCCTCGCCGCCTCGATCTGCGATGAGCCCGACGTGGTTGTGCTGGGTTTGTCCGAATTGTTGGTCAATGGCGTCGAACACGGCAATCTCGCGATCTGCTTCGACGAAAAATCGCGTTTGCGCGAGGCCGGCGAGTGGGAAGCTGAAGTCAAGCGCCGCCTGGCGCTGCCCGAGAATCAGAGCAAGTATGTGCGGCTCACGGTGGCCTCCGACCCCCTGGCCTGGGTGTTTTCGATCGAAGACGAAGGCGGCGGCTTTGTGTGGCAGGACTTTCTCGAACTGGCGCCGGAGCGCGCCTTTGCTCCCAATGGACGCGGCATCGCGCTGGCCCGCCAACTGGCCTTCGATGAGCTCGAATACCAGGGCAACGGGAATTGCGTGCGGGCAACGGTGCGCAAGCGGCGGCATTAACGCGGTCAATGCATCGCCGCCGCGGTGTGGTATTTGTGGCCTCGCCCGGCGCAGAATTCGGGCACACTAGGCAAAAAGACATAGTCGGTGACGCGGCCGTGGCGGAGAAATCCGCGGCATGACGCGCGTCGGCAGAATAACGAGCGATACGATGTCGAGTGCAGCGCTGAGCGTTCTCGTGGTGGATGACACCTCCGCCAACCGAAACCTGATGGCGGCCTTTCTTGCCAAACTGGGGCATGAGGCCGTGTTCGCCGTTGACGGCGTCGAAGCGCTTGAGCGCTTTGGTCAGCGTCGCCCCGACATGATCCTGATGGATCTGATGATGCCACGCATGGACGGCTTTGAGGCCACCCGGCTGGTGCGCGAGCGGCAAGGCGCCATCTGGACGCCTATCGTCATCATGTCGGCGCTCAACTCCGACGCCGATATCGTCGCTGGCCTGGACGCCGGCGCGGACGACTACCTGGTCAAGCCTGTGTCTTTCGCGGTATTCGCGGCCAAGATGCGCACCATCCAGCGCCTGCTCGAGATGGAGCGCCGGCAGCGCGAGTTGCTGGACCGGATGCACGCCATATCGAATGCCGTCATTGACGGCATCATCACCATCGACGAGGCCGGTGTGATCCAGTCCGCCAACCCGGCCGCGTGCAAGATGTTCGGCTACGAGAACGACGCGCTGGCCGGCAAGAGCGTCAGCGTGCTGGCCGCGCCGCCGGATGGCCGGCAGCGCGACCGTCAGCTGGCGAACTACCTGGCCGGGGGGACGGCGGGCATGATTGGCACCGTCCGCGAACTCGACGGCGAGCGCGCTGATGGCGAGGTGTTTCCGCTAGAGGTCGGCGTGACCGAGCTGCAGATCGATGATCACCGCCTGTATATCGGCGTGATGCGCGATATCAGCGAGCGCCTCATTCAGCATGCCGCCCTGGCCGAAAACGCAGCCCGCCTGCAGCGCTACCACGACGAACAGCAACGCGAGCAGGAACTGGCCCGCCAGATCATGGCCAGTCAGGTCGACTCCGACGGGCTGCGCGATGCGCGGGTGCACTTTACGGTGATGCCGGCGCGCCGGTTTTCGGGCGACCTCGTGGTCGCTGCCAGTTCGCCCGGCGGCCGGCTCTACGCCATGCTGGCCGATGCGACCGGGCACGGCCTGTCGGCGGCAATCAGCGTTCAACCGGTGTTGCCGGTGTTTTATGCGCTGGTGGCGCGCGACGTGCCCCTGGCACAGCTGGTGGGCGAACTGAATGCGGTCTTGCACCGCTCCTTGCCGATCGGCCGTTTCGTCGGCGCCGCACTGGCCTGTCTGAATCGTCAGGGTGACGATGTCGAGATCTGGGTGGGCGGGGTGCCGGAGATGGTGCTGGTCGGCGCCGATGGGCGAGTGCGCCAGCGCTTCGAATCCAATCACCTGCCGCTTGGCGTGGTCGAAACGGGCACGGAAGGCTGTGAAGTTGCGCATGCCCCGACGCTACCGGGCGATCAATTGGTGATGTATTCCGACGGCGTCATTGAGGCGACCAATGACAAGGCCGAGGGCTTCGGGCTCTTGCGTCTGGAGGAGGTGTTGCGCTCGCATGCGAAGGACATGCGCATCGACGCGCTGCGCATTGCGCTGGCCGAGCATCTGGCGGGCGCGTCGGCTCACGACGACATGTCGGCGCTCATGCTCGACTGCGCACCGCATCCGCACTGAGGGCTTGCGAGCGACAGGACGCGCCAGGGCCAGGGTCGTCCGGCGCAAAAAAGCCTACGGTTTGCCGGCCGTGCGCCGTTATCTCTCAGGATTGGGCGGCGTCTGTTCAGATGTCCGCTCGTGCTCCGATGTGGTGCTTGCGCACCGCGACCTTTTTGACCTCTCGGTACCAGCGATCAGCCATGAATCCATATGACGACCGACGCGCTTCCCGGCGAATTCCCCTGGGCTGCAATGCCATGATCAAGCCCGCCGGCCAGGCGCCTGCCGTGCCGGCGCACTGCATTGAGCTGAGCCCCGGTGGCATGACGCTGGAGAGCGACTATGTGCCGAGTCTGTCGGAAATGCTCGATGTGCTGGTGCGCCAGCCCGAAGGCGGGCTGGAGCGCCCACCCTTGCATGTGCGGGTGGAGGTCAAGCGTTGCCAAAAGGCCGAGTCGGGCAAATACGTGCTCGGCGTGCAGATCGTTCAAGTGCTCAAATAGCACGTGCGCTGCGGTGTAATTGTCGCCGGGCGGGTTTCAAGCCGCCTCTGCGCGGTAGGGCGACTTCGCAAGATCGACACTAGCGGCACACCAGCGTCGGCGCCGGACTGTCCTTGGCGTTGTTGGCGGCCACCGCGGTCACCACGCATTTCATGGCGCCACATTCACAATTGAAGACCAGCGCCTGCGTCATCACCAGGCGCTGACCGCCCGAGCACGCGCAGGGCTCGACGTATTTGCTGCCTGGTGCGGCCGTGTCGGCGGGGGTCGTGCTGGCACTTGGCGGCTTGGGCGAGGCGGCTAGTGCGCCCTGGCAGAGCAGACCGAGGGCGAGTGCCGCAAGCAGGCGGGGCATTCGGGGCATGATGATTCTCCAGACAAGGCCAGCCGAGCGGCCAGCCACTGCTCCCAGTATGGGCAATGGATGCGCGTGCCGAAAGGGAGAGTCAGCGCGCCAGTTGCCAGAGATTGAGTAGAAAAAGAATCACGCAGAGCACCTGCCACACGGCGATCGGGTTTTTCTGGATCAGCGGCTGGCGGCGGATGTTCTCGACCAGCGCGGGATTGGGTACCGTGAAGTCCTGCAGAAACTCCGAGAAGGCATGGTAGCGGTCGGCCGGGTTGGGTTGCAGCGCTTTTTTCAGGCAGCCTTCGATCCATAGCGGCAGGTCGTGGCGGCGGTAGCGGGCGGGGATGTAGTCGAGCTCGGTGTAGGACTTGAGGCTCACCCGTTTGACCGCCGGCTCGTCGAAGGGCAGCGTGCCGGTGATCATTTCATAGGCGATCACAGCCAGTGAAAACAGGTCGGAGCGGAAGCTGCCGCGCTCGCCCATCAGGTATTCCGGCGCGACATAATTGACGCTGCCTTGCGGCACCGACTTGTCGAGCGGCGAGGCAATCTCGTCGGTACCGGCGATCATCACCGTGCCGAAGTCGAGAATCTTCACCCGGCCATCGCGGTTGATCATGATGTTCTCGGGCTTCAGATCCTGATGCACCATGTCGGCGCGCTGAAAGGCGCGCAGGCCGAAAATGGTCTGGCGAACAATGTCGCGCACCGCGTCGAGCGGCGGGGCGGGGTTGTCCTGCATCCACTCGCGCAGGTTCATCCCCTCGATGTGTTCACCCAGGTAGGTCATGAACTGTTTGTCGGGCCGCCCCGGGTAGGTCTTCATCACATTGGGGTGATCGATGCGCTGGCCGACCCATTCTTCTCGGATGAAGCCATCCAGATAGAGCGCGTCTTCAGCAAAGTTCTGCGAGGGCGCCTTGAGCACATAGCGCTGGCCGGTGTCGATGTCCTTGACCAGATACATGTGGCTGCGCGTGCCGGAGAAGATCACGTCCAGCACCTCGTAACCGTCGATCTTGTTGCCGGGGGCAAGCACCGGCGGGATCGGCCGCTGGGTGAGGCGGCGGTGGGTTTCTTCGAGCGTTTCGAGCGGCAGGGTGTCGACTGCCACTAGCAGGGCCGACAGGTTGTCGTCCGAGCCGGCGGCAAGCGCTTCATCGACCAGTTGGCGGGCGAGGGCTTCGAGATCGCTGTCGGCCGCCGTGACGATGTCGCGGATGCGGGCTGTCGGCAGCACGCCGTGCACACCATCGGTGGTGAGCAGCACGCGGTCGCCTTCGAGCAGCTCGCGGGTCAGGTAGTCGACCTCCAGCCGGGTGTCGGCGCCGAGCGCGCGGGCGAGGAATTCGCGCCCGCCCTCGGTCATCACATGGTCGCGGGTGAGCTGCTCCAGCGCCTTGCCGCGCACATGCCACACTCGACTGTCGCCAGCATGGAACACATGCAGGGTATTGGACTTGATGACCGCCGCGGAGAAGGTGGTGAGCAGGCTGTCGCGCGTGCCGTGGCGCGCGGCGTTCTGGCGATACACCCATTGGTTCAGGCCGTTGAGCACCTGGCTGGCGGCCTTGCGCACACTCCAGGTCGGTGGGGTACTGAAATAGTCGTTGATGAAGCCGGTGACCGCCATCTGGCTGGCAATCTCGGAGTCCGCCGCGCTGCTGACCCCGTCACACATGACCGCCGCCGCGCCTTTCAGGTCGCGCTCGGAGCCGTCCGGCAGGTGCGCCGCGAAGGCGTCCTGATTGACGGGTTTGACCCCTTCGATCGAGTGGCCGCCGAAGCGCACTTCAAGGCGCGTGCTCATGGGCTGTCAGCTCCTGTGGGAAAGGCCGGCGGGGGCCGGCCTTTCGTACGATGTGGTTCGGGCGTAACTTGGGTTGAGCAACGCGAAGCCCAACGCGCAAGGCCGTGCCAGCCTCCAGTGTTGTTTGTTGGGCTTCGCTGCGCTCAACCCAACCTACATGTCGTTGGCTCCGATTCTACCTAGCCTTAGCTCACGCTGATCAGTTCCACCGAGCCATCTTCGCGCACTTCGGCCATGTGGCCCTTGGGTTCTTCCATGAACAGCAGGGTCACGAAACCAAGCACGGCGGTGAGCGCGATTACGCTGAAGAAGATCTCATAGCTGACCAGTGACAGCACGGTAAGGTACACCACCGCACCGACGTTGCCGTAGGCGCCGGTCATGCCGGCGATCTGGCCGGTCAGGCGGCGCTTGATGAGCGGCACCACAGCAAACACCGCGCCTTCGCCGGCCTGCACAAAGAACGAGCAGGCCATCGCCACACCCACGGCAAGCCACAGCGGCCAGCTGCTGTTGGTCATCGCCATCAGCGCGTAGCCCCCGGCCAGACCGGCGGTGAGGATGAGCAACGTCTTCTTGCGGCCGAAGCGGTCGGAAATCCAGCCGCCGCCGGGGCGCGACATGAGGTTCATGAAGGCGTAGGCCGAGGCCACCAGGCCGGCATAGACCGGGTCGAGGTTGAAGGTTTCGGCAAAGAACAGCGGCAGCATCGAGACCACGGCCAGCTCGGAGCCGAAGGTGGCGAAGTAAAGGATGTTGAGGACTGCGACCTGCTTGAACTTGTAGCGATGCATCTCCGGCACCGGCGTGGTGAAGATTTCGCGATTCACCGCGTAGGCGCTGTAGCAGTCATACACGTAGATCGCGGCCAGACCGACATAGACGGCGGTCGCGGCGAACTCGGAGATCATCTTCACGCCGGCGGGCGAGAGCTTCCAGGTCAGCAGCGCGAGTGCGGCATACATCGGGATCTTCATCAGCAGCAGGAAGTAGAAGTCGCCGGTGCTGGTCACTTCCAGGCCGCCGCTTTTCTTCGGCTTGAAGT
This sequence comes from Denitromonas halophila, assembly GCF_007625155.1. Lineage (GTDB taxonomy): Bacteria > Pseudomonadota > Gammaproteobacteria > Burkholderiales > Rhodocyclaceae > Nitrogeniibacter > Nitrogeniibacter halophilus. Next base: position 169,179 of record NZ_VMNK01000018.1, on the reverse strand, counting down.
AGGTCGAGCCCTTGGGGGTGTCGCTGACGTTGAAATACCAGATGAAGGAGAAGATCAGGCTCAGCGCGCCGGTGACGCCGATGGCGTAGCGCCAGCCGTCGTCACCGCCGAAGATCAGGGCCAGCGTCGGCAGCAGCATGGCTGCGGCTGCGGAGCCGAAGTTGCCCCACCCGCCGTAGATGCCCTCGGCTGTGCCCAGTTCATTGGCCGGGAACCACTCGCTGACCATGCGGATGCCGACCACGAAGCCCGCGCCGATGAAACCGAGCAGGAAGCGCGCAATGGCCGCCTGGGTGAAGGTGTCGGCCAGCGCGAACATGAAGCAGGGTACGCTGGAGATGAACAGCAGAGCGGCGTAGGTGATGCGCGGGCCGTACTTGTCGGTGAGCATGCCGATCAGGATGCGCGCCGGGATGGTGAGCGCAACGTTGAGAATCAACAGAGTCTTGACCTGCCCGGGCTCCAGTCCCAGTGACTTGGCAATGGCGCCCAGCAGCGGTGCGTGGTTGAACCACACGAAGAAGGTGATGAAGAACACCATCCACGACAAGTGGAGGATCTTTATTTTCCCCGTGAAAGAGAGCAGGTTGAAGCCTTTCTCGTTAGACATGTGTCACCTCGTGATGCTGTAAAAAATCAGTGCTCTCGCCGGCCTTGGGGCCGAGCGGGGCCGGCGTGGGCAGCAATATGCCTGCGCTCGTGTGATGGATGTGCGGACCGGCCTGGCGCCGGCGGCGTGCTTAGAGTTGGAGGAAGACCATGCCGTCCTCGACCTTGACGGCGAAGGGCTTGGTGCAGCCCTTGTCGGGCGCGACCGCCTCGCCGTTTTCGAGCTGGATTTTCCAGTTGTGCAGCGGGCAGGTCACCGATCGGCCATGCACGATGCCCTGCGACAGCGGACCGCCCTTGTGCGGGCACTTGTCATGCACGGCAAAGACTTCGTCCTCGCGGTTGCGGAACACCGCGATGTCGCCGTGGGCGGTGCTGCCGACCACGCGCGAGCCGAGCACCGGAATCTCGTCGAGTTTGAAAACCGGCCGCCAGGTCAGATCGGTGGTGGTGTCGAGTGATTGTGTCGTCATGGTGTGTCTCAATTCGAGGAAATGTGCTTAGAGCGGCGTGCCTTCATCGTCGGTTTCGACGGGCCACCAGTGATCCCATTCATTCATGTCAGCTGCCTCACGCAGTCACGTCTTCAAAGTTGCGGCGCAGCTCAGGCAGCTGGGCGCGCTCTTGCCACGGATCGACGTAGCCCTGCAGCGCGAACAGCAGCCGCTCGTACAGCGCCTTGCGGTTGGCGGTGTCGTCGAGCACCCGCTTCTTCACATAGTCGAGGCCGACGCGTTCGATGTAATGGACGGTGCGCTCAAGGTAGAAGCCCTCTTCCCGGTAGAGCTGCAAGAAGGCGGCGGAGACTTCCTTCACCTCCTCGTCGGTCTGCACCTTGCAGAAGAACTGCGCGACTTCGGTCTTGATGCCGCCGTTGCCGGCGACGTAGATTTCGTAGCCCGAATCGACACCGATCACGCCCACGTCTTTGATGCCGGCCTCGGCGCAGTTGCGCGGGCAGCCGGACACCGCCAGCTTGACCTTGTGCGGGCTGTACATGCCGAACAGCATCTTCTCCAGCTTGACGCCCATCTCCATCGAGCGCTGGGTGCCGAAACGACAATGCTCCGAGCCGACGCAGGTTTTGACGGTGCGGATCGACTTGCCGTAGGCGTGGCCCGAGACCATGCCCGCTTGGTTGAGGTCGTGCCAGATCAACGGCAGGTCGCCTTTCTTGACGCCGAGCAGGTCGATGCGCTGACCGCCGGTGACCTTCACCGTCGGTACCTTGTACTTGTCGGCCGCGTCGGCGATGGCGCGCAGTTCGGCCGGCGTGGTTAGCCCGCCGAGCATGCGCGGTACCACCGAGTAGGTGCCGTCCTTCTGGATGTTGGCGTGAGCGCGTTCATTGATGAAGCGGCTCTGCGCGTCATCCTTGGCTTCGTGCGGCCAGGTCGAGATGCAGTAGTAGTTGAGCGCGGGCCGGCAGGAGGCGCAGCCGTTGGGCGTGCTCCATTCCATGAAGTCCATCACCGCCTGCGGCGAGAGCAGCTTGTGCTCGCGCACGGCTTTACGTACTTCGCCGTGCGAGTGGTCGGTACAGCCGCACACCGCCTTGTTGTTGGAGTCGGCTGGCTGATAGGCGCCGCCGATGGTCGAGGCCAGGATCTGCTCGACCAGGCCGGTGCAGGAGCCACAGGAGCTCGACGCCTTGGTGTGCTTGCGCACTTCGTCCAGCGTGAACAGGCCGTTTTCCTTGATCGACTTGACGATGTCGCCCTTGCACACCCCGTTGCAGCCGCAGACCTCAGCGGTGTCGGGCATGGCGGCGGCCGAGTTCACGCCCTTGTGGCCCGCGTCGCCCAGGTGGCTGTTGCCGAACAACAGGTGGTCGCGGATCTCTCCGATGTTCTGGCCGTCCTTGAGCATCTGGAAGTACCAGGCGCCGTCCTTGGTGTCGCCATACATCACGGCGCCGACCAGCTTGTCGTCCTTGAGCACCACGCGCTTGTAAACACCTGCGCCCGGATCGTTGAGCACGATGTCTTCAGTGCCGTCGCCGCCCATGAAATCGCCGGCCGAGAACACGTCGATACCGGTGACTTTCAGCTTGGTCGAGGTGACCGAACCCTTGTACAGGCCGATGCCGAACATCGCCAGGTGGTTGGCACACACCTTGGCCTGCTCAAACAGCGGCGCCACCAGACCGTAGGCAATGCCGCGGTGGTTGGCGCATTCGCCCACCGCGTACACGCGCGGATCGTAGGTCTGCATGGTGTCATTGACCACGATGCCGCGCTCGCAGTGGATGCCGGCCGATTCGGCCAGCGCGGTGTTGGGGCGGATGCCGGCGGCCATCACCACCAGATCGGCGGGCACCGTTTCGCCATCCTTGAACACCACCTTCGACACCCGACCCGACTCGCCAGCCTGCAGCTCGGCGGTGAATTTGGGCAGCAGAAACTTCATGCCCTTGGCTTCGAGCGACTTGCGCAACATGTTGGCCGCGGTCTGGTCGAGCTGGCGCTCCATGATCCAGTCGCTGATGTGCACCACGCTTACATCCATGCCGCGCAGCGCCAGGCCGTTGGCCGCCTCGAGGCCGAGCAGGCCGGCACCGATGACCACGGCGTGTTTGTGGCGGGCGGCCGCTTCGATCATGGCGTCGGTGTCGGCGATGTCGCGATAGGCGATGACGCCCGGCAGGTCGGCACCCGGAATCGGCAGCATGAAGGGGTTGGAACCGGTGGCCAGCAGCAGACGGTCATACTCGACTTCGCAGCCGTCCTCGCCAAACACCTTGCGCGCCTTGCGGTCGATCTTGACGACCTTGTTGTTCAGGCGCAGGTCGATGCCGTTGTCGGCATACCACTGCTTGTCGTTAAGGATGATGTCCTGAATCGTCATCTCGCCGGCGAGCACCGGAGAGAGCAGGATGCGGTTGTAGTTGGGGTGCGGCTCGGCGCCGAACACGGTGATTTCGTACATCTCCGGCGCGATCTTGATCAGCTCCTCCAGCGTTCGCACGCCAGCCATGCCGTTGCCGACCATCACCAGTTTCAGTTTGCGCATGTCTTGCCCCTCGCTTGCGGTCCGGCCCGTGGGGCCGTCGTCCGGTTATCAGTTCAGCGCAGCCTTGGCGCCGTATCAGGGACGAATTAGCAAGGGGTGTGCCAGCCGTGTGCTGGCGCGGGATGGAATGCTGCAATGCGCAAAAAGAGGCCAGTGAAGGCCAGTTTCTGCACCACGGCAGTGCATCGCGCACCGCCGAGAGGCGTGAGGCGGTGGCGGCGCCTCTAGCGCGCGACGCGCCTGAAAATCACGTGCAGGCCAAAGGCCAGCACGCCCAGGAAGGACACCAGCGACCAGTTGGCGATGGACAGGCCGAGGAAGGTCCAGTCGATGGCGGTGCAATCGCCCGCGCCACGGAAGATCATCGGCAGCAACTCGGTGAGCGGAAAGCTCTCCATCAGGTATTCGATGCCGGGGCCGCATTCGGCAATACTGGGCGGAAAGCGCTGCATCCAGCTCTGCCAGGCAGCCACGCCGCCGCCGGCCAGCGCAAACAGGGCGATCAGCACGCCATAGACTTTGCGCCCACCGCCGGTGCTGCCATGCAGGCCGCCGATCAGGCCGAACAGCGTGGCGACGGCAAAGGCGTAGCGCTGCATGATGCACATGGGGCAGGGCTCAAGCCCGACCACGTGTTGCAAGTACAGGCCAAATCCCAACAGGCTGGCGCCGACGGCAAACAGCGCAAAGAAGGGCAGGCGGGGGCGGTCGAGCAGGCTGAACATGGCGGTCGCAAGAAAAAATGATGGGCGGATTCTAGCAGCCCCGGCGGGGAGGCTGCCCTTCTGACGGGGGCGAGCCGGTTCAGTTCCCTCAAATTGCTCGCGGGCGGCGAAACGCGCGCACCGCGAGCGCCACCCCGGCCACCAGGAGCGCGATGCCGCCCATCTCCGCCAGGCTCGGCCAGCGTTCGTACCAGATGAAGCCGTAGACCAGCGCGGCCATGGTTTCGAAAACGATCAGCTGCCCCGCCAGCCCCGCCGGCAGCAGATGGCTGGCGCGGTTCCACAGCAGGGTGCCCAGCCACGAGGCGAGCAGGCCGGTGAGCAGCATCAAGCCGATGAATACGCCCGGGCGCGGGCCGGCGATATCGATGCCGCCCTCGGTGGCCCACTGCCACAGCGCGATGCCGGCCAGCGCGATCAGCGCCAGCGGCAGCGTCATCAGCCCCTGCGCCGTCGCCCAGGCGCGGGCGAGGCCGGTCGGCTGGCGCCGCAGCCAGTAGCTGTTGTTGAGTGGATACCAGGTCCAGCAGGCGACGGCCACGCCGGCCAGTGCCAGCCCGCTCCAGTAGCGTGCGTCGTGGGCAATGTCGCCCGCGTCATCGGTCTGGCCATGCACCAGCATGAGCCCGGAACCAATCACGGTGAGCGGCAGCAGCAAGCGACTCCACGGCAGTCCGTGGTCGGCCGTGTCCTGGCTGGTGAGCTTGGCGGTGATGGCGATGGTCACCGGCAGCGTACCGATGATCATGGTCGGCACGGTGGCCCCGGCAAGCTGGATCGCACTGGCCAGTGCGGCGAAATAGAGCACATTGCCGATCAGGGCAAGCTTGGCCGCGTCGATCCAGTCCGCCCGGCTCAGGCGTTTGAGCGCGGCGCGGTCGGCGCGGGCGAGAAAGAGCGCGAGCAGGCCGAAGGCGATGTAGCGCCCGGCCGCCAGCATCACACCCGAATAGTCCGGCAGCATCAGCGGCACGATGAACACCAGCCCCCACAACAGGCCGGCGCCGAGGGCGGCGCTCAGGCCGGCGAGCATGCGAGCGTCGGTGCGATAACAAGAGGAGACATGATCGGCCTGAAGGCAGTGAGTGAGCCTGCAGACTACGGCTCAGCGGCGGCCGGGTCTTGTACCGATTTGCGCTTGATACTCTGCCGGGGTCACGCCGTAGGCCTGCCGGAACCAGCGGGTGAGGTGGCTCTGGTCGGTAAAGCCGGCGTCCAGCGCCACGTCCAGCGGCCGCTGTGCGCCGGCCAGCAACTGCTTGGCGCGCAGCACCCGGCGCGCCTGCACATAGCGGTGCGGGCTCAGATGAAAGTGTCTGGCGAAGGCGCGAGCGAAGTGGTGCATCGAGAGCCCGGTGATGCGCGCGAGCTGCTCAAGATCGAGCGCCTGGTCGAGATGCGCCTCGATGTAATCCACCACCCGGTCAAAGCGCAGCGCCGCCGGGTCGGCGACGCGGCGCGCATGCCGGCCGTGGCGCTCGGCGATGCCGAGGATGGCGTCGGTCAGCGCGGTCTGCGCCGCCAGCGGCTCGTCGGCCTGCCACATGCGGATGAAAGCGGTCGACAGCGCCTGCGCCAGCGCGGCGTCCTTGATCGTGGCCTGCGGAAAGTAGACCTGCGGCCCGGCAATCGCACTCATCGCCGCCGGTTGCAAATAGACCATGTGGTAGCGCCAGCCGCCCTCCGTGGCCGCCTCGCCGGTGTGTGGCTCGTCCGGATTGAGCAGCACCAGCGTGGCCGGGTCGGCGATATGGCCGCTGCCGCGGTACTTGAAGCGCTCGACCCCGCTGGCGATCACGCCGATCGAGAAGCCCTCGTGCACATGCGCCGAAAAGGCGTGCTCGATCAGTCGCGCGGTGTACAGCTCCACGCCCGGTAGAAAGGGCGCCGGGCGGAAGGTGACGAATTCGCCGGGGTGTTCGAACATGGGCGGGGGGCGTTGGACAGAAGCCCCGATTCTACGCCCCGAGCCGGATCAGTCGTGCCCGGTGCTTGGGATCGAAGTGCCCAGCCAGCGGCCCAGCGTCGGAGCGTCGATCAGTCCGCTGCGGGCCTGGCGGGGCTGGCCGGCCGGGTAATGGTAGCTGCGCGGCAGCTCGCCAAACCAGGCGGGGTCGACGCGCTGGCGCAGGCGTTCGGGCTCGGTGGCGTCGAAGGCCCAGTGCTCCAGGTCGGTCAGCTTGAAGCGGGCCAGCAGGGCATCGGCCTCGGCGTGGCGTTCGGGATCATCGGTGACGATCAGCACCAGGCGCTGGCGGGCGCGGGCGTCGGTGAGCGTGCCGAACAGGGCCAGCTCCTTGAGGCAGGGCGGGCAATCCACCGACCACAGCACCAGCACGAAATCGCTGCCGGCGCGGCGGGTCTCGATCTGCGCGAGGCTGTCGGTGCCGAAGGGGTTGAACTCGGCGAACGCGGGACGCGCGAGCAGGAGCAAGCCGACGAAGAGCGCGGCGAGGCGCTTCATGGCGCCGGTACCGGGATCAGCCGATAACCGTCGGCCTGGGTTTGCCAGGAGAGGAAGAGCTCGCCCTGACGGACGATCATCAGCGGGTGGTCGGAGCCGCCGGCGGTGCTGGCCAGCGTGCGCTCGGGCGACCAGTGCTGGCCGCCATCTTTTGACTCGCTGATCAACAGAACCGTGCCGTTCGGCTGCAAGGCTTTCCAGGCGACGACAACCCGACCGTTGCCCAGCGCCCGCACTTGCGGCCGGCTGGCACCGGGTTGATGGGATAGCCGGCGAGTCGGGCTGCGTGTGCCAGTGGTCGGGTCGATGCGGCCGTAGTGCAGGCCGGGCGCTGGCCCGCCGCCGACGAACCAGGCCATGTGGGCCTGGCCATCGGCGTCGACGCTCAGGTCGGGGCCGTGATGCGGGCAGCCTTCAATCACCCAGCCGTCGTCGGTGGCGCGCATGGGCTCGGCCACGGGCGTGGCGGTCGGGTCGAGGCGGGCGAGGGCGTGGTCGCGCACATTGACCGGAAACACATGACGCCACAGCGCCAGCGGCGCTCGCTCGCCGTCGGTGGCGAGCGCGATGCGGCAGCATTCGCAGCTGTGGTCGGCGAGCTTGCGGTTGGGGGCGAAGCTGGCGCCGTCGTCGGTCGAGGTGGCGGTGTAGATGGCGGCGCCGGGGTAGTCGGTGCCGCTTTGCTTGGCGACGGCGAGGTCGCGCTTGTCGATCCAGGCCAGGGTGATGCTGCCTTTGGCGTCGACGATGAGCGAGTCGAAACGATGGCTGATCGGCGCGCGATCATCGTTGACGATCCGCGGCGCGTCGAAGCGCTGGCCGCCGTTCGTCGAGCGGGCGAAGCGGATATCGCCGGCGTAGGCACCGGTGATCTTCTGCGTCCAACTCACCACCAGCGTACCGGTCGGGGTGAAGGCGATCTTGGGGCGGTTTTCTCCGTCGCTGTAGATCGATTCAGCCTGCGGGTTGACGGCGACGGCCGGGGCGAAGGTGTTTTCGCCATCGGCGCCATGGGTGACATAGACGTGCCCGCCCTGCACGAAGGCCAGCCACAGCCGGCCTTGCGCGTCGAAGGCCGGGCTGGGCGTGCGGCCGCAGTGGGGCGAAGGCAGGGCGGCCGCGTCCTGGCATTGCGCCAGGGTCGGGCCGCTTGCGGTGCCATCGTGGCCGCCGTGCGAGGCCGCCAGGCTGACGCTGACCAGCATCGGGGCGAGCAGGAGCGGGGTGAGGCGCATGGCGGTGCGCATCAGAAGCTCAGCTTGGCTTCGACGTACAGCGTGCGTTGCGGCCACGGGTGGGCAACGAAGGCGTCGTCATTGAAGAGGTTGTCGATGCCCACGGCAAGGTGGCCGGTTTGGGTGACACGGTAAGTGGCTTTGAGATCGACGAAGAGGTAGTCGTCCTGCGCGCCATAGACATTGCTTTCCTTGTCCGAGTTGTCGAGGTTGCCATAGCTGTTGCTGGCGTAGCGCAGGCCGAGCGAGGTGTCGAGTTTGTCGCCGGCATGCCAGGTGGCGAGCAGGTTGGCGCGCCAGCGCGGCATGCGCGGGAAGATCTTGCCTTCGGTGCTGGGGTCGGCGCTGTTCTTGACGATCTTGCTGTCGGTCCAGGTGATATTGGCGTTGAGGTCGACCGGCAGGGCGAAGACGCGGTTCTGCTGCAGCACCAGCTCGAGGCCGGTGGTGCGCACCTTGTCGACCGGCAGGAAGGTGCTCACACTGTTGATGACGTCGGTCTGGCTCCAGATGGCGTCCTTGACGTTTTCATGGAACAGATTGGCGCGCACGAAGCCGTTGGCCAGCAGGCGCTCAACCATGAAGTTGTGATGAATGCCGACCTCGGGGCGCAGTTTGGCGTTGGCGATGGTGCTGCTGTTGATCTTCTCTTCGTTGCTGAACAACTCTTCGACGATCGGGAAGCGGTAGGCGCGGCCGATCGAGTAGCGCAATTGCCAGGCCTCGGCCGGCCGGAAGCCGAGCGAGAACTTGGGCGAAAAGCCGGTGGCGTCGCGGTCTTCGAAGTCGAGCAGGGCGGCGGTCTTGTGCTTGTAGTAGAAGCCGTCATAGGTCTGCCATTGCTCGTAGCGCGCGCCGACGGCAACATCCCACTGCGGCGCAAAATCCCAGCCCCATTGCGCGAAGGCGGCGTGGGTGCGGGTTTTGCCACCGGTGGTCTGGTTGTGCACCGACTTGGTGCCGACGGTGTAGTTGGTGGAATCGTAGCTGTCGATGGCCAGGCTGTTGCGGTCGAAGTGGTAGCCGGTGACGAAGTTCATGTCGTCGCGGCCGGCGAAGCGCTCGGTGCGGGCCTTCACGTCCAGCGACAGCCAGCCGGTGTCTTCGTAGTCCGACACCGAACCGGCCGTGGTGTAGGTCGGGTCGTCCGGGTTCTTGTTGGAACTGCGGGTGTGGTCCTTGAGCACATCGAAGTGGCTCAGGTTCGTTTCCAGCGTCCAGCCGCTGGCGCCGAGCGGGCCTTCCAGGCCGACGCCGAGTTGCAGGGTCTGGCGGATCTGGTCGCTGACCGCGAAGTGGCTGGAGCTGACGCTGAAGCCCGCACCGTTGTAGACCGCGTTGCCGCTCCACACCGCGTTGCCGGCGGCGTCGCGCAGGTAATTGGTGGGACGGGTGCGCCAGTCGCGGTCTTCATAGGCGACGGTGGCGGTGGCCTGCCATTCGCCCAGGATGTAGCCGAGCTTGAATTTGGTGAGATCGGTGATCGTGGCCGCCGGGCCGGAGTCGCCCACCCAGATCACGTCGTTGCTCTGGCTGTCGCGGCCACGGACGGCGCCGTCGGTGATGACCGTAGCCCCACCGGCGGGCGTGCCCACGCTGCGACTGCGGAAGGTCATCGGTTGGCCCTTGTTTTCGAGGTGGTTGTGAAACACGAACAGGCGCAGGTCGCCGAAGGCGTCGCCAAAGGCGAGGTATTCGCGGTGGCCCGAGTAGATCTCGTCTGCGCCCAGGTGGTCGAATTGCTGGTGGAAGCTCGCGGCTTCGGCGTGCAGCTCGCGCTGGGTGGGCAGTTTGGTCTTCATGTTCACCACGCCGCCCATGGCGTTGCCGCTGTACTCGGCCGAGAAGGGGCCATAGATGACTTCGGCCGATTCGAGCTCGTCGGCCGCCACCAGGCCCCAGCGCGGCGCGCCCGACCAGCGGGTTTCAAGCAGCGAGTGCAGCGGCATGCCGTCGGCGAAGACCATGGTGCGCGCGGTCTGGAACATGTTGGCGCCACGCATGCCGACCGTGCCGTTTGAATCGCCGATGTACCGCTTGCGGATGATCAGACTCGGCTCGTACTTGAACACATCCTCGACCGTGGTGGCGTTGAGCTGATCTGCCTGTTCGGCGGGAATGAGCACCGACGGGCTGGTGAAGTGTGTGGGTGAGTCGGCCGCGCCGGTGACCACCACGTTGCCCAGTTGCGTGACGCCGTCGGCCCAGGCGGTCGGGGTCAGGCTGATCATGAGCAAGGCCGCGGCAAGGGTGTGGCGCGGAAAGGGGGCTGGTAGGGCGGAAGTGCGGATCAGCATCTTCGAGAGTCCTTGACGGTGGGCCGGGGAAGGTGGTTTTTAAGATACATTAAGAATGCATCAAATAAAAATAAAGATACTTATTGTATGAATCTATTCCCCGAAAACCCGCTGTCGCGACGATCTGTCGCAGCGCCGTGCGTGCGCCAACAGGACATCGGTCAGCCCGATATGGATGTTGGAAGCTCCGCGCAGCGCGGCGGAGCGCTTTCGGGATGTCGGTTGCTCCTGGTGGAGCGGACGGGGCCAACGCTCTGCTCGACGCAGCGGTGTCTTCATGCGAAAAAGCGTCGTGCGCCGAGGAAGATGAGCACGCCCCCGGCGGCCAGCCGCAGCCAGAAGGTGAGCCAGTCACGCTCATCGGTGAGGCGTTGGCCGAGGCTGCCGAACAGCGGCACGACAAGCAGCAGCGGTGTGACGGCGGCACCCAGACCGAACGCCAAGCCCTGGCTCAGCCCGGCCGTGGCGCTGCCCGTCATGGCGCTGACGCCGAGTAGCCAGCCGAGTGGGGCGCAGGGGGTGAGGCTGAGGGCTGCGCCGAGCAAGAGGGGCGGCAATGCGGCCCCGCTGCGTGCGGTACCGCAGCCGCGCTGTGGTGCTGTGCCTTTGCGGTGGAACACCACTGGCCGGGATGCCGCGGCAGGTGTTTTCGCCTTCAGCATTGGGGCGAGCAGCCACAGGCCGGCAAACGTACTGGCCAGGCCGATGGCCTTGTTGCCCAGGTCGCTCTTGAGGATCTCGACCAGCACGCTACCGAGCTGGCCGGCGAGCGCGCCCAGTGCGGCGTAGGCGAGCATGCGGCCGATCAGAAAGGCGCCGGTGTGGCGCAGCGCCTCACCGCGCCCACCTGCGCGCCCCAGCACCCAGCTGCCCATGAAGGGCAGGCAGGTGATGGTGCAGGCGGTCAGCCCCATCGACAGTCCAAGCAGCAAGGCGCCGAGCAGGCCGACCTGGCCGTCCGGGGCGAAGAGCGCGGCCAGCTCCGGCGGGTTCATGCCGAGGCGTCCGGGGCGGGCTTGCGGACAAGCTTGATCGGCTTGACGTCGCCTTCGGGCGATTCGCCCTTGACCCGCGTTTTGTAATACTCGCGTGACGACCGGAACAGCGGGATGGGGCCAAGCTTGAGCGCGATGATATCGTCGTCCGGGCAGAACTCGACGCAGCGGCCGCACAGGGTGCAGTCGTCGTGATAGGCCTTGCGACCGTGCTCGGTGTGGATCTCGTGGATGTCCATCGGGCAGGCTTTGGCGCAGATACCGCATTTGTCGCACTTGTCGTGGGCACGCTTGGTCAGGCGCGCGAGCGACACGAAACGGAAGGCCGCGTTCATGGCCAGCATGGGGCAGATGCGGCAGAAGGGCTGACGTATGGCCAGTGCGCCGATGAGTACGAAACCGAACAGCGTGTTGGCGAAGGCGCCGATGGCAAAGTGCCAGCCGCTTTCGGCGTTGAGCGCGAACTGTTCGGTGCCGCCGGTCAGCAAGGTTGTGGCGATCCGCGAGGGGCAAATGTCGCAGTAAGGATTGCCAAAGGCGTGCGGTGTGATGCCCATGCCGGTCAGCAGCGGCAAGGTGAACACCAGACCGATCAAAATCAGCCACTTGACCGGACGGACCTTGCCTACCGATTGGGGCCCCAGTGTGTGCTGTGCCACGCCAAAGCGCCGTCCGACACGCTGCACGATTTCTTGCAAAGTACCCAGTGGGCAGACCCAGCCGCAGAAGGCCTTGCCCAGCACGAAGAAAAAGGCGAGGAAGGTCAGCATCGTCATGACCAGCGGCAGCAGGATCTTGAGGCCGACTTCTTGCGCCTTGACCAGGGCCTCGCCGACACGGTGGTGCATCTGGTGCTGCAAGGGGATCAGCACGCAGTAGCCACCGTTGTCCATGTCGTAGGCACAGGACAGCGCGGGGAGGGCGTCGGAGATCTTCTCGGCTGAGTAGTGGCCGACGATGCTGGCGCCCCAGACGGTGACGAAAAGCATGATCAGTTGCACCGTTAGCCGGACACGCGAGAGCGTCGGAAACAACGAGTTGAGTGCCTTAGCCATGAGTGGCCTCCTTGCGACGCAGTAGCGGGAAGGCGATGAGCGCGCCGAGGGTGCTGAACGCCGCGCCCCAAGCGAGGCTCCGGCTACGCTCGGGTTCGGGTGAGTAGGTGTGATTGAAAGCGGTCATGAACTGGCGGTTGGCCGCGTGATGCGTCGTGCTCAGCACGAAGCCGGCTTTGGGACGATCGTGGGCGGCCTGCGCTTTTTCAGGATCGAAATCACGTGGAAAAATGATGGTCGCGACGCCGTGTGCATTGGTGAAGAGCGTTGACCGGCTCCCGAACTCCGTTTCCATCGTGACGGGGTGGTCGGCGAGCGGCTTGCCTTGCCAGCGCACGAGAAAGCGCCAGCGCTCGCTCTCGCGATAGTGGCCGTGTTCGCGCGGCAATGGTGTGGGGACGATCTCCAGTTCGCTCTTGGGCTGCGTGAGCAGTTGGGTGGGCGCGTCGCCGGGATTGTTGAAGTACCACACGGTGGAGGCCACGCGCACCGTGGTGTCGCGTTCCTCGCGCGCCTGGACCCAGTGGTAGTTGCCCATGGTGGCGCCGGAGGGCTGGATAGCGGTACGCCCCGCGGCGGCGGGGTAGTCAAGCTTGAGGCGCGCGGGATCTCCCCCGGGGGCGAAGACCGTGACAGCCTGGCTGCTGATGTTCTGGACGACAATGCTTGCCGCCCCCCGGCCGCCGCCGCGAGCGGCGAGCAGCAGGGGGGCGCGACTCCAGGGGGTGGGCGCGGCCTCGGGGGCCAGAGGGGCGGCGTGCGTGTGTTGCGCCTGTGCGGTGCCAAGGCTGGCACACCCCAGGAGCAGCGCGCAGAGCGAGCGTTTCATGGGGCGTCTCCTTACTTGAACGCGTAGCGGTAGGTCAGCATGACCTGACGCGGGGCGGCCGCCGTATAGGTGATCACGCCGCTGGTGTCTTTCTTGACCTCTGCCGCGTAGCGGCGATCGGTCAGGTTGTCGAGGTTGAGCATGAGGGCGTGCTGGCCCTTTTCGTAGCCCACCGACAGGTTCATGACCCAGTTCCAGCCGCTGTATTTTTCCGAATTTGCGTTGTCGAGGTAATACTCGCCCCAGCTGTTGGCGGCCAGGCGGGCGCGCCAACCGGTGGGCGACTTCCAGCCGATGAAGGTGCCGTACTGCTGCTTCGGAACAAAGGGCAGCTGGTTGCCGGCTCGGTCCTGGTTGGTGGTCGTCATTCCGACCCGCACAGGCTCGCTGAAGCTGTCGTAGGTGTAGTCCGAGTAGGCGTAGTGGCCGCCAAACTCGAAGCCATGGCCGAGCTGCACGCTAGCGGACAACTCTGCACCCTTCTTGTCGGTCTTGCCGGCGTTGGCATATTCCGTGGTGCCACCGGTGTTGATCTGAACGATCTCGTCTTTCACTTTGGTGAAGTAGACGCTGGCATCAAACTGCCAGTCCTGGCTACGCCCCTTCAGGCCGAACTCGATGTTGCGCGACACCGGTGCCTGGAGATCCGGGTTGCTGGATATCTCACCTGTTGAGGGTATCTGTCCCGCTTGGGCAATCACGCCGAAGGCGGTCAGCTGCGGCGTGAGTTTGTAGCTGATGGCGAGCTTAGGCGCGGGCAGCCGGAAGGTCTTGTCGGTCTTCTGGATACCGCTGCCGGTGACGTATTTTCCGGTGCTGTAGTTATAGCTCCGGAGCTCGTTGGCAGTCTCTTCGATATGAATCACGTCATAGCGTAAGCCGACGTCGACAATCCAGTCTTTGGCCGGTCGCCAGGATTCCTGGGCATACAGGGCGGTCAGCAGACTGCTGCCTTTGTCGATTTCGGCCAGATCGCCCTTTGCGTCCGATAGTGTCGCGAGGATGCGCCCGGTGCCGGAGGTGCGTACATCGCGATACTCGTATTTGCGGGAATCGGGGATGTTTTCCTTGCGCACGGTCAGGCCGCCGACCAGCGTGCCGCCGGTGTGGCGCCAGTTCATTTCCAGGTCGGTACCGATGTTGGAGACCCATTCGGCGGTCTCGTTGATGATGCCGGTGACGGGGTGGTTGTGATACCAGGTGTTGTAGTAGAAGCGCGGCTTGAACGTGACATCACCGCGCTCGATCTCCAGGCGGCTGTTGAAGAACCAGACTTTCGAATACCGTCCCGAGTGCTCCCAGGCGCTGGAGGTGCCGGTTTGGCGGCCAGTATCGCGGAAGCTTTTGAATTGGGTGGCGTCCATGCCGCCGGGGAGCTGCATGTTGGCCTCTGCGTAGGACAGCTCGCTCTCCAGCACATCCTGATCATTGAGCATCCAGCCATGCTTGAGCGACACCTGGGTGGTGTCGAACTCGTTCCAGGCGCGCCAGTCGTTTTCCATCGTGCGGTGCGTGGCGGTGACGGCGAAGGCATGTTTCTCGCCCACCACACCATGCCGCAGGTGGTAGTTCTGGGTGCCCATGTTGCCCAGGCCGATGCGCGCCGAGTTGCCCCCGGTGTCGAAGACGGACTTGGAGATGATCTGGATTGCACCGCCAGCGCTCCCCGCAGCGAACAGGTTGCCCGGCCCCTTGGCGATCTCGATGCGCTCGATGTCCTGCGTGTCGATGAAGTCCAGACGGGTAAAGCTGTCGGGGTCGGTCATCGGCACACCGTCACGCAGCACCATGATTTCGCGGATGCCGTAGGGGGCCTTGAGGCCCGCACCACGGATGATCAACCGCGCATCAAAGCCCCCGTTTTTGCTGTCGATCAACACGCCTGGGACTTCCTGCAGTGCCTCTTTGATGTTGAACATCTTCTTTTGTTCGAGCGTGGCTTTGCCGACCACGGCGATCGATTGAGGGACGTCTGCGGTCGGGCGCTCCTCACGGGTTGCGGTGACGCTGACCTCGTCCATCATGGGCGCGTTTGACGTGTTGTCGGCCCAGACCCCGGGAGACATCAGGGCTATGGCGGCTGCCAGCGTGTTAAGGCGGAAGGGATGATGCATGGAAAACCTCGTCTTTTCAGATGTGAAATGGCGTGCGTATCCGCATGGCGTGTTGCTGACCATGGGGCGGCGAAATGTGGCTGTGGTGCGGGTTTAGGCGGTGCGGGAAGCCGTTGGGGCGAGTCTGTATTACCAGTTCGCGGTGTGTTTCGCGTACCGGGCCCGGGCTGTCAGCACCGAAAAATCAGGATATGACCGGCGGAGCGCGCACTGGATGGCGCGCCTGGTAGGACGATGTGTCGCGATGCGTTTGGCGCGGAAGCGCTTGGCTCATCACCTGTGTGTCTATGGCCGCCAGCCAGGGGAGAGGTCCCGGCGCAATGTCCGACTGTGTCGAGTGCAGGCAGAAGGGGCAGGAGGTGTGCGGTGTCGGCGCTTCGCTGGGGGCGTCGGCCGGGGTGTCCGCGGCGACCTGGACGATGCCGCGGTCGGTACAGATTTCGATGAACATGGCTGCTGACGTGCCCATGCCTGAGTGGGGCATCAGGCTGCTTATCAAGCCATTGCTCAATACCGCCAGGCAGAGCACCCAGCGGATCCAGCAAGCGCAGCGGATAGCGAAGTTCATGGCCGCGAAATCTACCACTTGCGGCTTAGGTGAAGCGCAAAACCTGCTTGCAAAATAGGCGATTGCGACGACGTGTCGCAGCGCTGTGGTAATGCAGCGACCTGTGGTGAACGCACATCGGGCAGCGCAGTGCGCTGCCCGATGTGCTTGATGCGAAAGCCCCGGTGGTGGGGCTGGCCTCAGTCGTCGTTCATGAAGCCCAGCAGGTGCAACAGGCTGGTGAAGAGGTTGAAGATCGACACGAACAGCGTGACGGTGGCCATGATGTAGTTGGTTTCACCGCCGTGAATGATGTTGGAGGTCTCATACAGGATGAGGCCGGACATCAGCAGCACGAAGGCGGCCGAGACGGTCAGCGACAGGGCCGGGATGCTGAAGAAGATCGCGCCCAGGCCGGCCAGGAAGGCCACGAGGATGCCCACCATCAAGAAGCCGCCCATGAAGGAAAAGTCCTTGCGGGTGGTCAGTGCGTAGCCCGACAGACCAAGGAAGATGGCGCCGGTGGCGGCCATGGCGGTCATGACGGTTTGTGTGCCGTTGGGCATGTTCAGGTAGTGGCTGATGATCGGACCCAGGGTGTAGCCCATGAAGCCGGTCAGCGCGAACACGGCGACGATGCCGCCGGCGCTGTTGCGCAGTTTGGTGGTCAGGAACAGCAGGCCGAAGTAGCCGACCAGGGTGATGATCATGCCCGGGTGCGGCAGGGCCAGCGCCATCGACACGCCGGCAGTCAGGGCCGAGAACAGCAGCGTGACCGACAGCAGCATGTAGGTGTTGCGGATGACCTTGTTGGTCGCCAGAACCGAGCTTTGCTGGCCGCGACCGACGTCGGTGGGGAAGGGGGAAGTGCGGTTCATGGTGCGCTCCGTATGGTTTCTGATGTTTGTTGCCGGCTGGCGGGTCGCCCGAAGCGAATCCTCGCTCAAAAGCCGTTTCTACGCGTTGCAGTGTAGTCGTAGTGTTTGGTACGAACAAATCGAATAAAGTTCATGCGTTGTTAGAAAAATCCGAGGTGTTGGTGACATGGCTACACTCAACTACAAGCATTTGCGCTACTTCTGGATGGTCGCCAAGGCCGGCAGCATTGCCCGCGCCAGTGAGCAGCTGCATCTGACGCCGCAGTCGATCAGCGGTCAGATCACGGCGTTTGAAGAGCGGCTGGGGGTGGCGTTGTTTCAACGTACCGGGCGACGCCTGGTGGTGACCGAGGCGGGCCAGCGCATCCTGCGTTACGCGGAGGAGATCTTCGCGCTCGGCGATGAGTTGCTCGATGTGTTGCACGATGCCCATGCTGCGCAGGCGCCGCCGTTTCGGGTCGGTATTGCCGACTCCGTGCCCAAGCAGATGGCCTACCGGCTGGTGGCGCCGACCCTGACGCTGGATGCGCCGGTGCGGCTGGTGTGTCGCGAGGGGCGATTGGCGCCGCTGTTGGCGGAGCTGTCGGTGCATCACCTCGACATGGTGATTGCTGACCGACCCATGCCGGCGCGTTACAACGTGCGCGCCTACAGCCACTTGCTGGGTGAGAGTCGGTTGACGGTGATGGCGACGTCGGCGCTGCTCGCCAAATTTGCCGGCGACTTCCCGCGCTGTCTGGACGAGGCGCCGTTCTTGCTGCCTGGCGAAGACGTGGCGGTGCGCGTGCCGCTGATGCAGTGGTTCGAGGCTGAGCGCTTGCGTCCGCAAATTGTGGGCGAGTTTGACGATAGCGCGCTGCTCAAGGCCTTTGGCGGTGCGGGAGCAGGATTCTTTTGTGCGCCGAGCGCGGTGGTGCCCGATGTGCAGGCGCAGTACGGCGTGGCGGCGGTGGGCGAGATTCCGGGGCTGACCGAACAAACCTACGGTATCACCACCGAGCGCAAGCTGACCCATCCGGCGATTGTGGCCATCAGTGCCGCCACCCAGCCGGCGGGGGCCATCGCCCCCGTGCGTAAAAAGCGTCGGGGTGGCTGAGCGCGGGTTTCGTGCGGCCGGCGCCGCGGTTATGCTGGCGGCGATCGCCTGTGTCGCCGGACCGTCGCCATGCCAAAGTTTGCCGCCAACCTGACCCTGCTGTTCAACGAGCATGCCTTTCTCGATCGCTTTGCCGCCGCGGCGGATGCGGGCTTTGAAGGCGTCGAGTACCTGTTTCCCTACGC
This sequence comes from Denitromonas halophila, assembly GCF_007625155.1. Lineage (GTDB taxonomy): Bacteria > Pseudomonadota > Gammaproteobacteria > Burkholderiales > Rhodocyclaceae > Nitrogeniibacter > Nitrogeniibacter halophilus. Next base: position 151,138 of record NZ_VMNK01000018.1, on the reverse strand, counting down.
CTGGCCTGCCGCACAGCTGGCCGAGGCGCTGCAGGCCAACACGCTGGTGCAGGCGCTGCACAATCTGCCGCCGGGCGACTGGGACGCCGGCGAGCGGGGCATTGCCTGTCATCCGGAGCGCGTGGGGGAGTTTCAGGACGGCGTGGGGCGCGGCGTCGAGTACGCGCGGGCGCTGGGCTGCCCACAGCTCAACTGCCTGGCGGGGATTTCGCCCGAGGGTGTGGACCCCGAGCGCGCGCTGACGACCTTTGTCGACAACCTGCGCTTCGCTGCCAGCGCCTTGAAAGCGGCGGGGCTGAGGCTGTTGATCGAGCCGATCAATAGCTTTGACATCCCCGGTTTTTTTCTCAATCGCACCGAGCAGGCCGCGCAGATCGTCGCGGCGGTTGGCGCCGACAATCTGTTCATCCAGTACGACATCTACCATGCGCAGCGCATGGAGGGCGAGCTGGCCAACACAATGTCGCGCTATCTGCCCATGATCGGTCACATGCAACTGGCCGATACGCCGGGGCGGCATGAGCCGGGCACAGGCGAGATCAACTTTCCCTTTTTGTTCCGGCACATCGATGCGCTCGGCTACACGGGCTGGATCGGTTGCGAGTACAAGCCGATCGCCGACACGCTGAGCGGATTGGGCTGGCGGCCAGCGGAGTGATTGTGCCTGCATCTGTCATGCGGGCGCGCTAAACTCTGCGCTTTCAGTGACGGGACGCGCCGGCCTCATTCGCCGGCCGCATGCCACATGACTTCATTGCGCTTTCTCGCTCTGTGCGCCCTGCTGCCTCTGGCTGCACAGGCCGCCGAACTGACCACTCGGCCGCTGTCCGAACTGGCGGTGTATCCAGTCTATCGCGTCAATGCCACGGCCAATGCGCTGGATGAGGCCCAGCTGGGCATGGCGGTGTCGGGGCGCATCAAGACGCTGCCCGTGCGCGTCGGCGAAACCGTCAAGCGCGGATCGACCTTGCTGGCGCTGGATGACCGCGAACACCGCATCGAGCGCGATCGCGCCAAGGCGCAGGTGGCCCTGGTGGCCAGTCAGCTGCGCTTGGCCGAATCCCAGCTGGCGCAGAACCGGGCGCTGGCCAAACGCGAGTTCCTGAGCGCGGACGCCTTGCGGGTGAAGGAAACCGAGCTGGCGGTGCGCAAAAACGAACTCGCCGCCACCCGGCAACAGCTCGCCGCGGCCGAACTGGCGCTGTCGCGCACAAGCTTGACCGCGCCTTTTGATGGCGTGGTCAAGTCCCGGCTGGCCAGCGTGGGCGATTACGTCTCGCCCGGCGCGCCGGTACTGGTGCTGGCCGCGACGGCCACGCCTGAGGTGCGGGCGAGTGTGCCGGTGTCGCAGATTGCCAGCGTACGCGCGGCCAAGGCCTGGGTGCTCGATGCCGCCGGGCTCGAGGTGCCGCTGGCGCTCCAGCGGGTATCGCCGCTGGTCGACCGCGTGGCCCAGGCGCAGGACGTGATCTTTGCGCCGTCCGGCCCGATGCCGATTGGTCTGGCGGGCGAAGTGCGCTGGCAGGGCGAACGGCCGATGCTGCCGCCGGCCTATGTGCAAAAGCGCGACGGCGTCTTCGGCGTGTATGTCATGACCGGCGATGCGCCGGTCTTCCGCGCCTTGCCCGAGGCCCAGCAGGGGAGGCCGGTGTTGGTGCCGACCGACTGGCCGGCGACGCTGCCGGTGGTCGATGAAGGCCGCTTCCAGATCGGTCTCAAGCCGGTCGGGGCGATGCAGTGATGGGCTTTTACCGCCGCCTGATCGACAACCACCCGCTGGCCAACATCGCCTTTGCGCTGGTGCTGGTCGGTGGCGCGCTGACCTATGTGTTGATGCCGCGGGCGCAAGACCCGGAGATCAATTTCAACTGGGTAAACATCACCACGGTCTTGCCGGGGGCGTCGGCCGAAGACGTGGAGCAGGAGCTCACCTCGCCGCTCGAAGACGCCATCGCGCAGGTGAAGGACATCAAGTATGTGTCTTCATCCAGCCGCGAGAACCTGTCGTCGATCCTGGTGCGTTTCAACGAATTGTCGGAGCGCGAGTTCGACAAGCGTATCGCCGACCTGCGCCGCGAAATCCAGAACAAGGCCTCGGACGAGTTGCCCGAGGAGGCGACCGACCCGCAAGTGGTGGAGATCACCACCTCCAATGGCTTTCCGACCGCGATTCTGGCGGTGTATGGTCCAGCGCTGGATGAGCGCCTGCGCCGCGCGGCCTTCGACCTCAAGAAAGACCTCGAACGCCTGCCCGGCGTAGACAAGGTGATCGCCGCCGGTCTGGACGATCCGGAATTGCATGTCGATTTCGACCCGGCGGCGCTGGCCGCGCGTGGGCTGTCGCCGGTGCAGGTGTCCGATTCGGTGCTTGGCTGGTTCCGCAATACGCTGGGCGGCCGGGTGCGCGTGCAGGACCGCGAATGGCTGGTGCGCCTCGAAGGCAAGACCGATGACCCCGACACCCTCGCCGCCACAGCGCTGATCACGCCGCAGGGCCGCGTCGCGCTGGGTGAGGTGGCTGAGGTCAGTCGCGGGCACGAGCGCACCACGCAGCGGGTCAGCGTGCACGGTCAGCCGGCGGTGATGTTGTCGGTAACCAAGCAGAGCCGCGTCAATACCCTGTCGCTGGTCGAAGAGCTGCGCGCCTTCGCCACGGCGCGCAACCCGTTGCTCGAGAGCCAGGGCGTGCAACTGGTGATGCTTGACGACCAGACCGACATGACCCGCAACGCAATCGGCATCATGGAATCCAATGCGTTGCTCGGGCTGATTGCGGTGCTGGTGATGTGCTGGGCGTTTCTCGGTCCACGCATGGCACTACTGGTCGGGGTCGGCGTGCCGTTTTCGCTGGCAGGCACATTTTTGGTGGTCAATGGCATCGGATCGACGCTCAACCTCACCGTGCTGCTCGGCGTGGTGATTGCGCTGGGCATGCTGGTGGACGACGCCGTGGTGGTGGTTGAAGCCATCTACTACCGCATGCAGCGTGGCGAGCCGGCGCGCGAGGCGGTGATCAACGGCGTGCTCGAAGTGGCGGCGCCGGTGACCAGCGCAGTGCTCACCACCATGGCCGCCTTTTTGCCGCTGATGTTGCTGCCGGGCATTCTTGGCAAGTTCATGTTTGTGGTGCCCTTTGTCGTCACTGTGGCACTTGGTGTCAGTCTGTTTGAAGCCTTCTGGATCTTGCCCACCCACGTGTTGAGCATCCGCCCCAAAGCCGGCGGGGGCCAGAGTGCTGGCCAGGCGCGGCGGGTACGCTTCACCCATTGGGTGCGGCTGCGCTACTCGCGCGCGCTGATCCGCGTCATGCGCTGGCCCAAGCTGGCGTTGCTGGTGGTCTTGCTGACCGTGGTCGGCGCGGGTGCGATGGTGGGCAGCGGGGTGGTCAAGCAGCAGTTCTTTGCTTTTGACTCGATGCGGCTCTTCTATGTGAACGTCGACATGCCCGCCGGCATGGCGCTGGAGCGCACGCTCAGTCAGGCCGACAAGGTGGCAGATACCATCCGCGAGCAGCTCGATCCGGCCGAGATGCGCACTGTGACCGCCTACGCCGGCCTCAAATTTACCGAAACCGAACCGCTTTACGGCGACCAGTACGGTCAGGTGCTGGTGTCGCTGGCGCCGCGCCAGACTGATGGCGCCTTCACCGGCGAGATTATCGAGCGCCTGCGCGACGCGGTGATGGCGCACACGGGCGAGGCCAAGCTGTCGTTTCTTGAGATGAAGGGCGGGCCGCCGTCGGGCAAGCCGATCAGCGTCAAGGTGAAGGCAGACGACTATGCCACACTGCGCGCCGCGTCGGATGCGCTCAAGGCCGAGGTGGCGAAAATCGCCGGCGTGAAGGACCTGACCGACGACGACGTGCCCGGCCGCACCGAAATGCGCCTCACGCTCGACCGCGAAAAACTCGCCCGCGCCGGCGTGCAGCCGGCCACCGTGGCGCGCTTGCTGCGCCTGTATGGCGAGGGCGAAACGCTGGCCAGCGTTCGGGTCGATGGCGAAAAGGTCGATCTCATCGTGCGCGCCCAGCCGCAGACGCTGAGCGACATCGATGCGCTGCTCCAGCGCACCGTGCCGCTCGACGACGGCCGGCAAGTGCAACTGGGCGAGCTGGTCGACGCACAGATGCGCATCTCCAAGGGCTACATCCGCCACTACCAGCTGCGCCGGGCGATCACCGTCGAGGCCGATCTGGCGCCCGACACCACCGACACGGTGACCGCCAACAACCGGCTCAAGGCCGCCTGGGCCGAACTGCAACCGCGCTTCCCGACCGTGGCGCTGGATTTCTCCGGCGAGCTCGACGACATCCAGGAGAGTCTGGATTCGATGGTCAAGCTGTTCACCTTCGGCCTCGGCCTGATCTACCTGATCCTCGCCACCCAGTTCAAGAGCTACTGGCAGCCGATCCTGATCCTGGTGACCGTACCGCTGGCCTTCACCGGCGTGGTGCTCGGCCTGTTCGTGTCGGGCAACCCGATGTCGCTCTATACCCTGTATGGCGTGATTGCGCTGACCGGCATCGCGGTCAACAGCGCCATCGTGCTCATCGACGCGGCCAATGAACGGCTGCGCAAGGGCATGAGCGTGCTGCACGCCGCGGTGTATGCCGCGCGGCGGCGCGTGGTGCCGATTCTCATCACCACCACCACCACCATCGGCGGCCTGTTCTCGCTGGCCGTCGGCCTGGGCGGCAAGTCGCTGATGTGGGGGCCGGTGGCGGCCAGCATCGTGTGGGGCCTGGGCTTTTCGACCGTGCTCACCTTGTTTGCCGTGCCGTTGCTGTACCGCTTGGTGATGCGCGCGCCGAAGCCGTCGGTCGATCTGGATCAAGGCCCGGCGGCGCTGATGGCGTAGCATGCAGCGCATGTGGCGCCGACTCGTCATCCTGTTGCTTATCCTGGCTCTCCCGCTGCCGTCCCTGGCGGGCTGGGGCGGTGTCTGCACGGACGCCGCGCCTACCGCGCACGTCATGGCGGATATGGGCGATGCGGCCGACGCGCCGTGTTGCCCTGATGCTGGCGCGTTCAGCGAGTGCGCTCAGGGCGATTGCGCCACCGCGGGCATGCACTTTGCCTTGCCTGTCGCGCGAGCCGACCTGAGTGCTCGCGCGCATGTGCTGAGCGCCACGCCGATGCCGGGCTTCGCCTCGGTGACGGTGCCCCGCCACGACCGCCCCCCCATCCTCACCACCTGAATCCGATCCGGTTGGCGCGTAAATCGCGCTGTAGTGTTTGTCGAGATTTAGGAAGTTCCCGCATGAAAACAATTGGACTGGCCGTGCTGGCCAGCGCAGCGCTCATCGCCTGTGGCGATCCGCCGGTGTCAGCCCCCATGTCTGCATCGCTGACACAGGGCGCGACACTCTACGCCGCCCAGTGCGCCAGCTGTCATGGCGCAAAAGGCGAGGGCCAGCCGGACTGGCGCGAGCGCAAACCCGATGGCCGTCTGCCGGCCCCGCCGCACGACGCCAGCGGCCACACCTGGCATCACCCGATGGAGATGCTCGTGCAGATGACCCGCGACGGCTTGGTGCCGCCGCTGGCGCCGGAGGGCTACCAGAGCGACATGCCGGCCTTTGGCCACATCCTGTCGGACGACGAGATCCGCGCCGTGCTCGCCTACATCGAGAGTCAGTGGCCCGATGAGGTGAAACGAATGCGCGCCGAACGATTCAAACCCCAGACGAGCGGGCGCTGAGCGCGCCTGCCGAACAAGGAACCGAACATGAACACCATTCAGATGTTTCGCCAACTGGCGCTGGTCGCCGCGGTCTCGATGAGTGCTGGCACGGCCTGGGCCGAGCTGCCCGAAGCGACCATGTACAAGGACCCCAACTGCGGCTGCTGCAGCAAGTGGGCCGAACACATGCGCGCCGCCGGCTTCTCGGTCAAGGAAGTCCCCAGCCAGGCGATGGGGCGCATCAAGTCGCAGCTGGGCGTCCCCGAGGCGCTTGGCTCCTGCCACACCGCACGGATCGGCAACTATGTCATCGAAGGCCATGTGCCGGCCGCCGACGTCAAGCGGCTGCTGGCCGAACAACCCGCCGGCGCTCGCGGCCTGTCCGCCCCCGGCATGCCGATGGGTTCGCCGGGCATGGAAGGTGGCACCCCTGACCGCTATGATGTGGTGCAGTTCAACGCCGATGGCGGCGAGACCGTGTTCGCGCGTCATTGAGCGAGCATTCGAGGAGGCATGGCCATGAAATCGTTCTGCCGGACGCTGGTACTGGCCGCGGCGCTCGCCGCGGCCCCGGTGCACGCCCAGGAGGCCGGCTCGGTCACTGGCGACAAGGCCACCGACATGGCGGTCGATCTCGTGGTGGTGCGTCCGCTCGGCTTTGTCGGCGCTGTGATCGGCACGGTCGGCTTCGTGCTGGCCTTGCCGTTTACCGTACCCAGCGGCTCGGTGGGTGAAACCGCCGAGGCGTGGATCGGCGAGCCGCTGGAATACACCTTCAACCGGCCGCTGGGCAATTTCGACCAGTGCGGGGCGGATCGGCATCCCTGCGGGAATTCGCCGTAACGGCGTGGAGGCTGAGCTACGCCTTGACCGAGTTCGTTCAGGTTGTGTGTTGCCGTTCTTGGGGCGGTGTTGCCTTCGGCGAGGGGGCGTTGGCCGGGTCTCGCCCCGGCGGGCGACCTCCTTTCTTGCACGCGCAAGAAAGGAGGCAAAGAAGGCGCCCCGCTGTGCCGCCGGCTTCGCCGGTGCTCTCTCTACGCCCGACGCCGGCGGGTCGTGTCGCAAACTCGCCCTGCGGGCTCAAACAGCGACACGACAATTCCCGCCGTCGCCGCGCTCCGTTCGGCGGCACAGAAGGGGAAGGCATTGCGGGCTCGGCTTCGCCATCGCCCGCGGGGTGCCGTAGGGTGGGGGCCTTCCCGCCCACCATCGTGCCTCACCACAAGCGCTACTTGGTGGGCAGCGGAGCTGACCACCCTACGAAGATGCCTCGGTCGTAAAGTCAGGCACCATCGCCCCGCCCTCTGCCGCGCCAACCGGAGGATGGGGCGGGCGGAAAAGGGGCTTCGCATGTTTGAGCCCGCAGGGCGAGTTTGCGAAGCACCCCGCCCGACGCGTCCGCAGGGCGGGAACCCCCGCAGGGGGCGCAGAAGCGGGCTGTGCTTCTTTGCCTAGCTTTCTTGCACAAGCAAGAAAGTAGGTCGCCCGCCGGGGCGAGACCCGGCCAACGCTCGCTACTCGAAGCCTCGCCCCGCGGAATCGGGCAAAGCGCACCCCAGCGCCGCCCGGATGCCGCAAGCCGCGTCGCGTCTACAGCAGGCCGATCGCCACCAGCCCGGCAAAGGCAAAGAAAAGTGCCAGATGGCTGACCCCTTCGATGGCGTTGGTTTCGCCATTGTGCAGGTTGTTCATGACGGCGAGCATGGTCAGCAGCAGCATGCCGCCCTGCATCGGGGTCAGCGCCATGACGATGCGGTCGTCGGTGAGCAGGGCGATGCCCTCGATCACCGGCAAGGTCAGCAGCACCGTGGCGAGCGAGGCGCCGAGGGCGATGTTGACCGTGGTCTGCATGCGGTTGGCCGCGGCGGCGCGGGCGGCGGTGAGGATCTCCGGGCTGGCCGAGAGCAGGGCCACCAGCACGGCGGGCAGGCTCTTGGGCAGGTCGCTGCCGGCCAGGCCGGCGTCGAGCAGTACGGAGAGCACTTCGGACAGCAGGCCGACCAGGACGATGGCGCCAACCATGATCGCCACATGCAGCCACGAGGGGCTGTGCGCGGTGTCGTGGGCCTCTTCATCCACCGCGGCGACATGTTCGAAGAAGGTGCGGTGCTCGACGGTCTGCAGGCGCAGGAAGGCGGCGTACATCAGCACCATGGTGCCGACGCTGAACAGCGAATAGGCTTTCCAGTGCTCGTCGGGCACGAAGTCGGGGATGAACATGCCGATGCCGATGGCGACAATCAGCATGGCCATGAAGGAGTTGGCCGAGTCGAGGTTGTAGCGCGTGGTGCCGTGCTTGAGGCCGCCGATGATGGCGGCAATGCCCAGGATGCCGTTGATGTCGAGCATCAGCGCGGCGAACACGGTGTCGCGCGCCAGCGTGGGGTTGGGGGCGCCTTGCAGCAGCACGACGAGGATGACCACCTCGACCGACACCGCGGCGATGGTCAGAATCAGCGTGCCGTAGGGCTCGCCCCAGCGCACTGCCAGCACCTCGGCGTGGTGGCTGATGCGGAAGGCGACGCCGATGATGGCGGCGAGGATGAGTCCGAGCAGTCCCCACAGCATGAAGCCACCGTGCTCGATGGCACCATGTTCGAGGGCGATGCCGATGGCGAGTACGGCGCCGGCAACAAAGATGGGGGTTTCGGCCTTGAGGGCGAGTCGCATGGCAATGGGATGTCGGGCAGAAAGGAGTTCGATTGTGCCTTGCCACCGCGCATGAAACCACCCGCAACATGTGACGATTCGCGAATTCTCGGCCGGTGCGTGTTTTGTGCGCGGGCTGCGGTGGAGGGCATGTCGCTTAAAAAATCAAGACCCAATGCGAGGCCGAAGGCGACATCGGCGTCGCGGGGCAAAGCGCTGGTGGGTGGTTAAAATGCTGCGATGATGCCGGTTCGTGTCGGCGAGACGAGGAGAGTGGTTTGTGATTACGCGAGTGGTGTGTCGGGGAGACAAGATCGAGGCCGTGGGGCCGACGATCGAGATCGTGCTCAAGGAGCTGGCGCGGCGCATTTGCGAGCGCGACAGCGCGCTGGATGGCGTGCTTGAGCAGATCGTGGTGGCCGATGACCTTCCCGCGGCACTGGTGTCGCTGGGCGAAGCGCCCGCGCCGGCGGGGGCGATCGTGCCGACCGTCGCCCGCACGCTTTACCTCGATGCCGGCCCGGTGCTGGTGCTCGAAGGCGCGCAGGTGGTGGCGGCGCTGGGCAGTGAGGTGGATGCCATGGCGCGCTTTGTTCATTTGCTGCACGGCGAACTGTGGCGCGTGCGGCTGCATCTGGACGCACTGGCGGCAGGCCAGGCGGGCTTGGGCGCCTGGCGCGATTCTGTGTTCGACAGCCAGCTGCGGCCGGTGGTGGAGGCCATGCGCGGCGAGTACGCGGTGAGTCGGCGCACGGTCTGGTCCTTGCCCAACGATGCCGATCTGATGCTCAAGCATTTGCTGGACGTGATCGATGCGCTGCCCGCGGCAACGGCCGACGATGTGGCGACCGGCGCCGCCGATCTGGATGGTCTGTTTCTGCGCAGTCTCGGGCGCATTGCCCATCTGGTGCAGACCGCCGCCCATGTTCAGGGCTATCTGGCTGGGCTGGAGCGGGGCGTGGACGCGATCAGTACCGAGATGGGCGAGGCGATCCGGGGCAGCTTTTTTGGCCCGCATTGGGCGGCGCTGGAGGGGCAGCTCAACGCCCTGTTTTGTGCCAGCGAACCGGCCGCCGTTGAAGCGGCACGCAGCGAGATTCAGCACACGCTGCAGGCGGTGTTCGGCAGCCTTGGTCTGCAACTGCGCCGCGCCGAGGATGGCGGCGTGTGGCTGGCGCCGGGCGTGGCGGGCTAAGGCGTGAATCGCCGCTTTCTGGCCGGCGCCCGGTCCGGGTTCCGCATCTTTCTGCCGCTGTCGATCGGCCTGATTCCGTGGGCGCTGGTCACCGGCGTGGCGCTGACCTCGGCCGGGCTGAGCGTGGTTGAGGCCATGGGCATGAACCTGATGGTCTATGCCGGTGTGGCCCAGATTGCCACCTTGCCGCTGATTGTGGCCGGGGCGCCGCTGTGGCTGATCGGGCTGACAGCGCTGGCGCTCAACCTGCGCTTTCTGATTTTCAGCGCCGCCATTGCCAAGGGTTTCCACGACGTGCCGCTCAAGCTCCGCATTCCGTCGGGCTATCTGCTGATCGACGGGGTGTTTGCGGTGTGTACCGAACGCATGCTGTCGGTGCGCGACCGGCATTGGCGCTTCGGATATTTTCTGGGGCCGTCGCTGTGGGGCTGGGGCCTGTGGCAGTGCTTTGTGCTGACCGGTGTGCTCGGTGCGGGGGCTTTGCCACAGGACTGGTCGCTGGAGTTCATGGCGACCATCGCGCTGATGGTGATTCTGGTGCCCTTGTCAAAGAACCGGGCCATGTTGGTGGCCGCGCTGGTGGGGGGCGCGTCTTCGGTACTGTTGCGCGGCATGCCGCTCAAGCTGGGCGTGATCGTGGCGATCGTGATCGGCATTATTGCCGGTTTTGTGGCCGGCCGAGTGCTGCCTGAGCGCAAGGAGGCATGATGGATGGTATCTGGTTGTGGATCAGTTTTGCCCTGGTGTCGATGGCGACCCATCTCCCGCGCGGCAGTTTCATCGTGCTCGGGCAGCGGGCGAGCCTGCCGCCGGCGGTGCAGGGCGCGCTGCGCTATGCGCCGGCTGCGGCGCTGGCGGCAATCGTGGCACCCAGTGTTTTTGTGGTGGACGGCGCGGTGCAGCCCTTCAACCCCAAGTTCGCCGCGGCGGTGGTGGTATTGATGATCGCGCTGCGCTGGAAGAACCCGTGGTTGCCGTTCATCATCGGCATGGGCGTGCTGCTTGGCTTGCGCAAGGGGTTGGGGTTCTGAGGCGCCCAGAGCTGCGACACCTTGTCCGGGCCTCCGCTTACGGCTCGTGAGCAGTGCCAATCGGCGCAACAGTCGGGGCGAGTTACCCTAACGTCAAGCGTCTAGGCTGGCGCATGTTCGCTGTCCAGAGGGGAGTCCGGCCATGCAGTCCGCTACTCTGCCTGCCAACGAGGCTCATCGGCGCTGGGCGCTACGCCAATACGATGTGCTCGATTTGGCGCGAGAGGCGCTGTTCGACGAGGTGACCTCCTTGGCTGCGTGTGTGCGAGGCGCCGATTGCGCTGATCTCTTTGGTCGATACTCGCGTAAGTGGTTCAAGGCCTGTGTGGGGCTGGAGGCCTTGGAGACGGCGCGCAGCGTTTCGTTTTGCGCGCACGCCATTCTCCAGCCGTGTGTTTTCATTGTTCCCGACACGCTGGCCGCCCCGCGTTTTGCTGACAACCCGCTGGTCACCGGGCCGCCGAATATCCGCTTCTATGCGGGGACGCCCTTGTTCACCGCCGAGGGCCATGGCCTCGGGACCTTGTGCGTGATCGACACCAAGCCGCGCGAGCTCAGCGAGATGCAGAAAGATGCGCTGTAGTTGATGCGCAACCCTGCGCTCAGATTGTTTGACGTCCGCCTCAAGACGCGTGAGCTGGTGGAGCTCAAGCAGGCGCTCGATGCCTACAGTTATGCCGTGTCGCACGACCTGCGGGCGCCGGTGCGCGCGGTGGCGGGTTTCAGCCATTTGCTGCGCGCCGAGCACGGCGACAAGCTCGACGAAGACGGTCTCGAGCTGATCTCCGACGTGGAAGATGCGGCCAAGCGTATGGCGCGGCTGATTGATGATTTGCTGTATCTGTCGCGCGCCGTGCGCGCGCCGATCTCCAAGGCGTCAGTCAATTTGTCCGCGCTGGTGGATGAGTCCGTCGCGCGTTGCCGGCGCGACAATCCGGACTCGGCACTGACCGTGAGCACTCAGCCCGACATGCGCGTCCGGGGCGATCCGCGTCTGATCCGGCTGGCGCTCGACAAGCTGATCGGCAACGCCTGGAAGTTCAGCGCCAACGCGGATACGCCGCACGTCGATATCGGCGGCGAAACCACCGGCGATGGCACGCGCTTTTTCGTCCGGGACAACGGCGTGGGATTTGACATGCTTTACGCGGGCAAGCTGTTTGAGCCCGAGGTCCAGCGCGGCGCCTGCTTCTACGTCACCTTGCAGGTGGATTCGCCGCAAGAAGGCGGCGAACATGCGGATTAGTCCGTCGCTGGCGTGCGCTCGGCATCCGGCTGCTGGATGGGCAAGGTGACGTGAAAGGTCGTCCCTTCGCCGGGCGTGGAGTCGATGTCGATGCGGCCGTGGTGATTCTGAACGATACCGTAAGACAGTGACAATCCCAGCCCGGTGCCTTTGCCGACCCCCTTGGTGGTGAAAAAAGGCTCGAAGATGCGCGCCTTGACGGCCTCCGGGATGCCGCAGCCAGTGTCGGCAATGCTGATCCGCACATGCTCGGCATCGGGCTGCGAGGTGGTGATCGTGATGGTGCCCGGCGCTTCGATGGCATGGGCAGCATTGACCAGCAGGTTCATGAACACCTGGTTGAGCTGCGAGGGCATGCACTGAATGGCCGGGATCTCGGCGTAGTGGCGCGCCACGCTGGCCTTGTATTTGACCTCGTTGTTCACCACGTTCAGGGTGCTTTCGATACCCTTGACGATATTGGCCCACACCCATTCCTGGGTTTGATCGGCATGCGAGAAGTCTTTCAGGTCGGCGACGATCTTGCGTACGCGTGAGGCGCCTTCCTCGCTCTCGCGCAGCAGCGCCGGCAGGTCTTCCTTGAGGAAGTCGAAGTCGACTTCCTGCTTGAGCTTTTGCACGGCGAGCAGCGCGGGGTCGTCGGGTGCGCGACCCGCTTCGAGCGCCTCGAAACTGTCGAACAGGCGGAGCAGATCATCGAGATAGCCGCCCAGGCTGGTGATGTTGGAGAGCACATAGCCGATCGGATTGTTGATTTCGTGCGCCACGCCGGCGGCGAGCTGACCGATGGAGGCCAGCTTTTCGGACTGCACGAGCTGTTCCTGCGCATCGTGAAGCTGGCAGTTGAGCTCGGTGAGTTCGATATAGCGCTTGAGTAGCTCCTGTTCGGCGGTCTCGCGCTGGTCGATGTCTTCGGCGAGCCGGGCATTGGCCTCGGCGAGCTCACGGGTGCGGTCCGCGACGATCAGTTCGAGGCGTTCGTTGGTCAGGGCCAACGCGTTTTCGGCGGCCTTGCGCTCGGTAATGTCTTGCAGGGTTTCGATGGCGCCGATGATGCTGCCGTCAGCGCCACGCAGGGGCGCGGCCAGGAAGTAGATCCAGCGGCCGGATTCGCCGAGGCTGGGATAGAAGCCCTCGGCCTCGATAGCGTCGGGCGTGTGGGTTGAGCGCTGCCAGCAGCCCGGGTAGAAGCGTTCGAGCGTGTCGGCGTCGGCATGGTCGAGGATCATGTCAGCCATGACCGGGCGGGGGGCATCGAAGAAGGCGCGCCAGGGGTCGCGGGTGCCAATCAGGCGCTGGGCCGTCATGCCGGAAATGCGTTCGCAGGCCAGATTCCAGTGAGTGACGCGATGCTCGGTGTCGAGGATGAAGGCGGCAATGGGCAGCTCGCGGATGATCTGATCGAGCACGGCGCGTGTCGATGGGTCGTGTGTCGGCGCGGCGTTGGTACGCTCGATGAAGACATGCAGCACCTGCGGTCCGGCCGCGTCTTCGAGCCGGCGCGCGCGAACTTCAAAGTGGCGTACAGCACACGGGGGCTGGCCGGTGGTGATGTCAACCGGTGCCGCGTCGCGACCCGCCAGGCAGGCTTCGCCTTGCTGGCGCAGTCGCTCGGCGCTGTTGGCATCGTCGAGCGCATGAAAGGGACGGTCATACAAGGCGGAGAGCGTGCAGCCCAATTGCTCGGCCAGTGTGGCGTCGGCCCATACGGGGTGCTCGCCCCGGTGCAGCAAGGTGCCATGGCCGGCCAGCGCGAGGGCGTCGCACCAGAGCTCGGTCGGCGGCGATGGGCGGAGGGCGGCGACCCCGTCAGGCATCGGCTTCAAGCACGTTCGCCAAGGCGTCGGCCTCGGCGATCACCGCCGCCAGCGCGGCGGTGTCGGGTAGAGGCGTGTCGCCCATTGCGCAGGCAATCCACGGCGCCAGGGTGGCCGGAGGGAAGTCTTCCGTGCCGTCGAGCGGGATGTCTGCCAGCTGGTCGGCCAGGCCAATCAAAGCGCACAGGGGCGGCAAGGTGTCAGGCGGCTGGTGGTGACGGCCGGCCGCTTCGCACAGGGCCTCGGGAAACTTCCAGTGACGCAACAGGATCTGCCCGGCCTCTGCGTGGTCGGTGCCAAAGGCGGCGCGCTCGGCGATGGTGTCGCTATGCAGAATCCAGTCGCTTGTCGTGCCGTGTTCTGGCGTTTGGACGGGCTCGGTCTGGGCCAGCAAGATTTTTCCGACGTCGTGGAGAATGCCGGCCGTGAAGGCTTCTTCGCCTGCCGATCCGGTTTTTTCGGCCAGCAGCCGGGCGAGCATGGCGCAGCGGGTGCTGTGCCGTAACAAATGCCCCATCGATGCGCGCAGCGCGGGCGGCAGGTGCATCAGCTGGGCTGAACCGACCGCCAGCGCCAGCATGCGCAGCGCCCGGAAGCCGAGGATGGCGATCGCATCGTGGACCGTGGAAATACGCTTGCTGAGGCCGTAGAACGGCGAATTGGCGACTTTGAGCGTACGCAAGCTGAGTGTCAGGTCGGACGCGATGGTGTCGGCAATGCTGCGGGCGTCGACATCGGTGCGGGAAAACAGCGCCAGCAGGTCGGTCATGACCTTGGGTGGCGGCGGGAGCTGCTCGGCGTTGCGGACGATTTGTTCAGCGCTCAGGGACATGGCTTACGTCCCCTCGTTGGCGGCGCGAAAAGTGCTTGCGTCGAGCAGGGCCAGCAGATAGCCGCGGCTGGTTGAGCGCTGACCGAGCCGGGTTCGAGACACCAGGAGGCGTTTGTCGCCGAGTTGGAGGCTGCCCGCCTCGTTCAGCAGTTCGGCCGGCAGGTTCTCGCGGGCGGCCATTCCCAGACCGACGGGATAGCCCTCGAGTTGAGCGACCGCGGTGCTGTTGCAAAAGGCGATGACGCCTTCGTCGTCGACGCCGATCACACCGACGGGCAATGCCTCTAGCGCTTCATGGAATACACCGAGGGCCTCCGAGCGGATCTGAACCTGATCCGAGCGTTCGGCCAGCAGTTCCTGAAGTTGGGTGTTCTTGACTTCAAGTTCCTGTGTCAGTCGACGGTTTTCATCGGCCATGCGGCGGCGCGCGAAGGCTTCAGCGATATTCGCCTTGAGATGGGCGTCGTCCCACGGTTTGCATAGAAATTTGTAGATGGCCCCGTCGTTGATGGCCGAGGTGACGGCCTGCAACTCGGTGTAGCCGGACAGCACGATGCGAACGCATTCGGGCTGCATGTCTTTGGCGATGCGCAGCAAGTCCACCCCGGCCATGCCCGGCATGCGCTGGTCGGACATCACGACGTCGACAGTTTCTGCCTTGAGCAGCTCAATCGCCTCAGCGCCGCTGTTGGCGGTGAGGATGCGATACCCCTCCGTGCGCAACAGCCGGCGCAGCGCGGACAGGATGTTCTGCTCGTCGTCGACCAGCAGGAGCGTGGGTTGATGCGTGTCGACATCAGTCATGTGGATGCTCCCCGCGGGCTGTCCTCGACCTGCACGGTGATGTTGCGGCTGCTGGAAGTCTCCAGACGCCGCAACTGAATGATCGAATCTTCGTCGCAAACATGCCCTTTGGGCAATAGCAGATAGCCATCGGGATGCAGGAGATCCTGCACCAGGCGCATGCCCTGCTTGAGCATGCCGGGGCGCAGGCTGATACCGTCCGCGCGTCGGCCGCTGGCCTTAGACATCATGCGGACGAAGGTATTGGCCAGTTCGGGGTTGTAGCGTTTGCCGGCGTTTTGCGAGATGTAGACCAGGGCTTCGCGTGCGGGCAGCGGGCGGGCAGTCAGCTGGCCTTGCATGAGGCCGTCGTAGTCATTGGCGATGGCCAGGATCTGCGCGCCGAGCGGAATGGCCAGGCCGGTGAGCTTGTCCGGAAAGCCCGTGCCGTCCCACATTTCATGATGGTGGCGCACCAGCTTGGAGACCGCCTTGAGCTGGCTGACGGCGGTCAACGCGGCTTCGCCGCGCTCGGCATGGCGGATGTAGAGGCTGCGCTCTTCCGGCTTGAACGTGTTGTAGGGCTTGCCGAGCAGATCGTCGGGCAGGCCGATCTTGCCAATGTCGTGAAGTAGGCCGGCGAGCATGATGTTCTGCGTCGCGGTGTCATCCAGGCCAGACGCTTTTGCCAGTTGGCGCGCATGCTGCGCGACCCGGCGGCTGTGTCCGGCCATGTGCCCGCTGCGCATCTCGACCAGATCGCTGAACACCCGCACCGTGGTGAGGAAGTTCTGTTTGAGCGATTCGTTGGCTTCCTTGATCTTGCCAATCGCAGTTTGCAGGTCGCGAGTGCGCGCCAGCACACGGGCTTCCAGTTCGGCATTCATGTTCTTGAGCTTGGCGTTCTGGTCGGCGGTGAGCGCATGCAGGCGGGTCACTTCGGCCTGCAAGCGGCCGCGATTGACCGCGTCTTTGACCGTGGTCAGGATCTCGTGGTCTTTCCAGGGTTTGTTCAGATAGCGTGAAATGCCGCCATCATTGACCGCCGAGACGGTCGATTCCATGTCGGCGAAGCCGGTCAGCAAGATGCGTTCAATCTGCGGGTGGCGCTCGCGGACCGCTTTCAAAAAAGCCGCGCCGTCCATCTGCGGCATGCGCATGTCCGAGACGACGACATCCACGGTTTCGGTGTCGAGCAGATTCAGCCCGTCCTGGCCGTTGGGGGCCGTCAGCACGCGAAAGCCGGTGGGGCGGAAGAGGCGTTTGAGCGAGCTCAGGATATTGGGCTCGTCGTCTACAAAGAGCACCGTGCCTGGGTTGGCGGATGTTTCGGCTTGTGTCATCGACGGTCGTCCGGGAAAGACGTATGTATCTCCCTTACGGACGATGCTGATGAAACTTGAGGCGATGTCGCGCCGACGATCACCAGTGGTGGCGGGCGGCCTGGCCTCGCCGGGGCATGATGGGCTTGCCGGCGCACCGGCGCGTCGCTAGCGGGCCGGGCGCGGCGCGGTGGCGGCGTCCGAGACCGCATCGTCCGGCGACGGATTTTCCGGCAGCGCGTCTCCGAGTTCCTGTTCGAGGATCAGGCTGAGTTCTTCGGTGGCCTCACGAGCGCTTTGAATCAGCTGGTGTTCGTCATGGTAAAGCGCCTGTTCGCGCTTGAGCAGCTCGCCGTCGTGCTCGGCGAAGCGGTCGACAATCTGCTGCGATTTTTCGGGTGTTTTGCCGAGCACCTCGAAGATCATGCGCGTCATGTCGAGGCTGGAGCGGAAGGTCTCGCGCATCAGCAACTCGACCCCCAGGTCCATCAGCCGGTAGGCATGAAAGCGGTTGCGGGCGCGGGCGACGATGGTGACCTGTGGGAAATGCTTGCGCACCATCTCGGCGCAGCGTAGCGAGGTCTCGATGTCGTCGATGGCCAGCACAAAGACTTTGGCGTCGTCGATGCGGGCCGCATGCAAGACCTCCAGATGCGCGGCGTTGCCGTAATAGGCCTGGATGCCGAAGCGCTTCATGGTCTTGACCTCTTCGTGGTCGATATCCAGCGCTGTGAAAGGCACGTTGCGGGCCAGCAATACGCGTCCGACGATCTGGCCGACGCGGCCGAAACCGGCCATGACGACCGGGTTGGGCAGGTCGGGCATGTCCTCGGTTTCGGGTTCGATGGTCGCGGTGGCGGCCGCTTCGCGCGCATTGAGGCGGTCGGCCAGAATGAACAGTAGTGGCGCGGTGGCCATCGACAGCGCCACCGACAGATTCAGCTGGGCGACGACTTCCGGCTCAAGCAGCTGGCTGGCTTGCGCGACGCCAAACAACACGAAGGCGAATTCACCACACTGCGCCAGCGCCAGCGCCTGCATGCGCGAGACCTTTTTGCTGCC
This sequence comes from Denitromonas halophila, assembly GCF_007625155.1. Taxonomy (GTDB): domain Bacteria; phylum Pseudomonadota; class Gammaproteobacteria; order Burkholderiales; family Rhodocyclaceae; genus Nitrogeniibacter; species Nitrogeniibacter halophilus. The sequence continues at coordinate 133,519 of NZ_VMNK01000018.1, read as the reverse complement.
GCGGGCCAGCCGGCGCAGCCCATACATGCCGCCGCCCTTGACCAGAATCAGCGCGACGGTCAGGCCGAGCACGTTGAGCGGATGCTCGACGATCATGCCGAGATTGATGGTCATGCCGACGGCGATGAAGAAGAAGCCCATCAGCAGTCCCTGGAAAGGTGCAATGGAGGCTTCGAGCTCATGCCGGAAGTCCGAGTCCGACAGCAGCACGCCGGCCACAAAGGCGCCCAGCGACATCGACAGGCCACCGAGCTGCAGCAGCAGCGCCAAGCCCAGCGCGGTGGCCAGGGCGGCGGCGGTAAACATCTCGCGGCTGTTGATGCGGGTGACGTGGCGGAAGATGGCGTCGAGCACCGGCCGGCCGATCAGCACCACCACGGCGAGAAAGCCGAGGCCCACCAGGGGCGAGACATCGCCGTCCGAGCGCGCGGCGCCCAGCAGCGGCAGCAGCGCCAGCAGCGGGATCACCATCAGATCCTGAAACAGCAGGATGGCGAAGGTTTCGCGCCCGTAGCGGCTGTGCAGTTCGTGACGCTCGCCCAGTGTGGGCAGCACGAAGGCGGTGGAGGACAGCGCCAGGGTGAGGCCAATCATGATGGCGATGGGCCAGTCAAAGCCGAGCAGCCAGGCGCCGGCGATCAGGAAGCTTCCCACGCCAAAAAACTGCAGGCCGCCCAGGCCGAACACCGGTTTGCGTAGCGCCCACAGACGCGAGGGCTGAAGCTCCAGGCCGATGATGAACAGCAGCAGCACCACGCCCAGCTCGGCGGTGTGCAGCAGATTCTCGCCGTCGGTCACTACACCGAAACCCGAGGGCCCGATGAGGACGCCGGCGGCGAGGTAGCCGAGCACGGTGCCCAGGCCAGCACGCTTGAACAGGGGGACCAAGAGCACGGCCACGGCCAGCAGGGCCGCGAAGGTGGCAACGGATTGCATTGGGGGGTCTCCATGCGTGCCGCCCTTCGCTGCAGTGGCGCGGGCGATCTTGTGTCCCCCGCAATGTCGGTGCAGGGCCGGCCGACGGCGGGGCCTTCGATGCCCTGCCGTGGCCTAGTTATATCATTTCCGCCCTCACGACCGTGCGGCGAGTCGCTTCAGTTCGGGCAGACAGGAGCCGCAGTTGGTGCCGCATTGAGTGCGTGTCTGCAGTTGTTCGAGGCTCTCGCCAGCATGGAAAGCGGTGACGATGGCCTCCTCCGACACATCAAAGCAGTTGCACACCACTTTGCCGCGCGTGGGCTGGCCGGCTGGCGGCTGGGTGAGCGGGGCGAGCAGCCAGGGGCGCACCGGGGCGGCGGGCTCGCCGCGCACCATCAACTCGGTCAGCCACGCGGCGGCGCGGGTCTCGCCCGACAGCCGTACCGCGTTGAGAATGTCGTCGTCGACGCGGGCGCGCTTGGCCACATCGCGGTGCGCGTCGGCATACACCAGGGTGTGCGCCGGGTCGTCCAGACCCATGGCGGCGTCGACCGCGTCGAGCAGCGCGGTGTTGGCCTCGTCGGCCCGCGCCTTGAGCACCACCACCGGCACCTCGCGCCCGGCAAGCGTCAGGCTGGCATAGGGGAGATCCTTCATCTGCGCGCGCAGCGCTTCGAGGACGGAGAAGGCGTTGGTGTCGGTGATCCGGCGCATGGCCATCAGCGCGTGACCGGCAGGCAGCTTTTCGACCTGAATGGCGGCGTGCTTGAGTTCGGGTTGTTTCGAGGTCGGATCGGTGGCGGACGGGGTCAGTGCGTTGATGCCCAGCGTGCCGGCCATGGTGTTGCCGCCCCAGTGCATGGGCAAAAAGCTCTGGCCCTGGCGGACGGTGTCGCTGGCGATGACCTTGAGCACCACGGTGCCCTGGCGGGAGCGTACGCGCACGATGTCGCCGTCGGCCAGATCGCGCCGCGCCAGATCCTCGGCGTGCATATGCAACTGCGGCTCGGGTTCGTGGTTATACAGACGCGGCACGAGACCGGTGCGGGTCATGCTGTGCCACTGGTCGCGCAGGCGGCCGGTGATCAGGTGCAGCGGGTAGCGGGCGCTGGGGCTTTCGGCGGTGACCACGTAGTCGGTGGCGACGAAGCGGGCCTTGCCCGAGGGCGTGGGAAACACACCGTCTTCATATAGGCGGGCGCGGCCGGTGGAGGCGCCGTCGGGGAAGGGCCACTGCTGCGGGCCGTCGGCGTCGAGCTTGGCGTAGCTCAGGCCGGTGATGTCCAGATCGCGTCCGCGGGTGCTTTCGCGGTGCTCCCGCCAGACGGCTTCGACCGAGTCGAAACCGAATAGCTGATAGGCCAGGTCGCCTTTGCCAATGCGCGGGCCGAGGCGACGGGCGAAGTCGCAGGCGATCTCCCAGTCGTGCCTGGCCTCACCAAGGGGCGGCACGGCGGCGTGGGTGCGGCTGATGCGGCGCTCGGAGTTGGTGACCGTGCCTTCCTTTTCGCCCCAGCCACTGGCGGGCAGTAGCACGTCGGCGTAGGCGGCGGTTTCGGTGTGCCGGTAGGTGTCTTGCACCACGACCAGTTCGGCCGCTTCGAGCGCGGCGTGCACCATGGCCTGGTCGGGCAGGGACTGGGCCGGGTTGGTGGCGGCAATCCATACCGCCTTGATCTCACCGTTCTTCAGCGCTTCAAACAGTTCAACCGCCGGCTTGCCCGGCGTGGCGGGCACCTCGGGCACACCCCACAGGCGCGCCACTTCAGCGCGGTGGGCGGGGTCGCTCATGTCGCGGTGGCCGGACATCAGATTGGCCAGCGCGCCGACTTCGCGCCCGCCCATGGCGTTGGGCTGGCCGGTGAGCGAGAAGGGGCCGGCGCCGGGGCGGCCGATCTGGCCGGTGGCCAGGTGCAGATTGATCAGCGCGGCGTTCTTGTGCGTGCCCGAGGCGTACTGATTGAGACCCTGGCAGTACATCGACAGCGTGGCCGGGCGGGTGGCAAACCACTCCGCCGCCTGCTCGATGTCACGCTTGGGCACGCCGCACACGGCCGCGGCCATGGCCGGGGTGTATTCGCGTACCAGGCGCTTGAGTGCGTCGAAGCCTTCGGTGTGGGCGGCGATGTAGTCGCGGTTGAGCCAGCCCTCCCACAGCATGACGTGGAGCATGGCGTTGAACAGCGCGATGTCGGTGCCCGGCAGCAGCGGCAGGTGCAGGTCGGCGGCTTCGGCGGTGTCGGTGCGCCGCGGGTCGACTACCACCAGTTTCATGTCGGGATTGGCTTCGCGCGCGGCCTCGATGCGGCGGAACACGATGGGGTGGGCAAAGGCGGTGTTCGAGCCGGCGATGAACAGGCAGTCGGTGGCGTCGATGTCGGTGTAGCTGCACGGCGGGGCATCCGCACCGAGGCTCAGCTTGTAGCCGGCCACCGCGCTGGACATGCACAGGCGTGAGTTGGTGTCGAGGTTGTTGGTGCCGATCAGGCCTTTGGCGAGCTTGTTGAAGACATAGTAGTCCTCGGTCAGCCATTGGCCGGAGCCATAGAAGGCCACGGCGTCCGGGCCGTGCGCCTTGATGATGGCGGCGAAGCGGTCGGCGACGTGGTCAAGCGCGGTGGCCCAGTCGGTGGGCTGGCGTGCGGCGGTACGGTCGGTGCGCAGCTCGGGCGTGTGCGCGCGTTGCGAGCGGGTGTCGGGGGCAACCGTCAGGTGGAGTGTGGCGCCTTTGGTGCACAGCCGGCCAAAGTTGGCCGGGTGGTCGGGGTCGCCGCGCACGCCGGTGATCTGGCCGGCATCGTGTTCAACGATAAGGCCGCAGCCGACGCCGCAGTAACAGCAGGTGGATTTCGTCTCGGACATTGAATCTCCTTTGTCCGGACAGTAGCAACCGCCATGCCATGCCCCGAATAAGGGCTTGACCTAAATTTGCTCTGAATCAAGATTGCAAATGGTGCGGCGCGCAAATCGTCCGCACCAAAATGGGGCATCAGTCGCCGCGGGCGAGCCGGATGAGGGCGTCCACCTGGGTGCGGATCGGCGCGGGCACCGGCGTGGTGCCGTCGAGCATGGCGCGGATCAGTTGCGCATTGCCAGCGACATCGGGCAGGTCGGGCACTTGCGGGTTGGGCGGCGCGCCGCCGCCTTCGCCTTCCATCGTTTCGGCGACGCCGGTGCCCTTGTAGAGCGCCATCGTCGGGCGGCGTCGCGGATTGGCATAGCCCTCGCCTTCGGTGCCGCGCATCAGCATCGCGCAACCGCCGTCGACTTGCAGGAATTCGTCCATACGCAGCAGATACTCGGGGTGCGTCACCGCCACCACGCGCACGCTGCGCCCGGGCATCGGGTCAAGCAGCTTGGCCAGGGTGTGGCCGCTGTTGCGCACGCCCAGGCGCGGGCGCAGGGCGAGCAAGCGGTCCAGACCAGGCAACAGCGCGTCGAGCGAGAGTGCGGCAATCTTGTGCGTGGCCAGCGCGGCGCTGGCGTCGGCGGCATCGGCGCGCAGCGGGACGTCGAGCGCAGCGAGCAGGTCGAAAGGGCTGACCCGGCTGTCGAAGTCATGCCGGCCCTGAATCAGCGCCGGCACCCCCTCGCGCGCCAGCAGCAGCGCGACCAGCGGCATCAGGTTGGGCTGTCGGCGGGCGCCGTTATAGCTGGGCAGCAGCACGCAGCGCGGGCCGTCGGGCAGCGTGAGCGTTGCGTTGCGCGCATCCATGGCGCGCTTGAAGCCAACCAGCTCGTCGAGCGATTCGCTCTTGATGCGCAGCGACAAAATGATCGCGCCCAGTTCCAGGTCGGGCACGCGGCCGTCGAGCATGTCGCCAAACAGGCTGGCGGCCTGGTCGACGGTGAGGGGCTTGGCGCCTTTGGCGCCGCGGCCGATTTCCTTGATAAATGGGGCGTAGGTCATGGCGCGGATTATGGCAGGCTTCGGGGTGGCCGGCGACGGCCACGCATCGTGCTTATGACCAGGATCAAACCATGACTGACACTGACCGCCGGATTCCGGTGACCGTGCTGACCGGCTTTCTCGGCGCCGGCAAAACCACCGTACTCAACCATCTGCTGCGCCACCCCGGCGCCGAGCGGGTGGCGGTGCTGATCAACGAGCTGGGCGATGTGGGCGTCGATCACCATCTGGTCGAACAGGTCGATGAAACCCTGATCGTGCTCGACGGCGGTTGCGTGTGCTGCAGCGTGCAGGGCGATCTGGTCGCGGCCCTCAAGCGCTTGTTCATGCAGGCCTTCCGCAAGGAGATTCCGCCCATCGACCGCGTGCTGTTGGAGACCACCGGCCTGGCCGATCCCGCGCCGGTCATCCACACGCTGATGGAAGAGCCCTTCATTGCCGATCGCTACCGTTGTGACGGCGTGGTGACCGCGGTCGACGTGACCCACGCCGCCGGTCAGCTCAAGGCACACCGCGAAGCCATGCGTCAGGTGGCAATGGCCGACCGCCTGCTGCTCACCAAGTGCGATCTCGCCGCGCCGGACGATATCGTCGAACTGCAGGCGACGCTCGCTATGCTCAACCCCGGCGCGCGGCAGATTCCGGTGTCGCAAGGCGTGGTCTCGGTCGACGCCTTGTTTGGCTGCGGCTTGTACACCGCCACCGGCAAGCTGCCTGAAGTGGCCGACTGGCTGGGTGAGGCGCAGGTCCGTGCGGCGGCAGCCGCGATGCCGGCCTGGCGCAAGCCCGGCAAGGCGGCGCCGGCCGGCCCGGTGACGCACCACGCCGACGGGGTCGAAAGCTATGTGCTGCGCTTCGACGCGCCGCTGTCGTGGTGGGAGTTTTCCGACGGGCTCAACCTGATTCTGCAGGCCTACAGCAACCGCATTCTGCGCATCAAGGGCGTGCTCAATGTGCGCGGTGATCCGCTGCCGCGGGTCATCCAGTGCGTGCAGCACAGCATCTACCCGGCGGTCAGTCTGCCCGCCTGGCCCGACACTCCGCCCTTTGATGATCGCTGCAGCCGACTGGTGTTCATCGTGCGCGGCTTGCCGAGCGCGACCGTGGTGCAGACCTTGAGCGAGTTTACCGGGGTGGGCGTCAGTGTGCTGTAACGTCCCCTGACCAATCGACGGGCGTGGCGCGCGTAGAATCGACGGACAGTCTTTGTTCGGAGTGCGCGCATGAAGCTCGGTTTTATCGGTCTGGGCCTGATGGGACGGCCCATGGTGCTCAATCTGCGCAAGGCCGGTTTCCCGGTCAGCGTGTGGGCGCGGCGCGAGGCCTCGCTGGCGCCGGTGACGGCGGCAGGCGCGGTGGCGCGGGCGAGTATCGCCGAGGTGGCTGCGGCGTCGGACGTGGTGTTTTCCTGTGTGCCGGATGCGCCGCAGGTGGCTGAGGTGGCACAGGCGGTCGCCGAGGGCGCGCACGACGGCCTGGTGTTTGCCGACATGAGCACCATCGCCCCGACCGCGGCGCGCGAGATTGCCGTGCAACTCAACGCGCGCGGCGTGCGCATGCTCGACGCGCCGGTCTCGGGCGGCGAAGTCGGTGCCATTGCCGGCACGCTGACCATCATGGTCGGCGGTGAGCAAGCCGCCTTCGACACCGTCTTGCCGGCCTTTCAGGCCATGGGCAAAAGCGTCACGCGGGTGGGCGAGTCGGGCGCCGGTCAGGTGGCCAAGGCCTGCAATCAGATCGTCACCGGCGTGGGTGTGGCCGCCGTGGCCGAAGCCTTCAACTTTGCGCAGATGAGTGGGGTCGATCTGGCCCGTGTGCGCGAGGCGCTGCTCGGCGGTTTCGCCAACAGCCGCATCCTCGACAATCATGGTCAGCGCATGGTTGACCGCAAGTTCACCCCCGGCTTCAAGGCCTGGATGCACCAGAAAGACCTGCGCATCGTGATGGAAGAAGCGCACGCGCACGGCCTCGCCCTGCCGGCGGCCGCGGCCACGACGCAGCTGTTCAACGCGCTGGTCGGTCGTGGCATGGGCGAAGACGACTCGGTCGCCATGCTCAAGTTGTTTGAAGCGATGAGCGGAGGCGCGGCATGAAGATCGGCTTTATTGGTTTGGGCGATATGGGCCAGTCGATGGCTCGCCATCTCATTGGTGCGGGGCATGACTTGGCGGTCTGGGCGCGGCGTGAAGCGTCGGCGGCTGCGCTGGTGACAGAGGGCGCTGCGTGGTGCGCGTCACCCGCCGAGCTGGCCGCGCGTAGCGAACTGGTGATCACCATGGTTGGCGGCAGTGCCGATGTGGAAGATCTGGTCTTGCGCAGCGATGGTCTGCTGGCCGGTTTTGCAGCCGGCGCGGTGCATGTCGATATGAGCACCATCGCGCCGGCAACCGCCCGGCAACTCGCTGCCGGCTACGCCGAGCGCGGCATCGGCTGGCTGGATGCGCCGGTCTCCGGTGGGCCCAAAGGCGCGCTGGAGGCGACACTGGCGATCATGGTCGGCGGCGAGGCGACCACGCTGGCGCGGCTGCAGCCGGTATTCGAGGTGCTGGGCAGTCGCATCGTGCACATCGGCGAGTCCGGTGCCGGTCAGGTCGCCAAGGCCTGCAACCAGATGATCATGGTCGCCGCTATCGAGGCCAGCGCCGAAGCCCTGCACCTGGCGGCTGCCAACGGTGTCGATGTGGCCAAGGTGCGCACCGCCCTGATGGGCGGCTCGGCGGGCTCGCGGGTGCTTGAAGTGATGGGCGAGCGGATGGTCTCCGGCGATTTCGACAAAGGCGTTGACGCCCGCCTGCATCACAAGGATTTCGCCCTCATCATGGCCGAAGCCCATGCCCTCGGCGCACCGCTGCCCATTGCCGCGGCTGTCGGACAACAACTCAATGCCCTGATGGCCCGCGGCGGCGCCCGGCAAGACACCGCCGCGCTGATTACCGTACTCGACGCCATGGCACCGCAGGACAGGAGGACGACCGAATGAATCACATCACTCGCCGTACCGCACTCGTCGCGTTAGCCACCCTCGGCCTGGCCGCCTGCGCCAGCCTGCCGCTCAACATGCAGCCGCCCGAGGTGTCGGTGTCCGACCTGCGCCTGCTCAACGTTGGTCTGCTCGAACAACGCTTCGGCCTCAGCCTGCGGGTGCTCAACCCCAACGATGCCGAGATCCCGGTCGACGGCCTGAGCTTCACCGTCGAGCTCAACGGCAAGCCCTTCGCCAAAGGGGTGAGCAACAAGGCCGTCACCGTGCCGCGACTCAGCGAAGCCATGCTGGAGGTGGAGGCCGTCAGTTCGCTCTCTGGCCTGCTGCGCCAGTTCGGCGCCATGGCCAAGGGGCAGGAGCGAATCGACTACCGGATTTACGGCACGCTCTACACTGGGGGGCTGTTCGGCGGCGTGCCTTTCGACCAGAAGGGCGAGGTGGATTTTGCGGATCTGGGGGTGCCGGCGGGGACGAGTCGGTTCTAGTGCAGCCGGTGCACGAACTTGAGCACCGATTGCCGGTAGGCGTCGTGGTGGCCATGGTCTTTGGCGGTGTGATAGGCGTTGTTCTTTTGGCTTTGTACTTACTAAGAGAGGCTCCGAGTGAGGCAGCCTCGTGTGTTGCGCGGTGCTCAACTGAGAATCGTGCTGGCCGGTTGGTCAATGTATATCCACCCAATCAGACGGCTGGCATGCGAGGGCATGGGGCGTTGCGATGTGAGTGCTATTGAGAGGATGGTTTTGTGGGCTTCGGGTGGCGTACGTTGGCCGGGTCTCGCCCCGGCGGGCGACCTACTTTCTTGCTTGTGCAAGAAAGATAGGCAAAGAAGCACACCCCACTGTCGTGGCCCTTCGGGCTCCCCTCCCTCCGCAAGCACGGGGCGGGCGACTTCGCAAACTCGCCCTGCGGGCTCAGACAGCGAAGCCGCTTTTTCCGCCCCGCACTTGCTGCGCTCGGCACGACAGAGGGGGATGGGGTGCCCGCCGGCAACAGCGGAAACGACAGGGGGGGGCGTCGGGCGGGTTTCAACCCGCCAATGGCCTGCGAACGAATACCGATGGCGGGTTTGAAACCCGCCCTACAAAGCGCCTCCCCGGGGCGGGCGAGGGCAAAGCCGAGCCCGCGTGCTTCTCCCTTTCTGTGCCGCCGAACGGAGAACGGCGACGGCGGGAATTGTCGTGTCGCCTGTCTGAGCCCGCCGGGCGAGTTCGCGACACGACCCGCCGGCGCCGGGCGTAGAGAGGGCACCGGCGAAGCCGGCGGCACAGTCGGGGGCGTTTTCTTGATGACTTCTTTGTCGCGACAAAGAAGTCATTCGCCCGCCGGGGCGAGACCCGGCCAACGAATGGACGAAGTCAGTTCAACGGTTGATGGACGACGAACAAAACAGGCCGCGACCGGCCCGGCAGCCATTTCTCACGTATGCCCCACATCCGGCAAACCGCACAAGCGCGCTGCCCGCAATCCCTTCAGCAATGCGTTCATGTCATCCGCGGGCAGCGGTCGGCTGCACAGGTAGCCCTGGTAGGCGTCGCAGGCCCAGCCGCGGAGCATGCGTAGCTGGCCGACGGTTTCGACGCCTTCGGCGAGTACTTGAATGCGCAGGGTGTGGGCCATGGCGATGATGGTTTCGGCGATGGCGGCGTCGTCGGGTTCGGTTTCGATGTCGGCGATGAAGGAGCGGTCGATCTTGAGCCGGTCGATGGGGAAGCGTTTGAGGTAGGCGAGGCTGGAGTAGCCGGTGCCGAAGTCGTCAACACCGATCATGACGCCCAGCCGCTTGGCGCCGTCGAGGACGTCGGCGGTGAGTTCGGGGTTGCGCATGATCAGCGATTCGGTCAGCTCGAGTTCGAGGCGATCGGCGGGCAGGCCGGTGTCTTCGAGGACGTCGGCTACGATGTCGAGCAAGCTGGCTTCGTCGAACTGGCGGGCCGAGAGGTTGACAGCCATGGGGACGTCGATGAGGTGTTTGCTGCGCCAGGCTTCAGCCTGGGCGCAGGCGGTACGCAATACCCACGCGCCGATGGGAACGATCAGGCCGCTGTCTTCGGCGACCGGGATGAAGACGTCGGGTTCGACCGGGCCTTCGTCGGGGTCGTTCCAGCGCAGCATGGCTTCGAGGCCGATGAAGTCGCCGGAGGCGATGTCGACCTGGGGCTGGTAGTAGAGCTCGAACTCTTGCCGCTCGAGTGCCCGGCGCAGGCGGTTTTCGAGGGTGAGTCGGGTGGACACCAGCGTGGACAGGCGCGATTCGTAGAACTGGTAGTTGTTCCGGCCGGCGTCTTTGGCGTGGTACATGGCGGCGTCGGCGTGCTGGATGAGCGTGTCGGCCGTGCTGCCGTCGTCGGGGTAGATGGCGATGCCGATGCTGGGGGTGACGGTGAGGCGGTGACCTTTGATGTCGAAGGGCGCGCTCAGGGCTTCGACGATGCGCTCGGCCACTTCGGCGGCGTGCTGGCGGCTTTCGAGCTCGGGCAGCACCACGATGAACTCGTCGCCACCCATGCGGGCCACGGTGTCCTGCTCGCGCACGCAGTGCTGGAAGCGTCCCGAGACGGCTTTGAGCAGGGCGTCGCCGGCCTGGTGGCCGAGGGAGTCGTTGACGTTCTTGAAGCGGTCGAGGTCGAGGAAGAGGACGCCGAGCGATTGTTCGAAGCGACCGGCGGCTTCGAGGGCGGACTCGAGTCGCACGCCGAGCAGGCTGCGGTTGGGCAACTCGGTGAGTGGGTCGAAATGGGCCAGATGCAGGATACGGGTCTCTGCGGCTTTGCGGTGGGTGATGTCGGAGGCGATGGCCAGATAGCCGGTAATGCGACCGTCCTGGGCGTCGAGCAGCGGGGAGATCGACACGGCGGCCGGGACGTTGCGCCCGTCGGCGCCGGTCAGTTCCAGCTCGACGGGTTCGCTCGTGGCGAGCCCCCGCGCGGTCTCGAGCACGGCGGCAAAGCCGCGTTTGCCGGTGGCGCGTTCCATGCGTGCCATGGCGGCCGTGTTGATGAAATCGATGGGGGTGCGCTTGTCGACCACCAGGTCGGCGGCGCAGCCGAGCATGCTCTCGGCGGCGGGGTTGAAGACGCGGACGATGCCGTCGGTGTCGGTGAGGACGATGGCGTAGTCGGCGCTGTGCAAGATGGCTTGCTGCAGCGTGGTGCTGGTGCGCAGGGCGGCTTCGGAGGCGGTGCGCTGGGCGACCTCGGCCTGCAGTGTGGCATTGGTGTCGGCCAGGATGCGGTTGGTTTCGGCCAGTTCAGCGGTGCTGCTGCGCACCCGGTCGCGGATGACGGCGTTGCGGGTTTGCAGGAAGGCCACCAGTAGCGCGGCGAGGAGGGTGATGGCCCAGCCGGTGGCGCGCTGGCGCTCAATGGATGCGGCGGGCGCCAGTTCGAAGTGCTTGGGCGTGGGGGTGGCGATGATCAGCCAGCGCCGGGCGGCGAATTCGATGACCTCAACGTAGGCGGTCTCGAAGTTGTCACCGATGGTGTCGCGGTACACCTCGGGCGCGCTGCGCGGGTCGGTGGTGGTGTCCAGAATGGTGAAGGCCATGTTGCGGGCGTCGGGGTCCATGCCGGCCCAGAGCGTGCTTTGCGCCAGCTCGCTCAGGTGCATGTAGATCCCGAGTACATGTTGGCCCGCTCGTGAGAACAGGCGGATGCCTTCACCGTTTTCGGCCTCAGGGCTGAGCAGCGGGGTGGCGATGATGGCGCCGGTGCGCAGCGCGGCCTGGACGGCTTCCTGCGCTTGCAGGCCTTCCATGGCCAGATCGGTGCCGGGCCTGGGCCAGGCGGCGCGGGTGGCGACATGGCGGGCGGGGAAGCGCAGCGGGGGGGTGACGCTGTTGTCGACGTCAGCCAGCGCGATGGCCTTGATGAAGGTGTGCACCCGCATCAGCGAGCCGCTGATCTGTTCGAAGTCTTTTGCGCTGCCGGCGCCGGCCACGTCGACATGGTCGCCCAGCAGGTGCTGCAGATCGAGTACGGCTTCGACGCGTTTGCGCAGGGTGCCGATGTGCTGGCCCGCGGCGAGCTGAAATTCGGCGTAGACGCGGTCGCGCTGCGCATCGAGCGCATTCTTGTAGACCGCCTCGGTGGCCGCAGCGAGGACGCCCGCCAATAGCATGGCGAGGCCGAAGTGCTTCAGGAGGCGGCGAAGGGGCCGGATCACGCGCATCGTGCGCGTCGCGAATTCATACGATGCAGCTTCCAGTGTGTGCCGCCGGGCCTTGTGGGCATACGGCGGTCATGGGTGTTTGCTGCCGTGGCGGGTCACGACGGCAGTCATCATCAGCAGCAGAAAAACGCCGATGGCCGCGGCGTTGCCCAGCGCGCCATCGGCACGCAGCCCGTGGTGTTCGAACAGGTCGCCTGCCACGCGCAGGACTAGGCTCAGGTGCAGCAGGGCCAAGGGTACATAAAAACCGCGGTGATATGGCAACCGAACGCGCAGCACCGCCGGCAGGATGATAGGTGCGTGGCCGAACACCATGGCAAATACGAAGCCGACCATCAGGCTGTGCAGGGCGCTGTCCCAGCCGATGCTGCCGGCGCCGGGGGCCAGCACGGCGAGCACCGCGCCGCCAAGCGCCAGCCACAGATAGCCCGACAGCAGGCACACGGCGATGTAGCGGGTGAGGCCGGTGGTCTTGACCGTGCGGCGGGCGACATCCTGCTTGAGCAGCCAGATCGCCAGGCCGGTCGCGCCGAGGCCGAACAGGCGCGGGCCGATCGGCAGTGCGGCGAGTGAGGCGCCGGCAATCAGCAGGGCGATGAGCGCAATAAAAACCTGCTGCATGCGCGGGCTGACCCGCATCAGGCGCGACAGCTCCAGCCGCTCGCCGGCGATGGTGATGATCAGAAAGGCGGCCCACCACCACAGGGCCAGGTCGACCGTGCCGGTGAGCGCCCACACCAGCACACCCATCAGCCAGGCCGCCGCGCCAAGGGTGAGCACGCGGGCGTGCAGGGCGGGTGCTTTACGCTGGGCATGCAGCGAGGCGAGCACCAGCACGATGCCGCCGGCGATGAAGCACACGGTGGCCATGGCGGGCGCGATGCCACTGATCAGCAGCGCGCTGCCGAGGCCGCCGCCCAGCGGGCCGAGATAGGCCCAGCGCTGACCGACGGCGACCGCGCGCTCGAGCGCAATGAGCGTGCCGAAGAAGGCGCACATCATCAGTGCGCCATGCGGCGCACCGGCGACGAAGTCGGGCGTGGGCCAGGCGAGGCGCCACAGGCCGGCGAGCACGCCGGTGATCAGCCCCGCAAAGCCGAGGACCAGCAGCGGCGCGCGCTGCCAGGGCGGCAGATCAGACATCGTCGGCCTGCCAGCCGAAGTGGGCCTTGGCGGTGTCGCTCATCATGGCGGGCGTCCACTCGGGTTGCCAGACCAGCTCGACGGCGGGGGTGTGGTCGGGGGCGAGGCGGTGCAGCGCGGCGTCGACTTCATCCATGATCATCTGGCCCATCGGGCAGGCCGGGCTGGTCATGGTCATCTCAACGGTGATCTGCGTGTCGGTGAGTGCGACGGTGTAGATCAGGCCGAGGTCGACGATGTTCATGCCGACTTCGGGGTCGATGACTTGCTTGAGGGCGTCGCGTACGGCGGCTTCGTCGAGGGGTGTTGTCATTGCGGGGCGTCCGGGTCGGCATCGAGGGGGCGCGGGCGACCATACCAGCGGAACTGCACCAGTGCTTCGCGCATCTGGGCGTCGTCGAGGCAGGGCGGTTCGCCGAGGCAGCGCGCGCGCCAGTAGTGTTCGCACAGCATTTCGAGTTCGATGGCGCGGTCGAGCAGGGTGCTCAGGTCGGGCGCCAGCACGATCATGCCGTGGTTGGCCATGAGCGCGGCGCAGCGGTTTTCGAGGGCCTTGACGGTGGCGTCGGACAGCGCCTGGGTGCCGAAGGTGGCGTAGCTGCCGCAGCGCACGCTGTCGCCACCGAAGCGCGCCACCATGTAGTGAAAGGCCGGCACGTCGAGGCGGTGGCAGGCCAGTGCAGTGGCGAAGGGGGCGTGGGCGTGGAGGATGGCACCGACGTCGGGCCGCGCGGCGTAGATGTCGCGGTGCAGCCGCCATTCGCTGGAGGGCGCGCGACGACCGTGGGCGCTGCCGTCGGCGCGCACGCGGGTCATGTCGGCGGCCTCGCAGCGCTCGGGCATCATGCCGGAGGGCGTGACCCAGAAACCGTTGGCCGCGTCCGTGTCGTCACGCATGCTGACGTTGCCGGCAGTGCCCACCGAGAGGCGGGCGGCGGTCATGCCGCGGGCAACCGCCAGGAGGTCGTTGGCGAGCATGCTCATGGGGCGAGCGTGGCCAGTGCGTGGGGCACCATGACCCCGTGTTCGGTGATGATGCCGGTGATGCGCGCGGCCGGCGTGACGTCGAAGGCCGGGTTGCCGGTGGCGGTGTCTGCCGGGGCGATGCGTAGCTGCGCCGTGGCGCCGATGGCGTCGCGGCCGTGGAGTACACGCACTTCGTCGCCATCGCGGTCTTCGATCGGAATCGCCGCGCCGTTGGGGCAGGCGAAGTCGATGGTCGATACCGGCGCGGCAATATAGAAGGGCACGCCGTTGTCGGCCGCTGCCAGCGCCTTGAGATAGGTGCCAATCTTGTTGGCGGTGTCGCCATTGGCGGCGACGCGGTCGGCGCCGGTGATGACCAGGTCGACCTCGCCGCGCATCATCAGCAGGCCGGCGGCGTTATCGGCGATCAGACGGTGGGCGACGCCGGATTCGCGCAGCTCCCAGGCGGTGAGCAGACCCTGGTTGCGCGGGCGGGTTTCGCTCACCCACACCTCAATGTCGATACCCGCCGCCTGCGCGGCATACACCGGCGACAGCGCCGTGCCATGGCCGAGCGTGGCCAGCCAGCCGGCGTTGCAGTGGGTCATGACGCGCACCGGGCCGGGCCGGTTTTGGGCGATGGCGGCGATCAGCGCCAGACCGTGCTGGCCGATGGCCGCGTTGGTGGCAATGTCTTCGGTGATGATGGCGTCGGCTTCGCGTTCGGCGGCGGCCAGGCGTTCGGTCGGTGGCAGGGGACGCAGCACGCGAGCCATGCGCGCGAGCGCCCAGTGCAGATTCACCGCCGTCGGGCGGGTGGCGCCGAGCTCGGTGAGTGCGTGTTCCAGCGTGGCGTCGTCGGCGGCCGTCTGCAGTGCCAGCGCGACACCGCAGGCGGCGGTGGCGCCGATCAGCGGGGCGCCGCGCACTTGCATGGACCGGATCGCGTGGGCGACGGCATCGAGGCTGTCGAGCGCGAGCGTGACGCGGTGATGCGGCAGGGCGGTCTGATCGAGGATGCGCACACGGGCGCCGTCGCGGCTCAGGGTGGGGGCGGGGATGGGAACACTCATGGCCGCCATTGTATCGCTGACGCGGCTTTGCTTGGCGTGCCGGAGGCGCTCTGCGAGAATCGGCTTTTGCCTTTGCTGCCTGGACTGTCATGCCCGATTGCGCCGTTGCTGTTTCGTCCCGCCTGCCAAACGTGGGCACCACCATTTTTACCGTGATGTCGCGCATGGCCGCCGAGGCCGGTGCGATCAACCTGTCGCAAGGCTTTCCGGACTTCAACGCTGAGCCGGTGCTGTTCGAGCGGGTGTCGCACTGGATGCGTGAAGGCTACAACCAGTATCCGCCGATGGCCGGGGTGACGGTGCTGCGCGAGGCGATCGCGGCCAAGGTGGCCAATCTGTACGGCACGGCCTACGACCCCGAGACCGAGGTGACGGTCGTCGCCGGCGCGACGCAGGGCTTGTTCACCGCCGTCACGGCGCTGGTGCACCCGGGCGACGAGGTGATCGTCTTTGAGCCGGTGTACGACGCCTACGCGCCGGCTATCGAGTTGCAGGGCGCCCGCGTGGTGCGCCTGGCCTTGCACTCGCCCGACTACCGGCCCGACTGGGCGGCGGTGGCGGCCGCCATTACCCCGCGCACCCGCATGATCATGATCAACAGCCCGCACAACCCGACTGGCAGTGTGTGGTCGGCCGAGGATATGAGCCGCCTGGCCGAGCTGGTACGTGGCACCGACATCGTGATCGTGTCGGACGAGGTGTATGAGCACATCGTCTTCGACGGCCGCCAGCACGAGAGCTGCGCCCGCCACCCGGCGCTGGCCGAGCGTAGCGTGATTGTGTCCGGCTTTGGCAAGACCTATCACATCACCGGCTGGAAGATCGGCTATGTGGTGGCGCCGGCGGCGCTGATGGCCGAGTTCCGCAAGGTGCACCAGTTCAATGTGTTTACCGTGAACACGCCGATGCAGTACGCGCTGGCCGACTATATGGCCGATGCTTCGCGCCACCTCGGCCTGGCCGCCTTCTACCAGGCCAAGCGCGACCGTTTCCGCGCCGCGCTGGCCGACTCGCGCTTCGAGTTGCTGCCGTGCTCGGGCACCTACTTTCAGCTGGCGCGCTACCGCGCGATTCGCGACGAGTCGGACACGGCCTTCGTCGAATGGCTGACTCGCGACAAGAAAGTGGCGGCGATTCCGGTGTCGGCCTTTTCCGCCGCCGCCGAGGATGAGGGCGTGGTGCGCTTCTGCTTCGCCAAGCATGACGACACGCTGGACGCGGCCTGCGAGCGCCTGGTCGCGCTTTGATCCAAGCGCGGGGCGCGCGTCGCCTCGCGTGCTAAACTTTTTCGCTTCCTTCGCGGCGCACCGAGATCGTGTCGAAACTCCTCGTTTTTCTCCTCGTCCTGTTTGCCATTTACTGGGTTCGCCGCATGTTGAGCAAACCCAAGCATCCGCCGGGTGCCGGCCCGCGGTCGGGTGCCTCGCGCAATCGCGCGGGCCAGACGCAGGCCTCGACCCGGATGCTCTCCTGCCAGCGCTGCGGTGTGCATGTGCCCGAGAGCGAAGGCGTGCGCGTCGGCGGTGAGTTCTTTTGCTGCGAAGCGCACGCGCGCGGCCGCGACGAAAGCTGAGACATGGCCACCACGGAGAGCTTTGAGGATATCTCCGCCGATCTGGCGCGCCGGCGCTCCCTGCGCTACCTGAATCTGTTCCGCCTGACCATGGCGGCGATCTTCCTGTTCTTCGGCAAGAGCATTGGCCTGGGCGAAGAAGCGCCCGGACTGTTCCTGGCCTTCGCCGCTTTCTACCTGTTTGGTGTGCTGGCGCTGGGCTTCCCCGACGCGGTGCAGCGGCTCGGCTTCAATCGGGTGGTGACCCTGCAGATGCTGCTGGATATCGCCGCCTTGACGATGATGATGGCGGTCAGCGGCGGCACGCGCGGCGGCCTGCCGATGTTGCTCACGGTGTTGCTGGCCGGTGGCGGCCTGGTCGGCTACGGGCGTTGGGTGTTGTTTTACGCGGCGTCGGCGACGGTGGCCGTGCTGGCCGAGAACAGCGTGCGCTTCCTCAATCGCGGCGAGGCCAACGACTTTTTTGTGGTCGGCATGGTGTGCATCGGCTTCTTCGGCGTGGCGCTGACGGCACGCCTGCTGGCAACGCGTGCGCTGACCAATGAGCTGCTGGCGCGCACGCGCGGCGCGGATCTGGCCCGTCAGCAGGCCATCAACGAGCGCATCATCGAGGACATGCACGACGGCGCCATCGTGCTCGACGCCAATCTGCGCATCCGTCAGGCCAATCCGCAGGCCGCCGCCTTGCTCGGCACGCCCTTGCCGATCGGCGAGGTAATGAGCGATCTCTTTCCGGCGCTGACCGGCGCGCTGGCGGACCCGGCTGCGACCAGCGAGGGGCATCAATGCATTCCCGAGGGCGGCAAGCCGCTGCGCTGCCGCATCGTGCGCGCCGAGGGCGACGCCGGCCACACCGTCATCTATTTACAGGATCTCGATGAAATCCAGGCCCAGGCGCAGCAGATCAAGCTCGCCGCGCTGGGGCGGCTGACCGCCAGCATTGCGCACGAAATTCGAAATCCGCTCACCGCCGTCACGCAAGCGGCCGAGTTGCTGGGCGAGGAGAAGCGCGCCGAAAGTCAGGCGAAGCTGATCCGCATCATCAACAACAACGCGCTGCGCATTGAGCAACTGGTGCGCGACGTGCTCTCGCTGGGGCGTCGTGATCGTGCCTTGCAGGAGGCCTTGCCTTTGCATGCCTTCGTCGGCGAACTGCTCGATGAGTTCACCCTGCACGGCGAGGCCGACAAGGCGCAAGTGGTGGTCGATATCCCTGAATCGCTGACGCTCGCCTTTGATCGGGCGCACCTGCACCAGATCCTGTGGAACCTGCTGGTCAACGCCCGACGCTACGCGCCGCCAACGCCCGGGGCGATCCGTGTGTCTGCCGACAGCGACGGGGGCCGCACACGTTTGAATATTGAAGACGACGGGCCTGGCATCAGCGCCGAACATCGGGTGCACCTGTTTGAGCCTTTCTTTACCACGCATGCCAAGGGAACCGGCCTGGGGCTGTATATCGCGCGCGAACTGGCGGATGCCAACCGGGCCACGCTGTCCCTGCGCGATAGCGCGGCCGGCGCGCACTTCTGCCTCACCGGAATGAGCCAGCCATGAGCAAGACTGAACGACGCAACCGCCCACCCGGCCCCGATGTACTGGTGGTCGACGATGAGGAAGACATCCGCGAACTGTTGGAGATGACGCTCATCCGCATGGGCCTGGGTTCCCACTCGGCCGGCTCGGTGGCCGAGGCGCGCGAGCTGCTTGCCAAGAACAAATACCGCCTGTGCCTGACCGACATGCGCCTGCCCGACGGTGAGGGGCTGGAGCTGGTGCGCTACATCAACGAGCACTGTGCCGACCTGCCGGTGGCCGTCATCACCGCCTATGGCAGCATGGAAAACGCGGTCATCGCGCTCAAGGCCGGCGCCTTCGACTACCTGGCCAAACCGGTGTCGCTCGAGCAGTTGCGCGCGCTGATCAAGTCAGTGTTCCGCCTGCCCGACGCGGCCAACGAAGAAACCCGCAAGGACGCCAGCGCCTTTCTGATCGGCGAGTCGCAGGCCATGGAGCAGGCGCGTCAGCTGATTGAAAAGCTCGCCCGCAGCCAGGCGCCGGTGTATGTGTCGGGCGAATCCGGCAGCGGCAAGGAGCGCGCGGCGCGCGCCATTCATGGCCTGGGGCCGCGGGTGGCGGGGGCGTTTGTGGGGGTCAACTGCGGCGCGATCCCCGAAAACCTGATGGAGAGCGAGTTCTTCGGCTATCGCAAAGGCGCGTTTACCGGCGCCGACAGTGACCGCGATGGCTTCTTCCAGGCGGCCAATGGCGGCACCTTGTTTCTGGATGAGGTCGCCGATCTGCCGCTGTCGATGCAGGTCAAGCTGCTGCGCGTGATCCAGGAGAAGCGCGTTCGCCGGATTGGTGACACCATCGAGCAACCGGTGGATGTGCGCATCGTCAGCGCCACGCACCAGAACCTGCGCGTACTGGTCGAAGAAAACCGTTTCCGGCAGGATTTGTTTTACCGGCTGAATGTCATCGAACTCAAGATGCCGGCGCTGCGCGAGCGGCGCGAAGACATCGGCTCGCTGGCCGAGGCCTTGCTTGCCCGTCTGGCCGAAGAGGCCGGCATGCCCTTGCCGCGCTTGTCGACGCAAGCCGTCGAGGCGCTGCGGGCCTATAGCTTCCCCGGCAATGTGCGGGAGTTGGAAAACATCCTGGAGCGGGCGTTGGCGCTGTCATCCGGCGACATCATTCATGTTGAGGATCTGGCGCTGGAGCCGCTGATCGGCAACGAGCCCACGGCCGGCAACGGCCATGGCGACGCCATGCGCACCGGCTTGCAGGATTACCTCGACACCGCCGAACGCCAGGCCATTGTCGAAGCGCTGGCCGAAACCGAGGGCAATCGCACCGCCGCGGCGCGCTTGCTGAAAGTGACCTTCCGCTCTTTGCGCTATCGCATGGAGCGGCTGGGCATGAAGGATTGAGCATGCGACGGCTCGACGCCGCGGGCTGGCTCGATGGCGCGCGCTGGATCGCCTCACCCAATTTTGATCATCGCCCGGCCGGCCAGACGGCGCGGTTGCTGGTGGTGCATGCGATCAGCCTGCCGCCGGAACAGTTCGGCGGCGACGGCGTGGTCGCGCTGTTTGGCAACCGGCTGGACCCGGCGGCGCATCCCTACTTTGCGGATATTGCGCATCTGCGGGTGTCTGCGCACTTTTTCATTCGCCGTGACGGTGAGCTGATTCAGTGCGTGCCGACGCATGCGCGGGCCTGGCATGCGGGCGTCAGCGTCTGGCGCGACTGCGAACGCTGCAACGACTTTTCGATCGGCGTCGAACTCGAAGGCTCGGATACCCAGCCGTTCAGTGAGGCGCAGTACGCGCAACTCAACGCGCTGATCGACGACCTTGCCCGCCAGCACCCGATTGAAGACGTGCTTGGCCACAGCGACATCGCGCCAGGTCGCAAGACCGATCCGGGCCCGTGTTTCGACTGGTCGCGCGTGGTCATTCCGCTGCTGCGCTGAGTGTTACGTTTGTTGTCCCGGCGTGCACGGGTCATGTGGGTGCCGTATAAAGTGGCCTGAGCCGGGCAATGGCCGGAATCGATTGACCAACTGCAGGAGGTGTTATGGGACTGTTCAACTTCATCAAGGAAGCGGGCGAGAAGCTGTTTGGCACGGGTGAGGCGAAGGCCGCCCAAGAGGCTGCCGCCAAGGATCCGTCCGCCGACAAAGTGGCTGCGGCCAATGCCAAAGCGGCCGAGGCGATCGCCAACTATGTGCGTACGCTGAATCTGCCCATCGAAGGGCTGACGGTGGCCTTCGACGGCGCGGCCGGCGTGGTGTCGGTCGGTGGGACGACGCCCGACCAGGCCACGCGCGAGAAAGTGCTGCTCGCTGCCGGCAACGTGGCCGGTGTGGGCGAGGTGCAGGACACCATCGTGGTGACCAACCCGGAGCCGGAGGCCAAGTTCCACACCGTGGCGCGTGGCGACACCTTGTCGGCGATTGCCAAGACCTACTACGGCAGCGCCAACAAATACATGGTCATTTTTGAGGCCAACAAACCGATGCTGTCGCATCCGGACAAGATTTATCCGGGTCAGATGCTGCGGATTCCGGCGCAAGGCTGAGCGACAAAAAACCCTGCTATGTGCATGGTGAAAAGACGGAGCCTCGGCTCCGTTTTTTTTCGCCGCCCGAAGCCGCGCCGCTGCTGGCGCGCCGCCATATTTGTGGTATTTTTGCCACCGTTTTTAGCAGTTCAAAATTGACAAAATCCATATGAATCAATAGAGTGCGATTCGTGCTGCGTTGCAGCATATGCGTGGCGATCGCTCCCCGACCTGGTGGGATCGTCAAATCGAGTGAGTGCGTGATCTTACCGGTCACGCGGGACACCACTGGCGACCCGACTCTCCGAGGATTCGTTGCTCCGGCCGGCTGACAAGCCATCCGGACGGCCTGAATCCACGCTGTGCCGACGTTATTCTCATGACGACGGCACGGGTGAGCAGAGGCGGGCCTCTTGGAGGACCACCATGAAGAACGCAACGGTCATGAAGCGCGCCATTTTTCATAGCGGTGCATTTCTGAAGCATTTTGCCCACGGCAGTCTGATCGCCCTGGGTCTCCTGTCGGCAGCGGCTCTGGTGGCCTCTGTCATCGAACCTCAGTCAGCCGCCCGCGGCTTGCCGATCGTCAGTCTGGCGCAAGCCCATGCTGAAGCCGTGATGCCCCCGCGCCCCATGGTCGAGCTTGCTGATGAACCCGAAGCCCTGTTGCAGGCGCCGCCAGTCGTGGCCACGGCCGATGCCGAGTTGTCCCCCGAGCTGGAGCGCGTGCGTAGCTACGTGGCACGTCGTTACCGGGTGTCGCAAACGGCCTTGCTGCGCCCCTTGGTCCGTGCCGAGCAGTCGGCCGAAGAGCTGGGCCTGGATCCGCTGCTGATCGTGGCGGTGATGGCGATCGAGTCGAGCTTCAACCCGATGGCCGAAAGCACCGTGGGGGCGCAAGGCCTGATGCAGGTGATTCCGCGTTTCCATCAGGACAAGATCGGCCCGGACGCGACGCCCGAGTCTTTGTTTGACCCCGTGACCAATGTGCGGGTCGGGGCACTGGTGATCCAGGAAGGGCTGCGCCGCTACGGCTCGCTGCAGTCCGCCTTGCAGTACTACGGTGGCGCGCTGCGCGACGAGAACGCGCGATACGCCAAGAAGGTGTTGTCGATGCAGGCACGCCTTGCTGAGGTGGCGGCGAAGTCCGACGCCTGAGTATCAAGGCTTCAAGAAAAGGACGGCTGTTGCGCCGTCCTTTTTTACGCCAGTACGCGGCGGATCCGCTCGGCGGCTTCGGCCAGTCGGGACTGGCTGGTGGTGTAGGCGAAGCGCAGATGCTGGCGTGGGCGGTTGTCGCCAAAGTCGATGCCCGGCGTGGCGGCCACGCCGGCCTCTTCGATCAGCCGGCGGGCGAGGGTTTCGCTATCGTCGGTGAGCGCGCTGACATCGCTGTAGATATAGAAGGCCCCCTGCGGCTCGGACGCGACCTTGAAGCCGAGATCGCGCAGTGCCGGCAGCAGGGTGTTGCGCCGTTCGGCGAAGGCCTGGCGGCGTGATTCGAGGATGTCGAGACAGGCCGGGCTGAACGCGGCCAGCGCGGCTTGCTGGGCGATGGTTGAGGCGGAGATGAAGAAGTGCTGGGCGAGGCGTTCGATCTCGCGCGCATAGCCCTCGGGCGCGACCAGCCAGCCGAGTCGCCAGCCGGTCATCCCGAAATACTTGCTGAAGCTGTTGACCACGAACACGTCGTCCATGGTCTTTAGCGCGGTACTCGAATCCACACCGTAGGTGAGCCCCTGATAGATTTCGTCGACGATCAGCTGGCCGCCCCGCGCTCGCACGGACTGGCGCAGGGCGCCGATCTCGGGCTGGGTGAGCAGGGTGCCGGTCGGGTTGGCGGGCGAGGCAACAATCAGCCCGCGGGTGTTGGGCTGCCAGGCGGTTTCGACCGCGGCGACCGTGGGTTGGTAAGCGCTGTCGGCATTGACCGGCACCGCGCGGGCGACGCCCTCGAAAGCGCGCACCAGATGGCGGTTAGACGGATAGGTGGGGTCGGGCAGCAGCCAGCTGTCGCCCGGGTTGGTTGTCGCGGCCAGGGCGAGCATGAGCGCGCCCGAGGCGCCGGGGGTGACGACGATGCGCTCTGGGGCGACATCGGCACCGAAACGGTCCTGGTAGAAACGTGCGATCGCTTCGCGCAGCGGGGCGATGCCCAGCGCCGGCGTGTAATGCACATCGCCACGCGCCAGAAAGCGGGTGGCGGCTTCGACCACCGGCGGCGGGCTGGGGAAGTCCGGCTCGCCGATCTCCATGTGGATGATGTCGCGGCCCTGAGCTTCGAGTTCGCGGGCGCGGCGCAGCAGCTCCATCACATGGAAGGGGCGGATGTCGGTCATGCGGTCGGCGAGGGACAGAGTCGGGGCGGTCATGGAGGAGTTCCGGGGCGGGGTTTTGCCATCATAGGGCGCGCGGGGCGGCGTGAAAATGCAACAAGCGCCGACCGGCGGCGCTTGTTGGCAGTGCAGGCCGCCGGCGGGCGGCCGGGTGTCGCGGTTCAGACCGACAGGGCCAGTTCGAACAGTTCGCGCTTGAGCAGCATCTGGCGCGGCAGACGGTCCTGCAGCTTGTCGAACCACTCCTTGTGCGAGGCCAGTTCTTTCTTCCAGGCCTCGGCGTCGATGGTGGTCAGGGCTTCGAACTCGGCCTTGGTGACGTCGGCGTCAGTCCAGTCCATGTCTTCGAAGCGCGGCATCCAGCCCAGCGCGGTTTCCTTGGCGGCGATGTTGCCCTTGCAGCGATCGACGATCCACTTGAGCACACGCATGTTCTCGCCGAAGCCCGGCCACATGAACTCGCCCCTTTCGTTCATGCGGAACCAGTTGACGCAGAAGATCTTCGGCGTGTTCTCGACCACGTGGCCCATCTTCAGCCAGTGATTGAAGTAGTCGCCCATGTGGTAGCCGCAGAAGGGCAGCATGGCGAACGGATCGCGTCGCACCACGCCCTGCGCGCCAAAGGCGGCCGCGGTGGTTTCGGAGCCCAGGGTGGCAGCCATGTAGACGCCGAAGTTCCAGTTGAAGGCCTGGTACACCAGTGGCACGGTGGTAGCGCGACGACCGCCGAAGATGAAGGCCGAGATCGGCACGCCGGCGGGGTCTTCCCAGTTGTCGTCGATCGACGGGCACTGGTTGGCAGGAGCCGTGAAGCGCGAGTTCGGGTGGGCGGCCTTGCGACCGGTTTCCTTCGCCATCGCGGGCGTCCAGTCCTTGCCCTGCCAGTCGATCAGGTGGGCGGGGGCTTCCTTGCTCATGCCTTCCCACCACACGTCGCCGTCGTCGGTCAGCGCGACGTTGGTGAAGATGATGTTTTCCTTCAGCGTCGCCATGGCGTTGAAGTTGGTTTTCTCGGAGGTGCCGGGGGCCACGCCGAAGAAGCCGGCTTCCGGGTTGATGGCGTAGAACTTGCCATCCTTGCCCGGCTTGATCCAGGCAATGTCGTCGCCGACGGTGGTGATCTTCCAGCCGTCGAAGGACTTGGGCGGGATCAGCATGGCGAAGTTGGTCTTGCCGCAGGCCGACGGGAAGGCGGCAGCCACGTAGGTCTTTTCGCCTTCGGGTGATTCGACGCCGAGGATCAGCATGTGCTCGGCCAGCCAGCCTTCGTCACGTGCCATGGTTGAGGCGATGCGCAGAGCGAAGCACTTCTTGCCCAGCAGGGCGTTGCCGCCGTAGCCCGAGCCGTAGGACCAGATCTCGCGGGTCTCGGGGAAGTGCACGATGTATTTGGTGTCGGGGTTGCACGGCCAGCGGGCGTCTTTTTCGCCATGCGCCAGCGGGGCGCCGACCGAGTGCACGCAGGGCACGAACTCGCCGTCGGTGCCGAGCACGTCATACACGGCCTTGCCCATGCGCGTCATGGTGCGCATGTTGGTGACCACGTAGGGGCTGTCGGTGATCTCGATGCCGATATGGGCGATCGGCGAGCCCAGCGGGCCCATCGAGAAGGGCACTACGTACATGGTGCGGCCGCGCATGGCGCCCTTGAACAGGCCGTTCAGCGTGCCGCGCATGACGGCCGGATCTTCCCAGTTGTTGGTCGGGCCGGCGTCGCCCTTGTCGGCGGAGCAGATGAAGGTGCGGTCTTCGACCCGGGCCACGTCGGACGGGTCGGAGAAGGCGAGGTAGGAGTTTTTGCGCTTTTCCGGATTGAGCTTGATCAGCATGCCGGAGTCGACCATTTCAGCGCAGAGGCGGTCGTATTCTTCCTGCGTTCCGTCGCTCCACTCAACCCGGTCGGGTTCGGTCAGGGCGGCAATTTCAGCGACCCATTGTTTGAGCTTTTCTTGGCGGACGTAGTCCGGAGCGGCAGACAGAGCGGCCTCGGCGAATTGGTTCATGGCGCGGAATTCTCCAGGATTGCAGGTTGTAAACCGTAACGCCCGCCACCGGCATACAGCCGTGGCGAGCGGTCCTCTCGGAGTGCATCTGAACGAGCGTCGCGGCCGTTGGGCAATACAACGCGAGCGTCAGGTGCTACCCCTGAAGTGCGCGCTACAAGCGGTGGTGCGCACATGTGGAAACCACGAAGCGACAAGGCCGCTTCCGAAAGCCTATGATTATGCCACGTCAGCCCCCGACGAGAAAATCCTGGTGCGGGAAAAGTGCACATCAAGAAAGGATTTTGTTGATTTGGGGGTGGTAGCGACATGGAAATGAAAGCTTATTCCAATAATAGGGTGAAACCCTAGGGGCGGTGCCTACTGCCCCAATGACCAGGAGATGAGGATGCCCATGGACGATTCGATTCGCGAGGCCGCGCTGGACTACCACCGCTACCCGCGCCCGGGAAAGATTTCGGTCACGCCGACCAAGGCGCTGACCAACCAGCAGGATTTGTCGCTGGCCTATTCGCCGGGCGTGGCGGCGGCATGTGAGGCGATTGTCGAGTCGCCCGCCGAAGCGGCCAACCTGACTTCGCGCAGCAACCTGATCGGTGTGGTCACCAACGGCACGGCGGTGCTCGGTCTGGGCAATATTGGCCCGCTGGCGGCCAAGCCGGTGATGGAAGGCAAGGGCGTGCTGTTCAAAAAATTTGCCGATATCGATGTGTTCGATCTGGAAATCAACGAGCCCGACGCCGACAAGCTGATCGACATGATCGCCGCGCTGGAGCCGACCTTTGGCGGCATCAACCTCGAAGACATCAAGGCGCCGGAGTGCTTCTATATCGAGAAGAAGCTGCGCGAGCGGATGAACATTCCGGTCTTCCACGATGACCAGCACGGCACGGCGATTGTGGTGGGCGCGGCAGTGCTCAACGGTCTGCACCTGCAAGGCAAGGATCTGAAGACCGTCAAACTGGTGACTTCCGGCGCCGGTGCCGCGGCGCTGGCCTGCCTGGAACTGCTGGTGATGCTCGGCGTGCCGGTTGAAAACATCTGGGTGACCGACATCGAAGGCGTGGTCTACGAAGGCCGCACGACGCTGATGGACCCGATCAAGGCGCGCTACGCCAAGCCGACGGACGCCCGCACGCTGGGCGAGATCATCGAAGGGGCTGACGTATTCCTCGGCTTGTCGGCGGGCGGTGTGCTCAAACAGGACATGGTCAGGAAGATGGCGCCCAACCCGCTGGTGCTGGCCCTGGCCAACCCGCGGCCGGAGATCCTGCCCGAGGATGTCAAAGCGGTGCGCGATGACGCGATCATCGCCACCGGCCGGTCGGATTACCCGAACCAGGTCAACAACGTGCTGTGCTTTCCCTTCATCTTCCGCGGCGCGCTGGATGTCGGTGCGACGAC
The DNA here is from genome assembly GCF_007625155.1 of Denitromonas halophila. Lineage (GTDB taxonomy): Bacteria > Pseudomonadota > Gammaproteobacteria > Burkholderiales > Rhodocyclaceae > Nitrogeniibacter > Nitrogeniibacter halophilus. Next base: position 106,975 of record NZ_VMNK01000018.1, on the reverse strand, counting down.
GATTACCGATGAAATGAAGATGGCCGCCGTCAAGGCGATTGCCGAGCTGGCACGCGCCGAACAAAGCGACATCGTGGCCGCGGCGTATGGCGAGAAAGTGGCCGGCTTCGGTCGTGAGTACATCATTCCGCGCCCCTTCGACCCGCGCCTGATCGTGCTGATCGCGCCGGCGGTGGCTCGCGCGGCCATGGAGTCCGGCGTGGCGACGCGGCCGATCACCGACTGGGACGCCTACACCACGATGCTCAATGGCTTCGTGTGGCGTTCGGGCCTGATCATGAAGCCCGTGTTTGCCGCCGCCAAGCGCAACCCCAAGCGGATCATCTTCAGCGAAGGCGAATCCGAGCGCGTGCTGCGTGCGGTGCAGATCGTGGTCGACGAGGGCCTGGCGCGGCCGATCCTCATTGGCCGCCCGGCCGTCGTGGCCAACCATATCGAGCGTTTCGGCCTGCGCCTGCAGGCCGGCACGGATTTCGATCTGGTCAACCCGGACTCCGACCCGCGCTACGACAGCTTGTGGAAGCACTACCACGGGCTGATGGAGCGCAGCGGCGTGTCGGTGGAGTACGCCAAGCGCGAAGTGCGCCGTCGCTCGACCCTGATCGGCGCCTTGCTGCTCAAGTTCGGCGATGCCGATGGCCTGATCTGCGGCACCTACGGGATGCACCAGCTGCACCTCAAGTTCATTGACGATGTGCTCGGCCGCAAGCCCGGGGTCAGCAAGTGCTACACGCTGAACCTGATCAACCTGCCGGGGCGCACGGTGTTCATGGCCGACACCTATGTCACTTACGATCCGACGCCGGCGCAGCTGGTCGAGATGACCGTGATGGCGGCCGAGGAGATGCGCCGCTTCGGCGTCGAACCCAAGGTGGCGCTGCTGTCGCATTCGAGCTTCGGCTCGGACGACTCGCCGACCTCAGCCAAGATGCGCGAGGCGCTGCGCCTGCTGCACGAACAGCATCCCGACCTCGAGGTGGAGGGCGAAATGCACGGCGACGCGGCGCTCGACGCCACCACGCGCATGCAGGTCTTCCCGAATGCGCGCATGAAGGAAGACGCCAACCTGCTGATCTTCCCGACGCTGGACGCGGCCAACATCGCGTTCAATCTGCTCAAGACGGCCTCGGGCGAAGGCATGACGGTCGGACCGATCCTGCTGGGGGCGGCCAAGCCGGCGCATATCCTCACCCCGACGGCGACGGTGCGACGCATCGTCAACATGACCGCATTGACCGTTGTCGAGGCGATGGCCGAGCAGGCCTGATCGCCCTAACTGCCTGCTGGGCGAGGCTGCGGCGACGAGTGTGGTCTCGCATGACGAAGCCGTTTGGCGCATCCCTGGGTGTTTTTTGCCCGCGGGGCGCCAGGCGGTGCCGGCGCAGCACCCTGACGCAAGTTTGGTTTCTTCGATAAGGTTCAGTGATGCAGACGGTGCTTCAGGAGTTTGTCCTGTTCTGGGCCGTAGTCGACCCGATCGGTACCTTGCCGGTTTTTCTCTCGGCCACCGCCGGACTCGACGCCGCTAAGCGGCGTCGCGTGGCTGTGCGAGCGGTGATCGTTTCAGCCGCGCTGCTCACGTTCTTTGCCGTGAGCGGCGAGGCGCTCCTGGACGCAATGGGCATCCCGCTTGCCACCTTCGAAGTGGCCGGCGGGCTCGTCCTGTTCGCCTTCGCCATGTCGATGATATTTTTCGAAGGCAAGCCGCAGCGCGAAATCGAGCAAATTGGCAGCGAAAGGGATGTTGCAATCTGTCCGCTTGCCTTTCCTTCGATTGCGTCGCCCGGGGCGATTCTCGCGGTGGTCATGGCGATGGATCATCATCGAGGAGATTTGGCGCAGCAGTTTCTGTCCGGGGGGCTACTGGCGCTCGTGCTCGCTGCGACACTGGGCCTGCTTCTTGTCGCCGGCCCGATAGGCCGGCTGATCGGCCAGGCCGGTGCGGAGCTTGTCAGCCGAACGATGGGCTTGCTGTTGGCAGCGATGGCGGTCAATCATGTATTCAGGGGCGTTCAGACCTACTTTGGCTAAGCCCTGTGACTCCGTTTCGGGAGCGCAGATGCTGCACAGGCCTGAGTCGGTTCCATATTGAGAGGGAGTACGCATGACGTCTGAAGAGACCACCACTGAAATGCATGCCGAGTTGCCCGAAAAAGATAGCGACCTCGTGCTGCATTATTGTCATGCGACCATCCGCTTCGCGGTTCGCGTGCTGGCCGTCATGATGACTGGCGTTGTGCTGTTCGGCATTGGCGATGTCGTGTACGTGATTTATCAGCGGCTGATGACGCCGCCGTTATACCTGCTCAATATCAGCGATATCTTCGAGACTTTTGCTGCCTTTTTGGCGGTGCTTGTTGCCATCGAGATATTCGTCAACATCCGGCTTTATCTCAAGAGTTCGGCGTTGCCGGTCAAACTCGTGCTCGCCACGGCGCTGATGGCGGTAGCCCGAAAAGCGATTGTTCTCGATTTCGGCAAGCACGATGCCGCTGAGGTGCTGTCCCTTGCGGCCATCGTGCTTGCGCTGGGCTTTGCCTATGGGGCAGTTCACGTCTTCCATTCAAGATACAAATAAGCGTGTGAGTCTTCGCCGCGTGGCCTTGGGCTGCGTTTCAGTATGCCTTCTTCGCTGGATGGGCCAGCGTCGTGCGGCCGCGGTGGTTCGCGTTGGGTGCATCGGATACCGGCACGATCTGGAATGACCGAGTTTCTAGCGCGCCTATAGGTCTTTGGGTCTTTGATCAAAAAAATTGATGTTTTAAATCACTTTATTTGACTTTTTTTGATCTTTGCCTTGCTTCTATAGTGGAGCCGTCCAACAAGGGCTTGCGACCACCAGCAAAGTGGTTCGGCCTGGGCGAACGGCCTGCGGTTGCGATTTTCGCCCGACCTGGCCAATTCGAAGCACCCATTGACCGGAGAACTGTGATGAGAAGCTACCCAGACAATAGTCCCCAGGCCGCTGCACGTATCCTCTCTCTGGCTATTTTGATCGACGGTGGATTCGATCGTGATGAGAGCCGGCAATTGAGTGAGTCGGGCCTGCTCGCCACGCTTGGCCTTGATGAGGCCGCGTTTGATGCTGTGCTTGAGGATTTTTGCTATGACCTCCAGCAATCGAGCACATTGTGGAGCGTCAGCGAGGCGACGACGCGCTCGGCGCTTATTGATTCGCTGCTCTCCGAAATCGTCTCGCCGAGCATGAGGCTGCAACTACTGGATGGCATGCTTCGCATCGTCGGCGCAGATGGACACGTTTCTCGGTCTGAGGCAGAACTGCTTCGGCGCGCCTCTGCGCGCTGGATTCGCGGCCTTGAGCATTGATGCCTCTGCGCATGCGTGGCGCTACTGAGCGTTTATTGTCCTAAAGCACAATGTCCCCCGGCCGTTGTTCAAAACAACGGACGGGGGGCACATGTATACGGATAAGGCCGCGCTGGTGTTGACCGGAGGTGGCGCACGTGCGGCCTATCAGGTCGGCGTGCTCAATGCGATTCGGGAGCTGTGGGGGCGGCGCCCGGGCAATCCCTTTCCGATTCTGTGTGGCACCTCGGCCGGCGGCATCAACGTCGCCTCGCTGGCCGTGTATTCCGACAACTTTCCGATGGCCGTGCGCAAGATGTCCTACATCTGGCGCAATTTCCATGTGGATCAGGTGTATCGCACCGATTTCCCCGCCTTGGCCGGCACCGGTGCGCGTTGGGGCTCGGCCTTGCTTACCGGCTGGTTGTTCCGCCAGACGCCGCGCTCGCTGCTCGACAACGCCCCGCTGGCGCGGCTGCTGGAGAGCGTGCTCGACTTTTCGGCGATCGGCCGGGCGATTCGCGATGGCCACCTGCATGCGGTCAGTGTGAGCGCCTCGGGCTACACCTCGGGCGAGAGCCTCGCCTTTTTTCAGGCGGCCGACGGGGTGTTGCCCTGGCGGCGTGCGCAGCGGCTGGGGGTGCGCACCGAGCTGTCGGTGCCGCATTTGATGGCTTCAAGCGCGATCCCGTTTGTCTTTCCCGCCGTTCGCATCCATCGCGAGTATTTTGGCGACGGCTCAATGCGCCAGCTCGCGCCGATCAGTCCGGCGGTGCACCTGGGCGCCGACCGCATCCTGGTGATTGGCTCGGGCCGGCTGGAGGAAGAGGGGCGTCAGCAAGGCCACACCTATCCGTCGTTGGCGCAGATTGCCGGTCACGCCATGTCGAGCATTTTTCTGGATAGTCTGGCGGTCGATCTGGAGCGGCTCGAACGCATCAACAGCACGCTTGGCGCCTTCACCGCCGAGCAGCGCCAAGCCGCGGGCCTCACGCTGCGACCGATTGAAACCCTGGTGATCGCACCCTCGCGGCGGATCGACGCGATTGCTGGCCAGCACCGGCATAGCCTGCCCCCGCTCTTGCGCACGGTGCTGCGCGGGGTCGGGGCAATGCGCCCGAGTGGCTCGACGCTCTTGTCCTACCTCTTGTTTGAGCCCGCCTTTACGCGCGATCTGATCGCTCTGGGCTACGAGGACACAATGGCGCGTCGTCAGGCGGTGGTTGATTTCCTGCGGTTGTGAATCCAGGTGGCAGATGGCGAGATTTTTCTTTAGAAAACCCGCCTGAGTGGCGGATTTTTATGGATAATTTGCGAAACAACTTGCGGTGGACTTAATGAAGCCTGGACGACTCTTCGTCGCGTGCTGTTGTGCCGCCAGCCTGATCTGCGTGGCGAGCGCTGCGCCGCCCGAGCGGGTGAGCGTGGCAAAAAAAGTCGCGACACCCTTGCTGGCCGAGGCCGCGCGCGCCGATAGCCCCGAGCTGCGCTCCGAGAGCTTTCTGATCGTCGATCAGCGCAGCGGTGAGGCCTTGCTGGCGCGGAACGCGGATCGTGTTGCCCCGGTGGCATCCATCACCAAGCTGATGACCGCGATGGTCGTGCTCGATGCCCGCCAGCCGTTGTCCGAGATGCTGACCGTGACGGAAGATGACCGCGACCGTCTGCGCAAGAGTCGCTCACGCTTGCCGATTGGTAGCCGCGTCAGCCGTGAAGATCTGCTGCGCCTGGCCTTGATGTCATCTGAAAACCGGGCGGCAGCAGCGCTGGCCCGATATTTCCCGGGCGGGGACAAGGCCTTTGCCAGGGCCATGAACGACAAAGCGCGCAAGCTGGGCATGACCCGCAGCCGATTTGTCGAAGGCACCGGCCTGAGCGCGGGCAATGTATCGACCGCCAGGGATCTGTCGCTGATGCTCAAGGCGGCCTCGGGCTATCCGCTGATTCGCCAGTTCTCTACCGATAGCCATCACACGGTGGCGCTGGCGCGGGGTGCGCGCGAATTCCGCAACACCAATCCGCTGGTGAAGGATCCGAACTGGGAAATCAGTCTGTCCAAAACGGGTTACATCGAAGAGGCGGGGCGTTGCCTGGTCATGCAGACCTGGATGCGCGGCCGTCCGGTGCTCGTGGTGCTGCTCGATTCCTTTGGCTCGCGCACGCGCACGGCCGATGCCCGGCGCCTGCAAAAGTGGTTGGCGCAGCGGCCGTGGGATGCGCTGGTGATGGCGCGCAAGGGCGCAGCGGGCTGAGCGCCCGCCAGGCTCAGGCGGCGTCGCGCGGGCGGTAGCCCAGGGCGCGAGAAATCTGTCGGGCGGTTTCCAGGATCAGCGGGGCCCAATCGGGGTTGAAGCGTTCGGCCGGTGTCGACAAAGACAAGCCCGCGACCAACTCACCCGAATCGTCACGAATGCCCGCCGCAATGCACCGTACGCCGGCCTCGACTTCTTCCATGTCGTAGGCCACTTCATGGCGGCGGACCTTGTCCAGTTCTTTTTCCAGCGCCGCAGGATCACGGATCGACGTGGCGGTGGAGCCCGGCAGGCCGGTGCGTTTGGCGTAGTCGCGGATTTTTGGCAGACCGTCGTCGGCAAGAAACAGCTTGCCCGTGGCGGTGGTGTGCAGGGGGGCGCGTGCGCCGACGATGTGTACCACGCGTACGGACGAGCGGCCGCTTGAGGTGCGCTCGACATACACGATCTGATCGCCGTCACGGATGCCGAGATTGACGCTCTCGCCGGTGCGCTGGTGCAACTCGAGCATGGAGATGATCGCGGTTTCGCGCAGCGAAATGCGCGATTTGACCAAGGAGCCGAGTTCGAGCAGCCGGATGCCGAGGCGGTAGATGCCGTTCTCGGTGCGCTCGACGAAGCCGCTGGTGGTCATGGCGGCCAGGATGCGGTGCGCCGTAGATGGGTGCAGTCCGGTCTGCGCGGCCAGGAGTTTGAGCGAGACGGGATCGGGGTGCTTGGCCAGCACATCGAGCAGCGACATCATGCGTTCGATGACCTGGATCGAGGTTTTGGATTCTGGAGCGTTGGGGTCTTTCGGTATCTTCATTGCGGCTTTCCCTAGTAGGCGAATGGTACTTGACTCCCGTAGATTTCGCCTAGTGAAATACCGTATCGTGGCATAGCAAGGGCATTCACTGGAGGTAGGGCGGTATGGAACCGAGGATCGTTTTTCTGGAGAGGGATTCGGTCAAGGCGGCGTTTTCGCGGCCCACGGTGGCGCACACCTGGGTGGACTATCCGGATACCCGGCCGGCGGATGTGATCGAGCGCCTGCGCGATGCGCAGATTGCGGTCATCAACAAGCTGCGTATCGATGCGGCGGTGCTTGCGCAGTTGCCGGCACTGCGCATGATTGCGTTGGCGGCCACCGGCTCGGACAACGTTGATCTGGCGGCGTGTCGCGCGCGCGGCGTTGTGGTCAGCAATGTACGAGGGTATGCCGACACCACGGTGCCGGAGCACGTGATCACCCTGATGCTCGCCTTGTCGCGCAATCTCATGGCCTATCATCAGGATGTGCGCGCCGGTCGCTGGCCGCAGTCGCGCCATTTCTGCTTTCTGGATCATCCGATTCGCGATCTGCGCGGTGCGACGCTTGGTCTGGTCGGGCAGGGCAGTCTGGGCGGCGGTGTGGCGCGCCTGGCCGAGGCCTTCGGCATGCAGGTGCTGTGGTCGGAACGACCTGGCGCCGACCGCGTGCGTGCGGGGCGTGTGGAATTTGGCGAGGTGCTGAAGCGGTCCGACGTGTTGTCGCTGCATTGCCCGCTGGATGCGAGTACCCGCGGCATGATCGATCTGGCGGCCTTGCAGGCGATGAAGACGAGCGCCTTCCTGATCAACACGGCGCGCGGCGCGCTGGTCGATGAGGCAGCCTTGGCCGATGCCCTGCGCCAGGGCCTGATCGCCGGCGCCGCGATTGATGTGCTGTCTGCCGAGCCGCCCCCGTCAGACCACCCCTTGCTGGCGCCCGACATCCCCAACCTTATCGTGACGCCACATGTGGCGTGGGCGTCGGGCGAGGCGATGGCGACGATGGCGGCGCAGGTGGTACAAAATATTGACGCGTTTCTGTGCGGTGCGCCGAGAAACTGTCTTCCTTGAACCATCAAAAAACTGCATCCAATCGGGCTGTGGAAGACGAAAAATAATCAAAATCGAGACAATTCGATCCATATATGTATAAACTCGTCTGCCTCAAGTCGAATGACATTCGACGTTGGACGTGGCTTTCTGACACACTAGCCGCTCAAAGCGACCACGGCGCCGTTCCCGCCGCGGTGTTTTTCTCGCGTTTCGATGGGCCATAGGCATATGCACAGGTTTCATTCGATCAGCGTTGTCATCTCTTTGTTTGTTTTCTGGCTGGTGCTGTCCGGCTATTTCACGCCGTTTCTTGTGACGGTGGGCTTGGTGTCGTCCGTGCTGGTCGTGTTGTTTGCGCACCGCATGTCGGTGATCGATCGCGAAGGGCATCCGCTCGAGTTGCGCGCCGGCGTGTGGTCGTACTGGCCGTGGCTGGTCGTCGAGATCGTGAAATCGGCGTGGACAGTCTCCAAGCTCATCGTGCATCCGCGCCTGCCGATCAGCCCGACCATGATGCGCGTCAAGATGAGCCAGACGAGCGCGGTCGGGCAGGTGATGTACGCCAATTCCATCACTTTGACGCCCGGCACGATTTCTGTTGCGATTGAGGGCGATGAAATCCTGGTGCACGCCCTGACTCAGGCCGGTGCCGAGGACCTCGCGGGAGGCGAAATGGATCGACGGGTCAGTGCGTGTGAGGCGCGCGCATGATGTACGCGGTGGTGGTCGGCGCTTTGTTGGTGTCGTTGTGCTTGCTGCTGGTGCGGGCCTTGCTCGGACCGACCGTTTTTGATCGGGCGCTGGCGGGGAATGCCGTCGGGACGGTGGCGATGTTGCTGCTCGCGATCTTCCAGTTTGTGTCCGGCCGCCCGGAGTTCGTCGATCTGGCGCTGGTGTACGGGCTGCTGAATATCGTCGGTACCATCGCGGTCCAGAAGTTTTTCCGCTACGGCGATCTGGGCGAGCCCGGCGTGGCGGACGAGGAGCACCGGCTGTGAGCGCGGCAATCGATATCCTCAGCATGATCCTGATGGGCGCAGGCGGCGTGTTCTGCGTGATCGGCGCGTTTGGCGTGCTGCGCATGCCGGGCTTCTACACGCGCATGCATGCGGCCAGCGTGATCGACACGCTCGGCGCTAGCCTGATCATTGTCGGCTTGTTGTTGCAGTCGGGCTTCACGCTGGCGAGCGGCAAGCTGCTGATTCTGTGGCTGCTGATTTTCTTCTGCTCGCCGACCGCGTCGCACTCGCTGGCGAATGCAGCGCATCGGCGCGGGGTCACCCCGTGGCAACCGGATCAAGGAGCGAAATCATCCTCGAAGAACTGACTGCCGTCGTGTTGCTGACACTCATGGGCGCTGCCGCCATCGGCATGGCGCGCCAGCGCAATCTATACGGCGTGGTGCTGCTTAGCGGCATCTATAGTTTTTTGATGGCTACCGTCATGGTGGTGCTCGATGCCGTCGACGTAGCCATGACCGAGGCCGCCGTCGGTGCGGGGATTTCGACCGTGCTGTTGTTCGGCGCCATCCATCTCACCGGCGGCACCGAGTCGAAGCCTATTCATCGGCCGTGGCTGCCCTTGCTGGTGGTGGTCGCCACCGGCGCGATGCTGGTGTACGGCACGCTGGGGCTGCCGGCGTTCTCCGATCCTGGCGCGCCCATCCACCAACACGTTGCGCCGCGCTACCTGACCGAAGGCCCCGTGAAAACCGGTGTGCCCAACGTGGTGACGGCCGTGCTGGCAAGCTATCGGGGCTTTGACACGCTCGGCGAGACCTTTGTGGTGTTCACCGCCGGCATTGGCGTGATCGCCCTGTTGGGGCGCCGCCGGCCGAGGCGGCCGCTCGACAAGTCGCGTGAGGAGAGCAAGGAATGAGACTGGACATCATTCTTCGTGTGCTGGCCAAGCTGCTGATCCCCTTTGCGCTCGTGTTTGGCCTGTATGTGCAGTTTCACGGCGACTACGGCCCCGGTGGCGGATTCCAGGCGGGCGTGATTGTGGCCGCTGCGGTGATCTTTTACGCCCTGATCTACGGCCTGCCGGCGGCGCGACGCGTCGTCCCCACCGAGATGGTTCAGAGCTTGATGGCGATTGGCGTACTGCTGTACTCCGGCGTGGGCATCGCGTCCATTTTGCTGGGCGGCAACTATCTTGACTACTTCGTGCTCGGCGCCGATCCGGTGTCCGGACAGCATCGTGGCATTTTCTGGGTCGAGATGGGGGTGCTGATTACCGTGGCGTCGGTGATGCTCAAGATCTTCTATGTGTTTGCCGGGCGTCGTCGCGATGCCGAGGAGGCTGAAGAATGACCTTGGCCAGTCATTTCAGCTATTGGGTCACGGTCCTGCTGTTGATGGTCGGGCTGTTCATCGTCATGGCGCGCGAGAACCTGATCAAAAAGCTGATTGGCCTCGGCATTTTCCAGACGGCGGTGTACTTGCTCTACATCGCACCGGGCAAGCTGATCGGTGGCGTGGCGCCGATCGTTGGCGGGCAGTTCGCGGTGTATTCCAACCCGCTGCCGCATGTGCTGATTCTCACCGCGATTGTGGTCGGTGTGGCAACGCTGGCCCTCGGGCTGGCGCTGGTCGTGCGGATCAAGGAGGCCTACGGCTCAATTGATGAGGATGAAATTCTCCTGATGGATGCGCGGGACGACACCTCGCCCGAACCCGAAGCTAAGGACGGCTGACCCGTGCTGACACAGCATTTTCCCGCCTTGTTGGTGGTGGTGCCGCTGATGGCCGCGCCGCTCATCGTGTTTGCTCGACGATCGCTGGCAAGCTGGCTGATCGCCTTGCTGGCGACGGCGATCACCTTTGGCATCGCAGCCAGCCTGCTGGCCCAGACGCTGTCCGAAGGCACCCTCGTCTACGCCATGGGCAGTTGGGAGGCGCCGCTGGGCATCGAATACCGCATCGACGCGGCCGGCGCCTTTGTGGCGGTGATCGTGGCCGCGATGGGGCTGATCGTGATGCCCTACAGCCGTGTCGGCATCGCCGCCGAAGTGCGCAGCGAAGAGCACTATCTCTACTACGCGCTGATGATGCTGTGTCTGGCGGGCCTGCTCGGCATTCTGGTCACCGGCGACGCCTTCAACGTGTTTGTGTTTCTCGAGGTGTCCTCGCTGGCCACCTATGTGCTGATCGCCATGGGGCGAGACCGGCGGGCCTTGGTCGCGGCGTATCAATACCTGTTGATGGGCACCATCGGCGCGACCCTGTATGTGGTCGGTGTCGGTTTGCTCTATCTCGAAACCGGCACATTGAACCTTGCCGACATGGCGACGCGTCTTGTCGATGTTGGCGATTCGCGCGGCGTGCTGGCGGCGCTGGCCTTCATCACCGTCGGTATTTCGCTGAAGATCGCGCTGTTCCCCCTGCATCTGTGGCTGCCCAACGCCTATGCCTACGCGCCGTCGCCGGTGTCCGCCTTTCTGGCGGCGACAGCCACCAAGGTGTCGATCTATGTGCTGATGCGCTATTTCTTCACCATTTTCGGCGCGACCGAGGTGTTCGATGCGCGCGCCACTGGCGCGATCCTGCTCGGGCTGTCGCTGGCGGCCATGTTCATCCCGGCCGTGGTGGCGATTTTCCAGCACGACATGAAGCGGCTGCTGGCGTATTCCAGCGTGTCGCAGATCGGCTACATCACGCTCGGCATCAGCCTGGACTCGGTTGAGGGCCTGATGGCCTCGGCCATGCACCTGTTCAACCACGCGTTGACCAAGGGCGGACTGTTTCTGGTGCTCGGCGGGGTGGTGCTGCGCTGTGGTGGCGCCGGGTTTGACCGGCTCGCGGGGCTGGGTCACACCATGCCGGTGGCGGCCTTTGCCATGGTGGTCGGCGGCCTGAGCCTGATCGGCGTGCCGGGCACGGCCGGCTTCATCAGCAAGTGGTACCTCGTTAGCGCCGCGATGCATGAGGGGCAGTGGTGGCTGGTGGGCGCGGTGCTGGCCAGCTCGCTGCTGGCGGTGATTTACGTCTGGCGCTTTGTTGAGGTGGCGTACTTCCGCGCACCGCCGGCCGACCATCCGGCGCCGGGCGAGGCGCCGCTGTCGATGCAATTGCCGGCGCTGGCGATGATCGCTGCTTGCGTGTATTTCGGTATCGACGCCACCTGGTCCAGCGAGGTTTCCATGCGCGTGGCCGAGGTGCTCATGTACAACCCGGGTGTCGGCCAATGACTGAAGACATCCAACTGATCAGTCTGCTGCTCACGCCGCTGGTCGGCATGTTGCTGCTGGCGCTGGCCGGCCGCTGGCCGAACGTGCGCGAAGCGATCACCCTGATCACCGCCGTCGTGCTGTTCTCCGAGTCGATTCAGCTGGCGGTCGACGTGTTGGGCGGCGCGCGCCCCGGGCTGACGCTCATCGAGATGCTGCCGGGGCTGACCCTGCGCCTGGCGGTCGAGCCGCTGGGGGCGGTGTTCTCGGTGATCTCATCGGGCCTGTGGATCATCAGCACCCTGTATTCGATCGGCTACATGCGCGGCAACAAGGAGAAGAAGCAAACCCGCTTCTTCGTGTGTTTTGCCGGCGCCATCTTTGCTGCCCAAGGCATCGCGCTGGCCGGCAACATGCTCACCTTGTTCATGTTCTACGAGGCCATGACGCTGATCACCTATCCGCTGGTGACGCACCATGGCACCGATCACGCACGAAATTCGGCCCGTACTTACCTTGGCGTGTTGCTGGGCACCTCGATCGCGTTCCTGCTCTCCGGCCTGCTGGCCACCTGGGTGATTGCGGGCACGCTCGATTTCCGTCAGGGCGGCATCCTCGCCGGCCACCTCGGTGCGACCGGCACGGCGCTGTTGCTGGTGCTCTACATGTTCGGTATCGGTAAGGCGGCGTTGATGCCTTTCCATCGCTGGCTGCCGGCGGCGATGGTGGCGCCCACGCCGGTGTCGGCCCTGCTGCATGCGGTGGCGGTGGTCAAGGCGGGTGTGTTCACCATCGTCAAGGTGATCGTGTATATCTTCGGCACCGACAACCTGATGTCGCTTGGCAGCGCCGACTGGGTGCCCGTCATCGCCGGTTTCAGCATCCTCTCGGCGTCCATCGTGGCGCTGCGCGCGGACAACCTCAAGCGGCGGTTGGCCTACTCGACGGTCAGTCAGCTGTCGTATGTCACTCTGGCCGCGACCTTGCTGGCCCCGATTTCCATTGTCGGTGCCGTGCTGCATATCGCCGCCCATGCGCTGGGCAAGATCACCCTGTTCTTCGCGGCCGGCTCGATCTACACCGCCGCGCACAAAACCGAGGTCAGCCAGCTCGACGGCATTGGTCGACGCATGCCCTGGACCATGGTGGCCTTCTCGATTGGCGCGCTGTCGATGATCGGTCTGCCGCCGGCGGCCGGTTTCGTGTCGAAGTGGTACATCCTGTCCGCGGCGATTAGCCTGGAACACTGGCTGGCGGTGGGGGTGCTGGCGCTCAGCACCTTGCTCAACGCCGGCTATTTTCTGCCGATTGTGTGGCGTGCCTTCTTCCGTGAGCCGCCCAGTGACGATGATGATCACCACGACGAGCATCATGCGGCGCATGGCGAGGCGCCGCTGCTGATGGTGTTTGCGCAAACCGCAACGGCGTCGATGACGATCGGCCTGTTCTTCTATCACGAGCCGGTGTTGCGACTGGCGCGCGCCGTGGCGGGGGCCTTCTGATGCGACAGAACGCGTTGTTTTCTCCGGGCAAACGTCTGTGGCACACGCTGCTGGCGGCCTTGCTGCTGATGCTGGTCGCCGGCCTGTTTGTTGAGTCGCACCCGCATTTCGGCATTGATGCCGTGCCGGGCTTCAATGCCTGGTTCCCGATGCTCGCTTGCGCGGTGCTGGTGGTGTTGGCGCGTGGCCTGGGTCGCATTTTCGGACCGCGGGAGGATGAAGATGGACGCTGAACTCCTCCACCATCCTGCGATCTGGCTGATTCTCGGCGGCATTGTGATGGGCTTCCTGCGCGGTGCGCCGCGGGTGCTGCTGTCGCTGAGCTTGCCGCTCGTCGCTGCGTGGCTGTTGTGGCAGATCCCCGAGGGCATCTACGGCGGCGTGCCCTTTCTCGACTATCTGCTCGATGTGCTGCAGGTCGATCGCCTGGGCCGGCTGTTTGCCCTGGTGTTCATGCTGGCCTTGTTTGTCGGCAGTGTGTATGCAATGGGCCAGCGTAGCCGGCTCGAAGTGCCGGCCGCCTTTGTGTACGGTGGCGCGGCGGTGGGCGCGGTGCTGGCGGGCGACTGGATCACCCTGTTCCTGTTCTGGGAGCTGATGGCGATCGGCTCAACGCTGGTGATCTGGGCCGGCGGCCGTGAAGCCTATCCGGCGGCGATGCGCTACCTGATGGTGCACCTGTTCGGCGGCGTGGTGTTCATGGCCGGCATCACCGCGCATCTGGTGGGCGGCGGCAGCCTGAGCATCGAGCCGCTGGCGCTCGAGGGCGTCGCGCACTGGCTGATTCTCGCCGGTGTCCTGATCAACGCGGGCGCCTTCCCGTTCTGGTCGTGGATTCCTGACGCCTATCCGCGCGCCTCGTGGAGCGGCATGGTGTTCCTCTCGGCCTTCACCACCAAGACGGCGGTGTATGTGCTGATGCGCAGCTTCCCCGGCGCCGAGGTGTTGATCCCGATTGGTCTGCTGATGGCGGGCTACGGCCTGATCTACGCGCTCATCGAAAACACCGCTCGGCGCGTGCTGGCCTACGCCATCGTTAATCAGGTCGGCTTCATGATCGCGGGCATCGGCATTGGCACGGAGATGGCGCTCAACGGCGTGGCGGCGCATGCCTTTGCGCACATTGTGTACAAGGCGCTGCTGCTGATGGCGATCGGCGCGGTGATTGTGCAGACCGGCAAGCGCGACTGCACCGATCTGGGCGGTCTGGCGCGGCAGATGCCGGTCACCACCGGTTTCGCCATCTTCGGCGCGCTGGCCATGTCGGCGCCACTCACGGCCGGCTTCATCACCAAATCGCTGGTGCTGCAGGCAGCGGCCGACGCGCACCTGACTTGGGTGTGGCTGGCGATGATGGTGATCGCCGCGGGCGTGTTCCTGGCCGCAGGCTTGAAAGTGGTGGTCTTCGTCTTCTTTGGTGAATCCCGCGATCTCGACGCCGAAGAAGCGCCGCCCAGCCAGCGCTGGGGCATGCGCCTGCTCGCGCTGACCAGCCTCGCGGTGGGTTGCTACCCGCCGCTGCTTTACGACCTGCTGCCGTACCCGATCGACTACCAGCCCTACACCGGCTCGCATGTGGTCTTCCAGCTTCAGCTGCTGCTGGCCACCACGGTGGTGTTCTTTCTGCTGCGCGGGCACCTGGTCAAGATGCTCGGCTCGCTGATCGACATCGACTGGTTCTACCGCACGCTCGGCCCGCGCTGGGTCAAAGTGATGGTCTACGGCGTCAGTATCGAGATTCGCGAGGTGGTGCTGGTACTCATGCGCGGCATTGCCAATCTGCTCGGTAGCTTGCGCCGGCACTACGGCACGCGCGGCGTGCTGGCGCGCACCTGGCCGTCCGGCAGCATGGTGATGTGGGTCGCTTTGCTACTGATGATGTATCTGGCACTGTTCTATCTGTCCTGAGGCGGTAAACTGCGGCATTGTCTTTTGCCGTGCAGCCATGAAACCGACCCGCCAAGCGCCCGCCACCCCATCGTCCGACACCCCTCGTCGCCTGCAACGCGCGCCCGCCGCACCGCAACCGGCGTCGGAAACCGCCGCGCCGCAAGGCGTGCGCCTGTCCAAAATCATGGTCGAACGCGGCATGTGCAATCGCCGCGACGCCGACGCCCTGATCGCCCGCGGTGACGTGTTTGTCGACGGCAAGCGAATCACCGAACTCGGCACCCGGATTTCGCCCGATGCGGTCATCACTCTGGCCGAGGGCGTGACGCTGCGACCCATGCCGACCCCGCCGGTGCCCGAAAAGCCGACCGCCGACGGCGTACGCCTGTCCAAAGTCATGGCTCAGCGCGGCATGTGCTCGCGCCGCGAGGCCGACGCGCTGATCGAGCGCGGCTGGGTGTTTGTCGATGGCCAGCGCGTCAATGAACTGGGCACGCGCATCTCGCCCGACGCCACGGTGACGCTCGACAAGCGCGGCGAAGCCAAGCAGGCCGAGCGGGTCACCATCGTGCTGCACAAGCCGATGAGCTTTGTCTCGGCGCAGCCCGAAGACGGCCATCAGGCCGCGGTCACGCTGGTCACCCCCGACCGCCTGTTCGGTGGCGGTACCTTCTCGCGCGACCACCTCAAGGGCCTGGCCCCCGCCGGCCGACTCGACATCGATTCCACCGGCCTGCTCATCCTCACCCAGGACGGGCGCATCGCCCGCCAGCTCATCGGCGACGATTCCACGGTCGAAAAAGAGTATCTCGTGCGCGTCTCGGGCGCGTTGTCCGACGATGGCCTGGCCCTGCTCAACCACGGACTGAGCCTGGACGGCAAAGTCCTGCGCCCGGCCACGGTGCGCTGGCAGAACGAAGACCAGCTCAGCTTCATTCTCAAGGAAGGGCGCAAGCGCCAGATCCGCCGCATGTGCGAGCTGGTCGGCCTGAAAGTCGTCGGCCTCAAGCGGGTGCGTATCGGCAAGGTCGTGCTTGCCGATCTGCCGGTGGGGCAGTGGCGGTATCTGCGTCCGAACGAAGGGTTTTAAGGCCGGCAAACGTAGCCCCGGATGCTGCGCAGCGGAATCCGGGGCCGGTGGTGAAACAGGCACGGCTTGCGCCACGATCCGATGTCTCTTGGATTCCAGAGTTTGTGCGTGTTCAGGCGATGAATCCCGGATTCCGCTGCGCTGCATCCGGGCGATGCATCAATCTGCCCGTAGCGCCTCCACCGGGTCCAGCGTGGTTGCCTTGCGCGCCGGCAGCACGCCGGCGGCGAGGCCGATGAGCACGGCCGAGACCTCGGCCAGCACGGCGAATTCCCACGGCGTGTGCACCGGCAGCGCCGGTACCAGCAGGCCCACCAGCTGCGCCAGGGCGACGCCGGCGACCAGGCCGATCAATCCACCCACCGCCGCCAGCGCCACGGCCTCGCCGAGAAACAGCGCGAGGATGGTGCGCCGACGCGCGCCGAGGGCCACCAGCAGGCCGATCTCGCCGGTGCGCTCGGTCACCGCGATGGTCATGATGGTGACGATGCCGACCCCGCCCACCAGCAGCGAGATGCCGCCCAGCGCGCCGACCGCGGCGGTGAGGATGTCGAGAATATTGGACAGGCTGTCGAGCATGTCGGCCTGGGTGGTCAGCGCAAAGTCTTCGCGGCCGTGGCGGGCGATGAGCAAGCGGGTCACGCTCGCGCTGACCTGCTCGGATGACACGCCCTCCTGATACGACACGTTGATCTCCATCAGCCCCTCGCGGTTGTACAGCGCCAGCGCGCGGCCGGTGGGGATGTAGGCGGTGTCGTCGAGGTCGGTGCCGAGGAACTGGCCCTTCGCTTCCATTACGCCGATCACCCGAAAGCGTTCGCCGCCGATGCGGATGCGTTGGCCGAGCGCGTTCTGCGAGCCGAACAACTCCTGCTTGAGCGTGGCGCCGAGTACCGCCAGCGCGCGGGGCTGGCTGGCGTTATCGTCCGGCAGGAACTGACCGCTGCGCACGCTCATGGTGAAGGCCTGCACCATGGCCGGGCCGACGCCGTATACCGAGCTGCGGCGCACCCGGCCATTGCCTTCGATCTCCGAATTGCCCCACACCACCGGGGTGACCGCGGTGACGCCCGGCACGCGCTCCAGCGCCTGGGCGTCGGCCAGGGTGAGCGGGCGCGAGGTGCTGGGCAGACCCGGCGGGCCGCCGCGGGCGCCTTTCTTGCCGGGGGCGATCTCGATCACATTGGTGCCGAACTGGGTGAACTCGGCCAGCACGAACTGGTGGATGCCCTCACCGATGGAGGTCAGCAGGATCACCGCGGCGATACCGACCGCGATGCCGAGCAGGGTCAGAAAGCTGCGCAGGCGCTGGGCAACCAGGGCCCGAACCGACAGCGAGAGAAAGTCGCGCCAGTTCATCCCGTCGGATCACGCTCTTGCCGACGCGGCTGCAGGCTACTTTGCGCTTTCAACACGGAGTCGCACCTCGTCGCCAAAACTCAACTTCACGCGAGCATGTGAATGTCCGCCGCTGCGCTCTGAAAGAGACTTGAGCGAGTTCGAGCGGAGCGATACGCGGGCTTGCGCAGGACGGGTCCAGTCCCACGTGACGGAAAAGCTATAGCTATGATCGCCGGCCTTTGTTGTTGCTTTGAGAGACTCACCCGTGGGCATCGTTATCTCGAAATCAAATCCTTCTCGTAAGCGCGGCATTTGCGCAAGATTGTCCACAGCCTGCTCGAAAGGAACCCAAGGGGTGTCGGAACACAGCCCTTCTGGATACAGTTCCTCCAGCGTTCTTCCGGGATTTGAACACGCTTCCGCTTCGAGAAATCTAACGGTCAATTCGTCTTCGGCCAGTAGTTCTGGGAGTGGAAGCCAGGACAGAGAAACATTCTCTGGCCCTTCGTTATAGAGGCCTCCACTGACGTCGCAGTGCCCAATTTCATGGGATACACAGTTGCCGAAGACGGAAACCTGCATGATATTCAGGCCGTGCGCAGCAACTGTCACCAAGTGCTCGTCGTTTAACAGGACGGTGAGGCTGGGATACATTGGGTTTACCTCTTGGACAGGGCGTCGACCGCATCCAGCGTGGCGGCGTGGCGGGCCGGCATGACGCCGAACAGCACACCGGTGACGATGGCGGTGCCGAGGCCGGCGAACACCGCCCAGTCCGGCGGGTAGGCCGGCAGCACCGGGAACATCAGCCGCAGCCCCCAGGCGCCGAGATGGCCGAGCAGCAGGCCCGCCAGCGCGCCGGCGATGGACAGCAGCGCGGCCTCGGTGAGAAACACCAGACGGATGATGCTGCCGGTGGCGCCCAGCGCCTTGAGCAGGCCGATTTCGCTGGTGCGCTGGGTGATGGCGACGAGCATCACGTTCATCACCAGAATGCCGGCCACCGCCAGGCTGATGGCGGCGATCCCGGCGACGGCCAGGGTGAGCGCACCGAGGATGCGGTCGAAGGTGCCGAGCACGGCGTCCTGGGTGATCAGCGTTACATCCTCCTCGCCGTCATGGCGGGCTTTGAGGATGTCGAGGATCTGGGTCTTGGCGGCGGGCACGGCGTCGCGGTCGCGCGCTTCGGCGAAGATGCGGAACAGGCTGGAGGCATTGAACAGCGCTTGTGCCGCGGCGACGGGAATGATCACCAGCTCGTCGGCATTCATGCCCAGCCCCGAGCCCGAGGCGGCGAGTACGCCGATCACGCGGTAGCGCCTGTCGCCGACGCGGATCATCTGGCCCAGCGCGGGCTCGGCGCCGAATAGCTCCTGGTGCAAGGTGGCGCCGATGACGGCCACGGCCGAGCCGCGGCGCCAGTCTTCCTCGGGCAGGAAGCGGCCCTGGCCGAGGCGATAGTTGCGGATGTCGGCAAAGGCGGTGGTGGTGCCGATCACCATCACCTCGCGCAGTTTGCCGGCGTAGGCGATCTCGGAGTTGCCCAGCACCAGCGGCGCCACACGGGTGACCCGACCGGCACGCAGCAGTGCGGCGGCGTCGTCGACGGTGAGGTCGCGCGGGGTGTTGGTGACGAAGCTGCCGGCACCGACGCCGCCGGTTTCGGTGCGGCCCGGCAGAACGATGATCAGGCTGCTGCCCAGCGCCGAGAACTCGCGCACCACATAGCGGCGGGCGCCGTCGCCCAGCGCGGTAAGCAACACCACGGCGGCCACGCCGATGGCCATGGCCAGCATCATCAGCCCGGTGCGCATGGGGTAGGCGGTGGCAGCCCGGGTGGCAAAGCCGAGGATGTCGCGGCTGCGCATCATGGCGCGGGGCGTTTCGAGTCCGAATCGATGCGGCCGTCTTCCATGCGGATCTGCCGCTGCGCGCGCTCGCCCATGTGCGGGTCGTGGGTGACGACGATCAGCGTCACGCCGCGACCGTTGAGGGCTTCGAGCAATTGGGTGACTTCTTCGCCGGTGGCGCGGTCGAGGTTGCCGGTGGGCTCGTCGGCCAGCAGCATGGCCGGCTGCATGATGGTGGCGCGGGCGATGGCGACGCGCTGGCGCTGGCCGCCGGAGAGCTGGTCGGGGCGGTGGTCGCCGCGTTTGGCGAGGCCGAAGTCGTCCAGCGCCTGGGCGACGCGGGCCTTGCGATCGTGTGGCGAGATGCCGGCCAGTAGCAGGGGCAGGGCGATGTTCTCCTCGGCGGTGAGGCGTGGCACGAGGTGAAAGCTCTGGAAGACGAAGCCGATGCGTTCGCGGCGCACGCGCGCCTGCTCGTCGGCGCTGAGCGTGGTGACGTCGCGCCCTTCGAGGCGGTAGTGACCGTCGTTGGGCCGGTCGAGCAGGCCGAGCAGGTTGAGCAGGGTGGACTTGCCCGAGCCGGACGGGCCCATCACCGACACATATTCGCCCGCGTCGATGCGCAATTGCACATCCTGCAGGGCATGCACTTCGCTGTCGCCGAGCTGGAAGATGCGCTGGATGTTGTCCAGTTCGATCTGTGCCATGGCGGCTTACTTGGGCGCGTCGGTGTCGGGCGTGACCAGGGCGCCGGTGACGATGCCGTCGCGTTCGAGCGAGGTGACGATGCGGTCGCCCTCGCTCAGGCCGTCGGTGATTTCGGTCTGCGCCCAGTTGGCAATGCCGGTCTTGACCGGCTGGGCAGACAGCGTGCCGGTGGCCGCGTCGTAGCGCAGCACATCGCCGCTGCTGCGCAGCGCCGCGGTGGGGATGCGCAGCACGTCCGGGCGCGACTCGAGAATCACCTCGGCGTCAGCGCTGTAGCCGACGAGCAGGCCGCGGGCTTCTTCGGGGTGGTCGAAATCGACCTCGACATCGACCGTGCGGGCCTGCTTCTCGACGGCGAACACATAGGGTGCGACGCGGCGCACATGGCCGGCAAACACCCGGCCGGGCAGGGCGTCGAGGGTGATGCGCACGGTCTGACCGGCGTGAATCTTGGGCGCGTCGACCTCGTCCATCGGCGCCTTCACATAGAGGCAGCTTTCGTCGATCAGGTCGATGGCCGGTGGCGTGGCGACGCCGGGCGGCGAGGGCGTGGCGTATTCGCCCAACTCGCCGACGATCTTGGCGATGGTGCCGGCAAAGGGGGCGGTGAGCACGGTGCGTTCGGTGTTGGCGCGGGCCGCGTCGAGCTGGGCGCGCGCGGCGGCAATGTCGGACTGGCTGGTACGGCAGGCGGCCTCGCGGGCGGTGGCGTCGGTGCGCGCCTTTTCTTCGGCCGAGCCGGAGACGAAGCCGCGCTTATGCAGGGCACTCTGGCGGGCGGCCTCGCTGCGGGCATTGGCGGCCATGGTGCAGATTTCAGTGACTCGGCGCTGGGCGGTTTCGAGCTGGCGCTGTGCGACAACGACCTGAGCGGCTTGATCGTCATTCCACAGGCGCATCAGCACCTGGCCGGCGACGACCTTGTCGCCTTCCTTGACGCCGAGGTATTCAATGCGCCCGCCGGCGATGGTAGAGAGCTTGGCGCGCTGGCAGGCTTCGATTTCACCGGCGCGGGTGTTGGAGACGGTGGCTTCGACGAGGCCGCGGTCGACCGTGGCCAGCGCCACCGGGATCGGCGTGGGCCGCTTGAACCACCACACGGCGGCAGCGCCAGCGGCGATGAGGCACAGAAGGACAAGCAGGGTGCGTGCGCGCATGGGGCGAGGCTGTGTATTCAAAAGGGCTAATGATCCGCCCGATCGGTGACCGGTGCAACCGCGCGAGGTGTCGCGCCGGGCCAGCATCGCCGTGATGCTTAGCGATACTGCGGGTACTTTTCCCGGTACAGGCGCTCGAGTTCGCGTTTTTCTTCGGCCAGTCGGCGCTCGGCCAGCATGGCGTTGCGTTGGGCTTCGGCGGCGCGGTTGGCGCGCTCCTGTTCGACTTTGCGTTGCGCTTCGCGCTCGCGTTGTTGTTCTTCGCGGGTCTTGGTGCGCTGGTAGTCCGAGGCTTCGCGGTCCAACCGGCTGCGCAGGGCGGCCAGTTCGCGGGCTTCTTGCTGAGCCTGCCGCTCCTGCGCGCGGCGCTCTTGCGTGGTGGCGTAGCGCTCCTGCGTGGCCGATTGCCGGCGCTCGTTCTGTTCGAGCTGGTAACGCGACAGTTCGACTTGTTGCTCGGCCATCGCGCTTTGGTGTTCGAGCACCATCTGAGTCAGTGCGCGCTGGTGCCAGATGGCGGCGGCGACGTAGCCCACCACAAGGGCGGCGGCGATCATCAGCGCGCGGCTCCAGGCCGGGGGGCTGGCTGCGGACGTCTTTGCCGGGGGCGGCGGGCTGGCGGGCGCCACATAGTGATCGGCGATGCGCTCGTCGTAGGCGGCGCGCAGCGCGGGGTCGTTCAACGTGGCGAAGGCGTCATTGAGCAGGCGCAGGGCCGGGGCGTCGCCCTTGGCTTCGAGCCGGCGCGACAGCAGCACGTGAGCGGCCTTGATCATGGCCGGCTCGGCCGTCGCGCTGACCTGAAGGATGTCGTAGAGGGTGCGGGCTGTCGTCATCGGTTCCGAGGTGCAGATAAAAAAGGGAGCGTGCCTCAGGGTTTCGACTTCTGCCACGAATCCTTGAGCGTGACCGTGCGATTGAACACAGGTGCGCCAGCTTGGCTGTCGAAGCGGTCGGCCACGAAGTAGCCGTGGCGCTCAAACTGGAAGCGCGACTCGGCCGTGACTTGCGCCAGCGACGGTTCGAGCTGAGCGGTGATGCGGCGCTTGGCGTCCGGGTTGATGTCGGTGAGGAAGTCGCGCTCGAAATCGGGGGCATCGCCCTCGCGGCGCTGGCCGGGCTGTGGGTAGGCGAAGAGGCGGTCGTAGAGGCGCACTTCGGCTTCGCAGGCGTGGGGCACACTGACCCAGTGCAGGTTGCCCTTGACCTTGTAGGTGTCGGCGCCGGGCGTGCCCGACTTGGAATCGGGGAAGTATTCGCAGGTGACGGCGGTGATATTGCCCGCGGCGTCCTTCTCGCAGCCGGTGCATTCGACCACATAGCCGTAGCGCAGGCGCACCTTGTTGCCGGGGAAGAGGCGGCGGAAGCCCTTGCTCGGGGTTTCCATGAAGTCTTCGCGCTCGATCCACAGTTCGCGCGAGAGCGGCATCTCGCGCTGGCCCAGTTCCGGCTTGAGCGGGTGGTTGGGCGCAAAGCATTGCTCGCTCTGGCTTTCGGGGTAGTTGGTGATGATCAGCTTGAGCGGGTCGAGTACGGCAACGCGGCGCTCGGCCGTGTCGTTGAGGTCTTCACGCATGCACTCTTCGAGCACGCTCATGTCGATCCAGCCGTCGGACTTGGACACCCCTGCGCGCTCGGCAAACAGGCGGAATCCGGCCGCAGTGAAGCCGCGGCGGCGGGCGCCGACCAGGGTCGGCATGCGCGGGTCATCCCAGCCGTCGACATGGCCTTCGTCCACCAGCTGCACCAGCTTGCGCTTGGACAGCACGACGTAGGTGAGGTTGAGGCGGGCGAACTCGATCTGGCGTGGCAGCGGGCGGGTGAAGAAGCCGCCCTCGGCGAGCTGCTCGAGCAGCCAGTCGTAGAAGGGGCGCTGATCTTCGAATTCAAGCGTGCACAGCGAGTGGGTGATGTTCTCGATCGCGTCCTCGATGGGGTGGGCGAAGGTGTACATCGGGTACACGCACCAGGTGTCACCGGTGCGGTGGTGGTGGGCATGGCGAATGCGGTAGATGGCCGGGTCGCGCAGGTTGATGTTGGGCGAGGCCATGTCGATCTTGGCGCGCAGGATGTGCGTGCCGTCGGGGAACTCGCCGGCTTTCATGCGGGCGAAGAGGTCGAGGTTTTCGTCGATGCTGCGCGTGCGGAAGGGGCTGTCCTTGCCGGCCTCGGTCAGCGTGCCGCGGTAGGCGCGCATGTCGTCGGCCGAGAGTGAATCCACATAGGCTTTGCCAGCGCGGATCAGGTGCTCGGCACAGGCGGCCATGGTGTCAAAATAGTCCGACGCGAAATACAGATGCTCGCCCCAGTCGTAGCCGAGCCATTGCACCGACTCGATGATGGCGTCGACGTACTCCTGCTCTTCCTTGACCGGATTGGTGTCGTCGAAGCGCATATGACATGCCCCGCCGAAACTTTCTGCAATGCCGAAGTTAAGACAAATGGATTTTGCATGACCATAATGCAGATACCCATTGGGCTCTGGCGGAAAACGGGTTTCGACACGCCCGCCCCATTTGCCGGCCTGGCGATCGACCTCGATCAGGTTGCTGATGAAATGGGCGTTGCGCGCGATGTCGGAATTGTCGGGGAGGGACATGGTTGAACGGCAGTGAAAACAGTAGCCTGCCATTGTAGCCGATGCGGGCGTGCGCAATGGCATGCGACGTTGTGCCATGACGTATGTTGTGTGGCGCTAAAGGGCGGCTGTCATATGCCGTTGACGCATCGAGTGTGCCACTGTCGGCGGCAACGTCGGTGAGGCAGACCTTTCAATAAAAACGAAGAACGCAAACGCTGGAACCCCATATGACATTGCGCCCCTACGTGCTGACCGTGATCCTGGCCTGCCAGGCGACGGCCTTTGCGCAAACCGATCCGATGGATTTCTCGCTCGGCGAACTGGTGGCACAGGAAGTCATTTCGGTGGCGCGCAAGCGCCAGGATATTGGGGACGTCGCGGCTGCCGTACATGTGGTTTCTTCCGAGGATATCGCCCGCATGGGCGTCACGACGCTGCCGGATGCCTTGCGCCTGGTGCCCGGCGTGCAGGTGGCGGCTATCGGCAATAATCGCTGGGCAGTGGGGGTTCGGGGCTTCAACGGGCGATTTACCAACAGTCTGCTGGTGATGGTTGATGGCCGCACGGTGTATTCACCTCTGTTCTCAGGGACCTTCTGGGAGGCGCTCGACATTCCCTTGGCCGAGGTCGACCGGATCGAGGTGATTCGCGGCCCGGGCGCGTCGATCTGGGGCGCCAACGCGGTCAATGGCATCGTCAATGTCATCACCAAATGGGCGCGCGCCACGCAAGGTGACGCGGCGCGAATCACGACAGGTTCGGAGGATCGAGCACTGGTGTACGTACGCCATGGCGGCACGTTGGAAGACGGGCACTACCGTGTCAGCTATCAAGGCCGCTCGCGTGATGATTCGCGCCAGATCAACGGGGGCCAGGGGGAAGACAGCTGGCAGACCCAGCGACTGGGATTGCGACTGGAGAAGTTTCTCGGCGATACCGGCGAATTGAGCGTGGTCGGCGAGGTCTACCGCAACAACAGCCGTGATCTGTGGAATGTGCCGGATATCACCTCGCCGACCTTGTTGCGAGCCACCCGGTTTGTTCAGCGCGACGAGGGTGCCGGATTGACGGTGCGCTTGAACCGGCCGCTGGACAACGGGCGCGAATGGGCGCTGCAAGGCAGCTTTCAGTACGTGGATGCGCAGGTTGGCAATTTTCTGAGCGAGTTGCGCCGCTCCGTGGATCTGGATGGTCAGTACCGTTTCTCGGCGGGGGCGCATGATCTGATTGTCGGTGCCGGCATGCGTTATCACGACCAGGAGGTCGTCGGGCGTGGCTTCTTTCAAGTGGACGAACCCGAGCAGCAGTTCGGTCTGGTCAGCGCCTTTGTGCACGACGAGATCACGCTGATTCCCGATGCGCTCACCCTGACGGCCGGGCTCAAGTTCGAGCATCACAGCTGGACGGGGAACGAATGGCAGCCCAACCTGCGCCTGGCCTGGCAGGTGGCGCCAAGTCATCTGGTGTGGGGCGCGGTGTCGGAGGCGTCTCGGACACCGGCGCGGGTGGAATACGACATGCAGTACGCATCGCAGGTCATCTCGGCCTCGCCGCCGACCCGCATCGTCTTCCGGAGCGCGGACACATTGGCCGCCGAGCGTGTTCGTTCTTACGAGTTGGGCTATCGCGGGCAGCCGACCGAAACCACGCATGTCGATGTCACCGCCTTCGTGATGCGCTATCGCAATCTGAGGAACGTGTCCAACGCCGGGGTGTATGCCTCCGGGGGCTGGTTTATCGTCGATGCGCCGCTCAGTTTCGATGGTCATGGCACGGTCACCGGCGTCGAAGCGGCGATCGATTGGCAGCCTTCGACGCGGTGGCGCATGCGTGTGAGTTACTCCCATCTTGATACCCAGACCGAGTCGGCCGGCAACTCGCTGACCGATGCGGCGGCCGAGTTCTACATGCAGCGCGTGCCGTCGGATCAGTTCAGCGCTCACGTGACCTGGAAGCCGTACGCCGGACATGCGATGGATATGGTGGTGCGACATGTGGGCGCGCTGGTCAATCGTGATCCGGGTGCGACCGCCATCAAGTCTTATACCGAGCTGGATCTTCAGTACGGTTGGCGCGTGTCGCCCAAGCTCACGCTTGCGGTGACCGGGCGAAATCTGCTGAATGCCCGACATGCTGAATTCGGGCGCTTGTACATGCCGTCCCCAACACACGAAATTGAGCGAAGCGTGCACTTTACCGCGCAGTGGGCGCTCGATTAACCGTGTCAGGGTGTTTCTGCGTGACGCAAATCAACGTCGCTGAGCGGGTCTTCAGGCCACCATTCGGCCAGCAAATTCTAGGTTAAGGGTCATGCAGCTCAATTCACGAAAAATCGTGTCCGCCTTGATTGTTGTGTGCTTGTCAGGGGGGGCTGCGGCCGATGATGGCTTGATGGATCTCAGCCTTGAGGAACTGGCTGATATCCAGGTGCTGTCGGTCTCGCGCAAGGCTCAGCGATTGGGCGATACGGCCGCTGCCGTGACGGTGCTGGCCCGTGATGACATTCGCCGAAGTGGGGCGCGTAGCGTGCCTGAAGCCCTGCGTCTTGTGCCCGGGGTGCAGGTCGCCCAGTTTGGCGCAGGTCGCTGGGCGGTCAGTGTGCGCGGCTTCAATAGTCGCTTCGCCTCCAAACTGCTGGTTCAGGTCGATGGCCGCAGCGTGTATTCGCCGATGTTCTCCGGGGTGTTCTGGAATGGCCTGAATCTGATGATGGAGGACATTGAGCGTATCGAAGTGGTGCGCGGCCCTGGCGCGTCCTTATGGGGCGCAAATGCGGTGAATGGGGTCATCAACATCGTGACGCGCAATGCGGCTTCGACGACCGGCAGCATGGTGCGGGCCAGTGTCGATGATCGCGGCAATCCGGAGGTGGCGGTGCGTCAGGGGCTGACGTTGACTGGTGGCGCCGCGCTTCGGGTGTACGCCCACAGCGAGAATCGTGCGCCCTTCGAAACCCGGGGCGGCGCCAGTTCTCAGGACGAGCAGACCGGTTGGCGAACCGGTTTTCGGCTCGACAGCGATGTGGGTGAGCCGGATCACTGGATGATTAGCGGTGAAGCCTACCGGCAGCGCAGCCCCGAAATTCTGACCCTGGGGGGGGCTGGGACCTATTACACCCCCTTCGATTTTGAAGGCGCCCACATCCTGGCCCAGCGGGACTGGATGACGGCGGCGGGGCAGACCTCGTTGCGCGCGTATGTCGATTATGCTGATGTGGTACAGGGGGGGCTTGGCGACGCGACGGTGCACACGGCCGACCTGGATTTCCAGCATCGCTTGCCGGTGACGGGAGCACATGAGTGGATCTGGGGCCTCGGTCTCCGGCACCAGTCCATTTCCGTCAAGAGTCGGGTGCCGGTCATTGAGTTTGACAAGGATGAAGTTGAGCAACAAACCTTCAGCGCCTTCGTCCAGGATGAGATCGTGTTGTTGCCCCGGCTGCTGCGGCTCACGCTGGGCGCGCGCTTTGAAGCGCGCAATATGGGCACGCCCGAGTTTCAGCCGACGGTGCGTTTGTTGTGGTCGCCGTCGGATCGGGACACGGTCTGGACGCACTGGTCGCGCGCGGCGAGGACGCCGTCCTACGGTGAGCGTTATGCCGGGTTGGTGGCGGGCGCTCAGGCGTTTGGGCCCTTTCCCGTGGTGACGCTGATCTCCCTGCCCGAGGAGGACCTGCGATCCGAATCCGTGAATGCGTTTGAACTGGGCTATCGTCGCCAGCTCGATCGCGGCAGTGTCGAGGCCGTGTTGTTCCGGCAGCGCTATTCGCATCTGGTCGGGAACAGTTTCGGCGGGCTTCGGATGCCCGGCCTGTTCCCGCCGACACCGGATGTCTTGCTGACCCGTCACAATCGGGCCTCGGCGGTGACGGAGGGGGCGGAGTTCGGGGGTGAGATGGCCGTCAACCAGGACTTGCGCCTTGGCCTGGCCTATACCCTGATGCGCCAAAACTACGATACGACGGGCGACGCCATTCTCGACGGCGGAAATGCGACCATCGCCAATCGCAACGCCAATCACTGGCTGAGCCTGCAGGCGCGCATTGATCTGTCCAGCCGTCAGGAACTCGATCTGCAGGTGCGCCATGTCGGTGCGCTCAAGGGGCAGCCGGCGCCGGGCGTGGATGCCTACACAGTGATGGATGCACGGTATGGCTATCGCTTCAGCCGGCGCGCCGAACTCACCCTGAGCGTCACCAACCTGTTCGACAAACGTTACACCGCTTACAGCTCAGACTATTTTCCCTCCGCGTATGCCTATGACCGGCGTCGGCTCTTGCTGACCGGGCGCTGGACATTCTGAGCGGGACGACTGTGCGCTGGCGAGCCCTTCTCCCCTTCCTGCTGGCTTTGCTGGCCGCGTCGCCGCTGCGTGCGGCGCCGCCGACCGAGTATCAGCTCAAGGCGGTTTTCCTGCTGAACTTCGCGCGGTACGCGACCTGGCCCGATGAGGCGCTGGCCGATAGCGATGCGATTGATATTTGCGTGCTCGGGCGTGATCCGTTTGGGGAGCACTTGAGCGGGCTCGAAGCGCGTCAGGCGCAGGGACGGGCGGTCAAGGTGCACTATCCGGCGGCGGCGCTGGAGGCCAAGGGCTGCGAAGTGGTTTTTGTGGCGGCATCGGAACAGCGACGGCTGAACGCGATTTTACGAGAACTCGAAGACTGGCCGGTGCTGACGGTCAGTGATATCGACGGGTTCATCGAAGCCGGCGGCAATATTGGCCTGGTGACGGTGGATGACCGCATCCGCTTCGACATCAACCGCTCGACCGTGGCGACTCAGCACCTCCGCCTGAGCGCGCAGCTGCTCAAGCTTGCGCGTCGGCTGATCGGGCGGGAGGGCGACTGACATGGCCTTGAAGCCCCATCGCTCGCTGGGCCGCAAACTGCGCAGCATCGTGCTGGTCAGCATCATTGTGGCCTTGGTTGTGGCGTTTCTGGCCATCGGTCTGAGCGAGTTGCGCCAGGAGGTTCAGCGCATTCAAGACCAGGCCGCCATCTACGCGGAATTGGTGGTCGAGAACGGCGCGGCCCCCTTGCGGTTTGAAGACGTCGGCAGTGCCGAGCGCCTGCTCGGCTCGCTGCGCCATGTTGAACAGATTCGTGCCGCGCTGTTGCGCCGCGCCAATGGCGAAGTGTTTGCAACCTATCCGATCGACCTTGAAGACATCGCCCCCAATTTTTATCCGCTTCGGACCCTGCGGGTGGATGAGGCCGGCATCTGGGAGTTTCCGCGCTACTTCCGCGCCTGGCCGGTGCGTCACGACGGTGAATACCTGGGCGACCTGGTGCTGGAAATCTCGCTGGCTGGCATGCTGGCGGACATGGTCGAGTGGTTTGTGCTGGCGCTGGTCGGGCTGGGCCTGGGCGGCCTGGTCGCGACCCTGCTGGTGCGTCGGGCGGAGCAGTCCATTGTGCAGCCGGTGGTGCAGCTGGCCAGCGTGGTGCGCGATGTCCGCAACTCGGGGCGTTACGATGTGCGTGCGCCCGCCGGCCCGCGCGACGAGGTTGGGGAGCTGGTCGACGGTTTCAACAGCATGCTGACCGAAATCGAGGCACGCGATTCGGCCCTGGCCGCGCACCGCGATCGTCTCGAACAAGACGTGGCCCTGCGCACCGGCGAACTGTCGATGGCCAAGGAAGAGGCCGATGTTGCGCGTGAAGAGGCCGAGGCCGCGAACCGCGCAAAGAGCCTGTTCCTGGCCAACATGAGCCATGAAATCCGTACGCCGATGAATGGCGTGCTGGGCATGGTCGAGTTGCTGCGCGGCACCGAGATGAACAGCCGGCAGGTGCGTCTGATCGACACCTTGCATGCCTCCGCCGAGTCGCTGCTGTATCTCATCAACGATGTGTTGGACGTCTCCAAGATCGAGGCGGGCAAGCTCGAGCTCGAGCAGATCGAATTTTCGCCGCGCCAGGCGGTTGAAGACGTCGCCTTGCTGTTTGCCGAACGGGCCCAGCGAAAGGACGTTGAGCTGATGGTGGTGGTGTCGGCCAATGTGCCAGAGCGCGTCTGCGCCGATGGTCACCGCTTCCGCCAGGTGCTCAACAACCTGGTGTCCAACGCCGTCAAATTTACCGACAAGGGGTATATCCGGATCGATCTGGACGCCCGCGTTGCGGCGGACGGACAGCTTCGGCTCGATGGCAGCGTCACCGACACCGGCATTGGCATTCCCGCAGATCTTCAGCCGCGCCTGTTTCAGGCCTTTTCGCAGGCCGACAGCTCCATGGCCCGGCGCTTTGGTGGTACGGGGTTGGGCCTGACGATTTCGCGGCAGCTGGTTGAGTTGATGGGCGGGCGGCTGGAGTTCGAAAGCATCCCCGAGGAACGGACGCGGTTTTTCTTTGCGGTCGATGCCCGCTTGTGTGACCCCGCGCCGATGTTCAAGCCCGCCGGGCGGGTGGCGATTGTGGCCGGCAGTGCGCCGTTGCGCGACGCCCTCATGGTGCAGACCGAAGCGCTCGGCTACGAGGCCGACGGCTACGCCGACCCGGAGGCATTGGCCCGTGCCGGCGCCGCGCCCTACACCGCGGTGCTGGTGGATCGCCATGGCACCAACAGCGACGGGTTTGCGCGCATTGCGCAGATGGCTCGAACCGGCCAGCGGATCGTCGCCCTGATTCGCCTGCGTTCGGCCAGTGATGAAGAAGACGCTCGAGCGGCCGGCGCTGAAGCCTGCGTGCCCAAGCCCGTCTTGGCCAGCGATCTGCTCGCCGTGCTGCGTGGCGATGTGTCGCGTCAAGTGCGGCAGCAAGTCAGCAGTGCGCCGACCCTACGCTCGCGCGCTCGGGTGCTGCTGGCCGAGGACCACCCCGTCAATGCCGAGATCGTCTGTGCCCTGCTGGGCGAGTGCGGTTGTCGGGTGACGGTGGCGAACAACGGCCGCGAAGCGGTGGCCATGTATCGCAAGGGCGCGTTCGACCTCGTGTTGATGGATATTCAGATGCCCGAAATGGACGGCATCGAAGCCACGCGCGAGATCCGTCGCGCCGAGCGCTCGGGCACCGGCAGCGAACGTGTGCCGATTCTGGCGCTCACCGCCAATGCCCAGCGCGATGATCGCGCCGCCGCCTTGTCGGCCGGCATGGACGATTACCTCACCAAGCCGGTCTCCGGCGAGCGACTGCGCGAGGCGCTGATGCGCTGGGCGCCGACGGTCCCCATGGACGCGCCGGCGGTGCTGGGCGCGCCGGCGGCCGAGCCTGTCGACAGCGCGGTCGTGGGTGAGCTGCCGGCGCTCGACATGGCCGTCCTGCTTGGGGTGCCCGGCGTGCGCGGTGATCGCGCGGCGCCCATGCTCAAGCGCCTGGCCAAGCTGTTTGTCCGCGAGACGGGTCAGCAGGTGCAGGCGCTCGCGGAGGCGTTTGCACAGCAGGATCGATCCGCTGCCCAGCGGGTGGCGCACAAAATGAAATCGGCCGCCGCAGCGGTGGGCGCGTCGCGTCTGGCAGGGCTGGCGCGGTCGCTGGACACCGCCCTCAAGGCCGGCGAGGATATGAGCGAATTGCCCGAGGTGGCCGAGTTGCAGCCCGCTTTCGTGGCCTACCAGAAGGCCCTGGTGGATGAAGGCGTCGAACTGGATGGGGCGACGGCTGGAAAGGATCTGAGTTCATGACCGAGATTGAACGGAGCGCGCGCCTGCTGGTGGTCGATGATGACGACGTAACGCGCATGCTCGCGTGCGCCGCGCTCGAAGAGGCCGGCTTCCAGGTGGCCGAAGCGGCCGATGGCGAGGCGGGGTTGACCCGTTTCGGCGAGTTCCACCCCGACCTGATTCTGCTCGACGTGCTGATGCCGGGCATTGATGGCTTCGAAACCTGCCGGCGTCTGCGCCAGCAAGGCGTGCGTGTGCCCGTCATCATGCTCACCGGCCTGGAAGACACCGCGTCGATCGAGCTGGCCTACGACAGCGGCGCCACCGACTTCATCCCCAAACCGATCAACTGGACGCTGCTCCGTCACCGGGTGCGCTATGCCTTGCGCGCCGCCGACGCGGTCGATAGCCTGCTGCGCAGCGAACGCAACCTGAGCGCGGCGCAGGAGATCGCGCGCATCGGCAGTTGGGAGTGGGATCTGAGCACCGACCGCTTCCATCGCTCCGACAACTACTGCGCATTGTTTGGCGAAGATGCCACATCGTTTGGCAAGGGCCTGTCGGCCCTGATCGAGCGGGTGCATCCGGGCGATCGCGAACGGGTCTGCAAATCGCTCGACAGCGTCTGCGATGGCCAGCGGTACGCGCTGGAATATCGCATCTTGCGCGCCGATGGTCAGGTGTGCACTGCCCATGAAATGGCGGTGCCGCTCAGCGACGCCAACGGTCGGGTGGTGCAGGTGCAGGGCACGCTGCAGGATATTTCCGATCGTGTCGCGGCCGAGCAGCGCATCCGGCAACTGGCCTATTTTGACGACCTCACCGGTCTGCCCAATCGGGTGCACTTTCGCGAAGCCCTGCAATCGGCGCTACTGCGCGAACAAGCCCGGGGCGGGCATTGCGCCGTGGTGCTGATCAATGTCGACCGGTTCAAGCGGATCAACGAAACCCTGGGCCAGGATGCGGCCGACCGGGTGTTGCAGGTGCTGGCCTTGCGCCTGGGCGCCGGCCACGCCGGCACGACCGAGGATGGTGTGGCGCCCGATCGGTTGGACGCGCCGCGCATGGCGCGCATCAATGCCGATAATTTTGCCCTGTTTGTCGAGGGCGCCTCGGGCCGTGCGGCGGTCGAGGCCGAGGTGCAGTCTTTGCTGTCACGGGCTGGCTCGGCCGTGCACATGGACGGCCAGACCTTGAATGTGTCCTTCAGTGCCGGTCTGGCCTTCTATCCCAAGCATGGCGACACCGCCGATACCTTGCTCAAGTCGGCCGAGATGGCACTCGGCGCCCTGCGTCGCTTGGGCGAGCACGACGCCATCCAGTGTTACACCGAGCAGATGAAAGTCGACGCGATGTCGCGCTTGAGCATGGAAAGTGCCTTGCGCGAAGCGATCGACAAGGATCAGTTCGTGCTGGTGTATCAACCCAAGGTCGACGCCGACCGGGGGCGCATCGTCGGTGGCGAGGCCCTGGTGCGCTGGCATCACCCGACCGAAGGCGTGATCGGCCCGGTCGCTTTCATTCCGCTGCTCGAAGAGATGGGCCTGATCGGTCATCTTGGTCAGTGGGTGCTTAACCAGGCCTGCGATGACCTCAGTCGCTGGCGGGCCGCCGGCGTGCCGGTGGTGCCCATCGCGGTGAACCTCTCGGCGATCCAGTTTGGCCGGCAGGATCTGC
Organism: Denitromonas halophila; assembly: GCF_007625155.1. Classification (GTDB taxonomy): domain Bacteria; phylum Pseudomonadota; class Gammaproteobacteria; order Burkholderiales; family Rhodocyclaceae; genus Nitrogeniibacter; species Nitrogeniibacter halophilus. The sequence continues at coordinate 74,006 of NZ_VMNK01000018.1, read as the reverse complement.
TCGACAGCATCCGCGACACCCTCGACGCCCACGAAGTGGGGGCCGACATGATCGAACTCGAAGTGACCGAGTCCGCGCTGATGCGCGACACCCATGCGACGGCCGAAGTGCTGCACGGGCTGCACGGGCTGGGGCTGTCGCTGGCGGTGGACGATTTCGGGACGGGGTATTCGTCGCTTGCTTACCTCAAGCGCTTCGCCGTCGACACGCTCAAGATCGATCGCTCCTTCGTGCAGGACTGCGACGGCGGCAACCACGACCCGGCCATCGTGCGGGCGATCATCGCCATGGCGCGCAGTCTGGGCATGGGGCTGGTGGCCGAAGGTGTCGAGACCGAGGCGCAGGCGCGTGTGCTGCAGGCGCATGGCTGCCCGGTAATGCAGGGCTATTTGTTTGCCCGGCCGATGTCGGAGGTCGATTTTCGCACCGCGCTGCGCGACGGCCTGCCGGGCGCCGACCGCTTCCGGCGTGCCGCCGAGTGAGCGGCGGCGACCTCAGGTCCGCCAGCTCACCCGTTCCGACAGCATCCCGCTGATCGCGTCCAGCGCCTGGGGCGACTCGGTGATGATCGCGTAATAGCCCTGGCCACCCGGCAGCGCGCGGGCCACATAGCCTTTCATCTGCAATGTGCCGGTCGGCGCATTCACGCCCTTGCCCGGGATGAGCAGCAAGGTGGCCGGGCCGTGTTCGGTGTCGAGCACGATATGCCAGCCCGTGCCTTCCGGCACCGGGCACAGCTTCATGTAGCGCACTTTGCCGACAGACCGGTGCATCTGGCCGCCGAAATTGGCCAGCACGAAGCGGAACTGGCTCGGGTCGGCGAGGCGGTGATCGGTCAGCGATTCGGGTTCGTGCAGCACATGCTCGATGGCCAGACGCGCGTAATCGACCTCCGCGCGCGGCTGCCATTGCTGGAAGCCGATGCCGAGGCTGAGCACCACCGTGGCGGCCAGCGCCATCAAGCTCCAGGGGCGGCGCTTGCCGTGATGCACATTCAGCAGCACACGGTCGGCCAGACCGTCCGGCACCGGCACGGCGAGCACCTGTTCGATCTGCGCATCGCTGGCGTCGAGACGGCGAGCAAATGCGCGGCACATCGGGCAGTCATGCATGTGCAGACGGGCCGCTGGCGACAGGCGACGCGGGTCCGCCAGCTTCTCGCGGCGAAAATCCAGGCAGGTGTAGGAGAGAGTGTCGCTCATTGGGTGCCTCGCTTGCGCGGCCGGTCGGATTCGCCCATTAGCCCGCGCAGGGCCTGGCGGGCACGGGTCAGTCGCACCATGATTGCGCCTTCGGTGGTCTCGAGTTGTTCGGCGATCTCGGCGCAACTGAAGCCGCCGAGGGTCTGCAGTAGAAAGGGTTCGCGCAGACTCAGCGGCAGATTGCCGATCACCTGCTCCAGTTCGAACATCTCCAGCGGATCGTGGTCCGCCGCAATGGCCAGATCTTCCGGCGCATCGTCGACATAGTCAAAGCGTTTGCGCTCATATAGCCGGGCGTGTTCGCGCCGCACGATGGTCAGCAGCCAGGGCTTGGGCGTGGCCTTGTCGCGCAGCTGATCCCAGCGCTGCCAGGCGCGGACAAAGGCCTCCTGCACCACGTCTTCGGCCACAAAGCGATCGCCGCACAGCCAGTAGGCAAAGCGGTACAGATCGCTACTGTAGGCGCGCACCACCTGATCAAAGGCGCGGCGTTTTCCCAGGGAAAGCAACATCAATCGACTCCTCCTGAGAGACCAGACCCGCGAGCCGGGCAAAAGCTTACAGACCCGGTGAGTCAATCTGCGCGGTCGACGCGGTAGAATGCGCCCATCTGAATCGACCCGTGTGTTTGCCATGATCCTAGTAACCACAGTTGACCGCTTGTGCCTGCCAGCAAGGAGCTGACTGTGCGGAATAAGTCGGCTTCGATGCCGCTCACCCGGCTGGTGGGTGCGCTACACACCCGATTGCACGCCTGGCGAGCGCTCTGGCTGCGTTGCTCCTCCTTACAGCGTGCAGGCTGCGCGTCGTCGCGCCTTGCCAGCGCACTCACCAGACGCACACTCGGGCGCGTCCAACTGCGGTTTCTAGGATGAATCCAGCCGGATTCCTTGCCGTCGGGGTCGGGGCGGCCCTGGGCGCCTGGATTCGCTGGTGGCTCGGGGTGCGACTCAACCCGCTGTTCCTCCAATTGCCGCTCGGCACCTTGGTGGCCAACCTGCTGGGCGGCTATCTGATCGGCGTGGCGGTGGCGTATTTTGCCCATCACACGGCGCTGCCGCCGGAAGCGCGCTGGTTTCTGGTGACCGGCTTTCTCGGCGCGCTCACGACCTTCTCGACCTTCTCGGCCGAGGTGGTGATGATGATCAGCGCCGCGCAATATGGCTGGGCGCTGGCCACAGCCGGGCTGCACCTGATCGGTTCCCTGCTCATGACCGGCCTGGGGATTGTCACTTTCCAGTGGCTGCGCGCCTGAGATGAGTGAGTTGCCGAATCGGGGCGAGGGCGCCCCGGCCGATCCCTTTGCCTTGCTCGATCGCTGCCTGCTGGCGGACCGTCATCGCCTGCTGCGCGACCTGCGCAGGCTCAAGCCGCGCCCAAAAACGCTGGACGCCTTGCCCGAGGCGCTTCGCACCCGGCTCGACCGCTCCGCCGCACGCTTTGCCGAGCGCGCCGCCAGCCTGCCGGTGCCGAGTTTTCCGGAGGCGCTGCCGGTCAGCGCGCGGCGTGAGGCGATTGCCGAGGCCATCCAGACGCATCAGGTGATCATCGTCGGTGGCGAAACCGGCTCTGGCAAAACCACCCAGCTGCCCAAGATCTGTCTCGCGCTGGGCCGTGGTGTCGGCGGGCTGATCGGCCACACCCAGCCACGCCGGATCGCCGCGCGTGCCACCGCCGAGCGCATCGCTGAAGAGCTGGGCAGCCCGCTCGGTCAGGCCGTCGGCTACAAGATCCGCTTCACCGATCGCCTCGGCCCGACCAGCCATATCAAGCTGATGACCGACGGCATCCTGCTGGCCGAGACGCAGGGTGACCCGTTCCTGAACGCCTACGACACGCTGATCATCGACGAGGCGCACGAGCGCAGCCTGAACATCGATTTTCTGCTCGGCTACCTGCGCAATCTGCTGCCCAAGCGGCCGGATCTGAAAGTCATCGTGACCTCGGCGACGCTCGACGCCGAGCGCTTTGCCCGGCACTTTGCCGACGCCAAGGGGCGGCCCGCGCCGGTGATCGAAGTCTCCGGTCGGCTGTTCCCGATCGAGATGCGCTACCGACCGCCGGAGGACGAGGACAAGTCTGCCCGTCGCGGCGCTGACGCTTGGGACGGTCTGGTCGATGTGGTTGACGAGGCCCAGCGCGAAGGCCCCGGCGATGTGCTGGTGTTTCTGCCTGGCGAGCGCGAGATCCGCGAAGCCACCGAGGCGCTGCGCAAGGCACATCACGCCGCCGGCACCGAGATTCTGCCGCTGTTTGCCCGCCTCTCGGCGCAGGAGCAGTCGCGCGTGTTCGGCCGCTCGAGCGGGCGCCGCGTGGTGCTGGCCACCAACGTGGCCGAGACCTCGCTGACCGTGCCGGGCATCCGCTATGTGGTCGACGTGGGTCTGGCGCGGGTCAAGCGCTACTCGGCGCGCAACAAGGTCGAGCAGCTGCAGATCGAGAAGATCGCCCAGAGCGCCGCGCGTCAGCGCGCCGGGCGTTGCGGCCGGGTGTCGGACGGCATCTGCTTCCGGCTTTACGACGAAGACGATTTCAATCAGCGCCCCGATCACACCGATCCGGAGATCCTGCGCGCCTCGCTGGCCGCCGTCATCCTGCGCATGAAGGCGCTTGGCCTGGGCGCGGTGGAAGACTTCCCCTTCCTCGACGCGCCGCCGCCCAAGATGATCGCCGACGGCTATCAACTGCTGAACGAGCTGGGCGCGGTCGACGAGCAGCAGCGCCTCACCGAACTGGGCCGCGAGCTGTCGCGCCTGCCCATCGACCCCAAGATCGGCCGCATGATCCTCGCCGCGCGCGACCACGGCTGCCTGCGCGAGGTGCTGGTGATTGCCGCCGCGCTGTCGGTGCAAGACCCGCGCGACCGCCCGCAGGCCCAGGCCGGCACGGCCGACCAGCGTCATGCGCTGTTCCGCGGCGGCGAGCAGGACGAAAAGTCCGAGTTCCTGTGGTACTGGAATCTGTGGAAAGCCTATGAAGAGGTGATCCGTCACCAGTCGAGCAACAAGCAGCGGCAGTGGTGCAAGGAGCACTTTCTGTCGCCGCTGCGCATGCGCGAATGGCGCGACATCCACGGCCAGTTGCATAGCCTGTGCGCCGAGCATGGCTGGAAAGAAGGCACGGTGCCGGCGCATTACGACGCCGTGCACAAGGCGCTGCTCACCGGTCTGCTCGGCCATCTGGGCTGCAAGGTGGAAGAAGAGCAGGGCGCGCGCGGCCCGCAGGCCGGGGGCTACCATGGCGCGCGCGGCATCAAGTTCTGGCCGCATCCGGGCTCCAGCCTGTCGCGCAAGGCCGGCAAGTGGATCGTCTGTGCCGAGCTGATCGACACCAGTCGCCTGTTCGGGCGCTGCATCGCGCGCATCGAGCCGGAGTGGCTGGAGGAAGTCGGCGCGCACCTGATCAAGCGCCATGTTTATGAGCCGCACTGGTCCAAGTCGGCCGGCAGCGTGCGCGCCTGGGAGCGCGGCACCCTGCATGGCGTGGTGTTGTACGGGCGCCGGTCGGTGGGTTACCGCGACACCGACCCGGCCCTGTGCCGCGAATTGTTCATCCGCGAAGGGCTGGTGCAGGGGAATATCGACGAGGCGGCGGCGCGCCACATGCCCTTCCTCAAGCACAACCTGCGTCTCATCAAGGAGATCGAGCGGCTTGAGCACAAGTCGCGCCGGCCCGATGTGCTGGTCGACGATGCGCTGATCGAAGCCTTTTACGATGCCCATCTGCCCGAGGACGTGGTCGACCTCGCGAGCTTCGAGCGCTGGCGCAAAACGGCCGAAAAGGCCACGCCGAAGCTGCTGCACCTCGACCGCGACCAGCTCATGCGCCATGAGGCCGAGGGCATCACCACCGACCGCTTTCCGCCGCAGTTGAGCGTGTTCGGTCAGCGGCTCAAGCTGGAGTATGTGCACGCCCCCGGCGAGGCCGACGACGGCGTGACGCTGACCGTGCCGGTGGCCATGCTCAACCAGGTGCCGGCCACGCGCTGCGAGTGGCTGGTGCCGGGCCTGCTGGAGGAGAAGGTGCACGCGCTGTTGCGTACCGTGCCGCAGAAGCATCGCCACCGCCTGCAACCCATGGCGCAGAGCGTGAGTGACTTTCTGGCAGCGGTCGAGGCCGGCGAGTGGGGTGCTGACACACCGCTGCTCAAGGCCTTGCAGCTGTTCGTCGAGATGCGGGTCAGCCTCAAGCTGCCGATGGAGTCATTTCGCCCGGAAAACCTCAATCCGCACTGCTTCATGAACTTCCGTGTGCTCGATCCGCACGGCCGGGTGCTGGCTCAGTCGCGCAATCTGGCCGAGCTGCGCGGGCGATTCCATGGGCAGATCGCGGCGGCCTTTGAGGCGGCGCGGGTCAAGCCGGCCGACTTGCCGGCCGTGGCCGAAGAGATCGCCGCGCCGGGCAAGGCGGCGCCCGACAGCGTGCCGGCCGGTGCGCTCAACGGGCTAACCGAGTGGTCTTTCGGTCCGCTGCCGGAGTTGCTCGAATTGAAGGTCGCTGGCCGTGAGGTGGTCGGCTTTCCGGCACTGCACGACGACGGCGACAGCGTGTCGCTGCGCCCCTACGACACGCCGGAGGAGGCCGCGCGAGTGCATCGCGAGGGGCTGGTGCGGCTGTTTTGCCTGACGCTGAAAGACCAGGTCAAGGCAATCCGCCGCCTGCCGGGGCTGCGCGACGTGGCATTGCGCTTCATCAGCTTTGGCACCGAGGGCGAATTGCAGGATCAGCTGGTGGCGGCCACGGTGGCGCGCACCTGCCTGCTCGAACCGCTGCCGACCGATGGCGACAGCTTTGCCGCCCGCGCGCAGGCCGCCAAGCCGCGCATGACATTGATCGCGCAGGAGTTGTTGCGTCTGGTCGATCAGGTGCTGGTCGAGCGGGCCACGCTCGAAAAGCGGCTGGGCGGGCTCAAGACCTATCCCGAAGTGGTCGAGGATATTCGCCAGCAGCTGGCGGCGCTGGTCAGCAAGCGCTTTGTGGTCGAGGTGCCCTACGAGCGGCTGACGCACTTCCCGCGTTACCTCAAGGCGGCCGTGGTGCGCATCGACAAGCTGCGCAACGCGGCCGAGCGCGACGCCGCGTTGATGCGCGACTGGGCCTTGCTCGCCCGGCCGGTGGAGCGCGCGCGGATTGATAGTTTGCGCGCCGGACAGGCCGACCCCTTCCTGGAGGAGTTCCGCTGGCTGCTCGAAGAGTTGCGCGTGGGATTGTTCGCGCAGGAACTCAAGACGCCGATGCCGGTCTCGGTGAAGCGGCTCTCAAAGATATGGGACGCCCGACCCCGTTAAGCGTCGGGCGGCGGGCGTCATCGTTTTGATGACGGCGCTACAATGATTTCCGTGTTTTCAAACGACAGGCAGGCATGAAGGACATTTTTCTGGCATACGCCCGGGCGGTGAAGAGTCTCACCGAACGCGGCGTGCTGTGGCATCTGGTGTGGCCCACGCTGTTGGCGATGGTGGTGTGGCTGATTCTCGGTATCGTGCTGTGGGACCCGATGGTCGCCGGCGTGATGAGCTGGATCGGCCAGTGGGACTGGGTGTCGGCGCGGCTCGACAGCTCCGAGGTCGGTGCGGCGGCGGTGCTGGTGCTGGTCAAGATCGCACTGGCGGTGCTGTTCCTGCCGGTGATCTACGTGACCGCGGCCTTGCTGGTGGCGGTGGTGGCCTTGCCCATCATGCTCGAAAAGGTCGCCAAGATCCGCTATGGCGATCTCGAAATGCGCCGCGGCGGCTCCAATACCGGTAGCGCCATCAACGCGGTGGCGGCGGTGGCGGTGTTCATTGTCGGCATCGTGCTGACCCTGCCATTCTGGCTGATTCCCGGTGTTGGCCTGGTCGCCTCGATCCTGCTCACCGCCTGGCTCAACCAGCGCGCCTTTGGCTACGATGCGCTGATGTTGCATGGCGACCGCGAAGAAATGCCACGCCTGCGCCAGGAGCACCGCGCCGCGCTGCTCGGCCTGGGCACCGGTTGCGCCCTGCTGGCCTACATTCCGATTGTTAACCTGTTTGCGCCGGCTTTCTGCGGCCTGGCCTATGTCCACTACCTGCTCGAAGCCTTGCGCCGCGACCGGGTCGGGCGTGGCTGGGTGATCGCGGATCAGGCCGGCCGTTAAGGAATTTTCATGGGCTTTGGCGCGATCATCATCGGCGACGAAATTCTCTCAGGCCGTCGGCAAGACAAGCATCTGGCCAAGCTCATCGAGTTGCTCGGCGAGCGTGGTCTGAAGCTGTCGTGGGTGCGCTATGTGACCGACTCGCGGCCGTTTCTGGTCAAGACGCTGCAAGAGACAATGGCCACCGGTGACGTGGTGTTCAGCTTCGGCGGCATCGGCGCAACGCCGGACGACCACACCCGCCAGGCCGCGGCCGAAGCGGTGGGGCAGCCGCTGGCGCTGCATCCCGAGGCCGAAGCCATCCTGCGTGGCAAGTTTGGCGATGAAACCACCGCGCATCGTTTGCAGATGGGCGTCTACCCGGTGGGTGCGGCGATCATCCCCAACCCCTATAACCAGGTCCCCGGCTTCAGCATTGCCAAGCACTATTTCGTGCCCGGCTTCCCGGTGATGGCCTGGCCGATGGTGGCCTGGGTGCTCGATACCTGCTACGCCGAGCTGTTCCACGCGGAAGACTATGTCGAGCAGGCGGTGACGGTGTGGGAGGCGTACGAGAGTCAGTTGGTGGCCTTGATGGAGCGCATCACCGCCGACTACCCGGATGTGACCGTGTTCAGCCTGCCGGCCTTTGCCGAGGCCGATCGGCGGCGCAGTATCGAGCTGGGCGTCAAAGGAACGGCCGAGCGCGTGGCGGCCGCCATGGCCGAGATCCTCGCTGAACTGGCCGCGCGCGGCTTCAGCTGGGACGACAAGGCGTGAGCGCTGCCTTGCGCAGCCAGCACCAGATCCATCTGCTTGGCCGACCGGTCGGTTATCACCTGCGCCGCTCGGCGCGCCGCACGCTCGGGCTGACCATCGACGGGCGCGGTCTGTCGGTGGCGGCACCGCTGCGTGCCCCGCATTCGGCGGTGGAGGCTTTTTTGAAGGCCCATGATCGCTGGGTGCTCGACAAACTCACCGCGCTGGCAGCACGGCCTCAAGCGGCCAAACTCGCGGTTGTCGATGATTTGTCGTTTCCCCTGATGGGCACGCCATGCCGTTTGACGCTGTCGCGGGGCCGGGCCGAGGTGCGCTGGATAGCTGCAGATGCTGATGACAATGCGTGCTTGATGCTGCGCTGTACCACTCGGCAGTCGCCGGCCGAGTGCTTGAAGCGGGCACTGCAGGCGCGGGCGCTGAGCTACTTTGAAGGCCGGGTGGCGGAGTTTGCCTTGCGCATCGGCGTGCCGGTGCCGCCGGTCGGGTTGACCCAAGCGCGTACGCGCTGGGGCAGTTGTTCGGCGCGCGGGATCCGTCTGCACTGGCGGCTGATTCATTTGAGCCCGGACCTGATTGATTATGTGGTGGCGCACGAGGTGGCGCACCGGGTTCACATGAATCACTCGCCGCGTTTCTGGGCACTGGTGGCGCAGGTGATTCCCGATGTGGGCGGCGCACGTTTGCGGCTCCGGCAGCTCGGACGCGCCCTGCCCGAATTTATCGATGCGGCCGAGCCGGCCGCATCTTCTATCGACTGAACAATAAGGACATAGCCATGCGTTTACTCCACACCATGCTTCGCGTCGGCGACCTGGACCGCTCGATTGCGTTCTACACGGACATTCTGGGCATGAAGCTGCTGCGCCGGCAGGACTACCCGGAAGGCCGCTTCACGCTGGCCTTTGTGGGCTATCAACCCGAGTCGGAAGGCGCGGTGCTGGAGCTGACCCACAACTGGGACACCGCGAGCTATGAGCTCGGCAATGGCTACGGCCATATCGCGCTCGGCGTGCCGGATGCCTACGCGGCCTGTGAGGCGATTCGCGCGGCCGGTGGCAAGGTGGTGCGCGAGGCGGGGCCGATGAAGCATGGCACCACGGTCATTGCCTTTGTGGATGACCCGGACGGCTACAAGATTGAGCTGATCCAGCGCGATTGATTGCGCGCGCTCAGGCCGCTACGGTGCGCAAGGCCTCGGCAAAGCGGTCCAACTCGGCGTTGAACTGTGTGATGGCGTGATCGAGTCGCTCGGTTTCGCCGTTTCGGCAGACGCTTTCCAGCGCGCTGGCCGCCGCCATGGCGCTATCGGCCGAGAAGTTGGCGACCGCGCCTTTCAAGCCATGGACGGCCGAGTGAATGGCCTGGAGATCCCCGCCGCTACACGCGATTTTCAGCGATTCGCGTAGCGCGATCTCGTCGTCGAGATAGAGCGCGGCCAGTTGCATCATCAGCTCGCGGTCGCCGCCCAGATTGGCCAGCAGGGTGTCCTGATCGAAGGCGGTGAGCGGACGGCTGGCGACGGCGGCGGCGGCCTCGCGATGGACGACGCGCTGATCGCCACTGACAATCGCGGCCAGCGCCGCCGCCAGCGAGGTTGGCTGAACCGGTTTGGCCACATAGTCGTCCATGCCCGCCGCCAGACAACGCTCGCGGTCGCCGGGCATGGCGTGCGCGGTCATGGCGATGATTGGTGTGTGGCGGCCCGTCACGGCTTCGCGCTCGCGCAGCTTGGCGGTGGCTTCGAATCCGCCCATCTCGGGCATCTGAACATCCATCAGGACCACGTCGAAGTGGGTGCTTTCGCAGGCCGCAAGGGCTTCGAGGCCGTTGTTCACTACATGGGTCGCGTGACCCAGCTTTTCGAGCAGGCGCAGGGCGAGCATCTGATTGACCTTGTTGTCCTCGGCGAGCAGCACATTCAGCCGACGGCGTTGCTCGCGCAGGCTGTGCCGGGTAATCAGCGGCTGGATGCCGTCGGTGCCGATGGCCAGCAAGATGGCGTCGAGCAGGTCGGAGGGCTCGATCGGCCGGCTCAGGTAGGCCTGGATGCCGAGCGAGCGGCAGCGGGCGGCGTCGCCGCGCTGGCCCGCGTTGGCGGTCATGAGCCGGATGGGCGGGTGCGCAAGGGCGTGCGTGTTGAGCCGCTCAAAGAAGCGGAAGGCGCTCATGTCGCCCAGGTCGGTGTCGGCAACGATGGCGTGGTAGCGCACCTCGGGCCCCTCGCCACTGAAGCCGGCGAGCGCTTCGGCACCGCTGGCGCAGGTGTCGCACAACATGTTCCAGCTTTCGATCATGCCGGTGAGGTGGCTGCGGCTGGCTTCGTTGCCGGCGATCACCAGGATGCGCAGGCTGCCCAGGTCGGTTTCAGCCGGGCGTGTGATCGGTGCCGCGGGCGCGCTGGCGCGCCCGAAGCGAGCGGTGAAGTGGAAGGTGCTGCCTTTGCCGGGCTCGCTGTCGACCCACAGCTTTCCCTGCATGCTGTCGATCAGCTGCGAGCAGATGGTCAGCCCCAGGCCCGTGCCACCAAAACGCCGCGTGGACGAGGTGTCGGCCTGGGAGAAGGCATCGAAGATCAGCTGTTGCTTGTCTTTGGCGATGCCGATGCCACTGTCTTCGACAGAAAACTTCAGTTCCGTGCTGTCGGCGGTGCTTTCGGTCAGTCCGACGTGGATCGTGATGTGTCCGGTCTCGGTGAACTTGAGGGCGTTGCCGATCAGGTTGATGAGAACCTGCCGCAGGCGGTGGGGGTCGCCGACGAGGTGGTCGGGGACGGTGGGGGCGACATGGTAGGTAAAGCTCAGGTGCTTGCGCTCGGCGGCGTCCTTGAGGGTGCGGTGGCTGAGGGCGATACAGTCGCGCAGGCCAAAGCCGATGCGTTCGAAATCGAGCCGGCCGACGGCGATCTTGGAGTAGTCGAGCAGGTCGTTGACGATGCTGAGCAGTGAGTCGGCGGCGTCGCGCGACAGGGTGAGGTATTCGCGCTGCTCGTCATCGAGACGGGTTTCGAGGGCCAGATCGGTCATGCCGATGATGGCGTTCATCGGGGTGCGGATCTCGTGGCTCATGTTGGCCAGGAAATCGCTCTTGGCCTGGTTGGCGGTTTCGGCCAGCGACTTGGCTTCGAGCAGGGCTTGTTCCGACTGCTTGCGCCCGCTGATATCGCGCAAATAGGCTGTAAAGGCCGGTGCGCCATTCAGGTCGATGGGTACGATCGCCATGTCGGCCGGGAAGGTGTCGCCGTCCTTGCGCATCGCCAGTACTTCAATCTGACGCGACAGCACCGGGCCGTCCCCGGTGGCCAGGTAATGGGCCATGCCACGGTTGTGAGCTTCGCGCAGATGGGGGGGGATGATCAGTTCGGCGATGGGGTGGCCGAGGGTGTCCTCGCGGCGGTAGCCAAAGCAGTTCTCGGCGGCGGGGTTGAAGTCGATGACGCAGCCGGCGGCATCGATGGTGATGATGCTGTCGAGGGCCGCGTCGGTGATGGCGCGCATCCGGGCGTGGCTGGCGGCGAGCCTGTCTTGCGCCTGGCGGACACGCTCGGCGGCGTGCAGGAGAGCCTCGCTGAGTGCCTGGGTCTCGTCCAAGGCGCCGGCGCGCGGGGGCGGGATGAGCGTGCCGGCGGGCAGGGCCGAGGCCAGCGCTTCGGCATGGGCGAGATCGGCCAGCGGGCGGCGCAGAATCCCGATGACGGCCAGTGCGGCGACGACGAGGATCAGCGCGAGCAGGAGCGCGGTGGTGGCCGTGAAAAACGGTGGCCGTGGCGGTGCATCGAGGCTTAGATGCACCCAGCCGGTGGGGGCGATTGGGCCAATGGGGGCGCGCAGGTCGCGCGACCGGCTGACATGCACCGCTCCAACCTGGGTTTGTCCGTCGGGGGCCAGGGTGCCACGCGGTGTGCGGCTGACGGCGGCGAGGACCTGGTCTTGCCGGTCGGTGACGACCAGGCGCTGAATGTGTGGGAAGCTGTCGAAGGCCTCCAGGGTCCGATTGAGGGCGCCGGTGTCATTGGCCGCAACGCCCGCGGCGGTCAGGGTCGCAATGTGTGCGGTCAGCGCTTGCGCCTGAACCCGTTCTCGGGCGTCGGTTGCATTGCGCTCGCGGGTATGGTCGAGCGCCGTTGTGAGCAATACGGCGACGCAGGTCAGGACGCTGGTCAGTAAGACCAAGCGGTGTTTGAGCGAACTTAGACGGAAGAGGCGACGTGTGTTTGCGAGCATCAACGGTGGCTGGCGTTAGAGTGCGGTCGGCGCTTCATCTTGAAAGCGCTGGCGGATGTCGAGGACTTCCGACCAGCGTTCGAGCATGGCGTCGACGCAGATGGGGTCGAAGTGCTGGCCACGCCCCTCGCGTAGAAAAGCGGTAGCGTCGTCGAGCGACCAGGCGGGTTTGTAGGGGCGAGCCGAAGTGAGTGCGTCGAACACGTCGGCGACGGCAACGATGCGCCCTTCCAGCGGGATCGCGTCGCCGGCAGTGCCGAAGGGGTAGCCTGAGCCGTCGAACTTTTCATGGTGAGTCAGGGCAATGATGGCGGCAGCCTGGATGACCGGCGAGGTCGATCCTTTGAGGATGTCGTGCCCAATCGTCGGGTGGCGCTTCATTTGCTCGAACTCGTCAACAGTCAGGCGCCCGGGTTTCATCAGGATGTGATCGGGAATCCCCAGTTTGCCGACGTCGTGCATCGGAGCCGCCTGCAGAAGCAACGCGGAATAGGCGTCATCTTTGCCCAGCTGTCGGGCGATGAGCGCCGAGTAGTGGGCCATGCGCTGGATATGGGCGCCGGTTTCGGGGTCGCGGAATTCGGCGGCACGGGCCAGACGGGTGACGGTCTCTTGCTCGCGTTCGTGGATCTGCGCGGTGGCCTCGGCAATCTCGGCTTCCAGCGAGCGGGCACGGGCGCGGGTGGCAAGGTGGGCACGACGCAGGGCCAGCATGTTGTGCACGCGGGGCTGGAACTCGTTGCGATCGACCGGCTTGTTGAGGAAGTCGGTGGCGCCGGACTGGAGCGCGTCATAGCGGGTCTGGCGCTCGTGGTCGGCGGTGACCATCAGAATCGGCACGTCGTCGCGGTTCGGAGTGGCGCGGAGGCGGCGAATGAATTCAACCCCGTCCAGACCCGGCATCATGTAGTCGACCACAACAAGATCCGGTTCGTTGGCCTGACACCAGGCGAGGCCTTCTTGCGGGTCGATGAAGGGCAGCGGCTCGCAATCAGGGAGCTTGCCGACCAGGGCCTGCATCAAAGTGAGGTTCAGCGGGGTGTCGTCGACGATGACAATTTTCATGGTATTGAGCGTTCGGCACGGGGGCGTCAAAGTCTTATCGGCACAAGGGCGGAGCAAGTTGAGCGCATTGCGGCTATTGCGGGCGCTTGATCTTCTTTTCCTGCGCGCCGCGAGAGGCTGCGACCAGTGCCGGCACCGTGATGTTGCCGGTCAGAAAGGCGGCCAGCGCCGCCGGGGCCATGGGTTCGGCCAAGGCAAAGCCCTGGACCGTATCGCAGCCTTCGGCACGCAACACGGTCAGCTGGGCACCGCCTTCGACCCCCTCGGCGCAGGTGTCCATATCCAGCGCTTTCGCGATGGCGATGATGGCGCGGACGATGGCGGCCGTTTCCGGGTGGGTGGTGATGGCCTGGACAAAGGCCCGGTCGATCTTGATGCGGTCCAGTGGCAGGGAGCGCAGATAGGCGAGGGAGGAGTAGCCGGTGCCAAAGTCGTCGAGGGCAATCCGGATGCCGGCGGCGCGCAGTGCCCGCAGATGGCCTTCGGTGTCGGTGGTGTCACGCAGGAAAATGGATTCGGTCAGTTCCAGCTCCAGGCGTGTGGCGGGCAGGCCGTGCTCGCCGAGCAAGCTCAGGATGGTGTCGCACAGGGCCGGATTGATGAACTGGGCGAGGGACAGGTTGACGGAGAGTCGCACGCTGTCGGGCCATCCGGCCGCGTCGCGGATGGCGGCATTGAGCACCCACTCGCCAATGCTTTCGATCTGGCCGGAGTCTTCGGCGACGGAGATGCACTCTTGCGTGTCGATCAGCCCGAGGCGCGGGTGGCGCCAGCGCAGCAAGGCCTCGCAGCCGCAGATGCGGCCCGTGGCCAGCGAAAAGATCGGCTGATAGGCAAGATGGAATTCGCCACGCTGCAAGGCGCCGCGCAGTTCGTGCTCGAGAAACAGCCGGCGCCGGGCGCGGGTGTCCATCTCGTAGTCGAAAAACCGGAAGCGCCCCTTGCCGTCGAACTTGGCCGCATATAGCGCGATATCAGCATTCTTGAGGAGCTGATCGCCGCTTTGACCATCCTTGGGGGCCATGGCGATGCCGACGCTGGTGCCAATCTTGACCCGGATGCCATCGACTTCGAAGGGGTCAGCGAGCGACGCAATGATGCGCGAGGCCAGTTCTTCGGCGTCCTCCGGCGTGTTGAGCCCCCAGCGGATGATGGCGAATTCGTCTCCTCCCAGGCGCGCGACGATATCAGTGCGGCGGGTTCGACCGAGCAGCCGCTGGGCGACAACGCGCAGCAAGCCGTCACCAAAGCTGTGCCCATAGGAGTCGTTGATGGCCTTGAAGTTGTCGAGGTCGAGGCACAACAGCAGCGCGCCGGCGTTGCTGTCGGCGGCCTGTTCTTCGATGCGGCTGAGTGACTCGTGGAAGTGGTTCCGGTTGGATAGCCCGGTGAGCCCGTCGAAATGCGCCATGCGCTGGACTTCGCGCTGGGCGGCGAGGGCCTGCGTGACATCGGTGCCGACGCCCCGCCAGCCGGTCGATATCTGTTGAGCGTCTGTCAGCGGTTTGGCCGTGAGCGACCACCAGCGGGTCTCGCCGTCGAGCACGATGGGGACCAGTGCCTCGCGGAAAGGGCGGCCCGAGTCGAAGCGGCGGCACAGGTCGGTGTAGGCCTGACGTTCATCCTGGGGGACGCGATCGAGTGACTGGGCAATCAACGCCAGCAGGTCTTGACCCATCAAGGCGTCGACACTTCGTCCGAACACCGTGGCCATGCGATGAGACACATGGGTGAGACGGCCGTCGGCGTCGGTTTCCCACAGCCAGTCGCTGGCGTTCTCTTCGAAGTCGTTCAGCAGCAGGCCAATGAGCTGTCGCTGGTGTTCGCCCTCGGCTTCGGCCATGAGGCGTGCGCCGAAGGTGCGGGCGCTGGAGATCACGGTGCCCATGACGATCAGCGTGTAGACCAGCAGCAACATGCCCATCTCGTAGGCTTGCGGCAAGTCCATGCGGATCAGGCCGAAGACGGTCGCCGTGCCAAGAATGGCGACATAGGTCAGCGCGGCCTGGGGGATGGTTGCCAGCGCGAAGCCGCCGGCGCAGATCATCCCGGTGACCACGGCGGTGAGCAGGACGCGGGCGTCCGGGTTGGCCTCCGGCATCATCAGCAGGGGGACGGTGCCCCAGAGAATGGCCAACAAGGCCGCATGTTTGGCCGAGCGGGTGAGTGCTCGCGGGGAGGCGGTCGTTGGTGTGCGATGGCGTCGCCACCGCAGCCAGGCGTCAATGCCCGTGCCTGCGGCGTACAGTACAAACAAGGTCCAGCCCACGAGCAGCAGCGGGTTGAGGTCATTGCGAAATGTCCAGCCAACGATCAGGGCGTTGAGGACATTGGCCAGCATGGTGAGTGGCGTGAGACGCAGAACCGCCTGAATCTGACGCGCGCGAAACTGCGCCGCCAGCGGCGCATCGGCTTGATACGGCGCCATCGCGGAGGCGATTGGCTCAACAAGACGCTTTAGTCTTCCCATGACGCGAGGGTGATCCTTCGCTTCGCTGTCGGGGTGCTTTCGAATTGGCGGGATATGACACCCGTGCGGCGCCCAGTGCGCTGCGACCGCGTGAGCTTACGCCATTGCAATTGAGTACGGGAAGGGAAAGGGCGATGATCGGCAGCAGACTGCGATCAATGGTGGGCCCTGCGGGACTTGAACCCGCAACCAACGGATTATGAGTCCGCTGCTCTAACCAATTGAGCTAAAGGCCCGATGCACGGACCCGGAGGTCCGTGCAGCGAAGGGCTCAGGAGTCGCTGTCGAGGAAGCTGCGCAGCCGCTCGGAGCGCGACGGGTGACGCAGCTTGCGCAATGCCTTGGCTTCGATCTGGCGGATGCGCTCGCGGGTGACATCGAACTGCTTGCCGACTTCCTCAAGGGTGTGGTCGGTATTCATTTCGATGCCGAAACGCATGCGCAGCACCTTGGCTTCGCGCGGCGTGAGCGAGTCGAGGACGTCGCCCGTGGCATGCCGCAGGTTGGAGTAGAGCGCCGCTTCGTTCGGGGCGAGGGTCGAGGTGTCCTCGATGAAATCGCCCAGATGCGAGTCGTCGTCGTCGCCAATCGGCGTTTCCATGGAAATCGGCTCCTTGGAGATTTTCATGATCTTGCGGATCTTCTCCTCGGGCATCTCCATTTTCTTGGCCAGGGTCGCGGGATCGGGCTCGAGGCCGGTTTCCTGCAGGATCTGACGGCTGATCCGGTTCATCTTGTTGATGGTCTCGATCATGTGCACCGGAATACGGATGGTGCGCGCCTGGTCGGCGATCGAGCGGGTGATGGCCTGCCGGATCCACCAGGTGGCGTAGGTCGAGAACTTGTAGCCGCGGCGATATTCGAACTTGTCCACGGCTTTCATCAGGCCGATGTTGCCTTCCTGGATCAGGTCGAGGAACTGCAGGCCGCGGTTGGTGTACTTCTTGGCGATGGAGATCACCAGACGCAGGTTGGCCTCGGTCATCTCGCGCTTGGCGCGGCGGGCCTTGGCTTCGCCGGTGGACATGCGCTTGTTGATGTCCTTGAGTTCTTTGAGCGAGATGCCCAGCTTGACTTCCATGTCGATCAGCTTCTGCTGCTCTTCCATGACCGCCGGGTGCACGCGCATCAAGCCTTCGGTGTAGTTCTTGCCCGCCGAAATCTGATCCTTGAGCCAGTCAAGATTGGTTTCGTTGGTCGGGAAATGCTTGATGAAGTGCGGGCGCGGCATGCCGGCGCGATCGACGCACAGGCGCAGCACTTCGCGCTCGTGACCACGCACTTGCTCGACCATGTGGCGAACCGAGTCGCACAGGCTTTCGATCATGCGGGCGTTGAAGCGCAGATGCAGCAACTGGTGCGAGATCTGCTGTTGCAGCGCCGGGTAGGCTGGGTCCTGCGAGCCTTTGCCTGCGAGCAGAACCACCTGCTTTTCGTACAGTTCGCGCAGCGTGGCGAAGTGCTTGAGACCCTCTTCCTTGAGGATCTTCAGCGTGGCGGCGGCGGTGTCTTCGGCGTCAGTCGTGCTGTCGTCGTCGTCATCGCTGTCGTCATCGCTGTCGTCGTCGCTGTCGCTGTCGTCGTCGTTGTCGTCATCGGCGTCGTCGGCGCTCGGCGGGGTCAGGTCTTCGTCTTCGCCATCGTCGGGGTTGATCAGCCCGTCGATGATTTCTTCGATGCGCATTTCTTCGCGCTCGACCTTGCCGGCCATCTCAACCATGCGTTCGATGGTCGTCGGGCAAGCGGAGATTGCCTGAACCATGTGCTTGAGACCGTCTTCGATCCGCTTGGCGATCTCGATTTCACCCTCGCGGGTAAGCAGCTCGACCGTGCCCATTTCGCGCATGTACATGCGCACCGGGTCGGTCGTGCGACCGAATTCGGTGTCGACGGAAGACAGTGCCTGTTCGGCTTCTTCTTCGGCGTCGTCGTCGCCAGACGAGGCGACGCCATCGGACATCAGCAGATCTTCGGCAGAGGGGGCCTCGTCAAAGACGCGGATGCCCATGTTGCTGAAGGTGGCAATGATTGATTCGATCTGCTCGGCATCGACGAGGTCGTCCGGCAGGTGATCGTTGATCTCGGCATAGGTCAGGTATCCCCGTTCCTTGCCCAGCGTGATCAGCGATTTGAGCTGGGTGCGACGCACTTCTGCATCAAGCGGGGTCGCCGGCGCGGTGGCTGCGAGTACCTCACTGATAGCGTTTTTCTTGGCGCGCGGCTTGGCGGTGCGACCGCGTGCCGTGCTCTTGCGTGGCGTCTTGGGGTGTTCCTGGGCCATGATGCTCCTCGGAAACTTCGGAGAAGTCGGAAAAACAGAAAAGTATATTACGAATCTGAGACTTTGGGTTGCCGCGTTGGGTTCCGCTTCTTTTGTTGTAGCAGCTGAACGTAACGTTTTCGCTCGTCGGGTGTGAGTTCCCCCGCGCGTGCCGCCAGGCGGTTGAACTCGTCGGCGAGCGCCTTGGTGTGCAAGGCGTGGACGGTGTCGTGAAAGACGTTCTCGACCACCGTTTCGTCAATGACCTCGTCCGCCTGCTCGGCGCACATGCGCGTCAGCGTGGCGGCGTGGCTGGTGTTGCGAAAGTGTTCGAGTAGTGTGCCCAGGGCGCTCTGGTTGCCCAGATCGCCGACACTGACCGCGTCTACGATGGCGATCAGGGCGCGCCCCTCGTCGCTGCTGGCCGGGATGAGGTCGACCGGCAGGCGGGCCGCCCAGGCGGGATGGTTCAGCACGATCCGTAGCAGGTTGGCTTCGAGCGGCCGCGGCTGGTGGCGGGGGCCGCGCGCGGCGGGTGGGCCGGCGTCGTCCCGCCGCCCCTTGCCTTTGCGCCAGGGCTCACCATCGCGGCGCATCGCCGGCGCGGGCGGCGCTTTCAGCCCCCAGGCTTCCATCAGTTCGCGTTCATCCAGGGCGCAACGCTTGGCGATGGCCTTCAAGACTTGCAGCTTGAGGACGCCGGCGCCAATGCGCAGGACCAGCGGCTTGGCTTCGTGCGCGTAGCGGGCGCGGCCCTCGGCGCTGCTCAGATCGGCCTCGCTGGCCAGTTCGCTGAGCAGGAATTCGGTGAGCGGTGTGGCGTCGGCCACTTGCGTGGAGAATGCCTCGGCGCCGAATTCGCGCACATAGGTGTCGGGGTCGTGCGGGTCGGGCAGGAACAGAAACGCGACCTGTTTGACGTCGTTCAAGGTTTCCAGCGCCGCTTCCAGTCCGCGCCATGCGGCCTTGCGCCCGGCGGCGTCGCCGTCGAAGCAGAACACGACGCGGTCGGCGTGGCGAAACAGCTTCTGGATGTGAGTGGCAGTTGTCGAGGTGCCGAGTGTTGCGACCGCGTTGGGCACGCCGTGCTGGGCCAGTGCGACCACATCCATGTAGCCTTCGACGACGATCACCGTGTTGCTGGCGCGTATCGACTGGCGTGCCTGAAACAGGCCGTACAACTCGCGGCCTTTCTCGAACAGCGGCGTCTCGGGGGAGTTGAGGTACTTTGGCTCGCCCTGGTCGAGAATGCGCCCGCCAAAGGCGATGACATTGCCACGACTGTCCTGGATCGGAAACATGATGCGATCGCGGAAGCGGTCGTAGCGCCGGCCCTGATCGTTTTCGATCACCAGGCCGGCTTCAAGCAGCGCTTTGTCGGCGTAGTTGGGAACAATCTTCTGCAGCGACTGCCAGCCGTCCGGCGCATAGCCGATGCCAAAGCGGGCGGCGATCTGGCCGGTGAGGCCGCGGCGCTTGAGGTAGTCGATGGCGTGATCGGCGCCTTTGAGCTGCTCGCGATAGAAGCGCGCCGCCGATCCCATCAGCTCGGTCAGCGATTGCTCTTTTTGCTGATCGCCTCGCCGTGGGCTGCGCTCTTCGGGCACTTCCACACCAATCTGGCGGGCCAGCTCCTGGATGGCTTCGACATAGCCGAGGCCGCTGTACTCCATGAGAAAGCCGATCGCGCTACCATGCGCGCCGCAGCCAAAGCAGTGATAGAACTGCTTGCTCGGACTGACCGAAAACGAAGCGCTTTTTTCACCATGGAAAGGGCAGCAGGCGAAGTAGTTCGCGCCCTGCTTCTTTAGCGACACATGGCGGTCGATCACCTCGACGATGTCGACGCGCGTCAGTAGATCCTGGATGAAACTCTGGGGGATCAAGGCGTGAACCGCCTCAGCTGGCGAGCGCGGATTTGACGCGCGCGGATACCTGCGCCATGTCGGCGCGTCCGGCCAGTGCTGGCTTGAGCTGCGCCATGACCTTGCCCATGTCGGCCGCCGAGGCGGCGCCCGTGCTGGCAATGGCAGCGGCCACCGCGGCGTCGATCTCTGCGTCCGACAGGCCGGCCGGCATATAGGCTTCGAGCACGGAGATTTCGAAACGCTCCTTGGCTTCGAGGTCGGCCCGGCCGCCCGCAGCGTACTGGGTGGCCGAGTCGCGTCGCTGTTTGAGCTGCTTTTCGATCACGGCGGCGACACCGGCGTCGTCCAGTGTCGTCTGGCCGTCGACTTCCTTTTGCTGGATGGCGGCGAGCAGCAGCCGGATGGCGGACAGTCGCGCCGCATCGCGGGCGCGCATGGCCGTCTTCATGTCATCCTGGAGGCGGGCTTTGAGCGACATCGGAATCCCCTGAGCTGAAACGCAAAAAACCACGCCTGGTGAAGCAAGGCTGCTTCACCAGGCGTGGCGGTGCCGTGCCGAGACGGATCAGTACATCTTCGGCGGCAGTGTCTGGCTACGCAGGCGCTTGTGGTTACGCTTCACGGCAGCGGCCAGCTTGCGCTTGCGCTCAGCTGTGGGCTTTTCGTAAAACTCGCGCGAACGCAACTCGGTGAGCGTCCCTGCTTTTTCAATGGTGCGCTTGAAGCGACGGATGGCAACTTCAAACGGCTCGTTTTCTTTGACGCGGATCCCCGGCATTGCGTGATTCCTTGGATAGCAAAAGTACAGAAACCGCGCAGTATATCGACTCGACCCGGTCATGCCAAGTCCACCCTTCAGCGATTGCATTCCGAAAAGGCCGGAACCCGCTAAAATGCCGCGATGAACAAGGGGACGGCATGATTGTACTGGGGCTCGAAAGTTCGTGCGATGAGACTGGCGTTGCGCTCTACGACACGGAGCGGGGCTTGATCGCACAGCAATTGCATTCGCAGATCGACCTGCACGCGGCTTACGGTGGCGTGGTGCCCGAGCTCGCCTCGCGCGACCACGTACGACGCATGCCGGCGCTGATCCGACAGACGGTCGCCGAGGCGGGTGTGCCGATGTCGGCGATTGACGCCGTGGCCTACACCGCCGGTCCGGGCCTGGCCGGGGCGTTACTGATTGCCGCCGGCACCGGGCAGGCGCTGGCCGCCGCGCTGGGCATTCCGGCGCTACCGATCCATCACCTTGAGGGCCATCTGTTGTCACCGCTGTTGGCCGACGAACCGCCGAGCTTTCCGTTTGTGGCGTTGCTGGTGTCGGGGGGGCATACGCAGCTGATGCGGGTCGATGGCGTGGGGCGCTATGCCTTGCTGGGCGAGTCGGTGGACGACGCGGCCGGTGAGGCTTTCGACAAAACCGCGAAATTGATGGGGCTGGATTACCCCGGTGGTCCGGTGCTGGCGCGGCTGGCGGATCAGGGCACGGCGGGCCGGGTCAAGCTGCCGCGACCGATGCTGCATTCGGGCGATCTCAATTTCAGCTTCAGCGGTCTTAAAACGGCGGTCATGACCCAGTTGCGTAATGGCAGCCACGCGCCGGCCGACATGGCGGCCGAGTTTCAGGCGGCGGTGGTCGACGTGCTGGTCGCCAAATCACTGGCCGCGCTCAAGCAGACCGGGCTGTCGCGCCTGGTGGTGGCCGGCGGGGTCGGGGCCAATCAATCCTTGCGCGAGCGCCTGAACGAGGCGGTGACACGTCGGCGGCAGCGGGTGTATTACCCGGAGCCGGCGCTGTGTACCGACAACGGCGCGATGATCGCCTTTGCCGGGGCGCTGCGTCTGGCCGAGGGGCAGCGCGGGAGCGAGACGCATGTGGTGTCCGTGCGGCCGCGCTGGCCGCTGGATAGCCTCGCTGCGCCGGGCTGATTCAGCTCGGGCCGTCGGACTTTTTTTTGCCGATCCGGGATTCGGTGCCTGCCAGCAGGCGCTTGATGTTGTCGGCGTGGCGCCACAGCAGCATGGCCGCCATCACCAGGCAGGCGGCGGTCATGGCGGGCGAATTTAGCAAAACATGCGCAAATGCCGGCGCCGCAATGGCCGCGACCAATGCGGCGAGTGACGAGTAGCGCGTGGTGATGGCGATGATCAGCCATGTGAGGGCGCTGGCGAGCGCCAGCCAGCCACTGAAGGCGCCGAGCACGCCGACGGCCGTCGCAACGCCCTTGCCGCCCTTGAAGCCCAGAAACACTGGAAAGATGTGCCCGATGAATGCGGCTATGCCGGCCAGTGCCACGGCCGATGGCGCGTCGCTGCCAAACTGGCGCATCACCCACACCGCAATCAGCCCCTTGGCGGCATCGCCAACCAGCGTTAACGCGGCGGCGGCCTTGTTGCCCGATCGCAGCACGTTGGTGGCGCCCGGGTTGCCGGAGCCATAGTTGCGCGGGTCATTGAGGCCAAAGGCCTTGCTCACCACGACGGCGAAGGGCACCGAACCGATCAGGTAGGCAGTTAGTGTCAGGAGGGCGGTGGTAAGCGTCATGGCAGGTGTCGTTGCGGTTCGGGCTAGAATGGCCACAATTCTAGACGAGAGCCGAAATGGATTTCATCTTCATTGAGGAGTTGCGGGTTGAAGCCCGCGTGGGGATCTACCCGCGAGAGCGTGTGGCATCACAAACGGTTGAACTGAATCTGACCTTCGGCGTGCCCGATGCGGCGGCTGAACGGGACGACATTGCCGATACGATCGATTATGCGCAGGTAATCGAGCGCATTCGCGAAGAGCTGTCCGCCCGGCATTTCAATCTGATTGAAACCTTGGGCGAATTTGTGGTGGCCTTGTTGTTCAATGAGTTCAACGCGCCCTGGGTGAAATTGCGCATTGCCAAGATCGGGGTCATGAAAGGCGTGCGCCGTGTGGGTGTATTTATTCAACGTGGCAAGGACGGTCGTGTGCTTGAATCGGATTGAGTGCGCCGTGTTGAAACAAAAAGCCGCCCGGATGGGCGGCTTTTTAATGATGCCGGCGGCGTGCTTTATTTGATCAGCAGTTCGTCGAGCGACTTGCCAGCGCTCAGCCAGGCCTCGATCCAGCGCGGCTTGCGACCCCGGCCGGTCCAGCCGGTTTTCGGGTCATCCGGGTTGGCGTACTTCATCGGCACGCGCTTGCCCTTGGCCGGGGAGGCTGCCTTGCGGCGGGTTTTGGCGGCGGCCTTTGCAGGGCTCTTGACGGGCGCTTCACTCAGCACGTCATCGAGCGAGACGCCGTGATCAGCGGCGATTTTCTTGAATTGCTTCAGGACATCCCGGCGCGCGGATTCGTCGCGGCGACGGATTTCGGTTTCGAGCTTTCCTTGCAGGCGGCGTAACTCCGGGACCGTCATTTCACTCAGGTTGATGTCCATTCCAATTCCTCATTGTTTATTGTGATGTGCTCTGGCGTGGGTGAACGTGGTTTTTTGAAACCGACACGTTCCGGCCAATTTTGCCACTCTTGATTTACTAAAATCAACGCCTTGGTGGAATTAATTATTGGTTTGCTCACAACATCACAAATTAAACGGCGAATAGCGAATCAGCGGTTTGATGTTGAACGGAGGCGTCCCGAAATTTCGCCGCCGCATCAATGCTCGGCACCGGGGCCTTTGGCGACGCTGACGGGCGTGGGGGCGAGCGCCCGGACGAGGTCGTGCGGGTGTAACGCGACGAGAAACCCCCTTTTCCCGCCGTTGATATAAATCAGCGGTAAATCAAGAATGCTTCGCTCGATGAATATCGGTAGCGGCTTTCGCGTGCCGAAAGGCGAGGTACCGCCGACCTGATAGCCCGTGTGCTTTTGTGCCACCTCGGGTTTGCAGGGGTGAATCTGACGGTTGTTGCTGGCCACCGCGAGTTGTTTGGTCGCGACATCGCGGTCGCCGTGCATGAGTACCAGCAGTGGCTTGGCGCCTTCGTTTTCCATAACCAGGGTTTTAATCACCGCGTGTTCCGGCAGATTCAGGAAACGGGCCGCAAACGACGCGCCGCCGTGGTCTTCGTAGGGATAGAGGTAGCTCGCGAAGGCGATGTGCGCAGCCTTGAGAGCGCGGGTTGCGGGTGTGTCAGGTGTTGTATTGGACATGATGATTTTGTAATTCAGCCCCGTGGATGGTGAATGGCGTGTAGTTGTTTGAGGCGCGCTCGGGCGATATGCGTATATATCTGTGTGGTCGAAATGTCGGCGTGCCCCAGCAGGAGTTGGACCACACGCAAATCCGCGCCGTGATTCAATAAATGCGTGGCAAACGCATGACGCAGGGTGTGCGGCGAGATACGGTTACTGGCAATACCTGCGCGCATGGCGTATTGCTTGATAAGACGCCAGAACATTTGGCGGCTCATGGCGGCGCCTTGAACCGTGACAAACAAGGCGTCGGCGTGTCGGCCTGCCAGAATCTCCACGCGCGCCTGTCTCAGATACTGTCGCAGCCAATCGCTGGCGGTGGCACCGATAGGGACCAGGCGTTCTTTGTCGCCCTTGCCGAGCACGCGCAGTGCGCCATCATTGAGGCTGACTTCAAAGCCGCGCAAGCCGATCAACTCCGACACCCGCAGCCCTGTGGCGTAGAGCAATTCGAGCATGGCTTTGTCGCGCAGGCCAAGGGCGGTGTCGACGTCCGGCGTATCGAGGAGGGCGTCTACCTCGGCCTCGGACAGGCTCTTGGGAAAGCGGGGGGCCGCCATGGGGGGATCGAGCCGCTGGGTCGGGTCGCTGCGGATGCGACCCGCTTGCATCAGCGCGTGAAAGTAGCGGCGCCACGTCGATAGCAGGCGGCGCTGGCTGGTCGCCTTGGCGCGCTGGCTGAACTCGGCCAGATAGGCATGCAGATGGGTGGCTTCGGCCTCAAACGGGGCGATGCCGTGACTGAGCTGCAGCCAGCGGGCGAACAGGGTCAGATCGCGCCGGTAGGCGGCGAGCGTGTTGCGAGAGAGCCCATCGGACAGCCACAGGCCGTCGCAGAATGCGTCGAGGTCTGCGAGGGTATCGGGCGGTAGGTTCAGCGGCGCTGTTCGTGCTGGATCAGCCATTGTTTGGTGTCAATCAGAAAGCCGTTGCGGGCGTGGGCGAAGCCGCCCAACGCGTGCTGCGCCACGACGCGGTGGCAGGGGACGACGACAGGAAACGGGTTGGCGCCGCAGGCCTGGCCAACGGCGCGGGCGGCGCTGCCCAGGCGGGCGGCGAGCTGGCCGTAGGCGCGAAGCTCGCCGGGGGCGATGGCCGCAATCTCGGCCCAGACGCGTCGCTGAAAGGCGGTGCCGGCCGGGTTCAGGGGCAGGTCAAAGCGGTGTTGGGGGGAGGCGAGGTAAGCGCGCAGCTGTTGCTCGGTTTCTCTTGTCAGGGGGTGCGTTCCGGGCAACGCGGGCGTGCCGGGGGGCAGAAAGCAGATTTCGCTGAGCGCGTCATCGTCCGCGCGAATGCCAAGCGCGCCGAAAGGCGTGGGCAAAACGCTGTCGAATGGGGTGTCGATGGCGGTGGTCATGGCCCCATTGTGGGGGTCTGCCGCGCGCACTTCAAGCGATCTGGGTGGGTGCGGCGCAGCCCGGAGGGCCCGGCGCACCCGATGGTTCTAGCCCGGCGCCGTCTGACGCGCATGGCGCGCCAGACGTGGTGGCGCAAGACACCGGTCCGAGGTAGCTATTCCCCGATCAATGCGCTTTTCAAGTCGTCTTGCGCGGGGGATTCGCCGATCCATACCCGCAGCAGCGCGTTGGAGAAGTCGATGTTGCCAATCGCCTCCCCGTGCGGCTTGCCGTTGACGACGAGACGCGTGCCGCCCTCAGGGGTGAAGTCGATCTGGATGCGGGTGCCTTCCTTGGCCGATCGGAGCGATAGCAGATTGGCGCGGAAGGCGTCGTTGTCGGCTTTCAGTGCGCTTTGTTCGGCTTCGCTCAGGTTTTTCTGCAAGCCTTCAGAGAGCGCGTCGGCGAACTGCTCAGCGCTCAGATCGCGAAGGGTGGTGATGTCGATCCGGCGGGGGCCGGTGTTTGCCAGCACCGCTGCCGTGCCTTTGGTTTTGGTGGGCAGGTACAAGCCCATCGCGTAGACCTTGAAGAAGAGCTTGGTCCGCAGTCCGGCGCCATTGAGTTGCAGGGTCTGGTCAGCCACTTGCGTCTGGTCTTCGAATGTCACGCCGGCGACGTCGACGGCGGCGTGGGTGGAGGTAAAAGCGAGGGTGGCGCACAGGGCGGCCAGCAGATTTTTCATGGTGTCTCCGGTCTTGTCATAGAAAAAGCGTCCGGAGCCCCTGCGCACCGGACGCTTTATCCTATCAAAGCCGTCGCACGATCGTGCGAAAAACCTGTTGCGTGGTGTGACGGCGCCTTAGCCGCGCACCTCGCCATTGCCAAAGACAATCCATTTCTGGCTGGTCAGGCCGTCGAGGCCGACCGGGCCGCGGGCGTGAATCTTGTCGGTGGAGATGCCGATCTCCGCGCCCAGCCCGTACTCGAAGCCGTCGGCGAAGCGGGTCGAGGCGTTGATCATCACCGAGGCCGAGTCGACCTCGCGCAAGAAGCGCATCGCGGCAGTGTAGTTCTCGCTGACGATGCTCTCGGTGTGGCCCGAGCTGTAGCGATTGACGTGCGCGATGGCCGCGTCGAGATCGGCGACGACCTTGATGGCGATGATCGGCGCCAGGTATTCCTCCGACCAGTCGGATTCTTCCGCGGGGCGCAGTTTGGCGCCAGCGATGTTCGCCGCTTCGAGAATCGCCAGACTCTCGGTGCAACCGCGCAATTCGACGCCGTGAGCGCTGAGTTTGCGGGCGAGACGCGGCAGAAGGTCGGCGGCGACGGCGCGATCGACCAGCAGCGATTCGGCGGTGTTGCAGGTGCCGTAGCGCTGGGTTTTCGAGTTCTCGACGATGGCCTCGGCCTTGTCCGCGTCCGCGGCGCTGTGGACGTAGACATGGCAGTTGCCGTCGAGGTGCTTGATGACCGGCACCCGCGCTTCGCGCGAGATGCGCTCTATCAGCCCCTTGCCGCCGCGCGGCACGATGACGTCCACGAATTCGGGCAGGGTGATCAGGTGGCCCACGGCGGCGCGATCGGTGGTGTCGACGACTTGTACTGCGGCGGCCGGCAAACCGGCCTCCAGCAGGCCTTCGCGTACGCAGGTGGCGATCGCCTGATTGCAGTGCAGGGCTTCCTTGCCGCCGCGCAAAATGGCCGCGTTGCCGGACTTGAGGCATAGCGCCGCGGCGTCGGCGGTGACGTTGGGGCGAGCCTCGTAAATGATGCCGATGACGCCAAGCGGCACGCGCATCTTACCCACCTGAATGCCGCTGGGGCGACGTTTGACGTCGGTGATCTCGCCGACCGGATCGGGCAGGGCGGCAATTTGCTCCAGACCTTCGGCCATGTTTTCGACGCCGGCCTCGGAAAGGGTCAGGCGGTCGATCATGGCCGGCTCGAGACCATCAGCCCGCGCTTGCGCCAGATCGGCAGCGTTGGCGGTGAGCAGCGCGGGTTTGTGTTCGCGTAGACGGCGGGCAATGGCCAGCAGGGCGGTGTTTTTGGTCTCGGTGGAGGCGGCGGCGAGCTGGCGGGAGGCGTCACGCGCCTGCCGTCCGAGGGTCCGCATATAGGCTTCGATGTCCATGGTGCTTGGGCCGTTCATTTTGATGGGGCAAGAAAGAGGGCTAGGTTACCCCATCGTTGCGCACTGCGGCAAAAACGGCGGTTCAGCGCGCCGGGCAGAGCCTCAGGCACAGCAGCAGGAATTCATCCCAGACCTCGCCGGGGGCGATGCCCTTGATGATCCGGTCGATGCGGGCGGCGTGGGCCAGCGCGGCGCGGACCTTGCCCGGTGCGAGGCGCTGGAGGGCGTGTTGCAAGGCCTTGCGCCGGCGATCATCGAAGACGCGCTCGACCTTGAACGCCGCCGCCAGTGGCTGGCCGTCGGCCTGGGCGGCTTGCAGGCGCGCCAGGGTGCGCACTTCGTTGGAGAGCATCCACAGTAGCAGCGGCGCGGCCGTACCTTCGCCGGCCAGGCCTTCGAGCAGGCGGGTGCAGCGGCCGGCGTCGCCTTCGAGCACGGCGCTGCGCAGGGTGTCGATGTCGTAGCGGGCGACGTCGAGGACCGCTTCGCGCACGGCATCAAGGCTGAGTTCGCCAGGGGGGTGAAGCAGGGCGAGCTTGGTGATTTCCTGGTGGGCGGCGAGCAGGTTGCCCTCGACATGATCAGCGATGAAATCGAGCGCCTCGGCCGACGCGCTTTGCTGCTGCGCCGACAGGCGGCGGGCGATCCAGCGCGGCAGTTGCTCGCGTGGCGGGGCGTTGCATTCGACGGCCACGCCTTTCTGGCCGAGGGCGGTGAACCAGGCGGTCTTGCGTGCCGCCCAGTCGAGTTCGGGCAGGCTGATGAGGGTGATGACGTCGCTGGCGGTTGGCTCGGCGGTGTCGGCCAGGCGCTTGAGCGCGTCGCCACCGTCCTTGCCGGGCTTGCCGTTGGGGATGCGCAGGTCGATGACTTTGCGGCTACCGAATAGCGAGAGGTTGCCGGTGGCCTCGAACAGCGTCTCCCAGCCAAAACCGGGGCCGCTGATGAGGATCTCGCGCTCGTCAAAGCCCTGGCGCCTGGCTGCGGCGCGCAGGGCGTCGCCGGCTTCGGAGACGGTCAGCGGCTCGTTGCCGTGCAGGATGTAGAGGGCGGCGAGGGGTTTTTCCAGATGGGCGTCGAGCCGGTCTGGATGCAAATTCATTGGGCGGCGGGGCCGTCGAGTTTGATGGCGGCGAGGCGACGAACCAGCTGTTGGGCAATGTCGTCTTCCATGTCGCGATAGAGCATGGCCTCTTCCTGGTCCTTGGCGAGCAACTGGGTGTCGTCGTAGGTGATGTCGCGGCGCACGGCAATGCGCTCGGCCGGGCGCAGGGTGGTGCCGTCAGCGCGCTCGACCGCGTAGTTGAGTGTGGTGAGCAGGCGATACTCCCGCGCTTTGCCGGCCCGGTTCAGGCTGAGAATGTCGCGCTCGCGCTTGATGTTGAAGAGGCGAATGCTGACTTCGGCCTCGTTCAGGCGCTCGGTCAGGACGACGCCATTGATTTCGAGCTGGCGGGCGATGCGGTTCATGAAGCGCTCGTTGCGGCTGGCGTTGAGATACGCCCGCTTGAACGGCATGTCGAGCTGGCCGCGCAGGTGGAAGCCGCAGCCGGCGAGCCCGAATGTGGCGAGGCCGGCGAGGAGCAGGCGTCGGCGGGTCGTCTCGTTGCCAGAATTCATGATGCGAAGCTTCCTTGCAAAGACAGATGCGTTTAAGGGGCGGGCAGGGTGTGCCCGTCCGCACTTAGCAAACGATATTGACCAGTCGGCCGGGGACGACCACGATTTTACGGGCCGGCTTGCCATCCATCATTTTGACGGCGGTGGTGTCGGCCAAGGCGATCTGCTCGATGGCATCGCGCGCCGCGTCGGCGGCGACCTTGATGCTGCCACGCAGTTTGCCGTTGATTTGCAGCATCAGCTCGATTTCGTCCTGAACCAACGCGTCTTCGTCGACCTCGGGCCACGCGGCGTTGAGGATGTCGTCGCCGAAACCGCAGTCGCGCCACAGCGTGTGGGCGATGTGCGGGGTGATCGGGTTGAGCAGGCGCAGCAGGATCGACAGGCCTTCTTCGG
Source organism: Denitromonas halophila (assembly GCF_007625155.1). Classification (GTDB taxonomy): domain Bacteria; phylum Pseudomonadota; class Gammaproteobacteria; order Burkholderiales; family Rhodocyclaceae; genus Nitrogeniibacter; species Nitrogeniibacter halophilus. Next base: position 44,383 of record NZ_VMNK01000018.1, on the reverse strand, counting down.
TGAGTTCAGCGTGCGCGGCCGCGTTGTCGGTGGGCGCTTTTTCGAGCGCGTTGAGCATTTTCATGCTCGCCGAGGCGACGGTGTTGAACTGATGCTTGCCAAAGTCGTAATTGGCCTGCTTGAGGCAGCTGTGGATCTCGCGGCGCACATCGGCCAGCGCCTCGGGCAGCTTGCCCTTGCCCAGCGTGCGCTCGGCCGGCAGGGCGGCGCGCATCTCGGTGGCGTAGCGATGGCCGAAGTTCCAGACCCGGCGCAGGAAGCGGAAGGCGCCTTCGACGCCCGAGTCGGACCACTCCAGGGTTTGCTCGGGCGGGGCGGCAAACATCATGAAGAAACGCGCGGTGTCGGCGCCGTATTGCTCGATCAGCGATTGCGGGTCGACGCCGTTGTTTTTCGACTTCGACATGGTGGTGAGTTCATGCTCAAGCACCGTGCCGTCGGCGCTTAGCGTGGCGCCGGTGATCTGGCCCTTGGCGTCGCGGCCGATTTCGATGTCTTTTTCCCAGAAATAGTTTTTGCCGCCGCCTTCGGGTTTATGGAAGAAGGCGTTGTTCAGCACCATGCCCTGGGTGAGCAGATTCGTGAAGGGTTCGCGGTAGTTCACCAGGCCGATGTCGCGCATCGCCTTGGTCCAGAAGCGCGAGTAGAGCAGGTGCAAGATGGCGTGCTCGATACCGCCGATGTACTGGTCGACCGGCATCCAGTAGTTGGTTTCGCCGTCGACCATGCCGGCGTCGCCCTGAGCGGTGGCGTAGCGCGCGTAGTACCAGGACGAATCGACGAAGGTGTCCATGGTGTCGGTTTCGCGACGGGCGGGCTTGGCGCACTTGGGGCAGTCGCAGGCGAGGAAGTCTTCGCGCTTGGCCAGCGGGTTGCCCGAGCCGTCCGGCACGCAGTCTTCGGGCAGCACGACGGGCAACTGTTCGTCGGGTACCGGCACGGCGCCGCAGCTGTCGCAGTGGATGATCGGGATCGGGCAGCCCCAGTAACGCTGGCGTGAAACGCCCCAGTCGCGCAGACGGAATTGCACCCGCTTGGCGCCCAGGCCTTTGGCTTCCAGATCGGCGGCGATGGCGCCGACGGCTTCGATCGAGCGCAGGCCGTTGTATTTGCCGGAATTGACCAGTTTGCCGGGTTCGGCGTAGGCGTCTTGCCAAGGGGCGGCCACATCGCTGTAGGTGTCGTGGGTCGAGGCGACAACCATGGTGATCGGCAGTTTGTACTTGGTGGCAAAGGCGAAGTCGCGCTCGTCGTGCGCGGGCACGGCCATCACGGCGCCTTCGCCGTAGCCCATCAGCACATAGTTGGCGACCCACACCGACAGGTATTCGCCGGAAATCGGATGGACGACCCGCAGGCCGGTGTCCATGCCCTTCTTCTCCATGGTGGCCATGTCGGCCTCGGCCTGGCTGCCATGCTGGCATTCAGCAATGAAGGCGGTCAGTTCGGCGTTGCCCTGTGCGGCCTGTTGGGCGAGCGGGTGCTCGGCGGCCACTGCCACGTAGGTGGCGCCCATCAGGGTGTCGGCGCGGGTGGTGAACACCTTGAGGACGCCGGCCTTGCCGGTGGTGCTCAGATCGTAGGGAAAGTGGACGTCCACGCCTTCGGAGCGACCGATCCAGTTCTTCTGCATCACGCGCACGCGCTCTGGCCAGCCATCGAGCGTGTCGAGGTCGGCCAGCAGCTCTTCGGCGTAGTCGGTGATCTTGAGGTAGTAGCCGGGGATCTCGCGCTTCTCGACCAGCGCGCCGGTGCGCCAGCCGCGGCCGTCGATGACTTGCTCGTTGGCCAGCACGGTCTGGTCGACCGGGTCCCAGTTCACGACCTGCGTCTTGCGCTCGGCAATGCCTTTTTCGAGCATGCGCAGGAAGAACCACTGGTTCCACTTGTAGTAGTCAGGCTGGCAGGTAGCCAGCTCACGACGCCAATCGATCGCGAAGCCCAGCGACTTGAGCTGCTGCTTCATGTAGGCGATGTTGTCGTAAGTCCATTTCGCCGGCGGCACGTTGTTCTTGATGGCCGCGTTCTCGGCCGGCAGGCCGAACGCGTCCCAGCCCATGGGCTGCAGCACGTTGTAGCCGCGCATGCGGTGGTAGCGCGAGAGCATGTCGCCCAGGCTGTAGTTGCGCACATGGCCCATGTGCAGTTTGCCGGAGGGGTAGGGGAACATCGACAGGCAGTAGTACTTCGGGCGCGTCGGATCTTCGCTGACCTCAAAGCTGCGGGCGCTGTCCCAATACTGTTGGGCGGCGGTCTCAATGGCGGCGGGCGTGTACTTGTCCTGCATAGGGCGGCTATCGGTCGGCGGGATTCAAAGCGGGGAAGTATACCGTGAAGCCCGTGTGCTCAGCGGGGGCGGTAAACGAAAAAACGGCACCTGGTCGATGAGACCAGGTGCCGAACTCCATCAAAGAGAGGGAGGGAGACCGTTGATGCGTTCAGGCGGCGCGACGCGGCACGCCGACACAGCGCTGCCAGTGGGCAGCGGCATTGGAGAAATCTTCCATCATTGTCAGCGGCAGGCGCATGACGCGGGCCTGGGCGCGGAAGATGCCGCCCATGCTTGGCGTGCATAGGCTGGCTTCTTCGGCTTCGAGCAGCGCAATGAAGGTGTCCATGGCGGCGCCATAGTATTCGGCGTTGCCGACCCATCCGGTGTCGGTCGTGGCCTGACGAACCGCCTTGCGCCAAAGCGCTTCAGCGCGCTCGATGGAAACACCGGCGCGGCGGGCATACCAGGGGAGCAGTTTCGGTGCGTTCATAATATGTACTCCTGACGCGCGACAGCGCGCCTTCAGCTAACGGCCGTCTTTTGAACGGCCTTGTCTCTGCAACTTGGTGCAAAGCAAAACAAACAACTGTTCGAATCTTAGCAAAGTCGCCCGTGCTTTGGAATTGAGTTGAGTTAATTTATGTTGCAATGCACAAATAAACCTTACTCGGTTAGTCGGGTTTTTGCAAATAGGTGATTTCCCTAGCAAAAAACCTTCCGACCGGCGGTAGCCGGAGGGGTGGGTTAAAATGCGCGGTCACCCCGGAGACCGCATGACCGATCTGCTCGCAACGCTCAACGAAGAACAGGCTCGCGCCGTCACCCTGCCGGCGCAGCACGCGCTTATCCTGGCGGGAGCCGGCTCGGGCAAGACCCGCGTTTTGACCACGCGTATCGCCTGGTTGATCCAGACCGGTCAGGCCACCCCGCAGGGCATTCTGGGCGTGACCTTTACCAACAAGGCCGCCAGGGAGATGCACGCGCGACTGGCGGCGATGCTGCCGGTCAACCCGAAGGCGATGTGGATCGGCACCTTTCATGGTTTGTGCAACCGTTTGTTACGCGCGCACCATCGTGACGCCGGGCTGCCCCAGTTGTTCCAGATTCTCGATTCGGGCGACCAGCTCTCCGCGATCAAGCGCTTGCTCAAAACGTTGAATGTGGATGACGAAAAATTTCCACCGCGTGAGCTTCAGCACTTCATCAATGCGCAAAAAGAGCAGGGCGTACGCGCCAGCGCCGTCGATGCCTTCGACGATTTCACCCGTCGCCGGGTCGAACTGTACGCGGAGTATGAGGCGCAGTGCCAGCGCGAGGCAGTTGTGGATTTCCCTGAATTGCTGCTGCGCACCTATGAGTTGCTCAGCCGCAACGAGCCCCTGCGGCAGCACTACCAGCGGCGCTTCCGGCACATCCTGACGGATGAGTTTCAGGATACCAACAAGCTGCAATATCAGTGGCTTAAGCTGCTCGCCGGCGGCGAGAACAGCGAATCGCCAGCCTGTCTGTTCTGCGTTGGCGACGACGATCAGTCGATCTACCGTTTCCGCGGTGCGGAAGTGGGCAACATGCTCGCCTTCGAGCGCGAATTCAAGGTGCCCAACGTGATCCGTCTGGAGCAGAACTATCGTTCCTGCGGCAATATTCTCGATGCCGCCAACGCGATCATCGCCAACAACACCCAGCGCCTGGGCAAGGAGTTATGGACCGACCGCGGCGAGGGCGAGCCGATCCGGGTGTATGAGGCGTTCACCGATGGCGACGAGGCACGCTTTGTGGTGGATGAGATCCAGTCGCTAGTGCGCGATGGCATGTCACGCTCGGACATTGCCTTGTTGTATCGCGCCAACGCGCTGTCGCGGGTGCTGGAGCATCAGTTGTTTTCGGCGGGCGTGTCCTACCGGGTGTATGGCGGCTTGCGCTTTTTCGAGCGCCAGGAGGTCAAGCACGCGTTGGCCTATCTGCGCTTGATCGCCAACCCGGACGACGACACGGCTTTTGCGCGAGTGGTGAATTTTCCGACGCGCGGCATTGGCGCCCGGTCGCTGGAGGCGTTGCAGGACGCGGCGCGGACCTACAACAGCAGCCTGTACGCCACGGTGTCGCATCTGTCGGGTAAGCCGCGGGCGGCGATCGGCGCTTTTGTGCAGCTGATCGAATCCTTACGCAGTGCGACGGTAAACCTGCCGCTGCCCGAGGCGGTCGACCATGTGCTCGATCAGTCTGGTCTGCGCGCGCATTACGAGAGCCAGAAAGAAAAGGATGGCCGCGAGCGGCTGGAGAACCTCGACGAAATCATTAGCGCGGCCACCAATTTTGTGGCGGAAAACGAGGTGCCGGAGCCGGCCGTCGAGCATCCGCTGCTGGCCGACTTCCTTGCCCATGCCTCGCTGGAGGCTGGCGATCACCAGGCCGACGCCAGTGAAGATGCCGTTCAGTTGATGACGGTGCATGCGGCCAAGGGGCTGGAGTTTGACGTGGTGTTTGTGTGCGGGCTGGAGGAGGGTTTGTTCCCCCATGAAAACAGCCTGATGGAGACCGACGGACTGGAGGAGGAGCGGCGCCTGATGTATGTCGCGGTGACGCGGGCGCGCCAGCGCCTGTATGTGTCGCTGGCGCAAAGCCGCATGCTGCATGGCCAAACGCGCTACAACATGCGCTCGCGCTTCCTGGAGGAGATTCCCGACACGCTGACCAAATGGCTGACGCCAAAGTCGGGTGGCGGTCAGGCGCCAGCGCGGCCCAGCCATTTTTCGCCCTCGCCGGCCAGTGCGCCACGCCGGCCCGCCAGTGCGGCGCATGCGCCGGGGCGCGATCTGGGCGGTTTGCGGATCGGCCAGAACGTGCGCCATGCACGTTTTGGCGCGGGCATCATCGTGGCTGCCGAAGGCAGCGGGTCGGATGCGCGGGTACAGATCAATTTTGGTGCGCAGGGGATGAAGTGGCTGCTGATGTCGGTGGCCAAGCTCGATCCCGCGTAAGCGCGTTCAATCGCTTGACAGCGCTCGCAGGAGCAGTCGGCGGACGGTGCCGGGGTCAAAGGGTTTGTCGCAAATGCCCGAGACGCCGGCATTTTCAATGGCCGCCAGACGGCTGACGTCCTGCTCGCTGGTCACCATGAGGATGGGCACCGAGGTCTGCCAGCTATGATGGCGGATGTGTTCGACCAGCGCCTTGCCGTCCATTTCGGGCATGTTGTAGTCGGTCACCACCAGATCGACCATGGTGTCACCCAGAATGCTGGCGGCCTCGGCGCCGTTGTCGGCTTCGATAAAGTGGTGCAGGCCAAGCTGTTCGAGTACCCGGCGGATACTCCGGCGGGCGTGCGGACTGTCGTCCACCAGTAGCACTTTGAGTTCCTCCAGATCCATGTCCCAGTCGGTGATTGGCTCGACGGTACGCATGTCGAGGGTGGCGTTGATTGCCTGCGCGAGCTGGTCGGTCGTGAAGGGCTTTGGCACGATCGCGCAGACACCAGACTGGCGCACCGGGTCGAGTGCCTGGGGCCGGGTTTCGCTGGACACCAGAATGAATGCGACATCTTCTGTGGCCGGGTCGGTGCGCATGCTGTGAACGAGATCGGTGCCCAGCATGTCGGGCAGGTACAGTGCGCTGATCACGATGTCCGGGCGGTGCTGCGACATGCCGATGAGCGCTTGTGTGCCATGTTCCGCGTGGCGTGGCGAGTGGACGCCCAGAGTTTCGCAAGCCTGGGTAATGATCTTGCGCTGCATTGACGAGGGTTCGACGATCAGGAGTTCGAGGGCGGTGGCGTTGATCGTTGTAGTCATGGGGCTTCTCCGGGGAACACCTATTCGTTAATCCTTAGCGGCCTGTGCGCGACATTCTTCAGTTTCATGCACCGAGCCGGGGAATAGCGGATAAGGCTTTGCTGTTTACGCCGGTGAGCAGCGCATGCAGCCTGCTTTTAACCCCTTGAATGCCTGGAGAGTCAAACGTGAAAAAACACATGATGCGTATCGTGGTGGCTGCAATGAGCTTTGGTGTGGCGGCAGGCGTGTCCGCGCAGATGAAACCCGAAGACATGATCAAGACCCGTCAGTCGGGCTACACCTTCATGGCCTGGAACATGGGCAAGATCAAGGCGCAGGTGGTCGACGGCAGCGTGCCCTTCAACAAGGATCAGGTGCTGGCGGCGGCCAATGTGGTGGCGGCGGTCGCCAATTCGGGCATGGGGGCGTTGTATGCGGCGGGGACCGACAAGGGCACGGGCTGGAAGGAGACGCGCCTCAAGCCGGAGTTCTTCCAGGAGCAGGACGAAGTCCGCAAGATCGCCATGAACTTCATCCAGCAAGCCAATACGCTGCAGCAGGTGGCGGCCACCGGGGATCAGGCGGCAATCAAGACCCAGTTTGGCGAAATGGGCAAGGCCTGCAAGGCTTGTCACGACAAGTATCGCCGCGAAGAGTAGGCTTCGCCGCGCAGTGCAACGGCCACCTGCGGGTGGCCGTTATCGTTTATCGGTGCGATTTACCACGCAGGTGTATTCACTGCAGTCGGTGGCGGTGGCGGTGGCGGCGGCAGCAATGCGCCGCTGGCAATCCACACCGCCGATGCGCCGATGCTCAGCGAGACAATGAAGGCGAGCGGCCCGGCATGTCGCGGGGTGGGCGGCGCGGGTTGGGTGACGGGCTTTCTGCCGGTAATCATCGGCCGGATCAGCGGCTCTTTTTTGATGAGGCGGTAGTACAGCAGCGCGGCCAGGTGCAGCGCGATGAGCGCGAAAATCGCCCATTCGCCGCGGCGGTGCCAGCCGGTGAGTGCGTCAGATAAATCCTTGCTGACGGCGGCGTAGAGTGGCCCGGTGAAGGCGATGTCGTCATTGGCCACCAGTCCGGTCAGCGCTTGCGCGAACAGCACGAGCAGCATGGCCAGCACTGACAACGCGCCGAGTGGGTTGTGGCCAATTCCCTGCCACTGCCCGCGCAGGTAGGCGGCAATGGTGGCCGGGCCGCGGACAAACTGAGTGAAGCGCGCGGTGTGGCTGCCGACAAAGCCCCAGGCCAGCCGAAAGCCGAGCAGGCCGACAATCGCCAGCCCGAAGCGGCCGTGCCAGATCATGGCGTTGCCGCCGATCTTGACGCTGATGACGGCGCCGCTCAAGCAGCCCACCAGCAGCCAGTGGAACAGGCGGGTGGGCAGATCCCAGATCAGGACGGTGTGTTTGGACATGGGTTTCCCCGAAAACGATGCTGACGAGGTCAACACCGCATTCGGCGATCGTATTCCCGAGCGTGCTCAGGTGCCGTATTGGCGGGCCAGCGTGTCGTGCAGGGCGACGAACTCTTTCGACAGCTTGTGCTTCGGGTCGAGGTGGATCATCGGTTTGGCCTGCTCGTGCGATTCCTTGATCTTGACCGAGGCCGACAGGTAGGGCGCGATGATGGGCAGGCCTTCGTCGATCAGCTCCTGCACCACTTTGCGCGGCAGGCTGGCGCGCGGCTGGAACTGGTTGACCACGATGCCTTCGATGGCCAGATCGGGGTTGTGGTCGGCGCGGATTTCATCCACGTTGGCCAGCAGCGAATACAGCGCGCGACGCGAGAAGTCGTCGCAATCGAAGGGGATCAGGCAGGCGTCGGCGGCAATCATCGCCGAGCGGGTGAAGAAGTTGAGCGCCGGCGGCGTGTCGATGTAGATCACGTCGTAGTCTTCTGCCAGTTCGTCGAGCGCCTCACGCAGCTTGAAGATCTTGTAGCGCGATTCGAGTTTGCCCTGCAGTTCTTCGAGGTCCGGATGCGAGGGCATCACGTGCAGGCGCTCGAAGGGGCTGGCGGCCACGAAGTCGTCCAGCGGCTTGGGGTTGAGCTTGAAGTTCAGGGTCTGGTCGAAGAAGTCGGCCAGCGAGTTTTCGAGTTCGTCGGTCGCATCGCCGAGCAGGTAACGCGTCGAGTTGCCTTGTGGGTCGAGGTCGACCACCAGGGTGCGCTGCCCGTTGTGGGCGCTGATCGCCGCCAGGTTGCAGGTAATGGTGGACTTGCCGACGCCCCCCTTCTGGTTGAAGACAACTCGTCGCATGCTGGCCGATCTCCCACGGTTCCGGATGAATGAACGTTGGCGGCATTTTGCCAGTTAATGCTGCATTGCGGTGAGTGCCGGCCGTGCGATGTCCTTCCGTCCGAGGCAATTTCTGCGGATAATGCACCGGTCCGCCCGGAATGCGACGCCGACCTCTCCCCGGCTAGCGTCGTATCGCTCCACGGCCAGCACAACAATGCTGAGCAAAGAAAACAAACCATACTGTGGATGTTCGCAATTGGCGGGTGGGGCTCCGACGCGTACGCTGTCGGAGTTGATCGTTGCATATCTATCGAGGGAGACACAATGGATCAGGATTTCATCGCCGCTGCGCTGGAGTATCACCGTTCACCGACGCGCGGAAAAATTTCGGTGGTACCCACCAAGGGCTTGACCAATCAGCGCGATCTGGCGCTGGCCTACTCGCCCGGCGTCGCCGCGGCGTGCGAGGCGATTGTCGCCGACCCGGCGCAGGCCAGCGAGCTCACCTCGCGCGGCAACCTGGTGGGGGTGATCACCAACGGCACCGCCGTGCTTGGCCTGGGCAATATCGGCCCGCTGGCCTCCAAGCCGGTCATGGAAGGCAAGGGCTGCCTGTTCAAGAAGTTTGCCAACATCGATGTGTTCGACATCGAGCTCGACCAGAACGACCCGGACAAACTCATCGAGGCGATTGCGGCGCTCGAGCCGACGCTGGGCGGCGTCAACCTGGAAGATATCAAGGCGCCCGAGTGCTTCTACATCGAGCAAGAGCTGCGCAAGCGCATGAAGATCCCGGTCTTTCATGACGATCAGCACGGCACCGCCATTATTTCTGCCGCGGGGGTCATCAACGGCCTGAAAGTGGTCGGCAAGGACATTGGCCAGGTAAAACTGGTGTGTTCGGGCGCCGGCGCCGCCGCCATCGCCTGCCTAGACTTGATGGTCTGCCTCGGCCTCAAGCGCGAAAATGTCTACGTGTGCGATTCGCGTGGCGTGATTCGTGTCGGCCGCGATGCCAACATGGAGGCCAACAAGGCCCGCTACGCGCAGCAGACCGAGCTCACCACGCTGGGTGAAGTCATCGAAGGCGCTGACATTTTCCTCGGTCTGTCGACCGCGGGCGTGCTCAAGGCCGAGATGGTCGCGCGCATGGCGAATCAGCCGCTGATCTTCGCGCTGTCGAATCCGACGCCCGAAATCATGCCCGAAGAAGCCAAGGCCGTCCGTCCGGATGCGATCATCGCCACCGGCCGTTCGGACTACCCCAACCAGGTCAACAACGTCCTGTGCTTCCCCTTCATCTTCCGTGGTGCGCTCGACGTGGGCGCCACCACCATCACCGAAGAGATGAAGCTGGCCTGCGTCAAAGCCATTGCCGAACTGGCCGAAGCCGAGCAGAGCCATGCCGTGGCGGCGGCTTACGCCGGTGTCGATCTCAGCTTCGGCCCCGAATACATCATTCCCAAGCCCTTCGACCCGCGCCTGATCGTCAAGATCGCGCCAGCGGTGGCGCGTGCGGCGATGGAGTCCGGCGTGGCGACGCGCCCGATTGAGGACTTTGCGGCCTACGTCGAGAGCCTGTCCGACTTCGTCTACACCTCCGGCATCATCATGAAGCCGGTGTTCTCGCAGGCGAAAAAGATCGAGCCGCAGCACAAGCGGGTGATCTACGCCGAAGGCGAAGATCTGCGCGTGCTGCACGCCGTGCGTGCGGTGGTCGAAGAAGGTCTGGCCCGTCCGATCCTGATCGGTCGTCCAGCCGTGATCGCCCGACGCATTACCCGCGCCGGCCTCGACCTGGTCGAGAACCGCGACTTCGACATCGTCAACACCGAAGACGACCCGCGTTACCGCGAGCTGTGGCAGGAATACCATCAGCTGATGGCCCGCGATGGCGTGACCGAAGAAATCGCCCGTGCCAAGCTGCGCCGCGACACCACCCTGATTGGCGCGATGCTGCTGCGCCGGGGCGATGCGGATGCGCTGGTGTGCGGCACCTTCGGTACCTACGAGTATCACCTCCGTCAGGTTGAGGACGTGATCGGCTTGGCGCCGGACGCCAAGCGCTTTGCCACCATGAGCATTTTGCTGCTGCCCAAGCGGGTGCTGGCGATCACCGACACCTATGTGAACGAGAGCCCGGACGCTGAAGAGATTGCCGACATCGCAGCGATGGCGGCGGATGAGATGAAGCGCTTCGGCATCAAGCCAAAAGTCGCGCTGTTGTCGCATTCCAACTTCGGCAGCGCGCGCACCAAGTCGGCACTGAAGATGCGCACCGCGCGCGACCTGCTGGTTGCCAATCGGCCGGATATCGAGTGCGACGGCGAGATGCATGCCGACGCCGCGCTCAATCAGGACATCCGCAACAGCGCCAATCCCGAGTCCAGCCTGATCGGTGAAGCCAACCTGCTGGTGATGCCGAACATCGATGCGGCCAACATCAGCTTCAATTTGTGCAAGCTGGCCAACAGCGACGGCGTCACGGTGGGGCCGATCCTGCTCGGCGCCGACAAGTCGGTGCACATCCTGACCTCGTCGGCCACGGTGCGTCGTCTGGTCAACATCACGGCCCTGGCCGTGGTCGATGCCGCGGAGCACCGCGCACGCTGATCGCGTGATCGATGCAATACGAAACGGGGTGCCTTCGGGTGCCCCGTTTTTTATGATCCGCGGCGGTCAGTGTTGGCCAGCGACACCGACAGCGCGCCTTTGAAATCGCAGAGGGCTAGAATGAGCCTTCGATTTCAATCCGTGCCCCGATCATGACGTGTCGTCTTGCTTCCATTTTAGGTGCCGCCGCACTGCTGCTGGGGGCGTTGCCCGCCAACGCCGAGCGGCTGCTGTCGGCCGAGCGGACGCATGCCAGCGTCGGCCAGGCCTTTGTGTTGACGGTGGTGGAAACGGGCGCGCAAGCGAGCCTGCCCGAGCAACTGGATGCGACGCTGACGCTCGGCGGTCGCAAGCTCACCGTGCAGCTCACGGCCCAGGCGGCGGCGGTTGGCGCGACCCGGCGCTACGGTTTCGAGTGGCCGGTCGAGGTGCTGGGCCTGTCGGTGCTCAGCTTGAACGACGACAGCCGCGCGCAGTTAATGGTGCTGGCCGAGCGTCCGGGCTGGAGCGCCGGGCAAGATCCGCTCGCCCGGCAGCAAGCTTTGCCGGGGGGCGAGGGCGTAGCCGCCCCCGTCCCCGCCGCACAGGTCGCGGCGGATGTCATTCCGGCCAAGCCGGCGCTGTCCTTTTACGACCCGATGTATTTCATCTTTGGCGCCAACAGCGGCGCATCGGCGCGCTTCCAACTGAGCTTCAAGTACCGTTTGTTTGATGACGAAGGCGCGGTGGTCGGCATGCTGCCGTTTTTTGAAGGCCTGCATTTCGGCTATACCCAGACCTCGCTGTGGGATCTGGATTCCGACTCGGCGCCGTTCCGCGACACCAGTTATCGGCCGGCGCTGTTCTATGAGTGGGACGTCCCCGTCGCCGCGGGCAGTCGTCACCAGAGTTGGCTGCGCGCCGGCATCGAGCACGAGTCCAACGGGCGCGACGGCGAGAAGTCGCGCAGCATCAACATCGCCTTCGTGCAGGCCGACTGGCAGTATCGCCTCGGTGAAGGCAAGAGCCACATCGGTGTTACGCCGAAGCTGTGGGGCTATCTTGAGAAATCCGACAACCCGGACATCCATCGCTATCGCGGCTACGGCGAGTTGGGGCTGCGCTTTGGTCGCGACGACGGCTGGCTGGCCAAACTGATGCTGCGTCGGGGCAAGGGCGGGGTGGGTACCTCGCAGGTGGATGTGTCCTACCCCTTGCGGCAAAGTATTTTTTCGTCGGTTGGCGCTTTCCTTCATCTGCAATACTTTGATGGTGAGGGCGAGACCTTGCTGGACTACCAGCGTGCCGGCCAACCACAATTGCGGATTGGCGTTTCGATCGTCCGTTGAGCGCAGGAGAACCTGTATGAACCATGCTATTCGCTTCCACGAAACCGGCGGCCCCGAGGTCTTGCGTTGGGAGGCGGTCGATGTGCCGCCCCCGGCCGCAGGCGAAGTCACCCTGCGTCAGCACGCCGTGGGCCTCAACTTCATCGATACCTATCACCGCAGCGGGCTGTATCCGGTGCCGCTGCCCTCGGGCATCGGACTCGAGGGCGCGGGGGAGGTCACCGCGGTGGGCGAGGGCGTCACCGAGTTGCGCGTCGGCGATCGTGTGGCCTACGCCGGCGGCCCGATCGGTGCCTACGCCCAGCAACGCAACATGCCGGCCGACCGGCTGGTGAAGTTGCCCGAGGCCATCAGTTTCGATCAGGGCGCGGCCATGATGTTGCAGGGGATGACCGCCCAGTATTTGCTGCGGCAGACCTACCGGGTGCAGCCGGGCGACACCATCCTCATTCATGCCGCCGCGGGTGGCGTTGGGCTGATCGCCTGCCAGTGGGCCAAGGCGCTGGGCGCGACGGTGATCGGCACCGTGGGCTCGGATGAAAAAGCGGCGCTGGCCAAGGCGCATGGCTGCGATCACACGATTCTCTACAATCGCGAAAAATTCGCCGACCGGTTGCGCGAGATCACCGGCGGCAAGGGCGTACCGGTGGTGTACGACTCGATCGGCAAGGACACCTTCATGGATTCGCTCAGCTGCTTGCGGCCGCGGGGCATGATGGTCACCTACGGCAACGCCACCGGGCCGGTCGCCCCCTTCGACCTCAGCCTGCTGGCCAAGATGGGTTCGCTGTTCGTGACCCGGCCGACGCTGTTTGGCTACGCCGCCGAGCGGGCCGATCTGGTGGCCATGGCCAACGAGTTGTTCGACGTTGTGAGCAGCGGCAAGGTGAAGATCGAGGTTCGCCAACGCTATGCGCTGGCCGATGCGGCCGAGGCGCACCGCGACCTGGAAGCGCGCAAGACCACCGGGTCGACCGTGCTGGATCCGGCGTGATGCGGCGTGGGCGTCGTTGGGCGCTCATGGTGCTGATGGCGCTCGCCATGGGCGCGCAGGCGGCCGACCCGATGCCAAGCCCGGCCGGCACGGCACATCTCAAAGCCGAGCGGGTGCGCATCGAGCGTGCCTTCGTCGATGAAGTTGCCGGTATTGCCGGCGCGACGCCGGCGCAGGTGCGGCGGGGCATGCCCAAGGGCCCGCGCATCACCGATACCGGTCGTAGGGTCACTGAAAGCCTTGAGCATCAAACTGGTCGGGCGCTGAGCGATGAGCAGCGCGCCGCTATTCACGCCGCCGATGCGCGGCGTGAAGCGGCGCTGGCTCGCGCCCGTGCCGACGCGGCTCAGCGCTGACCGGGCGCCGCGACAAAAAGGAAAGCACACATGGATTTACCCGCACACCAACTGACCATGACGGTGTTGATGACCCCCGAGATGGCGAATTTCTCGGGCAAGGTGCACGGCGGCGCCGTGCTCCGCCTGCTCGATCAGGTGGCTTATGCCTGTGCCAGCCGCTACGCCGCGCGTTATGTAGTGACGCTGTCGGTCGACCAGGTGATGTTCCGCGAGCCGATCATTGTCGGCGAGCTGGTCACTTTTCTGGCCAGCGTGAACTACACCGGCAAGTCGTCGATGGAAGTGGGCATCAAGGTCATGGCCGAGAACATCCGCACTCAGGATGTGCGCCACGCCAATAGCTGCTTCTTCACCATGGTGGCGGTGGACGACGATGGCAAGCCCGCGCCCGTGCCGCCGTTGCGGCCGTTCAGCCCCAAGGAAAAGCGGCGCTTCGAGGCCGCCGAGGCCCGCAAGGCCTTGCGCCACGAGCTGGAAAAGCGCTTTGCCGAAACCCACGGTCACGAGGAAAAGCGCTGACACGTCGCGCACGCCCTTCGATGCCGGCGTGGTGCTGAACGCTGGCGGCGTCGCGATGCCATCTCATTCGTCTGGTGTATAAGGAGCGCATGCCCGCATCCCGTATCCCGACGCCCGAGGAGTTTGCCGACGCCTTGTTTGCGCGCGTGCCCGTCATCTGGGCGACGGTCGGGCTGATCGCCGCGAATCTGTTGATCTTCGTCGGGCTGGCCCTGAATGCCGGTGCGCTGTGGCATATTCCCGGCGCCTTGCTGGCCGACTGGGGTGGCAACTATGCGGTGCAAACCCATGGCGGGCAGCCATGGCGGCTGATCAGCGGCACCTTCCTGCATGGCGGCCTGTTGCATGTGTCGCTCAACATGATTGCGCTCTATCAGGGCGGGCAATTGGCCGAGCGGGTGTTTTGCTCGCGGCCCTTTCTGTGGATCTATCTGGCCTGCGGCATCGTGGCCAGCGTGGCCAGCGTGTGGTGGCGGCCGAGCGGCTTGAGCATTGGCGCCTCGGGCGCGGTGTTTGGCGTGTTTGGCGCCTTGCTCGGCTATGTGCTGGTTTCCCGGCATGCCATCCCCGCACAGACCGCACGGCGCTTGCGGCGCGGTTTGCTGATTTTCATTGCCTACTCGCTGGCGGCGGGGCTGCTGATTCCGGGTATCGACAACGCGGCGCATCTGGGTGGCTTGCTGACCGGCATCGTGCTCGGTGCCGCGCTGGCGCCCGTGAGCCGGGCGGCGCCGGGCGGACGAGGTCGCGCCGGACTCGGCGCTGTTGCAGTGGTGGTCGCGGCGCTGGCCTTGTGGGTCACGGTGACGCCGCCGCATCGCCCGGCGCCGGCGGTGGGGTCCTTGCCGGTGGCCTTGCAGCAGCAATTGTCGGAGACGGAGTACCGCCTGGTGACGCGTCACCATCTGGTGCTCGATGCCTTGCGCAGCGGCCAGATGTCGACTGAGGAAGGTTTGCGGGTGATCGAGACCGAGCTGATGCCCGGCTGGGCCGAACTGGCCGATGCGCTGGATGCGGCGCCGGCCAACGCCTGGCAGGCGCCGGTGTTTGCGCGCTATGCGCGTCTTCGGCGGGAGGCGCTGCAGGCGCTGACGATGGGGATGGAAACCGGCGATCCGCGCTGGCTGGAGCTGTCGAACGCGCTACAGGCGTCTGCCGATACGCAGATCAGTCAGGCCTTGCGGGGCGCGGCGCCGCCACAGGACTGAGCCTTTTTTCCCGGCCCGGCCGGCTGGGTTTTGATGAGATGGTGATGAACGAGTTGCTCGACGCGCTGGCGTTTTCCTTTTCGGTGACCGGACCGATCTTTGTCGTGCTGGCCCTGGGCGTTGGCCTGATGCGGGTGGGGCTGTTGAACGACAATTTTGTCGATACCGGCGCGAAGCTGGTGTTCAACGTTGCCTTGCCAGCGCTGTTGTTCATCAGCATCAGCAAAACCCGCTTTGAGGCGGCGGCCAATTTCGGCCTGATCGGGCTCGGGTTGGTGGGGACCTTGGCAATTTTTGTTGCGCTGGAGTGGGGCGCGCGGCGTTGGGTGGCGACGCCGACTGACCGCGGGGTGTTCGTGCAGGGCTGTTTTCGCTCGAACATGGGCATCATTGGCCTGGCATTGTGCGTCAATGCTTATGGCGAGGCAGGCCTGGTCGCCGCGTCGCTCTACCTCGGTTTGGTGACTATCTTGTTCAACGTGTTGGCGGTGATGACGCTCAGCCGTTCGCTGAACACCCATCGAAGTGCCGGGCAGCTGATCAAGGGAATTGTCCGAAATCCGCTGATCATCGGCATCGTGGCGGCCTTGCCGGTGTCGTGGGCGGGCATCGAGTTGCCGGCGTTGGTGCTGCAGTCTGGGCAGTATTTTGCCAACCTGTCCTTGCCGCTGGCATTGTTGTGCACCGGTGCGGCCCTGGACTTTGGCCAGTTGCGCCGTGATGTGCGTACCACTTTGGTGGTGGGCGGCATCAAGCTGGTGGCGGTGCCGCTGGTGTTTGTGGTGTGCGGCCTGATCGCCGGCTTCCGTGGGGTGGATCTGGGCGTGTTGATGCTGATGTCCGGTGCCCCAACGGCTGCCGCGAGTTATGTGATGGTGCGCGCCATGGGCGGCAACGCGGTGCTGGCGGCCAACATCATTGCCGTGACCACCCTGGGTTCAATCCTGACCACCAGTGTGGGCGTGCTGGTGTTGCGGGCTGCGGGGCTGATGTAGGTGGCGCGCTTGCTATGACAGCCGCCCGCGCGACGGGGAGGCGATCAGCAGGTCGACATCGTGCACATCGAGTGGCTTCGAATACAGGTAGCCCTGAGCGTCGGCACAGCCACGCGCGCGCAGAAATTGCTGCTGAGCCGGGGTTTCGACACCTTCGGCAAGCAATGCCAGTCCGAGGCTGCCGGCCATGGCGATGATGGCTTCTGTGACGGCCACGTCGTTGGCGTCGTCTGGCAGATCCTGAACAAAGGAACGATCGATCTTGATGCGGTCGATCGGCAGGTGCTTGAGCAGTGATAGTGACGAGAAGCCGGTGCCGAAATCGTCGATCGAGATCATGACGCCGAGCGCCTTGAGCCGGCCAAGCAGTTCGCGACTGCGATCGACCGACTGCAGTGTGCTTTCGGTGATCTCCAGTTCCAGCTGCGCGGCCGGAAAACCGGTGGCCGCGAGCGTATCGCGGACGATGGTATCGAAATCGCCCGCGCGCATCTGCCGGGCGGAGACGTTGACGGCCAGTCGCAGGTCGGTAAAGCCAGCCGCGATCCAGGTGTTGGCCTGCGCGCAGGCGGTGTGCAGTACCCAGCTGCCGATGTAGTCAATCAGGCCGGACTCCTCGGCGACCGGGATGAAGCGGTCCGGTTCGATGCGTCCATGGGTCGGTTCATCCCAGCGGATCAGTGCCTCGAAACCTAGCAGCTGGCCGTCTTCGAGGCGCACGACGGGCTGATAGTTCAGCACAAACTGCTCGTCGGCAATGGCGCGAAGCAGGCCTTGCTCGATGTAAAGTCGCTCCATGGCACGATCGGCCATTTCGGAAGAATAGAAGGCGAAGCGGTTTCGGCCGTGCTCTTTGGCGCCGTACATGGCGCTGTCGGCCGCCTTGATCATGTCGTTGAAATCGGTGGCATTGTCCGGATAGACGGCAATGCCGATGCTGGCCGAGACACTGAGACGCTCGTGTTCGAGTTCGACGACCGAGCGGATTTCGCACAGCAGTTTTTCGGCCAGGCTGGCGCAGTCTTCGAGCCGGGCGACTTCCGGCACGACCACCAGAAACTCATCGCCGCCGAGCCGGATGGCGGTGTCGGTCCGTCGCAACACGCGAAGGATGCGTCGCGCGACTTCGCTCAGTAGTTGGTCGCCGGTCGCGTGGCCCATGGTGTCGTTGATCAGTTTGAATCCGTCGAGGTCGATGAACAGCACTGCCATGCGACTGCCATTCTGGTTGGCGCGTTCGATTTCCTTCTCGATGGTGTCTTCGAGCATGTTGCGGTTGCCCAGGCCGGTCAGCGTGTCGTGAAAAGCCAGGTGGTTGATTTGCGCTTCGGCACGGCGCAAGGCGCCGGTGTCGGAGATGGCCAGCACATAGTTGCCGACCTGCCCCTGCGCGTCGCGCACGACGCACAGGTGTTGCCATGAGGGCAGCAGGGTGCCGTCTTTGCGCACACAGGCGACTTCGCCGCTCCAGAAGTCTGAGTCGCTCCCGTTCAGTTTGGCGGCAAAACTGTCGTCGTGGCGTCGGGCGTAGAGGAAGTCGTCCGGCTCACGTGTCAGGACGTCGCTTTCGGAGTAGCCGGTCATTTCGGTGAAGGCCGGGTTGACCGAAACGACACGGCGTTGGGCGTCGAGAATGGCGATCCCCTCGCCGGTGCTGGTAAACACCACGGCGGCCCGTCGCAGATGATCCTCCTGGTTGCGCTGGGCGGTGACGTCCCGGATGACGCCGATGGCGCGGCCCAGATCTCCGTCAGGGCCGGTAAAGGCGCGGGCATGGAAATCGAGCCAGCCGTTGCGACCGGTGTCTGGCGCTTGTCGTAGTTTGACGGTGGTGCGGATGGCCTCGCCCCGAGTCAGGGCGTCGGCGATGGCGGAACGATAGGCAGGTTCGATACGCGTCAGAAACCCGCTGTCAGCATCGTCGAGGGACGCAGGCATGTGACCGAGAATCGCTTCGAACTGCCCCTCGCCGATGAACTCCCTGGCGGCGGCGTCCCATTCCCATACGCCCAGGCCGGCAACGTCGACGGCCAGGCGCAGGCGTTCTTCGCCCTTTTCGACGTCGAGCTCGGCCTGACGGCGGGCCAGGGCCATGCGCACGGTCGCTTGCAGGGCACGCGTCTCCACCGGCTTGACCAGATACCCGTAGGGGCTGCTTTTTTCGGCCTGGTCGAGCATCGACTGGCCCGCGAAGGCGGTCAGGAACAGGACCGGAATATTGTGTTCCTGAAACACTCGCGCCGCCTCGGTACCGTCCATCTTGCCATCGAGATGGATGTCCATGAGGACCAGATCCGGTTTCAGTGACGGCCCATCGGAGACCGCTTGCTCGCCGCTGGAGACAATCTTGATCACGGTATGCCCGAAGGATTCGAGTGTCTGGCAAAGATCGAGTGCGACGATGCGCTCGTCTTCAACAATCATGATTCGGCCGTTCATTTTGCCTCCTGAGGGGTGGTGCTGATTTTTAGCTCGAATCGGGTGCCGTGCTCTCTAAACACCTGCCATTGCCCGCCGGCCTGGTCACTGAGCAGCGGAATGAGTTGCATGCCGAGCGAGCGGCCTGTCCCTGGCGAGACCTCTGACGGCAGGCCGACGCCATCATCGGCCACGGTGATGGCGCAGTGATCGTCGTCGATCGGCGCGAGTGTGACGTTGATGTGACCGCTGCGCCCGTCCGGAAAGGCGTGCTTGATGGCGTTGGTGACCAACTCGTTGACCAGCAGCCCGCAGGGCACGGCGCGCTGCAGGTTGAGATGCACCGGCTCGGCGGCATTGACGTGCAAGCTGAAACGGGCTGGCCCGCTGCGATAGCTCTCTTGCAGCAGCCCGCACAGGCGCTGCAGATAGGTGGCCAGGTCGACCTGCGAGAAGTCGTTGCGCTCATAGAGCAGCTGGTGAATCAGTGCCATTGCCTTGACCCGGCCCTGGCTCTCCGACAGTGCCTGACCGACCGAGGGGGCGGCGTTGCGCGCCTGCAGGTTGAGCAGGCTGGAGATGACCTGCAGGTTGTTCTTCACCCGGTGATGGATCTCGTGCAGCAACACGGTCTTTTCTTCGAGCGAGCGCTCGATCAGTTGCCGGTCGGCCTTGCGCCGGGTAACGTCCTGGATGGTGGCCAACACCATCGTTCCGGTCTCGGTGGGAATCGGGTTGAGCCCGATCTCAACCGGGAATTCGCTACCGTCCTTGCGTCGGGCGTAGAGCTCGCGTCGTCCTGCCATGTCACGTGCGGTCGGATCTGCCAGATAGCCCTGGAACAGCGCGCCATGCGCGCCGCGGTGTCGCTGCGGCATCAGCATCTCGATGATGTTGCCGAGCATCTCGCCGCGGGTGTAGCCGAAGATGTTCTCCATGCCGGTATTGACCAGCACCATGTGACCGTTGGCATCGACCATCGCCAGGCCGTCGGGTGCCGACTCCACCACCTGCCGGAAGCGCTGCTCCGAGCGCTGCAGCGCCGCTTCGCCGGCCTTGCGGTCGCTCACATCGATGGCGCTGTAGATCAGATGGGTGACGGTGCCGCTGTCGTCGTGCACCGGCGAGAGGATCAGGTCGATGGTGAGCACGCTGTTGCCGGCCATGCGTTTTTCAATATCGAAACGCGGCGTGGCGCCCGCAGCGGCACTGCGCACCGCCCGGGCAATGCGGTGGGCGGTCTCCGGTTCAAGGTTCCACCAGTAACAGTCCCAGAACTTACGACCGCGCACGTCGTCGAGCGTGATACCGGCGGCTTCAAGAGAGGCGCGATTTGCCTCAAGCACGGTGCCGTCCGGGGCCAACACGCCGACGAAGGTGAAGATATGGTCAAGAATACTGTGGGCTTGAGGCGCACTGGCGGGGGCGGGGGCAGGGGCGGGGTCGATCAGCAAGAGCATGTTGCCATCGGCCAGCGGCTGACACCGGCAGCGCAGTAGGTTGCTCGTCGCGGCCGCCGTGCCGGCCATCAGATCTGCGCTCTGAGGCAGGCCTTGCGCTTGTACGCGCTGCAGCAGGGCCATCAGCCCGGCCGAATCCACCGGCGACAGCGCGTCGCAGGGCTGGCCTTGCCATTGTGCATCCGGCTCCGGGAGCAGGCGGGAAAAGGCCGCGTTGGCGTCAGCGTATTGCCCGCGTGCGCTGATCACAGCAGCCGGCATCGGCAACGCCGAAAGCGGCACTGTCGGTGCGCGCTCTATGCCTGAGTCAATCCCGGCAGGCCCGCCCGGTCGGGCTGGCTCGCGTGGGTCCATCAGCATGCTTCTCTCCTGGGGCCCGTCTGTCGTTGCCGATGACCTCATACGGCGGCGGGTCCTGCGGATTCCTTATTGTTTCTTTGCGCCGTCGGGATCGAGCCCGGCAGTCGGTCTGGCGCTTCACTCAGAAGCGCTTCCAGACGGTGTCACTATAGCCGGTTGAGCCAAGCTGGGTAAAATTTGGCCCGCTCTCGATCCGACGAACGGCTGTGTGGTGCGATCGGCTGTTGTTGGGGGCGGATTCCGGATGTCGGACTGTGGTGTACCGGCAACGCCCAGGGGCGTTTGCGCGGTAGAATTCTGCCCCATGAGCACGCCCACCGAACCCCGCTTCATCCATCTTCGTCTGCACACCGAATACTCGATTTCCGACGGGATCGTGCAGGTCGGCCAAGCCATTTCCCGCGCTGCTGCCGACGGTATGCCGGCGCTGGGCATTTCCGATCTGGCCAACTTGTTCGGCATGGTCAAGTTCTACAAGGGCGCGCGCGGCAAGGGGGTCAAGCCGATCATTGGCGTGGACGCCTGGATCACCAATGATACCGACCGCGACAAACCCGGCCGGGTGCTGCTGATCTGCCGCAACCGCAAGGGCTACGGCCAGTTGTGCGAGCTGCTGACCGAGGCTTATCGCACCAATAAATACCGCGGCCGTGCCGAGATGCGCGCCGAGTGGTTCGATAATGGCGCGGCCAGCGACCTGATCTGCCTGTCCGGCGCCATGCTCGGTGACGTCGGTCAGGCGCTGCTCAACGGCAACGCCGCGGCGGCCGAGCAATGCGCACGAGCCTGGGCGGCGCGCTTTCCGGGCGGCTATTACATCGAGGTGCAGCGGGCCGGGCATCCGGGGTCTGAAACCTATCTGCGTGCGGCGGTGAAGCTGGCGGGCGAACTGGGTTTGCCGGTGGTGGCGACGCACCCGGTGCAGTTTCTCAGTCGCGATGACTTCAAGGCACACGAAGCGCGGGTATGTATCTCGCAGGGCTATGTGCTGGCCGACAAACGCCGGCCCAAGGACTTCACCGAAGAGCAGTACCTCAAGAGCCAGGACGAGATGGCCGAGCTCTTTGCCGACCTGCCCGAGGCACTGGCCAACAGCATCGAGATCGCCAAGCGCTGCTCGCTCACCGTGCAGCTGGGCAAGAACTTTCTGCCGCAATTTCCCACGCCCGAGGGGATGACGCTGGACGACTTTCTCGTCGCCGAGGCCAAGGCCGGGCTGGAAGTGCGGCTCAAGGAGCTGTATCCGAACGAGGTCGAGCGCGAGGCCCAGCGTGAGCGCTACTTCGACCGGCTCAAGTTCGAGACCGACACCATCGTGCAGATGGGCTTTCCGGGCTACTTCCTGATTGTGGCGGACTTCATCAACTGGGCCAAACACAATGGTGTGCCGGTTGGTCCGGGGCGGGGGTCGGGTGCCGGTTCGCTGGTGGCCTACAGCCTGCGCATTACTGATCTGGACCCGCTCGAATACGCGCTGCTGTTCGAACGCTTCCTGAACCCCGAGCGGGTCTCGATGCCTGACTTCGACATCGACTTCTGTCAGGACAACCGCTACAAGGTGATCGAGTACGTGCGCGACACTTACGGTGCCGATGCGGTGAGCCAGATCGCCACTTTTGGCACCATGGCCTCGAAAGCGGTGGTGCGCGACGTTGGCCGCGTGCTCGATTTACCCTATGGCTTGTGCGATCGACTCTCCAAGTTGATCCCGGTGGTGCAGAACAAGCCGCTGTCGCTCAATGATGCGCGCGACCAGGAACCGCAGATCAACGACTTGATGGCCGACCCCGGCGACGGCGAGTCGATCCAGGAGTTGTGGAGCCTGGCCGAACCGCTCGAAGGTTTGTCGCGCAACGTCGGCATGCACGCCGGTGGCGTGTTGATCGCGCCAGGCAAGCTCACCGACTTCTGCCCGCTCTATATCGCCGACGGCGACGACGCCACGCCGGTGTCGCAGTTCGACAAGGATGACGTTGAGGCGGTGGGGCTGGTGAAGTTCGACTTTCTCGGCCTGCGCAACCTGACCATTCTTGAGCTGGCGGTCGATTATGTCGAACGTCTGTCGGGCGAGCGGCCAGACCTGGCCGGCCTGAGCTTTGACGACCCCGCCGCCTACCAGATTCTGAAAGACGCCAACACCACGGCGATCTTCCAGGTCGAATCGGACGGCATGAAGAAGCTGCTCAAAAAGCTCGGCCCCGACCGCTTTGAAGACATCATCGCCGTGCTTGCGCTCTATCGGCCGGGGCCGCTCGGCTCGGGCATGGTGGACGACTTCATCCTGCGCAAGAAGGGTCAGCAGTCGATCGACTTCTTCGACGACGCACTCAAGGCCTGCCTGGAGCCGACCTACGGCGTGATCGTGTATCAAGAGCAGGTGATGCAGATCTCGCAGATCATCGGCGGCTACACGCTCGGTGGCGCTGACATGCTGCGCCGCGCGATGGGCAAGAAGAAGGCCTCGGAGATGGCGCACCACCGCGAGATCATGCGCGAGGGGGCCAAGAAGCAAGGCTTCGCCGAAGAACTGGCGATGCAGCTGTTCGATCTGATGGAGAAGTTCGCCGAGTACGGCTTCAACAAGTCGCACACCGCGGCCTATGCGGTGGTCACCTACCACACCGCCTGGCTCAAGGCGCACCACTGCGCCGCCTTCATGGCCGCCACGCTGTCGTCGGATCTCGATCAGACCGATACGATCAAGATTTTCTACGAAGACGCGATCTCGCCGGTTAACAAACTGGTCATGCTGCCGCCGGACGTGAATGAATCGGACTACCGTTTCGTACCGGTCGACCGCAAAACCATTCGCTACGGCCTGGGTGCGATCAAGGGCGCGGGTGAGCCGGCGGTGCGGGCCATCATCAAGGCGCGCGAGGGCAAACCCTTCACGGATCTGTTTGATTTCTGCGAGCGGGTGGATCGGCGTTCGGTGAACCGCCGCGCGGTCGAGGCGCTGATCCGCGCCGGCGCCTTTGATGCCCTTGATGCTGATCGCGCCAAGCTCATCGCCACGGTGCCGGTGGCCATGGAGGCGGCCGAGCAGATCGCAGCCAATGCCATGCAGGGCGGCCTGTTCGATGCCCTGCCCGACGCTGGCGGGCCGATGGCCGACTACGCCAAGGTGCGGCCGTGGACCGAGCGGGAGCGGCTCAAGGAAGAAAAGACCGCCATCGGCTTCTTCCTGTCCGGCCACCCCTTCAACAGCTTCAAGGCCGAGGTGCGCCGCTTTGTGCGTCGTCCATTGTCGCAGGTCGAGCCCAGTCGCGATCTGGTGACCATGGCCGGTGTGGTGATGGATGTGCGCATGAAGATGACCGCGCGCGGCAAAATGGCCTTCGTGGTGCTCGACGATGGTACGGCGGTGCGTGAGATTTCGGTGTTCAACGAGTTGTACGAATCGCGCCGCGCCAAGATCGTGGTCGACGAAATCCTGATCGTCGACGGCAAGGTCAGCAATGACGACTTTACCGGCGGCTTCCGCATCATCGCCGATAGCCTGATGACCCTGGCCGAGGCGCGCGGCCGCTTTGCGCAGCGCCTGGAGATCAGCCTCAACGGCGAGGTGGCTGAGGCCGGCAGTGCCAGTGCTGCGGCGCAGCGCCTGGAAAACCTGCTCGCGCCGTATCGCGACGAGTCCTGCCCGGTGCTGGTGCGTTATCGCAATGCCGACGCCCAGGGCGATCTGCCGCTCGGCGCCGGCTGGCGGGTGCGTCTGGAAGACTCGCTGCTCGACAGCCTGCGCGAATGGTTGCCGGCCGAGGCGGTCGAGGTGCGCTACCGCTAACGGCGCAGCGTGCTGGGCGCGGTGAGCAAGGCCAGCGTGGTCTCGGCGTTCATTGGCGCCCCCATCAGTTGGCCCTGTGCGAGGTGGCAGCCGGCGGCCAGCACGCCACGGCGCTGGGCATCCGTTTCAACGCCTTCGGCCAGCACCTCGATGCGCATGCTCTGACCCAGCTCGATCAGTGCACGTACAATGGCCGCGTCGTCTCCAGTGTGTTCCATGGCCTGGATAAAACGCCGGTCGATTTTCAGACGATCGATCTGATAGCGGCGCAAATGGGCCAGCGAGCTGTAGCCGATGCCGAAGTCGTTGATCACCAGGCGCACGCCCATGGCCTTGAGCGAGTTCAGGATCGCGGTGACTTCCGGCCCGCCCTGCAGCAGCGGCGATTCGCTCAGTTCCAGCTCCAGCCGCGCGGCCGGCACCTGTGTGCGGGCGAGCACGGCGCGCACCGCCTCGACCAGGCCTTCGCGGCGAAAGTGCAGCGAGGACAGATTCACCGCGACGCCGACCTCGGTCGCGCCATGCGCTTGCCAGATCGAGAGCTCGTGGCAGGCGTGTTCGAGCACCCAGTAATCCAGGTCGACTATCAGCCCACAGCCTTCGGCGACGGGGATGAAGCTGTCGGGCAGAATGTCACCCAGCACCGGGCTGTGCCAGCGACACAAGGCTTCCATGGCCACCACGCGGCCATCGTCAATGCGCGTTAGGGGCTGGAACAGCAGACTGAGTTCGCCGTTGGCAATGGCGCCGCGCAGGTGGTGCTCCATGTTCAGTCGCTGCTCTGCCCGCGTGTTCATCGCCTCGGTGAAATACCGGAAGGCGTTTCGACCACTGGCCTTGGCGTGATAGAGCGCGGTGTCGGCGTGTTGACGCAGGTCTTTGGCCGAGCGGGCGTCGTTCGGGCACAGCGCGATGCCGATACTGAAAGAGCTCAGCACTTGGTGGCCTTCGAGGTCGAAGGGCGAGGCCAGCGAGGCGAGTATCTTGCGCGCCACCTGGCCCGCCTGCTCCGCATCGACGAGGTCGGTCAGCACCACCATGAATTCGTCGCCCGACAGGCGACCGACGCTGTCCGATTCGCGCACGCAGCCGGTCAATCGGGTCGCTACCTGTTGCAGCAGCAGGTCGCCAACGCCATGGCCAAAGGTGTCGTTGACCGTTTTGAAGCGGTCGAGGTCGAGAAATAGCAGGGCGACGATCGCTCGGTGGCGCTGGCTGCGGTGTAGCGCCTGATTCAGCCGGTCAGTCATCAGGCTGCGATTGGGCAGGCCGGTGAGCGCGTCATGCTGTGCCAGATGCGACATGCGCGTGGCTTCGGTCTTGGCCGCGGTGATGTCGGAGAACACCGCCACATAGTGGGAGATGTGACCCGAGGCATCGTCGACCGCGCTGATCGACAGGCGCTCGGCAAACAGGTGGCCGCGCTTGTGGCGGTTCCAGATTTCGCCCGACCAGCGACCGCTGCGGTGAATGCTGTCCCACATGGCGGTGTAGAAGGCCGCGTCATGTTGGCCAGAGCGTAGCAGCGCCGGGCTGTGGCCGATCACCTCGTCCAGGCGATAACCGGTGAGTCGGGTGAAGGCCGGGTTCACCCGCAGGATCATGCCCTCGGTGGTGGTGATCATGATCGCGTCGGGGCTGTGCTCGATCGCCTTGTCGGCTAGGCGCAGGCGGGCATCGGTCTGACGCTGGTGGGTTACGTCGGCGACCGTGGTGACCACGCCCATGCCGGCGCCGGTGAGGTCGATCGGCCGCGCATGCAGCTTGAGCCATAGGCGCGCGCCGTTGGGTTGGGTGACGTTGAACTCGGCTTCATGGCGTTGGCCGTCAGCGAGGCATTGCTGGGGCGGTAAATTGTGGGCCGGACAAACCTGGCCACTTGCCCGCAGGAACCTCACCGGCGGGCGATCAAGATGAAAGCCGGCCATTTGCACCGGATCGAGACCAAAGATGCGCGCCGCGGCTGCGTTGCTCGCCAGCGTTTCGCCGCTGGCGGCACTGATGATGACCCCCTCGTCGAGGGCGGCCATGACGGTGTGCAGTGCCGCGAGCTCACCCGTGGCGTCTGACACGGCATTGGCGTCGGCGCGCGCGGGTGGCTGCGCCCGGATGTCCAGCACGGTGTCGGCCAATGAGGCAGCTGCGGCATGGTGTTGGTGGGCATCGTCGAGCATTTGACGATTCGTTCGCCGGCGCTGGGCGACGGAGCACAGCGCCAGGGTTGCCAGGACGCCCACTGTCACCGCGCCGGTCAGCAACAGCGGCGGTGCGTCAAGCGCAACACTGGTGTGCGCCAAGAGCTCGCTCGGCGCGACAACACCGGTCAGTCCGGCGATGGCGCGAAGCCGTGTTGCCGAAGCGTGTGTGTGGCGGATGTGGACCAGCATGGCAGTGCTCCTGTGTGCCCTCCCAGTTCCATCATCTGCCTGTCGAACAATCGTTTGATTGCGCCATCTCAAAAACGCGGGCGCAAAAAAACGCGGCCCGCAGGCCGCGTTGGGTGCTGCTGATGCGTTTCGCTTACAGCGCGCCGGCGTGCTCATTCAGGTAGGCGGCGACGCCGTCGGTGCTGGCCTTCATGCCGGCTTTGCCTTTGTTCCAGCCGGCCGGGCAGACTTCGCCGTGCTCTTCGGTGAATTGCAGCGCATCGACCACGCGCAGCATTTCGTCGATGTCGCGACCCAGCGGCAGGTTGTTCACCACCTGGTGCTGCACCACGCCGTCGCGGTCGATCAGGAAGGAGCCGCGCAGGGCCACGCCGCCTTCAGCTTCCACGTCAAAGGCACGGCAGATTTCGTGCTTGATATCGGCGACCAGGGTGTAGCCGACGGGGCCGATGCCGCCCTTGGCGACCGGGGTGTTCTTCCATGCCAGGTGCGAGAACTGGCTGTCGATGGACACGCCCAGCACTTCGACGTTGCGCTTCTTGAACTCGTCGAGGCGGTGATCGAAGGCGATCAGCTCGGACGGGCAGACGAAGGTGAAGTCCAGCGGGTAAAAGAACACCACGGCGTATTTGCCTTTGGTGACTTCGGAGAAGGTGATGTCCTTGATCTCGTTGTTGCCGAGCACTGCGGTTGCGGTGAAATCAGGGGCTTTCTTGCCGACCAGAACTGCCATGTTGGTTTCTCTCTTTGTGAGTGTGGGTCAATGGGATGGGCGATTATCCCGAGCGCGGGCGGGGCGCGTCAAATGACGGGCGTATCGGCGTGCGCGGCGGGGGCGCGGGCGTGGGTTGGGTGAACGGTACAATCCATCGGCGATAGTGCGCGACATCGGGCCGGCGCAGCCTGACTGACCCGGCGATGGCTGATGACGAGGCAAGGATCGGAGGACGCGATGAGAGGCTTGGGGATGTGCGGCGGGCGGGCGCTGGCGTGGTGCCTGGCCTTGGGCGTGGCGGTGGCCGCGCCGCCGGCCGTGGCCGCCGGCCCCACCGTGGTCGTTGCCGAGAGCCGGCGCCAGGCCGTGGTCGAGGAACTGCGGGTGTCGGGTACGGTGACCGCCCCGCGTGCGGCGCGGCTGTCGCCGGCGGTGGCCGGCAAGGTGGCCTCGCTGCGGGTCGATGTTGGTTCGCGGGTGGTCAAGGACCAGGTCCTGGTCGAGCTCGATGCCGAACTGGCACGCATCGAGCTCGAGGTGGCGCAGGCGGGGGTGTTGCAGGCGAGCGAGGCGCTGGCGGACGCGCGCCGGCGCGCGGCCGATGGGCGGCGCCTGGCCAGTTCGCGCAGCATTGCCGCGTCGGCGTATGAGGCGCTGCAATCCGAGGTGCGCGCCGATACCGCGCTGCTGCGCCAGCGCGAGGCCGAGCGACGCGGGGCGCAGGCGCGCCTCGAGCGGCATCTGTTGCGGGCACCTTTCGACGGGGTGATCAGCGCCAAGCTGACCGAACTCGGCGAGTGGATCGCGCCCGGCGACGAGGCGCTGGCGCTGGTCGCCGAGCGCGGGCTGTGGATCGACCTGCAGGTGCCGCAGGCCTACTTTCCACGTCTTGACCCCGAGGTGCCGGTGCGCGTGCGCCTGGATGCGCTGCCGGGCGAGGCCCTCGCGGCGCGTATCGAGCGCATCGTGCCGGTCAGTGACGCGACCGCGCGCAGTTTTCTGCTGCGGGTCGGCGTCGCGGGCGATGCGCTGCCGATGACCTCCGGCATGTCGGCCAGCGCCGTCTTGCGCCTGGACGCCGGACGCGAGCGCGTGGTCGTGGCGCGCGACGCCTTGCTGCGCCATGCCGACGGCCGTGTGACGGTGTGGGTGGTGGAGACCGACGGCGGGGCCTCGCAGGTGGTCGAGCGCGCCGTCCAGCCCGGGCTGGGTTTTGATGGCATGGTCGAGATCGTCGACGGCCTTGAGGCCGGCGTGCGCGTGGTGGTGGAGGGCAATGAGTCGCTGCGCCAGGGGCAGGCGGTGACCGTGGCCGGGGCGCGCTGATGTTCGAGCGCATCGTCAGCCGCGGTACGTTGATGGCGGTCATGGTGCTGATCGTGACGGTGATCGGCATCGTTGCGGCGCTGCGCATTCCGGTGCAGATGATCCCCGACCTCGATGTGCGCACGGTCACCGTGCGCACCAGCTGGCCTGGCGCGACGCCGCAGGACGTGGAGAAGGAGATCCTGGTCGAGCAGGAGGAAACCCTGCGCACCGTGCCAAGCCTGCAGCGAATGGTGGCCACCGCGTCCTTCGGCCGGGCGGACGTGCAGCTCGAGTTTCCGTACGGGGTTGATATGAACGAGACCCTGATCCGCATCACCAACGCGCTCAGCCAGGTGCCGTCCTACCCCAACAACGTCGATCAGCCGCGGATTTTCGCCACCTCGTTCTCGGCCAACTCCTTCATGTTTTTCCGCATCACGCCGCTGCCGGGCAACCCGCGTCAGCTGAACATGGTGATGATGCAGGACTTCATCGAGGATGACGTCCGACCACGCCTCGAGCGCATTCTCGGCGTGTCGCAGATCAGCGTTTATGGCGGCGCCCAGCGCCAGATCCAGATTCTGGTCGATCACGCCCGGCTGGCCGAGCATGGCCTGTCGGTGCTCGATGTGCGCGCGGCGGTGACCGCGCGCAACCGCGACGCCTCGGGGGGCGAAATCGAGTCGGGCAAGCGCCGCTATTTGCTGCGCACCATCGGGCGCTTCGAAACACTCGACGATCTGCGCACGCTGATCGTCGCTCGCCGCGGCGATACGCTCATCCGGCTCGGCGAGCTGGCCGAGATCCGCCAGGGGCATTTCGAGATCACCAGCCGCATGCTGCTCAACGGCGAGTCGGTGATTGGCCTGTCGGTGCGGCGCGAGGCCGGCGCCAACGTCATCGACATCAAGCGCGCCATGGTCGCCGAAATCGCGGCGGTGAATCGCGAGGTGCTCGCGCCGGCTGGCATGACGCTGCACCTGATCGCCGATGATGTCGGCTATGTCGAGGCCTCGCTGGCCAATGTGTGGCAGAACCTGTTGATTGGCGCGTTGCTGGCGAGCGCCGTGATGTACCTCTTCCTGCGCTCGGTCAAGGCCACGCTGGTGGGGGTGATGGGGATTCCGGTGTGCACCATCGCGGCCTTCCTCGGCCTGCTGCTGGCGGGGCGCACGGTCAACGTGATCTCGCTGGCCGGCGTGGCCTTCGCCATCGGCATGACGCTGGACAACAGCATCGTGGTGCTTGAGAGCATCGAGCTGGCCCGGCAGCGCGGCATGGACCGCGTTCGCTCGGCGGTCGAGGGGGTGCGCCAGGTGTGGCCCGCGGTGCTGGCCTCGACGCTCACCACGGTGCTGGTCTTCGTGCCGATCCTGTTCATCGAGCAGGAAGCCGGACAGCTGTATTCGGACATTGCGATCGGGGTGTCGGCCTCGATTCTGGCTTCGATGGTGGTGGCGATCACGGTGCTGCCCACGGCCTGCGCGCGCCTGTCCTTCGGTGCGCTCGAGGAGAATGCCGCGCCACGCGGCATGACGGCCCGGGTGCTGGCGGGTGTTGGCCGCCTGGTGGTGAGCCGTTCGTGCCGGCTGGCGGCGATTGTCGGTACGGTCGCGGCGAGTCTTGCCATCCTGGTGTGGCTGACGCCGCCGGCCGAGTATCTGCCCGAGGGCGAGGAGCCCAAGGCCTTTGCCCGCATGAACGCGCCGCCGGGCTACAACCTGGCGTCAATGGAACGCATCGCCGCGCAGGTCGATGCGCATTTCAAGCCCTTCCTCAGCGAATCGCCGGCGCGTTTCGAGGCCGGTCAGTCGGTAGTGCCGGCGATCCGCTATTTCAATATGCGGGTCGAGGCCAGCGGCTTGTTCGTGGTTGCCGAGGCTCAGGACCCGGCCCACATCCGGGCGTTGATGGATGCGCTGAGTGCGCATTTCGGCCAGTACCCCGGCATGCGGGCCTTCGTCTCGCGCGGCTCGATCATCACCAGCAACGACGGCGGCACGCGCAGCGTCAACCTCGACATCGCCGGCCCGGATCTGGCCACCATCTACGGGGTGGCCCTCGACGCCTACCGCCGCGCGCAGGCGGTCTTCGATTCGCCGCGCATCAATGCCCAGCCGTCCACCCTCTCGCTGTCCCAGCCGCTGGTCGAGCTGCGCCCCGACTGGCGGCGCGCGGCCGAGCTCGGCCTGTCGGCCGGCGATATCGGCTTTTCGGTCGCCGCGCTCACCGACGGGGCCTTTGTCGACGAATTTCTGCTCAATGACGAAAAGGTCGATATCTACCTGTACGGCCAGGCCGGTCAGGCGGCCACCCTTGATAGCCTCGCGCAGCTGCCGATCTACACGCCCGCCGGCGTGGTGGTGCCGCTGGCCACGGTGGCGCGCATCGTCGAGCGCGTGGACACCAGCACCATCCGCCGCGTCGATGGCCGGCGCATGGTCACCTTGAACATCATTCCGCCCGAGGCGGTGGCGCTCGAGGAGGGGGTGCGCAGGGTGCGCGACGAGGTGGTCGGGCATTTGCGTGACGCCGGCCAGATCCCCGCCAGCGTCAGCCTTGACCTGTCCGGCGCGGGCGACCAGCTCGACGCCACGCGCGCGGCGCTATCCGGCAACTACCTGGTGGCCGTCGTCGTCATTTACCTGCTGCTGGTTGCCATTTTTACCCACTGGGGCTATCCGCTGCTGATCATGACCACCATTCCGCTGGGGGTGGCCGGCGGCGTGCTCGGCCTGTGGCTGATGAACGCGGTAGGCGCGCTGTTGCCGTGGGTTGGCCTGCCGCCGCTGAGCCAGCCCTTCGACATGATCGCCATGCTCGGCTTCCTGATTCTGATGGGCACCGTGGTCAATAACCCGATCCTGATCGTCCATCAGGCGATGGTGAACGTGCGCGAGGCGGGCATGGGGGCGGTCGAGGCGGTGCGTGACGCGGTGGCCACGCGGCTGCGGCCGATCGCCATGTCCACGCTGACCACGGTCTTTGGGCTCGCGCCGCTGGTCTTCATCCCCGGGGCAGGCACCGAGCTCTACCGCGGCGTCGGCGCGATCGTGCTGTTCGGAGTGCTGGGCACCGCGGTGGTGGCGCTGACCTTCCTGCCGGCGCTGA
Organism: Denitromonas halophila; assembly: GCF_007625155.1. Classification (GTDB taxonomy): domain Bacteria; phylum Pseudomonadota; class Gammaproteobacteria; order Burkholderiales; family Rhodocyclaceae; genus Nitrogeniibacter; species Nitrogeniibacter halophilus. The sequence goes on along the minus strand of NZ_VMNK01000018.1, from coordinate 12,528 downwards.
CGGTCATGGTGCTGGGCTGGCGTCAGGGGGCGGCGGGGCCGACGCGCTGAGCCCGCCGGACGGCGCGGCGCTGGCCAGACAGGCGTTGGCGCGGGCCAGCGCCATGTCGAGTGAGCTCACGATGTTGGCGTCGCCGACCTGCGCGGCGAACCCGGAGCGCGCGATCAGCGAGGCGGGTTGCGTGTTGAGCTCGCACAGGACCAGCACGGCGCCCTGCTTGGCGAGGGTGCGGTGCAGGTTCTGCAAGATCTCCAGGCCCGTGGTGTCGATGTTGATGACCTTGTCGAGACTGAGAATGATCACCGCCGGTCGGGTGTCGGCAGCCGCCAGCAGGGCTTCGAGCTTGTTGGCGGCGCCGAAGAACAGGCTGCCGAAGATCCGGAACACCTGAATACGGGCGCGATCGGCATCGCTGGCGCCCTCGGCCAGCGGGACCGGTTCGATGCGGGTGAGGTCGGACACGCGGTGGATGAAGAACAGGCTGGCCATCACCAGGCCGAGCTCAACCGCCAGGGTCAGGTCGAAGACCACGGTGATGAAGAAGGTCGATAGCAGCACCGTGCGATAGGCCGCCGAGTATCGCCCGAGCGTCTTGAATGCATGCCACTCACCCATGTGGAATGACACCATCACCACGATCGCCGACAAGGTGGCGAGCGGAATGTGATGGGCCAGCGGCGCCAGCGCCAGCACCACGGCGAGCAGCACCACCGAGTGGATGATGCCGGCGACCGGCGTGCGCCCGCCGCTGCGCACGTTGGTGGCCGTGCGGGCAATCGCGCCGGTGGCGGCAAAGCCGCCGAACAGCGGTGCGATGAGGTTGGCGACGCCTTGGGCCAGCAGCTCCTGATTGGGGTCGTGACGGTCGTCGATCTGGCCGTCGGCGACCCGTGCCGAGAGCAGCGATTCGATGGCGCCGAGCATGGCGATGGTCAGCGCCGGGGCGATCAGCTTGCCCAGATTGGTCAGGTCGAGCTCGGGAAAGGCCAGCGCCGGCACGGCCTGCGGGATGCCGCCAAAGCGTGAGCCGATGGTGTCGACCGGCAGGTTGAACAGGGCGGTGACGGCGGTGCCGATCACCAGCACGCCGAGCGGGCCGGGCAGGCGGCGCATCCAGCGGATGCGCTGGGCCAGGCGGTTCCAGCCAATGAGCAGGGCCAGCGAGGCAGTGGCGAGGGTGACGGTGGGCAGATGGGTGGTGCCAAGCGCGCCGGCGAGCGTGCTGATTTTGCCGAAAAACTCGCCCGGCAGCTGGTCGATCTTGAGGCCGAGGAAGTCTTTGATCTGCGAGAGAAAGATGACCACCGCGATGCCGTTGGTGAAGCCGATAACCACCGAAATCGGGATGAAGCGGATCATGTTGCCGAGGCGGAAGGCGCCCATGGCGATGAGCATCAAACCGGCCAGCATGGTGGCGATGAGCAGGTTGGCGACACCATAGTCGACAACGATGGCGTAGATGATCGGGATGAAGGCGCCGGTGGGGCCGCCGATCTGTACCCGCGAGCCGCCGAGCAGCGAGATCAGGAGGCCGGCGACGATGGCCGTCCAGATGCCGGCGGTGGGCGACATGCCCGAGGCGATGGCGAAGGCCATGGCCAGCGGCAGGGCCAGCACGCCGACGGTAATGCCGGCGCCCGCGTCCCCCACTAACTGCGCGCGGTCATAGCCGGGCAGTGTGTCGAGCAAACGGGGGCGAAAGCGCATCGGATCTCTCAGTGGGGGATTCAGGCGTCGGGCGCGACGATGAAGTCGGTGGGGAGCGGATCGGGCAGGTCCACCTCGGTCACGGTGACCCGGGCGACCTTGGCTTTGGGCGGTCCCTGATGACACCAGGCGACAAACGATTCGAGCATGTATTCCGTGCCAATGACCAGCGCCTCGACCGAGCCGTCGGCGGTATTGCGCACCCAGCCGCGCACACCGAAGCGGGCGGCAGCTTCGGCCGCCGAGGCGCGATACCACACGCCCTGGACTGTGCCGGTGATGACCAGGCGCTGGGCGAGGGGTGCGCTCATGATTTGTTGGCGGCCGCTTTCTTGGCCAGCTGGATGCGGCGCAGTTCGATCACGCCCCAGAAATCGAGCACCAGGCCGACCGCCACCATGGCGATGGCCTGCGTGGTGGAGCTGGGGATGCCGTCAAGCAGCGCCATGTCGGCGATCAGATAGAGCGCGCCGAGCACTGCGATGATCGAGCCGACGATGTGCAGCCCGATCCACTTGGCCATGCTGCCGCCGCTGGTTTCGATTTTTCCGTTGGTTTCGCTCATGGATTACTTCACTCGCATGCCGGGCGTGGCGCCCGTGTCGGGGGAGAGGATGAACAGACCCGGCGTGGTGCCGGTGTCGTCGGAGGCGGCCAGCACCATGCCCTCGCTCATGCCGAACTTCATCTTGCGCGGGGCGAGGTTGGCCACCATCACGGTGAGCCGGCCGACCAGCGTGGCCGGGTCGTAGGCCGACTTGATGCCGGCAAACACCTGGCGCGGCTTGGACTCGCCGATGTCGAGTTGCAGGCGCAGGAGTTTGTCGGCGCCTTCGACATGCTCGGCCGAGATGATTTTGGCGATGCGCAGGTCGACCTTGGTGAAGTCGTCGATGCCGATGTGCGCGTCGGCGGTGGTCGCCGCCTGGGCGTCTTTTTGCTGGGCTTCGGCGTGGCGCTGACGACTGCTCGCCTCGGGCGCCGGCGTGGGGGCCAGTGAGGCCTTGTTGGCCTCGATGAGGGCGTCGATCTGCTTGCGTTCGACACGCGTGAGCATGTGGCCGTAGGGCGCGATGCCATGGCCGGCGGGCAGGGTGTCGGTCAGCTGTGACCAGCGCAGCGGCGGAATGTCGAGGAAGGCTTCGACCTGTTCGGCGACGGTCGGCAGGATCGGCTTGAGCAGACCGGCGAGCACACGGAACTGGTTGAGCGCGGTGCTGCACACCCCATGCAGGCGCTCGGTGTTGGCCGGGTCTTTGACCAGCTCCCAGGGCTTGTGGTCATTCACATATTGGTTGGCGAGGTCTGCCAGACGCATGATCTCGCGCAGCGCGCGGCTGTAGTCGCGTGCCTCGAAGGCGCGGGCAACTTCGCCGGCCTCGATGCTGGCGCGATAGGCGGCCATGGCGTCCAGATCCGGCGCGGCCAGTTTGCCGTCGAAGCGCTTGGTGATGAAGCCCGCGCAGCGGCTGGCGATGTTGATGAATTTGCCGACCAGATCGGAATTGACCTTGGCGATCATGTCGTCGAGGTTGAGGTCGACGTCTTCCATGGTGCCGTTGGACTTGGCGGCAAAGTAGTAGCGCAGCCAGGCCGGGTTGAGCTTTTGCTCGGTGTAGGAGCGCGCGGTGATGAAGGTGCCGCGGCTCTTGCTCATCTTGGCCCCATCGACCGTCAGGAAACCGTTGACGGCCAGTTGCGTGGGCGTGCGGTAGCCCGCGTAGTGCAGCATGGCCGGCCAGAACAGGGCGTGGAAGTAGAGGATGTCCTTGCCGATGAAGTGCACCAGCTCGGTATGACTGTTGGCCGCGGCGGCGCCGTCGATGAAGCGCGCGACATCGATACGGCCGGTTTTATCGGCGAGGTTTTTGAAGCTGGCGAAGTAGCCGATCGGCGCGTCCAGCCACACATAGAAGTATTTGCCCGGTGCGCCGGGGATCTCGAAGCCGAAGTAGGGCGCATCACGCGAGATGTCCCAGTCCGACAGCTTGTTTTCGCCCGGCTCGCCAAGCCACTCCTTCATCTTGTTGCTGGCTTCGGATTGCAGGCGGCGCGTGCCGTTGGCGTCGGCGCCCTGGGTCCAGTCACGCAGGAAGTCGACCGCGCGTGGATCGGAGAGCTTGAAGAAATAGTGTTCGGAGCTGCGCATCTCGGGCTTGGCGCCCGACACGGCCGAGACCGGGTTCTTGAGATCGGTGGGCGCATAGGCGGCGCCGCACACTTCGCAGTTGTCGCCGTACTGGTCGAGCGCGCCGCACTTGGGGCATTCGCCCTTGATGAAGCGGTCGGGCAGGAACATGGCCTTGACCGGGTCGTAGAACTGCTCGATCGAGCGCGTTTCGATCAGGCCGGCGGCTTGCAGTTTGCCGTAGATGTCTTCGGCGAACTGGCGGTTCTCGGCGCTGTGCGTGGAATGATAGTTGTCGAAGGCAACATCAAAATCGGTGAAGTCGCGCAGGTGCTCGCCGTGCACCCGGTTGATCAGCGCCTCGGGCGTCACGTCTTCTTTTTCAGCGCGCAGCATGACCGGCGTGCCGTGGGTGTCGTCGGCGCAGACGTAGTGCACGGTGTGCCCCTGCATGCGCTGGTAGCGCACCCAGATGTCGGCCTGAATGTAGCCGACCAGATGGCCGAGGTGAATATCGCCGTTGGCGTAGGGCAGGGCGTTGGTGACGAGGATCTGGCGCGACATGGTTTCCTGCGGCGGCGGTCAAAGACCGCAAGTTTATCAAAGGCGAGCGGCTTCGCGGCGGCTTGAGGGTCGTTCGCTGCGCGATGGCCGGAGAATGGGCGGCGGACTCAGGGGAAGGGCGTGAGGAAAAGCTCGACCCGACGGTTGCGAGCGCGCCCTTCCGGCGTGGCGTTGTCGGCGACCGGCTCGGCTTCGCCCCGGCCTTCGGCGTTGAGCCGCACCGGGTCGATCTTGCCGTCGTCGATCAGCACGGCGCGCACCGCTTTGGCGCGGGCGCGGGAGAGCTGCATGTTGTAGCCCTCGCGGCCGTTGCTGTCGGTGTGGCCGACGATGCGCACAATCAGGCTGGGGTGCTGGCGCACAATTGCGCTGATCCGGCCGAGCAGGCCGACAAAGCTGGCGGTGGGCGTGGCGCTGTCGCTGCCGAAGGCGGCGTCATCTTCCAGCGTGAGTTTCAGGGCATTGTCGGGCGTGGTCTGCACCCGTGCCTTGCCAGCCTGGGTGTCGGCGGCCACCGAGTCGATCACCGGCTGCCAGTCAAAGGCGCGTCGCGGCAGGTGTTCGGCGCGCGTGTCGATGGGCTCAGGGCCGCTGTCTGTGGGCGCTTGCGTGGCGCAGCCGGTGAGCAGTGCGGTGGTGAGTGTCAGGGCGAAAAGCGGGGGGCGGATCAGTCGCATGGGTCTGGCAGAAAAAAGGATGGGCGGCGCCGGCTCGGGGCCGAAGGATAACCCTGTTCGCGTCAGGGGAGGCGAATGCTGTCGGCTTCGGTATGATGCGCCTGTTGGGCAGAAAGGATTGCCCGTGCCATGTGTGGAGTCAGAATGGAAATCGATCGGGATCAGATTCAGGCAGCCCTCAAGAACGTGGTCGACCCCAATACGGGGAAGGACTTCGTGAGCAGCCGCAGTATTCGCGATGTGGCCGTTGATGGCAGCAAAGTGACCGTGGCGGTTGAACTGGGTTATCCGGCGCGCAGCCAAGAAGACGCGCTGCGTGCGCTGGTGACCGAGGCCGTTGGCCAGGTGGCCGGCGTGACTGCGGTGGACGTCACGCTCACCACCAAGGTCGTCGCGCATGCGGTGCAGCATGGCGTGAAGTTGCTGGCAGGCGTAAAGAACATCATTGCCGTGGCCTCGGGCAAGGGCGGTGTGGGCAAGAGCACCACCGCGGTCAATCTGGCGCTCGCGCTGGCTGCCGAGGGCGCCCGCGTGGGTATTCTGGATGCGGATATCTATGGCCCGTCGCAGCCGCAGATGCTGGGCCTGCAGGGCGCGCAGCCGGCCTCGCCGGATGGCAAGACACTGACGCCGATCGAGGCGTTTGGCGTGCAGGCGATGTCGATCGGCTTCCTGGTGGATGTCGAAACACCGATGGTGTGGCGGGGGCCGATGGCCACCCAGGCGCTCAAGCAGTTGCTGACCGAAACCAACTGGGCCGACCTGGACTACCTGATCGTCGACATGCCTCCGGGTACCGGCGACATCCAGCTCACCCTGTCGCAAAGCGTGCCGCTGACCGGCGCTGTGGTGGTGACCACGCCGCAGGACATCGCGCTGCTGGACGCACGCAAGGGCGTGAAGATGTTCGAAAAAGTGGGCGTGCCGATTCTGGGCGTGGTCGAGAACATGAGTCTGCACATCTGTTCGAACTGTGGCCACGAGTCGCATATCTTCGGTACGGGCGGCGGTCAGAAAATGTGTGACGACTACAACATCGCCTTCCTCGGTGGCTTGCCGCTGGACATGCAGATCCGCACCGAAGTCGATGCCGGTCGTCCGACCGTCGTGGCGGAGCCGGATGGGCGCATCGCCGGGCTGTACCGTGAAATTGCCCGCAAAGTGGCCGGTAGCGTGGCGATCCGTGCCAAGAACATGACCCACAAGTTTCCGAATATTGTGGTGCAGAACACCTGATCCGACGATCAGTCTTGATTCGCCCCGCGGCAAAGCTAGAATAGGCCGCTTTATGATTAGCGACGCGCCTGTGGGGCGGGTCTGACCGGAGTGTGAGGATGTCCATCAAGTCGGACAAATGGATTCGCCGCATGGCGCAAGAGCACCAGATGCTCGAGCCGTTCGCCCCTGAACTGGTGCGCGAAAATGATAGCGGCAAGATCGTGTCGTATGGCACCTCGAGCTATGGCTATGATGTGCGCTGCGCCAACGAATTCAAGATCTTCACCAATATCAACTCGACCATCGTTGATCCGAAGAACTTTGATTCGGGCAATTTTGTCGATTTCGTGGGTGATGTGTGCATCATCCCGCCGAACTCGTTTGCCCTGGCGCGCACGGTCGAGTACTTCCGCATTCCGCGCAATGTGCTGACGGTGTGCCTGGGCAAGAGCACCTATGCGCGCTGCGGCATCATCGTCAACGTGACCCCGCTCGAGCCAGAATGGGAAGGTCATGTGACGCTGGAGTTCTCCAACACCACGCCGCTGCCGGCCAAGATCTACGCCAACGAGGGCATCGCTCAGATGCTGTTCTTCGAGTCGGACGAGGTCTGCGAGACGTCCTACAAGGATCGGGGCGGCAAGTATTTCGGCCAGAAAGGCGTGACCCTGCCGAAGATCTGAACCTTCCGAGGCCGGCGCTGCGTCATCGTGCCGGCCATGCGACAAACCGTCACCGCAGCGCGGTACGATGTGCCCGCGGCCTTTGCATTGCGGGCTTTCTCCATTTCAGGGGGCGAGGATGCGTTTCCAGTTTCCGATCATCATCATTGACGAAGACTTCCGCTCGGAAAACACCAGCGGTTTTGGCGTTCGCGCGCTGGCCAAAGCCATCGAGGGCGAGGGCATTGAAGTGCTCGGCGTCACCGGTTACGGGGATCTGGCGTCTTTCGCGCAGCAGCAAAGCCGCGCTTCGACGTTCATCGTGTCGATTGATGACGAGGAATTCAACTCCGAAGAGGAGGCGGACCGGGTCATCGAAAATCTGCGGCAATTCGTTGCGGAGATCCGCTTTCGCAACGCCGACATTCCGATCTTCTTGTACGGCGAAACGCGCACCTCGCGACACATCCCGAATGATGTGCTGCGAGAGATGCACGGCTTCATCCACATGTTTGAAGACACGCCCGAGTTCATTGCGCGTTACGTGGTGCGCGAGGCGCGCAGCTATCTCGATAGCCTGGCGCCGCCGTTCTTCCGCGCGCTGACGCACTATGCGGCAGACGGGTCGTATTCGTGGCACTGTCCGGGGCACTCGGGCGGCGTCGCCTTCCTGAAGAGCCCGGTCGGGCAGATGTTCCACCAGTTCTTTGGTGAGAACATGTTGCGCGCCGACGTGTGCAACGCGGTCGATGAACTCGGCCAATTGCTCGACCACACCGGCCCGGTGGCCGCGTCCGAGCGCAACGCTGCGCGTATTTTCCATTGCGACCACCTGTACTTCGTGACCAATGGCACCTCGACCTCCAACAAGATGGTGTGGCACTCCACCGTGGCGCCGGGCGATGTGGTGGTGGTGGATCGCAATTGCCACAAGTCGATCCTGCACTCCATCATCATGACCGGCGCGGTGCCGGTGTTTCTGACGCCGACGCGCAACCACTACGGCATCATCGGGCCGATTCCGCTCGAAGAATTCAAGATCGAGAATATTCGCAAAAAAATTGCAGCCAACCCGTTTGTGAGTAAGACCGCGGCGAAGAATCCGCGCATCCTGACCATCACCCAATCGACCTACGACGGCGTGCTGTACAACGTCGAGGCGATCAAGGAGATGCTCGACGGCGAGATCGACACCCTGCATTTTGATGAGGCCTGGCTGCCGCACGCTGCGTTTCATGACTTCTACGGCGACTACCACGCCATCGGTGAAGACCGCGGTCGTTGCAAGGAGTCGATGATCTTCTCGACACAGTCGACCCACAAGATGCTGGCCGGCCTGTCGCAGGCTTCGCAGATTCTGGTGCAAGACTCCGAGGAGCGGCAGCTCGACCGCGATATCTTCAATGAAGCGTATCTGATGCATACCTCAACTTCGCCTCAGTATTCGATCATCGCCTCGTGCGATGTGGCGGCGGCGATGATGGAGCCGCCGGGGGGGCCGGCGCTGGTGGAAGAGTCCCTCGCCGAGGCGCTTGATTTCCGTCGCGCCATGCGCAAGGTGGACGACGAATTCGGTGATGATGACTGGTGGTTCAAGGTCTGGGGGCCGGAATATCTGTCGGATGATGGCATTCCCGAGCGCGAAGACTGGATGCTCAAGGCCGGCGAGCGTTGGCACGGTTTCGGCGATCTGGCGCCGGGCTTCAATATGCTCGACCCGATCAAGGCGACGCTGATTACCCCGGGCCTGGACGTGGACGGCGATTTTGCCGAGTGGGGCATCCCGGCCGGCGTGCTCACCAAATACCTGGCCGAGCACGGCATCGTGGTCGAGAAGACCGGGCTGTACTCCTTCTTCATCATGTTCACCATCGGCATCACCAAGGGCCGCTGGAATACGCTGGTGACTGAGCTACAGCAGTTCAAAGACGATTTCGACCGCAATCGCCCGCTGTGGCGCGTCATGCCTGAGTTCATCGCCAAGCATCCGCGCTACGAGCGCGTGGGGCTGAAGGATCTGTGCATGCAGATCCACGCTTTCTATCAGAAGCACGATGTGGCCAGGCTGACCACCGAAATGTATTTGTCAGACATGGTGCCAGCCATGCGGCCGACCGATGCCTTTGCCAAGACTGCCCATCGTGAAGTGGATCGTGTGCCTATTGATGATCTCGAAGGGCGCGTGACCAGCGTGCTACTGACGCCCTACCCGCCGGGTATACCCCTGCTGATTCCGGGCGAGCGGTTTAACGCAACGATCGTGCGCTATCTGAAATTTGCGCGCGATTTCAACGGGAGCTTCCCGGGCTTCGAGACGGATATCCACGGCTTGGTCAAGGCCGACGTCAATGGGCAGACCGGCTACTGTGTGGATTGTGTGATTCAGGACTGACGCCGCCGCGTCCCGGGCGATTCCGCCAGGGGCGTGCTTGGGCGCTTACTCGATGCGCCGGTAGTCGACGAAGTCGGCGGCGTGGTCGTTGTCGGCATCTCGGGCTTGGTGGCGACGGCCTATTTCTGCGAAGGCCGAGCGATCGAAGCTTGGGAAAAAGGCGTCCCCCTCAATGCTTGCGTCCACTTCGGTCAGCAAGAGGCGGTCAGCCAGTGGCAGCGCCAGTGCATAGATCTGGGCGCCGCCAATCACGAAGAGTCGTTCACGATCGGCGCAGGCGGCGATGGCGGCCGCCACGCTATCGACGACCCGGGCTCCCGGCGCCGAATAGTCGCGATCGCGGCTGATCACAATATTGGTGCGGCCAGGCAGTGGCCGGCCGAGCGACTCCCACGTTTTACGCCCCATCACGATGGGGTGTCCCAGGGTTGTCGCCTTGAAGTGCGCAAGATCCGCCTTCAGTCGCCAGGGGAGCGCGTTGTCTTTGCCGATGGCGCCGTTGGTGGCTACGGCGGCGATCAGGACGATTTCGGGGGCGCTCATACTGCCACCGGCGCGGAGATATGCGGATGCGGATCGTAGCCTTCGAGTGAAAAATCTTCGAACCGGAAGGCGAACAAATCAGTGACGTTCGGGTTGATTTTCAGGGTCGGTAACGTCCGCAGTTCGCGGGACAGTTGAAGCCGAGTCTGCTCGAGGTGGTTCTTGTAGAGGTGGCAATCGCCGCCGGTCCACACAAAATCGCCCGGCTTGAAGCCGCACACCTGCGCGACCATCAGCGTCAGTAATGCGTAGGAAGCAATATTGAAAGGCACGCCGAGGAAAATGTCGGCGCTGCGCTGGTACAACTGGCAGGACAGGCGCCCGTCGGCCACATAAAACTGGAACAGGGCGTGGCAGGGCGGTAACGCCATACGGTCCACGTCGGACGGATTCCACGCCGATACCAGATGGCGGCGGGAGTCGGGCGACTGCTTCAGCCCCTCGACAAGCTGGCGAATCTGGTCGATTTCGCCGCCATCGCGCGCAGGCCAGTGGCGCCACTGATGGCCGTATACAGGGCCGAGATCGCCGTTTTCGTCCGCCCACTCGTTCCAGATCGAGACGCCATTGGCTTTGAGGTAGGCGATGTTGGTGTCGCCGGCCAGAAACCACAGCAATTCATGAATGATCGAGCGGACATGGAGCTTCTTGGTCGTCAAAAGCGGGAAGCCCTGGGCCAGGTCAAAGCGCATCTGGTGTCCAAAAACCGACAGGGTGCCCGTGCCTGTTCGGTCGGATTTGTCATGGCCGTGGTCCAGCACATGCTGCATGAGGTCGAGGTACTGTTGCATTTGAGCAATCCACAGATTCTTCAGAAGGTCGCCGATTGTACCGTGCTCCGGTCCTTCGAGCCGAGGCCGGCCCGCCACTCCAAGGCAGGGGAAAAACAGCGCCGACCGCCGAGTTTTGTGTGAAATAATGCTTGAAACGACAAAGAGATGCGGACTGTTTCCATGAGTGCCACATGTTCCTGAATGCATCGAACCTTTCGCCAGAATCAACTCGGCGCTTAGAAGAGGTCAGATGGCGGCTGGATTCGCTCCCTGCGAACGAGCCGGGCTTGGCGCTCGACGAGATCGCGGCGGGTATCGAGCTGATGCTTGACGGCCCCGAATGGCCGCTTGATCAACTGGCGTCCGCGTTGCGCGATTTTGATGAATCGGCGCAGGCGATCATCCGGCAGGCCGCGCAGGGGTTTGTTCAGGCGAGCGTGCTGGGTACTGCGCGCGGCGCGGTGCTGCATGCGGCGTCGACTCGTGCATTCCGGGCGATCGCTCTCGCAGGCAAGTCTTTTTTGCAGCGGCAGCGATATTCCGAGGAGATCCCCACAAATGTCGCGGCCGAGATGGCAACACGATTGATGCGCGCCGAGGCAAGTCGTCTGAAGTGGGAGCATTTGCTCTACGGCCCGTTTGATCGGGCTTTGTGGCAGCAGATGGGGTCGGTGTTTCTCGAAGCAGAAGAAGACGGCCGCCTGATGCTGCCGGTCCATTTGCGTCGCGACCGAGATACGGAAACCTCGACCTATCGTGAGTATTTGCGTGCCGTCGCGTTGCAGTGCTCCGGGCTCGAGCAAATGCCGGTCGAGCTCGTTGATGTTGCTGACCGATTGATCCAGCACCTGCTGCCCGCGCTTCATCTCGGCGCGGGGCCGGTCGAGGGCGCACGCTTCATTGTGTCGCCGATGCTCGGCGGCGAGCCGCGACGCCTCATCAAGGCGGTCTCGGAGGGCGATCCGGCATGGTATTTCTCACCGCTTCTGGCCGAGCGGGTGTTCGCTGAGCTGGAGTTGATGCTTGGAAAAGGTGTCGTTCCAGGTGGTCTGGGCGCTGGCCCTGGCGCTAAAGATCATATTGCCGCGTGTATTCGCCATTTTCGACGGACTTGGTATGACACCCCCTCCGCACGCCGACATCGGCGGCACCTCATGGGGGGGAGGCTCGCCGCGGTCAGAGGTTTTGGTACATTCAGTCAGGTCATTTCGGGCGGAGAAGCTGCGGCCTTGATGTCCTGGGACTTGCGAGACGTCAGCGTCGGCGGCCTGGGGGCTGTAGCGCCGGTTTCTGAATACGGCATGCCCCGCATCGGCGAGCTCATTGCCATGCGCTCTGACGACGCCGTGGCGTGGCGGCTCGGGTTGGTGCGCCGGATTCAGCGGGACGATATTACCCGGGCCTTTGTTGGGGTAGAAACGTTTGCCTTGGATCCTCGTCCGGTCAAGGCGGACGATGGCCGTTCCCCGCTCGACGTCCTGTTGTGTGATCCGCTGCGACGCGGCTTTCACTTAAGAGTCGCAGCACCTGAAGGTGTGCTGCGTCCAGGGGCCCCGTTGTTCGTGGCCGAAGGTGGCGTCATTCAAAAGCTCAAGCCCCTCACCGGCGTATGGCGAGGGCACGAGTTTGAAGTCCGCACCTACGTCGCAGTCTAGTCTCTCAGCCCCCATTACCTTCGTTGCTCCATGCGCCTGATCGTGGTTGGCAAGAATGACTTGTCGCACAGGTTGGCAAGCGTCGTTTTTCGCGCGTGGAAATAAAGTAACGTTTGGGTGTTGACAGGTTTTTTGTGGTGTCTATAATTCGCACCTCGCTTGAACGCAAACGCGTTTTGAGCGGCCCCCGAAGGAGTCGGAAACGAGCT
>NZ_VMNK01000029.1 GCF_007625155.1 Denitromonas halophila | reverse complement strand
CGCAACAGCTTTTGCCAAAACGCCCCCCCATCGAGCTTGCCCGTATCGTAGCTGCGGCATCGCCCCACGGCCAGATCGAAGGCCGTCGCACAGCGCGAGGCGGCTTCATCAAGCACGATGGCCGAATGGTTGGAGGTGGTCGTTGACGTGTCGCGGGCGCGCTCGCGCAATTCCTCCGGCGTCATGTATCGCGTTACAAACAAGCCTTCGCTGTTGGCCGTGGCGCGCACCAGAGTCCAGTGCTCGCCGCGTGCGGCGAAGGCCGCTTCGAGCTCGGCCAGCTCGGTGCGCAAGAGTTCTTGTTGATAGCCGCGGGGCAGTGGTCTGACGCCCGGGCGTGGATCGGTGCTCTGAAACTGGACGTGGTTCTCGCCCTCGACCGCCGCCGCTGCGCTCTGCACCCCCCAGTCGGACGAACCCAGCGTATCGCAGCCCGCCGGCAAGGCAAAGGTGTAGCCCAGATCGGGCAAGGCCGGGGCGTTGATGTCGCGCACCTGGCCGTCGGGCACATCGCTGTTGGAGGCGACGCCAAGCCAGGTGCGTTTCAGATCGGGTAGCGTGATCGGCCCCGGCGGGCTGTGCATGGCCCGCCCGTCCAGAAAAATGCGCTGTGCCAGGGCCGGCGCGCAGCGCGCCGCCACCGCCGGGGGCACGCCCTGCCAGCCCATGCCCTGCACGTTGCGCAGCGACACCGTCTGGTCATGCGGGCAGAAGTAGTTGAACACCTTGCCGTGGTTGTCCCGCACATGGGTGGCGGTACCGACAATGCGCTGCGCGGCCACGCCGGAGCACGCCAGCGTCTCGGGCGTGGGGCCGGGTTTGCGATGCGTGCCGATCAGCTGGCAGATGTTGACCAGCGTCTCGGTGCGCGCCCGGCGCGACTGCTGCGGGCCGTGCGACTGCATGGCTTCGAGCGAAGGGGTTTCGAGGCTGTAGGGGGAGTGGTTGAGGATGAGGCAGTCGGCGGGACGCGTTGGGCGAGCTCCGTTGGCAACCAGAAAGTTGGCCAGCATGGCGATCAGGGTGCCTTGGCTGTGGGCAACGATGTTAATACTGTCGTTCTTTGTCGTTTCGTTATCCCGCCGAATCATCAAAATCAGATTCGCCAGCCGCTGGGCGGCATTGACCATGTAGATGCGGTGGGGGGCGTCGGGAATCGTGTGGCTCAGATCCTGGCCCATGCTCGAGATCCACCGGGCCAGCCCGAAGATATCGCCGCCCGGCCCCCACATGTCGATCAGGCTGGTGGTGGCGTTGGCGAACACGCCGCCGTTCTTGGCGAAGTGTTCGTCGAGCCGGTTGTCGAAGCAATCGACGTTCTCGAAGCCGCGCCGGGGGTCGCTCTTGCCGTCGATGTAGTAGGCGTCGTAGGGCGCGTCGGCGCCGGCCGCGCCGCGTCGGGCCAGTTCCTCGCGGTAGCGTGCCCGGTCGGCCTCGTAGGTGGCCTTGTCCACCGGCCGATAGCCCCAGTAGAAGGGGATGATCGGGTTGTAGCCTTGTTGGTCGGCGCGGCGCTCGTAACTGGCCACGCGGTTGTCGCGGCAGGCGCGGGCGACGTCCCAGTTGCCGGGGGTGAGGTCGGTGCGCCCCAGGCGCTGGTTGAGCCCCTCGCACAGGCCTTTGGCCTGGGTGGCGTAGGCCTCGCCCACGTCGTTGACGCCATGGACCAGGATGACGACACCGGGCATGGGGCCGGCGCACTCAACGATCTGCTCGGGGTTCGCGCACTTGGGCACACTGGTGCAGATGGCGATACGGTCGCCGTTGCGCATCGCTTCGCGGATGCGCGGATTGGGGTGCCAGTCTTTCATGACGCGCCGGGCTCCTCGGGCAGGATTTCGATGGTGGCTTTCTGGAAATTAGCCATGTCGAGCAGATCGGTCTGCCCCGCGCCGTCGGTGCGCCCTTCGATAACTCGACCGTCTTCGAGCATGGCGCGAAAGCGCCGATTGATGGCCGGATCGCCGGTGTGTTGCCATCTGAGCACCGGTTTGAGATGGAAGGCATCGGGTGGCGAAAAGCTTGGCGCGTCGTAACTTAGGTGCGTCGGCCCACCAAATGACTTCTTGCTCGCATGCACCGTAATCGTCCCCGGGCATTCGACCGTGATCCCCCCGTCAATCGTGATACTCGCCCCGCCCTCGGTGGCGATCACGATGCGTTTGCCGGCGGCGAAGTCGATGTGTTCGGTGATCGAGACCATCTCCAGATCGTCGCGCGCTTGAAACTTCATCTCGTCGCTTTGCGCCTGCATCTCGATGTCGTCGCGGGCTGCAATCAGGCTGATGCCGGT
>NZ_VMNK01000033.1 GCF_007625155.1 Denitromonas halophila | reverse complement strand
CCCGCTGATCTCAGGGCGCTCACATGTTCTCACCCTTCACCTCCGACACCCGCCTGTTCGCGCTTGAATGGCGCGACGCTGCCTTCGACCTGCCCGTCGAAGCCTGGTGGGGCACCGAGGCGGTGTCGGCGGGCTTTGAGCTCTGCGTCGATCTGCTCTCCACCGACGCTTTCATCGAGCTCAAACACATGCTCGGCCAGGCGGTCACGCTGCACAGCACGCTGTCCGACGGCAGCCGCAGTTCGCGCTCGGGTTTGGTGCGCTCGGTGCTCAAACTCGGCGCCGACGGTGGCTTCTGTCGCTACCGCATCACGCTGGTGCCGTGGGCCTGGCTGCTCTCGCGGGGGCGGCACAACCGCGTCTTTCAGGACAAGTCCGTGGTCGATATCGTCGACGCGGTGTTTGCCGACTACGCCGAGCATGCCGCCTGGCACTGGAGCGAGGAGGTGGCCGAGTTTCTCGCCGATGCCCGCCCGCGCAGCTACTGCGTGCAATACATGGAAACCGACTACACCTTCGTCTCGCGCCTGCTGGCCGAAGAGGGCATCGGCTGGTGCATCGAAGACGACACCGGCGCGCCGGCCGGCCACCGCCTGCGCCTGTTTGCCGACAGCCCGCGCTGGCCGGAAGATGCGCTCTCCGAGCACGCCAACGGCGGCCGCGGCATCCGCTTTCACCGCGCCGATTCGCAAGAAGATCAAGACGCTATCGTCGCCTTTGGCGAGTGCCGACGCTTCGGCGCGGCCATCGGCTCCGTGCTCAGCTATGACTACAAAGCCAAGCGCGCCGTCGCCGTCAGCCTGCCCACGGCGCTGTCGATCGGCGGCACACAGGCCCCGGCGCTGGAAGCCTATGACGACGCCGGCCTCTACGCCTTTGCCAACGCGCGCGAAGCCGAGCGCTACCAGCACCTGATGATGGAAGCGCTCGAAGCGCGTCACACCACCTTCCAGGGGCGCAGCACGGTGCGCAGCTTCCGCCCCGGCACCGCGTTTGACCTGCTCGATGCGCCGAGCCCCATCCCCGCCGCCACCGCCAATGCCGCCGAACCGCCACGCCTCAGCCTGCTAGCGCTCACCCACATCGGCATCAACAACCTGAGCGGTGAGCCCATGGCCGCCATCGCCAAACGCCTGGGTGCGGCCGCGCTGATGATCGACGAGGCCACCACCGGCGAAGACGACGCCGCCCCGATCCGCGCACCGCACGCCCTCCCCACCGAGGCCCTGGCCCTGGCCGCCGAGCGTGGCTACGCCAACGCCTTCGAGGCACAGCCCGGTACACGCCCCTGGCGCCCCCAACTCACCGACGACACCGGCGCCCGCCTCAACCCGCGCCCCACCGTCCATGGCCCGATGAGCGCCGTCGTCGTCGGCCCCAACGGCGAAACCCGCCCCAATGGCGCTGACGAGATCTGGTGCGATCGGCTCGGGCGAATCAAGATCCGCTTTCACTGGCAGCAAGCCCACACCGCCGATGACCGCGGCAGTTGCTGGGTGCGCGTGGTCACGCGCCAGGCCGGCCCCGGCATGGGCTGGCAGGCGCTACCGCGCATCGGGCAGGAAGTCTTCGTCACCTTCCTCGGCAACGATATCGACCGCCCGCTGGTGCTCGGCGCGCTCTACAACGGGCAGGGCGAGGGCGGCATCACGCCAACGCCCGGCGGCGCCGACGCCAAGCCTGTCGACCGCTCAGTCTTCGAGCAATCCACCGACCACAGCCCCGCCGCGCAAGGCAATCTGGCCGCAGGCAACAGCCCCGCCTGGCACGGCGCAGCGCCCAGCCAACACCATCACGCCGCCGCGCTCAGTGGCTTCAAAACCAAGGAATTCGGCGCCCATGGCCGCTTCGCCGGCCACAACCAGCTCGTCTTCGACGACACCGACAACCAGCAACGCGCCGCCGTGCACAGCACCCAATACGCCTCGCAGCTCAACCTCGGCCACCTCATCCACCAGGCCGACAACTACCGCGGCAGTTTCCGCGGCACCGGCGCCGAGCTACGCACCGACGCCTGGGGCGCGCTGCGCGCCGCGCGCGGCATCACCCTGAGCACCTGGGCGCAGCACACCGACGCCGAGCCGGCCGGCGACATGGCCCCCGCCGCCGCCCTGCTCGGTCAGGCCGACGCCCTCGCCCAAACCCTCTCCAAAGCCGCCGCCACCCACCAAACCGTGCAGCTCGCTGCCGCCATCGGCAGCTGTGGTCCCAAGCAAAGCGCCATCGACCCGAACGCCGCCCCGCTCAAAGCCCTGCACACCGTCGCCCGCGGCATGGTCGACGCCACCGACTTCGACGCCGCGCTGACCGACGCAAACCAGAAGAACACCACCACCGCCGGCAAACTCCCCCACCTCACGGACGCCGCCATCATCCAGGCCGCCAAAGCCGGCCTCGGCTTCGTCGCCGGCGGGCACATTCAGCTGAGTAATGGCGAAACCATCAGCCTCATCAGCGGCGAGGACACCAACCTGGCCGTCGCCGGCAAAACCCGCCTCCACACCGGCCAGGCCATCGGCCTGCTCGCCGGCGCCATCCGGGCCGGCGCGAACAACACCGGCATCAGCCTGATTGCAGCCCGCGACGACATCGAGATGCAGGCGCAAAGCGACGAGATGAAGTTTCAAGCGCGCGACGATCTGGAGATGGTCTCGATCACCGAACACATCGACTTCGCCGCCGGCAAACGCATCGTG
>NZ_VMNK01000005.1 GCF_007625155.1 Denitromonas halophila | reverse complement strand
CCGCTCGGCTGGGAGCACATCAACCTGACCGGCGATTACCTCTGGCGCAGCAGCGCCAAGATCGGCGCGGGCAAGTTCAGGCCGCTACGGCCGCTGCAACCGGCTTAGCGTGCTTTATTTTCCGTTTTCTGAGACGACCCCGGGTAGCCCTTGCCGTCAGGGCGTTCGTGATGCGACAGCACCGCGTCGACCGCCAGCGCCGCCAGGGGGTGGCCAGCGAGCAGCCGCGCACCGACCGCGGGGTGGGTGCGGACGATGTCGAATTCGTTGCCGCTGAGCCGATCCGGTTTGCGCAATATGGCGTCGGGGATGCCGACCTTCCCCAGATCATGCAGGAATCCACCGATGGCGATGCGGGCCACATCCCGTTCGCCCAGTCCGGCGCGGCGGGCGAGCGTTTCGGCCAAGCGCGACACGCGCCACAGGTGACCGCCGGTGTAGGGATCGCGTGCTTCCACCACCCAGGCCATGGCCAGCAAGGTGTGCATCAATTGTTGGGCGCTTTGAGCGTCCTGGCGGTGTCGGGAAAAGGGCCACAGTGGCATGGATCAGTGATTTCGGCGGTGGTCGATACCAATAGTATCGGCGCGGTCGCGCGGAAATTGAGTCAATCGGGGCATCTGTCCAACGGTGTGTCAGCTCGTCGTCGAATCGTCACACATCATCGCTAGCATGGCGTCATCCATGGTCGATCGGGATCGGTCGGCGTGGTCCAAACAAAAAATACGATGAGGTCAGTGCGATGAAGAAGACGCTTTGCGGTGTTGGCGTGGCCATGCTGCTGACAGGGCCGGCATTTTCGGCGGTGTCAGTGGCGGACATCCAGATCACCGAATGGATGTACAGCGGCGGCAGTGGTGAATTCGTCGAGTTCACCAATATGGGCAACTCGGCGGTGGACTTCGCCGGCTGGAGTTATGACGACGAGAGCCGTCTGGCCGGTGTATTCGATCTGTCAGGCTTTGGCCTGGTCGGTGTTGGTGAGTCGGTGATCATTACCGAAAGTGCCGAGGCCGATTTTCGTCTCGATTGGTCGCTGGCCGCCGGGGTGAAAGTCCTGGGTGGATATACCAATAATCTGAGCCGCGGGGATGAAATCAATCTGTTCGATGCGTCGGGCAGCCTGGTCGATCGTCTCACCTATGGTGACCAGGTCTTTGCCGGCACGGTGCGTACCCAGAACGCGACCGGCAACCCGCTCAGCGCGGCCGATCTGGCCGGGACCACCGTGACCGCCAACTGGGTGCTGGCGAGTGCTGGCGACAGCTTCGGCTCTTATGCAGCGACAAGTGGCGATGTCGGCAACCCGGGCTACTACGTCGCTGCACCGGTGCCCGAGCCTGAAACCTACGCCATGATGCTGGCTGGGTTGGCCCTGGTTGGCGGCATTGTCCGCCGCCGTGCTATGCGCTGATGGAGGAGACATGGCCATGAAACGCATGCATTGTCTCGTCGCCGCGCTGGCGCTTTTCGGCTCCGTTGCCCACGCCGCAAACTCGATCGACCTCTCGTCTTACTCGGTGACTGGAAACTACGCGCTCGATTCGCTCGGGACGATGGGCCTGGAAGCGTCTGCCGTCACCTATGCCCGTGATCGCGGTTCGCTGTTCTTTGTCGGAGACGAGGGCGAAGGCGTGGTTGAAGTGTCGCTGACCGGCCAAACGCTGTCGTCGATGGCGTTCAGCGCCTGGCCGACGGCGACTCGTCACAACGATGCCGAGGGCCTGACCTATCTGGGTGGCGGCGTACTGGTGGTGGCTGAAGAGCGCCTTCAGGATGCTTTTCAGTTTAACTACGTCGCCGGTGGCAGCGTGTCGCTGGCCAATGTGCCCTGGGCGTCGATCTCCGACTACGCCTACGCCAACAACGGCATCGAAGGCATCAGCTATGACCCGCGTGACGGCAGCTTCGTGTCGGTCAAGCAGGACAGCCCGATGGAGGTCCGTGCTGGATCGCTGACGTTTGCCGCCGGTGGCGGTATCTCGACCATGACGCCGTTGTTCGACGCCGGCATGCTCGGGGTGAGCAGCCTGTCGGATGTGCAGACGCTGTCGCCGATCGACGCGTTGGTTGGCACTGCGGCGGCCGACAACTTGCTGGTGCTGAGCTTGGGCTCGCAGACCCTGCTGGAAATCGACCGCGCCGGCAACACGCTGAGTCGCTTCGACCTGTCCGGTATCACCAGCCAGGCGATCGAGGGTGTCACGGTGGATGAGCTCGGCCGCATCTACCTGGTGGCCGAAGATTCTGGCACGCCGAACTCACGCCTGTTCGTGCTCTCACCGGTGCCCGAGCCTGAAACCTGGGCAATGATGCTGGTCGGCCTCGCCGGCCTTGCGCACCGGGTACGCCGCAGTCGCGCCTGATCGCAGCGCGACGGTATTACCAACGGCCGGGGCGTTTGCCTCGGCCGTTTTCGTTTATCCCGGGGCGGCTTGCGCCAGCGTGACAGCCAGGCCCTGCGCGATGCGCGCGAAATACGACTGGTGTGCATCGCTTCCGGCCGGCCAGTTGGCGAGAAAGCGCGCCTGCCACGCAGCGGCGTCGTAGTGCAGGGCCAGCGCCTCGATGACGTGGCCACCCTGGCTCAGGCCATACTCGGCCGGATACGGTCCGGCTCGGTGCGCGATGCGGGTGACGATGCCATGCCACGTGGCGCGGAAATTGGGCAGGCCGGCGGCGCCATTGTTGATGACGACTTTGCCAGGAGCGATCTGCCGGCACACCGGGGTGCAGGTGTGGCTGCTGGCGAACACGTCGACATCGGCCGCGTTGAAGGCGGCGATCAGCGCCGCTTGGTGCGCGGGGTCGTCGAGGTACGCTACATCGAAGTCCCAGCCAGCCAGCGCCGTGGCATCGCCATGCACTACGCCGACCCGCAGCGCGCCGACACGGTAGCGGGCAAACATCGGCAAGGTCGCCAGTCTGGCCAGGTGGTCGGGGTGGCGCGTGGCGGTGGCTTTCAGGCGGGCGTGGATCCGGTTGGAGCGTTCGACTACGCCGGCGTCAACGGTGTCGGGATAGGCGCAACCGCAGCCGGCGTCGTCGGCCTCGGGCTGGAGTTCGGCTTCGACGTTGCCGAGGATGGCGTCGTGTTTAAGCACTGCGGTGTTGACGCGGTCGAAGCCGGCGTCATCGACATTGAACCAGTTGAAATCGCCGTTAAAGCACAGGGTGACCGGCCCAGATTCGGCGTTGGCCATGGCGAGCAGCGCATCGAGCGCGGCGGTGTTGCCGTACAGCCCGCCGACCACGTACAGCGTTTCGGCGAGGCGCTCGGGTGCCGTGGCAATGGCCGCCGCGCCATAGCGGTAGCGCAGCGGACAGATGCGGCCGGCCTCGCTCATGCGGCTTCGGCCGCACGGCGGCGGTGGCCGAGCGCCAGCGGCAGCAGGAAGCCGGCGGTGCACAGGATCAGGCCATACAGGTTGGTGCCCAGCAGCAGGCCGTACTTGCCGGTGCCGATGGCCCAGCTGGCGGGGATTGCGCCGAGCGCGAGCATCACGCCAAGCGTCATGCCGGTCCAGAAGGCAAGATGGAAGGACAGCGGCGAGAAGCCGACCCAGCGCGAGAGCAGAAACACCGGTGCCAGGCCGATCACCATGGTGCCCGACAGCGTGGTGGCCTTGAGGATGTCGGTACCGGCGATCATAGGCAGGTTGCCGAGCAGGGCGAACACCGCCATGGTCACCACGCCGTTGCGGATGGCGCGGGTGCCCGGGGTGCGCCCGGCGAGCAGCGGCAGCTCGTGCGCGACCGACTTGGACAGCGAGGTGAAGGTCGAATCCAGCGTCGAGGCGGCAGAGGAGATCATCACCACGCTCATGGCAAAGAAGCCGGCCAGGCCGAGGCCTTTGGCCACTTGTGCGGGCGCATTGCCGGCAGCGGCGATGCCTTCGAGTTTGGCGTGGACACCGACCAGACTGAAGGCGAGAATCGCAAAAAAGCCGAGCACGCCCGCGACCACAAAGGCGCGCAGCATGGTTTTTTCGCGCGTGATGAAGCCGCGGTCGGTCAGCACCGGGTCGTGGAAGGGGTAGGACAGCACCTGCAGCAGCGCGACCAGCAGCAGGTCGGCGCCCGCGTCGAGCGCGAAATTACCCTCCGTGAGCAGCGCCACCGGGCCGTGGGTAGGCACGATCCAGATCAGCACCAGACCGAGGAAGAGCACGAACACCACGGCCTGGATCACGTCGGTAAAGATCGAGCTGCGCAGCCCACCCTTGAGGCTGTAGAGCAGCACGGCGGCGGTGAACAGCAGTGCCGAGGCAATGAAGGCGAAGGAGCCGGACTCGCCGTAGTAACCGCCGACCACCGCGGTGTTGCTCCACACTTCGTTGTAGAGGCGGATCAGAATGGCGGCCGAAAAGGCCATGGCAGCGAAGCGCCCGTATTTGGCCATCAGGAAGGGCACCATTCCGGTCGCGCCTTCGCGTGTGCGCAGGCGATAGATGACCCAGCCGGCAAAGGGGATCGACAGCCAGTAAGTAGCGTAGGCCAGCCCGCCGACGATGCCATAGGCAGCGCCGAGGTTGGCCGCGTTGGTCACCGACTTGGCGAAGATCCAGCTGATGAAGATGCTCATCATCAGGGCCCAGGAGGACGCCGGCCGGCCTTCGGTGTCAGTGCCGCGGAAGAATCCGCCCTCGTCCTTGACCTTGGGGGAGATGAGATACATCACCACCCCGAAGACCACCAGAAAGCCCCAGAAATACACGCCTTGTGTGTTGGAGAAGTCCATTGTCGGCCTCGCGTCTTTCCGGGTTCAACTCAGCGCGCCGCCGCAGCTCGAGCCTTGCCCGGCCGTGCAGCCGTAACAGTGACCGGCTACCTGAATGCGCCCGCCTTCGAGTTGCTGTGCGGTGATCTGGCGAATGTTCAGGCGCCGGCCGTCGGCGTCTTCGGTATGCATTTCAAGCATCTGGTTGAAGTCGCAGTCATACAGATTGCCCTGCCAGTCGATGCTGATCTGGGTGCGGCACATCACGCCGGGCAGATTGTCGTCGCGGTGCGCGGACTGGAGCAGATCCATGTAGCGGTTGAAACTGCCTTTGGAGAGCAGGGTCGAGCCAAAGCGCTGGATGGGCATGTTGGCCAGCGTGAATAGCTGGTTGAAGACGATGCCGAAGTGTTCGTTGAGGTGGGTCTTGTAGGCCGCTTCGAGCGGTGCTTGCGGCGGCGGCAGGACGGCGCCCTGGGGGTTGAAGACCAGGTTGAGCGTCAGCGCATTGCCCGGCTGGCCGTAGCCCAGGGCGTTGAGCTGTTTGAGGCCGTTGATGCTCGCTTCGAACACGCCCTTGCCGCGTTGCGCATTCACATTGTCTTCGAGATAACAGGGCAGCGAGGCGACGACTTCCACGCCGTGCTCGGCCAGAAATTCGGCGAGAGTCTCGTAGCCCGGCTCGCTGAGAATGGTCAGGTTGCAGCGGTCGATTACACGCAGGCCGCGGGCGCGGGCGGCGGTGACCAGACGGCGGAAGTGCGGGTTGAGCTCTGGTGCGCCGCCGGTCAGGTCGAGCATGCGCACATCGGGGTTGGCGTCGACAAAGCGCAGGATGGCGTCGATGGTCTCGCTGTCCATCTCCTCGGTGCGCTTGGGGCCGGCGTTCACATGGCAGTGCAGGCACTGCTGGTTGCAGCGGTAGCCGAGGTTGATTTGAAGGGTTTCGATGCGGCTGCGGGTCAGCGGGGGAAAAGCGGTCTTGCGAAGCAGGGGCAAGGTGGCGAGCATGCGCCGTCTCCTTTATTTGGCGTTGTTCTTGGCCGATTCGAAGGATCGTCGGCCTGCTGTGGAGTCAGACCATCGCGGGGGCGAAAAGCTTACAGCGCTTCGCTATTTTTGTAATGCGGCGGTCCAGCCGAATTGCGCCAGCAGCGCCATGAAGTCGTCCGCCGGCGCGGCCTGCAGGTGCAGGCGTTCGCCGCTGTGCGGGTGGTCGAGCCACAGGTCGGTGCTGGCGAGCAACAGGCGGCGGCAGCCGAAGTGCTCGGCAAACATCCGGTTGTGCTGCCCTTTGCCATAGGTGGCGTCACCGATGATGGGATGGGCAATATGCTTGAGGTGGCGGCGAATCTGGTGTTTTCGGCCGGTTTCGGGCTCGACTTCAAGCAGCGCGTAACGGCTGCTTGGGTAAGGATCAACGGCGATTGGCAATTCGATGGTGGCCAGGCGTCGGTAGGCCGTGCGTGCTGGCTGTGGCGCCGATTGTGCACGCGGATCAACCCACTCGCGGTCATCGCGCTGTTTGCTGAGTGGGTGGTCGATCAGGCCGGATTCTAGCGGATGGCCGCGCACCACCGCGATATAGCGCTTGGCGACCGTTTGTGCTTCAAACTGCCGCCCGATGCGGCCGGCGGTATCGGCGTTGAGCGAGAACACCAGCACGCCGGAGGTGCCGCGGTCGAGTCGATGAGCCGGCCAGACTTGCTGGCCGATCTGGTCGCGCAGCAACTGCACCGCGAAACGGGTTTCGTGGCGATCCAGTGCGGTGCGATGGACGAGCAAGCCGGCGGGTTTGTGGATGGCAACGAGGCTGTCGTCGCGATACAGGATCTCCAGCGGCGCGTCGTCCGCCGGCGCACCGACCTCCGGCATGTCAGCGGTCGACCGGGGTGTCGTCGGTGGCGGATGGATAGCGGCGAATCGCGCCGCGCAGAAAATCCATTTGCTTGCGCAGGTTGCTGCAGCCCTTGCACATGGCCAGGTGCAACTCGAGTTGCATGCGCTCGACGATGCCCAGCTCGCGATCTTGCGCTTGGGAGATGAGTTGAGAGGTTTCCTTGCAGCTCAGCATGCCGGCGATCCTTCCGAAAACCAGTTGGACTCAAGACAGCGGCGCAGGCCGTTGCGTGCCCGGTGCAGGATCACGTGGCAGTTGCTCATGCTGATCGACAAGGTGTCGCAGATCTCGTTGCTGTCGAGCTCAAGGAACTCGCGCATCATGAACACGCGTGCGGTATTTTCGGGCAGGCGGGTGAGGCAGGCGTCAAACACCTTCCAGAATTGCTGCTCGCGCAGCGCGTCTTCCGGGTCGCCCCAGTCGGTGGGGCGGGCGGCGGGCGTCCAGTGTTCGTTGGCCTTGAACAGGGTGTCGAAGGCGCTGTCCATGCTCTCGCCTTCGGCAATGTAGTCGCCCGCATTGACAGTGCGAGAGCGCTGCTTGATGGCGTCGAGCACGTTGTTGCGCAAAATCGCGAAGACCCAGGTCTTGACCGAGGAGCGGCCGCCGAATTGTTCCGCTTTGTTGAGGGCGGCGATCATGGTGTCCTGCACCATGTCTTCGGCCAGATGGCTGTCGCGCAACTGCAGGGTGGCAAAGCGCAGCATGTCGTTGCGCATGGCTGCCAACGCCTCGGGGGTCACTTTTGGGGTGTCAGGGGCGGGTGAAGTCACGGGACATCCTTGGGGCTGCCGGGCAGCGCGTTGGGGCAGGGGGCAGGATACACCAATGCCCCGGATGTCCGCCGCCCGCCATGGCCGGAAAACAAAAAAGCCGCGACACGTGTCGCGGCTTTTTCGCCGGGCGTTTCGACAAAAAATCAGCCGAAGTTCTTTGCCGCAAAGTCCCAGTTCGCCAGGCTCTTCAGGAAGGTGGCGACAAAGTCCGGACGACGGTTGCGGTAGTCGATGTAGTAGGCGTGTTCCCACACGTCGATACAGAGCAGCGCGGTGTCGGCGGTGGTCAGCGGGGTGCCGGCCGCGGTGGTGTTGACGATGTCGACCGTGCCGTCCGCCTTCTTGACCAGCCAGGTCCAGCCCGAACCGAAGTTGCCCACGGCCGAAGCGGTAAAGGCCTTGGCGAAGTCTTCGAAGGAACCCCACTTGGCCTTGATGGCCGCAGCCAGTGCGCCGCTCGGCTCACCGCCACCGTTGGGGGTCATGCTGTTCCAGAAGAAGGTGTGGTTCCATACTTGGGCGGCGTTGTTGAACAGACCGCCGGCCGGTGCCTTCTTGATGATGGCTTCCAGATCCAGGCTGTCGTACTCGGTGCCTTTGATCAGGTTGTTCAGGTTGGTGGCATAGGCTTGATGGTGCTTGCCGTAGTGGAATTCCAGCGTTTCGGCAGAAACGTGCGGGGCCAGAGCATCTTTGGCGTACGGCAGTTGGGGCAAAACGTGTTCCATGGTTTCTCCTTGTTGAAGCCTTGACTGAAGTCAATTAACCCGACAATTCTAGTCGGGAATGAGGGGAAATGACAACCGCGCCGCGGCTCAGTCGCTATCGATCGCCGGTTGTTGCTGGATGACCCGCGCGCTCAGCTTGCCGCGATGTAGTTGCACCGTGATGTCACGATTGGTGGCCGTGGCAGCGGCGTCACGCAGGATGTGGCCATGTTCGTCGCGAGTGATGCTGTAGCCGCGAGAGAGCACTGCCTCGGGATTCAGATGGTCCAGGTGGGCGGCCAGGGCGTCGAGCTGTGTGCGTCGCTGACTGAGTTGGCGGCGGATGTTGCGTTGCAGTGCGTTCTGCAGCGCGTCGATGGCCGGCCGGTAGCACGCTGGCGTCGGCCGCAAGGCGTTGAGTCGTGCGCCCAGGTGCATGTTCTGGCGCGCCAGGGTTTGGGTGTGGCTGGCCATCGCCATGCGCATGCGTCGTGCCAAGGCGGTCACGGCGGCGCGGCTGTCTGCCAGACGTTGACGGGGATGGGTCAGACGCAGGGCGATACGGTCGGTTTGCTGTTGCAGGGTGTTGAGGCGTCGTTGCATGGCACGTTGCATGGCGATGTGACGCCGGTCCAGCAGATCGGGCGCCGCGTAAAACCCGGCACTGGCCAGCTCGGCAGCGGCGGTGGGCGTGGTGGCGCGCAGATCGGCGGCAAAGTCAGCAATGGTGAAGTCGGTTTCGTGGCCGACGCCGCTGATCACGGGCAGCGCGCAGCGACGAATGGCCCGCGCAACGACTTCTTCGTTGAAGGCCCACAGGTCTTCAATGCTGCCGCCGCCGCGCACCAGCACCACCACATCCAGACCTTTGACGGGCGCGATGCGCGCCAGCCGGTCGAGCGCCGCGGCAATGCGCGCACCGGCGCCGTCGCCTTGTACGGGGGTCGGCAGCAAAACGAGCTTGAGGTGCGGCGCGCGGCGCGCGAAGCTGGCGCACACGTCTTTGAGCGCCGCCGCCTGCGGGCTGCTGATGATGGCCACGCCGCGCGGATAGTGGGGGGGTGACCGCTTTTTGTCGTTGGCGAACAGGCCTTCGGCCTCGAGCTTGGCTTTGAGGCGGACAAAGGCGTCGAACAGATGGCCAACGCCGGCCTCGCGCACCGATTCGACGCTGAGCTGGTAGTCGCCGCGCGGCTCGTACAGCGTGACCTGCGCGCGCAACTCGACTTGCATGCCGGCCCGCAAGCTGATGCTGAGGCGTTGCGCACGGCTGCGCCACAAGGTACAGCGCACTTGGGCGCCTGCGTCTTTGAGCGTGAAATAGATATGACCCGATGGCGCGTGCGTCACGTTGGAGAGCTCGCCGCGCACCCATAAAGGAGGAAAGCTGGTTTCCAGTGTCTCGCGGGCAATTCGATTCAAGTCACTGACCGATAAGGTCATTGGCGGGGTGTTGGCGGGTGTTGGCTGGGTTTCCATGGCCGCGATTGTATCGGCAATCCACACAGGACTGGTATTGTCAAGGCTTGCTGCGGTGCACCAGCAAAAATGTAATGGAATACTTCGGGTGTTTTTCAAGTAACTGATTTTATTGATTTTTTATCACTGCCTCATTTTTAATCTAAGTAGGAAAAGCCCTTTCATTTAGCGGGTTTAGGGGCGTCACACCAAACTCATCCACAAAGTTATCCACAGATTTTGTGGATGTCTTTGCGAAGCCCTTGTGGCGACACGGTTTGCACTGCCTTTGCAATGCTTTGAGGTCACCGCGCTGGACGAGATCGCCTGCCCGGCGCTACAGTTCCGCCTTTGAAAGATTCGCAGGGGATTGCGCGCGTGTTCGAGATCATCAAGGCGGCGGGCTGGCCAATCTGGCCGCTGTTGTTTGCATCTGTCATTGCCGTTGCGCTCATTATCGAGCGATCCATCACGCTGCGACGCTCCCGGATTGCACCGCGCGGCTTGCTCGACAAGGTCGTTGCCGACTTGCGTCGTCAGGGCGTGAGCGCGGAAATGATTCAGCGCGTGTCCGCGCATTCGCCGCTGGGCCAAGTGCTGGCGGCCGGCTTGCGCAATGTGAAGAGTTCGCGCGAGGTGATGAAAGAGGCGATTGAGGAGGCCGGCCGCACGGTGGTGCACGACCTCGAACGTTTCCTCACCACGCTGGGTACGATTGCGTCCATCGCGCCGCTGATGGGCTTGTTTGGCACCATCGTCGGCATGATCGAAATCTTTGGTTCGCAGACGCCGGGCGGCGCTAACCCGCAGCAGCTCGCGCACGGTATTTCGGTGGCGCTGTACAACACGGGTTTCGGCTTGATCATCGCCATTCCGGCCATGATCTTCTGGCGGCATTTCCGCGCGCTGGTCAATAGCTTTGTGCTCGACATGGAACAGCAGGCCGTCAAGCTGGTTGAGGTCGTGCACGGCGAGCGCCGCGGCTGATCGGGAACGCCCAATGCGATTTCAGACCAACCGCCGGCAGGAAGAGCCCGAGATCAACCTGATCCCCTTGATCGACGTGTTGCTGGTGATCATCATCTTTTTGATGCTCACCACCACCTATGCGAAGTTTTCGGGGCTTGAGTTGAATTTGCCGACGGCCAGCGCCGACGCCATTCAGACGCAGGCCAATGAAATCAATATCGCGGTGACCGCCGATGGCGACGTGCTGATTAACCGCGTGCCGGTGATCGGGCGGGACATCGACGCAATCGCCGCGGCGCTTGGGCGCGCTGCGCCGGCCGATGCCGAGCCGCCGCTGGTGGTGATCAACGCCGACGCCAAGGCGCAACATCAGCGTGTGGTGGATGTGATGCAGGCGGCTCAACGGGTCGGCTTGCCGCAGATTACCTTCGCGACCCGCGGCGAGTGAGCCCGGGCGCGCACGCATGACGGCGACAGCGCCGGCCCTCTGGCAGCGCCGTGGCTGGCGCGCCGTGCTTCTTCTCCCGCTCTCTTTGGTCTTTGCCGCGCTCTCTGGCGTGCGCCGGCTGGCGTATCGCGTCGGCGTACTGTCGTCGCAGGCCGCGCCCGTGCCGGTGGTGGTGGTCGGCAACGTGGCCGTTGGCGGGAGCGGAAAGACGCCCGTGGTGATCTGGCTGGCCGAGCAACTGATGGCGCAAGGCTACCGACCCGGCATCATCAGCCGCGGGTACGGCGGCCAGCGCACCGACGCGCGTTGCGTGGAGGGATCCTCCCTGCCTGAGGAGGTGGGCGACGAACCGCTGTTGATGGCCCGACGGACCGGTTGTCCGGTGGCCGTCGGCCGAGATCGTCCGGCCGCGGCGCGTGCGCTGTGCGAGGGCCATCCCGAGGTCGACATCATCATCAGCGATGATGGTTTGCAGCATTACGCGCTGGCGCGCACTGCGGAAATTGTGGTGATCGATGAGCGGGTGCTTGGCAACGGCTGGTTGTTGCCGGCCGGGCCGTTGCGCGAGGTTGTCGGGCGCGCCCGGCAGGCTGATCTGGTGCTGACGCATGGTCCGGTTTCGTCCGGTCTCGCGAGGCGTTTGAGTGGTGTCGAGTGTGCAGCGATGACGCTCGTCGGCGAGCGCTTTGAGCGCATCGGACAGGCTACGCAGACAGTGGTCGCTGCCGATTTCGCCGGGCAAACAGTGCATGCCGTGGCGGGTATCGGACGGCCGCAACGTTTTTTCGATCAGCTGGCCGAGATGGGGCTGACGGTGATTGCACATCCGTTTCCCGATCATCACGCCTTCACGCCGGCCGATCTGGCCTTTGGTGAGGGCGAAGCAATGATTCTGACCGAGAAGGATGCGGTAAAATGCGCCGCATTCGCGCCGGCGAACACATGGGTGTTTCCGGTGCGCGCCTCGATCCCCGACGCTGCCCTGCAGCCAATTCTGGAGAAGCTTTCCCGTCATGGACGCCAAGCTGCTTGAAATTCTGGTCTGCCCCTTGTGCAAGGGGCCACTCGACTACCGCAAGACCGAGCAGGAACTGGTCTGCAAACCCTGCCGGCTGGCCTACCCGATCCGTGACGGCATCCCCGTCATGCTCGAAGACGAAGCGCGGACGCTGTCCGTGACCGAGGACGGCGGGCCTTGAACGGCTTCAAACTGGTCATTCCGGCGCGGTTCGCATCGAGCCGTTTGCCGGGCAAACCGCTGGCCGATATTGCCGGCAAGCCGATGATCGTGCGGGTGCTGGAGCGGGTGCAGTCCTCCGGCGCAGATGAAGTCTGGGTGGCGACTGATCACGCCGGCGTGGCAGATGCCGTTCGCGCGGCGGGCGGGCAAGTGGTGATGACTCGTGCGGATCATCCCAGCGGCACGGACCGCCTTGCCGAGGTTGTGGCACTGCAAGGCTGGGCGGATGACGACATCGTGGTCAATGTGCAGGGCGACGAGCCGCTGATCGATCCGGCGCTGGTGCGGGGCGTGGCCGAGGCGCTGGCGGCGGATCCGGCCGCGGCGATGTCCACCGCGGCGCATCCGATCGACTCGGCCGAGGACATGTTCAATCCCAACGTGGTCAAGGTGGTGACCGATGTGCGCGGTCGGGCCATGTATTTTTCGCGGGCGCCGATTCCCTGGGCGCGCGACGCCTGGGCGACCGCGCGCGAGGCCGTGCCCGCCGGGCTGCCGGTGATGCGGCACATCGGCTTGTACGCTTACCGGGCATCCTTTTTGCGCCGTTACACACGTCTCGACGCGTGTGCGCTGGAGCAGTGGGAGGCCCTGGAGCAGTTGAGGGCGCTGTGGCATGGCGATGTGATTCAGGTGTTACGCGTGGATCATCCGCCGGCCGCCGGCGTGGATACGGAAGACGATCTGGCGCGGGTGCGCCAAGTGTTTGACCGGTCCGGGGTTTGCAGGTAACTTCACGCGTTGGTCGGGAGCGGCAGGTGGCCGCATCCCGGTCGCATATCAATACAGGGAGGGGGTATTCATGCGATTGATTCTTCTGGGGCCGCCGGGGGCGGGCAAGGGCACACAGGCCAATTTCATCAAAGAAAAGTTCGGTATTCCGCAGATCTCGACGGGCGACATGTTGCGCGCTGCGGTCAAGGCTGGCACGCCGCTGGGCATCGAAGCCAAGAAGGTGATGGACGCTGGTGGTCTGGTGTCCGACGAAATCATCATCGGTCTGGTCAAGGACCGGCTTCAGCAGCCCGATTGCCAGGCCGGCTACATGTTTGACGGTTTTCCGCGCACGTTGCCGCAGGCCGATGCGCTGAAAGATGCTGGCGTGAAGGTCGATGTGGTGTTGCAGATCGATGTGCCCGATGAAGAGATCATTGAGCGCATGAGTGGCCGCCGCGCACATCTGCCCTCGGGTCGCACCTATCACATCAAGTACAACCCGCCCAAGGTCGAAGGCAAGGACGATGTGACTGGCGAAGACCTGGTTCAGCGCGATGACGACCGTGAAGAGACCGTGCGCAAACGTCTCGACGTCTATCATTCGCAGACCAAGCCGCTGCTCAACTACTACAGCAGCTGGTCGGCCACGGGCGAAGCCGCGGCCCCGACGGTGAAAGTCATTTCCGGGCAGGGCTCGGTGGATGCGATCACCGCACGTGTGTTCGACGCACTCGGCTGATATACCCGCAGGACCCAAAGCGCGGCGGTGCCCGGTTTCGACCGGCCCGCCGCGTTTTTTTTGATCGACGGAGATTCGCCTGATGGCGCCCAGAACCCTGTTGTATGCCCAGTCCGGCGGCGTGACCGCGGTCATCAACGCCACGGCGGCGGGGGTGATCACCGAAGCCCGCAAGCATCCCGCGCAGATCGGGTGCGTGCTTGGCGCGCGCCAAGGCATACTCGGCGTGCTGGGAGAAGACTTGGTGGATACGGCGGGCCTGAGCGTCCCGGATCTGGCGGCGCTGGCCGGGCAGCCGGGGGGCGCGTTTGGCTCCTGCCGTTTCGATCTCGATGCGCCGGACGATAACCCCGCGCAGTTCGATCGCCTGTTTGAAGTGTTTGCCGCCCATGATGTGGGTTATTTTCTTTACAACGGCGGCAACGGTTCGATGGACACCGTCCTCAAGCTGTCGGCCGCCGCGCGTGCCCGCAACTATCCGCTGAGCTGTGTTGGTGTGCCAAAGACGGTGGACAACGATCTGGTGGGCACCGATGTGTCACCGGGCTATGGTTCCGCCGCCAAATATCTGGCCACTTCCATGCGCGAGGCCGGTATGGACCTGCGTGCCATGAGCGGTCGGCGCGGGCGCATTTTTGTGATGGAGGTGATGGGCCGCAACTGTGGCTGGCTCGCGGCCGCCACCGTCCTGGCCCGGCAGGCACCGGATGACCCGCCGCATCTGCTGCTGTTGCCGGAAGTGCCTTTTGACCCCGATGCCTTTCTCGCATGTGTCGAGGCCTGCGTCGAACGCCTGGGCTATTGCGCGATCACCGCTGCCGAGGGCGTGCGAAACCAGGCGGGCGTGCTACTGGTCGAGCAGGACGAAGATGTCCGCGGCCATGTCCAGTTGGGGGGCATCGGCCAGTGGCTGGCGCGGCTGGTGCACGACAGGCTCGGCTACAAGCATCACTGGGCGGTGCCCGACTACCTGCAGCGCGCAGCGGGTCATCTGGTATCGGCAACCGACCGGGCGCAGGCCGAAGCGGTGGGGCAAGCCGCGGTGCGCTATGCGCTGGCGGGGCGCGACGCGGTGATGCCGGCGATCGTGCGTGAAGGGGATGCGCCCTATCGCTGGCGCATTGAGCCGGCGCCCCTGGGGCCGATCGCCAATGCCGAGCGACGGCTGCCGGCAGACTTTATCGCCGGCGCGGGTTTTGATCTCACCGGTGAGGCGCTGCGCTGGTTACGCCCGCTGATTGCGGGCGAGATCTACCCCGCGTTTTTTGAAGGCTTGCCCGACTACCGTCCGCCGACCTTTGTTGCCGTGGGAAAAAAGCTCGGCCCCTACATCGGCTGACGCCATGCCGCGCCCGACAAGGGCGCCGCATTGAGGCGAGCGCGGATCAGGCGGGAACGGCGGGATTCAGGCTGTAGCGAACCGTCAGCGCGGCTTGGTCCAGGATGTGACCCGCCAGTGCGTCACGGACTTGCTGGCCGGTAAAGCGCTCGCTCATCGGGCAACTGACCAGATCCGTGGCGAACAGCGTGAATACGTAGCGATGGACGATGCTGTCGTTCCAAGGCGGGCAGGGGCCGTCGTAGCCGTGATAGTCACCGCGCATGTCGGGGTCGCCCGCGAACCAGCCGGTGTAGTCATTGATCCCTTGCCGGGTGCCGTGGGGCGCCGCCGGGCCGCGTTTGCCGCGCGCGGTGACGCCGGACGAAAAGGCGCCTTCGGCCAGCTCACCGAGGGCGGGGTCGATGTCGATGAGCACCCAGTGAAAGAAATCGACGCGCGGCAGATCGGCCGGCACCGAGCGGCCTTCCTGATTGACATCATCGCCCTGGCTCGGCACATCCGGGTCGTGGCAGATCAGCACCAGCGAGCGGGTGCCGGCGGGCAGATCGGACCAGGCGATGTGCGGGCTGAGGTTGTCGCTGAGTGCGACATGACCTTCGGCCGCGGGCACGCAAAAGGCGTAAGCACCGTCGATCGGCTGGCCGTCCTTGAGACTACGACTGGTTATTTTCACGGGCATCTCCTGATGGCGTGTCGGGAAAACGATGCCTGCATTCTAGGACGACTTGGCCGCGATGTGCTCAGGCGGCCCGACGGGAAAAGTCGCGCGGTCGGAAGCCCAGCACGAACAGCGTGACGAAATAGGTCGCCATCCCTGCCAGTACGACCAGCGACAGGCGGATTGCGCGCGCCCAGCCGCCTTCGGCCGTCCAGCTCAGGTCGGTGCCTTTGGCAAACCACATGACCCCACCCAGTGCGACGAGGGCGATGAGCAGCTTGAGGGCGAACATCCCCCAGCCGGGACGGGGCATGAAGACACCGCGTCGGCGTAGTCCGCGATACAGCAAGCCCGCGTTCAGGCAGGCGGCAACCCCAATCGACAGCGCCAGCCCGGCGTGTTTGAGCGGGCCGATGAAAGCCAGGTTCATCAATTGAGTGGCCGCCAGGGTGACCAGCGCGATCTTGACCGGGGTGCGGATGTCCTGCCGCGCGTAGAAGCCCGGGGCGAGCACCTTCACCAGGATCATGCCGGTCAGGCCGACGCTGTAGGCGATCAGCGCGCTGCGGGTGTGGAAGACGTCGGTGGCGCTGAAGGCGCCGTAGTGGAACAGTGTGGCGATCAGCGGTACCGCCAGCATGGCCAGGGCGAGCGCCGCGGGCAGGGTGAGCATCAGGGTCAGGCGCAGGCCCCAGTCCAGCAGTTCGGAGAACTGGGTCGGGTCTTCGTCGGCATGGCATTTGGACAGGCTGGGCAACAGGATGGTGCCCAGCGCGACGCCGAGCAGACCGGCCGGAAACTCCATCAGCCGGTCGGCAAAATACAGCCAGGACACACTGCCGCTGGCCAGGAAGGACGCGAAGATGGTGTT
Organism: Denitromonas halophila; assembly: GCF_007625155.1. GTDB lineage: Bacteria > Pseudomonadota > Gammaproteobacteria > Burkholderiales > Rhodocyclaceae > Nitrogeniibacter > Nitrogeniibacter halophilus. Next base: position 157,070 of record NZ_VMNK01000005.1, on the reverse strand, counting down.
GATGAGCAAGGAGATCTGGCTGACCGATACGCCAAGAATCGCCGGTGCCATCAGATACAGAATGCGGCGCACGCCGGGGTCTTTGGTGTCGAGCCGGAAGCGCGGCAGCATGCTGATGCGTGCGAGTGGGCGTAGCTGCAGGATCAACTGCAGTGCGCCGCCAAGGAACACGGCCCAGGCCAGCGCCAGCACCGGCGGGTCGAACAGCGGCGCGGCAAACAAGGCCATCGCGATGAAGCTGATGTTCAGCAGTACCGGTGTGAAGGCCGGAATCGCGAATCGACTCCATGTATTGAGGACGCCACCCGATAGCGCCACCAGTGACATAAAGAAAATATAGGGGAAAGTGATGCGGGTCAGTTCGACCGTCAGCGCAAACTTATCGGCGTCTGCCGAAAAACCGGGTGCCGACACATAAATGATGAGCGGCGCGGCAAAGGCCCCGATGATGGAGATCAGCAGCACGATCAGGCCGAGCAGTGTGGCGACCTTGCTGACCAGTTGCTGCGCTTCGGTTTCGCCCCGGCGGTTCTTGTATTCGGCCAGGATCGGGACGAAGGCTTGCGAAAACGCACCCTCAGCGAACATCCGGCGTAGCAGATTGGGGAGCCGGAAGGCGACAAAAAAGGCATCGGTTGCGGCGCCCGCGCCGAACGCGCGCGCGATCACGAAATCCCTGGCGAAGCCGAGAATGCGTGAAATCAGCGTCATGCTGCTGACGGTGGCGAGGGCGCGAAGCAGGTTCATCGAAAGAGGCGTCCGGCAAACTGCGCATGATACTGTGTTGTATCTAAATCAGTGGAATGCGGTTTTGGCTTGCGCTGTAGCGGGCTGACGCGCTATCATCTCGCGCTTTCAGTATCTACCAACACGGACGAAGACTTATGGCCAATACGGCACAAGCCCGCAAGCGCGCTCGCCAAAACGACGCCGCGCGTGCTCACAACGCAAGCTTGCGCTCGCGTCTTCGCACTGCGATCAAGGCTGTGCGTAAGGCAGTCGATGCAGGCGATCAGGACGTTGCACGCACACTGTTTCAAAATTCGGTGAAAACCATCGACACCATCGCTGATAAGCGAATCATCCACAAGAACGCTGCCGCGCGCCACAAGAGCCGCCTGTCCGCAGCGATCAAAGGGATGGCCGCTTAAGCACTGCTTGCGATGCAAAAAAGGCGACCTTCGGGTCGCCTTTTTACTTTGGGGCGCCAGCGTGTGGCGGTGCCGCCTGTTTGATTAAACCGCGCTTTGTTCTGGATCGATGGTTTCGATGCTCAGATTGTTGTCGTCGGCGAAGTTGATCAGGAATTTGTATGCAAGCGGTTCGATGTCGTAGAGACGGGCATCAACCACGACGCTTTTGTCGCCGGTGAGCGTGCAGCCAGGGCGAACATAGGGTGAATACATCATGCGGTTGTCGGAGCCAAACGCCGACATGATGCCGCACAGGCGATCGGCCCAGTCGCTGGGGCGGAATTTCTTGCCGTCCCGTGTGACGCCGATGATGACAAAGCTATCGATCTTTTTCATGTAGTTGTGTTTTCGCGCGACCGTGTTTGAGTCGCAGCCCCTCCCGAAAGCGCGACGGCTGAGACTCTGTACGGTCTCTGGTGAACGTCCCGCGACAGGGCGGGATTCTAGCAGAAATCATGGCACTTCCGTCGGCGCCGAGTGCGTGGATGGGCGTGGGTTTGGCGGGCAATATGTACATCAAAGCCTGTTTCACTTACCATCGAACGCTTACAGTTCACGGCGGCGACGGCCGCCGTACGTGTTTTGAACGGATCAATTTCTGATTCCTGATTTTGGGGCTTTTGCATGTCGCATGTCATGAACACCTATGGCCGCCTGCCGGTCGCTTTTTCCCACGGTGAAGGGGCCTACCTGTTCGACACCGAGGGCAAGCGTTACCTCGACGCGCTGGCCGGAATCGCGGTGTCCACGCTGGGTCATAACCATCCGGATCTGGTCAAGGCCTTGGCCGACCAGGCCGGGCGTGTCTTGCATACCTCTAATCTGTACCGGATCCCTGCCCAGGAAGCGCTGGCCGATCGTTTGGCCGAGCTGTCGCAGATGGATGAGGTGTTTTTCTCGAACTCGGGCTGCGAGGCCAACGAAGCGGCGATCAAGCTGGCGCGCTATTACGGTCACAAGCGTGGCATCACTCAGCCGGCTATTGTGGTGATGGAGCAGGCGTTTCACGGGCGGACGCTGGCCACCTTGTCGGCCACGGGTAACCGCAAGGTTCAGGCAGGCTTTGAGCCGCTGGTGCCGGGTTTCATTCGGGTGCCCTTCGACGACATTGCAGCAGTGGAGCAGGTGGCCAAGGCCAATTCCGATGTGGTTGCCGTGATGCTTGAGCCGATTCAGGGCGAAGGCGGCATTCGTGTGGCTCACACGGAGTATCTCAAGGCGCTGCGGGCACTGTGTGATGCACACCAGTGGCTGCTCATCGTTGATGAGGTTCAGTGCGGCGTGGGTCGGACCGGCAAGTGGTTCGGGCACCAGTGGTCGGGCATCAAGCCGGACGTCATGACCCTGGCCAAAGGCCTTGGCTCGGGCGTCCCCATTGGCGCATGTCTGACCGCCGGGCGGGCAACTGGTGTGTTCGGCCCGGGTAATCACGGCTCGACCTTTGGCGGCAACCCGTTGGCGTGTACGGCGGGTCTGACAACGATTGACGTGATGCTGCGCGATGGCCTGCTCGACAATGCCGCGGCGCGCGGTGTGCAGTTGCGCGATGGCATGGCGGCCGCTCTCGACGGCGTGGCCGGTGTTGTGGAAATTCGAGGTGACGGATTGATGGTCGGCATTGAGCTCGACCGACCCTGCGCCGAACTGGTGGGTCAGGCTCTCGAGGCTGGCTTGCTGATCAATGTGACGGCAGAGCGCGTGATTCGCCTCCTGCCGCCGCTGACGTTTACTGATGCCGATGTGACAGCGCTGATCGATGCGCTGACGCCGTTGGTGCGTAAGTTTCTGTCGGCGTAACCTACTCCAAGAGCGTGTCATGAACGCCATAAAACACTATTTGCAGTTCAAGGATTTTACTCGCGACGAGTACGCCTACCTGTTTGAGCGTACGCGCTGGATCAAGGAAAAGTTCAAGCGTTACGAGCCGCACCACCCCTTGTTTGATCGCACCCTGGTGATGATCTTCGAGAAGGCCAGCACCCGAACGCGCCTGTCGTTCGAGGCCGGCATGCACCAGCTCGGCGGCTCGGCGATCTATCTCAACACCCGTGATTCGCAACTCGGGCGCGGTGAACCGGTCGAAGATGCGGCCCAGGTGATCTCGCGCATGAGCGATGCGGTGATGATCCGTACCTTCGAGCAGTCGGTGATTGAGCGCTTCGCTGAGAACTCGCGCGTGCCGGTGATCAACGGATTGACCAACGAGTATCACCCCTGCCAGATCATGGCTGATATCTACACCTTCATTGAGCATCGGGGCGATATCAAGGGCAAGACCGTGGCCTGGATTGGTGACTCGAACAATATGTGCAACACCTGGCTGCAGGCCGCCGAGTTGCTCGATTTCAACGTGCATGTGTCGACGCCGCCGGGGTACGAAATTGAGCCGGAGCGTGCCGGTTTGTATGGCACGAATCATTTTGAACAGTTTGCCGACCCGATGGACGCCTGCAAGGGCGCCGACCTGGTGACCACCGACGTGTGGACTTCAATGGGCTTCGAGGCGGAGAACGAAGAGCGGATGAAGGCTTTTGCCGACTGGTGTGTCGACGAGGACATGATGCAGGTGGCGGCACCTGATGCCGTGTTCATGCATTGCCTGCCCGCGCACCGTGGCGAAGAGGTCACCGCCGGCGTGATCGACGGCGCCCAGTCGGTGGTGTGGGATGAGGCGGAGAATCGCCTGCATGCGCAAAAAGCGCTGCTGGAATACCTCGTTATTGGCCGTGTGGATAGTTGATCACACGGGTGAATTTGAATCTGGCCGCGTGATCCGCGGCATGTTTTATCGTCAGGGAATGCTATGAGCGATGTGAACAAGGTAGTGCTGGCCTATTCGGGCGGCCTGGATACTTCGGTGATCCTGAAGTGGCTTCAAGATACTTACCAATGCGAAGTGGTGACCTTCACCGCCGACCTGGGGCAGGGCGAGGAGCTCGACCCGGCACGCGAGAAGGCGCTCAAGTTCGGCATCAAGCCGGAGAACATCTTCATCGACGACCTGCGCGAGGAGTTTGTCCGCGATTTCGTGTTCCCGATGTTCCGTGCCAATACCGTGTATGAAGGCGAGTATCTGCTGGGTACCTCCATCGCGCGCCCCTTGATCTCCAAGCGCCAGATCGACATTGCCCGTCAGACCGGCGCCGACGCGGTCTCGCACGGCGCCACCGGCAAAGGTAATGATCAGGTGCGTTTCGAGCTCGGTTACTACGCACTGATGCCGAACGTGAAAGTCATTGCACCGTGGCGTGAGTGGGATCTGCTTTCGCGCGAGAAGCTGCTCAAATACGCCGAAGATGCGGGCATCTCCATCGACATGAAGCACCGCCAGGGCGGCGCACCGTATTCGATGGATGCCAATCTGCTGCACATCTCCTACGAAGGCCGTCACCTCGAGAACCCGGCGGCTGAAGCCGAAGAGTCGATGTGGCGCTGGACGGTGTCGCCCGAGGCGGCCCCGGATGCGGCTGAATACCTGGATCTGGAATTCGAGAACGGCGATCTGGTGTCGATCAACGGCAAGCGCATGAAGGCGCATGAACTGCTGGCGACCCTGAACCAGGTCGGTGGCAAGCACGGCGTCGGTCGGCTCGATCTCGTCGAGAACCGTTACGTCGGCATGAAGTCCCGCGGCTGCTACGAAACTCCGGGCGGTACCATCCTCCTCAAGGCGCACCGCGCGATTGAGTCGGTGACGCTGGACCGTGAAGTTGCGCATCTGAAAGACGACATCATGCCGCGCTACGCCAGCACGATTTACAACGGCTACTGGTGGGCGCCCGAGCGCCTGGCCATGCAGGCACTGATCGATCAGACCCAAAAGACCGTCAACGGCTGGGTGCGCATCAAGCTCTACAAGGGCAATGTGATTGTCGTCAGCCGCGATTCGAAAACCGACTCGCTGTTCGATCCGACCATCGCGACCTTTGAAGATGACCAGGGCGCCTACGATCAGAAAGATGCGCATGGCTTCATTCGTCTCAATGCATTGCGCTTGCGTATTGCGGAGAATGCGCGCAACAAGCGCGGCTAAGGATGTAGTGGCGTGGAAAGTGATGTCATTCTGTTTGGTTTGACCGTTGCGGAGTTTGAGGAAATCTCGCTCAAGGTCTGCTTCAGCGGATTGATCCTTTACATGCTGTTCATCATTGGCAATCTGGCCAAGGAATCGAAGGCCGGCAAGTACGGCACCGTGTGGATGTTTGCTGCCTTGGGGCTGGGTTTTGTCGGCTTCATTGCCAAAGGGCTTATCGCCCGTTTGTTGGGTATCGAGTGACCCCGGGGAGGGGTTTCAGGGAGAGTGTCATGACAGAAAAAACGCTGATCGAAGGCGTGTCGGTAGCCAAGGAAGCCAATGTGTATTTCGGCGGAAAGTGCGTCAGTCACAACCTGACCTTGGCCGATGGTACGCGCAAGTCGGTAGGAGTCGTCCTGCCGGCTACACTCACCTTCACCACGGCATCGCCCGAGGTGATGGAAATCGTGGCCGGTGCGTGCAGTGTGCGCATGGGCGGCGACGCTGAATGGCGCAGCTTCGAGGCCGGACAGACCTTCAAGGTGGCGGGTTCATCCAGCTTCGATATTCAGGTGGTTGGTTCGCCGATGCATTACGTTTGCCATTTCGGTTGATCCGGCGCTGACGAGCCGAGGTGCGGCGGCTCAGGCCGCCGTTGCCTTGTCTGCCGTTCGTGTGGCTTGAATAAATCAGTACAGACAGGAGTGCTTATGCCGTCGTTTGATATCACCTCAGAAGTGGATATGCCGTCGCTCAACAACGCAATTGACAGCACCAACAAGAAGATTACCAACCGGTACGACTTTAAAGGCACTGACGCGCGGGTCGAGCACAAGGACAAGATGCTCACCCTGCATGGCGACAACGATTTTCAGATCGATCAGATGAAGGCCATCTTGCTGCCGGAACTGACGGCCAAGAAAATCGACGTGCGCTGCCTTGAAGAAGAAAAACTCCAGAAAGTCGGCGGCAACAAGGTGAAGCAGGAGATTCGCGTTCGCGTCGGCGTCGAGCAGGATCTGGCCAAGAAGATCGTCAAGCTGATCAAGGACGGCAAGGTCAAGGTGCAGGCGGCGATTCAGGGTGAGTCGATTCGGGTGACGGGCAAGAAGCGGGATGACCTGCAAGACTGTATCGCCCTGGTCCGCAAGGAAATTACCGACTATCCTTTGCAATACGAGAACTTCCGGGATTGAACGCATGGATGTTTCAGCGGTATCGGCCAGCGCATTGACCAACGTGCAAAGTCAGGCGGCCTTGCTGATGCAACGCAAGGCGCAAGATATCGCCGCGAGCAATGCGGCGCAGTTGATTGAGGCATTGCCTCAACCGGCGGCTGCGCCCGATCCAAACGCGACGGTGGGTGGAAAGATCGACGTATTTGTCTGAATTCGCTCCACGAAGTTTATGACGCTCGGCCGGGCACCTTCAGGGTGGCCGGCCGTTTCATTTTATGAACTGACGCCAAGCGTTATGATGGACACTGATTCGGTCAGGAGAGGGTGATGTTGCAGCAGACCCGGTGGGTATTTTTTTGCGCCGCTGCATTGGTGGCTGGCGCCGCTCAGGCGACTGATGTCGCGGTGGTGGGTCTGTTTCCCGGCAAAGCCGTGCTGGTCATCGATGGCGGGCGCCCCGCGACGCTGGCGGTAGGGCGCAGCACAAAGAATGGTGTGAAGGTGGTGTCGGTCCAGGGCGAGCAGGTGATCGTCGAGATCAACGGCACACGTGAAACTCTGCACCTTGGCCAGCGGGTGGTGAAATCGGCGGCATCCACCGAGGCACCGACCGTCAATCTTACCGCAGATTCGCGTGGCCATTTTCTTGCCGTAGGCAGCATCAACGGCGCCCCCATGCGTTTCCTGGTTGACACCGGCGCGAGCATGGTCGCGCTTGGGCGGGCGGATGCCGAGCGCGCGCGTATCGACTATCTCAAGCATGGCCGCCCAAGCGTTTCCCAGACCGCCAATGGCATGGTGCGAACCTGGGTCGTCAAGCTTGCGGAAGTCAATCTGGCGGGTGTGACCCTGCATCAGGTGGACGCCGCCATCCATGATTCCGACCTGCCGGTCGCCTTGCTGGGCATGAGTGTGCTCAACCGCATGGAAATGCAGCGCTCGGGCGACACCTTGACCCTCCGAAAACGGTATTGATCGTGTCCCGGCCCGACGCACTCTCTGATCGACTACTGACCGCCGCAGCCCTGCGCGAGCGGTTTGCGCAGTCACCAGCACCTGCGGTGATGCGCGATGATGCTGCGCCGGATCGTCTGCGACCCGCAGCGGTGCTGGTGCCACTTGTTGATCGCGATGAGGGCTTGACGGTTTTGCTCACCCGGCGGACGGACCACCTGCATCACCATCCGGGTCAGGTGAGTTTCCCCGGTGGTCGGGTCGAGGCCGGAGATCGGGATGCGGAAATGACCGCGCTGCGTGAAACCCACGAAGAGATCGGCCTGCATCCCGAACGCGTCGAGTTACTGGGTGCGCTCTCCGAATACCATACCGGGACAGGCTTTCGGGTGACGCCGGTGGTGGGGCTCATTCAGCCGCCCTTTGATCTGACGCCGGACAGCTTCGAAGTTGCCGAAATTTTCGAAGTGCCGCTCAGTTTTCTGATCGATCCGGCGAATCGTCGTCAGGAGCAACTCTTGATCGACGGGCGGGCGCGAACCTACTACGCCATGCCATGGCAGCATCACCATATCTGGGGGGCGACTGCAGGCATGCTGGTCATGCTCTCGCGTTTTCTCGGTGAGCCCGATTAGCGTCGCCCGGCATCGGACGTCAAATTGCCGCGGCTTGCGCTTTGGGACGCAGGCAATTGTGGTATGTTTCCCGTCGATTCCCGTCTGTCCAGACGCCACGTAGTTGGCCTGAATGAAACTCCTTGCGATCGTGTTGGCCTTGTTGGTCGAACAAGTACGTCCCCTGTCGGTAGAGCGCTGGGTTCACGCGCCCCTGCACCGATTGGCCGATGCCTGCGCGGGCCGGTTCTATGCCGGTCGCGGCGGCAGCGCGGTGTTTGTCTGGCTCGCTTTTGTCGGTTCCGCCAGTCTTGCAACGCTGGGCTTGTATTGGTTGTTGTGGTCAGTGCAACCGGTGCTGGCCTTCGCACTCAACCTTCTTGTGCTTTATCTGACTCTGGGCTTCCGGCACGAAAGTCACTATTTCACTGATATTCATGTGGCGCTCGGCATGGGCGAGCTGACACGTGCCCGTGCCCTGTTGGGTCAGTGGCGGGGCGCATCGTATTCAGAAGCGACTGACACTGAAGTGGCACGTCTTGCCATCGAAGAAGCCTTGCTGGCCGCCCACCGGAACGTGTTCGGGGTGATGTTCTGGTTCGTGGTGTTGCCGGGGCCGGTGGGTGCGGTGGCGTATCGCCTGTCAGATTTCCTCGTGCGCCGCTGGCGCAAGGCGAGTGCTGATGAACCGAATGCATTCGATCGCTTCGCGCGTCGGGCCTTCAACGTGGTGGATTGGGCGCCGGCGCGTCTGACCGGTATCTCATTTGCGATCGTCGGAAATTTCGAGGATGCAATCCTCTGTTGGCGGACCCAGGCAGCCCTATGGGCCGAACCGAGTTCGGGTGTAGTATTGGCCTGCGGAGGCGGTGCGCTCGGCCTGAGGCTGGGCTTGCCAATCCGTCAATCGGGCACTTTGCTTGAGCGTCCGGAACTGGGCGCAGGTGAAGATGTTCGTGTTGAATCCATGCAGGGCGCGATCGGATTACTATGGCGTGCCTTGCTCATGTGTTTGCTCATGCTGACTTTGGGTAGCGTGGTGGTATGGGTGGCACCTTGAGTTTTCCAGGAGGGAGTGTAGATGGCTAATCGTGAAGTAGTGGTTTTGAGTGCCGTACGTTCGCCGATCGGCGCGTTCGGTGGCAGCCTGGCCGATTTCGAAGCATCGGAACTGGCCGGAATCGTCATGAAGGAGTCGGTCGCCCGTTCCGGCGTCGATCCTCAACTGATCAATTACGTGACCGTCGGTAACTGCATCCCGACCGACGCGCGTTACGCCTACGTTTCACGTGTTGCGTCCATTCAGGCGGGTCTGCCGATGGAGTCGGTGGCCATGCAGGTCAGCCGTCTGTGTTCGTCGGGTTTGCAGGGTATCGTGACCACCGCTCAGAACATTCTCCTGGGTGATGCCGACTACGGTATTGGCGGCGGCGTTGAAGTCATGTCCAAGGGTGCCTACATGTTGCCCGCGCTGCGTTCCGGAGCACGCATGGGTGACACCAAGGCCTTCGACAGCATGGTCGCGGTGCTGACCGACCCGTTTGGCGTCGGCCACATGGGTATCACCGCCGAAAACCTGGCCGCCAAGCATGGCTTCAGTCGTGAAGAGCAGGATGCCTTCGCGGTCGAGTCGCAGCGTCGCGCCGCCGCGGCGCAAGAGGCCGGCTATTTCGAGTCCCAGATCGTCCCGATCGTCAAGCAGACGCGTAAGGGCGAAGTCGTGTTCGCCGCTGACGAGCATCTCAAGCCGGGCACCACCATGGAATCGCTGGCCAAGATGAAGCCGGCATTCAAGAAAGACGGTACGGTGACCGCAGGTAACGCGTCGGGCATCAACGACGGTGCTGCGTTCTTTGTGCTGGCCGACAGTGAAGTGGCTGCCAAGGCCGGCCACAAGCCGATCGCCCGTCTGGTGTCGTATGCCATCGCTGGTGTGCCGAACGAGATCATGGGTGAAGGCCCGATCCCGGCAACCCGTCTGGCACTCAAGAAAGGCGGCCTGACGCTGGATCAGATGGACGTGATCGAGTCGAACGAAGCCTTTGCCGCTCAGGCACTGACCGTCACCAAAGTGCTCGGTCTGGATCCGGCCAAGACCAACCCCAACGGTGGCGCGATTGCACTGGGCCACCCGGTCGGTTGTTCGGGCGCCTTCATCGCGACCAAGGCGGTTTATGAACTGCAGCGCACCGGCGGCCGTTATGCGCTGGTGACCATGTGTATCGGTGGTGGCCAGGGTATTGCTGCCATTTTCGAGCGCATGTAATCGGTTCAAGGCATCAAGAAAAACCCCGCTTCGGCGGGGTTTTTTATGTCTTGTTCGCGCCAGCTTGAACTACCAGCCCTGCGACAAGCGTTTGGCGTTGTGAATCTCGTTGTGAAGCAGCCGGTAGTGCGAGAAACGTCGCGCCGAGATGACGCCTTCTTCGACCGCCGTGAGCAGTGCGCAACCCGGCTCGGCATCGTGTTTGCAATTGCGGAACCGGCACTGGCCAAGAAAGGGGGCGAACTCACAGAAACCGGCGAGCAGATCGTCTTCGGTCAGGTGGGCCAGGCCAAAGGCCTGCAGCCCGGGGCTGTCGATCAGCGCGCCACCGCCTGGCAGGGCGTACAGGCGGGTGGATGTGGTGGTGTGTTTGCCGGTGTCCAGCGCTTCCGAAATCTCCCGCGTAGCTGCATTGGCGTCCGGTACGAGTGCATTGGTGAGCGTGGATTTGCCCATGCCGGACTGCCCGACCAGTATGCTGGTCTCGCCGCTCAGGACAGCCGCCAGCGTGCTGACGTCCTGCATGGCCGACAGTTCGATCAGTTCATAGCCAAGGGTGGTGAACATGGCCAGACGGCGGCGTGCGTCGTCCAGGCCGGCGGTGACGTCGGCCTTGTTCAGCACGATGCGCGCTTTGAGATTCTGGTGCTCCGCTGCGCACAGGCAGCGGGAGATCAGCTCATCACTGAAGCTGGGCTCGGTGGCGACAACGATGAGAATCTGAGTGACGTTGGCGGCCAGGAGTTTTTGGCGAAACGCGTCGGAGCGGTGAAGCAGGCTTTGGCGCGCTTCATTTTTCTGGATGACCCCGTGGCCGGCGCTGGTGGATTTGAACTCGACCTTGTCGCCGCAGGCGAAATCGATTCGCTTGCCCCGGGTGACACATAGCCAGCGTTCGCCGTCGGTGTCGAGAACTTCAAACTGACGGCCAAAGGAGGCAACGATGGTGCCTTGGTTCATCGGGTGTTTCTCAAAGCGTTTTTCCCTGAAGGTGGGCGATTCGGATGCTGGCCGGGGGGTGTGAGTCGTAAATACGCGAGTAGAGCGGATCGGGGGTCAGCGTGCTGGCGTTGTCTCGGTAGAGCTTGACCAGTGCGCTGACCAGCGCTTCGCCGCTCGATTGCTCGGTAGCGTAGCGGTCGGCTTCAAACTCGTGCTTGCGTGACCAGGCGCTCATCAAGGGCGAGAAGGGGAAACTGAAGACGGGCAGGGCGATCATGAACAGCGCCAGTGCCATAGCGGTGCTCTGCGCCGTTACGCCCAGGCCGGTAAAGAACCACGGGGTCGCCATCAATGCCGAGAGCAGCCATAGCAGGCCCAGCATCATGGCGGACATCAGCACCAGGCGTTTGGTGACATGACGATGCTTGAAGTGCCCCAATTCGTGGGCCAGCACGGCTTCGACCTCAATGGGCTCGAGCGTGTTGAGCAAGGTATCGAAGAACACGATCCGCTTGCTCTGGCCAAAGCCGGTGAAATAGGCGTTGCCGTGGGCCGAGCGACGTGAGCCGTCCATCACGAACAGGCCGTTGCTGCGAAAGCCGCAGCGGGCCAGCAAGGCGTCGATGCGGCCGCGCATGCGTTCGTCTTCAAGGGGGGTGAAGCGGTTGAACAAGGGCGCGATGAAGGTCGGCCAGACGAGCAGCACCAACAGGTTGAAGCCAAGCCAGAACAGCCACACCGCCCACCACCAGTGCGCGCCCATGGCGACCATCAGCCAAAGCACGGCGGCGATGACCGGAAGACCGATGATTGCGGCCAGTGCCAGCGTTTTGGCGGTGTCCGCCACAAATAGCGCGGGAGTCATTTTGTTGAAGCCGAAGCGCGCTTCGGTGACGAAGGTGCGATACAGCGTCAGTGGCAGGTCGATGAGTGCGCCAAGTACCCCGATCGATGCAAGAAACGCCGTGCCATGGAGGAGCGAGCCCTCGGCGAAGACACCGGCCCAGGCCGCGTGCAGCCACTGCAGGCCGCCGCCGAGGGTCAGCACGAGCACCCAGACAGCGTTGATCAGCAGATCGATGCGGCCGAGCCCCAGGCGAGCAAGGGTGTAGTCGGCCGCCTTTTGATGTGCGCCCAGGGTGATCTGTTGAGCGAACTCGCGTGGCACCTCGCTGCGGTGATCGGCGACATGCTTCTGGTGGCGATAGCCAAGCCAGAGTTTGAATGCGGCGGTGGCCACAAGGACGGCAAGAAACAGGCTGGAGAACAGGGTGTCGGTCATGCGCTGTCTGGAAATGGGAGAGGGCTGCGGGCGGGCCGAAAGGCGCACGAACTATGACACAATGCGCGATTATCAATCGGTTTTTGGCAAAATTATGGCACAGGATTCTACCTACCTGATCTGGATTGACATGGAGATGACCGGGCTCGAGCCCGACACGGATCGCATCATCGAGGTGGCGATTGTGGTTACCAATAGCCAGCTCGAAACGGTGGCCGAGGCCCCGGTGCTGGCGGTTCATCAATCCGATGCTGTACTGAACGGCATGGACGAATGGAACACCCGTACCCATGGGCAGTCCGGCCTGACGGCGCGTGTGCGCGCCTCAGCGCTGGACGAAGCCGCCGTCGAAGCACAGATGTTGGCGTTTCTGGCCGAGCATGTGCCGGAGCGTGCGTCGCCGATGGCGGGCAATTCGATCTGCCAGGATCGCCGTTTCCTCGCTCGGCACATGCCCAAGCTCGAGGCGTGGTTCCATTATCGGAACCTCGATGTGTCAACGCTCAAGGAGTTGGCCAAGCGCTGGCACCCCGAGGTGCACAAGGGCGTTCAGAAGAAAGGCAAGCACGAGGCGCTGGCCGACATTTACGAATCCATTGAAGAGTTGAAGCACTACCGGGCAAACTTCCTGCGCTTGCCGGAGTGAGTTTGACGGGCTGAGTCGAGGCCGCGCTATGCGGCCTGTATCACTCGCCCCGGGCGTACAGGCTGAGGACTTCCTTGCGACTGCCACCGCCGCGCTCATAGCGCCACAATGGCTCGCCCATGTCGCGCACCTCGGTGCCGGCAATCAGTAGCAGCGGGCAGGTTTTGTCCGCCACGGCGTGGGGGCGGATGCCGGCGCGATAGTCCAGACTGACCTGCTGGCTCGGCGACAGGCCGAGGCCCGAGAGGCAGCCCGCGGGCTGATCCTTGAGCGCTTCGCGCAAGGACAGCACGGCCGGATCGAGGCTCTTGCTGTAGTCAAACCAGGGTTGCAGGAGAATCACCGCCAGGCACCACAGCATGGTCATGCCGAGTGCGGAGTTCTGGGCGCCGCGATACGGGCTGCGCTTCGTGGTGGCGACCAGCCAGGTCCAGCCCGCGCAAAGTGCAAGACCCAGTAGCGATGGCCACAGCAGGCTGTCGAGCGTGAAGGCAGGCGTCACTTTGGCAAAATGCCGGCCGAGCCCCGGCGGCCACTCGAAAGCCAAGGCGCTCCATGCGAGCCATAGTAGTAGCGCGAACGCAGCAAACGTCATGCCGCCAAACCAGTCGAACGCGTTGGCCGCGCCACGTCGCAAGGTGGTTACGCCGGCGGAGGCCATCAGCGCCACCGGTAGCAGCAAGGGCAGAAAGCTGGCGGGGCGGAGTGCGCCGGTCAGGCTGGTGACCAGTAGCGCGAGCAGGGCCGCCGCGCAGATGATCTGCCATGTGCGGCTGCCCAGATGTCGGCGCTCACGCCATAGCGCCCAGCCGGCGATCGGCCACATTGGCCAGATGAACCAGCCGAGCAGACCGAAGAGCGCCGCGGTGTCAGTAAATTTTTTGCCGTGCGGCACGGACGCTGCGACGCTCATGTCCCACCACTGGGCAAGCATGTCAGGCGCGGTCGCCGCCAGGGGGAGCAGCCACAGGCCGGCGACCGCGGCGGCAGCTACAAGACCGATCAGGCGAGCGGCCATCGACGGCAGCAACAACAGCAATGGCGCGGTCATCAACAAGGCGTTCAGGCCGTTGGCGAGGCAAGCCAGACCCACACCGATACCGGCGATCAGCGCGCCTTTGCGGGCATGTTTCATGGCCACGGCCATGCCCCAGAAGGTGATCGCCTGAGCGACCATGACAGCGAGCATGGGTTGGGTTTCATGGGCGTGAACCACGAGTCCCAGGCTCGCGATCAGCATCAGCAGGGCCGGGGCATGGCCACGCTCACCGTGCATGCGACGTGCGGCATCTGCGGTCAGGAGTAACGCGATCGCGGTGAGCAAGCCGCTGGCCAGGCGTGCGGCGTCATGCAGGGGCAGGATCGCGCCGAGCGCGGTAGCCAGTGCTGCCGCGATCCAGTAATACAGCGGGCCGAAATCCAGAAAGGCTTCGCCGGCAAGATGCGGCACCAGCCACTGTCCGTCGCGCACCATGCCGAGTACCGGTCCGAAGAATCGGCCATCGTCGCCGCGCCACGGGGCGTGGCCGGTGAGGCCCGCCAGCAGGTATACGCCCAGCAGAACCGCAATGAGGATCGCGGGGGGCGGTGGCGCTAGTGTGGGGGCGAAGGGGTCAGGGCGTGTTGTCATCCGGGGCGGTTAGTGGCCGTCGTGGCGTGCGAATTTTACGCCAGTGCGTGTTTTGTGGTGCGTCGAGCGGCGTGGATGGGCAACAAAAAAGGCAGCCGGGGCTGCCTTTTTTGCTGGCGCAAGACTGCGCAGGGCGAAATCAACCCAGGCGCTGAACGTTGCCGAACTTCTTGTTGAAGCGCTCGACGCGGCCGGCGGTGTCGACGATCTTCTGCTTGCCGGTGTAGAACGGGTGGCATTCGGAGCACACTTCGATCGTCATGGCTTCTTTGCCAGAGGTCGAGCGGGTCACGAAGGCGTTGCCGCAGCTGCAGGTGATGGTGATGTCTTTGTACTTCGGGTGGATGTCCGCTTTCATGGCGTTCGTCTCGTCTGGTTCGCGGGCGGCGATTGTGACCGCCCTAGGCTGTAAAGCCGAGCATTATCCTTGATCATTCCATGAAAATCAAGAAGGTGGCCCGGTTGCGGTACATTCGCCAGGTTAGAATTCGCTTTGCTCAGTCGAGCAGTTCGAGCACCTTCTCCGGTGGCCGGCCAATCACTGCGCGCTCCCCTCGAATCGCGATGGGGCGTTCGATCAGTTTCGGGTGGGCTGCCAGTGCGTCCAGCGCCGCGTCGGCGTCGAGGGTTTTGCCCTGATAGTCGGTCTTGAAGATGTCTTCGCCGCGGCGGATCAAGGCGTCGGGCGTGATGCCCAGTTGCGCGACGATGCGCGCCAGGGTGTCGCGGCTGGGCGGCGTGTCGAGGTAGAGCAGCACGCTCACGTCGGCGCCGGCATCCTGCAGCAGGGCAAGGGCGGCGCGGCTCTTGGAGCAGCGCGGGTTATGGAGCAGGGTAATTGTGTCGGACATGTCTGACGGTTTTTTAGTGAGAGAGAGCATGAGTTTACTGTGTTGGGGCGCGTCGTGAAGCTTTTGCTGGCGCCAATGGAGGGTTTGGCCGACGAGGTGCTGCGTGATGTGCTCACCCGGCTGTCGCCCTATGACCAGGCGGTGAGCGAGTTTGTGCGCATCTCGGCGACGGTGCTGCCGCAACGCAGTTTTTATCGCATCAGCCCGGAGTTGGCTCAGGGCGGCCGAACGGCGGCCGGCACGCCGGTTCAGCTGCAATTGATGGGGTCTGACCCGGATCTGATGGCACAGAATGCGGCGCGGGCGGCTCAGTGGTCGCCTGCTGGCATTGATCTGAATTTTGGTTGCCCGGCGCAGCAGGTGAACCGTCATCGGGGAGGCGCGGTCTTGCTCGATGAGCCCGAGACCCTGCATGCCGTGGCGGCGGCGGTGCGCGCCGTCATGCCGCGCGGTGGCCCGAAGCTGACCGCCAAAATGCGCCTTGGCGTGCGCGATACTGGCCTGACCCTGGCCTGTGCCGAGGCGCTGACCGAGGCGGGTGTCGAGCGGATCGTGGTCCACGCCAGAACCAAACTCGAAGGTTACCGTCCGCCAGCGCATTGGGTCTGGGTCGGGCGGATCGCCGATCATGTCAAGGTGCCGGTGGTGGCCAATGGCGAGGTGTGGTCAGTCGCCGATTGGCAGCGTTGTCGGCAGGAAAGCGGTGTGGCAGACGTGATGCTTGGTCGCGGTGCTGTGGCGGATCCCTTTCTGGCGCGCGATATTCGCGCCGGCCGGGTTCGGGATGCGGCGGACCCGCGAGAGGCCGACTGGGCCGAACTGTTGCCGGCGATCGCCTTTTTCTGGGCGCGTGTGCGTGGCAAGCTGGCGGCGCGTCATGCACCGGGCCGGCTCAAGCAGTGGCTGGCTTTTCTGAGTCGGCGTTTCGTGCAGGCTGAAGCGCTTTACCAAGCCTTGCGCCCCCTGAATGATATTCATGCAATCGATGCGGCGCTGGCAGCCGCCGGCGCCGATTGTCTCGCTCGCGCTGCATAGGCCAAAACCATGAGCTACGCCAATTCCCGGATTCCGACCAGTGCCCAGGAGGCTGTGCATGGCGATCTGGTTCGTCAGGTCGAGCGTCATCGCGAGCGCCCTTTCGCCAAGCCGTTCGCGCAGTACAACCGCGCCGCGTTTGATGTGGCCATGTCCGGATGGGACGCGTCCGCGCCTTTGATTCTCGATGCGGGTTGCGGCGTGGCGCACAGCACCATTGCCCTGGCGCGTGCGTATCCGGATCACTGGGTGATCGGCGTCGATCAGTCGGCCGACCGGCTGGCGCGGCGCAAGCCCTATCCGGACGCGTTGATGCCGAAAAACATGGTGCTGGTACGTGCTGATCTGCTGGATTTCTGGCGCTTGATGGAGCAGGCGGGTTTGCGTCTGGCCCGGCATTACGTGCTGTACCCGAATCCGTGGCCGAAAATTGGCCACCTTGGACGTCGCTGGCACGCACATTCGGTATTCCCGACGCTGCCGCGTCTGGGGGGCGTGCTTGAATGCCGTACCAACTGGCGGGTGTATATCCAGGAGTACGCGATCGCGCTGAGCCTGCTGATTGGTCGGCCGGTGGCATGGGAAACCTTTGAAGCCAAGGCGCCGCTGACCCCGTTCGAGCGCAAGTACCGCGACTCGGGGCAGCCGCTGTACCGCGCCGTGGTTGATCTGGATGCCGCGGGCTGAGTTGTTCTTGCGGGCGTTGCTGTCTTGCGGCATGCTGTCGGGCGCCGGTGGCTACCGGCAATATCCTAGGAGAGGCGCATGAACACCACGCAACAGGACGCTGTTTGCCTGAGCGAATCGGAAATGGATGCCTTTGAGGCGCTGCTTGCGTCGGATTCCGTTCCCGATGACTGCATGAGCCTTGAGATGCTCGATGGCTACCTGGCTGGCGTGATCGTTGCGCCCACGCCCCTGAAGCCCGTCGAGTGGCTGCCGTCGGTGTGGTCGGAGTCCGATGTCGACATGCGCGGCTCCGGGGTGCAAAAAGTCCTCTCCCTGGTCTTGCGCTACCACGATGAACTGGTCGAAACCTTGGGCGATCCCGAAGGGTGGGCGCCGTTTTTCTATGGCAGCGACGAGGAGCCCGACGGCACGCGCCTGGGGGATGAATGGATGACCGGCTTTGAGCTCGGACTGAGCCTCTGGGCCGAAGACTGGGCAGACGGTCTTGATGGTCACGATGCCGCGACCTTTGAAGGCCTGATCGAACAAGCCATGGCACCGTGGGCTGACGATGAGGTGGACACCGCGGATGACGACACGCGCATCGAATGGCTGACCACCACGGCCACCGCCGTGCGCGCCATGCGTCAATTGCGTGAGGACTGCGGCCTGCCGCCAGTGCCGCATGCCACCGCGGCGGCCGGTGCGCCGTCGCCCAGATCGCTGGACGCTTGAGCGCCGCTCGCATCACTCAAGCCGGCTGCTGAGGGCCGGGTCTTCGAAAAGTTCGTGTTATCACGGGTTTTCCCTGATGGGGAAAATCCTGATCGGGTGTCGGTCCGTCGACCGCCTACACTCGACGACGACCGTCATGTCCACAAGTGGCGGCATGACGGAGACAATTCATGATCACACCGCTTTTCCCACGACACCGGGGCCGCCTGCTTTTGGCCCTGTGTCTCTCCTTCGGCCTCGCCGCGAGTCCTGTGCACGCCGAAGACACCATCAAGATCGGCCTGTCTGGCCCGTTCAGCGGCGGTAGTGCGCCCATGGGCAACAGCATGCGCCTTGGCATCCGCATGGCGGTCGACGAAATCAATACCTATGTTGGTGGGGTGCTGGGGCGCAAGATCGAACTGATCGAGCGCGACGATACGGCCAACCCGGCCAAGGGGCTGGAGATCGCGGAGGAGCTTGTCGGCAAGCTGAAGGTGGTGGCCACGGTGGGTATCGTCAATACCGGTGTGGCGCTCAAGTCCATCGATGTGTATCAGAACGCCAAAGTGCCGTTGGTGGTGGCGGTGTCGACCGGCTCTGAGGTCACTCAGCGTTTTGCGCCGCCCAATGCGCCAGCCAGTTACGTGTTCCGCATGTCGCCGCGCACCGGTGTGTCAAACGCCTTTCTGGCGAGGCATCTGGTTGAGGCGCGGGGTTTGCGTCAGATCGGCATCGTGGCTGACGACACCGGCTACGGCGAAGCCGAGATGGGCGACCTGGTCAAGGCGCTGGCCACGCATGGCGTTACCCCGGTGCGGGTCGAGCGTTTTGGCATTGGCGACCGCGACATGCGCGCCCAGCTCGACGCGGTGCGTGCCGCCGGTGCCCAGGCCCTGGTGATGTATGGCATCGGCCCCGAGCTGGCGGCGATTGCAAAAACCAAGCTCGAGATGGGTTGGACGGTGCCCACGTTCGCCAGCTGGACGGTGTCGATGCGCAATTTTCTCGATCAGGCCGGGCCGGCCGGGGATGGTGTCATGACCGTTCAGTCCTTCATTCCGGGCAGTGAAAACACCCGGCATCGGCAGTTTGTCAGCGAGTTCGCGACCCGTTTCGGAAAAGATGCCATGGAGTCAGCCATGTCGGCGGCGCAAGGTTACGACGCCATGCGGGTCTTGTTCAATGCCATGTCGCTGGCAGGCGATACCGATGGCAACCGGATCCGCCTGGCGCTGGAGCAACTGAACCGCGGCGTGGAAGGCGTGGTGACGACCTATATCCGCCCCTTTACGCCGGAGGATCATGACGCGATTACCGAGAACATGCTGGTGCTCGGCGTCGTGCGTGGGGGCCGGATTGACTATGCGTTCAAGGAAGACGCCAGGCGCAGTTTCGCCGTGCGCCGAAAAGAACCGTAAACAGGTCGGGAAGCCATTGTTTTTCAGGCAGAAATCGATATAATCCGCGCGCCGGAATCGATGGATCGCAGTCACAATTAGCCCCCCGTGGTGCCCGTCCGGGCGGCCACAGTCCAGCAGGCGCGAGGCGTCGTCGATTTGGCGGTGTGTACCCGTGGTGCATGCCGGCATTTCCATTGCGTGTGTTGGACATGACAGAACCGAACCCGTGTCTTGAGTGCGGCATTTGCTGCACCCACTTCCGTATCTCGTTCTATTGGGCCGAGGCGGATGACGCCCCCGGCGGCTTTGTGCCGGCCCACATGACCGAGAAGCTCAACCATCATATGCGTTGCATGAAAGGCAGCAATCAGATGCCGCGCCGGTGCAGTGCGCTCGAGGGCGTGGTTGGTGAAGCGGTGTCGTGCAGCATTTACGAGAACCGGCCCACGCCGTGTCGTGAGTTTCCGGTGTTTTTCGTCGATGGCACACCCAATCCCAAGTGCGACGAGCTGCGGGCCTTGATTGGTCTGCCGGCGATCGAACCCTGGATTCTGCCGACGGCCGCCTGATCAGTCTTGCGCTTCGGCGACGGCCCTGAGCACCTCAAGCGGGCCGGTCTCCGTCAGCGCTTGGAGTTGATCCCGGGATTTGACGAACAAGGACCCGGCAAAGCCGAGGGCATTGATCGACATGTGCTGCCAGCGCTCGACCGAGCGGGGGATCACGCACATCCATTCGCGGGTCATCAACAGGTTGTATGGCGGCAGATCCGCGCGCGCCGGTGCGATGCCAAGTTGCGTGAGCAGCGTGCGATAACACTGCCCCAGACCGGAGCCGAGCCCGTCGGACGACCAGAGGGCGGTGGGGAGTGACGCGAAAGCGTGTCGAAACCCGAACCGCGCGACGGTGTCGTCCGGCTGCTCGGAGACGCGCTGCGCCAGCGGCGGCAGGTCGGGAATCCATTGCAGGTGTTTATGGTCCTGACTGGCGCCGGCGCGCTCGCCTGCGTTGTAGAAACCCAGCCCGCCGTGCGCCGCGAGAATCGCGCCGAGCGCAGCAAAGTCGTCGTCGGAGATGGGCCGGGTCTGCGCTTCGAAGTCGCGCGTCACGATCAGCAGGTGGCGCGCCATCACCGGGTACTTGTTCAACAACACCAGATGATGCTTGCCGATGGCGCCGAGCGTCAGTGTGGCCTCGGGCGGCAGGAAGGGGTTGTGGGTGGCTGAGCGGGTGGGTTTGTGGCGGTGCACCTGGCCGTCGCGCCGGGCGATCCACTTGACGACAAAGGGCGCGCCGCGGTCGCGCAGCTGCACCTGA
This sequence comes from Denitromonas halophila, assembly GCF_007625155.1. Classification (GTDB taxonomy): domain Bacteria; phylum Pseudomonadota; class Gammaproteobacteria; order Burkholderiales; family Rhodocyclaceae; genus Nitrogeniibacter; species Nitrogeniibacter halophilus. The sequence continues at coordinate 136,361 of NZ_VMNK01000005.1, read as the reverse complement.
TCGGTTTCGATCGGTTGCAGCGCGCCGCATGCGTATGCCTCGCCAAGACGACGGTCGATGGTATCAAGGCTCAGGTCGGATGGGGCGGGCGGGGCAGTCATGGCCGGCTCATGATCCTAGAAGCCGCAGTTGACCGCTTGTGCCCATGAGCAAGGTATTGAACATGCGAACCTTTTCGGTTTCTAGGATGATAGCGATTTGTGTCGAGGCGGCAAGCCGGTTACGGTCAACTTCAGGCAAACTGCAAATCTTCGAAGCGATCCATTCACGAGAGCGACGCATGCGAATCCTGATAGTCGATGATGATTATGTGAATCGCAAGCTGCCTGCGGTCGTCCTGGGGCGTGTCGGGCATGAGGTTGTCGAAGCGGCTACAGGCACCGAGGCGCTGACGTTCGCGGCCAGCGATGCCTTTGATGTGGTGTTGCTGGATCTGACCATGCCGGACATGAGTGGTTATGAGGTCTGCCGCCAGTTGCGCGCCGCCGACAGCGGCGGTTGGTTGAGGGTGGTGGCCTATACCGCTTACGGGGTGGACGGGCTGCGCGATCAGGTGCTGGCGTCGGGCTTTGATGCCCTGCTGCTCAAGCCGGTGACGCCCGCCGAGATTCTCGAGGCGCTGGTGCCGCGCTCAGCCGGCGTCGGCGGCACGCCGCCGGCGCTCGGCTAACCACTCCCATACCCAGCCGCCGGGCCGGTCAGCGCCGGTCAGTACATAGTCGAGCGTGTGGCTGTTGGCCACCGTCAGCGCGAAGTCGCGCCTTGCGGCCGGCAGGCCGACCAGCAACAAGCGGTCTCCCGGGCGGATGATTTCGTCCGGTGATGGCCGGATGATGTGGTCGTCGTCATCGCGGCGCAGGTATAACACTGCAGCTTCGAGTGCGGCGGCGCGGTCATGCGGATTTCGCAGCAGGTCGCCCAGGCACACGCTGCCGCTGTTGCGCATCAGGTGCCGGTACAGCGCCGGCGCACGCCGAAGATTGAGGCGCACACTCCAGACGGCGGGCACCGTCCAGCCAAAGCGGTCGGTCAGTTGCTCGACCAGCTCGGCGGACCATGCGTCGTCTTTGGTGGCGATCTCGGCCAGGAAGGGTTCGAGCAGCGGCGTGGTCAGCACCGCCAGGCACTCATGGCCGATGATCTCGCTCGGCACCACCGTGACGTCGGATTCAAAGGCGTCGAACAATGCGTGATTGGCATAGGCGTTCATGCGCAGGATCACGAACAGGTCCGGATTCAGCTCGCGTGCGGTGACGGCGATCGACAGGTTGTCGATGTCGTTGCCGGTGCTGGCGACGATGCCCACCGCCTGTTGGATGTTGGCCCGCTCCAGCGTGGCACCGCCGGTGGCGTCGCCGCGCACCACGCGGTGACCGTGGCCGTCGGGCGCGTCGCGGTCGATGATGATCACCGGCACGCCTTCCTGGTCGAAGGCCTCGACCAGAATCTTGCCGAAGCCGCCGTAACCGCACAGCACCCATTTGCCGAGCGGCGGGTCGCGATGGCGTTCGACCGCGCTGCCGGGCAGGCCGGTCAGCCAGGTGAGCAGGTGGTAGGTATTGGGCGCATGCAGCGCCAGGGCCAGGTATTCGGCGAACTTGGCGAAGGGGTTGATGATGTGGCGGGTGCCGAAGGAGGCCATGTTGGCCGCCACGTCAGCCGAGCTGGCGCGGCACAAGGCGGGCAGCTTGGGTGCCAGCAGGCGCGCCGAGATGGCGATGGCCAGGTTGGCGTTGTCGTCGTCGGTCAGGGCCAGTACGCCGCGGCAATTCCGGTTGGTCAAGCCGGCAAAGCGCAGCGTCTCGGGTAGGCGTGCATCGGCGGTCAGGCAGGGGATGTCGGTCACATAGCCGTGCAGCTCCTGCTCGCTGGCCTTGATCGGGTCATGCTCGACCACCACCGCCCGCTCGCCGAGCCGGTCGAGCGCCTTGCATACCAGGCGGCCGGTTTCTCCGTATCCGCAGACCAGATAGAAGGGTTCGTGGATGCGGCGCACCTGGCGGGCGAAGTGCGCCGTGTCGACGGCATTGCGGAAGGTCTGGTTCTGCAACAGCGCAAAGACCGAACCGATGGTGTAGGCCCAGCCGACCACCGCCATGTAGATGCAGATCGTCACCCACAGCCGCTGCTGCTCGGAGAACACCTCGGGCACTTCGCCGAACCCGATGGTGGTGGCCGTGTAGCTGATGAAGTAGAAGGCGTGGAAAAAGCTCATCTGCTCGCCGTCGACGCCCGGCACCAGGGTGAGCCCCAGTACCGATACCGAGAAGATGACAATGAGCGTGAGCAGCGGCGCGCGCAGCCGCCGCAGGGCGAGAAACAGCGTGCTCTGGTGGCCGGCTGGCGTCATCGACGCTGCATGATGGTTTCGGCGATCAGGATGATGACCGACACCACGTTGGCAAACAGCGCGCCGCCCGACAGCGACACGACCTTGGCGGTGATGTCCGGTGTCATGCCGGTGCCGACCACATGGGCGCCGTAGCCCCACACCATGGCCGCCGCGATCAGTTGCAGGTCGGCCACCAGTGAGGTGGATAGATGCACCGCGCCGATCTGGGTGCGATCACCGAACTTGAGCACCGTGGCAATCAGGTTCACCACGATGGCAGCGAACAGTTCGTAGATGTCGTGGTGTTCGGGGTTGCTCAGGTCGCCGACAAAGAAACCAAAGTTGAGCGTGGCGGCGAGGACGATGAAGAAGCCGAAGATGACCTTCTCGAGATTCATGCGCGGGCGCTCCGGATGGCGGCAAAGCCTGATTATAGGCACCGCTCGGGTGCGCTGTCAGTCGTCCTGAAACTCGCCATCAACATAAAACCAGCGTCCGTTTTGGCGGCGGAAGCGGCTTCGCTCGCGAATCTGCCCAGCGCGACCGCCGCTGCGATAGCGCGCGATGAAGGTCACCGTGCCCACATCGCCATCGGTTGGCGGGGCGGAAGCGATTGTGAGCCCGAGCCAGCGCATGGGGGGCTCATCGTTCAGGCTGAGGCTGTCGGGGCGGGTGTCCGGGTGCCAGCTGGCAAGCAGGTAGGTCGCGTCGCCGCGCGTGAAAGCCGTGTAGCGGCTACGCATCAGCGTCTCGGGCGTGTCGGCGGACCGCTCGCCTGCGAGGACCGGCCCGCAGCAGGCGTCAAAGGTGGCGGGACGCCCGCAGGGGCAGGGGGTGGGCTTTTTTTTCATGGCGCGGGCCGGGCGAAATGGCGAGCGCGTCAGTCTGCCAGAATCTCCCGCAGTACATAGGGCAGGATGCCGCAATGCTGGTAGTAGGCGACCTCCACCTCGGTGTCGATCCGCGACAGCAGGGGCACTTCGTCGGTGCCGCCCGCGGCGCGATGAATGCGCAGCGTGACGGTCTGGCGGGGGGCCAGCGCGTCGGTGACGCCGACGATGTCGAATCGGTCGTCCGCACCGATCTTGAGTGATTGCCAACTGGCGCCGTCGGTGAATTGCAAGGGCAGCACGCCCATGCCGACCAGGTTGGAGCGGTGGATGCGCTCGAAGCTTTGCGCCACCACCGCGCGCACGCCCAGCAGTTGCGTGCCTTTGGCCGCCCAGTCGCGCGAGGAGCCGGTGCCGTATTCCTCGCCAGCGAAGATCACCGTTGGCGTGCCGGCTTTCATGTAGCGCTCGGCGGCGTCGAAGACCGTGGTCTGTTCGCCGTCGAAGAGTGTGAAGCCGCCTTCGATCCGTCCACCGTCGGCGTCGGCGGGCAGCATCAGGTTCTTGATGCGTACGTTGGCGAAGGTGCCGCGCATCATCACGTCATGGTTGCCGCGGCGCGAGCCGTAGGAGTTGAACTCGGCGCGCTCGACACCGTGCGCGCGCAGCCACTGACCGGCCGGTGTCGGCTCGCCGAAGGCGCCGGCGGGCGAGATGTGGTCGGTGGTGACCGAGTTGCCGAGCAGCATCAGGGCGCGGGCGCCGGTGATGTCGGTGAGCGGCGGGGGTGTCATGTCGAAGCCTTCGAAGAAGGGCGGCTGAGCGATGTAGGTGGACTCGGGCCAGGCATAGACATCGCCGGTCGGGGCGGGGATGTCGGTCCATAGATCGACGTCGCCGGAGAAGTCGGCATAGCGCTTGCGGAAGGTGGCCGGATCGAGCGCAAAGGGCAGCACGGCGTTGATTTCATCCGAGGTCGGCCAGAGGTCTTTGAGGAATATGGCGGTGCCGTCTTCCGCTGTGCCCAGCGGTTCGGAGGTGAGGTCGATGTTGGCGCGCCCGGCTAATGCATAGGCCACCACCAGCGGCGGCGAGGCGAGGTAGTTGGCGCGGATGTTGGGGTGAATGCGTGCTTCGAAATTGCGGTTGCCGGAGAGCACCGCGGCGGCCACCACATCGTGCTCGGCGATGGCGGCGTTGAGCTCCGGCGCCAGGTCGCCCGAGTTGCCGATGCAGGTGGTGCAGCCGTAGCCGGCGAGCGCAAATCCCAGCTCGGCCAGCGGTTCGATCAGGCCGGCGCGGGTCAGGTAGTCGGTCACCACCCGCGAGCCCGGCGCCAGCGAGGTCTTGATATGCGGCTTGACGTGCAGCCCGCGCGCCACCGCTTTTTGCGCCAGCAGGCCGGCGGCGATCATCACTGCCGGGTTGGAGGTGTTGGTGCACGAGGTGATGGCGGCGATGAGGATGTCGCCATGGCCCAGGTCGACGCCGGGCAGGGTGGTCGGGTAGCGCTTGGCCAGCGCCTCGGAACTGCGGTTAAAGCCGTTGTCGGCGGCCGGGGCGACGAACAGCGCCTCGAAGCGCTCGCGCATGGCGGGCATGGCGATGCGGTCTTGCGGGCGCTTGGGGCCGGCGAGCGAGGGCACGATGCTGGTCAGGTCGAGCTGCAGCGCGCGGGTGTAGTCGATCTCGTCGTGGCCGGGGATGCCGAACATGCCTTGCGCGCGAAAGTAGGCCTCGAACAGCTCGCAGTCTTTGTCGCTGCGGCCGGTGGTGCGCATGTAGTCGACGGTTTTTTCGTCGACGGGGAAGAAGCCCATCGTGGCGCCGTACTCGGGGGCCATATTGGCGATGGTGGCGCGGTCGGTGACCGACAGGCTGGCGGTGCCCGCGCCGAAGAACTCGACGAATTTGCCGACCACTTTTTCGCGGCGCAGCATCTCGGTCACGGTCAGCACCAGGTCGGTGGCGGTGGTGCCTTCGGGCAGCGCGCCGGTCAGTTCGACGCCGATCACGTCGGGCGTGAGGATGTACACCGGCTGGCCCAGCATGGCCGCTTCAGCCTCGATGCCGCCCACGCCCCAGCCGACCACGCCGACGCCGTTGATCATGGTGGTGTGCGAGTCGGTGCCGACCAGGGTGTCGGGGTAATACAGGTCGTCACCGCTGGAGCGCACGCCGTGGAAGAGATGCTCCAGATTGACCTGGTGCACGATGCCGATCCCCGGCGGCACCACCTTGAAGGTATCGAAGGCCTGCATGCCCCACTTCATGAACTGGTAGCGCTCGGCATTGCGCTCGAATTCCTTGTCCATGTTCTGGCGCAGTGCGTTTGGGGTGCCGTAGAAATCGACCTGCACGGAATGGTCGACCACCAGATCGACCGGCACCATGGGTTCGATGAGCTTGGGTGGCTTGCCCATGGCCTCGGCCACGTTGCGCATGGCGGCCAGGTCAACCAGCAGGGGCACGCCGGTAAAGTCTTGCAGCACCACGCGAGCGACCACAAACGGGATCTCTTCGGTGCGCTCGGCAGTGGCCTGCCAGTTGACGAGTTGCTGCACATGCTCCGACGTGATCCGTTTCCCGTCGCATTGGCGTAGCACCGCTTCGAGCACGATGCGGATCGAGACGGGGAGACGATCGACCGGGCCCAGTGCACGAATGTCGTGGAACCGGGCCGTCTGGCCAGATGGGGTGGTAAAGCGCGAGAGGGTGTTGTGCAGCGGCGTGGCCATGACGGACTCCGATCGGTTGGCGGATGCAGCATTGGAGCAAGTCGGACCCGGGATACGCCCCGGTGTTCCCGCAGGCGTTACGCCGGCGCGGCAAGCGCGCTACAATTGCTGCAGGTGCGTAAGCGTGCCGTAAGTCGCTTCGTCCAAACTGAGTCTTATAAAAGATATATAATTCGATCGTTTGCCCCAAAGTCCGCTGTTTTGGGGCGCCCTGCCACTGTGTTACAGGAAGGATATCGCCGTGCTACAAGCCTACCGTCAGCATGCCGCCGAGCGCGAAGCGCTTGGCATTCCCGCTCTGCCGCTGGACAAGCAGCAGACCGAAGAACTGGTTCAACTGCTTCAGAACCCGCCCGCCGGTGAAGAAGCGTTCCTGGTTGAGCTCCTGACCTACCGTGTTCCTGCCGGTGTGGATGATGCCGCCAAGGTCAAGGCCGAGTTCCTGGCCCAGGTCGCCAAGGGCGAGCTCGCCTGTGGCCTGATTTCGCGCGCCAAGGCCGTCGAACTGCTGGGCACCATGCTCGGCGGTTTCAACATCAAGCCGATGATCGACGTGCTCGACGATGCAGACGTCGGTGGCATCGCCGCAGAGGGCCTGAAAAAGACCCTGCTGATGTTCGATTACTTCCATGACGTCAAGGAACTGGCCGAGAAGGGCAGCGCCAACGCCAAGGCCGTGATGCAGTCCTGGGCCGACGCCGAGTGGTTCACCAGCCGTCCGGAAGTGCCGGCCTCGATGAAGGTCACCGTGTTCAAGGTCACCGGCGAAACCAACACCGACGACCTGTCGCCGGCGCCGGACGCCTGGTCCCGCCCCGACATCCCGCTGCACGCGCTGGCCATGCTGAAGAACCCGCGCGAAGGCATCACGCCGGAAGAAGCCGGTGTACGCGGCCCGGTCAAGTTCATCGAAGACATGCGCGCCAAGGGCAACCTGGTCGCCTATGTTGGTGACGTGGTCGGTACCGGCTCGTCCCGCAAGTCCGCCACCAACTCGGTGCTGTGGTTCACCGGCGAAGACATCCCCTTCGTGCCGAACAAGCGTTTTGGCGGCGTGTGCCTGGGCTCCAAGATCGCCCCGATCTTCTTCAACACCATGGAAGACGCTGGCGCGCTGCCGATCGAGATCGATTGCGGCGACATGAACATGGGCGACGAGGTCGAGCTCAAGGTTGACCAGGCCACGGCCAAGGTCACCGCCTTCAAGAACGGCACGCAAATCGCCGAATCGCAGCTCAAGACCGCGGTCATTCTCGACGAAGTGCGCGCCGGTGGCCGTATTCCGTTGATCATCGGTCGCGGCCTGACGGCCAAGGCACGCGAAGCGCTGGGCCTGCCGGCTTCCAAGCTGTTCCGCCTGCCGCAAGACCCGGCCGACTCCGGCAAGGGCTTCTCGCTGGGCCAGAAGATGGTTGGCCGCGCATGTGGCCTGCCGGAAGGCCAGGGCGTGCGTCCGGGCACTTACTGCGAGCCGAAGATGACCACCGTCGGTTCCCAGGACACCACTGGCCCGATGACCCGCGACGAGCTCAAGGATCTCGCCTGCCTCGGTTTCTCGGCGGATCTGGTGATGCAGTCCTTCTGCCACACCTCGGCCTATCCGAAGCTGGTCGACGTCAAGACCCACCGCGAACTGCCGAGCTTCATGTCCACCCGTGGCGGCGTGTCGCTGCGTCCGGGTGACGGCGTGATTCACTCCTGGCTCAACCGTCTGCTGCTGCCCGACACCGTCGGTACCGGTGGCGACTCGCACACCCGCTTCCCGATCGGCATTTCCTTCCCGGCCGGTTCCGGCCTGGTGGCGTTTGCCGCCGCCACCGGCGTGATGCCGCTGGACATGCCCGAATCCGTGCTGGTGCGCTTCAAGGGCGAGCTGCAGCCGGGCGTTACCCTGCGTGACCTGGTCAGCGCGATCCCGCTGTACGCCATCCGCCAGGGTCTGCTGACGGTCGAGAAGAAGGGCAAGAAGAACATCTTCTCCGGCCGCATTCTCGAAATCGAAGGGCTGCCGAACCTCAAGGTCGAGCAGGCATTCGAGCTGACCGACGCCTCCGCCGAGCGCTCCGCTGCCGGTTGCACGGTGCATCTCGATAAAGCGCCGATCGTCGAGTACATGAACTCGAACATCACGCTCATGAAGTGGATGATCGCCAATGGCTACGAGGATGCACGCACCCTCAAGCGTCGCATCGCCTCGATGGAAGACTGGATCGCCAACGGCGAACTGCTGTCGGGTGACGCTGACGCCGAGTACGCCGCTGTGATCGACATCGATCTGGCCGACATCACCGAGCCGATCGTGGCCTGCCCGAACGACCCGGACGACGTCAAGCTGCTGTCGGAAGTGTCCGGCACCAAGATCGACGAAGTGTTCATCGGCTCGTGCATGACCAACATCGGTCACTTCCGTGCTGCGGCCAAGGTGCTCGAAGGCAAGTCGGACATCCCGACCCGCCTGTGGGTGGCCCCGCCGACCAAGATGGACGCCATGATCCTGACCGAAGAAGGTTACTACTCCACCCTCGGCAAGACCGGTGCGCGCATGGAGCCCCCGGGCTGCTCGCTGTGCATGGGCAACCAGGCGCAGATCCGCAAGGGTTCGACCGCCATCTCGACTTCGACGCGTAACTTCCCGAACCGTCTCGGTATCGACACCCAGGTCTTCCTCGGTTCCGCCGAGCTGGCCGCGGTGTGCGCCCTGACTGGCAAGATCCCGACGCCGTCGGAGTACATGGCGCAGGTTGAGTCGCTCAAGGCCCAGGCCGGCGAAGTGTACCGCTACATGAACTTCGACCAGATCGAAGCCTTCCAGGAAGTGGCTGATACGGTTGATGCCTGAACCGCAAGCCTGATCAGGTCAGCTTCGGCTGACCTGTAGCAACACCAAAAACGCCACCCGCAGTTCCCTGCCGGTGGCGTTTTTTTATGATGCGCGCGGCGAGCCTTTCTGGCGCGGTTTGAAGAAAGTGAGCCGGCCGGACACGCACAAGGCGCTCCCCGTCAGGCCGGCTCGAAAGACAGTGTAGTCGGCGCGAATGGGTCTCGCCGATGAGGTGTGGGTGAGTTTTAGATCAGTGCGATCGCGGTGCGGTCAGCACCTCGGGGCGCAGCGCGTCGTCGAGCTCGGCCTGTGTCATCAGCCCTTTTTCGAGTACCAGTTCGGCCACGCTGCGGCCGCTGCGCAATGCTTCGCGCGCTGCCCAGGTCGAGTGTTCGTAGCCGATATGCGGGTTCAGCGCGGTGGCCAGGCCAGCCGAGCATCGCACGCGCTCGGCCAGCATCTCAACGTTGGCGGTGATGCCGACCACGCAGTTGTCGGTCAGCGTCCGGCAGCCGGCGGCCAGGTGCTCGATGCTCTTGAACAGCGAGTGGGCAATGATCGGCTCGAAGGCGTTGAGCTGAAGCTGGCCGGCTTCGGAGGCCATGGTGATGGTCATGTCGTTGCCGATGACCTCGTAGGCGATCTGATTGACCACTTCGGGGATGATCGGGTTGACCTTGCCCGGCATGATGGACGAGCCGGCGGCGCGCTCGGGCAGGTTGATCTCGTTGAAGCCGGCTTGCGGGCCGGACGACAGCAGGCGCAGGTCGTTGCAGACCTTCGACAGCTTGCAGGCGACGCGCTTGAGCACGCCGGAGAGCTGCACAAACGAGCCGGTGTCCTGCGTGGCTTCGATGAGGTTGTGCGCGGGCACCAGACGCACGCCGGAGAATTCGGAGAGCAGCTCGGTGGCGAGCTTGGCGTAGCGGATGTCGGTGTTGATGCCGGTGCCGATGGCGGTGGCACCGAGGTTGACCTCCTGGATCAGCGCAATCGCTTCTTCGAGGCGGGCCATGTCTTCCTGCACCATGATGGCGTAGGTCATGAACTCCTGACCCAGCGTCATCGGCACGGCGTCCTGCAATTGGGTGCGGCCCATCTTCAACACGCTGGAGAACTCCGTCGCCTTGGCCGAGAAAGCGTCGTGGAGTGCGGCCATCGCGCTCAGCAAGTCTTGAATGGCAAACACAATTGCCAGCTTCAGCGTCGTCGGATAGACGTCATTGGTGCTCTGCGACATGTTGACATGGTTGAGCGGGTGCAGCGCGGCGTAGTCACCCTTGGCCTTGCCCAACTTCTCGAGCGCCAGGTTGGCGATGACTTCGTTGGCGTTCATGTTGGTCGAGGTGCCGGCGCCGCCCTGAATGACGTCCACCACGAACTGGTCGTGCAACTTGCCGTCCTCGATGTCGCGGCAGGCGGCGGTGATGGCGTCTGCGCGTTGCGGGTCGAGATGGCCGAGCTGGCAGTTGGCGACCGTGGCGGCACGCTTGACCAGGGCCAGTGCCTTGACGAGCTCGGGGTAGGAGCTGATGTGGCGGCCGGTGATCTGGTAGTTTTCGATGGCGCGCAGGGTGTGGATGCCCCAGTAGACGTCATTGGGGACGTCACGGTCGCCGAGCAGGTCGTGTTCAGTGCGGGTGGTGTTTGACATGGTGTGGTGTGCCGAGTGGTGGAGCGGCACATTCTGCGCACTTCGCGACAGGGAGTTGATGCTGTTTGCGAATTCGCTATGCCGGCGATGCATGGGGTGCGGAATCATCCGGCTTGCAGGCCGCCCAGATGCGTTCGACTTCGTTGCGTGCCGGTTCGGATTGCCGGAACAGGGTAATCGTGAGGGGCGCGGTGTGTGCGTCGGCACCGGCCTGGACGAGCAGCCCGGCGGCCAGTTCGTCGCGCACCGCGAGTTCGGGAATCCACGCAATGCCGGCGCCCGCCAGCGCGCCGCGCTTGAGTACGTCGGACATTGAGCACTCGTAGCTGAACTCGAGTTGCTTGCTCAGATCTTCGCGCTCAATCACCGCCGCGGTCACCCGGCCGAGGTAGCTGTTACTCGAGTAACAGAGGTAGGGCAGTGTCGCGCCGGTGCGCAGATCGTGCCGGGCGCGCCCCTTTTCGTCCGGTGCGCTGACCGGAATCAGGCGCTCCGACGCCAGGACGGCCGACGGGTAGCGGGCGATTTCGGTGAGGCTGGGAAAGGCGGGGCTGCTGTACGAGAGCATCAATTCGCAGGAGCCGGAGATCAGGGCTTCGACGCAGCCGGCGACGTGGTCGGCGATCACCCGCGCCCGGACCGCGCCGATCTGCGATTGCAGTCCGGCGTGCCAGTCCCCAAAGAAACTGACGGCGATCGTATGCGAGGCGGCAATCGAGACGACTTCACCGGCGCGGGGCACCAGTCCCTGGGCTTCTTCACGCCCGACACGCAGTGCGTCAAGCACCTCTTGCGCGGTTTTTCGGAAGGCCTCACCTGCCTGGGTGAGCCCCACGGGGAAGAGACTGCGGTCGATCAGCACGGCGCCGACCCAGTATTCCAGGTTGCGGATGCGGCGGCTGAAGGCGGGCTGCGTGACGTTGCGCAGCTCCGCCGCGCGCGAGAAGTTGCGCGTCACCGACAAGGTGAGGAAGTCCTCCAGCCAGTTCATTTCCATTCGGATCTCCCAGGGGTGTGCGCAGTACGATAGGGCGCAGATTACACCGTGTGAATCCGCGGGTGGACGCACCCATGCAAATTCAGCATGGCGCATCGAAAAGAAGAATTGGGCAAGGGCGGCGAGGCTCCGTATAACCACTCCTACCGGCAGATCGCCACCATGGTGCGACTTGCCCCACAAGAAGAAGGCGCCGCAAGTCGTCGCGCCGTTCGACAACAGATAGTGTTCGCCACGCTTGGGTGAGCAGATCAGGAGACAAGGATGACAAAACCAAACACGCCAGCAGCACGCGGCCCGTTCGCGTTCTGGACCGGCATGCAGTTGTGGAAGCAGATCTTCATCGCGCTCGTCGCCGGCCTGGTGATTGGTGTGCTGTTGAACCAGACGGGCAATGCGGATATGGCCAAGAGCGTCAAACCGCTGGGCGATCTGTTTATCCGTGGCATCAAGATGCTGATCGTGCCGCTGATCTTCGTGTCCCTGGTGACCGGGGTGGCCTCGCTGCAGAACCTCTCCACCATGGGCCGGCTCAGCCTCAAGACCGTCGTGCTCTATCTCGGCACGACCGCGGTTGCGATCTCGATTGGACTCGCACTGGCACTGGTATTTGAGCCGGGCGTGGGTGTCGATCTGGGCTCCGCCAAGGCAGTGGCAGCCAAGGAGGCGCCGAGCCTGGTCAACATTCTCATCGGTATCGTGCCGACCAACCCGATCGAAGCCTTTGCCACCGGCAATGTGCTGCAAATCATCGTGTTTGCGATCCTGTTCGGCCTGTCGATTACCCTGGCGGGCGACGCAGCCAAACCGGTGCGCGTATTTTTCGAATCCGCCGCAGAGGTCATCTACAAGCTGACCTCGGTGGTCATTTCCTTCGCGCCCTATGGCGTGTTCGCCCTGATGATCTGGGTGGCCGGCACTTACGGCATGGACGTGCTCGCCCCCTTGGCCAAAGTGATTGCCATGGTCTATCTCGGCTGCCTGGTCCATGCGGTGGTGGTGTATGGCGGCATGATTCGTGTGCTGGCGCGCCTGAATCCGGTGCGCTACTTCCAGGGCTGCATCGAGCCGGTGATGGTGGCTTTCACCAGCACCTCCAGCTCGGGCACCTTGCCAGTGACCATGATGGCGGCAGAGCGCAATCTTGGCGTGCCGCGCAGCGTGTCGAGCTTTGTCCTGCCGCTGGGCGCGACCATCAACATGGACGGCACGGCGCTGTACCAAGGCGTGTGCGCGGTCTTTATCGCTCAGGCTTACGGCGTGGATCTGAACTCGGGTCAGTACCTGACCATCGTGCTGACCGCTACGCTGGCCTCCATCGGCACCGCCGGCGTGCCGGGTGCTGGCCTGATCATGCTGTCGTTGGTGCTCGCATCGGTCGGCCTGCCGCTCGAAGGCATCGCGATCATTGCCGGTATCGACCGCATTCTCGATATGGCACGCACGGCATTGAACGTCGCCGGCGATACCGCGGTGAGCGTCACCGTGGCGCGCAGCGAAGGCCAGCTCGATCAGGCTGTGTACGACACCGCCCATGTACTGCGGGCGGATGATCTGAGCCCGACGGGTGTGGCACCGGCACCGGAGACCGCGCGCGCAGCCTCGTAAGAAAAAAAACGGAAAGTTCGGTTGTTTCGTCAGGGCCGGTTGGTGTTTGTTTGATTTTTGATCGAACATGCCCAACCGGCCCTTGATCATCATGAATGGAATGAAGCCAGTGGCGAATCACGCATCTCTCGATCCCAAGAAACGACGCTTCGGCATTGTCGGTGGCCTGGGCGCGCTCGGTGGCGCCGACGTCTTGCTCAAGATGATCCGGACCGCGCAACGCATGTCCAGCCTGTCGGGTACTGACATCGCCTTTGAGCAGCGCCATTTCGGCGAAGGCGCGATCGTGGCCGACGGCAATTACGATCCGACGCGACGCAAGTTCTATGTCTACAACGCGCTCAAGGACATGGAAGCGCGCGGTATCGACACTGCCCTGGTGCCGTGTTTTCTGTCGCACACCTTTCTGCGCGAGATCACGCCCGAGGTCAATCTCCAGGTGGTCAGCGTGTTCGACGCCTTGCGCCGGCATGTCACCACCGAACTGAGTGGCGTGCGCAAGATCGGTGTGCTGACCTCCACCTTCCTCAAACGCGCCGGCATGTTCGAGCGTGAGATCGGCCCCTTTGCGCAGATCATTTATCCGGATGAAGAGACGCAGGTCAATACGGTCATGCAGGCCATCTACGGGCCAAACGGCGTGCGGGCCGGTCACCACGGCGGCGAGTGTCAGCACCTGCTGCTCGAAGCCTGCTTGCGACTGATCGATGCGGGGGCCGAAGTCATCGTCCCCGGCATGACCGAAATCCCGGTGCTTATCGACTCGCTGCGCCCGCTGGTGCCGGTGCCCTTGCTCGACTCCAATCTGCTGTATGCCGAGTACGCGCTGGGCATCGATGCCGCCACGCCGAGCCGGGAGTTCAAGCTCGGTGTGGTGGGTGGCGTTGGCCCGGCTGCGACGGTCGATTTCATGCGCAAGGTCGTCAAACTCACCGCCGCCGCCCGCGACCAGGACCACATCAAGATGGTCGTCGAACAGAACCCGCAGATCCCCGACCGCACCGCCAACCTGATCGCCGGCGGCGACGACCCCACCATTCCGCTGCTCGCCACCTGCATGCGGCTCAAGGCCGACGGCGCCGACGCCATCGCCATCCCCTGCAACACCGCGCACGCCTATGTCGACCGGATCCAGCCGTATCTCGACATCCCCATCGTCAACATGCTCACCGAAGTCGTCCGCCACATCCGCGAGACCATGCCCGGCGTCACCCGGGTCGGCCTCCTCGCCACCTCGGGCACGGTAACCAGCGGCGTTTACAAAAGCGTGATCGAAGCCGCCGGGCTCCAGCAGGTAGTGCCGGACGAAGCCATGCAGGCGCGGGTGATGGAATCCATCTACGGTGCCAGCGGCGTCAAGGCCGGCTTCACCTCTGGCGAGTGCACCACGCATCTCACCGCGGCAATCGCGCATGTGCAAGCACACGGCGCCGAAGTCATCGTGCTCGGTTGCACCGAACTGCCGCTGATCGAGCTGGGCGATGCCGTCGAGCCGCGCGCCCCTTTGATCGACCCGACGGCTATTCTGGCGGGGAGTTGCGTGGCTCTCGCTGTCGGGAGCCACAAAAGGTGAGATCTGTGCCAAATAGGTGAGATGCTTTTGTCACCGATGATGAGAAGAAACGCTGAAGGGCTCCCTCGGGAGCCCTTCACACTGCTTGGCGACTCTCTTCACGGCAGCAAACGACCCGTTGCTGACATTGGAGAATTGAAAAAGCTGACGCTCAACGTTCGACGTAACCGGCCGGCGGAGGCCGAAGGCCGGAGCGAACCTGCAAGCGCAGCTTGCAGGCGGTCCGGTTGACGGAGGGGTTGGGCGTCTCCACCTTCATTCTTCAACCGCAATTTCAATGACGATCTCGGAATGTGTGCCCCGGGCGGCAGACGGTCTTTTCCAAGGATCGCGGACTAGCACGACGCGGGCCTTCTTTCCGACGACATACATCTTTACGTCGTGCTTGGTGTCAGCCACTGTGTCATACGCGTAGGTGCCACCGCTATCTAGGCGCATGACGAATTCCTGCGATTCGTTATGCATTCCCACTCGTCGCAAGGACGTGATCACACCGGAAAGCACCGTTTGGCCGAGCAGTCCGTTCTCGATGCTCTTCCACCATTCGTCTGAGCCGAAGAGCCCAAAAGTGCCATTCAAGCCGAAAGGGCGTGAAGCATCGAGGGTAAGAGCTTGTGCTGCGGCAACTTGGCCGGGATCAGCAGCCAGTTCGTTCTTCAAGGTGTAGATGGTCTTCATAGGATTGATGCGAGAAAGACGCCCAACGTTCGACGTAAGGGGCGGCCCGCTTGCGGGACGTCTCCTTGACGGAGGGGTTAGCCTTCGGGCGGTGCTGCGCGCTCATACTGGGCGGAGCTGCTCGACCAAGGAGCGAGTCTTCTCCGTGACCACATCACCCGTATGGAGCGTTGCCTTGCGCTCTACGAGCATGATCAAGCACTCTTGCTCAGCTACTGGATTGTGGCGAACGCCTTTGGGAACGACAAACATTTCGCCTTCATCAAGCTCGACGTTGCCGGCTTCCATTTCGATCCGAAGATGACCCTTGAGTATGAGGAATAGCTCATCTTCGTTTTCGTGACTGTGCCAAGCAAGTGAGCCTTGGACCTTGGCTACCTTGACATACGATTCGTCGAGCTCGGCGACAACGCGAGGAGACCAGAACTCTGTAAGCGAAGCTGCGATTTGAAGAGGTGATGCGACTTTGGACATGGCTGGGACTTCTTCTGAGGGCTAACAGTGTTTACACGGACACAGGGGTCCGTATATCAATTGATATTTTGGGTAGATTGCCTGTGTGGAAAAAACGCTATTTATCATAAAGTTAAGCGTTGCGCTGTCAGTTAAACAACCTTGTTATC
The DNA here is from genome assembly GCF_007625155.1 of Denitromonas halophila. GTDB lineage: Bacteria > Pseudomonadota > Gammaproteobacteria > Burkholderiales > Rhodocyclaceae > Nitrogeniibacter > Nitrogeniibacter halophilus. Next base: position 120,507 of record NZ_VMNK01000005.1, on the reverse strand, counting down.
GGGGCATGCTCGCTCTGGCCACGGCGGGCTAGACTGTGTGCTTTTTCCCCTCAGTCAAAAGGAGTGACCCTCATGGGGTGAGCAGAACGGACAACAGCCCCCGCGCCTTCTTGATCAACTCGTCACCGTTTGCCGACGGCGGCACTTCAGCCCGCGTACGGCAAAAGCATACCGTTATTGGGTACGCCAGTACATTCTCTTTCATAATCGGCGCCACCCTGCGCAGATGGGTTCCGCGCAGGTCGAACAGTTCCTGAACCACTTGGCTGTCCAGCGTCATGTCTCGGCTTCCACACAGTCCCAGGCGCTCAACGCGGTCGTCTTTCTCTATGAGTCCGTGCTCGGCCAATCTCTGGGCCAGATGCAGGGACTGAAGCGAGTTCAGCGCAGACATCGCGTACCGGTCGTATTGACCGTAAGCGAAGTCCAGCAGGTGTTTGCCCACATGGAAGGCACTACACGCGTAATGGCTCAGTTGATGTACGGTGCCGGGCTGCGCGTACACGAATGTGTGAGTCTTCGGGTCAAGGACGTCGATTTCACATCTCGCACGGTATCCGTGCGAAATAGCAAGGGCTCGAAAGATCGCACGACCGTTCTTCCGGAAGGTCTTGCGCCAGTCCTTCAGCAGCACTTGCTTCGTGTTGCGGCTCTTCACCGCGACGATCTTGCGCGAGGTGGAGGCCTGGCACCGATGCCCAATGCGCTTGACCGCAAGTACCCTTCAGCCTCGCAATCGCTCACGTGGCAATACGTCTTCCCGTCGGCAAAGCTTCGACCGTGGGGCAACAGCGGCCGGATGGTGCGATGGCACACCTCGGAGTCAACGGTGCAGCGCGCCTTCAAACAGGCCGTCCGTCGAGCGCAGATTCACAAGCACGCGAGCTTGCATTGTCTGCGACACAGCTTTGCAACCCACCTGCTGTCCGCTGGCACCGACATACGAACGATTCAACTCCTACTGGGCCATCGCAGCCTTCAGACGACGATGATCTACACACACGTGCTTGAGGCCACACGACAGGTCGTCAGCCCCTTCGACGCCCTCTCAAGCTAGTCGACTCCTCACCTTCCCGACGGCCAGAGCGTCCGGTAACCGGACGCGAGGCCGACCGTCTGCTTCTGGCCGATAGGTGCCGCAGGGGAACATAGCATTTCAGTCTGGGCGAAAATCTCACCTTCCAAGACATTCGGCGCGCGCTCTCGTGCCGTAGATGTTGAGATCTACCGTGCAGGCCATGGAGCCCTGTCTCCTCTTCCATGGCAGCCGACACTCGCTGCGGCAGCGCGCGGAAGCCGGTCCGAAGCTGTTAAGGTCGGGGCATCGTGATGTCGGCCTGCCCCGATCGTCAGCAGCTTATTGCCAGTCGCTGACCGCCTTCACCTCCAGAAAATCCTCCAGGCCCCACACGCCGCCTTCGCGCCCGTTGCCTGACTGCTTGTAGCCGCCAAACGGCGCGCCTGCGCCGAGCGGCTTGCCGTTGACCTCGACCATGCCGGCGCGCAGGGCGCTGGCGACGCGTTTTACGCGGGCCGGGTCTTGCGTTTGCAGATAGTGGGTGAGGCCGTAGGGGCTGTCGTTGGCGATGGCGATGGCGTCTTCTTCGGTATCGAAGGGGATGAGGCTGAGCACCGGGCCAAAGATTTCCTCGCGGGCGATGGTCATGGTGTTGGTGACGTCGGCGAACACGGTTGGGCGCACGAAGTAGCCGGTGTCGCGGCCTTCGGGTTTGCCGGGGCCACCGGCGACGAGGCGGGCGCCTTCGTCGATGCCGGTCTGGATAAGGCGCTGGATCTTGTCGAACTGGGCGGCGGAGACGACGGGGCCGATGTGCGGGCCTTCGCGTTCGGCGAGGTCGACGGCCGTGGCCTGGGCGACCTGCGCGGCGGTGGCGACGGCTTGATCGTAAATGGACCGCTCGACCAGCATGCGCGTCGGCGCGTTGCAGGACTGCCCCGAGTTGCCAAAGCAGCGGCGCACGCCGCGTACCACGGCTTTTTCGTCGGCATCGGCGAAGATCAGGTTGGCGCCTTTGCCGCCGAGCTCGAGGCTGACGCGCTTGACGGTGTCGGCGGCGTTCTTGGAGATGGCGATGCCGGCGCGGGTGGAGCCGGTGAAGGAGATCATGTCCACGTCCGGGTGGCCGGACAGCTGCGTGCCGACGCCGGGGCCGTCGCCGTTGACCAGGTTGAACACGCCGGCCGGGAAACCGGCGGCGTCGATCATTTCGGCAAACAGCATCGAGGACAGCGGCGCAATTTCCGAAGGCTTGAGCACCACGGTGCAGCCGGTGGCGAGCGCCGGGATGACCTTGAGCGTGACCTGGTTCATCGGCCAGTTCCATGGCGTGATCAGGCCGCAGACGCCGATCGGCTCGTAGCGGATGCGGGTGGTCGGCGCGTGCTCGCCGAGCGGGCGCTCGAAGGCGAAGCCGCGCGCGGCGCGCAGAAATGTCTTGATGTGGCCGGCGCCGGCGGCGCTCTGCGCCATTTTGGCAAGGTCGATGGGTGCGCCCATTTCGAGCGAGATGGTGGCGGCCATGTCGTCGGCGCGTTCGGTGTAGATGCGCAGCAGCGCGTCGATGTAGCTCAGTCGCTCGTCCAGCGTTTTGTCACGCCAGGCCGGGAAGGCGGCGCGGGCGGCGGCGACGGCGGCATCGGTGTCGGCCTGGTCGCCGAGCGAGATGACGGCGCAGGCCTGCTCGGTGCTCGGGTTGATGACCTCGAGATCCTTGGCGTGCTTGGGAGCGACCCACTGGCCGTTGATGTAGAACTGGCGTTTTTCGAGCATGGACGGACTCTCTGTGTTCGGGGTGATGCCTGAATGATGCCTGTTTTTGGGTTTCGCTGCGGTGGGCGCGAAGTGCTGCTCAGCGCTCGGCGCGCGACAAAAAATGGCCACCCGACGCGGGGTGGCCTTTGGGGGCGCGAGTGTGCGTTACAGCGTCTGGCTCTGGATGAAACGGGCTTCCTGTGTGCGTCCGCCGAAGCCCCAGGCGTCGGCACGTACATCGTCGATCACGATATAGCTGGTCGGGTCGCAAGCGGGGAGCAGCGCCGAGAGATCGTCGAAGACGCGCTGCACATAGCTCGCCTTCTGCGCCTTGGTGTTGGTGCCGTCGGTGATCTTGATGTCGAGATGAAAGGCGCCGCGACCGCTTTTTACCAGCGGGGTGCCGCCGATTCGCCAGTACTTTGGATCGACAAATTCGACGCGGATGGCGGTGACATCGGGCTTTTTGCCAAGCAGCGTGGTGGTGTGTTCGAGCAGCACGGCACTGGCCTTTTCGGCGAGCGTGTCCGATGCCGCTGCGGCGAGGCGCAGGTGCAGATAAGGCATGTTGCGGTCTCCGTTAAACCCGCCCCGGGTGGGGCGGGCAGGGGGGCTCAGGCGTTGAGGCCTTCGGCTTCGCGCGCGGCCTGAACACTCGGACGGGCGGCAACGCGTTCCAGGAATGCGGTGATCGCCGGCCAGCGATGGACATCCACATCGACGAACTGCCCCCAACCGAGCACGGTGTAGAGGTAGCCGTCGGCGACGGTGAATTGATTGCCGGTGAGATAGTCCTGGCCTTCGAGTCGCTTGGCGATGCTGCCGATGCGATTGGCGAGATGGGTTTTTGCAACGGCCTTGGCCGCCTCGACGGTGTCGGGCTTGAACAGTGGCGAGAAGCCTTTGTGGATCTCGGAGTTGATCAGGCCGAGCACCGATTGCAGTTGGTAGCGTGCGATGGTGCCGTTGGCTGGGGCGAGACCGCTCTGCGGCGCCTGGTCGGCGATGTACTGCACGATGGCCGGGCCTTCGGTGAGGATGGTGCCGTCGTCCAGTTCGAGTGCCGGCACATAGCCGTTGGGGCTGATGGCCAGGTAGTCGCGGCCGTCGGCGGTTTTCTTGGTCTTGAGGTCGACACGCACCAGCTCGAAGGGCAGACCCGCCTCGCGCAGGGCGATGTGCGGGGAGTGGGAGCAGGTGCCAGGGGCGAAATAGAGTTTCATGGGGGTCTCCGTGGGTTGGGGGGTGTTGCGTCTTATGCGGCCTGACCGAGGCGGGGCAGCTGGATCTGGCGCAGGTTGTCGAATGCAAAGGCGCCGCCGCCGAGCAGGGCTTGGGACAGCGCGGCAATGGCCAAGTAGACAGGGTATTCCCATCCACCGTTCGGCGCGCTGAACACCCAGCCGTTGCCAGCGTGGACACTGGCAGCGCCAATCAGAACCGGCAACAGGGCGAGGCTCACCCACCGGGTCTTCAGGCCAGCAACCAGTGCGATACCGCCGAGGAGTTCGACCGGGGTGACCACATAGGCCAGCGCGCCCGGCAGGCCGACCGACTCGAAGAAGCCGGCCGTGCCGGGGAGGGTGAAGACAAAAATCTTGAGCAAAGCATGGGCGATGAACATCACGCCCAGCGTGACGCGTAGCAGGGCGATGCCCAGTTCGGTGGTATTGGTTTGGGTTTGCATGATGAGCTCCTGGGGTGGGGATGCGATGAATGGAAGTCTATCCATCCCTTGATGTTGGATAAACTGGCCAATCATCAAATAACTGTTGCAGAAACGGGGATAGTCGAGTGGATCGAATCGAGGCGATGCGGGTGTTCTGTGCGGTGGTCGAGGCCGGCGGGTTTGCCGCTGCGGCCACGCAGTTGGGGGTGTCCACGTCGGCGGTGTCGCGGCATGTGGCGCAGCTTGAAACGCATTTGAATGTGCGCCTGCTCAATCGCACGACGCGCAAGGTGAGTGCGACCGATGCGGGACAGGCCTACTTTGAGCGTTGCGTTCAGTTGCTCGCCGACCTTGACGAGACGGAGGCGGTGGTGGCCGGTGAGGCCCACCGGCCAACCGGGCGCCTTCGGCTGTCGGCGCCGATTGCGCTGTCTATTCATCGTCTGGCGCCGGCATTTGCGGCATTTCAGCAGCGCTATCCCGAGGTGACGCTGGATGTGGCTTTGTCGGACAACGTGGCGGACTTCGTCGATGAAGGCCTGGATCTGGCGATCCGGGTCGGGCGGTTGGGGAGCGATAACCTGGTGGCTCGGCGGATCGACACGGCACGTCTGGTGTTGGCGGCGTCCCCGGCGTATCTGAAAGCGTATGGCGTGCCGGCGCATCCCGAGGCGCTGGCCGATCACAACTGTCTGGGTTACAGCTACGCCGCCACAGGCAACTTGTGGCAGTTCGAAGGCGCGCAGGGCGAGACCTGTGCGGTGCGCATCAACGGGGCGGTGCGTGCCAACAACGGCATGCTGCTCGCCGAGATGGCGGCCTGTGGCGACGGCATTGTGCAGGTGCCCGACTTTCTGGCGAGTCCCTTGCTCGATAGCGGTCGGCTGGAAGCCTTGTTGCCCGAGTGGTCGTACCGCGAGTTGCCCGTTCACGCGGTGTATCCGAGTCGGCGTTATCTGTCGGCCAAAGTTCAGGCGATGGTGAGTTTTCTGACCGAGTGGTTCGCCGCGGGCGACCCAACATAGCGGTATCGGTTATCACGGATGCCCGGCGCGTTAACTGTGGATGCTCACAATGTCGCGATTGTTGCAGCGTGCCAATACTGCGGCACGCAAATCGAATTTACGTTGCATGACGACTCAGGAGAAGCCGCATGGATAGCATTGAAGTCCGTCAGGATGGCCATCGGCATCATCACGCTAGACAATCCAAAGAAGCTCAACGCGCTCAGTCATGCCTTGGTCTCATCACTCATTCATGCGCTGAACCAGTTTGCCGAGCGCGATGTGCGGGTGGTCATTCTCCGTGCCCAGCCGGGAGTCAAGGTGTGGTCGGCCGGCCACGATGTGGGCGAGCTGCCGGAAGGCCGGCGGGATCCGCTGGGCTGGGATGATCCACTGCGCAATCTGGTGCGCAGCATCGAGAGCCATCCGACGCCGGTGATCGCGATGATCGAAGGCACGGTGTGGGGTGGCGCGGTCGAGCTGGTGCTGGCTTGCGACATCATCATCGCGGTGCCGGAATCGACCTTTGCCGTCACGCCCGCGCGCCTCGGCGTGCCCTACAACGTGAGCGGCATGATGACCTTCATGAGCGCGGCCAGCCTGCGCATCGTCAAGGAGCTGGCCTTCACCGCGGCGCCGGTCGACGCGGTGCGTGCCGAGCGGGTGGGCATGATCAATCATGTGGTGGCGGTCGATGCGCTGGAGGCTTTCACCCTGGCGATGGCGGCCACGATTGCCGACAACGCGCCGCTGAGTATCCGGGTGATGAAGGAGCAGTTACGGGTGCTCGCCGGCGCCAAGCCGGTCAGCCCCCGCGGATTCGAAAAAGTGCAGGGGCTGCGGCGCGTGGTGTATGACAGCTACGACTACGCCGAGGGTATCCGTGCGTTCAAGGAAAAACGCCGTCCGGCGTTTCTCGGGCGCTGACGGGCGCGCCGGCGGCCGGGAGGTGAGGGCCGGCCGTCGGCGCGTTCTGTCAGCCATCAGCCGTTGCTGGGAAAGGCGAACTGTGCCTTGCCGACAGTATCGACCGCCCAGCGCTGGGTCAGCGTTTTGCGCCGGGTGTAGAAGCGGATCGCATCCGGGCCGTAGGCACACAGGTCGCCAAACAGCGAGCGCTTCCAGCCGCCGAAGCTCTGGCAGGCGACCGGCACCGGCAGCGGTACATTGACCCCAACCATCCCGACTTGCACCGCGTCGCTGAAGTAGCGCGCGGCGGCGCCGTCGCGGGTGAAGATGCAGGTGCCGTTTCCGAATTCGTGCGCGTTGGTCAGGGCGATGCCTTCTTCCAGCGAGCCAACCCGAACGACGATGAGTACCGGGCCGAAGATCTCCTCGCGGTAGATGGTCATCTCGGGGGTGACGCGGTCAAACAGCGTGCCGCCGACGAAGAAGCCGTTCTCGCTGCCGGCGACTGTGAGGCTGCGGCCATCCACCACCAGCTCGGCGCCCTCGGCCGCGCCGGCGTCGATGTAGCCGACCACCTTGTCGCGATGCGCGGCGGTGACCAGCGGGCCCATGTCCAGCCCGCGCGTGCTGCCGTTGCCGATGTTCAGCTCGCGCACCCGCGGCGCGAGTTTGGCCACCAGCGCGTCGGCCACCGCATCGCCGACCGCGACCACTACCGAGATGGCCATGCAGCGCTCGCCGCAGGAGCCGTAGGCCGCGCCCATCAAGGCGTTGGTGGCGGCGTCGAGATCGGCGTCGGGCATCACGATGGCGTGGTTCTTGGCGCCACCGAGTGCCTGGATGCGTTTGCCGTGGGCGGTGCCGGTGGCGTAGATGTACTCCGCGATCGGGGTTGAGCCGACAAAACTGACGGCCTGCACTCGCGGGTCGGTGAGCAGGGTGTCGACCGCTTCCTTGTCGCCATTGACCACGTTGAACACGCCCGCTGGCAGGCCGGCTTCGGTCAGCAATTCGGCCAGGATCATTGATGCCGACGGGTCTTTTTCGCTCGGCTTGAGCACGAAGGTGTTGCCGCAGGCGATGGCCATGGGGAACATCCACATGGGCACCATGGCCGGGAAGTTGAAGGGCGTGATGCCGGCGACCACGCCGAGCGGCGGGAATTCGGACCAGGAATCGATGTCCGGCCCGACATCGCGCGAGTGCTCGCCCTTGAGCAGTTCGGGTGCGCCGCAGGCGTACTCGACCACCTCGATGCCGCGCGCCAGTTCGCCGTGGGCGTCTTCCCACACCTTGCCATGCTCCTCGACGATGGCCGCGACGATGCGGTCGGCGTGCTGTTCGAGCAGCGCCTTGAAGCGGAACAGCACGCGGGCGCGCTTGAGTGGCGGCGTCTTGCGCCAGGCGGGGAAGGCCTCGGCGGCCGCGGCGATGGCCGATTCGACCGTGGCCTTGCTCGCCATGGCGACCTGACGGGCAGGGCGGCCAAGCGCGGGGTTGAAGACGGCTTGCGGGCGGTTGCTGTCGCTGATGCGTTCGCCCTTGATGTAGTGACCGAGGATGTCCATGACTTGGGTTCCGTGTGTTGTGATCAGGCGGTGGTGGCGAGGGCCTGGCGCACCGTTGAGAAAATGTGGGACAACTCGTCGGGCGTGCTGTTGAGGAAGGGCGAGAACTGCAGCGTGTCGCCGCCATTGCGCACGACCACGCCCGCCTCAAAGCATTTGAGGAAGACCTCATAACCGCGCGCGCCGGGCGCGCCGTCGCGCGGGGCCAGTTCGACGCCACCCATTAGCCCGAGGTTGCGAATGTCGATGACGTGCGGCGCGTCGCGCAGGGCGTGGATGCTTTCTTCGAATACCGCCTCCAGCGCGCGGGCGGTGGCAAAGGTGTTTTCCTCAGCATAGACATCCAGCGTCGCCAGCGCGGCGGCGGCGGCCAGCGGGTGGCCCGAGTAGGTGTAGCCGTGCAGGAACTCGATGGTTTGTGCCGGGCCTTGCATCAGCGCTTGGTAGATGTTTTCGCGCACCAGCACCGCGCCCATCGGCACCACGCCATTGGTCAGTCCCTTGGCGGTGGTGATGATGTCCGGCGTGACGCCGAAGCGCTCGGCAGCAAAGGGCGCGCCCACGCGGCCGAAGGCGGTGATCACCTCGTCAAAAATCAGCAGAATGCCGTGGCGATCGCAGATCTCGCGCAGGCGCTGGAGATAGCCGATGGGGGGCACCAGAATGCCGGTGGAACCGGCGACGGGTTCGACGATCAGCGCGGCGATGTTGCTGGCGTCGTGCAGCGCGCAGAGGCGTTCCAAGTCGTCTGCCAGGTGCACGCCCCAGCTCGGCTGGCCGCGGGTGAAGGCCATGTCGGCCAGTGAGTGGGTGTGGCGGATGTGGTCGACGCCGGGCAGCAGCGCGGCGCTGAACACCTTGCGGTTGCCCGGAATGCCACCCACTGACATGCCGCCAAAGTTCACCCCGTGGTAGCCGCGCTCACGACCGATGAGGCGGGTGCGCTGGCCCTCGCCACGGGCGCGGTGATAGGCCAGCGCGATTTTGAGTGCGGTATCTGCCGCTTCGGAGCCCGAGTTGGTGAAAAAGCAGCGGGTGAAGCCTTCGGGCGCCATGTCGGCGAGCCGGGTGGCCAGTTCGAATGCCTTCGGGTGGCCGACCTGGAAGGCCATACCGTAGTCCAGCTCGGCGACCTGGGCCTGCACTGCGGCGACGATTTTCGGGTGGCAATGGCCCAACCCCGAGGTCCACAGGCCAGAGAAGCCGTCGAGCAGTTCGCGGCCGTCGTCGGTGGTGTAGTAGTGGCCACGGGCTCGGGTGATCATGCGCGGCGCCTGCTTGAAGGCGCGGTTCATGGTGAAGGGCATCCAGTAAGCGTCGAGCGGGTTCATACGTATCTCCACAATGCGTTGATGCATCCTAGTCGCGCAAAACGATGCATAAAACTACAATCAATGTCAGTAAAGTTTCGGATAACTGAAACAATGAAGCCGCGCGCACTGTTGAACAATCTGGCCGAAGCCGATCTGCGCCTGTTGCGGGTGTTTATCGCCATCGCCGAATCCGGTGGCCTGGCGGCGGCCGAGCTGCGGCTCAATATCAGCCGCTCGGTGATCAGCCGTCATCTCAAGGCGCTGGAGTCGCGGCTGGGTGTGCGCCTGTGTGAGCGCGGTCGGGCCGGCTTTGCGCTGACCGAGGAGGGCGCGACGGTGCTGGCGGCCGCGCGGCGTCTGCTGGCGCAAATCGACGCGTTCCGCACCGAGATTGGTGAGTTGCACGAGGGCTTGCGTGGCGAGCTGAACCTGGCGGTGTTCGACAAGTTTGTGACGAATCCGGGTTGCCGTCTGCCCCAGGCCATTGCGGCGTTTGATGCGGTCGCGCCGTCGGTGCGCATCAATCTGCATGTAGCGCACAGCGGCGAGATCGAGCCCGGTTTGCTCGACGGGCGCTTTCAACTCGGCATCCAGCCGATGCATCGCGCGAGCGACAGCTTCGACGCAGTGTGGCTGTTCGGTGAGCCGATGCAGCTCTATTGCGCCACTTCGCATCCGCTGGTGGCCGGGGGGCACGCGCCGGATGATGCCGACATTCGGGCGTCCCGGCTGGTCGGGCTGGGTTATCACTCACCCAATATGGAAACCTTCTGGCGGCTCGGGCTCCAGCCGACGGCGCGCGCGTTTGACCAGGAGGCGACGGTGGCGCTGATATTGTCGGGCGGTTACGTCGGATTTTTACCCGCGCATTACGCGCAGCGTTTTGTGGCGGATGGGGCGTTGTGTTGTATCGGTGCGTCGGTGTTTCACTACCATTGCGACTGGCATGCGTTCGTGCCGCGCAATCCGGCACCGTCGCGGCTCGCGCGCCGGTTTCTGGAGATCTTGTGCGCCTGCCATGACGCGGGAAATGCCGGCGACGGTTCGCCGCACTTCGCGAGGCCGCCTGAGGGGTCTTGATCGTCCCGAACATCGTGCGGGTGAGTGCGTGCTGCTCGAGCAGGTGCCGGAACCTGAGCCAGGTCGTCGTGTCCGGCGCGGTCTTCCACGCCGGCGCGAAGCCGGCCGAGCGGCGGATGGACTGACGGCCGTAGCGCGCGACTTCAATGCCTTTGTTGGAGCAGCCGAAACATTGCTGTGCGACAAGCCAGCGCCGCCTCCGGGTCATTCCTTGAGCGGCTGCTCGCGTCGCGGCGGGCTTTTCAATGCGTGCCGGGCAGTGCATGCTGGCCCCTGAGCGAGAACACCCGTGCGGGAGCGCCTGTGTCAGGGATCTTCATCAGCCACAGCAGTCGTGACAACACCGCGGCCGACGATCTGGCCAAGCGGCTGCGTGCGCAAGGCTACCAGTCGCTATTCCTCGACTTCGACCCGGCTGACGGTATTCCCGCCGGTCGCCACTGGGAGCGCGAAATCTACGCGCAGTTGCGCGCATGCAGCGGCGTGGTGGTGCTGTGCAGCGCACACTCGATGGCCTCCGACTGGTGCTTTGCCGAAATCACTCATGCCCGCGCGCTCGGCAAACAACTTTTTCCGCTGATCATCGACGCATGCGAGTTGCGCTCCGTGCTGCTCGATACCCAGAGCACCGATCTGCGCCCCGACGCGGAGGCGGGCTACGCACGTCTGTGGCGCGGTATGCGCAGCGCCGGCCTGGACCCGACCGACAGCTTTGACTGGGACGTGCATCGTCCACCGTATCCTGGCCTGACGCCGTTTCAGGTGGCCGATGCGGCGGTGTATTTCGGCCGCGATGACGACCAGCGGTGCTGTCTCGATACGTTGGCGCAGATGCGCCGGTATGGCGGCGACCGGCTACTGGTGCTGGTCGGTACGTCGGGCAGCGGAAAATCCTCGCTGGTGCGCGCCGGGGTAATCCCGAAACTGTCGCGCATGCCCGACTGGCATGTGCTGGCGCCGATGCGACCGCGCCAGCAACCGGTCGACGAACTGGCGCGCGCCTTGCCCGATGCCCCGCGCGCGCGGTTGATCGGCGATGCCAGCGAGCGGGCGCTCGCCGTTGCGGCGGCGGAGGTGGCGGCCGCATCGACTTCGGGCGCCGAGCGGCGCGCGGTGCTGCTCGTCGTTGACCAACTCGAAGAGCTCGTCACCATCAGCGACGCCGCGGCGGCGGCGCGCTTTGTCGATCTGTTGCGCACCGCGCTGGTCGGCGAGGGCGGGGATCTGTATTGCCTGGCCACGCTGCGCGCGGATTACCTGTCCGCCCTGCAATCGCACGCCGCTTGGGGGCAGATGCCGTTTCGTGAAATGTCACTCGGCCCGATGACGCCACGCCACTTTGCCGAGATCATCTGCAAACCGGCGCAGGTTGCCGGCATCGAGCTCGAGCCCGGGCTGGTCGAAACCATGGTGCAGGACACCGGCACGGCCGACGCGCTGCCCTTGCTCGCGTTCACGCTCAACCGCCTGTGGCGCGACTTTGGCGCCGACGGCAAGATCACGCTCGACGAATACACCGAGCGCATCGGCGGGCTCGAAGGCGCGATCCGGCAGGAGGCCGACGCCGTGCTCGCCGCGCTCAAACCCACGCGACCGCAGATTTCCGAGTTGCGCCGCGCCTTCCGGCACATGGTGCGGGTCGACCCGGAGGGGCAGTACACCCGGCGCTCGATGCGCTGGCAGGAAATCCCCGCCGAGATTCATCCGCTCATGGAAGCCTTCGTCAAGGCACGCCTGCTGGTGTCGGGGCAGGAGGATCCAGGCGCGGGCAGCGAGGGCGCGCGCACCCTGGAAGTTGCGCACGAGGCGCTGTTCCGTGCCTGGGACCGGCTCAAGCGCTGGCTCGACGAAGACCGCGCGTTCCTGCTGTGGCGCCAGCATCTGCGTCCCGAGGCCGACGCCTGGCAGGCGGCGCCGAAAGATCAGGGGCTGCTCTTGCGTGGCGGTCCGCTGGCCGAAGCACACCGCTGGCTGAACGAGCGCGAGAGTGAAGTCGACGACACGCTGCGCGCCTTCATTGCCGCCAGCACCCAGGCGGCGCGCCGAGCGCGCCGACGCTGGCGCGCGCTCGAGGCGGGCATCGCGATCGGCTTTGTGGCGGCGAGCTGGCTGGGCGTCAAACTGTGGCAACAGCGTCTGGAGACCCATACTCAGTTGATCAACAGCTACTGGAGCGGCGCCGTGTCGGCGCGTGACGCCACCGGCGACGCGCTCAAGGCCGCCCATTATTTCGCGCGCGTCGCGGATCTCAGCCCGCTCACCCAGGCCCGCGAAAGTGCGCTCATTGGCGTGGGCGTGCTCAGCGGAGGCGTGGCGCTGAACCGTATGATCGCGCTTCCTGCCGCACCTGAGGGCGTGCGCGTGCGCGCCGACGATGCGCTGCTGGTGTCGTGGTCCGCAGGAAACGCCACGCTGCATGATTTGCATAGCGGCGCCGCGCTGGTGCAAGCCGCACACGCCACGCCCGTGCAGGAGGCGCATATCGCAGCGCAACGCCATGTTGTCTCGCGTGACGCGGCCGGTGGCGTGTGGTTGTGGAGCCCCGGGCAAGCGGCGCGCGCGTTGGCATCGGACGCTATCGCCGGTATTGCGCTCGACGACGATGGGCGGCGCCTGCTCGGCTGGCATGAGGGCGGTGTGCGGATATGGTCGCTGCCGGAAGGCGACGTGGTGCACCGCCTCGCGCTTACGGCGTCGATTGCCGGCGCGCGTTTCCTTGGTCGCGAAGGCGTGTTGGCGTGGAGCAAGGACGGCCAGTTCTGGCAATGGCGCATCGGCGAGGCCGAGGTGTCATCGACCTGGCAAATGGCTTGCGCCGTGCGCGGCGTGGACATCGCTGCCGACGCGGGCAGTGTGCTGAGCTGGTGCGACGCCACATTGATGCGCCACGATTTCTCGCCGGACGGGGCGCAAGTGCCGCCGTGGGCGTCGCCGGAAACGGTTGACGGTGCCCGTATCGTGCCGGGTGGTGAAGTCATTGTTTCGTGGAACGCGGCGCGCGGGCGTTTGCGTCTATGGAACGCCGCGACCGGCCAGCCACGTTTCGATCAGCCGCTCGCACGCGACAGCGACGACAGCATCTCGCACGTGCTGGTCACGCCACAGGGGGCGCACATCATTACCAGCGGAGGCGGTGGCAACATCAACCTGTGGGACCTTGCCGAAGGCGCTGCCGCGGCGCGAGGCCGTCACGACAAGAACGAGGCGACGGTGTCGACCGCGATCGCCCCGGATGGCACACGCGTGCTCGCCTGGAGTGCCACGGCCGGCGCGCGCCTGTGGGACACCAACACGATGACGCCGCTCAGCCTTCCGCTGCGACACCGCGAACGCATTGCCGGCGCCGCGTTTTTCGACGACGGCGAGGGCATCGTGACCTGGTCCAACGACGCCGACCTGCGGGTGTGGCGGCGTCACCCGGCCGCCGAGTTGACCGCGCCGGTCTCAGTTTCGAGCAGCGCATCGAGCAAGGCTCAGGCCAAGACGACAGTGCCGGATACCGCCCTCAAGGCGCGCCTCGACGCGCTTGGTCTGCACGGCTATGAATTGCTCGATCAGCGCGATGACGCCACGCTGGTGGCTGCCGGACCGCTAGCGCGTCGTCTTGGCGCCGACGGTCTGCTCTCGCCACCGCTCACCCTTAACGAAGGTGTCAGCAGCGGCGCGCTGTTGGCCGATGGCCGCATCGTGCTGTGGGGCAATACCAGCGTACAACTATGGGACGCTATCGCCGGCCAGCCGCTCAGCGCGCGACTGCGTTCCGACGTGCTCTATCCAGAATCCACCCGCGTCGATGGCGGCTTGCTGACTTCCGACGGCAATCGCGCGCGTCAATGGCGTTGGCCCGTACCCGACACCGCAGGCGTGGCGGCGCAACAGTGGTTGGCCGCAATGAGTGCAACGCAGATGGACGCGCAGGGCGCAATGTCGGTGATGACGCGTGAGGCGTGGTGCGCACTGGTGGACGCGGTGCCTGATCGTGCGGTTTGCGCGAAATAGTCGGTGCCGGAGTCGATGCGTTTTTCAGCCTGCGTGCTTATCGCACCTGAACCAGCGAATCAGACCACGCGCCGATCCAGTCACCGCCGTCGTCCCAGACGCGCACCTGCAACTGGTGGCGGCCCCGTGAGACGCGGGCTTGTTCGTCCTGACCGTTCCAGCGTTGCGCCGGGGAGCTCTCCACACGACTGTTGCGCTGTACGCTGCCGATCCGCTGGCCATTGACATAGCGTTTGCGTGCGCCGTCCGGGCTTTGCGTGATGCGCATGTATTCGATTGCGGAGTTGTCAAAATCGGAGCGTGAGCGGAAGGCGAAGCTGGCGGTGTCGCCGTTTTGTACGCGCACTTCGCCGGGGTTGAATTCGAGCTGGTCGACGGCGATGGAGCCGACGGCGCGTGGGCCGCAGCCAATGCCGTATACGGTGAATCCGTCGATGGTTTCGGTGCCGGTTTGTGCGTCGGCGGCGGTGATGGCGAACACGGCAGGTCTGACGCTATCGCCCAGGAAAGGGGGCAGGTCGAAGCGCAGCAGATGACGCCCGAGGCCGAACTGGTCGAGCCGATAGGTGACGATTTCGGCACCGGGCACGCTGATGCGGAGCAGCACACGCCCCGGTTTATGCTGCGCATAATCGACCACGATCGGCCAGTCGCTGCGCACCAGCGCGCGGATGCCGAAGGCGCTGGTATTGAATTGGGTGGGGACTTGCGGTCCGGTCTGCAGCAGTTGCTGCATGCCTTCGTCGTCATTGCGTTGTTCGGTCGTCTCGGCCTTGAGGTGACGGTTCATGGCAAACAGCGCCACCGCGCCGACAATGAGCGCGGGGATGCCCCAGTTGCTGCCGCCGTCGCCGCCTTTGTCGCCGTTATCATAATTGCTCGGCGGGGTAGGGTAGGGTACGCGTGTCGGTGCTGAAGTGCCTGGAGGTGTATTGGGTGGCGAGTATGGGTTCGGCGACTGCGCCCAAGCCGATGTCGGCGAGATCGCGCACAGCACGAAGCCAAGAAAGACGCAAAGGCCGCGCTGCCATTGTCGCCTCATCATGACGGGCCTCCTTATACCTGCTGACCGTCGACGGCGAGCGCATCGCTACCCGGAGACTTGCAGGCCACACCCTCCATCACCTCGCGTTTGCCGTCGACAAAAACGACCTGGTCAAAACGCCGGCACTGCTGTTCGCCTTTGGCGTAGACGTCGGACGTTGGTGTGACCGCAAAGTCGCGATTGCTGTCATCGTTGTGCCAACGCACGGTTTGCCCAGTGGGTGCTTCGTTAATGGTCTCGGCGAAGCGTTTTTTGTCGGCCTCATCCATGTATTGACCGATCATGCGGCCGACTGCAGCGCCGACCAAGGCGCCGATGATCGTGCCGCCGGCGCCGCCGTCGTCGACTTGATTGCCGAGGATGCCGCCCAGAACACTGCCGATGATGGTGCCCGTATCACGCTTGTTGGTCGTTTCACAGCCTGTTGTGCTGACCAGGGTGAAGGCGACGGCGATGGACGACGCGATGGTTCGTGCTGCGACCAAATGACGCATCTTCTTTACCTCCGAAATGAGACGGGCCAAGCATGTGCAAGCGGCGCCGAGGCAGCGGTTGGCGCAGAATGGGTCGACTGTTTATTACAGTATAGGTAGGGATATCGCCCATGTAATTGTGGGCCTTGGCGCTGATGCGCTCAGTGCGATGCGCCACCGGCCCAGCGCGACGCAGTGCATTCTGGAGACAGCCCCTGACGACGCCAGTTTGTCTCGTGGTCGCGTGCAGGGGCTTTGTGGGAGACCAGCATTCGGTGCATTGCCCTTCGGCTATTGCATCCACACACCAGCATGCATTCCATCTGCGGCGTCTGCCGCATGAATTCCAGATATTCCTCCGTCGTGCAAAAACCCGTCACGTGCTCAACGTCGGTCCGGCTGTACCAGGAGCGATCGAAGAACACCATTTCGCCGGCGGTGGGCTGGCGTTCGATGTGGCGCTGGAAGTACCACGGGGGCGCTCGATTTCGATCGGCTTTTCCAGTGCCACAAAGCGCGCGCCGCGCGGGTTCAGATGCTCCATGAAGCGCTTGATCGTGCCGCCCTTGCCGGCCGCGTCGCGGTCTTCAAACCCTTGAGCAGTTCGATCGGCAATGCTTGTTTGGCCGCTTCGGATTCCTTGCGACCCATGCGCTGGGCGTAGGCTTAGTCGACGGGCAGGGGGGGGCTTGCCGCGATCTTCATGGAGGCCGTGTGATGCCTTGGCCACCGGCAGCGCGTTTGGGCCGTGACTGATTTCGGCGATTTCTTCGGCGGCATCGGTCTGGTGCATTGCGGTGTGGTGCGACGCGTACACCACCGGTGCCGCGTCGCCCTGATCGGGTATGGCCGGCGGGGCGAGCTTGTGTGGCGACGGGTGTTGCTGTCGCGCAATAATTGCGGTCGGCGGATGGGTCGCCGTGCCCTATGCCGCAGCGGATCTCGGAAGCTGCGACAGGTGGAACGCGATGGCGAGCATTGCGATCAACAGCAGGCTCAGGCTGATGACGACGCCGATCCACAGACCGGCGTCCCAGGCAAAACCCACCGCGGTGCCAAGCAGGCTGCTGCCGAGGTAGTAGCTGGAAAGATAGACCGCCGCGGCGAGTGCTCGGCTGGGCCCGGCGCGCCGGCTGACCCAGCCGCTGGTGGTGGTGTGGGCGCCAAAAAAACCGAAAGTGAAGATCGCGATGCCGATGATGACGGTGGCCAGGTTTGTGGGCAGCGTGACGAGCACACCGAGTAGCATCAGGGACGCCATCATCCACAACACCTGGCGGCGGCCGATGCGGTCCACCAGTTGTCCGACCCAGGCCGAACTCCAGGTGCCAACCAGGTAAAGCAAAAAGATGCCGCCAATGGCGGTCTGGCCGAGTTCGAAGGGCGGTGCGACGAGGCGGAAGGTGACGAAGTTGTAAAGCCCGACGAAGCAGCCCATCAACAAAAAGGCGCTCAGAAACAGCCAGGGCAGGCCGGCGTCGTGCATCAGGTTCTTGGCGTCCGCCAGCACTTTGGCGGGAGAAATGGAGCGGCGCTGGAAATGGCGGGAGGCGGGCAGGCCAAACCAGAAGGCCAGCGCGGCGATGGCGCCGAGGACGCCGAGCACCAGCAAGCCGGTCTGCCAGTCGAAGTGGTCTGTGACCCAGGCGGTCAGAAAGCGGCCACTCATCCCGCCAAAGGCGTTGCCGGCGATGTAGAGCCCCATCGCGCGGCCCTGAGCGTTCGGCGCCACTTCTTCACCCAGGTAGGCCATGGCGGCGGCGGGCAGGCCCGCCAGTGCGACACCCAGCAGCGCGCGCAGCACGAGCAGCTCATTGAAGGTGCTGACCCAGGGGCAGAGCAGCGACAGCACGGCGGCCAGAACCAGCGAGAACGTCATCATGGTGCCGCGGCCAAAGCGGTCCGAGAGGAGACTGGCCGGGATCAGCGCGAGGGCCAGCGCCCCGGTGCTGACCGACACCGACAGGCTGACCTCGGTCGCCGAGGTATTGAAAACTTGCGACAGCAAGGGCAGTAGCGGCTGAGTGCCATAGAGCATTGCAAAACATGCAAAGCCGCCCAGAAACATGGCCAGATTCGCCAGGCGATAGGGGCGGGTGCCGGCATGAAGAAACTCATCATTGCCTGGGGTGTCGGTGTGATTGCGAAGTGACATGAAGGCGGTGTTACTCGCGCGTGAGAGGAGGCGCCATCCTAAGTCGGCAGAAAATCGACGTCCAATATATATTTAAGGCGTAATTGATACGCTGGAGATATGAATGGATCTGCGTCGCCTGCGCTACTTCGTGGCCGTGTCCGAAGAGCTGAACTTCACCCGTGCAGCAGCGCGCCTGCATATGGCACAGCCTCCGCTGTCGATGCAGATCCGCGCGCTGGAAGATGAGTTGGGCGCGGCTTTGTTCATTCGCAGCAAGCGCAAAGTCAGCTTGACCGATGCAGGCCAACGCCTGCTTGAGCGCGCACGGCGTCTGCTGGATGACGCCGATAGCGCGGCCGAGGAGGTGCGTCGGGTGGCGCGCGGCGAGGCTGGCTGCTTGCGGGTCGGCTTCACTGCGTCAATGCCGTACAGCGCGGTGTTGGGCGATGTGCTGCGCAGCTATCGTGCGCGCTTTCCGGCAGTGGATCTGCAACTGCGCGAGATGTTCACCCGCGAGCAATTTGTGGCAATCGGTCAGGGTGGGCTGGATGTGGGCTTTGTGCGCCACACGGCAAGCATGGCGAGCGATGGCGTGGTGTTGAGAGAGATCGGGCGCGATCCGCTGCGTCTGGTCATGCACGCCGGGCACCCCGCCGTGACTGGTGATGCGGTGAACATGGCCGATTTACGCGATGAGGGCTTCATCGTTTTCCCGCCGGATGTCGGCACCGGCCTGCCGGGGGTGCTTCAGCAGCTGTGTCGTAACGCGGGGTTCGCGCCGCGCATTGTTCAGACCGCGCGTGAGGCCACCACCCAGATCGGGCTGGCTGCGGCGGGGCTGGGCATCGCCTTGCTGCCGGCGCAGCTCGAATGTGTGCATATTCCGCGCGCGCGCTATGTGCCGATTCGGGATCCGGCGGCGGTGTTTTCGCTGTCGGTGGCCGTGGCTGAGGGGCCGGTCAGCCCCTTGCTGGCGGGATTTCTGGACGTGTTGGCGCAGGTCAGCGAGGGCGCGTGATCGGCGGGCTGGCCAATAAAAACGCCACCCGAAGGTGGCGTTTTGCGCGGCGATGGCAGCGAAAGATCAGCGACGCATGGCGTCGAAGAACTCGCCGTTGCTCTTGGTCTGGCGCACTTTGTCGAGCAGGAATTCCATCGCGTCGATGTCGTCCATGCCGTAGAGCAGTTTGCGCAGCACCCAGATTTTTTGTAGTACGTCGGCTTTCATCAGCAACTCTTCGCGGCGCGTGCCGGAGCGGTTGACGTTGATGGCCGGATAGACCCGCTTCTCGGCCATGCGGCGGTCGAGGTGCAGTTCCATGTTGCCGGTGCCCTTGAATTCTTCGTAGATCACATCGTCCATACGGCTGCCGGTGTCGATCAGCGCGGTGGCGATGATGGTCAGCGAACCGCCTTCTTCGATGTTGCGTGCGGCGCCGAAGAAGCGCTTGGGCTTTTGCAGCGCGTTGGCGTCCACACCCCCGGTGAGCACCTTGCCGGAGGCGGGCACCACGGTGTTGTAGGCGCGGGCGAGGCGGGTCAGCGAGTCGAGCAGGATGACCACATCTTTCTTGTGCTCGACCAGGCGTTTGGCCTTTTCGATGACCATCTCGGCCACTTGTACGTGACGCGAGGCCGGTTCGTCGAAGGTGGAGGCGACCACTTCGCCTTTCACCGAACGCTGCATCTCGGTCACTTCTTCGGGGCGCTCGTCGATGAGCAACACGATGACGACGACGTCGGGATGGTTGGCGGTGATGGCGTGGGCGATGTGCTGCAACATCACCGTTTTACCGGTTTTTGGCGGGGCGACCAGCAGACCGCGCTGACCTTTGCCGATGGGCGCGATCATGTCGATGATGCGAGAGGTGACGTTTTCGCCCCCCTTCATGTCGCGTTCGAGTTCCAGGCAGGCCGTCGGGTGCAGCGGCGTGAGGTTCTCGAACAGGATCTTGTGCTTGCATGCCTCGGGCAGCTCGCCGTTGATCTTGTCGACTTTCACCATCGCAAAGTAGCGCTCGCCATCCTTTGGAGTGCGAATCTCACCCTCGATGGTGTCGCCGGTGTGCAGGTTGAAGCGACGTACCTGCGAGGGCGACACGTAGATATCGTCCGTCCCGGCCAGGTAGGAAGCCTCGGGTGAGCGCAGGAAGCCGAAGCCGTCGGGCAGCACTTCGAGCACGCCGTCGCCGAAAATCGGCTCGCCTTTCTTGGCGCGGTTTTTCAGTAGCGCGAATACGAGTTCCTGCTTGCGCAGGCGATTGGCGCCGTCAATGCCATTCTCTTGAGCCATCTCAAGCAATTGGCTGACGTGGAGGTTCTTGAGCTCCGAAAGTTGCATGGTGATCTACTGGATGGGGAAGGAGAAAAACGACGGGCCGGAAGCCGTGATAACGGAGGACCGCAGAAGGGAATGTGCAACCGCGACGCCGGGGGAGGGGCTGGGCGCCCGAATTCAGGGCGTCGCGGGAAGTGAGCGGAATCTAGCCCGATCAGAGGTTGCTGTCAATGAAGGCCGTCAATTGCGACTTGGACAGGGCGCCGACCTTGGTGGCTTCAACGTTGCCGCCCTTGAACAGCATCAGCGTCGGGATGCCCCGGATGCCGAACTTGGCGGGGGTGTCCTGGTTCTCGTCGATGTTGAGTTTGGCGACTTTCAGTTTGCCTTCGTATTCCTTGGCCACCTCGTCAAGAATCGGCGCAATCATCTTGCAAGGGCCGCACCATTCGGCCCAGTAGTCCAGCAGGACGGGGGTCGCGGATTGCAGGACCTCGGCATCGAAGGTGCCGTCGGTGACGTAATGGATATGCTCGCTCATGGTTCCTCGCATCAGGGAGTGATGACTGGTTTGATCAGACAGGGCCGTTCAGGCCGATTCAGACGAAACGACACGCGCAGATGGCGTATCGAGTGCGGTTGTGAGAAGAAAGTTATGCCAAGCCACGGCGAACGTCAAGCAAACTGCCCGCATTGTCCGTCGCGTTTCGTGACGTAGGGGGTACGTGCCGCGCTATAGTTCGCGCTGAGGGATATCTGCCCCCGGTCAGCCGCTGTGGCGCAATTGCAACAATGGAGAGATTCGAATCATGACTTATGTAGTGACCGAAGCCTGTGTCAAATGCAAATACACCGACTGCGTGGACGTGTGCCCGGTCGATTGTTTTTGCGAAGGCCCCAACTTTCTGGTGATCGATCCGGACGAATGCATTGACTGCACCTTGTGTGTCGCCGAGTGCCCCGTAGAGGCGATCTACGCGGAAGACGATGTGCCGGACGATCAGCAGGAATTCATCGCCATCAATGCCGAACTGTCCAAGCAGTGGAAGCCGATCATCGAGCGCAAGGACGCGTTGTCCGACGCCGAGGAGTGGGCGAAGGTAAAGGAAAAGCGTCACCTGCTTGAGCGCTGAACTCGCACCATGACCGGTTCCGGGCTCACTCATTATCGTTTTGCGCCGGGGCCGGATTTCATTGACCGTTGCGCCCGATCCCTGATTGACCGTGTGCCGGGGCCGGATCTGACTGGCTGGCGGGTGGTCGTTCCCAATCTGATGATGGCGCCGGCCTTCAAGCAGGCGCTGCGTCGCGCAGCGGGCCGCAGCCTGCTGTTGTCGCCGGTCGAAACCCTGCAAGTGCATCTGGCGCCTTGGGCGGCCGCGTTTTCGCCGCTGTCGGACACCCGCCGTCAGTTCGCGCTGTATCAGCAACTGCGCGCGCGCGGCTGGTTTGAGCAGGGCAATTTGTGGGCGCTGTGCGAAGAATTCATCGCGCTCTTTGATGAGCTGACGGAACAGGGCGCCGGTCTGGCCGCCAGTGAGGATGCGCTGGCGGCGCAGCTTGCTGCGGCCTACGGTGCCCGCAATACCGAGGTGCTGCGCTTTGAAGCGGCCGTAGTGCACCAGCTCTGGTATGCCGAAACCCAGGGTGCCCCATCGCGCCGGGCGGCGCGTTTGCTCGGTGCGGCGCAATGGACGGCCACCTCACCCACGCCCTTGCTGGTGATCGCCGAGGGGGCCTTGTCGGCCCCCCTCCATGCCTGGCTCCAAAGCCATGCCGAACGGGCCGCGGTCGTGCTGTGTCAGGCGGATCGCAGCGTGGCGGCCACGCCGCTGCTAAGCATGCTCGACGCCGCCTGGCCGTCGACCGGGACGTTGCCCTTGCAGACACGGGTGGCTGCGGTGACAGAGGAAGGTGCGCTGGATGCGCGGGTGCAGATCATTGGCGTCGATGCGCTGGAGCATGAGGCGCACACCGTTGCGCATCATGTGCGCAAGGCATTGGCAGAGGGCGCCGAATCGATTGCGCTGGTGGCGGTAGACCGCATGGCGGCACGACGTGCGCGTGCGCTGCTCGAACGCGACGGCATTCTGGTTGAGGATGAATCCGGCTGGAAACTCTCCACCACGCGCGCCGCCGCGCTGGTCGATGTCGCGCTCGAAGTGCTGGCTCGCTCGGCGTATTGGCGCGATGTGCTCGATCTGTGCAAATCGCCTTTCGTGTTCTCGGCCATGCCCGCCGAACAACGGCAGCGCGCCGTGCTGGCGATCGAACGGGTGATCCTCGACGAACACGTGGTCACCGGCCTGGCGCCGATTGCCGCCAAACTCAGTGCGCAGCCTGACGCGCTCGCGCTGATCTCCATTTTGAGCGACGCCTGCCGCGGCTTTTCCATGCAACCGGCGGCGCCGCAAGTGTGGCTGAAGCGCCTGCGCGCCTTGCTGACAGCGCTCGACGCTACCGATGCTTTATTGGCGGACGCCGCCGGTCAGACCCTGCTGGAGAGTTTCGTCGACCATGTCGAGGCCTTGCACGACGAAGGCTGTGAGCTGAGTTTCGAAGAGTGGCGCGACTGGCTCGATAGCGAGCTGGACGCGGCCTTGTTCCGCGATCGCAGCATCCGCAGCCCGGTGGTGATGACCCACTTGCCGGCTTGCCGCCTGCGGCATTTCGATGTGGCGATAGTGGTCGGCGCCGACGCCGTTCAACTGGCGGCAGAAGATCGCCGCGCCATTTTTGTGCACGACGGCGTCCGTCAGGACCTCGGCCTGCCCGGCCGTGCCGACGGCCTGCAACGCCTGCGCGACGACCTGACGATGTTGATCGCCGGCTGTGGGCGGGTGGTGTTTTCGTGGCAGCAGTTGCGCGATGGCGACCCGGGGCCGCTGGCCGCCGAGCTGGAGATTCTCGATCTGGCGCACGCGATGCGTTTTGGCCGGCCGCTGATTCAACCCGCGCCGCCCATGCCGCCGGTCCACGCGACACACCAGGGCCAAGCGGTGCCGGGGCCCGTCGTGCCGCGCGCGCAACGCCCGGCGTCCATCACCGCCTACGGTTATGCCTCGCTGGTGAGCTGCCCGTATCAGTATTTCGCGCGCAACGTGCTCGGGCTGGACGAGGCGGGCGAGGTCAGCGAAGCCATGGAGAAGCGCGACTACGGCCAGTTTGTGCACTCGGTGCTCGAGCGCTTTCACACGCGCTTCCCGGTGATTTCCGACGTGGACGACGACACTTTGCTCGCCGCACTGGAGGCCGAGACCCAGGCCGTGTTCGGCGAGCGGGTGAAGGCCAACTTCCTTGAAACCGCCTGGCTGCTGCGCTGGCGAAAACGCATGGGTGACTACCTCGCCTGGCAGCGCAGCCGCGAGCAATCGGGTTGGCGCTACGCCGAATCCGAACGCAGTCTGCGCCGCGCGCTCCTATTGGCCGATGGCGACACATTGACGCTCAAGGGGCGGCTTGACCGGATCGACCGCGGGGCAGATGGCGCGCTGGCGGTGCTCGACTACAAGGCCCGCGACACCGCCTCGCTACGTCGGGCGGTGAAAGACCCGGAGGACGGGCAGTTGGCAATTTACGCCGCCTTGATGGACGAAGCCGTCGCACAGGCTGGCTATGTGGCGCTTGATGGCGATCGCGTTGACACCTGGGCGCTTGACGACCCGGCCGCGGCCGCGGCAGCCCATGTGGCGCGGCTCACCGATCTGTTTGAACGCATGGGCGAGGGCGCGGCGATGACGGCCAATGGCGTCGGCAGCGTTTGCGACTACTGCAGCGTGCGTGGCCTGTGCCGCAAGGACTATCACGATGACTGAGCCCTTCGTTCGTCAGGCGCTCGACCCGGCGCGCAGCGTGGTTGTCGAAGCCTGTGCCGGCAGCGGCAAGACCTGGCTGCTGGTGTCGCGCATCTTGCGCATTCTGCTCACCGGCGCGCGCCCGGGCGACATCCTCGCCATTACCTACACCCGCAAGGCGGCGCGCGAGATCGAGGCGCGGCTGCGCTTGTGGCTGCGCGAACTGGCGCGGCTGGATGATGCGGCGGCCTGCGCCTTCCTCGAAGCGCGGGGGCTCGATGCTGCCGAGGCACTCGCCGTGTTGCCGCGGGCGCGCGGGCTGATCGAAACGGTCGAGCAGGCCAGCCCGGCAATCACCATTACCACTTTTCACGGCTGGTTCGGTCGCATCCTGTCGGGTGCCAGTTTCAACGCCGGCTTGGCGGGCTTTACCCTGGCCGAGGCCGAAGGCCCGCTGATGGACGAGGCCTGGGCCCTGTTCGCGCGGCGCTGCGCCGAGGCCCCGGACGGCCCGGCGGCCATGTCGCTTGGTCAGCTCTACATGCTGTTCGGCAGCAACAACACCCGAAGCCTGCTCGACGCCTTTGTGTCGCGGCGGGGCGAATGGCAAGTGTTTGCCAACGGCGCGCCGCTTGAATCCGTGTTGGCCGACATGCACGCCGCGGCAGACGTGTCGTCCGACGCCGAGGCGCTGGCGATGTTCTTTGCCGCGCCGGATCTGGTGGCGCGGCTCCAGCGCTATGCCGCGCACCTTGGCAAGAACACGGCGTCTGATCAGAAAGTGGCCAACGCCTTGATCGATGCGCTCGCAATCGTGGACGACGCGGCGCGCTTCGAGGCGCTGGTGCCGGTTTTTCTGACCGAGAAAGGGACGGTGCGCGCCCGCAAGGCGTCCAAGGCACAGGCGGGGCGGCTGGGCGAGGCGGGCGAGATGGATCTGCTGGGTCTGCATGAATCGCTCGCCACGGTCGTGCTTGATTGTGTTGCCGCCCGGTTGGAGTTGCGCGTGCTGGCGTTCAACGTCGCGGCGCTGACCGCCGGCACCGCGCTGCTGACCGAGTTTGAAGCCTTCAAGCGACAGCGCAGGGTGATGGACTACGCCGATCTGGAGATCGAGGTCGATCGTCTGCTCGACGATGTGGACCGCGCGCCGTATCTGCAAGCGCGACTCGACGCGCGCTACCGGCACCTGCTGCTCGACGAGTTCCAGGACACCAACCCGGTGCAGTGGCGCATTTTGCTGGCCTGGCTGGCAGCCTATGAGGCGGATACGTATCGGCCGTCGATTTTTCTGGTCGGCGACCCGAAGCAGTCCATCTACCGTTTTCGCCGTGCCGATTACCGCATTTTCAACCACGCGGCCGAGTGGCTGGCGGCCGGCTTCGACGCGGTCCGTCTGCCCAACAACCACACCTGGCGAAATGCGCCGGCGGTGGTGGAGGTGGTCAATGCATTGTTCGTCAAAGAGCCCGCGTTTGTGGGCTTTGCCGAGCAGGCGGCGCGGCGCACCGGGCGCGAAGGGATGGTGTGCCTGCCCGCGCTGGTGAGCGCTCCCGGGCTGGCCGATGAGATTGATGACGGCAGCCTGCGCGACCCGCTGAGGGTGGCTCGGCGCGTGCGCGAGAACCTTGCCCGTCGCCAGGAAGCGCAGGTGATGGTGTCGACCTTGTTTGACTGGGTGGGCGATCGCGCCATCGACGGCAGCGCTGGCGCGCGCCCCATGCAGTGGGGCGATGTACTGATCCTGACCCGCACGCGCGGCATTCTGCCCGAGTACGAGCGGGCACTGCGCGAGTCGGGCGTGCCGTATCTGAGCGTCAGCCGTGGCCAGTTGCTGTCCACGCTGGAGGCGGCTGATCTGACCGCACTGCTGCGCTTCCTGACCACGCCGTCGGACGATCTGGCGCTGGCGCATTGTCTGCGCGCCCCCTGGTTCGATGTCAGCGACGCGGCCTTGCTGGCGCTGGCGGCCGAGCCGGACGGCGATTGGTGGGCGCGGCTGCGTGCCGTGGCGGCCAGCGCAGGGCCGCACGCGGCCGTGCTGGCGCCGGTGGTCGAGCTGCTGTCGGACTGGATGGCTTTGGCGGCGCACTTGCCGGTGCATGATCTGCTTGACCGGATCTACCATCAGGCCGACGTGATGGCCGCCTATCGCCGCCGCGTACCGCCGCCGATGTGGGCGGGCGTGGCCGCCAACCTCGAGGCCTTTCTGGCGCTTGCACTGAGTGTGGATGGCGGGCGTTACCCGAGCCTGCCGCGCTTTGTGGATGAACTGCAGCGCCTCGGTCGCGCCGGCGATGACGAGGCGCCCGATGAGGGCGCGCTGATCGATGGTGCCTCGCAGGGGCGGGTGCGCATCATGACCATCCACGGTGCCAAGGGGCTTGAAGCGCCAGTGGTGTGGCTGATCGATGCCAACAATACACATGTGCGGCCCGACAGTTATCAGCCGCTGATCGACTGGCCGGCCGGGGCACCGCGGCCGACGCACTTCTCGTTGCACGCCACCACGGCGTTGGCCGGGCGGGCGAGGGCGGCAATATTTGAATCCGAAGCGGCGGCCCGCGAGCGTGAAACCCTGAATCTGCTGTATGTCGCGATCACCCGCGCCGAGCAGATTTTTGTCGCCAGCGGCAGCGAAGCACGGGGCGACGCGTCGCAGACCTACTACGGTCGCTTGCGTCGGGCGCTCGACGATCTGGACGCTGGTGAGGTTTACGGCAGCGTTGCGCGCATTCAGGCGCCGGTGGTGGAGACGCCGGTGGGCGCCGTTGAGATCCCGATCGCGCCGGCGGTGACACCGGTGGGTGAGCGGGTTCCCGTGCCTGAGGCCAGTCAGGCGATGGATTTTGGCACGGCGATGCATGCGCTGATTGAGGCGGCCACCACCCCTGGTGCGAACTTGCCGGAGGCGGTCGATGAGGCCGTGCGCAGCGCCGCCGAGGCGATTCTCAAGGCGCCGGATCTGCAGTGCTTTTTCGACCCCGCGCAGTTCGATCAGGCCTATAACGAAGTAGAGATCATCGACGACGCGGGGCGTCTCGGCCGGATCGACCGGCTGGTGCTGCGCGGCGGTGATGCTTGGGTCATTGACTACAAGAGCGGGCACCCGGAGCCGCAGCTGATGGCGAAGTATCGACAGCAAATGCAGGATTACTGCCGCGCGGTATCGGCGATGTTCCCGGCGTGCGCGGCCAGGGCGATGCTCGTGTTCTCCGACGGCAGTCGTGAGCGCGTTGAGCTGGCAACGTGATGGATAGGGGGTTCCCGCTTCCCCCGTGCCACGCAATCGACTACCATCCCGAACAAACAAGCGCACCTAAAGAGTGCAATCCGTCAGGCAAGGGGTAAATCATGCAGGTGAGTGAAATCCTGGCGATCAAGGGCAAGGTGCTCTACACGATCGCTCCGAACCGTAGTCTTTCCGAAGCCGTTGCCATCATGACCGAGCAGGACGTCGGCTCGCTGGTGGTGTTCGATCACGGCAAGATGGCCGGTATGCTCACTTTCCGTGAAGTGCTCAAGCATGTGCATGTCGCGGGCGGCAGCTGGCAGGATCTGTCGATTGCCGACGTCATGGTCCGCGATCCGCTGACCGCGGGTGCCAACATGGAAATGGACGAGTTGCGCCGCCACATGGTTGACCATCACCAGCGCTATCTGCCGGTCATGGACGATGACACCCTGTTGGGCGTGATCTCCTTCCATGACGTGGCCAAAGCCGTGCTGGAAGAACAGAGTTTCGAGAATCGCATGCTGAAAAATTACATTCGCAACTGGCCCGAAGAATCCAACGAGGCCTGAGTCGAGTGTGACCAGCTCGACGCCTCAGGGGGGGCGGCGAGCCGGTAAAGAGTCGTTGGAAATGCGCGTCGTCGATTGACGGCGCACTTGCCTTGGGAGGGCGGGGTTCGGTTATTTCCGGATCAAATTCCGACGCAAAACAAGGAGACACCATGGATAAAGTCTGGCTCAAAAGCTACCCCCCTGGCATTCCCGCTGAAATCGATCTGTCCGAGTTCGATTCAATCGGTGACATGTTTCTTCAAAGCTGCCGGCAGTTCGGTGAGCGCACAGCCTATGTCAACATGGGCAAGTCGATGCGCTTCGATGAACTGGCGCAGCTCAGCGAGCAGTTCGCCGCCTATCTTCAGGGTGAATTGAAGCTGCCCAAGGGCGCGCGTGTCGCCCTGATGATGCCCAACGTCATGCAGTACCCGATCGCCATGTACGGCGCCTTGCGCGCTGGCTACACGGTGGTCAACTGCAATCCGTTGTACACCGCGCGTGAGCTTGAGCATCAGCTCAAGGATTCCGGCGCGGTGGCGATCGTCATTCTTGACAACTTTGCCCACACGCTTCAGGACGTGCTTGCGCACACCGAGATCAAGCACGTGGTGGTCACTCGGCTGGGTGACCGACTCGGTGGCCTCAAGGGCGGTATTGTCAATTTCGTGGTCAAGTACATCAAGAAGATGGTGCCGGCCTGGGATCTGCCCGGTCACAAACGCTTCAACGACATCCTTGCCGTCGGTGCGCGGCATACGCTCAAGCCAGTGCAGGTTGGCCACGACGACATCGCCTACCTGCAATACACCGGCGGCACAACCGGTGTGGCCAAGGGCGCGATGCTGACCCACCGCAACATCATCGGCAACCTGCAGCAGGCACACGCATGGATCAAGCCCTTCCTGGGCGACAAGCCCGAGGTGATCATCACCGCGCTGCCGCTCTATCACATCTTCTCGCTCACCGCGAACTGCCTGACCTTTTTCAAGCTGGGCGCGACCAACGTCCTGATCACCAATCCACGCGATATTCCCGGCTTCATCAAGGAGTTGGGCTCGGTACGTTTTTCGGTCATCACTGGCGTCAACACCTTGTTCAATGCACTGCTGAACAACCCAGAGTTCGAGAAACTCGATTTTTCGTCGCTGCGCATCACGCTCGGTGGCGGCATGGCGGTGCAGCAGGCGGTGGCTGAGCGTTGGAAGAAAGTCACCGGTCGCCCGTTGATCGAGGCGTATGGCCTGACCGAAACATCGCCGGCGGTGTGTATCAACCCGCTGGACCTGGTTGAGTTCAACCACGCGATTGGTTTGCCGGTCAGTTCCACTGAGGTCAGCATTCGCGACGACGACGGCGTCGAACTGGCGGTGGGGCAGCCCGGCGAGCTGTGCGTGAAGGGGCCGCAGGTCATGGCGGGCTACTGGAAGCGCCCGGACGAAACCACCAAGGTCATGACCGCCGACGGCTTTTTGCGGACGGGCGATGTGGCAACCATCGATCCCGATGGATTCGTGCGTATCGTCGATCGCAAGAAAGACATGATTCTGGTGTCGGGCTTCAACGTCTATCCGAACGAAGTCGAAGACATCGTGGCCAGCCACCCGGGTGTCATCGAGGTTGCTGCGGTTGGCGTGCCGGATGATCGATCGGGCGAGGCCGTGAAGGTGTTTGTGGTGCGCAAGGACCCGAATCTCACCAAGGAGGCCTTGACCGCTTATTGCCGTGAAAACCTGACCGGTTACAAGGTGCCGCATCTGGTTGAATTCCGCGAGGAATTGCCCAAGACCAACGTAGGCAAGATTCTCCGTCGGGCCTTGCGCGATGAGGATGGAAAAGCCTCATGACGACACAGGGCTTGCCTTTTTATTTCGATCGTGGTTTTATCGCTTCGTTACTTGAACCCAAGATCTGTTGACCCGATGAACCGTTTCGCCCTAGCCCTCGACGTAGTTGTCGTAGTACGCGTAGTCAGCGTAGGCAAGGTCGCGTCGTAACGGGTCACCCAGACACATAGATTCTGAAACCCCCGCCGGCGCGAAGCTGGCGGGGGTTTTGTTTTTCTCCCGCCGGTTTTTACCCGGATTGAAACCTGGAGAGAAACATGATGCAGATGACTGGCGCCGAATTGATCTTGCGCCTCCTTGAGCGACAAGGCATTGAGACCGTGTGCGGCATCCCCGGCGGCGCGATCCTGCCGTTTTACGATGCCCTTGGCCAGTGCGACACCATTCACCATGTGCTGGCGCGCCACGAGCAAGGCGGTGGTTTCATGGCGCAGGGCATGGCCCGTGTGTCGGGCAAGCCCGAGGTGTGCCTTGCTTCGTCCGGCCCCGGCGCGACCAACCTGGTCACCGCCATTGCCGACGCCAAGCTCGACTCGATCCCGATGGTGGCCATTACCGGGCAGGTGCCGCTGGGCATGATCGGCACCGACGCTTTCCAGGAAGTGGACACCTACGGGATGACCATCCCGCTGACCAAGCACAACTTCCTGGTGCGCGACGCCAACGATCTGCTTGAAGTCATCCCCGAAGCCTTTCGCATCGCCATGTCCGGTCGTCCCGGTCCGGTGCTGGTCGACGTGCCCAAGGATGTGCAGTGCCAGATGGTGAGTTTCGAAGACTACCCGCCGGTGGCCGTGCCGAATGCGCTGCCCGAGGTGGATCTGCTGGCGATCGAAAAGGCCGCCGAAATGATCAACGCGTCCGAGCGTCCGGTGCTTTACCTGGGCGGTGGCGTGATTCACTCCGGCGCTTCGCATCTGGCCGTGACGCTGGCCGAGCAGGGCGGCTTGCCGACGACTATGACGCTGATGGCGCTGGGCACCATGCCGATCGACCACCCCTTGTCCATCGGCATGCTCGGCATGCACGGCGCACGCTACACCAACTATGTGCTCGAAGAAGCCGACTTGCTGATCTGCGTCGGCGCGCGATTCGATGACCGGGCCATCGGCAAGGCGGCTGAGTTCTGCCCGCGGGCGAAGATCATCCATGTGGACATCGACCCGGCCGAGCTGCACAAGATCAAGACCGCGCACGTCGGAATTACCGGTGACGTCACGCAGGTGATCGAGGCGCTGCTGCCGCTGGTGCAGGTCAAGCTGCGCGAGCCGTGGCTGGCGCAAGTGGCCGATCTGAAGCAACGTTTTCCGCTGGCAAAGCCCGACCTAGACAACCCGCGCTCGCACTACGGGCTGGTGCAGGCCGTGGCCGACGCGCTCGATGACGAGGCAGTGATTGCCACCGACGTGGGCCAGCATCAGATGTGGGTGGCGCAGGCCTACCCCTTCCGCCGGCCTCGACAGTGGCTCACTTCCGGTGGCCTGGGCACCATGGGCTTCGGCCTACCGACCGCGATCGGTGCTGCGCTGGCTGCGCCTGAGCGCACGGTGGTGTGCTTTACCGGTGACGGCAGTCTGAAGATGAACATTCAGGAGATGGCGACACTCGCCGAGGAAGCGCTGAACGTCAAGATCGTGTTGATGAACAACAACTCGCTCGGGCTGGTGTATCAGCAGCAGAGCATGTTCTACGGCAAGCGGCCGGTGGCGTCGAAGTACAAGCGCGCGGTGAACTTCCTGAAGATCGCCGAGGGCTTCGGCCTTGACGCGGTGGATCTGGATACCGCCGAGAACCCCGCGGCCACGCTGGCCGAGGCGCTGCAGCGTCCGGGCCCGTGCCTGATCCACTGCTCGATCGACCGGGAAGAGTTTGTTTATCCGATGGTGCCGCCGGGTGCCGCCAACACTGAAATGATCGGCTAAGGAGTCAATCGCATGTCTATGGTTATTGAACGCGAAACGGCCGCAGTGACGAAGGTCGTGCTGGAACTGGAGGTGGCCAACCACGCCGGGGTGATGTCGCACATTTGCGGCCTGTTTGCGCGCCGCGCCTTCAACGTGGAAGGTATCTTGTGCATGCCGCTGGCCGACGCCTCGCGCAGCCGTATCTGGCTGCTGGTATTTGAAGACGAGCGTCTGGAGCAGATGATCAAGCAGGTCGAAAAGCTCGAAGATGTGATCAGCGTGGTCCGGCATGGTGCCGAGCACGCGGTGTTCGAGCGTCTGGAAACCTTCTTCCGCTAAAGCGAGCGGGCGAAGGCAACGGCCGGCATTACGCCGGCCGTTGCCGTTTACTGCACCGTGGCGCCTGCTTCGGAGGGGGGTTGCCAACCGCCGCCGAGCGCGCGGAACAGATCTGCAATTGCGGTCTTTTGAGCGGCCGACGCGTTGGTGAGCGCCACCTGCGCGTCGAGCAGGCTGCGTTCGGTGTCGAGCACCTCAAGCCGGCTCACCAGCCCGGCGTCGAAGCGCTGTTGCGACTGGTTCAGCGCAGTTTGCAAGGCCTCGACGCGTGTGGCCTGTGCCCTGCGGCTGTCGGTCGCGCC
Source organism: Denitromonas halophila (assembly GCF_007625155.1). GTDB lineage: Bacteria > Pseudomonadota > Gammaproteobacteria > Burkholderiales > Rhodocyclaceae > Nitrogeniibacter > Nitrogeniibacter halophilus. The sequence goes on along the minus strand of NZ_VMNK01000005.1, from coordinate 88,287 downwards.
GCGTTGGGCCGCCAGTGCGCGACGCACATCGGCAAAGGCGCCGGCCACGGCCTGGGTGTAGCGCAGGCGGGCTTGCGTAGCGCGGGACTCGGCGATGTCGACATTGCGCTTCAGGCGACCGGCGTCCCAGATCGGCTGGGTGAGGCTTGCGGCCAGCGAGAACACGCCGGCGTTGGCATCGAGCAGATTGGAGAGGTCGGTCGATTCGCGCCCCAGCGCGGCGGTCAGCGCGATCGCCGGCAGGCGTTGCGCCTGCGCCTCGCCAATGCGTGCGGTGGCGGCGACAAGCGCCTGCTCGGCCTCGATCAGATCCGGCCGGCGGCGGAGAAGTTCGGCGGGCAGACCGGCCGGCACCACCACGGCGGTGTCGGCTTTTGCGCCGCGGGTCAGCGTCTCTTCGAAGATCGCGCGCGGCGAGCGCCCGAGCAGCACGGCCAGCGCCGCTTCGGTGCTTTGCTGCGCGCTCAGCGTTGTGGCCAGGTCAGATTCGACCTGGGCGACGGCGGCATCGGCTTGCAATACGTCGAACTGCGAGGCGCTACCGGCGTCCATGCGTTGGCGCAACAGCGCGGCGGTGTTCTTGCGGGCGCTCAGCGTTTGCCGAAGCACGCGCAGGCGTTCGTCGGCCGCTTGCAGGTCGAAGTAGCGCGTGGCCAACTCGGCGCTGAGCGACAGCGCCACCGTGCGCCGGGCGGCTACGGCACCCAGCAAGTCAGCCCGTGCGGCGTCGCTGGCCTGGCGGTAGCGACCCCACAAATCGAGCTCGTAGCTCGCGCTCAGGCCCAGCGTATGGAGGTTGCCGGTGCGCGGATTGGTCGGAATGCCTTCCAGGCTGCTGCGCGCGCGCTGGCTGCCGGCGTTGGCGCTGACGCTTGGATAGCGGTCGGCGTCGGCGATACCGGCACGGGCGCGGGCTTCTTCGAGCCGGGCTGCGGCCAGTTGCACGTCGGCGTTGTGCGTCAGCGCTTCGGCCATCAGCTGGTCGAGCACCGGGTCCTGGTAGTGCAACCACCAGGCGTCGCCAAGTTGGGTGGCCAGCGTGGCACTGACCGGTGCCGCCTCGAACTGGCCGGGCAGGGCGATGGCCGGTGCTTCATACACCGGGCCGACGGCGCAGGCGCTGAGCACCAGCGCGGCGAGGAGGGGGGCGAGGCGCGTCAGGGGCTTAGTCATGGCCGTGCCCCTTGCCATTGGCTTCCGCTTGTGCGACCAGTTTTTCGTGGGTGATGTCATGGTGAATGCGAATTTCCTCGAACATCTCATCGCGGGAGCGTTGCTCCGAGAGTTTGTGTTCGGTGATGAAACGATAGAACAAGGGCACAAAGAACACTGCCAGGAAGGTCGCCGCGAGCATGCCGCCGACCACCCCGGTGCCCACCGCATGCCGTGCACCGGCGCCGGCGCCGCTCGACAGCACCAGCGGCGTTACACCGAGGATGAAGGCCAGCGAGGTCATCAGAATCGGGCGGAAACGCAGGCGGGCTGCTTCGATGGCCGCGGCGGCGGCACTCATGCCTTCGCGGTGTTTATAGATGGCGTACTCGACGATCAGAATCGCGTTCTTGGCGGCGAGGCCGAGCAGCGTGACCAGACCGATCTGGAAGTACACATCGTTGGTCATGCCGGTCAGCCACACCGCGGCGAGTGCGCCGAAGGTGCCAAAGGGCAGGGCCAGCAGCACCGCCAGCGGCAGTGACCAGCGCTCGTACTGTGCGGCCAGGATGAGGAACACCATCAGGGCGCCGAGCACCAGCGCCAAACCGGAGGAGCCGCTGGATCGGCGCTCCTGGTAGGCCGCGCCGCTCCAGTCCAGGCTGAAGCCGGGGGGCAGGGTTTTGGCGGCGAGCTCTTCCAGCCGGGCGATGGCTTGCCCGGTCGAGAAGCCTGGCGCGGCGCTGCCGAGGATCTTGACGGCCGGCAGGTTGTTGAAGCGTTCCAGCGTGTCGGGGCCGGCTTCGTTGCGGATGGTGGCGAGCGACGAAATAGGCACCAGGGCGCCGCCGTCGGCCCGCACATAGGCGGCTGCGATGTCCTGCGGCTCGTTACGGAAGGCCGGATCGGCCGACATCAGCACCTGCCATGTGCGACCGTATTTGTTGAAGTCGTTTACATAGTAGCTGCCGAGATTGGCGCCCAGCGTGGCAAACAGGCCGTCGAGCGGCACGCCCAGGCTCTTGGCCTTTTCGCGGTCGACATCGACAAACAGCTGCGGCGTCGAGGCGCGCCACAGGGTTTGCGCCATGGCGAACATCGGATCCTGGTTGACTGCACCGAGGAACAGGTCCTTGGCGGTGGCCATGACCTTCGGATCGTTGTCGCCGCGATTCTGCAGGTAGAACTCGAAACCGCCCGCATTGCCCAGGCCAAAAATGGCCGGCGGGTTGAAGGACAGGATCAGCGCCTCCTGAATGTGGCCGGTGGTGGCGTAGGTTTTGCCGACCAGTTCAGCCGCCGTGGTGGTCCGCTCGTCCCAATGCTTGAGCGTGACGAAGAAGGTTGCCGCGCTGTTTTTGAAGCTGCCGCCGAGGAAGTCGAAGCCGGTAAAGGCGATGGTGTAGGCGACGTTCGGATCGCTGCGGATGATCTTTTCGACCTCGGCCACGACCTTGTCGGTGCGCTCCAGCGAGGCGCCATCGGGCAGGAAGACCGCGGTGATGAAGTAGCCCTGGTCTTCGTCCGGCACCAGGCTGCCGGGCGTGGATTGCCACAGCTGCGCGGTGATGGCGACCATGCCGACAAACAACAGCAGCCCGACCATGCCGCGGCGGATGAGCCACGCAACACCATGGGTGTATTGGCGCGTGACGACATCGAATGCGCGGTTGAAGCCGCGGAAGAACCAGTTGGTGGCCTTGTGCTCATGACGCAGGATGAGCACGCAAAGTGCCGGCGTCAGCGTGAGCGCAACGACGCCTGAAATGCTCACCGCGATGGCGATGGTGACCGCGAACTGCCGGTACAACTCGCCAGTGAGTCCGCCGAGGAAGGCAATCGGCACAAACACCGCGCACAGCACCAGCACGATGGCGATCACCGGGCCGGTGACTTCGCGCATGGCCTGAATGGCGGCCTGGCGAACCGTCAGGCCTTCCTCGTGCATGATGCGCTCGACGTTCTCGAGCACCACAATGGCGTCGTCCACCACGATACCGATGGCCAGCACCATGCCGAACAGGGTCAGCGTGTTGATCGAGTAGCCGAGCATCATCAGCCCGGCGAAGGTGCCGATCAGCGACACCGGCACGGCCAGGGTCGGGATCAGCGTGGCGCGCCAGTTCTGCAGGAACAGGTACACGACCAGAAACACCAGCGCCATGGCCTCGGCCAGTGTCTTGATGACCTCGCGGATCGACACATTGACGAAGTCGGTGGTGTCGTAGGGAATGGTGTAGCTCAGGCCGTCGGGGAAACGGGAGCCCAGGTCCGCCAGTGTGGTTTTGACATCCTGCGCGACATCCAGCGCGTTAGCACCGGGCTTGAGGAAGATGCCGACCAAGGTAGCCGGCTGGCCGTTGATGCGGCCGATGAAGTCGTAGTCGCGGGCGCCGAGTTCGACGCGCGCGACATCCTTGAGGCGCAGCTGGGCGCCGTTGGCGTCGGCACGCAGGATGATGTTCTCGAACTCGCTGGCCTCGGCCAGACGGCCGCGGGTATTCACCGTCAGTGACAGGGCCTGACCGGTGGCGACCGGCGGCTGGCCAATGCGACCCACGGCGTACTGCGCGTTTTGCTCCTCAATGGCGCGGATCACGTCGGTGGTGGCGAGATTGTGGTGGCGCAGACGATCCGGATTGAGCCAGACCCGCATTGCGTAGTCCTTGGCGCCGAAGATCTGGACGTTGGTGGTGCCCGGCACGCGCTTGAGCACATCGAGTACGTTGAGCGTCACATAGTTGCTGGTGTAGACGTCATCGAAACGACCATCCGGCGAGTTGAATGCCACCACCTGCAAGAAGGCGGACGAGCCCTTCTCGACGCTGATGCCCTGGCGGCGCACCTCCAGCGGCAGGCGCGGCTCGGCCTGCTTGACGCGGTTGTTGACGTTGATCACCGCCTGGTCGACATCGGTGCCTATGTCGAAGGTGACCTGAATCTCGACGCGGCCATTCGAGGCCGAGGTCGAGCTCATGTAGAGCATGTTCTCGACACCGATGATCTGGGTCTCGAGCGGGGCGGCGACGGTCTTTTCGATCACGTCGGCCGAGGCGCCGGGGTAGGTCGCAGCGACGGTGACCACCGGCGGTGCGATTTCGGGGTATTGCGCAATCGGCAGGCCGCGCATGGCGGCCAGGCCGGCGATCATGATGAACACCGAGAGGACCGTCGCGAAGATCGGACGGTCTATAAAGAAGCGCGAGAACATGGTCAGGCTCCCGGCTTGGCGGCGGCATCAGCCGGCGGCGTGACCGACACCGGCGCGCCCGGTCCGATCTTGAGAACGCCGTCGGTAATTACCTGGTCGCCGGCACTCAGGCCGTCGACGACCATGGTGTTGCCGCTCCAGTCCAGCGGCGTGACCGGACGTACAGCGGCCTTGCCCTCGCTCACGATGTACACGAATCGACCGCTCGGCCCTTCCAGCACCGCGCGCTGGGGCACGGCGATGGCGTTGGGGCGGGTGGCGCCTTCAAGGCGTACGCGCACGAACTCGCCGGGTCGCAGGCGACGGTCGGCGTTCGGTAGATCGGCCTGGGCTTCGCTGCTACCGGTTTTCGGGTCGATGCGCACATCGGTGAAATCGAGGCTGCCGGTGGTATTCGTGGCATCGTGGGCGGCGCCGATCAGTCGAACCCGGAAGCGGCCGTCGGCCAGGCTCAGGCGGCCCGCGGCGATGTCATTGTCGATGCGGGCGCGGTCGGAGTCTGGCAGGCCAAAGCGCACCTGAATCGGGTCGGTCTGGGTGACTACCGCGAGCAGGGTTTCGGGGCCAGCCAGCAAGCTGCCTTCGGATTGCAGTGCGCGCGAGGTGATGCCGTCGATGGGCGATTCCACCCGGGTGTATTTGAGCGACAGTCGCGCTTCGGTCAGGCGGGCGCGCGCGGCCAGCACGTCGGCGGCGGCAATGGCCTGGTTTGAGGTGGCATCGTCAAAGTCGCGCTGTGCCACGGCCTTGGAGGCGACCAGCGGTTTGAGCCGTTCGGCTTCGCGGCGGGCTTGCGCAAGGCGGGCATCGGCGGCGGCCAGATCGGCTTTTGCGCGGGCGACGGCAGTCTCGCTGGGCACCGGGTCGATCTGGAAGAGCGACTGGCCGGCTTTGACGCGGGCGCCTTCCTCATACTTGCGCTTGAGCAGGATGCCGCTGACGCGGGGGCGGATCTCGACCTCGCGGGCGCCGTGCAGGCGGGCGGGGTATTCGAAGCTCACCTCAATCGAGGTTGGCGTTGCTGTCATGACGCTGACTGAGGCGGGGGGCGGCGCGGCGTTCTGAGATGCGGGGGCGTCGCTGCCGCAAGCGCTGACCACCAGGGCGGCGGCAGCAATCAGGGCGGCGACGGGGTGTGATGCCGTTCGCGTGAAAGGGATGAGGGCAGGCATTGGGGCGTGTTCCGGTCGTTATTGGTATGAGCGCAATTGTAGAAACATTCATGAATGTATGTAAAGTGACATCTTCGATTTTGTGTGCTTCAATCCGTGGCAACAGATGTCAGCAAGGACTGCGAGAGCGATGGTAAGAAAGACCAAAGAAGAGGCGCTCGAGACGCGGCATACGATTCTCGATGCGGCCGAAGCGGTGTTCTACCGCAAGGGCATGGCGAGGACGACCTTGGCGGATATCGCGGAAGCGGCCAGTGTCACGCGCGGGGCGATCTATTGGCATTTTGCCAACAAGGGCGAGGTGTTCGAGGCCATGATGCGCCGCGCCATCGATCCACTTGAGGCGATCTCCGAGGCCGATTACTCGACCAGCGAACGCCCGCTGGAAGAACTGCGTGAACGGGTGCTGGGCGTGATTGAGCGCATCAATTCCGACCCGCGTTACATCCGCGTGTTTGCCATCGCGATGCACAAGAGTGAGTACGTGGATGAAATGGTGCCGGTGGTGGATCAGTGCATGGAGTGCTGTGATCGCCATCTGCTGCGACAGGAACAGGCCTTTACGGTGGCCAAGGCGCGGGGCGATTTGCCGGCCTCGGTTGACCCGCATCGTGCGGCCTTGTCGTTGTCCGTCATGATCGATGGACTGATCGCCAGCTGGAGTCTCCAGCCGGAGGTGTACTCGCTGGATCTGGCGGGTGGGCTGATCAATTGTTTTTTTTACGGGCTCAAGCACGACGCCTGTCACTGAACGCCGCGGTCGCCATTGGGCGCCGGGCGCGCCATTTGATAAACTCGCAAGCTTTCCTCGCTCGCGGTAGATCCCATGTCCGGTAATCGTTTAGGCAAGTTGTTTTGCGTGTCGTCCTTTGGCGAGTCGCATGGGCCGGCGATCGGCTGTGTGGTTGACGGTTGTCCGCCGGGGCTGGCCATCAGCGAGGCGGATATTCAGGCCGAGCTGGATCGACGCAAGCCCGGCACTTCGCGCCATGTGACGCAACGCCGCGAGCCCGACACGGTCGAGATTCTCTCGGGCGTGTACGAAGGTCTCACGACCGGCACGCCGATCGCGCTGCTGATCCGCAATCAGGACCAGCGCAGCAAGGACTACTCCAATATTGCCGAGACCTTCCGTCCCGGTCACGCCGACTACGGCTACTGGCAGAAATACGGCATTCGCGACCCGCGCGGTGGCGGTCGCTCCTCGGCGCGTGAGACGGCGGTGCGTGTGGCGGCGGGTGCGATTGCGCGCAAGTGGCTGACCGAGCGCTACGGCATCGTGATTCGTGGCTACATGGCGCAGCTCGGCCCGATCGAGATCCCGTTCAAAGCCTGGGAAGACCTCGACGCCGAAGGCAATGCCTTCTTTGCGCCGAATCTTGCGATGGTCCCCGAGCTGGATGCCTACATGGACGAGCTGCGCAAGTCGGGTGATTCGATCGGCGCGCGGATCAATGTGGTCGCCACGGGCGTGCCCGTGGGCTGGGGCGAGCCAGTGTATGACCGCCTCGACGCCGATATTGCCCACGCGATGATGAGCATCAATGCAGTCAAGGGCGTCGAAATCGGCGCCGGTTTTGACAGCGTCGTGCAGCGCGGGACGGAGCATTCGGACGAAATGACGCCCGCCGGCTATTTGTCGAACCACGCTGGCGGTGTGCTGGGTGGTATCTCCAGCGGGCAGGATGTGATGGTCAGCATGGCGATCAAGCCGACCTCCAGCATCCGGCTGGATCGACGCTCGATCAACAAGGCGGGTGAGCCGGTGATCGTCAATACGCATGGCCGGCACGACCCGTGTGTGGGTATCCGTGCCACGCCGATTGCCGAGTCGATGCTGGCGCTGGTGCTGATGGATCACGCATTGCGCCATCGTGCTCAGAATGCCGATGTGGTCTGCGCGACGCCGAAGATCGCCGGTCTGGCTCCTGAGGGCGCGCAGGCGGTGCCGTCGCCGACACTCGGTGCACGAGGCGATTGACCTGAATCAACTCAATGCAGAGGGGCGGGGCGTAGGCTGAAGTCAACGAAACGGCAACAAAGAGAGGACCAAAGATGAGCTTGCAAGCCCATGATCTGCATACTGAATTCCCCGAATACCGCGACGCGATTCATGCACTGAAGGTGTCCGATAACCACTTCTCGCGTCTGTTCGATCGCTACCATGAAGTCAATCGCCATGTGGTGCGCATCGAAGTCGAAGCCGAGGTGGCGACCGATCCGGAGCTTGAGGATCTGAAAAAAGAGCGTCTCAAACTCAAGGACGAGTTGTTCGGCCTGCTGCAACGTTTCAGCCCGGCCTGAACCGGTTCGCGACATGACGAAAGCGCCTGCGGGCGCTTTTTTCATGCCTGTCGTGCGTGCGTCGTCTGCGGTGGCGGGCTGTCGGTACAATGCCGGCCATGCTTCCTTACTGGCGCCTGTCGGGCTACTACTTCTTTTATTTCGCGTTCATCGGCGCCTTTTCGCCGTACTTCACGCTCTACCTGCAGTCGCTCAGCTTTTCGGCCACCGATATCGCCATTCTGATGTCGCTCATGCAGGTCATGCGGGTGGTGGCGCCCAATCTGTGGGGCTGGCTGGCCGATCGCCTCGGTGCGCGGATGCCCATCGTGCGCCTGTCGGCTTTCGCGTCGCTGGCGGGCTTCGCGGTGTTCTTTCGGACCACCAGTTTCGAAGGCATCTTTGTCGGCATGGCGATCATGGCTTTCTTCTGGAGCGCCGCCTTGCCCTTGGTCGAGAGCCTCACGTTCAGCCACCTGGCGGGGAAGTCGGGGCGCTATGGCAACATCCGGCTGTGGGGCTCGATCGGATTCATTGTCGCCGTACTCGGCATCGGTCATGCCTTGAGCTGGTTGCCCGTGGATAGTCAGTTGTGGATGACCGCCGCCTTGCTGGCGGGGATCGCGGCGTTTGCGCTATGCGTGCCCGAGGCGCCACGGCCGCCACATCATCACGACACGCCCGGGCTGTCGGCGGTGCTTCGGCGGCGCGATGTGCGCGCCATGCTCGGGGGCGCGTTCTTTATGTCGGCGGCGCATGGCGCCCTGTATATTTTCTACTCGATCCTGCTGGTTGATGCGGGCTACTCGAAAGCCTTTGTGGGCTGGATGTGGACGCTCGGCGTGGTGGCGGAAATCGGGGTCTTCATGGTCATGCCGCAGCTGACCCGACGCTTTGGTCTGCGTCAGATTCTGCTCGTTGCGTTTGCTGCGGCGGTGCTGCGTTTTGCGATGATTGGCTGGGGCGTGTCTTCGCTGGTGGTGCTGGTACTTGCCCAGTTGCTCCATGGGGCAACGTTTGGTGCTTATCATGCGGCCTCGATTGCGGCGGTGAATCAGTGGTTTCCGGGGCAGCTTCAGGCGCGTGGGCAGGCGATCTACGGCAGTTTGAGTTTTGGCGCGGGTGGGATGCTGGGCGGTTTGATCAGCGGTTACACTTGGGACTGGATGGGCTCTGGCTGGACATTTACCCTCGGCTCCGTGTTTGGACTGATGGGCTGGTTCTTGATCTGGCGGGGCTGGCGGAATGACTTGCATCAGGAGGTGCAACATGCGTAAAACTTGGAGTCGCTGGTGTGGCATGGCATTGGCCGCGCTGGTGCTGGCGGGGTGTCAGACGATTCAGACAACGCAAGGCGGAGCTGTCGGTGTGGATCGCGGCCAGTCGATGCTGGTCTCGGCCTCGGAAGTGGAGCAAGCCTCGGCGCAGCAATATCAGCAGGTGATCGCCGCGGCGCAGAAGAAAGGTCAGCTCAATCGTGACCGACGCATGCTGACGCGGGTGCGTGGCATCGCCAACCGGCTGATTCCGCAGACCTCCGCCTTCCGTGCCGATGCGCCGGGTTGGCGTTGGGAGGTCAACGTGATCGAGTCGAACGAGCTCAACGCCTGGTGTATGGCCGGCGGCAAGATTGCGTTCTATCGCGGTTTGATTGACCGCTTGAAACTGACTGATGACGAAATCGCGGCGGTGATGGGGCACGAAATTGCTCACGCGCTGCGTGAGCACGCCCGCGAGCGCGTGTCGCAAGCCATGGTCACCAACATTGGTGTGTCGGTATTGAGTGCGGCAGTCGGTCTCGGGCAGCCGGGCGCGGAGTTGATGGGCACGGTCGCCAAGGTCAGCTTCGAACTGCCCAACTCGCGCCTGCACGAGACCGAAGCCGACAGCATGGGGGTCGAACTTGCCGCTCGCGCCGGCTACGATCCGCGCGCGGCGGTGGGGCTGTGGGACAAGATGGCCAGCCAGAGCAATGGTGCGCAGCCGGAATGGCTGTCGACCCACCCCTCGCATGCGACGCGCAAGGCCGAGCTGGCACGCGATGCCGCGCGGGTGATGCCGATCTACGAGGCCACCCGGCGCCGCTGAAAATGCGGATGGCGCACTGCAGCATATCGGCTATCCAGCAGGGAATAGCTGTGGTTTAATCAAACGTTCACGGTGTGTTGGAAGACAAGATGCAACAAGCACAGACACTTTACGAAAAGTTGTGGTCCAGCCATGTGGTTCGCCAGGATGCGGACGGCACGGCGCTGATCTATATCGATCGTCACCTGGTGCACGAAGTCACCAGTCCGCAGGCCTTCGAAGGGCTCAAGCTGGCCGGGCGCAAGCCGTGGCGGGTGAGCTCCATCGTGGCCACGGCCGATCACAACACGCCGACCGATCACTGGGAGGAGGGGATCAAGGATCCGATCTCCCGCCAGCAGGTCGAGACGCTGGATGCCAACATCCGCGAGGTCGGGTCGCTGGCCTATTTCCCGTTCAAGGATGAGCGTCAGGGCATCGTGCACGTGATCGGACCGGAAAACGGCGCCACGCTGCCGGGCATGACCGTGGTGTGTGGTGATTCGCACACCTCGACGCATGGTGCGTTTGCCTGCCTGGCACACGGCATCGGTACCTCCGAGGTCGAGCATGTGCTGGCCACGCAGTGCCTGATGCAAAAGAAATCGAAGACGCTGCTGATCCAGGTCGATGGCGATCTGGCCCCGGGTGTGACCGCCAAGGACGTGGTGCTGGCCATCATCGGCCGTATCGGAACGGCTGGCGGGACGGGCTACGCGATGGAATTTGGCGGCAGCGCGATTCGTGGGCTGTCGATGGAAGGCCGGATGACCATCTGCAACATGGCGATCGAAGCTGGCGCTCGCGCGGGCTTGATTGCTGTGGATGAGACCACGATCGAGTACCTGAAAGGGCGCCCGTACGCACCCGCTGGCGAAGAGTTCGAGCGCGCATCCGCTTATTGGCGCACGCTCACCTCCGACGCCGGCGCGGCGTACGACAAGGTCGTCCAGATGGACGCCGCGTCGATTCGCCCGCAGGTGACCTGGGGCACGTCGCCCGAAATGGTGTCCGACATCAACGGCGTGGTGCCCGATCCGGCGGCCGAGAAGGACCCGGTCAAGCGCGAGGGCATGACTCGCGCACTTGCCTACATGGGCCTGGAAGCTGGCACGCCGATCAAGCGCATCCCGGTGGACCGCGTGTTTATCGGCTCGTGTACCAACTCGCGGATTGAAGATCTGCGTGCAGCGGCCGCAGTGGCCAAGGGGCGCCAGAAGGCCGATTCGGTCAAGCAAGTGCTGGTGGTGCCGGGTTCCGGGCTGGTCAAGCGTCAGGCGGAGTCGGAAGGCCTGGATAAGGTGTTTGTTGCTGCCGGTTTTGAGTGGCGTGAGCCGGGCTGTTCGATGTGCCTGGCCATGAACGCCGATCGTCTCGAGTCGGGTGAGCGTTGCGCGTCGACCTCGAACCGCAACTTTGAAGGGCGCCAGGGCGCCGGTGGCCGGACGCATCTGGTGAGTCCGGCGCTGGCGGCTGCGGCGGCGATTGCCGGTCATTTTGCCGATGTGGCCGAGTTGAACTGAGGAGCGTGAGATGAAACGACTGATCGCTTTGATCATGGCCACGATGGCCTTGGTGAGCCTGTCGGCATGCAATACGGTGCGCGGCGTGGGTCAGGATATTGAAAAGGGTGGCGAAGCCATCCAGAAGGCGGCGAAAAAGTAATGCGAGCTTTTACAACTCTCGATGGATTGGTCGCGCCACTCGACCGTGCGAACGTCGACACCGACGCGATCATCCCGAAGCAATTCCTGAAGTCGATTCAGCGCAGTGGCTTCGGTCCCAACCTGTTCGACGAATGGCGCTATCTGGACCACGGCGAGCCGGGCATGGACAACAGCACCCGCAAGCTGAATCCGGACTTCGTGCTCAACCAATCGCGATACACCGGTGCGCAGATTCTGCTGACCCGTGACAACTTCGGCTGCGGCAGCTCGCGCGAGCATGCGCCCTGGGCGCTTGACGATTACGGCTTCCGCGCGCTGATCGGCACCAGCTACGCCGACATCTTCTTCAACAACTGCTTCAAGAATGGCGTACTGCCGATTTGTCTGCCGGCAGATGTTGTTGATCGCCTGTTTGCCACCTGTGTGGCGAACGCGGGTTATCGTCTGAAGATCGATCTGGCCGCGCAGCAAGTGATTGAGCCCGACGGAACGGCCCACGGCTTTGACGTGGACGGGTTCCGCAAGGAATGCCTGCTCAATGGCTGGGACGAGATCGGGCTGACGCTGCGCCATGCCGACGAGATCCGCGCATTCGAGGCGAGCCGCAAGGCTGAGCATCCTTACTACTTCCGCTAATCGCGAACCCATTTGCTGTCGGCGTGCGTGGCGCGCCGGCCGGAGAATTGAATGAAAATCTGTGTGCTGCCCGGCGACGGAATCGGTCCCGAGATCATGGCTCAGGCGCTGCGCGTGCTGGACGCGTTGCGCACCGATGGCTTGCCGTTTGAAACCGAAACCGCGCATCTGGGCGGCTGCGCCGTCGATGCGACCGGTGTCCCGCTGCCCGACGAAACGCTCAAGCTCGCCAAGGCGGCTGATGCGGTGCTGCTCGGTGCCGTGGGCGGCCCGCAGTGGGATGCGCTGCCGCGCGAGAAGCGTCCAGAACGCGGGCTGCTGGGCATCCGCAAGGAACTGAATCTGTTTGCCAACCTGCGACCGGCGATTCTGTATCCCGAACTGGCCAACGCCTCTTCGCTCAAGCCCGAGCTGGTGGCCGGGCTGGACATCATGATCGTGCGCGAACTGACCGGCGACATCTACTTCGGTCAGCCGCGCGGCATCGAGGTGCGCAATGGCGAGCGCGTGGGCTACAACACGATGATCTACAGCGAATCCGAGATTCGCCGCATCGGCAAGGTGGCCTATGAGATTGCCCGCAAGCGCGGCGGCAAACTGTGCTCGGTGGACAAAATGAACGTCCTCGAATGCACCCAGTTGTGGCGCGATGTAATGATCGAGATGGCGCCGGACTACCCGGATGTAACCCTGAGCCATATGCTGGTCGACAACGCGGCCATGCAGCTGGTGAAGAATCCCAAGCAGTTCGATGTGGTGGTCACCGGCAACATCTTTGGTGACATCCTGTCGGATGAAGCGGCGATGCTCACCGGCTCGATCGGCATGCTGCCGTCGGCCTCGCTCGACGAGAACAACAAGGGCATGTACGAGCCCTGCCACGGTTCGGCGCCTGATATCGCAGGCAAAGGCCTGGCCAACCCCTTGGCAACGATCCTGTCGGTGGCGATGATGCTGCGTTACACCTTTAGCCAGGAAGCGGCCGCGCAGCGTATCGAAACGGCGGTCAAGTCCGTGTTGGCGCAGGGCTATCGCACTGGCGATATCTTTGAGCCCGGCACGCGCAAGGTGGGCACGATTGAAATGGGTGACGCGGTGATCGCGGCGCTCTGATCCGGAAATCTTTGAAACCAGGAATCAAGACGATGGCAACGATGCGAGTAGGTCTGGTGGGGTGGCGCGGCATGGTCGGCTCTGTGCTGATGCAGCGCATGCGCGAAGAAAACGATTTTGCGCTGATCGACCCGGTGTTTTTCAGCACCTCCAACGCCGGTGGCGCCGCGCCCGATGTGGGCAAGGCCGCACCGGCGTTGCAGGACGCGAACAGTATTGACGCACTCAAGGCCATGGATGTGATCCTGACCTGCCAGGGCGGTGATTACACCAATGAGGTCTTCCCCAAGCTGCGTGCGGCGGGCTGGAAGGGCTACTGGATTGACGCGGCCTCCGCGTTGCGCATGAAGGATGAGGCAATCATCGTTCTCGATCCGGTCAACATGGATGTCATCCGCAACGGCCTGCACCGTGGCGTGAAGGACTACATCGGCGGCAACTGCACGGTCAGCCTGATGCTAATGGCGCTGGGTGGCCTGTTCCAGAACGATCTGATCGAGTGGGCCACCTCCATGACCTATCAGGCCGCGTCGGGTGGCGGTGCGCAGCACATGCGCGAACTGCTCAACCAGATGGGCTACCTGAATGCCGCAGCCGGCGATGCGCTCAAGGATCCGGCAGGTGCCATTCTTGATATCGACCGCAATGTCGCCGCGGCGCTGCGCAACAGCGACTGTCCGACGACGCAGTTCGGCGTGCCGCTGGCCGGGTCGCTGATCCCCTGGATCGACAAGGATCTGGGCAACGGTCAGAGCAAGGAAGAGTGGAAGGGCCAGGCCGAAACCAACAAGATTCTCGGCCGCAGCGGCAGCCCGATCGTGATCGACGGACTGTGCGTTCGCATGGGCGCCATGCGTTGTCATTCGCAAGCTTTGACAATCAAGCTAAAGAAAGACGTTCCACTTGACGAAGTAAACGACATGCTGGCCAAGGCAAACGGTTCGGTCAAAGTGGTGCCCAATGAGCGCGAGCTCTCCATGCGGGATCTCACGCCGGCCGCCGTCACGGGAACATTGACGGTTCCGGTGGGGCGTCTGCGCAAGATGGGCATGGGCGGGGAGTATCTTTCCGCCTTTACCGTCGGCGACCAACTGCTGTGGGGTGCTGCCGAGCCCTTGCGTCGTATGTTGCGCATCTTGCTCGAACAGTAATTTGCGATGGCCCGGTGCTCAGGTACCGGGCCATGTCATGACCGCCGAATGCGGAATATGACGCTTGTAAGACCGCGATTGTCATTGGCTGGCAGACCGGAGAAGGAAATTTTCCTTCCGTTTTAAGGTTTTGCGGATAATACTTAATGTGGATACTTGCTTGATACACCCTATCCATAATGATATGTTCGCAATCCTGTATTGCTCCAGCGCGAGGATGCGGTTTTGAATACCTTCCAGAAGACCTCTCTCAGGGCCACGGTTATTGCGGCCACGATCGCGGCGATGCCGTTCAGTGCTCAGGCCGCCGGCCTGGGCCGCATTTCCGTACTCAGTGCGCTCGGGCAGCCACTCAGGGCAGAGATCGAACTGAACGCGACCGCCGACGAAGTCAAGTCAATGACGGCTGCCGTCGCCGCGCCAGATGCGTTCAAGGCAGCCAAGCTCAGTTACGCGCCGGCACTGACCAGCGTGCGAATGGCCGTTGAGCAGCGCGGAGGTAAATCCTACGTTCGCCTGAGCAGCGTCAAACCCGTCAATGATCCGTTTGTCAGCTTGCTCGTTGAGCTCAACTGGCAGTCGGGGCGGCTCTTGCGCGAATACACCTTCTTGCTCGATCCGCCGTCCATGCCGGCGCCCAAGGCGTCAGCCGGTGTGGCCGCAGCGCCGATCGTCAAGCCGCAGGCAGCAAGCGCGCGTCCCATTGGCGGTCAAGCCGGCGGGACTTACAACGTTCGCCGTGGCGACACCCTGGGCAAGATCGCCGAACAGCATCTGCCGCAAGGTGTTGCGGTCGATCAGATGCTGGTGGCGCTCTATCGCGCCAACCCCGACGCCTTTGTTGGCAACAACGTGAACCGGCTGCGCTCGGGCGTGATTCTTAATGTGCCCGATGCCGCCGAGGTCAGCGCCATTCCGCGCGCCGAAGCGCGCCGCGAAGTTGTTGCCCATGCGGCCGACTTCGCTGACTACCGTCGCCGCGTTGCGGCGCGCATTGCGCAGACCGCACCCGAGCCAGAAACGGCGCCGTCGGGTCAGACCAGTAGCGGCAAGATTACCGCCAAGGTGGAAGAGCCCGCCTTGCCGAGCGCTGCGAGCAAGGATCAGGTCAAGGTTTCCAAAACAGTCGACGACGCCACGCCTGTGGTCGCTGACAATGGCACGGCAATGGCCGCCGCCACCGAGCGGTTAAAGTCACTCGAAGAAGATCTGGTCGCACGCGACAAGGCGCTGCGCGAGGCCACGGATCGTCTGGCTGCGCTTGAAGCCAATATCGCTGAGTTGCAAAAACTCATCGCGCTGAAGAACGAGAATCTCGCCGCACTTCAGACGCAAGCGAGCACGCCTGCACCGGCACCCACCGCGGCGGCACCGGCACCTGAACCTATAGCGTCCGCGCCTGAGGCGTCCGCGCCCATGGCCGCGCCGAAAGCCGAGACGCCGCCTGCCAGCGCTGCTGAGCAGGACGCGATCGACAAAGAACTCAAGGCGCTGGTGGCGCCCGAGCCTGCAGCCGAACCGGCCGTGGCGCCGGCGCCGCCCGTTGAGGCACCAGCCCCCGTCGCAGCGGAGCCGACGCCGACGCCGACGCCAGCTCCCGCTCCTGCACCGACGGCGCCGCCACCGGCGGAGCCCAGCTTCCTCGATTCATTGATCGCCAATCCGACGACGCTTTACGGTGGCGGCGGCATTCTCGCCTTGTTGCTCGGCTACGGCCTGCTTCGCAGCCGCAAGAATCGCGCTGCATCGCCCGAGGCGACCGCGATGGCATCGGTTTTCCCGCCGGACCAGAATTCGGTGTTCGGTGAAACGGGTGGCCAGAGTGTCGATACCGGTAGCAGTAGTCTGATTCAGACCGATTTCAGTCAATCCGGCTTGTCGGCCATTGATGCCGACGAGGGTGTTGATCCGGTGGCCGAGGCCGATGTCTATATGGCCTACGGCCGCGACGCGCAGGCTGAAGAGATTCTTCTGGATGCGCTCAAGGGCGATCCGAACCGTTCGGCGGTTCATGTCAAGCTGCTCGAAATCTACGGCCAGCGCAAGAACATGAAGCAGTTTGAAACCACGGCGACCGAGTTGTATTCGGTGACCGGTGGCAATGGCCCGGACTGGGCGAAAGCGGCCGAAATGGGCCGCAAGCTCGACCCGGAGAACCCGCTTTTCCTGCGCGGACCGCAGAGCGAAATCGATCTGCCGCTTGACGAAGCGCTTCCGGACGCGGCCGGCTTCAAGGCGGATGACGACACGACGGATGACAAGGCCGCGTTTTCTGCGCCTGTCGCCGAAGCAGTCGTGGAAGCGGCGCCTTCGGATATCGATGCGGCCATTGACGGTGACGAGTCAGCCGAGATGCCGCTCGACTTCTCCTCGTCCGTGCCGAATCCCGATGCGCCTTCCCCGTCTCAACTGAAAGATACTTGGGCAATCCCCGGCGACCTGAACCAATACACCGACTCCGATCTTGAGGCGGCGGCTGTGGCTCAGATCGAAGAGGAGGCGGCGCCTGCTGCTGAGGCGCCTGACGCGCTTGATTCGGGCGATCTTGACTTCAATCTGGATCTCGATGAGGCCGAAGCGCTACCCACGGCGGACGCAGCCTCCATGGAAGCCACCGAAGTGGCGGGCCGTCGTCTGGACGAGAGCTTCACCACGACCGATGCCGGGCTTGAGTTCAACCTTGATCTGGCCGATGCCGACGGGGTGGCGGATGCATCGCTGGATGCGACGCGTGTCGATGGGGTCGAGCCAAATGCGGATGCCGATGTCGGCCAAGCCAGCGATCTGGATTTCGATGCCGAGATCACCCTGCCGGAAGTGGATGCAGACGCCGAGCCTGACGTCGATGCCGATGTGAAGGTCGCGCCTGAGGCAGAGATCGCGGCAGAACCGGAAGCAGAAGCCGAGGCGGATCTGGACCTGGATCTGCCAAAAGAAGATGAGACCAAGGCGACTGCAGACGCCGCAGGTGTGTCGGTCGTTGATCTCGAGAAAACAAATTTCGATGGCAGTTTGCTGGATTTCGATTTTGATCTTGATGAAGGCCAACCTGGCGCAGGCAACGATGATCGGATGATGGCAACCTCTCTCGACTTGTCGGATATCAGCCTGGATCTGGAAGGTGCCGATGATGAGGTCAAGCCGGCCGACGCCGGGCCAGAAAATGCAGCGGCTGAACCGCCGCCTGAAATCGCTGATGATGCAGTTGGGGGTGAACTCGATATCGATGTTGGTGACGAGTTGGACGATGAAGCGCCAGTGTTTGACGAACCTGCCCCCACGGCTGCTGAAGCCGACGAGCAGGCTCAGGAAGACGACATGATGGCATCGCTGTCCAAGAGCGTTGTCACCTCGCTCACCGATAGCCGCAGCATGCCGGACCTTCCCGATGACGAGGATCTGAATCAGGAAGTCGACACTAAGCTCGAACTGGCGCGGGCCTATGAAGAAATGGGTGATGCTGAAGGTGCTCGGGAACTGCTTGACGAGGTCATTCGCGATGGCAACGACGCTCAACAGGAACAGGCCCGTGCGGTGTTTGCACGATTGGGGTAAGTCTGCATGATACGTGCTGGCTGACGTGATGGTCTTGCATCCGGCGGCGATGCTCACCCTTTGGGCGGGCGTCGCCGTTTTCGTTCAGACCTTGCCGGCCCCGACGCTGTGGTTCGCGGCCTTAGGTGTGTTGGCGGTCGCGTTGTGGGTGAATCGTCTGCGGACGATAAAGCTGATTCGCCGCATCCGCATTTTGCTGGTGATGATTGCGCTGATGTTCGCCTTCGCGACGCCCGGGACAGCCGTATTCGCCGATGGGGCCTCGTGGAGTCCGACTTACGATGGGTTGCGGCTCGGTGCAACACATGCGGCACGGCTGCTGGCCATGGTGTCGCTGGTGTCCATTTTGTTGTCGAAGATGCCGGTGGCTCATCTTGTTCTTGCCTTGCATGTGCTGGCGTCGGCACTGCGGCCTTTGGGCGTGAGCCCGGAGCGCGCCGCCGTGCGCTTGAGTCTGGTGCTGGCCGAGCTTGATGGTCCGCGCATGCGGTGGCGCGACTGGCTTGAAACAGTGGAGGCGCCCGCAACACAAGGCGCGCTGAGGCTTGAGGCCTTGCCTTGGCGTGTGCAAGATCACGGTGCTGTTGCCCTTGTCTTTTTTGCTGGCCTTGTTTGGTGGTGGGTTTGATGCGTACCGTATTGAGTGTCGAATACGCTGGCGAATCCTTTGAAGGTTGGCAGACGCAGCCGCATGGCAGGACGGTTCAGGATGCACTCGAACTGGCACTGGCGCGGATCGCCGATGCGCCTGTACCGACAGTGTGTGCCGGCCGCACGGATACGGGGGTTCACGCCACGACGCAGATTGTCCATTTCGATGCCCCGGTGGCACGACCCCTCAGCGCGTGGGTAAGGGGCGCCAACAGCCATTTGCCGGATGGCGTGTCGGTACGATGGGCGCAAGGGGTCTCCGATGATTTTCATGCGCGTTTCAGCGCCACGGCCCGTCACTATCGCTACGTGCTGTTCAACGGCCCTGTACGCCCGGCCTTGTTGCATGCTCGCGTGGGCTGGTTCCATCGCCCGCTGGATGCAAACGCAATGGCAAAAGCGGCGCTGGCCCTGGTTGGCGAGCACGATTTCACCGCCTTCCGTGCTGCGAGCTGCCAGGCGCATTCGCCGGTGCGTACCATACGATACGCCCGGGTTCAGCGCCATGGTGAGTATGTTGTTTTCGATTTTTGCGCCGACGCTTTCCTGCACCACATGATCCGAAATCTGGTGGGTGCCCTGGTGTATGTCGGCAAGGGGGCTCAGCCCGTTGACTGGCTGGCGGTGCTATTGTGCGGACGCGATCGCACGCTCGCGGCGCCGACTTTCTCGGCGTCGGGCTTGTATCTGTGTGGTGTCGAGTATCCGGATCAATGGTCCTTGCCGGGGCAGGGGCGTATCATTTGCACTCCGCAACTTGCCCTGCCTGAATCGTGCATCGAACCCGAATCAAAATTTGTGGACTGACCCGCACACAAGACGTTGACGCGGCTGTCGCGTCGGGCGCCGATGCTGTGGGTTTTGTTTTTTATCCCCCCAGTCCGCGTAATGTGACGATCGAGCAGGCGGCGGGCTTGATGGCGCGGGTGCCGCCTTTCGTGACCATCGTGGCCTTGTTCGTCAACGCGGACTCGGCCTGGGTCCGCGAGGCGCTGGCGCGGTTGCCGATCCAGCTGCTGCAGTTTCACGGCGATGAAACCGAGGCGGACTGCCTGCAGTACGGCCGCCCCTACATTCGTGCCGCGCGGATGCGGGCGGGGGTCGATCTGGTAGAATACGCAGCTGGTTTTCCGTCTGCGCGTGGCCTGTTGCTGGACGCCTTTGTCGAAGGGTATGGCGGCGGCGGAAAGGTGTTTGATTGGTCCTTGATCCCCCCGGGTTTTGATCGGCCCCTGATTCTGTCGGGCGGCTTGTCGGCGGACAACGTTATCGATGCCGTGCGGCGCGTTCGCCCATGGGCGGTGGACGTGTCCAGCGGTGTTGAAGCGGACAAGGGAATCAAGGATGCCGAGGCGATCGCCCGGTTTATTTCCGGAGTTAAAGATGCAGATGGCTGACACGCCGTATCAGATGCCCGACGCGCAAGGCCATTTTGGGCCGTATGGTGGCGTGTTTGTGGCCGAGACACTGATCCCCGCCCTGGACAGTCTTCGTGAGGCCTATGCTGCCTGCCAGAAGGATCCGGCCTTCATGGAGGAGTATCGCTACGAGTTGCGCCACTTTGTTGGCCGACCGAGCCCGATCTACCTTGCTCGGCGTTGGTCCGAATTGCTGGGCGGCGCACAGATCTACCTCAAGCGCGAAGATCTCAACCACACTGGCGCGCACAAGGTGAACAATTGCATCGGTCAGGCGCTGTTGGCCCGTCATATGGGCAAGCCGCGCGTGATTGCTGAAACCGGTGCGGGTCAGCATGGCGTGGCGACGGCTACTGTCGCGGCCCGTTACGGGCTGGAGTGTGTGGTGTACATGGGTTCTGAAGACATCCGCCGGCAAGCCGCAAACGTCTATCGCATGAAATTGCTGGGCGCCAGCGTTGTCCCGGTTGAGTCGGGCTCGCGCACGCTCAAGGATGCCCTGAACGAAGCCATGCGCGACTGGGTGACCAACATCCATGACACGTTCTACATTATTGGCACGGTGGCCGGCCCGCACCCCTATCCGCAGATGGTGCGTGATTTCCAGAAGGTCATCGGTGAAGAATGCCTGACTCAGATGCCGGAGATGACCGGGCGTCAGCCTGACGCTGTCATTGCGTGCGTCGGCGGTGGATCCAATGCAATGGGTATTTTCTACCCCTATATTCCGCATGCGGATGTGCGATTGATTGGTGTTGAGGCCGCCGGTGATGGTCTCGATTCCGGGCGGCATGCGGCCTCCTTGAGTGCCGGGCGTCCTGGGGTGCTGCACGGCAACCGCACCTATCTGCTGCAGAACGAAGACGGCCAGATCATCGAAACGCATTCGATCTCTGCTGGCCTGGACTATCCGGGGGTGGGGCCCGAGCACGCCTGGCTTAAAGATTGCAATCGCGCCGAGTATGTTGGGGTGACTGACGCCGAAGCATTGCAGGCGTTTCACGATTTGTGCCGCTACGAAGGTATTATCCCGGCCCTCGAGTCCTCGCATGCCCTAGCATACGCTGCAAAGCTTGCGCCGACGCTGGGCAAGGACAAGGTGCTGCTGGTGAATTTGTCCGGACGTGGCGACAAAGACATGCATACGGTGGCCGAAAAGTCCGGCATTCAGTTCTGATTTTTGGTCGGGTGCAGTCAGCCCGGCGCGTAGGTGTTTATGTCACGAATTCAATCTTGTTTTCAACAGTTGCGTGCGGCCGGTCGGTGCGGGCTGATTCCTTTTATCACCGCGGGCGACCCGTCGCCCGAGGCATCCTTGCCGCTGATGCATGCGCTGGTCGATGGCGGCGCCGATATCATCGAACTGGGCGTACCGTTTTCAGACCCGATGGCCGATGGCCCAACCATTCAGCGCGCCTCCGAGCGGGCGCTCGCCGCAGGCATGTCCTTGCGCAAAGTGCTTGCACTGGTCGAGGCGTTTCGCAAGACCAACACCACCACGCCGGTGGTGCTCATGGGCTACGCCAACCCCATTGAAGCCATGGGGGCCGAAACCTTCGTTGCTGCGGCGGCTGCCGTGGGCGTCGATGGCGTGCTGGTGGTGGACTACCCGCCGCAGGAGTGCGTGGCTTTCGCCGACATCGCCAAGGGCGCCGGGATTGATCCCATCTTTCTGTTGGCGCCCACTTCGCTCGAGTCGCGATTTGACGATGTGGCGAAGGCCGGTAGCGGCTATATCTACTATGTCTCCCTGAAAGGGGTGACCGGCTCAGCCAAACTGGATCTCGACGAGGTCGCCCAGCGTATTCCGTTGATTCGCGAGCGTGTCGGCATGCCGGTAGGCGTTGGCTTCGGCATTCGTGACGCCGAAACGGCCAAGGCGGTCGGCGCCGTGGCTGACGCGGTTGTGATTGGCAGCCGGATTATCGAAGAAATTGAACACGCTGGCCCCGACGCCGCGGTCGCGCGCGTGACGGCTTTTCTGCGCTCGATTCGCGAGGCGCTAGACAGTCTTGGAGAACCCCGCTTATGAGTTGGCTTCAGAAACTGCTGCCCCCGAAAATCAAGCGTGATGACAGCGCCGCCCGCAAGTCGATTCCCGAGGGTTTGTGGAGCAAGTGTCCGGCCTGCGAAGCGGTGCTGTACCGCTCCGATCTGGAAAGCAACCACAGCGTTTGCCCCAAGTGCAGCCATCATCAGCGCATTCGTGCGCGCGAACGCCTGAATCTGCTGCTCGATCCCGAAGGCCGGTTCGAGATCGGCGCCGACGTGACGCCGATGGACTTGCTCAAGTTCAAGGATTCGAAACGTTACCCTGATCGGCTCAAGGCCGCTGCACGTGAGACGGGCGAGCAGGACGCGATGGTTGTCCTGCAAGGTGCCATTTTGAGCGTGCCGGTGGTGGTGGCCTGCTTTGAATTCGACTTCCTTGGCGGCTCGATGGGCTCGGTGGTGGGCGAGCGCTTCGTGCGAGGTGTCCACGCAGCCATCGAACAGCGCGTGCCGTTTATCTGCATCACCGCCACGGGCGGGGCGCGCATGCAGGAAGGGCTGTTTTCGCTCATGCAGATGGCCAAGACCACGGCGGCCATCAATCAACTGGCCGTACGCAAGCTGCCCTTCATTTCGATTCTGACCGATCCGACGATGGGCGGGGTATCTGCGAGTTTCGCCTTTATGGGCGACGTGGTCGTTGCCGAGCCGAATGCGCTCATTGGCTTTGCCGGCCCGCGGGTGATCGAACAAACGGTGCGCGAGAAACTGCCCGAGGGCTTCCAGCGCGCCGAATTCCTGCTCGAAAAAGGCGCCATCGACATGATCGTCGATCGTCGTGAAATGCGTCGCCGCCTTGCCGATCTGATGACTCTTTTGACACGCCAGCCCGCCACGAATGCCTGATTCCGTTTTGCCCGGTGATCTCGCCGGATGGTTGGCCCTGATCGAAGCCCGACACGGCCAACGTATTGAGCTTGGCCTTGAGCGAGTTGCCGCTGTGCGCGACGCCATGGGGCTGTCTTCTGACGCGGTTGTCATCACCGTTGCCGGCACCAATGGCAAGGGTTCGAGCTGTGCAATGCTCGAAGCGATCTGCCTGGCCTCCGGCTATCGGGTCGGGCTGTACACCTCGCCTCATCTGATGCGCTATAACGAGCGGGTTCGTATCAACGGATTCGATACCGACGATGCCACGCTCGCCGCTGCGTTCGCACAGGTTGAGCAGGCCCGCGGCGACATCTACCTGACCTATTTCGAGCATGGCACGCTGGCCGCCTGGGCTTGTTTCGCCGATGCCGCGCTGGATGTGATCATCCTTGAGGTCGGATTGGGCGGCCGGCTGGACGCGACCAACGTGTTCGACTCGGATTGCGCCATCGTTACCAGTATCGCCATGGATCACATGGAATACCTCGGTGATACCCTCGAAGCGATCGGGCGCGAGAAGGCCGGTGTTTTCCGCCCCGGGCGCCCCGCGATCTGCGCAGACCCGCAACCACCCACGACAATCGAAGCCGTCGCCGCAGAGGTGGGCGCGCAATTGCAGATCAGTGGGCGCGATTTTGGTTTTTCTGGCGATCGCACGCAGTGGAGATTCTGGGGGCCTGGTGTCCGCCGCGGCGGACTGGCCTATCCGGCGCTGCGTGGCGCCAATCAGTTGCTCAATGCCAGCGCGGTCATGGCGGCGCTCGAAGCGATTCGCGACCGCCTGCCTGTGCCGATGCAAGCCATCCGCGAAGGCATGATGCTGGTCGACTTGCCGGGGCGTTTCCAGACCTTGCCGGGGCAGCCCGCCGTCGTGCTGGATGTGGCCCATAATCCGCAGGCGGTCGGCGTGCTGGCCGAGAACCTTGCCAACATGGGTTACTACCCGGAAACCTGGGCGGTAATCGGCATGATGGCCGATAAAGCCGTTGAGGCATCGCTGGCGCGAATCAAACACCGGGTTGATCACTGGCTGCCGGCCAGTTTGCCCGGACCGCGGGGATTGTCCGCCGATGATCTCGCGGCGCGCATGACGGCTGCTGGCATCGACGTGGGTGATCATCGCCATGCGTCGCCCGCCGACGCCTATCGGGCTGCTCGGGCGGCGGCGCAGGACGGTGATAGAATCATCGTCTTTGGTTCTTTCCTTACGGTGGCCGACGCATTGGTCGCCATTCGCGCTGAACGCTGAGCTTGCCATGGCGACCGACGACGCCCAGACCGATCTGAAAAAGCGCGCCCGCCGCCGCCTGGTAGGTGCCGCTGCGCTGGCGCTGCTTGCCATCATCATTTTGCCGATGGTGATGGATCCAGCGCCCAAGCCCCTGGGTGAGGATATTCAGGTGCGCATTCCCAGCCAGGATGGCGAAAATTTCGCGCAACGAAAGATCGAGTTGCCGTCGCCACCCGCGATGTCGCCAATGGCGGCGCCTGCCGATGCGCCAAAGATCGAGCCGTCGCCTGAACCAGTGGCGGCTGCGCCGGTCAAGCCGGTCGCTGCGGACAAGCCAGAACCGAAGCCTGTCACACAGAAAGCGCCCGAGGACCAGAAGCCGGCGCCGACGACTACGACTACGACTGCGACGACTACGACTGACGAGCGTGCCCGCGTCGAGGCGATTCTGGCCGGAAAATTGCTGAAGCCCGAAGCCCCGGCGACGGGTGAGGCCTTTGTGGTGCAGCTGGGTGCCTACAGCAATGCGGATAGCGCGACGAATCAGGCGAACAAGGTGCGCGAAAGGGGCTTCAAGGTATTTACCCAGAAGGTTGGGACGAGCACGCGCGTGCGTGTGGGGCCGTACGGCAGTCGGGACGCCGCGGAAAAGGCCGCAGATCAATTGGAAAAAGCCGGTTTCAAAGGCGTGGTAATGGCTCGCGGCTGAGTAGCCGGGCACTGTAATGACAGTTTTCGACTATGCGTTTCTGGGTTTGCTCTGCGTCATGGCGATTCTCGGCTTTTGGCGCGGATTGATCAGTGAAGTCCTGGCCCTGGCGGGTTGGATTCTCGGCTTTATTGTGGCGCGCATGTTTGCCGGTCAGGTCGCGTTTTTGTTTGCCGACTGGATCAGCGAGCCCGCGTTTGCTTATCTTGCCGCGTTCGCGTTGATCTTCCTGGCGGTGCTTGTGTTGGTGGCGGTCGTCCGGTATGCCCTGCGCGCGCTGATCCACGCGGTCGGTCTGGGCTTTGTCGATCGAGGATTTGGTGCGCTGTTCGGAACGGCCAAGGCGGTTGCGATTGCGTGCCTGCTGGTAGCTTTTGGGGGTGCGAGCGGACTGTCTCGGGCCCCGTGGTGGGAGGCGGCGATGTTCTCTCCGCTGCTTGAGACAGCCGTGGTTGCGGCGAAACCCTGGATGCCCAATGTGGTGGCGGAACGGGTGAGTTTTCGATAGGTGATGGCATGTGCGGGATTCTAGGGGTTGTCGCTACAACGGCGGTCAATCAGTTGCTTTACGACGGACTGCAGGTGCTGCAGCACCGCGGCCAGGATGCGGCCGGGATCGCGACCACCGAGGGTGGGCGCTTCCTGATGCACAAAGGCTCGGGTCTGGTTCGTGATGTGTTCCGTACGCGCAACATGCGCAACCTTCAGGGCAACTGGGGGATCGGTCATGTGCGCTATCCGACGGCGGGTTCCGCGTATAACCCGGCCGAGGCGCAACCGTTTTATGTGAATTCACCGTTCGGGCTGATGCTCGCTCATAACGGCAATCTCACCAATTCGGAAGAGCTCAAGCGCGAGATGTTTCTCGCTGACCTGCGCCACATCAACACCAACTCCGACTCTGAGGTGCTGCTCAACGTGCTCGCGCACGAGCTGCAGGCTGCCTCCAATGGATGCAAACTGGACGAGAAGGCCATTTTCCAGGCCGTCGCGGCGGTGCATCGTCGTTGTCGCGGCGCGTATGCCGCGGTCGTGATGATTGCCGGGTATGGTCTGCTGGCGTTTCGCGACCCCTACGGGATCCGACCGCTGGTGATTGGTCGCAATGACGCGCCGGCGGGCACAGAGTGGATCGTCTCTTCAGAGAGTGTTGCTGTCGATGCGCTCGGTTTCAAACTGTTGCGCGACGTCGAACCTGGCGAGGCGATCGTCATCGACATGGAAGGCAACTTCCGCAGCCACGCCTGTGCCGAGTCAACGGTACACGCACCGTGCATGTTCGAGTATGTGTACCTGGCACGACCGGATTCACTTATCGATGGCGTGTCGGTGTATGAAGCCCGCCTGAAAATGGGCGAGTATCTGGCAGCCAAGTTTCGACGCACCATGCCGCATGTCGAGGTCGATGTGGTGATTCCCATCCCGGACTCGAGCCGGCCCGCTGCGCTTGAAATGGCCAACCAGATGGGGGTGCCGTATCGCGAGGGTTTCGTCAAGAATCGCTATATCGGTCGGACTTTCATCATGCCTGGTCAGGCGGTACGACGGAAGTCAGTACGCCAGAAGCTCAATACGATCCATCAGGAATTCAAAGGCAAGCGGGTGCTGCTCGTCGATGATTCGATCGTGCGTGGCACCACCAGCCAGGAGATCGTGAGCATGGCCCGCGATGCGGGAGCGACCAAGGTGTATTTCGCCTCGGCGGCGCCTCCGGTGCGTCATGCCAACGTGTATGGCATCGATATGCCCACCCGCGCCGAATTGATCGGCTCAGATCGGGACGAGGCCGAAATTTGTGCAGCCATCGGCGCCGATGGCCTGCTGTATCAGGATCTTGAAGACTTGCGCGCGTCGGTGCGGGCCATCAATCCGTCGCTCCAATACTTCGAAACTTCCTGTTTTGACGGCAAGTATGTGACCGGCGATGTGACCCCGGACTATCTCTTCGGCATTGAGAATCGTCGTAGCTCGCCGCCGGTGACGCTGGAAGACACCGACAGCGAACCGGTCGCCAATCAGCTCGACCTGAATCTGGCGTCGGACAACTCGGACTAGCAAGGACTTTCGCGTGGCAGATCATTCCGGGCTCTCGCTCGATTTCGATACCCTGGCAGTGCGCGCAGGGATAGAGCGCAGCCAGTTCAACGAGCACAGCGAGGCGATGTACCTCACCTCGAGCTTCGTGTTTGACAGCGCAGCGCAAGCGGCGGCACGTTTTTCCGGCGAAGAGCCTGGCAATGTGTACGCGCGCTTCACCAACCCGACGGTCTCAGCCTTGCAGACCCGCCTGGCCGCGCTCGAAGGCGGCGAGGCCTGCGTGGCCACGGCGTCCGGCATGGCGGCCATTCTGTCGACCGTGATGGCCTTGCTCAAGAGCGGCGATCACATCGTTGCCTCGCAGGGATTGTTCGGGTCGACGCAGCAGTTATTTGGGAATGTATTTTCGCGCTTCGGGATCGAAACCACCTTCGTGCCCGCCGCGGACATCGCGGCGTATGATGCGGCGGCGCGTCCGAACACCCGGCTGTTCTTCGTCGAAACCCCGTCCAACCCGCTCACCGAGCTGGTCGATATCGCTGCCGTGGCCGAAGTCGCCCATCGTCACGGTGCATTGCTGGCCGTTGATAACTGTTTCTGTACGCCTGCGCTGCAAAGACCTTTGGCGCTGGGTGCCGACCTGGTCATTCATTCGGCCACCAAGTATCTGGATGGACAGGGCAGGGTACTCGGCGGCGCCGTGGTCGGCGGCGCGACCCTGATCGAAGAAGTCTTCCGCTTCCTGCGCACTGCTGGCCCATGTCTCTCCCCGTTCAACGCTTGGGTCATTCTCAAAGGCCTGGAAACGCTGCGCATCCGCATGGAAGCCCAGAGCGCCAGTGCGCTTGCCCTGGCTCAGTGGCTGGCGGATCAGCCGCAAGTCGAACGG
The DNA here is from genome assembly GCF_007625155.1 of Denitromonas halophila. GTDB lineage: Bacteria > Pseudomonadota > Gammaproteobacteria > Burkholderiales > Rhodocyclaceae > Nitrogeniibacter > Nitrogeniibacter halophilus. The sequence continues at coordinate 60,423 of NZ_VMNK01000005.1, read as the reverse complement.
GTCTACTACCCAGGTTTGCCGTCTCATCCGCAACATCAACTGGCATTACGCCAGCAGGGCTCGGGTGGTGCGATCGTCAGTTTTGATGTCGTCGGCGGTCGTGCCGCGGCGTGGCAACTGATTGATGCGACGCGCCTGATATCAATCACGGCCAACCTGGGCGACACCAAGACCACCATCACTCATCCGGCTTCGACCACGCACGGTCGCATTTCGGCGGAAGCGCGCGCGGCAAGCGGGATTGGCGAAGGTCTGATTCGTGTGGCCGTCGGGCTGGAGTCGGTGGCAGATTTACAGGCGGATCTGGCGGGGCTGACTCGCTGACATCGTCGTGATACATCTCGAAAGGCGCTGACGAAAGTCCGCGCCTTTTTATTTTGGAAGTCAGTATGTAAGAGTCTGTAGCAAAGATTCCTGCGGATGACTTTCTTCCGTGGCCGGCTTTGCCTTGCTGCTCACCGGATCGAGCATGGAAGTGTACTTCTGGCGTGTGCTTCAAGCCCATGGCGCCAGCGTTTCACTGTGAGTTTGTATGGCGCAAGATTGGGAAATGCGTCTACTTCTGACGATGAACCGTAACGTCGCGCTGACTGGCTGCGTGCGGTCGCTCCAACTGATCCGGTGTGTCCGCCTCGTCGTCCAGTCACGGTTCTGCCGTGCTCTTGTTGTGTTGCACTGAAGAGCTCGTCGCTGACATGGGGGTTGCACATGCGCTGGATGCTGGCTTTGCTTTTAGTCGCGCTCGCAAGCATTGCTTTGGCTGACGAGGACACGACGACGCCATTGATCTGGGTCGAATTCGATATTGATCGCACGCCTTCGCAGTACCAGGGGGAGGTGTTCGACCACCCGGACGTATGCATCTCGTTACCGGAAGTGAACAATCGGGTGCACAACCAGAAGGCCGCCGGCAATGCACCCAACGGTATCAGCGGCCCTGGCCGCCTCATGCGCCGTGACAAGACCGGGCGGGTGACTGTTCTCTACGACTGTGCCGCTGCCGGGAAGATTTGTATGCCCACGGATCCTCGCCTGTCGTTTGATGGCACGAAAGTGGCGTTCACGCTTTATCACGGTAGTCAGTGGGAACCGGTGTGTGGTTCAAGGAACAGGGTGCTGGCGGGGGTGTCTGGCGCCAGCGTCGCCATTCATGATTTGGTCAGTGGGACCACTACCACTTGGCCCTATAAGCCAGGGCAGCATGACCTGACGCCGGCATTCGTGAATCAGAACGGTCGTTTGCGGGTGACGTTTTCATCGGATCGCGATCGCGAGTACGAGCCATTGTTGCCGCGAATGTCTGTTCAGGGGTATGCAAACCTGCAGACCTATTTTGCCGATCTCGATGGCTCGAATGTCGTCAAGACGGGTTATCACGACATGGCCAGTTTTTACGGTGCGACTCAGATTCGGGATGGCCGATTGATTGGCTCGTGCGCCCAGTGGGGCCATGATCTGGCCTATATCGGCTATGGCCCGGTTTACACCAATTACCCGGGAACCCTTCTGAATCAATGGTGGATATGCGCGACCGATCCTTGGGGCGGCTCTCAGGAGTCGTCGTTCGGTGCGCATTATCGTGGCCGTGCCTTGCACTGGGTCAGCCAGCTCCAGGACGGCAGGCTGGCGGTGGGGGAGTACTACCGAGGCAATAATAATCAGGGAGCTGGCAAGATTTTTCTGTGGTCGCCCAAGCCGTTCACCGTCGAGGGAATCCCGGTTCGTGAAGCGAAGGGCCGCTTCGCTGCGCTCAACCCCCGCGATCTACTTGATGTTGCGAGCTGGGCGAACGGCAACGATGAAAAGGCACATTTCGATTTTTCCAATGCACGCTACAAGGGCAAGATCCGCGATCCGTTCGGGTTGCCTGGTAATGCCTTGGGTTTTGTGTGGTGCCAGGGCATGTGCAACAAGCAGATGGGACTGAAGCCGGATGGCAATGACCGTTTTGTGGAGCAAGGCCCCGACCCCAACCGGCGCCCGGCAAATATCGTCAATCCAGTCGGGATCGAGATCGGTATCTACAAATTGCCAGCGGACAAAATTCCGTCGGACGATTACCTGCGCGACCCGGTGCGTTTGATTGACCGGCCGGGAGTGGCTGAATACGGTGCCATTTACGGCGGGCCGTATATCGACGTGCATGGTCAAGCCACACCCGACAACGTGGCACAGCCGCGCTCAGATGATGGAAAGTGCTATTTGCATATCGCATCCCAGCAGTCTGAGACGAAGGCCTATCCGGTGCTGCATGGCAACTACCGCTGGGGGCATCAGGAGTTGTCGCCCTTGTTTGGCAAGGAACTGGTCGGGGTCAAAGATGCCGATGTGAAATACATCCGGATTACCCAGGTGATTCCGAATACCGAGCGAGTGCGCAATTTCGCCGGGGAAGGTCGGCAGTGGTGGTCGGTGTGGGGGTATCGCGCTGCGATTCTCGGGGACGCGCCGGTCGAGCCGGATGGTTCGGCCAAAATCGAGCTTCCCTGCGATGTGCCTTGGGTCTTGTCTGGATTGAACGCTGACCGCGAGGTCATCCGTCGGGACATGATGCCGCAGTCCTTGCGGCCCGGCACCGTGTTGACCTGTGGTGGGTGCCATCAACACAATGATGTCGATGCCACGCCGGACTTCTCCGAAAGCCTGGCCGCGAAACGCTCGCCGACGCGTCTTCTTGCTTTAATGCGTCAGCCGGAATACAACGCGGACATTGTGCCGATTCTCAACCGTCGTTGCGCGAGCTGTCACAGCGGACGGGCGCCGGCGGGCGGGATCGACTTCGGTAATCACACCGCGCCTCAAGGCGTGCGCACGTGGATGATGATCCTGAAAGATTACAAACAGGAGACCAATCCAAGGCCGGTGCAGGTGCATGAGCGCGCTGAAGGTTATTCAGAAAAGGCGGTCTACTGGCTCGATAGGCCACATGTTTCATGGCTCGTGAATGGCAACTATGCTGCTGGCTCGGCGCTGTACTGGTATTTCAAGGGGCGTCGGGCCGACTATCAGACGAACGATGCCTATCTTAAGGACATCGATTACAACAATGGCCACCCCGATGTGAAGGTCACTGCGGCGGAGTTGGCGACGGTGCGCGACTGGATCGATAGTGGCGCGTTCTTTGATCCACGGGTCCGACCCGAGGCCTTTCGTGGTGATGGGCCTGTCTCAAACACGTCAGTCTCGCGGGCCGGGGTGACGAGTAGCGCAGGTCAGGGTGGCGGCGGTGGGGCGGTGGTGCGACTGCAACCGGCGGGCTATCTCACGGCACCGGATCACCCTGCCCAAACTGGCGGTGGGCCTGCCGGACGCTGGGCATGGTTTCCAGGCGTTTGGGATATTGCATCGGAGCACTACTTCGATCCGCATGGTGTCGACTTTCAGTGGGCGTATTCGCGAACCGATCCGGTACCTGTGCGGATGCGACTGTTTGTGCACTTGCACGGATCGTCAGCGGGTAGTGGTGCCGGCATGCACCAGGCGTTTTCTCCGCCACAGCCACGGCTGGGGCAGATCGAATTGCGCAATCAGGATGCCGAAGCCCACGACGGTCGGTGGCGGGAATGGTGGGCCTATGGGGCCGATGGCGCGCCCTATCCGGGGCGCCGTCTGGCCGGATCGATCGAATATCTGGTCGCACGCTATCCGCAGATCGATACCGAACGGCAAGGAATCATACTCAAGGGCGGCTCAATGGGCGGTGGCGGGGCGGTCATACAGAGCATGATTCTTCCGGCGCCGTGGCGCCAGCGGATTGCCTATGTGACAGGAGCCATCGGTGTGATCATGCCGCGCCGAATCGCCCAGCGTAACCCCGGGCAATATGGCACCCTGCCGCCCGACCGGGGGCACAAAGATGGTGTGGGAGCGTATCGACTTCGCCCTTCAGGCGGCCAGCGATCCGATAGTACGCGGCATTCATTATCGCCACGCCTTTTCAAGCAACGATGGATTCAGCGCCGGACCGGATGGAAATACCCAATTGGAGTTCGTGAACCTGATCGAACAGCATAGGATCGGCGGAGCGTTTTCATGGGGGCGCGATGGGCACAACGCGGCAGAGAAGGGCGTTCGACTGCCGAATCTCTCTGCTTTCGAGAGCCCGGACCAGGACGTGACGCTGGATCGGGCGCATTCGGCGTTTACCCACTCGAGCGGAAACTATCCGCTGTTGGCAACGGATCGTGTTGACGAAGAGCGCTTCCCGCGCGGTCACTACAACATGGGCTTGTTGTGGGACCACGCGCGGATTGTCGATACGCCGTCGCGTCTCGTTTTTCCGCTTCGTTATGTACAACGCCAGGAGATTGGCGGAGGAATCCCCGATCAGCCGCGGCGTGTGACGCCGCGTCGGCCGGCGCAATTCCAGCTGCGCGATGGCGAACAGATTCGATGGACATGGGATAAGGGGGTGTTGTCGGGGCGTGCCGAGGTTGAGGGCGATACGGTGACGGTGACGGATGTTCCGTTGGTCTCGGGGGTGCCGTACAAGTTGCTGGAATTCTACAAGTAGTAGCTATCTGGCTGGTTTGTCGGTGATGGTTACCATGAGGTCAGATGAACAGTTCTTTTCGGGTCAGGGCGCCGTCCGTCCAGGCAAGGTAGGGTGCGGTTCCGTGCCAGTCTGAGAGCACCCAGCGCTCGCACGGCCGGCCATTGACGGAATGAATATGGGTGGCCGGGCGGTGGGTGTGTCCGTGGATCATCAGGTCGCATTCGGCGCTCTGGAAGGCTGAAACAACGGCGGATTCGTTGATATCCATGATGTCGGCCGTTTTTTGCTGCTTGCCAGCTTCGCTTTGCGCGCGGATGCTTTCGATAATGGCTCGGCGCTCGTCGAGCGGGCGGGCGAGAAATGTGGCTTGCCAGCCGGGGTTTCGGACTTGTTGTCGGAAGACTTGGTAGGCGTGGTCATCGGTGCACAGGACGTCGCCGTGCAAGAGAATTGCCGGGCGAGCACTCAGGGATAGCGTGACGGGCTCTGTGGCCAGCGTGATGCCGGTGGCGGTGCAGAAATCGGTCCCGATCAGGAAGTCACGGTTGCCTGCGACAAAGATGATCTCGGTGCCGGCCTTAGTCAGTTCGGCGAGGAGATCGGCAATGTGGCGGTGATACGGGGCGGCGAGATCGTCGTCGCCGGCCCAGTACTCGAAGAGATCGCCGAGGATGTACAGCGTTTTTGCCTGGCGGGCAGGCCCCGCCACGAAGGCCTCAAAGGCGCGGGTCGTGGCGGCCTCGGCCGCACACAGGTGCAGATCGGCAATGAAGAGAACCGGTCCTTCCACCTGTGTGTTCATGGGCGCGATCAAATGATCTCGGCGCGCTCGATGATGACGTCTTCGGTCGGCACGTCCTGGTGGAAGCCGGATGAGCCGGTCTTGACCGCGCGGATAGCGTCAACCGTCTCCAGGCCTTCGGTCACACGGCCGAAGACACAGTAGCCCCAGCCCTGCGGCGACGGGGAGCGGTGGTTCAGGAAGTCGTTGTCGGACACGTTGATGAAGAACTGGGCGGAGGCCGAGTGCGGGTCTTGGGTGCGCGCCATGGCAATCGTGCCTTTGTCGTTCTTCAGGCCGTTGTCGGCTTCGTTCTTGACCGGGTCGTTGGTCGGCTTCTGCTTCATGCCGGGCTCGAATCCGCCGCCCTGAATCATGAAGCCGTCGATCACACGGTGAAAAATGGTGTTGTTGTAGTGGCCGGCCTCGACATAGGCCAGGAAGTTCTTGACCGTCTCGGGTGCTTTTTCAGCGTCGAGTTCGAGGGTGATGGTGCCGTGGTTGGTGTGCAGTTTGACTGCCATGTGATGCTCCTTGCGTGTTCGGGTGAAATTATTTGGCGCTGGTGATTTCACGGGCGCTGCGAATGGTGATGTCCTCCGTGGGGACATCGCGATGACCGCCAGCGATGCCGGTCGGTGCGGCGCCAATGGCTTTGACCACGTCCATGCCTTCCACGACTTTGCCGAATACGGCGTAACCCCAACCATCAAACGAGGGGTAGTCGAGTTTGCTGTTGTCGACGAGGTTGATGAAAAACTGAGCGCTGGCCGAGTGCGGATCGCTGGTGCGTGCCATGGCGATGCTGCCGGGGACGTTGCTGAGGCCGTTCTTGGCTTCGTTCTTGATGGGCTCGCGGGTGCTCTTCTGCTTCATGCCGGGCTCAAAGCCGCCGCCCTGAATCATGAAACCGGGAATGACGCGGTGAAAGATCACGCCATTGTAGAAGCCGTCATTGACGTACTTGAGAAAATTCTGGGTTGTCACCGGTGCCGCCTTGTCATCGAGTTCGATGACGATCTGGCCTTTGTTGGTTTCGAGTGCGACCTTGGGGCCAGCGTAGGCGGCGCCTGTGGACAATGCAAAGCTCAGCGCGAGCAACAGTGCTTTCATGGTGTTTACCTGTGTCGGTTTTGGGGTGAGCGGGGTGGTGTGCCCCGGTACGTCAATTGCGAGAGATCAGCGAATCAGGCGTTGCCTTCATAGGCAATTCGCCACTGGCCGTCTTCCTTGATCCAGTATTGCTTCTTGCGCCGCTGGTCGTCGTGGTTGTTGCTTTCATAACGCTGATCGAAGCTTACTTCGACCAATTCGTCCTTGCCGGGGCTGCGCAGCATGCTGATGCGATCCAGTCCGACTTTGATCCAGGTCTTGCCGCCGGCTACTTTGCTTTTGTGCTTCGACCAACTGGCCAGATCGGTGCTGCCGCTCTTGAAGTTTCTGGCGTAGTGCTTGAGATAGCGGGCAACATCCCGGCTCTCCCAGTCTTTGCGCCAGGATTCGATGGCCGCATTGAGCGAACCGCGCTCTGCCTGCCAATCGTCCATCGACAGCCATTCGATCTGGTTGCTGATGATGACCGGTGTCAGCCCGACCTGAACATAATTGGACAGGGTGTTGAAGTCCTGATTGGCGAGCACCACGCAGCCCTCTGAAGCGCGCGGTGGGCGAGCATAGGTGTCTTGCGGCACGCCATGCAGCCAGATGCCGTAGCCGGTGCGGCCGACCCGTTTGTCCCACTCGTTGGGGTAGTTGATCGGGAAGGCGCCGTCGCCGTAGAGGTCGGGGAGCTTGCTGCGATCAATTTGGGAGATGACGTGATAGACGCCCACCGGCGTCTTGTTGTCGCCTTCGCGGATTTTTTCAGCGCCGGCCTTGCCGTGACTGGCATAGAAGTCGGCCACGAAACGCGGTGTACCGTTCTCGTTCTTGTAGACGTAGAGTCGGGCGCGGCGGGTATCGACCACCACTGCGTACTTCTGCTCAGCGCCCATTTGCAGCAAGTAGCGTGGTACGTAATGCGTCTGTGGTTTGTCACGGTAGGCGCTCAGCCGGGCCAGCGCTTCGTCACGCAGATCGTTGATCGCGCCACTGTTGCTGCCGGTGTTGCCGAAACCTTTGAGTGCGCCCCCGCGCGCGAGCAGGAGATCGCCTTTGATCAGGTGAGCCAGCCGGAAATTCGGATATACCTTGATGATGGCCTCGGTCTGCGCGAGTGCCTCGTCAAGACGCTTTGATTCAATGGCTTGAAACACCCGCAGCAGATCGGCATCCGGACCGCTGTCCGACAGTGTTGCCGCGGATACGCCAAGTGCGACCGTTGCGAGCGCCCCGATGACACCGAGGCGGAGGGTACTGAATACGTTCATTGGAGACCAATCAATTCCTGCTGAATGCGCCACCGGCCATCTTGCTGAACAAAGACCAGTGTTTTGTTGGTGGAGCCGCTAAAGCCCGATGAATCATAGTGTTGGCGGAATGTGGCTTTGGCCGTTTGGCCCTTGATCGTGACGTCGATATTTTCGAGCACGATTGAAATCTCACCGGGTTTGTCACCCACGCGCGCCTGACGTTCATTTTCCCACTGCGATCGGCTTCGGCCGCCTGGTACGCGGAAGTCTTTGGCGTAGTGCGACAGGTAGGCCTTGACGTCTTTGCGTGCCCAGTCGCGTGCCCAGCCGCTGAGTGCTTCGCGGACTGGATTGGTGGCGTCGACTTTGGCCGGCGCCTTGATGGGCGCGGTCGGTGTGGCTACGGCGACTGGCGCCGGAGGTGTTGGTGCGGCAGCGACTGGCGCGGGGGTCGGGGCAGGCGAAGCAACGGGGGCGGGGGTCGGGGCAGGCGTCGGAGTGGCCACGGCGACTGGCGCCGCTGGTGTTGGTGCGGCAGCGACTGGCGCGGGTGTCGGGGCAGGTGCCGGTATGACCACCACGGGTGGCGGCAAGGGCGTCTGTGCGGGCTTGGCAACGGCGACCGGTGCGACGGGCTTGGCTGGTGCTGGGTCGGCCTGAGCCATGACCACTGGCGGTGTGCGCCCGCCCGAAGCGGTCATGAGCTCGCGAATCAAGGCCAGTTTGGATTGCGCGACGGTATTGCTGGAGTCGAGCTGCAAGGCCTTATCGTAGGCCTGGCTGGCCATGCGGGCGTAGACATCGCCGAGGTTTTCGTGTGCCGTGGCGTAGCTCGGATGCGTGCGAATCGCCATTTCGAGCGCCGCCTTGGCTTTGTCGAAGGATTTTTGCTGGGCGTAGAGTACGGCCAGATTGTTGTACGGCTCGGGCAGCTCCGGATAGTCCTCGGTCAGCTTGCGGAATACACCGATCGCCTCTTCGACCTTGTTCAGTTCGGTGAGAGCGACGGCTTTCAGGAAGCGGGTCTGAGGATCCGTCGGATTGCTGGTCAAATCGACGTCAGCAACACGGATTGCTTCAGGGAATTGGCCACGCGCGACCAGGGCCTGGATTTCCTGAACAGACGCGACGGCGCTCTGCCCGAAAGCGAGGAACAGCGCAGCGGATGCGGCGTGCAGGACGGAGGAGTCGCGTTTTTTCATTGTGATATACTTCGGCACCAAATTTGCCGCCGTTGATAGCTCGAAAAACAACGGGGCATTCTACCAATAAACATCAGTCGAGTCTCACCCGGGGCGCTTTGCCGGTTGCCGACTTGCCGCCGAAAAAGGCGGGTTCCCCTTGTGGGGCCCGCCTTTTTTGCGATTGGCGTGGGCGTTGGTACGTAGGCCCCATCTGAACAGGCACTTGTCCCATGTTGATGATCCACAATTCCCTTTCGCGTGAAAAAGAGCCGTTCCGCCCGATAGAGGCCGGAAAAGTGCGGATGTATGTGTGCGGGATGACGGTATATGACTATTGCCATCTGGGGCACGCCCGGGTGATGGTGGTGTTCGACATGGTGGCGCGCTGGCTGCGGGCCAGTGACTACGATGTGACCTATGTGCGCAATATTACCGACATCGATGACAAAATCATCCGACGAGCGGGCGAAAATGGCGAATCGATTCGCGCCCTGACCGATCGATTCGTCGCGGCCATGCACGAAGACGCGGCCAAACTGGGCGTCTTGCCGCCCGATCATGAGCCGCGCGCGACCGAGTACGTCGAGGGCATGCTCGGCATGATCGGCCAACTCGAAACCCGCGGCCTGGCCTATGTGGCGGACAACGCCGATGTTTGCTATGCCGTTCGCAAGTTTGCACCCTATGGTCGTCTGTCGGGCAAAACGCTGGACGAGTTGCGGGCGGGCGAACGTGTGGATGTTGTCGATGGCAAGCGCGATCCGCTCGATTTTGTGCTCTGGAAGCGCGCCAAGGAAGATGACCCGCGTGACGCACGCTGGGCGTCGCCGTGGGGCGAAGGGCGTCCGGGATGGCACATCGAGTGCTCGGCCATGGGCTCGGCCTTGCTCGGCAAGCAGTTCGATATTCACGGCGGCGGCCAGGATCTGCAGTTTCCGCACCACGAGAACGAAATCGCCCAGAGCGAAGGCGCGCATGATTGCCAGTATGTGAATTACTGGATGCACAACGGATTCGTTCGAGTCGACAACGAAAAAATGTCGAAGAGCCTGGGCAATTTCTTCACCATTCGTGAGGTACTCAAGCAGTACGACGCCGAAGTCGTGCGCTTCTTCATCTTGCGTGCGCACTATCGCAGCCCCTTGAATTACAGCGACGCCCATCTCGATGATGCCCGCACGGCCTTGACGCGTCTGTACACGGCGCTCAAGCACGCGCCCGAGGCAGTGGCGTCGGTGGATTGGACAGGCGAGTTTGCGCTTCGCTTTCGCGCCGCGATGGATGACGATTTCAATACCGCTGAAGCCATGGCGGTGTTGTTTGAAATGGCTGCCGAGGTCAATCGCACGGCAAACGCGTCGCTGGCCTCGCAGTTGCAGGCGCTGGGGAATGTGCTCGGTTTGCTTGAGCGTTCGGCGACTAGCTTCTTGCAGGGGGGCGGTGACGCCGACGGTCTGGATGAAGCCGCCATTGAAGCGGCGATTGCCGAGCGCGTGGCCGCCAAGCGGGCGAAGGATTACGCGGCCGCTGACCGCATTCGCGCCGAGCTTCAGACGGCCGGCATCGTGCTTGAAGACACGGCCGAAGGCACGCTGTGGCGTCGAGCGTGACATGTTGAACATGCATGCGCGGCACGCGGGGCTGGATTCGGGCACACTTCGTTCATGACGCGAGTGCACCTTCTATCCCAGTGGTCCGGGCACACCGATTGTGCCAAATGTCCGGTGCGGGACTCGGCCTTGTTCTCCTCCTTGGCGCCCGAGCAAATTGCGCTGGTGCAGGGCAGTCTCGATGACCTGAAAATCGAGGCAAAGCGGGTGCTTTATCATCAGGGCGCTCGAAGTGACGCGCTCTATACCGTGCGAGAAGGCGCGATCAAGCTGGTGCGCCATGGCGCCGATGGATCGGCGCGCATTGTGCGCATCATCAAGCCGGGCGATCTGGCCGGTCTCGAGGTGCTGAGCGGGCGCGAATACGATGCGTCGGCTATCGCCATTGGTCCGGTACGGGTGTGCCGCTTGCCGCTGGCGACGCTCGATCGTTTGCGGACCATCGATTCAGGTCTTGGTCAGCGCATGCTGGAGAAAGCCGGCGACGCGCTGGCCGAAGCCCAGTTGTGGCTGGCCGAACTCACCGCAGGCAGCGCCCCGGCGCGCGTGCGCGTCGCACGCCTGCTGCTGCGTTTGAAGACCAAGCCGGGCAGCACTGAGGTGTTTCGCCTGGCCTCGTCGGATATCGCGGCCATCCTGGGGATTACCGTTGAAACCGCGAGTCGGGTGATCGCTGCGTTCAAGCGCAGTGGCGTTTTGACGCCGCCGGCGGCAGGTAGTTATGTCATGACGGCCGATTCAGATCGCTTGATGCAGGAAGCCGAAAGCCGCGCGGACTGAGTCGTGCCGGCTGTCGTACCGGTGTGTCCAGACGTGGCGCGGCGCAGCGAACGCGGGTGTCTTGACCGCTGTCTGACGACCCGCGCTCCGTCGCTTGGTGTGCACTCAGCGCAGATATTTTCCGCGGCTGATAATCGCCAGATCGACAAATTTCGAGGCCACGTGATCGCGGGGTGAAAAGCCGATCTTGACCCCGCCCGCATCCCAACCTTTCAGACTTTCCAGCGCCTTGATCAGCTTGTCGCGGGTCAGCTCCGCGCTCGCGCGCGTCAGGCCTTCCGTCAGCACCTTAGCCGCCATATAGCCTTCCAGTGAGGTGTAGGATATCTCGACTTTCGCCGCTTCTGCCGCGTTTCGGTAGGCCTGAACCACCTCGTGGTCAAAGCGGAAAGGGGAAGGGACGACCTGCGCAATCACCAGTCCGTGCGCGTTTTCGCCCAAGGTCTTGATCAGCTGATTGGCGCTGATGACTGACAAGCCATAGAGCATCGGACGCGCATCGCGTGTGCGCAATCCTTGCATGATTCCGATCGAGCTTTTGCCCGCGGTGACCATGATCAAGGCGGCGGGGTTGGTTTGCGCAATCTTGTCGGCGGCCTGCTCGGCGTCTTCGGCCGAGGCTTTGACCGGGACCTCGACCACGGCCGTCAAGCCTCGCCCGGCGAGCGCCTTGCGCGCCACGTCCAAGCCCGCGGTGCCAAAGCTGTCCGCATGGTGAACGACCCCAATGCTGGTGATGCCGGCGCTCACCAGATGGCTGACGATCTTTTCGATTTCCTGGCCATACGAGGCGCGCATGTGGAACACCTCGGGCTTCATGCTCCGCAGTATGTCTGCGCCGGTGTAGGGTGCAAAGAACGGTACTCGCGCTTCGGTGGCGACCGGAATCGTGCGCAGGCTGGGGCCGGTGCCGAAGCATCCGAACAGGGCAAACACCTGTCTGTCTTGAATGAGTGTCCGAGTGTTCTGCTCTGCACGTTCAGCATCGTAGGCGTCATCGAGCGTGATCAACTCGATCTTGCGCCCATGAACGCCACCGCCGCGATTGACCGTATCGAAATACAGGCCGGCGCCGCCAAGGTACTCACTGTTGAGTGTGGCCAGCGGGCCGCTTGCTGCGCCCGTCTGGCCGATCAGGATGCGCTCGGCGGTGACGCCGATTTCGGCATGAACCAGGGGTGTGGCCGCGAGCAGCAGTGCGGCGATCCAGGATTTGAGTGGTCGCATGGGCGTCCTCTAAGTAAGGGGGGCGTAGCTGCCCTTGGTTGGAGCACGGCGTTTCGGCGTATGCCCGGGCCTGGCGGCGTGCACGGGCAGGCATTGCGCGGTGACTCGCGGCGGGTGTGCTGGGTGGGTGCCGTGCTTTTGGCGGAGGCGGGTAGTGCGGCTGGATGTTCCGTGGCCGGAGTGTCCGAGTAATGCGGGTACGACGAGAGCGGTCGTGCGGTGCGGACGCGTGGCCGAAGGCGCTCGTGGCGAGCCGCCCGAAGTGAGATATGGCATTGCGTATGCCTTTTGTAAAAAAATGTCTCCTGCGGGCCGCAGTATAGCGAAGCTTCCGCGAACGTAAACGTTCGTTCGACGATGGCGTGACGAAAAGGCGGCAGGAGCGGATGTGCGGTCGATGCCGGCCGCAATGCAATCGGAGTGGCACGAATGGCCACTCCGGATTGGGGTCTTACTGGAAGAAGTCTTTTACCTTGTCCATCCAGGACTTGGCTTTCGGGTTTTGCCGGTCGGCGTTTTCTGAGCCAATGCTTTGAAATTCCTCGAGAAGCTCTTTCTGGCGTTCGGTCAGCTTGACCGGCGTTTCGACCAGCACATGGCACATCAGGTCACCCTGAACATGCGAGCGGACATTGCGAATCCCCTTGCCGCGCAGGCGGAAAACCTTGCCGGTCTGGGTTTCGGCAGGCACCTTGATGCGGGCCATACCGTCCAGTGTCGGGATCTCGATGTCGCCGCCCAGGGCTGCGGTGGCGAAGCTGATGGGCATTTCGCAGTGCAGATCGTCCCCCTCGCGCTGGAAGACGGCGTGCGGTTTGATATGGATTTCGACATAGAGGTCGCCTGACGGGCCGCCGTTGATGCCAGGCTCGCCATGACCGCCGTGACGCAGGCGCATGCCTTCGTCGATACCGGCGGGGATCTTCACTTCCAGCGTCTTTTGCTTCTTGACGCGGCCCGCGCCATGGCAGGTGGCGCAGGGGTCGGGAATGTACGAGCCCGAGCCGTGGCATTTCGGGCAGGTCTGCTGGATCGAGAAGAAACCTTGCTGGATGCGCACCTGACCCGCGCCGCCGCAGGTCGGGCAGGGCTTGGCGTGTGAGCCAGCTTTGGCGCCACTGCCACCGCAGGTGTCGCAGCGTTCCTGGGTGGGGATGCGAATGGTTTTTTCTGCACCGCGCGCGGCCTCTTCCAGCGAGATTTCGAGGTTGTAGCGCAAGTCTGCGCCGCGATAGACGTTGGAGCGTCCGCCGCGACCACCGCCGCCACCACCAAAAATATCGCCAAAGATGTCGCCAAAGGCGTCACCGAAGCCCTCGAAGCCCTGGCCGCCCGCACCGGCGCCCATGCTCGGATCGACGCCGGCATGGCCGTAGCGGTCGTAGGCGGCACGCTTGTCGGGTTCGGACAGCACCTCGTAGGCTTCTTTCACCTCTTTGAAGTGTTCTTCCGCATCCTTGCTGTCCGGGTTGCGGTCGGGGTGAAATTTCATCGCCAGCTTGCGATAAGCCTTTTTTAGGTCGGCGTCGGAGACGTCACGATTGACGCCGAGAATTTCGTAGAAGTCGCGCTTGGCCATGGTCTTGTATCAGCTCTGTCGTGGAAAGGCCGGACCGCGCTGCACGAGGTGCAGTACGGCCCGGCCGGATGTTGCGAGGGAGCGAATTACTTCTTCTCGTCCTGCACTTCGGTGAACTCGGCATCGACGACATCGGCGTCTTCGGCCTTGGCACCCTGGGCGCCTTCAGCAGCACCCGCCGCACCGGTTTGGGCCTGTGCGTCGGCGTACATCTTTTCGCCCAGCTTCTGGCTGACCTGACCGAGAGCCTCGGTCTTGGCCACGATGGTGTCCTTGTCGTTGGACTTCATCGCTTCTTCGGCTTCGACAACGGCCGCTTCGATCTGCGCCTTTTCGTCGGCCTCGATCTTGTCGCCGTGCTCGGTCAGCGCTTTCTTGATCGAGTGCACCAGCGTGTCGCAGGCGTTGCGGGCATCGACCAGTTCATGCGCCTTCTTGTCATCTTCGGCGTGCGCCTCGGCGTCGCGCACCATGCGCTCGACTTCCTCGTCGCTCAGGCCGGAGTTGGCCTTGATGGTGATCTTGTTTTCCTTGCCGGTGGCCTTGTCCTTGGCCGACACATGCAGGATGCCGTTGGCGTCGATGTCGAAGGTGACCTCGATCTGCGGCATGCCGCGCGGCGCCGGCGGGATGTCGGACAGGTTGAACTGGCCCAGGCTCTTGTTGCCGACGGCCATCTCGCGCTCGCCCTGCAACACATGGATGGTCACCGCGTTCTGGTTGTCTTCGGCGGTCGAGAATACCTGACTGGCCTTGGTCGGGATGGTGGTGTTCTTCTGGATCAGCTTGGTCATCACGCCGCCCATGGTCTCGATGCCGAGGCTCAGCGGGCTGACGTCGAGCAGCAGCACATCCTTGACTTCACCTTGCAGCACGCCACCCTGGATCGAGGCGCCGATGGCAACGGCTTCGTCCGGGTTCACATCGCGGCGGGCTTCCTTGCCGAAGAACTCCTTGACCTTGGCTTGCACCATGGGCATGCGGCTTTGACCGCCGACCAGGATCACGTCGTCGATGTCGGTCACTTTCAGGCCAGCATCCTTGAGCGCCACGCGGCAGGGCTCGATCGTGCGGCTCACCAGCTCTTCGACCAGCGACTCGAACTTGGCGCGGGTGATCTTCACGGCCAGGTGTTTCGGGCCGGAGGCGTCAGCAGTGATGTAGGGCAGGTTGACTTCGGTCTGACTGCCGGAAGAGAGCTCGATCTTGGCTTTCTCAGCCGCTTCTTTCAGGCGCTGCAGGGCCAGCACGTCTTTCTTCAGATCGACGCCCTGGTCTTTCTGGAACTCGGTGACGATATAGTCAATGATGCGCTGGTCGAAGTCTTCGCCGCCCAGGAAAGTGTCGCCATTGGTGGCCAGCACTTCAAACTGGTGCTCGCCGTCGAGGTCGGCGATCTCGATGATCGAGATGTCGAAGGTGCCGCCGCCCAGGTCATACACGGCCACCTTGGAGTCGCCCGGCTTCTTGTCCATGCCGAAAGCGAGTGCGGCTGCGGTCGGCTCGTTGATGATGCGCTTGACGTCCAGACCGGCGATTTTGCCGGCGTCCTTGGTGGCCTGGCGCTGGCTGTCGTTGAAGTAGGCTGGCACGGTGATGACCGCTTCGGTCACCTCTTCGCCGAGGTAGTCTTCGGCGGTTTTCTTCATCTTGCGCAGCACTTCGGCCGACACCTGCGGCGGGGCGATTTTCTTGCCGCGCACTTCCACCCAGGCGTCGCCGTTGTCGGCCTTGGCGATGGTGTAGGGCATCATCGCGATGTCTTTTTGGACTTCTTTTTCTTCGAAGCGACGGCCGATCAGACGCTTGATGGCGAACAGTGTGTTCTTGGCGTTGGTCACGGCCTGACGCTTGGCCGGGGCGCCGCACAGGATCTCGCCATCTTCGGCGTAAGCGACGACGGACGGCGTGGTGCGCGCGCCTTCGGAGTTTTCAATGACCTTGGGTTTTCCGCCTTCCATGACGGACACACAGCTGTTGGTGGTGCCCAGGTCGATACCGATGATCTTTCCCATGATGGTTCCTTTAACGAGATGCTTGTCTGGCCGGACCAGGCATCCGGTCCGTTGTTGAATTCAGAAGTGGGGGCGTGGTGCGAAATTTCAACCCGCTTTGGGCGCAGAAACGATCACCAGTGCCGGACGGATGACCCGCTCGTGCAGGCTGTAGCCGCGCTGGAGCACATTGATGACACGGTTCGGCTCGCCGTCGTCCGGCTGGGCGCTGATCGCCTGGTGCAGGTTGGGATCGAATTTTTCGCCCATCGGGTCGATGACAGCGAGGCCGGCGCCGTCGAAGGCGGCGGTCAGTTGCTTGAGTGTCAGCTCAACACCATTACGCAGGTTTTCGACCGTGCTGTTCTCGGCGGCGAGGGCAGCCTCAAGGCTGTCCTTGACCGGCAGCATGGCCTGCGCGAATTTTTCGGCGGCAAATTTACTGGCCTTGCCGATGTCTTCCTGCGCGCGACGACGCACGTTTTCGGTCTCGGCTTTGGCGCGCAACCAAGCATCGTGATGTTCGCTGGCTTTGAGTTCGGCCTGGCGCAGGGTTTCTTCCAGGCTCGGCATTACGTCGGCTTGCGCGGTGTCCTGGGCAGCTTCAATGGTGTTTTCTGTGGCGTCGGTGTCGGTCGCATTGACGTCGATAACCGGCGTTTGCTCGGGGGCTTCGGGCGTCTGTTTCTCTTGCATGGATCGGTCCTGATGCGGTTTGAGTTGGGCGATGCAGCCCTAGCTTGGGGCTGGGTCGCGGATTTCAAGCCAAAAAAGCGAAATTTGTTGTGCCCAGTAATGGTGCGATTTGCATCAAGCCGGGGAGGCGGGGGCATAATGATGCGTATCAAATACGGCGGCGTGTGTGTGCCGTCATGGCTTGGGTGGAGGATTTCAATGAGCGATCTCCCGGCACAGATCGGGAATTTCCGGATCATCAAGGAACTTGGCAAGGGCGCGACGGCGACCGTCTACCTGGCCGAGAGCCCGGACTATCCGGAGCCGGTGGCCTTGAAGTACATCCGCTTCGAAGACAAGTCCAAGGACGAAGCCAAGTGGAACCGGCGGCTGCTGAAACTGCTCAAGGCGGAGCGGGCGGTCGCCAGTCGACTCAACCATCCGCACATCATCCGTATCTTCGAGGGCGTGGTTGCCCACAAAGAAGCCTATGTGGTGATGGAGTATTTCGCCGGTGAATCCCTCGAGCGCTTCTGTACTTTCGCCCATTTGCTGCCGGTGCATCGAACCATCGGCATCGTATTCAAGTGCTGCATGGCGCTCGACTATGCCTATCGCCAGGGCGTGGTACACCGGGACATCAAGCCGGCGAACATCCTTGTGGATGAAAAGGACAACGTCAAGATCACCGATTTTGGCTTGGCCATGAACATCAACAAGAAGGTGGATACCGATTCGACCTTCATCATGGGCGTCGGCTCGCCGGCCTACATGTCGCCGGAGCAGATCAAGAGCTATCCGCTCAACCAGAAAACCGATCTCTACTCCTTGGGTGTGGTGCTTTTTCACATGCTCACGGGGCGTTTGCCGTTTCGCGCCAAGAATCCCGCGCAATTGATATACAAGATCATCAACGCCGATCCGCCTGCCGTGACACAGCTATTGCCGGATCTGCCGGAGCTGATGGATCGCGTGATACGCAAGTCGCTCGAAAAGGATCTGTACTCGCGCTACAAGAACGGCGCCGAGTTTGCCAAGGATCTGTCGGCCGTGCGCTACCAGCTGGTCGATGACAAGCTCCTGCCGCCGGACACCAGCCGCTTCTCGACCTTGCGCAAGCTGAGCTTTTTTACCGAGTTTGACGACATCGATGTCTGGGAGGCGCTACGCATCTCCACCTGGCGCACCGTGAAACCGAATACCACGGTGATTCGCGAGGGCGATCAGGATCAGCGCTTTGGTTTGGTGATTGAAGGCAAGGTCGAGCTGTCGGTGGCCAATAAACGGATCATAGAGTTGGGTGAAGACGAGGTGTTCGGTGAAACCGCGTTTCTCGATGAACTCGGCCACAAGCACGTGTTCACGGTGGTGTCGCTGACCGACGCGACTTTCCTCGAGATCAACCCGGCGGCGCTGGCCTTGTCGACTGACGAGAGTCAGGACCTGTTCCGCCGGCGCCTGACAACGACCATGGTCAAGCGCTTGAGCCTGCTCTCGGCGGATGTCGCGAAACACGCCCCGTCGGCCGCCAAAGGCCAGGCGCTGGCCGCGGGTGTTGATTTGCAACTGATGGACGACTGAGCGGCGGCTCAGAGGTTTTCGCGCGTCCAGGCGGCCAGTCGGCTCGCGTCCATGGCGCCGCTGATGCGGGCAACTTCCCGCCCGCCGCGGAACAAGACCAAGGTCGGAATGCTGCGAATGTTGTAGCGCCCGGCGAGCGCCTGCTCATCCTCCGTGTTGACCTTCAGCATGCGGGCTTCGGTCATCAGTGTCTTTGCCGTGGCTTCGAACGCCGGCGCCATTGAGCGACAGGGGCCGCACCAGGGCGCCCAGAAGTCGACCAGCACGGGCAGTTCGTCGTTGGCCAGATGCCGCTCGAAGGCCGGTGCGCCGGCCGGGATGACTTTGCCTTCGATGAGTGGCTCGCGACACTTACCGCAGCGCGCACCGTCGCCGAGGCGGTGAGCGGGAACACGATTGACGGCTTGGCAGTGCGGGCAGACGACCTGCGGTGTGTCGGCGGGCATGGGGTGTTCCTGATGATTAGCGATGGCTGATACATGGTGGCCGCCTGTCGGCTTTCAAGACCGTTCCTCTGCTGTCGGTAAAGTTTTTCTCTTCGCGGCCGAAAGCGTCCTTATGCCCCTCATCAAACCGGGCCGGAGGACGTTCGAGTGAGCCAAAGCAGCGTATATGGCATCAGCCGTGTCGATAATGAAGCGAGCCGTACCCATGGCTGGCTGGTCACGATCCAGCGCCGGGGGGTGATTTATCGGAAGCACTTCAGCGACGGCGTGTTCAGTGGCAAGCGCAAGGCCTTCTCGGCCGCCAAGAGCTATCGGGATGAGGTGATTGCCGCGCATCCGCCCTTGTCGATGCAGGAGTATTCGTCGATCCGAAAAAAGAACAATCGTTCTGGCGTGGTCGGCGTGTGCCGCTATTGCGCCTCCGAAACGCGAGACCTGCCCGAGGACAAGCAGCGCTGGTTCTGGGTGGCATCCTGGCCTTTGCCGGACGGTCGGCGCAAGCGGGTCAAGTTTTCGGTGAATAAATACGGCGAAGATGGCGCGTTCAAACTGGCGCTTGAGGCGCGCAATGCGGCGCTGAACAAACTCGATGGCGATTTCGATCCGGGTGCCGTGCGTCGGCGGCCGGCGCGCAAATCGCCGTCACACAACGGCGCAGACAAGTCGGCTCGACTCTGATGGTTTGGAAGGAGCCGGGCTGACTCAGCCCCGCCCGTCTGGCGGCCAGCGATTGACGCTGACGCGCACCGTTTTACTTCCGTCCGACAAGGCCATGCTGACCACCCAGGTGAGCAGGCTGTAGACCAGTGCCCCCCAGAATGCCGTGGAAAAATCCGGCACCAGCAATCCCGCGACAAGCCCGGAAACCAGCCAGAACAGCAGTCCGTTGATGACCAGGGTGAAGATGCCCAGGGTCAGCACCGTGATCGGCAGCGTGATCAGGATCAGCACCGGGCGGATCAGGGCGTTGACCAGACCGAGCAGCAGGGCGCTGATCAGCGCCGTGGTGTAGGAGGTCACCTCCAGCCCGTCCACCAACTCGGGCACCAGCATCAAGGCCACCGCATTGAGCGCCCAGCGCGCGATCAGCGTCACATTCACTTCGCGTCTCCGTTCTTGGCGCCGAGAGCGATGGCGCGTGCCTTGCCCACCTGACGATCCGCTGTGCTTCGGCGGGGGTCGGCCGCAAGCCAGTGGCCGGCGTGGCGGATCACCAGTGCGGTGAGCGCATGCATCCAGTCGTTGCGGGTGTTCAGGCAGGGGATGTAGTGGAAGCGCTCGCCGCCGTGGGTGAGGAAGGCTTCCTTGCACTCCATGGCGATCTCTTCCAGCGTTTCGAGGCAGTCTGACGAGAAGCCTGGGCACATCACGTCAACCGAGCGAACGCCTTGCTTGGGCAGGGCTTCGAGTGTGGGTTGGGTGTAGGGCTTGAGCCACTCGGCCTTGCCGAAGCGTGACTGGAAGGTGAGCATCACGCGCTCGGGCGCGATGTCCAGCGCGTCGGCCAGCAGGCGGGCGGTCTTGTGGCATTCGCAGTGGTAGGGGTCGCCTTGGTCCAGCGTGTAGCGCGGCACGCCGTGAAAGCTCAGGATCAGGCGGTCGGCCTGGCCATTTTTGGCCCAGTGCTCGGTCACGCTGGCGGCCAGCGCTGCGATGTAGCCGGGGTCGTCGTGGTAGCTGCGAATGAAGCGCAGTTCGGGCAGATTGCGCCAGGCGTGAATACTGCTGGCGACCTCGTCCATCACGCTGCCGACCGTGCTGCCGGCGTACTGCGGGTAGAGCGGCACGAGCAGGATGCGGTCGCAGCTCGCAGCGCGCAGCGCATCGAGTCGGTCGGGGATGGAAGGCTGGCCGTAACGCATGGCCCAGTCCACTTTCACGTCGTGATGTCCCGCTTCGGTCAGGAAACCGGCCAGCAACTTGGCCTGACGTTCGGTGTGCACGCGTAGCGGCGAGCCTTCATCGGTCCAGATGGATGCGTATTTTTCGGCAGACTTGGCGGGGCGGGTGTTGAGGATGATCAGGTTGAGGATAGGCCACCATGCCAGCCGGGGGATCTCGACCACGCGAGGGTCGGACAGAAACTGCTTGAGGTAGGGGCGCACGGCGGCTGCGGTGGGCGCCTCGGGCGAGCCGAGGTTGACCAGCAAGACGCCAATGCGCGGTGTGCTGCCGTGAGCATGCGTCGGTTCAGGCCGGTAACGGGCCATCAAGATGTCTCCGGAAAAGCGGGTTCAATTGTTGGACGACAGCGCGCTCGAGAGCAGGCGCGCGGTGATGTCGACGATGGGGATGACGCGCTCGTAGGCCATGCGGGTCGGGCCGATCACGCCCAGCGAGCCGACGACCTGGCCATCGACTTCGTAAGGTGCGGTGATCACGCTGCATTCGTCGAGTGGGGCCAGGCCCGACTCGCCGCCGATGAAAATCTGCACGCCTTCGGCCCGGTTGGACACATTGAGCAATTGCAGCAGACCGGTTTTCTGGTCGAACAGCTTGAACAGCTCGCGCAGGCGAACCATGTTGGACGACAGGTCTTCCACGTCGAGCAGATTGGTTTCACCTGACAGGATGTATTGGGAAGATTCCTCGACCGCTTTTGAGCCGACATCCACCGCGGCGGTCATCAGCTCCGACATGTCTGAATGCAGTTGTTCAAGCTCGGCCTTGAGTCGGTTGCGGATATCGTCGAAGTCCAACCCCGCGTATTGATGATTGAGGTAGTTGGCTGCGGTCACCAGCTCGGAGGGCGAATACTTGCGCTGAGTGATCAGGATGCGGTTTTGTACGTCACCGCGGGTGGTGACGATGATCAGCAGAATCCGGGTGTCGGACAGCGAGAGGAACTCGATCTGGCGGATGCGCACGACCTCGCGTCGCGGTGAAACCACGACGCCGGCGAAGTGGGTGAGTTGCGACAACAGGTTGGATGCGGCGCTGATTAGGCGCTGCGGCTGGTCAGGTTGCAATTGCTCCTTGAGTTCGAGCATCTGCGCCTTGTGCATGGGCCGGACGGTGAGCAGGTTGTCGACGAACAGGCGGTAGCCGCGCGAGGTCGGAATCCGGCCGGCCGAGGTGTGGGGGCTCGAAATGAAGCCCGCTTCTTCGAGATCCGACATGACGTTGCGGATGGTGGCCGGTGACAGTTCCAGCCCGGATTGCTTCGACAGCGCGCGCGATCCAATCGGCTGGCCGTCCGCGATATAGCGTTCGATCAGCGTCTTGAGCAGGATTCTGGAGCGTTCGTCGAGTTCAGCCATAGTGTTCGTTGTCCGCATCGGGCATGGATTTTAAGTAAGTCTGCCACGTGTGCCTAGCGCAGTGTCGGCGGCGTCATGCTTTGCGCCGTCGAATCGCCCGGATTCTTGTGGTTTAATCTTTGCCCTATGAATCCTGCGTTCAAGACGATCGCTCTGATCGGCAAATACCAAAGCCCCGATGTGGCCGCCGCCGTGCTGCAAATCGGTGATTTTCTGCGCGAGCGCGGGCTGAACGTGTTGATCGAGCAGGGGACGGCAAGTTCCACCCGGCTCGGTTCGGGCTTCGCCGTGGCGACTTACGAAGAGATCGGCGCTGGCGCCGATCTGGCCGTGGTGCTGGGTGGTGATGGCACGATGCTCAATGCCGCGCGGCGCCTGGCCGCGCATGGTGTGCCATTGGTTGGCGTCAACAAAGGGCGGCTGGGCTTTCTGACGGACATCGCGCGTGAGGTCATGGACGTCAGTCTGGGGGCAATTCTCGACGGCGAAGGCGTCGAGGCCCACCGATTCATGCTTGATGTGGTCGTCAAGCGTGGGCCCCGTAGCGTGTTTCATACGGTTGCCCTTAACGACGTTGTGGTTAACAAGGGCGACATTGGCCGCATGATTGAATTCGATGTGCGGATCGACGACGAGTTCGTCTATACCCAGCGCTCCGACGGCATGATCGTGTCCACCCCGACGGGCTCTACGGCCTACGCGCTGTCAGCCAACGGCCCGATCCTGCATCCCGACATGGTCGGTATCGCGCTCGTGCCCTTGTGTCCGCATACGCTCACGGCGCGCCCGATCACCTTGCCCGATAGCTGCACCATCGATATCACATTGCTCGCGCCGCATGACGCGCGGGTGCACTTCGATGGTCAGGAACGCTTCGATGCACGGGCGGGCGACAGTATTCGTGTGACCCGTTCGCCGCATTACCTCCGCCTCATTCATCCACCCGGCTACAGCTATTTCGCCATGCTGCGCGAGAAGCTCCACTGGAGCGCCTCGCCGCGCACGCCCTGACACCGGTTTTTTCGTCCCTACGGTCCATCCATGCTGCGTCGTCTTCATATCCGCGATTTCGTCATTGTTGATGCGCTCGAACTGCATTTCGATGCAGGCTTTGGCGCGCTCACCGGCGAGACCGGTGCGGGCAAGTCCATCCTGCTCGACGCGCTCGGCCTGGTGATGGGTGATCGTGCCGAAAGCGGAGTGGTTCGGGCGGGGCAGGCGCGGGCCGAGATGAGTGCCGAATTCGACCTGCCGGTAGCCGACGACCTGATGCAGTGGCTCGACGAGCAAGCCATCGAGGTGGACGACGACAGCTTGCTGCTGCGCCGCGTGGTCGACCAGACCGGCCGCTCGCGCGCCTGGATCAACGGTGTGAGTGTCACGCTCACGCAATTACGCGAGGTCGGCGGCTGGCTGGCTGATATCCACGGGCAGCACGCTCACCACGCCTTGCTGCGTGCTGATGCGCAGCGCAATTTGCTTGACACCTATGCAGGCCTGGAAGACCAGGTAAAGGCTGTTGCTGCCGCCTGGCAGCAGTGGCAAAAGGCTCGTCAGGCCTGCCAGCGGGCCGAGGCTGACGCCGCCGGTGTGGCGCAGGAGCGCGAACTGCTCGAATGGCAGGTGAAGGAGCTCGACGCGCTCGATTTCAATGCAGAAGCCTGGCGCGAACTCGAAGCCGAACACGCCCGGTTAGGTCACGCCACCGGGCTGCTCGAAGGCGTGTCGGCTGCGGTCAATGTGCTGGACGAAGGCGAGCAGCCGCTGATTGGCGAACTCGAGCGCTTGGCCGTACGGATTGCCGAACTGGCGGCGATCGACCCAACACTTCAAGAACTGCAAGAGCTTCTCAGCAGTGCGGCCATTCAGGCGGATGAGGCAGTTCACGGCCTGCGGCGCTATCGGGATCGTGTCGAGGCGGACCCCGAACGCCTAGCAGATATTGAAGCCCGTATTGCGGCCGTGACCGACATGGCGCGCAAACACCGGGTCAGCCCCGAGGCTCTGGCGGATGTGCTCGCCGAGCGCCGCGCCCGTCTGGACGCCTTGCTTTCGGAGGCCGATCCGGTCGCCCTGCAAGAGAAAGCCGAGGCAGCGCAGCGCGCCTACGCAACACTGGCGGCCGATTTGAGTGCGGCGCGTGCGCCGGTCGCTAAGGCCTTGTCTGAGCAGGTGACTGCCGCGATGCAGACGCTGGCGATGACCGGCGGCCAATTCGACATTGCCTTGCTGCCGACGCCGGAGGGCAGCGCGCATGGCAATGAAACCGTGGAATTTCAGGTGGCCGCCAACCCCAGTCAGCCGGTGCGGCCTTTGGCCAAAGTGGCGTCGGGCGGTGAGTTGTCGCGTATCGGGCTGGCGATTCAGGTGATCACCAGTCGCGCTGCGGCGGTGCCGACCTTGATTTTTGACGAAGTGGATGTCGGTATTGGCGGTCGGGTGGCCGAGATCGTTGGTCGCATGCTGCGCGAGCTGGGTGTGCAGCGCCAGGTGATGTGCGTGACCCACTTGCCGCAGGTGGCGGCGCAGGCCAACTGGCAATGGTCCATCGCCAAGACGCAGCGCGATGGCGAAACGGTGAGTACCGTGGCCGTGCTTGACGACGCAGCCCGCATCGATGAGATCGCCCGCATGCTCGGCGGCGTCAATATCACCGACACCACCCGCCAGCACGCCTCGGAAATCCTCGGCCTGACGCCAACCGCTTGAGTCAGTTGAGGGCGGTGATCAGCGCGGTGAGCATGAACCCCGCCGCGGCGACGCGTCGCATGATGTGACCGGGCAGGCGCTGGGCCAGGCGTTCGCCAACCAGTACTGCCGGTATGTTGGCAATCATCATGCCCAGCGTGGTGCCAAGTACGACCGAGGTCAATCCATCAAAGCGTGCGCCCAGCGCAACGGTCGCGAACTGGGTTTTGTCACCAATCTCCGCCACAAAAAACGCCACCAGCGCGATCATGAACACCCGCCACGCGGTGTGCGCGGGCGGGGTGGTGGTGTCGTCCAGCGTGTCGGGGAGAAGCGCCCACAGCCCGAATGCGACAAAGCTGATGACCAGGGCCCATTTCAGCCAGCCCTCCGGTAGCCACTGGGCCAGCCAGGCACCCGCCGCAGCGGCCAGCGCATGGTTGAGTACGGTGGCGATGAGGATGCCCCAGATGATGGCGCTGCGATGCTTCAATCGTGCGGCCAGCATGAAGGAGAGAAGTTGGGTTTTGTCGCCGATTTCGGCGACAGCGACCAGAGCGGTCGCCGTCAGAAAGGTTTCCAAGTACGCCTGCTTTGATTATTTTTCGTTGTTGTTTCGGTTGGGGCAGTTCTTGCGCAGGCATTCGACGTAGAGATACAGCGCATGCTCTTTCACCGCAAAACCGCGTTCTTTGGCGACGGCGACCTGGCGTTTTTCGATCTCGGGGTCGAAAAACTCTTCCACCGCACCGCATTCGACACACACCAGATGGTCGTGGTGCGCGCCTTCGTTCAGTTCGAACACGGCTTTGCCGGACTCGAAGTGATGGCGTTCGAGCAGCCCGGCCTGCTCGAATTGGGTGAGTACCCGATAGACCGTGGCCAGGCCAATGTCCATGTCGTCATTCATCAACAGACGATAGACATCCTCTGCGGTCAGGTGGCGCTGATCGGTGTGCTGGAACAGTTCGAGGATCTTCAGCCGCGGTAAAGTGGCTTTCAGACCCATGCTCTTGAGGCTCTGCGAATTTGATGGCATGTCGGTGTCGGCCCGCCAGATGTTGGGGAACACGAAAAGTTGGGCGAGACAGTATGATATATTTTTTGCCTTTTCCTGAGAATTCGGGCGTTATTCCACGCCGTTCCTTGAGCAGACCATGCACTCCAAAACCAAATTGATGACCGCAATGGCGGCGGCACTGCTGATCGCCGGCTGCAGCGTGACTGAGTATCTCAGCCCCTATCGCATCGACGTGCGCCAAGGAAACTATGTAACTCAGGACATGGTGTCGCACCTGAAAAAAGGCATGACCCGCGATCAAGTGCGCTTTGCGCTCGGTACGCCTTTGCTGTCGGATGCCTTCCATGCTGACCGCTGGGACTATGTTTATCGCTTTGCGCCTGGCAAAGGTGAAGCGGATCAGCGCGTGCTGACAGTGTTCTTCGAAGGCGATCAACTGGTGCGCGTCGAAGGCGATGTGGTGGCCGGCGATGCCGCTGGGCAACCTGAATCGACCGAGAACCGGATTCGCACGCTGTCCTTGAGTGGCCCTGAGGCGACACCCGCGGCAGAGGCCTCGACCGACGCACAGGAAGCGAAGAAGTGAGCGCACCTCAGCCAATCAAAATTGCCGTTGCCGGGGGCAGCGGCCGCATGGGCCGGATGCTGATCGAGGCCGTGCAACAGTCAGACGATCTGGTGCTGGCGTCGGTGTTCGACCGCGTCGGCAGCCCGTTCATCGGCCGTGACGCCGGTGAGCTGGTGGCCCAGCCTTGCGGCGTGATCATGACTGACGACGTGGCCGCAGCCATTGCGGCGGCCGATTGTGTCATCGACTTCACCCTGCCGGAAGGCTCGCTCGGGCATCTTGAGGTGGCGCGCCAGCTGGGTAAGGCCATGGTGATCGGCACCACCGGTTTCAATGCCGAGCAAAAAGGCCAGATCCAGCGCGCCGCCGAGAGTATTCCCGTCGTGTTCGCACCGAACATGGCGGTCGGCGTAAATGCCGTTTTCAAGCTGCTTGAAGTGGCTGCGCGCATTCTCGATCAGGGCTACGACATCGAGGTCATCGAGGCGCATCACCGGTTGAAGGTCGATGCGCCTTCCGGCACCGCGCTGCGCATGGGCGAAATTGTAGCCGCTGAGCTGGGTCGGGATCTTGAGCAATGTGCGATCTACGGTCGTGAAGGCGTGACCGGCAAGCGCAAAGACGAGACCATCGGCTTTTCGACGATCCGCGGTGGTGATGTGGTGGGTGATCACACGGTGCTGTTCGCGGGCATCGGCGAGCGGATCGAGATCACCCACAAATCGGGCAGTCGCATGCCCTACGCGCTGGGCGCCTTGCGCGGCGCGCGTTTCCTCGCCGGGCGTGAGAAGGGATTGTTCGACATGCAGGACGTTCTCGGCCTGCGTTGATGAGAGTGGCGACCTGATGCATCGCACTCAAGTAGCGATGCATCAGGCCGATAGCGCTTGTGATGGCCCGCTTTTTTGCTAGGGCCGCCATTGTGATCCGGGAAATCTATCCGCGTGGCCTCTCCAGCTTTTCAGGCGCTTCTTGAAGAACATCTTTCGCTTCAGTCGGGCGAAACGGTCGATGCGTGCTTGACGCGCCAGGGCTTCTCGGCCGAACAGGTCGCATTGTTGTCAGCGTTCATGACGGCCTGCGAAAAGAACTGTGCTCTGAGCGCCGACCGTTTGGCGGGTGCTCAGGAGCGGCTGGGCCTGGCCCTGCGCAATACCGACATGGGCCTGTGGGAGTGGGATCTTCGTACGGACGCCGTTCAGGTTGATACGAGCTGGCAGCGGATGCTCGGACTTGACGAGGACGAAAGCGTTAGCGGTTTCCCCGCCTTCTATTCGCGAATGAACGCCGACGATGTGGCGAGCTTCCGCGAGGCGGTGCTGGCGCACCTGCGGGGCGAAAAACATTCGTTCGAGATCACCTTCCGCGCCCGCGACAGCAAGGATGACTGGCGATGGTTGCAGGGGCGTGGTCGAGCCTTCGAAAAAGGTGCGGACGGGCGCTGGTCGCGCATGCTTGGCACCTACCGAGACGTGACGCAGGAGCGCATTGACGAGCAGGCGCTCCGCGAAGCGCGTGACGCCGCCGAAGACGCCAACCGCGCCAAAAGCGAATTTCTGGCCAACATGAGCCATGAAATTCGCACGCCGATGAACGGCATTATCGGTATGACCGAGCTGGCGCTCGATACGCCGCTCGACAGCGAGCAGCGCGAGTACCTCAATAACGTCAAGGCCTCTGGCGACGCGCTGCTGACGATTCTGAACGATATTCTTGATTTCTCGAAAATCGAGGCCGGCAAGATGGGTCTGGAGGCCATCGATTTTTCGATGCGCTCCGTCGTCTCCGATACGGCCAAAACCTTGGCGCTGAGGGCGCATCAGCAAGGCCTGGAGCTGGCCTACGAAATCGCCCCGGAGGTGCCCTCGGTGCTGAAGGGTGACCCTGGGCGGATCCGGCAGATTCTTCTCAACCTGGTTGGTAATGCGCTCAAGTTCACGCCGCGCGGACAGGTCATGATCAGCGTGACGCGGGTCGAGCGCAGCGGGGTGGGCACGACGCTTGCCGTGTCGGTCAAGGACTCCGGTATCGGGATTCCGCAAACCAAGCTGGCGTCGATCTTTGAGGCCTTCTCGCAAGCGGACACCTCGACCACGCGTAAATTCGGTGGCACCGGCCTCGGGCTGGCGATTTGCCAGCGCTTGGTGAGCTTGATGGGGGGCGTGTTGAGCGCGCAAAGCGAGGAGGGCGCTGGCAGCGAGTTTCGTTTTACGATGTGTTTGCCCGAAGTGGCCGCCGCCACGCAGCCCGATGCCAGCCTGATGCGGGGCCGGCGCGCGCTGATCGCCGACCGCAATTTGGTGCTCGGGCAGATGCTTTCAAAGATGCTTGACCGATGGGGCGTGCGTTGCGAGGTCGTCCAGACGGGCGACGGCATGGCAAGAGCGTTGCAGGTGGCGAGCGATAGCGGCGTGCCCTTTGATTTTGTGATGGCCGATTCCGGCATGGCGTCGCCGGGGGGCTTCGCGCTGGCTGAGCGACTCAAGGGCGAGACGGTCTGGCTCGACCGGATCGTGATGATGCTCACTACACATACCCAGCGGAAGGATCTGGCGCGCTGCAAGGATCTGGGCTTGTCGTCGCGCTTGATCAAGCCGTTTTCTGCCGACGAGGTGTGCGAGGTGCTCTCCGCGGCGCTGAGTGGTCAGAGCACCGTGGGCGAAGAGCTGTTCGAGTTCGACCCGGAACTGACGCTCACCCAGTTGAGCCACGGCCGGGACGATAGTCGCACTATCTTGCTGGTCGAAGACAACCCGATCAATCAGGCGGTGGCGACCAAGATGCTGGAAAAGGCCGGCCACCGCGTGACCGTGGCCGGCAACGGCCAGGAGGCCATCGAGGCGCTGGAGGCGTGCGAGTTCGATCTGATCCTGATGGACGTGCAGATGCCGGTGATGGGGGGTATCGAAGCGACACAAGCGATCCGGGCGCGCGAGGCACGGCGAAGCTGGGCGATGGCGGGTCAATGGAAGTCGCTGCCGATCATTGCCATGACGGCACATGCCATGGCGGGCGATCGCCAGCGCTGCCTGGAGGCCGGCATGGACGACTACGTGACCAAACCGATCAAGCCGGCCGATCTGTTCGCGGCCATTGCCAGAGTGTCTGGAGAGGCCGATCTGGAAACGATCGACCCCGATTTGTCCTTGTTGGAAATGTCCACGCGCAGCAGTGGCGTCAGTGTGATGGATCTGGATCAGACCCGGCAATTGCTCGATGGCGACGAAGGTGCCTTGAAGCAATTGGTCGATATCTTTTTTGCGGATTTTCCGAGCAGCCTTCAAAAGCTTAAGACCTCGGCCGGCGCGGGAGACCTGACAGCGCTCGCCGCCATTGCACACACCGTCAAGGGGTCGGTTGGCGTTTTTGGCGCGACACCGTCGCTCGAAGCGGCAGAGGCGGTCGAGCACGCGGCACGGGAAGGCAGTATTGAGCGCGCCCGCGAAGCGCTGCCCGGATTGCTGGATGCCCTGAATCAGTTGGGCAATGCCCTGCGCCGTTCAGTGCTGGCGCGGCCAGCGCGGTGAGGCACCATCTGGGCAAGTGTCGAGCCAGACGTAGCGTTGGCACCGATTTGACCGAGCGGCGACGCCATTTTTGAGCCCGTGCGTTTTTACCGACGTTGCCGGCGAGGCCGAATTTAGCTAGAATTCGGCGAATTTTCTTGTTGATTGCTGAGCGGGATGGGCCGGCTAGGCTTGTCCCGTTTTTCACGTGTGGAGCAGCGCGCGGTTGCGCTGAAATCCTATCAACGGTTGAACCAGGAGTTTCGTCGTGACTCAATTTCCGCGCGCCATCCTCGTCCTCGCTGACGGGACGGTTTTTAGCGGCAAAGGCATCGGTGCAGTTGGCCAGACCGTGGGCGAGGTTGTTTTCAATACCGCCATGTCGGGCTATCAGGAGATCCTCACCGATCCGAGCTATTCACGGCAGATCGTCACGCTGACTTACCCGCACATCGGCAACACCGGTGTGAACGCCGAGGACGTGGAATCCGGCCGGATCCACGCTGCCGGTCTGGTGATTCGTGACCTGCCTTTGCGCGCCTCCAACTGGCGTATGTCCAAAACACTGGACGCCTACCTTCGTGACGAAGGCGTGGTGGCCATTGCCGATATCGACACGCGTCGTCTGACCCGTGTGTTGCGCGAGAAGGGCGCCCAGGCCGGGTGCATCGTTACCGCGGGCGAAGATGGTGTGATCGACACCCAGGCGGCGCTGGCCGCTGCCCGCGCCTTTCCGGGCCTCGCTGGTATGGATCTGGCGAAGGAAGTCACGGCCGAGGCGACTCAGCAGTGGGCTGAGACCGAGTGGGATCTCGCGGACGGCTACGGCGCGCTCGACGCATCGAAGCACCACGTGGTGGCCTACGATTTCGGCGTCAAGCGCAACATCCTTCGCATGCTCGCGTCGCGCGGTTGCCGCCTGACCGTGGTGCCGGCACAAACGCCTGCCGACGAGGTGCTGGCTATGAATCCGGACGGCGTCTTCCTGTCGAACGGACCGGGTGATCCGGAGCCGTGCGACTACGCCATCAGCGCGATCAAGACCATCGTCGACAAGGGCGTGCCGACTTTCGGTATCTGCCTTGGGCATCAGCTGCTGGCGCTGGCCTCCGGTGGGCGCACAGCCAAGATGAAGTTCGGCCACCACGGTGCCAACCACCCGGTGAAAGATCTCGACTCTGGCCAGGTGATGATCACCAGCCAGAACCACGGTTTTGCCGTCGATGCCGACAGCCTGCCGGCCAATCTGCGCGCCACTCACGTGTCCTTGTTCGACGGCAGCTTGCAGGGCATTGCGCGCACCGACGCACCGGCCTTCAGCTTCCAGGGACACCCCGAGGCGAGCCCCGGCCCGCACGACGTCGCCTACCTGTTCGACCGCTTCATCAAACTGATGGATGCGCGTTAGTGATGTGACCGATCCCGGCACAAGCGGGATCGCTTTCTTTTCGACACATCACATTTACCGAGTTATCGAGGCAAGCACATGCCCAAGCGTACCGACTTAAACACTATCCTGATCATTGGCGCGGGTCCGATCATCATCGGCCAGGCCTGCGAATTCGACTATTCCGGCGCGCAAGCCTGCAAGGCCTTGCGCGAGGAAGGCTATCGCGTGGTGCTGGTGAATTCCAACCCCGCCACGATCATGACCGACCCGGAAACGGCCGACGTCACCTACATCGAGCCGATCACCTGGCAGGTGGTCGAGCGCATCATCGAAAAAGAGCGCCCCGACGCAATCCTGCCGACCATGGGCGGGCAGACCGCGCTGAATTGCGCGCTCGATCTGGCCAAGCACGGCGTGCTCGAAAAGTACAATGTTGAGCTGATCGGCGCCAAGCGCGAGGCCATCGACAAGGCTGAAGATCGCGAGAAGTTCAAGCAGGCGATGACCAAGATCGGTCTTGGCTCGGCGCGTTCGGGTATCGCCCACTCGATTGAAGAGGCCTACCAGGTCCAGGCCGGCATTGGTTTCCCGGTCATCATTCGGCCGTCTTTCACCATGGGTGGCAGCGGCGGCGGTATCGCCTACAACAACGAAGAATTCATTGATATCTGCAAGGGCGGCCTTGAGGCCAGCCCGACCAATGAGTTGCTGATCGAAGAGTCGCTGATCGGCTGGAAAGAATTCGAGATGGAAGTGGTTCGCGACCATGCGGACAACTGCATCATCGTGTGCTCGATCGAAAACCTCGATCCGATGGGCGTGCACACCGGCGATTCGATCACCGTCGCGCCGGCGCAGACGCTGACCGACAAGGAATACCAGATCCTGCGCAATGCCTCGATCGCTGTGCTGCGCGAGATCGGCGTCGATACCGGTGGCTCGAACGTACAGTTCGCCATCAACCCCGACGATGGCCGCATGATCGTCATCGAAATGAACCCGCGCGTGTCGCGCTCCTCGGCGCTGGCGTCCAAGGCCACTGGCTTCCCGATCGCCAAGGTCGCGGCCAAGCTGGCCGTTGGTTTCACGCTGGACGAGTTGAAGAACGACATCACCGGTGGCGCTACCCCGGCGTCTTTCGAGCCGTCGATCGACTACGTGGTCACCAAGATCCCGCGCTTTGCATTTGAGAAATTCCCGACCGCCAACGGTCGCCTGACCACCCAGATGAAATCGGTGGGCGAGGTGATGGCGATCGGCCGCAGCTTCCAGGAGTCGTTCCAGAAGGCCCTGCGTGGTCTGGAAGTCGGTGTCTATGGCCTCGATGAAATCGAGGCCGACCAGGATGAGCTGGAGCGCGAACTGGCCTATCCGGGCGCACAGCGCATCTGGTACGTGGGTCAGGGCTTCCGCGAAGGGATGACGCTGGACGAGGTGTTCAAGCTCACCAAGATCGATCCGTGGTTCCTGGCCCAGATCGAAGACATCGTGCTGACCGAGAAGTCGCTTTCCGGCCGTTCGCTCAAGCGTCTCGATGCCGATCAGATCCGTGCGCTCAAGCGCAAGGGCTTCTCTGATCGTCGCCTTTCCAAACTGCTGGCCACCGACGAAACCGCCGTGCGCCTGCACCGTCACGCCCTCGGCGTGCGCCCGGTGTACAAGCGCGTTGATACCTGCGCCGCGGAGTTCGCGACCTCGACCGCCTACATGTATTCGACCTACGAGGAAGAATGCGAAGCCGCACCGACCGGTCGTCGCAAGATCATGGTGCTTGGAGGCGGTCCGAACCGCATCGGCCAGGGCATTGAGTTCGACTACTGCTGCGTGCATGCCGCGCTGGCGCTGCGCGAAGACGGCTACGAGACCATCATGGTCAACTGCAACCCGGAGACCGTCTCGACCGACTACGACACCTCGGACCGCCTCTACTTTGAACCGATCACGCTCGAAGACGTGCTGGAGATCGTGCATATCGAGCAGCCCGAGGGCGTCATCGTCCAGTTTGGCGGCCAGACGCCGCTCAAGCGGGCGCGCGCGCTCGAAGCCAACGGCGTGCCGATCATCGGCACCAGCCCGGACATGATCGACGCCGCAGAAGACCGTGAGCGCTTCCAGAAGCTGCTTAACGACCTCGGCCTGAAGCAGCCGCCCAACCGCACGGCGCGTACGCCAGAAGCGGCGGTGCGCTTGGCGGCCGAAATCGGTTATCCGCTGGTGGTGCGGCCCAGCTATGTGCTCGGTGGCCGCGCGATGGAAATCGTGCACGAGCAGAAAGACCTCGAGCGCTACATGCGCGAGGCCGTCAAGGTCTCCAACGAGTCGCCCGTGCTGCTCGACCGTTTCCTGAACGATGCGACCGAAGTCGACGTCGATGCCTTGTCCGATGGTGACCAGGTGATCATCGGCGGCATCATGGAACACATCGAACAGGCCGGCGTGCACTCCGGTGACTCGGCCTGCTCGCTGCCGCCGTATTCGCTGCCTGCCGACCTGCAGGACGAACTGCGCCGACAGACCGCGGCCATGGCCAAGGCGCTCAAGGTGTGCGGCCTGATGAATGTGCAGTTCGCCATCCAGGGTGAGGGCGAGGCTGCCGTGGTGTATGTGCTGGAAGTGAACCCGCGCGCATCGCGCACCGTGCCCTTCGTCTCCAAGGCTTGCTCACTTCAGTTGGCCAAGATTGCGGCGCGCTGCATGGCCGGGCGCTCGCTGGCCGATCAAGGCATCGTCGGTGAGATCGTGCCGCCGTATTTCTCGGTGAAAGAGGCTGTCTTCCCGTTCAATAAATTCCCGGGTGTTGACACCATTCTCGGGCCCGAAATGAAGTCCACCGGCGAAGTGATGGGCGTTGGCCTCACTTTTGCCGAAGCCTTCGTCAAGTCGCAGATCGCCGCCGGCGTCAAGCTCCCGCAAGGCGGCACCGCCTTCATCAGCGTCAAGCCGACCGATCGCCCTGCGGCGGTGGATGTGGCGCGGCAGTTGCACGACCTGGGCTTTGGTCTGGTGGCAACGCGCGGTACGGCATCGGCAATCGAGGCGGCGGGGATTCCGGTCGCCGCGGTGAACAAGGTTAACGAAGGTCGTCCGCACATTGTGGACATGATCAAGAACAACGAAATCTCGCTGGTCATCAATACGGTCGAAGAGCGTCGTCAGGCAGTGACTGACTCGCGCTCGATTCGTACCAGTGCGCTGGCTGCCAAAGTGACGGTCTATACCACTGCAGAAGGCGCCCGCGCTGCCTGCATGGGCTTGCGTCACCTGAATCAACTGGAGGTGTACGCGCTGCAGTCGCTGCACGCGGAACTGAACTAAGACAATGAACAAGATTCCTTTGACCGTGAACGGAGCCGAGTTGCTCCGCCAAGAACTGCATCAACTCAAAACTGTCGAGCGCCCGAGTGTTATCGCGGCGATTGCCGAAGCGCGTTCGCATGGCGACCTGTCGGAGAATGCCGAGTACGATGCCGCCAAAGAGCGCCAGGGATTCGTCGAGGGGCGAATCAAGGAAGTCGAAGGCAAGTTGTCGATGGCGCAGATCATCGACCCGAGCGTGCTCGACGCCGACGGCCGTTGCGTGTTTGGCGCAACCATCGAACTCGAAGACCTTGAGACCGAAAGCGCTGTGACCTACCAGATCGTCGGCGACGATGAGGCCGACATCAAGTTGGGCAAGATTTCGATCAGCTCACCGATCGCGCGTGCCCTCATTGGCAAATACGCCGGTGATGTGGCCGAAGTGCAGGCACCCGGCGGCGTACGCGAGTACGAAATCATCGACGTTCGGTACATCTGAGTCATTCGATGACATTTACCGTCGCCCGCCTGCAGCGCCTGATCCTCACACTTTGGGTCGGTGCGATGTGGGCGGTGGCGTATCTGGTGGTGCCGGTGCTGTTCAGCGCGCTCGACAACCCGGTGTTGGCGGGGGCGCTGGCCGGCAGGTTGTTTGAAAACGTGGCATGGCTTGGGCTCGTATGTGGCGCCGGCCTGCTCGTTCTCCAGTTTTCACGGGGTCACGCTTCGCCGTTACCGCGTGTTGTGGTGATTTGTATCATCGGCATGTTGGCGCTGGTGTGTGTCGGGCAGTTCGTGATTGACCCGATGATTGCCGGTATCAAGGCCGAAGCCGGACCGGCTGGCGCCATGGCCGGGGCTCAGAAAGACCGCTTTGCCATGTGGCATGGCATCGCCAGCGTGCTCTATCTGTGTCAGAGCCTGCTGGGTGTCTTGGCCGTCTGGCGCGCCGCGGTGCCCGAAGGCACGATCGCGGACGCGTCAGCGCGTTCAGCCACGTGACTGGCGACGCGGTGCGCTGGTGCGCGCCGTGCGGGAGGCCGGTTTGCCGCGGTTTGCGGTGGTGTCGCGGGTGTAAGCTGCGCGTGCCTTCGGTTTGTCGACAGACGGGCGGGGGGCGCGTTTCTTGACTTCGACCGCCGGTTTCTCTTCGGCCGGGGCTTCACGCCAGAGCACGAGAATATTGCCGATATGCTGAATGCTGGCGGCGCCGGTCTGCTCGCAGATGTCGGCCATGAGCTGCTCTCTGGCATCGCGGTCTTCACCATAGACGCGGACCTTGATCAGTTCGTGGGCAGCCAGGTTGTGATTGATTTCTGCCAGCACCGAGGGGCTCAACCCGTTGCCCGCAACACTGACCACCGGATTCAGATGGTGGGCGCGGGCGCGAAGAGCACGTCGCTGGACGGGCGTGAGGTCAGTCATGTTGTTGATCCATTTGGGGAAAAGGACGCGATTCTACTCCTATGAAGCGTAGCAAGACCAGCAAGGCGTGGATGCGCGAGCATCTCAACGACACCTATGTACAGCAGGCGCGGGCCGCCGGTTATCGCGCCCGTGCGGCCTACAAGCTGCTTGAGATCGATGAAAAAGACAAACTGATCCGGCCGGGCATGGTGGTGGTCGATCTGGGTGCCGCGCCCGGCTCGTGGAGCCAGGTGGCGGCGCAGAAGGTCGGTGACAACGGGCGGGTGATCGCCCTCGACCTGCTTGAAGTGCTGGGTATGCCACGTGTGACCTTCATTCAGGGCGATTTTCAGGATCTCGCGGTGCTGCGCCAATTGGAGTCGACTCTCGATGGCCGGCCGGTCGATCTTGTTTTATCAGATATGGCCCCCAATGTATCCGGCATTGGTGCGGCGGATCAGGCACGATCGATTGGCCTGTGCGAGTTGGCGCTTGATTTCGCGGTTCAAAATCTGACGCCAGGGGGTAACTTCCTGGTGAAGGTGTTTCAGGGCAGCGGCTTTGATGCGTTCCGGCGCGCCATGCAGGCCGCTTTTCGTTCTGTGGTTGTTCGAAAGCCCGCCGCCTCGCGGGACCGCAGTTCCGAAGTCTATTTGTTGGGGCTGGGTGTCAAATCGGCCGATTAGAGGCAGGCAAGTGGTGTTTGTTTTGCCTGCGGGAACGTTCACCCATAGAATGGGTCTGCATCACTAGTGCCCCTGCCGGGCGTTCAAGGAAGTCGCGTTGAATAATCTTTTCAAGAATCTGGCGATCTGGATGGTGATCGGCGTCGTTTTGATGACGGTCTTCAACCAGTTCAATAAACAGCAGCTTTCGCAGAATACGATGGAGTATTCGCAGTTCATGCAGGAAGCGAAAGCCGGCAAGATCACCAAGGTCCTGATCGACGGACGTGTGGTGCGCGCCACGACCCAGGAAGGGCGGAACATCGTCGTCTATACGCCGGGTACGCAAGACCTGTGGATGGTCTCCGACCTGATGCGCTATGGCGTCAATGTCACGGCAGGCAAGCCGGAAGAAGAGCAGTCCTTCCTGGCCAGCATTTTCGTGTCCTGGTTCCCGATGTTGCTGCTGATCGGCGTGTGGATCTTCTTCATGCGGCAGATGCAGGGCGGCGGGCGTGGTGGCGCCTTCTCCTTCGGCAAATCGAAAGCGCGGATGCTCGACGAAAGCGCCAATACGGTGAATTTTGCCGATGTGGCCGGGTGCGATGAAGCCAAGGAAGAAGTGTCCGAACTGGTCGACTTCCTGCGTGACCCCTCCAAATTCCAGAAGCTGGGCGGCCGTATTCCGCGTGGCGTGCTGATGGTCGGCTCGCCGGGTACGGGTAAAACGTTGCTCGCCAAGGCGATTGCCGGCGAGGCGAAGGTGCCGTTCTTCAGCATTTCCGGTTCCGACTTCGTCGAGATGTTCGTCGGTGTCGGTGCCGCCCGCGTGCGCGACATGTTCGAGCAGGCCAAGAAGCAGGCGCCGTGCATCATCTTCATCGACGAGATCGATGCGGTTGGCCGTCAGCGTGGCGCTGGCCTGGGCGGCGGCAACGACGAGCGCGAACAGACCCTCAACCAGTTGCTGGTCGAGATGGACGGTTTCGAGGGGTCGGCGGGCGTGATCGTCATCGCCGCCACCAACCGTCCCGACGTGCTCGACCCCGCGCTGCTGCGTCCGGGTCGTTTCGACCGTCAGGTGGTTGTACCCCTGCCCGATATTCGTGGCCGCGAGCAGATCCTGCGGGTGCACATGCGCAAGGTGCCGATCGCGCCCGACGTCGAGCCGATGGTGCTGGCGCGCGGCACGCCGGGCTTTGCTGGTGCCGACCTGGCCAACCTGGTCAACGAAGCGGCCTTGTTCGCAGCGCGGGCAAGCAAGCGCCTCGTCGATATGGATGACTTCGAGAACGCCAAAGACAAGATCATGATGGGCGCAGCCCGTCGCTCGGTGGTGATGCCTGAAGAAGAGCGCCGCAATACGGCCTACCACGAGTCGGGTCATGCCGTGGTGGCCAAGCTGCTCGACAAGACCGATCCGGTGCATAAAGTCACGATCATTCCGCGTGGCCGCGCGCTTGGTGTGACCATGCAGTTGCCGGCAGAAGATCGTTACAGCCAGGATCGCGAACGTCTGTTGCAGACCATCGCCGTGCTGTTCGGTGGCCGTATTGCCGAAGAAATCTTCATGAAGCAGATGACCACGGGTGCATCCAACGACTTCCAGCGGGCGACCGACATGGCGCGCCGCATGGTGACGCAGTGGGGCATGTCCGACGTGCTCGGCCCGATGGTGTATGGCGAAGAAGACGGCGAGATTTTCCTCGGCCGTCAGGTCACCACGCACAAGAATGTGTCTGAATCGACGATGCAGAAAGTCGATGCCGAGATTCGTCGCATTCTTGATCAGCAGTACGCGATTGCACGCAAGCTGATCGAAGCCAATTCCGACAAGGTTGAGGCAATGACACAGGCCTTGCTTGAGTGGGAAACGCTGGACGCCGACCAGCTCGACGACATCATGGACGGCCGTGCGCCGCGTACGCCCAAGCCGGCTTCGATGCCGCCGACCCGACCGGGTGATGATTCGCCAGGTGCAGCGCCAACGGCGCCCGCGCCGGCGGCGTGATCGTCGTTGTGTGATTCGAATGGCCGGCCTATGCCGGCCATTTTTCCATTCATTCTCGATTTTTCGCACTGCCATCAGGACTGACGCATGACTGCTGCTCCGATTCGCTACTCCATTCAGCCTATTGATCTTGCAGGCCATCTGTTTTCAGTGAGTTGCGAGATCAGCGCACCGGCACCGGCGGGGCAGTGTCTGTCCTTGCCCGCCTGGATCCCTGGTAGCTACATGATTCGCGATTTCGCGCGAAACATTGTCAGCATCGCCGCCGAATCGGCGGGGAAACCGCTTGGATTGGAAAAACGTGACAAACACACCTGGCAGGCTGAGCCGGTGGCTGATGGCGCGGCGCTGCGGATTGTCTACACCGTCTATGCGTGGGACTTGTCGGTACGCACGGCGCACCTGGATCAAACGCATGGCTTCTTCAACGGGACGAGTGTCTTTCTGGCCGTTGAGGGGCAAACCGATCAACCCTGCCAGGTCGACATCTTGCCGCCACCGGCCGATGCCGTCGGCCATTGGCGCGTTGCCACGGCCATGCGCGAGGCGGTGGGTGTCGACGGGGCGGCGCACCGACATGGCTTTGGCTGGTACGAAGCCGACAGCTACGATGAGTTGATCGACCATCCGGTCGAGATGGGCGACTTTACGCTGGCGAGCTTCGACGCCGGCGGCGTGGTGCACGAGATCGTGCTGACTGGTCGGCACGACTGCGATCTGGCGCGGCTATGTGAGGATTTGGCACAGGTCTGCCAGTGGCAGATCGATCTGTTCGGCGCGCCGCCACCCATGTCGCGCTATGTGTTTTTGACCATGGTGGTGGGTGATGGCTATGGCGGGCTGGAACATCGCGCGTCCACCGCCTTGCTCACGCGTCGCGACGATCTGCCGTTCCATGGCATGGACAAACAGACCGAGGGCTACCAGCGCTTTCTCGGGCTGTGCAGTCATGAGTATTTCCATAGCTGGAACGTCAAGCGCATCCGGCCGGCGGCTTTCATCCCCTACGACTTGTCCCGCGAAACCCACACGCCCTTGTTGTGGTTGTTTGAAGGCTTCACGTCTTACTACGATGATCTGGCGCTGGTGCGTAGCGGGGTGCTCGCGGTCGAGGACTACCTCAGTTTGCTTGGCAAAACGATCACTCAGGTGCAACGTGGCGCCGGACGCCTCAAACAGAGCGTGGCCGCATCCTCTTTCGACGCGTGGACCAAGTACTACCGTCAGGACGAGAATGCCGCCAACGCGATCGTCAGCTATTACAGCAAGGGCGCACTGATTGCCTTGGCGCTGGATTTGCAGATCCGGCTGCACAGCGAGGGGGCGCAAAGTCTGGATGATGTGATGCGGGCCTTGTGGCAAGCGCATGGACAAACCGATATCGGCGTTACCGAAGAGACGGTGTTTTCGATTGTCAAAGCCGTCGGTGGCGCGACGATCGCCCGCTGGTTGCGCAAAGCGGTCAGCGCGGCCGAGGATGTGCCGCTGGCGCGCTGGCTGAAAAAGATCGGTGTGCAGGTGCAGATCGATGTGGCTGGCGCCCCCTCGCTCGGCGCACGCCTTGGCGCTACGTCGGGTCCCGCGGTGCTCTCGGTAGTGCATGAAGGTTCAGCCGCGCATCGGGCGGGCTTGTCTGCTGGCGATACTTTGATCGCCATCGATGATCTGAAAGTTTCGGCAGAGACGCTGATGCCGATGTTGGCGCGCCGCGCCGCAGGCAGTGCGGTGCGCATCCACGCTTTCCGCCGCGATGAGTTGATGTGTTTTGATGCCGTACTCGACCGTGGCGACAGCACCACCCGTCTCGCGCTGCTTGAGCGTCCGGCCACGCCCGTGCGTCGATTGCGGCATGCTTGGTTGGGGCGCTAGGCGGTCTTCAGTCGACCCACGGGGACGACAGGCTGAAAGCTGCGTGAAGCTGGAATCAGCGTTTTTTCGATAGCGCACTGATGGCGCGGCTGAGCCCGTCGAGCGTCAGCGGATACATGCGCTCCTCGCCGACGATATCGCGAATGATGCGGATCGACTGGCGGTACTCCCACAGCCGCTCGGGCTCGGGGTTGAGCCAGGCCGCCGAGGGGTAGGTTTCGAGCAGGCGGCGCAGCCAGTCCGCACCGGGCTCCTCGTTCATGTACTCGATGGCGCCGCCGGGCTGGACGATTTCATACGGGCTCATGGTCGCATCGCCGACAAAGATCAGTTTGTAATCCGGCCCGTAGGTGTGGATCACGTCCATGGTCGGCGTGCGCTCCGAGTGCCGGCGGTGGCCGTCGCGCCATACGTAGTCGTACACGCAGTTGTGGAAGTAGAAATATTCGAGGTGTTTGAACTCGGTGCGGCTGGCCGAAAAGAGTTCTTCGCAGACCTTGATGTGGTCGTCCATCGAGCCGCCAACGTCGAAAAACATCAGCACTTTCACTGCGTTGTGGCGTTCCGGCCGCATGTGCAGGTCCAGCCAGCCGGCGTTGCGGGCGGTGGCGGAGATGGTTTTGTCGAGGTCCAGCTCTTCGACGGCGCCCTCGCGGGCAAAGCGTCGCAAGCGGCGCAGCGCGACCTTGATGTTGCGGGTGCCGATCTCGACGCTGTCGTCCAGATTGCGGAACTCGCGCTTCTCCCACACTTTGACGGCCGTGCGATGACCCGCCGATTCGCCGCCAACGCGAATGCCTTCGGGGTGGTAGCCGTTGTTACCGAAAGGTGAGGTGCCGCCGGTGCCCACCCATTTGCTGCCGCCCTGGTGGCGTCCTTTTTGCTCTTCGAGGCGCTTGCGGAATTCGTCCATCAAGCTGTCCCAGCCGAGCTTTTCGAGGGCCGCTTTCTCTGCGGCGCTCAGATGCTTGGTCGCCAGCGCCTTGAGCCAGTCTTCGGGCAGGTCGACATTGAGACCGGGGATTTCAGTGACACCCGAAAAATAGCTGCCAAAGGCCTTGTCGAAGCGATCGTAGTGGCTCTCGTCCTTGACCAGACAGGTACGTGAGAACACATAAAAATCGTTGATCGAGTGTCCGCACACACGCTGCGACAGGCCTTCGAGCAAGGTCAGGAACTCCTTGGTGGAGACTGGGAGCTTGTGCTGGCGAAGATGGAGGAAAAACGGGATCAACACAGTGGTGCGGTTCCAGCGGTTTGGCGAGTCATGATGTCGCGCACGGCGTCGGCTGTCGAGCGATCAGCGTGCGCGGATTTCGACCAGTTCAAAAATGTCTTCTTCAATCTCGGCGTTGCTTGCGGCCTTGGTAGTGCGCACCATTTTGACATAGCGTTTGGCTTCGGGCGCGTACCACACATCGAAGTGAACCGTTGTCGGTTCAATATCGCGCATGGCGGAGCCGCCGGTCGCCAAGCGGGTGCTCCACACTTCGATGCGGACGGTGTCGAAGCTGCCCGCCGGCACACGTACGCGCTCACGGTCATCGACTTTTGCCACGGTGCTCCAGTCGCCCCAGCGGCCTTCGAGTTTTGGTGTGCTGATGCCGCGCCAGCGCCCGGAATTGGTGGGCGGGTCAAATGCGCCCATCCAGGGGCTGAACTCCCATCCGATGTCGCCCCAGTCGACCACTGTTGCTTGCGTACCGGGTGAGCGCCGAAGCACGGCGCGGGCGGGCTTGGGTGCCAGGACGCTCATGTTTTCGTACACCGTGTTGCCGTCCACCCGGTCGGTGGTGAATTGAAGCGTGCGTGCCGGGCTGGTGGGCCACTTGCCGCGGGTGCGGTAGATCCAGGTCTCGCCGGGCTGGGGGTGGGCAGATACGACCGGTGCCGGCGGCGGTGGTTTCGGGGTCGCGAGGACTTTCTGACGCGTGCTGCCGCCGGGGCCTGTTGCGGT
The DNA here is from genome assembly GCF_007625155.1 of Denitromonas halophila. GTDB lineage: Bacteria > Pseudomonadota > Gammaproteobacteria > Burkholderiales > Rhodocyclaceae > Nitrogeniibacter > Nitrogeniibacter halophilus. The sequence goes on along the minus strand of NZ_VMNK01000005.1, from coordinate 18,081 downwards.
GAGTGTCAGCGTGGCGGGTGTGGACAGTGGCACCTTGACGCAGTTGCGGGCGGCGGTGGGGAGGGCGCCCGGACGCGGTGTCAGGCTTAGCTGTGTACTGTTCTCGACCCGATAGCAGATGGTGGCGCCATCGGATTCGGCGCGGGCGTCGAGGCTGAGAATGCGCGGTGCGGCGGGCGCGGGGGGCGATTGGGGCGCCGGAGCAGGCGCGGGTGTCGACACAGCCACTGGGGCTGGCGGTGTGGGCGCAGGCGGCGCCTCGGCCTCGCCGGACAGTTGCCATTGCAGTGGTTCGCCCTCAAGTTGACTGACATGCAGCGCCGCCAGATGCTTGCCGGCTTCGGCGGGAGAGAAGGCGACGGTGTAGCTGCAGCCCCCACCGGCGCGCAGTGAGTCACCACAGGTGTCGACGATGATCCGGAAGCTGCTGTGCGCGTTGTCAGTCAGGGTGCTTTTCAGCGCGGCGGGCGCCTGACCGGTGTTTCGGAGCTTGAGTTCCAGCGTTGCGGTTTTTCCGAGCGCGATGGCGTCGAACCGACCTTCTTTGTGCTCGGCAACCAGGTGTGCCACAGGGGCCGGGGCTTCGGCAGCGGGGGCTTCGGGAACGGGGGCTTCGGGAACGGGGGCTTCGGGAACGGGGGCTTCGGGAACGGGGGCTTCGGGAACGGGGGCTTCGGCCGCAGGGGGCGTGGAGGCCGGCGTGGCAGGCGGGTGCGGGGTGTCGCGATTGAGCCAGAGCCACGTGCCGACGGCCGCGACGACCAGGGCGGCGAGGGCCCCCCAGCGGCCCCGGTGCTTGGCCGGTGACGCAGGCGTGACAGCGGGGGGCGCAGGAGTGATGGGCGGTGGGGCGGCGGGTTCGGGGGCTGCCGACGGGATGGGCGTGGGCGCATCGCCTGTGTGAAGAATCTTCTCGAGCGTACGGATGAGTTCGCCGGAGGTCGCTTCCCACTGTTTGTGATTGAGCTCAACGGCCTGCCGACGCACCAGCGGGCGGAGGTCTTCAGGGAGCGCCTCATAGGCCGGCATGGGCGCGCGGTCGAGCAGGACCGGTACGACACGGATGTCGCGCGCCAGCGCGGCGCGGGTTTCGAGACGGATGAAGTCGTGCGGGTCGTCGAGCCGCCGTCGGCCGTTGGCGTCGGTGGTCGATAACCATTCATCGCCGATCAGGACAATCAGGACGCGGCAGGACGCAACGGCGTTTTCGATCGCGTCGACGAAGTCCGTGCCCGGCTCAATGCCTTCCACGTCCATGAACACCCGGCCCGCGCCAAAGTGGCCGGCCAGCCGGTCATAGAGGCGGCCAGCGTAACCGGCTGAATCGTCCCGACGATAGCTTATGAAGATGCCATCCACACTCGCAGCCCTCATGCCTTCGTACTGCAAGCATAGCAGTGGCGCGCTGCCGGTGTGGCGCCGATTAGTCTTCTTCGGCTTCGATGCGGGCGCGCTGGCGCGCCATGTAGGCGCGGTGCAGCCCGGCGATGCAGAGAAGGAAGCCGACGAGCGTGACCAGCCCGAGCAGCATGCCGGCGCTGCCGGACATGATCAGGGGGGGCGGAGAGGGCTGGCTGGCGGCGACATAGATGCTGAAGCCGAAGACCATGAGGATGGGCATCACGGCGGTGCCGATCGCGAAGAGGATGACTTTCATGCGGTGTCTCGATGGTGCACGGAAATGGGTGGGCTTAGCGATTGCGCTTTGCCATGTAGGCGAGGCGTTCGAAGAGGTGGACGTCTTGTTCGTTCTTGAGCAGGGCGCCATGTAGCGGCGGCAGCACGGTCTGGTCGTCATTGCTATGCAGCGCTTCGGGCGGCAGGTCTTCGGCCATCAGCAGTTTGAGCCAGTCGATCAGCTCCGATGTTGAGGGCTTCTTCTTGAGACCGGGAATGCTGCGCAGGCCGAAGAACACTTCCATGGCTTCCTTGAGCAGGGCCGGTTTGATGCCCGGGTAGTGGACGTCGACGATGCGTTGCATGGTGTCGGCGTCGGGGAACTGGATGTAGTGGAAGAAGCAGCGGCGCAGAAAGGCGTCGGGGAGTTCCTTTTCGTTGTTGGAGGTGATGACAACGATCGGGCGGCGTTTGGCGGCGATGGTCTGGCGTGTTTCATAGACATGAAATTCCATGCGGTCGAGTTCGCGCAGCAGATCATTGGGGAACTCGATGTCGGCCTTGTCGATTTCGTCGATCAGCACCACGCAAGGTGTGTCTTGTTCAAAGGCCTGCCACAGCACGCCCTTGACGATGTAGTTGGCGATGTCCTTGACCTTGTCGTCGCCCAGTTGCGAATCGCGCAGACGTGAGACGGCGTCGTATTCGTACAGACCGTGCTGTGCCTTGGTGGTCGATTTGATGTGCCATTGCAGCAAGGGCAGGCCGAGCGCGGCGGCGACTTCCTCGGCCAGCATGGTCTTGCCGGTGCCGGGTTCGCCCTTGATGAGGAGCGGGCGCTGCAGCGTGATGGCCGCGTTCACTGCCAGTTTCAGGTCGTCTGTGGCGACATAGCTGTCGCTGCCTTCAAATCGCATGGCGTGTCCTGCCGGTTGGGGATCGTCGAAGCGCTGATTATATGCGCCGCACCAGAGCTTGTCAGAATCGAACGAGTGTTTGATTATTTGCTCGCTGAAGACTAAGTTGCTCATGTGCTGGCACCGCGGGGGCCGCCGGTGCGCTCATCAAAAAATAACGACAAGGAGACATTTTATGATCGAAATTCGTCACGTTGGCGCGGCGCTGGTGTTGTCGGCAGCTTGCACCATGGCGAACGCCGGGTGGTCGTCGCTGGTGGTGATTGGCGACAGCCTCTCGGACAACGGCAATGTATCGGCGTTGACCGGCGGTGCGCTTCCACCTCCACCGTATGTGGGCGGTCGGTTCAGCAATGGCCCGGTCGCGGCGGAGTACATGGCCGCCTCGCTGGGGGTTGGCTTGCAGGACTTCGCCCACGGCGGCGCCAAGACGGGCGTCGATCTTGTCGGCAATGACAGCTATCTGTGGAGCCTCGGCCTGAACGGCACCGGCATGGGCGCTCAGGTGGGCATGTTTGCGGCGAGTCTTGGCGGCGCAGCGGCGGACGCCAACGCGCTGTATATGGTGTGGGGCGGGCCGAACGATTTCTTTGAGCCGACCATGACGCCGGCCATGTCGGCGGCGAATATCGGGTCAGCGATTTCGGGCTTGTATGGCTTGGGGGCACGCAGTTTCTTTGTGCCGAACATGCCGGACCTGGGCCGTACGCCGGAGTTCCTCGGCACGGCGCTGGCCGGCACCATGACCGGGGCGTCCCTGGCGTTCAACGCGCTGCTTGACGCCGAGGTCATGAGCCTGGGGCTGGCCTTGCCCGACGCCAGCTTCATTCAGTTTGATACTTTCAACTTTTTCTCCGAGGTGCTGGCACGGCCCGGGGACTTTGGCATGACGAATGTTACTGGTGCGTGTATTGATAGTCTGGCGTGTTTGACGTCGCCGACTGAGCAAATGACGACCTTGTTCTGGGACGGCGTGCATCCGACGACGACCGCCCATGGACTGCTGGGGCTGGCCTTTGCGCGATCGGTTCCCGAGCCGTCAACGGCGTGGCTGGTGTTTGGCGTGTTGGGCATGCTGGGCTGGGTGCGCGGGCGCAGAAACGCCTGAGCAATGGCGTCGCCGCGTGTGGGTCTCGGGCGCGGCGACCACCGTACTGCCGGGGTGATGCGGGAAGTTTTTGATTTTTCGTGAGTTTTTGTGCGCCGCAGCGAAACGAGAATGGTTTGCATCGGGCCGAAGCCTGCCCGTAGAATCAGTCCGTCGTTTCCGCACACCCCCCAACCCAACAGAGGAGTCTCCATGAAGGGACGACGTCTCATTATTGCGACTGCCATGGTCGCTGCCTGTGTCCCCGCATGGGCTGTAGAAGGTAACGCCGACGCCGCAAAAGATAAAATATCCATGTGCGTCGGATGTCACGGAATCCCCGGATACCGGACAGCATTTCCCTCGGTGTACCACGTGCCCAAGCTGGGCGGTCAGCATCCGGCCTATATTGTCCAGGCGCTTCAGGCCTACCAGCGCGGGGATCGAGATCATCCGTCCATGCAGGCCATCGCGGCCAGTCTGAGTGAGCAGGACATGGCCGATCTGGCTGCGTATTACGGAGGGGCGAAATGAAGACCAAACGATTGCTGATCGCGGGCTGTCTGGCGGCCTTCATCATGCCGATGTCGGTGCTGGCCGGCAATGTGTCCGCCGGCAAGGAGAAGTCCGCGGTGTGTGCGGCCTGTCATGGGCAGACGGGGCAGAGTGTGTCGCCGGACTTTCCCAACTTGGGGGGGCAGCACGCCGATTATCTCTACCGCGCGCTGCTCGACTACAAGGCCGGGCATCGCAAGAACCCGATCATGGCAGCGCAGGTTGAGAGCCTGAGCAAGACTGACATGGCCGATCTTGCAGCCTACTTTGCCGCGCAGTCGGGGCTCTCGGTTAAACGCTGAGGCCGGCGCTGATCAACACGTCGGTGCTTGCCGTCAGGCGAGGCCGGCGCGTTTACGTACGGCCTCGACATAGGCCGCGCCGTCGGGCGGCTGCCGGTCGCGCTGGGCTTTCCAGATCACTTCACCGAGACATTCGAGCACTTCGTGCAAGGCGTCGTGTCGATCGCCCTTGCGCAGTTGCAGTTGCGCAAAGGCCGGCTTGAGTCCGGGCGGCTGGTTGATCGAGAGCTGTTCTTCGATGGCCAGATGCAGCGAGAGGTGGAGAAACGGATTCACCTGTCCGTCTTCGGGTGCGAATTCGTGCTCGATCGCATCTTTGTCCTCGAGCAAGGGCTGGTATTCCGGATGCAACTGGACGATATCCACCACCATGGACTCGAGCGGGGTGAGGATGCTGCCGTCGCGCTGTTTGCGCCAGGCTTCGAGGAAGAAGTGGCGGGCTTGGTCGCGGCTGGGATCAAACATGGTCTGGGCTTCCGGGTGGCGGGAGATCGGTCTTGTCGCGTGAATTGCACAGGTCGCGCACCAGGCAGCGGTCGCAGGCCGGCTTGCGTGCGGTGCATACATAGCGGCCGTGCAAAATCAGCCAGTGGTGCGCGTCGAGCAAATAGGGCTTGGGCACACGCCGCAGCAGCGCAGCTTCGACCGCGTCGACATTCTTGCCGGCGGCAAGACCAGTGCGGTTGGCGAGCCGGAAAATGTGGGTGTCGACCGCCATGGTCGGCTGACGAAAGATGGTGTTCAGCACCACGTTGGCGGTTTTTCGGCCGACGCCGGGCAGGGCGGTGAGTGCGTCGCGATCGGCGGGCACCTCGCCGCCATGGCGTTCCAGCAGCAAGTAAGACAGCGCGACGACGTTCTTGGCCTTGTTGCGGAACAGGCCGATGGTCTTGATGTGTTCGGTCACGCCCGCCTCACCCAAAGTGATCATGGCCTCCGGCGTGGGGGCCTCGGCAAACAGCTTGCGGGTGGCGATATTTACGCCCTTGTCGGTGGCCTGGGCCGACAGCACGACGGCCACCAGCAGTTGGTAGGGCGAGGCGTATTCGAGCTCGGTTTCCGGATTCGGGTTGGCCGCCTGGAATCGCGCGAACATCTCGGCGATGGCGGCCTTGCTCATCGGGCGGGCCATGCCGGGCTCAGCTCTCCGGTACGGCGTCGGCAGGTGCCTGCGGCGTCACCGGTGCGGCGTGTTTGCGCGCGGTGGCGCGGCTGTTGATCCAGTTGAAGGCGGCGATCAGGCAGCCGAGCGCAAAGAAGGCGCCGGGCGGCAGGATGGCAATCAGGAAACCGGGGTAGTCCGTGCCCAGCACCTTGATGGCCGATGCGCCTTCGATGATCAGATCGATGCCGCCAAACAGTGTGCCCGCGCCAATCAGCTCGCGCATGGTGCCCAGCACGGCCAGTACCAGCAGCAGTCCCACACCTTGAGCGATGCCGTCGAAGGTGGACACCAGCGGGTCATTCTTGGCGGCAAAGGCCTCGATACGCGCGAGCACGATGCAGTTGGTGACGATCAGTGGAATGAAGATGCCGAGCACCAGATACAGCTCGTGCAGATAGGCATTGAAGAGCAGATCGACCACGGTCACCAGCGAGGCGATGATCAGGATGAATACCGGGATGCGGATTTCGTAGGGGATGAAGTTGCGCAGCGTGGCGACTGACAGGTTGGCCAGTGCCATCACCACGATGGTGGCGATACCGAGGCTGACCGCGTTGACCATGGTGGTGCTGACCGCGAGGATGGGGCACAGGCCCAGCAGTTGCACCAGGCCGGGGTTTTGCTTCCACAGGCCGTTGATCCAGGTGTCTTTGCTGAAGGCGCTCATGGCTTAGCTCCTGCATTGGCGGCGGCGGTGATTCGCTCGCCGGTTTTTGCGTCGAACAGGCGGTGCTGGTTGGCGTCGGCCCAGGCCAGCGCACGGGCGGTAGCAGCAATGACGGCACGGGCGCTGATGGTGGCGCCGGCGCGTGCGTCAAAATCGCCACCGTCCTTGCGCACTTTCCAGCCGCTGGTGTCGCTGCCGGTCAGGCCACGGCCAACGAACTGGTTGATCCATGGGCGGGTCTTGTTGGGGTCTTTGCGCGGATCAACATAGTCGCCCAAGCCCGGTGTCTCTTTGTGGGCGGTGGCACGCACGCCGGTCAGGCGACCATCGGCACCGACGGCGACAATCAGATCAATCCCGCCGCCATAGCCGTCGGGTGCGCGGGCTTCGACGATCAGCGCGACCGGCTCGCCACGCTTGCGGGCACGATAGACCAGGCTGCCTTCATCGATGCCGAGTTCGGCGGGTGCGAGCACGGTAACGACATCGTCGAGCAGGGCGTTGTCGTAGCTCTCCGGTGCGAGGACTTCGGCAATCAGTTTGCGTTTGACCTCGGCCACGGCGGTGTCGATCGCCGGTTTGGTGTAGCGGTAGGTGAGCGCCATCGCAGCGGTAAATAGCGAGGCAAACAGGGTCAGGATCAGCGCGGTGCGGATCGAGGTGCGGGCGGCGGTGTATTCGGTGCTCACGCGCTCAATCTCCCTTGTGGCCGAACACGCGCGGCTGAGTCTTCATGTCGATCAGCGGCACACACAGGTTCATCAGCAGCACGGCGAAGGCGATGCCGTCGGGATAGGCGCCGAAGTTGCGGATCAGGTAGGTGATCAGTGCGATGCTGGCGGCGAAAATGAGCTTGCCGCGCGGCGTGGTGGCGCCCGATACCGGGTCGGTGACGATAAAGAAGGCCGCCAACAGCGTGCCCCCGCTCGCCAGATGGAACAGCGGTGAGGCGTAATGCGCCGGGTTGGCGATCCAGAACAGGCCGGAGATGAGGACCATGCCTGCGAGGAAAGCGGTAGGCAGGTGCCAGGTGATGACGCGGCGCTGGATCAGGAACAGACCGCCGGCCACGTAACCCAGGCCGATCCACTCCCAACCGCGCCCGCCGAGGATGCCGAAGGCTTCCCTGGCCAGAATGCCGTCTACATCGGTGCCGGAGCGCAGGCCGGTGCGGAGCGCATCGAGTGGCGTGGCACCGGTGACCGCGTCCAGACTCGCGCCGCCGATGAGTTGCAAATGGGTGGAGAGGTCCATCCAGCCAGCCGCAGGCCACTGCGACATGGCTGAGGGATAGGCGACGATCATCAGGCAATACGCGGCCATGGCCGGGTTGAACGGGTTCTGCCCGAGGCCGCCGTAGAGTTGCTTGACCGCCACGATCGACAGCACGGTGGCGAGGATGAGGATCCAGGCTGGCAGGATGGTCGGGAAGGTGAGGGCGATCAGCCAGGCGGTGACCACGGCGGACAGGTCAGAGACATACAGCCCGACCGGCTTTTTGCGTAGCTTGAGAATTGCTGCCTCGGCACCCACGGCACTGAGGGTGGCGATGATGATATTCACGACAATGCCGGCGCCGAACTGCCAGACGTAGAGCGCGATAGCCGGGAGCAGCGCGACCAGCACCGTGAACATCACCTGCTGCACGCTGGTGGGTTTGCGAACGAAAGGTGAAGTCAGCATCAATTCGATTCCGGCGCGTCGGCGGCAGTGTCTGGGGCGGCCTGGGCGGCACGGCGCGCGTCGGCTTCGGCGACCTGGGCGGCCTGCTCGGGCGTCAGCGCATCGGTGTTCTTTGGCTCGACGGCGGCTTTTTGTGCCTTGGCACGTTCGAGCGCCGCGGCGATGAGGGCGCGCTTGGCGTCGTCCGGGCCGGCTGGGGTATCGGTGGCCACAGCTGCGGGGGCATCCGTTGGTGCGGCGGCAAGTTTGGCTTTGGTGGCGGCGGCCTTGGCGGCGAGCTTTTCGGCTTTTTCGCGCTTCTCGCGGGCCTGGCGTTCGTTGCGGAATTCAAAGCGTTCGCGTGCGGCATCGGCAGCCGATTTTTCGCGTTCACGCGCCCAGATCTCGCCCTTGGCGAAACGGTAGTAGTCCACCAGACGGATCTGCGAGGGGCACACATAGGAGCAGCAACCGCATTCGATGCAGTCGAAGAGATGGTATTCCTGCGCCTTGCCGAAGTTGCGGGCGCGCGAGAACCAGTACAGCTCGAAGGGTTGCAGCTCGGCGGGGCAGACTACCGCGCAGGCGCCGCAGCGGATGCAGTTCATTTCCGGCGGCGGAGGCGGGAACAGCGTTGGTGAGGTGGCGATCAGGCAGTTGGTGGCTTTGGTGGCCGGCACGTCGAGGCGGGGCAGCTCGAAGCCCATCATCGGGCCGCCCATCAGGATGCGGCCGGTGTCGGGCTTGGGCTGACCCAGGGCGAGCAAGGCCTCGACGGGGGTGCCGATCAGGACTTCAAAGTTGCCGGGTTTGTCGACGTTGCCGGTGACCGTCATCACGCGCGAGACCAGCGGTTCGCCATGGTTGATGGCGCGATTGACGGCATAGGCGGTGCCGACGTTGAAACACTGCACGCCAAAATCGCCGCCCAGCTTGCCGTGCGGGATCTCGACGCCGGTGAGCACGCGGATCAGTTGTTTTTCGCCGCCGGCCGGATAGAGCGAGGGCACGGGAATGACGGTGATGTCGCCGCTCAGACCATGGATGGCCGTGCGCAAGGCTTCGATGGCCTGGGGTTTGTTGTCTTCGACGCCGAAGACGATCTCGCGCGCACCGGTGAGGTGCTTGAGGATCAGCGCGCCGGCCACAATGCCGTCGGCGCGTTCGCGCATGAGCCGGTCGTCACAGGTGATCCAGGGTTCGCACTCGGCGCCGTTGAGGATCAGGGTTTCGATGCCGCCGTCGACGCCGGCCTTGATATGGCTGGGAAAGGTCGCGCCGCCCAGACCGACGATGCCGTGGTCGCGCAGCCAGGCGAGGGCTTCTTTGGGGCTGGCGGACGCGTAGTCGAGGGTGGGGCGATCGATCCAGCGTTCGTCCCCGTCGGGTTCGATGACGACGCAGCGCGTCTGCAAGCCGGAGGCGTGGGCCATGGCGTGGGGTGTGATTTCGACGACGGTGCCTGAGGTGGGCGCGTGGACGGCGGTGCTCAGCGGGCTGTCGGGCAGGCCGATGCGCTCGCCCTTGAGCACTTTCTGACCCGGCACGACAATGCACTCGGCCGTCGCACGTGGGCTCTGGCGCAGCGGCACGATCAGCTGTTTGGGCAGCGGCGCGATCTGGATGGGCGAGCCGGCCGAGGCGTTTTTGTGCGTCTCGGGTTTGATGCCGCCCTTGAAACGGAACAGACCGGCGATCATGCGACATCCTTGATCTGGATGACCGGGTACTTCCATTTCCAGGTCTTCACGGTTTCTTTCAGCGGCTCCATGGTGATGCAGTCGACCGGACAGGGCGCGATGCACAGCTCGCAGCCGGTGCATTCGGCTTCGACAATGGTGTGCATCTGCTTGGCCGCACCAACGATGGCGTCCACCGGGCAGGCCTGGATGCACAGTGTGCAGCCGATGCAGGTTTGCTCGTCGATGACGGCAACCGATTTCGGCTTTTCGACGCCGTGTTCCTCGTCGAGCGGTTTGAATTCGCGGCCGAGCAGATCGGCCAGATGGCGGATACCTTCTTCGCCGCCCGGCGGGCACTGGTTGATGTCGGCCTCGCCATTGGCAATCGCTTCGGCGTAAGGCCGGCAGCCCGGAAAGCCGCATTGGCCGCACTGGGTTTGGGGCAGGATGGCGTCGATGTTGTCGACCAGCGGATCGCCTTCGACCTTGAAGAAGATGGCGGCAAAGCCGAGCGCAGCGCCGAGCACCAGGGCGATGCCGGTCATGACGAGAATGGCGGTCAGCATGGCAGGGCGTGTTTGGGCACGGGCAAATGGCGGGCTGCGGTCACTGGAAGCGGTCCAGTCCGGCAAAGCCCATGAAGGCGAGACTCATCAGGCCAGCGGTAATCATGGCGATCGCAGTGCCTTTGAAGGGGCCGGGGATGTCGGCGCCGTCGAGCCGCTCGCGGATGCCGGCGAAAAGCACCAGCGCCAGCGTGAAGCCGACCGAACTGCCGAAGCCGAAGAGCAGCGATTCGAACAGGTCGTGACGCAGACCCACGTTGAGCAAGGGCACGCCGAGCACCGCACAGTTGGTGGTGATCAGTGGCAGATAGATGCCGAGCACCTGGTGCAGCAGCGGGCTGGTTTTGTGGATGACCAGTTCGGTGAGCTGGACGATGGCGGCAATGACGACGATGAACGACAGGGTGCGCAGATACACCAGATCGTTGGGCACCAGCAGGTAGTGGTCGATCAGCCAGCTGGTGCCGCTGCCGAGGGTGAGCACAAACGTGGTGGCCGCGCCCATGCCGATGGCGGTCTCGAGTTTCTTGGAGACGCCCATGAAGGGGCACAGGCCAAGGATGCGCACCAGCACCACGTTGTTGACCAGAACCGCACCAAGAATCACGAAGAGATAACTGCTCATGCCAAGCCGTTCTTGTTGAAGCGGTGGATTATCCCCTGAGCGGAGGTGCCGCTCAACCCCGCTGCGGTTATAGGTATATGCATTTCGGCGCGGTCAGTAGTGCCGATCGGTGGCGGCGACACAGTCGCGGATCAGGCGCGGGCCGTGGTAGATGAGGCCGCTGTAGATCTGTACCAGGGCGGCACCGGCGTCGATTTTCTCACGCGCGTGCTCACCATTCAGAATGCCGCCCGCGCCAATGATGGGCACTTCGCCGCCGAGTTTGGCGGACAAGGCTCGGATCACGCGGGTGCTCGCGTCGCGCACCGGCCCGCCGGACAGGCCGCCGGTTTCGTCACCGTGGCGCAGGCCCTTGACCGCATCGCGGGCAATGGTGGTGTTGGTGGCGATGACCGCCTCGAAGCGGTGCTTGCGCACGGCGTCGGCGATCTGGGTGATCTGGTCGTCGTCGAGGTCGGGGGCAATCTTGAGTGCCAGCGGTACGTGCTTGCCGTGCTGGTCGGCCAGGCGTTCTTGCGCGGCCTTGAGCGGCCCGAGCAGGGCGTCGAGTTCGGTGGCGCCTTGCAGCGCGCGCAGGTTCTTGGTGTTCGGTGAGGAGATGTTGACCGTGACGTAGCTGGCCAGCGCATAGACCTTGTCGAGGCAGGCGAGGTAGTCATCGACCGCGCGCTCGATCGGCGTGTCTGCGTTTTTTCCGATGTTGATGCCCAGCACGCCGCGGTATTTGGCCGCGCGCACATTGGCGACCAGCGCATCGACGCCATGGTTGTTGAAGCCCATGCGGTTGATGATGCCTTCGACTTCTGGCAGGCGGAACAGGCGGGGCTTGGGGTTGCCCGGCTGGGGGCGCGGCGTGATGGTGCCGATTTCGAGAAAGCCGAAGCCGATGCGCGCCAGGCCATCGATGGCCTCGCCGTTCTTGTCCAGCCCGGCGGCCAGGCCGACCCGGTTGGGAAAGGCGATGCCCATCACCTCGGTGGGTACGGCGGGCAGGGGCTCGGCGGGGGGCAGGAGGCGGCCGCCGAGGCGCAGGGCATTCATGCCGAGGCCGTGGGCCTGCTCGGCATCCATCGAGAAGAATACAGATCGGATCAGGTCGTAGAGCATCGGCGGATTTTACTCTACCGCCGCTGCGTTTTGTGCGCCGCGTCAGGCCAAGGTGTCGGGGTTCAGCGTCTGCCATTGTCCGCCGATGCGGCCTTCGAGCGGTTTGAAGTGCGCCTTGTAGGCCATCTTGCGGCTGTCGCGAATCCAGTAGCCCAGGTAGAGATAGGGCAGATCCAGTGCCCGGCACACCTCAATCTGCCACAACACCCCCCAGGTGCCGTAGCTGGCGCCAGGGATGTTGGGGTCGAAATAGGTGTAGACGCTCGACAGCCCGTCGGTCAGGCGGTCGATGATGCACACCATGCGCAGCACACCCGCGTCGCGAAATTCAATCAGGCGGGTGTCGACATGGCTTTGCAGCAGAAAGTGGGCGTACTGCTCGCGGCTGTCCTGATCCATGCCGCCACCGGCGTGGCGTTGCTCCTGGTAGCGCTTGTAGAGCGCGTAGTGTTCGTCGTCAAAGCCCAATGGGCGTTCGGTGACCGACAAACGGCCAAGCCGCGCGGCGGTGCGCCGCTGGCTGCGGTTGGCGACGAACTGATCGACCGGAATGCGCACCGGCACGCAAGCCTGGCATTGATCGCAGTAGGGGCGGTAGGTGAACACGCCGCTGCGGCGAAAGCCATTGCGCACGAGCTCGGAGTAGATCGGCGTGTCGATCACATGATTGGGCGTGGCCACCTGCGAGCGGGCGCGCTCCGCGGGGAGATAGGAGCAGTCGTAGGGCCCGGTGACATAGAACTGAATCAGCGCGTAGGGGTAGTCCTTTTGCATGGCTTACTCCGAGGTGCGAACCCAATTGTGCCCGGCTTCTGGCGCCTTCGGCCAGTGTTGGGGCTCGGGCGCCGGGCCGATCAGCTGCGTCAGTGCCTGGCTGAATGCCGCGCGGGGGACCTCGACGCCGCCCATATTGCTCAGGTGCGTGGTGCTCATCTGGCAGTCGATCAGTCCCACTCCGCGTTGATCGAGAAAGCGCGCCAGATGCGCCAGCGCGACCTTGGAGGCGTCGCTGACCCGAGAAAACATGGATTCGCCAAAAAACGCCTGATCGAGTGCAATGCCGTACAGCCCGCCCACCAACTCACCATCTTGAAAGCATTCGACACTGTGAGCGTAGCCCAGTTCATGCAGGCGCAGATAGGCAGCCTGCATGTGCGCGGTAATCCAGGTGCCGTGGCCGTCGGCGCGCGGCGCGGCGCAGCCGGCCATGACTTGCGCAAAAGCGGTGTCGAAGCGCACCTCGAAACGATCGCTGCGCAGGGTCTTGGCGAGGGAACGGGTGATTTTGACCTGGCTCGGCAGCAAGACCATACGCGGGTCGGGGCTCCACCACATGATCGGCTCGCCTTCGCTGAACCACGGAAAGATGCCGCGGCGATAGGCGGCGAGCAACCAGGCAGGGGTGAGCTGACCACCTGCCGCGAGCAAGCCGTTGGGCTCGGCCAGCGCGCGGGTCAGTGGCGGAAAGTCGGGTGCTTCCAGCCAGGGAATCATGGCTGGGTGGCATGCGTCGGTGGCGGGACCGGCTCATAGAAGGTCACCACATGGTCGACATCGAGTCGAATGCCGATGCGCTCGCCGATGGCATGGTTGTGGTGGCTGGGCACCAGTGACAAGAGCTTGACGCCGTTGTCGAGCTTGAGCGTGTAGAGGATGTCGGCGCCGCGAAAGGCTTTCATCAGCACGGTGGCCGTGTCGGAGCTGGCATCGTCATGCACGATATCGTCGGGGCGCAGCAGCACATCGACCGTGGCATTGATCGGGCACACGCCGAGCGGGCCGCAATCGAGCGGGGTGTCGCTGCGCAGCGTGCCCAGCGCGATCTCGACCCGGTCGTCGCCGATCACCCGGCCCGGCACCAGCACGCCCTGGCCGACGAAATCGGCCACAAAGCGATTGATCGGGCGGTGGTAGAGGTCGTATGGCGTGGCGCGCTGCTGAATGCGGCCGCCGTGCATCAGGGCGATCACGTCGGCCACGGCAAAGGCTTCGTTCTGATCGTGAGTCACCAGAATGGCGGTGGTGCCGGTTTCCTTGAGAATCCGGCGCACTTCCAGCGAGAGGCGCTCGCGCAGTTCTACATCGAGGTTGGAGAAGGGCTCGTCCATCAGCAGCAGACTGGGCGCCGGCGCCAGGGCGCGGGCCAGCGCGACCCGCTGTTGCTGACCGCCGGAGAGCTCGTGCGGGTAGCGCCTGGCCTGTTGGCCGAGCCCGACCAGATCGAGCAGGGCATCGACCCGCTTTCGCTGGGCGTCGGCGTTCTGTTTGCCGAGGCCGAAGGCGATGTTCTCGCTCACATCGAGATGCGGAAACAGCGCGTAGTCCTGAAACACCATGCCGATGCGCCGACGCTCGGGGGGCAGGTGGGTGTGCACACTGCTGACACATTGCCCGTCAATCAGGATCTCGCCGTCGCGCACCCGCTCGAAGCCGGCAATCGCCCGCAGAACGGTGGTCTTGCCGCAACCCGACGGCCCGAGCAGGCAGCCGATCTCGCCTTCGGCCAGCGAGAAATCCAGGCGGTCGACGACCGGCTGTGTTCCGTAGGCGAGTGTGATCTGGCGAACATCGAGAAGCGTCATGGCAGAAAGTTCGGTGGTGTTGCGGGATGAGTGAATGCGATCCATTATAATTTCGTTCCTGCCCGAGGCGCGTCGGCCGTCGGGCTTTTTTCGGGAACAGGATGCATCGTCGTCTGACTCTGCTTGGCCAGTACCCCTGGTTGACGCCTGCCGCGCTAGGCATTGCTGCCTTGGCCGCGGTGCCAATTCTGGCGGTTTTCGCCAGCCTGGCCGATTTCAGCACCCTGGACACTTGGGCGCATCTGGCGTCGACGGTGCTGCCCGACTACATGCTCAATACGGTCATTTTGTGCGTCGGCGTCGGTCTGGGCGTGTCCAGCATTGGCGTGACTACCGCCTGGCTGACCGTGATGCACGACTTCCCCGGCCGCCGCTTCTTCGAGTGGGCGCTCATCTTGCCCCTTGCGGTACCGGCCTATGTGATGGCCTATGTGTACACCGACTTCCTGCAGTTCGTCGGCCCCCTGCAAAGCATGCTGCGCGAGTGGTTTGGCTGGCAGTACGGCGACTACTGGTTTCCCGACGTCCGAACCGTCGGTGGCGCGGTGGGTATGTTCGCCTTTGTGTTCTATCCCTATGTTTACATGCTGGCGCGCACCGCGTTTCTCGAGCGCGCCACTGGCGCCATGGAAGCCGGGCGCTCGCTCGGCCTCGGCCCGTGGGCCTGTTTTTTTCGGGTGTCCTTGCCCATGGCGCGCCCGGCCATCGTCGCCGGCACCGCGCTGGCGTTGATGGAAACCCTGGCCGACTTCGGCACGGTGTCGTATTTTGGCGTGCAGACCTTCACCACCGGTATCTACCGCGCCTGGTTCTCGCTGGGCGACCGGGCGGCGGCAGCTCAGCTATCGGCGGCGCTGCTGTCGGTCGTGGTGCTGGTGCTGGTGCTCGAGCACATCAGCCGTGGTCGGGCTCGCTTTAACGACACTTCGCGTCAGCAGCGCCCGCCGCTCGGGCGAAAGCTGTCACCGCTGGCGGGGGCCATCGCCGCGATTGCGTGTTTCTTGCCGCTGTTGTTCGGCTTTTTGCTGCCGGCCGGCTTGCTGCTTGAGATGGCGCTGACCGAAGGCGATGCGCATTTCGGCCCGCGCTTCTTCACGCTGGCGGGCAATAGCTTCATGCTCGCTTCGGTGACTGCGGTGCTCGGCGTGGCGCTGGCCATGCTGCTGGCTTACGCTAACCGACTGTCTCGCGGCCCGTTTACGCGCGGCCTGAATCGCCTGGTCGGACTCGGTTATGCCGTGCCCGGGACGGTGATTGCGGTGGGGGTGCTGATCCCGGTCACGCAACTCGACAACTGGCTGGCCGGGCAGTTCAAGACGCATTTCGATCTCAGTGTCGGCTTGATGCTCACTGGCGGCATGGTGGCGCTGGTGTATGCCTACCTGACGCGCTTTCTCAGCGTCGCGCTGCATGCCGTCGACACCGGCCTGGGCAAGATCACCCCGTCCATGGATGAAGCCGCGCGCAGCCTGGGCGCGGGTGCGTGGGCTAGTTTGCGGCGGGTGCATATGCCCATGCTCAAGGGTAGCTTGCTGACGGCGGGCTTGATGGTGTTCGTGGATGTGATGAAAGAGCTGCCCGCCACGCTGGTGATGCGCCCGTTCAACCTCGATACCTTGGCCACCCAGGCCTTCAATCTGGCCTCCGACGAACGACTGGCCGAAGCCTCGACCGCCGCCTTGACGATTGTCGCGGTAGGTCTGGTGCCGGTCATTATCTTGTCGGGGCAGATTGCGCGGCAGCGCCTGGGGCGCGCGTAGATAAAGCATTTTGGTTCTTGGGCGGGAAGCGGACTACTTTTGATGCTTGCTGTCGTCCGGCAAAAACCTCTCAGGCACATGCGGCGCGTGAAATCCCTCCACCTGCGCCTCGAAGTGCTGGCGCAGTGCGATCGCCCGCTCTCGTGCGCCTTCCTCACCGTATTTGTCGACCCTGAAGCTGCGCCCACTTACTTTCAAGTAACGTGGCGGGCGGGCAGCCCAGACAGCATATTCAACCGGCTTTCCGGATGCGAGCGTAAATGTGCGCCCGGCGTGAGTGCTGGCGGCCGTACGATTGGCCTCGCTCGCACAAGGGCGTTTCCTGGTTATAGGGCGAGTGCTTGAGGATCGGGGCGTCGGCAGGGCGAGGCCGCCTCAAGCCATCACGTGCACAAGCCAGGTGATCGGTCGGGCCACGGTGCGCCCGAGCCAGTCGAGCACGGCGAGTTGAAAGGCGTTCCAGCGGGTGCCGGTGGTTTGCTTTGGCTCGTCTTCGAGGTCCGGGCTGCAGCGCATTTGCGACCAGCCTTTGTAGTCCTTCACTTTGGGGGTGGCGGTGGCGAGGTTTTGGAATTCTGGAAGGTGCTTGTAACTGGTTGTTGGTAGGTGGATGTCGATGACGTTCGCTTGGCTGCGGGCTCTGATTTCCCAATGTTCCCCGAACGGTTTAGATGTCATGAAACCCCGCCCATTCTTGAGTGCCTATTCGTCATCCTTCAGCAGCTCAATCGCGACTTGCTGACAAGTAGGCATGCTGACCAGAACGGTTCTGCCTTGGGCATCGGTTCTGCCCGTGATGACGCGACCGTCCTCGAGCGTCATGCGAAAACGACGATTGACGATTGGAGAGTCAGAACCATTCCATGTGAGGACGGGAAATACATGAAAGCCGTCGGGCGATGGAACACACCCCTCTTCCGGTTCGTCGTCCAGAACTGCGTCGGGAGCAGAGGCTTGGGGTGACGAATCCACGGTTGAACCGAGGATAAGGTCGTTCTCATTGACGATAGCGAGGTCAGGCTGCGCTTGGTTTGAATGCGTTGCTTGCCCCACGGTGTTTGCTTTGCTTCCACAACTCCAGATGCCTATCGCGACCGATACGATTGCAATCACCAGAAGCATGAAGAAATACCATGTAACGATTCGCCCTGGGGTCGTTCCGATGCGAAGAGAGACCCGCTTCGTGCTTAGCACTACGGTTGAGGCAATCCATGCGGGAAGGGCAAACAGGTAGAACTCTGGTACGAACGGTGCGTATATGAGCGAAAGGACAAAAAGCTGGAGCGGATCCAGCGGCGCTCCGCAGCCTGGATTGGCCAAAGACAGGGCAAGAATGATCGCGATGGGAGGAGCCAGGAATGCGAAGCTCCCCTTAAGCAATCCAGTGGATGCGAGTTTTGTCATCTTGAAAATCCAGGTATTTGGTAACCGCACACCACTGCAAGGTCATCTACGATGTTCATAGCCATCTGGCGTCCGTCTGGTAGTCGATCCGTCGTTCAAGGCTGCGCTCTAGTCAGCCATGTCACCGGCCGCGCCACGGTGCGCCCGAGCCCATCGAGCACGGCCAGCTGAAAGGCGTTCCAGCGGGTGCCACTGGTTTGTTTGGGCTCGCCTTCGAGGTCCGGGTCGCAACGCATCTGGGACCAGCCCTGATAATCCTTAACCTCGGGGATGGTGGTGGGGAGGTTTTGGAATTCTGGTTGGTCTCTCAACGTTGTTTCCGGGAGGACATTTTTGGCGTCAACAACCTCCATTCCCCAGTACTGACCAATCGGCTTCGACGT
>NZ_VMNK01000013.1 GCF_007625155.1 Denitromonas halophila | reverse complement strand
GCGCCCGAACCTGCGCCCGAACCTGCGCCCGAACCTGCGCCCGAACCTGCGCCCGAACCTGCGCCCGAACCTGCGCCCGAACCTGCGCCCGAACCTGCGCCCGAACCTGCGCCCGAACCTGCGCCCGAACCTGCGCCCGAAAACCCCGGTTTCCACGCACCCGCCGACACACCTAGCCGGCTGTTCCAGGATCTGGATACGTGGATGCCGGAAGACGACGACACGATCTCGGACCTTGAGTCGGACCTTGAGTCGGACCTTGAGTCGGACCTTGAGAAGGATATTGAGTCGGGTATTGAATCGGAGCCTGAAACAAGTTCGCACTCGGATGCCAGGCTTGAATCCGGCCGGGAGACCGGCGCGGCCTCAACAACGGGCAAAGACTTGGGTGCGGGCCCCGAGACCATCTGGGATTTTGACGACCTGCCAAGCGCCCCCGCGCCCGGACACTGGCAGTCCGGCAGCAATGCCGAATCCACGACCGGCACCGTGCAAGACGACGTCATCACCTTCGAGCCGCTCGAACCCGACGACGGTTTCGACGACCCGGAATCCCGCGAAGCGTCATCCACCGATACCGATACCGATACCGATACCGATACCGATACCGAACCGGCAGAAGACGATACCAGCACGCCCCTCGCGGACACAGCGGACACGCCGCAGGCCCCCGAGCCGGCAACGCCGGCCCTCGCCGCGCTGCCAATCGCCCGCAAGCGTAACCCGTGGCTGATGAGCTTGCTGGTGGGTGTACTGCTGGCCGCCTTGGCGGCACAGATTGCACTGATCTACCGGCAGCAACTGATCAGCATCCTGCCGGCCACCCGCCCGTTCATTGAAACCCTGTGCGCCAACGTCGGTTGCGACATGGCCTTGCCGCAGGACGCGACCCAGATCGGCATTGAAGCCTCGGACCTCAACCGGCTCCCCGATGCCGACGCCTTGTTTGAGCTCACCGCCACACTTCGCAACCGCTCGAACACCGCCATGGCGTTTCCGCACCTGGAACTGACGCTGACCGACCTGCGCGACAAGGCCTTGGTGCGCCGCGTGTTCTCACCCAAAGAATGGCTGGGCGCCGCTGCCGACGACGCCGCCGGTTTTGCGGGGCAAAGCGATCGCATGGCGCGGGTCGCCTTTTCGGCCGACAACGTGAACGCTTCGGGTTACCGGCTCTACGCCTTCTATCCGTAACATGACTTCCCGCAGCGGTCCGCCGGACACCTCTCCTCAAAAGAGCAAGGCAGGCTTCGCCCGTCTGGCGAACGCGTTTCGCTACTCATGTGCGGGCCTGGTCGCCGCCTTCCGGCACGAAGCGGCTTTTCGCCAGGAATGCGCGCTGGCTGCGGTGTTGATTCCGGGGGCGTTATTGAGCGGGGCCAGCGGCGTGGGTAAAGCGCTGCTGGTGGGCAGCGTGATGCTGGTCTTGTTGATGGAATTGATCAATTCCGCGATCGAAGCGGAAGTGGATCGGGTGTCGCTGGAGCGACACCCGCTGGCCAAACGCGCCAAGGACATCGGCAGCGCCGCCGTGCTGGTGGCGCTGATCAACCTCGTCGCGATCTGGGCGCTGGTGCTGCTCGGCTGAGCAGAACCCGGCGCCCAAAGCACTTAGCGCGTCACCCGCATGGTGCCGCCGTCCTGGACGATACGCACCCGCTCGCCAGCACGGAAACCTTCACCCGCATCTTCCTGCACCACCGCCATGTAGCGGCCGTCATCCATGCGCACGGTCACTTCGACGCCTTGCGAGCGTGTCACGCCCTCTTCGACCGCCGAGCCGGCCAGGCCACCGGCCACTGCGCCCAGCACCGCGCCCACTGCCGCGCCCTTGCCGCGACCGATGCTACTGCCCGCGATACCACCGATCGCGCCACCAGCGATCGTCCCGACCGGGCTCTTGGTGCCCTCGAGTTTGACCAGACGAACTGACTGCACCGTGCCGAACTTGACCACCATCGCCCGGCGCGCTTCGCCGCGCGAATAGGTGTCGCCCGTCAAACTGCCCGCGCAGCCCGACACGCCAATCAGCGCCACCAAGGCCAGCAGCAGCGCCCGTCCGTTGCGTTGAATCCAGTCCATCACCATGGTTTCTCTCCAAAAGCTGCCGCATACCGTTCGGCAATTTCATTCCGGCTCGGGCGGTGATTCTGGCCACCGCGTTGCGCAATCTTGAGACTGCCCATCACCGACGCCAGCCGCCCGGTCGTCTCCCAATCCATCCCGTTGGCGATGCCGTACAACAAGCCGCTGCGGAAGGCGTCGCCACACCCGGTCGGATCGACCAGTGCTTCTGCTTTAACGCACGGGATGTCGATTCGTTGTCCTTCAACGTAAATCTGCGAGCCCTCGGCGCCCAGCGTGACCACCAGGGCATCCACGTCATTGGCCAGATCTTCGATGCTCCGACCGGTTTTTTCACTCAACATGCGCGCTTCGTAGTCGTTGAGCGCGCAATAACTGGCCATCTCCAGGCAGGCTTCAAGCTCCGGCCCCGAGAACATTGGCAAGCCCTGGCCCGGATCAAACACGAAGGGAATCCCCGCTTCAGCAAACTGCTGGGCATGCCCGAGCATGCCGTCCCGGCCGTCCGGCGCGACGATGCCAAGCTTGACGCCTTTGGCATCTGAGACCCGGTTCTGGTGCGAATGGTTCATCGCGCCCGGGTGGAAGGCGGTGATCTGGTTGTCGTCCACATCGGTGGTGATGAAAGCCTGGGCGGTAAAGCTGCCCGACACCTGGCGCACATGGTCGGCGCGCAGGCCGAGCTGCTCCAACCTCGCCTGGTAGGGGCCGGCATCGTCGCCAACCGTGGCCATGATCAGTGGGTCGGCGCCCAGCAATTTCAGGTTGTAAGCGATGTTGCCGGCACAACCACCGAACTCGCGCCGCATGTCGGGCACCAGGAAGGCAACATTCAGGATGTGGATCTGGTCCGGCAGGATGTGATTCTTGAACCGATCATGAAACACCATGATGGTGTCGTAGGCTACCGAGCCGCAAACTAGGATAGACATGGGCGCTTCCGCTCAAAGGGCAAACCGTGATTATAGTCTGCCCGGCCCATGCGACGTCCGCTGGGGCGCCGCCCGGGGGCATCAGCCCGCCACCCACACCCCGTTTCGGACTTCATGCTGCTTGATGATGCCGGTCATGAGCTGCACCATCTGAGCGGCCACCGCGGGCCAACCGAGGTTCTGAACGCTCTGTCGCGCGGCCTTTGCCATCGCCAGCCGTCCGCAGCGATCGCCTGCGACACGCAATGCCGCATCGACAAAGGCGTTCTCGTCCGCTACCGGGGCCAGTGCGCCGTTGTCGCCATCGCGCACACGCTCTGCGCCAGCAGCATAATCAAAACACACCACCGGCAAGCCGCTGGCCAGCGCTTCGGTGGTGACATTGCCGAAGGTTTCGGTAAGGCTGGGAAAGAGGAACATGTCGGCCGAGGCGTAATGCGCAGCGAGATCTTCACCGGTGCGCATGCCGGCATAACCGTGCTCAGGATAGCGCCGCGACAGCGACTCGCGCGATGGGCCGTCGCCAACGAACAGGAGCCGCGCTTCGGGCACGCGCTGCTGAATCGCCTCAAAGGCGCGAATGGCCAGCGCGAGGTTTTTCTCTGGCGCTAGGCGGCCGATCACCGCCACCACGAGAGTGTGGGGCTCGGCCCCCCAACTCGCGCGCAAGGCTTCGTCACGCCGCGCAGGCGTGAACAAATCCGTGTCGACGCCGCGCGGCACGACCTCGATCTGGCGCACGCCATCCCTTTGCAAGGATGCAGCAAGCGCGCGCGTCGGCACCAGGCACACGTCGCCCTTATTGTGAAAGCGCCGCAGGTAGGCCTTGACCGGGGTTTTCAGCCAGCCCACGCCGTAGTAAGTGCTGTAGCTGTGGAAGTTGGTATGAAACTCGGTGATCGTCGGCAATCGCAGCTTGCGCGCCGCCGCCAGCGCCGACCAGCCCAGTGGCCCCTCGGTGACCACCAGCACGACATCGGGTCGCTTGACCGACCACAGCCGGATCAGCGCGCTGCGCGCCGGCAAGCCCATTTTGAGGTGCGGGTAGCGCGGTATCGGCAGCCCGCGCGAGAGCATCTCTTCGTAGTGCGCCTCTTGCGCGGCCACGTCGCCGGCATTTTGCCGCGGTCGCACCAGCATGACGCTGTTGCCGTGTCTTACAAGGCCGTCGACCACGCGCGCGGTGGTCAGCGACACCCCGTTGATCTCCGGCGGATAGGTTTCCGTCACCACCGCCACACGCAGCCGGCCGGCGTCGGCGGGCAGTTCGACATAGGAAAGTAAGCTCGCGTCCATGGCGGCGACTGTCGCGCGACCGGGCGACACCCGAATGACGATTTGGTGACATTCGCATGACAGGCTAGCCGCGCAGCCATGTCACATGCCGGTAAAACCCGTGTCACGCGAGCGCAACCTGCCCTTTCTAAAGTGGCGACCATTGTCACTGCGGAGCACACCATGCTCGATAAACGCCAGGAATCATCCCAACGCCGCCGCCGCAATCTCCACGTGGGGCTGGCCACCTGCGACACCGAAGTGGTCGAGGCCCAGAAGCTTCGTTACCGCATCTTCGCCGATGAAATGGGCGCTCGCCTGAACACCCGCACGCCGGGCGTGGACCGGGACATCTACGACCCCTTCTGCGAGCACCTCATCGTCCGCGATGAAGACCAGGGCAAGATCGTGGGCACCTACCGCATCCTGCCGCCCGACGCAGCGCGCCGTGTGGGCGGCTACTACTCTGAAAACGAATTCGACATCACCCGCCTGCTCCATCTGCGTGATCGCATGGTCGAGATCGGCCGCTCCTGCATCGACGCCGACTACCGCTCCGGGGCGGTCATTGCACTGCTGTGGTCCGGTCTGGCGCGTTACATGCAGGAGAACGGCTACGACTACCTGATCGGCTGCGCCTCGGTGAGCATGGCCGACGGGGGCCACCATGCGGCAAGTTTGTATAATCAGCTGCGCGACAAGCACATGGCGCCGCTGGAATACCGAGTCTTCCCGCGGGCGGCACTGCCGCTCGACAAGCTGCGCGGCGATCTGGAGACCGAAGCGCCGCCGCTGATCAAGGGCTATCTGCGCGCCGGCGCGTGGATCTGCGGCGATCCGGCCTGGGATCCGGACTTCAACGTGGCCGATCTGCCCATCCTGATGCCGATGGGCCGGCTGGATGCCAAATACGCAAAACACTTCATGGGACGCGAAGACTGAAACCCACCACCTCTTCCCTGCAACAAGGCTGGCGCTATACACGTCTTGTCCTGCACCTGCTGCGAGGCATACTGACCACGGCGCTGGTTTTCCCCTGGGTGTCGCTTGATCGCCGCGGCCGCCTGCGCCAGCATTGGTCGAAAGGTCTGCTGGCGCTGCTGGGCATCGTGCCACGCTTCAGCGGGGCCGAGCTGGCCTGCCCGGCGCTGCTGATCGCCAATCATGTGTCGTGGGTGGATATTTTCGCCATCAACACGCTGAGTCCGAGCGCTTTCGTGTCAAAAGCCGACGTGCGCCAATGGCCAGTCATCGGCTGGCTGGCCGCCATGAACGAAACGGTGTTTTTGCAACGCGGCAGCCGCGGGCACGCGCGCATCATCAATGCAGAGATCGCCACGCACATGGCGGCGGGGCGCCATGTGGCGGTGTTTCCGGAAGGCACCACGACCGACGGCTCGCATGTGCAGCACTTTCACGCCGCCCTGCTCCAGCCCGCCATCGCCGCCGGCCAACCGGTGCAGGCGCTGGCAGTGTGCTATCGCACCCCGAACGGCGAATTCACACGGGCCGCCGCCTACGATGGCGACCTGTCGGTGCTCGACAGCCTGAAAGCCATCATCGCCACACCGCGTATCGAGGTGCATCTGACGGTGCTGCCGGCCATTGCCACGACGGATGCCAATCGCCGCGACATCGCCGCCCAGGCTCACGCCGCCATTTCCGCCGTCGTCAATCCACCGGACGCTGCCGATATCGCACCAGTGCGCGAAGCGGCCTTAGACTACTTGGTGGATTCCGCCGCGTTGACCTGAAAGACCTCGCCGTCCTCCAGCCGATAGGCGGTGAGCTTGCCACCCCACAGGCAACCGGTATCGAGGCCGACAAAGCCCGGCTCGATACACAAGCCCAGCGCCGACCAATGACCGGCCAGAATGGTGTAGCCCGCGTGCCGCCGCTTGGGCACGCTGAACCACGGCACCGCGCCGTCGGGGGCGTTTGACGGCGGCCCCTTGTGCTTGAACTCCATGAGCCCCTCGGGCGAGCAGAAGCGCATCCGCGTCATGGCATTCACAATGCAGCGCAGACGGTCCTGCCCCTTGAGCTTGTCCGACCATTTCGCTGGCGCATTGCCAGCAAGATCGGCCAGAAAAGCCTGCCGCGACGGCCCCTGCAGTACCGACTCGACCTCCGCGGCCAGTTCGCGCGCCTGCGGGATAGTCCATTGCGCCAGCAGCCCCGCATGTACCATCGCAAAGCGACCCTCCACATGCATCAAGGGACGGCTCGCCAGCCAGTCGAGCAGTTGATCCGCATCCGGCGCATCAAGGATGAGCTGAATGGTGTCGTCCTTGCCACGCTTGGGCCAACCTGCGGCGACCATCAGCAGATACAAATCGTGATTGCCGAGCACCACCGTGGCCGACACCCCCAAGCCGCGGATGGCGCGTAGCGTCTCGAGCGACTTTGGCCCGCGATTGACGATATCGCCAACGAACCACAGGCGGTCACGACTAGGGCGAAAGCAGATTTTCTGGACCAGCGCGAGAAGCGAATCATGGCAACCCTGAACGTCGCCAATCACATAGGTGCCCACCGGTGTCAGGCCCGGCGGACGTCGCTATCGGTCAGCGCGCCTGCCACCACTTTCAAGGCCGGTCGCCCTTGCATCGGCACATACTCCGGCACCCATCGCAGCAAGCCCTGACGCACCGCCTCGTCCGCCACCGGCCCACAGGTGTCCAGCCAGGCGCCAAGCACGCTCAGGAAGTCCGGTGCCACCGGCCGTGAGCGCGCAATGCGCAGTTTGGGATGCGGGGTTTCGCGGGTTTGTTCGGCGTCGGTCAGCAACTCTTCGTAGAGCTTTTCGCCCGGACGCAGACCGCTGAACTCGATACGGATCTCCTCCTCGGCATAGCCCGACAAGCGGATCATGTTGCGTGCCAGATCGACGATGCGCACCGGGTCGCCCATGTCGAGCACAAAAATCTCGCCGCCCCGCCCCATGCTCGCCGCCTGCAACACCAGTTGCGCCGCCTCGGGGATCGACATGAAATAGCGGGTGATTTCCGGGTGGGTGACCGTCACCGGCCCGCCCCGCGCAATCTGCTCCTGGAACTTCGGAATCACGCTGCCCGTGCTGCCCAGCACATTGCCAAAACGCACCATCCCGAACTGTGTCGTGCCGCCCTGCGAATGCAGCGCCTCGCACACCATCTCGGCCAGCCGCTTGGTCGCGCCCATCACATTGGTCGGATTCACCGCCTTGTCGGTGGACACCAGCACGAAGCGCTCAGCGCCGTGACGCTGGGCGCATTGCGCCACCTGCAAGGTGCCAAACACATTATTGCGCACCGCCTGCCAGGCATTGCCCACCTCCATCAGCGGCACATGCTTGTAGGCCGCCGCATGGAAAACCAGGGCCGGTTGCCACTGGGCAAAAATCTCATCGAGACGCTGCGCATCCTTGACATCACCGGCCAGCGGGACGATGGCGATGTCGGGCTGATGATTCGCGAACCATTGCTCGATGGTGTAGAGCACAAACTCGCTGGCTTCGACCAGCACCAGCCGCGCCGGCGCAAACTTGGCCAGTTGCCGGCACAGCTCGCTACCGATCGAACCGCCCGCGCCGGTCACCAGCACCGTCTTGCCACCCACCATGCTGTGCACATGCGCGGAGTCAATCGACACCGCCTCGCGGCCAAGCAAGTCTTCGATCTCGACCGGACGCATGGCATTGATCGCCACCTTGCCACTCATCAGATCTTCCAGACCCGGCACCGTAAAGGTGTGCGCACCGGCGCGCACCGCCAGATCGGCCGCACGTCGCAAGGCATCACCCGCGGCCGAGGGCATGGCCAGAATCACATGCTGCGCCTTGAAGTCCTGCAGCACCTGCGGCAAAGCATCGATCCCTCCAGCCACGAGACATCCATAGAGTTCCAGCCCCTGCTTGGCGGTATTGTCGTCAACCAGCGCCACCACCCGCCAGTCCGGGCTGCGCTCCAGTTCACGCACCAGCATCGCGCCACCGGTGCCGGCGCCAACCACCACGACGGGCTTGCCGGCCGCACGCAAATCACCATACAACCGATGCTCTTTCCACATCCGCCAGGTGGCGCGCCCACCGCCCATGATGGTGATCAGCAACAAAGGGTAGAGAATCACCATCGACCGGGGGATGCCAGGCAGCGTGCGGTCGACCGCCAGCATCACCAGCAAGGCCACCGCTGAGACCCCAACTGCCTTCAGCACCCGCTTCAGATCCGGCAAGCTGGCAAACACCCACATGCCGCGATACAGGCCCGCCCAGCGGCAGGCCGCCGCATGCACCACCAGCAGCACCAGCAGGCTCACCGAAAACTTCAGCTCATAGCCTGCCGGCCATTCGAAATTGAAGCGCAACATGAAGCCGAGCGACCACGCCACGGCAGCGGTCACCAGGTCAAACAGAACAATGAGTGTGGTACGAAAAGGCATGATCGAATCTTCAATCCTGGCGGAGCGTTCGCCGCGCCAAACCAGGCACGACATCACGACGACGGAGGGTTTTCCGCATTATATCGGCATGTCGACAGGCAGCCGCCTCAAAACGCCATAATGCCGACAGTCTCAGTCAGCACCACACTCAAGCGGACGACGCGTCTTCCGGCATGCCGGCCCGCAATCGCACCGCAAAAACCACCAAGGGTAAATAGGCGACGGCCAGTCCCATCCAGGGCGTAAGCACCCCACGCGCAACCCCCACCGCCAACGGCAACAACCAGAGCAGATTGATTCCCGCCACTGCCAGAGTCACCGGCAAGTGCCGCCCCGCCCGGCGGGACGCATGCTGATAGGCATGGCTGCGATGGGCTTCATACACACGGTCACCGCGTAGCAGGCGCCGTATCAAGGTGTAGGTCGCATCGACGATGAACACGCCGAGCAGTATCGTCCAGCTCCAGAACAGATCCGGCGAAACCGCCGCCGCCTGGAAGGACAGCACGCCCAGCGTGATGCCCAGAAAACCACTGCCGGCATCGCCCATGAAAATCTTGGCCGGCGGAAAGTTCCACACCAGAAACCCCAGCACCGCGCCGCCCAGCGACAAGGGCACCAAGGCATCGGCATTCGCACCCTGGAGCCAGTAGAGCAGCGCACCGCCGCCGCAAACGCAGATGGCCTCGACACTGGCAATGCCGTCGATGCCATCCATGAAGTTGTACAGATTGAGCATCCACACCAGATACAGCGCGGCCAGCACCATGCTCACACCGCTGGCGCTGCCAGGCACACCGGCCGGCATCACCCCAGCCGGCTGCAACCAAACCAGCGCCCAGACCGCCGCGCCGAAGTGCGCCAGCAAGCGCCAACGCGCCGCAATATGGCCGTGGTCGTCCAGAAAGCCAATCAACGCCACCAATCCCCCGGCCCCGGCCATCGCCCAGGCACCGGAAGCCTCCAGCGCGCCCAGCACCACCAACAGCGGCAACACACCCAGAAAACACAGCACGATCGCCACGCCACCGCCACGCGGCGTCGGTGTGACATGAGAGCTGCGCGCGTTCGGCACGTCCATCAGACTGCGCGCCAGCGCGTAGCGACGCAGTCGTCCAGTCAAAAAGAACGCGCCGAGCACGATCAGGGGCAAGAACCAGGCACTCATGGGCGGATCGCAATCGCTTGAAAGAGGGAGAACATCATTGGCGCTGGGCCAGATAATCGGCCGCGACTTTCTTCAAGCCAACGTCCACCGAATCCGGCGGCATCCAGCCGAGCATAGTCCGTGCCTTGCTGATATCAACCTGAAGCGACCCACACAAGCGGGTCGCCAGCGCCTGGCGCCCTAGCAAGCGGGCAACGGTCGAAATCCAGCTCGGCGGCACCGGCAGCAAGCGCGCACGCCGCCCCAGTGCGTCGGCCACACGCGTCAACAAGGCAGTGGTCGATAAATCCTCGCCATCGCCCGCCAGAAACACCTGATTCGCCGCGGCCGGATGACTGGCACAGCAGACCACCAGATCGGCCAGATTATCCACGCCAACCAGGCTACGACGATTATCGATCGCACCGAAAGGTAGCGGTATGCCTCGGCACAGCCAACTCATCATCGAACGGAAATTGGCTTTCACGCCCGGGCCATAAACTAGCGGCGGGCGCACTACAGCGACCTCCAACGTGGTCTCACGCGCCAGATCGAGCAGGCCCTGCTCGGCTTCAAGCTTCGACACACCATAGGGATCGCACGGCATCGGCGGCGTCGCTTCAGCAAATGGATGCCCCGGTTCGGTGGCCTCACCGTTAACCTTGATCGAGCTGACGAACACCAGACGACGACACCCCGCCCGCGCCGCCGAACGCGCCAGGTGCAGCGTGCCGTCGACATTGCTTCGGCGATACGCCGCCAGCGGGTCGGACTCGGTGTCGTGCATGACATGCACCCGCGCCGCGCAATGGATCACCACATCAACATCGACCAACGCCGGCAGCCAATCGGTATCAGGGCCAAGGTCGCCCACCAGGCATGGTTCAATCCGGTCATCTACCGACGCCGGCAACGTTCGGTAAGCACCCCGCACCACCACACCGTCCTCGCGCAGCAAACGGCTGAGCACCGCCCGCCCGACGAAACCACTCGCCCCAGTCACCAGAACCCGCATGGCAGTCAGGTCTTGCGCCACACCGTACGGTTGACGTAGTCGGTGTAGCTGAGAACAACGCGCACAACCTGCTTTGACACCGGCCCCGCCTGATAGTCAGGCACCACCGGAATCACGCGTCGCGCCCGGTCGTGCTGCGATGTGATGACCTTCACTGCTTCCAGAACCGCAGCACGCTTGAGGCCGCTCATGATCAGCGTACCTTCATCCATACCCTCCGGACGCTCATGCGCATTACGCAGGGTCACCGCCGGCAAATTGAGCAGGGATGCCTCCTCGGTAATCGTGCCGCTATCCGACAACACGCAAAAAGCTGACATCTGCAGCTTGATGTAATCGAGCAAGCCGAAAGGCTTCGAGAACCGGATCAAGGGATGCTCAAGCGATTCCCCAAGCGCCTCCAGACGCTTTCGGGTGCGCGGATGAGTCGAAACGATCACCGGAAAACCGTAGGTATCGACGAGTCCACGCAAGGACTCAAGCAAGTCGCGCAAATTCTCCGGGGTATCGACGTTCTCTTCACGATGCGCGCTGACAATGAAAAACTTTCCGCTGTCCAGACCTTCGCGCGCCAACACATCCGACGCCTCGATGCGCGGCATGTAGTAGTTGAGCACCTCCTCCATGTGCGAACCGGTCTTAATGATCGTCTCGGGTCGAATGCCCTCGGCAATCAGATACCGGCGGGCGTGCTCGGTCAGTACCATGTTGATGTCGGAAAGATGGTCCAACACCTTGCGGTTGAGCTCTTCAGGCACCCGTTGATCAAAGCAACGGTTGCCCGCCTCCATGTGAAAAACCGGAATTTTTCGACGCTTTGCGGGAATCACCGCGAGGCAAGTATTGGTGTCGCCATAGAGCATGAGAGCATCGGGCTTCTCGCGCTCGAACACCGCATCTGCCTTGGCGATCACCTCGGCGATGGTCTGGGCGGCATTCTCACCAGCGGCACCGAGAAAGTGGTCTGGCTTGCGGATATCCAGATCGTCGAAGAACACCTGATTCAACTCGAAATCGTAGTTCTGACCAGAGTGCACCAACACATGCTCGACCTGGCGGTCGAGCTCGGCGATCACCCGGCTCATCTTGATCAATTCGGGCCGGGTGCCGACGAGCGTCATGACTTTAAGCACGCAACACCTCGCGAATGTAGTCAAGTGACTGCAGCACAGTCTTGACCCCGGCGATATCCAGCCGCTCGGTATTGTGGGAGGTATAGTCGTCCAGTTCCGAAATACGCTGCTCACCCTCGACAAAATACTTCTTGTAGTTCAGATCGCGGTTATCGGCCGGGATGCGATAGTAGCGGCCCATGTCCTCGGCCTTGGCCATTTCCTCACGAGACACCAGCGATTCGTAGAGCTTTTCGCCGTGACGCGTACCGATGATCTTCACCGGATTCGCACTTCCCAGCAGCTCTTTCAAGGCCTGCGCCAGATCGCCTACGGTTGAGGCCGGCGCTTTCTGAATGAAGATGTCACCCTGCTCCGCATGCTCAAACGCATGCAGCACCAGATCCACCGAATCCTCCAGCGACATCAAGAAACGCGTCATGTTCGGATCGGTTAGCGTCAGCGGCTCTCCCGCCCGAAGCTGATCGACAAAGAGCGGTATCACCGAACCCCGCGAGGCCATCACGTTGCCATAACGGGTCGCGCAGACCACCGTGCCACCGGCAGGAATGGTGCGCGACTTGGCCACCATCAGCTTCTCGGCCATCGCCTTGGAAATGCCCATGGCGTTGATCGGGTAGACCGCCTTGTCGGTGCTGAGCACCACCACCCGGCTCACCCCGCGCGCGATCGCCGCGTTCAGCACGTTCTCGGTACCCAGCACGTTGGTGCGGACCGCTTCCATCGGATAGAACTCACAGGAAGGCACCTGCTTGAGCGCCGCGGCATGGAACACATAGTCGACCCCGGTCATGGCCTGCGCGAGGCTGTCGCTGTCACGCACGTCGCCGATGTAGAACTTGACCTTGTCGTTCGCCAGCGCGATCCGCATGTCCTCCTGCTTCTTCTCATCGCGACTGAAGATCCGTATTTCCTTCACGGCGGTGTCAAGAAAGCGGGTGAGCACGGCGTTACCGAAGGACCCCGTCCCGCCGGTAATCATGAGTGTCTTGCCAGAAAACATAAACTACCTCTTAGCTGAAATGCTTCATGCGCCGCACGAGTTCGGGCCAGTCTGGTGCGACGTAACCCGTCAAATCCCTGAATTGGTCCGCCACCAGCGAGCGATCAATGACCGCCGAATCATCGGGCTCAATGCGAGTCGCCTTGCCATACGCCTTCGCCACCAGTTCAAGCAGATCATGCTTCGTGATCGGGGCCGAGGCGACATGATGTACGCCTGAGAGCCCCGCTTGCGGGATCACGACATCGCGAACGACCCGCGAAAGTTCGACCGTTGGGAGCCCCGAAAAAATAACTCGGCGATAACCACGAACACTTCCTTCCTGATGCAAAAACCACTCAACCAAACCATGGTGGCTTGCGAGCTCGTGCCCGATGATTGAGGTCCGGAGCGTCAGCGCATGCGCGTCGTCCGACACCTCGCCGATAAACTTCGATTTTCCATACAGATCCTGGGCATCGGAAACATCCGATTCACGATACGCTCCGCGCTTGCCACTGAAGACGCAGTCCGTGCTGAAATGCACGAGGCGGGCGCCGACCAGGGCGCAATACCGTGACAGACGGTGTGGCAGCATGGCATTGATCGGAAGCGCAACCAAAGGGTCATTCGACTCAACGAGTTGCTTGACGAGACCCACGCAGTTGACAACCACCTGCGGACGCACGCGCTCGAACAGCGACGAGAGCGAATCCATATTCTCCACATCGACGCCGGCCAGAATCCGATCCCTCAAACTCTCGGCAAAATAGCGCTTTGCGCCAGAGGAGCGGACCGAACCCCAGACCTCAAGATCCACGCTCTCCGAAAGCGTCCTATACATGGCGTTGCCCAGCATACCCGAGACGCCAAGCACCAGAATTCTCATCGCGACGATTCCCTCCGTTGTGCCGATAGTGCCTCGAACCGGGCGATCAGATCATCCGTCAGCCCGGCAAGTCCAAAATGCTTTTGCGCATAGCTGCGCCCATTTTCGCCCATTTCACGCCTTGCGTCGTCATCCTGCCCACAGATATGAATGACGGCATCGGCAAGCGCCTCGCTGTCGCCCGCAGGACACGCCACTCCCGCCTTCGCCTCGACGACGACGCGGGCCCCCTCACCATTGAGCGAGGCGATGATCGGCTTTCCTGCCGCCAGATAGCCCTGAACCTTGCTCGGAATCGTCTGCGCGAAAATCGGCTCATCGCGCAGACTCACCAGAAGCGCCGTTGCCGACGCGTAGATCGACGTCATCGCCGAGGACGGAAAACGCCCCGGCAGCAAGACGTTGGTCAGCCCCCTTCGCGCCACCTCTTCGGCAAGCCACCCCGACAGACTGCCGCTGCCCACGATGAAGAAGCGAATCGGCTGGCCTCGCGCCGCAACGCGCTCTGCCGCGTCCAGTATCGTATCCAGCGACTGCGCGGTACCCAGATTTCCGGCAAAAACAACGGACGGGGCTGCTGCGATCTCACCAACCAGGGCACTCAAGGCCGGCGAGGGCGTGCTCGCACCAACGGGCTCCTCGACAAACGCGTTCGGATAATAGGCGATGCGCCCCTTCGAGGGCGTCAGGCGTTGGACGGGCTCCCGGAACGCCTCCGATGGAATAAGTATCAGGTCGGTACGCCGATAAATGTACCGCACCACCGAACCGACCAAACCGAGTATCCGCTTGTTTCGCACGAAGCCCGTCGCAGACAGGCTTTCAGGCCACAAATCCTGCACCCAGACGACCAACGGCGCACGCTTCCACCAGGCAAGAAGCACCGCCGGCAATGCCTGCAGGAGAGGCGACGGGGCATACACGAAAACCGCGTCGAACTGACGACCCCGCAGCATCCACGGCCCCAGGAGTGAAGCACTGACCAGGAAGGACAGGTAGTTCACCGCCAACCGCAGTCCGGACTTGATGCCACGTGGCGCGAGCGGCACCCGCATGATCTCAACGCCACTAAACGTCTCCCGACCGGTGCGCCACGCCGCATAGCCCGGGAAGACCACGCCGCCGGGATAATTCGGCTGCCCGGTCAAGACGGTGACGGCCACGCCGCGCTCTTGCATCGAGCGCGCGAGTGCCGTGATGCCGAAACTCTCCGGCCAGAAATACTGCGTCACGATCAGAACCTTCATACGGATCTCGGCTCCGTAACATCGATACGACTACCGCGAAGCCGCAAACGGGCGACGAGCAGGCCCCACAGGAAAAATGTGATGATCCCGGGATAGGGCTGCCGCATGCCGACCTTGAGCATGTTCTCGAAAAGCAGCAAATAAAGGACCGCAAGCGCCAGTCCGAAAAGTATCGAATCCTTGAACAATTCATCGCGCCTGACCCATAGCGCGCGCAGCGTCCAAATCAACATGCCGGCCAGGGGAATAAGCGATATCGTTCCAAAATTGTATGCGGTATCGAGCCAGTAATTGTGCGCACTCGGATGCTTTTCCCGATCGGGAGGCGTCGCATGTCCCGCAAGAAAGCTGTGTGGCGACTCCAGCACACCACGATAGAAAAAACGCCAATGTTCGAGGCGTTCAACGGCGCCTTGCGGCACGGCAGCGGCGCTAGATTCAGAGGATGGCGAAAGTTTTGTCTGCCATGTTTCCTGTTCAACGACCTGCCCATCCGGTACTAGCTGACTCGCCAGCCATCCCGATTCCCTGGCGACACTGAACGTCGCAAGCGATGACAAAACCACAATCAGCAAAAGCGCGGCCTGGGCACGGCCAGTCTCTTTTCGCAGGTGGTAAAAACCGAACCCGGCTAGCGCCACGGCAAGACCGAGTACTGCCGCCACCGAATGTGTCGAAAACACATAAATGGCTGCCACTGGCATCAGAACGAAAACCGCCCGCTTTTCAAGAGTTGTCTTGTCCCAAAGCGCAATTGCGGTCGCAATGGCCAACGCTGACACCACCATTGGAAAATACTGAAGGTGTTGATAGATACTAAACAGGAATACATGCGGGCTCAGAACCGCATAGCCGTCACTCCAAGTCGATACCAACTGCGCGGGCAGCACCACGAGCAACATCCCGCACGCGGCCCACTGCAGGGACCGGCCGCTATTGTCGGTCATTCCGTACATCTCACCAAGAACCAGACCGAACATCGGCAGCAGAAACTGGGCAAGGAGGATCAGTTTGGCCCCTTCTTGATAAGCACTCCCATCTGCGGCAACCAACGAGGTGAGGACAAACAGGAGTGACGAGAAAAACAAAGCCGTCAGCGCTCTCGATGCCTGCCAATAATTCCCCAGCACAGCAATACCCAGGAACATGACGATGACGGATGCCGGCAAAGGGAGCTTCTTGATTGCCCCCTGAGCATCAAAAACAAACGCCATATCCCTGAACAAACCGCCATCCAATTGGAAGAAGACGGGAAAAACCAGCAATACCGGAAGTCCGGTCAGAAACCATTTTCGACGCTCGCCTTCAACCAAAAACCAGCGCCTTGCACTCAGAATGAAGCCAAGGTTGATAACTGCACTCAGAAGATAGAGCCCGGCCAGCGATACCGCTCCGAACACGTAAAAAACAAAGGGGACGCACGTCGCAATAAGCACATTGGCAAGGAGATCAGGACCAAAAGCGTCCCGCCCGCCTCCCTCGTGAAGCAGTCGGGTGCGCAGCAGCATCGCAACAGTCATGACAGCGCCGCCGGCAACCGAGAGCCCCGTCGCCAGCCAGAATACTCGCGGCAGCCCGCCCTCTGGCAGTACATGTGGAAACCAAGCCGCTACAACGGCGAGCAGGCTCCCGGCGAGGATCATGCCGAGGGGCGCGGCCGCGAACTGATAGGGCAACTTTCTT
This sequence comes from Denitromonas halophila, assembly GCF_007625155.1. Taxonomy (GTDB): domain Bacteria; phylum Pseudomonadota; class Gammaproteobacteria; order Burkholderiales; family Rhodocyclaceae; genus Nitrogeniibacter; species Nitrogeniibacter halophilus. The sequence continues at coordinate 50,090 of NZ_VMNK01000013.1, read as the reverse complement.
TGGCCAAATCGACGAATAAGCGTTGGCGCAAGCGCCTGCCCGAACACCGTCGGAACAAGGCTGCCGACCGCAAATGCCGTAAACAACGTACCCGCCAGCGCTTTTCCAGCGAGAAAGGTCACAGACAGCCGGAACACGAAGACGCTTGCGCCAATAATCCCTGACGAACCGAAATGCGGCAACAGTGTGCCGAGGCCGAAATGCTGCGATCGCAGCGATAGCTTTGCGCCACGCAGCGACAACAGTGGAACAACCGCCCAAGGCATCGCGCTCAACGCCAGATCAAAGCCCATGATCAATGAAGCGACAACACATGCGGCCAGCGCCAAGCCCTCGGCAACGAGGACACGCGACACAGCGGCAGTATCGCCACGAACCTCGTGACTGGCCAAGGCTATTTCACCCAGCCATTCACAGACACGCCGGACAATCAGAGTGATGGCGAGGCTGGCAATCGCGCCGCCGACACCAACGCTCAGGAAATAAGTGACAAGCGCCAGCGGCGCCAGTAACGCGAGACGCGTCACCATCAGAGCGGACGCCGCCTGTTGAACGGTGTCGTCGCTAGAGGCCAGCACGACATTGCGCGCATTGGCGGAGAACGCAAAAAACAGCGCCAGGGACGCGCCCTGAATGAGCGCAATGTCTGCAGCGATTTCGGCCCGACCGGAAAGCCCGAAGACCAGCAGCAATGCGGTCATCGAAAACGAATTGAACAAGGCTGCCAAGGGGAATAGCAGGTAAGCCGATTGCTTCATCCGGTCATCTCCTGCTGACGACGAGCCGCCCAGCCGTTCCTTTACCGCAGAGCCTCATGCCACACCATTTTGCTGAACACGCAGCAGCAGTCGATCGGCAAGCAGGATCAGGGCACCATTGAGGATCAGAGACCCGAAAAGAAGATACGACTGCCCGGGGACGTAGCCAAAGCTTGCGTAGCGGAAAGCGATCACCTGTGCAAACAGCGCACAAAGAATCCAGTTCGCGCCACAGAATCGGTAGGTCAGGTATTCAAGAAAAGCGGCGGACCAGGCTACAACGAGCAACGATGCACACAGGAACAGCATCGATCCGGGGTAGTAAAGAAAAGCAACCATCCCTGGCAAGGAGACAAAATGATTCCGCGAGCGATCGACCCCGGGGGTCAAATACGGAGAGGCGATGAGTCGCTGATCGTACAGACTTGGCGTCCCCTCCTGAAAGCGCTCTTGCCATGCCGCCCGCCACAGATCCCACCCCTTGATGTCGGATGAGGCGACCGCCATCAGGCCCTCGATACCCACCCATCGATCAATAAATAGCGGAGTAGTCATACTCCCGGTGACCGCTGCGGTCTGTGACCGAACACCCTCTTCACCCATGTTGAAGGCCGCGATACGAAGATAATTGACGGCAAGAACCGATATCACGAACAAAAGGCAGAACAAGACAGATGCCGCGCCAAGGCGCAGTGCCCCAATTCTCATTGTCCGGGACAGCATTGTTCGCAATCCACCAACGCCGATGGCGGACGCGTTCAACACCATCCCCCGGCTGAGCATCGCCGTATTCGACATGAAACCTTCAAACACAGGAACGATGATGGCAAGCGGCGTCAAGCGCCGTCCAAGCTCGATCTCGAAGCGCACGATCAGCGCCGAGATCGAAGCAAGCCCAAACTGCAGTGCCCATTTGTACACGCCGTTCAGACCGAAGGGCAGCACGGTTCCTGTGACCATCCCGCGCTGATAGATCCCGAGCCAGACATTGCTCAGCGCTGCGAGAAGAATCGTGACAAGGAAGACTGTCACGACGAGGCCGCGATACTTCCGGTAGAACAGGAACAGCCCGGAGTCGGCGCAACCAGGGGCCAGCGCCGGATAGGTAAAGCAACGCTCCCGCACGAAAGTTGCGAGCAGCAATGCTGAAAAGCTGGCAGTGGCCACAAGCAGAACGGCATCGAAGGACTGCGGCGAAGCATCGAATGCGCCCACGGGTTCGCTGAACTCGCCCCCCAGGAAGGCCACGCGAATGGAGAGCTTCAGCCAGAAACCGAGCCACAGGAAAATGCCGATGAAGGTGTCAAAGTACAGCGCCCCCCTGCGAAACCCTGCAAGCAGCAGCGCGTTCGCGGCGATGGCAAAAGAGAGATACACCGCCCAATGCCCGGAATAGCGCAAACCCGCGACAAACGACAACCCAACAACGGACGCAAGAAAAAGAAAGAGAACAACACGAATCATTGACGGACACTACTACCCGTTTTTTTCCTGGCCAGGATTCGAGGCGACATGCTCCGCCAAGGCCAGAAGACGCCGCGCCTGTGATTGCCACAAATAATGCTGGCGGATTATACGCTGCAACTGCTCGCCGGAGCGGCGCAGCTCTTCAGGACTCGCAAGCAGATTCTCCAAGGCCCCTGAGAGCGCCGCGGCCGAGACCGGCACCATGACGCCCGCATTGTCGCGCGCAATCGCATCAAGACCACAGGTATCCGTAAATACTACGGGACAGGCGCAAATACCGCCCTCCAGAACGACGATGGACATTGCCTCGCGCCGCGAGGGTATGGCCAGCACCGTGGCTGCATGCAGTGCGGCGACCTTCTCTGAGCCACCGACGTAACCGGCAAAGTGGACCCGTCCGTCGAGACCGAGCGCGGCGACGCTCTGCTCAAGAAGCCCTCTCATGCCGCCATCCGGCCCGGCCAGCACCAGGTGGACATCCCGCGCCGATGGCGGCAAGCGTGAAAACGCCTCCAGCAAGAGATCCGGCCCCTTGATCGGGTTCAAACGACCAAGAAAAAGAATGAAGCGCGACGCGTCGAGCCCGAGCTTGCGGCGAAAACTGGCCACCTCCCCTGTCGGGTTGGCCAGCACATATTCGGCGGGATCAATCCCGTTTGGCACCACGACCACACGCTCAGCCGGCACCCCGCACTCGGCAAAATCCGATTTCTCTCCCTCGGTGACCGCCACACAGGCGGCCGCGGATCGCGCCAGGCTGCCGCCGACGAGCTTGGCGTACAGCCATTTCAAGACACGAGAACGCCCAAAAGGCTTGAGCGCACCGGCCGGGCAAAAGAGATAAGGCTTTCCGAGCCGCTTGCAGACATGGAAAACCCATGCGTTGAGGAGTGTCCAGTGCCCCGAGAGATAGACGACATCGGCGCCCTCCACAAGCGCCTTGAGTCTGGCGTAGCGCAGGTAAGGCAGGAAGAAGCGCTGGTTCAGGCACGGGACGGCCACGACCTTGACGCCGCTGATCAGCGACGGGCGCGCCCCTGCGCCAATGCCGCCGATATCCAGCGTCAGCAAGGTGCATTCGGCACCTTCCGTCGCGAGAAAACGCGCCATCTGGAGCGTACGCTCCGCCGTCCCCCCGCCCGACACGGGGTCCAGCAAGTGATTGACCAGAAGTATTTTCAAGGCCGTCCTCGCACGATTCGGTCCGATCGGCAAAGCATCGCAAATGATCGAAGCGCGGCTTCGAAATCGATGGGGGACACGAACCCCAATTGCCGAATCTTGTCGGCGCGATACACGCAATGCGGATCTCGCTCGCTTCGCCCGCGCAAGTGCAACAGCGACTTCAGCACGACGGACGGAATCGGCAGGACGGGGAGCTTGCGCGCCGGAATCTCCAGCGCCTCGGCAAGAATCCTCTCAACATCCCGGAAATTGTTTAGCGCGTCGTCATCGTCGGACACATTGAATACCTCGCCGCCAATGGGGCGCTCGCAGTCGGCCAGAAACAGCAAGGCAGCAACCACCGTCTGCACCGGTACAAGATGCATCCTCCGCCGACCAAACAGCGATGCCCGCAGGTAGTTGGCCAGGGCCGCGCCGCCGCAGAGACTGTTCGCCAAAGCGACGAGATTCTGCCCACCGGCACCGAAAACGGCGGCGGGGCGAAGCACTGCAACCTCGCAGGCGCCCGAATCCGACGCGCGAATCGCCTCCTCGATGGCCAGCTTTCTGCCCCCATATTCATCCAGCGGGTTGCAGGGCGTCGTCTCGTCAATCATCCCCCCCGATGTGCGCCCATAGACCGATACCGTGCTGCAGTGGATCAGCCTCGCCGCATTCGCCTCGGCGCATGCCCTGACCATCGCCTGCGCTGCCCCAAGCGACTGCTCGGACGACAGGCTTTCCGGATAGGCCAGATTGATGACGGTACATCCGGGCGTCAAGAGCGAGGCCCAGCTCCCGGGCGAGACGAGATCACCGGTAACCCACCTGATGTTGTCGGGCGCGCCGGAGCGATCCTTCAGTCCTCGCGTCAGAGCGCTGACCGCACGACCCTGCGCCGCTTGCACGAAGTGCTGCCCGATGAAACCCGTCGCACCGGTCAGAACGATATTGGAGGCCGTCATCAAGCCCCCTATCGCGCGAGCAAGGCAGCCACCTGGCGCCGGACGATGTCGAGAATGGCAGCGAAGGTGGCCCGAGCCATGTTACCGCCCAGCATTTGTGCAGCGTATCGTCGCGCCCTGATTTCGGCCATGGCACTGTCGCGCGTCACACCGCGCTCCGGCGGAAGGATCGTCGCCTTGGCGGTTACCGCAACGTGGTGCGTCATGCCCTTCCGCGCCCTCAGACAGGAATGAATAATGTCTTCAGAGTAGGCCTTTCCGCGGAAGGGAAAGAAGGCGTCGAGGACCAGGTCTTCGCGAAAGGACAGGGAGCACCCGCCTGGCAACCAGGCGGTCGTCACGAGGTCTTCGTCGCAGCACCGGGGGTCTACGCTGCCGCAGCCGCCGATCTTGCTCAGCGCGCCCATGCGACGCTTTCCCCATGGCAGCCCACGCACGGCACTCTCATAGAGATTGATGATGAATCCGCGCAGCCCGGTGTCGATCTTCGACAAGGGTTCGGCGGTCACCGAATTGTAGAAAACGGCGCCAACGACATGCCCTCGCCCCAACGCCACCAGCGACGCCATCAAGGCCTCGATGGCATCTCTGGCGAGCAGAATGTCGTCGTCCAGTTGCATTACGACCGGGCACGACGCCTGCCGGAACCCTTCTGCCCGTTGCGCGACCTGCCCGCGCACCTTGGTGGGCACGATGCACACGTTGTCGACTGACAAGGTCGCCACCCGATGCGCGTCCTCTTCCGGGATGCAGATGAGAATCTCCGTCGGCCGAACCGAGCCTCGGTTCATTTCGGCAATCGTTCGCGCAATCTGCGCCCCACCCAGCGTGGCCATGACCACGGACAACGCTGGCAGGGCCTCGGCGCTCGGATGCGTCGGTTGCTGAGCCATCAGCGGTCTCCCGATCCTGACTTGGTTTGAAAGGTCTGCACGTCCTGCCCCGCCCCCAGCGCTTCCCGCCATGCCCGCAGGGACGGGTCCAGATTGAAGTAAGGCTCTGCCACCGCGACCGCGTCGCCGGCCAAAGCCGCTTGAAGCGCGCCAGCCAGATCGCTGGGCGAGCTCACCAATCGAGCACCGGCCAGCCCGCGCAGCGCATTGGCGTTCACCCCATGCCCATCGGGAATCTGTATGACCTGCTTGCCCGCGCAATAGGCATCGACGGCTGCAGAGGTGATCGCACTTGTGACGACGATGTCGCAGTCTGGCAGCAATTCCTCAAGCGCCCGCTCATCGACGCGCAAGCCGATGCGCGCCGCAAAATCGGGGGGCGCTTGGTAAGGGAAGGCCGGGTGTGGCTTGAAGACAAAGTTCGCGCCGGCCGGCAGATCCGCCTCGGCCCGCTGCAGCCAGTCGAAGATCCTGTCGTTAGTCGTCGCCAGAAAATCGCCGCAGATCAGCATACCTGTGCGCTCACGCCCAGGCTTGCGGTGCGCGCTTGGGCGACCGAGATGCATGAATCGCAGCGCCTCGACGTCGACGATCTTGTCTGCCGGATACGCGCCGGCCAGCGCCGCCGCCTTGGCGACAGGGCCATTCACGGCGTAGTGATCGGGCATGGGCAGATCACTCGGTCTGGCGGAAGAATAGCTGCGCCGGTCATAAAAATACCGCAAGTCCCAATAGCGAATCGTCGAATGAGGCGCCGCGATGAGTTTGCCATGGCCGCTGTTTCGCCAGGCATAAATCAGCGACATCTCCCAGGGTTGGTTCTCGCAGATATACACGCCAGCCTGCTGCCGGGGAAGGCGGGACAGGGCCACTTCGAACAAACCGAGCCGAAGGCATTCCATCAGGGCATTGGGTCCCGACACCGACTCCGTCCACTCGTCCTGATGCAGCGGCCAAAGCTGGAGGACCGATCCCTCCGGACGCACCTCGGCATGGCAACCCTCAATCGCTCGGACCGCCCGCTGAAGGCGCCGGTAGTCACGCCACGCCCGGACGGCCTTCGTGAGCGGCGGAAACATGTCGATCAAGCGGTGAAACTGCCGGCCGGCTGCGTTTTCCTGAAAGCGCCCAACAAGGCGACGCGCCGCGGCAAACGTCGGGACGGCAGCGTGCGGATGAAAGAAGTGAAACCAGTTGGTCCGGACTCCGTCATCGGCAAGCCGATCAACAAGAGGGCCCCAGTAGTTCGACATGAATCGACCGGAACCAATCGCCCGCCGGTCCAGATGCACCAGCACGTCAAAAAAAGACAGCGTCCCGGCGCCGGCGCGCGCGCCCGACTGACGAAAAACGGCGGGCAACCTGGACGCGCAATACCACCCGAACGAGATCACGGCGCGCAACCGGGGTGAAAGCCGGCCGTAGGCACTTCGTCGTGACTGCACCGCCGGCCCGGACGGCTCAGGTTGACGCCATTCGAAACGGCACTGCATGTCTACGCAATACGACGCCAGGCATTCAGCCAGCCGTGCATTGGCCGAATGCAGCACGACCGCCCGTTCCTTCTCGTTGGCCAGCAAGGTCTCCAGCGCAAGCAGTTTCATCGCATCAGGAACGAGGGATGCCGCCGAGATGCTGAATTTCTGCGCCGGGGCGGCCATCCACCAATAGCTGAGCGCCGGGCGAATCATCAGATGCTCGGCAACCGTCCTGCCGTTAACCGGTGCTTGGCCAAGGGCATGCAGCCACGCAAGATAGCGCGCTCTCTGCGCATCGGCACCGTCCTCGACGAGACGTGCAATGGAGACCATCCGCCCGCCCTGCGACGAGCCTTGCTCGAAACCTTGCCAGAGGACCGTCAGCTCAAAGCCAGCGTCTGGCACACCCTCCGCGTCCCAGACCAGAACACGCCCCGCCGTGCTTTCGCTTGGCCGGCAATCACTGTCAGGCATCAAGTCCCTGCATCAAGCCCTGGACCTTCTTCAGATCCGCCGGCGTATCGACCGCCTGGGTGTCGTGCCGGGTGGGCGCCATTCGAACACGCATTCCATGCTCAAGCACACGCATCATGTCCACCGACTCCACGATCTCCAGCGGCGTAGGCGCGAGCTTGGTGTAATCGAGCAGGAATTGCCGACGAAACGGAATGACGCAGACCTGCTTGCCCATCGGAATCTGATCGACCTTGCAACGGGTCGGGATCGGCTCCCGGGAGAAATACATGGCATTCAACTGAAGATCGCAGACGACCTTAATGCAATTCCTGTCCTCGAACTCGGCCGCATCCTTGATCTTGCCCAGCAAATTGGTGACCTGAACATCGGCGTGGTCGATCAATGGCTGCACGGCCTCGGCAATCATGTCCGGATGGGTCATGGGCTCGTCACCCTGAACCATGACGATGATGTCGTATGTCGTGTTGTTGGCGCGCTCGAGCGCGACGAGGGCTTCCGCACAGCGATCGGTCGCGCGCTCGTGCTCGTTCCCCGTCATGACCGCTACGCCGCCGATCGATTCGACATAGTCGAAGATTTCCTTGTCGCATGTTGCCACGGCGGTCAGGGTGAGCATAGGCGATTTTGCGACGCGCTCGTACACATGCCCGATCATCGGCTTTCCGAGGATCGGCGCCATCGGTTTTCCAGGGAAACGGCTGCTACCCATCCGTGCGGGAATCAAGGCGAGAATATTCATGGTTTTGTAAGTGCCATAAAGAATGGATCGTTGTCAGAAAGTCAGCTCGCCGATCACTTCCGAGCCCACTCGGCGAACTGCGTCAGCCCGGCATCGAGCATTGTAAACGTATCGATCCCGAGCACATCCTTCAGTGCCGACACGTCTGCATAGATACCGCTTTGATCCCCCGGCGTTCCGCCATCGACATAATAGGAGGCGCCGGGCACCAGGCTGCAGATGCGCTCGAGAAGCGCACCGACGGTCGTCTTGATGCCCGTTCCGATATTCAGCGTCTGGCCCTTGGCACTTTCCAAGGTGGCAGCACGGAACCAGGCCTCGACCACATCGTCGATATAAATGATGTCGCGGAAGCGCTCGACGCTCCCCTTGACCTCGATGCGCCCTGTCTTCAATGCCTGCGCCAGAAAGATGCTCACCATGCCCTGGCGCAGATTGCTCAAATCCTGGCCAGGCCCGTAGACATTGAACATCCGGAGAATCACAGCGGGCAACTTGCGCTGATAGACGCGCAAGTAGTCTTCGGAGGCGTACTTTCCTACCCCGTAGCAGGACAAGGGCCGGCAGGTCCGGGATTCACTGATCGGGGTGTCGTCGACCGCGCCATACACGGACATGGAGCTCGCGTAGAGAAACCGCTCGACGGAATGCTCGATACCGTAGCGGATCAGATTTAGCGTCGACACCGTATTCTTTTCGAGATCCGCGACCGGATCATCGAAGCTGATCTCCCCCGACGACTGCCCCGCCAGATGCAGAATCCTTCGACAATCGGTCGGAATGCGTTCAATCGTCGACCGGCGCGCCAGATCGCCTTCGATGAAATCAACGCCCGGCGGCACGTTCTCGGCTTTGCCGTTCGAGAAATCGTCGACGCCGACGACCGCAAATCCCTCCTGCAGGAAGCGGCGCGCGACATGGGACCCGATAAACCCCCCGACGCCCGTGATCAGAACCCGCTGCATCTCAAGTCCCCCCATCCTTCTTGATGATGCCGACCAGCGTATCGCACTTGCCGCTGCGGATCAGCGACTGCTTGTAGGATTCCTCGACATCGGCGCCAAGCTCAGGGGCAAAGCGTCCCATGCCCCCGGGCCGCCCGTCTCGCGCCCAGATCATGTGGTTGGACAGGTCGTATCGCTGGTCGCGAAGCACCTCGCTGCTCTCACCCAGCCGCGTCAGCAAAAACTGCAAGGACGGTTCGCTGAAATACCAAGGATGGGCCACCGACCAGTAAAACCGCTCGAATGCCGGGATGTCATAAACCGAGTACAACGGATCGGCCGCGTTGGGTATCTCGAAAACGATTCGACCGCCGGGTTTGAGCATGGCCAGCTGCGCCATCAGGAAAGCGCCGGGGTCTGCGATGTGTTCGAGGACAAAGAAATGGAGGATCAGATCGAAGCGCGCATCCGGCACGTCGCGCTGAAGCTCCGCGACGGACTGGTAGACCGGAATGCCCCGACCCCGCACAAACTCGCTGAAGACGCCGGACGGTTCGATCCCCGTGCAGCGATGGCCGGCCGCAGCCAGCGGATAGAGCATGAACCCGGAAGAACAACCAACCTCAAGGATATCGACGGACTGCTTGAGATAGGGCGCCAGATACTTCATCCGGCGCATGCGCGTCGGCTCGTTGGCGACGAGATGCTGCTCGGTTTTCAGCCAACCGCCGGACTCCCCCGACCGGCTCGCCATAAAGCCCTCGAACTCGGCGGCATAGAATCGCGCCTCTTCTTCCGGTGTCAGGCCCGGGAACTGATAGCGAACATCGCACGCCGCGCAGTGAAAGAAAGCACGCGATACAGACGCATCGCCATACACATGGCGCGTAACGACTGACTGCGATTCTCGCCCGGCTGAACATAGCGGACACCGATCAGGCAATGCCATTGACAACTCCTCTTTCCATCGTTTGCTCAGTACCGAGCTGCTTGACCACCCTCGCCGGATTTCCTGCCACGACCACGCCAGCAGGCACGTCCGTGGTGACCACGGACCCTGCGGCAATCACCGCGCCTTGCCCTATGCTCACACCCCGAAGAATCGTCACCCCTGCCGCAACCCAGACATCGTCGCCGATAAGTATCGGGCGCTCCTCGAGCTCAATCCGCTCGGGAAAGGGAAAGCCGTGCTTTGCCATGTACTGCTGATGACGCGTCTGTGCATTCAGCGGATGGGTGAGGTTGTCGCAGATGAAACAGTCATGCGAAATCAGCACCCGACGACCGATCTCTACCCGTGACAGCGCCCAGATCCGCGTTCCCTGCCCCACGTAGCTGCAATCGCCGACGGAGATGACGCCCTTGCTGAAGAAACTGTAGAGCTCGCCCGCACAGATGACGTAGTCGCCGAGAACGATCTGCCCCTCGGCGTCCTTGCCGATCAGGATCTTCGACAGGATCGCGCTCGAATGCGCCCCCTGACGATACCGCCCGCCAAAACGCCTGCTCTGATAGAACCACAGCCTGAGCCTGCCGCGGATGCCCATCAGGACATGCTCTGCGGGTTTGTCGCCGACGCTCTCAGAAACACCGCATCGATCGAATAGGCCAGAAACTGATATCCCTCCGCAACGCGCTGCGCAAGCTGCTCAGGATCGGGCTGCACGACGTGGATGCCGCACGGGGTGTGCGATGTGCGGCAGGCGTCGCGAATGCGCTCCATGACCGCGACAAACGCCGGCTCCGCGAATTGACCGGTCAAGCCCATCGACGCCGAAAGATCGTATGGGCCGATCAGTATCGCGTCCAGGCCATCGACCGCCAGAATGGCCTCAAGGCTATCCACCGCGCGGACATGTTCGATCATCGCGATCAACAAAGGCGCCTGGGCCTCCTCGGCATAGCTGTCAAAATCGGTGCCGAACAGGTTCGCACGCGAAAAGCCCACACCTCTCAACCCCGCCGGCGGCCAGCGACACGCATCCCTCACCCGCGTCAGCTGCTGCGCGGACTCCATCATCGGAATGATAACGCCGCCCGCACCGGCATCGAGGGCCTGCTTGCAGTCCTTGGTTTCGCCCTGCGCCAGTCGCGCCATCGGCAAGGTGCCCCCCAGTTCCAGCGCCCGATAGATATCCGGAAGCTGATGGGCGCCGATCGCACCGTGCTCCATGTCGACGGCGACCCAGTCGTAGCCCGAGCGCCCCAGAATTTCAGCAATGGACGAATGGGGGATCTGCATCCAGCTACCGATGCTTGCCTTGCCGTCGCGCAGTGCCTTGCGAATGGCCCCTATTTTTTCCCTGCGGTTCATCATCCGGAAAAATCCTCTACAAATGCGCCACCGTAGTCGCGAAATACCTGCTGATTGTCGACATGCCGGCGTAGCAAAAAGGGCACCTCGTTCTGCCTCGCGGCTTCAAGATCTGCCGTGGCGTCTCCGACCATCAGCGCTTCCGACGCGCGCACACCGCGATGGGTGAGCACCTGCCGGATCGCTTCGCCCTTTCGGGTCGGCGCGCCAAAAACGGCCGAGAAGCAGCGGTGCAGATCCATCGCCTGCAAAATCGCCTCGATTTCTCCCTGCGGCGTCGCGGTGACCAGCACAAATTCCTGCCCATGACGGTTGGTGCGCAGGTACGACTCGACCCCCGGCACCCAGGGCGCCGCCACCACGCAGCCGAGCACCGCCTGCGAAAACCGCTGGCAGTAGTCATCTACGCTCGCGTCGGTCACGCTCTGGCCAGCCCACTCCAGATAGCGCGGGATTTTCTCGAAACGGGACATGCCGCCATTCGCCAGATGGTGCGCCCGCACGCGCGCCACCACCTCGGCGCCGAAGGGCGAGAACAACTGCACAAAGGCTTCCGTCTTGACCGCCACGGATTCCTTGATGACGCCATCGAAGTCCCAAAACACCAGGCGCGCCCGGACCAATGCATCAATCAAGACGGCTCTCGCACCCAGATCTGGTTATACGTATTCTGGAAACCGGTCGTCGAGTTATCGATCATCTCTGAATGGAGCTTGTGCTTCATCGTCAAACCGGCGGCCTTGAGCAGTCGCTCGCAGCCCTCCGCCTGTTCCTTGAAGTCGTCATTCACCTCAATCAGGACTTCCTTGACCGCTTTCAGTACGGAGGCGCCTCCCGACAGGATCAGATGCTCGATACCGTCGACGTCCATTTTGACAAAATCGGGTTGTGGAATCCCCAGCAGATCGCGCGCCGCATCCATTGGCAGGCCCATCGTCTGGAACTCGAAAACGCGCTTGATCGCCTCACCATCCCAGCCATACGCCTCGCCGAACGTCGACAGCGCACCGCCCCACTCCGTGGTTGTCATCCGCAGCGTGTTGGAGCCGACGGCGTTGCTCAAGGCAAATGGAACGATGCACACTTGAGAGACGAGCCCGTTGAGGTGCACGTTTCTTGCCAACAGCTCGAGATTGAACACCGACGGCTCGAACGCCCACACCCGACACTTGCGCCGCGCCGCCGCATAGACAGCATACAAACCGATATTGGCGCCCACATCCCAGACGACCGCCCCCTCGGGAATCGCATCGATCCATGCGAGGGTTTCCGGCTCCTTCGTGGAGAACGTCTGCGCGCGCCAGTCACACAGCGCATTGGGGGTGGCAAAGCGGAGTTGAACGCCCTCGTGCACAAGCTCGCGAACCTCCTCCATCGACGTGTCCAGGATCTGCTTGAAGACATATCGGCCAACCTGGGTTCGTCCGCCTGTAGCAAGCGAATATCGTATGGCCCCTTTCAGAGCCTGCTTCAACTGGGTTTTCACGCTTTGTTCCCCTCATTCGAAATGCCGTTCTGCACTTCGCCGATCAGCTGCAACAGCCCCTGCCCCAGATCGACATGCATGGGCGGCACATACTTCCGGCCCAGCTTCGGTTGATAGGCGTAGGGCGTCCGGACGTAGTGCCCGGCGTATTCGGTTTCCTCGAATTCCACCGCTTGCGGCATGCCAAGAATCTCGGCCAGCATCTTCAGCAGATCCATCACCCGCATCGGCTCCTGTCCGGTCAGAACGACATGCTGGTTCCTGAATTCGTCGCCGAGCGCTGCGACACTGGCGCGGGCCGCATCCTCTACATGAATGTATTCGCGCATCGCTTCGGCACTGCCCGCATAGCGGATCCGGCCCGTCGTCAGCGCCTCGTTGACGATGCGCCACAGACCGTTCTGCGCGTCCGACCTCGGGCCGTACAGCGAACCGTAACGCAACACCGTGTAGTCGAGCCCGTAGGCCGCCTGATACTCCTCGACGTAGTGCTCCGCAGACTGCTTGCTGCAACGATAGAAGCTGCCCTCACGGCTATAGACGTACACCGTGCTGGCGTACATGAACCGCCGGACGCCGTTCTGCCGGCACGCCTCGAGCACATTCGCATTGCCAAGCACGTTGATGCGAATGGTGTCGAGCGGCTTGCCCAGAGCCTCGTTCAGGTCCGCCAGGGCCGCAAAGTTATAGACATACTCACAGCCGGCGATTGCCGCAGACAGTTTTTCCGCATCGAGCAGGTCGCCGACCACCATTTCCTGGTCAGGCCGCAACCACGGCGAAGGCCGGCGATCATAGATCGAGACCTGGTGACCGGCCGCACACAGCGCATCCGCCACATGGCTGCCAAGAAATCCGGAACCCCCAATCACACATACCCGCGCCATCTCAGAGCCCCTCCCGCTGGACCTGGTATTCCACCTCGGGCACCAGACCTTCCAGCGGCTGTTCTGTCAAAAACCGAATCGCCTCTTCAGTCGCCTCGATCTCCATTCGCGTGCGGCAATCTATCGACATCGACCCCATGTGCGACGTCAGCAAACACCGTTCGATCGACGCCAGCCGCCCCTGATAGGGTTCTTCGCAGAAGACGTCCACGGCGGCGCCGGCAAGGTGGCCCAAACCGAGCACCTCGGCGAGGTCGTCTTCATTGATGATGCCGCCACGTGCCGTGTTAACAATTATCGCGTCGGGTTTCATCTGGCGAAGGTCCTCACGGCGAACCATGTTTTTCGTCTGCACGGTCAGCGGAACATGCAGGCTGACGATATCCGACGCCCCATAAATAACGTCCTTCTCCACCCACTCAATGGTCGCAATATCGTCGAGCCCGCACGCTGCGGGATTGATGTCATTCACCAGCAGGCGGCCAGCGCCCAGCGCTGCAAGCTGGCGCAGCACCCGCCCGCCGATTCGCCCCGCGCCGACGATGCCGATCGTCAGATCGGCCAAGCGCCGCCCAAAGTAGCGCTGCCACTCGCCCTGATGCATCCTGGCATTGGCAATGTGGATCGACCGCATCAACGAAAACATCAACCCGATCGTCAATTCGGCCACTGCCGGCGCTGGTGCATCGGGGGTATAGCTGACCTTGATGCCACGCTGCTCGGCGGCCAACAAGTCGACACTGTCCAGCCCGATGCCGACACGGGAAATCAGCTTCAATCGCGGCGCATTCGCCATCACTTTCGCGGTGATGGGCTCCGTGCCGGCAATCAATACCTCGACGTCGCTCACCATCCCGGCGAGTTCGTCTTCCTTGAGTTTGCGGCCAAGCGGATTGATCAGATACTCGATCCCGTTCGCCTCGAGTTGCCGGATCGGCAGATCGTTCTTGTCCCCGAACGGAACAGTGGTGATCAGGACTCTTGCCATCTGCACTTCCTGTCAATCGACATCGAACTTCTCTTCAAAAAGGCGTGTCCAGCAACCAGGTGGCTCCGCCCACCAGGCATGCCGGCAACGCATGAAAATCATCTGCACCGCCTGCGACCCGCCGAAACACGGCAGCCTTGGCCTCACCATTTGCGAGAACGAAGACCGACGATGCCTGCGCGATCACCACAGGGGTCACCGTCAGCCGCTCTCTGGGCGCCTTGGTGCCGACCACAGGGGCGACTTTCCGCGTGCGCTCATCAAGCAACGCGCCCCCGGGAAACAGCGAAGCGATATGCCCGTCCTCGCCGACACCCAGCAGCAAAACGTCGATTTTACTCGGCAAGCGGCCTTCATAGTGCAAACACGCACCCTCGCGGTCTGGCCCCTCCGCCGCCATGCGGACCACCGAACAACCAGATGGAACGCCACTGGCAAACAGGGTTCGCATTGCAAGCCCGTAGTTGCTTTCGGGATCATCGAGCTGAACACATCGTTCATCGCCGAAAAAGAACTCTACGGCACGCAACTGATCGAAACCCGGGAGCGCCCGCCACGCCAGGTACAGCCGTGCTGCGCTCCGGCCACCAGTCAGCATTACCTTGCAACCATCGCCCCGGTGGGACGCCGCCAGCACGGCGTCGTGGATCAATCGGGCAGATCGCACCGCCCACTCTTCTGGTCTGAACTGTTTCACATGCATGTCGGTATTCAGCTCGCAGCAGGGCCATCGCCCTGACGCTGAATCCGTAGCCAGGCATCCAACTCGGCCGGACCGGACAGGACAGGAATGCCATGGGCGGCACGGTCATCGGGCTGAACCGATCCGGATGGGTCGTAGTAGGCAGAAGGCTTTCCCAAGTGCCGCGCCAGCAATGCAGTCGACGTAAATGGAAGGGAGATCGTGACGGTCGCGGCCTCGATCACTTTCATCGCCGACACCGCCGGGTCAACCAACATGACGTTTTCCGCATTGCCGAGCCCCTCGGCACAGGCACGATACCGCGGATGCGCTGTCCGGCCGATATTCCGCTTTCGCTTCCACAGCATCCGCCCCTGATGGCGCGACACCGCCCGCCAGACGTGCTCCAGGAATGCGTTCGCCGTCGCTGGAACGTAGAACTCGGTATCAAGCCCGAGGATGCGATACCACGAAGCGCGGGTCGGCGTAACGTCGAACACCGCAACCGAGAAACCGGCCCCTGCCGGCAAGTCTTCGGCATTTCCCTGAAACCAAATCGGACCGACCACCTCGCCTTGTGCGGCGCCATCCGTCGCACGGCGAATGAAATCGGCCTGATAGGCATCCCACACCAGATAGCGCGGCCAGTTCATCGCGCGATAGCCGTAGTACATCGACGGATAGCCCTCTGCGCGCTTGAAGGGCTCGCTGTTGGTCGAGTAGAAGTACATCACGATCTCGCAGCCCTTGCGCTCAGCCTCGTACGTCCAGAGGGGGCGGTAAATCCAGCCGCTGTTGTTGAACAGATAGGTTGTCGCCAGCGTCTCGCCGGGCACATGACGCACTTGGGCTGCGACAGCGGCGTGACTCAGCATCACGGCATGCCACCACCGTCCGCGCAGTGCGTCGAACGCCGATCGCACAATGGCGGCAAGACTCCATCGCAGGTAAGCGGTGATTTCCCGGGCGCCAGCCAAGGGCGGCAACGGCGCTTTCTGCGGCGAGACATCCAGACCGGCCACAGTGATCCGGGACACGCCAAGAACACCATGCTTGATGGCGGATATCGTCGGATTCCGGCCCGGCCACTGTGCGTACCAGGAAACAACGTCATGACTCGGCTGCTCACCACTCGACGGCACGTTGGCCGGCGACAGATCGAGAAAACAGGCATAGCGAGATCCATCGCTCTTGCGCGTGCCGCCGAACCGAAGCCCGTTCAGCATGATCCGGAATGCTCGTATCGCGCCGTAGCCCCACATCCCGAAAACATAGGCACCCCAGTAGAGCGCACACCGCCACTCAGACACTGGGAACCCATGCTTTTCGACAAGCTGTCGCCAGTCACGAGGCATGGGATACGCGATGCTTTTTCGAGGGTTTGCCGCCGCCATCAGCAGCGCGCGATTCAGATTCACGCCACCGAGCTGGATCAGAAGATACTGCCGCAGCGCGACTTCAGCCGAGCCGGTGACGGCACCCAGCACCGCGGTACTGAACTTGCCGGCGCACACGCGAATCGGTACTTCGGTCAGCGCATTCTTAATCTCGCCGATCACCCCGAGTCGCCCCGAGGTTTTCAGCGCCCGGTAACCGCGCATCGTGGCGCGCAGGCGCTTGCGGCGCCACGCGGCGGTACCAGGGATCAGCGAAAGCAAACGGAACATAGGAATGGAATTCACACGCAGGGCCGGCACAAAAAGTAATTTTTCGTGCGCACCCAGAATCAGGCACGAGCGGCGTAGACTTTCACCGTTGTGGGAACACCTTCGAGAAGGTACTTGCCGGGAATGTCGAACACCTCCACATAACCGGCGGACAGAAAAGCACGCTGCGAGGCCAGGTTGGCCTCGTAGGCGCCGGCTTCAATCCATCGCAGTCCGAGCGCATCAATCGCCCAGCGCGTTGCCGCCGCAATGGCGGCAGAACCGAGGCCCCGCCCCCAGCAACGCTGGTCGAAGAGGCAGATGCCGATATGCGCCGTACCATGCCGGCGCTCGATGCCGTGCAGTCTGACCGTCCCCACATGACGGGGGCTTTCATCCGTCCAGACGCCCCACAGCACGGATGAGGGCGACAGGCGATCAGCAGCGACGAAATCGCACACCGACCCGGCCGTCTGCACGGATGCCTTGACGCCATCCAGAAAGCGATTCACCAAGGGATCGTTCAGGCCGTCAACATAGCCTTGATGGACGTCCGCCTCAACCAATGGGCGAAGGAATCCGCCATTGATCGGCAAAGCCAGCTCCGGATTCATTCAATCAGATCCCAAGTCAGCGCCGTGCCGCGCGCCACATCCCGCGCGACCCGCTTGCCAACGACCACATCGAAGTACTTTGTCGGCAACCCGAGTCCCGGGCGAATGGCGCGGACATTTTCGCGCGTCAGCACCTGTCCGGCCGTCACGGCTTCAACGACATACAGCGAGCGGCGATACTGAAGCGATTTGCGCTCCGCTTCCGTGGGGCCGTAACTCACGCTGCCAAGCGCCTGCCAGGCGCGCTCCGTGGCTTCCACCAGGTCGGTCAGTTCGGCCGGCTCCAAGGAAAAGGCGCTGTCGACGCCGCCGTCCGCGCGACACAGGGTGAAGTGCTTCTCGATGACCGTGGCCCCAAGGGCGACGCTGGCCACGGACACCCCGGAACCCATCGTATGGTCCGACAGCCCCACCTCGCAGCCAAACAGCTCGCGCATATGCGGAATCGTCCGAATATTCGTGTTCTCCGCTGTTGCCGGATACGTGCTTGTACACTTGAGCAGGATCAGATCGCGGCAGCCCGCTTCGCGCGCCGCCCGTACGCTCTCATCGAGTTCGGCGGCGGTCGCCATCCCCGTTGAAATGATCAGCGGCTTGCCGGTCGCGGCGACGCGCCTGATCAGTTGAACATCAGTGTTTTCAAACGAAGCGATCTTGTAGCAGGGGACGTTCAGCGATTCCAGAAAATCGACCGCCGTCTCGTCGAACGGCGAGCTGAACGGGATCATGCCGAGTTCACGGGCACGATCGAAAATCGGCTTGTGCCACTCCCACGGCGTATACGCCTCGCCATAGAGCTTGTACAAGGACGTCCCCGCCCAGAGGCTCTTGCTGTCGGAAATATGAAACTCGCGCTCATCCAGATCGATCGTCATCGTATCGGGGGTATAAGTCTGGATCTTGAGCCCGTGCGCCCCCGCCTTCGCTGCCGCATCGACAATCTCCAGCGCCCTGTCCAGGGACTGATTGTGGTTGCCGGACATCTCCGCAATGATGAACGGGCTCTCGCCCAGGCCAATCCTGCGCCCTGCAATACTGATCATGCTCATGCTCCCAATCCCGAATCCTTGACGACAACCGCGTCCTGAATACGCACCATCACCTGGCCCGCAGCAATTGCCGGAAAACGGATGCTATTTCCCTGAAGCTCCTCGAACGCCCAGACGACATCGGTGAAACCCAGTCGATGCCGCATCAGCACCGTCGATGAGAACCGGGGATTGATCTCGAACACCCTCGGCCCCTGGTCGGTCAGACGCAACTGAACGTTCATGCTTCCTCGCAGGTCCAGCTTTTCCGCCAAGACCTCGCACATACGCGACGTTTCAGCATCCTCGATCACCCGGGCCCAGCCGGTGAATCCGCCGGTCAGCCGCCGAAGCATCAGCAGGCTGGTCGTGCGTCCGTCGCGAGTGCGATAGACCGCACAGGTAATTTCGCGGTCGGCGGGCTCAAGCAGCTCCTGATAAATCGCCTCGGGATGGCGTTGGGCCAGATACGTCGCTTCAGCCGCGTCACGAACAACGAATACCGCCCGTGAACCGGAGCCGAAGCGGCTCTTTAGAATACACGGATAAGAACGGGGCGCCCCGTCGCTCACGGCGAGCGTCCAGGGCGCCGGCAAACCAAAGCGTCGCATCGCCTCGACCGTCGCCAACTTATCGAGCCCAGCTGACACCACGGACGCACCGGCCGCCACGCAACGCGACGGCCCGAGCTCTTCCAGCAGCCCGCCGAGAACAGCCAGTTCCGGCTCCGACATCGGCAAAAGCACGTCGATCTGGCGAGATTCAAGCAGGTTTCGCACTGCGCCGACATAGCCCGGATCGCTTGCCGCCGGCAAGATGAAAAACTCGTCGACGAACAGACGCCCACCATGCTGCTCGTGCGTATCCGTGCCATACAGCCGACACGCAGGCCATTGCGACCTAAGTATTGTCGCAACGCCTTGGGCAATATCGCCCCCGATGCCGGTAATCAAGATGGATTTCATGTACGTCCCAATACGTCTGCCAAGTAAGGCAACTCCGGATGCCGTCTTCGTGCCTCCGCCTGAAGCGGAGCGTAATCATAACGCTCGCAGTGAAACGACACGTCCCCGCTCGCAGTATCGTAAAGCGCCCAATGCGCCCCCGGCCGACGGTCGCGCGGCTGGCCCACCGAGCCCGGATTGACGAGTAACGTCTTCTCTCCAAGAACTCGCCGCATCGGATAGTGGGTATGTCCGGTCACCACGAGATCGAATTCAGTCAAAGCCGCCGCATCAAGCGCGGCAAGATCGCTGTCCGGATACACATAACAGTCGACATCGTGAGGCGCACCATGGCACAACAGAATTTTTCGACCATCGAATTCGAGCGGCAGAGGGTGCGGCAGGCCGCACAACGTATCGATTTCCGAAATAGATAACTGCTCGATCGCCTCATCAATCCCCGATCCGTAACGTCGCCCCACCATCAAAAGAAACTCCGGATCAAAACGCGATCGATGCAACATTTCCTCATGATTGCCGCGCACCATGTCTTTCTGCCACGGCTGAAGTAAATCGAGGACTGCTTTTGGGGAAAAGTAATAGCCAACCAAATCGCCACCAACCAAAAGGCGCTCAACGCCAACAGCAAAGGCCACATCGAGGACCGCCTGCAAGGCGCCACAATTGCCGTGGATGTCGCTGAGGATACCCAGCTTCACAACGATCAGTCCCCAGCCAACCGGACGATGACGTTTATATCCCGTCCAATTCCTACCTTAAACATTGCCCGGTAGTAATCCAAGTAGCGATCGAGTCCATATTTCCGGACGATCATCAGGTCGTGGTGCATGCGTGCACGATTCGCGTCACGACCACTGGCTGGCTTCATGATGTAATTAGACTCGGAGTGCAGTAGGTAAAGGTCGACGGGGAAATCGGAAAAGGCGTCGACGACCTCGAAGCCATTTTTAACTAAATAGGGCACGAGATTGTCGGTATTGAAATACTGCAAATGATGCGGAGGAACGAACCAAAACTCGCGGTCGATCATGCCCTCCTCCACCGCAAGCCGCTGGATGTCAGAGAAGTCGTTCGGGACGGTCAGCGCGAAAACGGCATTCGGCCCCATAACCTTTTTTACGAGACCGAGGAACATATCCGGATCGATGACGTGCTCCAGAACGTTAGTCGAAGTGCATACGTCGTATTTCCGACCCTGCGCGACAAATTCCCTGAGGCTTGCGAACACATCTCCGGCAACATGCCTGCTCGACAATTCCGGGAAGAACTTTGCGACACCGTAGGCCGAAAAATCTAATCCAGTGACATCGAAGCCACGTTGATGTGCAGCGTTCAGGAGAAAACCTTCACCGGCGCCAATATCGAGAAAGGAGCTCCCTTCCTCCGGGCAATAGCCGCTCAACGCCTGCATCGTGGCGTCGCATTTCATTTTCTTGTAATTCAATTCCAACTCGTCATACGACACCTGATACGTACTGGACTGCGGCGCTTGGTAATACGTCTCGGCATAGAACCGACTCAACTGCTCCGGTGTTGGCTGCGGCGTGGTCGTCACATAGCCCTCAGGTGTCTGCAGTTTCTCGTATTGGATACTCATTGTTACCTCAAGATTATTCACATTCGAACGAACTGATTGCATCGAACACCCGGCCTACCCCTCGCCCATCACACGTGGCCATAGCCGGTGCTATCCGCGCCAGATACTTCATCTCGTTCACTTCTTCCATCAAGGCGTTTCTGACGCTCCCTTCAGATACATGCTCAGCCTTACCCAGATAACGAATCGCCCCCATCCCATGCAGCTGTTCCGAAATCGGAACCTGATTGTCTGCAATGGCGATAACGACGCTTGGCAGGCCCACGGTCATGCGCTCCCAATTGGTCACGCCCCCCGCGCCGATCGCTATGTCGGCTTCAGCCATTAAGTCAGCCAGATGCGGGCGCGGATTGTGAATTGTCGTGTTACCCCTAGCAGCAGCCAACTTAACCAAGGCATCCCGGTGGCTATAATTTGCACCGATCACTACATCGACGGCTAGATCGACGAGTGTCGGTTCTGACAAGGCCTTGATCGCCATCCCGGTCAAATCAGCAGGATCTGAACCGCCGAAGAAAACGAACGCCCGGCGCAGTGGTCGATTTCTGACTTCCTCCGCCGCCCGGTAGGCGCCATATTCAGTCCGGAGGAGCGCATACGTCGGGCCAAGCAGGCACTTACAATGTACGGGAACCAGATTTCGGTAGCGCAGTTGATCATCGTAGTTCTGATCGAGAAGCAGGTCACATGAATGCCGACGATTTGCAATATCATCGATCACCATCAAACGAGAACAACCCAAGCGGAGCATTTCTTCCCAACGGTAATCGATATGGTAGTGATCGACGATTACCCAGTCCACGATACCCGGCACAAGATCGGCTGCAGCAGCGATACTCTCTTCTGCATCAATGGCCCAGTCACCCGCGACTGAGGATGACAACCTCCGGTACCGGTATCCTCTGGCGCGAATCAGATCGAGCATCGCGCCCGGCAGATCAGCGCACAGAAAGGCGACCTGGGCCCCGCTTTCACGTAGTCGGTCCGCCAACGTCAGGCACCGCATGACGTGCCCACTGCCGATCTCGACCGACGAATCTGCTCGAATGACGATATTCACGAACGTACGCCGAGCTCAGCGAACCTTGAACAAGGGCTCAAGCGGCTCGCAGCGGAGCGCCGACTCGAGCGTACCGCGCCGAACCACCTCGGCAAGCATCGGCACCACTTCGCGGTAGGCTTGCAGGAGTTGCCGGATATCTTCATCGGAGTGGCTGTAACTCATGTTATGTGTGCCGATCGTAAGAAGGCCGCGCGCAAACATCTCCTGCAGAAACAGGGTCTTGATCTGCCACATCGTGTAGTTGCCACAATCCTTAATCGTGAAGAAGCTCCACGAGGGATTGCCAGCAACGCCGAGAAAATCGGTGGCATCGGCGGCGGCAATGATCGACTGGAGTTGCTCGATGATCGTGCGCCCCTGACGGTAGATCGTCTCGATGACCGGTTCGCGCTCGAGCTTCGTCATTGTCGCGAGGGCAGCCGCAAGCGAGAGGGCTTCGCCACCGAAGGTGAAGGAGAAGAAGATCTCCTCCATGAGCCGCATCACGTCTGCTCGGCCAGCGACCACCGAAACCGGGTAACCATTCGCCACGCCCTTGCCGAAGGTGGCGAGATCTGGCGTCACCCCGAATAGCTGCTGCGCGCCGCCGATGGCGTAACGAAACCCCGTGACCGTCTCGTCGAAAATCAGCAGGGAGCCATGCTTGTGCGCCAGATCCTTGACCGCCTGCAAGAACCCCGGCTGCGGCTCGAAGAGGTTCATCGGTTCGAGTATCACGGCCGCAATCTCTTGTGGAAACGCCTGGAACAGCTTCTCGAGACTCGCGATGTCGTTGTAATTCCAGGTATGGGTCAGCGCCCGGGTCGCGGCAGGAACACCCCGGTTTCGAGCAGTACTGCCGATGTACCAGTCCTGCCAGCCGTGATACCCGCATACGGCAACGTGGTCACGGTTGGTGAAGGCCCGCGCAAGCCGGATAGCCCCCGACGTGGCATCTGAACCGTTCTTGCCAAAACGAACCATTTCAGCGCATGGCACGAGATCGACGATCTTCTCGGCGACTTTCATTTCAATCGGGTGCGGCAAGGAGAAAACCACACCGCTCCTGAGTTGCTCCGCCACCGCCGAGTCGACATCCGGGTCCTGGTAACCCAGGGTGATGGCCGCCAGGCTATTGATGAAGTCCACGTACTCGTTGCCGTCGGCATCCCAGACTCTGGAGCCGACGCCCCGCTCGATGAAAAGCGGCGAGACCCCGAGCGGGTACTGCGTCTTGCTCTTGCTGAACGTCTGACTGCCCAGCGGAATCGTTCGCAGGGCACGCTCAAGGAGCTTTTCGGAGTTGTGATATGTCCGCATGTGAATTGCCTATCTAAAGTGGCCCCGGGGTTCGGTCAGGTTTCCGCCATGAGACGGTACAGGCGCTCTGCGTAGGCCAGATCGTCCGGTGTATCAATATCGATCGCTCTCTCTGTGGGCATGATGTAGGACAGCACCTTGCCGGTGAGCGGGTTGTCTTGCTGCAGGTGCTCGGTGCGCCACAAATTGAAAGGTCCGCACTCATAGTAGGCATGCGCCAGATCCTGCGAACGAATCAGCAGGCTGTCCGGAGATACGGCTGTCATCATTCCAGCCTCGTCGCGACGAAACGCCCACTCGACCGGCACAGGATAACGGGCGTAAACCAGCAGCGGGTGCTTGCCGGAGAAGCGCTCAAAGGTATCGAAGGCCTCAACGACATCGGCGCTGCGCACCAGCGGCGCATTGGGCATCATGCAACAGACCTGAGAATAAACCTGCCCGCGCTTCCGATACTCATCGACTACCCAACGCAACACCGGAACCAGCCCGGTAAAATCATCGGCCAATGCCGGATCGCGCAGGAAGTCCACCTCGAAACCGAGTTTGCTGACAACGTCCCGGATTTCTTCAGAGTCTGTGGAGACATGAATCTTGTCGAATAACCCCGAGCTCTCGACCGCCTCAAGGGCGTAGGCGATCATCGGCCGACCGCAGAAAGGAATGATGTTTTTACCTGGGATGCGCTTACTGCCACCCCTGGCCGGAATCACCGCAAGTTTCATCGAAAGTGCCCCTCTAGGTAACGGTCTTCAGTGCCCCACCATCGATGGCAATGCATGTTCCGTTCATATAGGTCGACCGGTCACTGGCCAGAAAGGCGGCCAGCGCACCGTACTCCAGTGGGTCGCCAAAACGACCGAGAGCGGTCCCCGCCTCTGCCTCGGCACGCCACGCATCAAAGGAAATTCCGCGCTGTTGAGCGGCCGCTTCCCCGAGTTCGTTGACGCGGTTCGTCATGAACGGGCCCGACAGCAGGGTATGAACCCTGATGCCTTCGCGCGCGTGTTCCATCGACAGCGTTTTCGCAAAAGCCGTCGCGGCACTGCGAAAGGCGTTGGACAGCACCATGTTCTCCAGCGCGCTTTTCACGCTGGTGCTTTCGACGTTGATGATTCGCCCCCACCCGTGCTCCGCCATCGAGGGAACCACACGACGACATGCCCGGATCTTGCTCATGAGCACCAGCTGGAATGCTGCCTCATAGTCTTCATCCGGCAAGGCCAGGCACTTTCCGACCGGCGGCCCGCCCGTGTTGTTGATGAGGATATCGACGCGACCGTAGGCCTCGAAAACCGCATCGAAGAAGCCGTTCAGCGATCCAGCATCACGAACATCCGCCGGGAGCGCCAACACCTCGACACCGGTATGCGCGCGGATCTCCTCCGCAGTCTGCGCCAACCGCGTCTCATCCCTGGCGCAGATCGCCAGACGACAACCTTCTTCCGCAAGGATCGTGGCTATGCCGCGCCCTATGCCGGCGCTTCCTGCAAGTACCACCGCTACCTTGTTCGCCAAGCCGAGATCCATGGTCACTCCGATATCGTAGGTTTTTTCAGTTCTGAACCAGATCACTTGACTGGATCTGGTGCTGTTCGGGCAAAGCGTTCTTCAGCCGCGCGCCAAGCAAATCGTGAATTCCCTTCGGATCAAGCCCGCCTTTTCCAGGACGCAGCGCGACAAGATCGGCGGCCACCAGCGCATGCCCCGCAGGCAGCGCAGTGCGGGTGTGGATACTCCGACGGTGGACGCTGCGGTCCTTGAATTCCATCTGCGAGATTTCCTTGGAAGCGCCGTTGGCCAGGAACGCATACCGAAGCATCTCTCTGGCCGCCTTCCATTCTTCCGGGTCAAGGCAAACAACCCAGTCGGGCCCGCGCCAATCCGCATCTGGCGCCAGGTGCTTGGTAATCATTGCCGCACCTTTGGCTACGGCCAGTGCAGGCACGAACTGGGTTGCCGTGTGATCGACAAACCCAGTCACCAGGCCATAGCGCCGCTTGAACAGCTCGATGCAGTCCAGTTGCAGCAACTCCGGCGGAACGCCTCTCGTGTTGTCAGAGGACATCACGTGCTGGCCGTGCAGGAGGCCAATATCGGACCGGCAGCGGCCGAGTGCATAGTCAACCGCCCAGTCGATTTCCTCGATCGTGCCCATCAGGGTCGCCAGCCAGAAAGGCCTTCCGGTGGCGGCCACGGCGTCGATGATCTGCGGGTTGTTCAAGTCGGTGGCATTCACGCAGAAAACATCGGCGCCCGCGTCCGCACATAGCTCGATGATGGCAGGCGACAGGCCGGCGATCTGGCATAGCAGGCCGCATTCCTTGGCATACGCGATGATCTCCCGAATCTGAGACGCGGAAAGCTCCCGACTTTTGTAGATTGCGTGGCCCGGGTCTGCGCGGACATACATGTCGTCGGCCAGAAAAAACTGGAACTCAATGCCATCCGCCCCGGCGTCCGATGCGATACGGGTCATGTTCTTGGCGACCGCCATGTCGCCCTGGTTTGCCTGCCCTTCTTCAGCAATCATCAGCGGGCTACGGCCGTCGCCCACGATCCTGTCACCGATTCTCATTAGGCCCATGCTAGTTCGTCCCTGTATTTGTCCAATCAACAATCCCGGCGCTTCCTATCGCTTCCAGAACCTTGATGCCGGCATCAATACCGAGCTCAGGTTCCATGCAATTCCGATCGACAAGGGCCGCGAAATGCTCCATTTCAGCGAGGTAAGCGTCGTTTCCAGAATACTCCAGCGGCAAAACGTCGGGCTCCGGATCATAGCCGACCCCATCCTCAAGGATTCTGAAGAGCCCTTCCTGCTCCTTGGCAGGATCGGCGCCCGGCAGATACCGCTTGGCGCGCGCATCCCAAAGTCGCAAGGACTTTCGGTTGAAATCCGCTTCAAGGTATCCGTGCTCGCCATTGACCCGGAAGGTTCGCCTCGGACAGCGTGCGAGAAAATCCTCACATAGCGTCACAGCGACGCCACCTTCGGTCCGCACCGAGCACATCACGGCATCATCGACATCGATATCGAGCGGACTCAAACGCATCTTGGCGCCAACAACGCCCTGTATCTCGCCAAAAAACCACGATACGACATCGAAGAAATGGCTCATGCTGGTCAGCATGACGCCGCCGCCCTGCCGGCGTTGCGCCGCGTACTCCTGGCGATAGTCTTCTCGAAAATGCCAGTCCGGCAGATACCATCCGCCCATAAACTCGGCGCTGAACACGCGACCGACCGGCTGTGTATCGAGCAGTCGCTTTATCGCTTGCCACTCAGCCCGGAAGCGAAAGGTGTGCGCCATCATGAAGATACGCTTCGATTCGACGACAAGGTGCTTGAGCGCCTTCGCTTCCGCAATCGACGGGCACAGCGGCTTCTCCATCATCACGTGCATGCCCGCCGCAAGCATCGCGGATGCCGGCGCAACATGCAGATGGCTGGGCGTGGCGATCAGCGCGGCGTCGGCGCCGGATTCACGCGCGGCAAGCTGATAGTCAGTGAAAACTCCGACTGCGCCGATCTCAGCCGAGAGCTCGTGCAGCCGCTCCTGACTGATGTCGCATAGCACAACATCCAGCCCGAGTTTCCTGGCGTTCCTGGCATGCCGCCGGCCGATCGAACCGCACCCTACAACGAGTAATTTCATGCGGGCTCACATCACTTGGGTTTGACGAGGTTTGTGATTGTCTCAATCACATGCCGCTGCTCTGCATCCGTCAGATCGACGAACAGCGGAATACTCAGAGCCTGACTGTAGTAGCTGGTCGCATTGGGGCAGGCCGCGGGGTCGGCACCTAACGCACGGTAAACCGGATGCGACGGCACGGGTATGTAATGGACCTGGCTGCCAACTCCTTGCGCCCGAAGACTCGCCATGAACGCTGATCGGGTGGTGGCCAGATCGTCGAAACGAACCCTCAAAACATAAAGATGATGGGCACTGGCGTCACGCCCACATATCTGCGCCGGACGGCAGTGCACGTTGCCGCCAAATGCAGCGTCATAGCGCCTGACCAAAGCACGTCGCCGATCCAGGAACGCGTCGAGCTTGCCGAACTGCGACAAGCCCAGCGCACATTGAATGTCCGTAATCCTGTAGTGAAAGCCGAGTTCTTGCATCTCGTAGTACCACGGGTTCTGGATGCCATCTGCATAGGCCTGATCCTTAAGAAGCAAGGGGTCATCGAGCTTGTTGATGCCGTGGCTGCGCAAACGGATCAGGCGCCGGTATACGGCATCATCGTTCGTCGTGACCATGCCGCCTTCGCCTGCCGCAATCGCCTTGACGGGATGGAAGGAGAAGATCGTCATCAGCGAATGGCCGCAGCATCCGACGCGCGTGCCGTCGGGATAGGTGGCGCCAAGCGCATGCGCGGCATCCTCAATCACCACTGCGCCCGCCTTGTCGGCGAGCGACTTGATCGCGGGCATATCGCACGGCAGGCCGGCAAAATGGACGGGGACGATCGCCTTGGTATCCGGGTTCGCGCCAAGGCTTGCCTCAAGCGCCGCGGGCGACATGTTGATCGAGTCCGGATCGATGTCGGCGAATGCAACCTTGCCGCCGGCGTATAGCCCCGCATTGGCCGATGCAACGAAAGTGATCGGTGACGTAATCAGCGTGGTGCCCGGCCCGACGCCGGCGGCAAGTGCCGCCAGGTGTAGGGCCGCCGTTCCGCTGGACACGGCGACAGCGTGCTTGACGCCGACGTATTCGGCAACAGCTCGCTCGAAAGATTCAACGGCCGGCCCCTGGGTGAGCAGACCGCTCCGGAGGACATCGACGACAGCGGCGATGTCATCCTCCTCGATATGGTGCTTTCCATATGGAATCATAGTTTTCCCAGTTCAAGTGCGAGGCCGCGCTGCTCCTGCAGGCGAAGCCGATGGAGATGCTCGCTGACGGCTCCCGGATCGCGTCCGAGAAGCGCGCAGACCTTCTGGTTGGACAGGCTCATGTCGCGAGGGCGGCTCACGAGCTCTGGATGATCAGCAAGTGCGCCGAGCTGGATCGGTGCCGCATCCAGCCCGAAGGTCTCGGCCACGAGCAGCCCGAAGCGATACTTCGTCAAACGCTCACTGCCGACAACATTGAACACGCCTTGCGCCTTGCAGGCCAGCAAACCGTGCACGATTTCAACCAGGCATTCTGCGAGGATGGGCGTGTAATGTACGTCGTCGAACAGTGTAATGGACCGCTTCTGGCGCAAGGCATCGACGATGACGTCGCTGAACGATCTGCGATAGCTGGTCCCCCAGCCGTAGAAATTGGTGCGGATCACCAGCGCGTCAGGACAGGCCTCAGCCACGCGCAGCTCCGCCTCTGCCTTTGTCTTTCCGTAACTGTTCAGCGGTGCGACCGGCGTCTCTTCGGTTGCCATCGCCGCGTTGCCGGCGAACAGATGATCGGTGGAGATGTGAACAAATGGTATGCCTCGCGCCTTGCAGGCCGATGCCACATTGGCGGCGAGCACCACATTGACATGATGCGCGACGTCGGGTGCCTTTTCGCAGCCTTCGACACTCGTGCAGCCCGCCGCGTGAACTACGAATTCTGGCGCATGAGCATCCAGCGCGGCCAGCAACCTGTCCATCGAATCGAGGTCGAGCTTGCAACCCGTCGCGCCGGGAATGATCGGCGTACGCTCGTGGAAGGTAAGCACGACGTCGTACCGGTCGCGCGCGGCCGCGAACCAGTTGAGCGCCAGCAGTCCGCTACCGCCGGTAATGAGTATTCGGGGCTTCGCCAAGGTCGGATTCCTGCAGTCAGTCACGGTTGATCCCTCAGGTCACGCATTGCCGCCGACGATATGATCGTAGCTGCCAGTTCGATGGACGCGGCCATTCACGAGTTCGATGATGCGATCGCATTTTCGCAGGGTACTCAGCCGGTGCGCGATGATAATCACCGTCAAGTCAGGATTGAGCGTATCAATCGACGCCATGACGGTCTTTTCCGTTTCATTGTCGAGCGCGCTCGTGGCTTCGTCGAAGACGATCACATCCGCCTGTTTGTATAGCGCACGGGCGATGCCGATTCGCTGTCGCTGACCGCCGGACAAGCGAACACCGCGCTCGCCCACCAGGGCCTGATAGCCGCCTGGCATTGATTCGACCAGATCGGCAATCTGCGCCTGCCGGGCCGCCTCGCGCACACGCGCATGGTTGATCGCCGCCACGGGGGTGCCGAAGGCGATATTCTCCTCAACGGAACTATCGGCCAGGTAGATGGCTTGCGGTACATGCGCGATGTGCGACTGCCAGGCTCGCCGCGTGGAAGAATTGATCTTCACGCCATCCACCGCGAGCATGCCACTGGTCGGTTCGAGCAGCCCCATCAGGAGATCCATCAAGGTGCTCTTGCCGCTTCCGGTTGCACCGATGATACCGACCCGCTCCCCATGCCTGATCGTCAGATCAAGGCCTGACAGCACCAACGGCAGACCGGACTGGTACGCAAACGTGACGTCATCGAGTCGAATCTCGCGGCGAAACGCCAGGGCGCCCGACGTGCTCGCGTGCGAATCCGGCATGGGTTGTTCGAGCAGATTGATCGCGTCCTGCACGGAAGCCTGATTGCCCTTGATGCCCGCCCAGGCGGCATACGCCTGTTGCAGCATCGGCAGCATTCGCTGCGCGCCAAGTGCCAGCACGCCGAGCAAAGGCAAGGCTGTCTCGAGGCCTTCTGGTTGTCGGACGAGGTAGTAGGACAGGGCCGCCATCATCGTGAGCCCGATGGCATCCATGGCAAAGCGAGGACTTGCCGAGATGAACTGATTGTTGCCCTGAGCTCGACGAAGCGGCAGGTCCGCCGCGCGGTAACTCTTGCAATACGTTGCCTGGCTTCCGTCGAGCAAGACATCGCGTATCCCGCCCAGCCCTTCCTGCAGGCACTTCAGAACGCGGGTGGACTCCTGAGCGATTCGTTTTCCGTTGCTGGCCAGGCGCTTGCGCGCGGCCATGATCAGCCCACCATAGACTGCCCCAAACCCCAAAAGAGTCGCCAACGCTACCAGCGGATCAACAGCCACCAGTCCGACAACGATGGCGGCCAAGGTGACCGCCGCACTCGCAAATTGCAAGGACGGCATCAGCCCGCCGTAGATGACCGCATGCGACTTGGCCGTAATGCCGCTTATGACCTCGCTGCTGTTCCGGGACACATGAACCGCATAGGGTTGGTGCAAGGTGCGCTGATAGATGCCGATACTGATATCGGCGCCAATCGCGAAGGCCAATCGGGTGCCCGCCCATAGCAGCAACATCCTGATGGAGGCAGCACCAATTGCTGCGACGGAAAAAAAAACGGCGATGGGCAAAAGCAGCTGGTCCGGTGTCTCAATACTCAACAGACTGACAAGTGGGGCGGCTGCGGAATGTTCAAACACCTTGGCCGGAGAGGCCATTGCAGCCAAAAAAGGCATGACCGCGCCAAGACTCACCAACTCGGCAAAGGACGACAACAAAATCAATACACACAACCCGCCAAGCTGCCAGCGTCGCCGATGATTGAGATGGGGCCAGATTTTTCTTAAATACTCCACAGCTCAGCAACACCTCTAACTCATACGCATTTAGTGCCACGAAAGCTCAATTAACCAGCCGTCACATGCAGCTAACGCGCCTCCCGGTGTGAATAAAGTTATTTGACTGCCAAGAGTCTCTTCGCTGGTCGGTGCGTCATAGCCGGAAATACTCGCGATACCACGCCACAAACCGCGCCACCCCCTCCTTGACCGGCGTGCCCGGCTGGAACCCCGTCCAGGCATTTAGCTCGGACGTATCCGCATAAGTGGCCGGCACGTCACCGTCCTGCATCGGCAGGAAGTTTTTCTTCGCCTCCATGCCCAGCGCCGATTCGATGGCGCCGATATAGTCCATGAGCTGAACCGGGCTGTGGTTGCCGATATTGAAGACGCGGAACGGGGCTTTGCTGCGGCCGGGGTTCGGCTGGTCGGCGTTGAATTCGGGGTCGGACTCGGCGATGTGGTCGAGCACGCGGATCACGCCTTCGACGATGTCGTCCACATAGGTGAAGTCGCGCTGCATCTTGCCGTGGTTGAACACGTCGATCGGGCGGCCTTCGAGGGTGGCTTTGGTGAACAGGAACAGCGCCATGTCCGGGCGTCCCCAGGGGCCATACACGGTGAAGAAGCGCAGGCCGGTGGTCGGTACGCCGAACAGATGGCTGTAGGTGTGCGCCATCAGCTCGTTGGCCTTCTTGGTGGCCGCATACATGCTGATGGGGTGGTCCACCGAGTCATGCTCGGAGAACGGCATCTTGGTGTTGCCGCCGTACACGCTGGAACTGCTGGCGTAGGCCAGGTGCTGCACCTTGTTGTGGCGGCAGCCCTCCAGAATGTTCATGAAGCCGACGATATTGCTGTCGATGTAGGCGTGCGGGTTTTCGATGGAGTAGCGCACGCCGGCTTGGGCGGCCAGGTGGATAACGCGATCAAATTTTTCGTCGGCGAAGAGCTTTTCGATGCCTTCGCGATCAGCGACGTCCATCTTCACGAAGCGGAAGTTCGAGTGCGGTTCGATACGCGCCAGACGGTCGCGCTTGAGCTGCGGGTCGTAGTAGTCGTTGAGATTGTCCAAGCCAACAACTTCGTCGCCCCGCGCCAACAGACGCTCTGAGGCGTGCATGCCGATAAAGCCGGCTGCGCCCGTTACCAATACCTTCATCGCCCACGTCCCAGTTCCGAAATTCAGGCCGTTATTGTCTCACAGCCTCGCGTCATGAGGCATCGCCCGGACGCATTTCGGCATCGGTGGCCGGCGCGTTGCATCGTATAATTTTTCGTTTGCCCGGCAACGCCCATGCCCCGCCTGCTCTACACCCTGCTGTGGATCATCGCCCTGCCCGCCGTGATGCTCCGGCTGCTGTGGCGCGGCCGCCTGCAACCGGGCTATCGATCGGGCATCGCGGAGCGCTTTGGCCGTTACGCACAAACCGCCGAAGGACCGTTCTTGTGGGTGCATGCCGTGTCGGTGGGCGAAACCCGCGCCGCGCAACCGCTGATCGACGCACTCGCCGAGCGCTTTCCGGCGCACCGTTTTGTTCTCACCCACATGACGCCCACCGGGCGTGAGACGGCGCAAGCCGTGTTCGGACGCTATGGCGATCGCCTGCTGTCGGTGTATCTGCCCTACGACCTGCCCTGGCTGCAGCGTCGCTTTTTGCGTCACTTTCAGCCGCAGCTCGGCATCGTCATGGAAACCGAGGTGTGGCCCAATCTGATGGCGGCCTGCGCGTCACTCGACGTGCCCTGCGCGCTGGTCAATGCCCGCCTCTCGGCCCGGTCAGAACGGCGCTACCTGCGGCTGATCACGCTGGCGCGCAAGACCTTCGCCCGATTTTCGATCGTTGCCGCACAAAGCGAGGCCGACGCCGCCCGGCTGAAAACGATCGGCGCCACGCGCCCCATCGTCACAGGAAACATCAAGTTCGACATGACACTGCCCGCTGCCGCGCTCACCCTGGGCGCAGCGTGGCGCGAGGCGATGGGCGAGCGACCGGTCATTCTGGCCGCCAGTACGCGCGAGGGGGAAGAGGCGCCGATTCTCGACGCGTTCAACACTCACCCCGCCCGCGACACCGCCCTGCTGGTCATCGTGCCGCGCCATCCGCAGCGCTTTGACGCGGTCGCCACTCAAGCGCGCGCGCTTGGGCTAAGCGTGGCGCGGCGCAGCGAGGCCGCACCGGCCACGCCAGATACCCAAGTCTGGCTGGGCGATTCGATGGGGGAAATGGCGGCCTACTATACGCTGGCCGATGTGGTGCTGATGGGCGGCACCTGGCTGCCCTTTGGTGGGCAAAACCTGATTGAATGCTGCGCTGCCGGCCGGGCCGTGCTGCTCGGGCCACACACCTACAACTTCAGCGACGCCAGCGACGCCGCGCTCAATGCGCAAGCCGGCCTGCGTTTTGAGACGGTAACCGAAGCCACGCAAGCGGCGTTTGAGTTGCTCGACGACGCACCGAGGCGTCTGGCGATGGGTCAGGCGGGGAAAGACTTTGCGCAGCAACACGGCGGCGCCACCGGGCGCACCGTCGCGCTGCTCAGCCCCTTGATCAAACCCTGATTCGTGCGACGACGCCTCAGGGCGTACTGGTCAGCAGCGCATTCAAGCGCGCCACTTCTTCTTCGCCCAGCGTTCCAGCCGCCGCCGATAGCCGCAACTGAGCGATCAGCGTGTCGTAACGCGCCTTGGCCAGTTGCTGCTGGGTATCGGCCAACTGGCTTTGCGCGTTCAACACATCGATGTTGATCCGCACACCGACTTCATAGCCCAGCCGGTTGGCCTCCAGCGCCGAACGGGATGACACTTCCGCCGCCTCCAGCGCCTTCACCTGCGCCAGACCGCTGGTCACGCCGAGGTAGGCTTGGCGTGCAGCCAGCGCCGCGCTGCGCCGCGCGTCGTCCAGATCGGCTTCGGATTTTGTCAGCAATGCCGCCGCCTCTCGGGTGCGCGACGACACGCCGCCGCCCTGGTAGATCGGCACGGTCAATTCAAGGCCAATCGTACGAATGGTGTTTTCGCTGCGGCCGCTACCGAAGCTGCTGCCGCCGGAATCGGACTGGTTGTAGCGCGCGACCACATCCAGCGTTGGCAAATGCCCGGATTCGTTGCGCGTCACCTCGCGATCCGCAATCCGGGTGGCGATCTGCTGAATCTGCACGGTGTAGCTGTCTTGCTCGGCCGAACTCACCCACCGCTGCATGTCGTCCGGCTGCGGCCGACCCAATTCGGCACCGGCGCGCAAACCCGCCACGCCTTCCGGCGCTTTGCCAATAATCTGGGCCAGGCTCTGGCGCGCCACTTCAAGCGCATTCTCGGCAGCAATCAGCCGCGCCGAGGCGAGGTCAAAACGCGATTGTGCTTCGTGCACATCGGTCACCGTCACGGTACCCACC
This sequence comes from Denitromonas halophila, assembly GCF_007625155.1. Classification (GTDB taxonomy): domain Bacteria; phylum Pseudomonadota; class Gammaproteobacteria; order Burkholderiales; family Rhodocyclaceae; genus Nitrogeniibacter; species Nitrogeniibacter halophilus. The sequence goes on along the minus strand of NZ_VMNK01000013.1, from coordinate 15,701 downwards.
TCGAAGCTCTTCTTGGCCAACTCAAGCTGCTGCGTGGCCGCCGTGCGCAAGGCGCGCAGCGCCTCCGCCGCGTCCTGCGCGTTGAGCACCGCAAAATAGGCTTCCGACACCCGCAGAATCAGATCCTGACGCGCCAGCTCAAACTGCGTATCCGACAGCGTCGTCTGCAGCTTGCCCTGCTCGTATTGCGTCCAGGCCGCGCGGTTGAAAAGGGGTTGGCGCAACTCGGCACCATAGCTATTGCTGTTGAAGCTGCGATCGACGCCGGTGTAGGTGTTGTCGTTCCAGGTCGTGCTGGCCGACATGCCAATACCAGGCAACACGCCCGCACGCCCCTGCACGGTTTTCTCCAGCCCCGCCTCGCGTTGCGCTTTGGCGGCGGCGAAACGGGCATCGTATTCCAGTGCGTCGCGATACACCGACATCAGATCCGCGCCCCAGGCAGAGGCAGATGCGAGACTGACCAACAGAACACTCAGGGTGCGCTTCATGCAATTCTCCGTAATGAGGCTTGTTCAGTACTGGGGCATGGCCGGATCAACCTGCGCGGCCCAGCCAGCAACCCCGCCAGCCAGGTTGATGACCTGACCGAAGCCGCGTTGCGCCAGAAACATGGCCACCTGCATGCTGCGGCCGCCGTGATGACAGATCACCACGATGTCAGCGGTGGAGTCGAGCTCGTCGATACGGGCCGGCACGGACGACATCGGCATCAGCTGCGATCCCGCCAGATGACACAACTCGAACTCCCACGGCTCGCGCACGTCCAGCAACACCGGCGCCTCTCGCGCCGGATCGTCGAGCCAGTCCTTGAGTTCGGTCGGGAGCATCTGGCGCATGGCGTGTCCTCAGAAGCGGAAGGCATCGGCCCGGCGCGCATTGCGCAACGCGGGCACCACGTTTTCAAACACATCGACCGACTCGTACTGACCTTCGCCAATACAGGTCACCAGGCGGCCGACCATCATCTGTCCCTCACCAATGAAGGCAAACAAGCGACCACCGACTTTCAATTGCGATTTGAGCGCGGCAGGCATTTCCGGCATGGCCCCTGACACCACAATCACATCGTAGGGCGCACGTGCGGGCCAGCCTTCGGCGCCGTCACCTTCTTCAACCACCGCGTTCTCGACGCCAGCGGCCTTGAGATTGGCCGCGGCCAGCGCGGCAAGTTCGGGCTCGATCTCGATGCTGCGCACCCAGTCGGCACGCGAGGCCAGCAAGGCGGCGAAATAGCCCGAGCCGGCGCCGATTTCCAGCACATTGTCGGTCGGCTTCAGCGATAGCGCCTGAAGCACCTTGCCTTCAATAACCGGCGACAACATGGCCTGACCACAGCCGATGGGGATCAACGCCTCCGAAAACGCCAAGGCCTTGTGCGAGGCAGGCACGAACTCCTCGCGCTTGACGGTCATCATCGACTCAAGCACGTCCTGATCCAGCACATCCCAAGGACGTACCTGCTGCTCAACCATATTGAAGCGCGCGCGTTCAAAATCCATCATCGGCTCCCTGTGCGTATATTAGCACATACTAATTTATGAGATAGGCGCAAACGCTGGCATTTTAGCGCAGTTGCTGCGCTGCCGCGCGGCTTCAGCTGAGCAAACTTCATGCCGCCGCCTCCGGTTTGACGCGATACCACGCGGCATACAGCGCAGGCAGAAAAATCAACGTCAGCGCGGTCGCCACGGTCAGGCCGCCCATGATCGCTACCGCCATCGGCCCGAAGAAGGCGCTGCGGGTCAGCGGGATCATGGCCAGAATGGCTGCCGCCGCGGTCAACATGATCGGTCGGAAGCGGCGCACGGTGGATTCGACGATGGCCTCCCATGGCCCACGCCCCTCCTCCATGTCCTGACGAATCTGGTCCACGAGAATCACCGAGTTGCGCATGATCATGCCCGACAGCGCGATGGTGCCGAGCATGGCCACGAAGCCGAAGGGCTTGTTGAACAGCAATAGCGACGCGGTCACGCCGATCAGCCCCAGCGGCGCGGTCAGCAGCACCATCGCCACCCGCGAAAAGCTTTGCAGCTGAATCATCAACACGGTGATCACCACCACCAGAAAGAGCGGCATGCCGGCGGCCACCGAGGCGCCACCCTTGGCGCTTTCCTCGACTGCGCCACCCACCGCAATCCGGTAACCCAGCGGTAGCGCGGCTTCAATGTCGGCGATCGCGGGGGCCAGGGCCGCCACAATCTGCGCCGGCTGACGCGTGCCATACAAGGTCGAGCGCACGGTCACGGTCGGCACTCGGTCGCGACGCCAGATCACGCCATCTTCAAAGCCGTACTCCGGCGTCACCACCTGCGCCAAGGGCACCGAGCGCCCACCAGCCACTGGAATGGCCAGATCGGGCAGCGACGACAAATGCGTGCGCTCCGCCGCCGCACCACGCAAGCGCACCTGGATGGTTTCGGTCGCCTCGCGATATTCGGTGACGGTCATGCCATGCAGCGAGGTGCTCAGAAAACTGGCGATCTGCGCCGACGACAGCCCCAGCAGCCGCGCTTTTTCCTGATCAATGCGCAGACGCACGACCTTGGACGGCGCCTCCCAGTCCAGATGCACGTTCGACAAGGCGCTTTGCTCACGCAGGTGATCGGCCACCTGATGGCTGATCTCACGCAGCTTCGCAAAATCCGGCCCGCTCACCCGGTACTGCACCGGGAAGCCCACCGGCGGCCCGTTCTCCAGTCGTTTGACCACTGCCACCATCCCCGACGGGTCCTTGGCAAAATGGTCGATCAACTGGCGGCGCAGTGCTTCCCGCGCCTCCGGCCCGGTCGTCAGAATCACGAATTGCGCGAAGTTGGTCTGCGCGAGCTTCTGGTCCAGCGGCAAGTAGAAACGCGGGCTGCCGGCGCCCACGTAGGCGACATAGTTTTCGATGCCGTCAGACGTGTCGAGCAGGGCTTCGAGATTGCGTACCACGGCATCGGTCGCCGTATGCGATACGCCCTCGCGCAACTCCAGATCAACCAGGAGCTCGGGCCGCGTGGAGTCGGGGAAGAACTGCTGCGGCACATGGCGGAACACACCGATCGAGCCAGCAAAGATCGCCAGCGTGGCGATGATCACCCACCAGCGGCGACGCACGCAGGCGTCCACCAGCTTGCGAAAGCGGTTGTAGAAGGCGGTGTGGTAGATCGCATACTCATCATGATGCGCCGGCGCAGCCGTCGCCTTGGCTGCCAGCCAACGACCCGCAGCCGGCGAAATGCGCCCGACGATTCGCGCCATGCGGCCGTCCTTCGCCTTCTTTTTCTTCGAAAAATCCGGCAGCAGATGGAAGCCGAGGTAGGGCACGAACACCACCGCCGCCACCCACGAAATCAACAGCGCAATCACCGTCACCTGAAAGATCGATCGGGTGTACTCGCCCGTGCTCGACGCCGCCGTGGCGATCGGCAAGAAGCCGGCCGCGGTCACCAGCGTGCCCGACAGCATCGGTTTGGCCGTAGACGTGTAGGCATAGCTCGCCGCGCGCACCCGGTCCCAGCCCTGCTCCATCTTGGTCGCCATCATTTCGACCGCGATGATGGCGTCGTCCACCAGCAGGCCGAGCGACAGGATCAGCGCGCCGAGCGATATCTTGTGCAGGCCGATGTTGAACTCACGCATGCACAAAAAGGTGATCGCCAGCACCACCGGAATGGTCACCACCACCACGATGCCGGTACGCAGCCCGAGACTGACCAGGCTCACCACCAGCACAATGATCACCGCCTCGGCCAGCGCCTTGACGAATTCGTTCACCGAGCGCTGGACCGCGCGCGGCTGATCGGCCACCCGCGCCAGCTCGACCCCCACCGGCAACTGCGACTCAATCCGCGCCACCGCCTCATCCAGGTGCCGGCCCAGCGCAATGATGTCGCCGCCCGCGCGCATCGACACCCCGATACCGAAGGCCTGCTTGCCCATGAAGCGCATGCGGTCGCCCGGCGGGTCTTGATAGCCCCGGCTCACCTCGGCCACATCGCCGAGTCGAAAGCTCCGCCCACCGGCGCGAATCAGCGTCGCGCGAATTGCGTCCAGATCGGCGTAGTCGCCGTCAGGGCGGAGATAAATGCGTTCCTCGTCGGTCTCGAAAAATCCGGCGCTGGTTTTGGCGTTTTGCTGCGCGAGCGCACCGGTCACATCGTTCAAGCTCAGCCCGAAAGTCGCCAGCTTGGTGTTCGACAATTCGATGAACACCCGCTCCGACTGCTCGCCGATGAAGCTCACCTTGGCCACATCGGGCACCTGCAACAACTCCGCCCGCACGGCTTCCGCATAGCGCTTGAGTTCGCCGTAGCCGAGGCCCTCGCCATGCAGTGCAAACACATTGCCAAAGGTGTCGCCAAACTCATCATTAAAACTCGGCCCGATCACGCCACTCGGCAGCGTGTGGCGCATATCACCGATTTTCTTGCGCACCTGATACCAGATGCCGTCCATCTCATCCGGCGGCGTCGAATCCTGGGCGGCGAAGAAAATCAGCGCCTCACCCGGCTTGGAGTAGCTGCGGATGTAGTGCACCTGGGTGACTTCCTGCAGCTTCTTCTCGATGCGGTCGGTCACCTGCTCGGCCATTTCCGCCGCCGTTGCGCCCGGCCATTCGGCGCGCACCACCATCACCTTGAAAGTAAACGGCGGATCCTCTGACTGGCCCAGGCCTTTGTAGGCCAGCAAGCCGATCAGGGTCAGCATCAGCATGAAATAGAGCACCATCGTCTGATGGCGCAGGCCCCATTCGGAGAGATTGAAATGCCTCATCGCTTGGCATCCAGCGTCACGGCGTCGGTCACCGCTTTAGATTTGACGGTCTGCCCCGGACGCAGCAGATGCACCCCGGCCACCACCACCTGCGCACCCGGCGCGATACCTGTGGCCACATGGGCGCCGCGCTCATCGAAGCGCGTCACGGTCACGGGCACGGGCGACACGGACTCGGTCGCCGCATCAAACACCCACACCACCGACCGGCCGTCACGCTCGCCCACTGCCCGCAACGGCAGCACCACGCCCGGCGCCGCCTCGCCGGCCAACGCCACCGTGGCCGTCGCGCCCAGCGGCAGATTCTCCGCCTCGGCCTTGACCTCGACCTTGACCAGATACGTCCGGGTCTGCGGGTCTGCCGCGGGGGACACTTCGCGCACCACGGCCGGCAGCACGGTCTTCTGGTCGGCCCACAACGCCACCTGTGCCGGCGTGCCCACCGGCATCTGCGCCACATGACCTTCGGGCACCGCGATCTTCACTTCACGCGCGCCATCCTGTGCCAGCGTCAGCACCGGCTGACCGGCCGCCAGCACCTGGCCGAGTTCGCCACGCACGGTGGTCACCACGCCATCCACGTCAGCCACCAGAGTGGTGTATTCGTTCTGATTTGCCGCCAGCACCGCCTGCGCACCGGCCTGTTTCACCCGCGCCGCAGCCGCCGCCTGAGTGGTTCGCCGGGTATCGACGGCCGAATCGCTCACGAAATTCTGTGCGCGCAGCGCCTTCACCCGCGCCAGTTCAGCCTGCGCGAGCGTCAACTCCGACTGCGCCGCCGCCAGTTGGGCCTGCGCCGCGCTGGCACCGAGCCGCGTATCTTCGGCATCCAGCCGTGCCAGCACCTGCCCCTTTTTCACCACACTGCCCACGTCCACCGCGCGCGCCACCAGCTTGCCCCCCACCCGAAAGCCCAGATCGGTCGCATGGCGTGGCACGATTTCACCGGTGAAATATCGCCCGGTCTGCACCGCCTCGGGCGCCACCGTCTGAACAAGCACCGTGGCCGGCGGAAGCGGCTCGGACTCGGGAGCAGAGCATCCGGCCAGCGCCACGCCGACCAACAAGGAAACCACCACAGCACGCTGCATTACTTGCCCCCTTCCGGCGTCGCCGCCAGACCTTTCAGCACCAGATCAAAAAAACTCTCGAGATAGGCGTTCGGATCCATGTCCGGCACCTGGCAGCACACCGCAAACGAGTGCCGCCACAACGCCAGATGCAAGAGCGGCGCCATCAGAATATGGGTGACCAGCTCGCTGTCCGTCTGGCGGAACACGCCTTTGGCTACGCCACGATCAAGCACTTCGCGCATCAGTGCCTTGCCCGGCAAAATCACCTCGCGCACGTAGTACTGCGCCACCTCGGGAAAATTCTGCGCCTCCGAGGTCATCAACTTCGGCACGCCGCCGAGTTCGGTGTCGCCAAACAAAGCCCACCAGCCAAACAGGTATTCACGCAGCATGCGCACCGGGTCGTCGGCATGCGCGACCAGCAACTTGCGACCCTCTTCGATGATCGGCACGATACCCTCACGGATCACCGCCAGAAACAAGGCCTCCTTGCTGTCGAAGTACAGATACAGCGTGCCCTTCGACACCCCCGCCCGCGCCGCCACTTCGTCCAGCCGCGTCGCCGCAAAGCCTTTTTCGACGAACAACGACAAGGCCGCTGTCGTCAACTCCTGAGGGCGGGCCTCTTTACGCCGACGTACCGGCGCCTTCTTTTCCACTTGATCGGCCAACACCCATCCCCCGCGCAAATATCGCAATGCCAGACATGCCAAGCCAATTAATAACTGACCAGTCAGTTATTTACCAAGATGAGGCGTGCAATGCAAGTGAAAACTGAGTGAAAGCCGACGAACGGGCCGATCGCAGACGCGCACCGCGCTCGGCACGCGCCGCCACAGCGCCCCCGGACGCAGGGTACGAAACCGCAGCAAAGGGAAGGCGCTCAGGCAGGATTGATGAGGTGCTGCGGCGCGACCAACGCCTTCGCCAGCACGGCGTGCAGGCCCTCGGCAGACAGGGGTTTGCTGAAGTAGTAGCCCTGGATGAGATCGCAGTCGAAGCCGCGCAGGATGGCCAGTTGGTCTGCGGTCTCCACCCCCTCGGCAATCACGGAAAGCCCCAGGCTTTTTCCCATGCGAATGGCGGTATCGACCAGCACACGGTCATCGGGGTCATTGCCGATATCGCGCACAAACTCACGATCGATCTTCACCGTATGGAAAGGAAAATGCTTGAGATAACGCAGCGAGGCATATCCGGTACCGAAGTCGTCCATCGCAAGCCGCGCGCCCACGGCAATCAGTGCCTCGAAGGCCTTGAGCACCTCGTCATGATCATGCAGGAGCAAACCCTCGGTGACTTCGATCATCAAGGTATGCGGAGCGACGCCCTGTTGCGCCAGCACCTGCGCGACGCGCGAAACAAAATCATCCGCGCGAAACTGGCGCGGCGACACATTTATCGCAATGTGAAAGCCCGGATCGAACTCGCGCTGCCACTGCGCGGCCTGCCGGCAAGCCGTCTCGAGCACCCAGTCGCCGATCGGCACGACCAGACCGGTTCGCTCAGCGATTTCGATGAAACGATCAGGTGCCACAGCGCCCAACACAGGAGAGTCCCAGCGGATCAGCGCCTCGGCACCGAAGATCCGCCCACTCGCCGTGTCACCCACCGGCTGGTAGACCAGACGGAACTCGCCCCGCTCCAACGCGCCCCGCAAGCAAGTCTCGATCTCCACGCGGGCCTGGGTCGCCTCGTGCAGGCGGGACTCGAAAAAGCGCCAGCTATTTCGACCGGCTTCCTTGGCCTGATACATGGCCAAATCGGCGTTGCGCAACAAAACGCTGGCCGAAACACCGTCATCGGGATAGAGCGCGGCCCCGATGCTGAGGGTGACAAACACTTCATTCCCGCCCACATCGAAAGGCGCAGCAAAAGCCTGACGTACCCCCTCGGCCACACTGGCTGCGACGTCGGCGCCGCCAACATCATCGAGAATGATCAGAAACTCGTCTCCGCCATGACGCGCCACAGTGTCTCCGGCCCGCAACAACCCGCGTATCCGCTGGCCGGCATTGACCAGCAAGGCGTCACCCATCTCGTGACCGAATCGGTCATTGACCACCTTGAAGTTATCCATGTCAATGAACAGCAATGCCGCCCGCCCGGCATGGCGCTCGGCATGCAGCAGGGCCTGATTCAAGCGATCCATCGCCAACACCCGGTTCGGCAGATCGGTCAAGGCGTCGTGATGCGCGCGATGGAGAATTTGTGCCTCCTGCGCCTTGCGCAAGGAAATATCCTCACTGAGAACCAGATAGTGCGTGGTGTCCCCGGTGTGCTCCACCACGGGCGACAGGGAAACATGCGCCCAATAGCGCGATCCGTCGGGCCGGCCAACCTCCAACTCCCCATCCCAGTCGGCGCCGGCCTCGAGCCTGCGCAACATCTCCGACACCCGCACAGGCGAGTTCATTGCCGGATCAAACACACCGGCCAAGCGCCCCACCGCCACACCCTGCGAACCACCTGACACGACCTCCATGGCCGGATTGACATAGCGCACCACGCCTCCGGTGTCGGTGATCACGATGCCGACCGGGCTTTGTTCGACCGCCTTCGACAGCAAGGCCAGTTGCTGCTCTGCGCGCTGCCGCTCATCTGCTTCGCGCAACAGGCGGGTATTGACGTCATACAACTCGCTGGTGCGCAGCAGCACGCGGGTTTCCAACTCGCTCTGTGCATCACGCAGTGCGCTCTCGCGCGCCTGAATGCGCGCCTGCATGGCATTGAAGGCCAACGCCACCGCCGACAGCTCATCCCGGCCAGTGACGTCGAGTTCAGCGCGCCCCTCTGTCGCCATTTCTGTCGCCGCCGTGTTCAGCGCAAGCAGCCGCCCGAACAGCGCACGCCACAACCACATCACCCACAGGACGAACGCCAACGTACCGAGAGCGGCAATCAACTTGAGGATCCGCCACTGGCGGTGCTGCCTCAGCGCGGCGTCTTCAAACGACGCCTTCGCCGCCAGCCGGGTCTCTTCGGCCACACGGTCAAGCGCCGAGGACAATGCCGCGAAACGGTTTGCGGTTTCATATGTTGCGATCCGCGCAACCTCCTCCATCCGCATTTCCATTACCGGCTGCCCGAGCGCGGCCAGCGCCTCGTCGTATTGCGTCCAGAGCGCCTCGACCCGCTCCAGCACATGTGCGGGCGTCGCCGAGGGCGCGTTGCACAAAACCGCCAGTGCCTCACCGAAGTTCTTGCGCTCCGCAACCAGACGTTCATGACGCGAGAAGGCGGCAAAAAAGTCTTCGGTGAGCGCCAGCTTCACCTCGCTTTCACGAATCCGGTGCAAACGCGTCTTCAAGCCGTGGAGCAACACCAATGGCTGGATTTGGGCATCGAGCACCGCCTGCGCACGGTCCGTGGCCTGCGTGGAAATCAGCCCCGCCATACCCAGCAGCGCGAGCACCACGGCGCAGACCATGACCAGACTGATCAATAGCCGCGTGCGGAGCGTGATACCGGCGTGCGAGGGTCTCAAACGCATCGGATGTCTATTCCTGAACGACTCAATGAACCGGCGCAAGCCGGGGTGATGCGCTCGCCGGCAACGCAGCCCGATATCGCTGCCAATGCGCCACCTGAGCCCGCCGCCCCCGCTGCTCGGTGATCGCTTCCCACTGGCGGGCAGTATTGTGCATCGCCGCCGCCGCCGACTGACGCCCATGTGCAGCCACTGACAGGTTCTCGCTCAAGGCCTCAAGGTAGGCTGCGTCGCCCGGCAAGCCGGTCCCCGCGGGCGCAACATACGGCAACTGCGCCTTGGCGGCATCAAGAAATGCCTCGCCATACACCGCGCGTATTCTCGGGTCGTCAAAGTGATGGTAGCGATAGGGGTCGGTAAAACCGCCAGCCACGCCAACGGAACGGGCCGAAATGTCCGGATCGGTCAACCACATTGCAAACAAGAAGGCCAGCGTCTTGTGCTTCGCACGCGCCGGTATCACCAGATTGTTGCCATAGATCAGCGTCGGGTGCGGCACCGTCTGGCCGGCCACCACGCGCCCCGGCATCGGCACCGCCATCACCTTGCCATACACCGGAGAGGTCCGGGTATTGGCCAGCTTCGCCGCCGCCACTGTAATGATCGTCGAGAAGCCTTTACCACTCAAAAACAGCGGAAGCGTGAAGCTATAGTCGTTCCCCTGCTTCAGCACGCCGGCTGGCGAGTGCGCTAGCGTGGCCAAATACGACTCGGTCGCCGCGATCCCTTCGGGTGAATCAATCGTCGGGCGCATCGCCTCATCAAACAGGTGCTGCCCCACCTGAGCATGCGCCAGAAAACGGGGCATCCAGTACATCCAGCCGGTCAGGGTATCGCGCGGCTCAAGCGCGCCATAAAAGCCCTCGGCGGGTCGATCGAAGAACGCGACCAGATCCTGATACTCCGCCCAGGTACGCGGCGGCGCCAGCGTCCGCCCGAAGCGGGCCAGGAAACTGGCCTGCTGCGCGGGATCTTCCATCATGTCCCGGCGCAAGAACAACAATGCCGCGTCGCCATCGGCCGGAATGGCGACGACCTGCCCATTGAACAACGCCTGCTGGCGCACATGTACAAAACCATCCGGCGGCGTATCGGGGAGCACAAAGCCGAAGCGCTCAATCAACGGCGACAGCGGCATGATCAGCCCCTCGCTGACGAGGTCCGGCGTCTCATTGCTGCGGGCGATGGTTAGATCCACCGTGTCATCGTCCTGAATAAACGCACGGGACGCGAGCTGAGGCATGATCCGCGCGTCGATCTCCGTCCCGGTGGCGCGCTCCCAATCGGCCTTCAGCTGCTCATTCTCGCCCAGGAAGGACGCCAGATTCCCCTGCTTGACCGTCAGGCGAAGCGCAGCCCCCGCAGGCAACGCGCCGGTCGCCACCAGCTGCTTGACCGCGGCAACGGCACGGTCAGCCTGCTCTGCAGCAGGCACACCGGCAACGGCCAGCACAAGCCCGCTTGCAATCAGCCACCGAAGCCCCTTGATTCTTACTATTGTCTGCAAGACGTGCCTCCATGCTTGCCGCTGGTTTTCGCACGAACAGCGCGGCTCACCGAATAACGGCGCCGCCGCCCAAAGGTTGAACATTTGCGAGCCTCCGCCGTTCGTGCGTCATGTCTTGAAGGCCGTTATTCTACGAATGACAATTCCTGACAATTGTCCGATACTTCAAAACACTTACTTCTGCCACAGCGCCACCCGACAAGAGCACGCGGCCCCTTGGAGAACCCCGATGCTTCAACTCAGTATCGACCCCGACCAATCCACGCCACTGGTCGAGCAGATCGTTGACGCGATCCGCCACCAGGTGGACGACCGCATCCTGCGCCCCGGCATGCGCCTGCCGCCGATTCGCCGTCTGGCCCAGATGCAGCAGGTCAGTCGCTTCACGGTGGTCGAGGCCTACGACCGACTGGTCGCCATGGGCTATCTGCATTCGCGTCGCGGCTCGGGTTTCTATGTCGCGCCACGCGCCGCCGCGCCCAGCGAAAAGCGCCCGGTCGTCCCCGACCGCGCAGTCGACGTGGCGTGGCTGATGCGCCGCGCCCTCGACGACGCCCCCGACATTCTCAAAGCCAGCGCCGGTTGGCTGCCCTCAATCTGGCTCGATCAGGAAGGACTGCGCCGCCACCTGCGCGCGCTGGGGCGTCGCGCCGACGCGCGCGTCACCGGTTATGGCACGGCGCAGGGCTATTTGCCGCTGCGCCAGCAATTGCAGATCCGGCTGGCGGAGTTCGGCATCGGCGCACCACCCGAACAGATCGTGCTCACCCATGGCGCCACACAGGCGCTCGACACCGTCGCACGGCACCTGATCAAACCCGGCGATACGGTATTTGTCGACGACCCGGGTTACTTCAATTTCTTTGGCAATCTGCGCCTGCTCGGCGCCAAGCTGGTGGGTGTGCCGCGCAACGCCGACGGCCCCGACACCGAGGCGCTTGAAGCGCTTCTGGTCGATCACAAGCCGCGGGTGTTCTTCACCCACTCCGTGCTGCACAACCCGACCGGCGCCAACCTGTCGCCACCCAACGCCTTCCGCCTGCTGCAACTGGCGGCCAAGCACGATTTTCTGGTCATAGAGGACGACACCTACGCCGACCTGCACCCACGCGCGACGACCCGTCTGGCCAATCTCGACCAACTCGATCGGGTGATTTACGTGGGGAGTTTCAGCAAGACACTGTCGGGCAGTTTGCGGGTCGGCTTCATCGCCGCCCGGCCGGATCTGGCCGCCGAGTTCACCGATGTGAAGACGCTCACCTGCGTGAGCAGTTCGGAATTCAATGAGCAGCTGGTGTATCAGATGCTCACCGACGGCCACTACCGCAAGTATGTCGAGCGCCTTCAGGGGCGCATCCAGCAGGCCACGTCACGGACACTGCGCATGCTCGACCGGCTGGACATGACGGTGTATCACGAGCCGCGCGGCGGCATTTTCGTGTGGGCGCGCCAGCCGGCGCTCGAAGACACGGCGCCGCTGGCCACCCGTGCGGCGAACGTCGGCATCATGCTGGCGCCGGGCAAGGTGTTTCGGCCGCAGATGCAGGCGAGCCCATGGATACGCTTCAATGTGGCGTTTTCAGACGATCCGCGGCTGGAGCGGTTTCTGGGGGATCAGTTTTCGGCGATTTAGCGCAGTCGCGGCCGGCTCCGACCTCGCTGCAAATCGGCGCATTCACCCCGCACGGTGGTCGGCTTTACAGCCCACCAGGCAGCGTTTGTCATGATTCACGATGGTGGGCGGCGAGCCGCCCACCCGACGGCCGACGACCTTGTGCCGGCGCCTGTTCGTGAGGGCTCCCGCCCCCCTCCGATTACCGCGAGCCCTTGATCAGGCGATCGTTGGCGGCTTGCACCGGCCGTGCGTTCATCGGGTACAGGCGCTGGAAGATCGCGATCTGTTCGGACGACAGCGTGATCGGCTGCTTCATCACCATCCACAGCACATCTTCCGAACACGGTGGCGTGGTCAGCGACCCCATGTAGGTGTAGTACTCGGGCGCTTGCGGCAGCAGTTCGGCGGCATTGACTGACACCGCCGGCGCATAGTCGTGATGCTTTTCCAGCGGCAGATTGTTCCAGAGCGTCTGCACCAGCGGATGCGATTCGCCGCGCTCGATCAGCACGGCCACCACCGCCAGACGGCCATCCAGATCCTTGTGCACCAGATGCGCGACCATGTCGAAGCCGCGACCATTCACGCGTTCTTCGGACGGCCGATGGAAGTGGAACTGAACCAGATCGAAAGTCCGCCCCATCACCGACATGGTGTTGCCCGGCCCGACACTGACTTGCACTGTATGGCCGTTGTTGAGGATGCGGAAGTAGGTCGGCACGTAGTCGAATTTGATCGGCTCGAGATCGACCCGGATACCGTCACGGATGTCGATCGGCGACTGTCGCTTGCCGGTGTCGCAGGTTTTCCACGCCGGATTGAGCTGCCCCCAACGGGCCGGACCACCTACCCCTTCGTAATCCCAGTGAATCGATTTGTGAACTTCCGCCGTGCTCGGCTCATGCGTCTCTTCGAGCATGGCGACCTTGATCGCGGCCGGCTTGGGCCGCGACGCGCGCACCACTCTCGGTGCGGGTTTTGGCGCAGCACGCATCACCGGCGGCGCCGGCTTCACCACGGGTGCCGCAACAACCACTGGCGCGGGCTTGGGCGCCGGCGTGGGCGCCGCCACCGGGTCAGGCATCGTCGGCTTGGCCTCCGGCGACTCGGCCATGGGCGCGGCCGGCGTTTTGGGACCAAAACTGGGAATGGGGGGAAGCAGGGACTGGCCCTTGCCGAGCGTTTGCACTTCCACTTGGTCGGCCGGCAGCGCGGTTGTTTGCGGGGCTTTGGCAGCCGGCGCCGCGTGCTCGACGACAGGGGCCGGTGCATGCGGCGCGGCCGCATGCGAATCTGCCACCTGCGTCGTGGTCGGCTGCTGGTCGGCCGCCCGCGTCTGATCGGCGTGTCGCACGGAAGCCGCTTCCGGGGCGTTCTTTTCTGGCCTTGTTTTTTGTGCGGCCGCGGCTTTGCTCGCCGCCTCGGCCAGCGAGGCCACATCCATCGCAGCGGGCGGCCGGCACACCTCGCGCCACAGGCCTTCATCCACACTGCGCGGATTGACCTCGATGATGCGCTCCTCGGTCACCCGCTCCTCACGAATCACATGGTTGGCCGCGTCCAGATAAACCCGCTTGATCGTCGAAAAATTGCGGCGTTTGCAGTCGTAGCGGTTCAGCGCCTTCACCGTCGAATAGCCCGCCTCTTCGGCATCCTGGGCAGACAACACAATGCGCCCCCACGCCACCTTGGTGCCGGGGTCGGACTGCAGCACGCTGTCGCGATCGATCTCGATCCGCCGCGTCTTGTCCTTGACGATCATCGCCCAGTCGGCGGCAGCGGCCGGCAATGCAACTGCCAGCGCCATCACGGTAAAGAGGATGCGATGCTTCATGACCTGATCTCCGAACAACTCGCCCTTGCATAAAGGGGATAATCCGGTTTTCGGCAAATACGCTGATTTCTTGAACCCGTGACCGAGGACACCGCATGACATCGCGTATCCCCAATGTAGTGAGCATCGCCGGCATCGACCCCTCGGGCGGCGCCGGCGTCTTCGCCGACCTGAAGACCTTCTCGGCGCTGGGCGCCTACGGCTGCGGCATCGTGGCCGCGCTCACCGCGCAAAACACCACCGCCGTCACCGGCATCCACACCCCACCAACCGACTTCCTCAAACTGCAGATCGACACGCTGTTTGACGATGTGGCGATTCACGCCGTCAAGATCGGCATGCTCGGCACCGCCGGCATCGTGCGCACCGTGGCCGAAGGCCTCGCGCGCTACCAGCCCGACAACGTGGTGCTTGACCCGGTGATGGTCGCCAAGAGCGGCGACCACCTGCTCGCCCGCGAGGCCGTGTCCATGCTCAAGGAGGCCTTGCTGCCGCAGGTGTTCATGCTCACCCCCAACCTGCCCGAAGCCGGCGTGCTGCTCGATGCCCGCGCGCCCGAGTCGGTCAAGGAAATGACCCGCGCCGCCGAACGCCTGCGCGACATGCTGCCGCACAGTGGCGAGCGCTGGGTGCTGCTCAAGGGCGGCCACCTGCCCGGCAACGAGCTGGTCGACCTGCTCTTCAACGGCGACCGCATGGTCGAACTGCCCACCCCGCGCATCGACACCCCCAACACCCACGGCACCGGCTGCACACTCTCCTCCGCCATTGCCGCCCTGCTGCCGCAGCGCACGCGTGAGTTCCGCCCGGTCGACGCAGCGGTGCTTGACGCCCGCCGCTACCTGCTTGGCGCCATCGCCCAGTCCGGCCAACTCAGCGTTGGCAAAGGCCACGGGCCAGTGCATCACTTTCATGCCTTGTGGCAGCGCGGCAAGGCGCACCAGAACTAGCGATTGACAGGCATCGTTCTCTCCCGCACGCCCGGCACGGAAGCCAAGAATGTCCTGAACGACAGTTGCCGGACACTTGCTTTTCCTTTACCTTGACGGGGTTCGTTGGGGGTGCCGCCGATGCGGCTGAGAGAGTCCCTTGGAACCTGATCCGGGTCATGCCGGCGAAGGGAAACGACGTGCCGGCCCCCCTGCCGGCGCCCGTTCCGACTCTCCCCCAGCGCCTCAACCCGGAGAGCCTCAGAATGAATGCCAACGAAAAATTCCTCGCCTCAAGCGCCCACGTTGATGAGGCGGCGATTGCCCCGCTGCCCAACTCGCGCAAAGTCTATGTCGAAGGCTCGCGCCCCGACATCCGTGTGCCGATGCGCGAGATCTCGCAAGACGACACGCCGCTGATGTTTGCCGCGCCCGGCACCGCCTCCGACGCACCGGCCGAGCCGAACCCGCCGATCTTCGTCTATGACT
>NZ_VMNK01000016.1 GCF_007625155.1 Denitromonas halophila | reverse complement strand
CTGGAACCACCCCTTCCCATCCCGAACAGGACCGTGAAACGGAACAGCGCCGATGATAGTGCCCATACGGGTGTGAAAGTAGGTCATCGTCAGACTAACCAAAAGAAAAACCCCGCAATCAAACGATTGCGGGGTTTTTTACTTGATCCATCAAAATAATTACACAAACCAAATCCGCTTCAAATCCATCATTCACTCGCTCAGATGCTGATGCAGCGCGCGATCAAAGGATGTGCCGTTTTCGTAGATCAGTGAAAATTCGGCTTCCGGGACGACAGTAACGGAAATGTCGAGGGAGTGGCTGCCCGCGCCGAGGATGACGCCCCGGACGGGAGAAACGTCGGCGAAATCTCGGCCCCAACCGACGGTAATGTGTTCAAGCTGCGGTGTTGTGTTGTTGGTGGGGTCGAAGTCGAACCAGCCTATGCCGGGGCAGAAGACAGAGACCCAGGCGTGGGTGGCGTCTGCGCCGATGAGTCGCGGCTTCCCTGGGGGCGGCAATGTCAGCAGATAGCCGCTGACGTATCGGGAAGCAAGGCCAATCGAGCGTAGGCAAGAGATCATGACATGACTGAGGTCTTGGCAGACGCCTCGCCGTTTTGCGAATACTTCGGTAACTGGGGTGGCGACGTCCGTGGCTTCGGGATCGAAGGTGAACTCGCTGAAAATCCGTGCCATCAGGTGTTTGACGCAGGCCAGCAACGGCTGCCCTGGGGTAAAAATCTCAAGTGCGTATGCGGCGAACTCCCGTTTTAGCCTGATGTTGGGCGACTCGAAGCAGAAGGGACTCGCCTCCAGGATTTCGGGCGTGAGCGGGCGTCCTGCTCGATAGGCCAAGGTGTCTCGAACCTGCTCCCATGGGGGGCTCTCGTCAAATGACGCATTTACTGGTGGCGTCAATTCGACCCAGGACTCGGCACGGATGAGTAGGTGTTCGTGGCTGCTTTCGAGGTCGATGGTGCGAACCCGATTGCCGAAGCTGTCGGTCCAGTCTTCAGCCCGGGAAGGCTCGGGATCGATCAGCAGGCGGTGCGAGAGGCTGCGCTGGCCTTTGAGGGCGCGGGGTGACAGGCGGATCATCTGGCGTGACTCGCTGACCGGATGGGTGTAGCGATAGATAGTGTCGTGCAGCAGATGATATCGGACGGCGCTCATGCTCAGTGTTTCCGGACGTCTGGCGCGGTATGGGTGAAATAGCGTTCGTGCAGGTTTTCGGATAGGTCCGAGGTGTCGTCAGCAATCTTTGCAAGCACCGCCGCGAGTGCCTGGCAGGCGTCACGCGTGTCCTCGGCTTCAAAGCGGGTGAGATCAAATTGGTGCAGCGCTGCGCGCATGACGCTGAGTGCGTCGACGCGGGCGTGGCCGACGTCACGACTGATGCGGTCGAGTTCGACATCGAGTTGATTGATTTGAAATATCACCGCGTGCGGGTTCGTGTCGTCAAAAATGAGAAGGTGCAGAACAGGCAGCACTTCTGGCGATCGTCGGTAACGGGCACGGTAGGTGACGATGGCGTTGGTGGCTTCCAGTAGCCACTCCAGGCTACGTTCGCGGGCGTCATCTTCGAAACTCAGGGCGACGTCAATCAGGGCTGCGAGCCGGTAGAGTCGCTCGATGCGACGGCCGAGAATAAGGAAGCGCCAGCCTTCGTCGCGCGTCATGTCGTCGAGGGCAAAGCCAGCCAGTGAAATGCAGTCGAGCATGGTGCGGTCAACGGCGGCAAGCGCTTGACCGACGGACTGGACGGGTTGCTCGAACAGACGGGACATCCGGTTCAGCGCATGCCAGTTGTCGGAGGACATGCGCTCTCGAACCTGGCCAGCGCTATAGACGAGTTGCTGAGACATGTTGGCCAGGGAGCCGATCTGCAAGGGGTCGCACACCGCTGCAATAACGACTTTTTCGATTGCGTCATCGGTTGCGTCAGGCTCTGGCGCTTGCGCAAGAATATCCATGTGATGGCAGGCGGCGAGCAGGTCAGGCAGGCATGACTCGTCGTCGTTGTCGCCCGTCGAAAGTCGACTGAGCGTGGCGCGAAGCAGGCGAGCCGTGGCTTCGCTGCGCTCGGTGTAGCGACCCAGCCAGAACAGGTTGTCGCCAACGCGTGATGGCACGTCCGAGCCGCCACAGACCAGGTCGATCACGCCAAGGCGCCGCTTTAGCAGGCTGACGCGTCGAACCGGGCCGCTGGCACGAACCCAGACGTCCTTGGAGATCCCGCCGCGCGGCATAGAAAGGACTTCCTGATGGGGGCTGGCGGCTACGCGCCCGAGCGCGCCAGGCATGACGGTGTAGCCATTGCCGGTCGCGACGGCAAACAGGCGCAGGCCGACCGTGCGCGCCTGGAGTCCATCGCCACCCCATATGGGCGCCTGTGACATCGGAATCCATTCTTGTGCAACGTAGGCATGGGGTTGCGCGCGAAGCTTGGCGATCATTTCGTCGCGCTCGGTACCTTTGAGGTTGTGGCCGAATACGGCGGGCTGACCCATATCGGAATATGCGGGTTTGATGACCAGGTCGTTGAGGTGTTCGATGGCGTGGTCCAGCGCGGCGGCTTCGCCGCACCACCAGCTGGCGACGGATGGCATGGCCAGCGGTTTGCCCAGCAGACGTTCGGTAATGCCTGGCAAAAACCCGAAGATCGCGCCGGATTCGAGGACGCCGCTGCCCAGGGCATTGCTGATCAGCACGCGCCCGGCGCGCGCCGCGGCGAGTAAGCCAGGCACCCCTACCGCCGAATCGGCGCGCAATTCAAGCGGATCGCACAGATCACTCTGGAGTCGCCGAAAGATGCCGTGAACCCGGCGTAGGCCGCGTAGCGTTTTGAGGTAAACAGTGTTGTCGCGCACGGTGAGATCGCGACCTTCCACCAGCGGATAGCCCAGATAACGGGCCAGGAAGGCGTGTTCGAAATAGCTCTCGTAGCCCGGTCCCGGGGTGAGCAACACGATAAGCGGCGGTTCGCCGTCGGTTGGCGCTAGACGCGAGAACCCGTCGAGAAGCGTGCGGAAAAAATCGGCCAGCGGGTGGACTTGCAGTTGCCGAAATGCGTCCGGAAAAGTCTTGGACAGGATGATCCGGTTCTGGAGGCTGTATCCGGCACCCGCCGGGCTTTGCGTGTGATCGGCAATCGCCCACCACTTGCCATCGGGGCCACGGGCGACGTCGACCGCATAGGTGTTCAGGAACACATCGCCGGGCGGGCGGATGCCGACACAGGGCCATTTGAAGCTGGGTTGGCCGAAAACGAGCGCGGAGGGCAGCAGGCCTTCGGCGAGGAGATGCTGCGGACCGTAGAGGTCGCCGAGCATGGCGTTGAGTACCGATGCACGCTGCGCAACGGCCGAGGCGAGGTATTTCCATTCATCGGGCGCAATGACCAAGGGGAGCGGATCGAGTTCCCATGCATGTGGCGCTTCATGGTCTTCGGCGTGAACGTTGTACGAAATACCGTCGGCGAAGATGGAGTCCGATACGAGCTGGGCGCGGGCGCTGACCCCGTCCAGGCCAAGTGCGTCCAGCCGCGCAACCAGTGGCCGCCACTGAAGGCGAACATTGCCGCTGGCATCAAGCAGTTCGTCGTGGCGGCCCGCCGGGGATGAGTAGGTGCTGAGAAGTGTCGACATGGCGAGTGTGGGCGTTGGGGTCACATAATCGCATGCGGCGCCCCTGAATGGTGCGCTTGAGGCTCGCCAAGTGTGTCGTTGCCGGGGCTATTCGCTCTCGCGCAAGTGGCGTCGCACGGACAGTGCGGTGCCTAGCCAGCCGAGTGCGATGGCGACCACCAGCAGGCCGGTAACTTGTGTCGGGTTCGGACCGTTGAGCGCAAACACGGCGCCATAGGCTTGCGCCAGCGATTCGACCGAGCCCCGCAGCAGTGAGATGCTGGCCGTGACGATGGTCCAGGCCACCAGACCACCGAGCAGGCCTTGCAGGCATCCCAGCCAGTAGAAGGGGCGGCGGATGAAGGCGTCTGTGGCGCCGAGCAGACGGGTGACATCGATCTCGGCCCGTTGGGTAAGAATTTGCAGGCGAATGGTGTTGAAGGTGATGATCACCAGCGCAGCGCCAAGCAACACCGCCAGCAAGCTGACGCCGAGCTCGACCAATGACAGCAGGCTGTGCATGCGCTGCACCCAGGCTGCGTCTAGTTGGACGTGATCGACCTTGGGCCATGCGGCGAAGGTTTGGTGGAGTTGTTCGAACAGCGCCGGGTCTTCCTGGCGCGGCGTGACGATGAACGCGTGCGGGAGTGGATTGCGCTCCAGACCGTCGAGCACATCGGCCAGGCCGTTGTCGGCGAGTTGCTTGAGCGCGACATCACGCGAGACGAACTGCACGCCCGACAGATTGTCTTGCTTGCGCAGACGCGACTCCACCTCCGTGACGTCGGCGTCGGTGGCGTCGAGCGATAAATACAGGCTGATTTCCGGGCTGCCGGTGACGCCACGCGCCAGCGAGGCGACGTTGTCGACCAGCACGAATCCGCCGGCCGGCAGCGCCAGCGCAATGCCGACCACCAACGCCGACAGCAGCGTGCCCAGCGGCTGATGCAGCAGGCGCCCGAGCGCATGGGCGATGGCTTTGCGGTGTTGGTACGACCAGGCGCCCATCATTCGGCCCCCTCGATCAGGTGTCCCTGGCGCAGCACCAGACGGCGCGGGCGGGTCTCGGCAAACAGGGCCGGGTCATGGGTGCACACAATGACGGTGACGCCCACTGATTTGAAGGACTGGAACAATTCGGCGATCTCGTGCGCATAGGCGGCGTCGAGGTGGGCGGTGGGTTCGTCGGCGATCAGGATGGATGGCCGCTTGACGATGGCCCGGGCAATGGCGACGCGCTGCTGCTCGCCGCCGGAGAGGCCGATCGGCATTTCCTGGTCACGCCCGCCCAGGCCGACACGCTCAAGCGCAGCGTGCACCCGGCGCGCCGCGTCTTTGGGCGCCATGCCGCCGATGACCAGTGGCAGCACGATGTTGTCGAACACGTTGCGGTCGTAAAGCAGGCGGTTGTCTTGCAGCATCAGGCCCAGGCTGCGGCGCAGATACGGAATGCCGGCGCGCGGCAGATGGCTGACGTCCTGGTTGTTGATCAGCACGCGGCCTGAAGTGGGTCGCTCGAGCACCGGGATCATCTTGAGCAGCGTGCTCTTGCCGGCGCCCGAGTGGCCAGACAGCACCACGAGTTCGCCGTGGCGCAGTTCAAAGCTGACCTCGGACAGCGCCTCGTGCCCGCCCGGGTAGCGTTTGGAGACTTGCTCGAAGACGATCATTCGGCGCGAGACTTGATGGATTCCGACTTGGCAAACAGTGCATCGACAAACTCGCGCGCCTTGAAGGGGCGCAGGTCGTCAATGCCTTCGCCGACGCCGATGAAGCGCAGGGGCTTCGGGCACTGGCGGGCGATGGCGGCCAGAATGCCGCCCTTGGCGGTGCCGTCGAGCTTGGTGATGACCAGCCCGGTGACGCCCACCGCGGCGTCAAAAGCCTTGACCTGCGCCAGCGCGTTCTGACCGATGTTGGCATCGAGCACCAGGAGCACTTCGTGTGGGGCGGTGCCGTCGGCCTTGGCGATGACGCGGCGAACCTTGGCGATCTCTTCCATCAGATGCATTTGCGTCGGCAGGCGGCCGGCGGTGTCAGCCAGCAGAACATTGGCGCCACGTGCGCGCGCCGCGTTAACTGCGTCGAACATCACCGCCGCCGCATCGCCGCTTTGCTGCGCGATCACGTCGACCCCGTTGCGCTCGCCCCAGGTGATGAGTTGCTCGCGCGCCGCGGCCCGGAAGGTGTCGCCCGCAGCGAGCAGCACCTTTTTGCCTTGGCTTTGATACCAATGGGCCAGTTTGCCGATGGAGGTGGTTTTGCCCGAACCATTGACGCCGGCCACCATGATGATGAACGGCGTGTGCGTGTCGGCGGTCAGCGGGGCTTCGAGGGGGGTGAGCAGGGTGGTCAGTTCGTCGACTAGCACGGCCTGGAGTTGATCGGCGGTTTCAAGTTTGTCGCGCTTCCAGCGTTTGCGCAGGGCGTCGATCAGGTGCGTGGTGGCCTCGATGCCGCAATCGGCCATCAACAGCGTGCTTTCGATGTCTTCGAGCAGCGCCTCGTCGATCTTGCGCAGGCCAAACATGTGTGCCAGGCCGCCGCCCAGTTGCTTGCGCGTGCGCGCCAGGCCGGCCTTGAGGCGATCGCTCCAGGAGCTTTTTGTCGGGCGCTGGGCGGGCTCCGATTGGGCCGCCACGACGGCCTCGGGCACCGCTGGCGGGGGCGCGACAGGCTCGGGCCCGATTTCGGTTGGGACGTCATTGTCGACGACCGCATCGGCATTTGCCGGGGTGTCCGGAGGGGCGTCGCTTTTGGCGGGCGATTTTTTGAAGAAACCAAACATGGCGGCTCAGGTCACAGAAGTTGTTTGCCGGGGCTGCTGGCAGCGCAAGCTGCGAGCGGCTAAGATGGCCCGCCGGTTCGGAGCCGGGCGAAGGCCGAATTTTATCAGATGCAGGATGCGTGCATGAGATTGTGGAAACGGTGGTGTGATCGCGCGGCCTTTGGGCGTGACGAGACAATCGCGGCCCCTCGTGGTGGGCGGCCCTGGCCGGCGGTCGGCGCCTTGGCGCTGATGACTGCCTTCAGCGCGCCCGTGGCCCAGGCCAATCCCTTCGAAACCCGGCTGGACAACGGCATGCGGGTGGTCGTCAAGGAGGATCGGCGCGCCCCCTCCGTGGTGCATATGGTGTGGTACGACGCCGGCGCGATGGACGAGGTGGCGGGTACTTCCGGCGTGGCGCATGTGCTGGAGCACATGATGTTCAAGGGCACGGACACCGTTGGGCCAGGCGAATTCAACAAGATCGTCGCCGGCGTGGGCGGACGCGACAATGCCTTTACCAGCTACGACTACACCGCTTATTTCCAGCAAGTGCCGGCGGGTCAGCTCGAGCGGATGATGACGCTTGAGGCCGATCGCATGCACAATCTTCAGCTCACCGATGAGGCTTTTGCCAAAGAGATCGAGGTCGTCAAGGAAGAGCGCCGGCTGCGTACCGAGGACAAGGCGCGCTCGCTGGTTCATGAGGAGTTGATGGCCACGGCGTTTCATGCGCACCCGTATCAGCGGCCGGTGATCGGCTGGATGACTGACCTCGACCGGATGACGCCGGAGGATGCGCGTCGCTGGTATCGCGACTGGTATGCCCCCAATAACGCGACGCTGGTGGTGGTCGGCGATGTGGATCACCAAGTGGTATTCAAGCAGGCGGCGAGCACCTATGGCCAAGTCCCGGCGGCGCAGTTGCCCTCGCGTCCGGTGGTCGAAGAGCCGCCGCAGCGCGGTGTTCGGCGAAGTGTGGTGCGCGCGCCGGCCGAGTTGCCCTATGTGGCGATCGCCTGGCCGACGCCGACCCTGCGTGATCCGGCCAAGGATGCCGACGTGTACGCCCTGCAAGTGCTCGCCGCGGTGCTCGATGGCTACGATGGCGCGCGCCTGTCCCGCACGCTCGTGCGCGACAGGCAGGTGGCCCAGACGGCGGGTGCGGGCTATGACGGCATCGCGCGGGGCCCCTCCCTGTTTTATCTGGATGGCGCACCGGCGCCGGGCAAGACGCTGGCGGAGGTCGAAGCCGCGCTGATCGGCGAGCTGTCGCGGATTCAGACCGAAGGCGTGGCCGAGCATGAACTTGCCCGTGTCAAGACGCAGGCTGTCGCGAGCCGGGTGTATCAGCGCGACTCCTTGATGGGGCAGGCGATGGAAATCGGCGGTCTGGCCGCGGTGGGCTTGTCATGGAAGGACGAGGCGACCTTGCTTGAAGGCATTCGCAAGGTCAGCGCCGAGGATGTGAAATCGGTCGCACAACGGTATTTCTCTAAAGATCAGATGACGGTGGTGGCGCTTGAGCCCTTGCCGATTGCGACGGAGATGGCGCGTCGCCCCTCCGTCAAGACGCGTCATTGAGGGCCCTGAACATGCGCGCGATGACTCGTACTTTACTGGCCGCCTGCCTGGCGCTTTCCACGAGCGCTGTATCGGCCGGCGTTGATATTCAGCAATGGGTGGCGTCGACGGGCGCTCGGGTGGCGTTTGTTGAAACCCATGCGCTGCCAATTGTCGACATTCAGGTCGACTTTGCCGCCGGCAGCGCTTACGCCCCCGCCGCCAAGAGCGGTCTGGCCGGACTCACCGCCAGCCTGCTCGACGCGGGCACCCGGCAGCGAGACGAGAATGCGCTGGCCGATCGCTTCGCCGATCTGGGCGCGCGCTTTGGCGCAGGCGCCGAGACCGATCGCGCCAGCGTGACACTGCGGACCTTGTCAAACGCGACCGAGCGCGTGGCCGCGATCGATCTGCTGGCCGAGGTGATCCAGCAACCGGCCTACCCGCAGGCAGTGTTTGAGCGTGAGCGGGCGCGGGCCATTGCCGGGCTCAAAGAGGCGCAGACGCAGCCGGGCTATTTGGTAGAGCGTGCGTTTGGCGAGGCGGTGTATGGCGATCACCCCTATGGTCGCACCACCAGCGAAGCCAGTCTGAACGGCCTGACCCGAGACGATGTGGTGGCGTTTCATCGTCAGCACTACACGGCCGCCGCGGCGCATGTGAGCATTGTGGGAGATCTGAGCCGGGCCGAGGCTGAGGCGATTGCGGTGCGGCTGACCGAGGGGCTCGCCAAGGGCGGAGCGCCGGCGGCCTTGCCGGCACCCCCGCTGCGCGAGCGCGCGGTGGTTCGGGTGGCGCATCCGGCCGCACAGTCCCATGTGTTGATCGGCATGCCGGGCTTGACCCGGGACGACCCGGATTACTACGCACTGGTCGCTGGCAACTATGTGCTCGGTGGCGGCGGATTTGTGTCCCGACTGATGAAAGAGGTTCGTGAAAAACGCGGTTATGCCTACAGCGTGTACAGCTATTTCGAGCCGCAGCGCGTGGCCGGGCCGTTCCGGATCGGTCTGCAAACCCGCGGTCAGCAGGCTGACGATGCGATTGCCGTGGTGCGCGATACCCTGCAGCAGTTCATCGCCGAGGGGCCGACCCAGGAAGAGCTGGACGCCGCCAAAGGCAATATCGTCAACGGTTTTGGGCTGCGTCTGGATTCCAACGCCAAGCTGCTCGGCTATGTCGGCGTGATCGGTTTCTACGGCTTGCCGGCCGATTGGCTGGAGCAGTACCCACGCGCGGTGTCTGAGCTCACCGTTGAACAGGTCCGCGATGCCTTCCAGCGGCGTGTGCTGCCCGAGCATCTGGTGACCGTGATCGTTGGCGGCGAGGGTGATACCACCGCGGCGGCATCCGGCGCTGCACCTGCCCGGTGAGCCGCCTGCGCATTGTCGGTGGGCAGTGGCGCTCGCGTCAGCTGTCGGTTGCGCAGGTGCCCGGCCTGCGGCCGACACCCGACCGCGTGCGTGAAACCGTGTTCAACTGGCTGGGCCAGGACCTGACGGGTTGGCGCTGTCTGGACCTGTTTGCCGGCACCGGCGCCATGGGGCTGGAAGCGGCGTCCCGCGGGGCGGCGCAGGTGGATCTGGTGGAGCTCGATCCGCGCGCTTTTGCGGTATTGCAGCAGCATGTGAAGGCACTCGGTGCAACGCAAGTAGGTGTGTTTCGCGGCGATGCGGTAAAATTTGCGGCGTCCGTACGTCAAGCCTACGATCTGGTGTTTCTGGATCCGCCCTATCACAAGGGTTGGCTGACGCGTGTCGAGCCGATGATTTCCCATCTGCTGCGACCGGATGGCTGGATTTATGTCGAGGCAGAGACGCCGGTTGAGTCGCTGGCCGATTGCGATGTCGAACGATCAGGAAAGGTCGGGCAAGTGTGCTACCAGTTGATGCGGAGACGAGCGGAATGATAGACGGGACGGTGATCTACCCGGGAACCTTCGATCCGCTCACGCGCGGTCATGAAGATCTGGTCCGACGTGCGTCCTTGCTGTTTCGCAATGTCGTGGTGGCCGTCGCCGCCAGTGCCGGTAAAGGGCCGATCTTTTCGCTCGAAGAGCGGGTCGCGCTTGCGCAAGGTGTGTTGGGCAGCTATGACAACGTCGAAGTGGTCGGTTTTGATGGGTTGTTGATGGATTTTGTGCGCGCGAGAGGCGCACGCGTTATTCTGCGCGGCTTGCGGGCGGTCTCGGACTTCGAGTACGAATTCCAGATGGCGGGCATGAACCGCAAGCTCTTTCCGGATGTCGAAACCGTGTTTCTGACGCCGGATGAAGAGTACATGTTTATTTCCGCCACCATGGTGCGTGAGATTGCGCGCCTCGGGGGCGATGTCAGTCAGTTTGTTCAACCAAGCGTCTTGGAACAGCTTCGGTTGAAGCTTGAACGGAAGCCATAAGGAGAGGATTGAGTCATGGCCCTGATTATTACCGACGAATGCATCAACTGCGACGTGTGTGAGCCGGAGTGCCCGAACAACGCGATTTACCAAGGGGACGAGATCTATGAGATCGACCCCGATAAGTGCACCGAGTGCGTGGGCCACTTCGATGAGCCGCAGTGCCAGCAGGTGTGCCCGGTCGACTGTATCCCGCTGGATCCGGACCGTCCGGAGACTCACGATCAGCTGATGGAAAAATTCGTCAAGCTCACCAGCAAGAGCTGATCGGGCCGGCGCGTCCGGTCAAGAAAAAAGCGAGGCACGCTGCCTCGCTTTTTTCCGTCCACGCCGCGCTATGATCAAGCCGCTTTGGCGTTCGCGTGGAGCGCTGGCGCGTCGCCGCCCAGCGCCTTTCGCACGTCAGAGGCGACGGCATCCAGATCGGTGCGCAGCTTGATGAGCACGTCTTCGTGTTGCTGCAGTTCGACAATGCGGTCTTCGAGCGTGTCGGTCGCCTGGTGAATGCGCTTGACGCTTTCGAGGCGACGCTTGAGCTGCAACTGGTATTCGCGCACCTGGGTTTCGAGCGGCGACATGACGGCGCGCAGCCAGTGTTCAACATCGCGGTTGGCCAGCTCAAAGGTGCGCCTCGCCTGAACGGCGATGGTTTCGAAAAACTTCTGCGTCAGGGTGTGTTTTTCGGTGGTGAGCAGCGTCAGCGGCGTGTTGAGTTGATGGTTGAAGGCTTGTTCGAGCCGGTCGATTTCCCGCTCGTAGCGCGAGGTCGAGAAGGCCGATGGCGGCGCGAGCTTGAGCCCGTGCTCGACGGAGAAGCGCTTGTACATCGCGTTGAGCATGCCGGAGATTTCTTCGACTTCATCTGAGGACTTGCGCAGGTTGCTGCGCAGATGCTTGAAGAAGTCGACCATCGCGTCGCGCAGCCCGCGCGAGAAGCTTGAATCGAGCATGGCTTCGCGGGTGCGACGGGTTTCGTCGCGCAGGGCGTCGAGGCCCAAGTGGCCGAGCAGGTTGTTGGTGAGGTTGGTGAACACGCTACGAACGGCGTAGTACTTTTTCAGGCCGTCTTCGAACTCGGCTTTTTCGGAGCGGATCTTGCGCATCATGTATTCGATGACGCTCTGGTTCTTGCCGCGTAGTTCGGTCAGTTCGTTGAGCTGTTCACGCACACCGGTCAGGCGCGAGGCCATCAGGCTGTCGGCGTGCGAGACCAGGTCGTCGGTTTCGGCGAGCGTGGCGTTACGGACGATTTGTTGCTTGGCCGGCAGGAGCTGGTCGGTCAGCGCGTCCTCGAGTTTTGCGACCTGGCTGCGCTCAAGCAGCGCCTTGTCGCCCTGGATGCGTGCCAGCAGCGCTTTTTGCGCCGACATGGGGAAGATGTATTCGGGCTTGAGTGACAGGTTGCGCGCTACGGCCTGGACCTGACGGTCGAGCTCGGCCTTGATGCGCGCTTCGTCACGCAGGCCGTCCCACAGGCTGTCGATCTTGTTGAGGACGACCAATCGGCCGTCGCGACGTTGCCCTGCGTTGACGTATTCGCGCCAGACGGACAGGTCGCTCTGGGTGACGCCCGTATCGGCGGCCAGGATGAACAGAACGGCGTGCGCATTAGGCAATAACGACAGCGTGAGCTCGGGCTCGGCGCCGATCGCATTCAGGCCCGGGGTGTCAAGAATGACCAGGCCCTGCTCGAGCAGCGGGTGACGGAAGTGGATGATGGCGTGACGCCAGCACGGAATTTCGACCTGCCCGGTGTCGTCCGGCTGCAAGCCAGCCTCGCCTTGCGGGTCGATGGCAAAGCCCAGGGCCTCGGCGTCTTCCGCGCTGACCAACCGGGTTTCGCCGACGCGCGCCATGGCCGCCTGGAGAGCGTGAGCGGAACTGGTGTCGAGCGGGTACTGCGTCCACATGTCGGGGAAGCGCTTGAGTTCGCCGACCGTGGTGTGCTCACGGCGGGACTCGATGGGGAGCAGGCGGATCTGCGGCGTGTCACCTTCTGACCACTGCAACTCGGTCGGGCACATGGTGGTGCGCCCGGCGCTGGAGGGCAGGACCCGGTCGCCGTAGTCGGAAAAAAACAGGGCGTTGATCAGCTCGGACTTGCCGCGTGAGAATTCCGCCACAAAGGCGACGGTGAGTTTGTCTTCGCCCAGGCGGTCAAGCACGTATTGCAGCCGCAGGTCGCCCTGTGCGTCGCCGATTTCGTTCTGGCTGAGCCAGTGGCGAAGTTGTCCGACCGTGCGCGCGGCGTCCGTGCGCCACTGGCTGTATTGAGAAAACTGATCGATAAGTGCCATGTGGGGCCCTGTCTGTCTCGCCGGAATCGGCACATTGGCCAAGCCTATTGCAAGCTATTAGCATAGCGCCCGGCCAAGCACAGGCCAAACCCGAATTGAGCGTGGTGTGTGGGTGGTCGTCGGCGTGCGACGAACGGTCGTCAGCGGCGCTGGCAGTGGGCGCAGAAGAAGGTCGAGCGCTGTGCCTGGGTGATTTTCACGATGGGTCTGGCGCAGATGCGACAAGGCGCGCCGTCGCGGCCATAGACAAAATACTGCTGTTGAAAGTATCCGGGTTTGCCGTCGCCACCCACAAAGTCGCGCAAGCTGCTGCCGCCGGCGGCGATGGCCGCTGTGAGCGTGTCGCGAACACAGTCTACGAGTCGGGCGCAGCGCGTTGGTCCGAGGCGACCGGCCGGTGTGAGCGGATGGATGCGGGCGCGAAACAGGCTTTCGGCGGCATAGATGTTGCCGATGCCGACCACGTTGTGATTGTCCATCAACCAGGTTTTGATGGGTGTTGTGCGTTTGCGTGTTGCGCTATGCAACCACTGGCCGTCAAAAGCGTCGTCCAGCGGCTCGATGCCGAGGTGGCGTAGCGGGTTGTCGGCGGCGGTGTCGTCCAGCCACAGCAGCATGCCGAACCGCCGCGGATCGCGGTAGCGCAGGCACAGATGGCCAAAGTCGAGGTCGATATGGTCGTGCTTTTCCGGCGCCGCGCTGGGCGCGACCAGCCGCAGGCTGCCAGACATGCCAAGGTGCGCGAGGAGCACGCCCGTGTCGAAGCCGAACAACAGGTACTTTGCGCGCCGCGTGATGTTGCGCAGCGTTTGCCCGGTCAGCTGGCCGGCGAGCGTCGGCGGGACGGGGCGGCGCAGTGTCGGGCATCGCACCGTGACGCGGCGAACGGCATGGCCGACCAGATGCGGCGCCAGGCCGCGTCGGGTGGTTTCGACTTCGGGAAGTTCCGGCATTGTCGTGTCCTGATTGCGATATCGCATTGTAGGCGCTCGCCGCGGCTTGCCCAGACGCCCGAAGCTGCTAACATCCCGCGAACCAGCCGTAAAAAATGCGCTCCAACCCGGAGTGCGCAGCCTTTTAGGCGGCAATGCGCTTCATTCATTGATTTTCGGGATCCACCATGTCTTTGACCTCGACGCTTCGTCGGCCCCTGCTTCGCCTCGCCATGCTCATGGCGGCCGGCTTTGCGCCCAGTGTGGTGTCGGCGCAGGCCGCTGCGACCGAGCCGCTGCCTGAGCCCGTGGCCGCGGACGTGTTGCCGCAGGTGGGGATGCCTGGCCAAGTTCTGTTGCCGCAGGTCTTGTATGGCGTCCTGCTGGCTGAGATCGCGGGCGCCCGTGGCCGCGTCGATGTGGCGGTTCCGGTCTATCTGGAGCTGGTGCAGCTCACGCGAGATGTGCGTGTGGCACAGCGTGCGACCGAGGTGGCGCTCTATGCGCGCCGTCTTGACGCGGCGCAGCAGGCCGCCGCCGTGTGGGTAGAGCTTGACCCCGAGTCGACCGATGCCAAGCGGGTGCTGGCCGGCACGATGGGAGGCGGCAATGTCTCCAATAAACAAATTGCCATGCGCCTGGCTGAGGCGCTGGCCACTTCCGGCGCGCGCTTGCCGGGCGACTTGCTCAGCCTGAATCGTGTGCTGTCTCGCATGCCGGACAAGGCCGCGGTGCGCCAGATTGTCGAGCGTGTCACCGAACCCTATCTGGATTACGCCGAAGCCCATTTCGCCCGCGCGCACTCGGCCTTTGCTGCGCGCGATGAAGCGGCCAGCCTGAGGGCGCTTGACGAGGCGATTCGCCTGCGGCCAGCGTGGGATCAGCCGCTGTTGCTCAAGGCGCAGATCCAGCATGGCACCAACCCGGCGCTTGCGGCCAAAACCTTGGCGACCTATCTCGAACAGAATCCCGATAGCCTCGCCGCGCGTCGCGCCTACGGGCGGGCGCTGGTCAGCGTCAAAGACTATGTGCAGGCGCGTCAGGCCTTTGAGGCGGTTCTGGTGCAGGAGCCTGATGATCAGTCATCGCGCTATGCGGCGGCCATGATTGCCCTCGAAGTGCAGGATCTGGCAGCGGCCGAGCAACATCTTGAACACTTGCAAGGCGACGGCTACCCGGACAAAGACGCCATCCAGATGGCGCTGGGGCAGGTGTTGGAGGCGCGCGGCGATCAGGCCGGCGCGCTGGCCCATTATGACGCGGTGGCGCAGTCGCCGCGACGGGAGCGTGCGCAACTTCAGATTGCACGCATGTTGTCGCAGGGCGGCGCCGTGGACGAGGCGCGGGCACGGCTGCAGGCGCTCGGCAGCAACCCCGACGAGCGATTGAACTACCTTTTGCTTGAAGCGCAAATGCTGCGCGACGCGGGCCAGCTGGATACCGCGCTGCAGGTGGCCGATGACGGTCTGCAAGGCGCCCCCGACAATGCCGACCTGCTCTATGAGTCGGCCATGCTGCTCGAGCGCCTCGGGCGTATCGAAGCCATGGAGGGCCGCTTGCGCAAGCTGATCGCGCTTAAGCCCGACTATGCACATGCCTACAACGCGCTGGGCTACTCGCTCGCTGATCGCAGTCTGCGGCTGGATGAGGCGGAGCAATTGATTCGCAAGGCGGTTGAACTGTCGCCGGGGGATCCGTTCATTATGGATAGCCTGGGCTGGGTCCGCTTCCGGCAGGGGCATCTGGCCGATGCTCGGTCAATTCTTGAAAAAGCCTACACGCTCCGGGCCGACCCCGAAATCGCCGCGCATCTGGGAGAGGTGCTCTGGTCACTTGGTGACCAGAAAACGGCCCGCGAAACCTGGCAGGCTGCGGCCGCCAAGCATCCTGACAGCAGCGCTCTGAAGGCGGTCATGCGCCGATTTGGCTTGTGATTCGCGTCATCCTGGGGGGCATTGCGGCGTTGATGATCGCTGGATGCGCCACGCTCGTTGAGCCGACCTTGCCGCCGCCCGCATCCATGTTGTCGCGGCCCGTGCTGGCAAGCTTCAATGTGGCCGGACGCCTCGCCGCCCAGCGCGGCGAAGAGGCCGTGCACGGCCGCTTCTCGTGGCGACACGCGGCCGGGCAGGATCACTGGCAGTTCTTTTCACCGCTAGGGCAGATGGTGGCCGAGCTTGCGTCTTCGGGCGGCGTGGCCGTGCTGCAAATGGCGGACGGCGGTCGGCATGTTGCCCCGCTGGACGAGCTGCTCGCGCGCATGCTTGGCGCCGATGTGCCGGTGGCGCTTTTGCCGCGCTGGTTGCAGGCGGGCGTCACGCAGGTAGACGATGTTCGTGAGCGCGATCCGGTCGGTCGACCGCAGCGAGTTGTCGAGCAGGGCTGGGAGGTGCGTTATCGCACCTATGCCGGCGAGAACTTCAACGCCGCGCCGCGCCTGGTGGAGGTGACCCGCGGCGATGTGAGTTTGAAATTGCTGGTCGAACAGTGGCAATGAGCGACACCCTGAGCGCGCTGGCGCCCGCCAAACTCAACCTGTTTTTGCATGTCGTCGGTCGCCGACCTGATGGCTACCATTTGCTGCAGACGGCCTTTCGCTTGCTTGATTGGGGCGATCAACTGCAGTTTCGTTGTCGCGACGATGGCCAGATTTTGCGAATGACCGATGTGCCCGGCGTGCCAGCCGAGCAGGATCTGGTGGTGCGCGCGGCGCGGCGACTGCAGGCGGCGGCGGGGGTGTCCGCCGGCGTCGAGATCCATGTCGACAAAGTGCTGCCAATGGGCGGGGGGCTGGGCGGCGGCAGTTCCGATGCCGCGACCACCTTGTTGGCGCTCAACCGGTTGTGGCGGCTTGACTGGTCGCGCGCACGGCTGCAAGCGCTGGGGCTTGAACTGGGCGCCGATGTGCCGTTTTTCATCTTTGGGCGCGATGCGTTTGCCGAAGGGGTTGGCGAGACTTTGACGCCCATGTGCTTGCCGCCGTCATGGTATGTGGTGATCGCACCAGGCGCGTCGGTGCCGACCGCTGAAATCTTTTGTGCGAAGGAGTTGACGCGTTCGACGGAAATCATCAAAATGCCGGACTTCGCGATACACACCACTCGCAATGATTTGCAGCCAGTAGTGTGTCATCGGTACCCGCAGGTCGCTGATGCGATCGACTGGTTGAATCACCACGCAGCGGCGCGGATGACCGGTTCGGGAGCTTGTGTTTTTGCCTCCATGGAGACTGAAGCACAGGCCCGACAGGTTGTTGCGCAGTGCCCCGAACGGTGGCAGGCGTGGGCGGTGAGTAGCCTTCAACGGCACCCACTGTACGACTGGGCGGTGTGATCGGCGCGAAACGATTAATTGGGGAGTCGCCAAGTTGGTTAAGGCACCGGATTTTGATTCCGGCATTCGAGGGTTCGAATCCTTCCTCCCCAGCCAGCATTGACGTCGGGCAGGCTTGATGCCTGCCCGACGTGTTTTTGCGACCACGATCTGAATCTGATTGTCATCGGAGAAGCAGTATGGCTCACGGCAGCCTGATGGTCTTTACCGGCAACGCCAACCCGAAACTTGCCTCGGATGTGGTTCGTCGATTGGGCATGGCGCTCGGCTCGGCGACGGTAGGCCGGTTTTCCGACGGCGAGGTCAACGTCGAGCTGTTGGAAAACGTGCGAGGCAAGGATGTATTCGTCCTGCAGCCGACCTGCGTGCCGACCAACGACAATCTGATGGAGATGGTGATCCTGGTCGATGCGCTCAAGCGCGCGTCGGCGGGTCGTATCACCGCCGCCATCCCGTATTTCGGCTATGCCCGCCAGGATCGCCGCCCCCGTTCGGCCCGCGTGCCCATCACCGCCAAGGTGGTGGCCAACATGCTGCAGGCCGTGGGTGTGCAGCGCTTGCTGACCATGGACTTGCACGCCGACCAGATCCAGGGTTTCTTCGACATCGCGGTGGACAACATCTACGCGGCGCCGGTGCTGCTGGCCGATCTGGACAAGCAAAAGTATTCCGACCTGATGGTGGTGTCGCCCGATGTGGGCGGTGTGGTGCGTGCGCGTGCCTTTGCCAAGCGCATGGAATGCGATCTGGCGATCATCGACAAACGCCGTCCCAAAGCCAACGTGTCCGAAGTCATGAACATCATCGGTGAGGTCAAGGACCGCACCTGCGTGATCATGGACGACATCGTCGATACCGCCGGCACCTTGTGCAAGGCGGCTGGTGCGCTCAAGGAAAACGGCGCCAAGCGGGTGCTGGCCTACTGCACCCACGCGGTGCTGTCGGGCGCCGCAATTTCGCGGATCAACGATTCCGAGCTCGATGAGCTGGTGGTCACCGACACCATCCCGCTGCGCGATGATGCGCGCGCCTGTAGCCGTATTCGTCAGGTATCGGTGGCCTCGCTGCTGGCCGACACCATGCTGCGTATCAGCAACGAGGAGTCTGTCAGCTCCTTGTTCATGGATTGATTTTTCCCTGACGGCGTTGCCGTCAGGTTTTTTGGCCCGTCTGGTCGCGGATGGGCCTGTCTTTAAGTGGAGTTGTCATGGATATCGTTATCAAAGCCGCCAAGCGCGTCGAGCAGGGATCGAGTGCGAGCCGCCGCCTGCGTCGTGCTGGTCAGGTGCCGGCCATTCTTTTTGGTGCGGATCAGGACGCAGTGAGCGTCACCCTGGATCACAACCAGATGTATCACCTGCTGCACAAAGAAGCCTTCCACGCGTCGATCCTGAGCATTGATGTCGATGGCACGGTCGAGCGCGCAGTGCTGCGTGATGCCCAGTGGCACCCGTACAAGCAGCTCGTGCTGCACATGGACTTCATGCGCATCAAGACCGGCGTGGCCATCACCATGAAGGTGCCTTTGCACTTCACCAACGAAGACGCTGCGCCGGGCCTGAAGCTCCAGAATGGTATCGCCTCGCACATCCTGACCGACGTGGAAGTGTCCACCCTGCCGCGCAATCTGCCGGAATTCATCGAAGTCGACCTGACGGGCATGAATCTCGGCGATTCGATCACCATCGCTCAGTTGAAGCTGCCCGAAGGTGTGGAGGTGATCGATCACGGTCACCCGGATCAGGTCGTTGTCACCATCCTGTCGCCGCAGGTCAAGGAAGCCGACACCGAAGAAGCGGAAGGCGGCGAAGCTGAGGTTGGCGGCGGGGACGCGGCCGAAGAGTGAAGCCCTTGGGCGTGACAGGATTGGATTGACGCATGAGTTCAAAGCCTCCGCGCCTGATCGTCGGCCTCGGGAATCCCGGGGCCGAATATACCGAAACCCGGCACAACGCCGGGTTTTGGTTTTGTGAGCGCCTGGCCGATATGATGGGCGTCCGCTTGACGCGGGAAAGCCGGTTTCATGGCCAGGTGGGGAAAGGGCCGGAGGGGGTGTGGCTATTGATGCCCGACACCTTCATGAATCGATCCGGCCAGTCGGTCGGGGCCGTGGCTCGCTTCTATCGGATTGCGCCGGACGAGATTCTGGTCATCCACGACGAACTCGATATCCCCCCCGGACAGGCTCGACTCAAATTCGGCGGTGGCCTGGGCGGCCACAACGGGCTCAAGGACATCACCAGCCATTGCGGGACGCAGGACTTCTGGCGTTTGCGCCTCGGGATCGGACATCCGGGCGATCGCAACGCCGTGGTCAGTTATGTGCTGAAGCCCCCGCGCAAGGAAGAACACGAGGCCATCGACACCGCCATGGCGCGGGCACTGTCGGCCTGGCCGGATATTGCACGTGGCGCTTTTGAAGTGGCCACACAGAAGATCAATGCGCGCCCCGCGCGCGGCAAGGAAGCGACACCATGAGTTTGAAGTGCGGCATTGTCGGACTGCCCAATGTGGGCAAGTCCACCCTCTTCAACGCGCTGACCAAATCGGGCATCGCTGCGGAAAACTACCCCTTCTGTACCATCGAGCCGAACGTCGGCATCGTTGAAGTGCCCGATCCGCGCCTGGGCGCCTTGTCGGGCATCGTCAAGCCGCAGCGCGTGCAGCCGGCGATTGTTGAGTTTGTGGATATCGCCGGGCTGGTGGCGGGTGCGTCGAAGGGCGAAGGCCTGGGCAATCAGTTTCTGGCCAATATTCGCGAGACCGACGCCATTGTGAACGTGGTCCGCTGCTTCGATGACGAGAACGTGGTGCACGTGTCCGGCCGGGTGGACCCGATCGCCGACATGGAAACCATCGTCACCGAATTGGCGCTGGCCGACATGTCGGCTGTCGAGAAGGCGCTGCATCGCGAGAACAAGAAAGCGCGCGCAGGCGACAAAGACGCCAAAAAACTGGTCGAGGTGCTCGAACGCCTGCTTCCGCACCTGAATGAGGGGCGCACGGTGCGCACGATGGGGCTGTCGGCCGACGAGATCGATCTGATTCGCCCGCTGTGCCTGCTGACGATCAAGCCGGCCATGTATGTCGCCAACGTGCTCGAAGATGGCTTTGAGAACAACCCGCACCTTGATCGCCTGAAAGCACTCGCCGAAGGCGAGGGCGCGCCGGTGGTGGCGGTTTGCGCCAAGATCGAGCAAGAACTGGCCGACCTGGACGACGAAGACCGTCTGGCCTTCCTGGAAGATCTCGGCCTTGAAGAGCCGGGGCTGAACCGGCTGATTCGCGCCGGCTACCGCTTGCTTGGTCTGCAAACCTACTTCACTGCCGGAGTAAAGGAAGTGCGGGCATGGACCATCCATGTCGGCGATACCGCACCTCAGGCGGCGGGCGTCATTCACACTGACTTCGAACGCGGCTTCATCCGCGCCCAGACCATTGCCTACGAAGACTTCATTGCCTGCGGTGGCGAGCAGGGCGCCAAGGAGGCGGGCAAGATGCGCGCTGAAGGCAAGGACTACGTGGTGCAGGATGGCGATGTCCTGAACTTCCTGTTCAACGTTTGACGTTCAGCGCGCCGTTCCGGCGCTACCCGATAAAAAGCCCCGATCGTCGGGGCTTTTTGTTATCTGCTCCGGTACCGATGCCGGCGCCGGCCGTCATCTAGTTTGCCGTTCTGGCAGGACGTGCCACGGGCCGGGTACTTGCGCCAGTGTGCTGGGTGGGCGCCGCCGCGTTGTGGATCACATGGCGACTGCCGCCTTGTCGTTTGGCCTCATACATGGCGCCGTCAGCCCGTGCCAGCAAGGTCCGGGAGTTGGTGCCGTCGTCGGGGGAGATGGCCACTCCGACGCTGCCGCCGAGCAGATACTGTCGATCACCGGCCGCAATCGGTTGTGCCAGCGCCTCGGTGATTTTTTCGGCCACCATGCGGGCGGCCGCGATGTCTTCGATGTCGGGCAGGATGGCAACGAATTCGTCGCCGCCCAGCCGCGCGACGGTGTCGCTGGCGCGAATGGCCCCCTGAAGCCGTCGCGCGACCGCCACCAGCACCACATCGCCGATGGCGTGGCCGGCGGTGTCGTTGATGATCTTGAAGTTGTCGAGGTCGATAACCATCACCGCCAAGCGCTGGTCGCGGCGTGAGGCCTGGGCGATGGCCAGGTGCAGGCGATCGTCGAGCAGTCGACGGTTGGGCAGCCCGGTGAGCGTGTCGTGATAGGCCAGCTGCCGGAACTGCTCCGAGCCACGCATCTGTTCGGTCACTTCGGAGCCGATGCCATGATAGCCCGCGAAATTGCCCTGGGTGTCGAAGGTGGGGTTGCCACTCATCGAGAACCAGCGCACGTCTTGTGCGTCCTGGCTGCCATGCCAGATGAAGTCGCGGAACGGTTCGTGGCGCTCGATCTGTTGCTGAAGCGCGGACCAGCGCTCGGCGCTGACGCCGGAAATATGATGCAGCGCGCCGAGGGTCCGGCCGTAAGCGGCGGGCCCGAGCTGGGCCCGCTCCAGGCCAGGGCCGCTGACATGGGTGAAGCGCAGCTTGTCATCCCACTCCCAGTACCAGTCCGAGGTGAGCGTGATGAGTTGGCGATAGCGTGCTTCGGATTCGTGGAGCGTGGCCTCGGAGCGCAAGCGCGAGGTCAGATCCTGGCCAAGCCAGACCACGCCTTTGTCGAGGTGTTCGGCGTCGACCGCCTCGGCGGTAAACTCGACCCATAGCAATTCGCCGCTGGATCGGCGCAGGCGAATTTTTGTGCGAAAGGTGAGGCCACTGGCCAGGGCGTTGCGTGCCCGGTCGGCGTTGCGATGCCATTCCGCGGGGTCGGCCAGCCATTGCCACAAGGGGCGGCCACTGAGCCGGTCTTCGGACTCCCCGACCATGTTGGCGAAGCGGCGATTGCATTTGATCAGGCGCTCGCCGCGGGTGAACAGGATGGCTTCGCTGGCGCTGTCGAGAATGACGCGTTGCTCTTCGGCGAGGGTGTCGCTGCTGAGTCGCTGTGCGACGGTCGAGGTGAGTGTCAGGTGAAACAGTTCGTGGAGTGCGCCAAGCATCGCGGCGAAGACGCCAGTGGCGATGGCGGCTTGAGGCAGCGCCATGGGCGGGTCGGCGGCCAGTGTGGCGATGAGCGGGCCAACTCCCGGAATGATGAAGGCGAAAAAGACCAGTCGGCTGGGGGCGCAGATGCCCGTGCCGCCGAGCGCGACGATGCCCAGCAGCATGATGACCAGCGTCTGAGCGCCACTATTGGGGGTGTCGTTACCGAGTAGCGGGAGGGCGCCCCACAACGCGCCGACGAAGAAGGCGTTGGCCGCGAAACACCATTCGAGCCGGCGCAGCGACTCGCCCAGCTGAGGCCAGGTGGCACTGGCGCGAACCAGGCGGGCCGAAGTGAAGATGCCGATGACCATGGCAGCGCCCCAGGCGAGCAGCAGCAAGGGGTCGGTGGCGGGCCACAGCCATATCAGGGTGCCAAAGGTGCCGGCGAGCAGGGCGAGGATGCCGGCCCGGACGTTGACCGCCAGCAGACGCAGGGATTCGGCGTGCGCGCGCCGCGCTAAATCCTGTGCGCGCGCACGTTTTTGTCTGTGCTGGCGAAGTGATGCTTCCATGCAGACCACCCGAATCCAAAGGGAGTGCAACGACTGATTATCGACGTATCGGGCTCGCCTGTGTATTGACCATAGGTGATAGGTGGTTTGTCAGGTGCTCCCTCCGCTGCCTTGGTTTAGGATGTCGGCCATGATGAATCCCCCGTCGTCGCTACTGATCGGCCGGTTTGCGCCCTCCCCGAGCGGCCCCCTGCATTTTGGTTCGGTAGTGGCCGCGGTTGGCAGTTATTTGTCCGTGCGCGCGGCAGGTGGGCGTTGGTTGTTGCGCATTGAGGATGTGGATGCGCCGCGCTCGATGCCTGATGCGGCCGAGGGCATTATCGTCACGCTCGCGCGTTTGGGCTTCGAGTGGGACGGCCCCATCGTGTGGCAGCATGCGCGGCTCGAGGCGTATGCCGACGCGCTGCAGTCGCTGCGTGATCATGGGAGGGTGTATGGCTGCGCCTGTACGCGCAAGATGCTGGCCGACGCGCCGCGCGCGGCAGATGGCTCGGCCCGCTACCCAGGCACCTGTCGTGCGGGTCTGCTGCCGGGACAGTCGGCGCGGGCGTGGCGTTTTCGCGTATCGCCGGGCGTGGTGCGTTTTGATGACGACGTGCAAGGGCCGATGGCCGAAGACGTGCTGGCCGATGTGGGCGATTTTGTGCTGCGGCGCGCCGATGGGCTGTTTGCCTATCAACTGGCGGTGGTGCTCGATGATGCGGCGGCGGGCGTGACCGAGGTGGTGCGCGGCATTGATCTGCTACCCTCTACCGCGCGACAGATTGCGCTCCAGCAGGCGCTGAAGTTGCCGACGCCGCGCTATGCGCATCTGCCGGTGGTGGTGGACGCCGCGGGGCAGAAGTTGTCGAAGCAGTCGCTCGCCCGTGCAGTCGATGAGTTGCCCGATACGCAGGTGCTGTTCGATGCGCTGGTGTGCCTGGGGCAGTCGCCACCTGTGGATTTGCGCGGCGCGCCGCTTGCGCAAATCTGGGCGTGGGCGCAGGCTCACTGGTCGATGAATGCCGTACCTCGCCGCCCTGCGGTCAATGCAAGGAGTGACTATGATCGATGACGCCGATGGCCTGCGCCGCGTGTTGGCGCAAACACGGACGATTGCGGTGGTCGGCTTGTCGGCCAAATGGAATCGACCCAGTTTTTTCGCCGCGCAATACATGCAGCAGCGCGGCTACACCATCATTCCGGTCAACCCGGCCTATGACACGGTGCTGGGGCAGACCTGCTATCCGAGCCTGCGGGACATCCCCGGCCCGGTGGACATGGTCGATTGCTTCCGCAAACCCGAAGACCTGCAGCCGATTGTGGATGATGCGATCGCCATCGGCGCGCGCAGTCTGTGGCTGCAACTCGGGGTGATCAACCACGAGGCCGTGGCGCGCGCCGAAGCAGCGGGCCTTGAGGTGGTGATGGATCGTTGCGTAAAGATCGAATACGCTCGGCTGTTCGGCGGTCTGGGCTGGTTCGGGGTCAATACCGGGGTGATTTCAAGCAAGCGCCCCGTGCCGCCGCCGCGCGGCGATACTGACCGGCGCTAGCCGGTGGATCAGCGCTCCGCCGTGTCGCGGTCGCCGCCGTAGCCCGACAGCCCCACCGCAAAGCGCACCAGGGCGTAGGCGATCCAGTGCAGGCCGCGCTTGAACAGCGATTTGTGGCGCCAACGGCTGGGCTCCAGTTCGGTCGCGCCGGTGCTTATCGCGTGATCCAGGCGCTCGCGAAGCCGTCGGGCAAAACCGTCGTCACGAATGATGACGTTGCCCTCCCGCGCCAGCAACAGGCTGAACGGGTCGAAGTTGCTGGAGCCTACGGTGGCCCAGTGGCCGTCGATGACCGCGACCTTGGCGTGCAGGAAACTGCGGTGATATTCAAAAATCCGGACCCCGTGGCGTAGCAGGGCGGGGTAGAGGGCTTTGGTGGCGTAATGCTGCAGCGCGTATTCGACGCGGCCTTGCAGCAGGATGATGACGCGCACGCCGCGATCCGCCGCGCCGGTCAGTGCCTTGCGCACCCGACGGCCGGGCAGGAAATAGGCGTTGGCGATCACGATCTCGTCGGTGGCGTTGGCAATGGCGTCGAGATAGGCGGTTTCGATGTCGCGCCGGTGGCGCAGGTTGTCGCGAATGACAAAGGCGGCGCTGATCTTGCCGGCGGCATCGGTGCGCGGCTCGAGCGTGTCCTTGAGGCGCAGGCGCTGGCGAAAGCTGGCCCAGGCGACAAGCTCCCACAGGCGGCGGGCGCTGTCGTGTATCGGCTGCAGCAGCGGACCTTCGATCCGGATTGCGTAGTCGTGGCGCGGGTGGTCGGGCAGCGCGGTGTTGTGATCGTCGATGATGTTGATGCCGCCCACAAACGCAATTCGCCCGTCGATGGTCGCCAGCTTGCGGTGCAGGCGTCGCAGGCGGTGGCGACGCAGCAGCAACCGGCCGACCTCGCGCCGATACACCAGCATGCGCACGCCTTTGTCGACCAGCAGGTTCATATGGCTGGCGACAAAGTCGCGGCTGCCAAACCCATCGACCAGCAGACTGACCACCACACCGCGCTCGGCGGCCCGTACCAGGGCGTCGGTGATCAATTCACCGATGCGGTCGTGGCGAAAGATGTAGGTCTCCAGAAACACTTCCTTGCGTGCGTGGTCGATGGCCAAGGCCAGGGCCGGAAAAAATTCGGCGCCGGTCTCGAGCAGCGTGATGGCGTTGCCCTCGCTGAAGTGCGGCCACAACTCGCGCGGAATCATGCCGGCCAAGCCAGATCGGCGGTGAGCGCCGCGTGGTCAGAGATACGCGACCAGGGCTGGCCGAAGTGCACCTGACTGGCGCTGACCTCGAGCCCGCGCACATAAATACGATCGAGTCGGAACAGTGGCAGGCGACTCGGAAAGCTGCGCGCTGGTGTGCCGTCCGCGCCAGCAAAGGCTTCGCGCACGCCGAGTCGCTCGACCAGCAGATCTTCGGCATGATTGCGCCAGTCGTTGAAATCGCCCGCGATCAGCAGCGGTGCGTCATTGCCGGCGAGCGCTTCCATACGCCGGGCGAGGGCGTCCATCTGCCGGCGCCGGCTGCCGGCCATCAGGCCCAGATGCACGCAAACACAGTGGATGGTTGGCCGGTCCGGTCCCGGTGAAATTTCGCAGTGGAGCAGGCCGCGGCGCTCGAAGCGGTGGTCCGACACATCCTGGTTGTGGCTGCTCAGAATCGGGTAGCGGCTGAGGATCGCGTTGCCATGGTGGCCGTGGTCGTAGATCGCGTTGCCGCCGTATGCGCTGGCCGGCCAGATGTCGCGCGCGAGGAACTCATGCTGCGGCTCGACCGGCCAGTCCGGGTGGCGCGTGGCGTGGCGAAAATGCAGGCCCTGCACCTCTTGAAGAAAGACGATGTCGACTTCAAGCTGGCGCAGCCGGTCGCGCAACTCGTGAATCACCATGCGGCGATTGAACTGCGAGAAGCCTTTGTGGATGTTGTAGGTGCAAATACGCAAGTTCATGACAGTCGGAGGCTCCCGGCCAAAGACGGCATAATCCGGGGGGTGGTCGATGTAGCACCGATCGAAGACTCAGAATGAAAAGGTATACCAGACTCCCATGAAATGGATGCATGTCACTTACCGGATTGCGGCCTCGGCCGACGATATTGACGCGCGCGCCGAGGCGCTGGCCCGTGAGCAAAGCGTGGAGTGTCCGGCCGCTGCCGTGCGCGACGTGCGGGTGCGCGAGGCGGTGATGGGCAAGGTGATTGCGATCGGGCCCGATGGGCCGGATCACTTCCGGGCGTGTATTGCGCTGGCGCTGGAGACGGTGGGCGATGACGCCGGCCAGCTGCTCAACATGTTGTTTGGCAATGCCTCGCTGCAGCCCGATGTGAGTGTGCTCGACGTGGCCTGGCCGGATGGCCTGCCCGATTTGCCGGGACCACGTTTTGGTGTGGCCGGTGTACGCGAGCGCCTCGGCGTGCCGCGCGGCGCAATCACCTGCACCGCGCTCAAACCGGTTGGCAGTTCGGTGGCCGCGCTGGCCGCGCTGGCTGGCCAGCAGGCGCGGGCGGGCTTTCATCTGATCAAGGACGACCACGGGTTGGCCGACCCGGTCAGCGCGCCCTTTGCCGAGCGGGTGCCGGCGATTCAGGCGGCGGTGGATGCGGCCAACCGTGACACCGGCGGGCGCTGTGTGTATGCGCCGAACCTGTCGGGCGGGCCGCGGGCCGTGCAGGGCCAGCTCGCCATTTGCCGGTCGGCCGGCGTGGGTGCGGTGATGCTGTGTCCGCTGGTGCTGGGCGTGTCGCAGGTGGTTGAACTGGTGCGCGATGAACTTGATGTGCCGGTGTTGGCCCACCCCGCGCTGGGCGGCGGCCTGCGCATTGATCCGGCATTGCTGTTTGGTACGCTGTTTCGCTTGATCGGGGCCGATATGGTGATCTTCCCCAACCACGGCGGGCGCTTCAGCTATGACGTGGCAAGCTGCCAGCAAATCGCCGCCGCTCTGTCCATGCCACTTGGCAAGCATGCGCCGGCCTTGCCGGTGCCGGCTGGGGGCATGACGCCCGAGCGGGTGGGGGAGATGTGCGCCAGCTATGGCGAGGACGTGGTCTTGCTGGTCGGCGGCGCCTTGTTGGCGGCCCAGGACCCGGCACGGGCGATGCGGGGCTTTGTCGAGGCCGTGGCGGCCGAAGGAGTGAAGCATGGATGAGCGGCCGATTCGGCGGGCGCTGCCCGGCTACCGCTGGGACGCTGTCGAGGTACTGGCCTACAAGGCTGAGGGTGCTGCACCTTTCAAGGATGTGACGCGTCAGCGCTTGTTTCAGGCGGACGATCTGGGGTGTGAGCTGCGCTATTTCGAGGTGGCGGCCGAGGGGCATTCCACCCTCGAGCGGCACGAACACGCGCATGCGGTGATGGTGTTGCGGGGGCGGGGCGCCTGCCTGGTGGGCGAGCGCGTTCAGTCGATCGGCCCGCATGACTTGGTGCATATCCCGGCCTGGACCTGGCACCAGTTTCGCGCCAACGGTACCGAGCCGCTCGGGTTCTTGTGCATGGTTAACGCCGAGCGTGATCGCCCGCAACTGCCCACGGCGGAGGATCTGGCGGCGCTCAAACAAGACCCGAAGCGCGCGGCCTTCATTCGCAGTTGACCACTGTCAATTTTTCGACACAAAGTTGGCCCGAATAGGGTGAGTGCCATCAAGTCGGCGGCAGCGCCGTCGTAAGGAAGGGCATCGTTCTTAAGGCCCCGTCCTGGGGCATCGGGTGGCGTCATGCAATGGTTCAATCGAATGGGGCTGGCCCGCCAGTTTCTGCTTCCGGTGGTCGTCAGTGGGTTGGTGGTGATGGCGGCGGTCATGCTGTTGTTGAACCAGATGCGCAGCGACACTGCGACCGCGGCCGGCATCAATACTGCGTCGGCCGTGGCCGACCAGATCATTTCGCTGCGTGCGTTCTACACCAAGGAAATCGTGCCCCGCGCCCGCACCGCCGGCGCCACGCTGAACTACGATTTTCTCGATCACAACAATGTGTTGCCGCTGCCCGCGACCCTGGTCAAAACCCTGGGCGAGAGCATCGCGCGGGATCACGAGGGCATGCAGGTGCGGCTCTACAGTCGCTTCCCGTTTCCGCATCGCGCCAAGACGGAGCGCTATGACGCGTTTGAGCAGGCGGCGCTGGATGCGCTGGACAAGAGTCCCAAAACACCGTTCAGCCGCGTTGAAACCATCAATGGTCGGCTGTCGCTGCGCTATGCCGTGGGCGACCTGATGGCCGAGGGCTGCGTGGGCTGCCACAACAGCCACCCGGAAACCCCGAAGAACGACTGGAAGGTGGGTGATCTGCGCGGCGTGATCGGTGTGACGGTGCCCATCGACGGCATCGCCAACGAGATCAACGGTGGTGTCGGCCAGGTCATGGCGCTGA
Source organism: Denitromonas halophila (assembly GCF_007625155.1). Taxonomy (GTDB): domain Bacteria; phylum Pseudomonadota; class Gammaproteobacteria; order Burkholderiales; family Rhodocyclaceae; genus Nitrogeniibacter; species Nitrogeniibacter halophilus. The sequence continues at coordinate 71,241 of NZ_VMNK01000016.1, read as the reverse complement.
TTCTTGGCGGCGGCCTGCTGGTCGCGGTGCTGGCCTGGTTCGTGGCGCGACGGGTGTCGATGAGTGCTGCAGCGCTCAGCGATGCGGCGCATCAGGTGCAGGTCAATTGTGACCTGCGGGTACGGGCGCCCGAGGGTACCGGCGAGCTGGCGCGGATATCGGACAGTTTCAATCATCTGCTCGACTCGCTGAACGAGATCATTCGCGGCGTGCGCAGCAATGCCGAAGCGGTGGATGGCTCCGCACAGCGCTTGAGTACGGCGGCCGAGCAAGTGCATGCGGCGTCGACGGCGCAAGCCGATGCGGCGGCCGAAACCGCGGCGGCGATGGAGGAAATGTCGGTCAGCGTCAGCACCGTGGCCGACCATGCCAGCGACGTAACGGGGCTGGCGGGCGACAATCTGTCTCAGGCCAGGCAGGGGCAGAAGACGCTGGCGGAGCTGTCATCGGAGTTGGTGCGTACCGAAGCGGCGGTGCATGCGATTGCCGAGTCGGTGACCGAGTTCGTGGCCCGCACGCGCAGCATCGAGAACATGACCGGGCAGGTGACCGAAATCGCTGAGCAGACCAATCTGCTCGCGCTGAATGCCGCCATCGAAGCCGCTCGGGCCGGTGAGCAGGGCCGTGGTTTTGCGGTGGTGGCCGATGAAGTGCGCAAGCTGGCCGAGAAATCGGCCAAGGCCGCGCACGAGATTGATCGCGTGACTGCCTCGCTGGCGGATCAGTCCAAGTCGGTGGAGAGCGCGGTGGCCCAGGGCACGGCCGCGCTGGATGCCGGCAAGGTGCATCTGGACAGCATGAACGGCATCATGGCGGCGACCGGCGAATCGGCTACCCGGGCAGCACAGGGGATGACCGAGATTTCGGGGTCGGTGAAAGAGCAGACCTGCGCGAGCCATACCATTGCGCAGCACGTGGAGCAGATCGCACGCGCGACCGACGAAAATGCGGCGGCTGTGGCGCGCACGGCTGAAGCGGCTGAATCGCTGCGTCAGCTATCGACCGACCTGAAAGCCTCGGTGGACCGCTTCCAGGTCTAAGGTCTAAGCCCAACAGACAACAAAAACGGCGCCGATTCAGGCGCCGTTGTTGTTGGTGTAACGCGGGCTCAGGACACCGAGAGCATCCGCTCCAGCGCGACCTTGGCCATCTCGGCCTCGTGCGGCGGTACCGAGATGCGATTGACCACCTTGCCTGCGACCAGGTTTTCCAGCGTCCAGGCCAGGTGCTGCGGGTCGATGCGCTGCATGGTCGAGCACATGCACACGGTCGGCGCCATGAATTCGACGATGGTGCCGCGGGCCTTTTCTTCTTCGGCCAGGCGATTGACCAGATTCAGCTCGGTGCCCACCAGCCAGCGCGAGCCATCGGGGCCGGCCTTGATGGTCTTGATGATGTATTCGGTCGAGCCGACGTAATCGGAGTTCTTGCATACCTCGAGGTTGCTCTCGGGGTGGGAGATGACGAACCCGTCCGGGTGCTGCATGCGCCAGCGGCGGATGTGGCTCTCCTGGAACATCTGGTGCACCGAGCAGTGGCCTTTCCACAGCAGGATGCGGGCCTTCTTGATCTGCTCGGGGGTGAGGCCGCCGTATTCCTGGTCCGGGTCCCAGACCAGCATTTCGTCGAGCGGGATGTCCTGCTTGTAGCCCGTCCAGCGGCCGAGGTGCTGGTCGGGGAAGAACAGCACCTTCTCGCGCTGCTTGAACGACCAGTCGAGGATGGTCGGTGCGTTGGTCGAGGTGCACACGATGCCGCCGTGCTCGCCGCAGAAGGCCTTCAGGTCGGCGGCCGAGTTGATGTAGGTGACCGGTGTGATGAGCTCGTCCGGATTGCCGAGCACCTCGGTCAGCTCGCGCCAGCAGCGCTCGACCTTGGCCAGATTGGCCATGTCGGCCATCGAACAGCCCGCGGCGAGGTCGGGCAGGATCGCGATCTGCTGGTCGCTGGACAGGATGTCAGCCACCTCGGCCATGAAGTGCACGCCGCAGAACACGATGTACTCGGCACTGGTCTCGGAGGCCAGCTTGGCCAGCTTGAGCGAGTCGCCGGTGAGGTCGGCGTATTGATAGACGTCGGCGCGCTGGTAGTGATGACACAGCAGCACGGCCTTGTCGCCCAGCTTGGCGCGGGCCGCGCGGATGCGCGCGTGGGCGTCCTCGTCCTTGAGGGCGTTGAAGCGGTCGAAATTGATGGTAGCGACTTCCATGTCCTTCCTTGTGGTCAGGTACGCGTATCAGACAGTGTGCGGGGGAATCGGTTCTCAGCCCTGCTGCCAGGGCAGGCCGGCCTTGCGCCAGCCGCCGATGGCATTGCGGCGGCCGCGGGCATCCTTGTCACCTTCGAAGCCTTCGAGCACGTTGTAGCTGTTCGAGTAGCCGGCCTCGGTGGCCACCGTTGCCGCCTTGCTTGAGCGTTGGCCGCTGCGGCAGATGAACAGCACCACCGCCTCCGGATCGATCTGGCGTTTCAGTTCGGTCAGGAAGTGCGGATTGGGTTGGTTGCCAGGGTAGCTCATCCACTCGATTTCGGCCGCGTCGGGAATCCGCCCGACCCAGTCCCACTCGGCGCGGGTACGCACATCGACCAGACGTGCGCCGGGGGCGGCTTGCCACACCTGGTGCGCTTCGGTTGGCGTGAGGGCGCCAGCGTAGGGGAGGTTCAGGTCGCGGGCACGTTGTTGCGCCAGCGAAAGAATATCGGTGAGTGTGCCCATGGCGGCGATCCGGCTAGAATGGCGGACTCGCAAGTATACCCGTTCAGCCATGACTGGCGAAGCCAAGCCCACCCCCATGCCGATTGACGACGCCCAGCGCTCGCGCCAAGCCCAGCAGGTCACGCTCGTCGCCATGGCGACCAACCTGACGCTGACCGTGTTCCAGCTGATTGTTGGCCTTTTTTCCAACGCCTTCAGTCTGGTGGCCGATGCCATGCACACGCTGTCGGATCTGCTGACCGACGGCCTGGTGCTGCTGGCGGCGCGCAAAGGTGCGGACCCGGCCGACGCCAACCATCCCTACGGCCACGATCGCATCGAGACCGTGGTGTCGATGTTCCTCGGGCTGGTGCTTGTGGTGGTCGGTTGCGGCTTTTTGTGGAGCGCCGGTGTCCGTATTCAGGGCGCCGATGCCTTGCCGCCGCTGCATCCCATCGCGTTGTGGATGGCGCTGGGCACCCTGGTGGCCAAAGAAGCCTTGTTCCGATTTACGCTCGCGGCCAGTCGCCGGCTCGATTCGCGCATGCTCGAGGCCAATGCCTGGCATGCCCGCACCGACGCGGCCTCCTCGCTGGTGGTGGCGATCGGCATCGGTGGCGGCTTGCTCGGCTACCGATTTGTCGAGCCGCTGGCGGCTGCGCTGGTCGGTTTCATGATTTTGCGCATGGGTGTCATGCTGGCCGCGGCCGCGATTCGCGAGCTGGTGGATACGGCGGTGTCGGAAGAGGTGGTGAACAAGATTCGTGACACCATCGCGGCCACCCCCGGCGCGCGTGGCGTGCACGACCTGCGCACCCGGCGCATGGCGCATCGTATTTTGTGCGACGCGCATGTGCTGGTGGATCCGCGCATCAGTGTGTCCGAGGGGCACGCCATTGCCGAGGCGGTGCGACTGCGGGTGTGCCGGCAGCACGCCAACGTACAGGATGTGCTGGTGCACATCGATGCCGAGGACGATCTCGATGTTCCGGTGATCCCCGTTGGGCCGATGCCCGATCGTCAGACGCTGGCCGGCTGGCTGCCGGGACTGCTGGGCGATGAAACGCCCGCGCCGAAACGCATGCTGGTCCACCACCTTGGTGGCCGGGTTGAGCTTGAATTGTTTTTTCCACTGGACTGGCTTTCCACTGACGGACGGGTCGCGCAGCTGAATGCCCGCCTGAAGGCGCACTTGCCCACTCACCCGGAAATTCGGGCTGTGCGCTTGCATGGGTTGGTTGCACAGTAATGGTGCAGAACAGAAATTGAGGCACCATTTCGGTGCGCTGACGTTCCGGCTTGGCCCCGAATTGGGGCGAAAAGGGTCGTCGTTTCGTGGGGTAAGTCGTGGCATGATATCTGCTAAGAAAAACCCCGTTGATTTGCCAGTCATGGCAGGTTTTGTCTAATTCGCCTCACCACGCTAGGAGTGACCATGAGTCCTGAGAATGTCATGAAGATGATCGAAGACAACGAAGCGCGCTTCGTTGACTTCCGTTTCACCGATACCCGCGGCAAGGAACAGCACGTGACCGTGCCGGTGTCCGCCTTTGAGCTCGATCACTTCGAGCATGGTCATCCCTTCGATGGTTCGTCCATCGCCGGTTGGAAAGGCATCCAGGCCTCCGACATGATCCTCATGCCGGAAGCGTCCTCTGCCTACATTGACCCGTTCTACGACGAAACCACGCTGGTGCTGGCTTGCGACGTGATCGAGCCGTCCGACGGCAAGGGCTACGACCGCGACCCGCGTTCGATCGCCAAGCGCGCCGAGGCCTATCTGAAGAGCTCCGGCATTGGTGACACCGCCTACTTCGGTCCGGAACCCGAGTTCTTCATTTTTGACGCAGTGGAATGGTCGGTCGACATGTCCGGCGTCTACAGCAAGATCGTCTCCGAAGAGGCCGCCTGGTCGACCGCCGACAAGTTTGAAGGTGGCAACACCGGTCACCGTCCGCGTGTCAAGGGCGGTTACTTCCCCGTCCCGCCGGTCGATAGCCTGAACGATATCCGTGCCGCCATGTGCCTGGCCCTCGAAGCCTGCGGCGTGCCGGTCGAAGTGCATCACCACGAAGTGGCCAACGCAGGTCAGTGCGAAATCGGTACCAAGTTCAGCACCCTGACCCAGCGTGCTGACTGGACCCAGCTGCTCAAGTACATCGTGCACAACGTGGCCCATCAGTACGGCAAGACCGCCACTTTCATGCCCAAGCCCATCGTTGGTGACAACGGCTCCGGTATGCATGTGCACCAGTCGATCTGGAAAGACGGCCAGAACCTGTTCGCCGGCAACGGCTACGCCGGTCTGTCCGACATGGCCCTGTACTACATCGGCGGCATCATCAAGCACGCTCGCGCGCTGAACGCCATCACCAACCCGGCGACCAACTCGTACAAGCGTCTCGTGCCCCACTACGAAGCGCCGACCAAGCTGGCTTACTCGGCCCGCAACCGCTCCGCGTCGATCCGCATTCCGTACGTCGCCAACCCGAAGGGCCGCCGTATCGAAGCCCGTTTCCCGGATCCGATGGCCAACCCGTACCTGTGCTTCGCCGCGCTGCTGATGGCCGGCCTGGACGGTATCCAGAACAAGATTCACCCGGGCGACGCCGCCGACAAGAACCTGTACGACCTGCCGCCGGAAGAGGATGCACTGATCCCGACCGTGTGTACCAGTCTTGATCAGGCACTGGAATACCTCGACAAGGATCGTGAGTTCCTGACCCGTGGCGGTGTGTTCTCCAATGACTTTATCGATGCCTACATCGCACTGAAGTCGGAAGAAGTGGACCGTCTGCGTATCACCACGCACCCGGTCGAATTCGATCTGTACTACAGTCTGTAAGCCGAATTTCGGCTGATGCGTTGTAAAAGGACGGGGCATGCCCCGTCCTTTTTTCTTTTTGGGGGCCGGAGGCGAAGCAAACCGCCGCGCGGGTTGCTACACTGGGCCATCCAACAAATCGTATGGACATGCCAATGAAATGTGTTCTTGTGCTTGCCGCTGCGCTGATCAGCCCGCTGGCGCTGGCCGATGTCTATAAATGCGTCGAGACCGATCCGGCCACCGGTCAGAAGCGGGTGACCTACACCAATTCGCGCGACGCCAAAGACTGTGAGCGTCTGAGCCGGGATCTGCCGGTATCTTCGGTGCCGGGCACCTCGACCGGCAAGGCGCCGGCCGCGTCACCGTCGAGCGGGAGCTTCCCTAAAGTGTCGTCCGACGATCAGCGCGCACGCGATGCCGATCGCCGCAAGTTGCTCGAAACCGAACTGGCGACCGAAGAGGCGTCACTCGAAGCGGCCCGCAAGGCGCTGGACGAAGCCGACGCGGTGCGTTACGGCAATGAACGCAACTACCAGAAGAAGCTCGACCGCCTCAAGCCGTTCCAGGACGCCGTTGCGCAGCATGAGCGCAACATTGAGGCCTTGAAAAAAGAACTTTCCAATCTGCGTTGATCGCGCCGCAGGAAGTGGCGCGTTAATTGCTCTGACTTCCTGCATATGACTCAAGACGCCACCCGAAACAATCAGTTTGCCGGTCTCGACCTGTTGTCGACCGCTGTGGTGCTGGTCGATGAAAAGCTCATCGTTCGCTACCTCAACGCAGGTTCCGAAAACCTCTTCGGCGTCAGCGCCCGTCGTCATGCCGGTCGCTCGCTGGGCGCCTTGCTGGGCGAGCCGCCCGGCCTGGCGCCAGCGCTCTACAACGCCCTCAACAACAACTGGAGCTACACCGGTAAGGATCTGCGCATCGTGCCGCCCGGTCGCGAGTGCACGATCGAGGTCGACTGCACGGTCAGTCCGGTCGAGGCGCCGGGGGTTCGTTTGCTGCTGGAGTTCCGGCCGATCGAAGCGCAGCTGCGTGTCACACGCGAAGAGGTGCTGCTGCAGCAGCAGCAGGCCAATCGCGAGTTGATCCGCAATCTGGCGCATGAAATCAAGAACCCACTGGGCGGCATTCGCGGCTCTGCGCAGTTGCTCGAAGGCGAGCTGGACGATCCGCAGCTCAAGGAATACACCCAGGTCATCATTGCCGAGGCCGATCGGCTGCAGGCGCTGATGAAGCGGCTGCTCGGCACGCACGCGGTCATGCGCCCGGCGCCGCTCAATTTCCATGATGTTCTCGAACGTGTCCGGCGGCTGATCCTGGCTGAATTTCCTGGCGTGATCGTGCGGCGCGATTACGACACCAGCCTGCCCGACCTGACCGGAGATCGTGAGCAACTCATTCAAACCGTCCTCAATATCGTGCGCAACGCCGCGCAAGCCGTGGAGGGCGAGGGCGAGATCATTTTGCGCACCCGCGCCGCCCGCCAGGTCACCCTAGCCAAGCGCCGGCACAAACTGGCACTCGAATTGCAAGTGATCGACAACGGCCCGGGGATTCCTGAAGAAATTCGTGACCAGATCTTCTATCCCCTGGTATCGGGCCGAGACGGAGGGAGCGGACTGGGGCTGTCGTTGGCGCAAGGCTTTGTTGAGCAGCACCACGGCATGATTGAAGTCGATAGCGTCCCCGGACGTACTTGTTTCACCTTGCTGTTGCCGATTGCGGACCGTCAATGAACCGCCTTTGTGCAGCTCGCACCAAAATAGTGCATACATAAATATGGAAACCGTCTGGATCGTTGATGATGATCGCTCCATCCGCTGGGTGCTTGAAAAAGCCTTGGCGCGGGAGAACATCACCCACCGTAGTTTCGAATCCGCGGTGGAGGCGGGCGAAGCGCTCGAAGCGCTCAGCCGTCCGCCCAAGGTGCTGGTGTCCGACATCCGCATGCCGGGCGAATCCGGTCTGAGTCTGCTCGAAAAAGCCAAGGCCCGCTTTCCGGATCTGCCGGTCATCATCATGACCGCCTATTCCGACCTCGATAGCGCGGTATCGGCCTTCCAGGGCGGCGCCTTCGAGTACCTGCCCAAGCCCTTTGATCTCGAACAGGCCCTGAGCCTGGTGCGGCGGGCGGTGGAGCAGGGCGAAGAGCAGGTGGTTGACACCGATGAATCGGTGTTGACCCCCGAAATCCTCGGCCAGGCGCCATCAATGCAGGAGGTGTTCCGCGCCATCGGCCGGTTGGCCCAGTCGCATGCCACGGTGCTCATCAACGGTGAGTCGGGCTCCGGCAAGGAGCTGGTGGCCCGCGCCTTGCACCGGCACAGCCCGCGCCGCGACGCGCCCTTCATTGCCATCAACACTGCCGCTATTCCGCGCGACCTGCTGGAGTCCGAGCTCTTTGGCCATGAGCGCGGTGCCTTCACCGGTGCGGCCACGCAGCGTCGGGGCCGCTTCGAGCAGGCCGATGGCGGCACCCTGTTTCTGGACGAGATCGGTGATATGCCGGCCGAGTTGCAAACCCGGCTGTTGCGCGTGCTCTCCGATGGCAACTTCTACCGCGTCGGCGGCCATCAGCCGATCCGCGCCAATGTGCGGGTGATCGCAGCAACCCACCAGGACCTGGATGAACGGGTCAAGGACGGCCTGTTTCGCGAAGACCTCTATCACCGGCTCAACGTCATCCGTCTGCGCCTGCCGCCGCTGCGCGAGCGTCGCGAAGACATTCCCCTGTTGGTGCAGCACTTTCTCAAAAAGAGCGCACGCGAGCTTGATGTCGAGACCAAGCGCATCTCCAGCGCTGCGCTTCAGCACCTGCAAACCCAGGTCTTCCCCGGTAATGTCCGACAGCTCGAAAACCTGTGCCATTGGCTGACGGTGATGGCGCCCGGCCAGCTGGTGGAAGTGGCCGATCTACCGGTCGAGTTCCGCGAAGCCGCGGCGCACGAAGTGGGCGGCGGCGACTGGTGCAGCGCGCTCGGGCGTGAAGCCGATCGCTTGCTGGCGGCCGTGCCGGGCGAGGTCTTCGAGCAGCTCACCCGGGCCTTCGAGCGCACCCTCATCGAGCGCGCGCTGGAGACCACCGGCGGGCGCCGGATCGAGGCTGCCCAGTTGCTGGGTATCGGTCGCAACACCATCACGCGCAAGATCCAGGAGCTCGGCCTCGACGGCCCGCGCGAGGACGCTCCCGCCGCCTCATCGGCCGACTGAGTCGGACCATTCATGCCGCACCCACCGCCGGCCGTGGCCGGTGGACTGTCGGCGGCCGACGATTGGGACATAATGCAGTTTTATGACTGCTGCCTCCCGACCCGTGCCCGCTACTGCGCCTTCACCGCTCGATATTGATACGCTGCGTACCCACCTGGGGCCAGACGCTGACGCCTTTGCGCTCGATCTGCGCGCCGAGTGCGACTCCACCAATTCCGTGCTGATCCAGCGTGCGCCCGCCGACGACGGCCGGGTGCCGGTGGTCGCCTGCGAACTGCAGACCGCCGGCCGTGGTCGCCGGGGCCGGCAGTGGCAGGCCTGGTCGGGCGCGAGCCTGACCTTCTCGGCGATGTGGCGCTTCCCCGTGGGCGCGCCGGTGCCGGCCGGGCTCTCGCTGGTGGCCGGAATCGCCGTGGCCACGGTGCTGGAAAACGCTGGCGTGGCCGGTGTCGAACTCAAATGGCCTAACGATATTCAGGTGCACGGGCGAAAGCTCGGCGGCATTCTGGTCGAGCTGGCCTCGGCGCGGCAGGTCGCGGCGGTGGTCGGCATCGGGCTGAACCTGTCCTTGCCGGGCGAGGCGAGCATCCCCGGGCGCAGCGATGTCACCGCGCTCGATCAGGTGATTGATGAGCTGCCCAGTCGCGAAGCGCTGCTGGCTGACTTGTTGCGCGTGCAGCGCAGTCTGTTCGATACCTATGCCAACAGCGGTTTCGCGGCCTTTCAGGGCGCGTGGAATCAGCGCAACGCCTATGCCGACCTGCCGGTGCGGCTGATCGGTGAAACCGACAGCCTTGAAGGTATCTGCCTCGGCGTCGATGTCGACGGCGCCTTGCGCCTGCAGACAGACACCGGCCTGCGCCGCGTGCTGGCCGGCGACGTGAGCTTGCGAGCCGCCGGATGATCCTGCTGCTGGACGTGGGCAACACCCGCCTCAAATGGGGCTTGCGCGAGGCCGATCAATGGCTGGCGCAGGGCGCTTTTGCGCATGACGAGGCCTGGGTTTTTGACGTCGTGCTGCCGCCGCCAGGCCAGATCGACGGTGTGTTTGGCGCCTCGGTGGTGTCGCCTGCCTTGCGTCACCGGGTGGCCGAATCGCTCGCACCGTGGGGCCATGCCCCCCAGTGGCTGACGCCCACACGCGAGGCCTGCGGCGTGCGCAACAGCTATGTGAACCCCGCCCAACTGGGCGCCGACCGCTGGGCCGCGCTGATCGGCGCGCAAGACCATGGCGCGGCGCCGTGCTTGGTGGTTACCGCCGGCACCGCCACCACGATTGACGTGCTTGACGCCGAGGGGGTGTTTCGCGGCGGGCTGATTGCCCCCGGCGTCGACCTCATGCGTCGCGCGCTGGCTGGCAACACCGCGCAGCTGCCGCTGGCCGACGGCCGGGTGATTGATCTGCCCACCTGCACGGCCGACGCGATCACCATGGGGTGCCTGCATGCCCAGGCCGGCGCCATCGAGCGGATGTATCGTCACGTGGCTGACCTGCCTGGGGCGAGCTGCCTGCTCAATGGCGGGGCGGCGGCGCAGATTGCGCCGCTGCTGGGTGTGCCGCTGCGGATCATCGACAACCTCGTGCTCGATGGCGTGGCGGTGGCACAGCGTCACGGATGCTTTCGATGAAACGCCAGACGGGCTAAGATGCCCGCCGGATACGGACAACGTCGGGCCAGCCCGGCGCCAATACAAAAACATAATGGAGAACCGCCGATGAGCGAGCCGACACGCATTCTGATGACCGAAGAGGACATCCCGACCCATTGGTACAACATCGCGGCCGACATGCCCAATGCGCCGCTGCCGCCGCTGGGGCCAGACGGCTCGCCCGCCACGCCCGAGCAGATGAGCGCGATCTTTCCGGATCCGATCATCGAGCAGGAGATGAGCTCGCAGCGCTGGATCGAGATCCCCGATGAAGTTCGCGAGATCTATAAAATCTGGCGTCCGACGCCGCTGGTGCGTGCGGTGCGTCTCGAAAAGGCGCTGGGCACCCCGGCCAAGATCTTCTTCAAGTACGAAGGCGTCTCGCCGGCCGGCTCACACAAACCCAACTCCGCCGTGCCGCAGGCCTATTACAACAAGCAGGCCGGCATCAAGCGGCTGACCACCGAGACCGGCGCCGGTCAGTGGGGTTCGTCCATCGCCTTCGCAGGCGGCATGTTCGGCATCGATGTGCGGGTGTTCATGGTGAACGTGAGCTACCAGCAGAAGCCCTTCCGCCGCTCGATGATGCAGACCTGGGGCGCTGAGGTTTTCTCCAGCCCCTCGAACGAAACCCAGACTGGCCGCGCCATTCTGGAGAAAGACCCCGAGAACCAGGGCTCGCTCGGCATCGCGATTTCCGAAGCGGTCGAAGAGGCCGCCGGCCGTGCCGATACCAAGTACACCCTCGGCTCGGTGCTCAACCATGTGCTGCTGCATCAGACCGTGATTGGCCAGGAGTCCAAGAAACAGCTTGAAAAAATCGGCCTCTACCCGGATGTGGTCATCGGCCCTTGCGGCGGCGGCTCCAGCTTTGGCGGCATCGCCTTCCCCTTCCTGTGCGATCAGATCGCGGGCGAGAAGCGCGCCGAAAAACTGCGTTGCGTGGCCGTCGAGCCGGCCTCCTGCCCGACCCTCACCAAGGGCGCCTACGCCTACGACTACGGCGACGCCTCGGGTTTTACGCCGCTGATGAAGATGTACACGCTGGGCCACGACTTCATGCCGCCGGGCATCCACGCCGGTGGCCTGCGCTATCACGGCGATTCGCCGCTGGTCTCGCAGCTGTATCACGAGAAGCTGGTCGAAGCCGTGGCCGTGCCGCAGCTGGCCACCTTTGAAGCCGGCGTGCTGTTTGCCCGCCACGAAGGCATCATCCCGGCGCCAGAATCCTGCCACGGCATCCGTGCGGCCATCGACGAAGCGCTGGTGTGCAAGCAGACCGGCGAGCCCAAGGTGATACTGTTCAACCTGACGGGCCATGGTCACTTTGACATGGCCTCCTACGACCGCTACTTCTCAGGCCAACTCGAAAACTACGAGTACCCGGCCGAGGCGGTGGCCGCGTCGCTGGCGCATCTGCCCAAAGTCGGTTAAGGAGCCAAGCGTGCCGATCCTGCGTTTTCTGATCATCTTGCTGGTGCTGGTCAATGCCATTGCGCTGGCGGCCTGGCAGGGCTGGTTTGGTCAGGACGGCACGCGCAGCGAGCCTGAGCGAGTGACCAATCAGCTCAAGCCCGAGCAGATCCAGGTGCTTGATGACGCCGCGGTTGCGGCCTTGCAGGCCGAGGCGCGTGCGGCTGCGGCGCCTGCGCCCGCACCTGCGCCGGTCGTCGTGCCGCCGCCCGCGCCTGTACCGCCACCGGCGCCCGTCGTCGAAGCGCCACCGCCGGTGGTCAGCGTACCGAAAGCCTGCGTGGCCTTTGGCGGTCTGGACGACGAAGCGGCGGATCGGCTCACGCGGCAGGCGCTGCGCGAGCCGGACTTCACCGCGCGCGACCAGACCACCACCGATGTCACCTCCTGGTGGGTGCATATCCCCGCGCATCCCACCAAAGACGCGGCCGAGCGCCGCGCCAGCGAGATCCGCGCCAAGGGCTGGAACGATTTGTTTGTGGTGGGCGAGAACGGATCCCGGCCGCTAACCATCTCGCTGGGCTTGTTCAAGTCGGAGGCGTCGGCCAAAGAACAGGTACGTCGCATTCAGGCCAAGGGTGTGCGTGGCGTGGCGATCGAAGAGCGGGGCGACACCACCCACCGCATCGAAATCCGCGGGCCGGCCGAAGCGCTGATCGAGCGCGCGGCGGAATGGGCCGGAGCCTATGCTGGTGCCACCCGCGAGGATTGCGCGCTGTGAGCACTGCGCGCTGGATTGTCGGCCTGACCGGCGGCATCGGCAGTGGAAAAAGCGCGGCGTCGGATCGTTTTGGCGAGCGCGGTGCGGCCATCGTGGATACCGACCTCATCGCCCGTCAGCTCACTGCGCCCGGCGGTGCGGCTTTGCCAGCCATTCGCGCGGCCTTTGGCGATGCGGTGATCGCCGCCGATGGGGCGCTCGACCGCGACGCCATGCGCGCACTGGTGTTTGCCCACCCGGCCGAGCGTCAGCGCCTCGAAGCAATCCTGCATCCCATGATCCGCACGGAGTCCGACCGTCAGTGCGTCGAGGCCGAGACGCCCTATGTGGTGCTGGTGGTGCCGCTGCTGATCGAGTCTGGCACCTATCGCCAGCGTTGTCAGCGCATCGCCGTGGTCGATTGCGAGGCGGCGGTGCAAGTGGCGCGGGTCATGCGCCGTTCGGGTCTGCCCGCCGCGCAAGTCGAAGCCATCATGGCGGCGCAGCTGCCGCGGGCCGATCGGCTCGCTGCCGCCGATGACGTGATCGACAATAGCGGCGATCTCGACCATCTCCATCAACAGGTCGACGCCTTGCATTTGCAGTACCTCCGCCTCGCCAGCGCCTGAGGCCGGCGCAGGCCCTGTGCTATCATCGCGCGGATTATCAGGAGGTTGGCAAACCCATCAGGCGCATGCGGTGATTACTTTCGAATACCCACTCAACGAGCGCATCCGCACCCTGCTCCGGCTGGAAGATCTGTTTGCCCGTATCGCGCACACACTGCGCGGTGAATCGCCTATTGACCATCACGTCACGTTGACGGCCATCTTCGAAATGCTCGAAGTGGCCAGCCGCTCCGAGTTCAAGGTGGATCTGCTGCAGGAACTCGAGCGCCAGCGCCAGTCGCTGCTCGCCTTCCGCGACAACCCCGATATTTCCGAAGAAGCGCTCAGCGGCGCCCTGTACGAAATCGAGCAGGCCACGGCCGGCCTGTTGTCGGTGTCTGGCAAGATCGGCCACTACCTGCGCGAAAACGACTGGCTCATGGGCATCCGCAGCCGCGCTGCGATCCCCGGTGGCGCCTGTCAGTTCGACCTGCCCGCGTATTACCACTGGCAAAACCGCGACGTCGAAGCGCGCCGGCGCGACCTCGAAGGCTGGATTCGCCCGATGCTGCCGATCCGCGACGGTCTGGCGATTGTGCTACGCCTGCTGCGCGCCAGTGGCCGACCCGAAATGCAGACCGCCTGTCGCGGCAACTACCAGCTGACCATGGGCGGCCGCCCGATCCAGATGGTGCGTGTCCGCGTCCAGCTGGGTGCCCAGGCCGTGCCCGAAATCAGCGCCAACAAATACGTGCTCAACGTGCGCTTCATGCGCCCCGACACCATCAGCCGACCCCGCCAGTGCGAGAACGACGTCGAGTTCGAACTCACGCTGTGCAATCTCTGAGTCCGATGACCCGCGATACCGCCCCCCGCATCGTCAAATGCCCCCACTGCGCCAAGCCTGTCGAATGGCGCACCGACAACAAATTCCGCCCCTTCTGCTCCGAGCGCTGCCGCCAGATCGACATGGGCGCCTGGGCCTCCGAGAGCTACCGCATTCCGGCCGCCAAGCCGCCGGATGGCATGTCGGAAGATCTTGACGACGCGTAACGCGGTCGCCGTTTCAAGCGGCGCCATGGTGTCATATGAGTGTCGGATAAATTTACAATCAGCAACATTTTGCGCTTGGCAATCGCCTGAAATTTGGCGCAAGTGATTGTTGTTAAATCAAATTGTTCTGTTGGCGTAGATATTGCGTGAGATCGTCCATGCTTAGGTTCGCTAAGCGCTCAATATCGGGGCAATCGTAAATGACAACATTCAAAACAAAAGCGCTGGTCGCCATGCTGGCCTTGACCGGTTCGGCCGTCGCGCAGGCCGCAGTGATCAGCTTTTCCGATGCCGATCTGGGCTCCGGCAATCCGGTGACCGTGGGGGGCACGACGCTGACGACCACCAATACGGGCGGCAGTATCGGGTTTATCACCAGCGGAACCTTCGCTGGACTGTATCTTGGTGGGAACAATACCTCCGGCAGCTACGTGCTCAGCTTCTCGACAATGATCAACTCCATTGAAATCGAGTTTGATGCACTGAGCAGTGTTGGTTCTTTGCCGGTGGAGACGCTTTTTGGGTTTGTGACCAGCAATGGTCCCGTGTCGATTGGCTATACCAATCAGGGTGGTACAACCTTTGATGGCACGACGATTACTTCGACGGCAAATGATGGGCAAGGCACCATCAGCTTCTCTGGTACTCCTTTCAACAGCTTTTCCTTCAACCACAACCAAGGCGCGCAAAGCGGCTTTGTGATTGAGCGCGTGTTAATCAATACCGCCGACATGCCACCGACAAGCGTGCCCGAGCCCGTGAGCTTGGGGTTGCTTGGCATCGGTCTGCTGGGCCTTGGCCTGGTGCGAGGCAAGCGCAAGGCGTAATGTCTCGGTCAAAAAAACCGCCTTCGAGGCGGTTTTTTTTGGCCATCAACGCGCGATGGACGCTTTAAGAAAAAGCGTGGGGTGACCAGTTGGGGGGCGCCGATGGTATGTTCGAGCGCCGTGTCGGCGCATACTTATGTGGGTGTGGCACTGTGTCATGTCGAAAGGAGACCTTCTCATGGAAACCCCAGTCCATCCTCTGTCCGCCTTGTTTGCCCAGCTTGGCTTACCCAACGACGCTGCCAGTATCGACACCTTTGTGGCGTGTCACGCCCCACTGGCCGGGCATATCCCACTTGCGGCGGCGCCGTTCTGGAATCCGTCCCAGGCGGCTTTTCTACGTGAGGAGATCGCCGAAGACGCCGATTGGGCCGAGGTTGTCGACACGCTGAATGCGCGTCTGCGGCAAGGCGCCTGGGATAGCTGACACTGCTGAGCGGGGGGACGGCGCCCGCTCAAGCCTGGGATCAGCGTGTCAGTCGAGCCGGCGGGTAATGCCCGCCAGTTCGGTGCGCGAGAACGCGCGCAGGGTTTGTACGCGCACATTGCCGCCCGAGGCCGTGGCCAGGGCAAATGCCGTGGCCGACTCATCGTCTGGTGCGTCGATGGTGGCGATCAGGTCGTACTGACCCATCGTCCAGTACAGCTGTGTCATCGTCGCGCCAAACTTCGCGGCCAACTCCTTGACGGCGTCGGCCCGTTCCGCCGAGTTCTTGATGGCGCGGATCCCTTGATCGGTGAAAGTGCATAGTGCGATATAGGTCGCCATGCTGCGTGCCCTCCAATGTCGGCCAGCGCGTGCTCGTCACCCGGTGTGCCGTGTGGGGCCGGGCGGTGCGCCATGCGCGCAAGGCGAACAGCGTGAATGCCGACGCTATGTAACCACCATAGATGCGAATGGCAGCAGGTGCCGGTTTATCTTGGCCGCTGGCGGGTATGGCCGGGCAGTCGCTGGTGTTGGCGGTCAAGCCGGGTGGCGCGCTCGGCCGAGCGAGGGCGCGAATCTGTTGAAGCTCAGGCGAGTCTGCCGCTCAGGCCCAACTCCCGCGAATCCCCGCCACACCATGCGCACCGGCTGCACGCGCCGCGCTCATGTGCTCAAGGCTGACCCCGCCGATGGCGAATACCGGCATGGGTAGCCATTGGGTGAGGGGGGTGAAGCCGGCCCAGCCGAGCGAGGGGCTGCTGGGGTGGCTGGGGGTGGCGTTGACATGGCCGAGCACGGCGTAGTCGAGGCCAAGTTTGGCGCAGTGTTCGAGCTCCGCGCGGGTGTGACAGGAGGCGCCGACCCACTCGAAATCGGGGCGAGTGCCGCAGGCCATGAGCTGGCGGGCGGGCAGGTGCAGACCGTGGGCGTCGGTGCGTCGGGCGAGGTCGGCGTCGCCGTTGACCAGGGCCAGTGCGCCGGCGGCGTGACAGCGCTGGACGATGCTGTGGGCGAGGCGTTCGCGCGGGCGGGTATCGAGGGAGGAGTCGCGGATCTGTACCAGCTTGAGGCCACGTGCCAGGGCGCGGTCGAGCGCCTCGAGCTGGGCGTCGACGCCCATGTGGGCGGCATCGGTGATGCCCATCTCGTGTGGCAGGCGCAGCGCCTTGAGGATGGGGCCGTTGGCTGGCAGCATGGGCGCGACGCTGAAGCGCTCGGGGTGCTCCCAGGCGAGCGCGGCGTGAACATGGTCGTTGATGTCGCCAGTCCACTCGGGTACTTCAAAGAAGTGCAGGCGAACGTTGGCGTGTTCGTAGTCGTGCTCGCGTATCAGCCAGGGCCAGCAGGTGTCGACGGTGATGCCGAGTTCTTCGTCGAGCTCGCGGATCAGCGCGGCGCGCGGGTCTTCGCCGGGCTCGACCTTGCCGCCGGGAAACTCCCAGTAGCCGGGGTAGAAGGTGCCTGGCGCGCGCTGACCGAGCAGCACGCTGCCATTGGGCTGGGTGATGACGGCGGCGGCGACGTCGACGCGTTTTTTGGGCGAGGCGGTGTCGGTCATGCGAGTCTCACGTGGCGTGCCGGCCGGCGTAGTCGCGGGCAAACTGCCAGGCCACCCGACCACTGCGCGAGCCGCGCATCAGCGCCCACTGCAGGGCCTCGGTGCGGGCTTTGTCGATCTTGGCCTTGGTCACGCCGAATTCGCTCAGCCAGTGGCACACGATATCGAGGTAGGCGTCCTGATTAAAAGGGTAGAAAGACAACCACAGTCCGAAACGCTCGGACAGCGAGATTTTCTCTTCGACCGCTTCGCCGGGGTGGATCTCGCCGTCGATGTTGTGTGCTTCGCGATTTTCGGCGTGGTACTCAGGCATCAGGTGGCGACGGTTGGAGGTGGCGTAGATGATGATGTTGTCGGGCACCGCGGCGAGCGAGCCGTCGAGTACGCTCTTGAGTGCCTTGTAGGCCGGCTCGGCGTCTTCGAAGGACAGATCGTCGCAGAACAGCACGAAGCGCTCGGGCCGGGTGCGCACCAGTTCGACGATCTCGGGCAGGTCCATCAGATCCTGCTTGTCGACCTCGATCAGGCGCAGGCCCTTGTCGGCGTAGCGCGCCAGCATGGCTTTGACCAGCGAGGACTTGCCGGTGCCGCGCGCCCCCGTGAGCAGCGCATTGTTGGCTCGGCGCCCTTTGACGAACTGGCGGGTGTTGGCGTCGAGGCGCGCGATCTGGTCGGCCACGTCCTGCAGGTCTTCGACACGGATCAGGTGCGGATGGGGGATCGCCTCCAGCCGTGCTTGTGCGCCGCGGCGCAGCCAGCGGAACGCGATCGCGCTGTCCCAGTCCGGTGCCGCCGGCGGGGCGGGCAGCCAGGCGTCGAGCCGGTCCAGGGTTTTTTCGAGGCGCGCAAAAAAGGCGGCCAGTTCAGGAGATGTCGGAGTCATCAGATGTGTTCTTCTTTCGTGGCCAGGTGGCCCAGACAATGACAAGCAACAATGCCAGCGCAACGCCGGCTTCCAGCAGGATCACCCACATGGCAGGCTCCGGTGGCAGGTTGGGGAAGGGCGGTCACGGCTATACTGCCGGCTTCGCTCGACCGAGTGTAACTGATCTGTCCGCCATGTTCCTTCGTCTGTCTGTCTGGCCGCGTGTGGTCGGGCTCTGTGTGTTGTTGTCGGCCTGTGCTACCGAGCGCGTGGCCGACTGTCCGCCTTGCGCGCAGGTGCCGCCGGTGACGCAAAGCACCCCTGTGCCGGCACCGGCGCCCGCACCCGTGGCGCCCAAGCCGCAAGCCGTCACGCCGCCGTCAGCACCGGTGGCAAGCCCGGCAGTGGCCCCCGGCCGGCTGGTGGCTGCCCGCTGGACCGACTTGCCGGGCTGGAATGCGGATGCCATGGAGGCCGCCTGGCCGGCCTGGCAGCGCTCCTGTCGGGTGCTGCGCAAGGAAGCGGCCTGGGCGGGGGTGTGTGCGCAAGCCGATGCGCTCGGCGACGCGCCGCCGCGGGCGATGGTGCGGCAGTTTTTCGATCGCAATTTCCGCCCCTGGCAGGTGCGCAATGCCGACAGCAGCGCCAACGGCCTGGTCACCGGCTATTACGAACCGTTGATTCGCGGCAGCCTCGATCGCAACGCCCAGCACGCCTGGCCGATTCATGGCGTGCCGCAGGACATGGTCTCGGTCGAGCTGGCCGGCATCTACCCCGAGCTCAAGCCCCTGCGCCTGCGCGGACGAGTGGAGGGCAACCGGCTGGTGCCTTACTGGACGCGGCGCGAAGTCAGTGCGCAGGGCGAGGCTTTTCCGGCGCCGGTGCTGGCCTGGGCGGATGACCCGATTGCGCTGTTCTTCCTGCAAGTGCAGGGCTCGGGCCGGGTTGAGCTGCCCGACGGCAGCTATCTGCGCATCGGCTATGCCGACCAGAACGGCCACCCCTACAAGTCGATTGGCAAGTGGTTGGTGGAGCAGGGCGAACTCAAGCTGTCGGACGCGTCCATGCAGGGCATCCAACGCTGGGCGCGGACCCACCCGGCACGCCTGCGTGAGCTGCTTGATCAGAACCCCAGCTATGTGTTCTTCCGACCGCTGCCAGACAACAACGACGGCCCGATCGGGGCGCTGGGTGTTCCGCTGGTGGCCGAGCGCAGCATTGCGGTTGATCGCCAGACCGTGCCGCTGGGCGCGCCGGTGTTCCTCGATACCACCCGCCCCAACACCAACCAGCCGCTGCGGCATCTGGTGATGGCGCAAGACACCGGCAGCGCCATTCGTGGCGGTGTGCGGGCCGACTTCTTCTGGGGCTTTGGCGATGCCGCGGGGGCCGAGGCCGGGCGCATGAAGCAGAACGGCGCCATGTGGGTGTTGCTGCCCAAGGGCCTCGCACCGAGATGACGCATTTGTTGGCATGCATGCACGTTGATGGGGCCTGGCGGGTGCTCTGATGCACTGAATTGGTGCTGGCGGAATGCGCTGTCTTGGGGCGTTATCCTGTAAGTGGCTGATTTTGCTTAAAAGCTAGACTGGCACGTGATCTGCTAAATGCTCCCCTATTGTGCAAAAGGAGCATTTCCATGGAGCAGTTCAAGACATCCAGTGACGTCCTGTTCGTGTTGTTGGGCGCCATCATGGTGCTTGCCATGCATGCCGGCTTCGCATTTCTCGAAGTGGGCACCGTGCGGCGCAAAAACCAGGTCAATGCGCTGGTCAAGATTCTGGTCGATTTCAGCGTTTCGACCATCGCCTACTTCTTCATTGGCTACGCCGTCGCCTATGGCGTCAGCTTCTTCCAGGGCGCCGACGTGCTGGCCGCGCGTAGCGGCTACGACCTGGTCAAGTTCTTCTTCTTGCTGACCTTCGCCGCCGCCATTCCGGCCATCATCTCGGGCGGCATCGCCGAGCGGGCACGCTTTTACCCGCAACTGGCGGCTACCGCGCTGTTGGTCGGCCTGGTCTATCCCTTCTTCGAAGGCCTGATCTGGAACAGCAACTACGGCTTCCAGGCCTGGCTTGAATCCAGCTTTGGCGCTACCTTCCACGACTTTGCCGGCAGCGTCGTGGTGCATGCTGTTGGCGGCTGGATCGCATTGGCCGCAGTGCTGCTGCTCGGCGCGCGTCATGGTCGCTACAATAAATCGGGCGCCATCGCCGCGCACCCGCCTTCGAGCATTCCCTTCCTCGCGCTGGGCGCTTGGATTCTCACCGTCGGCTGGTTCGGCTTCAACGTGATGAGCGCACAGACGGTGGAGGGTATCAGCGGGCTGGTGGCGGTCAACTCGCTCATGGCCATGGTCGGTGGCACGCTGGCCGCGCTGGTGATGGGCAAGAACGACCCGGGCTTCGTGCACAACGGTCCACTGGCGGGCCTGGTGGCAGTGTGTGCCGGCTCCGACCTGATGCACCCGATTGGTGCGTTGGCGGTCGGTGTGATTGCCGGCGTGCTGTTCGTGCAGATGTTCACCCTCACCCAGAATCGCTGGAAGATCGACGATGTGCTCGGTGTCTGGCCCCTGCATGGCCTGTGTGGCGCCTGGGGCGGCATCGCTGCCGGCATCTTCGGCTCGTCGGCGCTGGGCGGCATGGGCGGCGTCAGCTTCATGAGCCAGCTCGTTGGCACGCTGGCCGGTGTGGCCTTCGCATTCGTCGGTGGCTATCTGGTGTATGCCACGATCAAGGCCGTCAGTGGCCTGCGTCTGGATGCCGAAGAAGAATACGAAGGCGCCGACCTCACCATCCACAAGATATCGGCCACGCCGGATCGGGACGCGAGCTGGTAAGCCGGTCGCGCGGTTGAGCAGGAAACGGCCTGATTGAGGCCGTTTTTCTTTGGTCGCTCATGCGTCACCATATGCCGGCGCGCCAATCGGTTGTAATCATCCGGGGTGCTGCGCCGTCTCTTGAGCGTAGCGCGCGTTCACTCGGCGTATTGACCGGCTGGCGTGGCGCGCTGCCATCGACCGGAGCCCCCCTCATGCAAAGCCAGAAAATCACCTTCCCCGGCGCCTTTGGCACCGAGCTTGCCGCTCGGCTGGATCTGCCCGACGCGCCACCGCGTGCTTACGCGCTGTTTGCCCACTGCTTTACGTGCACCAAGGACATCTTCGCCGCCGCGCGCATTGCCGAGGGGCTCACCGCCCAAGGCATTGCCGTGTTGCGTTTTGACTTCACCGGACTGGGTGCCAGCGATGGCGATTTTGCCAACACCAACTTCTCGTCCAACGTCCAAGACCTGGTCGCCGCGGCCGCCTACATGAAGCAGTCGCTGGCCGAGCCCGCCATCGTGATCGGCCATTCGCTCGGCGGCGCGGCGGTGCTCGCGGCGGCCGCGCAAATTGACGGCGCGCGGGCGATTTGCACCATTGGCGCGCCCGCCGATCCCGCCCATGTGGCGCATCACTTTGAAAGCGCACGGGATGAAATCGAGCGCGAAGGCGAGGCGGTCGTGCGGTTGGTCGGCCGGCCCTTTCGCATTCGCCGGCAGTTTCTCGACGACATCGAGTCGGCCAAACTCGAACGCGCCGTGGCCGGGCTGCGTAAAGCCTTGCTGGTGTTTCACTCGCCGCAAGACACCACCGTCAGCATCGACAACGCCGCCCGTATCTACGGCTGGGCCAGGCATCCCAAGAGCTTCGTCAGCCTCGACAGCGCCGACCACCTGCTCAGCCAGCGCGCCGACGCTATCTACGTGGCCGAGGTGGTCGCGGCCTGGGCGCAGCGGTATCTGGCCAGTGGTGAATAGGCCTTGGGCTATTCGGCCACTGCCGCTTCGTCCCACTTTTCCTGAACACCGATCCAGTCGAGCACCATCGCGGTATTGCCGTCGGCATCCAGATATTGCAGCGGGCCGTGGTTGATGAACAGGTATTCGCAGGGCTCCGGGAAATGGGTTTTCTCGTGGACGATGCCGTTCGGCTCGTAGCCGTAGTCGCCGGCACTTGCCGTGATGCCGCCTCGTTCGGCGCCGCCCCGGATCTCGATCTTTCCCTTTAAGACAAAGTACTCGGCCGCGCCGATGTGTTTGTGCGATGGCACGGACGCCCCCGCCACGGTGCGAAACAGCGCGACCCAGGTGCCGGTGACCGGGCAGGTTCGCAGGAGCTTGAAATGATAGCCCTCGCGCAGGACCTTCCATGGCAGATCGGTTGGTGCGACATGGAAGTCGCCAATCGGTGTCGCGGTCATGGGGGGGCTCCTTGTGAATTTCGGGCGGGCGGTGAAGACGAGGCGCCAGATTGGCGATTGTCCTGAGCCTCGATCTGTCACTTCAGGGTAGGCCAGTGTGAGCGGTCTGCTGTCAGAAAATAAATGTTGAAGTAAGCGCTACATCATTGTAGTGTTTGTTTCATGAATCAATGGCTCGTACTCATCCTCAGTCTGCCCACCGAAAACGCCACCGTCCGGATGCGCGCGTGGCGTGGCTTGAAACAGTCTGGCGCGGCGGTGTTACGCGATGGCGTCTACCTCATGCCCAACCGCGACGCCTGTGCCAGCACGCTCGATGCCATCGCCACCGAGGTGCGTGAGGGCGGCGGAGTGGCCTACGTGTTGCGAGTGGAAGAGGTGGCTGGTGCCGAGTTTGCCCATCTGTTTGATCGGCGAGACGATTACGCCGCCTTGCTGGGAGAGGTGGTGGCGGTGCGCGAGGCCTTGTCGGCCGACACCGTGGCGGCGGCGATCAAGCAGGTGCGCAAGCTGCGCAAGGCGTTTGTTGCGCTTGCGGCGATCGACTTCTTTGCTGGCGAAGCGCAGCGGCAAGTGGACGCCGCCTTGCAATCGCTTGAGCTGGACATCGCGCGTGTGCTGTCGCCCGATGAGCCTCGCGCCATCACCGGTCAGATCGAGTCGATGGACATCGCCGATTTTCAGGGCCGGCGCTGGGCGACGCGTCGACGGCCGTGGGTCGACCGCCTCGCCTGTGCGTGGTTGATCCGCCGTTTTATCGACCCGTCGGCCACGATGCTGTGGCTTGCCGCGCCTGGCGACTGCCCGGACGATGCGCTCGGCTTCGACTTCGATGGCGCGCGTTTCAGTCACTTGGGGGGGCTGGTGAGCTTCGAGGTGATGATCGCCAGCTTCGGCCTTGCGCAGCCCGCGCTGGCGCGACTCGCGCTGCTGGTGCACTACCTCGACGTGGGCGGTGTGCAGCCGCCCGAGGCGGTTGGGGTGGAGAGTGTGCTGGCCGGCCTGCGCGATGCCATTGCCGATGACGATGCCTTGCTCATCGCAGCCAGCGGCGTGTTCGATGCGCTGCTGACCCGTTTCGATACCGGCGCGCCCGTTGCATGAGCCAAACCACGCCTCCAATTGCGATGGATACCATCGACGCCCCCGCCGCGGTGCGCTTTCGTGATGCCGTGCTGTTCTGGCTCAAGCTCGGTTTCATCAGCTTTGGCGGGCCGGCGGGGCAGATTTCGATCATGCACCAGGAGTTGGTCGAGCGCCGCCGCTGGCTGTCGGAGCGGCGCTTTTTACACGCGCTGAACTACTGCATGGTGCTGCCCGGCCCCGAGGCGCAGCAGCTCGCCACCTACATTGGCTGGCTCATGCACCGCACCTGGGGCGGCGTAGTGGCCGGTGCGCTGTTCGTGCTGCCCTCGCTGCTGATTCTCATCGTGCTGTCGTGGGTGTATATCGCCTTTGGCGATGTACCGCTGGTGGCCGGGTTGTTTTATGGCATCAAGCCGGCGGTGACGGCCATCGTGTTGCAGGCGGCGCATCGTATCGGCTCGCGGGCGCTCAAGAACAATGTGCTGTGGGCGATTGCCGGTGCGTCCTTTGCGGCTATCTTTGCTCTCAACGTGCCGTTTCCGGCCATTGTGCTGGGCGCGGCGGTGGTCGGCTACATCGGCGGCCGTGTCGCGCCGCACGTCTTCGCCGCAGGCGGTGGGCACGGCAAGGCAGGCGCCGATTTTGGCCGAGCCATCATCGACGACGACACGCCGACGCCGGCGCACGCCCGCTTCAGTTGGTCGCGTCTGACGGGTGTCTTGGCGACCGGTGCGGTGCTGTGGCTGGTGCCCATGGGTTTGCTCACTGCCGGCCTGGGTTGGGACCACACGCTTACCCAGATGGCCTGGTTCTTCACCAAAGCCGCGCTGCTCACTTTTGGCGGCGCCTATGCCGTGCTGCCCTATGTGTATCAGGGCGCGGTCGGCCACTATGGCTGGCTCACCCCCACCCAGATGATCGATGGCCTCGCGCTGGGCGAGACCACACCCGGCCCGCTGATCATGGTGGTGGCCTTCGCCGGCTATGTCGGCGGCTACGTTAAAGCCGTGTTCGGGCCCGACTCGCTCTTTCTGGCTGGCGCGGTCGCTGCATGCCTGGTGACCTGGTTCACTTTCTTGCCATCCTTTCTGTTCATTCTTGCCGGCGGGCCGCTGGTTGAATCCACCCATGGCGAGATCCGCCTTACCGCGCCACTCACCGCCATTACCGCGGCCGTCGTCGGGGTGGTGCTGAATCTGGCGCTGTTCTTCGGCTATCACGTGTTGTGGCCCGATGGGCTGGCGGGCGGTTTCGATGCCGTCGCCGCGCTTGTCGCACTTGGCGCAGCGGTGGCCCTGCTGCGTTTCAAGCGCGGCGTGATCGAGGTGATCGCTGCCTGCGCCGTGGCCGGTCTGGCCTTGTCGCTGTTTTGAAAGGAGTTGCCCAATGAGCCACATCACGCCGGCTGAACTCGCCCTTTGGCAACGCGGCGGCCTTGTGCATAGGCTCCTCGATGTGCGTCGAGCCACGGCACGGCAAAGCGATGGCGGCCAGATCGCGGGCGGCCAATGGCGGGATCCAGCGCGCTGGC
Source organism: Denitromonas halophila (assembly GCF_007625155.1). GTDB lineage: Bacteria > Pseudomonadota > Gammaproteobacteria > Burkholderiales > Rhodocyclaceae > Nitrogeniibacter > Nitrogeniibacter halophilus. The sequence goes on along the minus strand of NZ_VMNK01000016.1, from coordinate 46,478 downwards.
TGGACTGGAAAGACAGCATCCCGACCGACGGTCTGGTGGTGCTTTATTGCGTCCACGGGCACGAAATCAGTCAGGGCTTGGTCGCCGTGTTGCGCGTGATGGGGTGTGACGCCCGTTATCTGGTGGGCGGAATCGAGGCCTGGCGGGCGGCAGGAGAGGCCGTGCTTCCTGTCGATGCTTGAGTTGGAGGGGCAATGCCGCCTGGATGGATCGTCGGACGGCGTCCTCGGTTTGACAACGGAATGCCGCTTGAAGACACGATCGGATGTGGTGAGGGCTCGGTGCCGTAGGGGGACGCGTCAGACGGGCTGGCCGAATATCGTGTTGAAGGCTTCGGCCGGGACGGGTTTGCCGAACAGGTAGCCTTGCGCGATGTCGCATCCGCGCGAGTGCAGATAGTCGAGTTGCGCCTCGGTCTCGACGCCCTCGGCCACCACGCTCAGGCCGAGACCATGCGCCATGGCGATGGTGGCATTGACCAACTCCCGATCCGCGGCGTCAATCGTGATGTCGCCCACAAAACTGCGGTCGATCTTGAGCGTATCAAAAGGATAGCTGCGCAGATAACTCAGTGATGAATAGCCGGTGCCGAAATCGTCCATCGCGATGTGCACGCCCATCCGGTTGAGCGAGACGAGGGCGTCGTTGATGTGGGTGTGACCGCCCATCAGCACGCCTTCGGTGATCTCCAGCTCCAGCGCATTGCCGGGGACGCCGTGGCGTGCGAGCGTCTGCTCGATGAAGCTGGCCAGCCCCGTATCGCGGAATTGCCGGGGCGAGAGGTTGACCGCCACCTTGAAGTCGGGCGACAACGCTCCGCGCCAGTACGCCACCTGTTCAATGGCCTGGCTCAGCACGTGTTTGCCGATGTCGATGATCAGATCGGTGTGTTCGGCGACGGGAATGAACTCATCGGGGGGCACCGCCCCAAGGCGCGGGTTGCGCCAGCGCAGCAGGGCTTCGGCACCAATGATGGCGCGTCGGGCGATATTGATGAGGGGTTGATAGCAGAGCTGGAACTCTTCGCGCGCCAGCGCGCCGTGGAGTTGTTCTTCGATCTGCAGTCGTCGCGACATGCCGAGATTCATCGCGTCGGTGAAGAAGTGGCAGATATTCCGGCCTTGGGCCTTGGAGTGGTACATCGCCGTGTCGGCATGGCGCAGCAGCGTTGCCGGATTGTCACCGTCTTCGGGAAACACGGCGATGCCGATACTGGCGGTCAGCATGAGTTCGCGCCCGTCGAGCTGGAAGCTGTCACGGAAGCGTTCGATCAGCGATTCGGCAACGGGGAGTGCGTCGCCCGGGCTGGACAGTCCGCCGAGCAGGACGATGAATTCATCACCGCCCAGGCGCCCGACGGTGTCTTCGTCGCGCACCGCGCTGCTGAGACGGGCGGCCGCCTCGATCAACACGTGGTCGCCCGCTTCGTGGCCAAGGTTGTCGTTGATCTTCTTGAAGTCGTCCAGGTCGATGAATAACACCGCAACCTTGTTGGCTTGGCGGGCCGCCTCCTTGATGAGTTGGGTGAGACGGTCCAGAGCGAGAAAACGGTTCGGTAGATCCGTGAGTGGATCAAAGTGGGCCTGGCGGAGAATTTTCTCCTCCTGACGCTTCTGATGCGTAATGTCTTCTTTGACGGCCAGGTAGTGGCGAAGATCGCCCGCCGCGTCAAAAACCGGCGCAATATGCGCCCGCTCCCAGAAGAGCTCACCGTTCTTGCGCATATTCTGGAATTCGCCTTCCCACGCCTTGCCATTACTCAATGCCGCCCACATGGCTTCGTAGCGGCTGGGTGGCGTCTGCCCTGACTTAAGCACGCTCGGCTTTTTGCCGATGACCTCGTTGGCGGTATAGCCGGTGATTTCTTCGAAGCGGTGATTGACATACTCGATCACCGAGTGGCGGTCGGTGATCAACACCGACACCGGACTTTGCTCGATTGCTTGTGACAGCGTACGTACTCGCGCTTCGGCCTCGCGCTGAGCCGTTACATCGTGCAGCATGGTCAGCACGCAGCGCTCGCCGGCAAAGTCGATGACCGATGCGAACATCAGAATGTCGTGGAGGCGCAGGCCTTTGTCGCGCAGGCGTACCGAGTAGTTCGAGACAAAATTCTGTTCGCGCAGACACTGGACCCAGGCGAGGCGCTGATCTGGATCCGGCCATAGACCAATGCGTACGGCGTTGTCGGCCAGCAGTTCCTCCCGCGACCAGCCGAAGGCGGCCGTGTAGGCGTCATTCACTTCGAAGTAGCGGCCCCCCTCGAGTGTGGTGATCGATCCCGCCACCGGACTGACCTGGAACACTTTCCGGAAGCGCCATTCGCTTTCCTGCAGCGCTCTCTGTGCCATTGCTTCACGCGTGATGTCGTGAATCAGGGCAATGCGTGCGGGAGTGCCGTTGATGTGGGTCGGGCGGGACCAGACCAGTGTTTCTATGGGTTCGTCATTTTGCTTGCGCAGTCGATAGCGCTGTTCGGCCGCATCGTTGGATTCATGGGGTGTCGCGATGTCATGGGGCGGCGTGTCGTTGTGCACCAGATCATGGACCGTCATCGTCAGAAAGGCATGTTTCGTGTAACCGAGTTGCGCCACGGCCGCGTCGTTGGCTTCCATGATGGCGTAGCTGCTGGCGTCATACAGCAGCATGGGCAGCGGGCTGTGCTCGAACAACGCGCGATGGCGCTGTTCCGATTGCGCGAGCTCGGCCGTTCTAGCCTCGACCTGATCTTCGAGCGTCGCCTTGGCGGCTTCAAGCGCTGCATCGGCCTGCTGCCAGCGTCGAGCCAGTGAGACCGCAACGCCCACGCCGAGCAGGCTGCTGATCAGAACGATGGCGGTGCCTAGCAGGGCCGTGCTCTGAACTTGCGGAGCGATCTCGGCCTTGAGTAGATCCGCCCGACGCATCAGCGATAATTGCCAGCCCGCCGTCAGTGGGGCGCGAAAGCGCAACCAGCGCAGGCCGTTTTCGTCTTCGAATCGATCCATCGATGGGGCCGCATCGGGTGGCAGGCGCCCGTGCAGGGCCGCGTTCTTGTGTGTCGCCGGGAGTCGCGCCGCCGCGGTAATGGCAATCACCGACCCGTTTTGATCGATCAGCAAGCCACGATCGAAGGGCGCAATCAGCTCGGCATCGAGCATCTTTGCCAAGCGGGTCAGGTGTTTGACGCCACCGACGTGGGCCACGATCTCGCCCGCCTCGTTGAGTACCGGGACATCAATGGCCACGGCCTGAATGCCGTCAGAGCCCACGAACATGTCGGAGACCACCGTGCGGCGCTCCGTTCGAGCCGCCTGAAAGTAGGGGCGGTCTGCCAGGTTGTATTTTTTCAGTCGGCGTTGAACCGAATAGGGGTGCGAGAGGTAGTGGTCGCCGCTCGGTGTCAGTACGAAGAGTACTGAAAAGTCATCTTTGCCGAGCAGGCGCTCCAGCATGCGCCGTTTGTCCAGGTCTGCGTTGCCCGGAATGCCATTGAGTTTGAGATCAATCTGGTCCAGCGCGCTCAGATGCCGGAACTCGACGCTGGCGGCGACCGTTTCGAGCAACTGCTGGCTTCGAGCAATTTCGCCGTTCATGTTCCGGGCGATCGCTTCGACGAATGACGCGTGCCCTTTCTCCAGCCGTGCCTCGGCCCAGGCGTTGAGCTTGAGATGCAAAAAACCGCCGAGCAAGGCAGTAGACAGCACCGCGGACACCACAAAGGCCAGCAGGATCTTGCGGGCATGAGTCATTTGAGTGCTTGAGTCTTGAAAGGGGGGGATGTCGACCGTGTCGACATCGCGATCAGCAATCATTCACTTAGCGGCTGAAGTGATGCTTTCTTGAGTGGTCGCGGTCGCCAGGTACGTAGTAGGCGATTCTATTGACACCGACTTGAGCTGCTCTTCCCGCGAGCGCGTGTGCTCCGTGACAAGCGCTGTTCGAGCATGTTGAGGCCCTTGACGGTAATGCCGACCATCAGCCGAGCACCCGATGTCCACAATGGGGGGGCGGGCACATGTTTGTGCGGGATCGCGCGATGGCAAAGCTGTGTGGGTCAGTCTCCGCCTGCTCGCCAAGCGGTGTCTTGCGGCGGAGATGACCGGGGGTATATTTCTACGGGCTGTCTGGCGTTGACTTCGTTGCTCTGGGGCGAGCCTTTGCCGCCGATCAGCGCGGCGTGTTCTTCGCGACATGTTCGGCAACATACGCTGGCGCCCAAAGCCGATACCGCTGAAATACCGCGCCGGCAATGTCTACCACGCCATCCGCCTCAAACCCCAAACGGCGCAAACCGTTTGCACGGCGTCTGCTCGGCGGAAGAAGCGCCGTGATGGACGCAAGGCCCAGGTCCTCGAACGCCATCTTGATGAACACCTGATAGATGGCCCGCCCGTGCCCCCAATGCCGCGGAGACAGCACCAACGCGAAATCCGCATCGCCTCGCTCGTCCTGGAACCCGCCCCATCCCGCGAACTCGCCATCGATCTGCAGACCCCAAGGCCCATAGCCATTGCGTACCCACTGATGCTCCTTGCCCTCGACCCATTGTCGACATGCGGCTTCATCGAACACCGCACCCGCGAGCGGCATGTGGCGCAGGACGTCGGGGTCGTTGTGCAACGCTACGATGTCGGAAAGCCTGACGTCGCTCAGGCGGATCAATATCAGATTCATTGGGCTGGGGTACTTCGGATTGCCGAAAAAGGGGAGGGCCTGGATAGTCTGCCAAATGTCTAATTAAATACTTGATACGGTCGCTCATCGAGTAAGGCAAGGCGCACTACCCCTTGCGTGGGTTGGCCGCCAGACGCCCACCCGCGTGTCGACCTGCCTCAACCGGGTTGCCGGCGTGGTACGCACCGCAGCGTATCCGTTCAAGCAACCATACTCGCTTCCGTCCGCTCAATGCCACCGTCCTGCGCGCCGTCGGCATGGATCAAATCATCGTTGAGCCGGCGGCAAGCGTCCCGAAATCCCTGCGGCGAAATCCGGGCGTTTGCGACTACAGAACCGGGTCGTCGATGTCGCTAGTCCAGCGGCTCCAGCGCCCGGAGGATCGCTTCCCGGGTTTCGTCGCTCAGTGCGTCAAGCTCGGACGCCGTCAGCAGATCCAGCCGGGCCAGGCTGATCAGCGTCATGATCGCGGTCGAGCGGCGCGGGTTATCGAAGGCCATCCCCAGCGTCTTGTCGCGCGCTTGCACCAAACGGTAGAGCGCCAGATACCGCGCGTGGGCCGATTCAGCGCCACCTGTCGCGATCTGAACGCATTCTCCGAGCGTCCGCTCGCAATAGCGATCCAGCGCCAGCGGATGCAAGCGGCGCAGCACCTTCCAGTCGGATTCGCGAATGTCTCTCATGTCCGTGTTCGATCGTGCGCGGAGGTCTCGTAGGCTGGGGGGGCGAACGAAATCGTGAGTCCATTCTAGTGGTGCGCCACCAATTGTTGAAGCGCCGCAGCCCTGCCGAGCTGCCACCACCAGAAGACAGTCGCTACGCGTGCGTCACGGGCGAATCTCCGCGGCGCTCGGACGGGCACCGAACAGGCCGGCCACCTCGACCGATGGGCGCTCGCCAACATGGTGGCCCGATTCTGCGTGCCACTGCTGAGCACGCTCGCGGCCCAGATCGCGCAGCAGCTCGAGAAATGACCCGCTTGCCGACAGCTTGGATTCCGACGACAACTGGCTCATCACCTCCGAAGCTTCAATCAGATGGAAATTGGTCGACAGCAGGCGACGCTCCAGCCGGCCGCGCGACCACCACGGCTGCTGTTCGGCAAACTCGCGGGCATGCGCAAACATGCGCATCTCGCGCAGAAAGTTCGCACTGAAGCCAAGCTCCATACTGCGCGTGCGGATCTCATCGGCGCTGCGCGGCGTCTTGCTGTGGCGCATGGGGTTGATCAGCACCAGCAGGATGTCGCGGCTCTTGCCCGTGTAGAACAACGGGAACACCGCTGGATTGGCCGCGAAACCGCCGTCCCAGTAGTGCTCGCCATCGATCTCGATGCTGTGATGCACCGACGGCAGGCAGGCCGAGGCGAGCAGGGCGTCGGCGGTCAGTTCCCGCTCACGAAACAGCCGCAGACGGCCCGTGTTAGCCTCGGTGGCAGCAATGAACAAGCGCAGCGGGCTCTCGCGCCGCAGGCGTTCGAAGTCAATCTGCTTCGTCACCACGTCGCGCAAGGGGTTGTGGTCAAACGGGTTGAGTTCGTAGGGCGAAAAGAAACTCGCCCACATCATCATCATTTTCATCGCCGGCGCCAGGGTGCCGCTGTCGCCATCGAGCGTGCGCACCGTGACATCAAAAGGCACGCTGCTGGCCACCGCCTTCCAGAAAGCCGCCAGCGCCTCACGCGCCCCGTCGGGCCCGCCCGCCATCAGCCCCTGCGCCAGCACCGCCGCGTTCATCGCGCCCGCGCTGGTTCCGCTCACCGCGTCGAAATCGAGCTGGCCGGCTTCGAGTAGGTAATCGAGCACGCCCCAGGTAAACGCCCCGTGCGCGCCACCGCCCTGCAAGGCCAGGCTGATGGTCTTTCTTTTAGAGAAGGGTTTGATCCGCATATCGACCTCCTTTCCGTCAGCTCCGCTGGCACGGATGCGTGCGCAGGCATCAGGAAGTGGGTGAATGAACGGTACACACACTACAGGCAATCGATGTTGCGATGCAGCATCAGTGCGATTGGTTTTGTATCAGGGTGCGACGAAGGGCGCGGTGGGGGATGCGAAATCACGAGACGCGTCCAGCTATTCAGTCGCCCCGTGCGGGTCGTTATTTTTTTTGGCGTCCGCCAAGCAGGATACGGGCGCCCAACACCACCGCCAGTGACACCGTAAGCGTGCAGATAAGTGCGGCAATCAGCTCGACATCAGACGCCAGGCCGGGATCAGCGCCATCAGATAGTCGGGCGTTGATCCAGCTCCAGGTTGCCTCCGACCAATCACTGGCAAGCCACAAACGCATCTGTACATAGGTGAGTGCCAGTGTGGCCGAGCTCATGGTGGCGATCGTGCTGGGTTTCATGCCACCACCAAGCTGCCATAAGCCTGCACGGAAGCGCCAGGCACCGCTTGTGGGCGAGCGCTTTTGAGCAGGCTGCGTAGATGGACGTAGTCTGCGGCACGGTCAATCACCACGCAGCCTTCGCTTCGTCCAAGTCGTCCTTTCGGGTGCAGTCGGAAATTGCCGCGTTTGACCGCGTCGCAAAAGGTTTCGTCGTCAATGCGGCCATCTACGGCGTACAGCGCAAACCAATCGTCCCGACCCGTAAAGAAGTCTCTGAGCGGACCGAGCAGGCCGCCGGACTCGCGGTCGAAGATGTAGTAGGTGCCAGGCGGGATCGGGCCGACGCCCACCGTGCAGGCCTTGGCGCGGTTGTTTGCAGCTGTGCCGAGGCCAGAGAAAGCCGGGAGCGCGAGGGCCCCGACCTTGAACATGCTCAGTGCTTCATCGTTGAGTTTGAACGTGCAATGAAACATATCTTCGACGCTCTGCATTTGGGACCAGAGGTGAAGCGTAACGCTTTCATTGAAAATGTCAAACGCATGTTTTGTGCTGCTCGCCGCTTGTTGAATTCAACCTCGCTGGCACAACTTCAAAAGAACGGCTCGATGAAAATGTCGTATTTCAAGACCTGACCCTGGCGCAGTTGCTGCGCGGAGCTTTATCGCGCAGCGTCCAGCGACCGAAGGGAGCGGCCTTGACCGCAGTGTTAGGCGACATGCCTCGCACAATTAGCGGAAGCTTGCCTTTTTGCTATTTGGAATAATCCTCACAGTATATTCGCCGCCCATTTTTGGGGAGGCGCCGAGAACAACAAAGGCGCCATCGTCCTTTGAGAACTTATATTTTTGCCATTTCGGAGAAAAACCTAGGTGGTGAGTTTCGTTTTGCAGTTCGCCACTTGAATGGATGTCTATTTCTCCATCTTGCATTCCATTTCTAAATATATGAACTATGCAACTTTCTCTCTGCGTCCCATATTCCGGTGATTTATAAGTAACCCATGCAGAAAATAAGTAGTGCCCAACTTCTGAAACCTCAAAGTTTTCAGATCCTCTCCATTCATCGCCAAAATCGTGAATTGCTTCGAAGTTTTTCATTAATTTTTCCCCGGTAAGTGATCAAAAATTGTCCCCATTGTCTGGCGCCGAACGTTTTAGGTAAAGGGCGGCCCGCTTGCGGGACGTCCAGCGACCGGAGGGAGCGGCTTTGACCGCAATGTTAGCCGGCACTGTGGAAGCCATAGCTAGCGGCGAAACAACTTTATGGCGCCCCAGAGCAGCGGAAGCGCTAAACACGAAAACAGAAGCATGGGCTTGAGATACGGTTGCAAGAAGAACGAAATCACCTCGCCGCCTTGTTCTTTGCTGGGGCTGCCACTTTGTGATTGCTCCAAAAAGTAGCCCCCGCCCTGCGGAGTTACGAGATAGAGCACACAGAAATATGTAACGTAAAGGAAGATAACGCTGGCGGCGACGAATAGCCATGGCCTGTTGAGGCCCGGCCAGGCAAAGACTAAAGCTGCCAAGACATAAATAGCCGGAAGGCCCAGGAGTAGCGCAAGTTGGAGGTAGAGAGAAGCCATTGGATCTAATTAATGACGGCTAACGCTAAGCTAACCTGTTGCTGGAAGTGGCAGTTCTTTTGCGTTTTTTTGCAAAAGAAATGACGCTTTTAGCAATCCGGTTTAGCGCCTTGTTATAACAGCGGCCTTAAATGACACGTTGCTGGTTAATATTACGAATGTAAGAATACTAAAGTTAACGATTGCTTGCACTCACTTAGTGGCAACCCACAATAGAACACGAAAGTTACCGATAATTTATTTTTTACTCATTAGCACCGAATGCGAAGCCTCCGATGCCAAATTTTATTATTTACTAACTGCTGCGATAGGTTAAAAGTACGTTTAACTAAATGCTACTGCAGACCTTGTTTATAACAATGTAAACTTCTAGAGCTTTATAACGTTGAATTGAGGGGCTGGCGTAGCCAGTCCCTCTCGAATGTAAGGTTAGGGCTAGAAGCATGATTGAACGCCCTCAATCTCGAATTGCATACTAGCCAACCATAAGCAAAAGAGCATGAACAATGCGAAGCCCAGCCCATGTGCAACACGATGGATTGATTTTGACATCAAGCCGATTGCAGCACCACCAGAAGCCGCGCTGAGAAACAAAGGAAGCAGGCCAAAACTTTCTAATTGCAGGGCGCGAACAGGATCACCGAGTGAGCCGCCTTTTGAGTCGCCAGCACACCCAGCCTTGAACATAATGAAGAGCAGTAAGGCCGCGCTAATGATGGATAACGCCCCAAAAACAAGAGGCAAATATTTTTGAGTGCCAAATGTCATCTGGGATAAGCCCTAACGCCGAGCTTCAGCCGGCGGCCGCGAGCGCAGCGAGTGGCCGGTCGGCTGGAAGCTATTGTTGGGCATCAGCAACCCTCCGGTGAGGTTCAGCGGCAACTGCTTTCAAATGTGCCTGCGCGTCGCCCAGCGTTCCGAAGATTCCTTGACCGGCAATGTTTCCCCAGAAGGGCAAAGACCATTGTGGGTCACGATGCTCTTTACCTTTGATCAGATACTCGACCTGGAAATGACCATCAGAAGCGCGCTGCCAGATCAACGTAAATGCTTCGTGCTTCTCGTCGTACTCCTCCGCCACGAGCTTGTCGGATGTCCGCGCTCGGTTGAGCCAAAGACCTCCGTGACGCTCGGTCCATGGTTTGCTCATATTGATGCCCAACGTTGGACGTAACGGGCGCCGGAGCGCAGCGGAGGGAACCAAAATGCGCAGCATTTTGGCGTCCCGTTGACGGACTGGTTAGCCGGCATTCTTTGCCTCCACCTTTAGCCAGCCAAGGAATGCTGTGACGGTTGCTACAAACTCAGCCAAGTCCACGCACACGCCAACCGGCTCTGACGACAACTCAGTGAAGAGTATTCGAACCTGACCATTCGCTATGGCGATGAAAGATTTGAATCTATCAAATGACTCGCCCCCATTTGTGAGGAGGTCAAACTTGAAGTACCTCTCCGCATCTGCGGCCACCTGGGCGGGTGTTCTGTCGTCATCGCAGTAGATGGCCCTATCGAGTAGCTCGTACAACTGGGCATGCGTCAAATCTTCGAATGATGGCTCCTCCAGAGCCTGAAGCCTTCCCATCACACCCTCAAGATGGCCGCCAGTAACATTGAGCATGCACGATGGTTCTTCGAAATCACCTAGTTGCAGCCCGCCAGCCCAAATGCACATACGGCCAAAAACCCATCCCCGTTCGTTTGGAATGGCTTCATGTACGCAATCAATTGCGAAGGTGGAAGTATTGCCGAATCGCATGCAGGCTAACGTCAATGCCATTAAGTTAAGCCGCCTTGTATGCGAAATGGAACCCTGCGATGCGCACGCCCTTGTTGCGTGGGGCGCGGCGGTCGGGCCGTGTTCGTTCGATGGCCGAAGGGGCGCGAAGGCGCTCGATCAGGTGCAGTAGAAGGGTGTGCGGATCAAGCGATAACAGCAAACGGGGCAGGAAGTGGCGCAAGCTCTTGAGCACCAGCGTGCGATTGATCCGGCTGCGCCATCCCTTGGCGTCAGGGGCTGGAGGTTCCAAACCGTTCTCCTCAGGCCGGACGGCCATGGCCATGACGGCGGCGCAGTTGTGGCGCACCAATGAGGCATAGAAATCCTGCTCAACGGTGTGCGGCAGCACACCACTCCAGTTCTCGACCTGTAAGCGTGCCTTGATTCGCTTGAAGGCCTCCTCGATGCGCCAGCGACTGCGGTACAAGGAAGCGAACTGCGGGCCAGTGAAGGAGTTGTCGAACAGATTGGTCACCAGCATCAAGGTCGCACCATTGGGCAACACGACTCGCAGCAAACGCAACGGCAAGGGCGCCTTCGTCGTGCCCAGATCCACCACGGCATCGTGCTGATCGCTACGCGCGAAGCGCTTGACCTGTGCCCAGGGGTGTCCGATGCGCGCACAAAAAGCCACCCCTTTGGCGCACAACTGGGTCAGCCACTGTCGAGAAGGATAGCCGCGGTCCATCACGAGCAGATCGCCGGTACCGAGCGCTTCGAGATGATCGGCGGCAAGCGTTCGATCATCGTCGGCAAAGCCACCGAGGCGGGCATCGACAAAGGCGTCACGGGCCACATCGAGCAGTGCCGAAGCACGCGCCAGAGGTCGAAATTTGCCGCAGGAGGTGAGCATGCCGCCGAAGTGCTCAACGCTCTCGGGAACATTGGGAACACGCAGCGTGGTCGAATCGAGCGCCAGCACGCGCAGGCCATGCCACAAGGGGGCTTTGCTGTGCTCGACAAATACTTGCGCACTATGGCCGAGCAGCTGGCGCATTGCTTGTGGGCGAAGATGTCTGCGTGCCTGGCACAGCGCGCTCTTGGTCGGTGGGCGGCCCAGCGGTGCTTGGAGCGAGTGATCGAAGAAGGCATCGAGTTCGCTTTGCAGACCCGCACGCGGCGCGTTGAGTAAGAAGGCGACAATGTGCGCGAGCGGAAGGCGACGGGTGCGGGTAAAGTCCGACGGTTTCTCTCGTGCCTGCTGGGCAAAGGCGTCCGAACTAAGGTATTGGCCGATGGCACTGAATATGGCACGGGGTTTGCAATGTCATGGTCATCATCAGGAAGTCATTGCAACGATCTAATTTTAACGCAACACACTGTTTTAATGTGACTTTTTGACTTAACTTAATGGCATTGAGGCTAACGTGAAAGTGAGGGGCGGCCGAAGCGAAGCGTAGGGAACCACAAGCGCAGCTTGTGGCCGTCCCGCTCGACTGTAAAGTTAGAGACGCCATGCGCTGCAGCTTTCATGAGCGCAGTAGATTAAGACGTAAAAAGGTGAACAATGAATTTCCAAACCATTCTTTTTGCCCAGACAAACAGCATTCCTAGCGCTCCAATCACCGCGGTAACGATTGCCTTGTCGGTATCGCCAATAATTGCAGAGTAGATACTTGCGCCGCCAACCAGCACGGCAACAAAGATGTACGTTAGTTTGTACGCAAAATCAGCATTCTTCTTTGCTTCTTGCCTCGATGCATTCAAGGCTTCGCGCTCCTCAACTATTTCGGCGCGTACAGGCTCAACCTGCTCTTCGATATTATTAACTCCTCGACTATGAAGTTCGCTAACTAAGAGTTTTTTTGCCACTTCAGTCAAGTCTGTAGAGGCGTAAAGATATAGGAGCTGTTCAGTAGACTCTTCTTTGTATCGAAGTCTTATCGATTCAGAGTAATCGCTCATAACACAAAGTCTCTAACGTGAAAGCTCAGCCGACGGCAAAATGCGCAGCGTTTTGGCGGTCGGATGAAGCGCCTTGTTGGGCGGTACGTGCGCGAGTTTCAATTGTCCTCCTCACGCATGCGAAAGAGATCCTTGACCATATTGTTGAACATAGAAGATTGAATGGTCCCTGCGGCAAAGTGCTCCGCCGCCTCGACCAGCATTCGTAGGGGTATCAGCCCTCCGATACGGCGCTCCAGATCGGCCCTCAATCGCTGATCGTGCCCTGGAAGGAAATAACCCCCCGCGGGCTTACCGCCACAACCGCATGCACATTCGGTGTTGCCACCAGTCATTTTCACCTTTCCTCGTTCGATGACGCCCAACGTAGAGCTAACCGGCGCTGCGCGGCTTTATCGCGCAGCGTCCAGCGACTGAAAGGAGCGAGGTTGAGCGCCGGGTTAGGCATCACGTTTCTCATTCAAGCGCAGGTAAGGGGTCTGGAAGATCAAGGTACTCAAGCAACCGTTGAACCCTTTTCATTTTTTCTTCATCAAGACCCTCGAACTCTCCCGAATATCGATGCTTGAGCGATTTGTAATGACTCGATTCGTAGAGGCGGGCCAAAATTAGCGCGGTCAAAGCGGAACTGTAGCCATGCCAGGTTGGAGGAGCAAAACTCGTTGGGTCTTTCTCGTTCGTCCTAATGTATAGAGCGAGAATCTTGTGCGGCGTGTCGTAGGACATGAGGGTTGGAAACAGGCGCTCCATCACGAAACCTCGGAGGTTGCCGAGAAAACCCTCAAGTTCTTCTACCTGTTGGCATCGCATTGCCGCCGTCCAATCCTTTACGAAATGGGCGTACTTAAACGTGGCGTCAATCGCTAATTTCTCAGACTCCTGGCGATCTGGATGGATGAAGTGGCTGTAAATATTCTCGTGTTCTCGGAAGCCCATTTGCCCAAATGGGGTTATCCGATTCTCTCCACCGATCTTGCACACCAATGATCCTATGAAGTCGTAGCGGTTGTCTTGCCAACGTTCAACGCCGCCGCCATTGGCAGGACGGAAGCCGTATGGCGACAGCCAATCCTGTAGTGCACGATCAATTGCTTTCTCAAGCTTCCTAGTCGAAATAAAGGTCATAGTTGGTACGGAGTGTGATGCCTAACTATAAGTAGACCTCCTAATCGACGTAAAACATTGCGTCACTGCGCCGCAATCGTCACTCGTGAGATCGAAAAAGCTGTTAAAAATCAACGATCCAGTCAGTTGTAGACCCTCCTAAAACCAAGTGGCAACAGCGTCACTTTGGAGGGCGCACGAGAGGGCTGCGTTGTTGCGATACTCGTCGCGGATCGTCATATTCGACAGGAATTAAACCCGAGCCCCCCGTAAACGGCAAGCGCCACCCCCAAGGAATGCCGGCATCCCCTGTGGGTGGCGCCACAACCAAAGCGACTATTCGATTACCGCACCAGCGTTCGGCACCTCAAAGTCCCGTCAATCCCCCGCAACCGCTTGAGGTCGTCCGCCGATAGTTCGGCATCGATATCAATCGCCGCATACCCCAGCTCGGGTCCGGTTTGCAGGTACTGCGCGGCGATGTTGATGCCGGCGGCGGAGACGATGTCGTTGATTTTGGCGAGGACGCCGGGGACGTTGCGGTGGATGTGGAGGATGCGGGTGGCGCCGTGTTGGACGGGGAGGGAGAGCTCGGGGAAGTTGACGGCCATGAGCACGGAGCCGTTCTGGCCGTAGCGCATGAGGTGGGTGGCGACTTCGGTGCCGATGTTTTCTTGCGCTTCGAGCGTGGAGCCACCGATGTGCGGGGTAAGGATGACGTTGTCGAAGCGGGTCAGCGGTGAGGTGAAGGCGTCGCTGTTGCCGCCGGGTTCTTGCGGGAAGACGTCGATGGCGGCGCCGCGCAGGTGACCGCTGGCCAGCGCCTGGGCGAGGGCGTCGATGTCGACGACGGTGCCGCGCGAGGCGTTGATGAGGTGGCTGCCGGGTTTCATCTGCGCGAGGCGTTTGGCGTTGATGAGGTTCTGGGTGGCGGGGGTTTGAGGCACATGCAGGCTGACGACGTCGGCTTGGGCGAGCAGGGTGTCGAGCGTTGGGACGGCGTGGGCGTTGCCCAGCGCGAGGCGGCTTTCGATGTCGTGGTAGAGCACGCGCATGCCGAGTTGTTCGGCGAGGATGCCGATCTGGGTGCCGATGTGACCGTAGCCGATGATGCCGAGGGTTTTGCCGCGCGCTTCGTGCGAGCCGGTGGCGTGTTTCATCCAGCCGCCGCGGTGCTGGGCGGCGTTCTTTTCGGGGATGCCGCGCAGCAGCATGATGATTTCGGCGAGCACCAGCTCGGCGACGCTGCGGGTGTTGGAGAAGGGGGCGTTGAACACCGGGATGCCGCGCCGTGCGGCGGCGGCGAGGTCAACCTGGTTGGTGCCGATGCAGAAGCAGCCGATGGCGAGCAGGTGCGGGGCTTTGTCGAGCACGGCCTCGGTCAGGTGGGTGCGGGAGCGGATGCCGATGAAGTGGGCCTTGGCGATGGCGGCGGTGAGTGCGTCGCCCGACAGGGCGGTGGCGTGTTGCTCGACATGGGTGTAGCCGTGGCTTTCGAACACGTCTACGGCAGAGGCGTGGATGCCTTCGAGCAGGACGCAGCGCAGAGTGTCGGGGTGGAAGGCTTCGTCGATCATGTTGGGGGCTCCGGTTTCTGTCGGGCGGCGGTATTGGCGGGTTGAAGCCCGCCCTGCATTGGGCACGCCGACCCGGTTCGCGGTGGCGGGTTGAAACCCGCCTTACGGGGTGATGCCTTGCTGTTGGTAGGTTCGGCTTCCGCCGACCTGGGTGCATTGCGCCTAGAACATGCCCATTTCAAGCCGTGCGGCGTCGCTCATCATTTCGCGGCTCCAGGGTGGGTCCCACACGAGATTGACTTCGGCCTCTTTGACGCCAGGGATGTCGAGCAGCTTGGCGTGGGCTTCGTCGGCGATGACGGTGCCCATGCCGCAGCCGGGCGCGGTGAGTGTCATGTTGACCGTGAGGCGGAAGCTGTCGGGCTCGATCATTTCGGCGGTGCAGGCGTAGACCAGGCCGAGATTGACGATGTCGATCGGGATCTCGGGGTCGAAGCAGGTGCCCAGCTGTGTCCACGCGGCTTGCTCGATGCTGTCGATGCTGCGCTCGCCGCTGTCGGCGGGCGGCGGCGTGGCAGGCAGCTGCGGCTCCAGCCCGAGGGCGTCGGCGTTGCGTTCGTCAATGCGATACAGGTTGCCGCCGCACATGACGGTAATCGAGCCACCGAGGCGCTGGGTGATGAGCGCGTAGTTGCCCGCCTCCAGCGTTTCGGGGTTACCCCAGGGCACGCTGACTGCGGCGCAGTCGCGTAGCAGGGTGCGGGAGTCGGTTTCGCCGTAGGCGTCGCCCATGATGCGTTCCTTATTCCGTGCGCGCGGGGTCGTGATCCCCGATCAGCGCGTTGTGCAGGGTGTGCCAGGCCAGCGTGGCGCATTTGACCCGGGCGGGAAATTCGCGCACGCCAGTGAGCACGGCGAGCTTGCCGAAATCTCGCTCGGGCGGGGTCTCGGTGAGCAGGGCGTGGAAGTCTTTGAACAGCGCTTCGACTTCGGCCACCGTCTTGCCTTTTACGGCCTCGGTCATGAGCGAGGCGGAGGCGGTGGAGATGGCGCAGCCGTGGCCGACAAAACTCACGTCTTCGATCACGTCGTTGTTGATGCGCAAATACACCGTGAGCTGGTCGCCGCACAGCGGGTTGTGGCCGTCGGCGTGGTGGTCGGCCTCGGGCATGTCATGAAAGTTACGCGGCTGGCGGTTGTGATCGAAGATCACCTCCTGGTAGAGCTCGCGCAGGTTGCCGTCCATGGCGCTCATGGTCTTTTCCTCGTGCCGAACAGGGTTTGCGCCTTCTCGATGGCGGTGACCAGCGCGGCGATGTCAGTGTCATCGTTATAGACGGCCAGCGAGGCGCGCGCTGTGCCGGGGATGCCGAAGCGGGTCATCAGCGGCATGGCGCAGTGGTGGCCGGCGCGGATGGCGACGCCTTCGCTGTCCAGAATGGTGCCCAAGTCGTGCGGGTGAATGTGCTCGATCATGAAAGACAGAATGCCCGCCTTGTGGGCCGCGGTGCCCACCATGCGCAGGCCGGGGATGGCGCTGAGCGCGGCGGTGGCGTGCTCGAGCAGGGCGTGCTCATGCGCCACAATGCGGTCCATGCCGAGGGCCTGCACATAGTCGATAGCGGCGGCCAGCGCGACGGCGCCGGCGATGTTGGGCGTGCCGGCCTCGAAGCGCTGCGGCGCTTCAGCGTAGGTGCTGCGCTCGAAGCTGACGGTGCGGATCATGTCGCCGCCGCCTTGCCACGGCGGCATGTCGGCGAGCAACTCGGCACGGCCGTAGAGCACGCCGATGCCGGTGGGGCCGTAGAGCTTGTGGCCCGAGAAGGCGTAGAAATCGCAACCCAGCGCCTGCATGTCGACGGCCTGGTGGGCCACGGCTTGTGCGCCGTCGACCAGCACCACGGCGCCGACCGCATGCGCGTGCGCCACCATCTCGGCTACTGGGTTGACCGTGCCCAGCGCGTTGGAGATATGCGTGATGGCGACCAGCCGGGTGCGTGGGCTCAGCAGCGCGTCGAAGCTGTCGAGCTCGACCTCGCCGATTTCATTGACCGGCGCGACCTTGAGCACCGCACCGGTCTGCTCGCACAGCATCTGCCAGGGCACGATGTTGGAGTGGTGCTCCAGCGTGGTGATGAGGATCTCGTCGCCCGCGGTGAGCTGCTTGCGCCCCCAGGTGTTGGCGACCAGGTTGATGGCCTCGGTGGTGCCGCGGGTGAAGATGATCTCATCCGCACGCGCGGCGCCGATAAAGCGCTGCACGGTGGCGCGCGCGGCGTCATACAGTTCGGTGGCGTGTTGCGACAGCCAGTGCACACCGCGGTGGATGTTGGCATTCGACTCGCGATAGAAGCGCGCCTCGGCCTCGATCACCGCCGTCGGCTTTTGCGTGGTGGCGCCGTTGTCGAGATAGACCAGCCGGCGGCCGTGCACCGGCCGGGCGAGGATGGGAAAGTCATCCGCCACCGGCAAGCGGGTGGCGGCCGGCGCGCGGAGCGGATCAGCGACGGTGTTCACAACAGTTCCTCCAGCAGTTCACCTCCGGGCAGGCGCGCCATGAGCGCGGCGCGGGCTTGCTTGCGCAGCGGCAGCAGCGCGATGCGGTCGAGCGCTTCGGCTGCGAAGGCATAGGTGAGCAGGCGGCGGGCGTGGGCGTCGTCCAGGCCGCGGGTTTGCAAATAGAACAGGCTGTCCTCGTCCATCTGTCCGACCGTGGCGCCGTGGGCGCATTTCACGTCGTCGGCGTAGATCTCGAGCTCGGGCCGGGCATCGGCTTCGGCTGCGCGCGAGAGCAGCAGGTTGTCGCAGCGCTGCATGGCGTCGCTGCGCTGGGCATCCTTGGCGACGATGATGCGGCCGGTGAATACCCCGCGCGAGTTGCCATCGAGCAGGCCACGGTAGAACTCGCGGCTGTTGCCGCGCGGCTGGGCGTGGTTGATGCTGGTGTGGTGGTCCACATGGCGCCGGCCGTCGAGGTGATAGAGGCCATTGAGCAGCGTGTCGCAGCCTTCGCCGTCGAAGCGGGTGTGGATATCGTTGCGCGCCAGCCGGGCGCCGAAGGACAGCGAGTGCGAGGCAAAGTGCGCGCCACGCGCTTGAGTCGCGTTGATGCTGGCGAGGTGGATGGCGGGCTCGGCTTCTTGCTGCAGCTTGAGGTGGGTGATGCGCGCGTCGGCGTCCACCTGCAGCCGGGTGGCGGCGGTGGTGAGCGTGGTGGCCTCGCCTTCGCCCAGGTAGTGCTCGACGATGGTCGCTTCGCTGTTGGCTTCGGCGACGATCAGGTTGCGCAGGTGCTGGCTGGCGTCGGTGGCGTTGGTGATGAACACCAGATGCACCGGGGCCTCCAGCGCCACGCCGCGCGGCAGGCGCAGCCAGGCGCCGTCAGTCGCGAGCGCGAGGTTGAGCGCGGCCGGGCTGTCGCCATCGGTGGCGCTGCCGAAGGCGGCTTGCACCGCCTCGGGGTGCTGGTCCAGCGCGTCGGCCAGGCTCGTCAGTTGCACACCGGCGGGCAGGGCGCCGATGTCCGACAGTTCCGCATTGAACCGCCCACCAACAAACACCAGCCAGTGGCCGGCGTCGTCGCCCCGCAGGCGGGCGAGGGCGGCCGCGGCGTCGGGCGCGACGGCGTTGGCGGCGAAGTCTTGCTGGTCCATGAAGGCCAGCGAGGTGTGCTGCCAGCGCGGGTGGCGGCGGGTGGGCCAGCCTTCGTCGGCGAAGCGGTAGATGGCCTGGCGGCGCAGATCAGCCAGCCAGGGCAGCGCGGCACCGGGTTGCTGTGCCGAGCGCGCGTGGAAGGCGGACACCCAGGTGTCGACAGCGCTCATTGGGCACCTCCCGCGGCCGGCGGGGCGGCGTGAATCTCGCCCGCGTCGCCGATCCAGCCATAGCCTTTTTCTTCGAGCTCAAGCGCCAGCTCGCGGCCGCCGGAGCGCACGATGCGGCCTTGCGACAGCACATGCACATGGTCGGGCACGATGTAGTCGAGCAGGCGCTGGTAGTGGGTGATGACGATCAGCGCGCGATCGGGCGAGCGCAGGCGATTGACGCCGTCGGCCACCACCTTGAGCGCGTCGATGTCGAGGCCGGAGTCGGTCTCGTCGAGGATCGCCAGACGCGGTTCGAGCAGCGCCATCTGCAGCACTTCGTTTCGCTTTTTCTCGCCGCCGGAGAAGCCTTCGTTCACCGCGCGGTAGAGGAATTCTTCTTTCATGCCGACGGCTTTCATCTCGGCCTTGACGCGGGTGAGGAAGTCCATGGCGTCGAACTCGGGCAGGCCGCGGTGCTTGCGAATGGCGTTGACCGCTGCCTTGAGGAAGTAAGCGTTCGACACGCCGGGGATCTCGACCGGGTACTGGAAGGCGAGGAACAGGCCGGCGCGGGCGCGCTCTTCGATGGGCATGGCGAGCAGGTCCTGACCGTCCCAGGTGACGGAGCCGCCATCGACCTGGAAGGTATCGCGGCCAGCCAGCACTTGTGACAGCGTGCTCTTGCCCGAGCCGTTGGGGCCCATGATGGCGTGCACTTCGCCGGCCTTCACTTGCAGGTCGAGGCCTTTGAGGATGTCTTTGCCTTCAACCGAGGCTTTGAGGTTTTTGATATCGAGCATGCGTAAATCTCCTGAGTTTGCTTTGACGGGACGTGATGCTGTGCTTGCGTCCCGATCCTTATCCGATGCTGCCTTCGAGGCTGACGCCGAGCAGCTTTTGCGCCTCGACGGCGAATTCCATGGGCAGTTCCTTGAACACCTCGCGGCAGAAACCATTGACGATCATCGACACCGCGTCTTCGGCGGTGAGGCCGCGCTGCATGGCGTAGAAGAGCTGGTCTTCGCCGATGCGTGAGGTGGTCGCCTCGTGCTCGACATGGGCTGTGGGGTTGCGCGCCTCGATGGTCGGGAAGGTGTGGGCCGCGCACTGATCGCCGATGAGCAGCGAGTCGCACTGCGTGTAGTTGCGCGCGCCTTCGGCTTTGGGGCTGATGCGCACCAGGCCGCGAAAGGTGTTGCTGCCGCGCCCGGCTGAGATGCCTTTCGACAAAATGGTGCTCTTGGTATTGCGGCCCATGTGGATCATTTTGGTGCCGGTGTCGGCCTGCTGGCGATGGTTGGAGAGCGCCACGGAGTGGAAGTCGCCCACCGAGTCGTCGCCGCGCAGGATCACGCTGGGGTATTTCCAGGTGATGGCCGAGCCGGTTTCCACCTGCGTCCAGGAGATGTGCGAACGCGCACCACGACAGTCGCCGCGCTTGGTGACGAAGTTGTAGATGCCGCCGATGCCGTCCTTGTCGCCGGGGTACCAGTTCTGCACCGTGGAGTACTTGATCTTGGCGTCGTCCAGCGCGATCAGCTCCACCACGGCGGCGTGGAGTTGATTTTCGTCGCGCATCGGCGCCGTACAGCCTTCGAGGTAGCTGACCGAGGCGCCTTCTTCGGCGATGATCAGCGTGCGCTCGAACTGGCCGGTGTCGCGGGCGTTGATGCGGAAGTAGGTGGACAACTCCATCGGGCACTTGACGCCTTTGGGGATGAACACGAAGGAGCCGTCGGAGAACACCGCCGAGTTGAGTGCGGCGTAAAAGTTGTCGCTCGGTGGCACCACGGTGCCGAGGTACTGGCGGATCAGCTCGGGGTGGGTTTTGACCGCCTCCGAGAACGAACAGAAGATGATGCCGTGCTCGCCCAGCTCCTTCTGGAAGGTGGTGGCCACCGACACCGAGTCGAACACCGCATCGACCGCCACGCCGGCCAGGCGCGCGCGTTCGTGCAGCGGCACGCCGAGCTTCTCGAAGGTTTTGAGCAGCTCGGGGTCGACCTCGTCGAGGCTCTTCGGGCCGTCTTTTTTCTTGGGCGCGGAGTAGTAGACGATGTCCTGGAAGTCGATGTCGGGGAAGTCGACCGCGGCCCATTTGGGGGCGGTCATGGTCAGCCAGCGACGATAGGCCTCGAGACGCCATTCGAGCAGGAACTCGGGCTCGCCTTTCTTGGCCGAGATCACGCGGATCACGTCTTCCGACAAGCCCTTGGGCAGGGTGTCTGCCTCGAGCAGGGTTTCGAAGCCGGCGGAATATTCCTGATCGAGAAAGCTGTCGATCTTCCGTGCGGGGGTGGCGGTTTTCATGGAAGACATCTCCTGGTTACTGCGGTGTGCATTTGATGGCGGGGGTGGCGTGTCGCACCATGCGGGCCTCGGTGGCCAGCGGCAGGGGCTCGACCATGTCGGCGAGGCAGACGTCGTCGAGCACGCGGCGCACCACGGTGTTGATGCGCTGCCAGTTGGCACGGATGCGGCAATCGCCTTCGATGTCGCAGGTGCCGGCGGTGGCGCTGCACTCGGTGAGGCCAAAGGGCTGGTCTTCGAGTGCGTCGATGATCTGGGCGACGCTGATCTGCGTGGCGGGGCGCGCCAGGGCGTAGCCGCCGCGCGCGCCGCGCACGCTGCTGACCAGCTCGTGCCGGCCGAGCGCCTTGAGCACCTTGCTGATCGTCGGCGCGTTCAGATGCAGGATCTGGGTCAGCTCGGCGACGCTGAACAGGTGGTCCGGAAAGCCCGCCATGTGCGTGAGCACCAGCGTGCCGTAGTCGGTCAGTTTGCTTACGCGCAGCATGTCTGGTCCTCGTCGTCCATCGGGGTGAGCCGAAGGCGGCCATCGTTGGCCGGGGTCCGGGTGGGCTGAGCCTGGCGATGCAACGTGCCAAGCAAGGTGACGGTCAGCGCCGGCGTGGGGAGCAGCCCGAAGTAGTGGGCCGAATCGGTAAGCAGGCGATGGATGGCCGGGGGGGTAATCATTGGGGCGGCTCCATGAGTGTTATGGTTTTAAATAGAACTATATTGGTCCTATTTGAATGCGTCAAGTCTGCGCACCACTTTTTTTGGTGAGCATCGTCGGGCTGAAACCCTTTGGGCAGTAGGGACTACAGACGGGGCCGGGCTAGGCGGCGGGCAGTTGCAGCGTGGCGCGCAGGCCGCCGAGCGGTGCAGTGTCGAGCCTCAGATCGCCGCCATAGACGCGGGCCAGATCATGCGCGATGGCCAGCCCGAGGCCGGAGCCGGGGGTGTGTTCATCGGCGCGCACGCCGCGCGCCAGCACTGCGCTGCGTTGCGCCTCTGACAGCCCGGGGCCGTCGTCGTCGATATGTACCGCGAGCTGGCCGTCATGGATGGCGGCGCTGATGGCCACCTGGGTGGCCGCCCATTTGCAGGCGTTGTCGAGCAGGTTGCCGAGCATCTCCTGCAGGTCCTGGGTGTCGCCCCGGCAGGTCAGGGTGTCGGCCACGTCGGCAACGGCGATGTGCAGATTGCGCTCGGCATGCAGGCGGCTCATGACCCGGATCAGGCCGTCGAGCACCGGGCGCAGCGGGGTCTTGAGGCCGGCTTGCTGGACGGCCGCCGCGGCGCGGGCGCGGGCGAGGTGGTAGTCCACCTGACGGCGGGCGTCGCCAACCTGCTCGTCGACCAGCCGGGCGAGGTCACTGCTGTCCTGACGAGCAGCGTTGGCGAGGATGCTCAGCGGCGTCTTGACCGCATGGGCGAGGTTGCCGGCCTGGGTGCGGGCGCGCTCGACCATGGCTTCGTCATGGGCGAGCAGGGTGTTGAGTTCATCGACCAGTGGTTGGACTTCCTGCGGGTAGTCGCCTTCGAGTCGGCGGGCGTGGCCGTCGCGCACCGCGCCGAGGGCGGCGCGCATGCGCTTGAGCGGGGCGAGGCCGACGCCCACTTGCACCACTGCCGCCGCGATCAGGCCGAGGGCGAGCACGCCGAGGGCAATGCTCAGCAGGGTTGAGAATTCTTCGACCGGCTCGTCGATTTGCCGGGTGTCGAGCGCGACGATCAGGCGGTAGGCGGTGTCGGGGTGTTCGGCGGGGCGGATGAGGCGCTCCATCATGCGCAGACGGCTGGCGTCGGGGCCGGGCACGTCGTGCACATGCACCTCACCGTCGGCCAGTGCGTCGCCGGGAACCGCCAGCGCGGTGTCCCACAGCGAGCGCGAGCGCAGCAGGCCGATGGTGCCGGCCGGGCCGCCATCCACCTGCCAGTAGAGGCCGGCATAGGGGCGGCTCAAGCGGGGGTCGGACAGTGGCATGCGCAGTGTGGCGGTGCCGTCGGGGGCGATATCGAAGAGTGCGGTGAGCTGATCGAGATGGCCGTTCAGTTCTGCGTCGACTCGCTCGCGCACATGCTGGCTGAACAGATCTGCCAACAGGAAGCCGGCGATTGCGACGGCGGCAAGAATCCACACCAGCGAACCGGCAAGCAGGCGCAGGCGCAGTGATCGGTGCATTGCAGGTCGTGGACTCACGGAACGATTTTCCCGTCGCGGGTGTGACGGAGGTTTGGCCGTGCAAAGCCAGCCCGTCGCGCTGGCGCGGAGCGCCTGCGCTCCCCTCGGAGGGGTGTCGAGCGTCCGTCGGGCGGTCGTGCGGCTAAGCTCATGCCGGCTCAATCAGCCGGTAGCCGAGGCCGCGCACGGTTTCGATCATGCCCTCGGGCAGCTTCTTGCGCAGCCGGCCGACAAAGACTTCGATGGTGTTGGAGTCGCGGTCGAAGTCTTGTGCGTAGAGGTGTTCGGTGAGCTCGGTGCGCGAGATGACCTTGCCGGGGTGGTGCATGAAGTAGCTCAGCACACGGTATTCATGGCTGGTGAGCGAGACCGGCTGGCCGTCGCGGGTGAGCTGGCTGTTGCGGGTGTCGAGGCACAGCGGGCCGCAGTTGAGCAGGGCGCTGGCATGGCCGCCGGCGCGGCGGATGAGGGCGCGCAGGCGGGCCAGCAGCTCGGCCATGTGGAAAGGCTTGGTGAGGTAGTCGTCGGCGCCGGCGTCGATGCCGGCCACCTTCTGATGCCAGTCGTCACGCGCGGTGAGGATCAGCACCGGCATGGCTCGCCCGGCACTGCGCCATTTGCCGAGCACGGTGAGCCCGTCCATCTGTGGCAGGCCGAGGTCGAGCACCACGGCGTCGAAGGGCTCGGTGTCGCCGAGGTAGTGCGCATCGAGACCGTTGTCGGCGCGATCGACCGCGTAACCGGCGTCTGTCAGCGCGTCGGTCAGTTGCTGGGCGAGGGTGGGTTCGTCTTCGACGACCAGGATGCGCATCAACGTTCTCCTTGTTCGTTGCGACCGCGGTACTTGCCACGCGCTTTCAGAATGCGGGCGTCGGCGGCATTGACCTCCAGCTTGAGCAGGCGCCCGCCGGGTTGCACCAGCTTGATCTCGTAGATCCAGCGATCGTCGTCGTCTTCGAGTTCGACCTCGAGCACCTTGCCGGGGTAGTCCAGCGCCACGCGTTCGAGGATGGCGGGCAGCGGCATCACTTGGCCTGCGTCGAGCGCACGGCGGGCGCGGTCATGGTCGCTATCGGCCAGGCCGGGGGCGATCAGGGCGGTACTCAGCAGCAGGGCAAGGATCCAGCGCATGGTCAGTCTCCGTGTCTTCATGCCTATTTTCTACCCCTGTGTGGCTGAACGGGAGATGAACGTCCACTTCAGGAAGTGTTCAGGCGCTGCTGCGCACACTGCAAGCCATGACGAACAGTTGCTACTTCCGGCGGAGACGATGATGCAGACACTTTCTCGAACCTTGTTTCTGGTTGCACTGACAGCGATGTCGGCCGTGCAAGCCGCCCCGCGAGACGACATTCTCGCCGCTTATACCGCTCAGGCGAAAGCCGAGGACGCCACCTTTGCCGGTTTCTCGGCCGCGCGGGGCGAGGCGCTCCACCGCGACCGCCACAGTGGTGGCAAGGCGGACTCCCCGAGTTGCACCAGTTGCCATGGTGAGAACACTCGCGCCGCCGGCCGCACGCCGGTCGGCAAGTCCATCGAGCCGGTGGCGGTGTCGGTCGCGCCGACGCGATACACCGATGCGGCCAAGGTCGAGAAGTGGTTCCGGCGCAACTGTCGTGAGGTGCTGGGGCGTGAATGCAGCGCTCGCGAAAAAGGCGACTGGCTCGCCTTCATGACCACTCAATAACATCAGGAGACAGACCATGAAACCTTTGATCCGATCAATCGCCGTGGGCGTTGCCTTGTTTGCCGTCGGTGCCGTGATGCTCGAACGCGCCAAGGCCGGCAGCGACGAGTTCTTTGCGCCAGTCACCGATCCGCTCACTCGCCAGGAGTGTGGCAGTTGCCACATGGCCTTTCCGGCCGGGCTGCTGCCGGCACGCTCGTGGCAGAAAATGATGGGCGAGCTGGACAATCACTTTGGCGAAGACGCCAGCGTGGATGCCGCCACCGCCAAACAGATCACCACCTATCTGGTCGCTCATGCCGCCGATAGCACCGGTTATGGCGACATGCGCCGTTGGTTGCGCGGTGTGTCGGCCTCGGCCGCACCACAGCGCATCACCGAGTTGCCCAAGTGGGTGCGCGAGCATCGCGAGGTGTCGCCGCGTGAGTGGACGCGCAAGGAAATCGCCACTAAGGCCAACTGCGTGGCCTGCCACGTGGATGCCGAGCGTGGCTACTTTGAAGATGATTGAGATGGCGTTTATGCAGGCGTAATCGGGTACTGCAAGAGAGAATAATCATGAAAACCTTCCTCGCACTTTACGTGGCTGGCGTCGCGCTGATCTGGGCGCTGGCGGGTGGCGCACCGGATCAGGGTGGCGGCGCGCTGCCGTGGATGCTGCGCCATCAGGCGCTCTACCTCACCGGCCTGTGGGCCTTCTCGTTGATGTCGCTGATCATGCTGCTGGCGACCCGCCCGACGTGGCTGGAGCGCGCCTTCGGCGGACTCGACAAGATGTATCGGACCCACAAGTGGGCCGGCATCCTGGCCATCGGCTTCGCCGCGCTGCACTGGCTGGTGGAGATGTCCGACGACATCATCAAGGCGCTGTGGGGCCGTGCGGGGCGCTTGCCCAAGGAGCACGGCGACGGAATCTTTGAGGCGCTGCGCGATATGGCGGAAGAGCTTGGTGAGTGGGCGATCTACGCCTTGCTCGCCATGCTGGTGCTGACACTGTGGAAGCGCTTTCCCTTCCACCTGTGGCGCTATCTGCACAAGGCCATGCCGGTGCTGTATCTGGCGCTGGTGATCCATGCGGCCTTTCTGGCGCCGGTGGCTTATTGGTCGCAGCCGGTCGGCTGGATGCTGGCGGTCATGGCGGCGGCCGGGTCGACGGCAGCGCTGATGGCGCTGACCGGGCGCATCGGCCAGCGTCGGCGTCACGCCGGGACGGTGGCAGCGGTGAGCACGCCCGCCGCGGGCGTGACCGAGGTGGTGTGCCAACTGGCCGATTGGCCGGGGCATCGTGCGGGGCAGTTTGTGTTTCTCAACTTCGATCGCTTCGAGGGGCCGCACCCCTTCACCATTGCCAGTGCCGATGCGGGCGACGGCCGCTTGCGCTTCGAGATCAAGGCGCTGGGCGACTACACCGAGACACTGGCTCGCCGCGTGCAGGCCGGACAGCCGGTGACGGTCGAGGGGCCCTATGGTTGCTTTGACCACTCGCGAGCCCGCACCTGCGCTCGGCAGATCTGGGTGGCGGCCGGCGTGGGGGTAACACCTTTCCTGGCCTGGCTGGAATCCATGCAAGCGACGCCTGAACATGCGCTGTCGGCCGATCTGTACTACTGCGTGCGCAACCGTGACACCGATCCCTTTGTGTCGCGCGTGACCGACTTATGCGCGAACTTGCCGGCGGTGCGACTGACCGTCATCAGCACCGACCGCGAGGCGCCGCTGAGCGTCGAGCGAATGAAGGTGAACGGCGCGGCGGATGTGTGGTTCTGCGGGCCGAAGGCCTTCGGTGCGGCCTTGCGCGAGGGGCTGAGTCGCTGGCGGGTGCGCTTTCATCAGGAAGCCTTCGAGATGCGTTGAGTCACCCGACCGGCCCGGGCGGGTTGAAACCCGCCCTCAAGCTCGGCGTCGTAGGGCGGATAAGCGCAGCGCATCCGCCATCGGTGCCACGTCGGGGCCTTGTTCGGCGGATGCGCTGCGCTTATCCGCCCTACGGGGCGCGTCTCGCCGGTCAGCTGCCGCAGGCCTGAATCAAAAACTGGCGCAGGGCTTCGGCGGGCTCGGAGAGTTTGGCGTCTTTGGGCCAGATCAGGCCGACTTCCATGTGCGGGACGGCGTCGAGGATGGGCCGGGCTTCGATCTTCTTGCCTTCGAGCGACCAGGGGCGATAGACCATATCGCTGAGGATGGTGACGCCAAAGCCGTGCGCCACCATGCCGCGGACGGCTTCCATGACACTGGTGCGAAAGGCCACGCGGGGCTCCAGGCCGTTGTCGATCCAGAACCGGCGGTTGGCGTCTTCGCCGCCGTCGACGGTGAGCAGGATGTAGGGCTGGGTGGCGATGTCGGCCAGCGAGGGGTAAGGCGTTTGCAGCACCGGATGGCCGGCCGCTGCCCATAGCTGGCGGCGTGAGCGCATCAATACATGGTGGCCGAAGCGCTCGGGGTGCTCTACGTTGGAGAGTACGACCACGCCCAGTTCGAGCTTGCCGGACTCCACGGCGGCTTCCACTTCCAGCCGGCCCATGTCGTGCAGGTCCAGATCCACTTCCGGGTAGGTGGCGCGAAAGCGCGAAAACAAGGGCGGCAGAAAGTAACCCAGCACGGTGTAGGTGGCGGCGATGCGGATGCTGCCGCTGAGGCTGTCGGCGCAGAAGCGCGGTTCGCGCAGGGCGTCTTGCACCGAGTCGAGGATGTTGCCGGCGTGCTGATAAAAGCGATGACCTTCGGCGGTGAGGACGACGCCGTGGGGCAGGCGGTCGAACAGTTTGACGCCGAGGCGCTCTTCGAGCAGCAAGATGGCATTGGTGATGGCCGACTGCGACACAAACATCTTGGCCGCGGCCATCGAGAACTGCCCGGTTTCGGCGGCGGCGGTGAAGTAGCGCAGCTGGCGGAGCGTGATTTCACTTGCCATTACTTTTATTGATACCTAAATAGAATTCTTGTGATTTTACGATAGCGCAAACGTTTCCTATCATTCGGCGAAACAAGGCCAAACCACACAATGGAGGAGACGGTCTATGAACGCACCCCACAAGGATGCAGAAGCGAGCGCACTGCGAGCAGTGACCCTGAACGACAAATATACGCTGCCCAGCGGGCGCGTCTATTTGAATGGCACCCAGGCGCTGGTGCGCCTGCCGATGTTGCAACGCGCGCGTGATGAGCGCGCCGGGCTGAACACCGCCGGTTTTGTCAGCGGTTACCGCGGATCGCCGCTGGGTAACGTGGACCACGAGTTCTGGCGGGCGAAGAAATTCCTCGAACCGAACCACATCAAGTTCCAGGCCGGTATCAACGAAGACCTCGCCGCCACCGCGGTGTGGGGCACCCAGCAGGTCAACCTCGACCCGAGCGCCAAGTACGACGGCGTGTTTGCCATGTGGTACGGCAAGGGCCCGGGCGTCGATCGCACCGGCGATGTGTTCCGCCATGCCAACGCGGCGGGCACCTCGAAGTTCGGCGGCGTGCTGGCGATTGCCGGTGACGACCACGCGGCCAAGTCCTCGACGCTGCCGCACCAGACCGAGCATGTGTTCAAGGCGCTGATGATGCCGGTGCTGGCCCCGGCCGACATCCAGGAATACCTGGACATGGGCATTCACGGTTTTGCCATGTCGCGTTACTCCGGCTGTTGGGTGGCCTTCAAGGCCCTGGCAGATACCGTCGAGACCTCCGCCTCGGTGAACGTCGATCCCTTCGCGGTCGAGACCATCATCCCGACCGATTTTCCGATCCCGGCCGACGGCCTCAACATCCGCTGGCCCGATCCTCCGCTGGTGCAGGAAAAGCGCCTGCTCCATCACAAGCTGTACGCCGCGCTGGCCTACTGCCGCGCCAACAAACTGAACAAGATCGTGATCGACAGCCCGACGCCGCGTCTGGGTATTGTCACCAGCGGCAAGAGCTACCTCGATGTGCGCCAGGCGCTGGAAGACCTGGGCATCGACGACGCCGTGGCCGCCAAGATCGGCCTGCGCCTGTACAAGGTCGGCATGGTCTGGCCGCTCGAAGCCGAAGGCGTGCGCGAGTTTGCCGAGGGGCTGGAAGAGATTCTGGTGATCGAAGAGAAGCGCCAGTTCCTCGAATACCAGATCAAGGAAGAGCTCTACAACTGGAGCGAGTCGGCCCGCCCGCGCGTGATCGGCAAGTTCGACGAGAAAGGCGAGTGGTCGCTGCCGCACAGCGAATGGCTGCTGCCGGCCGCTGGTGAGCTGACCCCGGCCATGATTGCCCGTGTCATCGCCGCACGCATCGCCCGCCACTACACCTCCGACCGCATCGCCGCGCGTCTGGCCTTCCTCGAAGCCAAGGAAGCCGCGCTGGCCAAGCCGAACCGCGCCATCGCCCGCATTCCGCACTATTGTTCGGGCTGCCCGCACAACTCGTCCACCAAGGTGCCCGAGGGCTCCAAGGCGCTGGCCGGTATTGGTTGCCACTACATGGCCACCTGGCTGTCGCCCGAGTCGACGCAGACCTTCTGCCAGATGGGCGGCGAGGGTGTGCCCTGGGTCGGTCAGGCACCGTTTACCGACACCAGGCATGTGTTTGCCAACCTGGGTGACGGCACCTATATGCACTCCGGCCTGCTGGCGATCCGCCAGTCGATCGCCGCGGGTGTGAACATCACCTACAAGATTCTCTACAACGACGCGGTTGCCATGACCGGCGGCCAGCCGCACGACGGTCAATTGAGCGTGCCGATCATCGCCCGCCAGATCGCTGCCGAAGGCATCCACAACCTGGTGGTGGTGACCGACGAGCCCGAAAAGTACGCCGGCGATGTCGGCCTGCCGGCGCATACCCCGATCCGTCATCGTGACGAGCTCGATGCCGTGCAGCGCGAGTTGCGCGAAGTCTCCGGCACCAGCGCGATCATTTACGACCAGACCTGCGCCGCCGAAAAGCGTCGTCGTCGCAAGCGCGGTACCTTCCCGGACCCCGCCAAGCGTGTGGTCATCAACGACCTGGTCTGCGAAGGCTGCGGCGACTGCTCGGAGAAATCCAACTGCATGTCGGTGATGCCGGTCGAGACCGAATTCGGTCGCAAGCGCACCATCGACCAGTCCGCCTGCAACAAGGACTTTTCCTGCATCAAGGGCTTCTGCCCGAGCTTTGTCACCATCGAAGGCGGCTCGCTCAAGAAGGGCAAGGCCGCCACGCCGACCGAGACCCTGTTCGCCAATCTGCCTGAGCCGACGCTGCCGGGTACGGTGGCGCCGTGGGGCATGCTGATTACCGGCGTCGGTGGCACCGGCGTGGTGACCATCGGTGCGCTGCTCGGTATGGCCGCTCACCTCGAAGGCAAGGGCGTGTCGGTACTCGACATGGCCGGTCTGGCCCAGAAGGGCGGCGCGGTGTTCTCGCATGTACGCATCGCCGACAAGCCCGAGTCGCTCTACGCAGCGCGAGTGGCCGCTGGCGAAGCCAATGCCGTGATCGGTTGCGATCTGGTGGTGGCCGCCTCTGACGACTCCATCGCCAAGATGCGCAGCGAGCACACCCGCGTGGTCATCAACAGCGACAAGAGCAACACCAGCGACTTCGTGCGCGGCTTTGCCGCTCAGGCACGTAGTGGCGATGTGCAGAAAAATCCGGACCCGCAGTTCCCGCAAGACGGGATGGAAGCCCGTATCGCCGAGGCCGTCGGCGCGGACAAGGTAGACTTCCTGGATGCCTCGCGCCTGGCCACGGCGATCATGGGGGATGCGATTGCCACCAACCTGTTCATGCTCGGCTACGCCTGGCAGAAAGGCCTGGTGCCGCTGACCCGTGACGCCATCATCCGCGCCATCGAGATCAACGGGGCCGCGGTCAAGGCCAACATCACCGCCTTCCAGTGGGGCCGTGCGGCCGCGGTGGATATGGCCGTGGTGGCCAAAGCCGCCCAGCCGGCGCATGTACCGGCGCACCACACGCTGTCGACCACGGTCGATCAGGTGATTGCGCGTCGCAAAGAGCAGCTCACCGCCTATCAGGACGCCGCCTACGCCGAACGCTACATGGCGCTGGTGAACAAGGTGCGCAAGGCCGAAGAGGCCGTGTCGCCGGGCATCACCCTGCTGACCGAAGCCGTGGCACGTGGCTACTACAAGCTGCTCGCCTACAAGGATGAGTACGAAGTGGCGCGTCTGTACACCGACAGCGATTTCCTGCAGCGCGTCGAAGATCAGTTCGAAGGCGACTACAAGCTGGTCTTCCATCTGGCCCCGCCGCTGCTCGCCGACAAGGACGCCGCGACCGGTCACCTGAAGAAGCGTGCCTATGGCCCGTGGATGCTCAAGGCCATGCGCTTGATGGCCCGCTTCAAGCATCTGCGTGGCGGCGCACTCGACCCCTTCGCGCGCAGTGCTGATCGCAAGCTGGACCGTGCGTTGATCACCGAGTACGAGGCGCTGATTGCCACCGTGCTGGCCGGCCTCAAGCCGAGCAACCACGAAACGGCGGTCGAACTGGCCAGCCTGCCCGAGCAGATGCGTGGTTTCGGCCATGTGCGTGAGCGCTATGTCGAGCATGCCCGCAATCAGCAGAAAACGCTGATCGCGCGCTTCGAAGGCAAGAGCACGCTGGGTGACGCTCAGGTGCTGCGCCACATACCCAAGGCTACCGCCTAAGTCGTTTAAAACCCGCAGCACGCTCGCCCAAGTCGCCACAAGAGACGGCGGCGGGCGTGCTGCATCCATTCGGGTATCCGTGAGGGGTGCCCATACCAAGAAGGAAGGAGACACAGCATGTCCGTATTTTCCCTGCGCGATTTCGCCGACCATGAACAGGTCGTGTTCGTTAGTGACGATGCCAGCGGCCTGAAAGCCATCATCGCCGTTCACAATTCCAATCTCGGCCCGGCCCTCGGCGGTTGCCGCATGTGGCCCTACGCCAGCGAGGAAGAGGCGATTCACGACGTACTGCGCCTGTCGCGTGGCATGACCTACAAGTCGGCTCTGGCCGGCCTCAAGCTCGGCGGCGGCAAGTCGGTGATCATCGGCAACCCGCGCACCGACAAGTCCCCGGCGCTGCTCGACGCCTTTGCCCGCGCGCTGAACAACCTCAACGGCCGCTACATTGCCGCCGAAGATTCGGGCACCAGCGTGGCCGACATGAAATACCTGGCCGAGCGCACTGCGCACGTGGCCGGCATCGTCGACAAGCCGACCGATGGCGGCGGCACGCGTAGCGGCGACCCGTCGCCGGCGACCGCCCTGGGGACGTTCGTGGGCATCAAGGCCGCGGTCAAGGCTCAGCTCGGTCGCGATTCGCTGGACGGCGTTCGCGTGGCTGTGCAAGGCGTGGGCAACGTCGGTTTCGATCTGGCCCAGCAGCTGCACGCGGCCGGCGCCAAGCTGTGGGTGACCGACATCCACCAGGACAACCTGAGCCGTGCCGAAGCCGAGCTGGGTGCGGTCGTGGTGGCCCCGGACGCGATCTACGGTCAGGACGTCGACGTGTTTGCCCCCTGCGCGCTGGGCGCGGTCATCAATGACCAGACCATCCCGCAACTGAAGGCCCGCATCGTGGCCGGCGCCTCCAACAACCAGCTGGCCGAAGCCCGTCATGGCTCCGAGCTGATGCGTCGCGGCATTCTTTATGCGCCGGACTACGTCATCAACGCCGGCGGCATCATCGACGTGTACTACGAGCGCACCGGCTTCGACCGCGCCGCGCTGCTGGCCCATGTCGAAGGCATTTACGGCACGCTGCTCGAAATTTTCGAGCGTGCCAGCACCGAACAGCGTCCGACGGGAGAAGTGGCCGACGCACTGGCCGAAAGTCGCTTCAAGCGCTGAGTCAGCACACGCCGGATCGCGACATCACATACATAGAAGAGTGATCCGGCCGAATTTTTCCGCGCCAAGCAGGGCGTGCGCGGAGAGCCGAATTGTTAATCAAGGATGGAGACAGCACGCATGTCAGCACTCAAACAAGGCCACGGTCAGTGGTCGTCGCGCATGGGTTTCATGCTCGCCGCGGTCGGTTCCGCGGTGGGTCTGGGCAATATCTGGAAGTTCCCCTACATGGTCGGCCAGAGCGGCGGCGCCGCGTTTGTGGCGGTCTACCTGATCTGCATCGCCATGATCGGTCTGCCGATCATCGTGGCCGAGTGGATGATTGGTCGTCGTGGTCAGAAAAACCCGATCAACACCATGGCCGATCTGGCCGCGGCCAATGGCCGCAGCAAGGGCTGGGTCATGGTCGGTGTCAGCGGCACTCTGGCCGGCTTCCTGATTCTGTCCTTCTACAGCGTGATTGGTGGTTGGGCGCTGTCTTACCTGATTGACGCCATGAGTGGTGGCTTCACCGGCATGGATAAGGATGCCGCCGGCGCCGCCTTCTCCGGCATGCTCGGCGACCCCGGTTCGCTCACCATCTGGCACACCGCCTTCATGGCGCTGACCGCAGGGGTGGTCGCCATGGGTGTGGCGGGTGGTCTGGAGCGCGCCTCCAAGATCCTGATGCCGGCCCTCGGCGTGCTGCTGGCGCTGATGGTCGGCTACGGTGCGGCCTCCGATGGTTTCGGCCGTGCGTTGGAGTACCTGTTTGCCCCGGACTTCTCCAAGCTCACCGGCGAAGTCGTGCTGGCCGCCCTCGGCCACGCCTTCTTCACGCTGTCGCTCGGTATGGGCGTGATGATCGCCTACGGCTCCTACCTGGGCGAAAAGGTCGACCTGCTGCGCGCCGCGCGTACCGTTGCCATCATGGATACCGTGATCGCGCTCGGTGCCGGACTGGCGATCTTCCCGATCGTGTTCGCCAACGGTCTCGACCCGGCCGCCGGCCCGGGCCTGATCTTCGTCACGCTGCCGCTGGTGTTTGGCAAGATCACCGGCGGGGTGATTCTGGCTGGCATGTTCTTCCTGTTGCTGACCTTCGCCGCGCTGACCTCGGCCATTTCGCTGCTCGAGCCGTCCGTCGAGCTGCTGCAGGAACGCACCCCCCTGGGCCGGGTCGGCGCTACGCTGCTGGCCAGTGCCGTGATCTGGGCGCTGGGTATTGCGGCGCTGCTGTCCTTCAACGTGTGGAGCGATGTGCTGATCTTCGGCAACAACATCTTCGACCTGCTCGACAAGCTGACCAGCAAGTTCCTGCTGCCGCTGACCGCCCTCGGTGCCGTGCTGTTCGTCGGTTGGTGCCTGGACCGCGACAGCGTGCGTGACGAGTTGAACCTGAGCAGTGGCGGCTTCGCCCTGTGGAATCTGGTCGTTCGCTTTGTTGCACCGATCGGCGTGCTGGTGGTGTTTGTCTCCAGCCTCTGAGTCGCAATCGATGTCAAGAAAACGCCCGGCCCGTGCCGGGCGTTTTTCATTGGCATGGCCGGATCAAACTTGACCGCGGACCTCGCCGACATGATCGGCCGGCCTCGTGTAATGTGACACGCCTGTGCCTTTGACCTGATTGCGGAGTCCCGATGTCTGCCGAATTGCTGCCCTGCGTTGAAATCGAAACCGGCCCCCAACCCACCCATGCCGTGATCTGGCTGCACGGCCTGGGCGCCGACGGGCATGACTTCGAGCCGGTGGTCGACGCCTTCGACGAAGCCGCGTTGCCGCCCACCCGCTTCGTCTTCCCGCATGCGCCCATGCGCCCGGTGACCATCAACGGCGGCTATGTGATGCGCGCCTGGTACGACATCGTTGCGCAGGATTTTTCCAAACGCCGCGAAGACGCGGCTGGTGTGCACGAATCTGCCGTGCAGATCGAGGCCCTCATCGCCCGCGAAAACGCCCGCGGCATTCCCGACGAGCGCATCGTGCTCGCCGGCTTCTCGCAGGGCGGCGCCATCGCCCTGCACACCGCGCTGCGCCACCCCAAACGCCTGGCCGGCGTGCTCGCGCTGTCGACGTATCTGCCGCTGGCCGAGACCTTGAAGGATGAGGCCAGCGAGGCCAATCGTGATGTGCCCATCTTCATGGCCCACGGCCGCGACGATGGCGTGATCCCCCACGACTTCGCCTTGCAGTCTTTTGCCCAGCTCACGGCCGCGGGCTACCCGATCACCTGGCAAACCTATTTCGTTGAGCACGGCATCGTGATGGAAGAGATCCGCGATGTTGAGCAGTGGCTGACGAGTGTGCTGGGTCGGTAACGCCGGGCGAGGTGTTACTGGTTTGAGCGGCACGTGAATCGAGTGCCGAGGCGAACGGGCGGCGGGATTTGGCCCAAGCCGGCCTCCTGGAAACGCACGGCGATACCATGTAGGTTGGTTTGAGCGCAGCGAAGCCCAACATCGGCGGAGCAAACATTGCGCGCCGAGTGTTGGGCTTTCGTCCTTCGCCCAAGCGACATGCGCCGTGAGCGTCCATCCGGTTTGAATCAGAAGCGATCGTTTCGCAAGGCCGCTTTCCTGGCGCGCTTCTCGGCCAGGCGCTCGGCGTCTTCAAAGCTCAATTCAGCGGGCTCGCCGGGGGTTTGGTCCAGTGGAATCACGCGCTCTCTGGGGGGTAATTCAAACTGCGCGTCAGAGGCGCGGGGCAGGCTCTTGAATTGATATAAATAGAAGGCCTCGACTTTCTCGCGCGCCCAGTCCGTTTTCTTGAGAAATTTCACACTGGAATCAATGCCGGGATTCTTGTTGAAGCAATTGATATTCAAATAGGCATAGAGAAGTTCAAAACCGTAGTGGTCGACGATTTCGGTCAGCAATTGTTTTAAACCAACGCCGTGCAACGGGTTGTTTGTGTAATCAACTTCAGCGCTCATGAGAATGCCCAAACCATTGGTAAGTGGGTCATTCTACCCGCCGTAGTGCAGATGAATGTAGCAACCGCTGCGGCGCAAGGACACGGGTGGGATGGTTTTCGAGGCGACTTTGCCGGCCACCGGCCTGACGCAGCTGACACGTATTGCAATCATCGACGCGTGCGCGGGCGCGGCAAGCGCTGGTAAGCTGGTTGTTGATCGAGGAGGGCGCGCATGAGCGAGTCTGAGGCACCGACGACGAACCGGAAGTCCCGCATCCAGCTTTGGGCGTTGCGTATTGTCATCGCCTTGGCGGTGTATGCGCTGGCGGGTTTTTTCGGGCTGCCGGCGCTGGTCAAATGGCAGTTGCCGAAGCTGGCCAGCGAGCAACTTGGGCGGCAGGTCACGCTCGACGAGATGCGTTTCAATCCGTTCAGCTTGAGTCTGTCGCTGTCGGGTCTGGCGGTGGCCGAGGCGGATGGCACGCCCGACGCCGCGCGTATCGGCCGGATCGACACCGATCTGCAATGGCGGTCGCTGGCGTACTGGGGGCTGGTGTTTTCGCGGCTGAGTATCGATGCGCCGTCGCTGCGCCTGGTGCGCGTGGATGAAACGCAGCACAACTGGTCGGACGTGATTGCGCGCTTTGCGCAGTCGGCGTCGTCACCGTCTGATGAGGCCGAGGGACCGACCCGGTTCTCGATCAACAATATTGAGATATCCGGTGGCGCGCTGGATATCGAAGACCGCCTCGTGGGTGTCAAGCACACGGTGCGCGAGCTGACCGTTGGCGTGCCCTTCATTTCGGGCTTTCCGGCCGAGGTTGAACGGCATGTGCAGCCGGCGCTGTCGGCGCGGGTCGATGACACCGCCTTCCGGCTCGAGGGCCATACGCGGCCCTTTGGCGAGGATCTCGAGACGGTGTTCGACATCGAGCTCGATGCGCTCGATGTCACGCCCTACATGGCGTATCTGCCTTTCGAGCCGGCTTTCAAGTTGCTATCTGGCGCGCTCAGTACGCAGCTCGAACTGGCGTTTTCGGATCCCAAGGGGCAGGGGCCGCGCCTGACGCTGGCGGGCGTGGCAACGCTCGCGGCGCTGGAGGTTCAGCAT
Source organism: Denitromonas halophila (assembly GCF_007625155.1). Classification (GTDB taxonomy): domain Bacteria; phylum Pseudomonadota; class Gammaproteobacteria; order Burkholderiales; family Rhodocyclaceae; genus Nitrogeniibacter; species Nitrogeniibacter halophilus. Next base: position 9,858 of record NZ_VMNK01000016.1, on the reverse strand, counting down.
CGGGATGACCGCCCGGTCATCACCCTGCCGAAAGTCGACGTAGCGATTGGTCTGCTCGACGTGTTCGGCCGGTCACTGAAAATTGATCGTGTTCTGGTGGAGCAGCCGGTCATCCATCTGCGTCGGTTGGCCGATGGTTCGCTTGACGTGCTGCAACTGATGCCGGCCGCACCGGAGGCCCGGACACCGGAGACTCAGACATCGGAGACGGCGTTCCGTGTGGCGGTCGAACAATTTCAGGTGAGCGGTGCTCAGTTTCATTTCAGTGACGCAGCCGCGCCGGCCGGGCCCTTCGAGACCACGCTCAAGGATATCGACGTAGGCCTCAGCGGTTTTGTCACCGATGGCACGCAGAACGCTCAACTGACCGTTGCGGCGCGCAGTGAGGCCGGCGAGCAGATTACGCATGAGGGGCAGCTGGCCATTGCGCCAGTGCGTGCCTCGGGCACGCTGACGCTCAGCGGTCTGCCACTGACGCACTACGCGCCGTACTACGCGAACCAGCTGGTCGGCGCGAAGCTCACGGGTGGCACGGTGGGCGTCAGCCTGCCCTACGAATTCGACGCGGCCGGGCTTCGCGTGGCGAAGGGGCAGCTCGATCTGGCCAAGCTGGCGCTACAGCTCGACGCGCAAAAGAAGCCCTCGGTCCAGGTGGCGTCGCTGAAGGTCTCGGGCGTTGCACTGGATACGGCAGCGCGCAATGTGACCGTCGCGCGGATCGGCAGCACGGGCGGCAATGTGAGCCTGCGCCGCGCGCGCGATGGCAGCATCGACCTTGCCCGGATCGTGCCGCCGTCGGCCGAGCCAGAGGCGACAACGCCTGCCGAACCGGCCTGGAAAGTGCGTCTCGCGCAAACCGATCTCAGTGGCTGGGATGTCCGTTTTGAAGACCGCGCCGTGCGGACGCCGGTGGTGGTCGACATCGAGCGCACCGAGTTGTCGGTGGGGGCGCTGGGCACCGATCTGAGCCAGCCGGTGCCGCTCACGCTCAGCGCGGTGGTCAACAAAGGCGGCTATGTCGCGGCCAAGGGCAAGGTCGACCTCGCCTCGCTGGCGGTGAACATGCGTCTGGACGTCAAGCACTTGCCGCTGCGCGCCTTCGAGGCCTATGCGACCGAAGGCATCGAGGCGAGCCTGCGTTCGGCCAATCTGTCGCTGGGCGGGCAACTCAGCGTGGGGGCCGCCGCGGGGCAGAGCACGCCACCGGTGCGTTTTCGGGGCGATGCCGCCATCACCGATCTGATCGCGGTCGATACCCGTGCCAACACCGATGTGCTCACCTGGAAGCGGCTGGCGGTCGACGGGCTCGATGTGCGCACCGATCCGCTGTCGCTGTCGGCGACCGAGATCACCTTGAGTGACTTCTTCTCGCGACTGGTGCTCAGCGCCGAAGGCCGCTTGAACTTCCGCGAAATGACGGCGGCCGAAAAAGACAGCCAACAGGCGGCTGCCGCCCAGGCCGTGGCGCCCACGGCTGTCACCTCATCGTCAGTGATGCCGGGTGAGTTCGATGGCGGGGCCTCGTCGGCGGCTGCGGCCGAGCCGGTCGCGACGGCCACGGTCGCGCCACCATCGCCGGCGCTGCCGCCGATCCGCATCGACCGGATCGTGCTTGAGAAGGGCAATGTCGCCTTTGCCGATCGTTTCGTGCGGCCCAATTACGACGCCAATCTGACCGAGGTTGCCGGCACGCTCGAAGGCCTGTCGTCCGACCCGACCAGCGTGGCCACGCTGTCGCTCACCGCTGCCATCGACCATGCCGCGCCGGTCACCATCACCGGCCAGCTCAACCCCTTGCGTGAAGACCGCTACCTCGACATCGTTGCCACCATGCGTGGTTTCGAACTGCCCACGGTGTCGCCCTACTCGGGCAAATATGTCGGTTACGGCATTGCCAAGGGCAAGCTGTCAGCCGACCTGACTTATCAAATCACCGACCGCAAGCTCACCGCCGAAAACAAGATCCTGCTCGATCAGCTGACCTTTGGCGATGCGGTTGACAGCCCCGACGCGGTCAGCTTGCCGGTGCATCTGGCGGTGGCCTTGCTGAAAAACAGCAAGGGCGAGATCGACCTGTCGATTCCGGTCAGCGGTACGCTCGACGATCCGCAGTTCAGTGTGGCCGGGTTGGTGTGGCGGGCATTTTTCAACCTCATCGTCAAGGCGGTGACCTCACCCTTTGCCTTGCTCGGATCGGTGTTTGGTGGCGGCGAAGATCTGGCCTATGCGGAGTTTGCGCCTGGCACGCATCGCCTGTCGGCCGAGACCACCAAGAAGCTCGAATCGCTCGCCAAGGCGCTCACCGAGCGCCCCGCGCTCAAGATTGAGCTGACCGGTCAGGTCGACCCCGCCCGCGACGAGCCGGGCCTGCGCGAGCAGTGGATCCTCAACCGGATGCGCGACCGCCAGCGCGAGGCCTTGCTCGATGCCGGCAAGACGCCGCCTGCGTTGGAGGACATCGAGATCCCTGCCGATCGTCGCGAAGAACTGCTCACCGAGGCCTACGATGAGGCTGACTTCGAAGGCAAGCCGCGCAACTTCGTCGGCCTGACCAAATCGATTCCGGCCGATCAGATGCGTGCGCTGATGCTCAAGAACGCGCCGGTGAGTGAGGCCGACCTGGCCGCCCTCGGCAAGGCGCGTGCGCAGGCGGTGCGTGATTGGCTGGTGGGGGTAGGCAAGATCAGCGCCGAGCGGGTTTTCATGGTCACGCCATCGGCCCGGAAAGCGCAGGACAAGGACGCGGGGCCGAGCAGCCGGGTGGTGTTTTCGCTCAAATAGCGGTGCGGCGGGCGTGCGGTCTAGTCGCGCAGGTAGCGAGTCAATCGAACGTCTACCGTGACATCGAGCGCCGTGAGGGCCGCTGCTTTTGCGCGGCCTTCGGCGTTTGCACGGTAGAAATGCGGCGTCATCACCAGCAGATCGGCGATTGCATCGGCGCCTGAAATGCTCAGCGGAAAACGGACGGTCTCAGTGGGCAGGGCGGTAAAACCGTCCGGCGCTGGCGCCTCGCTGGCACGCTCAGGCTTCAGGCTCGGGTAGATGATTTCGCGCAGTTCACGCAGATGCTCGGGGCCGGCGTCGACTTGCAACAGCACGCCGCCTGGTTTGAGCACGCGGGCAAACTCGGCATACATCGGAAAGCCGAACAGGCACAGCACCCGGTCTAGCGTGGCCGACAAGACCGGCAGTTTCGCGTTGCTGCCGACCACCCAGGCGGGGCATGCATCCTGCCTGGCGGCCGAGAGGGTGGCCCATTTCGAGATGTCGAGCCCGAGAACGGACAGTGTGTGCTCGTCGTTCGCCGCGGCGGCAAGCTGGCGCAGGTAGTAGCCTTCGCCGCAGCCTGCATCCAGGCAGCTTGCGCCTTCGGCGGGTAGGTCGAGCAGTGTCGCCCGGCTCACCGCTTCGGCGATTGGCTGATAGTGGCCGGCATTCAGGAAGCGGCGCCGGGCGGCCACCATGGCTTTGCTGTCGCCGGGGTCGCGCGAGCGTTTTTGCTGCACCGGCAACAGATGGACATAGCCCTGGCTGGCGATGTCGAAACTATGCCCGTCGGCGCAGCGCCATGCGGCGCCGTCGCGCTGCAAAGGGGCGCCGTCCAGGGGGCAGGCAAGGCGGTCGAAGGCGGTGATACGCATGCGGTGGGAGTTCTGTGAGGGCGGTGGAAACGGCGTGCCGTCATTGTAGGCCAGGAACCCTGCGGCGCTTGCGTATCCCGGTCAGGCGTCAGGGGGGTACGGTTTCGGCGGGCTTTCTGGCGATGATGAATACGCCGCGGTTGGCCTTGGGCTGCCAGTGATGTGCGATTTCAAATCCGGCCTTGCGAAAGCTGTCGAGTAGCGCCTTTTGGGTGAATGCGCGCAGCCGGGGCAGGAGGCCAAAGACGGCGCCGACAGACACGAAGGCTTTGATGACCCGCATTTTGAGCGAGTCGCCCAGGCACATGGTGCTGCTGACAAACACGCCGCCCGGTGTGAGTAGGCGGTAGACCTTGGCGATGGCCGCATCCTTGTTGTCGAGCAAATGCAGAATGCTGTGTCCCATGACAGCGTCGAAGCGCGGACCGGTCTCGTCCAGCGTGTCGATGTTTGCGAGTTCGAAGGTGACATTGTCGATGTGAGCCGCGGCCGCTTTTTGCCGGGCGATGTCGAGCATCTTTGGTGAGATGTCGATGGCGTGGATATGCGCGACATACGGCGCATGGGCCAGCGCGGTCGATCCGGTGCCGCAGCCGAATTCGAGCACGTGCATGTCGGGCGTGAAATGCTCGCGGGTGAGCTGCAGTTTTTTTTGATACGCCGCTTCGTCAACGATCGGCTGTCTGGCGTAGCGTTCGGCAATCCGGTCCCAGAATGTTGACGCGCTTGGCATGGGCTCTTCCTTGTGTGGCTGGCGGTTTGTTGGGGCAATGCGCTTACTGAGGCGGCGAGATCCATTGGCCGATGCCGAGCGCGTTCATGGCGAGTTCGACTGAGAAGGCGGCGAGGATCATGCCCATCACGCGGGTCAGGATCGAGGCGCCACTCACGCCAATGACCTTGATGATCCGGGTCGACATCAGCAGCAAGAGCAAGGTGACTCCGAGGATGGCGATGGTGATCAGCGCCGTGCCGATCTGCACCGGGATCGGGTGGACATGGTTGTCCGTCAGAAGAATGACCGCGAGGATCGCGCCGGGCGTGGCGGTGGCCGGAATGGCCAGGGGGAATACGGCGATGTCGTGCTCGGGCTCTTGCCGCGGCGAGGGCGTGTCGGCGCCGAAGATCATCTTCAGCCCAAAGAGAAACAGGATGATGCCGCCGCCGAGCTGGAAGGACGCGAGACGGATGCCCATGGCGTTGAGAATCAGCTGTCCGATGACAATGGAGCCGAGCAGCACTGCGCCCGCGTAGAGCACGGTCTTGTACGCGGTTCGCCGACGGTTCTCGGCCGACAGGTGCGCGGTGAGGCCGGTAAATAGCGCCATCGTGCCGATCGGGTCGATGGTGGCCCAGATGATGAGTGCATCCTGGCCCAGTTTTTCCAGCATGGTGCTTCCTTGAAGGGCGCGGGCAGCATTGCGCGCGTTATCTGTTTTTGTTGTGCGCGGCGCGGTTGGGATGTCGATCCGGCCCGGATGCTAGCGCGTGGCTCAATGAAAGACAGCCGATTTTCGCCAAAGTGCCGCAGTCGGGTGCAATATCGGCGCCGTACGGCAACCCCCGGCATGGCTACCTATACTGGGTTCAGACACACCCACGACCCAGGAGACCGCCATGAGCGCGCATGTTTACAAGATCATCGAGCTGGCCGGCTCGTCCGCGACCAGCACTGACGACGCCATTCGCAATGCCATCGCCCGCGCAGCTGAAACCGTCGATCATCTCGACTGGTTCGAAGTCATCGAGTCGCGTGGCCACATTGTGGACGGCAAGATTGCGCATTTTCAGGTCAAGCTGAAGGTCGGGTTCCGGCTCGACTAGATGAGAAACCCCGGAACCCTGGGCGTAGATTGAACTGACGCCAGCAACGCTGACACCGTTTGAGCTCTTGTCGCGGGAATGCCGCGCGCGGTCCCTGTCCGTCCACCAGACGCGCGCCGCAATGGCCAGCGGACACGGCTGCAGCGGCACACCTGCGGTCAGGTCAGGTGTTGCAGCACGATGCTCGGTGCGATGCTGTAGGGCAGGGTAAAGAAGGCGACCGTGGCCACGGCCAGCATGGTGCCGGTGACGACGGCGAGAAGTTCGCGGGAAAATGCAGTCTGGCGGAATTTCATGATGAGCTCCTTTGGCGCGATGCGCGCATTGTCGTGATGACGTGGTGCCTGCCTGGCGATCCGTGATGCCGATGCGCCAGCCGTGAATGCATTCTCGTCGGGTGGACTTGAACAGCGTCTGAAGTCCGCGTTCATCGAGCGTTCATCGCCCGGCGCCCGAAAGAAAAACCCCCTGCCGACCCAGAGTCGGTAGGGGACTGTGCAGGGCAGAAGCGCGAAGCGCATTCCGCAGCTTGAGGTGATAGAAGTGCCGCCGCTTGGCGGAAGCGCTTTGCTGACGCGCCCTGCGCCAGCGTCGCTCCGCGACTAGTCTGTATTCTGGCCAATTCGCCAAAGAACGCCCGATGGGTCAAACAGGCAAAAATCCCGCATTTTCCAGGGCTGCTCAGCCAGGTCGGTGACGCTGACCCCGTACTTTGAAAGCACGCCACTCTCGTGGACATGATTCCACCACGCGTCCACATCCTCGACGAGGATATGCATCATGAAATTCTCCGCAAGCGCCTCTGCGCAGAAGTCCTGGAGCAAGAAGCTGACATGCCCAAAGTGAAAGTAGGCAATGCCGTCGCCGTCCGACGCCATGGTGAAACCGAGATCCTTGTAGAACTGCTTGGAAACCTCGAAATCCTTCGACGGAACGAAAGCCTTGATTTCAGAGACCTTGAGATTCGCCAAGCTTCTCTCCTGTGATGTCGAACGCCGCCAATCGGGTTGTATAGCGGCGAGGGGGTTGGTCAGTATCGCCGAAACGGAGGCGCCGGTCGGACGGAAAGCATTCGGCATTGGGGTCAGTCTTGAAATCCAACATTTCCGTACTCGAACCACTGGTCAAACTGATCTACTGCGCAGATCGGGATGTCGTATTTCAAGACCTGACCCCGCAGCCCATAACGTTGAAGGTAAGGGGCGCTGCGCGGAGCTTTATCGCGCAGCGTCCAGCGACCGAAGGGAGCGGCCTTGACCGGAATGTTAGACACCGGGTGCCAACTCGGCTAAAGCGTTCCAGTCTGGGTCGACAAAGAACTTGATGTCCAAGGGATATACAGGGTGGCCAGCCAACCCTGTATTAAGCTTCGACATGAATTCGTCTTTGTCGTAAGTGTAGTAACGCCATTCTTTCGAACCTTTGCCGGTGATACATGCCGCCTGAATGCCAATGCCCTTTGCCTCTAGGGCAACCTCCAGTGCGTCCTCGAAGTGTTGGGTTTGTAAATTTACGTCTTTCGGAGGCATGCCGGACTGATCGCTTTGATAAGTCCACGAAATCAGAATGAGATTTTCGTAGATTTGCCTGTCTGGAACAGATGGCAGCGAGGTTCTGGTACGAATGATGATTGGCAAGCCATCGACTTTTGCTTCTCCAATTGACCACGAGTCCTCGCCGTATATGCCAGATTTTTTCGTGGTGGCGGCATTTTCTTGAGACTTCTTTTTGCCGAAGTTGAATAGACCCATAGCGGCTCTCCGGGTAGAAATAGAGGTGTCTAACGTGCTAGCTCAGCCGACGGCAAAAAGCGCAGCTTTTTGACGGTCGGCTGGAGCGTAATGTTGGGCGTCGGACTCATTGGACTTTGATCATGCCAAGCCACATTGCGGAAAGGACATTGTCTTTACCTGGCGTAATGCCAGTATGGTCAAAGCCGATAGCAATGATCGCGGTGTCACCAGAGCGAAACCCTCGAAATGGAATAGAACCTGGGAGCGGCCTTAGCGTGCTTTTCGACAATTCATGGCGATTACCATTTCCACGCCACGCAACTTTGTATTTTTGATTATTTCCCATTACAAGGTGAATTGAGTTTGGAGCCGTTACACCAAACTCCTTTGGCACTTCAATTGCATAATTGGACGCGAGGACAATGACGGCCGGACCAGGTGAAATTACATACGGCGGTGGATCGGAGTTATCCGGGCGAGAGAAACCAATATGGGCTTCGTCGACCAAAATTGTTTGGTAATTTTCCCCATATGCGATGAGGCTGAAGCAACACGATAGGAGCGCAAGGAAGTATCGGATCATTTTGACGCCCAACGCATTGTTAAGGGGCGCGGAGCCGCATCGCGGCGGAGCGTCCCAGTGAGCGAAGCGAACGACTTGAACAAATTGTTAGAGCTGATATGAAACAAAGTTAACCTGACTATTTTTCCATTCCTGTGGAATAGTGTATGACTCGACATTTCCTTTAATAGCCTCTGACAAAAACTCAGAAAATGAATATTGGAACTCTTCAGGTTCGGAGTGCCTGCCAATAATAACTATTTTCCATTTGCCACTGCTTCCACTTGTTGACCAGCAATAAATGTCTCCATCAATGCTTATGCCCCAAGGAAGTAACCCACCAGGCTCAAATAAAAGTGGATATGGGCATGATTCAGGAAATTCCTTTTTTATTTCACTAATGCTTGATAAGACACAAAAGAATTGCTCAAGTAGTGAAATATTAGGATTTTTACTGAATGGATTAAAAACAGTAAGCCAACCGCCAATTTCACCAGAACCATACAGCTCAACAAATTGCATATAGTCAGTTGGTAAGGGAGCCCCAAATTTAGAGGTAATTTTTCCCCATTCTTGCCCCTTACCTGACTCGATCGCTTCATCAGGTGGTATTAAGACTTCTTGTAATTGTTTAATGCTCATTGGTTTTTATAGCTCTAACGTTTTAGGTAAGGGGCGCTGCGCGGCGCTTTATCGCGCAGCGTCCAGCGACCGGAGGGAGCGGCCTTGACCGCAATGTTAGGCATTTACGGCGCCCCCTTTTCGAAACGGCGAGCAATTGCAAATGCCCGATGACGAACACCCTGCGAGTAGTGCTTCTTTTCAGCAAGAGCTTGAAGTGCAGAGGCAATTTCAGAGTCAACTGGCGCTCCTTGCTCCAGCCATCCGACCGCTAAAGCAGCCCAGTACTCAGTAGGCCAATTGAGTCCGGCAAGAACAACGTCGCGGGCGCTTGCCTCGCTTGGTGCGAAAGCCGAGAGCGGCGACTCAAGGTGAACAACAAGCGCACGGGCGTCCATTTCGATATGCCTAACGTGGAAGTGAGGGGCAGCCGGAGCGCGAAGCGCGGAGGGAACCCAACAGCGTAGCTGTTGGGCGGTCCCTCTCGACGAAAGAGTTAGACCGCACCATCGCTATGATTGGAGCTTGCAAACGATTCGGGCATGGCCGCCTTGTGGGCTCTGATCGCGATAGAACGCTGGGGTTGAGCTCTCATTCTCAAATGGATCAAGCCACTTGAGAGGGGTTTTAGGCGGACAGAATGCATCAGCAGCTATTGCGCATTGCAGTGCGTTTGTGCACTGAACAATGAAGTACTCGCGACCATCTTTGGTTTTTGCTGCAGTAAAAGGAACCTGGCTGGCCGAAGTCACGCCACCGCCGGTCGGCGATGCACATCCAATCAGTGCTGCGCACACAGAGATGCCAAGTGTTTTAACGATGAAACTACGCATGCTGCCTCCAAAGAAACAATGAACGTGCGGTCTAACGAATGAGTTGTGGGGCCGGGAAAAATGCGCAGCATTTTTGACGGTCGCGCACGAACGTATTGTTGGGGATCTACTCTTTATCAAGCAGTATGGTCAATTCAACACTATCGGATCTATTTTCTATTGACGTACCAAATTCAATTCTTGCCGCACGAAATCCCGGAAAATCAACAGACAGAGTGCCTTTTTGCCAAAACGGCAAACAGGCATCTGGCAACAGAAAACACCAATGGTATTTGGACAACGAATCAAGATAGAACATTCCTCGATCATCCGTAGTTGCTTGATGCTCCGGATACTCTTCTAGAAACGCACGGGCCCCCTCTATAGGTATATTGGTGTCTGCGGCTACCACTCGACCATTGACGCGAGGAGATTCGTAAAAAGGCGAAGGGACGCAACCACACAGACCAATAAGTGGGGCAACCAGAAGTGCGCCGAGTAGCTTTTGCATTGTTCACCAACGCCTGAATTCAGGCGCGGCGAAGCCGTCGCGCTGCAATGTGGAGTTAGAAGTGCACATCACTAAGAAACCAACGCGGCGCGATTTGCTGTGTGTAATAACGGAACTTCAGGCGCTGATCGGAGAAGCTAGGGCGACGCACGGG
>NZ_VMNK01000017.1 GCF_007625155.1 Denitromonas halophila | reverse complement strand
GCCGGCGCCACCAGCGCAACCTTCACCGTATCGACGCTCGACGACGCCTACGCCGACAGCGGCGAGACCTTCACCGCCAGCATCGCCAGCACCTCGGGTGGTGGCTACGAGAACCTCGTGGTTGGCACCAGCAGCGTGACCACGACCATCCTCGACCAGGTCGGCAGCGACAACCCGCCGGGAGCCGAAGACACCGCCACGATCAGCATCGCCGGTGCCGCCAGCGTCGTCGAAGGCGAAGTTGCTACCTACACCGTGTCGGTCGACAAGGCCCCGGCCTCGGCGTTGACCGTGAATGTGGTGACGGGTCATGTCACCACCGACAACGGCGACCTGGTCCCGGTGACCACCGCCGTGACCATCGCCGCCGGCGCCACCAGCGCGAGCTTCACCCTCACGACGCTGGACGACGCCTACGCTGACAGCGGCGAGACCTTCACCGCCAGCATCGCCAGCACCACCGGCGGCGGCTACGAGAACCTCGTGGTTGGCACCAGCGGCGTGACCACCACCATCCTCGACCAGACCGGTAGCGACAATCCTCCGGGAGCCGAGGACACCGCGACCATCAGCATCGCTGGCGCCGCCAGCGTGGTCGAAGGCGAACAAACGATTTACACCGTGTCGGTCGACAAGGCCCCGGCCTCGGCGCTGACCGTGAATGTGGTGACGGGTCATGTCACCACCGACAACGGCGACCTCGTCCCGGTGACCCAGGCGGTGACCATCGCCGCCGGCGCCACCAGCGCGAGCTTCACCGTCACGACGCTCGACGACGCCTACGCCGACAGCGGCGAGACCTTCACCGCCAGCATCGCCAGCACCTCGGGTGGTGGCTACGAGAACCTGGTTGTTGGCACCAGCAGCGTGACTACGACCATCCTTGACCAGACCGGCTCGGACAATCCTCCGGGAGCCGAGGACACCGCCACGATCAGCATCGCCGGCGCCGCCAGCGTCGTCGAAGGCGAAGTGGCTACCTACACCGTCTCGGTCGACAAGACCCCGGCCTCGGCCCTGACGGTCAACGTCGTCACCGGCCACGTCACCACCGACAACGGCGACCTGGTCCCGGTGACCACCGCCGTGACCATCGCCGCCGGCGCCACCAGCGCGAGCTTCACCGTCACGACGCTCGACGACGCCTACGCCGACAGCGGCGAGACCTTCACCGCCAGCATCGCCAGCACCACCGGCGGCGGCTACGAAAACCTCGTCGTCGGCACCTCAAGTGTCACCACCACCATCCTCGACCAAACCGGCTCCGACGATCCTCCGGGAGCTGAAGACACCGCGACCATCAACCTCAGCGGTCCGGACGTTGTCGCTGAAGGGGCGAGCGCGACCTACACGGTGACTTTGGACAAGGCGCCGACGACGGCGGTGACCTTGAACGTGACGCTCACCCACGTCGATACGGTGTCGGGCGACATCACCAGCGTGCCGGCGACGGTGACGATCGTCGCAGGGGTGACCACAGCGACCTTCGATGTGAGCACCTTTGACGACGCGATTCAGGAGCCGGGCGAAAGCTACAGTGTTTCAATCGCGCTGCCTGGCGTGCCGGGTGGTGGTTTCGAGAACCTGGTGATCGGCACGGGCAGCAAGACGACCCAGATCCTCGATAACGATCCGGATGCAGTCAATGACGTGATCAGTACCAATGAAGATGTGCCGGTCGTGATCGCGGTCCGTGGTAACGATACCGACCCCAATGGCGATCCGCTGACGGTCACTGCGGTGACCCAAGGAACAAACGGGACGGTGGTGATCGATGGTGCCACGGGCAATCCGCTTTACACGCCGAACCCCAATTTCTTCGGCTCCGACACCTTTACCTACACCATCACCGACGGCAACGGAGGTTTTGACACGGCGACCGTGACGGTCAATGTGGTTTCGGTCAACGACGTGCCGATCGCAGTCGCCGACACCAACACGGTGAGCGAAGATGCGGTGAGCGTGTCGGGCGATGTCACGCCGGGGACGCCGACGCAAGACCGCGACATCGATGGTGATGTGCTGACGGTGGTTGGTGTGGCGGCGGGTACGCCGGGCACGCCGCCGTCGGGCAGTGTTGGAACCTCGGTCGCAGGCACTTATGGTGCGGTCACCATCAACGGCGACGGCAGCTATACCTATGTGCCGGGCGCCGGTGCGCAGGCGTTGTCGGCTGGACAGACGGCCAACGATGTCTTTACCTATCGCATCAGTGACGGCAATGGCGGCTTTGCGCAGACGACGCTGACCATCACGGTCACTGGCGTCAACGACGTGCCGCTCGGTCGTGACGAGACGGTGACGACGGCCGAGGATGTGGCTTACGTGTTTTCGCTGGCCAACTTCCAGATGAATGACGCGGAGGATGGCAACCCGAGCAACCCGACTTCGGTGCGGATTGATTCTCTGCCGGCGGATGGTTCGCTGACACTCAATGGGGTGGCAGTAACCGTTGGCCAGGTGCTGAGCGGCGCGAGCATCAGCGCGGGCCAGTTGGTCTTTACGCCGGCACCGCAGGCTAACGGCAACAACTACGCCAATTTCGACTTCAGTGTGCGTGATAGCTCCGGCTTGTTTGATCCGGCGCCGAACACCGTGACGGTCAACGTGACGCCGGTGGACGACGGCGCGCCGCTGGCGGCCAACGATGCGTTCATGACTACCGCGAATACGCCGATCATCATCACCACGGGCCAGTTGCTGGCCAACGACGTCTTGCGCGACCACGCCACCATCACCAGTGTGAGCCCGGTGAGCAGCGGTACGCTGACCGACAACGGCAACGGCACCTGGACTTATGTGTCGCCGACTGCCGGCCCGGCCATCTTCACCTACACACTCACTGACGACGACGGTCAGACCAGCACGGCCACGGTGAATCTGACCGTGGTGAGCGGACGCGATGATCTGGCGACCGTGTATGAAAGTGGTTTGGCGGCGGGCTCGGGCGGCGGTGCCACCATCGTGTCGGGCAACCTGTTTGCCAACGACGGCGGCGGCACGACGCTGTTCAGTATTGGTGGTGTGACGGATGGCGGTGCGGGCGATATGGACTCGCGCGCTGGCTATATTTCCATCGATACGGCGATCGGCAATCTGATCGTCGATACGGCGGGAGCAAATGCGGGTGACTACACCTACACCTTGCTCGACCGCGCCGACAACAGTGCGCCGGCCAATGACCTGAGCGTGACCGAGGTGTTCAACTACACCTCCAACGCCACCTCGGCCGCGCTGCGCATCAACGTGATTGACGATGCGCCGCTGTCCTTCGACCGTACGGTACAGGTGTCCGAAGACCAGGTGCCCAGCTACAACCTGGTGCTGGTGCTCGACGTGTCCGGTTCGATGGACATTGCGTCGGCTGCCGGTGAAGTTCGCCAGATCAATCCTGACGGAACCATCACCATCACCACCCGTCTGCAGATGGCCAAGGACGCCATGAAGGAACTGGTGGCGGAGTACTACAACCAGGCGCAGAGCGTCTCGGTAACGCTGATTACCTTTGATAGCTCGGCGACCATCGTCAACCCGGGTGCGCCGCTGACTGACAAGAACGCGACGCTGGCGGCAATTGATGGCCTGGATGGCTCCGGCGGTACCAACTACGAAAGCGCGCTGGGTGCCGTGCAAACCGCCTTTGGCACCATCGACCCGAGCCTGAAGAACACGCTGTACTTCATCTCGGATGGCGAGCCCTCCGTGGGCAACCTCACCGATCCGGCCGGTGCGTCGGGCTATACCACCTGGATTGCCAACAACTCGGTGGATGCCTATGCGGTCGGTATCGGTACCGGCATCGCCAACACCGGCCCGCTGAACTCGATCCACAACGTCGACGCCGATGGCGACGGCGTGGTCGACCCCGCGATCATCGTGCCCGACCTCAACGATCTGGACTCCGCGCTGTTGTCCACCGTGCCGACCGCTTACGGCGGCAACGTGGTGAGTAACGCCAACGTGGGCAACGTGCTGGGTGCCGACGGCGGCTACGTGCAGACCATCGAGATCATGCTCGACAGCAACAATGACGGCACGCCGGACCAGCTGGTCACCTTTACCTACAACGCGGTGTCGAACCAGGTCTCGCAGAACAGCAGCTTCTTGACGGGTTACCCGGTGGCGGGCGACCTGGTGACCTTGTCGACCGGCCAGGGTTTTGACTTGGGGACGCTGACCTTCAACTTCAAGACGGGCGACTACACTTTCTTTACCAATGGCTCGGCAACAGAAGGCGACAGCTTTGAGCTGCGCTTCGTGGCGCGCGACAACGACGGCGATGTTTCGCCATCGACGTTGTTGCGCGTTGAAGTCGTCGACGGTCAGCCGATTGCGCGGCCGGACTCCGACACGCTGCTGGCCAACCAGACGCATTTCGAAGGCAACGTGATCTCCGGGCTTGGCACTGACGGTGGTTTGCCGCAAGGGCAGCAAGTGGCCAGCTTCTCGGCCGGGGGCGGCGGGGTGGACAAGGCCGTCGATGGTGCGGAAGTTACCTCCGTAACCTTCAAGGGCGTGACCTACGACCTGACCACCAACGCCTCCGGCAGCGGGGCAGGCTTCACCTGGACGGTCAACAACGGTCAGCTGAGCTGGACCGCGACCAGTGGCGGTTCGTCTCTGGTGTTCAGCAAGACCGGCTTCTACGATTACACGCCGCCGACGGTTGATGTGCCCGTGACGCCGACCAGCGCACCGGTGACGACCTGGTTCAACACGTCGAGCAATGCCACGGCCAACGGTGTGTTGTTGTCGGGAGTGAGCCGCACGGGCGCTGCACAAACGCTGAGCTACAACAACGCGAGCGGGACTTCCAACGACGGTGTTGGTGTCAGTGGCGGCGGTTCCAGTAGCCGTCTCGACAACCTTGAGACCTTGGTGGTGCGCTTCAATCAGGGCATCCATACGCAAGGTGTTCAGGATGTGAGCTTTGTGGTGGCAACCAGTGCCAGTAACCTGGGCTCGACGAGCGGCACGGTGCGCGCGCTGACCTACAGTGTGTTCGATGTGGCCGGCAACTTGCTGGGCCGCTTCTACAGCACCAACGAAGGCGTCGTGACGCTGCCGTCCGAGTACAGCAATATCGGGTGGATCGAGATCGAGGCTAACAGTGCAGCCGAGGCCCGGATCACCAGCGTCAGCTTCGAGTCAGTGCAGCCCAGCGTTGCCGCGGCAGTCGCGCCGGTTGAAATCGGCTACACGCTGACTGATTCGGATGGCGATACCAGCAGTGCCGTGCTGACGACCCGCATCATTTCCAACAGCATCTTTGGCGATGACACGAATGACACCCTGACGGGCACGACGGGCAACGATCGTATCGTCGCTGGCGCCGGCAACGACGTTGTCAACGGTGGCGCGGGCCATGACATTCTCGAAGGGGGCGCTGGCAATGACACGCTCAACGGCGGCGATGGCAATGACGTGTTGCGCGGTGGTACGGGCAGCGACACGCTGGTCGGTGGCGCCGGCAACGATGTGTTGTCGGGCGGCGAGGGCAACGACGTGCTGACCGGCGGCCTCGGCGCCGATGTGTTCGAATGGACGCTGGCGGCTCGCGGCGTGTCGGGGACACCGTCAGTCGATCGTGTGACCGACTTCGATACCGCATCGGTGGCCTCTGGGGGCGACGCGCTGGATCTGCGTGACCTGCTGCAGGGCGAGCAACACCTTGGCAACGACGCAGGCTCGCTGCTCAACTACCTGCACTTCTCGCAAAGCGGTGGAAATACCATCGTGCATGTGAGCAGCAACGGCGGCTTTACCGGTGGCTACAGCGCCGGCAAGGAAGATGCCACCATCACGCTCGACGGGGTCAACCTGTTCAGCGGCGGTCTGAGCTCCGACCAGCAAGTCATTCAGGATCTGCTGTCGAAGGGCAAGCTGATTACCGACTGATAGGGTGCAGCCCGGCGGGTGCCGGGCTGCCGCCACCAAGGAGCCACCCATGGTTTTTGTCAAACGTGATGCAGAAGGGCACATCGTTTCGGCGAGTCTGACGCAGGATGCAGCGCATCCCGAGTTGGCCGATGCGAGCGATCCGGCCGTGGCCGGCTTTGCCCGCGCCCTGATGGGCGAAGATCCGTTGGCCGATTCGGACATGCGCCTGGTGCGGGTGCTCGAAGACGTGATTGATCTGCTGATCAGTCGCGACGTGATTCGCTTTACCGACCTGCCGCAAGCGGCGCAGTCCAAGCTCATGGAGCGCCGCTCGATGCGTCAGTCGCGCGGTGGTCTGGATTTGCTGGGGGGCGATGATTTCGTCTGAAGTACAGACCGAGCCTATATAAAGAAACACCCCCGCCGCGGCGGGGGTGTTTCTTTTCGGGGGTTGTACTCAGTTGCGGATGCCCGGCCCGGTGAGCCCGTCGAAACCGAGCGCGTCCAGCTGCTCCGCCTCGGTGTGCGTGGTGACCCCTTCGGCGATGACCTGCATGCCCATGGTGTGGGCGATGGTCGCCAGGCCGCGCAGGAAGGTCTGGTTTCCGGGGTTCTGATCGATGCCGCGGATGACGGCCGCGCTGATCTTGAGGTAGTCGAGCCCGACGTCGTGCAGCTCGCCGATGCGGCACACCTGCTGGCTCACATGCTCCAGGCCGATGTGACAGCCCAGCGGCTTGAGCCGCCGGCACAGCGCGCGGAACTCGATGCTGTGCCGGAAGGCCGCGCCTTCGGGCAGGTCAATCCACAGTTGCTGCGCTGCCGCAGGTTGGGCGCTCAGCAACTCGGCGATCCGGCTGATGGTCGGCGCGTGGCACATGGATTCGGCCGACAGGTTGATGCACACCCCGGTGCCTTGTTTGACGATCAGAGCCAGCGCCTGTTCAGCTACGGTTTCGTCGATGCGCGAGAGCAGGCCGCAACGCGTGGCCCAGGGCAGGACGTCGCCCGCGGTGAGCTCCAGGTCATCGGTCGGGTGCTGCATGCGCACCGGGGTCTCGATGTGAAGGAGCTCGCGGTGGCGGTTCATGACCGGGAACTGCGCCAAGTGGAAGCGACCGGTGTCCAGCGCTTGCGCGATCAGCGCACGCCAGCCGGCCAGATCCGTGGCCGGGCGGGTCGCCGGATTGACGTGCTCGATCTGCGGCTGCGTGTCGGGCAGCAGTTCGGAGCGATCGAGCGCGACGTCGGCGTGAGCGAGCAGTTGCGGCAGCGCGTCGCCGCGTTGATAGCACGCGATGCCGACAGGCAGGGCCCGGTAAGCGTCCGGCAGGCTGTTGCTGACGGCCAGTTCGAGCTGCTCGGTGAGTGTGCTGGCGAGCACGTCTGGCGTGTCGAGCGCCGGTGCGAGGATGGCGAAGTCAGTCCCGTTGAGGCGTCCGATGAGCCAGGCACCGTCGTCGGGGAGCATCGCTTTGAGGCTGTCGGCAAGCTTGCGCAGCAGCGCGTCGGTGGTCGCCCGGCCGAGTGATTCATTGAGCTGGATGAGGTGCGTCAGGCGCACGATCACCAATGCGCCGTGGCGGGGTGCGGTGTCGCTCTCAAGGGTGTGGGCCACCTGGGCCAGGAAGTGCTCGCGGTTGAGCAAGCCGCTCACCGCATCGTGCTGAACCGCTTGGCGCAGCCCTTCGAGTCGGGCGGATTCCTCTTCGAGCATGGTGCGCACGCGGTTGCTGAGGGTGTTCATGGCGGTGACCACAGTGGCAAACTCCGGTGTGTCGGGCGTGTCGGTGCTGATGAAGCGGCGCTCGCCGATGGCGCGTGCCTGATCAACCACGCGATCGAGCGGGCGGAGCAGTGTGCGCAGCAACACACTGCCCAGCGCGCAGATCAGCAGCGCGCCCGCGACGAACCAGGTCAGCAGTTGCAGCGTGCCCTGCCACAGGCTGCTGTAGGCAAAGGCCGGATCGCTCTTGAGTATCAAGGTGGCAAACGGTGTCCAGCCATCGCTGATCAGGCCCTTGGCCGGTTCCGAGCGAATCGGCACCAATGCCCGGAACCATGCGGGCGCTTGTGCGTCGGCTGAGCCGGGCGCGGCGCTGGCGATGGCCGCGGTGTCGATGCTGCGCTCCATGATCACGGTCTGATTGGCGGGCTCGACCAGTCGGATGAATTCGTAGTGGCTGTTGTCGAACTGCGCCGCCAGCAGCAACTCCAGCGTGGTCGGATCTTTGGGCAGCTGGGTCATGGCCAGCGCCAGCGCGTTGGCGTTGTCGAGGTTCTTGCGGTGCAACTCCTGCTGGAGGTAGTCGCGCGCCGACAAGGTGCTGACGACAAAGCTGACGCCGAGCGCGGTAAGCATCACCACCACAGTGGCGAGCCAGAGTTGTTTGATCAAAGACATGACCGGGTCCTTGTGAAAGCTGCGTACATCATTGTTCGAATCCTTCGTCGCGCAAGCGGGCGATCAGATCGCGCCAGCGCGACAGGCGCTCTGAGGGGCGGGCGGCCGCGCTGCTTGAACCCGCCACCCACAGACCACTGCTGTTGAAACTGAACACCGGGAACAGATCGGTGCGGCGAGAGGCCGGCTGAATGTCGCCGACCAGGTTGTCGAGCACCAGCGGTTCGCTGGTCGGCGTGTCGAAGTAGCCCAGCACCATGTGCGCCTGGGTCAGCGAACTGCGTTCGCCGCCGATTTTGGCGCGGACATAGATCAGACGCAATTTTTCGTCGGGCACGCCGAGCAGACGCAGTGACAGATACTTTGCAATCACGAAGTCTTCGCAGTCGCCGGCACGCTTGGCGAGGGTTTCGAGCGGCGTCGCCCAGTAGTCTTTTTGCTGCCAGACCACGATGTCGTCGAGGAACTGAACCTGACGGTTGAAGAAGGCGTTGGTCTCGCGCAACTGCTCGGCTTCGGGCTTGTCCTGCAGCTGCGCCATTGACGCGCGCCAGTGTTGAACGCGGCCGACAACCTGGTCGTCATAGCGCTGGCGCGCGGTCTGCTCGACCTTGTCGAGCCCGGGATTTGCGATCGCCAGCAGGCACACCGCCACGCCCGCCAGCGCGTGACAAAGCCCCCGCGCCAGCTTGCGGGTCCGCGGGCGAAGGCTGAAGCCTGCGGCCGGGTTGGTCACGTCAGAAGCGCTTTGTCATAACGGGGAGTCGGGCGCAGCAAATGAAAACAAAGGTGAATTAACGCGAAGTTTCAACGATTAGTGTCTGCCGAATCACAACTTTATTACGGTACTCATGAATTGGTTGGGCTAACATCGGCCGCTATCGCTTTCCTCCAATCCGTTGTTTAACGGACTGCCGACGCCATTTTTAAGACTATGAAAAAAATATCCCACCTGTCTGCCGTCGCTGCGCTCGCCTTGTTGCCCCTGACCTTGCAGGCCGTGCCCGCCGAATCACTCCGCGAAGCCGTGCAACGTGCGGTGGTCAGCAACCCTGAAGTTCAGGCGCGCTGGCATGCCTATCTGGCCGCCGAAGAGGAGCAGGATGTGGCACGCGGTGGTTATTTCCCGCGGGTTGACCTGACGGCCGGCATTGGCCGCGAGCGCCAGAGCGACCCAGGGATTGCCGATCGCAATTACACCCGGCGCGGTGCGACGCTCTCGCTGAACCAGATGGTCTATGACGGCTTTGCCACGCAGAGTGAAGTCGCCCGGCTGGGGCACGCCAAGCTCACCCGCTATTTTGAAATCCTTGATGCCTCCGAGTCCGTGGCAGGCGAAACCGTCCGCGCCTATGCTGACGTGCTGCGCTATCGCGATCTGGTGCAACTGGCGCAAGAGAACTTCCTGCGCCACAAGGAAGTGTTCGATCAGATTGAAGAGCGCGCCAGCGCCGGCGTGGGCCGCCGCGTCGACCTCGAGCAGGCTGGTGGTCGTCTGGCGCTGGCAGAGTCCAATCTGCTGACCGAAGCCTCCAACCTGCACGATGTGAGCTCCCGCTACCAGCGCCTTGTCGGCGAGTTGCCGGGCGATACGCTTCAGCCGATCGGCCGTCTGGCTGAGCAACTGCCGCCGTCGGTGGCTGACGCGCTGCGTCTGGCCTACGAGGGCCATCCGGCGTTTCATGCTGCGGTCGAAAGCGTGCGCGCGGCAACTGAAGAGGCCAAGGGCAAAGAGGCCGCCTACCAGCCGCGCGTCGATCTGCGTGCTCGTCAGAGCGTGGACTACAACACCGATGGCGTGGATGGTCGGCATGGTGACAGCGTCGTCGAGCTGGTAATGAACTTCAATTTGTTCAAGGGCGGCTCCGATCGCGCCACCGTGCGCCAGTTCGCGCAGCGTCTGAATCAGGCCAAGGATCTGCGCGACAAGTCCTGCCGTGACATTCGCCAGACCTTGTCGATTGCCTATAACGATGTGCAGCGCCTCGCCGAGCAGCTCAAGTATCTCAACCAGCATCAGCTGTCGATCTCCAAGGCGCGCGAGGCCTATCGCAAGCAGTTCGATATTGGCCAGCGGACGCTGCTCGATCTGCTCGATACCGAAAATGAATACTTCCAGGCGCGCCGCGCCTATGTGAATGGCGACTACGATCACAAAGTGGCCGAGGCCCGCACGCTGGGCGGCATGGGCAAGCTCCTGCCCAGTCTGCAGGTGGCGCGTGAAGACCTGCCTGCACTGAGCGATCTGGCCAAGGAACGCGAAGCTGTCGCACCGTCCGCTGCCTGCCCGGCCGAAGCGCCCGAGCCCAGCGCCGTGCTGAAACTGCTGGGTCAAGCCAAGCCGGCCGCCGTTGCTGCGCCTGCGCCTGAGCCGAAGGCCGAGAGCGTGGCCAGCGATCTGGCCGATGCGACCGCCAAGTGGGCCGCCGCGTGGGCTGCCAAAGACTACGATGCGTATCGCGCCTTCTATGGCAAAGACTTTGTGCCTGCTGAAGGTCAGTCGATGGCCGCCTGGGAGAAGCAGCGCCGGGTGCGTTTGGCCAAACAAGGCAACATCTCGGTGGGCGTGGCTGAACTGCGGGTCGAGAAGCTGGGCCCGGATGTGGCTGCGACGGTCTTCCGTCAAACTTATCGCGCCAACGACTATCAGGACGTGGTCGTCAAGCGCCTGGAATGGGCGCGGGTCGATGGCCAGTGGCGCATCCAGCGCGAAATCGCCGAATAAGCCACAGTAGCGTGTCATCGTCGGCGGGCCCTTCGGGGCCCGCTTTGTTTTTGTGCCGACTCGAACGAAGTCTTGTTTCGCGCCTCCAAGCTTCTACAAGAGATACGGGAGTACGTGATGGCACGCACCGAACACGACAGCCTTGGCCCGGTCGAGGTGGCCGATACGGCCTTGTGGGGCGCCCAGACCGAGCGGGCGCGAGCGCATTTTCAGATTGGTCATGGGCGCATGCCCTTGGCGTTGATTCGCGCGCTGGCGCAAGTCAAGGCGGCAGCAGCCGGTGCCAATGCCGAGCTTGGTCGGCTTGATGTATCACTGGCGGCGGCGATTGTCTCGGCAGCGGATGAGGTTATCGACGGCCAGCATGACGCGCATTTTCCGCTGCCGGTGTGGCAGACCGGCTCGGGCACCCAGACCCATATGAACATGAACGAGGTGCTGGCCAACCGGGCCTCCGAGTTGCTTGGTGGAGCGCGTGGGGCGGAGCGCCGGGTGCATCCGAACGACCATGTGAATCTGGGGCAATCATCAAACGATGTGTTTCCGACCGCCATGCATGTGGCGGTGTCGGTGGCAGTGGCCGAGGCGCTGCTGCCCGCGCTGACGCAGCTGCGTGTGTCGCTCGCGAGCCGGGTGGTCGAGTTTTCCGATATCGTCAAGATTGGCCGAACGCACTTGCAGGACGCCACGCCGCTGACGCTGGGTCAGGTGTTTTCGGGTTACGTGGCGCAGCTGGATCTGGCGGCGCTGGCGATTGCGCAGACGCAGCCTGCGGTGCTCGCGCTGGCGATCGGCGGTACCGCGGTGGGCACCGGGCTGAATACGCCGAAGGCCTTCGGCTCGGCGGTGGCCACGCGGCTGGCTGAAGTCACGGGACTCGCCTTTGTGTGTGCCGACAACCGCTTCGCCGCGCTGGCCGGGCATGAGCCGCTGGTGGCCTTGCATGGCGCGCTCAAGACCTTGGCCGCAGCGCTCTACAAGATTGCGAATGATTTGCGCTGGCTGGCCAGTGGCCCGCGCTGCGGTATCGGGGAGTTGAGTTTGCCGGCAAACGAGCCGGGCAGTTCGATCATGCCGGGCAAGGTGAACCCGACTCAGTGCGAGGCGCTGACCATGGTGTGCACCCGGGTTTTCGGCAACGATGTGACGGTGGGCATGGCTGGCGCCGCCGGTAATTTTGAGCTGAACGTGTTCAAACCGGTGATTGCGCAGGCCGTGCTTGAGAGCCTGGAACTGCTGGCCGACAGTATGCGTAGTTTCGAGCAGCACTGCGTGGCGGGGCTGACGGCCAACCGTGAGCGCATTGATGATCTGCTGGCGCGCTCCCTGATGCTGGTGACCGCGCTCACCCCGCATATTGGTTACGACGCAGCGGCGGCGATCGCCAAACAGGCGCATGCCGAGGGCTTGAGCCTGCGCGAGGCGGCGCTGCGCTCCGGCGCACTCAGCGGCGAGGACTTCGATCGCTGGGTGCGGCCGGCCGATATGGTCTAGCGCGTGGGCTTAAACGTAGCGCGCCACAAAGGCGCCGACGCTCTCGGCGGGCAGCGGCAGCCACACGCGATGGCCGCTGCCGGGGGCGACGTCGACGGCATCGCCCGTGGCGTTTTCCATCCGGGTGATCTGGATGTCGCGGTTGCCGCTGGGCAGGATCAGCTCGATGCGATCGCCGACGCTGAACTTGTTTTTGACGTTGATCTCGACCAGGCCGCGCGCCGCGTCGTAGGCGACGACATCGCCCACGTACTGGCTGCGCTCCGATTCCGAATGCCCGCGCAGGTAGTTCTGCGTGTCGGCCGGGGTGTGGCGCTGGTAGAAGCCGTCGGTATAGCCGCGGTTGGCCAGGCCTTCGAGCTGGCCGAGCAGAGCGGGGTCGAGGCTGCGGCCGGCGGCGGCGTCGTCGATGGCCTGGCGGTAGGTCTGGCAGGTGCGCGCCACGTAATAGGGGCTCTTGGTGCGGCCCTCGATCTTGAGCGAATCGACGCCGATCTCGACTAGCCGTTGCACATGCTCGATGGCGCGCAGATCCTTGGAGTTGAGGATGTAAGTGCCGTGCTCGTCTTCCTCGATGGGCATGTAGCTGCCCTGACGTTTCTCGCGTTCTTCAATCACGTACACATCGCCGCTGGCGTCTTCGGCCGCCGGCTTGACGTTGAAGTCCCAGCGGCAGGAGTTGGTGCAGGTGCCTTGGTTGGGGTCGCGGTGGTTGAAGTAACCCGATAGCAGGCAGCGGCCCGAGTAGGCGATGCACAGCGCGCCATGCACGAACACTTCCAGTTCGGTGTCCGGGCAGGCCTGACGGATCTCGGCGATCTGGTCGAGCGAGAGCTCGCGCGACAGAATCACCCGACTCACGCCGGCCTGCTTCCAGAAACGCACGGCGGCGGCATTGACCGTGTTGGCCTGCACCGACAGGTGGATCTCCATCTCCGGCCAGGTCTCGCGCACCAGCATGATCAGGCCGGGGTCAGACATGATCATGGCGTCGGGCTTGAGGGCGATGGCGGGGGCCATGTCGTCGAGATAGGTCTTCAGTTTTGCGCCGTGCGGAAAGATATTCGACACCAGAAAGAAGCGATGACCCCGCGCGTGAGTGCGGGCGATGCCCTGCGCCAGCACGTCGATGTCGCCAAAGTCGTTGTTGCGCACGCGTAGCGAGTAGCGCGGCTGGCCCGCGTAGATCGCCGTCGCGCCATAGGCGAAAGCGGTGTCGAGCATGGTCAGGGAACCCGCGGGGGCGAGCAGTTCGGGCGTGCGCAGCGACATTCGGGGGACTTCCTTTTGGGGGACTGCGATTATACCGGCACGGCCACGGCCTTCCGTCGCGATCCGTCGGGCGGAAGGTGGCGGGCAGGCCGGCGGGCAACTAAGGTAAAACTGCCACGGCATATCAGTCGTGGGGAGTGTTTGCCGTGTCTTGCCGTGTGCCTTTCCTGATACTGGTGTGTGTGCTTGCGCTGCCGATGGACGTTAGCGCGCGCGGGCGCTATGTGGTGGTCAATGGCCAAGTGCTTGGCCCGGCGGCCGTGGCCCGGCTCGACCGCGCGGCGTGTGCGCGCATCCCCGACGGGCGCTACTGGATCGATATGCGCTCCGGCGTCTGGGGCTATGAAGGCGGCGTGCCGCAAGGGCGCGTCGGTGACAATTGCCAGCAACGGCGCAAGAGCCTGTCGGAGCGCGGCCTGCTCTATAGTCCGGGCGAGTTGATGCGTTAGGCCGCATCGCCCGGCGCGACATGCCTGGCGTGCCGCGTCGCCGATCGGACGGGGCCGTACCATCAGGCGGGCACCGTGCTGCCACCAAGGCCGAAAAATTCTTTTCATGTCCCGACTTGAAATCACCCGGGGCCGTCCCTATTATTAGCACTCGTTGGCAGGGAGTGCTAACAACCGGGCTTGTAGATCGCCGGTTCTCTGTTTTCCCTAAGCGCGGCACTGAGCCGCAAGCAATCGAATTTGTTCCAAGGAGAGAACTCGATGAAAATTCGTCCTTTGCATGATCGCGTCATCGTCAAGCGTATTGAAGCCGAGCGCACCACGGCCAGTGGCATCGTGATTCCGGATTCCGCCGGCGAGAAGCCCGATCAGGGCGAAGTTCTGGCTGTCGGCAACGGCAAGATCCAGGACAACGGCGAAGTGCGTCCGATGGCCGTCAAGGTTGGTGACCGTGTGCTGTTCGGCAAGTATGCCGGCCAGGGCGTCAAGGTCGAAGGCGAGGAAGTCCTCGTCATGCGCGAAGAAGACATCATGGGCGTGATCGAGGCCTGAGGCCTGTCCGCTACCACGTTCAACGCAATTCACAGTATTCAGCTAGGAGTTAAATATGCCTGCTAAGGAAGTTAAATTCGGCGATTCCGCCCGTGCCCGTATGGTCGAAGGCGTCAATATTCTGGCCAACGCGGTCAAAGTGACGCTGGGCCCGAAAGGCCGCAACGTGGTGCTCGAGCGCTCTTACGGCGCCCCCACCGTGACCAAGGACGGTGTGTCGGTGGCCAAGGAAATCGAACTGAAAGACAAGTTCGAGAACATGGGCGCCCAGATGGTCAAGGAAGTCGCTTCCAAGACCTCCGACGTGGCCGGTGACGGCACCACGACGGCGACCGTGCTGGCCCAGGCCATCGTTCGCGAAGGCATGAAGTTCGTTGCCGCCGGCATGAACCCGATGGACCTCAAGCGCGGTATCGACAAGGCTGTGCTGGCCACGCTCGAAGAGCTGAAGAACCTGTCCAAGCCCTGCTCGACCACCAAGGAAATCGCTCAGGTCGGTTCGATCTCGGCAAACTCCGACGGCGACATCGGCGAGATCATCGCTACCGCCATGGAAAAAGTCGGCAAGGAAGGCGTGATCACCGTTGAAGACGGCAAGTCCCTGCAGAATGAGCTCGACGTTGTCGAAGGCATGCAGTTCGACCGCGGCTACCTGAGCCCGTACTTCATCAACAACCCGGACAAGCAAGTTGCTGTTCTGGAAGACCCGTTCATTCTGCTGTTTGACAAGAAGATCTCCAACATCCGCGATCTGCTGCCGGTGCTCGAGCAAGTCGCCAAGTCCAGCCGTCCGCTGCTGATCGTTGCCGAAGATGTCGAGGGCGAAGCCCTGGCCACCCTGGTGGTGAACAACATGCGCGGCATCCTCAAGACCTGCGCCGTCAAGGCCCCGGGCTTTGGTGACCGTCGCAAGGCCATGCTCGAAGACATCGCCATCCTGACCGGTGGTCAGGTGATCGCTGAAGAAGTCGGTCTGTCGCTGGAAAAAGCCACCCTGGAAGATCTGGGTCAGGCCAAGCGCATCGAAATCGGCAAGGAAAACACCATCCTGATCGACGGCGCCGGCAACACCGAAGCCATCGAAGCGCGCGTCAAGCAGATCCGTGTTCAGATCGAAGAAGCTTCATCTGACTACGACCGCGAGAAGCTGCAGGAGCGTGTGGCCAAGCTGGCTGGCGGCGTGGCCGTCATCAAGGTTGGCGCAGCGACCGAAGTCGAAATGAAAGAGAAGAAGGCACGCGTTGAAGACGCGCTGCACGCCACCCGTGCTGCCGTGGAAGAAGGCATTGTGGCCGGCGGTGGCGTTGCCCTGCTGCGTGCCCGCGCCAACCTGGCCGGCATGAAAGGCGACAACCATGACCAGGACGCTGGTATCACCATCGTGCTGCGCGCCATGGAAGAGCCGCTGCGCCAGATCGTGGCCAACGCCGGTGACGAGCCGTCTGTCGTTGTGAACAAGGTTGCTGAAGGTTCGGGCAACTTCGGTTACAACGCCGGTACTGGTGAGTACGGCGATCTGGTCGAGATGGGCGTGCTGGACCCGACCAAGGTGACCCGCACCGCACTGCAGAACGCCGCTTCGGTGGCCGGTCTGATGCTGACCACCGACTGCATGGTCGGCGAGCTGCCGGAAGACAAGCCCTCGATGCCCGACATGGGCGGCATGGGCGGTATGGGTGGAATGGGCGGCATGGGCATGTAATTGCCCAGGCGCCATTTGCCTCGAAAGCCCCGCTCCGGCGGGGCTTTTTCGTGGACCGCCGCGCCGTCGTAGAAGCGTCGTGCGGCATCAAGGCGTGCGCGTGCGAAGACGAACCGCCCGGGGACGCGCAAGCGTGGGATAATCGAGCGGAAAAAAGCGGCAGGGAGCGAACCGATGCTTATTCGCGGCAGCTCCCTGGAGCAAGAAATCCGGAAGATTTCTGGCTCCCGAAGACCGAGTAAAGGAGAACAGCGGGATCCAAGTTATCGATTTCCGCTTACGTCAAACTTACAGTCTATCCAGCATGCGAATACTTCTAGCGGAAGACGATCCGGTTATCGCCGATGGCCTGATCAGGGCGCTCAAGCGCGCGGGCTATGCCGTCGATCATGTGTCGGCCGGGTCGGAGGCGGATACCGCCCTGTTGGGGCAGTCTTACGACCTTGTCATTCTTGATCTCGGGCTGCCGAAGCTGCCGGGTATTGAGGTGCTGAAGCGCTTGCGCGGTCGGAAGTCCGCCACGCCGGTGCTGATTCTCACCGCCCAGGACGGTGTCGACGACCGCGTCCGAGGGCTGGACGCTGGGGCCGACGACTATCTCACCAAACCCTTTGCGCTTCCCGAGCTGGAGGCGCGCGTGCGTGCCTTGACCCGCCGGGGCACCGGCCAGCCGCGTTGCATTGAGCTCGGCTCCCTGAGTTACGACCAGGCGGACCGGGTGGTCAAGATTGCCGCGCAGGTGGTTGAGTTTTCGGCGCGCGAAATGGGCTTGCTGGAGATTTTCATCTTGCGCGCCGGGCGGCTCGTGAGCAAGGATCAACTCGTCGATCAGCTGTGCGGGTGGGGCGAAGAAGTGTCGAACAATGCCATCGAAGTGTATGTGCACCGCCTGCGCAAAAAACTCGAAGCCAGCGGCGTGCGCATCGTGACGGTGCGCGGCCTGGGCTATTGCCTGGAAAAACCCGAGGACGCCGCGTGACCGGTTCCGCCGGCAGCCTGGGAGGCGGTCGCCGAAGTGGGGTGGGGCGGTGATCTCCAAGGCCGCCCGCGCCATGCGCGCCGACAAGGCGGCGTCCAAGGAAGAGCGCAAGGGCGGGCAATTCAATTCGCTGTTTGGCGAGATTCTCGACTGGATGCTCGCGCCGCTGCTGTTTTTGTGGCCGATCTCCATCATCGTCACTCACAACGTCGCCGACAACATCGCCAACGAGCCCTACGACCGCGCCATGGCGGAGAGTGTTCGCACGCTGGCGCGTTTGGTCGTGCTGGACGACAAAGCGGTTCGCGTCGACTTCCCTGCGCCGCCACGGGTGTTGTTCCGTGCCGACCGCGACGATACCGTCTATTACCAGGTGGCCGATCATCAGGGCGAAGTCGTTGCCGGCGATTGGGAGATTCCCTGGGTACCGCCGCCGATCAGGCTGTTGCCGGATGATGTGCTCTATCGCGATGCGGTGATCCAGGGTGAAGAGGTGCGTGTGGCCTATCAGTTCATGCGCACTTATCCCGAGCCCAGCAGTCCGCTGGTGCTGGTGCAGATTGCCGAGACGCGCAATAAGCGGGCCGAACTCGCTTCGCGCGTGGTCACCGGGGTGTTGCTGCCGCAGTTCGCCATCATTCCATTAGCGGTCATTCTGGTGTGGGTGGGCCTGTCGCGGGGGATTTCGCCGCTGAATCGCTTGCAGGGCGTGATTCGTCGCCGTCGGCCCACCGATCTGGCGCCGATCTCGACCGCCGGTGTGCCTGAAGAATTGCGGCCGCTGATTGTCGCCTTCAACGACATGATGGCGCGCCTTGAAGAAAACCTGCAGGCGCAGCAACGCTTCATTGCCGACGCCGCGCACCAGATGCGAACCCCGCTCACCGGGCTGCGCATGCAGACCGAGCTGGCGCTGAACGAGTCCGACCCCGAGATGCTGCACGAAGCGCTGACCCGCATCGCGCTTAGTACGCAGCGCGCCAGCCACCTGATCAACCAGCTGCTCACGCTCGCCCGGGCCGAATCCAGTTCGGAAAAAATCTATGCGGTCGATCGTGTCGACCTCGAAATGCTGGTGCGTGAGGTGGCGCTCGACC
Source organism: Denitromonas halophila (assembly GCF_007625155.1). GTDB lineage: Bacteria > Pseudomonadota > Gammaproteobacteria > Burkholderiales > Rhodocyclaceae > Nitrogeniibacter > Nitrogeniibacter halophilus. The sequence continues at coordinate 150,344 of NZ_VMNK01000017.1, read as the reverse complement.
TCTACCCCCGGGCGCAGATCAAGAATATCGACCTGGGCGTGGAAGACACGGGCTGGCCGCTGCTGATCGACGGCAACCCGGTTCTGTTGCGTGAAATGATCATGAACCTGATGGACAACGCCATCAAGTACACCCCCGTGGGGGGGCGGGTGACCGCACGCACCCAGGCGACGGAATTTGCCATTCTCGAGGTCGAGGATACTGGCGCCGGAATCCCCGAGGAAGATCGCGAGCGCGTCTTCGAACGTTTTTACCGGGTGCTTGGCAGTGGTGAGGATGGTTCGGGTCTCGGATTGCCGATCGTGCGTGAGATTGCCGAGTTGCATCGTGCCACGGTGACACTCAAGTCCAGTCCCACAGGCACGGGGACGCTGGCCCAGGTGATCTTCCCGCGCAGCTATACGCGGCGACTAACTGCCGACGCGTCATGAGACGGAATGCCGCCCACAAAAAACAGTGTCGGGGTGTTTGACGCGGCAAATTATTCAGCTATAATGCGCCCTCTTTTGGGCCAGTTAGCTCAGTTGGTAGAGCAGCGGATTGAAAATCCGCGTGTCCTTGGTTCGATTCCGAGACTGGCCACCAAAATACCAAAAACGCCGATCCGCTGGATCGGCGTTTTTCTTTTTGGTCGCGCGTTTTTCGCAACAAGGCGTGCGTCGCCGCCTTGGCCGACTCGGCTGACAATGCTCAAGCTTTGGCAGTAGGGCCGGGTGATATAATTCGCGCTCCGTTTGCCCCAGATCATCCGCTGCATGCCTCTTTTCGCGCTTGGCTTGAATCACCACACGGCACCGCTTGCCATTCGAGAGCGCGTGTCGTTTCAGCCTGAGCGTCTTCTGGGCGCGCTCAAGGATCTGACCTCGGTGCAGGTGCAGGAGGCTGCAATTCTGTCGACCTGTAATCGAACCGAGCTTTACTTCTCAACCGATACCCCTGAGTTCGCCGCTGACTGGTTGGCGCGCTACCACGACCTGCCGCTGGCAGACATGGCGCCCTATTTGTACACCTATCCCGCGCACGACGCCGTCCGCCATGTGTTTCGGGTGGCCAGCGGGTTGGATTCGATGGTGCTCGGCGAGCCGCAGATTCTCGGCCAGGTCAAAGATGCCGTTCGCCACGCCGAAGAGGCAGGCACGCTGGGCACCACGCTTCATCAGCTGTTTCAGCGCACCTTTTCGGTTGCCAAAGAGGTGCGCTCCAGCACGGCGATTGGCGCCAATGTGGTGTCGATGGCGGCGGCGTCGGTGCATCTGGCCGAGCGCATTTTTGAACGCATGGCGGATCAAAGGGTGCTGTTCATCGGCGCTGGTGAAATGATCGAGCTGTGCGCGGCGCACTTCGCCGGCACCAAGCCGCGCCGCTTGACCATTGCCAACCGCACCGAAGCGCGTGCGCAGGGGCTGGCCGATCGCTTTGGCGGTGACACCTTGCGCCTCGACCTGATCGGCGACGTGATGGCCCAGTACGACGTGATCGTGTCCTGTACGGCTGCGCCCTTGCCGATCATTGGCCTCGGCATGGTCGAGCGTGCGCTCAAGGCGCGTCGCCATCGGCCGATGGTGATGGTCGATCTGGCGGTGCCGCGCGACATCGAACGCGAGATCGGCGATCTGGACGACGTGTTTCTCTACACCGTTGATGATCTGGCCCAGCTCGTGGCCTCCGGCAAGGAGACGCGCCAGTCGGCCGTGGTAGAGGCCGAAGTCATCATCGACGAGCGTGTGCGCGGATTTTTCTCGTGGCTCGAAGGGCGTGACGCGGTCCCGGTGATCCGGGCGCTGCGCGAAGAGGCCGAGCGGGTGCGCCAGCAGGAGCTGATGCGTGCGGCCAAGCGCCTGGCCAAGGGCGACGACCCGCAGAAGGTGCTTGAGGCCTTGAGCCAGGGCATCACCAACAAGCTGATTCACGGCCCGTCGCGCTATCTCAACCAGGCCGAAGGCGACGCGCTGGCCGAAGCCGGGCGCGTGGTCAGCACCTTGTTCCAGCTCGATCGCGACGATCGTCACTAGCTGAACTCTTTTGAGGTGCGCCGGCGACGGCGTGCCGGACCCCTATGAAGCTATCCATTCGCGACAAACTCGAGCAGTTGGCGGTCCGCCTTGAAGAGCTGGATCGCCAGATGTCTGACGGCTCGGTGCCGCTCGATGGTGCCACCTTGCGCCGGCTTGGCCAGGAGCGCGCCGAACTTGAGCCGGCGGTGCAGGCTTACGCCGATTTTCGCCAGGCGGAGCAGGACGCCGCCGCGGCGCGCGAGATGCTCTCCGACCCCGAGATGGCCGCGCTGGCGCGAGAGGAGATTGACGCCTGCGAAGCGCGTCTTGAGGCGCTGGAGAAGTCGCTGCAGGCGGCGCTGCTGCCCAAGGACCCCGATGACGGCCGCAATCTGTTCCTCGAAGTGCGCGCCGGCACGGGCGGCGAAGAGGCGGCGCTGTTTGCCAGCGATTTGCTGCGCATGTATCTGCGCTATGCCGAGTCCCGGCGCTGGAAGGTTGAGTCCGTCTCGTTGTCCGAGTCGGAACTGGGGGGGGTCAAGGAAGCGGTGGTCCGCATTCTGGGCGATGGCGCCTACGCTCGGCTCAAGTTCGAATCGGGCGGCCATCGCGTGCAGCGCGTACCGGCGACGGAAACCCAGGGGCGGATTCATACCTCGGCGTGCACCGTGGCGGTGATGCCCGAGGCCGATGAAATCGAAGAGGTGGCGTTGAATCCGGCCGACCTGCGGATCGACACCTATCGCGCCAGCGGCGCGGGCGGCCAGCACATCAACAAGACCGATTCGGCGGTGCGCATCACCCACTTGCCGACGGGCATCGTCGTTGAGTGTCAGGACGACCGCTCCCAGCACCGCAACAAGGCGCAGGCCATGTCGGTGCTGGCGGCGCGGATTCGCGATGTGCAGCAGCGGGCGCGGCATGAGTCCGAAGCGGCGACCCGCAAGTCACTGGTGGGGAGCGGTGATCGCTCGGAGCGCATCCGCACCTACAATTTTCCGCAGGGCCGGGTCACCGACCATCGCATCAATCTCACGTTGTACAAGCTCGACGCCATTCTGGAAGGCGCGCTGGACGAAATCATTGATGCGCTGACGGCCGAGCATCAGGCCGACCAACTCGCCGCTCTGGCTGATGACGAGCGTTGAGAGCATCGGCAGCGCACTGGCCGCCTGTCGGGGCCGGATTGACCGCGTCGATGCCCGTATCCTGTTGGCCGAAGTCATCGGCCGGCCGGCCAGCTATTTGGTGGCCTATCCGGAAGTGCCGCTGACGGTCGAGCAGCAGCACCGCTTCGCCGGTTGGGTGGCGCGGCGCGAACACGGCGAACCGGTGGCCTATCTGGTGGGCTCGCGCGAATTCTACGGTCGGCGCTTTGAGGTCTCGCCGGCAGTGTTGATTCCGCGGCCGGAGACCGAAGGGCTGGTGGAGTTGGCGAAAGATGCGTTCCCGACAGCGCCGAGAGCGGTGCTCGACCTGGGCACCGGCAGCGGCGCGATTGCCATCACGCTGGCCTTGCTGTGGCCGGACGCCGAGGTGATGGCGGTGGACCGCTCAGCCGAAGCCTTGGCCGTGGCGACGCGCAATGCGCATCAACTGGGCGCCAGGGTCCGCTTTGCCGAAAGCGACTGGTTCTCAGCGGTACCGGCAGCCATGCGCTTTGATCTGATCGTTTCCAATCCACCTTATGTGGCCGCGGGCGACCCGCATCTGGCCGAAGGCGATGTACGTTTCGAACCCGCGTCTGCCCTGGCCGCCGGGCCGGACGGGCTCGATGATATCCGGCGAATTGCCGCGGAGAGTGGCCCGAGGCTTGCGCCGGACGCTTGTCTTTTTATCGAGCACGGCTACGATCAAGCGGAGGCGGTGAGTGCCATTCTGCGTCGGTCGGGCCTTAAGCGCGTGCAGAGTTGGCCGGACCTGGCGGGGATTCCTCGCGTCACCGGGGGCTGGCTTGACGCTTCGGCGGACGAGGCCTAAAATTTCCCGACTTATTAACTCAACTATTCGAGTATCCCCATGAGCGTCCAAGACCAGATCCGTGAGCAAGTCACCTCCAACCCGGTAGTCCTGTACATGAAGGGCACGCCGCAGTTCCCGCAGTGCGGCTTCTCCGCGACCGTGGCGCAGATCCTCAAGCTCTGTGGTCTGCAAGAGTACGCGTCGGTGAACGTGCTGGCCGATGAACAAATCCGTCAGGGCATCAAGGAATACGCCAACTGGCCGACCATTCCGCAGCTCTACATCAACGGCGAATTCGTTGGTGGTTGCGACATCCTGCGTGAGATGTACGAAAACGGCGAGTTGCAAGAGATGCTGAAGTCAGTGAAATAAACCGTTGAAGTCACTGATTTTTGTACAAACAGGGGGCTCAGGCCCCCTGTTCGTTTTTCGGGCCCGCTCCCGACGCAAGGCTCAGGCGTTGCCAGGCCTTGCGTGATAAATGCTGCACCAGAAGTCGCGGTGGCATGCGTAGCCAGTGTGAGCGAATGTAGATAAGCAATTGTGCGGCAAGGCTTCGCAGGGGCGGTCGGCCTTCTGGGTCTGGGACGATCGCCGCATCGTAGAGCCCTGCAAGTCGTCGAATCGCTGCGGCATCGGCATCGGCGCCTGCAAGTCGCAGGACGAGCGATTCGGGGACCGGTGTATCAAAGAACTGTCGCGCTAGCATCAGGCAGAGGGCCACGGGCGCGGCGAGGTCATGGAGCTGGGCCCGGTCGCCGAGCCGGTCCCAGAAGTCTGGTGAGTCGGCATGTTCGCGTAGCAGCGAGTCGATATCATCGAGGTCACGAAGCGCGTTGTGCAATTCGCCTTCATGGGCCAGGTGGCACATGCTGTGGATGATCAGGTCCTCGTCGCAGGGAATCCTGAGCGACCGGTGCCCGGGTAGCGGTTTCGAGTGTGCAATGATGGCGTCGGCATCGGGGTGGCTGCGTGCCGTCAGCGGCAGGATGGTGTGATGGACGTCGATGACCGTGCCCCGGCGGACGTGGATCATGGGTGGGAGCTCATGCATCCACTCCCGGTAGTAGCGCTGGTCATACGCCTCTGATTTCATCTGGGTCCAGCCGCCGGCCATCAGGCGAATCTCGACTTTGCCGAGACTGCCGGGCGGTACCAGGACGTCGATGTCGCCGAAGAGTCGTCCGACCCCGGCGGCCTTCCGACCCAGTACATATGCGGCACCTTTAAGCAGCACGACGGGTTCGCCAGTTTGAGCCAGCGTGGCATCGATGCATTGAGCTTCCCAGGCGACCGAGTGGTGCTGGCGCTCGCTCAGCAGGCGTGCGCCTTCGAGGTGACGCAAGGGGGCCGCGGGCACGGAAACGTTCGCTGCATGCAGGCGTTGTGCCAGTTTGCCGAGCAGGTTGGCGTTGCGGGCCGTGGCGATAAACTCGGTCCAGCCGCTCGGTGACAGTGCCGTGGTGCGTTGCGGATGCTTAAGTAGCTCAAGAAGAGATGCGCGGTTCATGCGTCAGTCCTGTTGCGTGACTTGTGCCACAAGTTCGAGCGCATCGGATGTTGATCCGTATTCGATCTGATGGCAGTCGACGTTGCCGAGCAGGGCGCACAGTGCGCGGAAACCGATTTCTCCCATCCGCTCTTGGTTGAAAGACTGCTCTCCGATAAGAACGAAGGCCTCGGCATGGCTAACGGGCGACACCTGGTGGCCCTCTCCTGGGGCGAACTGAGGGAAGATCAACCAGCGTGGTCGCGCTGGCTGGCAGGCGTTCTCGATTGCGTCGAGTTTGGGCGCCGCGTGAGCGACCGTACCCTTCCGTGTGTCCAGATAGCGTTTGCCGACGCGTGCGCCCGGAAATTGTCCGACGATGTCGATGGATGTGTTTTTGAGACTGATGGGGCGCGGGTTTGCGATCAGCATGCCGCTGGCTGGATCGAGTATGGCCAATTCATCCGATAGCAGTCGCCAGCCGCGCAGGTGACAAAGCGCCGCGCACAAGGTACTTTTTCCCGCGCCGGGAAACCCGGGGAGAATGATGGCGCTGCCATTTTTCTCGAGGACGGCGGCGTGAAAGACGACGAAACCGAGCGAGCGGCTCGCGATCGTCCAGTTCAGGCCCCACTCGAACATGGGGGCGGCCTGGTTGACCGGCAATGGCAGGAAAGGGTTTTGGTCGTCAACCAGAAAACGGGCTTGCGGTCGCCAAAACCGGTGAGCCCCTAGGCCTGGGAGCAGGCGGATGTCGAAGTCAACAAAGGCGTCCCGCGGCTTCTCGCAATCGCGGTAGAAAAATTCAAGATGTTCGAGCACGCTCGCAAAGGGAGAGCGAACCCGGACGACGAACGGGGCAATTCTCAGCGTGGTATCAAGCACACGCGACTCCGGATGGACCAATTTGGCATTGGATACTATCCCAGTGCCAAAATGCCAAGTGCGGAAAGTTCCTCCGTGAGCCGAAGTTTGGTGGCAGCATCGACGCCATCGACATCAAGCTGGTGCATTCTCATGGGGTGCTCTGCGCTGATAAGACGGCCTACGAGAGCCCGAGCGCTGGCCGTTACAACCCAGTAGTCACCGGAATTTCTGTCGAACAAGACTGAGGCGTCGTCGCCGGGCCATACGGGTGAAAGCATAAGGCTTCGCCCGCGGGCCAATGATACATAGTCGTCATTCGCCGAGGCGGTCATTGACTACGGATTCTTTTTACACATCTGCAATTCGACATCAGCGTTGATGTCGTACATTTGACTGACGTAGGCGACAAAGTCAGCGGGGAGCATTGCATTGCTTCCGCAACTCATTCCGGAGGGGCAATATACGCCGCCGGTAAGGAGCGTGTCTCCGATGTCGATAACTTGCTGGGGCGTCATTGCGTAGTCATTAAAAGCGAGGGAGTTCAGGTATACCGCGATCAGATGCCAAAGCAGGTCGCCCTCGTTAATGCCGGCGTCCTTGGGGAATGCCAGAACGCCCCAAAGCCCCCAATGACTTGGTACGGGCGCGCTCGGAAATATGTCGCGTACAAGGGTGCCCTGATCGGCAATATTTTCGGGGCCAATTTTTCCGAGGCCAGTTGGACAGGCGTCGACATCCTTGAGTATTGCGGGATTCGCGCTTTTCCAGGCCGAGAAGTGCTGCGGATTCCGCCAGAAGCCCGGTGAGCGACCACCAGAGCACATTTGGGGGTCGCCGGGGCGCGGACTGGTGTTGCCACTGATCATTGCTGATGGGCTTTTGCAGACACCGGTTCCGAGAGCCGTCTTTGCCTGAACGGACAGTAACACCCCGACCCCGCCAGCGGCTGCGCCCAAAATGCGGCGTCGCTTCAGCTGCGGCGTTTGCGCGACATCGGGTGTGTGTTCTTCGTGGGTGGTGTTCTCAATATTTTTCATGCTGGTTCCATTGGGTGGCATCCGTGTAGTGAGCACGAGTGATGCAACAGAGCGACCATTAGATTTGTAGTTAATCTAGCAAAATCCGAGCCTGCGCGATTTGTTGTTGTAGGTTGTTGATCCAATTGGATTTTCTGTTTTCTTTGTCTGCCAGCTCGATATTTGTGTAAAAACTGCCGACATGCCAGTTCAGATCTGATGCCCGGTGATTTGATCCTAGCATCGTGATGCCAGCGTTGTGACCGAGTTGTAGTGTCGGTGTGATGAATCGCACCGGACGGGCTCCATCAGATGTTGGCCACCCGCGCACTCGTCATCGACAGCCTCCCGGCGAGCACCTCGAGAAAGGCCTTGTAGAAGTGCATGCGGCAGGTGTCCGAGGCGCGCTGCAGGGCGCGAGCGCGGATGGTGATGACTTCGATCTCGGTGGTGGCTTCGACCGAGGCGGTGCGCAGGCCGCTGCCGGGGGCGAAGACGGCCATTTCGCCAAAGCAGTCGCCAGGGGTGAGCAGATGGAGGAGGCGGTCGTGTTTTTTGACGCGGGCTTCACCGCTGGCGAGGAAGCAGAAGTGGTCGCCGGGCTCGCCTTCCTTGAGCAGCGTGGTACCGGGTTCGGCAAAGCGCCATTCGGAGAAACGCACGATTTCCCAGAGTTCGACATCGGTGAATTCGCGAAAGAAGGGCAGGCGGCGCAGGGTCTGAAATTTCTGAGTGTCGGAGATGACGCGCTTGCGGTTGCCGAGGCCGATGTTGCGAAAGGCGTGGGCCAGATCGTGAGAGAACTCGACCCAGTTCTGGTAGCGGTCGTCGAGTGATTTTTGCATCGCACGGCGCACGATGGCATCGAGTTCGGCGGGCACGTCGGCGCGCAGGGCGATCGGTGAGGGCGGCGTCTCGTGGGCGATGCGGTAGAGCAGGCTGTAGTTGTTGGTGGCTTCAAAGGGCAGCCGGCCAGTCAGCAGTTGGTACATCACCACGCCGAGCGAGTAGATGTCGGTCTGGTGGTTGAGCGGCATCTCGCGCACTTGCTGTGGCGACATGTAGGCGGGCGAGCCGACGCCAGAGATTTGGGTGGTATCGGCGGCGTTGAGCAGCGCGGCGCCGAAGTCGGAGAGCTTGATGTCTTGCCCGTCAGGATCTTCGAGCAGGATGTTGGCCGGTTTGATGTCGCGGTGGGTGATGCCCTGGTGGTAGGCGTAGTCAAGGGCGCGAGTGGCCTTGAAGATGATCTCGATCACGCGATCAAAGGGCAGCAGCCGATCGGGCCGGCAGAAAGGCTCGAGCGTGCCGCCGGGCACGTATTCCATCACCACATAGCCATGATCGCCTTCGACGGTGGCGTCGTAGATTTGCGCGATGTGCGGGTGAAACAGGCGGCCGGCGAGCGAGGCTTCGTTGATCAGCAGGTGCCGATAGAGGCGGCCGCGCTCGGGGTCTTTGAGGACTTCGGGGTAGAACTGCTTGACGGCGACGTCGCGCTGGGTGAAGGCGTCGTAGGCCAGATAGACCGCACTGGTGGCACCTTCTCCCAGCAGTTGCCGGAGTTCGTACTTGCCAATGCGGTCCATGATCGGCCGCGGGTCAGCCGAGCGCAGCGCGGGCGCGTGCGATGGCGGCTCGCACCTGGGCGGGCGCGGTGCCGCCGATGTGGTTGCGGCTATCGAGTGCGCCTTCGACGGTGAGGACCTGGTAGATATCTTCGTCGATCAACTCGGAGAAGTTGCGCAGGTCGGGCAGCGGCAAGTCGGGCAGGTCGCAGCCACGCTCTTCGGCCGATCGCACCGCGCGGGCGACAACTTCGTGGGCGTCACGGAAGGGCAGACCTTTTTTGACGAGGTAGTCGGCCAGGTCGGTGGCGGTGGCAAAGCCCTGGGTGAGGGCGTCGCGCATGGCGTCGGCCTTGACGCGGATGCCGGTGATCATGTCGGCATAGATGCGCAGGGTGTCGATGAGCGTGTCGGCGGTGTCGAACAGTGGCTCCTTGTCTTCCTGGTTGTCCTTGTTGTAGGCCAGGGGCTGGCCTTTCATCAGGGTCAGCAGGCTGATCAGGCTGCCATTGACGCGGCCGGTCTTGCCACGCACCAGCTCGGGTACGTCGGGGTTTTTCTTCTGCGGCATGATCGAGCTGCCGGTGCAGAAGCGGTCGGCCAGGTCGATGAAGCCCACGCGCGGGCTCATCCACAGGATCAGCTCTTCGGAGAAGCGCGAGAGGTGGACCATCAGCAAGGCGGCGTTGGCGCAGAATTCGATGGCGAAGTCGCGATCCGAGACGGCATCGAGCGAGTTTTCGCACACGCCGTCGAACTCCAGTTCGCGGGCAACAAACTCGCGATCGATCGGGAAAGAGGTGCCGGCCAGTGCGGCGGCACCCAGTGGTAGACGGTTGACCCGCTTGCGGCAGTCGGCAAAGCGCTCGGCGTCGCGACGGCTCATTTCGTAATAGGCCATCAGATGGTGGCCAAAGGTGACCGGCTGGGCCACCTGCAGGTGGGTGAAGCCCGGCAGCGGCGTGGCGGCATGGGTTTCGGCCAGATCGAGCAGGGCGCGCTGGTAGTCGGTGAGCAGGGCAAGGATCTGGTCAATCGCGTCGCGCAGCCACAGGCGGATGTCGGTAGCGACCTGGTCGTTGCGGCTGCGGCCCGTGTGCAGGCGCTTGCCGGCATCGCCGATCAGGGCGGTGAGGCGTTTTTCGATATTGAGGTGGACGTCTTCGTCCTGCAGCGACCAGGCGAACTCGCCGCGCTCGATTTCATCGCGAACCTGGCTCAGCCCGCGCTCGATGTCGGCGAGGTCGTCGGTGCCGATGATGCCCTGACGCGCGAGCATCTTGGCATGCGCCAGCGAGCCGCGGATGTCTTGCGCAGCCATGCGCTGATCGAAGAAGACGGATGCGGTATACCGCATCACCAGTGCCGATACCGGTTCGGAAAATCGGCCGGACCACGCCTTGCTGACGTCATCCCGATTGGATTGCTGATCTGCCATAATGCCCAGAATACTTTATGAAAAGTGGTTCGATGGGATGTTGCCCGCCGGTTCGGCGGCGACCCTGCCGGCCCCTTGTCTCACATGAGAGCGCATGGCCGTGGTGTCCCCCGGAAAGACGCAAAGTATAAGTCAAAAGCCCAAGGCGCTTGCCATTCACGGCGCCTTGCCGGACTTTCGCAACATCGGCGTGATGCTCCGCGTGATTCTGCTCGTCAACGCCCTGGCGATGGCCACCGTGGTGCTGCACAGCCGTGCCGGGGCTGAAATCGTCCCCGCTGGCGTGGCCTGGGCGGGGTGGCTGGAGTTGCCGCTGTTCATCACCATATTGCTGCTCTACGTGATTCAGCCCGTGCTGGTGCGCCTCGCGCCGGGGCGCTTCTGGCCGGCGGTGATGGCGGTCATTGCCTTGGTGGCCGTATTCGCCTATCCGCCATTTGGCGCTCCGTCGGGCGTGGCCTTCTGGCGCTGGATGGGGTGGAGTATCTTGGCGTCATGCGCCGTGATGGGCTACTTTGATTATCGAGGGCGTCTGTATTCGCCGGCCCTGACCGAGGCGCGTCTGCATGCACTGACGGCGCGCATTCGGCCGCATTTTTTGTTTAACAGCCTGAATGCGGTGCTTGGCGTGATGCGTGAAGACCCTCGGCGGGCCGAGGTGGCGCTGGAAGAATTGGCGGACATGTTTCGGGTGCTGATGAAGGAGCACAAAGAGCTGGTGGCGCTCGATAGCGAAATCAGCCTCTGCGAGCGTTATCTCGACCTCGAACGTTTGCGCCTGGGGGAGCGACTGGTGGTGAACTGGGACTTGAGCTGCAAGCCGGCCCAGGCGCTGGTGCCGCCGCTCTTGCTTCAACCTTTGCTGGAAAATGCCGTCTACCACGGTATTGAACCATCGCAGCAGCCTGGTGATATTGCCGTGCGGGTTGCACGGCGCAGCAGTGAGGTACTGATCGAAGTGAGTAATCCGATCGTGGACACCCCGCGCGCGCAGAAAGGCAACCAGATTGCTCAGGCCAACATCCGTGAACGTCTGGCCCTGTTTTTTGATCTTGAGGCAGACATGCGAATTGACCGCAGCGGGGGCCGTTACAGTGTGCGGATCCGCTTGCCCTACCGGAGGCTCAATACATGACGCAAGCCGAACTCCGAGTCCTCATCGTTGATGACGAAGCGCCCGCACGTGCTCGTTTGCGCGATGTGCTGGGCGACGTCAGGCAGGAGCAGCCCACGCGGGTGGTGGGCTTTGCGGCGAATGGGGAGGAGGCGCTGAGACTGATTGATACCGAAGCGGTCGACGTGGTGCTTGCCGATATTCGCATGCCCGGCATGGATGGTGTGTCGCTGGCGCAGCACCTGAATGGCCGCGCCAATCCGCCGGTGGTGATTTTCACCACGGCTTACGATCAGTACGCGGTACAGGCTTTTGATCTGGCGGTAGCGGACTACCTGCTCAAACCGGTGCGGGCGTCGCGACTGGTCGAGGCACTCGAAAAGGCGCGCAAGCTGTGTCAGGGCGTCGAGGCGCGGTCCGAAGACGAAAAGCCCCTGAGCGTGACCGAGCGCGGCCGCATCCTGCTGGTCGACATCGGCCGTGTGTTGTATCTGCGGGCCGAGCAGAAATACGTCACCGCGCGCACCGTCGAGCGCGAGTATCTCCTTGATGATTCACTGGTGCACCTGGAGGAGAGCTACCCTGGCCGCTTCCTGCGCATTCATCGCAACTGCCTGGTGGCGCGCAAGGCGATCGCCGGCATTGAGCGCGAAGCCGGTGAGGGCGAGGGGCGCTGGCTGGTGGTGCTGGCGGGGTTGGACGAGCAACTGCCGATCAGTCGTCGTCAATGGCCCAGCGTCAAGGCGATCCTCGATATTTGAGGGCTGCGCGCCTAGATGTCAGCCAAATGCATGCCGTCTGTCGTGCGTCGCCCGCGCCGATCGCGGCGCTCTTCATTGCCCTGATAGACGTGCGAGTGGCTTTCCGGTCGATACGGATTGCGCCGATCACCGCGTCGCCGGTCCTTGTAGTGACTGAAGGTGCAGCGGCAACGTGTGGTGTCGCAACTGGCCAGCGGGAGCAGGGGCGCTTCGGCGGATAGAAAGCGGATGCCCTTGAGTGTCTGAGCCGTACGACAGGCACCCTGACCCGGATTGATGGTGACGCAGTGATAAGGGTGCGAGGTGTTTTCGGACTCATCCTCGTTTTCTGACGGCCGGCCGCGCATCACATACCAAGCGATCAGCGCCATGATGGCCAATACGATTGCAAACCATTCGATCGACATAAGCTTCGCTCGCTGTGGGTTTCCGTTCTTTCAGTATGGCTGTTGCTGACCGGCAGTGCAGCGGCTGTGCCGGCAAAGCACATTGGGATTTTGTATCAAAAGGTTAGAGGCGCTGCTGTGTCGATGGGGATGAGCGCAGGGCGCGGTTTTTCGCGAGGTGGTGCCCGGTGTGCTGCAAGGCGCCCGACTGACCTTCGACATAGACTTGGGAGGTCGGTCGGGCGCTTGACCGGCTTAGCCGCTGTTGCGCAGGCCTGCCGCGATGCCGTTGATGGCGATGTGAATGCCGCGGCGGATCCGTTCGTCCTCGGCGCCGTTGCGGTGGCGGCGCAGCAGCTCGACTTGCACATGGTTGAGCGGGTCGAGGTAGGGGAAGCGGTTGCGGATCGAGCGGGCGAGCAGCGGATTGCCGTCGAGTAGCGCTTGCTGACCGGTGATGGCGAGCAAGGCATTGATCGTTGCCGTGTGCTCGGTGCAGATGCGCGGGAAGATCGCGTCTCGCAGCGCCGCATCCGACACCAGCGCGGCGTAGCGGCCGGCGATGGCGGTGTCGGATTTGGCCAGCACCATGTCCATGTTCGAGAGCGTGGTCGAGAAGAAAGACCAGTCGCGGCACATGGCTTGCAGCAGCGCCAGCCCGTCGTCCGGGCGCTCGGCCAGAAAACGCTGCACGGCCGAGCCGAAGCCGTACCAGCCCGGCAGCATCAGCCGGCATTGCGCCCAGCTGAACACCCAGGGAATGGCGCGCAGGTCTTCGATGGCGGTGCTCTTTTTGCGCGAGGCCGGCCGCGAACCGATGTTCAGCGCGGCGATCTCGGTGATGACGGTGGACTCCCAGAAGTACTGTTCGAAACCGGGCGTTTCGTATACCAGGCCGCGATAGGCTTCAAAGGCATAGTCGGACAGCGCCTGCATGGCGTCCATGTATTCGGGGCGCGGCGCGGGTGAGGCGTCGGCCTGCAGGCTGGCTTGCAGCGTGGCGGCGACCAGCACTTCGAGGTTGCGCCTGCCCACATCGGCGTTACCGTACTTGGCGCCGATGACTTCGCCCTGCTCGGTGAGGCGAATCTGACCCTGCACTGCGCCGCCCGGTTGCGCCAGGATGGCTTCGTAGCTCGGCCCGCCGCCGCGGCCGACCGAGCCGCCGCGACCGTGAAACAGGCGCAGGCGGACGTCGTGTTTGCGGAATACTTCGACCAGCGTCACTTCCGCCTTGTAGAGCTCCCAGCCCGAGGTCAGGAAGCCGCCGTCCTTGTTGCTGTCCGAGTAACCGAGCATGACTTCCTGTGCGCGGCCACGGCTGTCGAGCAGGCGCTGGTAGGCCGTAAGGCTAAAGATCCGGTCCATGGTCGCGCCGCTGGCGCGCAGGTCGTCGATGGTTTCGAACAGTGGGATGATGTTCATGTCCAGCGCCTGCTCATGCGGGCGAAGGATGCCGGCCTCCTTGAGCAGCACCGCGACCTCGAGCAGGTCGGAAACTCCGTCGGTTTTCGAGATGATGTAGTTGGGCAGGGCGGCAATGTCGTAGCGCAGATGCGCGGCGCGGGCCGTGCGCAAGATGGCCAGCTCGCCCTCGGTCAGTTCGCTGTAGACGATGTGCGGCGAGCGCAGCGGCCGGGTGGACATCATCTCGGTCAGCAGCAGTGCGATGCGCGCGTCTTCATCGAGCGCGAGGTAGTCGACCTTGGGGTCGGCGGCCTGGAGCAGCTCGGCCACCACCTGTTCGTGCACATCCGAGTTCTGCCGCAGGTCGATCGGCGCCAGATGGAAGCCGAACACCTTGACCGCGCGGCGCAGCTGGCGTAGCCGGCCGCGGGTGAGCGGGGCGGAGTCATGGGCGAGCAGCGAGTCGTGGAGGATGTCGAGGTCGGCTGTCAGCGCGGCGGCATCCGGGTAGGCCGGCGCCTCACCGGCCGGCGGCGGGGTGGTGGCCTTGCCGAGCAGGGCCTGGTGCGTGGCCGCCAGGCGGGCGTACATGCCGGCAATGGCGCGGCGATAGGGCTCGTCGGCGCGGTGGGGGGAGCGGTCGACGCTGGCTTCGGCGAGTTGATGCAGCGCATCCGACGGGGTGACGAGGCCGTCGGCCAGCGACAGTTGCGAGCCCAGCGTGTGCAGCTCTTCCAGATAGAAGGACAGCGCCACCGTCGATTGCATCAGCTGTGCCTGCGCCAGCACCTCGGCGGTGACAAAGGGGTTGCCGTCGCGGTCGCCGCCGATCCAGTTGCCGATCTGCACGAAGGCCGGCCAGTCCTGCCCGGCGAAGGGGGCGTGCAGCCCGGCCAGGGTGTCTTCGACCTTGGCGTACAGGCGCGGCACCTCGCGCAGGAAGGTCGCGTCGAAGTAGGACAGGCCATTGGCGATTTCGTCGATGACTGACAGCTTGGCCGGGCGCAGCATGCGGGTCTGCCACAGGGTGAGCACCGCGCGGCGCAGGGCCGCGTCGGATTCCTCGGCTTCGTCGGGCGTGAGCGTCATGCGGTCGCGCTCGTCGAGCAGGCGGGCGATCGCCGTCTGGCAATTGAGGATGCTCTTGCGTTGCACCTCGGTGGGGTGGGCGGTGAGCACCGGGCTGACCAGCGCAGAATTGAAGAAGGCGCCGAGGTCGTCGGCGCTGGCGCCATCGCTGAACACCCGCTCGATGGCATGCGCCAGACTGCCGGCGCGCGGTGCCGAGCCGCCGATCAGGTGGGCGCGGGTACGCCGGATGTGGTGCTGGTCTTCGGCGATGTTGGCCAGATGCGAGAAATAGCTGAAGGCGCGGACCACATCAATGGTTTCCTCGCGTGACAGGGCGTCGAGTGTTGATTCCAGCCCGACTCGGGCCGCTTCGTCATCATCGCGATGGAAGCGCACCGACAGCTGGCGGATGCGTTCGACCAGTTCGAAGGCCGGCTCACCGCGCTGCTCGCGCACTGTGTCGCCGAGCAGTCGACCGAGTTGGCGGATGTCTTCGCGCAAGGGGAGGTCTTTATCCTGATCCATGGGGTGTCCGTTCTCTGTTATCTGTATTGGGAGCGTGGCTTGCCGTGGCACAAAAAGAGCGCCCGAGGCTCATGCTAGAATCGCCTCCGGCGCTGGCGCTATCGGGGGCATCCCGCATGCTGCCATGCAATATGCGCCGACGCCAACCACCCTTTTCAAGCCACTGTCCGAGCGAGTCGCCCACCGTGAACCCGACCCAACCCGCCGTCGCCGCCCCCGAGCGCATCGTTATTGCCACCCGTGAAAGCCGTCTTGCCCTGTGGCAGGCCGAGCATGTCAAGGCGCGTCTCGAAGCGCTGTATCCGGCCTGCGAAGTCGTACTGCTGGGCATGACCACCCGTGGCGACCAGATTCTGGATCGCCCGCTGGCCAAGATCGGCGGCAAGGGCTTGTTCGTCAAGGAACTCGAAACCGCCTTGCTCGACCGTCGTGCCGACATCGCCGTGCACTCCATGAAGGACGTGCCGATGGAAATGGGCGAAGAGTTTGCGTTGGTGACCATCTCCGAGCGCGAAGTGCCGCTCGACGCCTTTGTCTCCAACAAATACGACAGCCTCGACGACATGCCGCCGGGGGCTGTGGTCGGCACCTCCAGTCTGCGTCGCGAGTCGCAGCTGCACGCCAACTACCCGACGCTGGCCGTCACCAGCCTGCGCGGCAACCTCGACACCCGTTTGCGCAAGCTGGACGAGGGCCAGTACGACGCGATCATCCTCGCCGCAGCCGGCCTGACCCGCCTCGGCCTGTCCGAGCGCATTCGCGGCACCCTGGCGTCTGAAGTGTCGCTACCGGCCGCCGGACAGGGCGCGCTGGGTATCGAAGCCTTGTCCGACCGGCCCGAAGTCGCCGCCTGGATGGCGCCGCTCAATGACATCGACACCTCCGCCTGCGTGCGCGCTGAACGTGCTGTGGCCCGTGCGCTGGCCGGCAGCTGCGAAGTGCCGCTGGGTGCCTACGCCGTGGTCGAAAACGACGGCCTGTGGCTGCGCGGTTTCGTCGCCCGGCCCGACGGCAGCGAGATCGTGCGCGCCGAGCGCCGTGGTGCGCTGGTCGAGGCCGAGAGCCTGGGCAAGGCCCTGGCCGACGAGCTGCGCGCCGGTGGCGCGGCCGAGATCCTCGCCAGCCTCTGAGTCGCGGTCATGAGTCAAACGCCAGGCCAGCCCCTGGCCGGGAAGCGCATCGTCGTGACCCGGCCGCAGGCGCAGGCCGGCGGTTTGTGCGACGCCATTGCCGCTGCGGGGGGTGAGGCGCTGTGCATTCCGGTCATGAGCATCGATGCCGTGCCGGTCAGTGATGAATTCAGCGCGCTGATCGACACGCTTGACCAGTTTCACCTCGCCTTTTTTGTCAGCCCCAACGCCGCCGAGCATGGCGTGGCTGCGGTGCGCGCCCGTCGTACGTGGCCCGCCAGCCTCGCCGTGGCCACGGTGGGCAAGGGCAGTGAGCGCGCATTGCATGCGCTGGGTTTCGAACAGGTCATCGCGCCCGAGACCGGATTCGACAGCGAAGCCGTGCTGGCGCTGCCCGCGTTCTCGGCCCAGGCCGTGACGGGTAAGCGAATCATCATTTTTCGTGGCAACGGCGGACGCGATCTTCTGGGTGATACACTCACACGGCGAGGTGCGGCGGTCAGCTATGCCGCATGCTACGCACGACGGGTACCATCCGAGGGCGCGACCAGCTTGCTGGCCGAGGCCGACCGGATGGATGCTCTGATACTGACCAGTAGCGAGGGCGTCTCCAACCTGATGACCATGTTGGGAGCACAGATGAGCCGACTGGCCCGCATCCCGGTGTTTGCACCGCATCCGCGCATCTGCGCGCGGGCGACGGCCGCGGGCTTTGCCCGGGTCGTGGAGACCGCGCCCGGCGATGCCGGTGTGGTCGATGGCCTCGCACGCTACTTTCTCGGCGGTTGCCGCAACGCTTGATCCAGACAAGACGATATGAGCGAAGACACTCCTGCCCTTACCCGTGCGCAACCCGGCACGGACGCCCCTGAAACCACCGAGCCGATTCGTGACGATGCGGCAGTGGCCGACGAGACGCCGCCGGTGGCGGACGAATCCGAGCCACCCAAGCGCCGCGGCATCGTCGTGCCTGTGTTGCTGGTGATCTGCTTGCTGGCGATCGCCGGCCTCGGTTGGCAGTGGTGGGCCATGCGTGGTGAGCTGGCAAAGACTCAGGAAGAGCTGACCCGTCGTTTGAGCGAAAGCGACAACATGGCCCGCGAGGCGCGCGCCAGCGCACGCCAGTCCATCGATACCCTGACCTCCGTCCAGGGCAAGGTGGGTTTGCTCGAAGCCAAGGCAGAAGAGGCCGGCGGTCAGGCCGCGGCGCTTGATGCCTTGTATCAGGAGTTCTCCCGTACCCGCGACGAGCGGACCATGGCCGAAATCGAGCAAGCCGTCACCATTGCCGGTCAGCAGCTTCAGCTCGCCGGCAATGTCGAAGCGGCGCTGATTGCGCTTCAGGCCGCCGATGCCCGGTTGTCCGGTTTTGACGAGGCTCGCCTGGGCCCGCTGCGCCGCAGTCTCAAGCGCGACATCGAGCGCCTGCGGGCTGCGCCGCGTGTCGATATCGCCGGCATCACCTTGCGCCTCGAAGGCCTGCTCGACTCCGTCGATCGCTTGCCGCTGGCCTTTACCGGCGAGGCCGTTGGTGCCGAAGCACCCGAGAAAACCGCCACCGGCTCGCCAATGGACGACCCGCTCGGGTTTGCCCAGGCCGTGCTGCACGACTGGTGGGCCGAGATTCGCTCGCTGGTGCGGGTCGAGCGCCTCGATCGCTCCGCCGAGCCGGTGCTGCTGTCGCCCTCGCAATCGACCTATCTGCGCGAAAACCTCAAGATCCGCCTGCTGACCGCGCGTCTGGCACTGCTTGGCCGCGATCACCGCACCTTTGAAGCCGACATGCGTCAGGCCGCCGAGTGGCTCGGCAAGTACTTCGACCAGCGCGACGAGGGCGTCACCGAAACCCTCACTTCGCTCAAAACCCTGGCCGAAACGCAGATCGCGCCGACCCAGCCGGCACTGACCGAAACCCTGGCGGTCCTCAAGACCCTGCAAGGGAAGCCGGGCGTCAGTGGCGCCGAGCCGGCGCCCCAGGCACCGAAAGCGGCAGCGACACCCAAGGCCGCCAAGCCCGCCGACGCACCTGAGAGCAAGCCCGACGCCGCTGTGCCGGCCGTCGCGCCTGCCAAAGCGCCGGAGTAAGCGCCATGCGAGGATTGCTCTGGCTGATCGCCCTGTTCGCCGCGGCCGTCGGTGTGGCCATGCTGGCCCGGGCCAACGATGGTTACGCGCTCCTGGTGCTGTCGCCCTACCGGGTGCAGATTTCGCTGAATCTGCTGGTGCTGGCGCTGGCGGCGGTGTTTTTGTCGAGCTACTTTTTGCTGCGCGTGGTCACCCGAGCGGTGCGTCTGCCCGGGCAGGTCGTGGCCTACCGCGGTCGCCGTCGCAAGGAAAAGTCGGCACTCGCCTTGCGCGAGGCCTTCCGGTTGCACCTTGAAGGCCGCTATGCCCACGCCTTGAAGCAGGCCAAGAAAGCGTACGACCTGGCCGACGAAGACGGCGTTGCTGCGCTGATGGCGGCGCGCGCTGCGCATGCCCTGCGCGATGACACCCGCTATCGCGAGTGGCTGGGCAAGGCGGGCACCGATGACCGTCTGCGCGCCGCGCGCATCATGACCGAAGCCGAAATGGCGGTCGAAGGCCGCCGCTTCGATGAAGCGGCCGAGCGTATTCGCGCCCTCAAGGGCAGCGACAATCGCCCGGTGGCGACGCTCCGGCTGGCACTGAAAACGGCGCATGCGCTCGAAAAATGGGAAGAGCTGGTGCGCATTGCCCGCCAGCTACGCAAGCACAAGGCCCTGAGCAAAGAGCAGGCCGAGCCGTTGCTGCGCCGGGCGCATCTGGCGGCTCTGCGTGAGCGCGATGGTCAGCAGGACGCGATTGCCCGCTACTGGCAGGATATTCCGTCCGACGAGCAGCAGGATCGGCGTCTGGTCGAGAAAGCCGCGCCCCTGCTGGTCGCCAATGGCGAGGGTGCAACGGTACGTAAAATGCTCGAAAAACTGCTCGACGAGCAGTGGGAAAGCGAGCTGGCACGGCTCTACGGCTATTGCGGCGAGAATGATGCCGTGGCCTGCCTGAACCGCGGCGAGAAGTGGCTCAAGTTGCATCCGGATGATGGTGGCTTGCTGTATGCCTTGGGGCGGCTCTGTCTGTCGGCCCAGCTATGGGGCAAGGCGCAGAGTTATCTGGAAGCGTCGGTATCGGCTTCGCCGACGGTGGAGGCGCATCTGGCCCTGGCGCAGTTGTCGGAGCAGTTCGAGCGACCGGCAGAGGCCCAGACCCACTTCCGTCGCGCGGCGCAATTGACCGGTGCCGCGCAGGCCGGGCCGGCGTTGGTGCAACTGCCCGCGCCAGAGTGAGCCTGAACTGACGCAGCAAAAAGCGCGCCTCGGCGCGCTTTTTGTTTGAGGTGTCAGACCCAGTCGCGAGGCGGCAGGAAGTCGTCGTACAGCCTGGCTTCGGGGCTGCCCGGCTCGGGATGCCAGTCGTAGCGCCACTGCACCCGCGGCGGCATCGACATCAGGATGGATTCGGTGCGCCCGCCCGACTGCAGGCCGAATAGCGTGCCGCGGTCGAACACCAGGTTGAACTCGACATAGCGTCCGCGGCGGTAGGCCTGGAAGTCGCGTTCGCGCTCGCCATAGGGCATGTCGAGATGGCGTTCGACGAGCGGCACATAGGCGTCGACAAAGGCGTCGCCCACCGCGCGGGTGAGCGCAAAGCAGCGATCGAAACCGCCAGTGTTCAGGTCGTCGAAGAACACGCCGCCAACACCGCGCGCTTCATTGCGATGCTTGAGGTGGAAGTAGCGGTCGCACCAGGCTTTGTACTCGGCATGCACGTCCGCGCCAAAGGGCGTGAGGGCGTTCTTGCAGGTGCTGTGGAAGTGACGCACGTCGTCTTCAAACGGATAGTAGGGCGTCAGATCCATGCCGCCGCCGAACCACCAGACGGGCTCGGCGCCGGGCTTGCTGGCGATGAAGCAGCGCACGTTCATGTGCGCGGTCGGGCAGTAGGGGTTGCGCGGGTGCAGCACCAGCGACACGCCCATAGCCTCGAAGCTGCGGCCGGCCAGTTCTGGCCGGCTGGCGGTGGCCGAGGCCGGCAGGCTGTCGCCCATCACGTGCGAGAAATTGACCCCGCCGCGTTCAAACACCTGGCCTTCTTCAAGGACGCGGGTCAGTCCGCCGCCGCCCTGTTCGCGCGTCCAGCCGTCTGCGCGGAACGGGGTGCCGTCGAGCGCTTCGAGGCGCGTAACGATATCGCTTTGCAGGCCGGTGAAATAGGCCTTGATGGCGGCGGTATCGATCATCGCTTGATGGCGCGGTGGCCGATGTCGCGGCGGTACTGCTTGCCGGCAAATTCGATGCGGTCGGCGATGTCGTAAGCACGGGTTTGTGCGGTACGCACGTTGTCGCTCAGCGCGGTGACGCACAGCACGCGGCCGCCGCTGGTAAGCAGTTTGTCGCTATCGAGCATGGTGCCGGCATGGAAGACATGCGCGTCATCGCTCTCGTCAGGCAGTCCGGTGATGACATCGCCCTTGCGCGGGTTGGCCGGATAGCCTTCGGCGGCGAGCACCACGCCCAGCGCGATGCGGCGGTCCCACTCGGCTTCGGCGGTGTCGAGCTTGCCTTTGACGGCGGCGTCGAACAGTTCGACCAGGTCGGACTTGAGGCGCATCAGGATGGGTTGGGTTTCCGGGTCGCCCATGCGGCAGTTGAACTCGACCACGCGCGGATTGCCGTCGGTGTCGATCATCAGGCCAGCGTAGAGGAAGCCGGTGTAGGGCGAGCCTTCGGCGGTCATGCCGGCCAGGGTCGGGTGGATGATTTCACGCATGACCTTGGCGTGAATTTGCGGCGTGACGACCGGGGCGGGCGAGTAGGCGCCCATGCCGCCGGTGTTGGGGCCTTCGTCATTGTCCTTGAGGCGCTTGTGGTCCTGGCTGGTGGCCAGGGCGAGCGCGTGCTTGCCATCGGCCATGACGATGAAGCTGGCTTCTTCGCCCTGCATGAACTCTTCGATCACCACCCGGGCGCCGGCCTGGCCCATGCCCGCGTCGCGTAGCATCATGTCGATGGCGGCGTGGGCTTCGTCGAGCGTCATGGCGACGACCACGCCCTTGCCGGCGGCCAACCCGTCGGCCTTGATGACGATCGGCGCGCCTTCGGCCGTGACATAGGCATGCGCGGCATCGGCGTCGGTGAAGGTCTGGTACTTGGCGGTCGGGATCTTGTGGCGAATCAGGAACTGCTTGCAGAAATCCTTGGACGCTTCGAGCTGTGCGGCCTGCTGGGTGGGGCCGAAAATCGGCAGCCCGGCGGCGCGGAAAGCGTCGACCACGCCGGCAGCCAGTGGGGCCTCGGGACCAACCACGGTCAGGCCGATGTCTTCGTTGCGGGCGAAGGCCAGCAGGTCGTCGATGGCGGTGATGGCGACGTTGTCGACCATGGGTTCGTTGGCCGTGCCAGGGTTGCCGGGGGCGACGAAGACCTTGGTGATTCGCGGGGACTGGGCGATTTTCCAGGCCAGCGCGTGTTCGCGTCCGCCCGATCCGATGACGAGTACTTTCATGTGTATTGCCGTTGCCTAAGCGCCGGCGCGGAGTGTGCGCGCCGGCTAAAAAAGTGAGTTAGTGACGGAAGTGGCGGAAGCCGGTCAGGACCATGGCGATGCCGTGCTCGTTGGCGGCGGCGATTACCTCTTCGTCGCGCATCGAGCCGCCCGGCTGAATGACCGCCGTGGCACCGGCTTCGGCCAGCACGTCGAGGCCATCGCGGAAGGGGAAGAAGGCGTCGGAGGCGACCACGCTACCGGTAATGGAGAGGCCGGCATTTTCCGCCTTGATCTTGGCGATGCGGGCCGAGTCGACCCGACTCATCTGGCCGGCGCCCACGCCGACAGTCATGCCGCCTTTGCAGTAGACGATAGCGTTGGACTTGACGTACTTGGCGACACGCCAAGCGAAGAGGAGGTCGCCCATTTCTTCGGGCGACGGTGCGCGGGTGGTGACCAGCTTGAGGTCGTTTTCGGTGATGCGGGCGATGTCCGCCGACTGCACCAGCAGGCCGCCGGCCACGCGTTTGTAGTCGAGCGCGCTTTCATTGGTGCTCATCGGGCAGGTCAGCACGCGCACGTTCTTTTTGGCCACAAGCAAGGCCAGGGCTTCGTCGGTGTAGGCCGGGGCGATCAGCACTTCGAGGAACTGGGCGCTGACGGCTTCGGCCGCCGCGGCGTCGACCACGCTGTTAAAGGCGATGATGCCGCCGAAGGCCGAGGTCGGGTCGGTGGAGAAGGCCTTTTTGTAGGCTTCGAGCGGCGACAGGCCGAGGGCCACGCCACAGGGGTTGGCGTGCTTGACGATGACGCAGGCCGAAGCTCCGTGACCGCTGTCGAAGGCTTTGACACACTCCCAGGCCGCATCGGCGTCGGCGATGTTGTTGTAGGACAGCTCCTTGCCCTGCAACTGGGTGTAGCCGGCCACGCCGCCTTCGGCCGCATTGGGCTCGCGGTAGAACGCGGCGCTCTGATGCGGGTTCTCACCGTAGCGCAGGTCCTGCACCTTGTTGAAGGCCAGTTGCAGACGATCGGGGTAGGCCATGCGGCTGCCGTCGTCGGCCAGCGCGGTGAGGTAGTTGGAGATGGCGCTGTCGTAGCGGGCGGTGTGGGTGAAGGCTTTGACGGCCAGGGCGAAGCGGGTCTTGGCCGACAGCGCGCCATTGGCCTTGATCTCGGCCAGCACCGGGGCGTAGTCCTCGGCATCGGTCAGCACGCCGACACCGCCGGCTTCGTTGCCGTGGTTCTTGGCCGCCGCGCGGACCATGGTCGGGCCGCCGATGTCGATGTTCTCGATGGCGTCTTCGAGCGAGCAGTCGGGTTTGGCGACGGTCTGTGCGAAGGGGTAGAGATTGACCACCACCAGATCGATGCGCGCGATGCCGGCGCCGGCGATGGTGTCCATGTGCTCGGCCAGGTCGCGGCGGGCGAGGATGCCGCCGTGCACCGTCGGATGCAGCGTCTTGACCCGGCCGTCGAGCATTTCGGGGAAGCCGGTGTGGTCCGACACGTCGGTGACCGGCAGGCCGGCCTCGCGCAGCAGCTTGGCGGTGCCGCCAGTGGACAGCAGCTTGACGCCAAGCTGGTGCAGCTCGCGGGCGAAGGCTTCGACGCCGGTCTTGTCGGAAACGCTGATCAGGGCAGTGGAAATTTGCATGGTTGGGGGCGCGCCTTGCGGCGATTGGTTTAGAGAAGATCGTATTCGGTCAGCTTGCGTCGCAGGGTATTGCGATTGATGCCGAGCAGTTGGGCGGCGACGGTCTGGTTGCCGTCGGTCTGGCGCAGCACAAATTCCAGCATCGGGCGCTCGGCGCTGCGGA
The DNA here is from genome assembly GCF_007625155.1 of Denitromonas halophila. Taxonomy (GTDB): domain Bacteria; phylum Pseudomonadota; class Gammaproteobacteria; order Burkholderiales; family Rhodocyclaceae; genus Nitrogeniibacter; species Nitrogeniibacter halophilus. The sequence continues at coordinate 126,291 of NZ_VMNK01000017.1, read as the reverse complement.
TCACCAGATCGTGCAGGGCCACCGGGGACTCGCCGTCCAGGTCCTTGAAGTATTGGTCAAGCGTGCGCGTGACGGCGCTGGCGATTTCGTTATGTTGGCTCATGCGGCCAGTTCCTCGAAACAGGATGCCTGATAGTGCACGGTGACACCCTGATGACTGAGCTGAGTAAAGAAGTGATCGACGGCGGCCAGTTGCCCGGCCACGCTGTCTTCGGTGTTCATGGCTTGGCGGAACACATGGGCGCCGGCCAGGCCTTTGGTGTACCAGGCGATGTGCTTGCGTGCGATGCGTACGCCTGACCACTCGCCATAGAATGCGTACAAATCGTCGAGATGGCTGCGGCATATGTCGCGGATCTCGGCCACTGGCGGCGGTGCCAGGGTTTGCCCGGTTGCCAGATAGTGCGCAATTTCACGAAATATCCACGGCCGACCCTGCGCCGCGCGGCCGATCATCACCCCGTCGGCCCCAGTGTGGCGCAGCACGGCGGCGGCCTTTTCAGGTGAATCGATGTCGCCGTTGGCAATTACCGGAATGCCCACCGCCGTTTTGATGGCGGCAATGGTGTCGTACTCGGCGTTGCCCATGTACTTGTCGGCGCGGGTGCGGCCATGGATGGCCAGCGCGCGGATGCCGCAGTCTTCGGCGATGCGGGCCAGATGCGGCGCGTTACGATTGTCGCGATCCCAGCCGGTGCGCATCTTGAGCGTCACCGGCGTGTCCGGCACGGCGGCGACCACGGCGGCGAGAATTTGCGCGACCAGCGCCTCGTCACGCATCAGCGCTGAGCCGGCGGCCTTGTTGCAGACTTTTTTGGCCGGACAGCCCATGTTGATGTCGATGATCTGCGCGCCGTTGTCGGCGTTGAAGCGGGCCGCCTGCGCCATCTGCTCGGGGTCCGCACCGGCGATCTGGACCGAAATCGGCTCGGTCTCGCCGGCGTGGTCGGTGCGCCGCCGGGTCTTGTCGGTGGCGTAGAGCAGGGTGTTCGACGACACCATCTCCGACACTGCCAGCCCCGCCCCCAGCCGTTTGCACAACTGGCGGAATGGCCGGTCCGTCACCCCCGCCATGGGCGCGACAAACAGGTTGTTTGGCAGGGAAAAACCGGCGAACTGCATGGGGATTGGAGCGCGAGCGACAAAGCCGCCATTCTAACCGATGGGGGGGTGTCGGCGAAGCCTAAAAACGTAACGCCCATCGGAAAGTGGAGGGCGGTTTCGGCACCGCGTGGCCGGTTTTCTGGTGCCCGTCGGGGCGGTGCGTTGGCCGGGTCTCGCCCCGGCGGGCGACTTCCTTTCTTGTGGCGACAAGAAAGGAAGCAAAGAAACGCCCCCGCTGTGCCGCCGGCTTCGCCGGTGCCCTCTCTGCGCCCGGTGGCGGCGGGTCGTGTCGCAAACTCGCCCGTTCCGGGCTCAAACAGGCGACACGACAATTCCCGCCGTCCCCGGACTTCGTTCGGCGGCACAGAAGGGGATGGGCGCGCGGGCTCGGCTTCGCCATCGCCCGCTTTGGTGGCGCGTCGTAGGGCGGGTTTTAACCCGCCATCGGTATTCGTTCGCAGGTCATTGGCGGGTTGAAACCCACCCTGCAAAACCATCACGACTGGCCGATTCGGGCACAACCGATCCGCCCTCTGCCGCGCCAACCTAAGGCGGTGGCGGGCGGAAAAAGGGGCTTCGCTGTTTGAGCCCGCAGGGCGAGTTCGCGAAGCACCCCGCCCGACATTGCCGTAGGGCGGGCACCCCGAAGGGGCGCGAAAGCGGGCTGTGCTTCTTTGCTTAGCTTTCTTGCACAAGCAAGAAAGTAAGTCGCCCGCCGGGGCGAGACCCGGCCAACGTCCGCATGCACTCGGGAAAGCCGCCCAAAAGACCGGCCAATCTATTCAAAAGCGCGAACGCGCAACCCAATCCCTATGGCCAGGCCCGCGCCCCAAACATCATCCGTTTGGCCACGAAGTGGCGCAGTGGCGGTGCGAGATCAAGCGCCAGCAGGCCGAGGCCGCGCAGGCCGCGCAGGGGTGGCAGGTCGTTGCTGAACAGGCGGACCAGGGTGTCGGTGAAGCCGACGGTGCTGGCGCGGTCGAGGCGGCGGTCGCGCAGGTAGGCGGAGAGCACCTGCGCGTCGCCGGGGTCGGTGGCGGCATTGAGGCGTCGCGCCAGCGCCCAGACATCGCGCAGGGCGAGGTTGAGGCCCTGGCCGGCGACGGGGTGTAGCGTTTGCGCGGCGTTGCCGAGCCAGACCTGGCGATTGGCGACGGGGGTGTGTCGCACCCGAAGCTGGAGCGGAAAACGCTCGCGCGGGCTTACGCCGATGAGTTTGACGCGGTGGCCGAAGGCTTGCTGCAACTCGGCGAGGTAGGCCGTGTCGTCGAGCGCCAGCCAGGCCTCGGCTTGCTCGGGGGCGGCGGTGTGCACGACGGCGAAGTCGGTGCCGCAGGGCAGCAGGGCGACGGGGCCGTTGGGGGTGAAGCGCTCGTAAGCGGTGTTGCCATGAGCGACGGCAGGCGTGGCCATGCAGATGACGGCGTGCTGGCCGTAGTCGCGCACGCGAATGGCCGGGTCGTCGGCGCGCATGCCGCCTTCGGCGCAAACGACCAGTTGGCAGTCGAGGGTGTCGGTGGCGTCGGTGCGGCGCAGCTGCACGCGGCCGTGTAGCTCGGGGTCGACGTCGGCTTCGCTGTGGTCGATGACCGGGATGCTGGCGGCGGTGATGGCGTCGTCGAGTGCGGCGGCGAGATCGCCGGCACGCACGACATGGCCGAGGCCGTCGAGGGCGTAGTCGGATTCGTTAAGCTGGGTGCGGCCGAAGCCGTCTTGTTGCGAGATGTGGATGTGGCGGATCGGGGTGGTGGGCAGATGACCCCAGACGCCGAGGCGCTCGAGCGTGAGTCGGGTGCCGTGGGCCAGGGCGAGCACGCGCGGGTCTTTGCGCGAGGCGCCGCGGCCGCGGGCGTCGATGAGGGTGACGGTGTGCGGCCCGCCGTGCAGCGCGAGCGCCAGTGCCATGCCGACCGGGCCGGCGCCGATGATGGCGATGTCGGGCGTTTTCATGGGCGGGCGTCCCGCATCAGGGCTTCGATGTCGTCGATGGACTTTGGCGTGGCGGCGGAGAGGATGTCGCAGCCATCGGTGGTGACCAGCACGTCGTCTTCGATGCGGATGCCGATGTTCCAGAAGGCCTCGGGCACGTCGTCGGCGGGTCGGATGTAGCAGCCGGGTTCGACGGTGAGCGTCATGCCTTCGCGCAGCGGCCGCCAGTCGCCGTCGCGCTTGTAGTCGCCGGCGTCGTGCACGTCGAGCCCCAGCCAGTGACCGGTGCGGTGCATGTAGAAGCGGCGGTAGTCGCCGGATTCGAGCACGCCGTCGAGCGTGCCGGTGAGCAGGCCGAGGTCGAGCATGCCCTGGGCGAGGACGGCGACGGCGGTGTCGTGGGGAGCGTTCCAGCCCACGCCCGGGGCAGTGGCGTCGATGGCGGCTTGCTGGGCGGCGAGCACGAGTTGATAGACGTCGCGCTGCGGCCCGCTGAAGCGGCCATTGACCGGAAACGTGCGGGTGATGTCGGAGGCGTAGCCGTCGAGCTCGCAGCCGGCGTCGATCAATAGCAGCTCGCCGTCGGCCAGGCAGCCGGCGTTGCTCACATAGTGCAGTACGCAGGCGTTGGCGCCGCCGGCGACGATGGAGGGGTAAGCGGGCGATTGTGCGCCGCCCTGGCGGAACGCGTGCAGCAGTTCGGCTTCGACTTCGTATTCATGCAGTCCGGGGCGAGTGACCTGCATGGCGCGGCGGTGGCCGACATCGGAGATGGCGGCGGCGCGGCGCATGGTCAGCACCTCGTGCGCATCCTTGATCAGGCGCATCTCGTCGAGTACGGCGTGCAGATCCTGAACGCTGGCGGGGGCGGTGATGCCGGTGCGCACTTGCTCGCGCACCTGGTTGAGGGTGTCGACCAGGCGTTTGTCCCAGGCGGTGTCGTGGCCGAGGGCGAAGTACACCGCGGGCTGGTTGGCCAGCAGGGTGCTCAGCTGTGCGTCGAGTTCGCCGACAGGGAAGGCGTCGTCAAAGCCGAATTCGTCGGCGGCGGCGTCGGGGCCGTAGCGGAAACCGTCCCAGATTTCGCGTTCGATGCTTTTGTCGCGACAGAACAGCAGGCTGCGCGGCGTGTCGCCGGCGACCAGCACCAGCACGGCCTCGGGCTCGGGAAAGCCGCTCAGGTAGTGGAAGTAGCTGTCCGGGCGGAAGGGGTAGTGGGTGTCGCGATTGCGCGCGACCTCGACCGCCGTCGGGATGATGGCGACGCCGCCGCCGCGAGCGGTGAGGGTGTCCAGCAGGCGCTGGCGGCGGGCATGAAAGGGCGCGAAGAGGGGGTTCAAGGCGACGTTCCTGTTGGGTGTGTCGTTAAGACGGCGAGTCTGCCTGATGGTTCGGGGCGAGCAGCGCGTCCAATTCGGCCAGGCGCTCGGGCGTGCCGATGTCCATCCACAGGCCGTCGAAGCGCTCGGCGCTGACGCGCCCGGCGGCGATGGCCTGACGTAGCAGCGGGCCGAGCGGCGCGGGCTGGCCTGAGAGCAAGTGCGCAAACATGTCGGGATGATAGAGCCCAATGCCAGAGAATGTCAGCCGCTCGCCATTGCTCAGGCTGGCGTGATCGCCCTGCAGGTGAAAGTCGCCTGTCGGATGGTGAGGCGGATTCGGAATGAGCACAAGGTGGGCGAGATCGGTTTCCAGCCGGCGGGCGTGGTCGATCAGGGCGGTGATATCGAACGCGCAAAACACATCGCCATTGACCACCAGAAAGGGCGCGTCGCCGAGCAGCGGCAGGGCCTGACGGATGCCACCGGCGGTCTCCAGCGCGGCGGGCTCGGGCGAGTATTGAATGTGCACGCCGAAGGCGCTGCCGTCGCCCAGTGCGGCTTCGATCATCTGGCCGAGGTGCGCGTGGTTGACGACGATTTGCGTGATGTCGGCCGCCGCGAGTCGTCGCAGATGATGGACGATCAGCGGCACGCCGCCCGCGGCCAGCAGCGGCTTGGGGCAGGTGTCGGTGAGCGGGCGCATGCGTTCGCCGCGTCCGGCCGCCAGGATCATGGCGCGCATGGCGGCGCTCAGAAGGTGTAGCCGACGGTTTCGTCGACCGGATCGCAGCGGTTGAGGATGCGGATCAGCGGGCGCAGTTCGCTGTAGCGCTGGCAGGCCTTGCGCAGGTAGTGCGAGACGCGCGGCATGTCGTCGAGGTAGCCGGCCTTGCCGTCGCGGTGGCACAGACGGGCGAAGATGCCGAGCACCTTGAGGTGGCGTTGCACGCCCATCCATTCGAAGTCGCGGTGGAATTCGGCGAAATCGGCATGCACCGGCAGGCCGATCTGCCGGGCGGCTTCCCAGTAGCGGGCGAGCATGTCGAGCACGAAGGCTTCGCCCCAGTCGATATAGGCGTCCTTGAACAGTGAGGCCAGATCGTAGGTGATCGGGCCATACACCGCGTCCTGGAAGTCCAGCACGCCGGCGCCGTGCTCGGTGACCATCAGATTGCGGCTGTGGAAGTCGCGGTGCACGAAGACCTTGGGCTCGGCCAGATGCGCGTCGAGCAGTCGTTCGAACACGGTGTCGAGAATCTTGCGCTCGGCGTCGTCAAGCGTGATGTGCTTGTGGCGTGCCAGATACCAGTCGGGGAAGAGCTGCATCTCGGCCAGCAGGCGCTCGCGATCGTAGTTGGGCAGCACGTCGGGCACGCTGGCCTTCTGGATGCAGATCAGCGCGCCGAGGGCGTCGGCGTAGAGCGCATGGGCGCTGTCGGCGTCGAGCGCGCTCAGATAGGTGGTGTCGCCCAGGTCGGTGAGCAGCAAAAAGCCGGCGTCGGTGTCGGCGTCGAGCACGGTCGGCACCTGCGCGCCGCTGTCGCCGAACAGTTTGGCGATGCGGATGAACGGGGCGGTGTCTTCTTTTTCCGGCGGCGCGTCCATGGCGATGAAGGACGCGGGTTCGCCCTCGACATGCACCCGGAAGTAACGGCGGAAGCTGGCGTCGGCCGACGCGGGTGCCAGATCGATCTGGCGGCCCGGATATCGGGAGCCCAGCCAGTGCTTGAGTTGCGCGAGTCTTTCCACGGGTGCCGTCCGATGTTCGTGTAAAATCGCGAATTTTATCAAAGACCGCAGCCGGAACGCTGTTTGCCGGTGTGCAGCCGATCCGCCGCTATTCAAACGGAGACACGCATTGCCGACTGCCAAGCGTTGGACCTTGCGGGCCATCCCCTTGCTGCTGGCCGCTTTGCCGGCCGCCGGGACCGCTGCCGGCCTGCCGGCATTGGTGATCCCCGCCGATCTGATGGGCACGCCTGTGGCGGTGCCCAAACCCAAGCCCAAGCCCGCCGCACCTGCGGCGACCGAGCCGGTGCGGCGCACCAACACACCGTCGAACCGCGGTGCGGGGCGTACGCCACAGGCAGCACCCGTCATGGGCAAGCCGGCCGCGCCGCGGGCGACCGAGGTGGCGGACCCATCACCCGCGCTGGGCGTCACTACCATCGATGCCGATCGCATCGTTGGCCAGCAGGATGTCGAGCTGGTGGCCGAGGGCGGCGCGGTGCTGCGTCGCGACGGGGCCGTGCTGACGGCTGACCGCATCACGTATCGCGAGGCACTGGACGAAGTAGACGCCGAGGGCAATGTCGAGTTGCGCCGTGGCGAGGACCGCCTGTCGGGCCCGAAAGTGCGGATGCGCATGGACGAGCAGACGGGCGAGCTGCAGACGCCGTCCTATGAAATCCACCGTATTTCGCGCAAGGGCGGTATCGAACGCCCGGTGACCGGCAGCGGTCAGGCCAGCGTGATCCGTTTCGAGGGCGAGAATCAGTACCGCCTTGAAGACGCGACCTGGAGCACCTGTCAGCCACAGGATCCCGACTGGTACATCAAGGCCGGCGAGCTGGATCTGGATTACGACCGTGAAGTCGGCGTGGCGCGCGACAGCACGGTGGTATTCAAGGACACGCCGATCTTCTACATGCCGTGGGTCGAATTTCCGCTGGTGGCGCAGCGCAAATCGGGCTTTTTGCCGCCCACTTTTGGTACGTCCAACAAGAGCGGCGTCGAATTGACTGTGCCCTATTACTGGAACATCGCGCCTAACTACGATGCGACGCTGGTGCCGCGCTACATCAGCCGCCGCGGTCTGCAGCTGGGCGGCCAGTACCGTTATCTGACGGATGACATGCAGGGCACGATGTCAGCCGAATGGCTCAATGGCGACAGCGTGACCGGCCAGTCCAACCGGGCGGCCGGCTCGATCCGTCATCAGCAGACCTTTGGTTATGGCTTCAGCGGCTCGCTGGACCTCAATGGCGTGTCAGACAAGGAATATTTCGAAGACCTCAGCTCTCGATTGGCGGTCGCGGCGCAGACCAGCCTGTTGCGCCAGGCGGTCTTGAGTTACAGCTCGGGCGACTGGTGGTCGGCCTCGGCGATGGTGCAGAGCTTCCAGACCCTCTCGGGCGACGAGCCCTATCGCCGGCTGCCGCGCCTGGCGCTGGGCGGCGATCGTTCGGTGTGGGGGGGCGGTGAGTTCAACCTCAATACCGAATACGTGCGCTTTGCCCACCCCGATGCGGGCAAGCCTGAAGGCGACCGGATCACGCTGAATCCGACGATTCAGTGGCCCTTGGGCACGTCGGCTTACACGCTGACGCCGAAATTCGGGGTGCACTACACGCGCTACGATCTGAGCACGCCGCTGACGGTCGGCAAGGAGAGCGTCACTCGCGCCGTGCCGACCTTCTCGCTCGACAGCTCGGTGGTTTTCGAGCGCGACGCGACCTGGGGTGGTCGCGACATGATCCAGACCATGGAGCCGCGGCTTTACTACGCCTATGTGCCGTATCGCGACCAGTCCGACATCCCGAACTTCGACTCCGGCCTGTTTGACTTCAACTTCGCACAGATCTTCTCCGAGAACATCTTCAGCGGCGGTGACCGCATCGCCAACGCCAATCAGCTGACCGCGGCGGTCACCTCGCGCTTCATTGATGCCGAAACCGGTGCCGAGCGTTTGCGGATGGCGGTCGGCCAGCGTTTCTACTTTGAAGATCAGCGGGTCGCCCTGAACACGACGTCGGACGCCGGCGAGCGCACCAACCGACGCTCGGACTTCCTGGCTGCACTGGGCGGGCGCATCGGCGAGATCACCACGCTTGACACGGCCTGGCAGTACAACCCGGAAGACAGCCAGACCGAGCGTTTCAGTGCCGATTTGCGCTTCCAGCCCGGTTTCGCCAAAGTGGTCAATCTGGGCTATCGCTATACGCGCGATGTGCTGCGCGATATCGATATATCGGCGCAGTGGCCGATCAGCGGGCGCTGGTATGGCGTGGCCCGCTACAATCGTTCGCTGCGTGACCACCGCGTGACCGAGGCGCTCGGTGGCCTGGAGTACAACGCCGACTGTTGGGTGTTCCGAGTGGTTCTCCATCGCTTTGCGACCAACGCCGAAGACGTGACCCAGGCGATCTTCCTGCAGCTCGAGCTCAACGGCCTGGCCAGTGTTGGCTCCAGTCCGCTGGATCTGCTGCGCCGAACGGTGGGCGGTTATGGCACCATCAATCAACCCATGGCAGATCCGGTGTTTGGCCGAGAGTAATGCTGCGGCAGCCAATTATTGCAACAGGATATCTATGAAAACGGCGCTTTCCCGACTCCTTTCCACGCTGATCTTCTCTGCGCTGGCGGTTTCGCCGGCGGTTTCCAGTGCGGCCCGCACGGTCCTCGTCGATCGCATTGTTGCCGTCGTCAACAACGACGCCATCACCGAGTCGAGCCTGGCTGAGCGCACTGAGCAGATCAAACGGCAGTTTGGTCGTCAGGGTGGGCAGTTGCCGCCCGACGACGTGTTGCGCAAACAGGTGCTTGAACGTCTGGTGGTCGAGCGGGCCCAACTCCAACTGGCCGGCGAGACCGGGCTGCGTATTGACGACAATGCCCTGGGCGGCGCGATTGACCGTATCGCGTCCTCCAACAAGTTGAGCGCCGCCCAGTTTCGTGCTGCGCTGGAAAAGGACGGTATCGACTGGACAGAGTTTCGCGAGAACATCCGTCAGGAGATGCTGATCGCCCGTCTGCGTGAGCGTGAAGTCGACGCCCGCGTGGTGGTGACCGACGCCGAGATCGACAACTTCCTCAAAAATTCGCCCGATGCGGCCGATAGTCGTGAATACGATCTGTCGCACATCTTGCTGCGCGCCCCGGAGGGACCGAGCCCGGAGCAGCTCAACGCGCTGGCCCAGAAGGCCGAGGGCATTCGCGCCCGCGTGCTGGCGGGGGAGGATTTCGCGAAGCTGGCGGCCGAGTTCTCGAATGCGCCCGATGCCTTGCAAGGGGGCGCACTTGGCTGGCGGCCGTCCAGCAGCGTGCCTGCGTTGTTCATCGAGGCGCTGCAGGGCCTGAAGCCGGGCGAGGTGTCGCCGGTCATGCGCAGCCCCGCCGGTTTTCATCTGGTGAAGGTAAATGACGTGCGCGGCGCGAAGGCGACCGATGTGGTGGCGGTGCAGCAGACCCGGGTCAGCCATATTCTGGTGAAACCCACTGAACTGATCTCGGATACCGATGCGCGCCTGCGCCTGGAAACCCTGCGCACGCGGGTGCTCAATGGCGAAGATTTTGCGGCCTTGGCGCGAGCCAACAGTGCCGACCTGTCGGCCGCCAAAGGCGGCGAAATCGGTTGGGTTTACCCCGGTGACACGGTGCCAGAATTCGAACGCGCCATGGATGCCCTGAGCGTCGGTGAGCTGAGCGCACCGGTGAAGTCACCCTTTGGCTGGCACCTGATTCGTGTCGAAGAGCGTCGCACCCAGGACGTGTCCGAAGAGCGCAAACGCGCTGTGGCCCGCAACACCCTGCGTCAGCGTAAGGCCGACGAAGCCTACGAAGACTGGCTTCGCCAGTTGCGCGATGCGACCTTTGTCGACTATCGCCTCGATGACCTGAACTGACCCGCGCCGCCATGAACGCCACCCTTACGCCGGTACTGGCCGTCACCAGTGGCGAGCCGGCCGGCGTCGGCCCCGAATTATGCCTGCAGCTGGCCACCCGGCCCTGGCCGGGGCGTGTGGTCGTGCTCGCCGACACCGACCTGCTCGAAGCGCGCCTTGCCGCGCTTGGCCAGACCACCCTGCTGCAGGCCTACCAGCGCGACCTTGCACCCCCGCCGGGCGTGCTCGAAGTGCTCGATGTGCCCCTGGCCGCACCGGCCGTGGCCGGGCAGCTCGATACCGCCAATGCCCGGCCGGTGCTGAGCATGCTCGACCGCGCCATCGAAGGCTGTGTGAGCGGCGAATTCGCAGGTATGGTCACCGCGCCGGTGCACAAAGGCATCATTTGCGATGCCGGCGTACCGTTCTCCGGGCATACCGAATATCTCGCCGAGGCCACAGCCACCAGCCGGGTGGTGATGCTGCTGGTCGGTGGCGGCTTGCGGGTCGCGCTGGTCACCACCCATCTGCCACTGTCGGCCGTGCCGGGCGCCATCACGCCGGCGGCACTGGCCGAGACGCTGGCGATTCTCGACCAGGATTTGCGAACTCGCTTCGGGCTCGCATCGCCGCGCATTCTGGTGGCCGGGCTCAATCCGCATGCGGGCGAGGGCGGCCACATGGGGCGCGAAGAAATCGACGTCATCACGCCGGTGCTCGATCGCTTGCGCTCGACTGGCATGCAATTGATCGGCCCCCTGCCAGCCGATACGCTGTTTGTTCCTCATACCCTCGAGCAAGGCGATGCCGTGCTCGCGATGTACCACGATCAAGGACTGCCGGTGCTCAAACACGCCAGCTTTGGCGGCGGCGTGAACGTCACGCTCGGGCTGCCGATCATTCGAACCTCGGTCGACCACGGCACGGCGCTGGATCTGGCCGGCACTGGCGGAGCCGATCCCGGCAGCCTGTTTGCGGCCGTGAAACTGGCCTTCGACATGGCCGCCGGGGGCGCCCGGTCATGATCCATCAGGCGCGCAAACGCTTCGGTCAGAACTTTCTGTCCGACCCCAACATCATTCGCAAGATCGTCGACAGTATCGCCCCGCAGGCCGGGCAGCGCATGGTCGAGATCGGCCCCGGCCTGGCGGCCATGACCGATCCCTTGCTGGAACGCCTGGGCAAGATGGAGGTGGTCGAGATCGACCGCGACCTGATCGCGCTGCTCAAGGAGCGCTACAGTCCGGACGTGCTGACCATTCACGAGGGCGACGCGCTCAAGTTCGATTTCGGTGCGTTGGGGCCGGATCTGCGCATCGTTGGCAATCTGCCCTACAACATCTCGACGCCCATCCTGTTTCATCTGGCGGACTTTGCCGATCAGGTGCGCGACATGACCTTCATGCTGCAAAAAGAGGTCGTGATGCGCATGGTGGCCGATCCGGGCTCGAGCGAGTACGGCCGTTTGTCGGTCATGTTGCAGTACCGTTTCCGTATGGGGCGCTTGTTTGATGTGCCGCCGGGCGCATTCCGTCCGGCGCCCAAGGTGATGTCGAGCATCGTGCGGCTGGTGCCGCGCCCCACGGAATCGCTGGAGGCCAAGGACGACACCTTGCTGCGCAAGATTGTCACGGCCGCCTTCGGGCAGCGGCGCAAGACCCTGCGCAATACGCTGCGTGATTTTATCGATGAGGCGGGTTTGAGCGCACTGGGCATCGATTCCGGGCAGCGCGCAGAGCGGCTCTCGGTGGCGGACTACATCGCCATCACCAACGCCTGCCACGCGAAGCGGGCGGCATAAAAAGCAACACGCCGGGCATGCCCGGCGTGTTGCTTTTGAGCGGTGTGCGTTCAGCTCTTCTTCATCGGGCAGGTGTTCATGCCCAGCAGCGTGTAGGCCGGGCACCAGCCCAGCGCGCCGGTGGCCAGCGGCACAATGCCGATCCAGGCCCACACCGGCCCACCCATCAGCGCCCAGGCAATGAGTGCGATCCCTGCGACGATGCGCAGGACTTTGTCGATTCCACCAACGTTCAGTTTCATGGCCAGCTCCTTGATCCAGAATTGCGAAAGTGGGCCTATTAGACTCCGCCGCGATGTGGCGCGTCTGTAACCTTGGTTACACAGTGATCGTGGGTAAGGTTTGGGCGGGTAGCGCAAGCGGCGGGCTGCCCCGGTCGGGGGCGGTGTCGGCGACCGAAAAGGCAGAACGGGCAGCGCGACTGGCGGGGGCGTCGGGCGCGGCAGGCTGGTTCGTGACCGCGCTGGTCATGCCTTATTCATTTTCGCGGCTCAAGTGTGGGCGTGCGCGGTCGATAGTTGACTTGTGTTTTCGGGATTCTGCGCCGCTGCGCGCAGCGTGAGGATGCATGCGGATTCGCGCCTTCCTTTGTCGGCTGAGTGTCTGCGCGTTGTTCGCCTCAAGCGTCTTCGCGCTCAGCGGTGTACCTGACGCGCAGGCCGAAAGTGCGCCAGCACCATTGCAGCTCAGTCGCGCCGAGAAAGCCTGGCTGGCTGAGCACCCGGTGATTCGGCTGGGTATCGACCCCGCCTACGCGCCGTATTCCTTTGTGGATGCCAACGGCGAGTTCTCGGGGGTCGCGGCGGTGTTTTCCGCGCGGATTTCCGATGCGCTGGGCGTGCGGTTTGAACCGGTCGTCAATCTGAGCTGGCCGGAACTGGTCGAGGCACTCAAGGCGCGCCGCATCGATGCGATTGCCACGATGGTGCGCTTGCCCGAGCGCGAGGCCTATGCCGCTTTCACCGAGATCTATCTGCCGACCCCACTGGTGGTCATGACGCAGCACAGTGCCCCCCAGCTGGATTCCGTCAACGCGCTGGCCGAGTTGCGCCTGGCGCTGGTCAGAGAGTATTCGTCGAGCAAGCAGGTGATGAGCCGCTACCCATCGCTGAAGCCGTCCTTTGTCGAGACGCCGCTCAATGGGTTGCGCGCACTGTCGGCGGGCGAGGTGGATGCCTATGTGGGTGTGCTGGGCGTCAATACCTATCTCGCCGAACAGCACGGCATGTCGAATCTCAAGGTCAATGCCGCCTTTGACATGCACAACAACGGCCAGCGTTTCGCGGTGCGCCGTGATTGGGCCGTGCTGGCGAATCTGATCGACCGGGCGCTTGGCCGTATCGGTGCGCAAGCGCGCGCGGATATCTTCCGGCCGTGGATTTCGGTGTCCGCCGAGCGTGTGCTGGTGATTGACTACGCGCCTTTGCTGAAGCGCTACTTTCCGTGGGTTTTCGGCGCTGGTGCGCTCGCACTTCTTGCTGCGCTGGCGATGGTGCTGATGAACCGCCGATTGCAGTATGAGCTGGCACGACGCGAAGCCGCCTGGACCGAAAGCGAAGTGCGATTCCGGGCCACCTTCGATCAGGCGGCGGTGGGCATTGCGCACGTGGCGCCGGATGGCCGCTGGATCCGGGTGAATCGGCGCCTGAGCGAGATTGTCGGGTATTCGCCGGAGGTGTTGCTCACCAAAACCTTTCAGGACATCACCCATCCCGACGACCTCGACGCGGACCTTCAGCAACTCCAGCGCACCCTGGCCGGCGAGATCTCCGGCTACACCATGGAGAAGCGCTATTTTCATCGCGACGGGCATGTCATCTGGATCAGCCTGACGGTCTCTCTGGTGCGGCGTGCTGAGGGCGTGCCTGACTATTTCATTTCGGTGGTCGAGGACATCTCTGAGCGGCGGCGGGCGGCCGAGGCCCGCCGGCAAGCCGCAGCGGTGTTCGAGAGCACTCGGGAAGGCATCATCATCACCGATTTGAAGCGCCGGATTCTGGCGGTGAATCCTGCGTTTACCGATATCACGGGTTATGCCGCCGAGGAGGTGCTGGGCAAGTCGCCGGCCATTTTGCAGTCGGGGCACGAGAGTGAGGCGCTCTACCAGAGCATGTGGGCGAGCATTCATGCGCTGGGGCATTGGCAGGGCGAGGTCTTGAATCGGCGCAAGAACGGTGAGCTCTTCCCCGAATTGCTGACCGTCAGCACCGTACGCGATGCCGCAGGGCTGCCGTCGCAGTATGTGGCCTTACTAACCGATTTGAGCCGGCTTCGGCGCTCCGAAGCCCAGCTGGCGCATCTGGCGCACTACGATCCGCTCACCGATTTGCCCAATCGCTTGCTGGTGCAGTCCCGGCTTGATCATGCGCTGGATGCGGCGCAGCGCGAGAGCGGTCTGCTGGCAGTCATGTTCATCGATCTGGACCGCTTCAAGGACGTCAACGACAGCCTCGGTCATCCGGTGGGTGACGAATTGCTGGTGGCGATCGCCCAGCGCATGCGCTCGCGCTTGCGCGAGTCGGACACGCTCGCCCGCTTGGGGGGCGATGAGTTTCTGGTGGTGCTTGAAGACATCCACCGCCCCGAAGACGCGGCCGAGGTGGCGCAGGGCTTGATCCTTCTACAGGACGCCCCCATTCGTCTGCCCAGCGGTCACGAGGTGTATGTCGGGGTCAGCATCGGTATCAGCCTGTATCCGAATGATGGCGACACCACCACCGAGCTGATTCGCCAGGCGGACGCCGCCATGTATCAGGCCAAGAGTCAGGGGCGCAACACCTTTCGCTTCTATACCGCCGCGCTCACCGAGGCGGCCGATCAGCGCCTGGCCATGGAGGGGCGCTTGCGGCGCGCCTTGCTGGCGGGTGAATTCGTTGTCCACTATCAGCCCCAGTTCATCGCCGCCACGGGCGAGATTGTTGGCTGCGAGGCGCTGGTACGTTGGCAGGATCCGGACGGTAGTCTGGTTCCGCCTGCCAGTTTCATCCCCCTGGCCGAAGACACCGGGCTGATTGTGCCGCTGGGGCGCTGGGTGCTCGAAACCGCCTGCGCGCAAGCGCAAGCCTGGCGCGTGGCGGGGGTGGCCGATCTGGTGATGGCGGTCAATCTGTCGGCCCGCCAGTTGCAACAGCGCGATCTGGTGTCGGTGGTGGCTGACGTGCTTGAACGCACCGGTTTGCCGGCCGATCGGCTCAAGCTCGAGCTGACCGAAAGCATGATCATGGACCACGGCGAAGAGGCCATCGCCTTGCTGCGCTCGCTCAAGGCGCTCGGCGTGAGCCTGTCGATTGACGATTTTGGCACCGGCTACTCTTCCTTGGCGTATCTCAAGCGCTTTCCGATCGATGAAATGAAGATCGATCGCGGCTTTGTGCGTGAAACCCCCGATGACGCCAGCGATGCCGAGATCGTCGCCACCATCATCGCCATGGCGCGCAACCTCAAGCTGCGCGTGGTGGCCGAAGGCGTCGAGACACAGCGGCAGCTCGATTTCCTGATCAGACTCGGCTGCAGCGCCTGCCAGGGTTTCCTGGTCAGCCCCGGCCTGCCGGCCGATGAATTTGCGGCCTTTGTCTCGCGTGTGCGCACCGATGAGCTGAACTGATGCGGATCAAACCCCGGCGTGTTGCGGTGCGCCAAGCTGTTGCGGCGCATCCGGAGAGGCGTTCCTCGCCTTGATCAAAAAAATGTGCTTTTGCAATAAAGCACAGCGCGTTGATGCCGTTGATTTGCGTTGATAACAACGATGAGGGAACCGCCATGCGCAATTTGTCCGACACCCCGATCTGGCTGCGGTTGACCGCCGTAATCTGGGTCATGCTGATGTTTGCTTTCGGCGGCTTGATTGCCTGGGAGACACAGGTAAACCGGGAGACCGCCGTCGACCAGGCGCGTGCCTTCGCCCTGTCCGTCCACGACATGACCATGGCGAGCCTGACGGGGATGATGATCACCGGTACGGTCGGACAGCGCGATGTGTTTCTCGACCAGGTCAAGGAGCTGTCGTCGGTGCGTGGCTTGCGGGTCATTCGCGGCGAGGCGGTCCGCGCCCAGTTCGGGGCTGGCTCGGCGGGTGAGTCCGCCGACCTGGACGCGCTGGAGCAGACGGCGATGCGCCAGGGCAGCGCCCAGTTCGAGGTGCAGAATTCCGGCGAGGACGGGCAGGCGCTGCGCGTCGTCGTGCCGGCGCTGGCCTCGACCAACTATTTGGGCAAGAACTGCATCTCCTGCCATGTGGTCCCCGAGGGCACGCCGCTGGGTGCGGTGAGCATGCGCATCTCGCTTGACGA
Source organism: Denitromonas halophila (assembly GCF_007625155.1). GTDB lineage: Bacteria > Pseudomonadota > Gammaproteobacteria > Burkholderiales > Rhodocyclaceae > Nitrogeniibacter > Nitrogeniibacter halophilus. Next base: position 110,243 of record NZ_VMNK01000017.1, on the reverse strand, counting down.
GGTCGATGCGGCAGTGAGCAGTTTTCGCAACAAGAGCATCCTGTTCGCAGCGCTGGTTTCGGTGCCCTTGATGCTCTGCGTCTTTCTTTTCATTCGTCGCTTTGTCACCACCCCGCTGGCGCACATGACCGCCGGGCTGGAAGAGATCGCCGCCGGCGGTGGCGACCTGACCCGTCGTCTGACGGTCGAGCACCAGGACGAGATCGGGCGCACGGCGGGCAGCTTCAACCGCATGCTGGGCACGGTGGGCGACCTGGTCCGCCAGGTCAGCACCTCGGCCGGGGAGGTCGCGTGTGCGGCCCGCGAGGTGTCGACGGGGGCCCGTCAGGTGGCCGGCGGTTCGCATCAGCAGCGGGTGCAGACCGACGCCGCCGCCACCGCGGTCGAGGGCTTGATGGAAAACATTGCCCATATTGCCGGCAGTGCGGAGGCGGTGCGCGCTCGCTCGCACGAGAGTCTCGAGCGTTCGCAGGCGGGGCAGAAAAGCCTGACCCGCCTGATCGGTGAGGTGACCGAGGTCGAATCGGCGGTCAGCGAGATGGCCGATACTGTCGAGGCCTTCGTGGCGTCGACTGCGGCGATTTCCCATATGACGCAGGAGGTGCGGGAGATTGCCGACCAGACCAACCTGCTCGCGCTCAATGCGGCCATCGAAGCGGCGCGGGCGGGCGAACAGGGGCGTGGCTTTGCCGTGGTCGCTGACGAGGTGCGCAAGCTGGCCGAGAAGTCGGCCCGCTCGGCCGGCGAGATCGATGCCATCACGCGTACCCTGTCGACGCAGTCCGGGTCGGTCAAACGCTCGCTGAGCGGTGGAATGGATCGGCTGGCCACCAGCCGGGCGGTGGCGCAGGAGGTGGCCAGCGGGCTTGATGCGGCGAATGCGTCGGTGGCCGAGGTGCGCGGCGGGCTGGATCAGATCGCCCAGACCACCGACGACCAGCGCACCGCGAGTCAGAGCGTGACCGACAGCATCGAGGCCATTGCCGAGATGGCGCGCAAGAATGATGCTGCGGTCAGCCAGACGGTGAGTTCGGCCGAGCAGATGGAGGGGCTCGCCGGCGAGTTGCAGGGGGCGGTCTCGCGCTTTACCGTTTGAAGGCGCGGGCCAGCCGGCGCTGGCCCGTTTGGCCTGGCATGGGGACTGTCGCTCCACTAAAGTGAAGGAGCGCGACCGCCGACCGGACCCCATGAGTCAGATCTTCATCTCCTATCGACGCGAAGACAGCGCCGGCCACGCCGGTCGGCTGGAAGAGGCGCTGGAGCGCCACTTTGGCGCGGGCAGCGTGTTTCGCGATGTCGAAGACCTGCCGCCGGGTCAGCCGTTTCCCGCCGCACTTCAAGCACGCCTGCACAGTGCCGATCTGGCGCTGGTGTTGATCGGTCCGCGCTGGCTCAGCGCCGAGCGTGACGGCGTGCAGCGCCTGAGTTTGCCGGACGACTATGTACGCATGGAGGTCTCGCGGGCGCTGGGCCGCGGCATCCCCGTGGTGCCGGTGCTGCTCGACGAAGCGACCCTCCCCACGAAAGACGAATTGCCGTCCGACTTGCAGCCCCTGGTGCAACGGCACGCGGTGCGAGTCTCGGATGCTGGCTGGGCCGACGATGTGGCGCGCTTGATCAGCGCGCTGACGGCCGAGCTGGGCGACCAGGGCCGGCCACCGTCGATGCATCGTCGCGTCGCGCTGGCGGGCGTGGTGGCGGCGCTGGCGGCCGGCGTGTGGTGGTGGCTGGGGCCGCAAGCGCCGCCGTTTCCGGCGGGCGCCTGGCAAGCCGAGGTGCGCTATCACTGGGGCGACACCTATCAGGAGCGCTTCGAGTTTGAATTGGCGGGCAATGCCGTGCTTGGCAGCGCCAGCTTTCTGGGGCGCCCCCGCGCCCTGGAAGAGGCCACCTGGACCGACGGGCAGCTCTCTTTTGTGACCCATTCCGAATCGACCATGGGCAGCGAAACCCGCACCAGCACGCATCGCTATTTCATGACGCGCGAGGGCGAACAGCTCAAGGTGCGCTACAGCACCGCTGGGGGTTTCGAGTCGCCGCCGCCCATGGTGTTTATGGCGTCGCCGGCAAACTAGGCGCTCAGCCGCTGGCCATGCGCCGCAGTCCGGCGGCGTCGACAATCTCGATCTGCTCGCGCGACAGCTTGACCAGCCCCTGCGCGGCAAAGCCTTTGAGCAAGCGGCTGACGATCTCGCGCACGCTGCCAAGCTCGTCGGCCAGTTGCTGATGCGTGGTGTGAAGCAAGCGGCCCTTGCCGAGCAGGAGCGCGGCCAGGCGCTGGTCGAGTTTGTGAAAGGCGACTTCTTCGATCAGGTGCATCAGGTCGGCGATGCGATCGGCAAACAGGTGGAAGACAAAGCCGCGAAAGGCCGGTTCGGCGAGCAATTCGTCGAAGACGGCCTTGGGCAGCAGTACCAGTTCGGTATCGGTTTCGGCGATGCCGCGGGCGTTGTAGTCCTCATGGCCGAGCAGGCAGGACGATGAGATCACGCAGGTCTCGCCCGGCGCGACCCGGTAGAGCGGCAGTTCGCGGCCACTGGCCGAGGCCTTGATCACGCGGATCGAGCCCTTCACCACAAACGGAAAACCCTCGCAGGCTTGGTGGTCGTCGAACAGCACCGTGCCGGCGGGCACCTGCATGGTGTGAAGCCGCGCCATGACCGTGTCGCGGACGGCGGGGGGCAGCTCGGAGAGGACGGGGTAGCGGTCGGCGAGTTCAGCGGTGGCGGTCATGATCGGATTACCCGTATTGAGGGGGTAGCCAGTCGAGCACGGTGTCGATGGCCTGTGCGGGCAGCGCGTGGTGAGTGGCGTCGACTTGCAGCCACCGACTCGCCGCATGCGCGCTCGCCTGCCGGAAAGCATAGTCGATTCCGGGGGGCGCTGCGCCATCGCCGCGCTCGACCAGCCACAGCATGGGCAGCGGCGCGGGGAGCCGTCGACAGTTGTCGGGCCAGGCGGCGGCGCCCTCCGGCGCGAAGTAGCTGAGGTAGTGGTCGGGGCGGATGCGCAGTTGGCGGGGGCGCCCCTGATGCACATCGATGAGCGGCATGCGCGTCTGGCCACGGCCATTCGCCAGGGCGTGTTTTGCGATGCTGAGTGAGGCGGCGGTGTGGCCGTCGGCGGCGAGCCGCTCGGGGAAATGGCCGGGGGCGAGCAGAATCAGGCCATCGACGCCGCCGCGATGCACGGCCGTGGCCAGTGCGGCGCAGGCGCCGAGGCTGTGTCCGCACAGGATGACGCGGCTGCAGCCGGCGTGGCGCAGGGCGGCGGCTTCGTCGGCGATCTGATCGAGCGCGGTGTCAAAAGAGGCGTCGTAGAGGCGGCGCAGCGCCCATGGCAGGGTCGGCAGGCGCCAACGGTGGCCGGCGGCGGTGAGCGCGTCGGTCAGTGCCGCGATGGCGAAGGGCGCTTGGTCCCACTTGCCATGGAGCAGGACGACGCCGGTTGTCACTTGGACAATTCGATCAATACCGGGGCGTGGTCGGATGGGCGCTCGAGCTTGCGCGGTGTGGTGTCTGTCCAGCAGCGGCGGCATTCGGCCACCAGCGGGTCGGAGATGAGCAGGTGGTCGATGCGCAGGCCGAAGTTTCGCTCGAAGGCGTTCATGCGGTAGTCCCACCACGAGAAGGCGTTGATCTCCTGATCGAACAGGCGGAAGGCGTCGGTGAGACCGAGCAGTTCGAGGGCGACGAAAGCCGCGCGCTCGGGGGCGGAGACATGGATCTCGTCTTTCCAGGCCGGGTGGGCGTCGCGGTCTTCGGGGGCGATGTTGAAGTCACCGGTGAGCACCAGCCGGGGGTGTTGGCGCAGCTCTTCGCGCACCCACTCGGTGAGGGCGGCGAGCCAGTCCAGCTTGTAGGCGAACTTGTCGGAGCCGACCGCCTGGCCGTTAGGAAAGTAGCCGCAAATGACGCGAACATCGTTGATTGTGGCGGCGATGATGCGCTTCTGCGGGTCATCAAACCCCGGGATGTCTTTGATGACATCGACCGGTGCGTGCCGGCTGAGAATCGCCACGCCGTTATAGGTTTTCTGACCGTTGAACACCGCCTGATAGCCGGCCGCTTCGATCTCGGCCAGCGGAAAGACGCTGTCTTCCATCTTCAATTCCTGCAGGCACAGCGCGTCGGGCTGTTCTGTGGCCAGCCAATCGAGCACATGCGGCAGGCGGACTTTGAGGGAGTTAACGTTCCAGGTGGCGATCTTCATGGCGGTGGGTCGGGAGAGGGAGCGGCCATTGTGCCAGCGACCTTGCCTTGCGACCAAGCCGCCGCGTCAGGGGGGCGTCTCGATGGCTGCGGTAGGGCTGTTGTTGGCGATCTCGACGCGGTTTCGGCCATTGGCTTTTACGCGGTAGAGCGCAGCGTCGGCGCGGGCAAAGTGGTCGCGCCCGGTTTCTCGCGCAAGGCGGCGGTCACTGCCGTGAGCGCCTGGTCGCCGGCGCCGTGGTCTCAGGTGTCATTGACGTGCTTGAAATGGTCGATGTCGGCAATGATCAGCCGCACCGGCGTGTCGTTCGCATCGCCATTGGCGAAGGTCTCTTGGGTGTGGGAGTCGAGCGCGCGTCGGTTGGCGATGCCGGTGAGCGGGTCGGTCAGGGAGAGGCGCCGGATGGTTGCTTCGCTGCGGGTGAGTTGGTGGTTGGCGCATGCCAGCTCGCGCTGGGTGGTGACCAGCGCCGTGTTCAAATCCATCAAGGTGTCGGTCGCGGTGAGGATGTTATCCAACTCGTAGCCCGCCATAACCCGCAGGCGTTGAGGGTCGGCCTTGATGCGCCCACGCAGCGAGCTCATCCGGTCACCGGGGCCATTCACCGTGATCAGTCCTTTGAAACAGACGCAGATGCTCTCGTCTGGCAGATCGAACCGGATGAGCATGGGCTCGGCGAACAGTTGCCAAGCGCTGATGTTTTCGTCGCTGAGCAGTCGGCGGAGGCCGGCATTGCCGTAGTGCAGGGTCATATTGGCGTCGAATTCAGCCACCAAAATCGATTCGAGAGCGTCAAGCGCATCGGGAAGTGAAGGCAGGCCCATGGCTCAGGGTGGCAGAAGCGCGCGTGCGGTGAGCGCTGCGTCTTCAGCGGTGGAGCCGAGTCATTGGGCGTCCAGGGTGTCGGCCAGCGATGGGAACGGGTTGAACACCAGGCCGCCGACGACGACCTTGGGGCAGGCGTCGCCAAGCTGCTGGTGCAATGCGGCCAGTATTGTCCTCAGTGCGCGCAGCGGGGTGTTGCCGCCGAGAAACTGGGCTTGCGAGCCGTCCATCTTGAAGGTGTCGGACACCATGCGCAGGCCTGCGTCGTGATGGTTGCCCTGCGTGCAGGCGAACAGCGCACGCCCGCCGTTGTCGTCGGTCGGCACGCCACGGCTGCGCAGCACCTCGGCGAGCCAGGCCAGATAGCTGAGAAAGGCCTCGGCCTGACCGCTCTCGAGTGCGGGTTCGAGAAAGTCCAGGTGGTAGGCAATGTCTTCGGCGCAGGCGGCCCGGCCACGCGGTCCGAAACGGGCAAAGACTGCCGGGTGCGCGGCTTCGCTGGCCGCTAGGGCGTGGGCAATGGCGGCATCCCGAAGCGCGGAAAACGCCGTGAGCTGCTCGGGGTCGAGGGGGGCGAAAATCGCGCTCATGATCCGATCTACTCCGCGACGCGCTCGAAGCGGGTGATGTGGTTTTCACCAGGCTTGAGGCGCAGGCCGGGTGGCATCCCCTTGTGCGCATCCTTGAAGGCGTGGCTGTGGTGCCAGGCGTCAAACGTCGCTTCGTCGTCCCACCAGGTCATCAACCAGAATTCGGCTGGCTCGCCCATTGGGCGTAGGACCTCCATGCGCTGAAAACCGGGGGCGCTGTCGACGCCATGCGGGCGGTGAACAAAGGCCGCCCTAACGGCCTATTCCATCCCGTTGGCAATGACGAATCGACTCACGGCGACAAACATGCGCGCTTCTCCGGCGGTTGTTCAGCTTCATCAGGGGCAACGGCGACGGCGCGGCACTCTTGAGCCCGGGCGCCTGTGCGTGTCATGAAAAGTTCATTCAAGGTCGGCGTGTTGTTGTCGATCACTCAGCCGAAAGCATTAGGTGTGGCGCACAAAGAAAACCATGACTCCGGCTCGTTTCAATCCCATCCACGCTAAGCGCATCCAGCCACTGATCGAGGGCGATGGGCTGCATTTCGTGTTTCAGCCGATTGTCGGCCTCAAGGCCGGTGACGTGTACGCCTACGAGGCGCTGGTGCGGGGGCCAGCAAACACGGCGTTTGCCACCCCTGACGCCTTGCTTTACGCGGCGCGCCAGGCCGGCATGACGGAACTCTTCGAGCAGCGTTGCTGCGAGCTGGCGATCGAGGCCTTTGCACGACAGCGCCTGAGCGGCAAGCTGTTTCTCAATGTCAGCGCGCCGACCCTGCAGCGCATTGCGGTCGGCGCCGGGGGGCATGTACTTCAGTTGGCGCGTGAGGTCGGTGTCGCGCCAGAGCGGCTGGTGTTCGAGCTGACAGAGCATGAGCGTGTCGAGGACATTGCGGCACTCGAGGCGGCAGTGGCGACGCTGCGTGCCGAGGGGCCGCAGTTGGCGATCGACGATTTTGGCGATGGGCGCTCCAGCCTGCGTCTGTGGTCGCAGCTTAATCCGGAAGTGGTCAAGATCGATCGCTATTTTGTCCACGAGGTGCACCGCGACAGCCGCAAGCTGGAGGTGTTGCGTACGGTGATGGGGCTGGCCAAGGCCTTTGGCACGCCGCTGGTGGTCGAGGGGGTCGAGACGGCCGAAGAGCTGGCGGTGGTGCGCGATCTGGGGTGCCGGTTTGCGCAGGGCTTCTTTCTCGCCCGCCCGCAGGCCGAACCGCCGCGCGTCTTGAGTGAGGCGGTGATGGCGGTGTTGCGTTCATCGAAGCTTGCGGTCTTGCCCAGCGCCCCCCAACATGCCGACCCCTTGCTGACCGTCGACGCGCTGCGCATTGCCGCGCCCACGGTCACGGCAAGCCAGACTTGCCAGGGGGTACTGCGTCTGTTTTCGGCGCATCCGGCGCTGCATGCGGTGGCCGTGCTGGAAGGCGAGACGCCAATCGGCCTGATTCATCGGCAGATGTTCGTCGACCAGCTGGCGCGGCCGTTTCATTCGGATCTGTTTGGCCGGCGCTCCTGCACGCTGTTCATGAACGCCGAGCCGCTGCGGGTGGACCGGGCGAGCACCATCGACTCGCTGGTGAGCGTTCTGATGGGTGAAAACCAGGGTTACCTGAGTGAGGGCTTCATCCTCACCGATGGCGGGCGTTACGCCGGGCTGGCGACCGGCGACGGCCTGGTGCGGGCGGTGACCGAGCGGCGCATCGAGGCGGCGCGCCTGGCCAATCCGCTGACCTGTCTGCCGGGCAACCTGCCGATTACCGCGCATATCCGGCGTTTGCTTGATGCTCGTGCCGACTTTGCCGCGGCCTATTTCGACCTCAACAATTTCAAACCTTACAACGACCGCTATGGCTACTGGCGGGGCGACGAGATGATCAAGCTGGCGGCCAGCGCCATCTCGGCGCAGTGCGACAAGACCTGTGACTTCCTCGGCCATGTCGGCGGGGACGATTTCGTGGTGCTGTTCCAGAGCGCAGACTGGGCGGCGCGCTGCCGGGCGGTGATCAGCAGTTTTGGCGAGAAGGCGCCGTCGTTGTACGACGATGCCGAGCGGGCGCAGGGCGGACTTGATGCCGAGGACCGGCGTGGCTTCAAGGCCTTCTTCCCGATTACATCCTTGTCCGTCGGGGTGGTGGTGATTCCGCGCGACTGTCAGCGCGACCCGGAGGCGATCGCCTCGGCGGCCGCGGCGGCGAAGAAGGTGGCCAAGGGGCGGCCGGACTACTTCCATGTGCTGCCGGCCGAGGTGTGCTGCGCCGAGGCGGCCTGAGCCGCCCCGGAGGCAGCCATTACGCCGCTTCGAGCATGCCGCTGTGGCGCAGCAGGGCGTCGACCTGTGGTTCGCGGCCACGGAAGGCGATAAAGGATTCGAGCGCCGGGCGGCTGCCGCCAACGGCGAGGATCTCGCGCCAGAAGCGCTGGCCTGTGGCGGCGTCGAGCAGGCTGCCACGGCCTTCGCCGGCTTCTTCGAAGGCGGCGAAGGCGTCGGCCGAGAGCACCTCGGCCCATTTGTAGCTGTAATAGCCGGCCGAATAGCCGCCAGCGAAGATGTGCGCGAAGCTCAAGGGGAAGCGGTGCCAGGCCGGTGTTTTGGTGACGGCCACTTCCTTGCGCACGTCTTCAAGCAGGCTCAGCACGGTGTCGATGGGCACCGGCTGAGTCGCGTCCACCTCGTGATACAGGCGCAGGTCGAAGAGGCTGAACTCGAGCTGACGCACCATCTGCATGCCGCTCTGGAAGTGGCGGGCGGCGAGCATCTTGTCGAATAGCTCGCGTGGCAGTGGCTCGCCCGTGTTCACATGCGCGCTCATTCCGCTGAGCACATCCCATTCCCAGCAGAAGTTCTCCATGAACTGGCTGGGCAGCTCGACGGCGTCCCACTCGACGCCGTGAATGCCGGAGACGGCAACTTCATCGACTTCGGTGAGCAGATGGTGCAGGGCGTGGCCGAACTCGTGGAAGAGCGTGACCACATCGTCATGGGTGAGCGTGGCGGGCTTGTCGCCGACCGGTGGCGAGAAGTTGCACACCACGTAGGCGACCGGCGTAAGCAGCCGGCTGCCGCTGCGCTGGCGGTTGCGCGCGGAGTCCATCCAGGCGCCGCCGCGCTTGGTGTCACGCGCATGCAGGTCGAGGTAGAGCTGGCCGATCAGCTGGCCGGTACGCTCGATGCGCAGCACCTTGACCGACGGGTCCCACACCGGCGCGGTGTCATGGCGCAGCTGCACGCCGTAGAGCGATTCGATGACGCCGAACAGGCCATCGAGCACGCGCGGCTCGGGGAAGTACTGGCGCACCTCGTTCTCGGAGAAGGCGTAGCGTGCCTGGCGCAGCTTTTCGCTGGCATAGCCCATGTCCCAGGGGTTCAGTTCGGCGATGCCCAGTTCCTTGGCCGCGAAGGCTTTGAGTTCGGCCAGATCGCGTTCGGCGTAGGGCTTGGCCTTGACGCCGAGTTCGCGCAAAAAACTGAGTGCGTGCTCGGGGCTGTCGGCCATCTTGGGCACCAGCGACAACTCGGCATAGCTGGCGTAGCCGAGCATCTTCGCCTCTTCGGCCGCGAGCGCGAGCAGGCGGCCGATGATCGGGCCGTTGTCCCACTCGGGCTTGCCATGCTCGGAGGCGCGGGTGCCGTTGGCGCGGTACATCACTTCGCGCAGGCGGGCGCTGTCGGCGTACTGCATCACTGGCACGTAAGAGGGCGCCTGCAAGGTGAACTTCCAGCCGGGGCGGTCTTCTTTCTCTGCCGCAGCGCGGGCGGCGGCGACCTCGTCCTCCGGCAGGCCGGCCAGTTCGGCTTCGTCGGTGACCCACTCGGCGAAGGCGTTGGTGGCGTCGAGCAGGTTTTCGGAGAACTTGGCGCCGAGGGCGGATTGTTCTTCGGAGATGGCCTTGAAGCGGGGTTTTTGTGCCTCGGGTAGTTCGGCGCCGGAGAGCCGGAAGTCACGCAGTTCGTGGTCGATGATGCGTTGGCGAACCGGTGACAGGTTGGCGTATTCGGCGCTGTCGTGCAGCGCGCGGTATTTGCCGTAGAGCGCTTCGTTTTGCCCCAGTTCGGCGTAAAAGCCGCTGATTTCTGGCAGCAAGTCGTTGTAGGCAGCACGCCACTGCGGCGTGTCCATCACGCTGTGCATGTGGCCGACCACGCCCCAGGCGCGGCCGAGGTGCTCGGTGGCTTCGGTCATGGGGATGACGAAATCGTCCCAGGTGGCCGGGGTGTCGGCGGCTTCGAGGGTGGCCAGCGTGGTGCTTGCGGTGTCGAGCAGATGGCGGATCGCCGGCTCGACATCGGCCGGGGTGATGCGGTCGAAATGCGTCAGGTCGGTGAAGTCGAGCAGGGGGTTGTCGGAGACAGCGGACATGGCGGTTCCAGAAAGGCGAATGGGCCGATTGTAGGCAAACTCGGCCGCGACTGCGCGGCGGCGGTCGGGCCGAAGGGAGTTGGGAAACAGATCGGGGCGTGGGGCGGGGAATCAAGCCCCCCGGCGCAGCGGCCGGGGGTAAGTTAATCCACCAGGTCGCGGTAGGCGTGCCAGGAGGCGTGGCCAAGCAGCGGCAGCAGGATCGCCATGCCGACCATCAGGGTGGCAAAGCCGAGCAGCATCAGCACGACGATGAGCACCGCCCAGACCAGCATGGGCAGCGGGTTGGTGGCGACGGCCCGGATGCTGGTGGCCATGGCCGTCATCATGTCGGTGTCGCGGCCCATCATCATCGGAATGGCGATGACCGTGGCGCTGAATACCACCGTGGCCAGGATGCCGCCGACGGCGATGTAGGCCAGCACCAGCAAGGTGTAGTCACCGGAGAAGAAGATCGACTGGAAGAAATTGCTCAGATCGGGCACGTTGTCGGCATAGAACAGTGCAAAGACCACGGCCGAGACGCGCTCCCAGACGATCAGCATCAGGGCCAGCAGGATGCCGAAATGAAACAGCACGTCGGCACGTTGGCGGAGGCCGGTGAGCGAAGCGCGCAGGCTGGTGCGTTCGCCGGCTTCATGGCGCCGCGAAATCTCATACAGCCCGGCAGCGGCGAGCGGGCCGATCAGCAAGAAGCCGGAAATGGCGGTGGAGAACAGATACGGCCGCGGCGCGGCGAACATCAGCAGCAGATAGCCGACGAGTGCAAAGAACAGCCCATAGGCGAGGCTGGCGCTAAGGTTTTCGCGCATGTCGGACCAGCCGCGCTGAAGCCAGTCGAGCGGTCGTTGCGGGGGGACTTCGCGGATGCGGGGGAGGTCGAAATGCTGCGACAGAAAGTCGGCATGTCTGTCCATGAATACGCTCCAGATCAGAAAGGGTATCCCCGTCAATCTAGAACGCATTCACGGCGAAGGAAAGCTGCACTGCGGCATGGTGCGCCGCAGGGCAGGTTCAGCCGAGCTGACGGCCGGTCAGGCGCTCGTAGGCTTCGACATACTTGGCACCGGTGCGGGCCGCCACATCGGTGGGCAGGCGCGGGCCGGGCGCGGTTTTGTTCCAGTCGAGTGTTTCGAGGTAGTCGCGCACGTACTGCTTGTCGTAGGACGGGGGGCTTATGCCCTCGCGGTACTGGTCGGCGGGCCAGAAACGGGAGGAGTCGGGCGTGAGCGCTTCGTCGATGAGGTGCAGCGTGCCGGCGGCGTCGACGCCGAATTCAAACTTGGTGTCGGCAATGATGATGCCGCGGCCGGCGGCGTAGTTGGCCGCCTCGGTGTAGAGCTGCAGGGCAGCCTTGCGGGCCTCTTCGACCAGTTGGGCGCCGTTCTTGCCGGTGCCGGCCAGCAGGCCGGAGAGTACGGCGGCGGTGCGGGTCTGGGCTTCGGCGAAGGAGATGTTCTCGTCGTGGTCGCCCACGTCGGCCTTGGAGGCGGGGGTGAAGATCGGCGACGGCAGCTTGGCCGCTTGCTTGAGGCCGGCCGGCAGGGTGATGCCGCAGATCGCGCCGGTTTGCTGATAGTCCTTCCAGCCCGAACCGATCACATAGCCGCGCACCACCGCCTCGATGGGCAGCGGCGTGAGGCGTTTGACCACCAGCGCGCGGCCGATGACCTGGTCGCGCTCGTTCGGTGCAACGACGGTTTCCGGCGCGATGCCGGTGAGCTGGTTGGGCACCACGTGGGCGAGCCGGTCGAACCAGAAGCCGGCCAGCGCGGTGAGCACTTCGCCTTTGCGTGGGATCGGGTCTGGCAGGATGACGTCGAAGGCGGACAGGCGGTCGGAGGTGACGATGAGCAGTTTTTCGTCATCGACGGCGTAGATGTCGCGCACTTTGCCGCGGGCGAGCAGGGGCAGGGAGGTAATGCTGGACTGGAACAGGGGCGTGGTCATGGAAGTCGGCCAGAACGGGTCAAAGCGGAATTATAGCGGGGCTGGGAGGCAGTCGTGGACTCGGCGGTGCGCGGTCGATTGACGGTAATCGGATGTAACAGGTTTGAACCCGCTGCGGGCGCGACATGCATGCGTTAACTGAGGTGCTCGCGCCGGTACGGCCAGGTGCTGACATGCGTGGATACAACTGTGGTGCAATCTCGCGCGATATCGCGGTCTACCGGGGACAAATGACGACATTGTCGTTCGTCCGAGGAGGTCGTATGAAAACGCAGATGATGGGTGTGTTGTTGGCCGGGGCCGTGTTGCTGGGTACGAGTGCATGCAGTACCTGGGACAACTTGTCCGCCCGCGAGCGCAGCGCCGCGATTGGCGCCGGCGTGGGTGGTGTGGCCGGCGCGGTCATGACCGATGGCGGGGTGCTTGGCACCATCGGCGGCGCGGCGGTTGGCGGGGTGATCGGGGATCAGGTCGGCAAGTGAGGGCGGCGCGTGTTTTGAGCCATGCTGGCGCATGCCGTGACCGCGACCCGCCGCTGCACAGTTCATGAGTGGTCGCCTTCCTCCGCCGCCAGCGCCTTGCGCATTCGCCGCATCCCCAGCGCGACGGCGGTGGCGCTGATTGGGATGGTGATGGCGGTGAGGATCTCGGGTGTGAGCGGTTCGATGGCGTGCTTGGCGCCCTTGGCCATGTAATTGACCAGTTGCGATGCGTAGTAGGTGATGGCGACCACCGACAGGCCTTCGACGGTCTCCTGCAGGCGTAGCTGAAGTTTGGCACGGCGGTTCATCTGGCCGAGCAGCTCTTGGTTTTGCTGTTGCAGGGCGATGTCGACACGGGTGCGGAGCAACTGGCTGCTGCGGGCGATGCGGGCGGAGAGTTCTTCTTGGCGGCGGGCGATGGCGGCGCAGGTGTTGACGGCCGGCGCGAGGCGGCGTTCGATGAAGTCGGTGATGTTCGGGTAGCCGGCGTGGCGTTGTTCGCGCAGTTCGGCGGTGCGTTGCTGGACGAGCCGGTAGTAGGCCGCGGCCGCGCCGAATCGGTAGGTAGTGCGGGCGACGGCGTGCTCGACCTCGGTGGCCAGCCGGGTGAGGCGGGTGAGGATGTCGCGCTCGTCGTTGGCGATGGCGGTCTGGCTCATGGCGTCCATCAGGTCGGCCAGTTCGTCTTCGGCGGCCTTGAGTGTCTTGCTGATGGCCTTGGCGACCGGGAAGGCCATGAGGGCCATCATTCGGTAGGTTTCAATTTCCAGAATGCGTTGTACGTTGCGGCCGGCCTGGCGGCGGTCGAGTCCGTCGTCGATGATCGTGAAGCGGGAGAAGCCGTCGTGGATCTGGAAATCGGTAAATAGCCAGCCGGCGCCATCGGCAAAACGCGTGACGATGATGGAGCGGTCTGGATCGGCCAGTTGGGCGGCGCGGGCTTCGGCGGGGTGTTTGCCGGCAGAGAGCACGGCCACATTCGAGGCGACCATCAATTTGCCGGGAATGGCCTTGCGCCAGGCGGCAGGCACGGCGAGCAGGGCGGCGCTGTCTTCGGGTTCGGCGTCGTCGACGTCGCGCAGAAAGGTGTAGCTGGAGAACTCGTTGTGGCGCTCCCACTTGAGGCGGAAGTCGCCGGCGTCCAGCAGGAGGTGGCCTTTGGCAGTTTCGGGCAGCGGAATCTGTAGCTGGCGAGCGAGTTGCTGAAGGTGATGGTGCTCTTGGTCGCTGCTGCCATTGTCGTGCACGAAGGCCAGGTAGCTGATGCGGGTCGGGCCCCGCAGCGGAATCGGCGGGCGGGCGTGGACTTCGTCGTTGAGGCTTTGCCGGAGCGGGTGTTCTTCAAACAGGGTCATGGGCGTAGGCACCGTGATGCGAGCGGCGTAGCGCCGGAAGCGGCCTACTTTAGCAGCCTGTTTTACGCCCGGGTAGGGCGGTGACGGCGCGGGTTACATGTCTGACCGGTCGGTCGGAAAATGTCGGCGTAGGAAGTGCGCTTTGTTGTGGCGCATGAAATGCTCGGCGTCCCAGTCGCCAGGCGCAAGCCGGTGGGCGTGGGCGGGGTGAAAGATAAAGGCCCAGGCGATGATGGTGATGCCATCGCGTGTCAGAGCCTCGACGGCTTCGCGCTGGTACTGCGCGCCTTCAAAGGCGTCGAGGCGCGCCAGCGCGGTGGCATCGCGCAGGTGATAGAGCACGCCGTCGACGCTCGAATCGCCGGCGGGGCGGATGCCGGGGTAGTCTTCGCCGCGCACCGGATGGCGGCGGTAGCCGTTCAGCCGAGCGGGTTCGGCGGGGCAGGATTGACCGGTGACGGCGCGAAAGATGTCGTCGCACATCAGCGAGCCGTAGGTGAAGCAGGCGGTCGGGGGTGTCATGGTGGGCCGGATGCGACAACGGCACCCGCAGGTGCCGTTGATGTCGCCAGCATCGTGTGGATCAGCGCACGACCTGGGTGAGCTCGCCAGCCTTGTAGCGGGCGGCGATCTTGTCGAGCGAGACCGGCTTGATCTTGCTGGCCTGGCCAGCGCAGCCGAAGGCTTCGAAGCGCGCCTTGACCACCAGCTTGGCGGCCTCGCGGGCGGGTTTGAGGTATTCGCGCGGGTCGAACTTGGATGGGTTCTCGAACATGAACTTGCGGATCGCGCCGGTCATGGCCAGGCGGATGTCGGTGTCGATGTTGATCTTGCGCACGCCGTACTTGATACCTTCGACGATTTCCTCGACCGGCACGCCGTAGGTTTCTTTCATGTCGCCGCCAAACTCGCGGATGATCGCCAGCAGCTCTTGCGGCACCGAACTGGAGCCGTGCATGACCAGGTGGGTGTTGGGGATGCGCTGGTGGATGGCCTTGATGCGGTCGATGGCGAGGATGTCGCCGGTGGGCTTGCGGGTGAATTTGTAGGCGCCGTGGCTGGTGCCGATGGCGATGGCCAGGGCGTCGCAGTCGGTCAGCTTGACGAAGTCGGCGGCCTGATCGGGGTCGGTGAGCAGTTGCGAGTGGTCCAGCTTGCCTTCGGCGCCGTGGCCGTCTTCCTCGCCGGCTTCACCGGTTTCGAGCGAGCCGAGGCAGCCCAGTTCGCCCTCGACCGTCACGCCGATGGCGTGGGACATCTCGACCACCTTGCGGGTGACTTCGACGTTGTAGTCGTAGGAGGCCGGAGTCTTGCCGTCTTCGAGCAGCGAGCCGTCCATCATCACCGACGAGAAACCGGAGCGGATGGCGGTGAGGCACACCGCCGGCGACTGGCCGTGGTCCTGGTGCATGACGACGGGGATGTGCGGGTAGGCTTCGACGGCGGCGTCGATCAGGTGGCGCAGAAAGGCTTCGCCGGCGTATTTGCGGGCACCGGCCGAGGCTTGCATGATCACCGGGCTGTCGAGTTCGGCGGCCGCTTCCATGATGGCCTGGACCTGCTCCAGGTTGTTGACGTTGAAGGCGGGCAGGCCATAGCTGTGCTCTGCTGCATGGTCGAGAAGCTGTCGCATGGATACGAGCGGCATGGGTGTCTCCTGATTGGGGTCGAAGCGTGCCGGCGCATCGGGCGCCGGCAAAACGCGATTATTTTACCGTGAGTGCCGCTGTTGCGGTGCGTCAGGCGTCACACGGGCGGAATGCCTTGCGAGGCCTTGGCCTGGCAGGCGCGGAGTTCGGCGTTCAGGCCATCGGCATTTTTGTCGGCGCCACCCCAGGTGTCGAAATGCAGCAGTTCTTCGAGCGGCAGGCGCTGGCGCCAACCGGCCGCTTCAAGTTCGGGCTTGTCGAAGAAATGGCTGACCTTGCCGATACACAGGTAGGCCACCGGCATGATGCGCTCGGGCAGCTGCAGAATCTCGCGAATGGCCGATTGCTTGAAGATGCTCACCCAGCCCACGCCAAGGCCTTCGGCGCGCGCGGCCAGCCACAGGTTTTGTACGGCGCAGACCGAGCTGTAGATGTCCATCGCCTTGATATGCGTGCGGCCGATCACCACCGGGCCGGCGCGGTCGCGGTCGCAGGTGATGCACAGGTTGATCGGGGCTTCGACGATGCCTTCGAGGCGCAGGGTTTTGTAGGTCTCGCGCTGCTCGCCTTCGAACATGTCGGCGGCTTCGGCATTGGCGGTGGTGAAGGCGTCATGTACCTGCCGCTTGATCGCCGCGTCGCGCACCAGCACAAAGCTCCACGGCTGCATGAAGCCCACCGAGGGCGCAAAGTGTGCTGCGGTGAGGATGCGCGCCAGCATGTCGTCCGGCACCGGGTCGGGCAGGAACTGGCCGCGCACATCGCGGCGGGCGAGGATGTTGCGGTAGATGACGGCGCGGTCGGCGTCGCTGAACTGATGGATGGTCTGATGACCTTGAGTCGCTTGCATGGAGTCCCCTTGATTCAAGCGTAGTGCACGGCGGCCGGGCCTGGCTGCCGATGAAAACGCTCTCCGGCCGGTCTTCTGACTCGGGTTCAGCGTCTGCCGCGCCTTCCCGCCCGTTTGGGCAGTGGCATGTTGCGGCAGACATCCCCCTCACAGCGTTGGGCACGTTGCGGAATCGGCGGCCGGGGCAGGCCCCGCCGCCTCACCGCATTCCCGATTCTCCCGTCTTGAGACGGGCACCGGAAAGCGACATGAAAACGGCCGCCAGTCTAGCAGAGCGGCGGCCGTCGGGATCTTGCAGCGGTGCAGCGTCAAGCTTGGGCCGTTCCCGCCCGGCGCAGGGCCGCCCCAAGCCGGGCTGCGCCCCTTTGGGCGGCAGCGCAGGGGCCGGTATTCTCTTTCAGTCGGCCGAGTTCGGTGCCGTGTGCTCGCCGACCCGCACGATCTTCAAGGTGTTGGTGCCGCCGGCGGTGCCGATTGGCTCGCCGATGGTGAGCACGATCAGGTCGCCGTAGGTGACCACGCCCTGGTCGATGAGGATGCGCTCGGCTTCCCACAACAGCATGTCGCGGTCCTGGTGTGGCTGCGACATGAGCAGCGGATACACCTCGCGGTACAGCGTCATCTGGTTGCGCGCGGCTTTTTCGGGCGTGAGAGCGTAGATCGGCACGCCGCTGTTGAGCCGGCTCATCCACAGCGCGGTGGAGCCGGTCTGGGTGAGGGCGGCGATGGCCTTGACCTTGAGGTGGTGGGCCGTCCAGATGGCGGCCATGGCGATGGACTGGTCGATGCGCGTGAAGGTGCGGTTGAGTACATCGCGGTCGAGCGTGACTTCGGATGATTTTTCGGCTTCCAGACACACCCGCGACATGGCTTCGACCACTTCGACCGGGAAACTGCCGGCGGCAGTCTCGGCCGACAGCATGACGGCGTCGGTGCCGTCGAGCACCGCGTTGGCCACGTCGGACACCTCGGCGCGGGTCGGCACCGGGCTGGTGATCATCGACTCCATCATCTGGGTGGCGGTGATGGTCAGCTTGTTCTTCTCGCGGGCGGCGCGAATCATCTTCTTTTGCAGCGCCGGTACGGCCGCGTCGCCCACTTCGACCGCCAGGTCGCCGCGCGCCACCATAATGCCGTCGGAGGCGTCGAGGATTTCTTCCAGGTTGGTGACCGCCTCTGTGCGCTCGATCTTGGCAATCAGCAGCGCCTTGCCGCCGGCGGCGCGCATCAGTTGGCGGGCCATGTACATGTCGGCCGCGCTCTTGGGGAAGGAGACGGCGATGAAGTCGACGCCGATCTTGGCCGCCGTGCGCACATCGTCCATGTCCTTGGCAGTCAGCGCCGGGGCCGAGAGACCGCCGCCCTGGCGGTTGATGCCCTTGTTGTTGGAGAGCAGGCCGCCGACGCGGACGGTGCAGTGAATGGCGGTGCCGATCACTTTCTCGACGCTGACCTTGAGCCGGCCGTCGTCGAGCAGCAGGATGTCGCCAGGGCCGACATCGCCGGGCAGGTCGGGATAGTCGAGGCCGACACGGGTTTCGTCACCCAGTTCGCAGGTGGCGTCGAGAATGAAGGCCGCGTCTTTTTTGAGCGTGACCTTGCCGTCGGCAAATTTGCCGACCCGGATCTTTGGTCCCTGCAAGTCGGCCAGAATGCCGACCGGCCGCCGGGTGCGTGCGCTCACCTCGCGAATGGCATTGGCGCGGGCGATGTGATCTTCAGGCGTGCCGTGCGAGAAGTTCATGCGCACCACATCCACCCCGGCATGCACCATGGCTTCGAGGACGGCGGGGTCGGAGGAGGCGGGGCCGAGTGTGGCGACGATCTTGGTGTGGCGAGACATGTGGCGTCCTGTTGTTGTGATGTGGGCGACGGTAGCGTTCTATTCTAGCGGCTGTGCTGGTCTTGGGCACGACAGGTGTCGTGACAGCGGCTATCTGGCACGTTCCTGCCGGTCGTCTCTTTGGCAGGACTGTGCGTGAGCCACGTGGCATGCTGCGCTGATCGACTGGCGAGCGGGAAGCATGTTGACGTTGACGTCAACGTCGCTTATTGTGTTCCGGATAACTTTTTCGAGGGCAGGGCGATGGATTTGAAAGGCAGTGTTTTTGTCGTAACCGGCGGCGGCTCAGGATTGGGCGCCGCGACGGCACAGATGGTGGTCGAGGCCGGCGGTAGCGTGGTGTTGGTGGATGTAAACGTCGAAGCCGGCGAAGCACGTGCAGCCGAACTGGGCGCTGCGGCACGCTTCGTAACAACTGACGTGACGGATGAAAGCAGTGCTCGCGCCGCTTTTGCCGCGGCAGCCGAAGCCTTTGGCTCGGTCACCGGCCTGGTGAACTGCGCGGGTGTGGCGCCGGCAGAGAAAGTGCTTGGGCGCGAAGGCGCGCACCGCCTGGCTTCCTTTGCCAAGGTGGTCGGGATCAACCTGATCGGCACCTTCAACATGATCCGTCTGGCCGCCGAAGCGATGAGCCAGAACACGCCCAACGCGATGGGTGAACGCGGTGTGATCGTCAGTACTGCGTCGGTGGCCGCCTTTGATGGCCAGATCGGTCAAGCGGCCTACGCGGCATCGAAAGGCGGCGTGGTGGCGCTGACCTTGCCGGTGGCGCGCGAGCTGGCGCGCTCGGGCATTCGCGTGATGACCATTGCCCCGGGCATCATGGAAACACCGATGCTGATGGGCATGCCGGCCGAAGTGCAGGACGCGCTGGGCAAGATGGTGCCCTTCCCCTCGCGCATGGGCAAGCCGTCGGAGTACGCGGCGCTGGTGCGTCACATCGCCGAGAACAGCTATCTGAATGGCGAGGTGATTCGTCTGGATGGCTCGATCCGCATGGCGCCGAAGTAATCTCGCGGTGTTGTCGGACAAAAAACGCGACCCGGGTGGTCGCGTTTTTCATGGGCGTGCGGTTTGGGGCGTTCGCGCAAGTGTGATACAAGGCGTCGGTTGGTGCGGCGCAATGTGCACCGAGGTTTTTCATCGAGGTTTATGGTGTCTGATCGATCCGACGCGGCGGTTGATGACAGCGGCGAGTGCTACCACTGCGGCCTGCCCGCGACTGACGGTGTCCGTTACGACGTGGTGATTGGCGGCGAGCGCCGTCACATGTGTTGTGCGGGGTGTCAGGCGGTGGCGCAGGCGATTGTGGATACCGGCCTGACCGACTACTACCGCCATCGCGACGCCTTGCCCGAGTCGCGCAAGGAAGCGCTGCCCGAGGCGCTCGGCGAGCTCGGGCTGTTTGATCATCCCGACTTCCAGAAGACCTTCGTCCGCCCCCTCAGCGAGCACAGTCGCGAGGCTTCGCTCTTGCTTGAGGGCATTACCTGCGCGGCCTGTGTGTGGCTGAATGAGCAGCATGTGGCGCGGCTGCCTGGCGTTGAAGCGATCGAGATCAACTACGCGACCCGGCGTGCCCGCGTCCGCTGGGACGCCGAGCGGGTCAAGCTGTCAGACATTCTCGGTGCCATCCAGGCCATCGGTTACCGCGCCTATCCCTATGATGAAGCCCGCTCGGAGGAGATCGCCCGGCGCGAGCGCCGCAGCGCCCTGTGGCGCCTGTTTGTGGCCGGTTTCGGGATGATGCAGGTGATGATGTACGCCATCCCCGCCTATGTGGCGGGCGAGGGCGACATCACCGCCGATATCGACCAGCTCTTGCGCTGGGCCAGCCTGGTGCTGACCGTGCCGGTGGTGCTGTACTCGGCCGCGCCCTTCTTTCAGCGGGCCTGGCGCGATGTACGTCTGATGCGCCTCGGCATGGATGTGCCGGTGGCGCTAGGGGTCGGCAGCGCCTTTGCGGCGAGTTGCTACGCCACGGTGATTGCGTCGGGCGAGGTGTATTTCGACTCGGTGGCGATGTTTGTGTTCTTCCTGCTGTGTGGTCGCTATTTAGAGATGATTGCGCGGCAGAAGGCCGTGCGCGGGGTCGAGGCCCTGGGCAAAGTCTTGCCGGCGTTTGCCGAGCGGGTGCTGGTCGATGGCAGCGATGAGCGCGTGCCCGTGTCGACGCTGGTGCCGGGTGACCGCGTGCGGGTGAAGCCGGGCGAGGCGATTCCTGCGGACGGGCGGGTGCTCGAGGGTGAAAGTGCGGCCGATGAATCCTTGCTGACCGGCGAGAGCCGGCCGGTGCCCAAGTCGGTCGGTGCGGTGGTGACGGGCGGCAGCTTGAACATCAGCAGCCCGGTGGTGGTGGAGGTCGAGCAAGTCGGCGACGCCACGCGCCTGGCCGCCATTTTGCGATTGATGGAGCGCGCTGCCACCGAGAAGCCGCAACTGGTGCGGCAGGCCGACCGCATCGCGGGCTATTTCATCGCGGCGCTGCTGGTGCTGGCGGTATCGGCCGGCATCGGCTGGTATCTGGTGGATGCTGATCGCGCGTTGTGGGTGTTTGTGTCGGTACTGGTGGTGAGCTGTCCCTGCGCCCTGTCGCTGGCCACGCCGGCAGCGCTCACGGTGGCGTCGGATGCACTGGCTCGGCGCGGCGTGCTGGTCACCCGCGGCCACGCGATTGAAGCACTGGCGAGCGCCGATACCATCATGTTCGACAAGACGGGCACGCTGACCGAGGGCGCGGTGCGTCTGGCGGACATACATACCGCCGACGGCGTGGATCGACAGATCGCGCTGGCTATCGCCGCGGCGCTCGAGCAGGGCTCGGAGCATGCCATCGCCTCCGGTGTCCGCGCGGCGTCGAAAGGCGTGCGCAAGCAGGCCATGGCCGTCATCGCGCAGACCGGGCGGGGCGTCGAAGGCGTGGTCGATGGGCAGCGTTATCGCATCGGACGCGAGGATTTTGTCGAAGAGTTGGCGCGCTCTCCGTTGCCGGTGGCGCTCCGTGCCGCCCCGGGCGACATTCGGACGCCAGTATTTTTGGGCGGCGACAAAGGCTGGCTGGCCATCTTGCTGCTGGAGGACGAGACCCGGCCGCAGGCGCGCGAGGCGCTGCAGTGGATGGCCGCTCACGGTCTGGCGCTCGGCATTCTGAGCGGCGATGCGTCGCAGACGGTCAAGGCCTTTGCGGAAAAGCTCGGTGTGGCGAATGCCTCTGGCGGGCTGTCACCGCAGGACAAGCATGCGGCCATCGAGACGCTTCAGGCGCAGGGGCGCGTGGTGGCGATGGTCGGTGATGGCGTCAATGACGCGCCGGTGCTCGCCAAGGCGCATGTGTCGATTGCGATGGGCGAGGGCACCGAGTTGGCCCGGACGCACGCTGATATCGTCCTGCTGGGCGGTCAGATGATGGCGCTGACCGAGGGCATTGTGCTGGCGCGGCGCACTATGAAGATCATCCGGCAAAACCTGTTCTGGTCATTCGGCTACAATTTTCTGGCCATTCCGCTGGCCGTGGCAGGGTGGGTGACGCCCTGGATGGCGGGTATCGGCATGTCAGCCAGCTCCCTTTTTGTCGTGCTCAACGCTTTGCGTTTGCAGCGTGGACGCTCGGCGCGTGAGTGATCATGGATAGCTTGTATTTGCTGATTCCACTTTCCGTCTTGCTGGTCTTTGTGATCGGCCTGCTGTTCTGGTGGTCGGTGCGCTCGGGGCAGTTCGACGACCTCGAGGGGCCCGCGTATAGAATGATGATGGACGACGATAAACCGCCGTCGGCGAAGGATGCCGACGGTCCGGCCGGAAATACCCCAAAAAAAACGGGCGGGACGTCGGCTGATTGATCGCATCTCGGCTGACTATTTTTCCAGATTGATCCATGTCAACGCCCCTATTTTGCGCATAGTCATACTACGCACATGGGTATTGGCATGTGCCGCGCCGACGCGGCGCTGGCGTGCCAGCCAAACGGTTTCAAGTCTCTCTGTTGGGGTTGGGGGTGCGTGCAAACGCACCCTTTTTTTTGCGCCTCGTATACCCTTAACCCCCATAGCGTCAAGGCTTTGCGCGCATCTTGCAGTGCAATACAATATTGACCTGTATCAAAAGCTCGACCCGGTCTAGGGGTATCCTTCGTCCGGTGCATATTCGGCAGCCATGCCAGTATGCAGGGGGGTTCCAGGTTTTAATTCTAAGAGGTGACTCACATGCAATCGCAAGCGACTTACAACTATAAAGTCGTGCGCCAGTTCGCCATCATGACGGTGGTGTGGGGGATCGTGGGCATGCTGGTCGGCGTGATCGTCGCAGCACAGCTCGTATGGCCCGAACTGAACTTCGCCGAGTGGTTCCACTTTGGTCGACTGCGCCCGTTACACACAAACGCCGTGATCTTTGCCTTTGGCGGCTGTGCGCTGTTTGCAACGTCTTACTATGTGGTGCAACGCACGAACCATGTGCCCTTGTTTGCACCCAAGTTGGCATCATTTACGTTCTGGGGATGGCAACTCGTCATCTTGCTCGCCGCGATCACCTTGCCGCTGGGGATTACCACCAGCAAGGAATACGCCGAGCTCGAGTGGCCGATCGATCTGTTGATTGCGGTCGTGTGGGTGTCTTACGCGATCGTCTTCTTCGGGACCATCGCCAAGCGCAAGACGTCGCACATTTATGTGGCCAACTGGTTCTACGGTGCATTCATCCTTGCGGTGGCTTTGCTGCATATCGTCAATAGCGCGGCGATTCCGGTCAGCCTGACCAAGTCCTACTCCGCCTATGCGGGTGTGCAGGATGCGATGATCCAGTGGTGGTACGGCCACAATGCGGTAGGCTTCTTCCTGACCGCTGGCTTCTTGGGCATGATGTATTACTTTGTGCCAAAGCAGGCCGACCGTCCGGTCTATTCCTATCGCCTGTCGGTGGTGCACTTTTGGGCGCTGATCTTCACTTACATGTGGGCCGGCCCTCACCACCTGCACTACACGGCGTTGCCGGACTGGACTCAGTCTGTGGGCATGGTTTTCTCGCTGATTCTGCTGGCACCGTCGTGGGGCGGCATGATCAACGGCATCATGACCTTGTCGGGCGCGTGGCATAAGCTCCGTACTGATCCGATTCTCAAATTCCTGATCACCTCGCTGTCCTTCTACGGCATGTCGACCTTCGAAGGTCCGATGATGTCGGTGAAAACCGTGAATGCGCTGTCGCATTACACCGACTGGACCGTCGGTCATGTGCACTCGGGCGCACTTGGCTGGGTGGCCATGGTGTCGATTGGTGCGATGTACTACCTGCTGCCGCGTATGTACGGCAAGACTGAAATGTATTCGACCAAGCTGATCACGACCCACTTCTGGATCGCGACCATCGGTGTCGTTTTGTACATTGCCTCGATGTGGATTGCCGGTGTTATGCAGGGCCTGATGTGGCGTGCCACCAACCCGGATGGCACATTGACCTACTCCTTCGTTGAGTCGGTCAAGGCCAGCTATCCGTTCTGGTCGATCCGTCTGCTCGGTGGTGTGCTCTTCCTAAGCGGCATGCTTCTCATGTTCTACAACATGATGAAGACGATCGCTGGTCAGAAAGCCTATAGCGCACCGGTGGTCGCGCCTCAGGCCGCACACGCCTAATCCGGAGAGACGAAAATGGCTCAATCGAAGCATGATTTTATCGAGCGCAGCGTCGGTTGGATGATCGTCCTGACGCTGTTGGTGATCAGTATTGGTGGTCTGGTGGAAATCGTTCCGCTGTTCTTCCAGAAATCGACGACGACGCCGACCAACGAAATAGTCAAACCCTACGATCCGGTCAGTCTGGTCGGGCGGGACGTGTATATCCGCGAAGGTTGCTACAACTGCCATTCGCAGATGATTCGTCCTTTCCGTGCCGAAACCGAGCGCTATGGCCACTATTCGGTCGCTGGTGAGTTTGTCTATGACCATCCTTTCCAGTGGGGGTCCAAGCGTACCGGGCCGGATCTGGCTCGTGTCGGCGGTCGTTATTCGGACGAATGGCATCGTATTCACCTGAACAACCCGCGCGACGTGGTGCCTGAGTCGAACATGCCGGCTTTTCCGTGGCTGGAGCGTCCGGTCTCGGTGAGCGACATCGAAGACAAGATGCGCGCGTTGAACATGGTTGGTCTGCACAAGTATTCGGACGAGGAGATTGCCGGCGCCAAGGCGGCCCTCGAAGGCAAGACCGAGATGGATGCCGTGATCGCGTACCTTCAGGGTATGGGTCTCGCGCTTCAGAACGTGCAGTGACAGGGTGAGGTGGCGTCGTGGAACTCAATGATCTGCGTTCAATCCTGACGGTGCTGGGTTTGGTGTGTTTCCTGGGGATTTGTTTCTGGGCGTACAGCAAGTCGGCAAAGCAGGGGTTTGACGAAGCGGCGCAACTGCCCTTCACCGATGACGATCTGCCGGTCCGGAAAGATCCGGGCCAGCAACGGAAGGAAGGATAAGAAAATGGCTGACTTTGTGAGCGGCTTCTGGAATGCTTACGTCATGGTTCTCGTGAGCCTGAGTATCGCGTTCTGTGTATTCATTCTGATGTCCAATATGGGCGAAGGAAAAGGCGCCCGGAAGGGCGAAAAGGTCGAACTGCACGGACACGTGTGGGACGAGACGCTGGCCGAGTACAATAATCCGCTGCCGCAGTGGTGGAAGTACCTGTACTGGATTACGGTGTTTTTTGCGATTTTCTACATGGCGGCCTATCCGGGCTTCGGTAACGTTAAAGGCTTCCTGAACTGGTCGTCCGCCGGTCAGTACGACGGAGAAATGACCAAAGCGGAGGCGACCTACGCACCGATCTTCAAAAAGTATGCGGAAATGGATCTGGCGGCTGTTGCGGCGGACCCGGAAGCCAAGGCCATGGGGCGTCGTCTGTTCCTGACCTACTGTGCGCAGTGTCATGGCGGTGATGCGCGGGGCGCCAAGGGCTTCCCGAACCTGGCCGACAATGATTGGCTGTATGGCGGCGAACCCGATGTGATCAAGACTACGATCCTTGGCGGCCGTCAGGGCATCATGCCACCGATGGGCGCAGCCCTGGGCGGCGACGGCACTGAAGATGTGGCCAACTATGTGCGCTCGCTCTCCGGTCTGGCCCATGACTCGCTGCGCGCAGGTCGCGGAAAGGAAATGTTCGAGCAGAACTGTGCGGCCTGCCACGGTGCGGATGGCAAGGGGATGCACGCCGTCGGCGCGCCGAACCTGACTGACGAAACCTGGCTGTATGGCTCGTCGAAGGCCACTATCATCGAGACCATTACCAAGGGTCGCAGCAACCGGATGCCAGCGTTCGAAGCCTTCTTGGGCAACGACAAAACGCATCTTCTGGCCGCCTATGTGTACGGGTTGTCGGACAAGGCGGGCGCCAAGTAAGACTGTCAGTCTGTCTTTTGAAAGCGCAGGTCTCCCCGGGTACGCCCGGGGATATTTGCGGCAACAAAATTAGAACATATTGATATTGCGATTATGACAAACCCCACTCCCCAGCCCATCAAAATCGTGCCTCCCAAAAAGAAAGCGGCCGCGTTGGAAGGCCAGGAGGGTTCGCTCTACGAGGCGCGCAAGAAAATCTATGTGCGGGCCATCAGTGGTGTGTTCACCAACTGGCGATGGATTCTGGTGTGGGTTACGCAGTTGCTGTATTACGGTCTGCCGTGGTTGCAGTGGAACGGTCGGCAGGCAGTACTGTTTCATCTGGTCGAGCGCAAGTTCTATATCTTTGGCTGGGTGTTCTGGCCGCAGGATGTGTTCTTTCTGGCGATCCTGCTGATCATTTCCGCTTACGCGCTGTTCTTCTTTACCGCCGTGGCGGGTCGATTGTGGTGTGGCTATGCTTGCCCGCAAACGGTCTACACCGAGATATTCCTCTGGATCGAGGAGAAGATCGAGGGCGACCGGAACAAGCGCATGAAGCTGGATAACGCGCCCATGAGCGCGCGCAAGTTCCGGCTCAAGGCAAGTAAGCATGCGGTCTGGGCGGCTGTCGCCTTGTGGACCGGCTTTACCTTTGTGGCCTACTTCACGCCGCTCAAGGAATTGCTGGCGTCCTTCTCGCCCTTTAGTTTTGGCGGGTGGGAGATTTTCTGGATTCTGTTCTACGGTGCTTTCACCTACTTCTTCGCCGGCATCATGCGCGAACAGGTGTGCAAGTACATGTGCCCGTATGCCCGCTTTCAAGGCGTGATGTTCGACCCGGATACCTTGGTCATCACGTATGACGAAGAGCGCGGCGAGCCGAGGGGGGCGCGCAAGAAGGGTGTCGATCCGGCCTCGGTCGGCAAGGGCGACTGCGTCGATTGCGGTATCTGTGTTCAGGTGTGCCCGACGGGCATCGACATCCGTGATGGCTTGCAGTACGAGTGTATTGGTTGTGCGGCATGTATCGATGCCTGCGACCAGGTCATGGACAAAATGGATTACCCGCGCGGCCTGATCCGTTACTCAACCGAGAACGCGATCAAGAAGCATTGGGGGCGCAAGGAAATCCTTGGTCATGTGATGCGGCCGAGAACCCTGATTTATGGTGGCATCCTGGCGGCGGTGTGCCTGGCCTTTGTCTGGGGCTTGGCGACGCGCGAGCCATTGCGAATGGACATCATCCGCGACCGTGCGACGCTGTCCCGCGAGGTGGCCGGGGGCTTCATCGAGAACGTCTATCAGCTTCAGATCATGAACATGACTGAGGCGCCGCGGAGTTTTGACGTGACCGTCGATGGGCTCGATGGTATCCGGATATCAGACTTTAGCGGCAAGATCGACGTCGCACCGGCAACGATGCAGGCTGTGACGGTGCGGGTTCAGGTGCCCGTCGATACGGGTGAGCCCGGGTCGTCGAACGTCATCCATTTTGAAATCAAGGCGAGCGATGACACCTCTGTGGGTGTGCGTGAAGCCTCCACTTTTCTGTTGCCCCGTTGAGTATGAGTATGGCTCTGAATAAATCTGCGTCGCCCTGGTTCCGCCAAGCCTGGCCCTGGTTTCTGGTGTCGCTGCCTGCGACGGCCGTGATTGCCGGGTTCATCACGCTCTGGTTGGCGGTCGAGTCCGACGATGGCTTGGTGGCTGACGACTACTACAAACAGGGACTCGCGCTGCAGCGATCGATTGTGCGCGATCACGAAGCCGCGCGCCTCGGACTGGCGGCCGAGCTTCGGTTCGACGGCGGCCAGATCGCCCTGAGCTTATCGAGTAACGACAGCGCTGCGCCGGCGACCGTCTTCCTGCGCCTAGTGCATCCGACCCGGCCAGACATGGATCGCGCCATTTCGCTGATTGGTGATAACGGAAACTACACGGCAAGCACTGACGCGCTGGATGGGCGTTGGCAAGTCTTGCTCGAAGACGAGTCCCGCGCATGGCGTTTGACCGGGACCATAGAGCTCCCCGCAGAGACAGAAGTGCGCCTGGCGGCGCAAAAACCTGTGAACTGAAGGAGAAGCATCATGGCTTTCAAGGAATTGTTCAGTACCGATATTGGTTTGCTGAGCGTCTTTACCATTGCGTTCATCATTGGCATGGCGATTTTTCTCGGGCGCTACGTCAAGCAGCATGTCGAGGAAGATGAGCGCACCCACGGTCAGGGGCAGTAAGCATCGCGACCGCTGCGGATCAGACAGGGATCAAGCATGAAACAGATTCTCGTATTTTGGCCGTCATTTCTCGTGGCCGGCATTGCTGAGATGGTGTTTTTTACAGTGATGGATCCGCAGCAGTTGTATCTGTTCGGACAGCCCGTCGAGTTCTCGCCGATCGCGACGTATTCGATCGGCTTCTTCGGCTTCTGGCTGGTATGTGCGGCCTCCAGTATGCTCACGGTGTTCTTTCAGCGTTCGGCAGATGATCTAAACCGGGGTGGTGGCTCATCGGGCTGACGCGCGCGTCGAAAAGGGCTGGTGATGGCGGCGATGGGCTGCGCACACTGAGCGTCAACAGTGTGCCGGGCGTGGCGCAGCCAATCCACGGACCGACGCCTGTCAGGTACGGAGGCACCGGATGCTTTTGGCGTCAGTTCCCGGGTGATGGGCCGACACCGATCGGTGGCGGCGCGAGTGTCACGATGCGTGAGAACAGGGCGCTGAATTCATCCTCGGCATCGGCGCTGAAGCGCGGATCACCATTTTCGCCGAAGGCTTCGGCGATCTCCACCCAGTCTGCGTCGGTCAAGTGCTTTTGGGCCAGCGGCAACAACACCTTCTCTTCGAGTGCCATGTGCTGCCACATGGCTTCGGTGAAGGCGTCAACCGCTTCGCCAAAGGCGGCCAGGCCGCCGGGCTCGCCGGCCTCGTAAGCATCCAGTTGCGTGTGGAGGGCGGTGACCAGTTGCCCGCCTTCCTGATGCTGCCTGGTCAGTTCCTCGACCACTTCATCGGCTTCGTGTGTCCGGGTCAGCAGGCGGGCAAAGACATAGACGTCTTCCTTGGGGTGGTGCAGCCGTTCGGGGAAGTTGTCGATGTAATGCAGCATCGCGCGCAGCACCTTGAAATTGGCGCGTGCGCCATTGCTGCGCGCGTCGTTGACGAGGTATTTCAGGCCATGAACGATCGCTGCCAGTGAGCGGTGTTCTTCTTGAATGATATTGATGGCGGTATTGAACATGGCTTGCCTCCCTCGCTTAGCGGAACACCAGCACCGGAATCTTGGTGTGAGTCAGCACTTTTTGTGTTTCGCTGCCTAGCAGCAGGCTGGCCAGGCCGCGACGGCCGTGCGACGCCATGAAAATGAGATCGCAGCCGTGGCGCTCGGCGGCGCTGATGATGGCCTCGTAGGGCACTTCATTGACGACGGTGTCGGTGTTGCAACTGACGCCCACCGCCTCGGTCTTGCTCCTTGCGCTGGCGAGAATTTTTTGGGCTTCTTCTTCTGCGCCCTTGGCGAACTGTTCCGGCGTGGTGGGGTCGATCAGTGCGCCTTCGCCATAGATTGGCATCGGAAAGTCGGGCTGGGCATAGAAAAACGTGATCTGCGCACCAGCGTCCTTGGCAAACGAGATGGCACGGTTGACGGTGGCTTCGGAAATATCGGAGCCGTCAGTAGGGACCAGCAGATGCTTGAACATGGTCTTGCTCCTTTTCGAATGGTCGTAATGATTATAGTCGTCGCATGGCGAAAACCGTGATTGACGCCGATCAAACACCGCAGGGGGTAGCAGCGCACAATGATCCCTCAGGCATGTCGACAGCACACGACAAACGATGTGCTTAAGAGGAGTTTCGTATGAACACGCGGCGACGCACCGATGCGGGGGCGAATCACAAACTGGCACCGGTTCAAGTAGCCGATCAGGCACTTCGCCAGCTTCATGTGCAGTGGGAGTCGATGGTTGACCCCATGGGCGTGTTCGCGCCCCTGGTGCACGCCCAGCTTGGCTGGTGGTCCCATCCGCAGGAGCTGGCTGAATCGATGGTCGGTTTTTCGGGGCATTTGTGGGCCTTGCAGTGGCATAGCCTGCGACGCATGATCGGTGCGCCCAGTGTTGACCCTGTGCGGCCTCACGAGGGCGATACGCGCTTTGATGACCCGGTCTGGCACGATTCGGCGACTTGGGATCTGGTCAAATCGTGGTACCTGATGACCACCCGGCACACGCAAGACATGCTCTACAGCACGCCGGGCCTGTCGAATGCTGAGCGCCGGCGCGCGGCGTTCTGGTGGCGGAATTGGCTGAACGCCGTGGCACCCACCAATTTTCTGATGACCAACCCGGTAGCGCTGCGCAAGGCTGCCGAGACTCTGGGCGGCAGCTTGCATGCCGGATACCGGAACTTTGTTGATGACATGCAGGCCGGCATGGTGCGCATGAGTGATCCGGACGGGTTCAAGGTCGGCGGCAACCTGGCGACGACGCCGGGCGAGGTGGTGTTTCGCAACGCCCTGGTCGAAGTCATCCACTACGCGCCCACCCGTGCCCGGGTCCGCGCCCGACCCGTGGTCATCATCACGCCCTGGATCAACAAGTTTTACATCCTTGATCTGAACGAGCGCAAAAGCATGGTGCGCTATCTGCTCGATCAGGGGCTGGATGTCTACATCACGAGCTGGAAGAACCCTGGCGCGGATCAGCGCGAGGTCAGCTTCGACGACTACATCGTCGATGGCGTGCACGCCACGATCGAGGCGGCGCGCACACAAAGCGGCCAAGCGACGGTTCATGCGGTCGGCTACTGCATTGGCGGCACTGCCTTGTCGACCTATATGGCCTGGGCCAATCGGCGCTTCGGTGCCGACGCGATGCCGGTGGCTGACTGGACCTTGCTCACCACGCTGGTCGATTTCCGCAAACCGGGTGATATCGAGGTGTTTGTCGATGAGGCGAGCGTCAATTTCATCACCACTGGCATGGCGCGCAAAGGCTATCTGGACGGTGGGCAGATGGCCTCCGCCTTTCGCTTGCTGCGCTCCAACTCGTTGATCTGGCACTTCGCGGTGCAAAGCTGGCTGTATGGTGAAAAACTGCCGGCTTTCGATGTGCTGTTCTGGAACATGGACACCACCCGCATGCCGTATCGGATGCATGCGTGGTACTTGCGAGAGCTCTATCTGCACAATCGCCTGATTGAGCCCAACGCCCTGACCGTCGCCGGTGAGCCGATCGATTTGAACCAGATCGCCCAACCCTTGTATGTGGTGTCGGCAGAGGATGACCACATCGCGCCCTGGCAGCAAACCTTCCGCATCATTCACTTCGTTACCGCGGAAAAACGGTTTGTGCTGTCGAGCTCCGGGCACATTCTGGGTATCGTCAATCCGCCCGCCAAACCGGCAAAGCGCCGGTACTGGGCCGAGACCGCCCATCGGGCTGACCGTTGGGAGGCGTGGCGCGAACGTGCGACATCGACCGACGGCAGCTGGTGGGAGGACTGGATGCGCTGGCTCAAGCCGCGTAGCGGCGCGCTCGTCCGGGCGCGGCCGGCGGTTGATGCCGAGCATCCCAGCCTCGCACCGGCGCCAGGCGTGTATGTGCACGAACACTGAGCGCGTCTGAGGCACCTGTCGGGGCGGCGCAACACAGGCATCGGGCGCCGATTCGCGGACGCGCGCGGCATGATCTCAAAGACTGTGCTTGCGCCAGCATTGTGCGTCCGTGGGCGCCAGGCGGGCGCGTTCCGGAGAGTCTTTCCATGATCCTGGAAACGGCAGCTGACCGCTTGTGCTCGCCAGCACGGATTTGAATATGCGCCAGATTTCCTGGTTGACGGCGATCACCGCGCGGGTGAGCGCGCTGCGCACCCAATTGCGCGGCTGGCGGGCCGCCGGGCCGTGCTGCTCCACCTTGCAACGTGCAGGTTGTGCGTCGTCACGCCTTGCCAGCCAGCCCGCCAACCGCACGCTCGGGTGCGTCCAACTGCCGTTTCCAGAATGATTTTACAAACCTGTTCGATATAGCCGAAATCATCGGTTGATGCGTGTCAATGCGGTGGGCTGTCGGTGCGAGACAATCAATCCCAGACATCGACAGCATTCACGGAGCATCGGACGGTATGGCAGTTCTATCCCAACAAATGGCAGCGCATCACACCCAATGTGATGACGTGTTTGCGCGCGCCGAGGCCGCCGCGGAGCGCGGAGACTGGGCCGCCTGTGCGCAGTCTGCGACTGCGTTTCGGGACGATGTGCTGGCGCATTTCGCGGTGGAAGAGGACACCATCTTTCCGGCATTTGAAGCCGCAACGGGCATGACCGAGGGGCCAACGCGAGTGATGCGTGGCGAGCATGTACAAATGCGAGACCTGATGGCCGCGTTGGTCGCCGCTGCCGACGCATCCGATGCCGAAGCCTTCTCGGATGTGGCCGAAACACTCTTGATCCTGATGCAGCAGCACAACATGAAAGAAGAGAACATTCTCTATCCGATGTGCGACCAGACGGTCGGAAACGACCTGGTCGTCGGCGCCGCGATTGAGGCGCTTGGTCAAAAGGGAGCCTCATGACGGATCGTCTTCCCCCCATCGTTGTCGATGCCCGCCGCCTGCTGCCACCCGAGCCCATGGAGCGCACGCTTGAAGCTCTGGACGAACTGCAGCCCGGGCAGGAAGTCTTGTTGATGATTCCCCGCCAACCGGCGCCGCTGTTCGACATGCTGCGCAACAACGGCTACGCCTACACCGTTGAACCGCAGCCGGACGGGGTGTTTCATATCACCATCCGTCAGGCCTCGGCTGACTGAGGTGAGGGTGTTCGGTCCTCGGGCGGTGCGCTCAGTGCGCCATCCGGCGACGCTGGCTTAGCGCGGCAATCATGCAGGCTCTGTCCTTCGAACAGGCGCCACCACCGTCGGTCCCGCTACGGTTTTTCCTGACGGCGCCGCTGTTTCTGCTGTTTGGCGGATTGCTCCTGCTGGTCGATGGCGAAGCGGTGATGGCGTCGCGGTGGACGCCTGCTGCGCTTGGCCTCACTCACCTGATGACCGCCGGCTTCATGCTCCAGGTCATGCTCGGCGCGCTGTTTCAACTCATGCCCGTTGCCGCCGGCGCCAATCTATGGCGTCCGCGGGCGCTGGCGCTGCCGGTGCATCTGCTGTCCGCCCTTGGGGCGGTGGTGCTGGTGGCCGCGTTTCATCATCAGATTGCCTGGGCGTATCAGGCCGGGGTGGTGGCGATCGGTGGCAGTGTGCTGGTGTTTTTTCCGGCAGGCATGCTCGCCTTGTGGCGCACGCCGGCCTCAAGCCATTCGCTGACCGCGTTCCGGATCGCGCTGCTGGCGTTCTTTCTGACAGTACTCGTCGGCGGCACGATGGCGCTTGCGCGCGCAGGCGTGCTTGATGCGCAGTGGCTGCGCCTGTCGTCCAGCCATGTGGCGCTCGGGCTCGCAGGGTGGGGCTGTGTGCTGGTGGCGGCGGTGGGGTATCTGGTCGTGCCCATGTTCCAGCTCACGCCAGCCTACCCGAAGTGGTTTACCCGCAGTTTTGCGCCAGTCATCGTGCTGGCGATCGGGGTTGGCATGTGGGTGTCGCATTCGGCCGCCTGGTTACCGTTGGTCGCGCTGATCGCACTGTTTGCCGGTGTGACGCTTGACCGGCAGCTGCGACGGCGTCGTGCCAAGCTGGACGCGACCTTTCACTTCTGGCGTTTTGCGATGGGCTGTGTACTGCTCGCCTGCGCCGGGGCGGCGCTGGTGATCTTCTCAGTCGGTGGTAACGCGCTGCCGCTCGCGGTGGGCGTGCTGGCGATTTTGGGCGGGTTTGTGTCGGTGATTTCCGGCATGCTATACAAGATTGTGCCCTTCATTCTCTGGCTTTATCTTCAGCCTCGGGTGAAGGGGGTGCCGCCGATGACGCGCATGCTCAATGAGCGTTGGGTGCTGTGGCACTTGCGCGTGCATGTGGCGACGGTCGGGGCCGGTGTGCTGGCGACGCTGTGGTGGCCCGCCGTGTATCTGGCGGGCGGCCTGATGGTGGTGTCGGCGGTCTTATTGGGGGGGCAGTTGCTACGTGTCGTGGGGCACGCTCGCAAGGCATTGCGCCTGGCTCAGCCTTCGTAATTGCGCAGTTTGTCGACGTTGTGCAGGGCGATGTGCTTGCCTTGCACGGTAATCAGGCCGGCATCGCTCAGGTCGTGGAAGATTCGCGACAGGGTCTCGGGCGTGAGGTTCAGGCGCGAGGCGATGATCTGCTTGCTGGTCGGTAGATCGACGTCAACCTGAGAATTGAGGCAGGGGGCGTCAGGCACTTGCTGGAGCAGATACCCGACGACACGCTGGGTACTTGAGCGCAGCGAGTAGGATTCGACGTCACGCACCATGCTGTGCAGGCGAATGGCCATGCCGGCGAGCATGCGACGGGCAAATCCTGAGTCTTGGTCGATCAGGTTGAAAACCGCGTCGCGGGTGATGTGCAGCAACAGGGTGTCGGCCAGGGATTCGGCGAAGACCGGGTACTGGCGATCCATGAACATCACGGCTTCACCAAAGCTTTGGTGAGGGCCGAGAATCTCGACCACCTTCTCGTTGCCGTTGGGCGAGGAGAAGGCCAGTTTGATCTGGCCAAAGATGACGTAGTAAAACCCTTTGGGTTGGTCGCCGCGCTGGAAAAGCATCTCGCCCTTCTGGATGCGTCTTTCGCGCGTGGCGTCGGCTACATGTTGCAAGTCGTCCGTCGACAGCGCGCTAAACAGCGGCATGCGGCCCAGTAATCCGTGGATATCGATTTTTTCTTGACTCATTTTGAGCAAACGTCACCAGTAGCGGCAGAATGTACCACGCTCCCAAGCCCAGCGTAATGGGTGGCCGCATATCAGAAACTTATGATGAATCAGCAATCACCGACAACTCACTTCCGATGGCTTTTGGCGGCGCCTCACCGCGCCATGTTTTTTGGCGGGGCCGTGCAGCTGTTGCTCGCCATGCTGCCGTGGGCGGCCGAAATGCTCGCGCGGCTGATCGGCGTGGCCCTGCCGTGGGCCTGGCCGCCGCTTTGGTGGCACGCGATGCTGGCGGTGTACGGCATCTTTCCGTTCTTTGTGTTCGGTTTTCTGCTGACGGCCATGCCGCGCTGGCAAGGCTATGGCGACCTGCCGCGTGAGGTGTTTCGGCGGCCATGGTATTTGCTGCTGCTCGGTTGGGGCTTGATCTACCTGAGCATGTTGTTGCCGGTGCTTCGCGTGTCTGGTGTGGCCTTGGTTTTTGTGGCTTGGGCCTGGCTTGTCATCGTGCTTGCGCCGATTGCATTTCGCGCCGGCAATGGCCGCTTGCACGCGGTGCCGGCCTGGGTGGCGACGGTGCTCGGTTTGACCGGCTGGGCGCTGTGGGGGCTGTTCGCCGTCACCGGAGACGGGGGCTGGGCGCGCGCCGGAATTGAGCTGGGTATCTGGTGCTTTTTGCTGCCGGTGTTTTTTACCGTCAGTCATCGGATGATTCCCTTCTTCTCCAGCGCCGTACTGCCTGACTACGATGCCTTTCGTCCGCCCTGGGCCTTGTTCATGATGCTCGGCGCAGCGCTTGGGCATGGCGCGCTGGTGCTGCTCGGTGCTGCGGCCATGACCTGGGTGATTGATCTGCCCGCCGCCGCGCTGGCGTTTTTTCTGACGATACGCTGGGGCTTGGTGCGGAGCTTTGCGGTGCAGTTGCTGGCCATGCTCCATCTCGGCTTCATGTGGCTGGGGATCGCGCTGGCCCTGTTTGGCGTACAGAGTTTCGCCGCCTGGCAAGGCGTTACCGTGTTGGGGCTGGCGCCGCTGCATGCGCTGGTGATCGGTATGTTTACTGTTGTGGCGATGAGTATGGTGTCGCGGGTGACGCTTGGTCATTCGGGGCAGGCGCTGTCGGCCGACGCGATGACCTGGCGGCTGTGCTGGGCGGTGCAGGGCGTCGCAGTACTGCGTATCGCGGCCGAATTGTGGCCTGCGGCGCACGGCCTCTTGCTGGTGCTCACCGTCGCGTGCTGGCTGGGAGTGTTTGGAATGTGGGCCAGGCGGTACGTGCTGATCTATCTGCGCCCACGCGTTGACGGTAAGGCGGGGTAGCGGTGATGTATCTGGCAATCAAACATATTCACATTACCTGCGTCGTGCTGAGTGGCCTGGGCTTTCTCTTGCGCGCCTGGTGGATGCTGAGTGCTTCGCCACGCTTGCAGCACCGGCTGACCCGCATCCTGCCGCATGTGATTGACACCCTCTTGCTCAGCACGGCGATTGCCCTGTCGGTCATGATGGCGCAGTATCCATTTGTGCATGGCTGGGTGAGCGCCAAGGTGCTCGGCCTGCTGGCGTACATCGGTTTTGGTACCGTGGCCTTGAAGCGCGGGCGCAGCGCGGGCGTGAGGCGCGTGGCGCTTCTCGCTGCGGTGCTGACATTTTGCTGGATTGTTTCGGTAGCGCTGACGAAGTCGCCTGCCGGGATTTTCAGTGTGATCTGAAGGGGGCTGGATGAGCGAATCCTTGTTGTCGAAACCACTGGCGCCGGGGCTGGATCAGCCGCTGGAAGTGCTGACCGCCTGCCATGGCCGGATGATGTCGCAATTGCAGACACTCGACCGGCTGGTGCGCTGGCTCCCCGATCATGGGGCCGATGCAGACGCTTGCCGCGCGGCAACGAACGTGGTTCGCTATTTCGACTCCGCCGCGGTGAATCATCATCAGGACGAAGAAGACAGTCTGTTCCCGATTCTGTTCGAGCGGGTGTCCACCGCCGGTCGGCCGCGTCTCAGGAAGCTGGTTGACTGGATTCATCAGGATCATGTCGAGATGACCGCCGCGTGGGGGAGTTTGCGACGTCAGTTGTTGGCGATTGCGGCGGGTGAGTCGACCGAACTGTGTGCTGACGAGGTGGCGAATTTTGCCTCGCGCTACCACAGCCATATCGATCGGGAAGACAACGAGTTGTTTCCCTATGCCGCCCAACTGCTCACCCCAGCCGATTTGACGGTCTTGAGCGAGCAGATGGTGGCGCGTCGGCGCCTGCCGCGCTGATCAGACGCTGGGCAGGTGGCTCAGCAGGGCCTTGAGGCCGCCGATGTTTACGATGCGGATGTGTTTTTGCTGCACCTTGATCAGACCGTTTTCCTGGAAGCGTGAAAAGGCCCGGGAGACCGTTTCAAGCTTGAGGCCCAGGTAAGAGCCAATTTCCTCGCGCGTCATGCGCAGGTGAAATTCGGCGGCCGAGAAACCGCGTGCGGTAAAGCGTTGCGACATGTTGATCAGGAAGGCGGCCAGTCGCTCTTCGGCGCGCATCGAGCCGAGCAGCATCATCACGCCATGGTCGCGCACGATTTCGCGGCTCATCACCTTGTGGAACTGGTGCTGCAGCGATTCAACCTCGCGCGACAGGGTTTCCAGATTGGCAAAGGGGATGATGCACACATCGCTGTCTTCGAGTGCGACCGCGTTGCAGGTGTGCGCGTCGGTGCTGATGCCGTCGAGCCCGATAATCTCACCCGACATCTGAAAACCGGTGACCTGCTCACGACCGTCTTCGAGCAGCACATCGGTCTTGAATGAGCCGGTGCGCACGGCAAAAATGGCTTCGAAGGTGTCGCCAACACGATACAGATGTTGGTGGCGCTTGACCTTTCGACGTGCGCCGACCAGCCCGTCGAGTTGGTCGATGTCGCCATCACTCATGCCGAAAGGTAAGCACAGCTCCTGCAGGTTGCATTGCGAACAGGCGGTCTTCAGCCCTTCAGCAGTAATTGGCACAACGGCCCG
Organism: Denitromonas halophila; assembly: GCF_007625155.1. GTDB lineage: Bacteria > Pseudomonadota > Gammaproteobacteria > Burkholderiales > Rhodocyclaceae > Nitrogeniibacter > Nitrogeniibacter halophilus. The sequence continues at coordinate 72,980 of NZ_VMNK01000017.1, read as the reverse complement.
TTGAGGCATAACCTGCGTTCTCCTTGATTCGTTTTTTTGCGCTGCTTTGGGGCGTTTGATCCACGTCAACCCGCTTGGTTCGGCTTTTTGAGATCGTGACTGCTAATACGTTAAAGCCAGATTATGGATAACCAGAAAGAACTCGTTTTCGACCCGCAACTGATCCGCAGATTCGACGTCAATGGCCCGCGGTACACTTCGTACCCGACGGCTGACCGCTTCGTCGAGGCGTTTAATGCTGATGCGTTGGAGAGTTGGTTGGGGCAGCGCACTGTCGGCGGTTTTGGCCGGCCGCTGTCATTATACTTCCACATCCCCTTCTGCAACACGATCTGCTACTACTGCGCCTGCAACAAGATCATCACCAAGGATCACGGGCGGTCAGAAAAGTACCTCAAATACCTGGCCAAGGAAGTCGCCATGCAGGCGGCAAGCCTTGATGGCGGGCGAAACGTCATTCAGCTGCATCTTGGCGGTGGCACGCCAACCTTCCTGTCTCACGACGAAATGCGCCAGTTGATGGCCACGGTGCGTGAGCACTTCACGTTGCTGCCTGATGGAGAATATTCCATTGAGGTCGATCCACGCAAAGTAGATTTCGAAACCGTGGCGCTGTTGGCTGAGCTCGGCTTCAATCGCATGAGTATTGGCGTGCAGGATTTCAACATCGATGTGCAGCGTGCGGTCAATCGCGTGCAGAGCTACGAAGAGACCAAACTGGTGCAGGATGCCGCGCACCAGACCGGTTTCAAGTCGGTGAGCATGGACCTGATCTACGGCCTGCCCAAGCAGAACGTGATCAGCTTCAACAACACGCTGGAGCGTGTGCTTGAGCTGTCGCCCGATCGTATTTCGCTCTACAGCTACGCGCACTTGCCGGGCCTGTTCAAGCCCCAGCGCCGTATCCAGCCGAATGACATGCCATCGGCCGACACCAAGCTGCAGATTCTGCAGCTGGCCATTCGTCGGCTGACCGAGGCGGGCTATGTATATATCGGCATGGACCACTTCGCCAAGCCCGATGATGAACTCGCGGTGGCGCAGCGTCAGGGGCGGCTGCATCGCAACTTCCAGGGCTATTCGACCTACGCCGAGTGCGACCTGCTGGCCTTTGGCGTGTCGGCCATCGGCAAGGTCGGCCCGACCTACGCCCAGAACGTCAAGACGCTCGACGAGTACTACGACATCCTCGATCAGGACCGCTTGCCGGTGCTGCGGGGTATCGAACTCACGCCGGACGACATCCTGCGCCGCTCGATCATCCAGGCGTTGATGTGCCACTTCGAGTTGTCGATCGATGCGATCGAGGTTTCCCACATGGTGGATTTCAAGCGCTACTTTGCCGACGAGATCGCCGATTTGCGTACGATGGAGTCCGCCGGTCTGGTCAAGCTCGAAGACAAGTGGATCACCGTACTGCCCGCAGGGCGCATGCTGGTGCGCGGCATCGCCATGGTGTTCGACCGTTATCTGCGCTCCGACCGCGAGCGTGCCCGCTACTCGAAGGTGATTTGAGTCGGGCGGCATTCGGTGGGTGTCAGCAAAGCAGGCAAGGGGGCGGGCTGTGATAGGCTCGCCCCCTGTTTTTTTGTTCGCTGATTCCTTGAGCTGACACATGCCCGAAACCGGCTACATCGCTGTTTTCCTCATCGGCCTGCTTGGCGGCACGCACTGTGTCGGCATGTGCGGCGGTATTGTCAGCGCGCTGACGGTGCAGATTCCAGGTCAGGTCAAACGACAGTGGCCGATTCATCTGGCCTACAACCTTGGCCGGATCACCACTTACGCCATGCTCGGCGCGCTGTTTGGCGCGATCGGAACTCTGGGTCTGTTGTTCGAAGACTTCCTGCCGATCCAGATGGGCCTGTACATCATGGCCAATCTCATGTTGGTGGCCCTGGGCTTGTACCTGACCGGATTTACCCGGCTGCTGGCGCCGCTTGAGCGGGCGGGGCAATCATTGTGGCGACGCGTGCAACCCCTCACGCGCCGCTTTCTGCCGGTGCGCGGTTTGCGTCAGGCCTTGCCGCTGGGCCTGTTGTGGGGTTTTTTGCCCTGCGGGCTGGTGTATAGCGTGCTGGCCACAGCATTGGTGACCGGCTCGGCCGGCGGCGGTGCCAGCCTGATGCTTGCCTTTGGCCTGGGCACGCTGCCCAACCTGATGTTGGCCGGCATGCTGCTCAAACGGCTGCAGGGCGTGACCCGCCGGCCCTGGGTGCGGACCTTTGCCGGCGCGGTGGTGCTGGGGTTTGGTGTGTTCGGCTTGCTCAATGCCTCGACGCTGGGGAGTCGGCTGTGGAATGGCGTGCTGTGCGTGACATAGCGCCACCGCTGAATATCACGCTATTCTAATGTTCTTGCGGCGCCGAGTTGGCGCTGCATTGCATGTGGAGTTCGATATGAGTAAGTCCAGTCACGATCTGGTCGTCGAGGCAAAGCGCGCCATTCAGGAAGTCAGTCTGGCGGGCGCGCGTCAGTTGATTCAGGACGGCGCCGTGGTGCTTGATGTGCGCGAGCCTGAAGAATTTTCGGCCGGGCATGTGCCGGGCGCGATGAATATTCCGCGCGGCCTGCTCGAGTTCAAGCTGGCCTCGGTGCCTGAATTGAACGACCCGAATCGGCCGATCCTTGTGTATTGCAAAACCAGTGGTCGCGCGGCGTTGGCCACCGCCGTCATGCACGTGATGGGTGTGTCGAGCGCGGTGTCGCTGGCGGGGGGCTTCGACGCCTGGGTGGGCGGCGGCCTGCCGGTGGATCAACCCGCCGCGATCGATTTCGAATAAGCCGCGTTTTGGTCCTCGTCCGGATGGGCGAGGGTGTGCAAGATCGGGCAGGGCTGCGCCGCCGACGTGTGTTCGCAACAGCTCACCAGCTCGGACAGCGCGCTGCGCATCGCGTCCAGTTGCGCCATGCGCTCGTCGATCTGGGCGAGCTTTTCCTTGGCCAGGGCGCGGGCGGCGTTGCGGTCGGTGTGCTCATCCAGCCCCAGCAGATCGGCGATTTCATCCAGGCTGAAACCGAGTTGTTGCGCGCGGCGGATGAAGCGTAGCCGCGCTACGGCGTTCTCGCCGTAGTGGCGCACTTGTCCGTGCGTCGGCATGGGCACTGCGAGCAGGCCGCGACGCTGGTAGTAGCGGACCGTTTCGACGCCCACCCCGGCGGCAGCGGCGAGGCGGCCAATGGTCATTGATGTCATGCTTGACTCCGTACCTGACTACAGACTTTAGACTGCGCCTGTCAGACTCACAAGGTCAAATCATGAACACGCACAACCCCGCCCACCCCCGGCGCCTCGACTTGCCTATCCACGGCATGACGTGCGCCGCCTGTGCCAGTCGCATTGAGCGCGTCCTCCAACGCCTCCCCGGTGTCGAGGCCCAGGTCAATCTCGCCACCGAGCGCGCCACGGTCCGGCTGACCGGCCCGGACGCAGCGGGCGCCGACGCCGTGGTGGCGGCGATTCGAAAGGCGGGTTTCGAGGTGCCGGATACGCAGCTCGAATTCGCGATTTCCGGCATGACCTGTGCCGCCTGCGCTACCCGGCTGGAGAAGGTCTTGAATCGCCTGCCCGCCGTGAGCGCGACGGTGAATTTCGCCACTGAAACCGCGCAAATCCGTTTGCCGCCGGGTGGCACGACCGAGGCGGATCTGATTGCTGCCGTCGACCGGGCGGGCTTTGTCGCCCACCGTCGGGGCGCGGCAGCCCGTGCAGAAGAGAAGGCGCGCAAGGCAGCCGAGTGGCGTGCGGAGCGCAAGCGCTTCTTGATCTCACTGGTGCTGACCGCGCCTTTGCTTGCCCAGATGCCAGCCATGTTCTTCGGCTCGGGCGAGCATGAATTCATTCCGCGCTGGGTGCAGTGGGTGCTGGCGACGCCGGTGCAGTTCTGGATCGGCTGGCGCTTCTATCGCGGTGCCGGCTCGGCCTTGCGCGGCGGCGGTGCCAACATGGATGTGCTTGTGGCGCTGGGAACGTCGGTGGCGTATGGCTTCAGCCTGGTCGTGACCTTGCTCGGGCGGATGGACCTGCATGTGTATTTCGAGGCCTCGGCCACGATCATTACCCTGGTGCTGATGGGAAAACTGCTTGAGGCGCGGGCCAAGGCGCGGACCTCCGAGGCGCTCGAAGCGCTGGTGCGGCTCCAGCCCCGCAGCGCCTGGGTAGCGCGCGACGGCGTGTTGCAGGAGGTGCCGGTCGAGTCGCTGTCACCGGGCGACCGCTTTGTGGTGCGTGCTGGCGACAGCGTGCCAGTCGACGGGGTGGTGCGTGCCGGGCAGTCGGCGCTGGATGAATCCATGCTCACCGGCGAGAGCCTGCCCGTGGTCAAGGCCGAGGGCGACACGGTGTTTGCCGCGACGGTGAATAGCGATGGCGCCCTGCATTGTGAAGCGACCGGCGTGGGCAGTGAAACCATGCTGGCGAGCATCATCCGCCTGGTTGAACAGGCGCAGGGCAGCAAAGCGCCGGTGCAGCGTCTGGCTGATCAGGTGGCTGCGGTGTTTGTGCCGGTGGTGGTGGCGATTGCCGTGTTGACGTTTTTCGGCGGCTGGTGGTGGGGCGGTTCGGTGACCGAGGCCCTGGTCAATGCGGTCGCGGTGCTGGTGATTGCCTGTCCCTGTGCGCTTGGCCTGGCAACGCCGACGGCGATCATGGTGGGCACCGGTCTGGGGGCGAACCACGGCATTCTGGTGAAGAACGCCGAAGCCCTGGAGCGCGCGCAGAACCTGACGGTGCTGGCGGTCGACAAGACCGGCACGCTCACCGAGGGGCGCCCGGCGGTTACCGATGTGGTGCCGGCCGACGGCTTTTCGCGGGACGAGGTGCTTGGCTGGGCCGCGGCGCTGGAGTCGGCCAGTGGCCATCCGCTGGCGCGGGCGATCGTCGCAGCGGCCGGCCAGGTTGCCACCGCCGAAGCGGTCGACACCGTGTCCGGGCAGGGGGTGCGTGGAACGCTGGGCGGGCGGTTGGTGTTGGTGGGGAGTCCGGTCTTCTTGCGCAATAAGGGGGTGGATGTGCCGGATGGCAGTGTCGACGCTTTGGCCGCGCAGGGGCGCACGCTGGTGGCGGTGGCCGTCGATGGCCGCCTGGCGGGGGTGATCGGTGTGGCCGATCCGCTGCGCAGCAGCTCGGCGGGCGCGGTGGCGCGTTTGCAGCGCGCAGGCATCGACGTGGTGATGCTGACGGGCGACCATCCAGCGACGGCACGCGCGGTGGCCGAGGCGGTGGGGATTTCACGTTTCGAGGCCGGCGTGCTGCCGGCGGACAAGGCGAAGGCGGTGCAGGCCCTGGTGGCCAACGGCCATCGCGTCGGCATGGCGGGGGATGGCATCAATGACGCGCCCGCGCTGGCGGCGGCGGATGTGTCCTTTGCCATTGGCACCGGTGCCGATGTGGCGGTGGCGGCGGCGGACATCACCTTGATGCGGGGTGACCTGAATGGCGTGGCCGATGCGGTGGAGTTGTCGCGCGCGACTTTGGCCAAGATTCGTCAGAATCTGTTTTTTGCGTTTATCTACAACGTGCTCGGCATTCCGCTGGCCGCCTTCGGGTTTCTCAATCCGGTGGTGGCGGGGGCGGCAATGGCGCTCAGTTCGGTGTCGGTGGTGAGCAATTCGCTGCTGCTCAAGCGCTGGCGGCCGAGCAAGCCGGTTTTGTGAACAGACAGTCAGGAGAAAAACATGGAACAGGTGACGATCAAGGTGGGCGGCATGAGCTGCCAGGGTTGTGTCAAAGGCGTAACCGCTGCCTTGGGGGCGGTGGCCGGAGTGACGACGGTGAGCGTGGATCTGGGGGCGGGCGAGGCGCGTGTCGACTTCGATCCGACGCAGGTCACGCCGGCGGCGCTGAATCAGGCCGTTGAAGACGCGGGCTTTGAGGCCGGGTGATCGCCCAGCTTGATCAGTAACTGGCGGAAGGCCTCGGGCTTGAGCGGTTTGGCGTAGAGGTAGCCCTGCGCCAGATCACACTTGAGGTGTGTCAGGAAGGCCGCCTGGGCTTCGGTCTCGATACCTTCGGCGACGACGGCCATGCCCATGTGGTGGGCGATGCCGATGATGGCTTCGGTCAGGTGCGCGTCTTCGGCGTCCTCGGGGAGGCCGCGCACGAAGGTGCGGTCAATCTTGAGTTTGTCGAGCTTGAATCGTTTGAGATAGGCCAGCGATGAATAGCCGGTGCCGAAGTCGTCGATGGCAAGTTTGACGCCCAGGGTATGGATGGCCGCCAGCGTGCTGGTCGCCTCGTCCTGGTTTGCCATCAGCGCGCTTTCGGTGACTTCCAGCTCGAGCAGGTGGGCGGGCAGGCCGCTGTTGCCCAGCGCGTCGAGGACGGTGGTTTCGAGGATGTCGCGGCGCACCTGAAGCGCCGAGATATTTACGGCGATCGACATGTCCTGCAGGCCTTCATTGCGCCATGTTTGGGCGAGGCTGCAGGCGTGTCGCAACACCCAGGCCCCGATGGGCAGGATCAGGCCGGTTTCTTCGGCAATGGGAATGAACTGGTCGGGCGGGATCATGCCGCGATCAGGATGCTGCCAGCGCAGCAAGGCTTCGGCGCCCACCAGGCGACCGCTTGCCAGATCGAACTGGGGCTGGAAATGCAGCGAAAACTCGTCACGCAGCAGCGCGCGTCGCAACTCGGTTTCGAGCGTCAGGCGTGTCTGGGCGCGTTCATTCAGTTCCGGGGTGAAAAACTGATAGCTGTTGCGGCCGTTCTCTTTGGCCGAATACATCGCCGCGTCGGCGTTCTTCAGTAGTAGGTCGCGGTTGTCACCGTCCTCTGGTGAGACGGTGATGCCGATACTGGGGGTGATTGACAGCTCATGGCCGCTGACCTCGTAGGGCGTGGCGAGTGCTTTGAGGACCTTGCTGGCCACCGCCGCGGCGCGTCCGGCGGTGTCGAGGTCGGTGAGTAAGACGACGAATTCGTCACCGCCCAGACGGCTGACCGTGTCGGTGCCGCGAATGACGGCGCTGAGGCGGGCAGCGACCTGCTGCAGCAGACCGTCGCCGACCGCGTGGCCCAGCGAGTCGTTGATGTTCTTGAAGCGGTCGAGGTCGATGAACAGTACGCCGAGGTGCTTTTGATTGCGTCGGGCGCTTTCGAGCGCACTGCCCATGCGTTCAAGCAGCAGCGTGCGGTTGGGCAGCCCGGTCAGGGCGTCATATTCGGCCATGTGGCGCAGGCGCTGCTCGGTGAGCTTGCGCTCGGAGATGTCGGAAATCGATACCACGAAATGCGTCGAACGTCCGCCATCACCGGTGACCGCACCGAGCGAGATCCAGCCCGGGTAATGACTGCCGTCAGCCCGCAGCAACTGCGCTTCGCCCGCCCAGTGGCGGGTCGATCGCAGGCGGGCGACCGTGCTGCGCCAGCTCTCGCCGTCGGCCGCTTCGCCGATCAATTGTTCGGCGCAGTGGCGGCCGACAACATCGGATTGTCGATACCCACTGATACGCTCCAGCGCGGGGTTGACCGACACAATCCGGAAGCGGTGATCGAGAATCGCGATGGCTTCGTTGCTGGCGTCGAATACTTGTGCCGAGAGCTGCAATTCGCGCGCGCTCTCCTTGAGGGCGCGTTTGCGTTCGTCGATGTCCCGTTGGTAGTGCTGGAAGCGGCGGTCGATCCAGCGGTAGAAAATAATTGATGCGAGCAGTGCCAGCGCGGTGCCCATCAGCAGGGTGAATACCGTCACCGTGAAGTCTTCGTCCTTATTGGCCTCCATGCGCTCGCGCTCGCGGGCAATCATCGGGTTGGCATCGTCGAGCCGGGCGATGGCCGCCAGGGTCCAGCCCCACGGGTCCTGGCCGGCGACATAGGCCAGATGCTGCTCCTGGGTCTTTGACGAGCCCACCGCCGCGCCCGGTTCGAGCGCAAGCCGCAGGGTGCTGCCGCCCAGGCGCCCGGCGCGGGCGATTTTATGGACCCACTCGGGGGCCGAACCGTCGGCTGAGGGCGGCTTGGCGCTGGCGCTGCTGGCGAGAAGCTGACTGTGTTGATTCACCACCACGATGAGCCGGCCGTCGAGCGGGCTGTAGCGCGAGAGGGCGTCAAGAGCCTCAGCGCGTGCCGATATCTGTGCTTGCTGACTGAGCGTAGCCATACCCACAATCCAGTCAAAAGACGCAAAGCGGGTGGCGTGAGCGAAGTAGTCCTTCATGGTCTTGGCATCGCTTGTCGGGCGCCAGCGAAGCCGTGTCTGCCCATCGCCCAGGGTGGCTGCGTCGCTCAGGCGCGCCATCAAGTCTTGACCGATATCGTCGATGCGACCGGTCAGGGATTGCCCCTCCAGGCCGGGGTCAGAGGCAAACAGGCGGATTCTGCCGTCAGCTTCGATGATGAAGGGTGCAAGCCCCTGATTGGGGCGACCCATGGGGCGCAAGAGTTCGGTCAGGATGCGCCGTAGCTGCGCGTCGCTGACCGTGCCCTTCAGACCCCAATAGGTGCGTTCGATGGCCTCGATTGCGACCGTTGTTTCTTGCTGGAGCTGGGTTGCCAGATTGTGTTCAAAGCCTTTGCGGCGCTCGTCCAGACTGGTTGCCAGGTGGCGGATTTCTTCTTGAAGCGATTGTTCGAGGCGGGCGAAGGCTTGCGTGTTGATGTCGTTGATGCGGACCTGGAAGTTCTGTTCGTGGCGGTAGATGTAGTAGCTGCCCATGCTCACCAGCAAGCCCAGCACCAGCGCCAGCATGCCGCCGAGCATGACGCGCGGCAGCCAGCGCTCAGCGCGGGCTGAAGGGTTGCCAGCGGTGCGGGCGCGGGCGGCGCCGGTGGACGGCTCGGACATCGGCCGGTGTGTCTCCTTGTTTGCACCGGGGCATGGCCGGTACATCGGAATCGATCAATCGTTTGAATTAACGGCGGTGAGCGTCAAGGCTTGAGTCGAGTGGGCAATGATTTGGTCGTAAGGTTTTTGGCCATCCGCAAAAACCCCTATAATTGATCGAATTTTTTCAAGGGGAGGGTTGTATGGGATTCGATCAAGTCACCGCTGGCAAGGATGTGCCGAACGACGTCAATGTCATCATCGAGATCTCGGCGCAGGGCGAGCCGATCAAGTTTGAAGTCGACAAGGATAGCGGCTGCGTTTTCGTCGACCGTTTCATGGGTACGAGCATGCGCTACCCCTGCAACTACGGCTATGTGCCGCACACTGTCGCCGGCGATGGCGATCCGGTGGATGTGCTGGTCGTCACGCCCTTCCCGCTGCAGCCGGGCGTGGTCATCCGCTGCCGCCCGGTCGGCGTACTGAAGATGGAAGACGAGTCGGGTGAAGACGCCAAAGTGGTCGCCGTGCCGGTCTCCAAACTCACGCCGCTGTACAACAAGGTCGAAACCACCGACGACCTGCCCGAACTGCTGATGAAGCAGGTCGTTCATTTCTTTGAGCACTACAAGGATCTGGAGCCGGGCAAGTGGGTCAAGGTCACCGGCTGGGGCACCGTCGAAGACGCCCGCCAGGAAATCCTGACCGGCATCGCCAACGCGGGCTGATCCGCGCGCGGTTGTCTGGAAAAGCCCGCTTCGCGCGGGCTTTTTTCATGGCGCTGGCGGTTTGGGGCGGAAGGGGCTGCGCTCGTCCAGCTCGTCCAGATAGCCCGCGATGCCGTCGCGCTCGCGGCGCAGGTAGTCGGCAATCGCGTTGGCAAAGCGCGCATCGCGAATCCAGTGGGCCGAGGTGATCGGTGTTGATGCCAGGCCGCGTGAGAGCTTGTGTTCGCCTTGGGCGCCGCCTTCGAAGCGCGATAGTCCGTGCGTGATGGCGTAGTCGATGCCCTGGTAGTAGCAGGCTTCGAAGTGCAGGCAGGAGATGTCCTCCACTGCGCCCCAGTAGCGGCCATAGAGCGCTTGCGCGTCGGCCAAAAACCACGCGCAGGCCACCGCCCGGCTATCGCGATAGGCGATCAGCAGACGTACCGAGGCCGGTGCCGTGGCATTCAGCTGGGCGAAGAAGTCGCGCGTGAGGTAGGGCGTCGAGCGGCGCAGGGCGTAGGTGAGGCAGTAGCAGTGGTGAAAGAAATCGAGATCGGTCTCGTTGATTTCGTCCCCGGTCTTCCAGACGAAGTGCACGCCGGCCCTGGCCACCCGCTGGCGCTCCTGGCGGATTTTCTTGCGTTTGTCGCGGGTGAGGTGGTTCAGAAAGTCGGCGAAATCGGTGTAGTCGCGATTGCGCCAGTGAAACTGCACGCCATGGCGAATCTGCATCCCGGCGGCGGCGAGCAGCGCGGTGTCTTCTTCGCTGGGAAAGAGCACATGCAAGGAGCTGCCGTCGCCGGCGGCGATCCACGCCAGCGTGTCGTGCAGCAACCGGCTGCGTGTGGCGATATCGATGCCCAGCAGGCGGCGGCCTGGCAGTGGCGAGAAGGGGATGGCGCACAGCCATTTGGGGTAGTAGTCGAGGCCGTGCTGCTCGTAGGCCTGCGCCCAGGCCCAGTCAAAAACATATTCGCCCCAGGAGTGCGTTTTTCGGTAAAGCGGCATGGCAGCGACCAGCGTGTGGTCGCGCCATAGCGTGGCGTGGTGTGGCGTCCAGCCCGTATCAGCGCTGGCGCACTGGCTGGCTTCAAGCGCATGCAGGAAGGCATGCTGCAGTCCGGCGTGGTCGCCCGCCAGCGCGTTCCAGGCAGATGCCGGAATGTCTTCGATACGGCGGAAAAATCGGAGTGTGTCGCTCATCGGTTGGCATTCTTCACTGCGCTGGCCGCGCGCCGACGATTGTGGCCGGGGCAGCTGCTGCATGATGGGGCAGAGTGTTCCCGTCCGATGGGGTCTCCGGCCCCGTGGGGTTTATCCACGGCTTATCCACAGGCTTGTGCACCGGAATTGTGGATAGCTTGAAGTGCGCTGGACTCCGCACAAATCCGGGGGCAGACGGTATAGTTACACGCCTATGAAAACATCGCTTGCTATTGCCGTCGCCCAGTTCAACCCCGTGGTGGGCGACCTGTCCGGGAATGTGGCGCAAATTCGCGCGGCCATGGATGCTGCCGCGGCCGAGGGCGCGCGCCTGCTGCTGACGCCCGAGCTGTCGATCTGCGGCTATCCGCCGGAAGACCTGCTGCTGCGCCCCGATTTTTACGATCGCTGCCGCGAGGCCGTCGAGACGCTTGCCTTGCAGACCGATGAACTGGCGGTGGTGGTCGGTTACCCCGAGGCCGATGGCGACATCCGTTACAACGCGGCGGCGGTGCTGCATCGCGGTCGGATCGTGGCGCACTATCGCAAGCAGCGCCTGCCGAACTACGAAGTGTTCGACGAGCTTCGTTATTTCGACGAGGGTGACGCGGCCTGCATTTTTGAGATCGATGGCGTGCGCTGCGGGCTGCTGATCTGCGCCGACCTGTGGGGCGCCGCGCCAACCAAGGGGCTGATCGAGGCGGGTGCGGACGTGATCCTGGTGATCAACGCTTCGCCCTGTCATTTGAACAAACAGCAGGATCGCTACCGGGTGGCCGCCGACCGGGCCCGCGAAAGCGGTTTGCCGGTGCTCTACGCCAACATGGTCGGCGGTCAGGACGAGCTGGTATTTGATGGCGCCTCTTTCGCCATGCAGGCCGATGGGTCGATTGCCTGGCAGGCGCCGGCGTTTGCCGCGCACGCCAGTGTGGTGCGGCTCAATGGCTCGGCCTGGGTGCCGGCCACGGTCACGCCGCTGCCAGAGCTCGAAGAAGAGGCCTACACCGCGCTGGTGGTGGGCGTGCGCGACTATCTCGGCAAGAACGGATTCCCTGGCGCCATCATTGGCCTGTCGGGCGGTATCGATTCGGCGCTGACGCTGGCGGTGGCGGTCGACGCGCTGGGTGCCGACAAGGTGCGCGCGGTGATGATGCCTTCGCCCTATACGGCGCAGATGAGTCTGGATGACGCGGCCGAGATGGCGCGGATTCTGGGGGTGCGTTACGACGTGCTGCCGATCGAACCGGCGATGAAGGTGTTTGCCGGCATGCTCGAGGCGCAGTTCGCGGGCTTGCCCGAAGACACCACCGAGGAAAACCTGCAGAGCCGGATCCGTGGCATGTTGCTGATGGCCTTGTCGAACAAGACCGGCAGCATCGTGCTGACCACGGGCAACAAGAGCGAGATGGCCACCGGCTACGCCACGCTCTACGGCGATATGGCGGGCGGTTTCGCGGTGCTCAAGGATGTCTACAAGACGCTGGTGTATCGCTTGTCTGTGTGGCGCAATGCGCGCAGCGCGATCATTCCGGAGAACATCATTACCCGGCCGCCGTCGGCCGAGCTCAAGCCGGATCAGGTCGACCAGGACAGTCTGCCGCCGTATGCGGTGCTCGACGCGATCATCGAGGCCTACATGGAGCGCGACGAGTCCCCGCGGGAGATCGTTGCCCAAGGGTATGATGAGGCGGTGGTGCGACGCACCGTGGGCATGCTCAAACGCAATGAATACAAGCGTCGTCAGTCGCCGGTAGGCATTCGCCTGACTCGGCGGGCCTTCGGCAAGGACTGGCGCTTCCCGATTACGGCCCGGTATCAGGACCCGTACTAGACACAAGAACGATACGACACAGGAGCGATGCATGAAGAAGATCGAAGCGGTGATCAAGCCGTTCAAGCTGGATGAGGTGCGTGAGGCGTTGTCGGAGGTCGGCATCACCGGCCTGACGGTGAGCGAAGTCAAAGGCTTCGGCCGCCAGAAAGGGCATACCGAGCTGTATCGCGGCGCCGAGTACGTGGTGGATTTTCTCCCCAAGATCAAGATCGAGATCGTGGTCGGCGAGGACGTGGTCGAGCAGGCCATTGAGGCGATCATCAAGGCCGCGCGTACCGGCAAGATCGGCGACGGCAAGATTTTTGTCACGGCGGTGGAGCAGGTGGTGCGAATCCGCACCGGCGAACTGAACGAAGACGCGATCTGATCGATCGCTGATGCCGAATCATGCAGCGGCCGCCCTCGGGTGGCCGTTGTGTCGTTTACGGCGCGCGGATCTTGTCGGGCGCGCGCAGTAGCACGCGCAGGGCGCCGCTGCCGCCCTCGTTGGCGCGGGCCTGACAGAAGGCGAGGATCTCCTCGCGCTGAGACAGCCAGCCTTTGGAGAGCTGCTTGAGAATGCCGACCTTGCCCGGCGAGCGCAGGCCTTTGCCATGCACGACCCGCACGCAGCGGATACCACGGCGCAGTGCGCTGGCGAGGAACTCTGCCAGCGCGGCGCGGGCCTCGTCGCGGGTCAGACCGTGCAGATCGATTTCACCCTGCACCACCCAGCGGCCGCGGCGCAGATCGGTGAGCACCCGACGCGGCAGTCCGGCGCGTAAAAAAACGGCCTCGTCGCCCATGTCGAGCCGGTCTTCGAAGCTCAGCGGCGCTTCCATGCTCTCGCGCAAGGCGGCTTGCTCGTCGGCTTCACTCAGGCGGGGTGCGGCGACCGGCGGCGGGGTGGCGATGTCGGCGCGGTTGGCGGGTTTGAGCGGCTGCGTGCCGCTGGCCAGCCAGGACATGATGTCGTTGGGTTGAGGCGTGCGGGGCTGAACAATCTTGGCGGTTTCGGCGCGCGGCACCGGGCCGAGCCAACCGCGATCGTCCTGCGGCAGCGGGACCACGTCATGCATATGGTGTTGAAACCAGGCGCCTTCGTCGTGTTCCGGCGGCGGCGCATGACGGCGCGGCAGGTCGTCGTCGGCTTCGACCGGTCGGGCTTTGGGAACGGGCCGTGGACGCGGGGGGGTTATCTCGGCGCGGTTTGTGTCGGCGATGGGCTGGATGTCGCCCACGCTGGCGCGAAACAGATCGGGCGGCGGCAGTGTCTCGTCGACGGGCGGGGCGTCGGTGGCTGCCGGTGGGGCGGCATGTTCCGAGGCCTTGTTTTTGTTCGCCTTGATCCGCTTGAGCGAGGCGAAGCGGGTGTCGGGCAAGCGCGCCGGCGACGCCGCTTGCGCGGCGGCGGGGCGACGCTTGCGTGCCATGGCCTTAGCCAGCCTGGTTCAGGCTGTCGAGGTAGCGCTCAGCGTCGAGCGCGGCCATGCAGCCGGTGCCGGCGCTGGTCACCGCCTGGCGATAGATGTGGTCCTGCACGTCGCCGGCGGCAAACACGCCGGGCACGCTGGTGGCGGTGGCGTTACCTTCGCGGCCGCCGTGGGTGACGATGTAACCGCCTTCCATTTCGAGCTGGCCTTCGAAGATGTCGGTGTTCGGCTTGTGGCCGATGGCGATGAACACGCCCATCAGCTCGATATCTTCCTTGGCATCGGTCTGCACATTGCGCAGACGCATGCCGGTCACGCCCATGTTGTCGCCCAGCACCTCGTCGAGTGTGGCGAACAGCTTGAGCTCGATCTTGCCTTCGTCGACGCGGGCCATCAGCTTGTCGATCAGGATTTTCTCGGCGCGGAAGGTGTCGCGACGGTGCACCAGCGTGACCTTGCTGGCGATGTTGGCCAGATACAGCGCTTCTTCCACGGCGGTGTTGCCGCCGCCGACCACAGCCACCGGCTTGTTGCGGTAGAAAAAGCCGTCGCAGGTCGCGCAGGCGGACACGCCTTTGCCCATGAAGGCTTCTTCGGACGGCAGGCCGATGTACTTGGCAGTGGCGCCGGTGGAGATGATCAGCGCGTCGCAGGTGTACTCGCCCTGATCGCCGACCAGCCGGATCGGCTTCTCGTTGAGGTGCGTGGTGTGAATGTGGTCAAACACCATCTCGGTGTCGAAGCGCTCGGCATGCTTCTGGAAGCGCGCCATCAGGTCGGGGCCCATCACGCCATCGGCGTCGGCCGGCCAGTTGTCCACGTCGGTGGTGGTCATCAGCTGGCCGCCCTGGGCCATGCCGGTGATCAGGACCGGGTTGAGGTTGGCGCGCGCGGCATAGACGGCGGCGGTGTAGCCGGCCGGGCCGGAACCGAGGATGAGGAGTTTGTCGTGACGGGTGCTCATGGTGGTGGGTCTTCTCGATGGTGGAAGGACAGTAGCGGCAGATTATAACTGGAGCTGGCCTTGAGGCATTTCAAGCCGCCGATTTGTTGGGGTCTCGGGTTTTGGAGTGCTGGGGGGCGTTACGTTTCTATGAGAACGTGATAGTGTCGCAGTTGCCCGTTCGCAGTGAATCGCCCGTGGTCTCAGGGGCTTAGCGCCGGAGCAGCCTTACCGACAGGAGAGTTGTATGGTCCAGACGGCCGCGGTTTCCAACATCGCATTGCGTACTTTTCCGTTGTTTCAGGGGCTCAGTGATGAGCGCCTGGTGAGCGTGGCCCGTTGCGCCATGATGCGTCGTATTCCGCGAGGCCAAGCTGTTGTGCGCGCGGGCGATCCGCCTGATTACGTCTATTTCGTGCTCACGGGCAGCCTCAAGGTGCTGGTGAGCGATGAAGACGGACGCGAGGTGATTCTCACCATTCTCGGGCAGGGCGAGTTGTTCGGCGAGATGGGCATCTTTGAAGAGCAGCCGCGTTCGGCCTCGGTGGTGGCGGTGATGCCCTCCGATCTGGTGATGATCTCCAAGCACGATTTCAAGCAGCTCATGCGCGACGACTTCGACATCGCCTGGCGCATCATGAGCAATCTGGCTGACCGCCTGCGTAATGCCGACCGCAAGATCGAAAGTCTGGCGCTGATGGATGTCTATGGCCGCGTCGCCCATCTTTTGCTCGAAATGGGCGAAGAGCAGGACGGCGAGATGGTGGTGGTGCGCAAGATCTCGAAGCAGGATATCGCCAAGATGATCGGCGCTTCGCGCGAGATGGTCAGTCGCGTCATGAAGGATCTCGGGCTGCAAGGCTTGATCGAGGAAACCCCGAACGGGATCATTCTGCGCGACCGCATCCAGGATCTCTGATCGCCGGTCGCCGCATCGGGCTTACGCCCCGTTACGCTTCGTTTCGTGGCCCGCCGCATAAGGCGGGCCGTTTTCGTATAATGCGGCAGTGTCTTCTGGCCGCTGTGTCGCACAGCGTGTGTGTGCTCCCCCATGGCGTCTTCGTCTCAAACCCGTTCCCGCAATCAGCCGCTGCCTGAGCGTATTGCCCATCTGCTCCAGGAAACACGCTGGATTGTGCTGGGCGTTGTGTCCATTTATGTGGCGATGATCCTGCTCGGCTATAACAAGGCCGATCCGGGCTGGTCGCATGCCACCGAAGTGGCGCGGGTCACCAACCCTGGCGGGCGTTTTGGCGCCTGGCTGGCCGATGTGCTGCTGTATTTATTTGGCGGCTCGGCTTGGTGGCTGGTGATCTTTCTCGGCTATGGCATCGCCTGGGGCTTCCGCCGTTTCCGGCACGAGTTCAACACCGACAAGCGCTCATTTTTCATCGTGATGGCGGGCTTTCTCGTCGTTCTGCTCGCCAGCGCCGCGCTCGAAGCGCTGCGCTTTCATTCCACGGGCGCCGGCTTGCCACTGGCACCGGGGGGCTTGTTGGGTTCGGAGCTTGGCGCCGCCGCGCTTCGCTACCTCGGCTTTACCGGCGGCACGTTGGTGTTGCTGGCGCTGATCGCCGGTGGCTTGAGTCTGTTTACCGGTATTTCGTGGTTGTCAGCGACCGAGCGGCTCGGGCTGTGGCTTGAGCAGACCTGGCTGACCTTGCAGCGCGGCGGCCAGGCCTGGCGCGATCGTCGCGCCGGCCGCGAGCTGGCGCAAAAGCGCGAGGCGGTGGTCAAGACGCGCCGCGAAAAGGCCGAGCGTACGCCGGCGTCGCCTGTGCGTATCGAGCCCGCGGTGGCGGTGGTTGTGCCGTCCGAGCGGGTGCAAAAAGAGCGCCAGCAGAATTTGTTTGGCGCGGCCGGCGACGGTGCCTTGCCGCCAGTGTCCTTGCTGGACGAAGCCTCGCAGGATGTCACGCCGCCCAGCGCCGAAACGCTGGAATTCACCTCCCGCTTCATCGAGCAGAAGCTGGCGGATTTCGGTGTCGAGGTAAAGGTCATCGCGGCGTATCCCGGTCCGGTTATCACCCGTTACGAGTTCGAACCGGCCACTGGCGTCAAGGGCGCGCAGGTGGTCAATCTCGCGAAAGACCTGGCGCGTGCGCTGTCGCTGATCTCGATCCGCGTGGTTGAAACCGTGCCGGGCAAGTCATGCATGGCGCTCGAGTTGCCCAACCCCAAGCGTCAGACCGTGCGGCTATCGGAGATTCTTGGCTCCAAGGCCTATCACGACATGCACTCGCCGCTGACCATCGGCCTGGGCAAGGACATCTCCGGCAATCCGGTGGTAGCTGATCTGGGCAAGATGCCGCACTTGCTGGTGGCCGGCACGACCGGCTCGGGCAAGTCGGTGGGTATCAACGCCATGATCCTGTCGCTGCTCTACAAGAGCGAGCCCGACAAGGTGCGGCTGATCATGGTCGACCCGAAAATGCTGGAACTGTCGGTGTACGAGGGCATCCCGCACCTGCTGGCGCCCGTGGTCACCGATATGAAGCACGCCTCCAACGCGCTCAACTGGTGCGTGGCGGAGATGGAAAAACGCTACAAGCTGATGGCCGCCGTCGGCGTGCGCAATCTGGCCGGTTTCAACAAGCAGGTGAGCGAGGCGAAGAAGGCCGACAAGCCGCTGACCAACCCCTTCGCCATCAATCCCGACAACCCCGAGCCGCTCGAGACCCTGCCGCATATCGTGGTGGTGGTCGACGAGCTAGCCGACATGATGATGGTGGTCGGCAAAAAGGTCGAAGAGTTGATTGCACGTCTGGCGCAGAAAGCCCGGGCGGCCGGCATCCACCTGATTCTCGCCACCCAGCGCCCCTCGGTGGATGTGATCACCGGCCTGATCAAGGCCAACATCCCGACCCGCATGGCCTTCCAGGTGTCGTCCAAGATCGACTCGCGCACCATCCTCGACCAAATGGGCGCCGAAAGCCTGCTGGGCATGGGCGACATGCTCTACCTGCCGCCTGGCTCCGGCCTGCCGATGCGGGTGCATGGCGCCTTCGTGGCCGACGATGAAGTGCACACCGTGGTCGAATTCCTCAAGAAGCAGGGCGAGCCCGATTACATCGATGGCATCCTCGACGCCCAGGAAGAATCGGGCGACGGCATGAGCAGCGTCGATGGCGACGATGTCGAAGCGGATCCTTTGTACGATCAGGCGGTCGAAGTGGTGGTGAAAACTCGTCGCCCGTCGATTTCGTTGGTACAGCGTCACCTGCGTATCGGTTACAACCGGGCGGCCCGACTGATTGAACAAATGGAACGCGCCGGGCTGGTCTCCTCAATGGGGAGCAATGGCAACCGTGAAGTGCTCGCCCCGGCGCGCGAGGAGAATTGATTGAAGCAAGTGTGCAGAAGCGCGAGCCGCTGGCTCGTGGCAGCGATGGTCTTCGGGCTGTCGAGTGTGGCGCTGGCTGAGTCAGGCGTGGTGCTGCTCAAGCGGTTCGTGCAGCAGACCGAGCGCGCCGAGGGGCAGTTTGTGCAGTCGGTGTATCGGCAGAACGGCGGCCGTGGCGAACAGTCTGACGGCAGCTTTGCTTTCGAGCGGCCCGGCAAGTTTCGTTGGGAATACACCAAGCCTTATCCGCAGTTGCTGGTCGGCGATGGCAAGAAGATGTGGGTCTACGATCCCGAGCTTCAGCAAGTGACGATCAAGACGCTGGACGATGCGCTGGGTGCGACGCCTGCCGCGATCCTGGCCGGCAAGGATGAGCTCGACAAGAACTTTACGCTCGAAGACGGCGGCCGGATGAATGAACTCGACTGGGCCGTGGCCACGCCGCGTGCCGCCGACAGCAGCTTTGCGCGCATGAAAATGGGTTTTGCCAACGGCCAGCTGGTGGCGATGGAAATCCAGGACAACTTTGGCCAGACCACGCTGCTGCGCTTTACCGAGTTCAAGACCAATCCGGTGCTCAACGCCAGCCTGTTCAGCTTCACCCCGCCCAAGGGCGTGGATGTGGTTGGCGAGTAAGCGGCGCCCGCGGTGAGTTCCGGCGATCTGTTTTCCGCGGAGCCGGTCACGACGCCGCCGCCGACGGGCAGCATCCCGCTGGCCGAGCGGCTGCGCCCCGCGACGCTGGACGACGTGGTCGGCCAGGCGCATTTGCTGGGCGAGGGCAAGCCGCTGCGCCTCGCTTTTGCCTCGGGGCGGCTGCATTCGATGATCCTGTGGGGGCCGCCGGGCGTGGGCAAGACCACGCTCGCGCGCCTGATGGCCGAAGCCTTCGAGGCGGACTTCATCGCCTTGTCGGCGGTGTTTTCGGGCGTCAAGGACATCCGCGAAGCGGTGCAAAAAGCTCAGGTGGCGCGCGATCTCGGCCGCCACACGATTCTTTTTGTGGATGAGGTGCATCGCTTCAACAAGGCGCAGCAGGATGCGTTCCTGCCCTTTGTCGAGCAGGGGCTGCTGACCTTCATCGGCGCGACCACCGAAAACCCCTCTTTTGAAGTTAACGCTGCGCTGCTGTCGCGGGCGGCGGTATATGTGCTCAAGTCGCTCGACGAGGGCGAGCAAATGGTGTTGTTCGAGCGCGCCCGCCACACCGCGGATGCCGCGCTGGCGATCGAAGATGCCGCGCGCGACCGTCTGATCGGCTTCGCTGACGGCGACGGCAGGCGGCTGATTGGCCTGGTCGAGCAATTAGAGATTGCGGCGCAGACTGCCGCGGTCAATCCGGTGACCGCTGAATTTGTCGATCAGGCCTTGTCGCGCAATCTGCGTCGCTTCGACAAGGGCGGCGATGCCTTCTACGACCAGATATCGGCCATGCACAAATCGGTGCGCGGCTCGGACCCCGATGCCGCGCTCTACTGGCTGTGCCGCATGCTCGATGGCGGTGCCGATCCGCGTTATATCGGTCGACGCCTGGTGCGCATGGCCAGCGAAGACATCGGCCTGGCTGACCCGCGAGCGCTGGAGATGACCCTGCAAGCCTGTGCTGCCTATGAGCGGCTGGGTTCGCCGGAGGGCGAGCTGATGCTGGCGCAGGCAACAGTGTTTCTGGCCTGCGCAGCCAAATCGAACGCGGTATATACCGCCTACAAGGCGGTGCGGCGCTTTATTGCCGAAGACGGCTCACGGCCGGTGCCCATGCATCTGCGCAACGCCCCCACCAAGCTCATGAAAAGCATGGGCCATGGTGACGGCTATCGCTACGCGCATGACGAGGCCGATGGCTACGCCGCTGGCGAACACTATCTGCCCGATGGCGTCAATGCGCAGCCGTGGTACCAGCCCACCGACCGCGGCATGGAAGCGCGCATTCGCGAAAAGCTCGATCGCCTGCGCACGCTCGATCGCGGCGCAGGCAAGTCTGAGCGCGGTTGATCCGCGCCGCCGTGGCGAGGCTCAGTGCGTTGTCGGATGGTCGGCAATGAAGCGGGCGATCACGGCGCGGGCTCGCACTGCCTTGTCGACCTGGCCGGTGCGCTCGGCGCGATCCACCAGATCGGCCATATAGCGCGATAACAGCAAGACGCCTTCGGGGGTTTGCACCAGTCCGCAGGCGACCTGTGCCGCCGCAACGTCCGGGATGCCTTCGTGTTCGGCGATGAGGGCGACCTCATCGTCCGTGATATCGCAATAGTCCAAGCAGTCACGCATGGATAGCATGGCGTTCTCCTCCAGTCCTTTATTTGGGCACTCTGACCTGGCCCGTTCTTTATTGGTTCTTATCTACTCAGGATAAGCCACCGATAAGACTTGGCAAATTTCGAATTTCTCTCGGTTTGTTTCCTGCCATAGCACCCTTCAATGGTGCGTCGCAGCGGTTTAGAATAGACGTTTCCATTCCGGCGTCCTGCGCTTTGCGTGGGCTGAAGACATGCTCGACATCCAACAACTCCGTTCCGACATCGACACCGTGGCCACCGTGCTGGCGAGCCGCCGTGTGACGCTCGACACCGCCACCTTCAACACCCTGGAGGCCGAGCGCAAGCAGCTTCAGACCCGTACGCAAGAGCTGCAGGCCAAGCGGAACACGTTGTCCAAGCAGGTGGGCATGCTCAAGGGCAAGGGCGAAGATGCCTCCGCCGTGCTCGCCGAGGTCAGTGGGATTGGCGATGAACTCAAGGCCAATGAACTGGCGCTGGCCGACTTGCTGGCCCGGATCGACGCCTTCATGGCCGCGTTACCGAACTTGCCGGCCGACGATGTACCGGTCGGGGCGGACGAGTCGGCCAACGTGGAAGTGTCGCGTTGGGGCACGCCGCGCGAGTTCGACTTCGAAGTCAAAGACCATGTCGACATCGGCGCCGCCCTGGGGGGGCTGGATTTCGAAACCGCGGCCAAGATTTCCGGTGCGCGTTTCGCCATGATGCGCGGCGGCGTGGCGCGTCTTCACCGCGCGCTGGCGCAGTTCATGCTCAACACGCATATCGCCGACCACGGCTATACCGAGATCTACACGCCTTATCTGGTCAACGCCGACAGCATGTATGGCACCGGTCAGCTGCCCAAGTTTGAAGAAGACCTGTTCTCCGTGCCCAAGGCCGACGGTAGCAAGTTCTACCTGATCCCGACGTCCGAAGTGCCGGTCACCAACGTTGTGCGGGGCGAAATGGTCGCCGCCGAGACCTTGCCGCTCAAGTTCGTCTGCCACACCCCGTGCTTCCGTTCCGAAGCCGGCTCTTACGGGCGCGACACCCGCGGCATGATCCGCCAGCACCAGTTCGACAAAGTCGAGTTGCTGCGCATCGAACACCCGGACAACTCCGCCGCAGCGCTGGAGGAACTCTCAAGCCACGCCGAAACCATTTTGCTGAAGCTTGAGCTGCCGTACCGCAAGATCGTGCTGTGCACCGGCGACATGGGTTTTGCTGCCACCAAGACCTACGACCTGGAAGTGTGGCTGCCGGCCCAGCAGACCTATCGCGAAATCTCGTCCTGCTCCAACTGCGGTCCTTTCCAGGCGCGTCGCATGCAGGCGCGCTTCAAGGATGCGCAGGGCAAGAAAGGTCTGCTGCACACGCTCAACGGCTCGGGCCTCGCGGTGGGCCGCACGCTCGTGGCCGTGCTCGAAAACTACCAGCAAGCCGATGGTTCGGTGGTGGTGCCGGCGGTGCTGCGCCCCTACATGGGCGGGCTGGAGGTACTGACGCCCGCGGCCTGAGCGCCTCGGTTGGGCACTGGCGTGCTCGGCGGGAGTAAAGCCTCGGCGCCGGCCGGCGCCGTGTCCAGACGGCGCAGGATGTCGAAAAAGGCGCGCACGTTTTCCGTCATGTGCACGGCCTCGCCGCCGCGCGCCGGCCCGGCCTTCAGGCGACGCGCAAAGCTGGGCCGGGACATCAGCGGCAACAGCGTGCGCAGCGACACCCAGGTCAGGTTGTCGCGCCCCATGGTGTTGGCGATCTGGCGCGCGCCACGCAGGTGCCCAAGCCCCAGGTTGTAGGCCGCTACCGCCATCCAGGTGCGGTCGGGCGCCTGCACGTCAGCGTCAATCGAATCGAGCATCAGCTTGAAGTTCTTTGCGCCGCCCATGATGCTCTGCGCCGGGTCCAGCCGGTCGCGTACTTTCATGCGTGTCGCAGTCTCTTCGGTCAGCATCATCAGGCCGCGCACGCCGGTGGGCGAGATGGCAAACGGATCCCATTGGGACTCCTGGTAACCAATGGCGGCCAGCAGTCGCCAGTCGAGTCCGGTTTTCTCGCCGGCATCTTCGAACATGGCTTGATAGCGCGGTAGCCGGGTCTGGATGCGATCCACAAAGGCCGCGATGTCGATCGCGCTCAGGCGCTGAATATGGCCGAAATAACGATCTTCCAGCCGGCTAATCGTGTTGTCTTCGTGCGATCGAATAAGGAAGCGTCCGACGGTGTCGAACAGTTCGGCCGATGCCGCAGTGTCGGGCAGCGCCCAGGCCATCGCGGCCGTGCCCGGCAGGGCGCTCACCTGCTGCAACTCCGGGCGCAATTCGGCGGCCAGTGCCAGGTGTGCTTCATCCGTGGCCAGCAAGGCAATGCGCCCGTCGGCGACCGCGGCCAGCAAGACCTGATCCGGTTGGCCGGCGACAGTGTTGATGCGCATCGACGGCACCTCGTGCTGAAGCTCTCGCAGGCGGCGTGCCGCGAGCGTGCCTTTGCGGGCTGTCACCGTTTTGCCGGCGAGGTCCTGAATCGACTGAATGGTCGATGCGGCCTCGCCAGTGCCCGCGATCAGCAATTTGAGCTCTCGCACAATGGGCGACCACCGCACATGGCGGGCCTTGTCGTTTCGCCCCAGCGCGGCTGCCGCCATATGAGCATCGCCGCGTTGCACAGCCTCCAGCGCGCGGGCGGCACTGGGATAAATGATGAATTTCACCGGCACGCCCAATTCGCCGGCCAACTCTTCGAGCAGATCATGTTCAAATCCGCTCGCGCCGTCATCCGGTTCTTTCCGGTAGGTCACCGCGTCGATGCGTGTTGCCACTCGCAGCTCGCCCAGCGTTCTGAAGTCGACAATCACCGGCGCCTCGCCGCGCGGGCAGCCGGTAAGCAGGAAGGTGATCAACACAAGCAGCAGGGCGCGCATGGACAAACTCCCGTTCAGGGAGCCGATTGTCGCCGGAGAGTGTGGGAGTCGCAAATCGACTGGATCAAGGTAATCCATACGCGGTGGTATGTTTCTGAAAAATTCGATAAAATGAATATTCGAAAACGCTTATGAATGGGGTTGGCCGTGAGCAAGTCGTTCAAACAGATCACCAGTGATGTATCCAAAGGCCTCGAAGCCATGCACAAAGAGGTGCCCGACACCATGAAGGGCTTCTCCGCCATGGCCAAGGCGGCGCTGGCCGGGGGTAGCATCGACGCGCTTCACAAAGAGCTGATCGCGCTGGCCATCGGCGTGTCGTCGCGCTGCGACGCCTGCATCGGCTACCACATCAAGGCGCTGATCCGGCTGGGCGTGAGCCGCGAGCAACTGATGGAAACCCTCGCCATCTGCACCTATATGGGCGGCGGCCCGACCCTGATGTATGCCGCTGAAGCGGTCCGTGCCTACGACGAAATGCTGCCCCAGCACGCCTGACGCACGTCAGAGGTGCTTTTTTTTCAGAACCTTTCTATAATGCCGTCCTTCGAGCGGAGAGGTGGCAGAGTGGTCGAATGTACCTGACTCGAAATCAGGCGTACGTGCAAGCGTACCGAGGGTTCGAATCCCTCCCTCTCCGCCAGTGATGCAAACAAAAAGCGGCCTGCGGGCCGCTTTTTGTTTGTGGGTGCCTCCCGCGGAGGCGTGTTGATGATGTCAGTTCGGGATCATCACTGTGCCGTGGCTGACCGCGATCCGGTCGGCGGCAGCCGGGTGCATCTGGATCGGCGGCAGGTTGCCCAGGGTGATTGCCGGCGCGGCACCGGGTGAGCCGCCACGTGGCACGGTGCGGACGACCTGCGAGGGCGGCAGGGCGGCGCCTTCGGTGAGGTGTTTCCACATCAGGTCGAGCGCGACGCCACCGTAGTAGTGCAGCGGGATGAAGCGGCTGTCGTAGCCCGGGAAGGGCAGGAAGGCCTCGAAGTGCTGGGCGTTGGTGACTTCGATGTAGCTCAGCTGGCTGCGCTTGCCTTCGGCCAGGTTGTTGAGGCCGAGGTAGGGGCGCGAGGTGTGATTGACCGGCACCAGGGCGTCCGCCCGGCCATGGACGATCAGCGTCGGCTTGCCGTGCAGGCGGCCGTTGACCTCGGTTTGGGCGATGCTGTGGCGAACGCGTTTTTCGTCGAGCAGCTCACGCAGGCACAGTGCGCCGTCCCAGTAGTAGTCCGCCAGCCCGGTGCTGGCTGAAACCCCCAGCGCTTCGCGAATCGGGCCGTTGGCGGCGTCTTCGGCGATCAGGTTGATGCCGGTCGACGGCGGCACGCCGTTGTTCAGGCTCCACAGCGTGGGCATGGGGCTGGCGGCCGGTGCGGCGGGAAGGCCGGCGGCGTCGGTGGTGGCCATCGAGTAGCCGCACAGGTTGGCGGTGACCGGGGCGCGCATGAACGCATTGGCGTAGGTCAGGCTGACCGCGGTGCTTACTGCGAAGCCGAAGTGCGAGGCGTGCAGCAGATTGCTGTCAGCCTCCCAGCCATGGGCTTGCAGCTTGGCCAGTGCATTTTCGGATTGCTCGATTAGCGTGTTGCCGGAAATCTCGCCTGCAGCGACCAGTGCCGCGCAGCGGTTGGCGCCAAAGGCGGGCACGACGAAGCTGGCGAAGGGGCTGTCGGCCACCGAAGGCGCGAGCGCGGCGCAGGGCTGTACCAAGTTGGCGTAGGTGGTGTAGTCATACAGCGGCAAGCCGCTGGCGGGCACGGGCGTGCCGCCGCGCTTGACGGTGACGCCCCGGCGCATGTCGACGTTGATCTGCGGTTCCTGCGCGACCACAGCGTCGATCAGGCCGCGGCGGTCGGCCTCGGCGGCGGCAATGACCGCGCCCCCGCCGTTGGATACGCTGGCGGCGATCACCAGGGTGTTGTGCGGGCGATAGCCGGCGTGCTTGCCGCGGTGATGCTTGCCACGCTCGGGTTGGTGGTAGCGGTTGAGCACATCGAAGGCGAACTCGATGCCGGCCAGGGTGGCCTCTCCCCAGGCGCGCTCGGGGTTGTCCTGCGAGTGGGCGTGCTTCATGGCGTAGCGGTTGGGGTGCTGCGCGATGTAGGCCTGACGGGCCGGTTCGCTGATCTCGGCACGGAAGAGGGCGCTACGGCGGGCGTCCTGCGCGTCGGCCAGGGTGCCGTCGGGCAGGGTGACGGTGTTGGTGTCCAGCTCGTGGCCGCCGGCGCCGGTGCCCTTGTCGGTGTAGGCCACGGCGCAGCCGCGCTTGAGCGCCCATTCGCCAGTGGTGCCTATGGCGCCGTAGATGCCGCGCGAACCGCTCGACGGTGCGGCGACGATGCACGGCTGCTCGGGGTTGAAGTGCGCGGGCACCTGCACCAGCAGTGTCACGCTCTTGACGCCGCGCACGTTCTGGCTGGTGCGGTATTCGGTGCCGGGGATGAGGCCCTCGCCGAGGGTGTCATCCCCGTCGAGGTCGATGTTGGGGCCGAACAGACGGCCATAGCCGCCGTTGCTGGTGGTGTCGATAAGGGCGCGGTAGTTGGCCCAGATGTTGAGACGGCGCAGCTCGGCGGAGGTGGGTTCGAGCGGATCGGCAATGGCCGGCGCGACAGCCGAGGCGAGGCCGGTCTTGCCCAGTCCGGCGCTGAGCAGGTCGTCATTGCCGTCATGCGTGGTGATCGAGATGTCATGGCGGCCACTGCCTCCGGGTATACCCGAGTGTGCCGAGGTGATGCCCGGCGCGAGCAACAAAGCCCCGGCCAGACCGAACAACAGTTCGTGTTTCATGTTTCCTCCTTGCGTGGGTGTCCCGACATGTCATTGTGTTTTCTGTCGGTGCGCTACGTTAGCATGTGCGAAAGCGGTGCGATCGGGGAAACCCGCATTGAGCACCGCACTTGCCAGACTAAGCTACCCACAAACGCGGGCAGATTGAATCATGCAGATGCATGAGACGCGCCGTCCGCTGCAGGGAGAAAAGCGGCATGAACAGTCATGACAAGCGTCTGCTCTCGTTGATGGAGCTCGGACGAACCGGCAGTCGCACTGACTACCGGCGCGAGGCGCTCGCCTGGCTCGACCATGAGTTGGGCTTCGATGGCGTGGTGTGGGGCGAGGGGCGTCAGCATGCCGATGGCGTGGTGCATATTCACAGCGCCGAACTGCGCGGGCGCTCGGAGCGCATCCTGGCCGACTACGGCGCGGTGGCGCACCTCGACCCGGTGGCCCGGCGCTTTGCCCGCCAGCCGCGCAGCTTGCAGAACGTGGTGGTCGAGCGCGACCTGTCGGCGGGCGAGACCGTACCCGTGGGCGAGTGCCTGCGGGCGCATGACGTCGGCCAGCTGATGCTGTGCGGCGTGCGCAGCAGCGACGCCGGTGGCCTGCGCTGGCTCACGCTCTATCGCGAGGATCGCAGCCGGCCGTTCACGCGGGCGCAGACCGAGCAGGCGGCTTTCGCGATCCCCTTCGTGCTGCTGGCCGAACCTGATGCCCCGCCGGAGACCGCGCCGCAGGTGACCGACCTGCTCACTGCGCGCGAGCACGAGGTGGCCTGCGCTTATGCCGAGGGGGCCGATTACAAAACCATTGCTCGCCGGTTCAAGGTGTCGCCCGCCACGGTGCGCACGCATCTGCAAAGCAGCTTCCGCAAGCTTGAGGTGCACAACAAGATCGCGCTGCGGGCGCGCTTGCTGGGCTGAGGCTGAATGCAACAAAGCCCGGCAGGCGCAAACCTGCCGGGCTTTGTTGGACCGGCCTCAGGGCTCAGGAGCCGATGATGCCGCCGTTTTTGCGGGTGATGACGATGGTGCAGTCGCGCGGCACGGTGACGCCATCGAGTTCGGCCGGGAAGTTGGTGACCGTCGGGTCGCCCTCGCCGGGGTGCTGCATGTTGATGAACATGGTGCGACGATCCGGCGTCACGGTGATGCCGGTGATCTCGTCGCCGCTCACCCCGGTGAAGATCCGGCGCAGCTCGCCGGTCATCGTGTCGGCCACCAGCATCTGGTTGTTCAGGCCGTCCTTCTGGCCGCCGTCGGTCTGGATGAACAGGCGGCCGTCCGGGTCAGCCCAGATGCCGTCGGGCGAGGCGAAGCTGTCTTCCGTGCCGTGGGTGTCGGCGGCGATCAGGAAGATGTCCCAGGTGAAGGTGGTGCCCACGTGCTTGTCGGCATCGCGCCAGCGGATGATGTGGCCGTCCGGGTTGGGCGCCATCGGGTTGGCCGCGTCGGCCACGGTACGCCGGCTGTTGTTGGTCAGCGTGCAGTAGACATCGCCGTTGGGTGCCACGGTAGTCCATTCCGGGCGGTCCATCGGGGTGGCGCCGAGCACGTCAGCGGCCATGCGGGCGTAGGTCAGCACTTCGGCCTGGTCGGCAAAACGGGCGGCCAGTGCGGGGTTGTCGATGGTCAGTGCCAGCCACTCGCCGGTGCCGTCGTCATTGAATTTGGCGACATACAGCATGCCGTGGTCGAGCGGGCTCTTGCCGGCGCGGCGCATTTTCTTCCAGTTGTCTTCGGAGACGAACTTGTAGATGTAGTCGAAGCGTTCGTCGTCGCCCATGTAGGCCACCACACGCTTGCCGCGCCCTTCGGTAATCGCCACACCCTCGTGCTTGAAGCGGCCCAGCGCGGTGCGCTTGACCGGGGTTTGCGTGGCGTCGAAGGGATCGATCTCGACCACCCAGCCGAAGCGGTGCTCTTCGTTGCGGTAGTCCTCGTCCGACAGATCGAAGCGGCGGTCGAACAGGTGCCAGCCGTAGCCAAAGCCATTGCTCGAGAAGCCGTAGCGCTTTTGTGCGTCGGTTGCGCTCCAGCTACCGGCGGCGCCGAAGTAGCCGTTGAAATTTTCCTCACAGGTGAGGTAGGTGCCCCACGGCGTGTGGCCGTTCGAGCAGTTGTTGACCGTGCCCAGCGGGATGTTGCCGTTGGGCGTGTCGAGCAACGCGTGGCCGGCCACCGGGCCGCTGAAAGCCACCGGCGTGTTTACATGAATGCGGCGGGCGTTGTCGCTCTCGACCGCACGCCAGATGCGGCCTTTTTTCTGGATCTCGACCACCGCCACGCCATGGGCATGCTGCGATACGCGCACATCTTCCAGGCTCTCCGGTGCGGCCTTGCCGAGCACATGCATGTTCTCGCCGAATTCGTGGTTGATCGCCAGCAAGCCGTGGCGGTTTTCGCCACCGCGCCAGATGTCCTTGTGACGCCCCCAGTGGGCACGGTCGTCATCATCACGGCAGCCCTTGTCTTCGATCGGGAAGAACCACATGCCGTCATGGCCGATGCCGATCTGCCGCGCCTGGTCGGCGGCGGTTGGCGGCCACTGATAGGCTGGGCCGCTCGGCTCGAGCGGCTCGCCCCAGGGGATCAGCACATCGTAGTGGTAGTCGGACGAAATCGCCGGCCACGGCCCGTTGCCCTCGGCCACCGGTACCGGCGAGAAGCCGAGCAGACGGCTCGACCGGCGACCGCCGCGGTGTGCGGTGTCGTTGCGATCCTGCCCCCAGCCCTTCATGCCCGCCAGGGCCGGCGCAGAGAAAAAGCCCATGGCGGCGCCCGCCAGGCCGCCGGCCAGTACCTTGCGGCGTTGCATGTTCACTTCCAGTACGTCCTCAAACGGACGGTTGCCGGAATGGTTCGAAATCCCTTCGTCGTGTTCCATGGTCAAGCCCTCTTTCGTTGTTGGGTCGCCCCGTCGGGACGGGCGCAGGCCTGACGCTAGCGGTGAAACATTACGGGAATTTGTCCCGGCAGATGACAAAACGATGTTGGCCGGATTGTTGTGCTGGCCGTTTCTTGATTTGTGGCAAAAATATCTCGCCCCTCCTCCTTCAGAAGCCTTGAGCATTGTCGTAATACCGACATGAGTTAAGTCCCGCGGGGCCGCGCTCCGGTGTCCTGGGATCCGTTCCTTTCATCCGAGTCGAAACAGGACGGTGCGAATACGGTAGGTCTTGGTCTGGTCGAGGCCGCTGTCAGGGCGAAGGAGCGAAGGAAGTGAACATCGAATGGCTGTTTCAGCGGGCGGCGGGTGTGCCAGGTCGAGTGCGGAAGGCGCTGCGGCCTGCGGGCAATGCAACACGGACGGGGCGCAAATCATGAAATCACAAGGCTTGAATCACTGTTTTCGGGTTGTCTGGAACGCTGCGACCTCGGTATGGCAAGCCGTTAGCGAAGCCGGCTCGGCGCAGGGAAAAGGGCGTGCTGGCAGGGGCGCGCGCAGTCTGCGTCGTGCGGCTGCCGGTAGTGTTGCGCTTGGCGTGTGGTTGATCAGTCCCGCTGCCACCGCGGTGCCGGCGGCGACCGACTTGCCCACTGGCGGTACCGTGGTCGGCGGTCACGCCACGATCGCAAGCAGTGGGGCGCGCATGGATGTGACCCAGACCAGCGCTGGCGCGGCCATCGACTGGGCCACCTTCAACATTGGAAGTCAGGCGCATGTGCACTTCCAGCAGCCGGTCGGCGGCGCGACACTCAACCGGGTGCTGGACACCAACGCCAGCCAGATTTACGGGCGTCTGACGTCCACCGGCCAGGTCTTCCTGGTCAACCCGCAGGGCGTCTACTTCGCGCCAGGCGCGCAGGTTGACGTGGGCGGTCTGGTCGCTTCGACGCTCAACATCGCCAACACGGACTTCATGGCCGGCCGCTACGCCTTCGCCGGCGGCAGCTCCAACGCCATCATCAACCAGGCCAACATCACCGCCGCGCCGGGCGGCGTGATCGCGCTGATCGCCGCGCGCATCATCAACGACGGCACGCTCACCGCCCATGGTGGCGATGTGCTGCTTGGCGCTGGCGATACCGTGACGCTCGATCTGGGCGGTCCGGTCAAGCTGCAGGTGGCCAACGACACCGTCGACACCCTGATCCAGAATGGCGGCGCGATCCGCGCCGACGGCGGCCAGGTGCTGCTCACCTCGCAGGCCGCCGCCACGCTGGCCAGCAGCGTGATCAACCACACTGGGCTGATCGAGGCGCAGACGCTGACCACCGGTGAGACGGGCGAGATCGTGTTGTTTGCCCATGGGGGCGAAACGCGCGTGGACGGCTCAATCAAGGCCGAGGGCGGCTTTATCGAAACCTCGGGCGCGACCTTTGCGTTTTCTGACGGCGCCGTGATCAAGGCGGCGCAGTGGTTGATCGACCCGGTCAACATCACCATCGACACCGCGCTGGCCTCGGCCATCCAGGCGGCGTTGGGTGGCGGAAGCGTGACGATCTCGACGGATGGCGGCAATACGCCGGATACCGCCAGTGGCCAGAGCGGCAGTGATGGCGACATTACCGTCAATTCGGCCATCGCCTGGAGCGCGAACAAACTCACCTTGAATGCGGCGCGCAACATCAACGTCAATGCCACCCTCGACGCCACCGGCAGCAGCTCGCTGGCCTTCGAATACGGGCAGGGCTCGGCCGATGGCGCGGGCAGCGCGTATACCGTGGCCAATGGCGCGAAGATCTACATTCCGACCGCGACGGCCTTCACCTGGAAGAAGGGCTCGGGCGGCGCCACGCGCAACCTGGTTTTCGATAACGGCAACCTGCGCTTCGGCAACGGCACCCAGGCGTCCCTGAACAGCAATGGCCTGCTTGAGCAGCCCTGGTATTTCGACAACACCTCCGAGATTGGCGGCGTGACCCGCAATGCCTGGTACAAGCTGACCTTCAGCAACTACGCCCTGAACATGGAGGTCGGCGCTGGCGGGGACGGCACCAACAGCTGGAACCGCAACGGCAACTTGCTGGACAGCCAGAACAATCTGGCCGGCGCCATCTCCGATCGCCGCTTCGACATCTCCGGCTACCGGGAGGGCAGCGGCGTCATTGTGTCCAGCGCCACGCTGGGCTTCGTTGGCGGCGAGTCGGTCAAGGTGGACAACACCTACACCCTGGCGACGGGGTCCTCCTTCGTGAAGATCGACACGGCGCTGACCAACCTGGGCGGCGCGGCGGCGTCCAATCTGCGGCTGTGGGTCGGCACCCAGGACGACTATGTCGCCACGCGCGATTCGCAGTTCAAATACAAGGGCAACCTGACCGAGAACGGTTTCGAGCTGATCACTGCGCAGACCGACCAGGCCAAGGCGCTCAAGGTCACCGAGTTTGATAATGGAGAAGGCGCAGCCATTCTTTTCTATTCGACGTCGGATGGTGCTGACACGTCGATTTCTCGCTGCTGCAGCTTTACCAATGCCACGGGTATCGATCCGCGCACGTCGGCAATCTGGCGCGGTCCGGAAGACGGCTCTTACGCGCTCTTTATCCGCTTGGCCGATCTCGCGACCGGTCAGGCGGACGGCATGACCTGGTATTACGCTGCGGCGCCAGCGAATCAAATCAACAATGTCGTTGCTCAGGTGGCGCAGTCGGCGGGTGTCACACCGGCCCCCGCCGCTCCCGCGCCCAGCACCACTCAACTCGACACTGCGATCAAGACGGTCCAGAGCTTACCCTTGCAGCCGATGACCAATACCGGAACCGTGCTTGGCACGCCGTCGCCCACCGCGCCCCCGCCGGTCTCCGTCGTGACCAACCAGCAGGGTTCGCTGCCAGTCGTGGGCGTGTCCGGCGGTTTGGCGTTTGTTGAACTTTCGTCAGCAGGCGGCGGTGCGGCGGCAAGCACCAGCAACGCCGGCACGACGGACGCTACTGCTACCGTCGGTGCGACTGGCACCACCAGCAGCGCCGGCGCCACGGGAACCCAGGATGCGGGTGAATCCGCGGACGGGGCACCTGCTACCGCGTTGCCACCGGATCTGGGCGGGCGTGACCCACAAGGTTTCATGAACGTCTTTGTCGTCGCCGGCGGGGTGCATCTGCCTGGCGAGGCGAGGGCCGACGACGCGGAACAACCGCGCCAGCAGAGCAACTGATCGGCCCGCCGGATACACATGACCACAGGCATTCATTTCATGACGACGATTTTTCGTTTTTCGGCACTGACCCTGGTGCTGGCCGCGTCTTTTCCTGCGCTGGCGCAGGTCGCGCCTGACGCCGGTCAGACCTTGCAGCAGAACGCGCCGCCGCGCGAAGCACCGCAACCCGGGCCGGCTATTTCCATCGAAGCCCCACCGGCCGCCGCGCTGCAGCCGGGTGGCACGCAAGTCATGCTGCAGGCGGTCAGCTTCGGCGGCAATAGCCTGTTCAGCGAGGCCGAGCTGCGCGACATGCTCGGCCCCGTCACGGGAAAATCCTATGATCTGGCCGCTCTGCGCGAACTGGCTCAGCGTGTCCGCGCGCACTACGCCGCTGCCGGCTACCCCTTTGCCCGTGCCTATCTGCCACCCCAGTCGATGGCGGAGGGGCAGCTGCGCATCGAGGTGGTAGAGGGGCGCTACGGCACGGTGAGGGCCTTTGGCGATCCCACTCTGACCGGTGCCACCGAGCGCTTTCTCTCGCCGCTCCAGCCGGGCGAAGTCATTCGCAGTGATCTGCTTGAGCGCACCACGCTGGTTTTGGACGATCTGCCGGGCGTCAAGGTGGCGCCCATCATCCGCCCAGGCCAGGAAGTCGGCACCGGCGACCTCGACGTGCGTGTCGAGCGCACGCCGGGCTTTGCCGGTGAGGTCGGCATCGACAACCACGGCAACCGCTTCACCGGCGAGCACCGCCTGCGCGCCAACCTGCAGCTCGACAGCCCCTTCCTGCTCGGCGACCAGATCACCGCGCGGCTGATCTATTCCGACGAAGACCTGTGGCTGGGCAGCCTCGGCTACAGCCTGCCGCTGGGCGCCTCGGGCCTGCGCGGCAACATCGGCTATGCCCATACGTCCTACGAACTGGGCAAGAACTTCGCCAGTCTCGACGCCACCGGCACGGCCAAGGTCAGCAGCATCGGCGTGAGCTACCCGGTGATCCGCTCGCAGCGCACCAACCTCACCGTGGCGGCCACCTACCAACACAAGGCGCTCAACGACCGCCAGGGCCTGGCCGGCACCGACAACGACAAGTCCAGCGAATCGCTGCCGCTGGCGCTGCAGTTCGACCACCGCGACGGCTTTGGCGGCGGGGGCATCACCTACGGCGCCGTCAGCTACACTGCCGGCCGCCTCACGCTCGACGACACGCTCAAGGCCACCGATATTTCCAGCGGCACCGATGCGCGCGGCCATTTCGACAAGTGGAACCTCGACCTGGCCCGCGTCCAGGCGCTGCCGGCCGGCTTCACCCTGTTCGGCCGCGTGTCGGCACAGTGGGCGGGGCAGAATCTCGACTCGTCCGAGCGGCTCAGCCTAGGCGGCGCCAACGGCGTGCGTGCCTATCCCAACGGCGAGGGCAACGGCGACGAGG
This sequence comes from Denitromonas halophila, assembly GCF_007625155.1. Classification (GTDB taxonomy): domain Bacteria; phylum Pseudomonadota; class Gammaproteobacteria; order Burkholderiales; family Rhodocyclaceae; genus Nitrogeniibacter; species Nitrogeniibacter halophilus. The sequence goes on along the minus strand of NZ_VMNK01000017.1, from coordinate 39,309 downwards.
GCTGGCTGACGCAGATCGAACTGCGCTATGCGCTCGGGGCGTTCAGCCCCTACCTGTTCCATGATGCCGGCCGGGTCACGATCAACGCCGACCCCGGTGGCATCACCCCGGCGGTGACCGACAACCACCGCGCCATTGCCGGCTCGGGGGTGGGCGTGCGGTATCAAGCGAATGGCTGGCGCGTCGATGCCAACGTCGCCTGGCGCAGCCATGGCGGCGCGCCGCAGTCGGATTCGGCCGAGCGCGATCCGCGTGCCTGGGTGACCGTGGGCTACGCCTTCTGAGCCCCTGAAGCGGCAAAACCGGAAGGCCGCCCGTCGATGCGGGCGACCTTTACGATGGGCGGCGTTGGCAGCGCAGCCCTTGTTCCCCGTGCCATCCGTCTGAGCGGGGCGCCGAACGGTACATTTCAGCGTTTCGCGTCGGTGTTTGTACCGGGCAGGTTCTGCGCCAAGGTTCTATCCTGTGACAAGCTCACCCTTGCCGGAGACCTTTCGATGGATATTCTCAGGATTGCCGCTTTCTCCGATGGTGACACCGGCGGTAACCCAGCCGGGGTGTCGATCTCCCCGACCTTGCCGCCTGCCGACGAGATGCAGCGTATCGCTTCCGAGGTCGGCTATTCGGAAACCGCCTTCGCCGCGCCCGAGGACGGCGCCTGGCGGGTGCGCTATTTTTCCCCCGAATCCGAAGTGCCCTTCTGCGGCCATGCCACCATTGCGCTCGGCGCGGCATTGGCCATGCGGCAGGGCAACGGCGTATTCGAGCTGACCCTCAATCAGGCCAGGATCACCGTCGAGGGCGCGCGGCAGGGCAATTCCCTCAGCGCCGCGCTGCAATCGCCGCCGACGCGCAGTGCGCCGGTGGATCAAACGCTGATCGATGAAGCCCTGGCGGTGTTCGGCTATGGCCGGGATGAACTCGACCAAAGACTGCCCCCTGCCCGCATCCACGGCGGGGCTGACCACCTGCTGCTTGCCTTGGCAAGCCGCGAGGCGCTGTCGGGCATGCATTACGCGCTGGACGCCGGGCGGCGATTCATGAATGCACATGGCCTGGTGACGGTGTTGCTGGCCTGGGCCGAGGGCCCCCAGCGTTTCCATACCCGAAACCCCTTTGCCTCCGGCGGCGTGTATGAAGACCCGGCGACCGGTGCCGCCACGGCGGCGCTGGCTGGCTACCTGCGCGACCTGGCCTGGCCGCATCATGGCCATATCGAGGTGGTGCAGGGCGAAGACATGGGCAGGCGCTCGCTGCTGGCGGCTGACATCCCGTCGGCGCCGGGCAGTTCGATTCGGGTCTACGGAACGGCGCGACTGATGGCGGAGTGAGGCGCATCATCCAGGGGCAACGGCTGGCGTCGTGCTCACGAAGCCGGCGCGCTGCGCTAGGATGGCGTGTCAGCGCGAGACCGGCGCCGGTGGCTGAATGCGACCGGGCGACGCCTCGTTGTTTTTCCTTCATTCATTCGTGAGAACGCCCATGTCGTCCATCAACGCGAAACCCTATGAATCCGCCCCGGCCGCCCGCACGGCCTTCCTTGGCCTCGGCGTCATGGGCCTGCCCATGGCGGGCCATCTGGCCCAGGCCGGCCATACGGTGACGGTATATAACCGCAGTCCCGGCAAGGCAGCGGCCTGGGTGGCTGAGTTTGGTGGTACCTCGGCGCCTACGCCGGCTGACGCCGCCCGGGATGCCGATATCGTGTTCTGTTGCGTCGGCAACGACGACGACCTGCGCGGTGTCACGCTCGGGCCGGACGGCGCTTTTGCCGGCATGAAGCAGGGCGCGATCTTCGTCGACCACACGACGGCCTCGGCCGATGTGGCGCGGGAGTTGTCGGCCGCCGCCGAAGCGCTGGGTCTGAAGTTTATCGATGCACCGGTGTCCGGCGGACAGGCCGGCGCGCAGAACGGCATGCTCACCGTCATGTGCGGTGGTGACGCGGCCGCTTTCGACACCGTCAAGCCAGTGGCCATGGCTTTTGCCCGTGCCTTTACGCGCCTGGGCGAGAGCGGCGCCGGGCAGCTGGCCAAGATGGTCAACCAGATCGCCATCGCCGGGCTGGTGCAAGGCCTGGCCGAAGCCATTGCCTTTGGCCAGAAAGCCGGCCTGGACATGAAGCAGGTGCTGGACGTGATCGGTAAGGGCGCCGCGCAGAGCTGGCAGATGGACAACCGCGGCGTCACCATGGTGGACGACAAGTTCGATTTCGGCTTTGCGGTGGACTGGATGCGCAAGGATCTTGGTCTGGTGCTCGACGAAGCCCGCCGCAACGGCGCTCGTGTGCCGGTCACCGCGTTGGTCGACCAGTTTTATGCTGACGTGCAGGCCATGGGCGGCAATCGCTGGGATACCTCCAGCCTGATTCGGCGACTCAAGTAAGCAAGACATCCCGCGCGAGCTGTTGATGAAAAAAAGACCGGCAGGCGAACCTGCCGGTCTTTTTTACTTACGGTTCCCGTGTCGTCACCGCGTAAGGCGGGTTTCAACCCGCCATGGTCGTCTGAAGCCGACCCTGAACGGCGCACCGAGATTCATGGACACGCGCCCCCTCAGCGACCGGCCACCGTGCCGTCGCGGCGCTTGTCGGCACCGCCGATCAGCGTGACATCGCCTTTCTTGCCGTGATGCCAGGGTTTGCCGTGGTGGCCGTGCTTCCAGTGCCGGCCCTTGCCGTGATGGTGGCGGTCGTCGTCATGCACTACATGGATGATCGACAGGCCGCTCTCCAGCCGGTCGGCCACGTTCACCGGGTGGTTGCGCGCCTGTAGCTGGGCGGCCAGCGCGTCGGCATCGTACGGAATCGTGATGCCTGGAATCGTGCGCTCGATCTCCGTTGAACCGTTGCGGTTCTGGTAATGCGGCGTGTTGATCGATTCCTGCGGATCGAGCCCGAAGTCGATGTGATTGACGATCGACTGCGCCGTGTAACCAATGATGCGCGAGCCGCCCGGCGACCCGGTTACCAACTCGACCCGGCCCTGGTCGTCAAACACGATGCTCGGCGACATCGAGCTGCGTGGCCGCTTGTTGGGCTGCACCCGGTTGGCCACCGGCAGGCCATTGCTCACCGCGCTGAACGAAAAGTCCGTCAGCTCGTTGTTGAGCAAAAAGCCACGCACCATCACCCCGTTGCCGAAAGAACTTTCGACGGTGGTGGTCATCGACAGCGCGTTGCCGTAGCGGTCGACAATCGAGATATGGCTGGTGCCGCTCAGCTTGGCACGGTTGTCCGGCGCGCTGGGGTCGAAGTTCCCCGGCGGGGTGCCGGGTTGCGCGGTGCCCGTGTCCTGCTCGCCAATCAAGGCGGCGCGGCTGGCGAGGTAGGTCTTGTCGAGCATGCCCTCGACCGGCACGGTGACGAAGTCCGTATCGCCCACGTACAAGCCCCGGTCGGCAAAGGCCAGCCGCCCGGCTTCGGCAAACAGGTGCACATTGCGCTCATCGAGCGGATCGCCGGTCAGGTCGAAGCTCTCCAGAATGCCCAGGATCTGCCCCACCGCCAGCGCGCCGGAGGAGGGCGGCCCCATGCCGCACACATTGTGCCCGCGGTAGTCGAAACACACCGGTGCGCGCTCGATCACCTCGTAGTTGGCCAGGTCAGCCACCGTCATGTCGCCCGCAATGGCCGGGTCGCCTTGCACCGCAGCGGCAATGTCCGCTGCGATGTCGCCGGTGTAGAACGCGTCGGCGCCGTGGCGGGCCATCGCCTTGAGCGTGCGCGCGTAGTCCTTGTTCTTGACCTTGGTGCCCGCCGGCTTGGCCGTGCAGTCCGGGTTGGCAAAATAGGCAAAGGCCACCGGGTCGCGGAAGAACAGGCGATTGGTACACGACGGGTTGGCCGCCAGCAGCCCAGCCACCTGGCTGGAGGTGCGCCCGGTCAACTCGAAACCCTTCTGGGCCAGTGTGATCGCCGGTTGAAGCAGCTGGTGCCACTGCCGTCGGCCATAGCGCTCATGCACCACCTCCATGATGCGCGGCGTGCCCGGTACCCCCACCGACAGCCCGCTCTGCCAGGCCGTGGTAAAACCCAGGCCCGCAAACCGGTCCTCTGTGGCTGCCGCCGGCGCCTTCTCGCGGCCGTCAAAGGTCGTCGTCGTGCGCGTGGCCGCATCGTAATACACCACGAACGCACCCCCGCCAATCCCACTCGCCTGTGGTTCCACCAGCCCCAGCACCGCCTGCGCCGCCACCATCGCGTCCGCCGCCGTGCCGCCGTTCTTCAACACCTTGGCCCCCGCGGCGCTCGCCAGCGGGTTGGCCGTCACAATCATCTCGCGGTCTTTCTGCACTGCCTGTGCCAGCGCCTGCGCGCCGGCCGGCACCGCCGACACTAGCAAGCCCGCCGCGGCAATTGCGCCAAGCAGGCGGGCCTTCAATGGTGGCCGATTCGACACGGCTGTGGGGTTCAAGGGTGATCCGTGCATTGCGCATCTCCTCAATATGAAAAACAGGAATGAGAATGACGTTCATCTCACATGAGGAAACGTAGTCGAGCGTTCTGCCGGTGTCCACGAAGAATGTTGTGGCCCTGCTGCTGGCAGGGTTTTTTGCGCTGCAGTATCTGGTGGCCACGCCGGCGGCGCATCCGCCCCACGCCGGGGATGGATGCGCTGTGCGTGTGCACCGTGATCAGGGAGCGACCCGCTGGTGGCATGATCGGACTCCTGGCCTGTTCTCGGCGCCCGGGGCGCTTTCAATCAAGCCAGCAATTTCTGGATCTCGTCTGCATTGGCAACCTTGCCTTCAATGACGATTTCACCGTCAATCGCCAGCGCCGGGGTGCGCATGATGCCGGCATCAATGATGGCGTTGGTGTCAGTTACTTTCTCAATGTCATAGTCAATCCCTTTGGCCTTTGCCGCGTCTTCTGCATTTGCCGTCAGTTGTTTGCATTTGGCACAACCACTGCCGTAGATCGTGAATTTCATGGTTTTTCCTCACTCGTTACATAAATTCAGTGGGTTGAATTACCACCAGTTGCCATAGGCAAAGCCGGTAATGGTGGCCATCACCACAACCAACGCACAATAGACCACGGTTTTTTGCGTGCCCAGGATCGTGCGGATCACCAGCATGTTGGGCAAAGATAACGCGGGCCCCGCCAGCAGCAGTGCCAGTGCCGGCCCTTTGCCCATACCGGCGCCCATCAGCGCATCGACGATGGGCACCTCGGTCAGGGTAGAGAAATACATCAGCGCGCCCAATACTGAGGCGATGATGGTGGAGCTCAGTGTGTTGTCGCCCACGGCTGCCGCGACCCATTCCGAGGGAATGATTCCCTCATGGCCGGGCCGACCCAGCGCAAAGCCGGCAACGAAGACGCCACCCAGAAGCAAGGGCAGGATCTGTTTGGCAAAATCCCAGCTTTGCGCAGACCACTCGCGATCCTCGTCGCGCAATGCCGAGATGATCATCAGCCCGGCAATGCCGAGAGCAAAGGGCAACTCAGGTGCGCCGGGCACGATCACGGCGGCAGCCACCACCACAGCAGCCAGCATCAGCAGCTGACTTGCCGGCCAGTGCCAGCGCCAGACCAGCAGGCCCGCCAGCGCGGCGGAGAGCAGCGCCGTGATCTGCCACTTCCATGCGTAGATCTGCATCCAGATGTCGCTGTCGGCAGCCGCCCAGTTGGCAAACACCAGCACCCCGACCATCAGCGCAAAGAATGTCGCAATCGCGCTCATCGGCTTGTCGGTGTCATCGCCACCAAAGCCGCGCGTGTTCTTGACCGTTCGCTGCGCCTCCTCCTTGCGATAGAGCAGGTGCATGATCGTGCCGATGACCAGTGCAAACAGGATGGCGCCAACCGCGCGGGCAATGCCGATCTCCGCCCCCAGCACTTTTGCCGTGACCACGACCGCCATGATGTTGATGGCCGGCCCCGAATACAGAAAGGCGATTGCCGCCCCCAGGCCCGCGCCGCGCTTGTAGATGCCGCCGAACAAGGGCAGCACGGTGCAGGAACACACGGCCAACAGCGTGCCGGATACCGATGCCACGCTAAACGCCACCGGCTTGGACGCCTCGGGCCCCAGGTAGCGCATCACTGCCCCCTGGCTGATGTACGCCGACATCGCGCCGGCAATCAGGAAGGCCGGTAGCAGACACAGGATGACGTGCTCTCTGGCGTACCAGTTGGTCAGGCGAACCGCCTCCAAGACCGCGTTATCGAAGCGCGTCGTTCCGGCGGGAACAAAATAGATCAGCACAAAAGCAGCCAGCATGAAGAACAGCAAGTTGCCTTCACGAGCGTTGCTGGCGTACAGCTCGCGCAATCGCGTGGTCATCTGAACACTCCTTGGCGGGGCTATCGGTTGAAGCTGTTCGCCCATGGAGACGAACGCGCTCGCAAAAGGATGCAGAAAAAACAATCTGGTATCGAGCATCGACGCGGCGGGTCTGCTGGATGGATCAATGTCATTGACTTTTGCTTTCCCGAAACGCCATCGACTTTCGATCCCCGCCCCGCCCCAAAGGGGCAGGCCGACGTCCGGTCTTGGCCTCGATTTGTGCCTTGAACCGATCATCACCCAACGCCCATCCCTTGCTCGTTGCTTCCCGTATCGCCTCCAAGTCCCGATCCGGCATCCCGCCTCGAAACAGTGCTCGGTAAGCGCTCTGTCGCTCCACATCGGTTATTCCCAACTGGTGGTACAGCCGGTGCGGGGTCAGCAACTCAATCGCCTTGCCCAGCGCGTTGCTCTGGTAGCTGGACCAAGGGTATTCCGATGCGTGCGTCACCATCGCGGCCCGCACGGGATTGACCTCAATGTAGCGGTACACGGTCAGCAAATAGCTGTCGGCGTCCACCACTGTCGATTTAAACCGCCTCTCCCACAAGGTGCCGGTGCGGCCATGAGTGAAATTGAAGTACTGAACGTATCTGCGCCCCTGAGCTTGCATCATTCGACTCACACCCTGCTCGCTGCCGGGCGTCATCAACAAGTGGACATGATTGGTCATCAGCACATATGCATGGATGGCAACCTGGTACTTGATTGCCGCATTCTTCAGGAACGACAAGTAGGCCTTGTAATCCCCCTCGTCGTAAAAGCAGGCCTCCCGATTGTTACCGCGCTGGATCACATGTTGGGCGCAACCGGGAATATAGAGTCTGGGCAAGCGGGCCATGGCATCCTTTCCTGTGTATTCGAAATACGCTAACCCGCTTGACTCGTTAAATCAATGACTCTGACCCCATTGATCGACTCTGACCCCATTGATCGGGCGTAGCTGCTGAGGTTGCCCGCGGCGTCGGAGGCCATGGCTTGGGTGCCGACCTTGAGGATGCGGTTGCTGCCGGCCACATGGGTGATGCTGGTGATCATGGCGCCGAGGGTTTCGCTCGTGCGGTTGGCGTTGGCGTCGTAGGTGTAGGCGCGCAGCGCCGGGTGGCCGGTGTAGCTGGTGAGGCGGTCGGCGGCGTCGTAGCCGAAGCTCTGGTCGTAGGCGGTGCCGTTCTGGTCAAGGCCGGTGATGCGCCCGGCCAGATCGTAGCCGAAGTCGAGCGGCTGCTCGCCCAGGGTGTAGCCCTGCGGCCAGCCGTTGGTGTCTTGGCCGCGGTGGTGGATGACGAAAACCGTGCCTGTTCCCTATTTTTCGATAATATTTATCTCGGATCTGATCCCACAGACGCCATTTCAAAAAAAATGTCGTCATCTTCTTCCGGGTAGTGCAGGAATCCTAGTTCGGTCGTCTTGATCATGACTCCAGACTTTAGCGTGCCTCCGCCTACTAGGTCTTCCTTAGTTAGCCACGACTCATAGCCCCTAAGGGCCTCCCATTTGTCGAAATCACAAATAACCGTGCCGTGCAGCCCCCCTTCTACCAAAACTCGATCTCCCACGCTGATTTCTTTTCCGTCCGCTTTGTAGAGCATATATTCTCCGGAATTTCTAATTGGCAAAGTGTTCAATTGGGATCCAGTCCTGCTTGATCTCCCAGGGCTTTGCAACGTCTTTCAGCTTTTGCCAAAAGCAGTCGCATTTTGGATATGGGTACTGGTTTGCCTGAAAGAGATTGTGGTGAGATCCGTACACGCCGTGCTGCATCACGTCGTCCGGAATGACATCCAGAGGTCGGTACGCGATAGTGCCGACGGGAACGATTCTCCCGCTCACAGTCCTGCAAGGAGGGCACTGCCCATCAGGGGGGCAGAATTTGTCTCGAATCTCACTGAGCATTCGTGTCAGGTGCCGCGCAAGTTGGCGCTGCGCTTCCACCGAAGGATTCGGGAGTCCGACTGGAGGGCTGCCCGATTCCCCTCCGAGGAATCCTTCCTCTGCTAATCCGAAAGGGTCTATCCGCGATACCGGATTCCCCCCGACATACCCGTAAGTATTCCACCCGCCTTGCAGCCCAATCGGATCCGACTGCACATACCGCCCCGTCCCCGGATCGTAATACCGATTCCAGTTGTAATGCAGCCCCGTCTCCTTGTCGTAGTACTGCCCCGGAAACCGCAGATTGAAGGTGACAGCGCCCAGCCCCGACGGATCGTCCTCGGGCAACACCTCGCCAAACGGCGGGCTGGTCCAGCGCCAGCGGGGGGCGCGGGTGGCGTCGGTGAGCAGGCGCGGGGTGCCGAGGTGGTCGGTTTCGATGGCGTAGGCGGTGGTGGTGCTGTCGGGGTGGGTTTCGATCACCGCCACCGGCAGATCGCCGATCCACACGTATTCCTTGATGGGTGTGCCGTCGGTTTTGTATTCGCCGATGAGGTGGCGGGCGGTGTCGTATACGTAGCGCACAAAGCCGCCGGGCACGAGCGTGGTGGGGCCGGATTTTGAGATGCGCCGGCCGAGGCCGTCGTACTGGTAGGTGACGGTGCCGGCGCTGGTGGTGGAGCTGCGCAGGCGGCCGTCGGCGCCGTGGGTGAAGGTTTTGCCGGCGTAGCTGGTGAGGTTGCCCGCCGCGTCGAAGGCCATGGCTTGTGTGCCGACCTTGTGGATGCGGTTGGTGCCGGCCACATGGGTGATGCTGGTGATCATCGCCCCGAGGGTTTCGCTCGTGCGGTTGGCGTTGGCATCGTAGGTGTAGGCGCGCAGCGCCGGGTAGCCGGTGTAGCTGGTGAGGCGGTCGGCGGCGTCGTAGCCGAAGCCCTGGTCGTAGGCGGTGCCGTTCTGGTCGAGGCCGGTGATGCGCCCGGCCAGGTCTCGCGCGATGCCGACGATGATGCGGTGCTCGCTTGTGCCTTGGCGGCTCACGCTGATTTGATCGTGATGGGCGATGAGGATCTGCTGACGCTGGGGCGCTTCGAGGGGATCGAGATCGTCACCGCGAGGCAGGCCGTCGAGCGCTTCGGCGGATAGAAATGTGGCAATTCAAGGCCTGGTGCCGGTCTTTCTCTAAATCAATGACTCTGACCCCATTGATTCCAGGCGGACCCCATCGGCATTGCCGGCGGTGACAACCTCTACGCCTACGTCGATAGCAACCCGCTGGCCTATACTGATCCGCTGGGGCTGGCGAAGTGTGAAGGCACGACACGAGTCCGCCACTACACCAACCGAAAGGGTTCGAACGGCATCGAAGAAACTGGCGTTATCCGAGCGAAAGACAACAATCGGGTTTACCTCGAATCTGCAAGCAAAAAGCCCTTGAACCAGCAATCTGCGCAAGACAAGTATCAAATTGCCAAGGGGCACGGTCGAGACTTCGTGGAGACCGACGTGGAATCATCTCGCATCGAGATGATTCGGAATCCGCGACACGGCCGCGTGGAGATGACGGTCAAGGGTGACCTTCAACTGAAAAACGCGACAATAACAAGGAGAAAATGGTGCCGCTTCCAGCAAACTCCATAATCCAGCTTCCCTTCGACGACGCGATCGAAATTCTTGGGGAGATTGAGACAATATTGATTTCTCTTCACAAGATTGGATCACACTACCCAGAGGCGGGCCGTGATTATGAACGCGAGACCACACGATACATCGACGAATGGAGAGTCACCAGGCGTCTAGCCCACGCCCGAAGAATCCTGAGCGAAAAATTCGACACAACGCTTGGCAACGACGATATGGATGACATTGAACGAGCGCTCGAAGGGAGCCCATATTGGAGTTCCCCTGCCAGCGAACCAGTAGTACCTGAGTACGCATCTCGCGACGACGAAGAGTAGATCCGATGGTGCGTCAGGATGACAAAAAGTAGCCGTTTAGGGACTCTTCTGCGCGTTGGCTTGCCATCCATCCCGCACCACCGCATACCGCGCCAACACCCTAGGCACATACGCCCGAGTCTCCCGATACGGCGGAATCCGGTTGTCGTACCGCGTGACAGCGCTCTCCCCCGCGTTGTATGCCGCCAATGCCAGTTCGAGGTCGTCGTTGAACAGGCGGAGCAGGTCGCTCAGGTAGCGGGCGCCGCCGAGGAGGTTGGTGGCGGGGTCGAGGGGGTTGGTGACGCCGTAGCGTTCGGCGGTGGCGGGCATGAGCTGCATGAGGCCGAGGGCGCCTTTGGGGGACTGGGCGTTGGGGTTGAAGGCGCTTTCGACCTGGGCGACGGCCTGGATCAGTGCCGGGTCGAGGCCGGTCTGGCGGGCGGCGTGTTCGATGTGGGGGCGTAGCGCGGCGGGGGCGGGGCGGGGCTGGGGTTTACCCGTGGAGGGGGCGGCTTGAGGCGTGCCGGCGATGCGGCGGTAGCGGGTGTCGGTGACGGGGCTGTCGGAAAAGTGCATGACGCCGTGTTCGTCGACAAAGCTGTAGAGCGTGTCGGCGTGTACGGCCAGCGGTGCGCAAAGTGCCGCGCCGAGCAGGCTGGCGGCGATGTGCTTAGCTAAGCCAGTCACATGAGATGGGGCCGTCGTCGTCGAGCGGGTCGAGGTCGGCGTCGTCATAGGGCATGTCCCAATCGGTATCGGGAATGATGGTAGTGGATACTTCCTCCGAGACCCAAGCGCGGCGGATGCCGCTGAGGGCGAAGTGGAGGTCGAGATCGTCGATCATGGGGGCGCTCGCTGGCAGATGTGGCCGATGCGGATAGTCTGGCGCGGCGTGATGACGGGAGCGTTTCACCTGGGCGGGGGTTTGATGTACCGTTTGGCAGGTCAACGCGGTGTCACATTGCCCGCCTACTCTGATCGCCTTTATGGGGCAGCCTGTCTGCCCGGGAGTGTTCGAGTTCATGCGTTTCTTGCCCATCGGGTTTGTGTTTTCTTCCATGCGTGGTTTTGTTGCGGCGGTGCGTGCGCGGGGTCCGGGTGTGCCTTTGGGGGCACGGGGGGGCGACTGCGTGTCGGATGACGTAGGGCGGGTTTCAACCCGCCTCGCCGTGGATGGGGCGTCGGCCTTGCGGGCCGCGCCGCTGGTGTCGGCGCCGACGGTGCCGTTTGTGCGTGCGCGGGTGCGTCAGGCGGGTTTCACGCTGCTCGAACTGCTGGTGGTGATGGTGATCATCGGGTTGCTGGCGGGCTATGTGGGGCCAAGGTTTTTCTCGCAGATTGGCAAGTCGGAGGTGCAGACGGCGCGGGCGCAGATCAATGCGCTGGAGAAGGCGCTGGACCAGTTTCGGCTCGATGTGGGCCGTTATCCGATCACCGAAGAAGGTCTGGCCGCGCTGAACACGGCGCCGGCGGGCGAGCGCAAATGGCAGGGGCCGTATCTGCGCAAGGCGGTGCCGGATGATCCGTGGGAGAAGCCCTATCAGTACCGGTCGCCGGGCGAGCACAGTGAGTTCGACCTGTTTTCTTTCGGCAAGGATGGCCAGCCTGGTGGTGAGGGCGAGGCCGCAGACATCGTGAACTGGTAATGCGCTACCGGGTAAAGGCCATCGGGCAGGGCGCGGACGTGGTCGAGACGGCCTTTGAGGCGTCGACCGAGGCCGAGGCACGCCAGCTGGCCGGTGCGCGCGGGCTGACGGTGCTGGCGATGCGCGCCGAGCGCCAGGGCGGCCGGCGCGCGCGCTTTCCGCTGCTGCTGTTCAACCAGGAGATGCTGGCGCTGCTGGGCGCGGGCATTCCGCTGGCTGAGGCGGTGGACGCGCTGGCCGAAAAAGAGAGCCGCCCCGCGGTGCGCGGCGTGCTCGACGACATCCGCAAGGCGCTGCGCGAGGGGCGGCCGCTGTCGGCGGCGCTGGAGTCGGCGCCGCATGCGTTTCCCGATCTGTATGTGGCGATGATTCGTGCGGCCGAGCGCACCAGCGATCTGGTGCCGGCGGTGGCGCGCTTTATTGCTTATCGCCAGCAGGTGGAGGCGCTGCGCAGCAAGCTGGTGAGCGCGGCGATCTATCCGGTGCTGCTGCTCAGCGTGGGCGGCTTGGTGGTGTTGTTCTTGCTCGGCTACGTGGTGCCGCGTTTTTCGCACATTTATGAAGACGTGGGCGGCGATCTGCCTTTCATGTCGCGTCTGCTGATGCAGTGGGGGCAGTTTGTCGAGGCCAATGCGCTGATCGTGGCGGGTGGCGTGCTGGTGGCCATTGTCGGCATCGTGGCGCTGGTGCGTCAGCCGGCGACGGCGGCGGCAGCGGGGCGCTTGATGTGGCAGATGCCGATGATTGGCGAGCGGCTGAGAGTGTTTCAGCTGGCGCGTTTTTATCGCACGCTGGGCATGCTGTTGTCGGGCGGGATTCCGGTGGTGACGGCGCTTGGCATGGTCGCCGGCTTGCTGACGCCGACGCTACGCACGGCGCTGGAGAGCGCGATTGCCCGGGTGCGCGAAGGCGCCGGATTTGCCAATACCTTGGCCGCGCAGGGGCTGGCCACGCCGGTGGCGTTGCGCATGCTGCGGGTCGGCGAGCGCGCCGGCAATCTGGGCGAGATGCTGACTCGCGCGGCGGAGTTTCATGAAGAAGACACGGCGCGTCAGGTGGAGTGGCTCACTCGCCTGATTGGCCCGCTGCTGATGCTGTTCATTGGCGTGGCCATCGGCGGTATCGTGGTGCTCATGTATCTGCCCATCTTTCAACTGGCGGAGAGCGTGGGATGAACGCGCCGCGAGTTCACCCCTTTTCGCCCGACGAGCTGGCCGCCGCGCGCGCCGCCGGCGGGCGCATGCTCGATGCGCTGGCGGCCATCGAATCCGAGGCCGCACCGCGCCTGGCGCGCCTGGCGCGTACCTTCGATCTGCCGTTGATGGGCCACGCCGAATTGATGGTGCTGAGTCCGGATTTTGCGGCGATGCCCTTCGAGCAGGCGCTGCGCCGCGAGTGCATTGCGCTGCGCGGGCCCGACGGCGCGTTGCTGCTGGTGCTGGCCGACCCCTTTGACCGCGCGCTGGTCGATGGCCTCGGCGCCCGGCTGGCCGAGCCTTTTGCTGTGGCGCTGGCCGACCATGATGACATCGCTGCCTGTCTGGCACGGCATGAAGACGAAGTGCGCCGTGCGGCGGGCCTGTCGGAAACCCGAGGCGGTGAGAAGATCAACGGCGGTGCGGAAGACCTCTCGCTCAAGCGCATCAGCGAAGACGCCAGCCCGGTGGTCAAGCTGGTCAACTCCACGCTCTACGACGCGCTCAAGCAGGGCGCCAGCGACATCCACCTCGAATGCGTGCCGGCGGGGCTGGTGATCCAGTACCGCATCGACGGTGTGCTTTCGCGCGTGGGCAGCGTGCAGGGCAGCGAGCTGGCCGAGCAGGCGATCTCGCGCATTAAGGTGATGGCCGAGCTCGACATTGCCGAGCGTCGCGTGCCGCAGGATGGCCGCTTCAAGGCGCAGGCGGCGGGGCGGGAGATCGACTTTCGCGTCTCGATCATGCCCAGCATCCATGGCGAAGACGCCGTGTTGCGGGTGCTTGACAAAGAACACCTCACCCAGGAGTTGACCGGGCTGTCGCTCGAAACCCTGGGCTTCGATGACGCGGTGCGCGCCACCCTGCGCCGCCTCGCCAGCGAGCCCTACGGCATGCTGCTGGTCACCGGGCCGACCGGCTCGGGCAAGACCACCTCGCTCTACGCCACGCTGGCCGAAACCAATCACGGGCTGGACAAGATCATCACCATCGAGGACCCGGTTGAATACCAGTTGCCCGGCGTGCTGCAGATTCCGGTCAATGAAAAGAAGGGGCTCACGTTCGCCCGCGGCCTGCGTTCGATCCTGCGTCACGACCCGGACAAGATCATGGTCGGCGAGATCCGCGATGGTGAAACCGCCGAGATCGCGGTGCAGGCCGCGCTCACCGGCCACCTGGTGTTTACCACGGTGCATGCCAACAATGTGTTTGACGTTATCGGCCGCTTCACCCATATGGGCATCGACCCGCACAACCTCGTTGCCGCACTCAACGGCGTGGTCGCGCAGCGGCTGATCCGCATCAACTGTCCGCATTGTGCCGATGACATCACGCCCGATCCGGCGCAGGTGGTCGAATCGCGGCTCGACGATGTGAGCGCCTTCCGCTTCCGCGCCGGCCACGGCTGCGGCCAGTGCCGTGGTTCGGGCTACAAGGGGCGACGGGCGATTGCCGAGGTGTTGATTCTGGACGACGAGATTCGCGAACTGATCGTCACCCGCGCCCCGGTGCGCGCGCTCAAGGCGCTGGCTGCCTCGCGCGGTTTTGTGAGTCTGCGCGACGCCGCCACCGCGCTGGTGGCCGCGGGCGAAACCACTTTGCAGGAGCTGAACCGTGTCACGCTTTTGGGCTGAACCCGTTCGCCTGCACCTGCACGCCGAGGCCTGCGAGCTGGTTGTTGGTGGCAAAACGCATCGCTTGGCGCTGGCCGCCGATGCACCGCCCTGGCCGGCGGCGCTGGCCGAGTGGCTGCCGGTACGCGCCAAGGTGGACGTGTGCGTCGCTGACCACTGGCTGCGCTATCTGGTCACGCGTTGGCCCGCCGCGGTACGCGCGCCGCGCGAGCGCGATGCCTGGCTGGCGCATCAGTTCAAGACGGTGCACGGCATCGACATGACGGCCTGGACCGTGGCCATGGACACTGGCCCGGTCGACGATGCGCGCATTGTCTGCGCGGCACCGACCGCGCTGATCACCGGGCTGTACAGCCTGCTGGCGGCGCGCAAGGCGCGGCTGGTTGGCTTGACCGGCGCGTTTGTTGCCCAGTTCAACCGCCTGCGCCGGCAGTGTGCGGCAGCCGACGGCGCCTTGCTGTGCGCGGCCGAGGGGCGCCTCACGCTCGGTGTGTGGCGTGGCGGGCGGTGGTGCGCGCTGCGCTCGCAAGTGGTCGCGCCGGGTGATGAAAATGCAGCCCGCCGCATGCTGACTCAGTTGTGTGCCAGCGGCGAGGCGGCATCGAGCGGGGTGCTGTACACCGTGGGCACGCGTCAGAATGCGCCAGATGGCTGGCAGCCGGTGGCGCTGGCATGAGCCCGCAATCGATTGCTCTCGACTTTGCCCGCCGTCGCCGCGGGCCCGGTGCGCTGGGCTGGGTATTGCTGGCGCTGGGCTTGACCATGACCGCGCTGGAGGTGAATGACTTTCTGCTTCGCCGTGCCGATTTGCATGAGCGTGAGCAGATCGTCGAGCGCCTGCGCCACCAGCTGCAGCGCGAGCGACGCCATGTGGTGAGCACACCCGACGCGCCGGTGCGCGCCGAAGAGGCGAGCCCCGCACTCAAGCTGGCCGCTCAGCTAGGCCGCGACTGGCCGGCCCTGTTTGCCAGCGTGGAGTCAGCGGCCGCCGATGGCGTGGCCGTGCTGGCGGTGACGCCAGATGCCTTGCGCGGCACCTTCAGCCTTTCGGCCGAATCGCCCAGCCTGGATGGCATGTTTGAGTTTCTCGGCCGGCTCGAAGCTGCCGACACGTTCGCCGCGGTCGAGTTGGTGAGCTACGAGCACGCCGGTGGACGCTTTGTGTTCAATCTCCATGGTCAGTGGGTGAGCCGATGACAAAGATCGCGTCGCCCCGCCTCGACCGCCTGCGCGAACGGACACTGCGCGCCGTGATGCGTGCCGGTTGGGCCGGCGCCGTCGGTGTGGCCTTGCTGGCCTTTGCGCTGGCCTTTGGCGTGTCGACCGGCAGCGAGCAGGCGGCGCAGGCCGAGTCGCTGGCGGCGGAGCGCGCCGCCTTGCTCAAGGTGGCGGATGTGTCGGTGCAACCGGTGTTGAGTGATCGCGATCAGCTCGCAGCCTTTTATGCACGTTTTGCGCCGGCCTCGGAGCTGTCATCGGTGCTGGCGCAGATGCATGTTGCAGCGGCCGAACACGGTTTGCTGCCCGAGCGTGGTGACTACCGCAGCGCGCTGGTGTCGGGCACGCCGCTGGTGCGGGTAACGGCGACGTTGCCGATGCAGGGCAGTTTTGATGCGCTCTACGCCTGGCTCGGGCAGGTGCTGGCCGAGCAGCCGGGCGCGGCGGTGGAGCAGCTGTCGATCAAGCGCGAGCAGGCCACCGCCGGGCAGATCAGCGCCGATGTGCGGGTGTCGGTGTTTGTGCGGGGGGGCGTATGAACAAACGCCAACTCGGCCTGTGGGGCGCGCTGGCGGTAACGCTGGCGGCCACCTGGTGGGCCTCGACGGTGGACCCCGACGACGCGCCGACAACGGTGCGCGAGCTGCGCAGCGCCCCTACACGCACGACCCGGCCGATAGTGACGACCAAGGCAGATCTGTCTGCACTGGCGGCCGAGCGGCCGGCTTTTGCCGCTGAGGCACCTTCGGTGTTTGGTGTGCCGGCTCCGCCACCGTCGGCCCGCCAGACGGCGCGTGTGGCGCCCCCCAAGCTGCGCGCACCGACCATGCCCTACACCTACGCCGGCTCGCTGATCGACGCCGATGGCGCGCGAACGCTGTTCTTGCTGGACGGCGAGCGTCTGGTGATGGCGCGGGTGGGCGAGGTGGTGGGGCGCTATCGCATCGACGCCTTTGATGAGCACACCGTGACGCTGACCTACTTGCCGCTGAAAGAAATCCAACGAATCCATCTGGCGACTGCCCCATGACTCTGCCTGCCCGTATGCCCCGCGTGTTTTTGTTGTTGTCGTTCGTGTTGCTGGCCGGGTGCGCGAGCAACCCTTCGATGGAGCAGGCGCGCGCCGACCTGGCCACCGGTGATCAAGTGGCGGCGCTGGGCCGGCTTGCTGCCGAGGTGTCGGCCACGCCCGAGAATCGTGAGTTGCGCGCCTTTTATCTGCGTCAGCGCGAGCGGGTGGTGCTGCAACGGCTGGCGGCGGCCGAACGCGCGAATCGCGCCGGCCAGACGGAAGAGGCGGCCCGGCTGTATGACGACATCGAGCGCTTTGCGCCGGGCGACCCGCGGGCCGGGGCCGGGCAACTGGCGCTGGCGCGACAGGCGCGTCACGCGGCCATGCTGACCGCGGCCGAAACCGCGTTCAAGGCCGGCGACGCCAAAACCGCGCGGGCGGAGGTGGCGCGCGTGCTGGCCGAAGACCCAGAGCACGCTGCCGCGCGGGCGTTGGACGGGCATCTTCAGGCGGCCCTGGCCGAGGCCAACCCGGCACCCGACGTGGCCTTGCGCGGCCCCTTCGCCAAACCGGTAACGCTGGAATTCCGCGACGCACCGCTGCGCATTGTGTTCGAGGCGCTGTCGCGTGCGGCGGGGCTCAACTTTGTGTTCGACCGCGATGTGCGGCCCGAGGCCAAGGTCACGCTGTTTGTGCGCAACAGCACGGTCGATGAAGTGCTGCAGCTGCTCACCGCCACACAGAAAATCGAACGCAAGATCCTCAACGCCAACTCGGTGCTGATCTACCCCTCGACGCCGGCCAAGACCAAGGAGTATCGCGAGCTGGTGACGCGCAGCTTCTATTTGTCGAACGCCGACGTGAAGCAGGCGCAGGCGTTGGTGCGCACGCTGACCAAGAGTCGCGACGTGTTTGTGGACGAGAAGCTGCGGCTGCTGGTGATCAAGGACACGCCCGAAGCCGTCGCGCTGGCCGAACGCCTGCTCAGCTCGCTGGATGTGGCCGAGCCGGAAGTGATGCTCGAGGTTGAGGTGCTGGAGGTCAGCCGCAACAAGGTGATCGAACTCGGCCTCGACTTCCCCGACCAGATCGGTCTGGGTGCGCTAGATGGCACTGGCGTGGCGCGCACGCTGGCCAGCGGCGTGGTCGACCTGCGCAGCCGTGGCGATTTGCGCCCGTATGTTGCCAACCCGGCGCTGCTGCTCAATCTGCGTCAGGAGGACGGTGACACCAGCTTGCTGGCCAACCCGCGCATCCGCGTCAAGAACAATGAAGAGGCCAAGATCCA
The DNA here is from genome assembly GCF_007625155.1 of Denitromonas halophila. Taxonomy (GTDB): domain Bacteria; phylum Pseudomonadota; class Gammaproteobacteria; order Burkholderiales; family Rhodocyclaceae; genus Nitrogeniibacter; species Nitrogeniibacter halophilus. Next base: position 21,207 of record NZ_VMNK01000017.1, on the reverse strand, counting down.
CATTGGCGACAAACTGCCGGTGTTCACCACCACCGCCACCGCCAACGTTGGCGTGTCGGCCTCGGTCACCTATCTCGATGTGGGGCTCAAGCTCGACGTGAAGCCGCAGGTGCTGCTGTCGGGTGATGTCGAGATCAAGGTGGGGCTGGAGGTGAGCAATATCGTCAAGGAGGTGACCGGCCCGTCGGCCTCGCTGGCCTACCAGGTGGGCACCCGCACCGCCGCCACCGTGCTGCGCCTCAAGAATGGCGAAACCCAGATTCTTGCCGGGCTGTTGCAGGAAGAAGACCGGATGGTCGGTAACCGGGTGCCGGGGGTGGGCGACATCCCACTGATCGGGCGGCTGTTTTCGAGTCAGAAAGACACCAACAACCGTACCGAGATTGTGCTGCTGATCACCCCGCGGGTGATCCGCAACGTGGTGGTGCCGACGGTGGCGCGGGCCGAAATGTCGGCCGGCACCGAAACCAATATCGGCGCCGAGCCGCTCAGCCTGCGGCCTACCGCGCCGGGCAGTCTGAGCTTGTCGGGTGACAACTCGCCGGTGCTCGGTGGCAACGGGCCGGGCGCGCTGGCGGCGCGGATGGCGCAACGTCGGGCGCAAGCGCTCGCGGCGCGGGCCGCAGCGGCGCCCGAGGCGGTCAATCCGGGCGACGCAGCGCCGGACGAGGGCGAGTTTGAATCCGATCCCCCTGAACCGTCCGCCGGACCGCTCGCGGTGAGCGTCAGCGGCCCGTCCGAAGTCACCGCCGGCGGCTCGGTCGAAGTGAGCATCGCCATCAGCGGCGGCGGTGCCATTGCCGGCGGCGAGGTCACGCTGCAGTACGACCCGGGCCGCATCGAAGCGGCCGGCACCACGACCCCCGGCTCGGTGACCGTGACCATTCCGGCAGGGCAGGACACGGTGTCGACCAGCGCGTCGTTCAACACCCGTGCAGGCAGCATCGGCACGGTGCGCATCGCGCCGGTGTCCGCCCGCGTTGAGCGTGATGGGCGCATGGAGACCGTGTCGCCGTCGGGTAGCGTGAACCTGACGATCAAGCCATGAGTGAAGATAGGCCCCCACGCTCACTGCGTTCGCGGAGGGTCGGCTTTGCACAGCCGACCCGTTTGACGGGCGTGGCGCAGTGCGCCACGAAACCCCCGCCTCACCCCCCCGAGGGGGCGGCGACGCTTCTTGGGGCGGCCCGGCGAAGCGTCGGGCCCCCACGCTCACTACGTTCGCGGAGGGTCGGCTTTGCACAGCCGACCCGTTCGGTGGGCGCGGCGCAGTGCGCCACAAAACCCCCGCTTCACCCCCCCGAGGGGGCGGTGCGTCGTGATCCGCGCCGCCCTTGTAGGGCGGGTTGCAACCCGCCAGGGTCGGCGCAGGCCGGCCCCGTGCCCGACGGGCGCGTTGACGATTCGACCGCGCGGCGCGCTGCGGCGCGTCACGCGCGCTGCCGCGGCTTCACGCTGATCGAGCTGGTGGTGACGGTGGCGATTGTCGGCATTCTGGCGGCTACCGTGCTGCCACTGGCGCAGATCAGCGCGCAGCGGGCGAAGGAGTCGGAATTGCGGGTGTCGGTGCGCCAGATTCGCGATGCCATCGACGCTTACAAGGCGGCCGGCGATGCCGGGCAGATCGAGCGGCAGGCCGATGCCTCGGGCTACCCGCCGTCGCTGCGGGTGCTGGCCGGTGGGGTGGCGGACATCAAGTCGGCCGAGCCAAAACTGATCTACTTTTTGCGCCGTCTGCCGCGCGATCCGTTTTATCCCGACATCGACACGCCCGCCGAGGAGACCTGGGGGCTGCGCAGCTATGAAAGCCCGCCCGATGCCCCGGCGCCCGGTGACGATGTGTTCGACGTCTACTCGCTGAGCGAGAAAACCGGCCTCAACGGCCTGCCGTATCGGGAGTGGTGATGCGCGTGTTCAAGCCTCTCCGCCGCCCCCGAGGTTTCACCCTGATCGAACTGCTGGTGGTGATGGCGATCATCGCCACCTTGTTGTCGATTGCCGCGCCGCGCTATTTCGACCACCTCGACCGTGCCCGCGAAAACAGCCTGCGCCAGACGCTGGCGGTGATGCGCGATGCCATCGACAAATACAGCGCCGATGTCGGCCGCCCCCCCGAAACGCTCGACGAGTTGGTCGACAAGCGCTATCTGCGTTCCATTCCTGAAGACCCGATCACCGAGAGCGTGGCGACCTGGGTGGTGGAGCCGCCGCCAGATGATCCGCTCGGCGGCATCTGGAACATCCGCAGCGGGGCGGGCGAGCCCTACGGCGCCTGGTGACGGCGATGCGACGGGGCGAGGGCGGCTATACCTATTTGATGGTGCTGTTCCTGGTCGCCGGCGTTGGCCTGCTGATGGCCGGCATCGGGCAGACCTGGCAGGCGCGTGCCCAGCGCGAGAAGGAGGCCGAGCTGCTGGCCGTGGGCGTAGAGATGGCGCGCGCCCTGCGGCACTATCACGACGCCTCGCCCGAGGCCGCAAAAACCTGGCCGCCCGATCTCGCCGTGTTACTCGAAGACCGGCGTTTTCCCGAGCCGATGCGTCACTTGCGACGTATCTACCGCGACCCGATGACCGGCACAACCGAGTGGGGGCTGGAGCGCGAGGAGGGCCGTATCGTCGGCATCCACAGCCTGAGCGACAAACGGCCGTTTCGCCGCGCCAACTTGCCAGCTGAGCTTGGTGAACAGGCGGCAGAGGCCAAGACGGTGCGTGAGTGGGTGTTTCGCCCAAGCGCTGGTACCGGCGCGCCGGTACCCCCAACCAATGCCCTGGCGCCCGATGTACTCAGTGCGCGTGGGGCACGGCCGGGGGTTTTCGCCCACGACGATTGAGTCCGGTTTTCGGAATCGTCTCGGCGTATCGTCGGCGCTTTGCCCTGAATGATTAGGTGCGTCGCGTTATCTGGTTTGAGTTGGCATCGGACTTTGCCAACGGGTCGCCGTTGGGCGCTTCGGTGACGTGCGCCGCCAAAGAAAATGCCCGGCATATGCCGGGCATTTTCGTCTGCGTGTTGCCAGTCGTGATCAGCTGGTCACGACCGGGATCTTGCCGATCTTGGCCTGCCACAGCTTCGGGCCGGTTTTGTGAACCGACTCGCCCGAGGCGTCGACCGCGACGGTGACCGGCATGTCGACCACGTCAAATTCGTAGATAGCTTCCATGCCCAGATCAGCGAACCCGACCACCTTGGAGGCCTTGATGGCCTTGGAGACGAGGTAGGCGGAGCCGCCGACGGCCATGAGGTAGGCGGCCTTGTTGTCCTTGATGGCTTCGATGGCCACGGGGCCGCGTTCGGCTTTGCCGACCATGGCGATGAGGCCGGTTTTTTCGAGCATCATGCGGGTGAAGCCGTCCATGCGCGTGGCGGTGGTGGGGCCGGCCGGGCCGACGACTTCGTCGCGCACCGGGTCGACCGGGCCGACGTAGTAGATGACGCGGTTGGTGAAGTCGACCGGCAGCTTCTCGCCCTTGGCGAGCATGTCGGCGATGCGCTTGTGGGCGGCGTCGCGGCCGGTGAGCATCTTGCCGTTGAGGAGCAGGACCTGGCCCGGCTTCCACGAAGAGACTTGTTCGGTGGTGAGGGTGTTGAGGTCGACGCGGGTGGCGACTTCGGTATCTGCCTGCCAGGTGACGGCCGGCCAGTCTTCGAGGCGGGGTGCCTGGAGGTGGGCAGGGCCGGAGCCATCGAGCTCGAAATGCACATGACGAGTGGCGGCACAGTTGGGGATCATCGCGACCGGCAGCGAGGCGGCGTGGGTCGGGTAGTCGAGAATCTTGACGTCGAGCACGGTGGTGAGGCCGCCGAGGCCCTGGGCGCCGATGCCCAGCGCGTTGACCTTGTCGAAGAGTTCGAGGCGCAGTTCTTCGACGCGGCTCAGGGTGTCGCCCTTGGCGGCGCGGGCCTGGAGTTCCTGGATGTCCACATGGCCCATCAGCGATTCCTTGGCCAGCAGCATGGCTTTTTCAGGCGTGCCGCCGATGCCGATGCCGAGGATGCCCGGCGGGCACCAGCCGGCGCCCATGGTCGGGAGGGTTTTGAGCACCCAGTCGACGATGGAGTCGGAGGGGTTGAGCATGACCAGCTTCGATTTGTTTTCGGAGCCGCCGCCCTTGGCCGCACAGGTGATGTCGACGGTGTCGCCCGGCACGATCTCGTAGTGCACCACGGCCGGGGTGTTGTCCTTGCTGTTCTTGCGGGCGCCGGCGGGGTCTAGCAGCACCGAGGCGCGCAGCGTGTTGTCGGGGTCGGTGTAGGCACGGCGCACGCCTTCGTTGACCATCTCCTGGACGCTCAGCGTGCTGTCCCAGCGCACGTTCATGCCCACCTTGAGGAAGACCACCGCGATACCGGTGTCCTGGCAGATGGGGCGATGCCCTTCGGCGCACATGCGGCTGTTGGTGAGAATCTGCGCGATGGCGTCTTTCGCGGCGGGCGATTCTTCGCGCTCATAGGCTTCGCCCAGCGCCTGGATGTAGTCCAGCGGATGGTAGTAGCTGATGAACTGGAATGCGTCCGCGATGGACTGGATGAAGTCTTCCTGCTTGATTGTGCTCATGGTGGGCTCCCTCACAGAGAAAGGCAGGCGCCGCGGGCAAAGCAGCCCCTGCCATGATGCGTCCACGAATCGCTTGACTGGCGTTGTGGCGTCGGGCGAGATTCTAACACTGCGGAGTCAGCTGCTTTGTGTTGCAGTGCCACGAAGGTGTAAGTCCTGTGTAAGATAGATTTCATTTAATGCGGTCTGTTCTCAGTGGCCGGGTTTATTGAGTGTCGCCGCTGATGGTAATGTCTGTTGATTGTTCCGGCGCAGACTGGAGCAAGTAACCGAATTTCGATTCCGTGAATTGAGGAGAGGTGAGAGATGTCCGACAACGCCCAGAAGCTGTACTACCCCCCCGAGTCGCTGGCCAAGAATGCTGCCGTACCCGGCATGGAGGCCTATCAGGCCCTGGTCAAGCAGGCTGAGACCGATTACGAAGGTTACTGGGCGAACCACGCCCGCAAGCTCCTCGACTGGAAGAAGCCTTTCACCAAGGTGCTCGACGAGTCCAACGCTCCGTTCTTCAAATGGTTCGACGACGGCGAGCTGAACGTGTCGTACAACTGTATCGACCGTCAGGTTAACAATGGTCTGGGCGACAAGGTCGCGATCATTTTTGAAGCCGATGACGGCCAGGTCACCAAGGTGACCTACAAGGATCTGCTCTCCCGCGTCAGCAAGATGGCCAACGCGCTCAAGAGCGTCGGCGTCGCCAAGGGCGACCGCGTGGTGATCTATCTGCCGATGTCGATCGAAGGCATCGTGGCCATGCAGGCCTGCGCCCGCATCGGCGCAACCCACTCGGTGGTGTTCGGCGGTTTTTCTGCGCAATCCCTGCGTGATCGTATCGAAAGCTCCAGCGCGGCAGCCCTGATTACCTCCGACGGCCAGTTCCGTGGTGGCAAGGCGCTCCCGCTCAAGCCGATCGCCGACGAAGCGCTGGCCATGGGCGGCTGCGAGTCGATCAAGAAAGTGCTGGTGGTCAAGCGCACCGGCACTGAGGTCAACATGACGGCGGGCCGTGATGTGTGGCTGAATGACATTCTTGCCGAGCAGCCCGAGACCTGCGAGCCGGAGTGGGTGGGGGCCGAGCACCCGCTGTTCCTGCTCTACACCTCGGGTTCGACCGGCAAGCCGAAAGGCGTTCAGCATTCGAGCGGCGGCTACCTGCTGCACGCCATGCTGACCATGCAATACACCTTCGATATCAAGCCGGACGACGTGTTCTGGTGCACGGCTGACATCGGCTGGGTCACGGGTCACACCTACATCGCCTACGGCCCGCTGGCCTGCGGCGCCACCCAGGTGGTGTTCGAAGGCGTGCCGACCTATCCGGACGCCGGCCGTTTCTGGAAAATGATCCAGAACCACAAGGTCAGTGTTTTCTACACCGCACCGACAGCGATCCGCTCGCTGATCAAGGCGGCCGATGCCAACGAAGCCGTGCATCCGGATCGTTACGACATGTCGAGCCTGCGCATTCTGGGTTCGGTCGGTGAGCCGATCAATCCGGCGGCCTGGGAGTGGTACTACGAGAACATCGGCGGCAGCCGTTGCCCGATCGTTGATACCTTCTGGCAGACCGAAACCGGTGGTCACATGATCACCCCGCTGCCTGGCGCGACGCCGATGGTGCCGGGTTCGTGCACGCTGCCGTTCCCGGGCATTCAGGCCGCCGTGGTCGATGAAACCGGTCTTGAGCAGCCGTGGGGCCAGGGCGGTATTCTGGTCGTCAAGCGTCCGTGGCCGTCCATGATCCGCACCGTGTGGGGCGATCCTGAGCGCTTCAAGACGTCTTACTACCCAGCTGACTTCCAGGGCAAGTACTACCTGGCAGGCGATGGCGCGATCCGCGATATCGACACCGGCTACTTCACCATTACCGGTCGTATCGACGACGTGCTGAACGTCTCCGGTCACCGTATGGGCACGATGGAAATCGAGTCCGCGCTGGTCGCTCACGAAAAAGTCGCCGAAGCGGCGGTAGTGGGTCGTCCTGACGACACCACGGGTGAGGCGATTGTGGCCTTCGTGGTGCTCAAGGGCCCGCGTCCGTCCGAAGCGGATGCGCCGGCGGTCATCAAAGAGTTGTCAGCCTGGGTGGCCAAGGAGATCGGCCCGATCGCCAAGCCGAAAGACATCCGTTTTGGCGAGAACCTGCCCAAAACGCGTTCGGGCAAGATCATGCGCCGTCTGCTGCGTCAGCTGGCCAAGGGTGAGGAGATCACGCAAGACACCTCCACCCTCGAGAATCCGGCCATTCTGGATCAGCTCAAGGGATAAGCGCCTGACCTCCGTGGAGGCGCCGCCCTGACGGCGCCCCGCGAAAAGAATAACGAGGGGAGCCTGCCGTAGAGCGGGCCAATATACGAGGAGACGAAGGCGCGGTAACGCGCCTTCTTTTTTTGCTGGATCGAGCCGCCGAAGCAATCGGGGCGGGCGTTGGGGGCGGGCTATAATGATTTTCCGTTTTCCGAACGAGGTGCGGTGATGCGTAAAGCGCTCGCGCGGCAACGTCTGGTCGCCTGCACCCTGTTTGCGGCGGTGGCATTCAATGCGCCAATCCTCTGGTTGTTCGACGCCGCTGTCGCGCTGTTTGGCGTTCCGCTCGTATTCCTTTCCATGTTCGGCATCTGGGCCGCCGTGATTGCGGTGCTCGCCTGGATCGTCGAGTCCGGTTTTCGATAGGAGCGCGCCATGCTGTCGAGCAGTGTCATCGTTGGCGCCTCATTCGCCTATCTGGTGGTGCTGTTCGGTGTTGCGCTCTATGGCGATCGCCGCGCCGACGCGGGCCGCTCGCTGATCGCCAATCCCTGGGTCTATGCCCTGTCGCTGGCCGTGTATTGCACTGCCTGGACCTACTACGGCAGCGTGGGCCGCGCAGCGACGACCGGGCTGGGGTTCTTGCCGGTCTACCTGGGGCCGACGCTGGTCATGGGGGTGTCGTGGCTGGTGCTGCTGAAGATGGTGCGGATCAGCAAGGCCTACCGCATCACCTCGATCGCCGACTTCATCGCCTCGCGTTATGGCAAGAGCCGGCTGCTGGCGAGCATGGTCACCCTGGTGGCGGTGATCGGCATCGTTCCTTATATTGCGTTGCAACTCAAAGCCGTATCCAGTGAGTACGGCTTGCTGACCGGTGCCCATCCGGGCTCCAGCGGCGATTGGTATCGCGACACCGCGCTGTACATGGCGCTGGTGCTCGCCGCGTTTACGATGATTTTCGGCACGCGTCATCTTGATGCGACCGAGCGCCACGAGGGCATGGTGGCGGCCATCGCCTTCGAGTCCATCGTCAAGCTGATCGCCTTTCTGGCGGTGGGCGTCGTTGTCACCTATTTTATTTTCGATGGCTGGGAAGATCTGTTCGTGCGCGCGGCCATCTCGCCGGATCTTGCGCCCTTGTTGAGTCTGGATATGGCGGGCAGCAAGGCGGACTGGTTTGCGTTGACCGTGCTGTCGGCGCTGGCGTTCTTGATGTTGCCGAGACAGTTTCAGATTGCCGTGGTCGAGAACGTCGACGAGCGACATCTCAAGCGCGCCACCTGGCTGTTTCCGCTGTATCTGCTGCTGATCAATATCTTTGTGCTGCCGATTGCCTTGGGTGGCATGCTGCGTTTTCCGGCGAATGTGATCGACCCGGACTCCTTCGTGCTCACCTTGCCGCTTGCCGAGGGCTATTCCACGCTCACCTTGCTCGCTTTTATTGGCGGCTTGTCGGCCGCGACCAGCATGGTCATTGTGGAGACCATCGCGCTGTCGACCATGGTGTGCAACGACTTGGTGATGCCCCTGCTACTGTCGAATACGCGCTTTCGGCGTTGGGCGCCGCATGACCTGACCGGCCTGCTGCTGTTTATCCGGCGTGGCGCGATTGTGGTGATTCTGCTGCTGGGCTACCTCTATTTCCGGCTTGCCGGCCAAGCCTACGCGCTGGTGTCAATTGGCCTGATCAGTTTTGCCGCTGTGGTGCAGTTTGCCCCTGCGCTCCTCGGCGGCATGTATTGGCGTGGTGCCACGCGAAATGGCGCTGTGGCCGGTCTGGCGGCGGGATTCGGCGTCTGGCTGTATACCTTGCTGCTGCCCTCGTTTGCCAAGTCGGGCTGGTTGCCGATGGCTTTTGTCGAATCGGGCATGTTCGGCATTGAGTTGTTGATGCCCGAGCGGCTCTTTGGCTTTGGTGATGTCAACGCCACGACGCACGCCTTGTTCTGGAGCATGTTTGCCAATATCGGCGCCTTTGTGGCGGTCTCGCTGTGGCGGCCGCCCACCGCAGTGGAGGCCGGGCAGGCCAGCGTGTTTGTCGATATCCTCAAGCGTGAGTCGCGCGGCGCGGCGCGGTTCTGGCGCGGTCAGGCCAAGATTGACGACCTGCTTGCACTGCTTGCGCGATTCCTCGGTGCGGAGCGCGTCCGGGTGAATTTCTCGGCTTATGCGCACAGTCAGGGCGTTGAACATATCGAAGACCTGCAGGCCGACGGCGATCTGGTGCATTTCGCCGAAACACTGCTGGCCGGTGCGATTGGCAGTGTGTCGGCGCGGGTGATGATCGCCTCGGTGGTGCAGGAGGAGACGCTCGGCATCGAAGAGGTGATGAATATCCTCGACGAGGCCTCGCAGGTGCGCGCGTATTCGCGCGAACTCGAAGAAAAGTCGCAGGCCTTGCAGGCGGCCACCGAAGACTTGCGCGCGGCCAACGAGCGTTTGCAGGAGCTCGACCGGGTGAAGGACGATTTCATGTCTTCGGTCACGCACGAGTTGCGCACGCCGTTGACTTCTATCCGCGCCTTCTCCGAGATGCTGCTGGACGATCCAAAGATCGATCTGGCCGAACGAAAGCGCTTTCTGGGCATCATTGTCGAAGAAACCGAGCGCCTGACCCGGCTGGTGAATCAGGTGCTCGATCTCGCCAAGATTGAGTCCGGTCACGCGCAGTGGCACGACACCGATGTGGACCTGATCGAGCTGATCGAGCATGTGGCAACCACCGCTGGCCAGCTGGTACGGAATCGAAAAGCCGAACTGGTGCTGGCGCTGCCGCCGACGGTGACGGTGCTGCGGGTGGACCGCGATCGACTGATCCAGGTACTCACCAATCTGATCGGCAATGCGGCGCGTTTCGTGCCTGAGCATGGTGGGGTGGTGCGAGTCGCGATGAGCGAAAGCGAAGCCGGTGTGCGTGTTGATGTTTGCGACAACGGCCCGGGGATTCCGCAGGATGCCCAGAACGAGATTTTCGAGAAGTTTCGTCAGGCCAGCGGCAGTGGCGGCAAGCCCACCGGTACCGGCTTGGGGCTGCCGATCAGCCGCGAAATCATTGAGCACTTCGGGGGGGCCTTGTGGGTCACCAGCGAGCCCGGCAAGGGCGCGGTGTTTTCGTTCGAGTTGCCCCGAAAACTGGCGGTATCCGGCGGCGAAAACAAGGAATTAGCCTGATGCTTTGATGTCAGGGCAATGACTTAGAATGTGATGTAAGGGGGAGGGAAGCTACATGACACAATCAAAAAAAATACTGATCGCCGACGATGAGCCGAATATCGTCATCTCCTTGGAATTCCTGATGAAACGCGAGGGCTTCGACGTGTCCATCGCGGGTGACGGGGAAGAGGCGATTGCCAAGATCCGCAGCGATTCGCCGGACCTCGTGCTACTCGACGTGATGATGCCGAAGAAGAGTGGCTTCGATGTCTGCCAGGAGGTCAAGGCTGATCCGGCGCTCTCGTCGACGCGAATTTTGATGCTGACCGCCAAAGGTCGGGATACCGAAATGGCCAAGGGGCTGGCACTCGGCGCCGATGCCTACATGACCAAGCCGTTCTCCACCAAAGACCTGGTCGAACAGGTGCATCAACTGCTCGGGTCGAATGCATGAGCCCAAAGAATCGACTTCTTCTCAGCGTCGCCTTGGTATGCGCCTGGTTGCTGATTGTTGTCGGCGTCTGTGGCTGGGTCGTGTGGGCTGACCTTTCGCCCGATGAGCGTGAAGCCTTGGTACCCATCATTTCGCCGCGCGGCGCCTTGCTCGGCGCGATGCTGGTGATGGCCATGGCCGTCAGCGCGATCGTGTTGCGTGATCTGCATCGCCGCTACGTGGCGGTGCCCGCCCGCCTGGCCGAAGATGGCCGGACCTTGCTCAAGGCCGAACCCACACGTCGCCTGACCGCCGATGGCAATGCCGAAACCTGTGCGTTTGTCGACATCATCAACACCTTGGCCGATCAGCGTCAGAGTCTTCAGGACGACGTGGAAACCCGTGTGGCCGATGCGCGGCGCTCGGTGGAGGAAGAAAAAAACCGCCTCGGCGCGCTGATGTCGGAGCTCACCCAAAGCGTGGTCGTGTGCAATCTCGACGGCCGCATCCTGCTCTACAACAACCGCGCGCGGCTGCAGTTCCGCGCCATGTCGGACGCCCCCGGGGCAGCCGGCGGCGGCGAACTGATCGGCCTGGGACGGTCGATCTATGCCGTCATGGATCGTCATCTGATCGCCCATGCGCTCGAAAATATTCAACACCGTTTGCGCAAGAGCGCCGCGCAGCCGGTCACCAATTTTGTGACCACCACGCGCGCAGGCCAGCTGCTGCGCGTGCAGATGGCGCCGGTGCTTGGCGTGGCCACGACCGAGGGCGGCGATCGCCCCGTCTCCGGCTTTATTCTGATGCTGGACAACATCACGCGCACCATTGAAAACGAAGCGCGTCGCGACGAAATCCTGCACACCCTCACCGAGGGCAACCGTGCCTCGCTGGCCAATGTGCGTGCGGCGGCCGAGATGCTCGACTTCTCTGATCTGGATGACGAACTGCGCACCCGTTTCCGTGGCGTGATCCGCGACGAAGTCAAAGCCATGAGTGATCGCCTCGATCACAGCGCATCCGCGTTTGCCGACTCACTCAAGGCCCGTTGGCAGCTCGAAGACATGCTGGGGGCCGACCTGGTGGCTGCTGCACAGCGCCGAATCGAGAGCCGGCTGTCACTGCGCACCAAAATCGAGGAGATCGATGAGGCGCTATGGGTCAAGGTCGATAGCTTCTCGCTGCTGCAAGCGGTCACCTACCTGGCCAGCCGGTTGTCAGACGAGTTCGAAATCCGAGAGCTGCGCTTCCGCTTGGCGGCCGCGGGGCGACTGGTGCACCTTGATCTGATCTGGTCGGGTCAGGCGATGAGCACCGAAACCGTCATGAACTGGGAACTCGAGCCGATGCGTTTCGCCGGCGAGAACAGCCCATTGACCGTGCGCGACGTGATCGAACGACACGACGGTGAGATGTGGCTGGAGCGCGAGAAGGTCAAGCACCGCGCCTTCTTCCGGCTGGTGCTGCCATCTGCGACGCCCCAGGAGGAGGTGACCTCGGACGTCTATCTGAAGGGCGACAGCCGGCCGGAATACTACGATTTCGACCTGTTCAGCTGGTCAGAGCGGAACCACGAACATGATGATCAGCTGCTGTCCGAGCTCGCCTACACGGTGTTCGATACCGAAACCACCGGCCTGAATCCCTCGCAAGGCGACGAGATCATCCAGATCGGTGCGACGCGCATTCTGAACGGAAAGTTGCTGCAAGGCGACGCTTTCGAGCAACTGGTGGATCCCAAGCGAAGCCTGCCACCGGAGTCCACCAAGATTCACGGCATCACGCCCGAAATGCTGGTCGGTCAACCCGATATCACCAAAGTGCTACCAGCCTTGCATGCGTTTGCGGCGGATACCGTGCTGGTGGCTCACAACGCTGCCTTCGACATGCGCTTCCTGCAACTGAAGGAAGAAGTGACGGGGATGCAGTTCGATCACCCGGTGCTGGATACCTTGTTGCTGTCAGCCATCATCCACCCCAATCAGGACAGCCATCGGCTTGAAGCCATTGCCGAGCGGTTCGGGGTGACCGTGATCGGGCGTCACACTGCGATGGGTGACGCCATTGTCACCGCCGAGGTCTTCCTCAAAATGATTCCGCTGCTCGCCGAAAAAGGCGTGCGCACCCTCGGCGAAGCTCGTGAAGCCGCGCAAAAAACCTACTACGCGCGCTTGAAGTATTGAGGCGTGGCGAAGGCCCCGGCGCCTGAAACAGGTGTCGGGGCGTGGCCTGGCCTTGCGCTGTATTCGCAGGGGCACGGCACTCGCCCACTATCCCTCGGCGTTCAGCCGGATCACGCAGGCTATACTTGCGCGTCGGCAACAGGGCAGAGGCGGCACGCGTGGCGGATTCCGGGTTTTCGCAGCAACTGCGTCGGTACTACGGTTGGTATACCGGGTCGTTCGCTGTTTTTGTGCTGTTGCTGGCGGTCGGTGAGCAACTGGGCTTGTCAGAGCGCATCATCGGCCACGTATTTCTATTTGCCACCATCGCCATCTATGCCGCGATCGGCGTCATGAGTCGCACCGCCGACGTGGCGGAGTACTACGTCGCGGGACGGCGTGTGCCCGCGGTGTTCAACGGCATGGCGACCGCGGCCGACTGGATGAGCGCCGCGTCGTTCATCGGCCTGGCCGGCACGCTCTATTTCTCGGGCTTTCAGGGGCTGGCGTTTGTGACCGGCTGGACCGGTGGCTATGTGCTGGTGGCCTTGTTGCTGGCGCCCTATCTGCGCAAGTTTGGCCAATACACCATCCCCGATTTTCTCGGTGCCCGCTACGAGGGCAACACCGCACGGCTGGTGGGCCTCGCCGCCACCATCCTCGCCAGCTTTGTGTATGTCGTCGCGCAGATCTACGGCGTTGGCTTGATCGCCAGCCGGTTTCTCAGCGTCGAGTTCGAGATTGGCCTGTTTGTAGGGCTGGCAGGCATTCTGGTGTGCTCCTTCCTGGGCGGGATGCGCGCCGTGACCTGGACCCAGGTCGCGCAGTACGTGATTCTCATCATCGCTTACCTGGCCCCGGTGGTGCTGCTGTCCTGGAAAGTGACTGGCGTGCCAGTGCCGCAGATTGCCTACGGCACCGTGCTGCAGAAGATCAGCGAAAAAGAACACAAGCTGCTGACCGATCCGGTCGAAATTGATGTGCGCAATCAGTATCGCTTCCGGGCTCAAGCCTTCGAGCAGAAAATTGCGGATTTGCCCAATTCAATGGAGGCCGAACGCCTTGCCCTGGGCGAGCGGGTAAAGCAATTGCGTAACGAAGATGCGTCTGCGCGCGAAGTCGCCATGGCTGAGCGCGACATGCGTGATCTGCCCAGAACCGAGGCCGAAGCGCGTGTGCGGTGGGACACCGAGCGCGCCGCCGCCCTGGAGAAATCGCGTGCGCCACCGCGTCACGCCGACGCCTTTCCCGGTGACACGCCTGAAGAGGTCAATGCTTCGCGCCGAAATTTTCTCGCGCTCATGTTCGTGCTCATGGTCGGCACGGCCGCTTTGCCGCATGTATTGATGCGCTACTACACCACCCCCGGCGTCTCCGAAGCACGCCGATCGGTGATGTGGTCACTGTTCTTTATCTCCTTGCTCTACATCACCGCGCCGGCCTACGCCGTGTTTGCCAAGTGGGAGGTGTATAACAACCTCGTCGGCAGCAGCATCGCCTTTCTGCCCGACTGGGTCGCCTCCTGGGGCAAGATCGGCCTGGTCAGTGTTGAAGACCTCAATGGCGACGGCTTGCTCCAGCTCGCCGAGCTCACGCTCAATACCGACGTGATCGTGCTCGCCACGCCGGAAATTGCCGGGCTGCCCTACGTCGTCTCCGGGCTGGTCGCTGCGGGGGGACTCGCTGCGGCACTATCGACAGCAGACGGCTTGCTCCTCACCATTTCAAACGCGTTGTCGCATGACCTCTACTTCAAGGTCATCAACCCGCGCGCCACCACCCAGCGCCGGCTCGTCATCTCCAAGTCGCAACTCTTGTTGGTCGCTGCCATCGCGGCCTGGGTCGCCTCGATGCGCCCCGACAACATCCTGTTCATGGTGGGGCTGGCCTTCTCCATTGCCGCTGCGTCGTTTTTCCCGGCGCTTGTTCTCGGCATCTTCTGGAAACGGGCGAACAAATGGGGCGCCGTGTGCGGCATGGGAGCGGGGCTGGCGGTGACGCTTTACTACGTCACGGAAACCCATCCCTTTTTCAATGGGTCGATGGCGCATGCGTGGTTCGACATCGAACCGATCTCTGCAGGCATCTTTGGTGTCCCCCTCGGCTTCATCGTCACCATCGTCGTCAGCGTGCTGACACCGCCACCTTCAGTCGAGGTTCAGGCATTGGTCGATTTCGTTCGTTATCCCAGCATGACCGAGACACCAGACCGCTAAGAACAGGTCATCTGAAATTGTCGCCCGGCAGGGGTTTCATCGCGGCAGGATTCTGATAAACTTCCGCCTCTTCCACGGAGAGGTGGATGAGTGGTTTAAGTCGCACGCCTGGAAAGCGTGTTTGGGATAATATCCCAACGCGGGTTCGAATCCCGCCCTCTCCGCCAGTACATCTAAGTTAAGCCGCTGATTTTAGCGGCTTTTCTTTTGCCCCTCGCGAGCGCTTGATGGGCCCGCGTTCATGCCATGGCTGTGCGGCTGTGGTGCGCTATTGAGCAGCAGGGGTGTTGTTTTCGGCGGCCACTGAAGTCGCCAGGGCTGCAATCGCTTGTTGTCGATCGGGCATGTCGTCGCGCGGGCGGTTGACCAGGCCTGACCAGGCGGGGTGGGCGCGGGCGAGTTCCAGTGCGTCGGGTAGGGCAGCGTCGCGCCAGCGGCTGATCTCTTGTGTGCTGAGTTCGACCGGGGCGAGGGCGGCGTGACCGCGTCCGGCGAGGGCGCGCAGCAGGTGTTGCTGGCGAAGGGCGAGCAGGCGGAGGATGGCGTCGTCTACGGTGAGCTCCCGGCTGCCGGTGAGTTTGCCGAGGAGGCGGTCGCCGTAGTCGCTGAGGCTTTGCCAGGTGCCGCCGATGATGGCGCCGAGTGCGGCGGCAGCGCCGAGAGTGAGTCCGCCGGCGAGCAGGTCGATGCCGACGCCGGCGGCAGCGCCAGCGGCAGCGCCTTTGCCCAGGGAAATGCCCATCGACCGGAGACTTTCTGGGTTGAAGAGGTCATCTTCCCAGCGGCCGTCAAGCAGCGGAAGCGGCGCGCTGCTGACGTCTTTTTGCGAAAACCCATAGAGCGCGAGCAGGGCGTCGACGCAGCGCTGCTCGCGCGTGCGTACCGCTTGATGCAGGTTGTCGACGGCGTGCTGAATGGCGTTTTCGTCGGCGTCGACTTGCTGGCGGGTGGCGGCAATGTCGATCAGCAGTTCTGCGACCAGGCGCGCGGCAGCGATGTGGCGTGAGCGCGCATCGCGTTCGCGACTGGCGATGAGGTGTTCGAGTGCGTCGCGGCGGTTGGCGAGCAAGGTGGCGAGGGCTTCGTAGAGCCGGCGCTCGCCGCCAAGTTCGGGGGCGACGGTGTCGAAGCGGACCTGGGCGTGGAGCCCGACGCGCGCGAGTGCTTCGCGCCATTGGGCTTCGCGCGATTCGGGGGCGTGGACGAAATTGAGCACCGGCAGGAGAGGGCGGGCGCAGTCGGCCAACAGCGTGAGTTCGTCGCGGTGCTTTGGCAGCACGGGGTCGCGTACATCGACGACATAGAATGCGGCGTCGCTGTCGAGGAGTTGGCGCAGCACTTTGGCTTCTTGCTCGTAGCGGGCGTGAGCTTCAGCGCTGCCGAGAAATTGACGAATGCGCTCCGGCCCGTCGCTACGGGCATGGGCTGGTGCGAGCGTGTCGATGTAGTCGAGCAGGGCGATGGCGTCTTCCATGCCGGGTGTGTCGAAGAGGCTGAGGATGGGAGTGCCATCGGCGAGGAGTCGGGCGCCTTCGACATGGCGGGTGGTGCTCGGGCGGTCGGAGACGTCGCCAAAGCGGGTATCGCGTAGCAGCGTGCGCAGCAAGGATGTTTTGCCGGTATTGGTGTGGCCGACCACGGCGATTCGGATCGGATCAGCCATGGTTTGCCTCCACCCAAGCGCGGGCTAGATCAGCGCTGTCTACAATATGGTCGTCGGCGAGGCCGATCTGCTGCAGGCCGTCGCGCCAATGTGCCATGCGGGTTGTGTCTGCCGGTTGCCCGTAGAACCAGACGGCGGTGTCGTCGGCGTAGCGACTCAGTTCTGCAATCAGGGCCAGCGCGCCGCGATCGGGTGACAGGCGTGCGTCGATTGCAAGCAATAGTCGTTCGGCGCTGTGTTGTGCCAGATGGTCGAGTGCCTGATGGCGCGCGTCGCGGCTATCGATTCGGCCGGCGTCGAAGGCGCGGGAAAAGCCGGTTGGTGGCCAAGCGAGATCGTCCGCCAGTTCAAGCGCCATGAGGCAGCGCCCGTCGCCGGCACCCGTCGTGTGATGCGCTGCGTGAAACGAGGGCAGGCGGGCAGGGGCGGCACTGCTGATGCCTGAGTGTTCGACGTTGGGCATGAGTCGGGCTTGCAATGTGGCGTAGGCGGGCAGGTCGAGATCCAGTCGGAATGCGCGTTGCGCGCGGTGCCATCGGAACTGGCAAATGACGAGGGCGGCGGCTCTGGGTAGCGCACCGTACAACAGCACTGACGCGACAAGCCAGGCGGACCAGGCGTGGCGATCCGCGTCGATGCCACTGGTTTCGCCTGCATTCAGAACCATGGTCGCGTCGGGCATCGTGATGCCGAGCGCTGCGGGCAGTGCGCCGAGGATTTGTGTGAGTTGGACGAACACGTCGGCAGGGAGAATCGTGGTTTCCCACACAAAGCCGTAGCGCCGCGTAGCCAACAGGAAAACGAGCGTCAGTAGCGCAGCGCTCAGTGTGGCAAGCCAGAGGGCGTGGCTGACGCGGCCGAGCCACCAGTAGCTCGCGCCGGTTTGCTGCGCTATAGAGCTATGGGCCTGCAGGACCGATGTCAGCGCAGGGCCGGCGCCGAGTCGAGCCTGAAGTTGTAGCCAGAGTTGCCCCGCCAAGCTGCCAGACGCCCCCAGCGGCAACCAGCGGCCAATGAGCCAGAGCAACAAAGTGATGGCATGAAAGCCAAGCAGCCCGCTAATTGCCCAGATCACGTTGACAGGGTGAGTGCCGTCGCCGAGTACTGCGGAGGCGGCGCCCGCGCCGCCCATGATCGCGATGGTCATGGCGATCAGTGCGATGAGCCTGATATGTTGGCGACGGCTGTGTATCGCGGACATCAGGCCACTGCGCTCGCCGAGTGTGGCTGCACGGGCGAGAATCCGGTGCTCAAGGTCGCCCCCCGTAGCGCGCGCGCGCCGGACGGCCATGGTGTCGTCGGCCGGGCCGGTGACCTCCTCGCGCAATCGTGTCGCTTCGGCCAGCCAGCGTTGTTCGAATGCGGTGAGCGGGTCGTGCATTGCGGTATGAGTTGTCGTCAAGGGCATTGTAGAGAATGGTGGACGCGCGCTTAGGATACCGTTTGGCGCCTTGTTATGCCTCCACGCCGTTTGTGCATGGGGGATGCTATTGAAGCGCTGACTTAATCTTGCTAGACTAGCGAGCTTTCCTTTGCTCCACCGGGACCGCATGACCGGGGGGCTGCGCCTTAACGTAACCTTGAGGAGTGTGCATGCGCCACTATGAAATCGTATTTATCGTCCACCCTGACCAGTCCGAGCAGGTGCCCGCCATGGTCGAGCGCTACCGCGCGCTGGTGGAGACCAAGGGTGGCAAGATCCACCGTCTGGAAGACTGGGGCCGCCGTCAATTGGCTTACCCGATCCAGAAAATCCACAAAGCCCACTATGTTCTGATGAACATCGAAAGCGACCAGGAAACGCTGGTCGAGCTTGAGCACGCGTTCAAGTTCAACGACGCCGTCCTGCGCCACCTGACCGTTGTTGCCAGCAAAGCCATGACCGAGCCGTCCCCGATGATGAAGGACGAGAAGTCCCGCTCGCTGACCAGTGGCCCGGATGCTGACGGTGACGACGCCAAGGCGGAAGAGACCGCTGAAGATTAAGTCTGCGTGTACAACACGCTGCGTATCGTCGGATGCTTGATGGAACTGGCGCCGATGCGATACACGCCTGGTGGCGTACCGATGGTCGGCTTTGTGCTGGGGCATGAATCCCGTCAGGTCGAGAACGGAATCGAACGTAGTGTGCTGTGTGAGTTGCAGGGGGTAGCGTTGGGCGATATTGCCAAAACACTGTCCACTGCAGTCGCAGGAATGGAAATGGAAGCCATCGGGTTTCTCGCTGCTAAAAATCAACGCAGCAAAATGCCGGTGTTGCACCTAACGAATATCAAATTTGTAGAAGGAAACGAACATGGCCTTCAAGCCGAAGAAAAAGGGTGATCGTGGTAGCCGTGGTGGTGGTTTGTTCAAGCGCCGCAAGTTCTGCCGCTTCACTGCAGAGAAAATCGAAGAAGTGGATTACAAAGACGTCGACCTGCTCAAGGACTTCGTGACCGAAACCGGCAAAATCATGCCGGCACGTATCACTGGGACCAAGGCCGGTTATCAGCGTCAGCTGTCCACCGCGATCAAGCGCGCCCGTTTCCTGGCGCTGCTGTCCTACACCGACCTGCACAAGTAATCGAGGAGTCCAGACATGCAAATTATCCTTCTGGAAAAAGTCGGCAAGCTCGGCGCTCTGGGTGATGTCGTGAAGGTCAAGGATGGCTACGCTCGTAACTTCCTGATCCCGCAAGGCAAAGCCAAGCGCGCAACCGAAGCCAACATGGCTGAATTCGAAACGCGTCGCGCTGAACTTGAGGCGCTGCAGAACGAGAAGTTGGCAGGTGCGCAGGCGCTGGCTGAAAAGCTCGAGAGTCTGATGGTTCAGATCACGCGCAAGTCCGGTATGGACGGCCGTCTGTTCGGTTCTGTGACTAACGCCGACGTGGCTGATGCGCTGGCAGCTCAAGGCTTCGACATCGAGCGCAGCACCATTCGCATGCCGGATGGTCCGCTCAAGCAAGTGGGTGACGTTCAGCTGGAAGTTGGCCTGCACGCAGATGTCGTGACGACGATCACCGTGTCCGTGCTGGGTGACCAGACCTGATTTGGCGCGTTGCTGACTGAGCAAAAGGGCTGCGTGTGCAGCCCTTTTGTTTTTGGCAGAATGCTTTGTGGCGTGATGGCTGCGCCATGT
This sequence comes from Denitromonas halophila, assembly GCF_007625155.1. Taxonomy (GTDB): domain Bacteria; phylum Pseudomonadota; class Gammaproteobacteria; order Burkholderiales; family Rhodocyclaceae; genus Nitrogeniibacter; species Nitrogeniibacter halophilus. The sequence continues at coordinate 1,645 of NZ_VMNK01000017.1, read as the reverse complement.
CATGATGTTGCTCTTTTTTCGTCTCCAAGGTGCTTGACGCCGAGTGACGAAATTCGTCGATTTGACCCCGACGCCGCTGCCAGGATGTAACCATGCAATCAGACCCGCAAATGGCTGCCCTCAAGCTGCCGCCGCATTCGCTCGAGGCCGAGCAATCGCTGCTTGGCGGATTGCTGCTCGACAACAGCGCCTGGGATCGCATTGCCGATCTCGTAACAAGTACTGACTTCTATCGGGATGACCATCGGCGGATTTTTGCCCACATCTCTCGTCTGATTGAGCTGAACAAGCCGGCGGATGTGGTCACCGTCTTCGAATCGCTTGAAAAGAACGGCGAATCGGAACAGGCGGGGGGCTTGGCGTACTTGGGCGAAATCGCGAACAGTACGCCGTCCGCTGCCAATATCCGCCGGTATGGTGAGATCGTTCGCGAACGTGCGATTCTGCGCCGGCTTGTTTCGGTGGGCGACGAGATTTCCTCATCGGCACTGACGCCGTCGGGTAAAGACGCGAAGACCTTGCTCGATGAGGCGGAGGCCAAGGTGTTCGAAATTGCCGAAGCGGGCTCGCGTCACACCAGTGGCTTCGTGCCTATTCAGCCTATTCTCGGACAGCTCGTTGATCGCATCCAGGAGCTCTACGACCGCGATACGCCAACCGACATCACCGGCGTTCCAAGCGGTTTCACTGATCTCGATGAAATGACGTCGGGTCTCCAGCCAACCGACATGATGGTGATCGCCGGGCGTCCGGGTATGGGTAAAACGACCTTCGCGCTCAATGTTGCCGAGCACGTCGCGGTCGAGTGCGGGCTTCCGGTTGCCGTGTTTTCGATGGAAATGCCGGGCACCCAGTTGGCGATGCGCTTCATTTCCTCTGTTGGTCGCCTGGACCAGCACCGCCTCAAGACAGGCAAATTGAACGACGAAGAGTGGCAGCGGCTTACATTTGCGCTCGGCAAGTTGCATGAAGCGCCTATCTATATCGATGAGAGCCCTGGGCTGAACCCGACTGACTTGCGCGCGCGTGCGCGCCGCCTGTATCGGCAATGCGGCAAGTTGGGTTTGATTGTCATCGACTACATCCAGCTGATGACGTCGCTGCGCCAGAGCGACAACCGTGCGGCCGAGCTGTCAGAGATTTCGCGGTCGATCAAATCGCTTGCCAAGGAGTTGCATGTACCGATCATGGCGCTGTCGCAGCTCAATCGAAGTCTCGAACAGCGGCCGAACAAGCGCCCGGTCATGTCCGACCTTCGGGAGTCGGGTGCGATCGAACAAGATGCCGACATGATCATGTTCATTTATCGAGATGAGATCTACAACCCAGACTCGCCAGACAAAGGCGCCGCAGAGCTCATTATCGGCAAGCACAGGAATGGGCCGACGGGCACCGTCCGGATGACCTTTCTTGGTGAATACACGCGCTTTCAGAACTACGTAGGGTCGCCTGAGTACTAGTTGTGATGCGTGCTTTTGAGAAAATGCGGTTCTTGAGGAAAATAGTGTTGACAGGTTTTTTGTGGTGTCTATAATTCGCACCTCGCTTGAACGCAAACGCGTTTTGAGCGGCCCCCGAAGGAGTCGGAAACGAGCTTGAGGGGGTTGACGAGGCGGATTTGTTGCTACATAATTCCGCTTCTGCG
>NZ_VMNK01000011.1 GCF_007625155.1 Denitromonas halophila | reverse complement strand
TCAGGCGCGGCGAAGCCGTCGCGCTGCAATGTGGAGTTAGAAGTGCACATCACTAAGAAACCAACGCGGCGCGATTTGCTGTGTGTAATAACGGAACTTCAGGCGCTGATCGGAGAAGCTAGGGCGACGCACGGGAATGATAGAAACCCGCACGGATACGAGCAAGGACAACGCTTGTTGAAGCGAGCTGAGGATTTGTGTATTCAGGCCAGGGGTTTCGATTCACCCACTGACATGCCTTCTAACGATTGAACGCAGCGCGTGAGCGGAGCGAATCCGCTGGCGTGACTGGTTACACAAACTATGTTGAGGGCGGATACATGACCGAAGAAGAGATATTGCGCAAGAAACTATTCGATCTACTGGATGCTGCGTATCAGTGGGGCTGCTTGTCGGGTGTTTTTGATTATGACCATGTCGAAGGATACAAGCCGCTCGCGCCGGATGAGAGGGACAGCGGTGAAGTAGGACGAGCAATGCTGAAGCTGCAAAGGGCCTGCAAGGCTGTGTAACGACTGAGGCAAGCGGACCCAAAAAGCGCAGTTTTTTGTGGTCCGCTTGGGCGACGAGTTCGACGGCGAATTTAAGGGAGAAACGACGATGACCACCAAAGAACAACAGATAGCGCAATGCGGATGGTTTGCGCACGCCGGCACTAAGTGCAAGCGGTGCGGCTTTGAGCACGGCCCTTTTCACCTGGCAGCCCACCCGGACAAACAGGAAATGTGGGGCTGCGGACAGTGCGGGATAGGTGTGCTGTGTTCGGCCCACGGGCAACCGGACTGCGACCAGGCAGCCGACATTTACATGAGCATCGTCTGGCACTGACCAAGCCGATGAACGCTGGCAATGAGCGGACCCCGTAGGCGGGGCGAAGCCACGACGCAGGTGGTCCGCTCGATTAACTTGTTGGCGGGCATTTTGGAGGTGCTGTGGTGAGAGTGGCGTGCGAACTGGAGCAGAACACATACAAGCCGGGCGACCCGGCGCCGGATGGCTATTTGGCGTGGCATGAATGGGCCGAGGCGCAGCACAAGGCCGGGCTGCGGCAGAAGCAGTGCGGACGGTGCGGGCTGTGGCGCTACCCGCAAGAACTGAGTGACGCGATCGACCGGCATGAACTGAAAAGCCGAAAGGGGCCTGTGTTCGTTGAATCGCCCGTGTGCCTGAAGTGCATGCCGGCCAACGTTCGAGCTAAGGCGCCGACGTAGGGCCGCAGGCCCGTAGGAGGTCGCCTTGAGCGACCAGTTAGGCCACATTTAACAGAAGCGAGGAAACGATGGAACTGCTTGACCGATACAACGCACTGCAAGCCGAGGTGTTTGCGTATTTTGGGTATGTGGAAGACTGGTGCGTGCTGCCGCTGGACGATGCCCGCCAATACTTTTGGAAGCTGGACGGCGAAGGCCCTGGCACCGTGAAGTTTGCGGACACCGAAGAAGAGTTGGCAAACGAGGAGGGCCAGTATTACGAGAACGAGATTTACACCCAGCGGCACCTGCCGAAGTGGGTGTATCGCGGCGCCGACTTCACGATGATCGCGGTGGATACGCACACGGACGGGAACAAGTTCCTGCAGGTGTTTGCGAACGCCAAAGAGCGGATGTGAGCGGGTGGCCTAACACCAATTCAACGACTGATTCTGTCGGATAACGTTCCACAACCACCCGAAGGCCCGCGCCATGCTTGAAGCAGCACAACAAAACGCGACACCACACAGCCAGGCACAACCGCCCCGGCTGATGGACCGCGTGCGCGAGTGTCTCCAGGTCAATCACTACGCACTCTCGACCGAGCGCACCTACTGCCACTGGATCAAGCGCTACATCATCCACCACGGCAAGAGACACCCGTCAGAGATGGGCGCCGCCGAAGTCGAGCAGTTCCTCACGCACCTGGCCACGGCAGACAACGTCAGCGCCAAAACACAGAATCAAGCCATGCACGCCGTGCTCTATTTGTACAAGCGCGTGCTCGGCGTCGACCTCCCATGGCTCGACGGCATCACCCGTGCCCGCGAAAGCAAGCGCATCCCCGTCGTGCTCACCATTCGAGAAACGCAAGCCTTGCTGCGCCACACCCACGGCACCGCCGGAACCATCATCAAGCTGCTGTACGGAACAGGCATGCGGCTCACGGAAGGGCTGCGCCTGCGCATCAAAGACCTCGACATCGAGCGGCGAGAGATCATCGTTCGCGCCGGCAAGGGCGACAAAGACCGCGTCACAATGATCCCGGCCAGCCTCATCGACGAACTGCACGACCACATCGCAGCGCGGCGCGTCATGCACGACACCGATCTGGCCACCGGCCACGCAGACGTCGAACTACCGTTCGCAATTGAACGCAAATACCCACAGGCCGGCAAGCAATGGGCATGGCAATACATCTTCGCCGCACCCACCTACAGCGCCGACCCGCGCACCGGCGTCTATCGGCGGCACCACGTCGGCGAATGGGTCATCCAGCGCGCCGTCAAGGCCGCAGCACGCAAGGCCGGCATCTGCAAACTGGTGCATCCGCACACCCTGCGCCACAGCTTCGCAACCCACCTGCTCGAGCAAGGCGCCGACATCCGCACCGTCCAGGAACTGCTCGGCCATTCAGACGTCAAGACCACCATGATCTACACCCACGTACTCAACCGCGGCGGGCGCGGCACCGTCAGCCCGCTCGATCGGATCATGTCCTGATCCGGATCAACCCGTATCAACACAGCAAAAAGCCCGCAACTGCGGGCTTTTTCATGGATGTTGAATCGGTTTAGATGGCTTGGCCTTGGGGCACCCGAGGGATACAAAGCCCACTTTAGGGGCGGCGGAGTGACTCATATCGACTCACTCCGAAACACGATACTCACGCGCAGATTCACTTCTTATTGCTACTCGTTTTACGCGGATCCACGGCGACGTCATGGTTCGTCTCCTGAGGATTCTGCGAATAATTAGGGAACTGGAAGCCCGAGAACAGATTGCGTGTCTGGCTTTCCACTTGTTCTTGCATCTGGGTGAGCATCTTCTTGCTCTGCTCCATGTACGCACCCATCATGCTCTGCATCGCCGGCCCCTGGAAATTGAGGAACTGAGCCCACAAGTCCTGGCTGATCGGGCTGTTCTCGCCGTAGATCGAACGCGCCTGATCCTGCAGTTTGAGCTGCATGTCGGTAAACGCCTTGATGTTGTTTTCCAGGTACTTTCCCATCATCCCCTGCATGGCATTGCCATAGAAGCGAATCATGTGGGAGAGCAGGTCACTGGTAAACATCGGCGCACCGCCCGCTTCTTCTTCAAGAATGATCTGAAGAAGAATGCCCCGCGTCAGGTCATCTCCGGTCTTTGCATCAACGACTTTGAACTCATCGTTGGCCAGTACCAAGTCTTTAACATCGGACAACGTGATGTAGGAACTGGTACGTGTATCGTACAAGCGTCGGTTCGGGTATTTTTTGATCAATCGCAGTTGGTCTGGCATTGCATTCGTCTCCACGCGGCGGGTAGTTTGCCCACTCTCAAGCGAATTATACCGCGGTGCGCAAAGAAAAACCCCGCCATAGGACGGGGTTTCGTGTGACCGGTTTCGCAACGCGGCACGATTACGACATGTGCAGACCACCGTTGATGTTCACGGTTGAGCCGGTGATGTAGCCAGCCATCTCGGATGCCAGGTAGGCGCACAGACCGCCGATTTCTTCCGGCTTACCCAGACGCTTCATCGGTACCGTGTCGGTAATTGCCTGACGCACATCGTCACGAATCGCCATGACCATGTCGGTTGCGATGTAACCCGGGGCGATGGCGTTGACCGTCACACCCTTGGTGGCAAGCTCCTGAGCCAAGGCCTTGGTAAAACCCAGCACCCCGGCTTTGGCAGTCGAGTAGTTGGTTTGACCCGCCTGACCCTTGACACCGTTAACCGACGAAATATTGATGATGCGGCCCCAGCCACGCTCTGCCATTTTGGGCGAGATGTGATGGGTGACGTTGAACAGGCTGTTCAAGTTGGTGTTGATGACAGCTTGCCACTGCCCCGTTTCCATCTTGGGGAAAAACTTGTCGCGCGTGATGCCCGCGTTGTTCACCAGCACGTCAACCGCGCCAATGTCGCTCTCGATCTTGTCGATCATCACTTTGCAGGAGTCGTAGTCCGAGACATCGCCTTCGGCCACCAGAAACTCAAAACCCTGGGCTTTCTGGCCGTCAAGCCAAGCATCCTTCTCCGAATAGCCCGGCAGACAGTTTGCCACCACGGTCATGCCTTCCTTGGCAAAAGCCTGGCAGATCGCCGTTCCGAGCCCACCCATTGCACCGGTAACCAATGCGATTTTCTTGGTCATAATCAACCCCTATTTATTTGTCTATGTCTTGGGCAATCGCGCTGCTACCGCACACAACCGCCTCAGTCGATTGCGCAACGCACGACATGCCTTAGGCTGATTATAAGCACAAAACGCAAGAAAATATTGCAACGCACCATAATTCCACAAAAAGAAGGCGCACCGAGGCGCGCCTTCTTTTACGTCTGACCTGAAACGGTCAGAACATATGCTGCCCGCCGTTGATCGAAATGTTGGCGCCCGTCACAAAAGCAGCCTCTTCAGAGGACAGATAAGCGACCAGCCCGGCAATTTCTTCCGGCTTGCCCAAACGACTCACCGGGATCTGCGGAAGAATCTTGGAGTCAAGAATCTCCTGCGGAATCGCCATCACCATCTTGGTGCCGATGTACCCCGGAGAAATGGTATTCACGGTCACGCCATTGCGCGCCACTTCCAGTGCCAGCGCCTTGGTAAAACCGTGCATACCGGCTTTTGCGGCCGCGTAGTTGGTTTGGCCAAAAGCACCTTTCTGGCCGTTGACGGATGACACGTTGATCACACGACCCCACTTGCGCTCGACCATGCCATCGATGACTTGCTTGGTCATGTTGAAAACGCTATCGAGGTTGGTGCTGATGACAGCGTCCCAATCCGCCTTGCCCATTTTCTTGAAGGTCATGTCGCGCGTAATACCCGCATTGTTGACCAACACGTCGATCGGGCCGACGTCTGCGGTCACACGCGCGACGCATTCTTGGGCGGAGTCGAAATCAGCGACGTCGCAAGGAACAGCGCGGAAGCCATACCCCATACCATTCATCGACTGCAGCCACTCCTCAGCCTTGGAATTGCCCGGTGAGTGCGTGGTCACCACGCGATAGCCAAGTGCTGCAAGTTTGATGCAGACGGCCTCACCCAGACCGCCCATACCACCTGTTACCAGTGCAATACGCGCCATATCTCTCTCCTCTCCCTTCATTATCCAGGGGCTTTTCGTATCCCCGACAGTGCCCCTCTACCTCTGCCGGGCGGGAAATCGTTTCGAATCCGCCGTCAGGACTTTTCCTTCACATAACGTCCAGGGGCGGGCTCGATCGTTTCGTACTTGGCGTTGCCCAAACGTCCGCGAGCAGCAATGGATTTGCCACCACGCTTCTTGAGCCACTCAATCCAGTGCAACCACCAGCTTCCGGGTTGCTCTTCGGCAGCCTCCAGCCACTCTTCGGCCGCGGCCGACTGCGACGCGCTGGTCCAGTAGCTTCGGCGGTTCTTGCTTGCCGGGTTGATTGCGCCTGCGATATGCCCGCTGGCACCGAGCACGAAGGTTGTCTCTCCACCCAGTAGTTTACGTACCAGGTAAGCACTTTCCCACGGAACAATATGATCTTCCCGCGCGGCGAGCAGGTAGGCTGGCACATCGACTTTGCCCAGATCAACCTTGACGTTGAGCATTTTGAGCCGGCCCGGTACCCGCAGGTTGTTCTCAAGGTACATATTACGCAGGTACCACGCCAGGAACGGCCCCGGCAGGTTGGTGCTGTCCGAGTTCCAGTAGAGCAGGTCGAAAGCGGCCGGCTTGTCGCCTTTCAGGTAGTTGCCGACAACATACTGCCAAACCAAGTCATTTGCCCGAAGCGCGGAAAACACGTTGGCCAATTCCTGGCCAGGCAGCAGCCCGCCCTTGCCGATGGTGGCTTCACGTGCGGCCACCGACGTTTCGTCGATCAGGCAGCCCAGCTCGCCAGAGTTGGCGAAATCGAGCAAGGTCGTCATCAGGGTGAGGCTTTCGACCGGATCTTCGCCCCGGCCCTTTGCCACCGCGAGCGCCGAAGTAAGTAAGGTGCCGCCTACGCAGAAACCCAAGGCATTCGGCTTTTTGACACCGGTGATCTCACGAACAACCTCCAGCGCAGCCAGGGGTCCGTGCTCCAGATAGTTGTCCCAAGTCGCTTTGGCGAGATCTTCTTTCGGGTTCTTCCACGACACCAGAAACACCGTGAATCCCTGTTCGACCACAAAACGAACCAGCGAATTGCTGGCCTGCAAATCCATGATGTAGAACTTGTTGATGCACGGCGGCACGATCAGTAACGGCGTCGCGGCAACCTTGTCGGTCAGCGGCGAATACTGAATCAGTTGCATGAAAGCGTTTTCGAAGACCACCGCCCCCGGCGTCGTCGCCAGGTTCTGCCCGACCTCAAACGCACCGTCATCGGTCATCGAAATGCGGCCTTTCTCCATGTCGGCAAGCAGATTCTGGATGCCCACGGAGATGCTCTCACCCTTGGTTTCAAGCGCCTTCTTGATGAACTCGGGGTTGGTCGCGGCGAAATTGCTCGGCGCCAGCGCATCAACATATTGCCGGGTCAGGAACTGCATACGCGCTTTAGCGCGGCCGTCAGCCACCGGAAGGCTATCGGCAACTTGCGTCAGATACTCGGCATTCAGCAAATAGGCCTGACGCAGGTAGTCATACATCGGGCTTTCCTGCCACGCCTCGGACGAGAACCGGCGGTCGCCACGCGGCGCTTCGATCAGCGGCTCTGAAGCACTCCCAGGCTGACGCTGCAACATGTGCGACCACAGCTGCGCATGGCGTTTGGCGAAGTCTTGCTGCAATGCCGACAGGGCTTCAGTCTCAGGAACGGGAATGGCCCCGCCCGTTTTCTGAATCGTCTCACTGTGCTTGCCGACGACATCGAAAAACTGTTTTGCAAACTGCTCGCCAAACTGGAACATCTCGGTCACGTTGGGGAACGTGGGCGTCTTACGATCGGTCATTCTGACTCCCTGGGGCCATTCGCTACGCCGTTACAGTCGGTCGCGCGAAGGACGTTACAATCTTGCGATGTACATCATCGCTATCGCCTGGCTCTATGTGGCCCTTATGGCAGCTATCTCCGACACTACCGTGGTCGGTGGCGTGCTGACCTTTATGTTTATGGGCGTGTTGCCAATGAGCCTCTTCTTGTGGCTATTCGGCACACCGGCACGCCGTCGTAAACTACGCGAAAAAAGCAGCGATATCGACTCCGACACACAGCACAGCGAATCCAGCCGAGATCAATAATACCCGCGCGGCGCAATCTGGCAATCGCTTCGGTGCATTCCACCGCACGGCCGCACCGCAGCAAACACCCGAAAACCCGGGCTTCGATGAAATGGCCGATGCCCCGAATCGCGGTGCCAACAAGGCCATTCTCAATGAGTGGAAAGCCAGATCATTGCTGCCATCCGACCGGTTTGACCCTCGCGCCGGTACGAAAAAAAACGTTGCGGATCGGCCATGGTGCATAGATTTCCGCCATATACCTGCCGCAGGCCGCACGCTGCGAGCCGCCTGCGCGCCAGCGCATAGAGATCGGCCAGCCACTTGCCTTCGGCGCTCGCCGGTTTGAATGCCGCAGTGGCGCCCGCATCATCACCCACAAAAGCGTGCCGGACCTCATCACCCACTTCAAACGCATCCGGGCCAATTGCCGCCCCCATCCACGCAATGATTTCACTGGCGGGCGCATCCATGCCGGCCACGGTCGCTTCGAGCACGCCGGATCGCAGGCCCCGCCAGCCCGCGTGCGCGGCGGCGACCACCGTGCCGGACAGATCGCAGAAAAGCACCGGCAAACAATCTGCCGTCATGACGCTGCACACCACCTCCGGCACGCGAGTGGTCGACGCGTCGGCCGTCGTGCCCGACATGACTTGATCGGCGGTCACACACTGAGCACCATGCACCTGATTCAACCAGATCGGGTTTGACGGAAGCTCGCGCGCGATCACGCGACGGTTTTCCGCGACGGCCAGCGGGTCATCCCCCACGTGGTCGCCCAGATTCAAACTTGAAAAACAGCCCGCGCTCACACCGCCGGCACGCGTCGTCATCAGCGCTTTCACGCGTGGCGGGGCGGGCCACGCCGGAATCAACAGATCGGCCGCCGTCATACCGCCGCGTCCGCAACAATGCGGATCAATTCCTGCATATCCTCGGGCATGGGGGCGGTCCAGACCAAGGACTCACCGGAACTCGGATGAATAAGGCCCAGGTGAAAAGCGTGCAGTGCCTGCCGGGGAAAAGCCTGCAAGGCGGTATTGAGGCATCGCCGCTTGCCATACACCGGATCGCCAACCAGGGGGTGCCCGACATGCGTCATATGCACCCGAATCTGGTGCGTCCGCCCAGTCTCAAGCTGGCAGCGCACGAGCGTACATTCGTCAAAGCGGCGCTCAACTGAGTAGTGCGTCACCGCCTCACGCCCCTTGCCCACCACGGCCATACGGGTACGCTGGCTGGGATGCCGGCCGATCGGCGCATCCACGGTGCCACCGGTAGAGAGCTGCCCATGAGCAAGCGCCAGGTACTCACGACGAACCGAGCGCGCCTGCAACTGGCGGACAAGATCGGTCTGGGCAGGCAGCGTTTTCGCCACCACCAACAGACCGCTGGTGTCTTTATCGAGTCGATGCACAATGCCGGCGCGCGGCACGCGTGACAGTTCGGGACAATGAAATAGCAAGGCGTTCAGCATGGTGCCTTGCCAATTGCCACTGCCCGGGTGAACCACGAGACCGGCGGGCTTGTTGAGAACGATCAAAGCTTCGTCTTCAAAAACAACCGTCAGATCAATGGCTTCGGCCGCGTCGGCAACGGCTTCGGGTGGTGGCGGAACATCGATGACGAGGTTCTCGCTCCCCCGCACGCGGAACTTGGGTGGCACCTGGCGGTCATCGACCAGCACACGCCCCTCCTTCACCCATGTCTGAAGCCGATTGCGCGATTGCTCGGGCAAAAGTTGCGCCAACACCTGGTCGATACGCATGCCGGCGCAAGCGTCAGGCACAATGAGGGGCAGATCCGAATCATCTTCGGGGTCTGCGCTATAATCCGCGCGATTAATCACAAGAGACAAGAGCGTTTTCGATGGCCAATAAGATCCTTCGCAGTTTAGCGGTAATCGGCGCCCTGTTGCTGGCCGGATGCAGCGCAACACCCGACGAGTTCGACGAGACCGCCGGCTGGAACGCCCAGCGGCTCTACTCGGAAGCCAAGGAATCGATGTCGGATGGCAGTTACGACCGCGCGATTCAGATGTTCGAAAAGCTCGAGGCACGCTATCCGTATGGGCGTTATGCCCAGCAGTCGCAGCTCGAAGTTGCCTACGCCTATTACAAGTCCGATGAACCCGCCTCGGCCCTGGCCGCTTGCGATCGCTTTATCAAGCTGCACCCGAACCACCCCAATGTCGATTACGCCTACTATTTGAAAGGGCTGGTCAACTTCAACGAAGACCTCGGCCTGCTTGGCAGCCTGGCCAACCAGGACCTGAGCGAACGTGATCCGCGCGCCTCGCAGGAAGCCTTCGATACCTTCCGTGAACTGGTGAAGCGCTTCCCGGACAGCCGCTACGCCAACGATTCGCGTCAGCGCATGCAGTACCTGGTCAATGCGCTTGGCTGGCACGAAGTCCATGTCGCGCGCTACTACCTCAAGCGTGGCGCCTATCTGGCCTCAGCCAATCGCGCCCAGGCAGCGCTGATTTCCTACCCGGAGACCCCGGCGACCGAAGAAGCGCTGTATATCCTGACGCAGGCCTACGACAAGCTCGGCATGACCCAACTGCGTGACGACGCCACGCGGGTACTGAACGCGAACTTCCCGCAGAGCATCTATCTGAGCGGCGGTCCGAAAAGCGACAAGCCCTGGTGGCAGTTGTGGTGAGTACCATTCACCATGGATGAGCTTGTTCGGGCAGCCATGGCGAAATGGCCGGACGTTCCGGCCGTGTTCGGATGGTTGTCGCTGGACGCACGCGGCCGCTGGCGCATTGCCGATACGCTGGTAGAACATACCGGCCTGGCAAGCTTCATCGGCCGCAATTATCTTGCCGACACCGAAGGGCGCTGGTATTTCCAGAACGGTCCTCAGCAGGTATTCGTCTCGCTGGCCTACACCCCGTGGGTGCTGCGCCTCAGCGCCGATGGCGCACTGACGACGCACACGGGCAGCACGGCTGCCGCCCCCACCGCCGCCTGGCTGGATGAAGAAGGCAATCTGCTGATCAGTGATTCAGACGGCCAGATCGGCCTGCTGCACGATGCCGACCTCGCCGTCGCGATCGAGCGTCTGCGCGACATCGACGGCAATTCGATCGACCCCGACGGCTTGCTCGATACCAAGCAATGGCCGGCCGACGCCGGCCTGTCCCTGGCGACGGCCTGGATTGCGCTGTCGCCCATCCAGCGCAGTGAAGTGGCCGCCCGCTTCGGCTTCACGCCAGAGCCAACGGCCACTGACGATCACTGCCGGCCGTAAGTATCCTCAAAGCGGACGATATCGTCCTCGCCCAGATAGCTGCCCGACTGCACCTCAATCATCTCGAGCGGCAAGCGACCGGGATTTTCGAGGCGATGCGTGGTTCCCAGAGGAATATACGTCGACTGGTTTTCGCTGAGCAGGAAGGTCTCCTCGCCCCGCGTCACCCGCGCAGTGCCGCTCACCACAATCCAGTGCTCAGCCCGGTGGTGATGCATCTGCAGACTCAAAGACGCACCCGGATTGACCACAATCCGTTTGACCTGAAAACGCTCGCCGCTGTCGATCGAATCGTAATAACCCCACGGGCGATGGATTTTACGGTGTGCCGACGCTTGCGGCCGGTTCTCGGCTTTGAGCCGGGCCACGATTTTCTTCACGTCCTGGGTGCGCGACTTGTTCAGCACCATCACGGCATCCGGCGTTTCGACCACCACCAGATCACGCACACCGATGCAGGCCACCATGCGATCAGTCGCGATGGCCAGGCTGCCCTCGGAATCTTCGAACAGCACATCGCCCTGCCCTGAGTTGCCTTGCGCATCCTTGTCCGCGATCTGCCACAGCGCATCCCAGGCGCCCAGATCGGACCACGCCGCGGCCAGCGGCACGACGACCCCCTGAATCCCAAGATCGGAGCGCTTTGCCAGATGTTCCATCACCGCATAGTCGATCGAATCCGACGGGCAGCCGGCAAATGCACCAGCGTCCACACGAATGAAATCCGCGTCGCGACGGCAGGCCGCCATCGACTGCTCGCACGCTGACAGAATCGCCGGCTGTAGCTCGGCCATCGCGCGCAGCCAGACACTCGCTTGCACCAGAAAAATGCCGCTATTCCATAGGTAGTCGCCGCTTGCCACATAACGCTCCGCGGTTGCCATGTCAGGCTTCTCGACAAATTCCGCAATCGCGCGAACATCCTCAGCGGCGTCCCCACCACAACGGATATAGCCGTAACCGGTTTCCGCTCGCTCGGGCACGATGCCGAAGGTCACCATGGCACCCTGGCCGGCCATGCGCGCACCGATCACCACGGCTTGCTGGTAGGCGTCGCGATCACCGATGACATGGTCGGCCGGCATCACCAACAGCAAGGGATCATTGCCTTCGCCAACTGCCGCCAAGGCGGCCAGTGTGAGTGCCGGCGCGGTGTTTCGCCCGACGGGCTCAAGGATGATCCGGTCACTGGACTTGCCAATGGCGCGCAGTTGCTCGGCCGTCATGAAGCGATAGTCTTCATTGCACACCACGATGGGGCAATCGGCCACCGTGCACTCGCTGGACAAGCCGTCGAGCCGCAAAGCGGTAGCTTGAAGCATGGTCTCTTCACCGGCGAGCGCCAGAAGTTGCTTGGGGTATTGTTCCCGCGACAAAGGCCAGAGCCGGGTACCGGATCCGCCAGACAGGATGACAGGCTGTAACTGCATCAATCACTCCACGATACGGCCGCACACGCGCGCGGCGTCAAATATGGCGTGATGATAACGGATTGCGAACAATCCTTTTGTGACACAGGCATCGCCCGGCATTGCGCCGGGCGAATTCAAGGCGCTTAGTAAGTGAAGAAGCCCTTGCCGGTCTTGCGACCGAGATAGCCGGCTTCGACCATTTCGACCAGCAACGGCGCCGGACGATACTTAGGATCCTTGAAGCCTTCAAACAAGACCTGCATCACTGCCAGCTGCACATCCAGACCGATCAGGTCGCACAGCGCGAGCGGGCCGATGGGGTGGTTTGCACCGAGCTTCATCGCGGTGTCGATGTCTTCGGCCGAGGCCAGGCCTTCCTGCAAAGTGAAGATCGCCTCGTTGATCATCGGGCACAACATGCGATTGACCACGAAACCGGCGCTGTTGCGCACCTGGATCGGCGTCTTGCCGACCCTGGCCACGGCGCTCTCGGTGAGGGCATAGGTGGCGTCGCTGGTTTGCAGGCCACGAATCAACTCAACCAGCGCCATCATCGGCACCGGGTTGAAAAAGTGCATGCCGATCACCTGCGCCGGGCGACCAGTCGCCGCGGCCAGCTTGGTGATCGAAATGGACGAGGTATTCGAAGCCAGCACGGCGTCGGCACGGGCGATCTGGTCGAGCTGAGCAAACAGCTTGAGTTTGATGTCGAGGTTTTCGGTGGCGGCCTCAACAATCAGGTCGCAATCCGACAGGGCTGCCAGATCGGTGGAGGTTTCGACCAGCGCCAGCGCGGCCTGTTTCGCCTCTGCGGTCATCTTCTCTTTTTTGATCAGGCGATCGAGGCTGCCCGAAATCGTTGCAACCGCTTTATCCAGCGCGGCCTGGGCGATGTCGGTCATGACCACGCTGACACCGGCAACGGCGAAAGCCTGGGCAATGCCATTACCCATGGTGCCGGAACCCACGACCCCGATTCTCTTGATATCCATTCTCTTCTCCACGAAAAAGATGCTGTCTGAACGCAACCCATCCATACCGCTGCGTATGGCAAAACTTTACCCCAGTTCGTCGCATCTGCCAAACACACAACTGGCCCGGTCAACGCACCGGGCCAACGTCTCGTCTACCCACCAAAGCTTGCCGGGCGCGCGACGCCTACCTTGCGCACACTGACACAAACACGCTGCCAGAGGTTTCGCCATGCTTGAACTGATCCCCTTGCTGAGCTTCGTCGTCATCGCCTCGATCACGCCGGGCCCCAACAACATCATGCTCGCCACCGCCGGTGCGAGTGCAGGTTTTCGTGCCACCGTGCCCCATATGTTGGGTATCAGCGGCGGTCTGGCGGTCCAGATTGCGCTCGTCGGTGCCGGCATTGCCACACTGATCCACCAATACCCGACGGTCACGATCGTGATGCGTGTGCTCGCGGTCGGTTACCTGCTCTGGCTGGCGCTACGTTTGCTGCTGCCACAGAATGCTCTGGCAAAAAGCGCCGCCGGCCAACCGCTCAGCTTCGTGGGTGCCGCCTTGTTCCAGTGGGTGAACCCAAAAGCGTGGATGATGGCGCTCACCATCAACGCCGCCTTTCTGCCAACCCACATGACACCCGAAGCGGCCATTGCACAAGTGGCACTCGTGGCCGCCATCGCCAACCTGCCATGCATTGCGTGCTGGGCTGGCGCGGGATCTTCCATCCGCCATCACCTCGCGGATCCGGTTCGTCGTCGCCGCTTTGACACCGTCATGGGCATCGCCCTCGCGGGCACCGCCCTGTGGCTGGCGATCAGCCAATGACCGCCGGCCTGTCATCCTTGACGGGAGCGCCTTAGCGGCCGGGGCGGCATAAAAATGCGGGGCGGGGCATGGTAAGCTTGTCCGGTCCCGCCATTTACCCCCAAACCCGGATCCAAAAACAGACAGAATGCCGAAAAACGGCTCTCCCAATAGTTCATCCGGCGGCAAATTCCGCGCCTTTATTACCCGATTCACGCGCAGTGGTTTCCGCGTCGCCATGCCTTGGCTGTCGTTCGGCCGCTGGCAGAATCGCATCCTGTTCGTTGGCATCGCACTGCTCGCCGGACTGGCCGCCATTGTTTTTGCCATTGGCGCCGATCTGGCGATTGAAGTGCACGCCGAGCTTGTGCATCTGGCGTGGTGGTCAAGCCTGCTCATCGCGCCGGCCGGATTTGCACTGATCAGCTGGCTCACCCGGCGATTCTTTCCCGGCTGCGAAGGCAGCGGCATCCCGCAGGCCATCGCCGCCTCACTGACTGAAGACAGCGCCATCCGAAAGCGGCTGCTGTCGGTTCGCATCATCTTCGGCAAGATCATCCTCACCCTGGTCGGTTTGCTGTCGGGCGCATCCATCGGCCGCGAGGGCCCCTCGGTGCAGGTTGGGGCATCAATCCTCAACCTCCTCAGCGGCAAGCGCAAAAACGGCCGTATCGCCCCAACCAAAGACCTGATCGTCGCCGGCGGCGGCGCTGGCGTGGCCTCGGCCTTCAACACACCGCTGGGCGGCATCATGTTCGCCATTGAAGAGCTCTCGCGCTATCGCGCGTTTCGCGCCAACAGCACCACGCTGGTCGCGGTGATCTTTGCTGGTCTGATGTCACTGGCCACGCTGGGCAACTACACTTACTTCGGCCGTACGCCGGCCGCCGTGGGCTGGCCGGATGGACTCTGGCCGGTGCTGTTGTGCGGCATCCTCGGTGGTCTGGCCGGCGGCATTTCCACCCGCTTGCTGATCGCCTCCTCGCGCGGTCTGCCTGGCCGCGTTGGCTGGTTCAAGCGCGAACGCCCCGTTGCCTTTGCCGCCGCTTGCGGGCTGGCCACCGCCATCATCGGCCTATCGACCGGCGGCATGACCTGGGGCACCGGCTATGCCGAATCCAAAGCCGCACTGGAAGGCACGGCCGGTCTGCCGATCTACTTCATGTTCGCCAAGGCTGCGGTCATCTGGATCGCCTTCATCAGCGGCATTCCCGGTGGCATCTTTGCGCCCGCACTGGCCATTGGCGCCGGTCTGGGTGCCAATGTGGCCCTCATGCTTGGCATCGACCACAATCCCGCCATTCTGGTGCTCGGTACCGTGGCCTTTCTGGCTGGCATTACCCAGTCGCCAATCACCTCTTTTGTCATCGTCATGGAAATGACGGCCAACCATCAGATGTTGCTACCGCTCATGAGCGCTGCGGTGATTGCGCAAGGCTTCTCACGCTCGGTCGCGCCCGTGCCGCTCTACGATGCGCTGGCCATCGACATGCTCAAACGTCTCACGCATGAGGAGAAGGAGCGCAAAGCGGCCACAAGTGACAGCGACGTCGAGCCAGAGTCGGTCGCCGCAGCCGAACACGACCCGCCTCATCCGGCGGCGGACGACGTGCCGCCCTCGACTGACGACGCAAACACACCGCCCGCGTCGCCCAAACCGACAAGCTGAACCTTCAACGGGCCGACAATGCCCGGCGTCGGCGGCGCCCGATCGCACCCACGACACCCAGCCCCGACATCATCAACGCATAGGTTTCGGGCTCCGGCACCGGCATGGCAATCGTCAGCAACAGCGGATCGTGGTCCGAGATCTGGTTGGCAAATTCCGCGTTGGCATGAACGATATCGTAGCTCAACGAGGCATTGGCCAGCAGTGCCGCCGACACGAACATGTGGTCGAGCGCCTGCGCGTTGCCCTCATAGATGTAGGTGTAGCGTTCGCCTTCCGGCAGGGTGTCGGTCAGATTGAGCAGCCCCGCGGCGCTCAAAGGCGCCAGCGTGTCCGCGAACTGAAAGTCGTTCAGGTCGCCCAGCACGATCACCCGCGCACCGGCGTCGGCTGCCAGCAGGTCGCCGACGAAATCCGCCACCGCTTGCGCCTGTTCGAGGCGTGCCGCGTCACTGCCGCGCTCGGGCAGCTGGTCCGGCCCGAACAGCGGCTCGTCACCGCCCTTCGAGCTGAAGTGGTTGTTCACCAAGACGAAGTTTTCGCCGTTGATCCGAAACTGCGCGGCAAGCGGCTTGCGGCTGTCGACGAAGGCCGCATTGCCCGGATCGACGCGGCCGGCGTCGAGCGTCAGGGTGCCATCGGGCAGCACACCGATGGCCTCGGTCGCTCCGCCTAGCCCACCGGCGAAGCTGACCACGCTTTTGTCGTACAAAAAGGCGTTGCGGATGTTGCCGCCCGGCTGGCCACCATCGGTCTTGTCGAGCGGGTCGATCACCACGTAGCCATAGTCGCGGCCACCGGCGTCGCGAACGGCCTGGGTCAGGCGATCGAGCGATTGGTCCGCGGCCGTGGTGCCGTTGTCCGTCGCACCGTTGTTGTCCTGCACTTCCTGCAGGGCGATGAGCTGCGGCGAACCGAGATTGCCGACGATCTGGCCGGCAATGCTGTCAAAGCGCGTCTGTGCAGCGTTACCGGCGAGGTTTTCGACGTTGTACGAGGCGATGGCGAGGCGGTTCGGCGCCACCGGCGCGACCGCTTCCGGCAGCAGATTGCCGTGGGTCACGATGGGCGCGTCGGTCAGGTTCAGCTTGTAGTTCGAGAAGCTGTAGTGCATCACGCCGGTCAAGTTCGCCAGCGAGTCACCCACATTGACGATCGGTGTGCTGCGCAGCGCATCGTCCACAATCAACCGGTGCGGATTGAAGTTGTCGCTCTGCACGGTGGCGACCCCTCGGGCGTTGCTCAGCGTGGCGCCAAGCTGGTCGTGCGAGATCACCGCAATCTCGCCGAATTTGGCGTTCGGCCCCACCACGGCGGCCGACGCCATGCTGACCCGCATGCCCTCCAGGCTTTCGTAGAAATCCATGGCGTACAGGCTCGGCGCCAGACGATGGCCGCTCGTTTCCACATTGCCGACGTCGGGCGCAATGGACGTGGTGGGCGCCAGCACGCCCGCATTGCCGATCTGGATCGCCGCGGGCAAGGCATTGCCACGCGACTGCAGCGTCCAGGCATGCGCGCCGAAGCTGGTGTTCAACTCGGTGATGGTCAGGTTGTTCGCTGCGCCGCCGGGCCGGTATTCATCCACCCGGCCGCTCACCAGCACACGATCGCCGACCGTCGGTCGTCCGCGGCTGTTGGTAAACACATAGAGCCCGTCCGAAGTCAGCGCGTTGCCGTCCGGGATGACGTCCTGCATCCAGAAACCCCGCGCATCGACGGCCGTGACGATGCCATCGACTCCACCGACGGTTTGCCCCTGATAGGCGGACAGGTGGCTTTCGCCCTGAATCTCGCCAATCGTCAGGGCATGGGATGAGGCGCCAACACACAGCAGGCAGGCCCCTACGAGCGGCTTCAAGCGGAACGGAAACATTCAACACTCCTGATCGGACAAGAAATCGCCATTTGAGCGCCACAGGATGACACGGGGGCTGCGCCGTCCCGGCCACGTGATGATCCGATGGAGCTATCCACCCCATCGCTCAGCGGCAAAGACAAGAGCATATGACATTCGCGGCGCGGCGATTAGTCCAATGGAGCCATCGACGCCCGGCCCGACGCGTATATGCCTGAAAAGCGCCTACGGGAGGATGACTGCACCGGAACAGCCCGTTCGATCCCACGATTTCGCAGGAGACTTTTCATGCTCGTCAAAACCCTGATCGCCGCTGGTGTGGCGCTCGCCACCAGTCAGGCCTATGCCCTCCAGAGCCTCGACTATGGCTGGGAGGATGGCGTCGGTACGATTCTCGGCAGCTTTGGCAACCTGGCCGACGCCACCAATGTCAGCGGATCGCAGTCCGGCAGCGACGGCGCCAGCAGCTACAGCGTGAGCGGTGCGCGTTCGGGCAGCCGCTTCCTGCATGTGGCGGAAGCGCCGCTTGGCGGCACGCCGCAGGCCTATCTCGCCTTCGTCACCGGCCTGCAAGCCGGCGACCTGGTCAGCGCCAGCTTCTGGGGCTACGACAACTCGGCCGGCACCAACCCGTCGCTGCGCATCTGGGGGCACTATGCCGACGCCGCCGACATCAACAGCTATGTCAAGTCGGCCGGCGGCAGCAACACCTACACGGATGGCAGCGGCTGGAGCGAACTGAGCAATACCTGGACCTTCGACGGTGGCGCCACCGACGGTCTGGTCATCGAGGCCCGCCTCTACAGCATGACCTCAGGCGGAACGTCGGATCGCACCGACTTCTGGATCGACGATCTGCGCATCTCCGCGCCGGACCATGCCACCATCCAGTTCGCGGCGGCCGTGCCGGAGCCGGAATCCTACGCATTGATGCTGGCCGGTCTGGGCATGATGGGCTTCATCGCCCGCCGCCGCAGCCACCGTTAACGAACACCGCCCCGGCGCCACAACAGGCGCGCCGGGGCGGTCGAAGGGCACCATGGCCGCCCCCCCGGGGCGGCCATGGTGTGTTTACTGCGCGTTGCTCAGCGCCAGCATCAAGGCATTGGTGCGCTTGACGAAGGTGGCCGGGTCGTCGAGCGTGCCGCCTTCGGCCAGCAGGGCCTGGTCGAACAGCACCGCCGCCCAGTCATCGAAATGCTCGGCCTCGGTGTTGAGGCGCTGCACCGCCGGGTGAGTCGGGTTGAGCTCGAGAATCGGCTTGCTCGACGGCGCCTCCTGGCCGGCGGCCTTGAGGATGCGCGCCAGGTTCATGCCCATGTCGTGCTCATCGGCCACCAGGCAGGCGGGCGAATCGGTCAGGCGGTGCGTCACACGCACATCCTTGACCCGCTCGCCGAGGCTGGTCTTGACCCGCTCGAGCAGGTCCTTGTACTCGTCGGCCAGCTTCTCGACTTCTTTCTTCTCGGATTCGTCTTCGAGCGCGCCCAGATCGACGCCGCCCTTGGCGACCGACTGCAGCGCCTTGCCGTCGAACTCGGTGAGGTAGCCGATCACCCACTCGTCCACGCGGTCAGACAGCAGCAGCACCTCGATGCCCTTCTTGCGGAACACCTCGAGGTGCGGGCTGTTCTTGGCGGCGTTGAAGGTCTCGGCGGTGACGTAGTAGATCTTCTCCTGGCCTTCCTTCATGCGGCCGATGTAGTCGGCCAGCGTGACGACCTGGTCCACGGTGTCGGCATGCGTCGAGGCGAAGCGCAGCAGGCCGGCGATCTTCTCGCGGTTGGCCGAATCCTCGCCAACGCCCTCTTTCAACACATTGCCAAAGGCTTTCCAGAAGGTGGTGTATTTTTCGGCATCGTTCTTGGCCAGGTCTTCGAGCAGGCCGAGGACTTTCTTGGTGCAGCCAGCGCGCAGGGTGTCGATGTCCTTCGACTCCTGCAGGATCTCGCGCGAGACGTTGAGCGGCAGGTCAGCCGAATCCACCACCCCACGCACGAAGCGCAGGTACATCGGCATCAGCTTCTCTGCGTCGTCCATGATGAATACGCGGCGCACATACAGCTTGATGCCGTGCCGGGCGTTGCGGTCCCACATATCGAAGGGCGCGTTGCCCGGGATGTAAAGCAGCTGGGTGTATTCATGACGGCCTTCCACCTTGGCGTGGGTCCAGGCCAGCGGCTCCTGGAAGTCATGACCCACATGCTTGTAGAAGGCGGTGTATTCCTCGTCGGTGATCTCATTGCGCGGGCGGGCCCACAGCGCGTTGGCCTGGTTGACGGTTTCTTCCTCGTCGGTGGCCACCTGCGCGCCCTTCTCCTCGTCCCATTTTTCCTTCGTCATCACGATGGGCTGGACGATATGGTCGGAATACTTGCGGACCAACTCGCGCAGCTTCCAGCCGCTGAGCAGGTCTTCCTGGCCGTCGCGCAGGTGCAGGGTGATCTCGGTGCCGCGATCGGCCTTGTCGATCGGCGCCACCTGATACTCGCCGGCGGTGTCGCCGGTCATTGCGCATTCCCACTGAACACCTTCAGCGGCGGCCACGCCGGCACGGCGGGTGCGCACGGTGACGCGATCAGCGACGATAAACGCCGAGTAGAAACCCACACCAAACTGACCGATAAGGTGTGCATCTTTTTTCTGGTCGCCAGTGAGCTGACCGAAAAACTCTTTGGTGCCGGATTTGGCGATGGTGCCCAGGTTGGTGATGACCTCATCGCGGTTCATGCCGATGCCGTTGTCGCTCACTGTGACGGTCTTGGCCTCAGCATCGAAACGGATGCGGATCTTCAGCTCACCGTCGCCTTCAAACAACTCGGACTTGTCGAGTGCTTCGAAGCGCAGCTTGTCGCAGGCATCGGAAGCATTGGAAATCAGTTCGCGCAGGAAGATCTCGCGGTTCGAATACAGCGAGTGGATCATCAGGTGCAGCAGCTGCTTCACCTCGGCCTGAAAATTCATCTTCTCTGCTTGGGCGCTGGGCGCGTCGGACATCGTTGGCTCTCCGTGACACAAGAAATGGACTCGTTCAACATTGGGGCTGCCCCACCCGCTTTCAAGAGCCGGGAATCAACAAAGCCCCGGCGCGGTAGAATCGCCCTCCAGCGCACCCGAGCCCCGCCCATGTCATCGCATCCTGAAATCCATCCAGACCAATCCATCGAGTTGCTCAAGCACCTGCACATCCTGACCCGAGAGGGCAAGATGAACCAGGACAGCCGGCGCAAGCTCAAGCAGGTCTATCACCTCTACCAGTTCATCGAGCCCTTGCTCACCGAGGCGCTGGCCACGCGGCCGGATATCCAGCTGGTGGACCACGGCGCTGGCAAGTCCTACCTGGGCTTCATCCTCTACGACCTGTTCTTCAAGACGCAGGCGGCGGCCGGCAAGATCTATGGCGTCGAGACCCGCGATGAACTGGTCGCCAGTTCGCGCCGCCTGGCCGACAAGCTCGGCTTCTCGGCTGGCATGCGTTTCTACAATCTGACCGTCGCCGAATCGATCACCTCAGAGCGCCTGCCGGAACACATCGACATCGTCACCGCCCTGCACGCCTGCAATACCGCCACCGACGACGCGATCCGCTTTGCGCTCGAAAAGCGCGCCCGGCACATCGTACTGGTGCCCTGCTGTCAGGCCGAAGTCGCCTCGGTGCTGCGCAAGAACAAGCAGCAGTCGCTGAAGAACAGCATCACCGAGCTGTGGCGCCACCCCATCCACACCCGCGAGTTCGGCAGCCACGCCACCAATGTGCTGCGTTGCCTGCAGCTCGAGAGCCACGGCTACCAGGTGAGCGTGACCGAGCTGGTCGGCTGGGAACACTCGATGAAGAACGAACTGATCATCGCCACCTTCAAGGACTTGCCGCGTCGTCGGCCCGCCGAGCGCCTCGCCGAGCTGCTCGACACGCTTGGACTGACCGAGTTGAAGTCGCGCTTTTTCGGCGGCGACACCCTCGCAGCCTGAGCGCTGGTACAAAAAAGCCCCCGTCTCAAAAACGACGGGGGCCTTGTGTTTCTACGGGCGCGATTCGCAGCCCGTTCAAGCGGTCAGCAGCGGAAGCGGCCGACCATCTCGTGAAGGTCGGACGAGAGCTTCTCGAGTCGCGTCACCGACTCCACCGTCTTGCGCATCGCATCACTGGTGCCTTCGACCATGCCCGCGATGTTCTCGACTTGCTGTGCGATCAACGTACTGGCCGCGCTCTGCTCGGTGGTCGCGCTGGCCACGTCGCTGATCCGCTCCAGCGCAATGCTGGTCCCTTCGCGAATCTCACGCAGAGAGTCCGCGGCGCCTTGTACCTGATCCACGCCGGATTTCACCTCGGCAGCAACGGAACCCATGACGGTGACCGCGCCGTGGGTGTCTTCCTGAATACCGTGGATCATGCCTTCGATCTGCACCGTCGCCGCCGCCGTACGTTCGGCCAGGCCGCGCACCTCATCGGCCACCACCGCAAAGCCACGACCCTGTTCGCCGGCACGCGCCGCTTCAATCGCCGCATTCAGCGCCAGCAGATTGGTCTGCGCGGCGATCTCTTTAATCACGTTGGCAATCGACCCGATCTCGTTGGCCCGGCCAACCAACTCCTGAATCTTGCCGGACGCCGAATCCACCGTGGTGGCGATGCGACGCATACCATCGGCCGCGCCCATCGCACGCGCCTCACCGCGTTCGGCAAGCTTGGCAGCGTTCGACGAATTCTCTTTGGTCTCGCGTGCGCTATCGGAAATGTGATTGATGCTGACTGTCATTTCCTCGACCCCCGCCGCGATGGACGAGGTCGCATCCGACTGCTGATGCGCCTTCTCGGCCACATCCCGGGCGACCCCTGCAATCTGGCGCGAGCTGCCGGCCACCTCTTCAGCATTGTGGCCGATCTCGGCCATCATGGTGCGCAGCTGCTCCACTGTTTTTCCAAGTGTTCCAAGCAAGCTGCTGGCGCCGCCCTTGTTTTCGACAGTACCGGTCAAATCGCCCTGCGCGACCGCCTGCATTACCTGCACGGCATAGGTCGGTTCACCACCAATCTGACTAATGATACTGCGCACCACCAAGAACGAGGACACGACAATCACGACGAGTATCAACAGGCAGACACCACCCGTCTTGATGGCACCTTTATGGAAAGCATCATCGACGGCGGACAAATAGACACCCGTACCATAGGCCCAACCCCACGGAGCAAAGCTCTTCACCGTAGAAATTTTCGGCTCGGGCGGACCGCCACTTGTCCGCGGCCACGAATAGTCAATCGTGGCCGCCTGACCGGTCCGCGCGACTTCGGCGATCTTGTCAAACAGCGGCACGCCATTCGGGTCTTTTTTGCCCGCCATCGACTTGCCTTCGGTATCGGGCTTCATCGGCGACAGCAAAGTCGTGGCGGTGCCGTCATACGCGAAGATATAGTTCTTGCCATCTTCGAACCGGATTCGGCGCAAGGACGCCAGCGCCTGCTTTTGTGCTTCGTCGCGGCTCATCGCGCCAGCGGTCTCCAGCGCATGATAGTGCTCAAGGACATAGCCGGAGGTGGAAACAACGTCTTCCGCCCGTCGTTGCTCGGCGTCGAGCAGCTCAGAGCGCATTTCCCAGAGAGCATCCGCTCCGAGCACAACCAATCCAAGCACCGCCAAGAACACCAGCACACCCAGCCGGTTCACCAACTTCATTCGTTCAAACATAACGCCCTCCCCTCCGACCACGTAATCGCTGTGTCAGCTCGCTCAGCGCCACGGATGTGGCGCCGCCATGCCGACTTGGGAGAGCTAACGTCGCTCGTCGCTATAACTTTAGGCTGATTGGGGTTATTCCTGATCAACGCGATGGACGTGGGTCAGAAATGAATCAGTGTTCGTAGCGGATTTCGATGATTTCGATCTCGCGCGGCCCGGACGGGCTGACAAAGCGCACCACATCGCCTTCACGCGCCTTGATCAGCGCTTTGGCTAGCGGAGAAATCCAGCTGATGCGCCCTTCGCTGGCGCTGGCTTCATCGACGCCAACGATCTGGTAGGTCGTTTCGGTTGCGCCGTCATCATCGGTAATGACCACCGTGGCGCCAAAAAACACCTGATCAAGATTTTGCTGATCGGCCGAATCGACCACCGTGGCGTTTTCCAGCCGTTTGATCAGAAAACGGATGCGTCGATCAATCTCGCGCAGCCGCTTCTTGCCGTAGATGTAGTCGCCGTTTTCGGAGCGGTCGCCATTGCCGGCGGCCCAGGCGACCGTCTCGACCAGTTTCGGACGTTCGTCACGCAGCAGAAGGTCAAGCTCGGCCTTGAGCACTTGCCAGCCGCGACGCGTCATGTAGATGGGTCCGCCCGACGCGGGGCCGGCGGGGGCCTCGGGAGATTCATCGTCCTCGTCGGACGCTTTGACAAAAGCCTTGTTCACGATCGGCTACCGATGATCCGAACGGATCGCTGACAACAAGTGCCGGATGGTAGGCCAGCACCTGTCCCGCGGCAAGCCGACGCATTCAGTGATAGATCGCCGGCTGATTGAGCAGGCTCTGATAGTGATCGATCAGATCATCGAAATCGGCCATTTCTTCCGACGCCGCCAGCTCGGCCAGCTCTTCGCGAAAACGACGCGCTGCCGCGTCACGGATGATGGTGCCGCGCCCAAGACGCTTGTCGATCACCTCGATGGCGTCAAAGCCGGGAAAATCCATCACATACAACACCGAGTTGTTACACACGACATTCATGATGAGACTCCTTACGCTGTGGCTCCGCTCGGGAAGCCTTCCTGACACCCAGATGGGGGCGATCACGCACCAAGACAAGCACCCATGTTGTCATTGCACTGCGACGACGCATAACATAGGCCGCTTGAATACAGTTCACGGCGCCATTGGCGCGAGCTTGAGACCTTACCCAACCAATGCTTGACGACTTCGAAGATTCAGCCAACTGGGTCGACACCCTGGCCCAGCTCAAGGCCGAGCACCGCGACCTCGACACGGCCATCGCGGCCCTGTCGAACTCTCCGCCCGACGACGGTCTGATGCTGCCGCGTCTTAAAAAACGCAAACTCGCCCTCAAAGACCGTATCGCCTACATCGAGCGAATGATCGATCCGCCCGAACTCGCCTGAGCGCTGACCACACCCCCCTATGACCTATCGCCCCCTCTATGCCCCCGCCACGCTCAGCCTGCACGCCGGCCAGAGCCCCGACGCCGATCATGGCGCCCGCGCTGTCCCGATCCACTTCACCACCAGCTACGTCTTTGCCGATGCCGAACAGGCCGCGGCGCGCTTCAATCTTGAACGCCCCGGCCATGTCTATTCGCGCATCTCGAATCCGACCTGCGCGGTGCTCGAAGAGCGCATCGCCGCGCTCGAAGGTGGCATTGGCGCCATTGCCACCGCCAGCGGCCAGGCCGCGTTGCATCTGGCCATCTGCACACTGACCGGCGCAGGCGGCCATATCGTTGCCTCGCGGGCCTTGTATGGTGGCTCGCACAACCTGCTGGCCTACACGCTGCCGCGTTTCGGTATCGAAACCAGCTTCGTCGATCCGCGCGATCCGGACGCCTGGCGCGCCGCCATCCGCCCCAACACCGCGCTGCTGTTTGGCGAATCACTGGGCAACCCGGGCCTGGACGTGCTGGACATCCCGACCGTCTCGGCCATCGGCCATGAACATGGGCTGCCACTGCTGGTGGACGCCACGCTGGTCACCCCCTGTTTGCAGCAACCGATCGAGCTGGGTGCCGATCTGGTGGTGCATTCGGCCACCAAGTTTCTCGGCGGCCATGGCGTCGCGGTGGGCGGGCTGCTGGTCGATGGCGGCCGATTCGATTGGGACGCCAGTGGTCGATTCCCCACGCTGACCGAAGCCTATGAGGGTTTCCACGGCATGGTATTCGCCGAAGAGTCGCCCATTGCCGCCTTTTTGCTGCGCGCCCGCCGCGAAGGCCTGCGTGACTTTGGCGCCTGCCTGTCGCCGATGAACGCCTTCCAGATCCTGCAAGGCATCGAAACCCTGCCCTTGCGCATGCGCGCCCATGTGGCCAACGCCGAAGCCCTCGCCACCCACCTGGCGCAACACCCCATGGTCGCGCGTGTGGGCTACCCCGGCCTGGAAGACCACCCCGATCACGCACTCGCCAAGCGCCTGCTGCCCAAAGGCGCGGGCGCGGTGTTCAGCTTCGAGCTCAAAGGCAGCCGCGACGCAGGCAAGGCATTCATCAACGCCTTGCGTGTGTTCTCGCACCTGGCCAACGTGGGCGACGCCAAATCGCTGGTCATCCACCCGGCCAGCACAACGCATTTCCGCATGTCGGCCGACGACCTCGCCGCTGCGGGCATTGGCGAAGGCACGATCCGCCTGTCGGTCGGTGTCGAAGACATCGCCGATCTTCTCGAAGACCTTGAGCGCGGCCTGCGCGCAGCCGCCAAAGTGGAGGGCCGCTGATGTCCGCCCACCTTGAGAACCCCATCTATGCCTACACCGGCGGCCGTCCCGCGGTGGCCGGCCAGCCCACGCTGGTATTCGTCCACGGCGCCGGGCACGACCACAGCGTGTGGAACATGCCGGCCCGCCACTTCGCGTATCACGGCTTCAATGTGCTGGCCCCCGATCTGCCCGGCCACGGCCGCTCGCAAGGCAAACCCATCGCCAGCATCGAGGCCATCGCCGACTGGCTGATGGGCTGGATCGCATCGCAGACCGACGGCCCCGTCATCCTCATCGGCCACAGCATGGGTTCGCTCGTCGCACTCCGCGCCGCAGCCCAGCATCCCGACCGGGTCGCCAAACTGGTGCTGGTCGGCAGTGTCGCCCCAATGCCCGTCGCCGCGCCCTTGCTCAGCGCCACACTCGACGCGCGCGACAAGGCCCACGCCATGATCAACCAGTGGTCCTATACGCCGGATCATCACCTCGGCGCCAGCGCTCAACCCGGCATGGTGCTGACCGGCGTCAACCGTCGGCTGATGGAGCGTAGCGCGCCCGGCGTGCTTCATACCGACATGTCCGCCTGCAACGCCTACACCGCCGGCGAGGCCGATGCTGCTCACATTAATGCGCCAACCCGGCTGATCTGCGGCGAACGCGACCAGATGACACCGCCCAAGGCGGCGCGCGCTTTGCAGGCCGCACTTGCCAAGGTACCCGACGGTGCGCATATCATCATCCTGCCGAACGCCGGTCACGCCATGATGGCAGAAGCACCCGATGCATTTCTCGACGCACTACGAGGGTTTATCGTCACACCATAAAAACAATCCGTGACCGGGGCGCCGCGGCTTTTTGCGGGCCTCACCCTCGTTTTTGCTGCCACACCAAAAACCCTCAACAGGAGACAACATGCAGCAGCCGGACGAAAAAAAAGAAGACTCGGGGCATCCTCCCTTTCCAGGCATTCGCGACGTCAAGGCGGGCTCGCCGATCCGTTGGTTCGCAAAAGGCTGGAACGACCTCGTCTCCTGCCCGATCCCGAGTCTGTTCTACGGATTCTGCTTCGCGGCCATGGGCTTGCTGATCACCTTTGTTTTCGAGCATGCCTATGAGTACACCTCCGGCCTGACCTCCGGCTTCCTCCTTCTCGGCCCCTTCCTGTCCATGGGCCTGTACGAAATCAGCCGCCGCCGCGAAAAAGGCGAGACCTGCTCACTCATGCCCACCATGATGGTGTGGCGACGCAATGCCGGCAACATCGGCATTTTCGCCGTCGTCCTTGGTGTGCTGTTCCTGGTCTGGGCGCGCGCCTCGCTGGTCATCTTTGCGCTCTTCTACACCAACGAAATGCCCAACCTGACTGGCTTCCTGCAGCAGCTGATCAGCCTGGAAAACATCGAATTCCTGATGGTTTACTTCGCCGTCGGCATGATTTTCGCCACCCTCACCTTCGCGGTCAGCGTGGTCTCGATTCCGTTGATGCTGGACCGCGACCAGGACGCCATCTCCGCGATGCTCGCGAGCGTCGGTGCGCTCGCGCGAAACCCGGCCGCAATGATCATGTGGGCGCTCGCCATCGTCAGCGCCACCTTGATTGGTTTCATGACCTTCCACCTCGGTCTGGCGGTCTTGATGCCGGTAGTCGGCCACGCCACGTGGCACGCCTATCGCGATCTGATCGAACCCCTAAACGAGCAGTGACAGATCCAGATCGATCACTACCGGCTGGTGATCCGAAGCGTCGGTGACCGCGTCGTAAAACACGTCGCTCACCGCCGCGGCCAGCGGTCGCGACACGAACATGTAGTCGCAGCAATACGGCCGATCCGGCCAGTCGGCCCCGTGCAAGCCCACGCTGGGCGGATGCGGGGTATCGCCATGCCGAAGCCGCCACGCGTCGCACCAAGGTGATTCGCTATCGCGCACATCGACAATCGCCTGCCAGTCGAGTGTATCTGGCTCACAATTGAAATCCCCACACAACACCGCCGCCACCGGCATCTCGGGGCGCGCAAAAGGCCCGGCCTTTTCACGTTCGAGTGGCGGAAAACCGGCAAGCCTTGCGACCACCGCCTGACGCGCGTGCAACCACCGCGCCTGCGCCAGACGCTGGCCCGGGGCGTAGTACTCAAGGTGCGTGGTCAACACCCGGACAGGCACACCCTGAGCGCTCATCACCACCGCTTCGATACAGCCACGCGACATACTCATCACACCGCGCTCGGGTGGAGACGGGAGCAGATGACGATACACCGCCGCCACCGGCAAGCGAGACAGCAACAGATTGCCAAACGTGCGGCGCCGCCCATCGCCCCGTGGCATATCGACTGCCGGTCCATGAATGGCGACGTACTCGTCAAACGCAGTCGACAAAACCGACAGCCCGTCCTCTCCCGTGCCGCCAGGCAAGCCATCGAAGCCTGTCGCGACCTCCTGCAAACAAATGACGTCGGCCGGGCCAAGCGCACCGATTATGTCGATGATTCGTGACAGATTCACCACCCCATCAGCGCCCCGCCCCCACTGGATGTTCCAACTAATGACGCGCATCACGTTTTTCCCACAGCGGCCATGACAGAATCACGGCTCATCGAAATCAAGATACCCTACCCGCCCAGCTTGCCGCTGACGCCCTTCTGATGCAAATACCCCCTTTCCTGCGATGGAACGGCCGTGTGTGGATGACCCCGCCACGCAATGGCGGGCCGGCCCATGCCGACCCGCTGGCCGAGCTTGAGCACTGGATCGGTCAGTTGCCGCCGCGCCTGCCCCTGACACGCGCGCGCATGCTCGGCACGCGGCTCAAGGCCCTGCTCGACGCCGACACCAAGGTCCGCGTCCGGCTCAAGATGCTTGAACTGGTCGACGACGCCGCCTTGCGCCTGAGCAGTGAAATCGAAGCGCAGCTGAACATGGCGTCGCTGCCCCTGTCGCGGCGCATCCACAACCCGCTCATCGCTACGCTGGGCGTCCTCAAGCTGCTGGCACAGGCGTATCTCGATCTCGCGGAACAGCTATCCAGGCGCTGGATTCGATTTACCGTCACCCGGCCACTGCGCATCGCCATCGAGCGCGGCACACTGCTGGCCGCGCACCGGCTCTCGCTCACGCACCGCGCCTACGCCATCGGTAACTCCTCAAGTTGGCGGCACCTGTACGCCTTCCACAAGCTCGCCCTACAGCACGGCTTCGCCAATGAACGCCCCAACACCGGTGGCCTCGCGCTGTCCACTGCCGATCACTACGCTCAAGCGATCCTGCTGTCGGCGGCCGATCCGACCGCCATCGCGCTGGGCGATCTCGACCGTGTGCGCTTCTACTTGCAGCGCCATGTGCGCCATACGCGTTTCATGCTCGCCGGCGACGACGCCGAAGCGCTGCAGGCGCAGGCGCAAGGGCTGTATGTGCTCACCGACGGCACCCATCCACCGATCGCCTTGACCCGCTACCGGGCGCCGCTGCAGCGCACCCAATGCCTGCTCGACTGCCGTGAAATGCTCGCCAAACTGCAAGGCCAGATCGACGGCCTGCGCCTGGGCGTCGTGCCCGCGCGACTCGGCCTGCCAATCGCAGCGCGTCAGCAGCGCTATGTGGCCATGCTCGAAACGCTGCACGACCACTGGGCCAACCCGCGCTCGCGCAGCCATGGTCGAACCCGATTTCTGCCACGGGCGGATCTGGTCGCCGGCTTTGCCGCCATTCGCCCCTTCGTCGCCGGCACGGCACTGCACCGCCGTAGCGGTGAGCCGCAGCTTTCCGGCGCGCTCGCCAATCTGGCAGACCGAACCAGCGAATGGGGCATTCTCGACGAGAGCCCCGGCGGCTTCGGCTTGCGCTATCTGCGCGGCCAGGCGCAATACGTGCAGGTCGGCGAAATCATTGCGCTACGCCCCCATGAACGCGCGTCGGTGCTGATCGGCGTTACCCGCCGCATGGTCAGCCGCAAGGAAAACGAATTCGACATCGGGCTCGAAATCCTCTCCGCTTCCAGCATCTCCACGCATGTCATCCTGCCCGCCAGCGGGCTCCAGCTGCGCCCGCATGTGCCGGTGCTCCTGCTGCCCAAAATGCCGTCCCTGGGCGCCCGACCGGGGCTGCTGGCGCCGATCGGAGAAGTCCCGCCGGGCACCCGCATCACCCTTCAGCAACACGGTCAGCAACTCACCCTCAAAACCGGTGTGCCGCTTGAAAAGCTCTCGGGCGTCGAGATCATTCCGCTCTCCCGCGGCGACACGTAATCCTTACCGTCGCCGCGTCGGCTTGTCGACAGCGGGCGAATCCCCGACAATCCATCGATCCAACACACACGCGCCTTTTTCGGCCAATCGCCTCCGACCATGCACGATCACGGCCACGGCCACACTCACGGGCACCATCACGGCCAGGCCGCCAGCAGCGCGGCCCTGCTGCTCGCGCTCGGGCTGACGCTCGGCTTCTCGTTTGTCGAAGCACTTGCCGGCTGGTGGGCGAGCTCACTCGCGCTGCTGGGCGACGCCGGCCACATGCTGACCGACAGCTTCGCGTTGGGCCTGGCGGCCGTCGCCGCACGTCTGGCACAACGCCCGCCCAGCCAGCGCCTGAGCTACGGCCTGGGGCGCATGGAAGCGCTGGCGGCGCTGATCAATGGCCTGCTGATGATTGCCGTCGTGGCGGCCATCGTCTGGCATGCGGTAGAGCGCCTGCTGACCCCGCAAACGGTGGCCGGCGGCACCGTCACCGTTGTCGCACTGATCGGCCTGATCATCAACATCGCCGCGGCCTGGCTGCTCAGCCGCGGCGGTAACGACCTGAACACCCGTGCGGCGCTTTTGCATGTGATGGGCGACCTGCTCGGCTCGGTCGCCGCACTGGCCGCCGGCCTCATCATTCAATTCACCGGCTGGATGCCGATCGATCCGCTCCTGTCGGTGCTGATCTGCGGGCTGATCCTCGCCTCCACGCTGAGCCTGCTGCGACAGGTGTTCACCACCCTGCTCGAAGGCGTGCCCGAGTCGCTCTCGCTGCCCGAGGTGGGGCGAAGCATGGCGGCGGTCGATGGCATTGTGTCGGTGCATGACCTGCATATCTGGAGCCTGGGCGCCGGCCGGGTCGCGCTTTCAGCGCATGTGGTGATCACCTCGCTCACCGACTGGCCTGCCGTCCTGCCCCGCCTGCAAACCGCCTTGGCCTCGCAATTCGGGATCGAACATGCCACGCTTCAGCCTGAGGTGCCACGCACCGAGCCCATTGTTTTCAAGCGAAAGCGCGGTGACGCCTAAAGATCGCCTCGCCGCGAACCGATAGAATAGGCAAGACCTGCCTCACAAGACGCCTCATGCACAGTGCCCTGGAAATCGTCGCTTCGGTGGATCGCCTCAAGAGTTTGCCGGCGGTCTATCACCGTATTCGCGCCGAACTCGAATCGCCCGAGGGCTCGCTCAACGAGGTCGCGCGTCTGGTCACTCACGACGGGGTGATCACCGGGCGCATCCTGCAAGTCGTCAACAGTTCGCTGTACGGCTTTTCGGGTCAGATCGACAGCGTCATGCGCGCCGTCCAGTTACTCGGCATGCAACAGGTCCATGATCTGGTGCTCGCCACAGCGGTCAGCGAAGCCTTCGACGGCGTCCACGCCGAACGCATGAACATGCGGCTGTTCTGGCGGCTCAGTGTTTTGCGTGGTCTGGCGGCGCGGGTGATTGGCCGCCACTGCTCGCTGCTTGACGCCGAGCGCATGTTCGTCATCGGCCTGCTGGCCGACATGGGTCATCTGGTGATGTATCTCACCGTACCGGAGCTGGCCGAACGCGCGCAAAACGAGGCCGATGCCACCGAGCAGCCGCTGCACACCATCGAACGCCGCCTGATCGGTGCCGATTACGCCGAAGTCGGCTGCGCGCTGCTCGACAGCTGGCAACTGCCGCTGGGCTTTGCCTCGGCGGTGGGCGGTCAGCACACGCCCTGTACCGCAGGCGCCCACAATTTTGAAGCCGCCATTCTGTCGCTGGCCAACCGCGTCGCCGACGCCGACCGGCGCGGATTGTCGAGCGAAGACGCCGCCACCCGCGTCGACTCCGCCATCTGGACCCACCTCGACCTGGCGCCCAACCTGATGGGCGAAATCCGCGAAGAGGCCGAGCTCAATCTCGCCGCGGTCACCGCACTGTTCTTTTCACGGCACTAATTCACGCCACTAATTCACGCCACCAAGCCGCTCGGCCAGCCAGCCGCGCAGAGCACGCCACGCTACCTCAAGCCGTTGCGCCCCTGCCGCACTGAGCGCAGCGCCCAGGCTGAAGTCCTCTCCCCGCACACTCAGCAGCCAGCTTGGCGGCAGCGCCGCGCCAATCTGCTCGCGCACGCGCAGCACTTCGGCCGGCGACAAGGCATGTGACTGCACCGCCACCGCCGCCGCGGGCGCAACGGGTGCGAGCATCACATCTTCGATCTGACTGAGGTGTGCGTCGATGAACAGCACAGCGTCGGCGCCATCCAGATCCAACGCGTTTTCAACCTGAAACTGAAAGGCATCAATCACCGTCACACCGGGGAGTTCGAGCGCGCTCAGGCGCGCCGCCAGAGACGGCCCGATGCCGTCATCACCGCGGGCATCGTTACCGGCGGCGAGCACCACGATCCGACTCACCCGTTTCGCACCTTCTGGTCCACGCAGGCGCCATCGGCATCAAGCAGGCGAACCTCCAGCGGCATCTTGCCGAGCGCATGGGTTGCGCAAGACAGGCAGGGGTCGTAGGCCCGGATCGCCACTTCGATGTGGTTGAGCAAGCCTTCGGTGAGTGTCTGGCCGCTGAGCTCGCGCCGCGCCACTTCGCGCACCGTGCGGTTCATCGCTTCGTTGTTGTGGGTGGTCGAGACGATCAGATTGCACCAGCGCACCAGGTCGTCGTCGCCAACCCAGTAGTGATGAATCAAGGTGCCCCGCGGCGCTTCGATCACGCCCACACCCGAGGCCGCTCGCGGCCCCGCCGCCATGCGCTCGCCACCGGTCAGATCCGGGTCGGGCAGCAAGTCGCGGATCACCTCCGCCGCATGCAGCATTTCGATCATGCGCGCCCAGTGGTAGGCCAGCGACGCATGCTGGATCGCGCCGCCGCTGTAGGCGCGGAAGGCCCGTCGCTCGGCTTCGGCCAGCGGTGTCGGGATGAAATCGCAATTCTGCACCCGCGCCAGCGGGCCCACCTTGTACCAGCCCGCTTCAGGCCCGAGATCAGTCACATACGGAAACTTCATGTAGCTCCACGGCTTGACCGCTTCGGTGATGAAGTCCATGTAGTCGTGGCTCGGCACCGCGTCGCGCAAGATCTCGCCATCGGCGCTGCGCAGGCGCAACTGCCCGTCGTAAAGCTCCATCGCGCCATCGGCCCGCACCAGACTCATCAGCGACGAGGGCACGCAGCCAAAGCGGTCATACAGCGCCGGATCGGCCTCATGCAGACGGCGAACCAAGGCCACGGCGGCTTGCGACCACGCCACCATGGTGTCGGCCTCGGCCGTTAGCGCGTCGCGATCGGTCGCGGACAGATGCCGATTGATGCCGCCCGGCACCGCCGCCGTGCCGTGAATGCGTTTGCCCGCCGTCGCCGCGATCACCTGCTGGCCGAAACGACGCAAGCCCACGCCCTGGCGGGCGATGTCGGGATGCGCGGCGATCACGCCGGCGATATTGCGCTGAGCGACCGGAGCATCGAAACCGAACAACAGATCGGGCGAGGCCAGATGAAAAAAATGCAGCGCATGGCTTTGCAGGATCTGACCGTAATGCATCAGCCGGCGCATCTTGTCGGCGGTGGCCGTCACCGGCACGGCGCCGACCACGTAGTCGAGCGCCTTGGCAGCCGCCAGATGATGGCTGACCGGACAGATGCCGCACAGGCGCTGCACGATGACCGGAATCTCCCAGTACGGCCGGCCTTCGATGAAGGCTTCAAAACCACGGAATTCGACAATATGCAGCCGCGCTTCGTGCACCTTGCCGGCCTCATCGAGCAATAGTGTGACCTTACCGTGGCCTTCGACCCGAGAGATGGGATCAATGGCGACCCGGCGCAGAATGTCGCGATTGGCAGCGGTTTCGAGATCAGACGACATCGGCATTCTCAATCAAAATGCAGCAGCGGATAGCTCACCCGCGGGGTGCGTCCGGCCAGCAGATCGGAGATGAACTGCCAGATGGCTTCCCCCGAAGGCGGGCAGCCGGGCAGAAAGTAATCGACCCGCACCACCTCGTGAATCGGATGCACCTTGTCCAGCGGCAGCGGCAACTCGGGATCATCGGGCACCTCGGCGGTGTCCATACCGGGGCGGGACTGAAACACCGCACTCAAACACTGACCGACATCCAGGTGGTTGCGCTGCGCTGGCAGGCCGCCATTGATCGCGCAAGCGCCCATGGCGACCAGGGTTTTGCACTGCGCCCGGAACTCGCGCAGCACGTGCACATTCTCCGAGTTGCACACCCCGCCTTCGACCAGACCGATATCACAGGGGCCGCAGGTCTTGAGATCGGTGAGCGGCGAGCGGTCGAGCTCGACCTTGTCGAGCAGCGCGAACACATGCTCGTCGATATCCAGCAGCGACATGTGACAGCCGAAGCAGCCGGCCAGCGACACCGTGGCCACACGGAGCTTGCGCGAGGGACTCACAGGACAGGCCTCCTTCCGCTGACGCGACATCCTCCCCAGGGGAGGTTCGCGCGCCTTTCGGGCGGCCGGGCGAGCGCGCTCATGTGTCGCCCTCCGACTTCGGCAAAGCCACCTCGTGCAGCGGCGCGCGATCATAGGTGCGTTCGCCGATCGGCACGGCAAACCCCACCCGCTTCTTGAGAATGACGCCCACCGGGCAGATGCGGGCGGCCTTGTCGTCGGCCGCAAAGTCGGTATCGGCCAGGCGCCCGGATTCGGCATTGACCGCGAGCTTCTTGTTGATCCCCCGTCCGGTCAGCGCAAACACCGCTTTGCCGTCCTGCTCGCGCGAGGCGCGCACGCACAGCTCGCAATAGATGCAGCGATTGAAGTCGAGCAAGACCTCCGGGTGCGAGGCGTCGACCGGCCGATCCGGAAAGAAATGACGAAACCGCGGCGTGGTCATTTCCAGATCGTAGGCCATAGCCTGGAGCTGGCAGTCGCCGCTCTTTTCGCAGGCCGGGCAGAAATGATTGCCTTCGACAAACAGCATCTGCAGCAAGGTGCGCCGCTCGGTGTTGATTTCCGGCGTATCGCTTTCAACTTCCGCCCCGGCGCGCGCTGGCGTGGCACAGGCCGACACATGCCGGCCGGCCACCTTGACCACGCACAGCTTGCAGCTGCCATGCGGCGGAAAGTCCGGGTGCCAGCACAGGTGCGGGATGTAGCGCCCCGCCGCCCGTGCGGCTTCGAGAATCATCTGGCCGTCGTCGAAAGGCACGCTCTGGCCGTCCAGCAGAAAGGTCGACCGGCTCATCGGCTCGCCTCCGGTTGTTGCGGCAAATGCGCGCCGGCGTCATCGCGACCAGTAATCTGCCGCGCACGGCGCAGCGCACCATCGAGATCAAACGCGGGCGAAAAGTCAGCATGCATCAGATGGCGCTCATACGCCGGCCGAAACTTCTGCAGGCCGTCGATCACCGGATTGGGCGCCGCGCTGCCCAGGCCGCAGTGGCTGGCCTGCTTGAGCAAGCGGTCGAGGTCTTCGATTTCGAGCAGGTCGGCCGGGCTGCCCTTGCCCTCGGCGAGCTTGTCCAGCGTGCCCGCGAGCAAGGACGTGCCCACCCGGCACGGCGTACAGAAGCCACAGGACTCATGCGCAAAGAAGCGCACGAAGTTGTGCGCCACCTCGAACATGTCGCGGGTGTCGTTGAATACCATGAAGGCACCGGCGGTGGGTACATCTTCAAAGGCCACACGGCGACCGAACTCGTAGGGTGCCAAGGTGATGCCAGCCGCGCCACCCACCTGCACCGCCAGCGTATCGCTCGCGCCACAGGCGTCGAGCACCTGACGCACCGTCACGCCAAAGGGGAATTCGTAGATGCCCGGCCGCGCGCAATCGCCCGACACCGACAGCAGCTTGGTGCCCGCCGATTGCGCCGTGCCGGTGGCCGCAAACGCGGCACCGCCGTGCAGCGCGATCAGGCAGCATTTGGCCAGCGTCTCGACGTTGTTCACCACGGTCGGCAGGCCAAGATAGCCGTGCGTGACCGGGAACGGCGGGCGGATGCGCGGCGTGCCGCGCTTGCCTTCGAGCGATTCGAGCAAGGCGGTTTCTTCGCCGCAGACATAGGCGCCCGCGCCGAGGTGAATTTCGATATCGAAGTCGAATCCGGCCACGCCGCCAATTGACGCACCCAGCCAACCCTCAGCACGTCGCCGGGCGAGTGTGGCTTCAAGCGCCGGGCGCAGATTGAGATATTCGCCACGCAAGTACAGAAAGCCGCGCCGCGCGCCCACGGCCCACGCCGCCAGCGTCATGCCTTCGAACACGAGATCGGCATGCGCATCAAGCAACACACGATCCTTGAAGGTGCCGGGCTCGCCTTCATCGGCGTTGCACACCACGATCTTTTCCACCGTGGGCGCGTCGCGGCAGGCCAGCCATTTGACCGCCGTCGTAAAGCCCGCCCCACCGCGCCCGCGCAAACGCGAGGCCTGCATCTGACTCAACCACGCGTCACGCCCCATCGCGATAGCCGCCCGCAAGGCATCGCCCGGCAGTGCCGTACAGGACAGCAACGCATCGCGCTGCTGAATTGTGTTTTCGAACTGGAACAGCTCGACGGGCCAGGCGTCGAGGGCAAGCTTCTGACGGATGAGCTCGCAAATGATGTCGATGCGGTCTTCGTTCAGTGCGGCGATCGCGCGGCCATTGACCAGCATCGCCGGCCCCTGATCGCCCAGGCCGGTGCACGAGGTGACATCGACACTGGCCAATCCGTCTTCGGACACCTGCCCCGGCGCCAGCCACAGGCTATGGCACAGCCGCGCCATCAAGGCTTCGCTGCCGCACATGCGATCGATGATGTTGTCGGAGAACAGCAAACGGTACTGTCCGACGGGCTCGGCATGCAGAAAGCTGTAAAAGCCGACAACCCCCTCCACGCGGGCGCGCGGCAGATCCAGGGCCGCGGCCAGGGCGGTGAGCGCCTCCGGTGGCAACCAGTTTTCATGTTCCTGCAGTGCGATCAGCATCTGCAGGAGGTACTCAGGTCGTCTGCCGAATCGCGTCAGCGTTTCGTCGACGCGCTGAGCCCACGCTCCCAAGGCCATAAAAAAATCCTCGCGACATCGTAGACTTCATGGTGCACCCCAGCGCCATGACATTCGTTGACCCCGCGCAAAACCGGGCACTCAAGGGTCAATCAGACACAGGTGCTTCTTGTTTGAGGCAGACGCTGAAGGAAAAACGGGCCCCCTTGCCGACCACACTATCCACTTCGATCTGACCGTTCATCAACTCGCACAGCATGCGACAAATGGGCAGTCCGAGTCCGGTGCCGCCCTGCGGCCGGGTTGAGGACATGTCGACCTGTGAGAACGGCGTAAAGATCAGACGCTGATCGCTGGGTGCGATACCGATGCCGGTGTCGCTCACGTCTACCGCCAGACGGAAAGTCCCGACGTGATCGCCGAGCATTGACGGGGCGCGGCCCGCAGTCACCGAGATCTTGCCGGTCGGGGTGAACTTGAAGGCGTTGCCAATCAGGTTGATCAGAATCTGGCGCAAACGCCCGAGATCTCCGACCAGCCGTCTGGGCACCTCATCGCTCACCGAGTACTCAAATACCACCCCGGCATCACGCTCCTGGCTGGCAAACAGCCGACCCAGCACCTCGAACATGTCGCGCACCGAGAACGGAGCTTCGGTGAGGGTCAGCTTGCGTGCGTCGATCTTGGCGTAATCCAGAATGTCATCGATGATCGCCAGCAAGGCCTCGCCACTGCTGCGCACGGTATCGACGCAGGTGCGCTGCTCGGCGTCGAGCGTTGTCGCTTCGAGCAAGCTGGCCATGCCAATGATGCCGTTCATCGGGGTCCGGATTTCATGCGACATCATCGCCAGAAATTCGCTCTTGGCGCGATTGGCCGCCTCGGCCGCATCCCGCGCCAGCACCAGTTCGCTCGCCGCCCGTTGACGAGAGGTGGCGTCGGAAAAGCAGAACACGCGACCAATCACCTGATGGCGATGACGCGCCGGACGCGAAACGCATTCAAAGCTGCGGCCATCCTTAAGCGTGAACACATCGAAGGTCTCGTCCGACGAATCGCACTGACCGAAGCGTCCGCCGAGGCGCAAGCCGTCGTCTTTCATGGCAGCGCACATGGCTTTGAGCAGGGCGGCGTCATCCTGTTCGTGCAGCAACTGCTCGGAAATCGGCCACAAGCGCGCCAGCCGCTGATTCATGCCGACGACGCCACCGGCTCGGTCAAGCATCAGAATGCCGTCAGCGCTCGCCTCGAGAATTGCCCGCAGCTGAGCGTTTGAGTCGCCGAAGGGCGCATCGATGTTCGGTGCGGCATCGACCTCACGGGCCCGGACAACCAATGCGTCCTCGGCGCGCGCGATGCTCTGCACCACAGCCAATGAACTTCCGTCAGCACATTGATACAGGCCTTCGGCATCGGTCAGTTTGCCGGCGCCACCGGCCTGCACCTCGTTCCAGAAACATACATCCGCCAACCCTCGGGCCAGCGCAATGATCGGTGTGCCGGCCAGCGCCTTCACCGAGTAACCAAGACGCGCCGCTGCGGCACGATTGGCGCTTCTTACCGTCAGGGTTTGCGCGTTGATCACCAACAACATATCCGAACTGGCGCTGAGCATCAGGTCGGCATCAGATCGATTCATGCGACCTCCTGAAGGCTCGTGCTATCCGCGTCGATATCGACTTCCGTATCAAAGAAATAGGCAATTCGGGTTCGCGGGCTGAGGTAGTCGTGCACCGCCCGTGGCAGATCGCCGGGGCGCATCGCCTTGGCAATGTTGATCTCGGGCACTTGCGACAAATTCAGCAAACCCGCCTCGTCCTTGGGCATGTCGGGTTGATACAGCATCACCCCCGGGCGCAAAGGCGCTTTTGAATTGACTGACACCACCATGCCGAGGCGGTCATCTGACAGCGCAACGACCGTGCCCGGCGGATACACCCCGAGCTGCCGTACGAGTGCTTGCAGCACGCGCCCCTCAAAACGGCCACGCCGCTGAGTGAACAGAATGGACAAGGCCTCGTAGGGCGTCAAAACACGCTGGACGTCAGCCGGATTGCACAGGTCGTCGTACTCGTTGACCAAGGCCACCATGCGCGCCAGCGGGTGAATACGATCCGCGCTCACGCCTTTGGGATAGCCACTGCCGTCCCACGCCTCGTGGTGTTGCCCAATCACCGCCAGCACCGCGGGCGGAAGGCCGATCTGGTGGCCGCGTTTGACCCCGTATTCGCAGTGCAGCTTGCGCAACTCGACTTCCGCATGGGTCAGTGCATCGCGCTTTTTGGCCACACGATCCGGAATCTCCGCCAAGCCAATATCGTGCAACATGGCGCCAAGGCCAAGCAGCTGCATTTGCTCACCCGGCACGTCGAGCTGACGCGCCAGCAACAGACTCATGACCGCGGTGTTCAATTCGTGGCTATAGGTTTCTTCGCCGCCAATGCGATCCGCCATGGCATGAATGGTGATTTCCGGCGCGGCCAGCAGTGTCGACGCCATCTCGCCAAACACTTCGTTCAGCGCCGCCAGGCTCTCTGCGGGTCGGGCAATCAGATTCCGGTTGGCCTCGCGTACCGTCCGGCCCGTCTGTAGAAATGCGCGATCAACACGAGCCATGCGCATCCGCCGTGCGGCGTGTCGCTCGCGGCGTCGCTGACGGGCGGCTTCGTCTGGGTCCGGTACCGACGCGTCCGGGACATCGGCAACAGCCGGTGGCATGGAATCGGACGAAGCACTCGATGCCGGCGCGGGCACATCGCTGCGCGCGGGATCAAACCGGAACCGCTCGACACCCAGCTCACGCAACTGCGCGATCTGCCCTTCGGTCTTGATCTTGAATCGATCAAACGCAAAAGGGTGTCGGAACCATGGCAAATCGACAAACACAAATAGACCAATGCTGAGTGCGTCGGCATTGACGTATGAAACCGCTTCGTCCTTTGTCAGTTCTTCAGGAGCCATTCTTATTGATCGGTCTGTGACGAACAAAAAAATGAGCGACGGCGCGTTCACGACAAACACACGAATCGCCCTCTGCGGACCTTAACGACCCGTGCCGCCGATTCTTGAGCCGCGCAAACTCACATTCGGCATTTTTGTGATGCCCGCCGACAAGGCACCGACATATCGGCTGAAACACACGAAAAAAGCTGTACGCCGACATCAAGGCATCCCGCCAAACGCCTGATTTTTATTGATTTTGCCTTGCACAAGCGCGCCGCATGGACTACTACATGTAGTATGTGACAAAAGATTTAACGCACAACAGAAAACATCAAGTCACTGTTTTTATTGAATTTTTTATTCTTTGCGTTTACGGAAACTTCCGGTTATTCTGAACGCCGTTTTAACCGTGACACGAACACGCTTTGAGGGAAGAGACAACAACATGAGCAAGGCTACCTCCACACCAAAAAAAGCCGTCGCCGACGCATCCACGCTTATCGCGCAAGAGATTTCCGGTGAAGTGCTGATTGAAAAATACGCCAAGGGCGACGAGCAGAGCGTCGAGGCGGTTCGCCGCCGCGTGGCCCGCGCGCTCGCCAGCATCGAGACCGAAGAAAAACGCGGCCACTGGGAAGCCAAGTTCTACGAAGCCCAGGAAAAAGGCTTCATCCCGGCCGGGCGCATCAACTCCGCCGCCGGCACCAACCTGCAAGCCACACTCATCAACTGCTTCGTGCAGCCGGTGGGCGACTCGGTCACCGAGTCCGTCGATGGCCGCCCCGGCATCTACACCGCGCTGGCCCAGGCTGCCGAAACCATGCGCCGCGGTGGCGGTGTGGGCTACGACTTCTCCAGCATTCGCCCCAAGGGCGCGCTGGTGAAGGGCACGCAGTCCAACGCCTCGGGCCCCGTGTCCTACATGCGCGTGTTTGACCGCTCCTGCGAGACGGTCGAGTCCGCTGGTGCCCGCCGCGGCGCCCAGATGGGCGTGCTGCGCTGCGACCACCCGGACATCGAAGAATTCATCCACGCCAAGGATGAAGGCGACCTGACCAACTTCAACATCTCGCTCGGCGTGACCGACGACTTCATGAAAGCCGTCGAAGCCGACGGCGACGTGGAACTGGCGCACAAGGCCGAGCCGACCGAAGAGATCAAGGAAGCCGGCGCCTACCAGCGCGAAGACGGCCAGTGGGTGTACCGCAAGGTGCGCGCCCGCGTGCTGTGGGAACAGGTCATGCGCTCGACCTACGACCACGCCGAGCCGGGCATCCTGTTCCTCGACCGCATCAATCGCGACAACAACCTGTACTACTGCGAAACCATCGAGGCCACCAACCCCTGCGCCGAACAGCCGCTGCCGCCCTACGGCTGCTGCTGCCTGGGTTCGATCAACCTCACGCCCTTCGTCAACAACGCACTGACTGACAAGGCCGAGTTCGACTTCGACGGCTTCGGCAAAGTCGTGGCCATCTCCACCCGCATGCTCGACAACGTGCTCGAAGCCACCCACTGGCCGCTCCAGCAGCAGCATGAAGAAGCCCAGTCCAAGCGCCGCGTTGGTCTCGGCTTTACCGGTCTGGGCAACACCCTGGCCATGCTCGGCCTGCGCTACGACACCCGCGAAGCCTGCGCCATGGCCACCCGCATCTCCGAGTTCATGCGCGATCAGGCCTACCTGGCCTCGGTCGAGCTGGCCAAGGAGCGCGGCGCCTTCAAGCTGTTCAATGCCGACCTGTATCTGTCGGGCGGCAACTTCGCCTCGCGCCTGCCCACCAAAGTGAAGGACGAGATCCGCAAGCACGGTATCCGCAACTCGCACCTGCTGTCGATCGCCCCCACCGGCACCATTTCGCTCGCCTTTGCCGACAACGCCTCCAACGGCATCGAGCCGCCCTTCTCCTACACCTACACCCGCCGCAAGCGGATGGCCGACGGCACCTTCAAGGAATACGCCGTCGAAGACTACGCATGGCGCCTGTACAAGCACATCGGCGGCGATGTCGACAAGCTGCCCAAGGCCTTCGTCACCGCGCTGGAAATCTCCGCCAAAGCGCACAAAGACATGGTCGCCGCGGTCGCACCCTACATCGACACCTCCATCTCCAAGACGGTGAACGTGCCGGCCGACTACCCCTACGCCGACTTCGAACACCTCTATGTCGAAGCCTGGAAAGCCGGCCTCAAAGGCCTGGCCACCTATCGCCCCAACTCGGTGCTGGGTTCCGTCCTGTCGGTCACCCCGAGCAGCGAAAAGAAAGCCCCGCACGACGTCGAAATCACCGACGCCAACCGGCGCCTCTCCATCAAGAGCCTGCCCGCCCCGGTGCTGTCGTCCCTGCGCTGGCCGGGTCGCCCCGAGCTGCCCGACGGCAACGCCGCCTGGACCTACATGCTGTCCACCCCGCAAGGTGAGTTCGGTCTGTTCGTCGGCCACATGGAAAACAACGGCAAGGGCAGCTTCCCGTTCGAAGTATGGGTCAATGGTGCCGACCAACCGCGCGGCCTCGGTGCTGTCGCCAAAACGCTGTCGATGGACATGCGCACCAACGACCGCGGCTGGCTCAAACTCAAGCTCGAAACCCTCTCGCGCACCATCGGCGAGAAGTCCTTCGAAATGGCCTTTCCCCCGCATGGCGAGAAAAAGCTGGTGCCGGGCGCCGTTGCCGCCTTCGCTCAGGTAGTGAGCTATCGCTGCGAAAAGCTCGGTGCGCTTGAAGTCGAAGGCCCCACCCCGGTGCTCGACTCCCTGTTCAGCCTGCAAGAGCCCAAAACCGGCACCGACGGCACGCTGTCCTGGACGGTCGACATCCAGAACCCCGCCACCGGCGAAGACTTCGTGCTCGGCATCAAGGAAATCACCCTGCCCGACGGCGTCACCCGCCCCTACTCCATGTGGCTGTCGGGCAACTACCCGCGCGCCCTGGACGGCCTCGGCCGCATCCTGTCGCTCGACATGCGCGTCATGGACCCGGCCTGGATCGGCATGAAACTGCGCAAGCTGCTCAACTACCCCGAGCCGCTCGGCGACTTCATGGCCTTCGTGCCCGGTTCGCGCAAGCAGCAGAACTACCCCTCGACGGTGGCCTACCTCGGCCAGCTCATCATCCACCGCTACGCCATGCTCGGCGTCCTCGACGAGCGCGGCTACCCGGTCCAGGAAATGGGCCTGCTCGAAGCCCCGCGCGACGACAGCGAACCCAAGCTCATGCAAGGCTCGCTGTGCCCCGAATGCGGCAACTACTCCATGATCCGCAAGGACGGCTGCGACTTCTGCACCGCCTGCGGGGCTGTGGGGACTTGCGGTTGAGGTAGGGTTCGCATGCGGTGGGTGGTGAAGACTGCTGCCGCATTGGACTGATGGTGAAAGGCC
The DNA here is from genome assembly GCF_007625155.1 of Denitromonas halophila. Classification (GTDB taxonomy): domain Bacteria; phylum Pseudomonadota; class Gammaproteobacteria; order Burkholderiales; family Rhodocyclaceae; genus Nitrogeniibacter; species Nitrogeniibacter halophilus. The sequence continues at coordinate 110,393 of NZ_VMNK01000011.1, read as the reverse complement.
CAACTCCTTGGGGGAGTTGGGCCTTTTCTGTTTTGTGACCGGTTTTCAATGCGATGCGCTTCGTCATCGTTGGACGTCGGCTCATCGGCCAAAGCAGCCGTTCAAGAGCCTGCGTTCGAATGACAGCTGTCGAGCGAACTCGATTCGTTAGCTATTGCGAACAGAATCCACCGCGTCTTCAGCGGGGATCGTCTCGTATATAACCTTGGACAGCACCGCAAATGCGGCATCTTCGAACGCCTTGTCATCCATGTAGCGCGAAACGATCTTGTCGTTCTCGCTCATACGCTGAATCATCAAGTCTTCCAGCATCTGGCGCAGGCCCAACTGGAACTTGTCGAAGGGGTTGGCCTGCCGGAGGCGAACCACCTCTGGGCTATTGGTCGCCTTCTCCCTGATCTGCTCGAAGAACAGCCGGTCTTCCTCGGAAAAATTGGTTCCGAAGCGCTCATTAAGCACTTCGATGATTTCCGACAGCGGGGCTTTGTCCTCCTTGGCCCTGCCGCTGCCAATATCCGTTGGGCTCTTGACCCCGTACTCGGCTTCACCCTCGCGCAGCTCAATGGCGCCAGAATAGACCCGCTGAAGACGGTAGTACTGTAGGCCGACCTCATCGCCCAACCTAACGGCGCTGGTATCGCGCGCCAACGGCAGGAGCGGCAGCAAGAAGCGGCCATAGCTATAGAGCATCTCCAGGTCCGCGTCGCCATAGGGAATGATCTGGCTGAGGAAGCTGTACACCTTCACATAGCCGCTCAGCTTGTCGCGAAATTCGCCGCGCCGTTCCTCGTCCTCCATCGCCTTGTAGCGATCCACCGCTGGTTGCAGATGGCGCTGCAAATGGGCGTGGTCGGCCGGGTTCTGTTTTCCCGGTGCCCGGTAAAAGATGTGGGCAAAGGCCTCCACTTCGCTCCAGTGGTAGACCTGAAAGGCGTCGAGCTCGTGCTTGAGTTGTTCGAGCTGAGCGGGGTCGGAACCTTCCTGCAGGCTGGTGGCGTCGTAGTACGGCTTGAAGGCGCGGTAGATGTCCTCGGCCTCGTTGACGAAGTCGAGCACGAAGGGCGTCTCCTTGCCCGGCACCATGCGGTTGAGGCGCGACAGGGTCTGCACCGCCTGCACGCCGTCCAGCCGCTTGTCCACGTACATGGCCATCAACAGCGGCTGGTCGAAGCCGGTCTGGTACTTGTTGGCCACCAGCAGCACCTGGTAGTCCGGTGAAGCGAAGCGCTCCGGCAGTTGCTTCTCGCTGATCGGCTTGCCGCTGACCACATCGATGTTCATGCCCGGTTCCGTGTATTCCTGGCCGGACTCCGGGTCGCGTACCGTACCGCTGAAGGCCACGAGTGGGCGGACGTCGCCGTAGCCCTTCTCCACGATATAGCGTTGGAAGGCCTCCATGTACTTCACCGCCTGCAGGCGCGAACTGGTCACCACCATCGCCTTTGCACGCCCGCCCAGGTGAGTGCGCACATGGCTGCGGAAATGCTCGACGATCACCTCAATCTTCTGGCCGATGTTGGTCGGGTGCATCACCAGGAACTTGGCGAGCGCCCGCGCTGCTTTCTTCTTCGGCAGATTGGGGTCCTCCTCCACTGCCTTGACCAGCTTGAAGTAGGTCTTGTAGGTCGTGTAGTTCTGCAGCACGTCCAGGATGAACCCTTCCTCAATGGCCTGACGCATGCTGTAGAGGTGAAACGGCTCCGGTTTGCCGCTGGGGCCGGTGCGGCCGAACAGTTCCAGCGTCTTGCCCTTGGGCGTGGCGGTATAGGCGAAGAAGCTCAGGTTCGGCTGACGGCCACGCGAGGCCATCACAGTAGCAAGGCCGTCCTCCCAGTCGGCTTCCTGATCGGCTTCGTCTCCTGCCCCGTCGGCAGCGCCAGTGCCGAGAATCGCCTTCAACTCCCGCGCCGTCTCGCCGGTCTGGGATGAATGCGCTTCATCGACGATCACCGCGTAGCGACGCTTGCCGATCTGCGCTTCCCAGGCCTTTGCCTGCTTCTCGGTCGCCTCGTCCGGCTCGTCAGCATTTTCAGCGCCTGCAGCGTGGAGCAGCCCCCTCAGCACGAAGGGAAACTTCTGCAGCGTGGTGACCACGATCCTGGTGCCGTCTATCAGCGCTTCGGCCAGTTGCTTCGAATCCTGGTCGATCGCCTTGACTACCCCCTGGGCGTGCTCGATCTGGTAGATGGCGTCTTGCAACTGGCGGTCGAGCACCTGCCGGTCGGTGATCACGATCACGCAGTCGAAGACCTTGTGCTCGCTCTCGTCGTGCAGGCTGGCGAGTCGATGCGACAGCCAGGAGATGGAGTTGGTCTTGCCGCTGCCCGCCGAATGCTGGATGAGGTAGTTCTGCCCCGGCCCCTCGTCGCGGGCGGCAGCGATCAGCCTGCGGGTGGCATCGAGCTGGTGATAGCGGGGGAAGATCATCGTCTCCCGGGTCACCAGGCGCATGCCGCCCTTGCCGTCGTCAAGCTTCTCTTCCTTCTTCTCGACGAAGACGAAGTGGCCGAGGATGTCGAGAAAGCTTTCCCGCTCCAGCACTTCTTCCCAGAAATAGCCGCTGCGGTAGCCGGAGGCGTGCCGCGGATTGCCCGCGCCGCACAGCACCTCGCCGGGGTGGCTGCCGCGATTGAAGGGCAGGAAGAAGGTCTTGCCGCCGGCGAGCCGGGTGGTCATGTGAACTTCGTCCGGATCGGCGGCAAAGTGCACCAGCGCCCGCTGCTTGAACTCGAACAACGGCGCACGCGGGTTGCGGTCCTCCTTGTACTGCCGCACCGCGTTGCGCCAGCTCTGCCCGGTCCAGGGATTCTTCAGCTCGCAGGTTGCCACCGGCAGGCCATTGACGGCGAACACCAGATCCACCGTCGAATGATCGCCCGGGTGGCAAGGCACCTGCCGGGTCACGGTCAGGCGGTTGGCTTGGTATTGCGCCAACACCTCTTTGTTGAGGCCATGGGCGGGCTTGAACCAGGCCAGCCGAAAGGTCTTGCCGTAAAACTTGAAGCCGTGGCGCAGCACATGCAGCGAGCCCTTGATGGCAAGCTCCTTCACCAGCGTCGCCAGCAGCATCGGCTCAAGCTGTGTCCCATGCTGAGCGCGCATCGCCTCCCACAACTGCGGCTGGGTTTCGGCGATGAAATCAGTGATCGCCTGCGGGAAGAGCGCCAGTTCCTTGTCCCAGCCACTAACGGCGCCTTGCTGCCAGCCCTTGGCCAGCAGCATCTGCGCCACGTAGGATTCGAAGGCCTTTTCGGTGGTCTGGGTCATGGCGGTTCCCGTCAGGTCATCCCGTTGATCTCGAACACCCGATACTTGAGCCACTTGGCAATGCCGTCGAGATCGGGGAACAACTGTTTGTCAAAGACACCGTACTGGTCCAGCCGACGGCGAATATCGTCATGGGCCGCATGGCTGATCACGATCTCCAGCACGTCCTTCTCCTCCAGCGGCTGCATCGGTTGATGGCAGGCGAGCAGCACGCCATCCTGGGCGCGGATGCGCGGCGAGACATGCGGCGGGTCGTAGATGACGTTGCCGGTGATGTCGAAGGGTGACGGCTCACCCTCCTTGACGGTTTCTGACTGGGTGCGAGGTCTGGCAATGGTCGCTGTATCCAGCTCGTCGTCCTCGATCACGGGTGGCTCGCCCTCCTCACCCAACTCGTAGTCCTCGTAGCCATCTTCATCGCCGGGTACTGCGATGGCGGTCTCAGATTCCGCCACTTTGGCGCCACCGTTCTTCTGCTGTCGGCGCAACTCGCTGTAACGTGGCGGTTCGCTGATCAGCACGTACACAGCGCTGTCCAGCGGGTTCCCATCCTTGTTCTTTTTGGAATCGCGGCAGGCGAAGTAGAGCGCCACCAGCGGGTTGGTGGTCCAGTCCATGAAGCGGGTGGGCAGGCCGTGGTGTTGGGCGATAGCCAGCGCCTCCCAATCATTGCGCGGCAGGTGATTCACATAGGTGAGGAGGTGGTTGCCGAAGGTCTCCAGCACCTCGTTTTCCAGCCTGTCGCGCTCCGCGGGCGGCAGGCCGCTCAGATGGTCATAGCGGCCGATGGAAGGCTTGAGGTCGTACCCTTCGAGGGCCCTCTTGCTCTGGCCGCGAAAATACCGGCGCACCCGCTTGCCATTCTTCTCCACGACACCCAGGCTGTCGCGAACCGTGGTCAGGTAGTCCTCGAAGTTCTCGACGGTGAACTCGTTCATACCACCGCCTCCCGAACGTCGATCTTGCCGCTCACGGCGGCGGTGATCAGGGCAGTGCGGTATTCCTGCAAACGGGCAATGGCCGCCTCGACCTTTTTCACCAGTCGGTCGATCTTGGCGGTTTCGCGGTCGAGGTAGGTAACGATGGCTGATTGCTCCAATTCATTCGGAATAAGGAATGAAAGCTTTTTTTGATCAAGCAAACCAATGTACGCTCTTGTTGATCCTAATCCCGCCAGCAACCTCAATTGATCCTGCCAGAAATCGCTTTGCATAAACCAAAAGAGAAAAACATTTTGTATTTCCCTTAAGCACCGGTAATAGGTTACCTGCGGGGTCAACATTACATATGGAAAATCACTCTCTTGGACCAGCCCAACACGACCAATCGTTCCTTTGTGAGTAAGAAGCACATCCCCCCTGAGTGAAAAGCCAATCCTCAGTGAATCTGCCTGTTGCTTGTCAATGTAGTTGCATCTGTCAAAATCTACCTTCCCATCGACTATGTGATTGGCCATGACAAAAGGAATGCCTTCACTCACGTAATCTTCTGCTTTCGGGTGCAATTCACCGTGATTTCCATCTTGTAGCTCAATATTTCTCGATACTCGTTCAATCCAAACTTTCCTTGCCTCCCACGCTGCCGGCACCTCGTCTAGCCATTCGATGCCGGAGCTCTTGAAGCGGGTGTGGGGCTGGAGGCCGAACTCGCGGGCAGCGGCGTCGGGCAGGCCGCGGGTGACGGTGCGGGAGATGAGCGCGGTGCGCTTCTCCTTGAGCAGTGCGATCAGCCGGCGCTTCTTCGCCACCAGCGTATCGATCCGCCCCGTCTCCCGGTCGAGGAAATCGGCGATGGTGGTTTGTTCATCTTCAGAAGGCAACGGAATCGCTATGTCGCCGATCTCCGATGCGTTCACCGCGGGGTAACTGACGCCTGTCGAACGAGCGACAATGCTTTCGACGAAATAGGACTCGCGTAGCGCATATGCGAGAAAAGCTGAACTCACTTTCCTCGGGCGAATTACCGCAAACCCTGTTGACACAACAAGGGGGTCGAAAATCTCTGGAATTGGGGCTATGGCTCGAAGGTAGGTCCTGACGGTGGAAACAATGGAATCTCCAGGCGCGACCTTGCGTCGTGCCCTTGAAGGAGCATTCTCGAAAATCATTGGTTCGGTGCTTGTGATGCCTTCTCCCGGACTCACACTGCCGATATCGACATAGGAGAACTCGAAATCCGGGTCAGTTGTTTCCGGCAAGGCGTCATCGTTAATCGTGGCCGAGAATTTCAGCCGCTTCACCTCCCAATGCCCCGGCACACGCCCCAACCACTGGACGCCGCTATCTCTGTACTTGGGATAGGCGGGGAATCTCATGCGCCCCTCCCTTGCGAGTCGTCCAGAGCTGTACTCGTATGGCTCAAGCCCCCGAATCCACCTTGGCGGGAGTGTCCAGTCAAGCAACGGTCACGCAACACGCTGGCCGCAACGTGTTGAAATGCAAAGGGATGGAGGGAGGGCGACCCGAAAACCGGCCCTCCAGTCAAACAACGGTCAAGCAATGGCCGGATCTCCATCATGCCCACCTCGGCAGGTACTTCCTGGCCCGGCTGCCGACGGTCTCGTCATGGCAGCGGATCAGGCCGGCCTCGATGGCATCCTTGATGATGCGGGAGACCATGGAGCTGTTCTTCTCGTCGATGCCGAAGCGCTCCCGCAGGGTGGTGTTGGTCATGTAGTCGCGCTGCACGTAGCGCAGGCAGGCGTGCAGGTAGCAGGCACGGATGCGGTCGCCCTTGTCCATCTCCTTGAATTCGCGGTGAGCGAAGAGGACGGCGCGGGTGTGTTCGTTGCTGGTTTCGAACAACGGCGCGGGAAGCTGGTAGAACTCGGTCTGGAAGACCACCTTGTCCACGCCGCTGCCGCGCTCCTCGCAGACGCCGACGCGGCGCATGAAGGAGGCCAGAGCCTCGTTGCGGGAGCGGGGCGGACTGTCGAGAAAGCGATCGGTCTGCACCAGCGGCAGGCCGGGGTTGGTGATCTCCATGCGATCGGAAAAGATCTCCACCATGGGGCCGGTGCCGGTGAGATGAAAGTCCTGGTGGATGATGGCGTTGGCCACCAGCTCGCGGATGGCCAGTTCCGGGAACATGGGCACCTGCTTGCGCAGGGCCTGGCCGATCACTTCGTTGCTGGGCAGCAGATTGGTGACAAATCCGATCAGCCCCTCGAAACCAGCGGCGTAGCCCTTGCCGCCCTCCTGCTCGCGCACGGTTTCCACCCGGCTCTCGCCCTTGTAGAGCACCACTCGCACCGCCTTGCGGGTGAGGATGCGGAAATTGGCCAGGCGTTTGGCGAACAGCACGGCGCCCAGGTTGGTGATGCTCCACTTGCCGCCCTTGCCGGGGGCGATCATGTCGTCTGCAGCCAGGGCGGCCAGGATGCCGTCCCGGCCTTCGGGCAGCGGCAGCGAGAGCAGGTCGAAATAGGCCGGGTACTCGAGCAGCCTGAGTACCTCCTCGGCGGCAACGTTTTCGGCGGCGATCTCTTTTTCAAAGGGGATGCGGTCGAAGACCCGCCACAACTCGCGCTCCTTTTCCGGGAAATCCTTCAGCTTCTTCTTGTAGGAACCGATGCGGATGTACTCCGTGCCCTTGAACTGCACCGGGTGGCGGAAGGCAGCACCGATTTCCAACAGAACGACCGGTTTGTCCTCTGCCTGAAGGGCGTAGAAGCGGAAGTTGATCTTGGGCGAGAGCAGACGCAGCAGCCAGCTTTCCAGTTCTTCGTTGCCGACGCGGGCGGCTGCCGGGTTGAACGTGGTGCCGATGATGGCGTGGGAGTCATTGTCCAAGCCCCAGACGAGCCAGGCGTGGACCTTGCCGGTCAAGGCGGCGGCGTTGGCGAGGGCGGAAAGGTATTCGCCGATCTCGTCCGGGTCGGCGTTGTTGTGCTTGAACTCCACCCACTCGGTCTCGCTAGGCAGTTTGCGCAGCTCGGTCAGTATGCCGAGAAGATCGCTCTCCGGCCGGTCGATGCTCACGCAGTGACCTCCCTGAGCAGGTCGAGGATTTCGCCTTCCAGCACTTTGATTTCGGCCTCGATCTCGGCCAGCTCGCGCGGTGGTTCATAGCGGTAGAAGTGGCGGTTCATGGGGATTTCGTAGCCGACCTTGGTCTTGCTGTGGTCGATCCAGGCGTCGGGCACGTGGGGCAGCACTTCGCGCTGGAAGTACGCTTCGATGCTCTCCTTGAGCGGTATGGTTTCGGTGTCGCGCAGGTCGGTGTCCGGTTCCGGCTCGCCCTTCTTGTCGCGGCAGATTTCGGCCGTTTCATCTCGCTCGCTCATGGCGGCGAGCACCGCCTTCAGTTCGGGCGCGGAGAGTTTCACCCCGTGGGCGCGGTCGATGTCGCGCAAGGCGAGCAGGAACCGTTTGCGGTCCTTGAACAGGGCTTCGCCGTGCCGTTCGGCAAAGGCGGCAAGCAGATCGCGGATCTCCTGCTGGCGCGCGCGGCCGGCCGCGATTTCCTGCTGGCGGATGGTCTCATTCTTCTTGTTGCTGGAGGTGATATTCTTGAAGGCGGTTTGTTCCTCCAGGCGGGCAATGCGCTCGGCCGTCGCCTTGAAGTTGAGGCGCAGCGGGCGTTCGACGGTGATCTTGTGGTAGCCGAAGTCGTCGTTGTCGAACACCTTGCTGACGATCAGCTCTTTCTCCTTGCCGTCGAGGCTGAAGCTGCGCGTTTCGCCGTCCTGGAAGCTCTCGTAGATGCGGGTGATTTCGGCGATATGGTCCGGGTCTCTGGCCTTGTCCTGCGGGTCGCCGATGCGGCGGCGCTTGTTGCCGAGCGACTTTTCCATCGGCACCCAGAAGTTGCGGGCGTCGATCAACTGAACCCTGCCCTTGCGCGCCCGGGCCTTGCGGTTGGTGATGACCCAGACGTAGGTGGCGATGCCGGTGTTGTAGAAGAGCTGTTCGGGCAGAGCGACGATCGCCTCCAGCCAGTCGTTTTCGATGATCCAGCGGCGAATCTCGCTCTCGCCGCTGCCGGCGTCGCCGGTGAAGAGCGGCGAGCCGTTGAAGACGATGCCGATGCGGCTGCCGTCCTTATCGACCGAGCGCATCTTCGAGATCATGTGCTGCAGGAACAGCAATGCCCCATCGTTGATGCGCGGCGTGCCGGCGCCGAAGCGCCCGGCGTAGCCCAGGGTGTCTGCCTCATGGTTGATGTATTTCTGCTGCTGCTTCCACTCCACGCCGAAGGGGGGGTTAGCCAGCATGTAGTCGAAGGTCCACTTGTTGCCGTCGGGATCACGGTCGAAGCCGTCGCGAGTGAAGGTGTCGCCGAGAATGATGTTGTCGGCATCCTCCCCCTTGATGAGCATGTCCGATTTGCACACCGCCCAGGCCTCGTCGTTCCAGTCCTGACCGAAGAGCTTGGGTTTTGCCTCACTGTTGAGATGACGGATGTATTCCTCGGCGACCGAGAGCATGCCGCCGGTGCCGCAGGCCGGATCGTAGATGGTCTTGACCACGTGGCTCTTGGCAAGATCCTGTTCGGGCGCCAGCAACAGGTTGACCATCAGCTTGATGACCTCGCGCGGCGTGAAGTGCTCCCCGGCCTCTTCGTTCGACTGTTCCGCCCCAATGCGGATGAGTTCCTCGAACACATAGCCCATCTGTATCTGATCCACCCGTTGGGGGGAAAGATCGATTTTGGCAAAGGCCTTGACCACCTCGAACAGGATGTTCTTCTCCCCCATGTGTGCGATCTGCTCGCTGAACTTGAACTTTTCCATGATGGCGCGAACGTTGAGGGAGAAGCCGTTGATGTAGCTGTTCAGGTTCGGTGCGAGGTTGTTGGGGTCGTCCAGCAATGAATGATTCTTCTCACCCGGCAGGGTGAGCTGCATTCGCGACAGGTTGTAGAACCGGTGGCCGGTGATCTGCTGCAACCGTGCCTGCTGGACACGCTCGGGCTTGGTCTTGAGCGATTGAAACGCTTCAAACGCGGCGTGGCGCGTCGGCGCCAACAGACACTCGAAGCGGCGCAGCACAGTCAGCGGAAGGATGACCTTGCGGTACTCGTTGCGCTTGTAGGGGCCGCGCAGCAGGTTGCAGATGGACCAGATGAAGCTGGCCAGTTGGCTGTGGGTTTCGCCGTTCATTTTGTCATGTCTTTCTTGTCGGAGCCGCTGCTTGCGTTGGTATGCGCCTTCATCCAGCGATCGATCGCCTCACGGTCGAAACGCCACTGGCTGCCTATCTTGGAGGCGGGGATCTCGCCGCGCTGAGCCATGCCGTAGAGCTTGGTGCGGCTCAGCTTGATGTAGCTGGCCAACTCGTCAATGGTCAGCCATTTATCGAGTGCGTCCATGGCCTCACGATAGGGGAGAAAGTTAGTCAGAAATTGATAACGAACGATAACCTTAGATAGCGTTAACTACAAGAGCATGAATTACGTCTGCATCAGCGCAATACTCAGGACCCGTTGGTGGGCCATTTAAATGCAATCGGTCTGTGCCGCAAGGGTCGCGTCAGTGGGGGCGCTGAGAACTTGGGACGTGAATTCCGAAGCAGCCGTTCACTCACGGAAGACCGACCGGCCGCTAAGGCCGATGAGGCGACAAACGCGCCTCACAAACACCTTCATTTTCCCGCCGGCATTCCGACTACCCCCTTCCCCAACCGATCCGCAATCCCCAACATGAAATCCACCACCACCCGCACTCTCGGCGCACGGTAGCGGTCGGCGTGGTAGATGAGCCAGGTGCTGCCCTGGTAGCGGCCGAGCAGTTGCCAGCCGGGGAGCACGGGCACCAGCGTGCCGCTGGCGAGTTGCTGGCGGGTGGTGAAGTCGGGCAGGCAGGCGATGCCGTAGCCGGCTTCGGCGGCGTCGCGCCGGATTTCGCTGTGGTTGCTGGCGTAGCGGCCGCGCACGTGCACCACGCTGCGTTCGGCGCCGCGCACCAGGCACCATTCGTCGTCGCCGGGTAGTTCGGCCAGGTGCAGGCAGCTGTGCCGGGCGAGGTCGGCGGGGTGTTGCGGGGTGCCTTCGCGCACGAGGTAGGCGGGGCTGGCGTAGAGCAGCGTGCGCACTTCCATGAAGGGGCGGGCGACGAAGCCCGGCGGCGGGTCGCCGAATTGCAGGGCGATGTCGACGCCTTCGGCGATGAGGTCCACGGCCTGGTCGCTCATCATCAGTTCGAGGTCGAGCCGGGGGTAGGCGTCGAGCAGGGCCGGCAGTTGGGGGTGGATAAGCTGGCGCAGCGCGGCTTTGGGGGCTGCGATGCGGACGCGGCCTTCGACATTGCTGGCGTGGCTGGCGGCGCCGTCGCAGGCGGCGTGCGTGGCGTCGAGCATGGCGCGGGCGTGGCGCAGCACTTCCTGCCCGCCAGCGGTGAGGCGCAGGCGGCGGGTGCTGCGTTCGAGCACGGTGAGGCCAAGCGCGGCTTCGAGTCGAGCGATCTGGCGGCTGACGGCCGACGGCGTGGTGCCCTGCGCGCGGGCGGCGGCGCTGAAGGAGCCGGCTTCGGTCACGCTCACCAGCGCGGCGAGGTCGGACAGCAGGGGGAGGAGTTCATTTGTTCTCACTACGCACAAATCCTTTGCTTGACTGACGGATTATCGCTTCAATCGCCTAGTTTCATACTGCTTGCCAGTCGATGCAACCACACTGAGTGAGCCGAAACGATGATCCGCCTGCCCGCCGCCACTGCCCTGCCCCAGCTGCCACCCGCCGTCTTGCTGCTGCTCACCGCCGCCATCTGGGGCAGCAGCTACAGCGTGGTGAAAACCGCGCTTGCGTGGTATCCGGTGGCGGGGGTGATCGCCATCCGTTTTCTGCTCACCGCGCTGGTGCTGGCGCCGTACTGGTTGCGCCTGACGGCGGCGCAGCGGCAGCAGACGCTGGCGGTGGCGGCGCCGACCAGCCTCGGCCTGTTGGCCATCTTGTTTGCCGAGACGGCGGGCGTCGCGCACACCAGCGCGGGGAACGCGGCGTTTCTGATCAGCCTGTGCCTGCTGCTGACGCCGCCGGTGGAATGGGTGTGGTTTGGTCGCCGGCCGGCCGCGCGGCTGTGGCTGGCTGCGGGCGTCTCGCTGCTGGGCACCTGGCTGCTCACCGATGTGGCGGCCGGGGGGCTCAATGGCGGTGACGCCCTCATGTTGCTGGCCGCGTTGCTGCGCGCCTTTCAGGGCTGCCTGACCACCCGCCTGCTGCGCGGCAAGGCGGTGGACCACCTGGGGCTCACGGCAGCGCAGGGTTTGATGGTGGGCAGCGGTGCGTTGGTGGTGCTGGTATTCACCGGCGGCGTGCCGGCGCTGCCCACGGTCGGCGCGTTCTGGGCGGCACTGATGTACCTCACGCTGGCGTGCACGCTGTTTGCGTTCTGGGCCATGAATCGCGCGCTGGCGCAAAGCAGCCCGACCCAGGTGGCGCTACTGCTGGGCAGCGAGCCACTGTGGGGGGCGATGTTTGCCGTGCTCTGGCTCGGCGAGCCGCTGGGGGCGAGCGGCTGGTTGGGTGGCGTGATGATTGCGGGAGCGGCGCTTTGGGTGTCGGTGCCCGTTGGCCACGGCGGCCCCGGGGGCGCTGCGCTTGCCCGGGCTACATCGGGCTTGAGGCGTTGGGTGAGCGTCATCCGAGCGCCGGGGCGACGTCGGGTGCGAAACGAGGTGTAGCGCGTCGGGTCGGTGGGTGCGCACCTATTGAGCGTGATGTTTGGCGGTCTGCCCGATTCCACTGGCCGCGGGGGCGGCGCTTTGAGTGTCGTTGCCGCGGCTTCGGGGGTGGGTCGGGCGCTGCAACTGGTGGGCGGAACCTGCCGCCCGGGGTGTGATGCTTGATTTGCCCCCAAGCAGTGGCGCCGCATGGCATGCTGCGCGCTCACAACACCGACGTGGCGTGCCTCAAGGGTGAGGCGTGCGCCTGCCGGACACGGCACGCGCTGCGGCAGGCGGCGCAACAGGGAGCATCATGAACGGCAGCACCATGACACACGGGTTCACCGCAATGGCCTGCATCGCGCTGGCCGGCTGCGCGAGCACGCCCACGGCAACCACCAACAGCCTTGGGATGCAGATGGTGCTGCTGCCGGCGGGCGAATTCACCATGGGCAATGCGGCCTCCATCGAGACCATGAGCGCGCTCTACCCGGCTTATGAACCGCGCCGACTGGCAGACCTTGCCGACGAAACCCCGGCGCATCGGGTGCGCATCACGCGGCCGTTCTACATGGCGAAACACGAGGTGACGGTCGGCCAGTTCCGCCAGTTCGTCGAGGCCTCGGCCCATGTGCCCGAGTCGATCGTCGACGGCACCGGCGGCTATGGCTACAACGCCGCCTATGATCCCGCCACCACCAAACGGGGGGACGCTTTCGAGGGCCGGCACCCGCGCTATTCGTGGCAAAACCCGGGCTTTGCGCAGAGCGACGCTCACCCGGTGGTGAATGTGACCTGGCACGACGCCGTGGCACTGGCCCGCTGGCTGAGTGCCACCGAGGGGCGCCGCTACCGCCTGCCGACGGAGGCGGAATGGGAATACGCCTGCCGCGCCGGCACGAGCACGCAGTATCACAGTGGTGATGCGCCGGCTTCGCTGAGCGCGGTGGCCAATGTATTTGACACCGACGCGGCGGCAAACTGGCCCGACTGGCAAGCCTTCGCGCTGCCGACCGCCGATGGGTTTGCGTTTACCGCGCCGGTGGGCCAATTTGCCCCCAACGCCTTTGGCCTGCACGACATGCACGGCAACGTGTGGGAATGGACGGCTGACTGGCATGGCGCCACCTACTATGCCCACTCGCCGCAGGATGATCCGCAGGGGCCGGACGCGGGCCGGGTGAAGGTGCGCCGGGGCGGGTCGTGGCACACCTGGCCGCTGTATGCGCGCTGTGCCTATCGAAACTGGAACACGCCGGTCACGCGCTACACCTTGGTGGGCATCCGCCTGGTCATGGAAGCGGACTGATCAGTTCGGCTGACGATGCGGCTTAGCCGCGCCAGTCATCCGCTGCAAACCGTCGTGGCTGCGCGCCCTGCCCGGCCTGCTGCCGTGCTGGCGAAGTCTCCCTGCCGAATGGGGTCGGCTTCAGCCGACCGTGGCGGGTTGAAACCCGCCCTACAGCAGTAGCGACAACACTAGATGCCCCGCGCGCGGGCGATGTATAGCGCGGAGAGCGTCTTGCCGTCGGTGACGTCGCCGCTGGCCACGGCGGCGTCCAGCTCGGCCGGGCTCAGTGAGAGCACTTCGAGGAACTCGCCTTCATCCCACTGGTGGCCGACATGGGTGAGATCCTCCGCCAGGAAAACCTCGATCCGCTCGTCGGAGTAGCCGATGCAGGGGTGCAGCGTGCCCAGATGCGTCCAGCGCGCGGCCTCGTAGCCGACCTCCTCGCGCAGCTCGCGGCGGGCGCAGGCTTCGATGTCTTCACCCGGGTCGATCTTGCCGGCGGGTAGCTCGATGAAGCTGCGGCGCAGGGGGTAGCGGAACTGGCGTTCGAGGATCAGCCGGCCATCGGGCAGCGTGGCGATGACGACGACCGCACCGGGGTGGCGGATGTATTCGCGCACCGCGGTCTTGCCGTCGGGCAGGCGCACATGGTCGCGTTCGACCTTGAGCAGTATGCCGTCGAACACGCGCTCGGTGTCGAGCTGAGTTTCAGTCAGGCTGTCCTGATTCTGGATGAGCATCCAAACCTCCCGGAAGACAGGCGTCCAAATAAAAACCGCACGGCCCTTGCGGACCGTGCGGTTGATGTCTCATTACGTTGGCGGTCAGCCCTGGAAGCTTGCCACCAGTGCCAGCTGGCACAGATCGATCAGTTGCTGCGGCAGCAGGCCAAGGAAGGCGATGGCCAGGCAGTTGGCCGACAGCAGCACGCGGATGTCGGAGGCGGCGTGAATCGGCGCGGTATCGACGGGCTCGTCGAAGTACATCACCTTGACCACGCGCAGGTAGTAGAAGGCGCCGACCAGCGACATCATCACCGCCAGCACGGCCAGCCACACCATGTCAGCGGCGACGAGCGACTGCAGCACCGACAGCTTGGCGAAGAAGCCAATGAAGAACGGGATACCGGCCATGGAGAACATGATGATCATCATCATCGCGGCGAACCACGAGCTGCGCTTGTTCAGGCCCTTGAGGTCATCGATGTTCTCGGCTTCGAAGCCCGAGCGCGACAGCAGGATGATGATGCCGAAGGAAGCCAGGCTCATCACCACATAGGCGATCGCGTAGAACATGCTCGAGGTGTAGGCGTTGAGCGCGTTGAAGCGGTCGCCCTCGACCACGCCCGAGAGCAGGCCCAGCAGCAGGAAGCCCATGTGGGAAATACCCGAGTAGGCCAGCATGCGTTTTAGGTTGGTCTGCGCGATGGCGGCGATGTTACCCAGCACCAGTGAGCCGACGGCCATCAGCATGAGCATGGTCTGCCAGTGCTCGGCCAGGTCGAACAAGCCCCCCACCAGCAGGCGCATGGCCATGGCGAAAGCGGCCAGCTTGGGCGCGGTACCGATCATCAGGGTGACCGAGGTCGGCGCGCCGTGATAGACGTCGGGCACCCACATGTGGAAGGGCACGACGCCGAGCTTGAAGGCCAGGCCGGCAACGATGAACACCAGGCCGAACATCAGCACGGTCTTGCTCGAGACGCCGTCATACACGGCTGCCTGGTTGTAGATGGCTTGGGCCACACCAGACAGCGACAGATTGCCGGTGGCGCCATACACCATCGACATGCCGTAGAGCAGCAGGCCGGAGGCCAGCGCGCCGAGGATGAAGTACTTCATGGCCGCTTCGGTCGAGCGCGCCGAGTCGCGATCAAAAGCCACCAGGCCGTAGAGCGACAGCGACAGCATTTCGAGGCCGATATACAGCGACAGGAAGTGATTGGCGGTAACCATCACCATCATGCCCAGCGTTGAGAACAAGGCAAGCAAATGATATTCCGGCCGATCAAAACCGCGGTCAGCCGCATAGCCCCGGCCATAGATCAGCGCCGTGATCACCGAGAAGCAGATCAGGATCTTGAGCACATCCCCCATCAAGTCATCGACATACATGTCGCTGAGGGTGACGCGCACCTGCCCGTCCATGGTGAAAATGGTGAGTAGCGCGGCTACGATCAGGGTCAATTGCGTCAGTACATAACCGATGTTGCGCGCAGATTCGCGCATGAACACGGTCAGCAGCAAGATCACCAGCGACATGCCGGCCACGAACAGCTCTGTGACGGCGGGGGCGAAGTCAGGGACTACAAAGTTCATCGTCGGACCAATCCCGTAAATTTGTTCAGCTGGATGCTCAAAGCTTGCTCGTTGCAACGTGCTGCAAGAGTTCGTTTACCGAAGCGTGCATCACCTCGGTCACCGGCAGCGGATAGATACCCATGATCAGGGTACAAGCGGCGAGAACGGCCAGGAACGCAAACTCGCGCCCATTGATGTCCTCAAGCTTGGCCACCTTGTCGTTGCCAATGGCACCAAAAACCACGCGCTTATACATCCACAAGGTGTAAGCGGCACCCAAAATCAAGGTTGTCGCAGCAGCAAAAGCCACCCAGAAGCTGTACTGCACTGCGCCCAGCACCACCATGAATTCACCCACGAAACCGCTGGTGCCCGGCAGGCCCGCATTGGCCATGGCGAACAACATGAAGAATGCGGCGAATTTTGGCATGGTGTTGACCACGCCACCGTAGTCGGCAATCTGACGCGAATGCATGCGGTCGTAGAGCACCCCGATGCACAGGAACATCGCGCCGGACACAAAGCCGTGCGAGATCATCTGTACCAGCGCACCTTCGACGCCCAGCGGATTGAAGATGAAGAAACCGAGTGTGACGAAGCCCATGTGAGCGATGGACGAATACGCCACCAGCTTCTTCATGTCCGCCTGAACCAGCGCGACAAAGCCGATATACACCACTGCAATCAGCGACAGCACAATCATCATCGGCGCCATGGCTTGCGAGGCATCCGGCACGATGGGCAAGGTAAAGCGCAGGAAGCCGTAGGCGCCGAGCTTGAGCGCGATGGCAGCCAGCACCACCGAGCCTCCGGTCGGCGCCTCGACGTGAGCGTCGGGCAACCAGGTATGCACCGGCCACATCGGCACCTTGACGGCGAAGGCGATCAGGAAGGCCCAGAACAGCAGGTTCTGCGCGCCCATGGCGATCGGCAGCTCGTGCCAGTCGAGAATGCTGAAGCTGCCGCTCTGCATGAACAGGTAGATCAGCGCCACCAGCATCAGCAGCGAACCGGCCAGGGTGTAGAGGAAGAACTTGAACGCGGCATACACGCGGTTTGCACCGCCCCACACGCCGATGATCAGGTACAGCGGGATCAGCGAGGCCTCGAAGAACACATAGAACAGCAGCCCGTCGAGCGACGAGAAAATGCCGTTGAGCAGGCCGGACATGATCAGGAAGGCAGCCATGTACTGAGCGACCTTGGTCTTGATCACTTCCCAGCCGGCAACCACCACCAGGATGGTGACGAAGCTGTTGAGCAAGACGAAAAGCACCGACAAGCCGTCCACCCCGAGGTAGTAATGGACGTTGAAGGCGGGAATCCAGCGGGCCAGTTCCACGAACTGCATGGCGCTGGTGCTGTTGTCGAAGCCAGTGAACAGCGGAATCGTCACGAGGAAGCCGATCACCGAAGTGAGCAAGGCCATAGATCGCGCCATGGGGGCGTTTCGGTCGGAACCTGTGGCAAGCACCAGCAGGCCGCCGACGATCGGCACCCAGATCGCGAGACTGAGAAGAGGCATACCCGTCATCGTAACTATCCGTTCAAGGCGTCAGCTCGACGCATTTCTTTCGTTGTAACCGTGTATGGCATGGCGTGATCAAACAACGCTGAACCACAGCGACAGCAAGACGCACAAACCGATGATCATCGAGAAGGCGTACATGTAGATGTGACCCGACTGCAACAAGCGACTCGCTTGCGCGACCAGGCTGATCGTCCGAGCCGTGCCATTGACGATCAGGCCATCAATCACGCCCTGATCACCGCCCTTCCAGAGACCTTGCCCAAGCAGACGCGAACCACCCGCAAAAACGACTTCGTTGAATTTATCGAAGTAGTACTTGTTGTCGAGCAGCGTATGCAGCGGCTTGAAGGTCCGCATGATCGCTGCCGGAATTTCCGGTTTCACGAGATAGAAGAACCAGGCAAGCACCACGCCGGCCATCGCCAGGAAGAACGGCAAGGTCGTGAATCCGTGCATGGCCATGGCGGCAGCGCCATGGAAGTGCTCGGCAAACTGGCCGATGGTGTCGTGCGATGCCGTCACGTGGATGGCGCGCTTGAACCAGTCACCGAAGAGCATCGGCTCGATGGTGAAGAAACCGATCAGCACCGACGGAATGGCCAGCAGGATCAGCGGTACGGTGACCACCCACGGCGATTCGTGCGGCTTCTGACCCGGCGCGAGGCCGTGATGGTGATCGTCGGACGGTTCCTCGTCGTCATGGTCGCCATGGTGATCGTGATGCGCCTGACCGAAACGTTCCTTGCCATGGAAGACCAGGAAGTACATGCGGAAGGAGTAGAACGCGGTCACAAAGACACCGACGATCACGCAGAAGTAGGCATAGCCTGCGCCAGGAATCGTCGAGAAATGCACCGCCTCGATGATCGAATCCTTCGAGAAGAAGCCGGACAGGAAGGGGAAGCCAATCAGTGCCAGCGAGCCCACCAGCGAGGTGAACCAGGTGATCTTCATGTACTTCCACAGACCGCCCATATTGCGCATGTCCTGGTCGTGATGCATGCCGATAATCACCGAGCCGGCACCCAGGAACAGCAGCGCCTTGAAGAACGCGTGCGTCATCAGGTGGAAGACCGCCGCCGAATAGGCTGACACGCCGAGCGCAACCGTCATGTAGCCCAGCTGCGACAGTGTCGAGTAAGCGACAACCCGCTTGATGTCGTTCTGAACAATACCGAGAAAGCCCATGAACAAGGCCGTGGTCGCACCGATCACGATGACGAAGGACAGCGCGGTCTCAGACAGTTCGAACAGCGGCGACATGCGCGCGACCATGAAGATGCCGGCGGTCACCATGGTGGCCGCATGGATCAGGGCGGAAATCGGGGTCGGGCCTTCCATCGAGTCTGGCAGCCAGACGTGCAGCGGCACCTGCGCCGACTTGCCCATCGCGCCAATGAACAGGCAGATACAGATCACGCTGATCAGCAACCAGGGCGCGCCAGGGAACAGCTCGATGGTCTTGGCGGACAGCGCATCGGCCTGCGCGAACACTTCGGCGTAGTCCAGGCTGCCCGTGTGCGCGGCGACCAGGCCAATACCCAGCAGGAAGCCAAAGTCACCCACCCGGTTGACCAGAAAGGCCTTCATGTTGGCAAAAATCGCAGTCGGCCGGGTGTACCAGAAGCCGATCAGGAGGTAGGACACCAGACCCACCGCTTCCCAGCCGAAGAACAACTGGAGGAAGTTGTTCGACATCACCAACATCAGCATGGAGAAGGTGAACAAGGAGATGTAGCTGAAGAAGCGCTGATAGCCCGGATCTTCCTGCATGTAGCCGATGGTGTAGAGGTGCACCATCAGCGACACGAAGGTCACCACGAGCATCATCATCACCGTGAGCTCGTCGATCAGAAAGCCGACCTCCAGGCTCAGGTTGCCACTGGTCGCCCACGTGTAGACCGTGCCGTTGAAGGTGTTGCCCGCCTGCACGTCCTGATAGATCAGGATCGAAGCAAACAATGCGACGGCCACACCGAGAATCGTCGCAACATGCGCGCCGGTGCGACCAATCGCCTTGCCAAACAAGCCGGCGAGAATCGCCCCCGCAAGCGGAGCCAGCGGTACGACCAAATAGAGATTTTGCATTTCGGACATCGAGACGCTTCCTTAACCCTTGAGGCTATCCAGATCATCCACATGGATGGTGCGCAAATTGCGGAACAGCACCACCAGAATCGCCAGGCCGATTGCAGCTTCCGCTGCGGCCACGGTGAGGATGAAGAACACAAAGATCTGGCCCGCGAGATCCCCAAGGTAATGGGAGAACGCGACAAAATTCAGATTCACCGAAAGCAGCATCAACTCGATCGCCATCAACAGGACGATGAGGTTCTTCCGGTTGAGGAAGATGCCGACCACGCTGATCGCAAAAAGTATTGCGCCCAGAATGAGGTAGTGGGAAAGCGAAAGCATCAATGACTCCCTGAAAGCGACCCGCGCGCTTCGATTATTCTTTTTCGGCCGGCATCGACACCAGCGCGATGCGATCGGCACGTTTGACGGCAATCTGCTGCGCCGGATCCAGATGGCGCGAACCGGTGCGCTTACGCAACGTCAGCGCCACCGCCGCGACCATCGCCACCAGCAGCACCAACGACGCAAGTTCGAACGGATAGACGTATTCGGTGTAAAGCACCCGACCCAGCTCACGCGTATTGCTGTAACCAGCCTGCGCAGCCGGCGGTTCCGGCATGGCATCCAGCCCGAAGTACGGACCGCTCAGCACCAGCACCATCTCAGCCAGCATGATGACGCCAACCACCGCGCCCACCGGCAGGTAGCTCCAGAAGCCCTCACGCAGTCGGTCGATATTGATGTCGAGCATCATCACCACGAACAGGAACAGCACCATGACCGCCCCGACATACACCATCACCAACACGATGGCGAGAAATTCAGCTTGCAGCAGCAGCCAGATACCCGCGGCGTTGAAGAAAGTCAGCACCAGAAACAACGCGGCATGCACCGGATTGCGTACGGTAACGACGCGCAAGGCGGCGAACACCATTACGGTGGCCAACAGGTAAAAAACGAAAGTCTTGAATTCCATGCTCGAGTATCTCCGGAGGCCAATCGCGGCCTCGCCTTACGCGCTTTTACCGGTACTTCGCCTCGGTCTCACGATCCTTGGCAATCTGTGCTTCGTTTCGATCACCCACCGCCAGCAACATCTGCTTGGTGTAGTACAGATCGCCCCGCTGTTCGCCGTGGTACTCAAACACCCGCGTCTCGACGACCGCGTCCACCGGACAGGCTTCTTCACAGAAGCCGCAGAAAATGCACTTGGTCAGATCAATGTCATAACGCGTCGTGCGGCGCGAACCATCGTCACGCTGATCCGACTCGATCGTGATTGCCATCGCCGGACACACCGCCTCGCAAAGTTTGCAGGCAATGCATCGCTCTTCCCCGTTCGGATAGCGACGCAAGGCATGCAGGCCGCGGAAACGCGGACTCTGCGGCGTTTTCTCTTCGGGGAACTGCACGGTGATCTTGCGCGCAAAGAAATGCCGCCCGGTCAGCGCCAGTCCCTTGAGCAGTTCCTTCAGAAGAAGGCTACCGAAATAATCTCTTGCACCCATCGTTCGCCTCTCAGTTCCAGATCGACAGCGGGGACATGATCCACACTGCGACAACGAGGACCCAGAACAGCGTCACGGGCAGGAACACCTTCCAGCCCAGACGCATGATGTGGTCATAACGGAAACGGGGGAATGTCGCCCGCGCCCAGAGGAACATCAACACAACCATCGACGTCTTGATTGCCAGCCAATGGAAACCATCGGGCAGGAAACCGACCGGCGACAACCAGCCGCCCAGGAACAGGATGGAGGTCAGGATGCTGACCAGCCACATGTTGGCGTATTCGGCGAGGAAGAACAGCGCGAAGGTCATGCCCGAATACTCGACCATGTGACCTGCCACGATTTCCGACTCGCCCTCGACGACGTCAAACGGTGCGCGGTTGGTCTCGGCAATCCCGGAAATCAGATACACCACAAACATCGGGAACAGCGGCAACCAGTTCCAGCTCAGAAAGCCAAGTCCCATGTCTGCAAACTGCCCCTGCCCTTGCACCCGAACGATCTCGCTCAGGTTCAGTGAAGCCGAAATCATCAGCACACAGATCAGTGCAAAACCCATCGCCAGTTCATATGACACCATCTGGGCCGCGGCGCGCATGGTGCCCAGGAAGGGGTACTTCGAGTTCGACGCCCAGCCGGCGATGATCACGCCATACACTTCGAGCGACGTAATCGCCAGAATGAACAGCAGGCCGGCATCGACATCGGCCAGTACACCGCCATCCCAGAACGGCACGACTGCCCATGCCGCAAGCGACGGTGCAATGGCAAGGATCGGGCCGAGAATAAACAGGCCCTTGCTTGTTGCTGAAGGAACCAGGACTTCCTTGAGCAACAGCTTGACGCCGTCGGCAATCGGCTGCAGCAAGCCCAGTGGACCGACCCGGTTCGGGCCGATACGCACCTGCATGTAGCCGATGATCTTGCGCTCGAAATACGTCAGGTAGGCGACCGCAATCATCAGCGGCGCGATGATCGCCACGATCTTGGCGAGGGTCCACACTGCGGGCCAGGCGGCACCGAACAGCGAGGCAATCGGTTCGAGAAGGGCTTCCATCAAACGCGCTCCAGGGTCACCACAGCGGACAGGCCACCCAGCGCCGCCGTTGTTTCATGTGCCGATGCAATCCGAACACAGCCGTCGGCCACCGTATCGTCAGCTTTTGCGACCAGGCGGGCGCTGCCCTGCTCGGTTTTCGCCTCGACTGCGTCGCCTGCATTCAAGCCAAGTGAGGTCATGGTGGCCGCCGATAAATAGGCTGCCGGCGCTGCGCCATCGCGGGCACGCTGAAGCGCGGGCGCACGACGAACGATGGAGTCGGTCGCGTAAATCGGCACATCGGCCACGCGTTCGATACCTGCAGAGGCTGCCGACCCCGACACGGTCAGACCATCCAGCGTATTGCTCAGATTTGCGACCGGGAAGGCGGTGATATCGAGCACGTCGGCTCGCACCGCTTCCGAATCGTTGTAATCGAATCCATCCAGTGACAGCAGATTGCCCATCACACGGAGGACCTTCCACGCAGGACGCGTATCACCTTGCGGCTTGGCAACGGCCACAAAACTCTGGGCGCGCCCTTCGCAGCTAACGAAGGTGCCGGAAGTTTCGGTAAAGGGAGAAACCGGCAGCATGACATGGCTGATGGCGCGCAGCTCGGGGCTGTTGAAAGCGGTCAGGTTGACCACAAAGTCGGCCCCTGCCACAGCAGCACGTGCGCGCTCGCCCGCGGCGGAATCCAGCGACGGCTCAACATTGAGCAGCACATACGACTTGAGCGATTCACTCAACATGGCCGCGGCGTTCTTCCCACCCGTGGCCGGCACGGCACCTGCGAGATAACCACCCACACTGTTCGCGGCGTCACCGATCACGCCAAAGCTGGAGCCGGTGATGCTGGCGATCTCCTGCGCGAGACGGCGCAGCGTCGCCGCCTGGGCATGCTGCATCGCAAAGTTGCCCAGCCAGATGGCCGATTGACGGCCGCTGAGCAGCATGTCGGCAATGGCCTTGGCTTCAGCCGGCATATCCGCCGGAAGAAGCACTGTCAATGCGGCATCAACGGATTTACTTTCAGCATCTGCAACAGCCTTGAGTACAGCCGCCAGCGCAGCGACCATTTCTGACGGCTTGGGCTGCATCCGCGCCGACACCGGCAGCAGCCAGTCATCGGCGGTCGGGTGAATGCTTGCGACCTTGAGCCCCCGCTTGGCGGCCTGACGCACACGTTGCGCGAGCAGCGGATGATCTTTGCGGAAGAAGCTGCCGATCACCAGCAAACGATTCAAATCGGCGATTTCAGCGACCGGCATTCCCAGCCACGGCGCGCCCTGGCTGACGGCATCGGCCGAGAAGTCGGTCTGACGCAGGCGGAAATCGACGTTGTCGCTACCCAAGCCGCGCACCAGCTTCTGCGCGAGGTAGAGCTCTTCAACGGTGGCGTTGGATGCCAGCAGCGCGCCAAATTCTTCAGCCCCCGCGGCGGCCACAACGGCCTTGAGACGAGTTGCCGCGAATTCCAGTGCGGTTTGCCAATCAGTCTCCTGCCAGCTATCGCCCTGACGGATCATCGGCTTGGTCAGGCGAGAAGCGCAATTGAGGCCTTCGTAAGAGAAACGGTCCCGGTCCGACAGCCAGCATTCGTTGATGGCTTCGTTCTCGAGCGGTAAAACGCGCTTGACCACATCGTGCTTCACCTGAACGATCAGGTTGCTACCGAGCGAGTCGTGCGGGCTGACCGACTTGCGGCGGGCCAGCTCCCAGGTGCGAGCGGCGAAACGGAACGGTTTGGAGGTCAGCGCGCCAACCGGGCACAGGTCGATGATGTTGCCCGACAGTTCGGAATCAACGGTCTTTTCAACAAAGGGCATGATCTCGGAGTGCTCACCGCGGAAGGCCTGGCCCAACTCCATCAAGCCGGCAATTTCCTGCGTAAAGCGAACACAGCGGGTGCAGTGAATGCACCGCGTCATGTCGGTCGCCACCAGCGGGCCGAGGTTCTTGTTGAACACGACGCGCTTCTCTTCCTGATAGCGCGACTTGCTCTCGCCGTAGCCGACCGCCAGATCCTGCAACTGGCACTCACCGCCCTGATCGCAGATCGGGCAATCGAGCGGGTGGTTGATCAGGAGAAACTCCATCACGCCCTTCTGGGCCTTGACGGCGGCTTCGGACTTGGTCCACACCTTCATGCCGTTGGTCACTGGCGTCGCACAGGCGGGAAGCGGCTTGGGCGCCTTTTCGACCTGCACCAAACACATGCGGCAGTTGGCAGCGATGGACAGTTTCTTGTGGTAACAGAAGTGCGGGATGTACGCCCCCACCTGATTGGCCGCATCCATCACGGTGCTGCCATCAGCCACCTGAAGCTGCTTGCCGTCGATCTCGATTTCTAGCATGACGGACCTACATAGATTTTGCTGCCTTCGCGCTGGACGTCGTCCGGCACGAGACAGGTCTTGTGTTCGATGTGGTAGGCGAATTCATCGCCGAAATGCTTGACGAAGCTCTGCACTGGCATGGACGCCGCATCGCCGAGCGCACAAATGGTGCGACCCATGATGTTGGTGGTGACGCTGTTGAGCAGGTCCAGGTCGTCCGGACGGCCGAGGCCGTGCTCGATACGATGCACCACGCGATACAGCCAGCCCGTACCTTCACGGCACGGCGTGCATTGGCCACAGGACTCTTCGAAATAGAAGTAGGACAGACGCTCAAGCGCTCGCACCATGCAGGTGGTCTCGTCCATCACAATCACTGCACCCGAACCGAGCATCGACCCCGCCTTGGAGATCGAATCGTAGTCCATGGTGCAATCCATCATGATGTCGGCAGGCACCACCGGCGATGACGAGCCCCCGGGGATCACGCCCTTGAGCTTGCGACCACCGCGCATGCCACCTGCCATCTCGAGCAGCTCGGAGAACGGCGTGCCGAGTTCGATCTCGTAGTTGCCCGGGCGATTCACATGACCAGAAATCGAGAACAGCTTGGTGCCACCGTTGTTCGGCTTGCCGTAGTTCAGGAAGGTCTCGCCACCGTCGCGCAGAATGAAGGGCACGGAGGCGAAGGTTTCGGTGTTGTTGATCGTGGTCGGCTTGCCGTAGAGACCATAGCTGGCCGGGAACGGCGGTTTGAATCGCGGCTGCCCTTTCTTGCCTTCGATTGATTCAAGCAATGCGGTTTCTTCACCGCAAATGTAGGCGCCGTAGCCATGGTGCGCAAACAGATCAAAGCTGAAGTCGGAGCCGAGAATCTTGTCGCCGAGCAGGCCCGCCGCGCGCGCTTCGGCCAGCGCCTCTTCGAAGCGGTCATACACCTCAAAGATTTCGCCGTGAATATAGTTGTAACCCCGCTCGCACCCCATCGCATAGGCGGCGATGATCATGCCCTCGATGACGGAGTGCGGGTTATAGCGAAGGATGTCGCGGTCTTTGAATGTGCCCGGCTCGCCTTCGTCCGAGTTACAGGCCAGATACTTGGCGCCCGGAAACGAACGTGGCATGAAGCTCCACTTCAGGCCGGTCGGAAAGCCCGCGCCGCCCCGTCCGCGCAGCACCGACGCCTTGACCTCGGCAATGATGTCCGCCGGCGGGGTGCTTTCAGCGATGATCTTCTTCAGCGCGGCATAGCCGCCGCGTGCGAGGTAATCCTGAAGCCGCCATGTACGGTCGCCGTCCAGATCGGCGAGGATGAGATTGCGTGCGCTCATTTCGCCAAGTCCGCCAACAGTTGATCAATTTTTTCGGTCGTCATCCAGCTGCACATCTTGTGATTGTTATGCAGCAGCACCGGCGCATCCCCGCAGGCGCCCATGCACTCACCCTCTTTAAGGGTGAATTTGCCGTCGGGTGTGGTCTCGTTGAATTCGATACCAAGCTTCTGCTTCAGGTAGTCAGCAGCATGCACGCCACCGGACAACGCACACGGCAGATTTGTACACACCGTGATCTTGTGTTCGCCGACGGGTTCGAGGTCGTACATGTTGTAGAAGCTCGCCACCTCAAACGCGGCAATTGCCGGCATATCGAGATAGCTGGCGACGGCATCGATGGTTTCCCTGGCCAGCCAGCCCTTTTCTTGCTGCGCGATGCGCAACGCGGCCATCACCGCGGACTGTTTCTGGTCCGACGGATACTTGGCGACCTCTACGTCGATTAACTTCAGCGATTCCTGGCTCAGCATTTTCTGCCCATACCCGATAGTTTGCGTTCTTCGGTCCGCCTCAGCGGTCAACATCACCAAACACGATATCCATCGTGCCGATAATGGCGACGACGTCTGCAAGCAAATGTCCTTTCGCCATCGCATCCATGGCCGCCAAGTGGGCGAAACCAGGTGAGCGCAGCTTCAGGCGATACGGCTTGTTGGCGCCATCCGATACGGCATACACACCGAACTCGCCCTTGGGGTGCTCGATGGCCGCATACACTTCGCCTTCCGGCACATGCATGCCTTCCGAGAAGAGTTTGAAGTGGTGAATCAACTCTTCCATGTTCGATTTCATCGCTTCGCGCGACGGCGGGGCCACCTTGTGGTTGCCCGTAATGACCGGCCCCGGGTTCTTGCGCAACCAATCGATACATTGCTTGATGATGCGATTCGACTGGCGCATCTCTTCCATGCGAACCAGATAGCGATCGTAGCAATCGCCCTCCTTGCCCACCGGAATGTCGAAATCCAGTCGATCGTAGACTTCGTAAGGCTGCTTCTTGCGCAAGTCCCACGCCACGCCAGAGCCCCGCAGCATCGCGCCAGTAAAGCCCCAGGCCTTGGCCTGCTCAGGCGTCACCACACCAATACCGACCGTCCGCTGTTTCCAGATCCGGTTGTCGGTCAGCAGGGTTTCATAATCGTCGCAATATTTCGGGAAGCGATTGGTGAAGTCTTCCAGAAAATCGAGCAGCGAACCTTGACGGTTCTCATTTAACTGGCGAACCGTCTCGGCGTTTTTCCACTTCGACGCTTCGTATTGCGGCATCTGATCGGGCAGATCGCGATAAACGCCACCCGGCCGGTAATACGCGGCATGCATGCGCGCGCCGGAAACCGCCTCATAGGCATCCATCAGATCTTCACGTTCGCGGAACGTGTACAACACCATGGTCATTGCGCCGATATCCAGCGCATGGGTGCCGATTGCCAGCAGGTGATTCAGAATCCGGGTAATTTCATCGAACATCACGCGAATATATTGACCACGCTCGGGCACCTCGACACCGATCAGGCGCTCAATCGCCAGACAGTACGCGTGCTCGTTGCACATCATCGACACATAGTCGAGACGGTCCATATACGGCACGGACTGCACCCAAGTGCGGGTTTCAGCCAGTTTTTCGGTGCCGCGATGCAGCAATCCGATATGCGGATCAGCTCGCTCGACAACTTCACCAGACAACTCAAGCACCAGGCGCAACACACCGTGCGCGGCCGGGTGTTGCGGCCCGAAGTTGATCGTATAGTTGCGGATTTCAGCCATGGCCGACGTCTCCATAATTGGCCTCACGCACAACCCGCGGCGTATTTTCGCGCGGCTCGATGGTCACCGGCTGATAAACAACACGCCGTTGCTCGGGGTCATAGCGCATTTCCACATATCCCGAGACCGGGAAATCCTTGCGGAACGGATGACCGACAAAACCGTAATCGGTGAGGATTCGACGCAGGTCCGGATGCCCGGAGAACATGATGCCGAACAGGTCGAAAACCTCTCGCTCAAACCAGTTCGCGCTCGGCCAGACATCACATAATGAATCCAGCACCGGAAAACCATCATCCGGCGCAAATGCGCGCAAACGCAATCGCCAGTTATTGGCAATCGACAAAAGATGCGTCGAAGCGGCGTATCGCTCTCGCGTCCACTCACGATTGGCCCATGCCGAATAATCCACACCCGACACATCGACCAATTGTTCAAAAGCAAACTCGGCGCGATCACGCAACTCGATGGCGGCCGAACGATAGTCGTCGGCGGCAACTTCAAGCGTCACTTCACCACGATCAATAACGATCGATTTGGCACGCTCACCGAAGTGCTCGCCAAGCAAGGCCGAAAGACGTTCAATTTTTGTAGTCATCCCGTCACCTACCCCGTCAACGCGCAATGGTGTTGGTGGACCGGATCTTCCGCTGCAGCTGGATGATGCCGTAAATCAAGGCCTCCGCGGTCGGGGGGCAACCCGGCACATAGACATCTACCGGCACCACACGATCACAACCGCGCACGACTGAATACGAATAGTGGTAATAGCCACCACCATTCGCACAGGAACCCATTGAAATCACCCAGCGCGGCTCAGCCATCTGGTCGTAGACCTTGCGCAAGGCTGGCGCCATCTTGTTGCAAAGCGTCCCCGCCACGATCATGACATCTGACTGACGCGGACTGGGACGAAAAACCACCCCAAAGCGGTCAAGGTCATAGCGCGAACAGCCCGCATGAATCATCTCAACGGCACAGCAGGCCAATCCAAACGTCATCGGCCACAAAGAGCCGGTGCGCGTCCAGTTGATCACCGTATCCAGTGACGTTGTGACGAATCCTTCTTTTAAAACGCCTTCGATACTCATGTCACCTCTTGCCGCAAGGCAGATTCAAGGGTGAAGCGGAGGGAAAATCACTCCCAGTCCAGTGCGCCTTTTTTCCACACCCAGATGTAACCAATAACGAGAATGCCCAAAAATACGAACATCTCGAAGAAACCAAACAAGCGCAGAGATTCTGTGCCTGCAATTTCCCGGAGAATCGTCGCCCACGGAAGCAGGAACGCGATCTCTAGGTCAAAGATAATAAAAAGGATAGCGAGCAGGTAATAACGCACATCAAATTTCATGCGCGCATCTTCGAAGGGTTCGAAGCCACACTCAAAAGGAGAAAGCTTTTCGCTGTCAGGACGGTGCGGCGCAATAAGCCGCCCCATGACGATCGGCGCCACGCCAAAGGCGAGCCCGACCAGGATGAAAACAAGCACGGGGAAGTAGTTTTCTAGCATTTATAGATCCCGGTCTTTGTTTGCGGATAAACCGCATGGAAACGCCCGCTTACTGCGGGCGTCCAATAATTTCTTTGGTGCCGACGGTGAGACTCGAACTCACACGACTTTACGTCACCACCCCCTCAAGATGGCGTGTCTACCAATTTCACCACGTCGGCACTCATAGCGTTACAGCGGGACGAATTATACGACTTCTGCCGCGCTGCGCAAAGTTTTTTGCACCTTATTTGGGAACAGTATTGAGCTTCGAATCCGAACCCGCGGCAGGCTCGGACGTCGCCTGCCCGGCAGCCGGAACCGCTTGCTCCATGACGCTTGCAGGGACGGTTCTGGCCGAACTTGCGAGGTAGCTCAAGCCAAGGCTGGTGATAAAGAAGACTGTCGCCAGCACACCCGTGGTGCGGCTCATGAAGTTCGCCGAACCCGATGCACCAAAAAGGCTCCCCGACGAACCGCTACCAAATGCGGCGCCAGCATCCGCCCCTTTGCCGTGCTGCAACAAAACCAGGCCGATCACCCCGATGCCCACCAGCACGTGCACCGTCAACACAATCGAAAAGAGATAACTACCCATGATTCATTCGTTCCTGAACGTGTAAGTTCTAATCAAACAGCGACTGCCGCCTTGCAAATCGCCAAAAAAGCTTCCGGATCCAACGCAGCGCCACCGATGAGCCCGCCATCGATATCGTCTGCCGCAAACAACGCGGGGGCCGTTTCGGGCTTCACGCTTCCACCATACAAAATCTGTACGCGATCAGCCGCAGCCTGAGAAACACGGCCAAGCGCGCCGCGGATTGCTGAATGCACCGCGTCCGCTTCGTCCACCGTAGCGGAGAGCCCAGTGCCAATCGCCCAGATCGGTTCGTAAGCAATGACCAGGCGCTCGACCCGCTCAGCCCCGAGCGCCAGCACCGGCGCCAGTTGCTCCGACACGACAGACTCGGTCTGACCTGCCAGACGCTCTTCTTTTGTCTCGCCAACACAAACGATCGGTGTCAGACCGTTTCGCAATGCCGTCGCTGCTTTGTCCGCCACACATTGACTCGACTCACCGTGACGCGCGCGACGCTCTGAATGACCGACGATCACATAGCGACAGCCCATGTCCCGGAGCATGCCAGCGCTGACTTCGCCAGTGAAAGCGCCATCATCGCACTCACTCACATCTTGCGCGCCGAGATGCAGCGCCGATCCAACCAGTGCAGCACCAGCCTGATCCAGATACGGGAACGGCACGCAAACTGCGACATCGACGCCGCTTGGCAAATGCGGCGCGAGCGCGGACAGCAAATCTGCCGCCATGTCGCGCCGACCATGCATCTTCCAGTTGCCTGCTACCAGTTTCGATCTCATACGCTTCGCTGCGAGGGCGGAAAAATCCCACGATTGTAACCGCCCGCCCGCTCCTCAGCAAACAAAGCGAACCAGGATCCAGCGACTCAAACGGTCTCGCCGAACGCGGCACGGACAGTATCCGCCAAATGGGTCGCATGCCGCTCAACCTCGTCGGCGTCGCTACCCTCAACCATCACCCGGAGCAGGGGCTCCGTGCCAGAGGGGCGCAACAGGACGCGACCACGATCGCCCAAAGCCTCCGCGCTCGCGGTTTCGGCCGCTGCGATGCGGCTGTCTGAGCGCCAGTCGAAGCCCTGCGGCATTCGCACATTGATCAAGCGCTGCGGGTAGAACACCAGATCCACGCAGGCCTCTTTGAGTGAAACGCCTCGCTCGCGCAAGGAGGCCAGGACCTGGAGCGCGGAAACAATGCCGTCGCCGGTCGTATGGTGATCAAGGCTCAGAATATGCCCCGAGTTCTCCCCCCCCAGGCGCCAGCCCTTCTCCTGCATCATCTCAAGCACATAGCGATCGCCCACTTTGGCGCGCGCAAACGGCACGTCCATACGCCCGATGGCATGCTCGAAGCCGAGGTTGCTCATCAGCGTACCGACCACACCGTTGAGTTTGCCCGAGCGCTTCATGGCCACGGCAATCACATAGATCAGCTTGTCGCCGTCATAGATTTCACCCGCCGCATCGACCATCACGACACGATCAGCATCGCCATCCAGCGCGATGCCGATATCCGCGCCGTGCGTCAGCACCGCATCGCGCAGATACTCGGGCGAAGTTGCACCGACACCATCATTGATATTGAGGCCGTCCGGCCGAACGCCGACCGACACCACCTCTGCCCCGAGCTCGTGCAGCACTTTCGGTGCAATGTGATAGGCCGCGCCATGCGCGCAATCGAGCGCGATTTTCATTCCGCGCAGATCAAGCTCGTTCGGGAAGGTACTCTTGCAGAACTCGATATAGCGGCCGGCCGCATCTTCGATACGGCGCGCACGCCCCAAGCGGTCTGACGACACGCAGCCCATGCCTTCATCAAGGTGCGCTTCAATCTCGCGCTCAACGGCATCGGGCAGTTTCGCGCCGCCGGCCGAAAAAAACTTGATTCCGTTGTCGTAGAACGGATTGTGAGACGCGGAAATGACGACGCCCGCCTGCAAACGCAGCGCCCGCGTCAGGTAGGCCACCGCCGGCGTCGGCATGGGTCCAGCCAAAATAACGTCTACCCCGGCGGCCGAAAAACCTGCCTCCAGCGCGGCTTCGAGCATATAGCCAGAGATCCGGGTGTCCTTCCCAATCAGCACCGTCGGTCGCTCGCCCTTGGGCAGCTGCTCTCGCATGACCAGGGTCACGCCCGCCGCGTAACCAAGGCGCATCACGAAATCAGGCGTAATCGGCGCATCACCCACTCGCCCGCGCACCCCGTCTGTCCCAAAATACTTTCTGCTCATCGCTCTTCCCGCTTCAATATGCTGTCAGTTGCGGCCAGGGCCGCCCCAAAAAATTCTCGCCCGATTATGACAGTTGCCGTCGATTTTCAGCGTGCAAACGCTCACGCCATCACCGCGTCGAGTACCGCCAGTGCATCCCGGGTCGCCGCCACATCATGCACACGGACGCACACCGCGCCCGACTGCACCGCCAACGCGGCTGCAACAGCGCTGGCCACCAGACGCGCCTCTACCGGCTGCCCGGTCAACGCGCCCAGCATGGACTTGCGAGACACCCCCACCAGCACCGGCGCCAACGCCGCAAATTGCGGCAAGGCGCGGAACAGGCTCAGGTTGTGCGCCAAGGTTTTGCCAAAGCCGAAGCCCGGATCAATCAAAATGCGCTCTCTGAGCACGCCGGAGGCGCAGACCGCGTCCATGCGCTCGACAAGCGCCGCCTCGACCTCCGCCACCACGTCTTCGTAATGCGGCGCATCCTGCATTGTTCTGGGCGCGCCCTGCATATGCATCAGGCACACCGCGGCGCCACTGGATGCCACCGCTGCCAGTGCGCCGGGCATTCGCAATGCGTTGATATCGTTGATCATGTCCGCGCCGGCATCGATCGCTGCGGTCATCACCGCCGGCTTGACCGTATCCACCGACAATGGCACGCCCCAACCAGCCAGCGCCTCAATGATCGGAATCACGCGGTCCAACTCCTCCGCCTCACTCACCGCCACAGCGCCGGGCCGGGATGACTCCCCACCCAAATCGAGCACATGCGCGCCGTCCTGAACGGCCCGCTCGGCGCGACGCAAGATGTCGTCGCGCTGTTTCAGCAAGCCATCGCCCGAAAACGAATCCGGGGTGACATTCAGAATCGCCATGATTTTCGGTGTCGACAGGTCAAGCCGAAAACGGCCGCAGAACAGCACGCCGGCCATTACGCCTCGCCGTCCGCCGCTGAAGACACCGCCTCAGCCGCTGCCGCCATCGCCGCGGCCGCCGCGATCATGTCAGCCCGACTGCTCGGCGTTTCGAGGCTGATCGGCCCCAGTGCACCGCTGCGGTAGTCGGCCAGCAACACGAGCGCCGCCTTATCGACGTCCACGCCACCGCCTTTGACCAGGCATCCGCGCCGACGCGCCACCTCCTCCACCAGACGCACGCCATCAAAGCCCGCCACGTCGGTCTTGTAACGCGCGGCCAGACGCTCCGGATAGCGCGACAGCAGCAACTGACCCAGCGCGACCGCCACATCAAACTCGGCGACGGCGTTAACGCCAATCGCATGACTGGCCGCCAGCATGAAGCCATCGGCGTCGTATGCTATTTTCGGCCACAACATCCCCGGCGTATCGACCAGCGACATGGTGGGGCTGATATCGAGGCGCTGCTGAGACTTGGTCACCGCTGGCTCATCGCCCACGGCCGCCACACGGCGCTTGAGCATGGCATTCATCAACGTGGACTTGCCCACGTTCGGAATCCCCATGATCATCATGCGCAAGGGCTTGGTGCCATCGCTGCGATGCGGCGCCAGTTGCTGGCAGAGTTTGGGCACACGGGCCACTTCCGCCGGCCTCTTGCACGAAATCGCCACCGCCTTGACGCCCGGTTGCTGATTGAAATAGGTCAGCCACTCCGCCGTCGCGGCCGGATCAGCCAGGTCGGACTTGTTGAGCAACTTGAGGCAAGGACGTTGACGGTGCGCACGCAAGGACTCGATCATCGGGTTCGTGCTCGCCGCCGGCAGGCGCGCATCTACCACCTCGATCACCACATCGATCTTTGCCATGACTTCGGCCGCTTTCTTGCGCGCCGAATTCATATGCCCCGGGAACCACTGAATAGTCATGCTTGCCTTCGATCCACTTGATTTAGGCGCGATTATCCCATTTCGCGGCCACACCCGGCGGTTCATCGTCAAATCGCACTGCCCGCCGGGGTTTGACGCTGCCACAAAGCACTAGACACCCGGGTAAAAAGGTGTATCGTGTCGGGGCAGTCGCTTCAAGCAGTTGTCCTTGCAGGTGTTTCTTCGCGGTGTTTGGTTAAACCGCCCACGTTTGAATCCCCTCAGTACGTTTCTTGATAGTTCCTGCAGGTGGGCTATACGCCCAGATTTTGTTTTTATTATGGAACACGTATAAATGAGCACTCAAACCGGCACCGTGAAATGGTTCAACGACTCCAAGGGCTTCGGCTTCATTACGCCTGATGGCGGTGGTGACGACCTGTTCGCGCACTTCAGCGAAATTCAGGGCAACGGCTTCCGCACCCTGGCTGAAAACCAGCGCGTCGAGTTCGAAATCCGCACGGGCCCCAAGGGTCTGCAGGCTGCTGCTATCCGCGCTGTCTGATCGGATTTAGCGTCTGACGAAAAAAAGCGCGGCTCTGGCCGCGCTTTTTTGTCGACATCCCGCCCCGCACCACGCCCCTGGGCATTGCCCGGTTCGGTCGCTTCGGCTACCGTGGCGCCTCCTCCGACTCCTCTGCCTGCGCCCCTTTTGCCCGACAGAAACGTTACCTCTCTTGGCCAAGTCTTTACACCAGCCGCGATCGTCAAGCTGATGCTCGACCTGCGCCAGCGCGAGGGACGCGTCCTTGAGCCTTCGGCGGGTGCCGGCGCGTTCAGCGACCAGATCAAATCCTGCGTCGCCATTGAGTTCGACCCGGCAGTGGCCAAGGCCTCGATGCTGCAAACCGATTTCTTCAGCTACCCGCAATCGGAGCGCTTCGACACCGTCATCGGCAATCCCCCCTATGTGCGCTTTCAGGACATTCCCGAAGTCACCCGGTCACGGCTCGACATGCAGCATTTCGACGGGCGCAGCAATCTGTTCCTGTTCTTTATCGACAAATGCGTACGCCACCTCGCTGACGGCGGCGAGCTGATCTTCATCGTGCCGCGCGAGTTCATCAAACTGACCGCCGCGCGCAAACTGAACCGCTACCTGTACGACACCGGCACCATCACCCACTGGATCGAAACAGGCGACACGCGAATCTTCGCTGGCGCGCTCCCCAACTGTGCGATCTTTCGTTTCGAGAAAGGCGACTTCAGCCGCCGAACGCAATACCGCACACTGCAAAATCCGCAGTGGCAGCAGC
Organism: Denitromonas halophila; assembly: GCF_007625155.1. GTDB lineage: Bacteria > Pseudomonadota > Gammaproteobacteria > Burkholderiales > Rhodocyclaceae > Nitrogeniibacter > Nitrogeniibacter halophilus. The sequence goes on along the minus strand of NZ_VMNK01000011.1, from coordinate 75,922 downwards.
GCCAGTTCATTGAAATGGACGGGCAGCTCGCTTTCTCCCCGGCGCCCATGACCGTCGCGCTCGCCGAGCTCTTTTCGGTCAAGGTCGGCGCCGTGTCGGGTGCCGATGATGTCTTCGCGCACCCGGGCGGCAACGTCGAGTTTGTGTGTTCCCAAACTGTCGACAGCGGCACCACCCGGCGCATGCTCTACAATCAGCCACACCCCGACCTGCTCCCGCACAAGCTCCGCCTGCTCTCTCGTCGCGTGCGTCGATTCGACGAAAGCAACTGGTGGCACTGGGGCCGCACGTATCCGCTCAGCGACGCGCCGCGCATCTACGTCAATGGCCGCACCCGCCGCGACGCGCCCTTTTTTCTGCACCCGGCCCGCGCTTACGACGGCGCAATTCTCGCGTTGTTTCCCCACGACACCCGCATGCCAATGGACCAGGCCGTCCATTTGCTGAATACGGCGGTGCCCTGGGAGGCGCTGGGCTTCCGGGTGGATGGACGCTTCTTGTTTACCCAGCGCAGCCTGCAAACGCTGCTTCTGCCCGATGGCTTTCGCGCACTCATCACCGACCAACACTGAGCAGCACATGGCCCCCCGCCCCGCCGGCGTTCCAAGCGGCACGCACTGTCGTCGCAGCCCCGAGCCGATGACCGACCGCGCCCAAAGGGCCGCGCCGCAAGATCACCGCCAGCGCTGACGCATGGCTGAAACAGACCGTTTCCGGCTATCATCGCGCCACGACCTCGCTGCCAATCCGACGCATGGGACAACGCATCCGTGTTGCGCCTCGTGCCCCTGATCTGACCCATGAGCATGTCACGCCGATCGATCAAGCACCTCCTGCTAGGTATGATGCTGGCCTGTCTTTACGCCATGGTCAGCACCTCTGCGCAGGCGCAAACAGCGTCCGCGGCGGCGCTCACCGACCAGGAGCGCGCATTCCTGAATACGGCGGGCCCGATCGTTTTCGTCAGCCAGACAAACTACCCGCCTTTCGAATTCGTCGACCCCGCCACGGGCGCCCGCAAGGGCATGATGATCGAGCTTGCCACCTGGATCAGCACCGAATTCGGTTTTCACGCCGAATTCACCGACGCGGTTTTCCTCGAAGCCCAACGCGCCGTCCTGGAAAACCGCGCACAGGTGCTGACCAGCTTCTTCTATAGCGAAGAGCGGGACCGTGATTTCGACTTCACCGATACCGTCTTCGAGATTCCGGCCACCATTTTTGTCGCGGCGGACCGACCGGACGTCACCAACCTCGCGAGCCTCCACGGAAAGCGGATCGCCATTCAGCGCGGCGACTACGCACTGGACTACCTGCTCGCCCGCGGCATCGACTTCACCCTTGTGGCAACCGACTCTTTCGCCCAGGCCAGCGCGGCCGTCATTGAGGGCCACGCCGACGCACTGATCGGCGACGAACAGATTGTCTTGCACTACCTCTACAGCAACGGCCTGAATACGCGCATGAAGAAGGTCGGCGACCCGCTGTATGTCGGCCGCAATGCCATGGCCGTCAAGGACGGCAATCGCTTGCTGCGCTCCATTCTCAACAAAGGAATCGCGCGCGCTCGGAGCACTGGTGCACTGGAGGGATTGAACTGGAAATGGGCCGGCACCCATTTGCCCAACCGAGGTATTGATGTCCTGGCCTACTGGCCCTACGCACTGGCGACCCTTGCGCTGCTGGCCTGGATTTTTTTCTGGAATCTGCGCCTCAGATACGTTGTTCGCGGAAAAACAGCCTTGCTGGTTCAGAACCAGATGCGCCTGGAAGGAATCATTCAGGGCACGCGGGCGGGCACCTGGGAGTGGCATATCCAGAGCGGAAACATCGTCATCAATGATCTGTGGGCCGAGATGCTCGGCTACTCGCGCGCTGAGTTGCACACACTGACCGCCCACCGCCGCGACCAACTGCTTCACCCCGACGACCGGGAGCGATCCGCGACCCTGTTCGCTCAGCACCTCGCCGGAGAAAACCCACACTACGCATGTGAAGTCCGAATGCGCCACAAGAGCGGGCACTGGATCTGGCTGCTGGAGCGCGGTCAGATTACCGAACGGACGGCCTCCGGCGCGCCGGCAACGGTCTCTGGAACCCAGATCGACGTATCAGCCAGCAAGGTCGCCGAAGTCGAGCTGCAGCTCACGTCGAGTGTCTTCGCCGCCGCCCGGGAAGGCATTCTCATTACCGACGCCGAGGGCACGATTTTGAACGTGAACGACGCGTTCACCCGGATCACCGGCTACGCTCGTGATGAAGGAATCGGCAAGAATCCGCGCATTTTTCGGTCCGGCCGTCACGACGCCGCGTTCTATGCCTCCTTGTGGCAAAACCTTCTAGAAGCGGGATTCTGGGAGGGCGAGATCTGGAACCGACGAAAATCCGGCGAGATTTTTCCTGAGCTCCTCACGATTTCGGCCGTTCGCGACACCAAGGGCGCAGTGTCTCACTACGTCGCTGTGTTCTCGGACATCAGTCGTCAAAAGGAAAACGAACAACAACTCGAGCGCCTCGCTTTCTTTGACGATCTCACTGGCTTGCCGAATCGTGTGCTGCTGGCCGATCGCCTTGGCCAAACCATGACCCGGGCCCGTCGCAACAGGACACAGCTGGCCCTGGCCTACCTCGACCTCGACGGTTTCAAGAAAATCAACGACACACAGGGGCACGCGGTAGGCGACCGCGTGCTGGTCGCCACCGCCGAACGCCTTCTGGAGACGCTTCGCGAAGAAGATACCGTCGCACGCTTCGGTGGCGACGAGTTCGTCATGGTGCTGCCCGACATCCACGACGCCGCCGCCGTGGAAGCGATCATGCATCGGTTGCTGACCAAGATTTCAGAGCCCATCCATATCGACCAGCAACAGCTGCAGATCTCGGGCAGCATCGGATTGACACACTATCAGGGCGACGTCGACCTCGACTCCGACCAACTGATACGTCAGGCAGACCAGGCCATGTACCAGGCCAAGCAGACCGGCAAGAATCGTTTTCACCTTTTTGACGCCGACCACGAACGTGCCGTACGCGGCCGACATGAAAGCATCGCCCGCATCCGGCAGGCCCTCACCAACAACGAGTTTGTGCTGCATTACCAGCCCAAAGTAAACATGCGGACCGGCGCGCTGATCGGCGCCGAAGCGCTGATCCGCTGGGCGCACCCCGAACGCGGTCTGCTGGAGCCCGGCATGTTCCTGCCCGATATCGAAACCGATCCGACAAACATTGCGCTGGGCGAATGGGTCATCGCGGCGGCGCTGACACAGATCGACACGTGGCAACAAGCCGGCATCGAAATTACGGTCAGCGTCAATGTCTCGGCGAATCATCTGCAACAAGCCGATTTTGTCGAACGACTGCAGGCCTTGCTCGACAAGGCCCCCGACGTGCCACCGGCCCACCTGGAACTGGAAGTCCTGGAAAGCAGTGCGCTCGAAGACATCAACCATGTCTCCAAGGTCATCGCCGCCTGCGCCGATCTCGGGGTGCGCTTCGCGCTTGACGACTTCGGCACCGGCTACTCATCGCTCATCTACCTCAAACGCCTGCCGGTCCACGTGCTCAAGATCGACCAAGGCTTTGTGCGCGACATGCTCCACGACCCCGGCGACCTGTCCATCCTGGAAGGCGTGCTCGGACTGGCGCGGGCGTTTCACCGCGAGGTCATCGCCGAAGGTGTCGAAACGGAACAACACGGCAAACTCTTGCTGCAACTGGGCTGCGAGCAAGCGCAAGGCTATGGCATTGCCCGCCCGATGTCCGCCGAAGCCCTCACGGCGTGGGCACAAGGCTGGACGGCCCCTGTCGCCTGGGCACAGACCGGCCAATTGGATCACCAGGATATCGAGCTGCTGTATGTCGCCTCCGAGCACCGCGACTGGATCAACCAGCTCAACCACTTTGTGCACGACGAATCTTCCGACGTGCCAGAAACCAACCCCCATCGTTGTCGTTTTGGTCAGTGGCTCGACAAGAAGCTGCCGGGCGCCCGCCCGCCTGGCCCGCTGGCTACGCTAGACACATTGCACCAAAACCTGCACGCCCATGGCGAACAATTGGTCATGCACCACCTCGCCGGCAACGCTGACGCCGCCACGCGCGCCTTGGCCAATGTAACTGAAAGCAGCCAAGACCTGCTTGAACGTATCCAGTTCATCGTCGACGGCCGATCGCACCGTTAAGGCAAGCGCCCGGCACATCAAGCGCATACGCAAGTGAGGCGCCCTGGGGCGCCTCACTTGCGTTGATCCGCAGAACGGAAAGACTTACCCGACTGCGGCCGCTTTTTCGAATCGCATTCTGCTGCCGTCGGCGTCGACCCGGATCACGTCCTTGGCCGCAAACTGCCCCTCCAGAATCGCCTTGGCCAGCGGATTCTCGATGCGCTCCTGAATCGCCCGCTTGAGCGGCCGCGCACCAAACACCGGGTCGAAGCCCGCGTCGGCCACCTGGGCCAATGCCGCCTCCGACACCTGCAAACCCATTTCCAGGCGCGCCAGACGCTTCTCGAGATGCTGCAACTGGATGCGCGCAATATTCGCGATGTGCTTCTCATCCAGGCTGTGGAACACCACCACCTCGTCGATGCGGTTGATGAACTCGGGCCGGAAGTATGTCTTCACCTCGGCCATCACCGCCAGTTTGATCACGCCGTAATCATCACCCGCCATCTGCTGAATCATCTGGCTGCCCAGGTTGGAGGTCATGACGATCACGGTGTTCTTGAAGTCCACCGTGCGGCCCTGACCATCGGTCATGCGGCCATCGTCGAGTACCTGCAACAACACGTTGAACACGTCCGGATGCGCCTTCTCGACCTCGTCGAGCAAGATCACCGAATAGGGCTTGCGACGCACCAGTTCGGTCAGATACCCGCCCTCCTCGTAACCCACGTATCCCGGCGGTGCGCCGATCAAGCGGGCCACCGAGTGTTTCTCCATGAACTCACTCATGTCGATACGAATGAGATGCTCTTCGCTATCAAAGAGAAACTCGGCCAGCGTCTTGCACAGTTCGGTCTTGCCCACACCCGTGGGGCCCAGGAACAGGAAGGAGCCGTAGGGCCGGTTCTCATCCGACAGCCCGGCACGCGAACGGCGGATGGCATCCGATACGAGCCGGACTGCCTCATCCTGACCAATCACCCGCTCGTGCATCTTGTCTTCCATCTTGAGCAGCTTGTCGCGCTCGCCCTGCATCATCTTTGACACCGGAATCCCGGTCGCACGCGACACCACCTCGGCAATCTCTTCGGTACCCACCTGGGTGCGCAGCAACTGGTTTGGCACAGCGGACTCACCATTTTGCTCGGCGGCCTTCAACTGCGCCTCGAGCTGCGGCAGCTTGCCGTACTGCAGCTCGGCCAGTTGTTCGTACTTGCCGCCACGCTGCAACTCGGCCATCTTGGCGCGCAAGGCGTCGATCTCTTCCTTGATATGCGCCGAGCCATGCGCCCGCGCCTTCTCGGCCTTCCAGATTTCTTCCAGATCGTTGTACTCACGCTGGAGCTTTTCGAGCTGTTCATCGATCAGCTGCAGACGCTTGATCGAAGCCTCGTCCTTCTCCTTCTTGACCGCCTCGCGCTCGATCTTCAACTGGATCATGCGGCGGTCCAGCTTGTCCATCACCTCGGGTTTGGAGTCGATCTCCATCTTGATCCGCGAGGCGGCTTCGTCGATCAGGTCGATCGCCTTGTCGGGCAGGAAGCGGTCGGTGATGTAACGATTGGACAGCTCCGCGGCAGCGACAATCGCCGGGTCGGTGATGATCACGCCGTGGTGGATTTCGTATTTCTCTTTCAAGCCGCGCAAGATCGCCACCGTCGACTCCACGCTCGGCTCATCCACCAGCACTTTCTGGAAGCGGCGCTCCAGCGCGGCATCCTTCTCGATGTACTTGCGGTATTCATCCAGCGTCGTCGCGCCAATGCAATGCAGCTCACCGCGCGCCAGCGCCGGCTTGAGCATATTGCCCGCGTCCATTGCACCCTCGGCCTTGCCGGCGCCGACCATGGTGTGAATCTCGTCGATGAACAGAATGATCCGCCCTTCGTCCTGGGCAATATCCTTGAGCACCGCCTTGAGCCGCTCTTCGAACTCGCCACGGTACTTCGCGCCCGCCAGCAGCGCCGCCATATCGAGCGACAACACCCGCTTGTCTTTGAGCGTCTCGGCCACCTCACCATTGACGATGCGCTGGGCCAGGCCTTCAACGATGGCGGTCTTGCCCACACCTGGCTCGCCGATCAGCACCGGATTGTTCTTGGTGCGACGTTGCAGGATCTGCACCGCACGGCGGATCTCGTCGTCACGGCCGATCACCGGATCGAGTTTGCCCTGGCGCGCGCGTTCGGTCAGATCCAGGCAATATTTTGACAGGGCCTCACGCTGCCCCTCGGCGTCCTGCGAGCCCACGTTCTGGCCGCCGCGAACCGCGGCGATCGCCGACTCCAGATGCTTCTTCACCAGCCCGTGCTCACGCAGCAAGCGGCCGGTTTCGCCCTTGTCGTCAGCCAATGCCAGGAGGAACATCTCGCTCGCGATGAACGCATCGCCCTGCTTCTGCGCCGCCTTGTCGGTCAGATTAAGCAGGTTGCCGAGATCGCGACCGATCTGAACATCCCCGCCATGCCCTTCAACCTTCGCCAAGCGCTCAATGCTGCTCTTGAGCGCAGATTTCAGCGGCGCTACATTGACGCCCGCGCGCTGCAGCAAAGACGCGGTGCTGCCGTCATCCTGCTCAAGCAGCGCCAGCATCAAGTGTTGAGGTTCGATAAACTGCTGGTCGTTTCCGACGGCAATGCTGCCCGCATCGGACAGCGCCTGTTGAAATTTGGTGGTGAGCTTGTCGAAGCGCATGAAGACATCCTTTTCCGTTTGACCCGTTGCTCCCTAAATGGGGCGTCACCACGAACATTTCAAGACGCTAATGCAGCATTCATCCGGAATCTGTTGCTGCAATGCAACAAACATCCGTTTGAACATGAACATATCTGATCCATAAGCGTATTCTCGTATTCCTCAATGTGTTACTTTGAGTGAATTGAGACGTCTGTGGCCGCCGGAAATTTTTTCTGCTACGGCGCAACACCTGTCAGTCGGCTCAAATCCAATTCATTGAGCGAGGAGGAATCACCATGGCGATCAAACCCGAGCAACTTAACGCACTGCAGAAAAAGAACCTCGAAGCGGCGATGCGCCTGGCGCAGATGTCGATCGAAAACTCGCAGCGCATCATGGAACTGCAGGTTCGCACGGCCAAGACCCTGTTCGAAGACGGTGTCAACAACGCCAAGGCGATGACCACCACGCAGGACCCGCAAGACATGCTTCGCCTGCGCACCGAATACGCACAGGCTTCGACCGAGCGCATGCTCGCTTGCGCCCGCGAGATCGCTGAAGTGGCTGCTCAGGCACAGACCGAAGTCGGCAAGATGGTCAGCGAGCAGCTGGCCACCGGCGGCAACGACGTGTTCGAAGCCATCAACAAGATGTTCACCGGCATGCCCATCACCGACCAGAACGCCATGGGCGCTGTGCAAGGTGCCATGGACAACGCTCGCGCTGCTTTCGAGCAAATGACGCGTGCCTCGACCGAAGCCTTCCAGGCCTTCACGCAGGTCGGCGCCGCCGCCCAGCAGCCGGCCAAGCGCGCTCCGGCTCGCCGGAAGTAATACCGACCCGGCTTACTGCCAGGTATGAAAACGGCGTCCTTTCGAGGACGCCGTTTTTTTATGCAACGACACAACGCGGTCGTACATCAAAACGCCGGCATCTCAGCGTCGGGACTCCACATCCAGCCAGCGAGCTGCGGCAGTATCGTCGGTGTCGCGCGCATCGACCCACCGGCTGCCCTCGGGTGTCTGTTCTTTTTTCCAGAACGGCGCGCGCGTCTTGAGAAAATCCATGATGAACTCGCAGGCCGCAATCGCCTCGCCGCGGTGCGCACTGGCCACACCGACAAAGACGATCTGCGCCCCCGGCTGGAGCGGCCCCACGCGATGAATCACGCGCACGGCGAGCAAGCTCCAGCGCTGCTTTGCCTCGGCGACGATCTCGGCCAACGACTGCTCGGTCATGCCCGGATAATGCTCGAGCGTCATGCACTGCACGCCGTCCGACGCACCACGCACCAGTCCCAAAAAGGTGCTGACCGCGCCGATGTCCGTACGCCCGGCAGACAAGGCCCGTGTTTCAACGCCCACATCAAAATCGGCTTCCTGGACTCGAACTTCCATCGCCTCAGCCTCCTGTTACCGGCGGAAAAAAAGCCACTTCGTCGTTCGCGGCCAGCACCTGCTCGTCCGCAGCCATGTGCTGATTGACAGCCGCCCGCACATTGTTTCCCGGCGCGAGTCGCTGCCAGGTTTCACCGCGTGCACTCAAATGCACGCGCAACGCGCCAACGCTAGCAACATCGGCAGGCAGCACGACAGCCTCTTTTGCCATGCCCAGCGACTCTCGAAGGCTGGCGAAATAAAGAATAGTCAGATTCATTGGCGAATCAATCCAGAAGATCGGAGAAAGGCGTGTAGGAGACCATCTGACCGCGCCGGATGGGTTCGCCCGGTGGGACTTCCGCCAGGCCATCGGCCCACACGGTGGACGTCAGCACACCAGAGCCCTGATTGTCGAACAAGCTCAAGCCGCCCTCGGCATTGACCTGAACGCGCAGGAATTCGCGCCGCTTGATCGGCTTGAGCCAGTCAAAGTCGGCCCGCAGTTGCACCGGCTTCGGCAACACCTCGCGCACGCCCTGACATGTGAGCAAAAACGGTCGCACCAGCAACAGAAAGGTCACAAAAGTGGACACCGGGTTGCCCGGCAGACCGATAAACGCGGCCTCCCCCACCCGGCCATAGGCCAGCGGCTTGCCCGGCTTGATGGCGATGTTCCACAAGTTGAGCGAGCCCTCGGCCTCGACGGCGGGTTTGACATGGTCTTCTTCACCCACCGACACGCCACCCGAGGTGATGATCACATCGTGACCGTGCGCGGCGGCGCGCAGCGCCTGGCGGGTCGCGTCGAGCGTATCGGCGACGATGCCCAGGTCGGTCACTTCGCAGCCCATGCCATCGAGCAGCGCGTTAAGTACGAAACGGTTGGAGTTGTAGATGGCGCCTTCGCGCAGCGGCTCGCCGGGCATCACGAGTTCGTCACCGGTAAAGAAGATCGCCACCTTGAGACGACGATGCACCGACACGGCGGGGATGCCGATCGATGCGGCCAGACCCAGTTCCTGCGCGCGCAGGCGGGTGCCGGCAGTCAGCACCGATTTTCCGAGAGCGATGTCTTCGCCGCGCCGGCGGATGGAGTCACCCTTTTGCGGTACATGATTGATCGTGACCGTGTCGCCCTCGCGCTCGCACAACTCCTGCATCACGATAGCATCAGCGCCCCGCGGGACCGGCGCACCGGTAAAGATGCGCGCGACCGACCCGGCGGCGAGCGGATGTCCGACCGCACCGGCCGGGATGCGTTGCGATACCGGCAGGCGTGTGCCGGCAAGGGACACATCCGCGCAGCGCACGGCGTAACCATCCATCGCGGAATTATCGAGCGGCGGCACATCGAATTCGGACACCAGATCATCGGCAAGCACGCGACCGCGGGCCTTGAGTGTGCTCACCAGTTCAGTGCCAGCGACTGGCCGGGCCTGCGCCAGCAATTGCGCGCGCGCGTCTTCAAAAGAGAGAAGGCTCATGGCTGAAAGTCTTCCATCGGGTAGTCGAGAATGAAATCGGTCACCGCCACCGGATCGTTCACATCCAGCGCCGGCAAAGGCGTATCAGTCGCAGCGTCGGTGGCGACGGCCACCACATGCGGGTTGTCGGTCCACAGCGGCGGCTTGCCATTGGCCGGGCGATAGACCTCGACCTTTGGCACTGGCGCCGCCTTGAAGCCTTCGATGAGCACCAGATCGCAAGGCGACAGAATCGCCAGTTGCTGGTCCAGCGTGGGTTCCGGCGTCTCACGCAACTCGTGCATCAAGACCCAGCGGCCACTCGAGAGCATCAGCACCTCCTGGGCACCGGCTTCGCGGTGTCGCCACGAGTCCTTGCCCGGGCGGTCGAGATCAAAACCATGATGCGCGTGCTTGATCACCGACACCACCAAGCCGCGCGAGCGGATTTCTGGAATCAGTTTTTCGATGAGCGTTGTCTTGCCCGAACCGGAGTACCCGGCAATGCCAAAGACCTTCAAGGTAGTTTCCGCCCTAATGGTTTTACGACTGAGGAGGCCAAGGATACCCCGAAGACCCGCGCGGCGCCTCCGATCTCGATCAAGATCCGGGGGTGCATTGGTGTTGAACGTGGACAAAAAAACGCCCTCACGGATGAGGGCGTTCGGCGGCGCGATTCAACGACGGCTGCGATCAATTGGCCGGCAGCTTGCGCCCATGCGTGTCACCGGCTTCGAGGTCGGCGGTGCTGTCACCCAGGATGCTCAGATCTTCCTTGTCGCGCGTGCCGATGTGATGCGAGCGCTCGATCAGGAAGTACAGCACCAGGCCGATCACCACGGCATACACCGTCGATTTCGGATCAGGCATCGCCAGCGTCACCGCCACAATGCCGGCCACGCCGCGCTCGGTCGAGTTCTTCAGCTCTTCCATCCCCACCATGATGCAGATGTAGGCCGTCAGCACCAGCGTGAGCGACAGCGCAATCGGCAGCACCGGCTTGAAGATGCTGACCAGTGGCAGCATGAACAGCGCGAAGAAGCCGGTGATCCAGAAGGTGCCGCCACCGGAGTAGATGGAGTCCATCGCCTTGCGACCCAGCGCATAGCGCTCGGCCACGGTGGCATGGGCCGCCGTCCACAAGGGGCCGGCCAGACCGGGCCACGGCGCAAAGAAGGCGTGGATACCGTTGCGGATGGCGGTCACCAGGTGCACCCGGGTGATGCCCTCCTCGATCTTCTCGTCCTCGCGCAGGTGGTCCACCCGCTTGACCAGCGTGAAGCCGACCACAATGTCACCAAAGGCGATCACATAGGCAATGACAGCCGTCGGCAGCGCCAGCATGAAGGTGCTCGCGTCGGGCATGCCGGTGCTGAACACCAGGTAGTCCCACATCAGCGCGAAGTCCGGATTGGTGATGCCCCACTGCACGTCAGGCATGGGGTATTCACCCACGGCCCAGCCAACCAGCATGGCCAGAATCATGCCCGGCACCATGCCGAAGTTGGAGATGCGCTTGGCCCACACGTTATTCTCGACAATGTTCTTGAAGGACAGCGAGAACAGCACATAGGCCGACACGATGGAGCCGATGATCAGCGAGATCGGCGTGTTGTCGATACGGCCGCCCACTTTCAACTCACCCATCATCGCCGCAATGCCGGCGCCGATGATGATGCCGGACTTGAGCGAGTTGGGAATCACCGTCACCAGTCGATTGCCCATACCGGTGATACCCAGCACCAGAAAGATGAGAAAGACCTCGATCTGCAGCGCGAACAGCGCCTTGATCGCCTCCGGCCCGGGCTCGAAACCCTGCAGGTACAGGATCACCACCGGAATCGCCGGCGTAATCCAGCCGGGCACCAGCGGCACGCCGAGCAGCGCGGGCAGCATGTAGCCGACACCGGCAACCACACAGAAGGCCAGCGCCGCCTCGTAGGGCATGCCGAGGTATTTTTGCAGCAACGGAATCATCGCCAGGCCGACCACGAACATGATCAGGCCCTGAATCATTTCCGGGTATTCCCAACGGTAGTGCACGAACGGAATCCGGATCTTGAATGGCCCGAGTGGCCAATGGGGTTGTTCCGCCCCGTGTTCTCTTTTCAACAGCACAGTCAGTCTCCTTCCCTTCTGATAAATCGTTTAAGCGCGTCAACCTCAGGGCCAGCGCAACGTGGGGGCGTAAAAGGCAAGCACCAGACCGCTATAGGCGGTAACCGCCAGCACGCGGCGCATCAGCGCCTGCCACCGGATCACGGCAGCCAGGTAATCGGTATCGGTCATGTCAGCCTCAGGCGATGCAATCGGTCGAACGGGCCTGCTGACGCAGGACGAATTTCTGGATCTTGCCGGTCGAGGTCTTGGGCAGTTCGCAGAATTCGATGTGCTTGGGCACCTTGTAGCGGGCCAGATGCGCGCGGCAGTGCTTGACGATGTCGTCGGTGCTGACCATCGCGCCCTCCTTCACCTCGATATAGGCGGCGGGCACTTCGCCCCACTTGGCATCGGGCATGGCGACCACGGCGGCGGTCATCACCGCCGGGTGGCGATACAGCACTTCTTCGACTTCCAGCGAGGAGATGTTCTCGCCGCCGGAGATGATCACGTCCTTGGAGCGGTCCTTGATCTTCACGTAACCATCGGCATGCACCACGGCCAGGTCGCCGGTGCGGAACCAGCCGCCGGCAAAAGCTTCATCGGAGGCCTTCTCGTTCTTCAGGTAGCCCTTCATCACCAGGTTGCCGCGGAACATGATCTCGCCCATGGTCTCGCCATCGGCCGGCACGGCTTCCAGCGTTTGCGGGTCGCGCACGCTGATCGCCTGCTGCATGTGGTAGGGCACGCCCTGGCGGCCGTTGCGCTCAGCGCGCTGGTCGATCGGCAGCGCGTCCCACTCGGGGTGCTTGGCGCACACCGCGGCCGGACCATAGGTTTCGGTCAGGCCATACACATGGGTGATGTCGAAGCCGATGCGCTCCATGCCTTCGATGATCGCGGCCGGGGGCGCGGCGCCGGCGATCAGCGCCGACACCTTGTGACTGATGCCGGCGCGCAGCGCCTCATTGGCATTGATCAGCATGCCGTGCACGATCGGCGCGCCGCAGAAGTGGCTGACCTGATATTTGCGGATCAGCTCGTAAATCAACGCCACGTCGACCTTGCGCAGGCAGATATTCACGCCGGCGTTGGCTGCCATGGTCCAGGGGAAGCACCAGCCGTTGCAGTGGAACATCGGCAGCGTCCACAAATACACGGCGTGCTGCGGCATGCCCCAGCTGATGATGTTCGAGGCGCCGTTCAGATACGCGCCGCGGTGGTGATAGACCACGCCTTTCGGGTTGCCGGTGGTGCCCGAAGTGTAGTTGAGCGCGATCGGCGCCCACTCGTCGGTCGGCATCTGCCAGGCAAAGTCTGGCTCGCCGGCGGCAATGAAATCTTCGTACTCGACCTCGCCGAGCCGGTCGGTGGCCGGGTACTCGGGGTCGAGCGCATCGATCACCAGCGGACGCGGTCCGTCGAGCAGCGCCAGCGCCTCGCCGATCACACCGGCGAACTCCGGATCGGTGATCAGCACCTTGGCTTCGCCGTGGCCAAGCATGAAGGCCAGCGCTTCGGCATCAAGCCGAGTGTTCAGCGTGTTGAGCACCGCGCCAATCATCGGCACACCAAAGTGCACTTCAAACATGGCTGGCACGTTGGGCAGCATCACCGCCACCGTGTCGCCCTCGCCAATGCCGCGCTGGCGCAACGCGCTAGCCAGCTGCCGGCAACGGGTGTAGGTCTCGGCCCAGGTAAATTGACGCGCGCCGTGGATCACACTGATGCGCTTCGGGTACACCGCCGCGGTGCGCTCGATGAAGCTCAGCGGCGAGAGGGAAACATAGTTGGCCGGATTCTTTTCCAGGCCGTTTTGATAGGCAGTGCTCGACACCTTCGTCTCCTTGTTGACCGTAACGAGCCGGCAGCGAGGCCGGGACTCCGGATTGGCAACATCAGGCGTTCGCCGAGCTGCCAGTGCATCAAGGACGAAGGGTCACATCAAAGTTTGTCGAAACTTGTCGGCAAATGTACTCAATCTTGTCGGGCCGAAAATTCGGCCCGACAGCCACTAGAATCGAAGCGTTTCCACACGGGCGCGGCGTCGGCGCCTTTTGGACAGGACCATGACTTCGACTCCCGACACGCCCGAGCAGATCAGCGACACCCGCTACCGCGAAATGGTGGCCGCCGGTCTCGACCACATCAATCAGGGCGTCACCATCTTCGATCAGGACTTGCGCCTGGTGACCTGCAACCGCAGCTTTCTCACCCTGCTCGATTTCCCCGAGGCGCTGGCGGCGCCCGGCACGCCTTTCGCGGCCTTCATCCGCCACAACGCGGAGCGCGGCGAATATGGCGAAGGCGACATCGAGCAGCAAGTGGCCGAACGGGTAGCCGCCGCGCAGCGTTTCACTTCGCACGACACCCGGCGCCAGCGCCCCGACGGCACGCTGTTGAAAATCCAGGGCTTTCCCCTGCCGCACCAGGGCTTCATCGCGCTGTACTCCGACATCACCGAAGCCGAGCGCCAGCACGCACAGATCGACCGCCATCAGGCCGAGCTCGAAGGCCACATCCGCGAGCGCACCGCCGCCCTGACCGACGCCAACACCGAGCTGAAAGCCGCCATCGAGGCCAACCACCAGATCACCGCCGCACTCCAGCACAGCGAAGCCAAGCTGCGCCTGATCACCGACACCATCCCCGCTCACATCGCCTACTTTGACGCCAGCTGGACCTACCGCTACGCCAACAAGCGCTACGCCGAGTGGTTCGGCTGGACCAGCCAGAGCATGGTCGATCAGCCAATTGTCGACGTCATCGGCGAGACACTTTTCCGCCAGGTCGAGCCGCATGTGCGCCGCTCGCTCGACGGCCACGAAGTCACCTACGAATACGCCATAACCTCCACCACCGGCGCCCGCATCTTTGCACGCAGTACCCTGCTCCCCGACATCAACCCCGACGGCGAGGTGATCGGCTGTTTTGTGCACGCGGTCGACATGACCGAGCAACGCCGCACCCAGAACGCGCTGGCCCAGGCACAGAAAATGGAAGCCATCGGCCAGCTCACCGGCGGCCTGGCACATGACTTCAACAACATGCTCACCGTGGTGATGGGCAACCTGATGGCGCTCGGCGACGCACTCGGCGATGCCCCCGAGACCAGCGAATTTGTCGCCCCGTGCCTGACCGCTGCCGAAGGTGGCGCCGCGCTCATCAAGCGCCTGCTGGCCTTCTCGCGCCAGCAGCCGATGGAAGCCCAGCCGGTCGAGGTGAATGAACTGGTGCTCGGCATGGCGCGTCTGGTGCGCCGCTCGATGCCCAGCACCATCGCACTCTCAACCGCCTCGCACGCCGCAGATCTGATCGCGCTGGCCGACCCCAATCAGCTCGAAAGCGCCCTGCTCAATCTCGCCCTCAACGCCCGCGACGCCATGCCCAACGGCGGCGAGCTGCGCATCGAATCCTCACTCGACACGCTCGACGCCAGCGCCGCCGACGAGCTGGAAGTGCCCCCCGGCGACTATGTCCAGATCACCATTGCCGACAACGGCACAGGCATGGACGGCGCCGTGCTGGCGCGTGTTTTCGAGCCCTTCTTCACCACCAAGAAGTTCGGCATGGGCAGCGGGCTGGGCATGGCCATGGTGTATGGCTTCGTCAAGCAATCGGGTGGCGCCATTCGCATCCGCAGCCGGCAGGCAGTCGGCACGCAGGTAGCGCTGCTCTTGCCAAGCGCGCCCGCCGGTAGCCAAAGCATTACCCCCCCAAAGAACGCCAAGGATTTGGACATCGATCTGCGCGGCCGCGTCGTACTGCTGGTCGAGGACGATCCGGAGGTGCGCAAGGTCGTACGCACCCAGCTCGCCTCGCTCGAATGCACCGTACTGGAGGCCGAGAATGGCTACGAGGCGGCGGACCTGGTCGAGAACGTCCCGGAGATCGCCATGGTGCTCTCCGACGTGGTCATGCCCGGCGGGATGGACGGCTGGGCGCTGGCGCGCTTCGTGCGCCGATTCCGGCCGGAGATCCCGATGATTCTGATGAGCGGCTACGCTGAGGTGGGCGAACGTCACCAGGATGACAGCAGCGCCCCGCTGCTCGAGAAACCCTTTACCCGCGAGAAACTCGCCGCCGCACTCAACCGCCGCGGCGCGCGCTAGGAGACCGGCATGTCACACCCGCCCCGGCCCCTGATCCACGTCATTGAAGACGACCCGGCCATCGCCCGACTGATTGAATCGACGCTGCAACGTTTTGAGTTCCGCTGCGAACTGTTCGCCACCGGCGGCGACTTCCTGCGCCATCTACGTATCCAGACCCCGCAGGTCGCCATTCTCGACCTCGGCCTGCCGGACATGGACGGGCTGGACGTCATGCAGCAACTGCGTGCGCGCCATCGTTTCGGGCTGCTGATCGTCACCGGTCGTGGCGACACCCACGACCGGGTGATGGGTCTGGAGCTGGGCGCGGACGACTACATGACCAAGCCTTTCGAACCGCGCGAACTGATCGCCCGGGTGCGCAGCATCCTGCGTCGCTACCAGAGCGAACCGGCCGTCGGTAACGGCAGTGCAACCCGACGCGCGCATTTTGCCGGCTGGCGCTTCGACACCGGCACGCACCGTCTGATCAGCCCCGACGGCACCGAAGACACCTTGAGCGTGGCCGAAGCGCAATTGCTGACCGTTCTGCTCGAACACGCCAACCAGATCCTCTCGCGCGACCAGCTGCTTGATGGTCGCGACGTGTGCGCGCTTGATCGCAGCATCGACCTGCGCATCTCGCGCCTGCGCCGCCGGCTGGACGAAGACCCCCAGCACGCCAAGCTGATCAAGACCGTCTACGGCGCGGGCTACCTGCTCGCCGCGACGGTCGACTGGCAGTAGCCGCTAAGCGCGCTTCGCCACCAAGCGCCACAGCGTGGTCATTTCGGCCGCGCGCGCCGCATGCAGGGGGTCATCCGTGTCTTGCGCCTTGGCGTGGCGCGGACGGATTTCATGGCGGTTGTGCACCGCCAGACCCGCGGCATCGATCCATGCCAGCAGTTCTTCGCGGGTGCGCAGACCGAGGTGTTCGGCCAGATCCGACAGAATCAGCCAACCCTCGCCGCCCGGCGCGAGATGCTCGACCAGCCCGGCCAGAAAGCCACGCAACATGCGGCTGTCGGGGTCGTACACCGCCGCTTCAATCGGGGCCGATGGCCGCGCCGGCACCCAGGGCGGATTGCACACAATCAAGGGCGCGCGGCCTTCAGGGAACAGATCCATCTTCTGCAGCGCAACCTGCTTGGCCACACCGAGCTGCGTCAGGTTGTCCAGCGCGCACGCCAGTGCCCGCGGGTCGGTATCGGTGGCAACCACCTGCTTTATCCCGCGCTTAACCAGCACGGCCGCCAGCACGCCGGAGCCGGTGCCAATGTCAAAAGCCAGCGTCGTGGCCGGCAGCGGCGCCTGTGCAACCAGGTCGACATACTCACCCCGAATCGGCGAAAACACGCCGTAGTGCGGGGTAATCGTCGCGTCCAGCGCGGGCACGCTCACGCCCTTGAGCCGCCACTGATACGCCCCCACCAGGCCAAGCAGTTCGCGCAGCGAGATGGCGTAGTCGACCTTGGCCGCGCCAAACACGCTCATGCAGGCCTCGGCCACGTCCGGCGCGCGGCGCAGCGACACACGATGCCCCGCCGCCACCGGCACCAGCACCATGCCCAAGGTGCGCGCCTGCTGCGCCTGCGCCTGGCGATGCAGATGAAAGCGCTCGGCGATCGATTTGTCGTCCGACGGACCCCGCCGGCTGCGCTGCACGCGTCGGCTCATCGCCTGCAGGAGCTGGCGCGCGTTGTGATAGTCGCCCTTCCACAACAAGGCCGTGCCCTCGCAGGCCAGCCGGTAGGCGGTGTCGGCGCTCATGGTGTCGTCAGCCGTCACCACCCGACGCGGCGGCGGCGCGCCCCGCTCAGAGCGCCACTGCGCGCTTTGGGTGCGCGAGCCTACAGTCCATTCGATCATCGGCTGTTCGGATTCGGTCATGCCGGCCTCCGAAAACAGGTCGGGCAAAGCGTCACACACAGGCGGGCGTTTTTCACATCGGTCTCGATCGTCGGCACGGTGGCCCTGGTGGCACACCGCAATAGCAAAAGCGGATTGTACGCGCGCCGGCTTGCCCTCGGCCGGCCGGCTCGGCTAGGCTGATCCCCCTGCTGCCTCGATCCGGGCCCATGAATCACTTTTCCATCCCCTTTGGGCTGATTTTCAGTCTATTTGTGTTCGTCATGATCTGGCGCGTCATCATGCGTGTGCTGCGCCGCGTTTCTCGCATGACCGACAGCCTGCCTGCCGACGCCGGCCCGGTCGTGGGCCGCTCCGGCTGGGGCAGTGCCGTCGTCAACGGGGCCCGCGCCACCAACTGCATTCGCGTGGTCGAATACGCCACCGGCCATGCTGTCCAGATGCATCCCATTTTTGGCGGCGGGCTGGTGTGGCTGCCAAAAGTCGACACCACACAACAACTCAACGGCACAGCCGCCCTGCTGAACCATGGCAAACATGCGATTCAACTGACCGGAAAACTCGCCGAATTCATGAACCCGAACAACCGCAACACCACGGCCGCACCCGCGCATGCGCACGCCACACACACCCACCGGACCGACCCCGACCCGGACCACTCAAAAGCCACCGCCCTCGCCACCGGCGTGCGCCGACTCCCGCGCGACACGGGTGGCAGCGGGCTGAGTCGTCTGGCTATCTGGATTGCCATCGCGCTGCTGGTGTTCGTGGTGCTTCGCCGCACCGTCCCCGAGCTGATCGCGCCGATCGAACAAATAATCACCGAGCTGCTGAGAGGATTCTGACACGCCATGTCATCACCCCCGACACCGCCCAAGCACGACACCACCACCATCGTCGTCGGCCCGGACGAAATGATCGCCCGCATTCGCACGGCCAAGCCCGAGCTGATGCAATGCCCCGTGCCGCCCGGCGCCGGTGTGCCGCAAGCCACGCCGGCCAAACCAACACATCCGGCCGAGCAGAATCTGTATCAGTCAGCCGGTGCCCTGATGCGCCGCCTGGCCGACACCGTGACCGAGTGGCGCACCCAGGTGCCCCACGACGCGCAGCCCGCCATCCTCGCCATTCTGCATGGCGGCGTGCAGATCAATGTCAGCTTGCTGGCCGAAGAGAGTTTTCACGGCATCCGGGTCGAAGGCACGCTCAATGGCGCGCCCTGCATGTTGCTTGCGCATCAATCCTCGATCCAGCTGCTGTGCTATGTGGCCAAGGTGGAGCCCGAGGCGCCACGGCGCACCATCGGCTTCATCATCGACGGAGAAACACGAGAGATCTGATGCGTATCAGCCACCTTGACCACCTGGTACTGACGGTCGCCGACATCGCCGCGAGTTGCGACTTCTACACACGCGTCATGAAGATGGAGAAAGTCGTCTTTGGCGGCGGCCGCATCGCGCTCGCCTTCGGCCACCAGAAGATCAACCTGCATCAGCATCACGCCGAGCTGCAACCGCATGCCAACGCGCCGCTGCCAGGCAGCGCCGACCTGTGTTTCATTAGCAGCACACCGCTGACCGAGGTCATCGCCCATCTGGCCGACTGCGGCGTCGCGGTGCTTGACGGCCCGATTCCGCGCACCGGCGCCACCGGCCCGATCCTGTCGGTGTATTTCCGCGATCCGGACGGCAACCTGATCGAAGTCTCGAACCCCGCCTAAACGCTGGACAGCAGCCGCTCGAAGCCTGGCCAGTCGGCCGGTGTCACGGCGCACTTGCGCGCATGGCGGCTCCAGCCCTCACCCGCCGCCAGCGCCGCGATGAAGCCCTCGCGGTCCGTCACCCAGCTGCCACCCAGCGAACTGACGCCGCGCGCAAACAAGGCATCCGGCAGACAGCCGGCGCTGGGGCCGATCAAGGCGATGCAGTTGGCGCGCTCGCATCGCGCCAGCATGCCCTCGAGCGTGTCATTGAGCAGGATCGTGCTGGTCGACAACACCTTGTTGCAGTCGACCAGCGCCGAGGCGTCCGTGGTGACTTCATAGCCCGCTTGCATCCCGGCCAGATCGGCATTCAACTCCACCACCACCAAGCGCGCACCCGATGCCACGATGCGATCGGCCAGCGGCCGGAAGAAGCCGATCATGCCGATACGGTCGCCGGCCTCGGGCCGCAGCCCCCCGATGGAGTCCACGCTGTCAGGCGGCGCGTAACCCGTCCGGTCGAGAAAATGCCGGGTGATCGCATTGGCCGCGGCGAAGCCGAGCGTACGTGCGACGCCCTCACCCTCGGCGTAGGCACGCGCCAGCGTCACGGCCTCGGCCCCGACCACGCCCAAGCCGTCGCGCCCATCGAGCAGTTGGCGCAGCGTGTCGTCGAGCAGCACATACGACAGCCCCAACGCGCCGTCTTCGAGCTCGATCGCGCAGAACTCGCCGTTCTTGCTGCCGGCCGCTTCGAGCGGCGGCAGATGCAACGCACGGACGCATGGCAGCGGGTGCCGTGCGGCGATCTGTTCGAGTTGCTTCAGGTAGTCGTTGGCAAAACTCATGGTCGCTCCTTTGAAGACGGCGTTATCGCCGCGTGCTGGCCCGCGCGCACCGCTTGTGAGGCCTCGCCACCCGATACCGTCGAACGCCGGTTCTCGGGCGTTCTGAGCGCCCCAGGGAAGTACTCGGCGGTAAGACTCTTGCTGTGGACCGGCGATTCGACATCGCTGGGGCCGAATCGTCGCCAGTCGCGCACCCAGAAGATGGCATCCGACAGCTCAAGCAGCCCGACCGTCTCCCGGTCACCGATCAGCACGCCTTGCACGCGCAAGCCCGTATGCGCTTTTACGCTGGCCAGTCGCTCGGCCAGCGCCGGCGTTGCACCAAAGGCGCCATCGGTGGCGAGCAGCAGGTCAGCCTGCGCCCACTGCGCCGTGGCGACCGCATCCAGACAACGCTCGAGCGGCCCACCAATATCGGTGCCGCCGCGAAAGGCCTGACCAAGAAACTGCGTCAGGCGCACCACGCCGTCTACATCCATCGACAGCTGAATTTCCAGCACCTCACCGGGCCCGCCAAACGCAAACACCCGGCAATCGCGCCGCTGCGCATGCGCACTGCGCGCCGCCTCCAGCACCACCGCCTTGGCCACCGCCTCAGCGCCACCCTGCATGGAGCCGGAGGTATCGACGCAAATGAGCATCGGCCCCATCTCGGGGCGCGGCGCCGGTGTGGGCGCGGGCGTCGGCAAATACACCGTGCTGATCTCGTGCACGACCTCCGACATCCGGTCATCGTCTTCGTAGGTCAGCAAGGCGCGCTCGGCGCGTCGGGCGTGCCAGACCAAACGAAGTTTTGGGTGCCCGAGCAGAACCGACTCCACCGGCAGCATGCGGCTAATGCGGTCCGAGCGTTGAATCCCGCGGGTTTCGCCGGGCAAGTCGGGAACGCGCACGCGGCGTGAGAACTGACGCGTGGCTTGTGCCGCGCGCTGGATGTCGGTTTGTCGGGCGCTGTCGGTGTCGGGCTGACGAGCCGCTTGCGCCCGGCCCAGGCCCCGAATCACCTTGGCGAGTTCAGGCAGTTGTTCAATCAAACGTCGCGCCTGCACGACGGCCTGCCAACTGGTGCTGCGCAGCAAACCGGCCAGCAGGTCCCAGCGATCGTTATCGGCGAGGTCGGGCACCTGCCCGAGCGCCGCCGCCAACTCGTCCATCACACCGCAGCGATCTTGCCAGTCGGCGGAAAACGCGTCGATGGCCATCTGGGCGGCCTCGGATGCGCTCGCGCCGCGATCCTGATAATCGACAATGAGATCGAGATGAAACAGCGCACTCATCAGCACGGTGTCGGCCAGCGCCGCTTCACGCTGACAGTGGCGCGCCAGTGCGAGCTGTTCGAATACCGCCACCAGCGGCGCGGCCAACGGATCGCCCGGCCAACGCCATGCCGGCGCATCGGGCAGCGTGCCCTGGGCGAGTTGCGTCCGTAACTCATCAAGCGCCGACAGGCGGGATTCGAGCTCACCCAGCGAATGCGTCAAGCCGCCCAGCCACAGACTGCGCGGCAGCGTTTCCAGCGCGGCGAGCTTGTCTTCCAGCGCGGAGAACATCAGCGGTGAGACCACCTCGGCCGCCGGCATCGGAGACCTCAATCGTCCCAGGCGTCGTGAACGACGGGGTCGGGGGCAGTCCCTTGTCCGTCGGCCAGTCGCGGCAGCGCCTCGAAGCCGGCACGGGCCGTCATCGCACGCTCGCGAAGTGCGGCAATCGCCAGCACGGTGCCGTCAAGGCGATTCCGGGCGGCATCGGCGAAGGCGGGATCCATCCACAAGCTCGCGGTGGCGTATTGCGCGAGATCCTCGGCCTGGGCCTGCACCTCCGCCGCATAGCGCGCGATACGCGCAATCAGCGCATCGACCTGCGCAGTGCGCGCCTCGATGTGCACCTCGCCGTAACGGCGCTTGCGCTGATACGTCATCCGCAATGCGCCCGCCCCGCCCTTGGCGTCACCCACCTCATGCGCCAGATCGCCGGCCGAGAAGCGCAGGCGGCCGTCGGCGTCATAGTCCAGGTCATTGGCCTTGAGTTCAGCCGCCAACTGTGCCTCGAAGGCCTCGACCACGCGGGTGAGGCGAGGCGGCGAGATGGCCATCCGAATCCCCAGACGATCGAGCAGCCAGGTCGCGATCTGATGTTGCGATTCACGATCGGCACCGAGACACGCGGGCAGCAACGACAGGTCCCACATCGACACGTCAGCACGCGCCTCAGTCGCCGCGGCGGTCTTGAGCAAGTACACCACTTTGACCCAGCGCCGGTCCGACACACTCACCGTCATCTCATCCAGCGCACTGCGAAGCTGCCCCAGCAAGGCGATGACGGTATCGGGAACGCGCACCTCGGCGGTAACTGAAGCCAGCCACGCGAGATCCTCGCGCGACAAGCGCTCGGCGAACGGTGCCATCCCGGTATCGGTAGGCGAGGCGAGCAACTGGGCGAACCTCCCCGTACTGACTGGCTCGACCGGCAAGCGCATCAGGAATCGATCAAAAAACGCCTCGGCCACTTCATCGTCCGGCACCGCATTGGTGGCGCCGACCACCGACACCAGCGGACAGCGAATCCGCCCCGCACCGTTGTCGAACTCACGCTCGTTCAAGAGCGTCAGCAAGGCGTTAAGAATGGCGCTGTTGGCCTTGAACACTTCATCGATGAAGGCAATGCTGGCATCGGGCAAAAAGCCGGCAACATGCCGCTCATAGCGATCCTGCTCCAGTGCGCTGATCGACAAGGGGCCGAACAGCTCCTCGGGCACGGAGAACCGGGTGAGCAAACGCTCAAAATACCGGCCGTCCGAAAACGCCAGGTGCAAACGTCTGGCCAGGGCGCTCTTGGCCGTGCCCGGCGGGCCGATCAGCAGCGAATGCTCACCGGCAAGTGCAGCCAGCAGAACGCGTCGTGCCAAGGTGTCGCGCTCGACCAACCCCTCCGAGAGCTGATCGAGAATGCGCTTCAGACGCAGGGTCAATTGGGAGTGCGTAGACGCGGAGATCATTCACCGATGATAAACACCGGACCCGCCTTCTGTCTTGACGCACGGCAACCAGAAAAACACCGACACGCAAGCAGCAAAGAAAAAGGCCCCCGCATTCGCGGAGGCCTTTTTGTTTTTGGGGCGACATACCGGTTTCGAACCGGTGACCCTTGGAATCACAATCCAATGCTCTACCAACTGAGCTAATGCCGCCACTTTCTGTCACCGGCGCTTTCGCACCGGTTGAATAACCTGGTCTGCCCGGCAGGGATCGAACCTGCAACCCCCGGCTTAGAAGGCCGGTGCTCTATCCAATTGAGCTACGGGCAGATTCGCCGGGCAATCGGGGTGAGCCTGGTCGGGGTGGAGGGATTCGAACCCCCGACATCTTGCTCCCAAAGCAAGCGCGCTACCGGACTGCGCTACACCCCGAGAAGGCGCGAATATTACACAGACTCTGGAAAGGCGTCAAACACATTTTTTTGTACCGTTTTCACCGGCAAACGCGCTTTACTTGCGGCCCCTGCTGCTTTCTGCTATTAAATCGCCTTCACACATCCACGAGTACGACGGCATGGCTGACGACACACTGCACAAACAGTTCCCGCCTTATGTTCCCACCAAAGGTGAAGAATATATGAGCGAGAAACAGCAGGCGCATTTTCGCGAAATCCTCAGTAGTGTGAAGTCCGAGCTGATGGACGATATCGAACGGACGGTTCACACCATGCAGGACGAAGCGACCGTGTTCGCCGACCCCAATGACCGCGCCAGTCAGGAGTCCGATATTGCGCTCGAACTGCGCAACCGGGACCGTGAGCGCAAACTCATCAAAAAGATCGACGAGGCCCTGGGCCGCATCGAATCCGGTGAATATGGCTATTGCGATAGCTGTGGCGTCGAAATCGGCCTAAAGCGCCTGGAAGCGCGCCCGACGGCGACCATGTGCATCGACTGCAAGACCCTTGAGGAAATGCGCGAGCGCCAAGTGGCCAAATAAGCCTTTCGGGCGTTTTTCGCATCGCCGTTCAAGCGGCCGCAGATAAAAAAAGAGGCACCCGCGGGTGCCTCTTTTCATGTCCGACCGTCGATTACTCGGCGGTTTCGTTCTGGACGGCCTTCATGCTCAAACGGATACGACCACGGTCGTCCGTCTCCAGCACTTTGACTTTCACCACATCGCCTTCGTTGACGTAGTCGGTCACCTTCTCGACCCGCTCGTTGGCGATCTGCGACACGTGCAGCAGACCATCGCGACCCGGCAGCACATTCACAATGGCACCGAAGTCCAGAATGCGCACCACGGCGCCTTCGTAGACCTTGCCGACTTCGACTTCCACCGTAATGGCTTCGATCTTGGCCTGAGCGGCTTTTGCGCCTTCGACGCTGACCGACGAAATCGTGATATTGCCGTCGTCCTGAATCTCGATGACCGTGCCGGTCTCTTCCTGCAGCGCGCGAATCACCGAACCGCCCTTGCCGATCACGTCGCGGATCTTTTCCGGATTGATCTTCATGGTGATCATGCGCGGCGCGAATTCAGAAACTTCACCGCGGTGCGAATCAAGCGACTGCTTCATCAGGTTCAGTATGTGATCCCGGCCTTCCTTGGCCTGGGCCAACGCGACCTGCATGATTTCCTTGGTGATGCCCTGGATCTTGATGTCCATCTGCAGTGCAGTCACGCCGTTCTCGGTACCGGCGACCTTGAAGTCCATGTCGCCGAGGTGATCTTCGTCACCAAGGATGTCGGTCAGCACAGCGAAGCGGTTGCCGTCCTTGATCAGGCCCATGGCGATACCTGCCACGTGGTCGCTCAACGGCACGCCGGCGTCCATCATGGCCAGCGAACCACCGCACACCGACGCCATCGAGCTGGAGCCGTTGGATTCGGTGATTTCCGACACCACACGCACGGTGTAGGCAAAGTCTTCAGCCGTCGGCAGCACGGCAGCCAGCGCGCGCTTGGCGAGTCGGCCGTGGCCAATTTCGCGGCGCTTCGGCGTACCGACGCGGCCGGTTTCGCCGGTAGCGAACGGCGGGAAGTTGTAGTGCAGCAGGAAGCGGTCGCGGTACTCACCGGCCAGCGCGTCGATGATCTGCTCGTCACGGCTGGTACCCAGCGTGGCGACGACCAGCGCCTGGGTTTCACCCCGGGTGAACAGTGCCGAACCGTGGGCACGGGGCAGCACGCCAGTGCGAATGTCGATCGGGCGAACGGTGCGGGTGTCGCGGCCGTCGATACGCGGCGCGCCACTCAGGATGCGACCGCGAACCACGGACGCTTCCATGTTGTGCAGCAGATCTTTGACTTCGTTCTCGGTCGGCGCGTCGTCGCTACCGTCGCACACCAGCGCGATGGCTTTCTTGCGAACGTCGTTGATCTGAGCGGTCCGTGCCTGCTTGTCGGTCACGTTGAATGCGGCGTCAATGTCGGCTTGCACGGCTTCGTTCAAGCGTGCGATCAGGGCCTCGTTGGCCGGCGGCGCCTGCCAGTCCCAGGCGGGCTTACCAGCGACTTCAACCAGTTCATTGATGGCATTGATGGCCGCTGCCATCTGCTCGTGACCAAACACCACAGCACCGAGCATGACTTCTTCGGACAGCTGCTGGGCCTCGGATTCAACCATCAGCACGGCGGCTTGGGTGCCGGCGACCACGAGATTCAGCTTACTCTCGACCAACTGTGTCGTGGTCGGGTTCAGAATGTACTGACCGTCGATGTAGCCGACGCGGCAGGCGCCGATCGGGCCATTGAAGGGCACGCCGGAAATCGCCAGCGCGGCGGACGCGCCGATCATTGCCGGGATGTCCGGATCAACTTCCGGATTCAGCGAGAGCACGGTCAGGATGACCTGAACTTCGTTGTAGAAGCCTTCCGGGAACAGCGGACGGATCGGACGATCAACCAGACGGCAGGTCAGGATCTCTTTCTCGGAGGGGCGACCCTCGCGCTTGAAAAAGCCACCGGGGATCTTGCCGGCAGAATAGGTCTTTTCCTGATAGTCGACGGTCAGCGGGAAAAAGTCCTGACCCGGACGGGCCGACTTGGCGGCGACAACAGTGGCGAGCACCACGGTGTCATCGATATTGACGATGACTGCACCGCCGGCTTGACGAGCGACTTCGCCCGTTTCGAGCGTGACGGTATGAGCACCGTACGCGAATGATTTCTTGATTGCGTTAGGCAAGGCACTTTCCTTTCAAGTTAGGCAGCAGGCGACAACTGCCGGGTTTCTTTGCGCTTTGAGTGAAATCGGGAGAGACAATGACAAAAGCCGGCGCGGCCGCAAGGCTCACACCGGCTTTCAATGCGGCTGGCAGACGCTGCTGACGCAGTCGCCATGGGCACCATCCGCTTACTTACGCAGACCGAGGCGCTCAATCAGAGCACGGTATGCATCGGCATTCGTGCGCTTCAGGTAATCAAGCAGCTTACGACGCAAGCTCACCATCTTGAGCAGACCGCGGCGGGAGTGATGATCCTTTGCGTTCGCTTTGAAGTGGCCGGTCAGGCCATTGATGCGGGCAGTCAGCAGTGCCACCTGAACTTCAGGAGACCCCGTATCGCCCGGTGCGCGCTGGAAATCACCAACAATCTGCGCTGTCTGTGCTGTATCGAGAGCCATGTAACGTTACTCTTTGGTTGAATTCTGGTTTTCGGAAAAGCGGGGATTATAACGATGCCCCACCGTAAGTTCAAGTTTCTACGACGGTTTTGATCGTCGAAGATACACGATCACGCCGTGACGACCAAGCGCCGCGACGATAGAACACCACCTTCATCGACCTCGCCGAGGCCCAGAAAGCGTGCTGATTGATAGACCCGGTAAGACCCCGCCACACGGTGCTCCAGTGCGACCGTCTGCCCATGGCAAAGCTGGCGCGCCTGCGCCGCGTCCAACGGCAAACACGGAAGCTCACCGATCAGGCAATCAATTGGCTGCAGCATCGCACGAGCGGACTCAATACTCTCCGCCTCCACGGCATCCAGCGACACCGCGTTTTCGATAGAAAATGCACCAATCGAAGTACGCCGCAAGGCCGTCAAATGTGCGCCACACCCCAGGCAGGCGCCGATATCTTCCGCCAAAGTGCGAATATAAGTCCCTTTGCTGCAACGCACACGCATCACAAACACATCGGGCGCCGTCGGCTCGCAATCAAGCGAATAAATCACGATACGCCGACGCTTTCGCTCAATGTCGATGCCTTCGCGAGCGTAGGCATATAGCGGCTTGCCAGCATGCTTGAGCGCCGAATACATCGGTGGCAACTGCTCCATCTCACCGACGAACGCCATCGCTGCCGCGATGATTTGCTCCGCGCTGAACACCACATCTTGAGACGCAACGACCTCACCTTCAGCATCGCCCGTGGTCGTCGTCATGCCGAGTTTCACCGTCGCCTCGTAGCCTTTGTCGGCATCGAGCAAGGCCTGCGAGAACTTTGTCGACTCGCCAAAGGCCAGTGGCAGCAAGCCGGTTGCCATCGGGTCCAGCGTGCCGGTATGTCCGGCTTTTGCAGCACCCAGCGCGTTCCTGGCGCGCTGCAATGCGGCGTTGGAACTGATGCCCTGCGGCTTATCCAGCAACAACACCCCATCGACCGGATCGCGCCGACGGGGTGGCCGTTCAGTCTTCTTCATCCGACGACTTGGAACGCGCTTCATCTTCGTGCACCGCCTTGTCGATCAACGCCGACAACTGCGCACCACGTTCAACGGAAGCGTCATAAATAAAATGCAACTCGGGCGAGGAGTGAATCCGGATCCGGCGCGCAAGCTCGCGACGCAGGAAACCCGATGCACGGCGCAAACCGGCAAGGATTTCATCCACGCCTTCGGCGCCGGTCATCGATGTGAAGTAGACCTTGGCATGCGCGAAATCGGGCGTCACATGCACTTCGGTCAGGGAGATGAAGCCGATCCTCGGATCTTTCACCTCCATTCGCAGCAACTCGGCCAGCTCGCGACGCATTTGCTCGCCAACCCGCATTGCCCGTGAATAATCCTTCGCCATTCGAACTCCGGATTACAGCGAACGCGCGACTTCGCGCACTTCGAAGATTTCCAGGTGGTCACCTTCCTGAAGATCGTTGAAGTTCTTGAGCGACAGACCGCACTCGAACGCCGACTTCACTTCTTTCACATCGTCCTTGAAGCGCTTGAGCGACTCCAGTTCGCCGGTGTGAACCACCACGTTGTTGCGGAGCAGACGCACTTTGGAACCGCGCTTGACGACACCTTCGAGCACATAGCAACCCGCGATGGTACCGACCTTCGACACGGTGAAGACCTGACGGACTTCGACCATACCGATCACTTCTTCGCGCTTCTCCGGCGCCAACATACCCGACAACGCCGACTTCACTTCATCGACAGCGTCGTAAATGATGTTGTAGTAACGCAGATCCACACCGAAATTCTCGGCCAGATTGCGCGCCTTGGCATCAGCACGAGTATTGAAGCCGATGATCACGCCACCGGACGCCTGTGCCAGGTTCACATCGGATTCGGTAATGGCACCGACCGCACCGTGAATAACCTTGACGCGCACTTCGTCGGTCGACAACTTCTGCAAGGCGTGCACCAGCGCTTCTTGCGAGCCTTGAACATCTGCCTTGATGATGAGCGGCAGCGTTTTGACTTCGCCTTCGGACATCTGCTCAAGCATGTTTTCAAGCTTGGACGCCTGTTGTTTGGCCAGCTTGACGTCGCGGAACTTGCCTTGACGAAACAATGCAATTTCGCGTGCCTTGCGCTCATCGGCGAGCACAATGGCTTCGTCGCCGGCGGCCGGCACATCCGACAGACCGAGAATCTCCACCGGAATCGACGGACCTGCCGATTCGACCGGCTTACCGTTCTCATCCAGCATGGCGCGAATACGACCAAAGGTCGCACCGACAAGCATCACATCACCTTTGCGCAAGGTACCCGACTGCACCAGCAGCGACGCCACCGCGCCACGGCCTTTGTCCAGGCGCGCTTCAACGATCAGGCCCTTGGCGGGCGCCTCGTATTGCGCATTCAGTTCAAGCACTTCGGCCTGGAGCAGAATCGCTTCGAGCAGGTCATCAATGCCAGCGCCGGTCTTGGCCGACACCGAGACGAACATCACCTCGCCGCCGTACTCTTCCGGCATCACGCCCTCGGACACCAGTTCTTGCTTGACGCGCTCGGGGTTGGCTTCGGGCTTGTCGATCTTGTTGACCGCAACCACCAGCGGCACGCCAGCGGCTTGCGCGTGGTGGATTGCTTCCTTGGTTTGCGGCATCACGCCGTCATCGGCTGCGACCACCAGAACCACGATGTCGGTTGCCTTGGCACCACGCGCACGCATGGCCGTAAAGGCCTCGTGACCCGGGGTATCCAGGAAGGTAATCATGCCGCGATCAGTTTCGACGTGGTAGGCGCCGATGTGCTGGGTAATACCACCAGCTTCGCCCGAGGCGACCTTGGCAACACGAATCCGGTCAAGCAAGGAGGTTTTACCGTGATCGACGTGACCCATGACGGTCACCACTGGTGCGCGCGGCTCCAGCGGGACGTCTTTGTGATCTTCGGACTCTTCCAGAAAGGCGTCAGGATCATCGAGCTTCGCGGCATGCGCCTTGTGGCCCATTTCCTCGACGATGATCATTGCCGTTTCCTGATCAAGCACCTGGTTGATGGTCACCATCGAACCCATCTTCATCAGCGCCTTGATAACCTCCGTCGCCTTGATCGCCATCTTGTGCGCGAGATCGGCAACGGAAATCGTCTCTGGGACATGCACGTCGTGCACCACCGGATCCACCGGCGCCTTGAAGTTGGTACTGGTCTGCTGCTGATCACGCTGATTGCGGGAATTACGACCACCGCCGCTGCGCTTGCCACCACGCCAGTTGCTGGTCGTACCTGCCGGCGTATCGGCGCCACGTGTTTTCAGCGTGCGGCGCTTTGCGCCCTCGCCAGCGTTGGCGTCCTTGCGACCGGCCTCTTCTTTCTGCGGTTTATGCAGCGTATGAGCATCCGCACCTTTGGCTTTGGCCTTTGCACCTTCGGCAGCTTCGAGTTTGGCACGCTCGGCAGCAGCACGCGCCGCCACTTCACGCTCTTCGCGTGCCTGGCGATCAGCCACTTGTCGTGCAAGCAGATCGGAATGCCGGCGAGACTCATTCTCCCGAGCCTGGATTTCGGCGGGGTCGAGCAGCTCAGAAATCTGAACGCGGCGAACACGACGCTTGGTTGTCGTGGCGGGCGCAGCCTTATCAGCCGGTTCGTCCGCCTTGGCCGTTTTGCCTTTAACCGGTTCGCTCTTGACCGCAGCGGGCGTTTCACTCACCGGCGCCTTAGACGCAGCAGGCTCAGGGGCCTTTTCTGCCTCGACTGCGGCGGGCGCCTCTTGAGCGGCAACGACCGGCTCAGGCACTTCAACCACGGGCTCGACGACTTCAACGACAGGCTCAGCAGCCACCGGCTCGACAACTTGCGTCGGTTCGGCTTCAAGCACGGGGGGTTCGGTACCAGCAACAGCATCAGCGTCGACTTCCGCCGCCACTTCCGCCTCGGTGTCCTTGCGGGCCTCGGCTTCGGCCACGAGTTCATCACGCTTCACGAAAACACGCTTTTTACGCACTTCCACTTGAACCGTGCGTGCGCGACCGGTCGAGTCCGTTGCCTTGATTTCGCTGGTTTCCTTGCGGGTCAGCGTGATCTTGGATTTGGTCTTGTCTTCGCCATGCGAACGCCGCAGGTAGTCCAGCAGCTTGGTCTTGTCTTGCTCGGTCAGCTGACCATTTGCATCCGCAATACTCACACCGGCCTTATTCAACTGCTCGAGCAGCAAGGCTGCCGGCATTTTCAACTCGCCGGCAAACTGTGTCACTGTAATTTGTTCCATCTTCCCCCCTTGCCTTACTCGAACCAGTGCGCGCGCGCGACGGTAATCAGCGCAACAGCACGGGACTCATCGATCCCGGTCATCTCCACCAGTTCGTCGGTCGCCAGATCCGCGAGTTCATCGCGTGTCCGCACCCCATGGCTTGCCAGAGCCGCCGCCAGATCCTTGTCCATGCCATCCAGGCCGATCAAGTCTTCGGAAACGGTTTCCAGCTTCTCTTCAGTCACAATCGCTTCGGTCAGCAAAACGTTTCGTGCACGGTTGCGCAATTCGTTGACCGTATCTTCATCAAACGCTTCAATTTCAAGCATCTCGGACAGCGGCACGTAGGCGATCTCTTCCAAGGAAGTAAAGCCTTCATCGATCAGAATGTCAGCCACTTCTTCGTCCACGTCCAGACGCTCCATGAACAAGGTGCGCAAGCCACCGCGCTCGACATCCGCACGCTGCGCTGACTCTTCCTCGCTCATCAGATTGATCGACCAGCCAGTGAGTTCAGACGCCAGCTTGACGTTCTGACCACTACGGCCAATGGCGATCGCCAGATTGTTTTCGTCGACCACCACATCCA
Source organism: Denitromonas halophila (assembly GCF_007625155.1). GTDB lineage: Bacteria > Pseudomonadota > Gammaproteobacteria > Burkholderiales > Rhodocyclaceae > Nitrogeniibacter > Nitrogeniibacter halophilus. The sequence goes on along the minus strand of NZ_VMNK01000011.1, from coordinate 44,197 downwards.
TGGCGTGGGTTTCTTCGTCAACGACGATGGAACTCACTTCGGCCGGTTGCAACGCGGCAATCACAAACTGGGCCGGATCCGGCGACCAGACGATGATGTCAATCTGCTCGCCGCCGATTTCGTTACGCACTGCAGTCACACGCGAACCGCGCAAACCGACGCACGTACCAATCGGATCGATCCGCTGATCGTGCGCCTGAACGGCGATTTTTGCACGCAGCCCGGGGTCACGCGCACACGCCTTGGTTTCCAGCAAGCCGTCTTCGATCTCAGGCACTTCGAGTTCGAACAGCTTCATCAGGAATTCCGGCGCGGTGCGCGACAGGATCAGCTGCGGCCCGCGCGCATTGCGATCGATGCGCAGCAAGTAGGCCTTGACGCGATCACCGATGCGCAGGTTTTCCTTCTGGATCATCTGATCACGCGGCAACAAGGCCTCCAGACGACCGACCTCGATGATCGCGTTGCCGCGCTCCATCCGCTTGATCGTGCCGCTGACCAGGAATTCCTTGCGCTCAAGGAAATCGTTGAGCACTTGCTCGCGCTCGGCGTCGCGGATCTTCTGCAGAATGACCTGCTTGGCCGCCTGCGCGCCGATCCGGCCGAAGTCGATCGGCTCCAGCGGCTCTTCGATGAACTCGCCGACTTCAATGTCGGAGACCTCTTCACGTGCATCGATCAGACCCATTTGGGCCTCATCGTTCTCTACCTCTGCATCGGGCAGAACCTCCCAGCGACGGAAGGACTCGTAATCGCCCGTCTCACGGTCGATCGTCACGCGCACATCGGCATCATCGTGAATGCGTTTCTTGGTGGCAGAGGCGAGCGCCAACTCCAGCGCAGCGAACACGATGTCCTTCGAAACATTCTTTTCACGCGCCAGTGCGTCGACAAGCAGCAGAATTTCGCGGCTCATGTAATCAAACCTCCAGACCGAAGCTCAAAATTGGGGCACCAGACGTGCTTTCTCGACTTCCTCGAGCGGGATTTCCAGCACACCAGCATCTTGCGCCAGCAACACCTTCCCGTCGGCAAAGCCCTTCAGCACGCCTGAAAAATTTCGTTGATTCCCGTTGTTCAATGGCAGATGCGTGCGCAACTGGATGGTCTCACCCGCAAAGCGCTCGAAATCGGCCGCCTTCTTGAGCGGGCGATCCAGGCCGGGCGAAGACACTTCCAGACGGTCGTAGTCGATATTCTCGACCTCAAAGACCCGGGTCAGTTGATTGCTGACGGTGGCGCAATCGTCCACCGTGATGCCTCGCGGCACATCGATGAGTACGCGCAACAGCCGGGCACGAGGCGACATTTCCACGTCAACCAACTCGTAGCCCAAACCCGTAACCACCTGTTCAACAAAGCCTGCCAGATCCATTTTCGCGCCCAAAAATAAAAAAATGGGCTTACGCCCATCCCCATCGTTTCAACTGGAAATCGGTGTTTTGGCGGCATGGAGCCACCAAAACTCTCCGATTATAACCACTTACATGCCCTCAAGCAATTTCAGCGTCGCGAACGGCGCCCTTTGCTCGGCACCGCTTTGGGTGCTTCAATGCCGGCCAGCTGGCACACCAGCGCCTCTTCCAGGTTTTCGACCTGACCCCGCTTCAAACGCGAGGGCATCAGCACGGGGCCATAGCGCACACGCATCAATCGACTGACGGTCAATTGAAGCGCTTCGAACATGCGGCGCACCTCGCGGTTCCGCCCTTCGGACAAGACCACGTGATACCAATGATTTGAGCCTTCGCCGCCGCGATCCACCACACTGGTGAAGCGCGCCGTACCGTCGCCCAGCTCAATACCGTTCTTGAGCAAGGCGATCTGCTCATCGGTCAAGGTTCCGAGCAGCCGCACCGCGTATTCACGCTCCATTTCGTAGCGCGGGTGCATCAGCCGATTGGCCAAGGCGCCATCATCGGTAAACAACAGCAAACCCGAGGTATTGAAATCCAGGCGACCCACGGCAACCCAGCGACCGTGGCGCAACTTGGGCAATTGCTCGAAAACCGTCGTTCGCCCTTCGGGGTCGTCCCGCGAGACGATCTCGCCTTCGGGCTTGTGATACATCAGCACCCGAGGCACCTTGGTTTCGAAACGCAGTTGCACAAGCTTGCCATTGACCCGAATACGATCCATGGGCGTCACTTTCTGGCCAATGGCGGCAGGCTCTTCGTTAACCGAGATACGCCCCGCGATGATCATTTCTTCAATCTCGCGCCGCGAAGCCACGCCGATCGAGGCCAGCGCCTTGTTCAATCGCTCAGGCACGGCAAACTGCTCGGGCACACGACGCCCGCCCTGACCTTTCGCGCTCTGCCCACCCCGACCAGCCGCTGCGCGCGGCTTGCCTTGATGGCCTGCTCCGACAACGTTCCCGTTGGCTTCGCCCTGCGGGCCTGACCGGTGCTGACTACCGCTACCACCGCGACCACCCCCGGCGCCGGACGGCCGCTGACGCGGACCGCCGCGAGGCGCAACATTACCGTTCACCTCGGCGCCATCACCGCTCGCCGGCGCGCCACCGGAGCGCTGGCGAGCCCGACCACCGCCGCCCGCATTCTGAGCTTGATTGCCACGCGGCGCCCGGTTGCCATTGGCTTCCTGGCCGTTGCCAGCATTGCCCTGCCCCTTGTCGCCTCGCGGCCCACGGCCACTACCGGAACGATTGCGTGAGTTGCCTCGCGGCGGCCGATTACCGTCGGGTTCGGGCCGATCACCGCCTCCGCGCGGGGCTTGCTGACCATCACCGGAATTTCCCGCGCTCTTGTCGCCACGCGGGCCACGGCCACCGCCAGAACGGTTGCGCGACTTGCCACGCGGCGGCCGGTTGCCGTCCGCTTCAGGCCGCTCACCACCGCTTTGCGGGGCTTGTTGAGCTTCGCCGGAATTTCCTGCGCTCTTGTCGCCACGCGGGCCACGACCACCGCCAGAACGATTGCGCGATTTGCCGCGCGGCGGCCGGTTGCCGTCCGCTTCGGGCCGATCACCACCACCTTGCGCCTGCGGCGCTTGCTGCCCGTCTCCCGCCGCACGCGATTCACCACGAGGCCGCCTGCGGCGCCCCTCTTTGGGCGCATCGCCGGCACTGCTCGAGTCGTTATTCTGCGTCGGTTGCGGGTTGGGTTTCTGGGAGTTCGACAAGATCCATCATCCTTTCAATTTCAGTCAACGGAGGCAACTCCGTCAGGCTTCGCAGCCCAAGCTCGTCGAGAAATCGACGGGTCGTCGCCAGAAGCGCGGGACGACCGGGGGTGTCCCGATAGCCCACCGCATCAATCCAGCCACGCGATTCAAGCGTTTTGATAACGTTGGTGGATACCGCAACACCGCGAATATCTTCGATATCACCCCGAGTCACTGGCTGGCGATAGGCAATGATGGCCAGCGTCTCGAGCACCGCCCGTGAGTACTTCGGCGGCTTTTCGTCTTTCAAGCGATCCAGGAAGACCTGAATCTCCGGCCGGGTCTGGAAGCGCCAGCCCGAGGCAATCTGCACCAGCTCAACGCCACGCCCCTGCCACTGCTCGCGCAAGGCTTCAAGCAGACGACGCACCATGTCGCTGCCCGGGTCCTCCGCAAACAGCTGTCGCAAGGCCGAGACCGATCTCGGTTCGCTTGCCGACAGCAAAGCCGCTTCAAGAATCCGGGTGTACTCCTCAGGCGTGCTCGGTTCCTGCATCGTTCAGCTTCACGTATATCGGCGAAAACCCGGCAGTTTGCGTGATCTGAACCAGCCTTTCCTTGACCAGTTCGAGCATCGCCAAAAAACTCACCACCAGATGCGCAGCGCCTTTGGTCGGATCAAACAAGGTATCGAAAACCACAAACTCACCACCGTGCAGACAACGCAGGATGCGGCTCATGTGCTCGCGCACCGAAAGACTTTCCTTGCGAATGTGGTGATGCTGGGTCAGTTTGGCTTGACGCGTGATCCGCAGCCAGGCCAGTTGCAAGTCGTGCAAGCCAACGTCCGGCAAGCGCTCGACGACTTTCTCCGCGACAAAAATGCCGACCCATTCAATATCCCGGCCGACCCGCGGCGTGGCGTCCAGTTTCAGGGCAGCCAGCTTCATCTGTTCGTAGTCTAGCAGTCGCCGCACCAATTCTGCACGCGGATCGTCTTCTTCTTCGACCACCCGTGGTGATTTTGGCAACAACATGCGCGATTTGATCTCGAGCAGCATCGCGGCAATCAGCAAATAATCCGCGGCCAGCTCCAGATTGTGCCGGCGCATCGCCTCAACATACTTCAGATACTGGGCGGTCAGCGGCGCCATCGGGATGTCGAGGACGTCGATATTCGCTTTTCGGAACAGATACAACAGCAAATCCAGCGGCCCCTCGAAGGCGTCGAGAAACACCTCGAGCGCCTCCGGCGGAATATACAAATCGGCCGGCAGTTTGAGCATGGGCTCACCATACAGGCGAGCAACAGCGGCGCGCTGCGCCGGCGTATCCTCCGGCGCGAGTGGTAGTTCAGCCGTTTCGACGGGCAACACCGAGTCAATCATCGGGCCACCCCGGCAACTTAGCTATACCCCAGACCCATGGCGTCGCGAACATCGCGCATGGTTTCCTGCGCCAGTTTGCGTGCGCGCTCGTTGCCATCCGCAACAATATTGCGCACCAGGGACGGATCATCCAGGTACGGCTGAGCACGCTCACGCATGACGTCCTGTTCTTTCTGGATCGCTTCGAGCACCGGCTGCTTGCAGTCGAGGCAACCAATGCCCGCGCTCGTGCAACCTTTCTGCACCCAATCGTGCGTGCCGGCGTCAGTGTAGATCTTGTGAAACTGCCAGACCGGACATTTTTCCGGATCACCCGGATCGGTGCGCCGAACACGCGCCGGGTCGGTCTGCATGGTGCGAATCTTTTTGGTGACCGACTCGGTGTCTTCACGCAAAAAGATGGTGTTGCCGTAAGACTTGGACATCTTCTGCCCGTCCAGCCCCGGCATACGCGCGGCTTCGGTCAGCAAGGCGCCCGGCTCGGCCAGAATCATCTTGCCGCCGCCGTCGAGGAAGCCGTACAAACGCTCGCGGTCGCCATGGCTCAGGCTTTGCGAGTCATCGATCAAGGCTTCGGCCTGGTCTTGCGCCTCGGTGTCGCCTTCTTGCAGGAAGCGGGTCCGCAGCTCGTCGTAGAGATTGGCGCGTTTGCGCCCAAGCTTTTTAATCGCTTCGCGTGCCTTGTCTTCGAAGCCCGGCTCGCGGCCATAGAGGTGATTGAAGCGGCGCGCGATCTCGCGGGTCAGCTCAACGTGCGGGACCTGATCTTCACCCACGGGCACCTTGTCAGCCCGGTAAATCAGGATGTCGGCCGACTGCAGCAAGGGGTAACCGAGGAATCCGTAGGTGGACAAATCCTTGTCCGACAGCTTTTCCTGTTGATCTTTATAGGTCGGCACACGCTCCAGCCAGCCCAACGGGCACATCATCGACAACAGCAAATGCAGTTCTGCATGCTCAGGCACGCGCGACTGGATGAAGATGGTGGCCTGGGTCGGATCGACGCCTGCGGCCAGCCAGTCGATCACCATATCCCACACACTTTCTTCAATCACCAACGGGCTGTCGTAGTTGGTGGTCAGGGCATGCCAGTCGGCCACGAAAAACAGACAGGGATACTCGGACTGCAGCTTGACCCAGTTTTTCAACACACCGTGATAGTGGCCGAGATGAAGTCGGCCGGTCGGCCGCATACCTGAAAGAACGCGCTCTGCGTACATGTGAGAACTCAGAATCCAAAAATGACAGCAAGAAAGTAACTGAAAACACCGATCAAGGGGCCAAGAATTCGCCCCAGCACACCGGAGATCAGCAACACGATAAGGATTGGAAAGCCGTACGGCTCAAGCCGGGCAAACTTCCATGCCAGGTTGGCCGGCAGCAGGCTCACGGCAATTCGCCCGCCGTCGAGTGGCGGGATCGGCAGCAGGTTGAGCAACATCAGAATCAGGTTGATCTGGATGCCGGCGTCGGCCATCTGTGCCATCGGCAAGGTGTAGGCCGAGGCCGGGGCGACGATCGCTACTTTCAGCAAGGCCGCCCAAGCCAGTGCCATGAGCAGGTTGGCGCCCGGCCCGGCCGCAGCCACCCACAACATGTCGGCCTTGGGATTGCGCAGGCGGCCGAAGCTCACCGGCACCGGCTTGGCCCAGCCAAACAGCATGCCACCGGCACCTGCCAGGGTGCTCATCAATAGAATCGCGCCCGGCACGAGGATGGTTCCGACCGGGTCGATATGACGCAAGGGGTTCAGGCTGATACGGCCGGCGAGATCCGCCGTCGGGTCGCCAAAATAGCGCGCGACATAACCGTGCGCGGCTTCGTGCAAGGTGATGGCCAGAATCACGGGCAGTGCCCAGATGGCCACGGTGGAAATCAACTCTTGCATGCGCTCACGGCGTCAGAAAACGGGCGATTGTAACAGAGCGCACCGCCTCAGCCGGCATCCAGGCCAAATGGTGACAGGTCGCCGCGTCCGGCACGCACCAGTTCAGGCGAGCCGCTGCTCAGGTCAATCACCGAGGTCGGGTCGCCCGGACAGCCACCGCTGTCGATCACCAGATCGACCACTTTACTGAGGCGGTCGCGGATGTCCTCGGCATCGGTCATCGGCAGATCGTCTCCGGGCAAAATCAGCGTCGACGACAGAATCGGTTCGCCCAGCGCTTCGAGCAACGCAGCCACCACGGGATGCTCCGGCACACGCAGACCGATGGTCTTGCGCTTGGGGTGCAGCAGGCGACGCGGCAGTTCTTTGGTCGCCTCAAGAATGAAGGTGTAGGGGCCCGGCGTGGTGGCTTTGAGCAGACGGTATTGCGCGTTGTCGACACGTGCATAGGTGCCAATCTCGGACAGATCGCGGCACAGCAGCGTGAAGTGATGGCGCTCGTCCACATTCCGGATACGACGAATGCGGTCGAGCAAACCGGCGTCACCCGTGTGCCCACCAAGCGCGTAGGCCGAATCGGTCGGGAAGGCCACCAGGCCGCCACGACGCATGATCTCCGCGGCCTGGTGCATCAGGCGCGGCTGTGGTTGTTCAGGGTGTACGGTAAAAAACTGAGCCATGACATTCCATTAAAAACGATCAATCAAGCTCGACCAGACCGGCACCACGCCGTCTGGCAAAGGTGCGCAGCGCCCGAGATCGACCCGGCTTTCCTGCTCGCCGTGAAAATCCGACGCGCGCGATGCCAGCAGATTGAACCGCCGTGCATAGCGGGCGAATTTACTCACTTTCGCGTCCGAATGCGACCCCGACACCACCTCGATGCCCTGCCCGCCGGCATCGACAAAGCGCGCCAGCAGACGCTCCATCTCGATATCCGAGAGCCGATACCGCCCGGGATGCGCCACCACCGGCACGCCGCCGGCGGCCCGAATCCACTGTACGGCATCGGCCAGCTCGGCCCATCGGGTTTCGACAAACCCGGGTTTTCCGCGCACCAGATAATGCTTGAACACCGCATCCACATTAGGCATCAAGCCGATCGCCACCAAATGCCTTGCAAAGTGTGCGCGACTCACCAGCGCGGGGTTGCGCGCAAAGCTCAGCGCGCCATCGAGCACGCCGCGAATGCCCAGCGCCGCCAACGCGTCACTCATTTGCCGGGCGCGGATGTGTCGCCCGGCTCGCAACCCAGACAGCCCAGTCTCGAGCGCCGGATTGTCTGCATCGACCCCCAAGCCCACGACATGAATCGTCTCGCCCCCCCAGGACACCGACACCTCGACCCCCGGCACCAGCCGGATACCGGCCTCCGCCGCGGCGATCTGCGCCTCGGCCAGACCACCGGTTTCGTCGTGATCGGTCAGCGCGAGAAAATCGACGCCATTGGCTGCGGCGCGGCGCACCACATCGGTCGGTGACAACCAGCCGTCCGAGACCGTGGAATGGCAATGCAGATCGGGGTTCTTGGGTATCGCATGCATCAGACAGGGCTCCTGTTCTGCGCCGCAAGCACAAAGCTTTCAATCAATTGCGCGACCTGCTCGGGCACATCGTGATGCAGGTTATGACCCGCGTTCGGGATCAAATGCTCCCTAAAATCTGAAAAACAGGCTTTTGCGTTGGCAATCTGCGCCGCATCCACACCCAATTCCTGACGCAGCGTCTCGTCTTCCGGCTCGATCCACATCACCGGCGCCTTCGCCCGCCGCCAGCAGGCTTCCGCCTCGGCGCGACGATACAACACCGGATTGACGCGCTGATGCGCCGGATCGGCCGCCAGGCTCACTTGGCCATCGTCACAGGTCCGCCCCAGTACGCCCGCCAGGAACCTCGCCTTGCCCGCATCCAGACGTGGATTGCGCCGACGCAACCGCTCGGCCAGCGCATCAAAACTGTCGTACAGGCGCCATGGCGAGGTGACCGCAAGCCCGTTCAGCCACTTTTCGTAACGCCCGGGCGCCTCGTCGGACGGCCGGTCGGCCAAGCCAAACGCGTCAATCGCCACCACGCTCGCCACCCGCCGCGGGCGGATGCCCGCGTACAAACACGCGATGTTGCCGCCCATGCTATGCCCCACCAGATGCACCGGCGCCTCGGGTGAGAATTCGCTCACCAGCGCATCCAGATCGGCCAGATAATCGGGAAACCAGTAACCGCCCAACGCCCACTCGCTGCCACCAAAGCCCCGCCAGTCGGGCGCCACCACATGCCAGTCGCCCTTCAATGCATCGACCACAAACTGGAAGCTCGCCCCCGCATCGCCCCAACCATGCAACATGATCAACAAGGGCGCATCATCACGCCCCCAATGGGTGCAATGCATGCGCAGGCCACGCAGCGTTGGGCGAGTGAATCGACTGGGTTTCATGGGCGGCATCATAGCAAAGCCTTGCACCGCTTTCGGTCGGGTGATAACGTTGCGCCGTCGTGCGGGAGAGTGCTCGGTCAGCCGAGCCGCCGAAGGCGTAACCCCCCGGAATCGCTCAGGCAACATGGACCGCCGACAATTCAAGAATCTGGAGAGCGATGTGGGCCGACTGGCCAGCACATCCACCGAAGGGGCACCCGCCAGACGCGCGGAATCTCTCAGGTAGAACGGACAGATGGGGACGCCACACCTTGTGTGCCGTCCCTTTTTTGTCGCCTACACTGTGGTAAAGAGGAGTTCCGTCATGGCCCGAGTCACCCCGCTTCACGCTGTTCACGTCGCCGCTGGCGCCCGCATGGTCGATTTCGCTGGCTGGGACATGCCGGTCAACTACGGCTCCCAGATCGAAGAACACCACGCCGTGCGCAGCGATGCCGGCATGTTCGATGTCTCGCACATGCTCGCACTCGATCTCACCGGCGCCGACGCCACCGCCTTCCTGCGCACCCTGCTGGCCAACGACGTGGCCAAGCTCACCGTGCCGGGCAAGGCGCTCTATAGCTGCATGCTCAATGACGAAGGCGGCGTCATCGACGACCTCATCGTCTATTACTTTGCTGCCGACCACTTCCGCATCGTGGTCAACGCCGGCACCGCCGACAAGGACGTGGCCTGGATGCGCAAGCAGATCGCACGCACCGGCGCCAATGTCACGCTCGACGCCCATCGCGACCTGGCCATGATCGCCGTCCAGGGCCCCAATGCCCGCACCAAGACCTGGCATGCCATTCCGGGTTCCGAGTCGGCCAGCGCCGGACTCAAGCCCTTTTTCGCCGCTCAGGTCGGCGACATGCTGATCGCCCGCACAGGCTACACCGGCGAAGACGGCTTTGAGATCACCCTGCCCGCCAGCCAGGCCGCCGACGTCTGGAATGCACTTGCCGCCGCCGGCGTCGCGCCCTGCGGCCTGGGCGCCCGCGACACCCTGCGCCTAGAAGCCGGCATGAACCTCTACGGACAGGACATGGACGACGCCACCTCGCCGCTCAACGCCGGTCTGAGCTGGACCGTCGACATGAAAGACATCGACCGCAACTTCATCGGCCGCGCGGCGCTCGAAAGCCACCCCTCCAGCCAGAAGATGGTCGGTCTGGTGCTGCTCGAACGTGGCGTGCTGCGCGCCCACCAGACGGTGTTCACCGACACCGGCGAAGGCGAAACCACCAGCGGCACCTTCTCGCCCACCCTGCAGCAAGCCATTGCCTTTGCCCGCCTGCCGCTCGACGTGGCGGAGGGCAGCACGGTCGAAGTCGACATCCGCGGCAAGCGCCTCAAGGCGCGCACCGTCAAGCTGCCCTTTGTCCGCAACGGCCAGGCCCTCATCTGATTTGTTTTCCCGGCCCCTGCGGGGGCCACGACCCCATCCAACTCTCCGGAGCGCATTCCCATGAACATCCCCGCCGAGCTGAAGTACACCAAGAGCCACGAATGGATTCGCCGCGAAGATGACGGCACCGTCACCATCGGCATCACCGACCACGCCCAGGAAGCTCTCGGTGACATCGTCTTCCTCGACCTGCCCGAAGCCGGTCGTGTGGTTGCTGCGGGCGAAGAGTGTGCCGTGGTCGAGTCGGTCAAGGCCGCCTCCGACATCTACGCACCCGTAGCTGGCGAGATCATCGCCGCCAACGACGCCGCACTCGACGCGCCCGAATCCGTGAACGCCGACGCCTACGCCAACTGGCTGTTCAAGCTCAAGCCCGCCAACGCTGCAGATGTCGACGCCCTGCTCGACGCCGCCGCCTACGCCGAAGTCGCTGCCGACTAAGTCCGGCACTCCCCGGGTGTGGCACGCCAGCGCGTTGCCACGCCCGCTGTCCTGATGGACTCCTGCGCCCCCCAAAACAGCGAAGCCAGCCCCATGTCGATCACACCGTTCTCTGCCCCCCTGTCCACGCTCGAGCAGCGCGACGCCTTCATTCACCGCCACATCGGCCCGAGCGAGGCTGAAACCCAGTCCATGCTCGACGCCGTCGGCGCCGCCAGCGTTGACGCGCTCATCGGCCAGACCGTGCCGCCGGCCATCCGCCTGGCCGCGCCGCTGCCGCTGGCCAGCGCCAAGCCGGAACATGTTGCATTGGCCGAGCTCAAGGCCATTGCCGGCAAGAACGTGATCAAGAAATCGCTGATCGGCATGGGTTACTACGGCACGCTCACGCCCAACGTCATCCTGCGCAACGTGCTCGAGAACCCGGGCTGGTACACCGCCTACACGCCCTACCAGGCCGAGATCGCCCAGGGCCGCCTCGAAGCCCTGCTCAACTACCAGCAGATGGTCATCGACCTCACCGGCATGGAGCTGGCCAACGCCTCGCTGCTCGACGAAGCCACCGCCGCGGCCGAAGCCATGGCCATGGCCCGCCGTGTGTCGCGCAGCAAGAGCAACGCCTTCTTCGTCGACAACGCCACCTGGCCGCAGACGGTCGACGTGGTGCGCACCCGCGCTGCGCTGTTCGGCTTCGAGCTGGTGTTCGGCAACGCGGCCGACGCAGCCCAGGCCGACGTCTTCGGCGCGCTGCTGCAGAACCCCGGCCAGAACGGCGAAGTGGCCGACCTGACCGATCTCATCACCGCCCTCAAGGCCAAGGGCGCCGTGGTGGCCGTGGCCTGCGACCTGATGGCCCAGGTGCTGGTCAAGTCGCCCGGCGAGATGGGCGCCGACATCGCCCTCGGCTCGGCCCAGCGCCTCGGTGTGCCGATGGGCTTCGGTGGCCCGCACGCCGCGTTCTTTGCCACCCGCGACGCGCACAAGCGCTCGGTGCCCGGCCGCATCATCGGCGTGTCGGTCGATGCCCGCGGCAAGACCGCGCTGCGCATGGCCCTGCAAACCCGCGAGCAGCACATTCGCCGCGAAAAGGCCAACTCCAACATCTGCACCTCGCAGGTGCTGCTGGCCAACATGGCCGGCTTCTACGCCGTGTATCACGGCCCCGACGGCCTGCGCACCATCGCCGGGCGCATCCACCGCCTCGCCGCCATCATGGCCGAGGGGCTGACCCGCGCCGGCATGGCCCCGGCCAACCGCAGCTTCTTCGACACCCTCACCGTCACCACCGGCGAGGCCACCGCCAACGTGCTCTCGGCCGCCGTGGCTGCCGGCTACAACCTGCGCCGTGTCGACGCCAACACCGTCGGCCTCGCCTTTGACGAAACCCACACCGCCGACGACGTTGCCGCCTTGCTGCAGCTCATCACCGGCCAGACGGTCGCCGTGGCCGCGCTCGACGCTGCCGTGGCCGAGCGCGCCGGCGCCCTGCCCGACGCCCTGCGCCGCACCGACGCCATCCTCTCGCACCCGGTGTTCAACAGCCATCACACCGAACACGAAATGCTGCGCTACCTCAAGCGCCTGCAGAACAAGGACCTCGCGCTCGATCACTCGATGATCTCGCTCGGCTCCTGCACCATGAAACTCAACGCCACCGCCGAGATGATCCCGGTCACCTGGCCCGAGTTCGCCAACATCCACCCCTTCGCCCCCATCGATCAGGCGCAGGGCTATCTGGAGATGATCGGCTCGCTCGACGCCTACCTGCGCGCCATCACCGGCTTTGCCGCCATCTCCATGCAACCCAACTCCGGTGCGCAAGGCGAGTACGCCGGCCTGTTGGCGATCAGCCGCTACCACGACAGCCGTGGCGACCATCACCGCGACATCTGCCTGATCCCCAAGTCGGCCCACGGCACCAACCCCGCCACGGCCCAGATGTGCAACATGAAGGTAGTGGCCGTCGAGTGTGACGAGAACGGCAACGTCGATGTGACCGACCTGAAAGCCAAGGCCGAGCAGCACAGCGCCAACCTCGCCTGCCTGATGATCACCTACCCCTCGACCCACGGCGTATTCGAAGCGGCGATCCGCGAAATCTGCGACACCATTCACGCCCACGGCGGCCAGGTGTACATGGACGGCGCCAACATGAACGCCCAGGTCGGCCTGACCTCGCCCGCCACCATCGGCGCCGATGTCAGCCACATGAACCTGCACAAGACCTTCTGCATCCCGCACGGCGGCGGCGGCCCCGGCATGGGCCCCATCGGCCTGGCCGCGCACCTGGCGCCCTTCATGGCCAACCATGTAGTGCAGCCCATCGACGGCCCGCACGCCGGCCAGGGCGCCGTCAGCGCCGCGCCCTACGGCTCGGCCAGCATTTTGCCGATCAGCTGGATGTACATCGCCATGATGGGCGGCGACGGCCTCAAGCGCGCCACCGAGATCGCCATCCTCAACGCCAACTACATTGCCACCCGCCTCAAGGGCCACTACCCGGTGGTGTATAGCGGCGAAAACGGTCGCGTGGCGCATGAGTGCATCATCGACATCCGCCAGATCAAGGCCGCCTGCGGCGTGAGCGAGGTGGACATCGCCAAGCGGCTGATGGACTACGGCTTCCACGCCCCGACCATGAGCTTCCCGGTGGCCGGCACGATCATGATCGAGCCGACCGAGTCCGAAAGCCAGGCCGAGCTGGACCGCTTCATCGACGCGATGATCAGCATCCGCGCCGAAATCGCCAAGATCGAAGCCGGCCAGTGGGATGCGGAAAACAACCCGCTCAAGCACGCCCCACACAGCCAGGCCGACCTCATCGGCGACTGGGACCGCCCCTACACCCGCCAGGTGGCCGCCTTCCCGCTGCCCTGGGTCGGCGACAACAAGTTCTGGCCCAGCGTCAATCGCATCGACGATGTGTATGGCGACCGCAACCTGTTCTGCGCCTGCGTGCCGATGGATGCCTACGAGAGCTGATACCCACAGCGCATTACCCATGAAAAACGCCCTTCGGGGCGTTTTTCATTAGGCGCGCCGTGTCGAAAGATTGACGTACGCACCCGTGCGTAGCTTGGGTTGAGCGCAGCGAAGCCCAACACAACATCCGCGCGTCTCGGGACATCGTATGCTGGGCTTCGCGTTGCTCAACCCAACCTACACCCCTGAATCCATCCGCAGTACGGTCGCTAATAGCGCCCCCCGCACCAGGGGACGTTTCTATTGGCTGCTATCCCGCCATAGCCAAACCCAATAGGACATATTGCTATTTATCCTCGACGCAGGAGCCTAAGCTGAAGGCATGACTGAATGCCATGGTTTGCGAGCATGCACGCCATCCGAGCACCTCTAACAACAACGCGCGACAGGAGATGAACATGAGTGCAAACAACACGACGACAACCGGCAAATGCCCGGTCATGCACGGCGGCCAAACAGCCGCCGGGGCGTCCAACACGGCCTGGTGGCCGAATGCGCTGAACCTTGACATCCTCCACCAGCACGACACCAAGACCAACCCACTCGGCGCCGGCTTCAACTACCGCGACGAAGTCAAAAAGCTCGACTTCGACGCGCTCAAGCGCGACGTCACCGCCCTGATGACCGACAGCCAGGACTGGTGGCCGGCCGACTGGGGCCACTACGGCGGCCTGATGATCCGTATGGCCTGGCACTCCGCCGGCTCCTACCGCACGGCGGACGGCCGTGGGGGCGGTGGCACCGGCAATCAGCGCTTCGCCCCGCTCAACTCATGGCCTGACAACGGCAACCTCGACAAGGCCCGCCGCCTGCTCTGGCCGATCAAGAAAAAGTACGGCAACAAGATCAGCTGGGCCGACCTCATCCTGCTCGCCGGCAACGTGGCCTACGAGTCAATGGGGTTCAAGACCTTCGGTTTCGGCTTTGGCCGCGAAGACATCTGGCACCCCGAAATGGACACCTACTGGGGCGCCGAGAAGGAATGGCTCGCCCCCAGCGATAACCCCAACAGCCGCTACTCGGGCGAGCGCGACCTCGAAAACCCGCTGGCCGCGGTGATGATGGGTCTCATCTACGTGAACCCCGAAGGCGTCGACGGCAAGCCCGACCCGCTCAAGACCGCACACGACGTGCGTGTCACCTTCGCCCGCATGGCCATGAACGATGAAGAAACCGTCGCCCTCACCGCTGGCGGCCACACCGTCGGCAAGGCCCACGGCAATGGCGACGCGGCCAAGCTCGGCCCCGCGCCGGAAGGCGCCGACGTCGAAGAACAAGGCTTCGGCTGGATGAATCACAGCACTCGCGGCGTCGGCCGCGACGCGGTCACCAGCGGCCTTGAAGGCGCGTGGACGACCCATCCGACACAGTGGGACAACGGCTACTTCGACATGCTGCTCAAGCACGAGTGGGAGCTGAAAAAGAGCCCCGCCGGCGCCTGGCAGTGGGAGCCGGTCGACCTCGCCGAGGCCGACACCCCGCCGGACGCGGAGAACCCCGCACAGCACAGCCGCGTCATCATGACCGACGCCGACATGGCCATGAAGATGGACCCGGCCTACCGCGCCATCTCCGAGCGCTTCCACAAGGACCCGGCCTACTTCAACGAAGTCTTCGCCCGCGCCTGGTTCAAGCTCACTCACCGCGACATGGGCCCCAAGGCGCGCTACATCGGCCCCGAAGTGCCGGCCGAAGATCTCATCTGGCAAGACCCGGTGCCGGCCGGCAACAGCAACTATGACGTGGCTGCAGTCAAAGCCAAGATCGCCGCCAGCGGCCTGAGCATCAGCGAGATGGTCAGCACCGCCTGGGACAGCGCCCGCACCTACCGCGGCTCCGACATGCGCGGCGGTGCCAACGGCGCACGCATCCGCCTCGCCCCGCAAAAGGACTGGGCCGGCAACGAGCCCGAGCGCCTGGCCAAGGTGCTGGCCGTGCTCGAACCCATCGCCGCCGCCACCGGCGCCAGCGTGGCCGACGTGATCGTGCTCGCCGGCAACGTGGGCATCGAGCAAGCCGCCAAGGCTGCCGGCGTGAGCATCAACGTACCCTTCTCCCCGGGCCGCGGTGACGCCACCGACGCGCAGACCGACGCCGACTCCTTCGATGTGCTCGAACCGCTGCACGACGGCTACCGCAACTGGCTCAAGAGCGACTACGTCGTCAGCGCCGAAGAGCTGCTGCTCGACCGCAGCCAGCTCATGGGCCTCACCGCCGTTGAAATGACCGCCCTGCTCGGCGGCATGCGCGTGCTCGGCACCAACCACGGCGGCGGCAAACACGGCGTCTTCACCGACCGCGTCGGCGCGCTGACGAACGACTTCTTCGTCAATCTCACCGACATGGCCAACACCTGGAAACCCGCGGGCAAGAATCAGTATGAGATTCGCGACCGCAAGAGTGGCGCCATCAAATGGACGGCTACCCGGGTTGACCTCGTCTTCGGCTCCAATTCCATCCTGCGCGCCTACGCCGAGGTGTATGCCCAGGACGATAACAGGGAGAAATTCGTGCATGACTTCGTCGCCGCCTGGACCAAGGTGATGAACGCCGACCGCTTCGACCTGGCCTGAGCCACCCTTGAAGCAACGACCCCACGCCGCCCGTCACGGGCGCGTGGGGTTTTTCATGCCGGCGCCGCGTCTCAGGGCTTCGCCACCAGCGCACCCACCATTCGCCGCGCCAGTGGCGACACCAGCATCACCGCCGGGAAGGCAAACAACCACGCCGTGAGCCAGGCACTCGCCCACAGACCGGCAAAGTCCGGCGAAAAGCCCGTGGCACGGAAGGTCGCAATGCCCGAGACCATGAGAGACATCAAACCCGACAGAATCAAACTGAACAGGGCCGGCGCAAATTTGGCGGGGATCATGCGTACACCTCCTGCCCCAGGTGCGCACCGTCAGCGCGCAGCCTCCTGGCAATGCACATGGAACGACCGTAGCCGCGGTATCGAACAAAGAAAAACAATCTCATCTTAAAACTCCGAAAAGATCCAGAAGAACACCGGCTCAGCCCGCGACCACGAGCACGGCGGACAGGTACAAACCCAGGCCAAACACCGCATGGTTCACCACGCTGCGCGCGCAGTTCTTAAGCGGCGCAGGGGTTTTTGACGCGGCAAACCCCGCGCCCATGGCCGGCTGCATCACAAACAGCGGCGCCACCACCGTCGCCGCGCCAAACAGCAACGCCGGCAACAGGGTTGGGCGCAGCAGCCACGCCATGCCGAAGGCCGCCACCAGCACCGCGGCAAACACCACGCCCACGGCGTAGTGCACCGCCCACCCCAGTGCACGCTCGCCCGCAATGGGCGCCGCCTTGGCAATGGCCGGATGCACCAACGTGCCGCGGCCCAGATGCCCAGCCCAACGGCCCAACAGGGCAAAGTTCAGCCCCTGGATGCCAAAGCGGCGCAACAGCGCGAGCCACAGGTCCATCACCACGGTCGCGCCAACACCGATGAAAACCACCTTGAATATGTCTTGAAGCAGTGCCATGAGACCCTCCTTGATCGTTGACTGACAGGCTTGTAGAGCGCACTCTAAAAGTTGAAGTCAACTTCAAGTCAAGGGGTCTTGAATGGACATTGCCGAAGTCGCCAAACAGACGGGCGTGGCCGCCTCGACACTGCGCTATTACGAAAAGAAAGGGTTGATCCGCTCGGTCGGCCGAGACGGACTCCGCCGTCGCTTTTCACCCGGCGTGGTCGACCAGCTCGCGCTCATCGCCCTGGGCCAGGCCGCCGGCCTGTCGCTCGACGAAGTGCGCACCATGCTCTCGCCCGATGGTGAGCCCAACATTGACCGAGAATTGCTCTCGGCCAAGGCCGATGAAATCGACACGCTCATCAAACGCCTGCGCGCTGTCAGCAACGGCCTGCGCCATGCCGCCGCCTGCCCCGCACCAAGCCATGCCGAGTGCCCCAGCTTCCAGAAGCTGCTCAAGGCCGCCGCGCTGGGCATGTTTGACGCGCATGCCACGCCCGCCCGCAACGCACCACGGCGCAGCCGCCCATAGCCAGGACCCAACGCCGCCACGACCCACGACACTTTTGGGTTTGGTGTTACGCCACCCAAGCGATGTGAAGAGCAGGCGACCGCTTCCCCGACGAACCCCTTGAGCGCATCGCCTCCGCCGGCACCGCCGCCGCCAACCGGGTCGACCTCGATGCGACCGGCATCCACAGCCTGTGCAGCACCGGGCTCACCAACCGCATTGCGCCGAACGTCACTCACCTCCGTCCACCTAATCGTCGGCGGCACTGTCCGCCCGGCCCGCCGCATCGATTCGATACCGCGAGTGTGACGCGGAAGAAAGATCCCGCGAGGTCGCTTCCGGGACCCGCCGACCGACTGACCGCGGTCCCGAACTGCGCTTCGTTCCGCTCTGACGACGGACCTCAAAGTGTTAGTCTGGTTGCACACAAGGAGCACCGCACCACCGTGACCCGAATTCAAATCAGTCATACAACGATCTATCGCTATCACAATGCGGTCAGTCTGAACCCGCACCGGCTGATGCTGCGCCCCAGAGAAAGCCGTGAGCTGCAACTCATGTCGCACACCGTGAGGGTATCTCCCGACGCGACGATAGCGTGGGCTCACGATGTCTCGGGCAATGCGGTCGCAACAGCGTCATTCACGGGCAAGACCGACACATTACGGATTGAGAGCAACATCGAACTGACGCTCACCAGCAACCCTTGGCCGATCTTCAACATTGCGGCAACTGCGCTCACCTACCCCTTCTTCTATTCGAACGATGATCGCGCCGATCTGGGCGCACTCGCCATCCAGCAATACCTTGATCCGATGGGGCGCCTCCAGAAATGGGCCCGATCATTCGTGCGGGGCCCCGCACCCGACACGCTGGAATTGCTGAAGGCGATCAGCCACGGCGTGTCTGAAGCCTTGCAGTACGAGGTGCGCGAAAGCGAGGGCACCCAGACACCGATCGACTCGCTCGATCGCGGCAGGGGTTCGTGCCGCGACTTCGCCATCCTGTTCGCCGAAGCCGTGCGCAGCCTGGACATCGGCGCCCGGATCGTGTCGGGCTATCTGTACGACCCGCAGAGCACCGCAACGGGCTCCTCGGGCGCCGGATCTACCCACGCATGGGCTGAGGTCTACGTGCCCGGCGCAGGCTGGATCAACTTCGACCCGACCAATCGCAGCATCGGTGGATTCAATCTGGTTCCGGTCGCCGTTGCCCGCGACATCACGCTATTGATGCCGGTGTCGGGCAGCTATGTGGGTGCGGCTGACGCTTTTGCCGGGATGGAGGTCGAGGTCCGGGTGAGCTGACCGATCAGGGCGTCAGGCGACGCCAGCGGCAGACGGAAACAATGGGAGACAGGCCGTCAATCGCTCGCGCCCCGACGAACAACATGTCGAACCTGCACACTCCCGAACTCAGCCAAGGATGCGCTGCAAGCGGCTAAAAAACGCCAAGTCACGCTCGTACTGCCCCTCGGCGAGTTGGCTGCGGAAAGACTCGATCGATTTCAAATACGCCGCGACACCATCGCGATAGCTCGCCAGACGGTCCGACGCGGCGATCGGCACCGGATCGCCGCCGCCGACCGGTATCGAATACAGCATGTTGTGCATCATCAAGCCGTAGCTCATCACCTCGCCCTCGTCCATCCCCTCGGTGGCGGCAAACCAGGCGTCCTTGAAGCCCTGAGGCGCATCCAGCGGAGGGAAGGCGATCGACTTCGCGAGGCCGACCTCCTGGATGCCGTTATGATCGAAATCGACGGCATAGCCCTCCGGCAGCAGCAGGTTGTACGCGCCCTCCCGGCTCAGGCCCGCAGGGTCGATCGGGTCGGCCAGACAGTGCATGTGCTGCACCACCGCCAACTCCTCCCGGGTGAGCGACTGCAGAAAACCTGCCGGATCGTCCATGCCGCCGCCCGCGTAGGCCCGCGCCAGAATGCCGGCATACACAGCCTGATCGCCCGCATCGATGCCACGCCTCACCGACAAGGCCATGTGCGACGCCCCCATCAGATCGGCCAGCAACGTATCGCTCTTTGTTGCAGGCCCGGCGCCCGACACGGCGCTGCTCACCCCCTCATAGGCCGCATAGGCCGCTTCGAAGCTGCTAAAGAAATCGTCGCCCGGGCGCTGCCTGGACATCAGACGCGCAGACGAGATCGGGGCACTCCCCACCGGATCGATAGCCATTTTCGTTTCTCCTCGTTGAATGCGGCGATAGTGATCCGCCCGTTTCTGCCGCCCAACCGGCACTTTCTGCCGCCTATGCCGGCGGCAACGCCGTAGTCGGGCGCACTCCGGGAAAAACGCAAGATCCACGCCATCATCCTGGCTTCAGGGGGGGCAGCGCGTGCCGATCCGGTCGAAGCCGATCTGTGGTTCAGCGCCGACGGCCATGCGACATCGATCTACTGGCTACCCTTCACGCAAACAGCCGGGCGGGATCGCCACGAAGCCTCGCTTCCGCGCTATATCAAAACGCGCCTCATCGTTCTACTCCGCCCCGGCTCACCGCTACCAGCTCATTCAAAATCCCGCAGGCCTCCACCGCGCGCTGTTCGCCGCAACGACTGCGCAGCGCCATCAACTGCTGCTCGAGCACTTGCATGCTGACGATGCGATGGCGGAGTTTGGTCAGGTGGTTGTCAATCAAGGTGTTGATATCGCCACAGTCGGCCTCGGGGTGAGTGCCAGCATCAAGCAGACGTTTGATCTCGGCCAGCGACATATCGAGGGTGCGGCAGTGGCGGATAAAGGCGAGGCGTTCAACATGCCGGGCGTCGAAGGCGCGGTAGCCATTGCTTTGCCTTTGCGGCGGCGGCAACAGACCCTGCTTTTCGTAGTAGCGGACGGTGTCTGCATCTACACCGCAGGTCTGGGCGAGTGCGCCAATGCGCATGGGATCACCTCGTCGATTGGCTGGTGGGGAGTGGCCGGTTGACCCTGGAGTGGCTTCAGGGTTTCAAATAGGCATATTGAAGCATTGGAGTGAGTGTGATGGCGGGCTGTTGCAATGGTGGATGTGCATCGCAGGCGCCGGTGGTGGGGCCGCGCTACCGGCGGGCTTTGTGGATTGCGCTGGTGATCAACGCGCTGATGTTCGTGGTCGAGATCATTGGCGGAGTGCGCTCGGGGTCGGTATCGCTGCTGGCCGATGCAGTGGACTTTGCCGGCGACGCGGCCAACTACGGGCTGTCACTGGCGGTGTTGTCGATGGGTCTGCTGTGGCGCGCACGGGCAGCGTTGGTGAAGGGACTCACCATGGGTGCCTACGGCCTGTTCGTGCTGGGCAAGACGCTGTGGGCGGCTATGGCAGGTATACCGCCCGAAGCAATCACCATGGGCGTGATCGGGGTGGTGGCGCTGGCCGCAAATGTATCGGTGGCACTGATGCTCTATGCCTACCGCGATGGCGACGCGAACATGCGCTCGGTGTGGCTGTGCAGCCGCAATGACGCGATCGTGAACGTCGCCATTGTGCTCGCGGCCTTCGGCGTGTTCGGCACCGGCTCGGCCTGGCCCGATTTGCTGGTAGCCGCCGTGGTGGCCGGATTGGCACTGACCGCGTCCACCAGCGTGGTGCGCCAGGCACGCACGGAGATTGACCAGGAGAAGCTGACCGCCGGCATCGCAAACTGAAACGGCGTAAGGTCTGCGATATGACAGGCGTACCGCACGACACGCATGCGGTGACAGGAGACTGAGCATGGCAAGCAATACCCGACCCATCGCGCTCATCGTCGGCGCGGGTGACCATCTCGGCGCGGCGATAGCCAAGCGCTTTGCGCGCGAGGGCTACCAGATTGTGGCGACTCGTCGTCGGGGCGACATGGAATCACTGATGCACGACATTCAGGCGCTCGGCGCAGATGCCACCGCAATACACTCAGACGCGCGCGACGAGCAGCAGGTGATTGAGCTCATCGAACACGTGGAGGCCACTCTGGGGCCCATTGCGGTGACCGTTTTTAACGTGGGCGGCAACGTGCGCTTTGGTATTGCCGAGACCACGGCGCAGGTCTATCGCAAGGTGTGGGAGATGTGCGCCTTTGCCGGTTTTCTGGTCGGGCGCGAAGTGGCCAAGCGCATGCTGAGCCGCCAGCGCGGCACGATTCTGTTCACCGGCGCCTCGGCCAGCCTGCGCGGCGGCATTGGTTTTGCGGCCTTTGCCGGCGGCAAGCACGCCTTGCGCGCGCTGGCGCAGAGCATGGCACGAGAGTTGGGGCCGCAAGGCATTCATGTCGCGCATGTAGTGGTCGACGGCTTGATTGAAAACGCGAACACCGCCCAACTCATGCCGGCGCTCTACGCCAGCAAGGGCAAGGGTGGCGTCGTCAAACCGGACGCTCTGGCCGAGGTTTACTGGCAGCTCCACCAGCAGCCGCGCAGCGCCTGGACGTTTGAACAGGATGTGCGGCCATCGGCCGAGCCGTGGTAGCGCAACGTAAGCCGGCGCTCACTCCCCTCGCCACGGGATGAACGCACATCGACACAACAGGTCCATACACGCGCCAACCAGCCACCCGAGTAAGCAGGAAAACGCCCCATGACAACACGCTTCAAACTCCGCACCTGGCAGTTGATCGTCCTCGCGATCGTCGTAGCCTGGGCGGTCGATTGGTTCATCCAGCGCCCCGACAGCCAGGCGCGCGCGCTCAACGCAGCGATTGCGGCCGATGGCAGCGCAGCGCTCAAGGCCTACCCCTACCCCTTCCACGTGCTGCGGGTTGAGGACGGTATAGCCGTGATGAGCACCCCACGCAGCCGCGACGTGTCGGTGACCCGCGTCATCAAGGTGCTTTACCCCGACATCAACGTGCTCGACACCAACGACGCCGCCTTCATCGCGGCGCAAAAGGAACTGGCCGGCCTGCAATTCGAGGCGCGCGACATCGTGATGAAGCAGCCGGGCGTCAAGACCGTGGCATGGGAGATCGACCGCCATTGGCTGGGGGCGCGGGGGATCGACGTACCGGCGAATTGATGCAGGGCCGATAAGCGCGGGGCGTCCGCCCGACGCGGCACCGATGGCGGATGCGCTTCGCTTATCCGCCCTACCCTCGCGCTTGGCAAACGCCTGACGAATTCCGCCGTTAGTTCACTTTTACCGCGCCGACATGCCGTCTGCCCTCGTGACGCGGGCGGCTTACCCGCGGATTTTCTCCCCGGCCAGCGCTTCGGCATGGGCGTCAGACATACCGCTGACTCGCGCAAAGCAGCCTTCAAGCGGGCAGTCCCGCCCCGGTGGGCAGCCGTGCTCGTAAGCGCATTCCTGCTGTGTCTCGTCGAACAAGACCATTTCGCGCACCTTCTCGCAGCGGCCGATCGGTGAATCGATGAAGCTCATGACAGTCTCCTTTCTGGGGCGCCGTCGTGGCCGGCGCCCCTCTTGCAAAGTGATCCTTCATCTTTATTTTTAGCGCCGATTGCGTCGGTTTGCAGGCCTATCTGGTGGTGCGACAGACACTCGCGACATAATGTCGCCATCACCCACGCCCTCGTCCCGCCATGACTTCGCTGCGCACCCTCTACCCCGCCATCGACCCCTATGCCACCGGCCACCTCGACGTGGGCGATGGGCACCGCATCTACTACGAGCGCGTGGGCACGCCGGGCGCGAAACCGGCGGTGTTTCTGCACGGGGGCCCAGGCGGAGGGATATCGGCGGATCATCGCCGGCTGTTCGATCCCGCACGCTACGACGTGCTGCTGTTCGATCAGCGCGGTTGCGGGCAGTCGACGCCGCATGCCTGCCTTGAGGCGAACACCACCTGGCATCTGGTGGCGGACATCGAAGGTTTGCGCGAATTGGCGGGCGTCGAAAAATGGCTTGTGTTCGGCGGATCGTGGGGCTCGTCGCTGGCGCTGGCGTATGCCGAGACCCATCCGGATCGCGTCAGCGAGTTGGTGTTACGCGGCGTCTACACGGTGACCCGGGCGGAGCTGGACTGGTACTACCAGTTCGGCGTCTCCGAGATGTATCCGGACAAATGGGAGGCGTTTATCGCACCAATTCCCGAACCGGAGCGTGACGACCTGATGGCGGCCTATCGCAAGCGGCTGACCGGGCATGACCCCGTGGCGCAGATTGCCGCCGCACGCGCGTGGAGCACCTGGGAGGGCAGCACGATCAAACTGCTGCCCGATGCGGACTTTGCCGCTGGCTTTGGCGAAGACCACTTTGCGCTCGCCTTCGCGCGTATCGAAAACCACTACTTCTCGCACCTGGCGTGGCTAGAAGATGGCCAGTTGCTGCGCGACGCGCACATACTGCACGGCATCCCCGGCACCATCGTGCACGGCCGATACGACATGCCCTGCCCGCTACGCTATGCGTGGGCGCTGCACAAGGCCTGGCCGGCGGCCGACTTTCACCTCATTGAAGGCGCCGGTCATGCCTATTCGGAGCCGGGCATTCTGGATCAGCTCATTCGCGCAACGGATCGCTACGCGAGCCTGAGCTGACAACGCAGTACGTCAGGCGCCCGACACAATGACCCGGTTCCGGCCGGCGGCCTTGGCGGCGTACAGCGCGTTGTCGGCCAGTTTGAGCAATGCGATGGCATCGATGTCGTCCCCGGAGTCGACCGCCACGCCCGCCGAGAAGGTGCAGCGCGTAAAGCGTCGCGAGCCGGCGTGGAACACCTCGTCGGCAAAGTGCTCCTGCAGTGCCAGCAAGCGTTCGCTGATTGTGTCGCCCGACTGCTCGGGCATGATCACCACAAACTCTTCGCCGCCATAGCGGCACACCGTATCGCTACTTCGGAACCAGCGATTGAGCGCGTCGGCCATGCGCCGCAGCACTTCGTCGCCCACGTCGTGGCCGTAGGCGTCATTGATGGCCTTGAAGTGGTCGAGGTCGATCACCGTACAAGCGAGCAAACTGCCATTGCGCCGCGCCCGTTTGACCTCGCGCGACAAGGCCTCTTCCATGTAGCGCCGGTTGTAGAGCTGGGTGAGCGGGTCGCGCACCACCTGATCGCGCAAGATCTCACGCAAATTAAGGTTTGACAGCGCCAGGTTCACACTTTCGGCCACCGCACCCAGCAGACGCCGGATGTTGCGTCGCTGCAGCTCGCTCATGCTTCCAAACGCCAGCGTGACCAAAGCGTGGGCACGCCCCTGAACCATGAGCGGAACGCACATGTACGGCCCGAGGGCTGGATCGAGATGGGTGCACTTCACCAAGGCTTCGGTCGCCACCACTTCGTAGCTGCGGCCCTGCCGGACAGCCCAGCACTCGTTGGGATGCACCAGAGTGGCCAGATCGGCCGCATCGCCCCAGCTCACCCAGTCCGCCAAATGACCATCGCGCTGGCCAGGCACATGCGCCACGATGCGCCCCGAGGTACCCGAAAAGATGCGCGCCATCGCCAGGCGCACCACGTCGGCCGCCTCATTCCGGTCATTGCAGGCCATCAACTGCTCATTGATCCGGTTCAGCTCGGTCAATTCGCCGTCGCGACGCTCGAGCGCGCCGACCATATCCTGAAGCTGCTCATTGAACTGCCGCGCCTGCTCCGCCGATGCGACGCGATCGGTGATGTCGCGCAACAAGCCGACAAACACCTTGCGATCGGCGAGCATCAGCTCGGACACGGTGAGTTCGACAGGAAACCGGCGGCCATCCTTCCTCAAGCCTTCAACCGTGCGATGAAAGCCAATGGTATTTTTGCGCCCGGTGCGCCGATAGGTATCGAGATAGCCGTCGTGCGCGCTCTGAAAAGGTTCCGGCATCAACATGCTGACATTCCGGCCGACGAGCTCCAGCGGCGTCCAGCCGAAAATCCCGGTGACCGCCGGATTGGCCGAATCGATCACGCCAGACTCGTCGATAATCACGATGCCATCGACCACCGCCTGAAAAACCCCGCTCATTCGGGCATCGCTCTGACGCAAGATGGCTTCAATGCGCCGCCGCTCTTCGACCTCTCGCGTGAGTCTGGCCGTGGCTTCACCAATCTGGCGAGCCACTTCGGTGCGCTGGCCACTGACCGTCAGCAAAAACCCATGCAGCAGTGCAAAAAATATCGCGCTGCCGATCATCGCGATCCACAGCAAAGGCAGGCCATCGGCCGCTTCGAATCTGCCATCGGAGGCCATGCGCAGTTGCCATACCCGGTCGCCGACGGGAAGGGTCTCGGTCATGACAAACCCATCGTTGACCGGTCGCAGTGCGGCAGGATACAAACGGCTGTTGCCCGCGCCGTCGCTGGCGTCCGACAAGGACACAAACAGACCGGTCAGATCAAAATCGGCCATAACCGATGTCATCAAAGGCATCAAACGCAGCACACCCACGATCAAGCCCCGAAACACCGGGCCACCCGCCGCGCCGGTGTCCTGGAAAACGGGCGACATCAGCAACATGACTTCTTCCGCCACCCGCACATTGCTTGAAACCGGCATGGGCAAGGGGCCAAGCACGCGCAGCCCGTCCTCGGGTGCTTTCGAGATGGCATGCTCAAGCGTCGGAATCGAGGCCAGATCCACGCCAAGACGATAGGGACTGAGCTGCCGGGGCACCGAGAAAAACACCGGGTAATGCACCTCGCGCGCACGCGCCGGCGTCACACTGCCCCCCGCTTCATACTCACGAAAGACAAAACCCGCCAACCCGTCGGCCTCGGCCAAGGTCTCGTAAGTCCGCCTGTCCCGACCCGCCACTTGCGGCACCCATTGCAAGGCCACCAGTCCCGGCGCGCGCTGCACGGCGGCGTCGGCCAAGCGATGGAAAGTGCGCCGTGTCGGTGTCGCGTCCACTTCGAAAAAACGATCCACCCCGTCGAGCGCAGCCATGACCTCGCCCACGCGATCCTGAATCCGGTGGCTGATCGCGGCCCCCACAGCCTCGAATCGCGCGGCTTGCCGCTGGTGCTCAACATCAAAGGCCACGCGATACAAGGCCAACACCGCGAGCAGCACCGCGCCGGCCGGAATCACCAGTGACGCCACCCGCGTGCGCAACGGCGAATCACCGCGCCAGCTCAGGCTGAGCGCGATCGGCAACACGGCGATCACCGCAAGCACTTGCGACAACCAAGCCGCGCCAAATGCCGCGGCGGGACTCACAAAAAGCGGGAAATCGCCCAAATAGCGCAGAAGAAGGCGAAGCGCCGCCCACGGCAAGGCGGCCAGTGCGCCGGCAAAAAAGAACAGGCGCAAAGCATCGAATACATGGGCGAGCTGTTTCCAGCGGGGCACGAAACGTCGGGTCAATACCGCGCCGAGCAGGGCCTGAACATTGGCACCTACCACCCCGAACAGCGCACCCACAAAGGCGTCAGGGCGAGGCAGCGAGCCGAGCAACGGGTCGCTGATCATGCCAAAAAAAAGCGCGCCAACGGACACGCCAATGAGTGCCCAGGGGCCGCAGGCCAGCCAGCCGAGCAAGGCCACAACCGCGGGGATGGCAATGGTGAGCTCGCCGGCCACCGGCCCGGGGAACACGCTCGCCAAGACGCCGGCCAACGCATAGACCATGGCCAACACCGGCTGTCGGATCCACTGAGACTCGATCACTGACCCTCCCTGGCAGTG
The DNA here is from genome assembly GCF_007625155.1 of Denitromonas halophila. Lineage (GTDB taxonomy): Bacteria > Pseudomonadota > Gammaproteobacteria > Burkholderiales > Rhodocyclaceae > Nitrogeniibacter > Nitrogeniibacter halophilus. The sequence goes on along the minus strand of NZ_VMNK01000011.1, from coordinate 17,013 downwards.
CGCTCCCGAGTCGATTCTATAACCAAAACAGGGCGCACTCGCAGCCCAGCCACGGATGAAACGACAATGCGCTATGGCACAAAGGGGATGTCGATCGCGTCGCTACGCCCGGCGTTCACCGTCATGGCGCGGCACAGGGCCAGAAATTCGCGCATGCCCGCACTCTGATATTTCTGCCGATGCCACACAAACAGGAAGCTGCGCATCAAGTCCAGATCCGGCACCGCCAGCGGCACCAGCGAGCCCCGACGAAAGGCGTCGCGCAGGGCCAGTCGAGACAAACAGCCCACACCCAAACCGAACTCAACGGCACGTTTGATCGCCTCCGTGTGCTCCAGCGACAAGCGCACCCGCGGCGAATGCGGGGCGCGACGAAAGGCCTGCTCAAAGGTCGCCCGCGTGCCGCTACCCGCCTCACGCACGATCCACTCCACATCCCGCAGCTCATCCAGGCTCAGATCGCCACGCCCCGCCAGCGGGTGCGTCGGCGCGCAAAACACCGCCAGTTCATCCGCCACCCAGGTTTCGACCTCAAGGTCAGGATGGCTGCAGGTGCCTTCGATCAAGCCCAGATCCAGTTCAAACGCGGCCAGTCGCTCGATGATCGAGGCGGTGTTGTGCACCTTCAGATCCACCCGGCTGTCCGGGTGGTTCTGTAAGAAACGCGCCACCAGCAGCGTCGCAAGATAGTTCCCGATGGTCAGCGTCGCCCCGATACGTAGCCGGCCATAGCCCTGTCGGCCTGCCAGCACATCTTCAATCGCCTGGCTGCGATCGAGCAGATCGGCCACTTGTGGCAATAGTTGCTCGCCCATCGTATTCAGCCGCAACACGCGGCCGACACGGTCGAACAGCAAGGTATCGAACTGCCGCTCCAACTCACCGAGCGCCGAGCTGACCGCCGACTGCGACATCGACAGCCGCTCGGCCGCGCGCGAGACGCTGTCGGCCCGGGCCACCTCGAGGAACACCTGCAACTGACGGAGGGTGATTTTCATATCGACTCAATCGAACATATCTATCCAAATTATTCGCTTTATCGAACATAAACACCACCGTAAAGTCACATCAACCCCACTTGTCTGGAGCACGAACATGAGCAACCTGGCCACCGAACGCGTCCTCAGCGTCCATCACTGGAACGAGAACCTGTTCAGCTTCCGCACCACCCGCGACCGCGGCCTGCGCTTCGAGAACGGCCAGTTCGTCATGATCGGGCTCGAGACCGAGTCGCGCCCGCTGATCCGCGCCTACAGCATCGCCAGCCCCAACTATGAAGAGCACCTCGAGTTCTTCAGCATCAAAGTGCCCGACGGCCCGCTTACCTCGCGCCTGCAACACCTGCAGCCGGGCGACCCCATCGTGGTCAGCCGCAAGCCCACCGGCACCCTGGTGCTGCGCGACCTGCGCCCGGGGCGCAACCTGTACCTGCTGTCCACCGGCACCGGCCTGGCCCCGTTCATGAGCGTGATCCAGGACCCGGAAACCTACGAGCGCTTCGAAAAAGTGGTGCTGCTTCACGGCGTGCGCTGGACCTCTGAACTGGCCTACAGCGACTTCATCGAGAAAACGCTGCCGGACAACGAATTCATCGGCGACGCGGTGCGCGAGCAACTGGTGTACTACCCCACCGTCACCCGCGAAGCCTTCCGCAACACCGGTCGCATCACCGAGGTCATCCCCTCCGGAAAGCTCTTCGCCGACACCGGCCTGCCCCAGATCGACCCAGCGCTCGACCGCGCCATGATCTGCGGCAGCCCCGCCATGCTCGACGACTGCAGCAAGATGCTCGACAACCTGGGCTTCGAGATCTCGCCGCGCACCGGCGAGACCGGCGACTACGTGATTGAACGGGCGTTCGTGGAGAAGTGATCGCGCCTGACGCGTAGCCCGGATAGAGCGCAACAAAATCCGGGAGCGGAGCCCCATTCAAGCACCGCCCCCGGATTCCGGCCTTGCAGGCCTGCATCCGGGCTACCGCCTAACGCCCCCTTTGTTTCGCCCCCACCGTTGCGATCAGATGCAACAAGCCGGGCGCCACATTCCATTGGTGGCCATCATCGGTCACGATGCTGACCGTTTTCTTGTTCAAACGCAGGACGATCCCCTCCAGCCCCTGACCATCCGCCGCTTGAAACCCTACGCGGTCCCCCACCGTAAAGCTGCCCATCAGCATCGTGCTTTTCGCCTGCGAAATGAGCTTCAGGCGTTCGACGATCAAGCGGTTGAGGAACAGCAGATCGTCCTCATTGAGCCGTTTGATCGCCTCGATGGCCGACACCCGGTCGACGATTTTCACACTACCGGGCTTCATGACCGAGTCGATACCTTCATCTGTTTGCTCAAGCACGCCAGCACCGTCTCGGTGACAAGGTCGACCGGCAGACCCAGCAGATTTTCAAGATAGAACCGGGCGCCAAAATAACGCTGTGACGTTGCCGGTCCGTCGAAAGCGACCAGCCCGTCCACGTCGCTACGCTCGGTCGCCTTACCCCGAGCTGTCGAGCCAAACAGCCCCAACCGCGTCACACCGAACCGGTGTGCCAGTTCAGGCTTGCACCTCTCCGGCAGCGCGATGGCTCGTTGCCTGTCCACAGGGTAATCCCCACACGTTATCGTCGAACCCAGTATGCACACGTCTGTCCGTGCGCTCACACGGCAGATAGCCCGGATCGTCCCTCCACCTCGGCTCCCTCGCACGCTGAGAGCAAGGGAGCACCGATATCATACAAGCCCGGATGCAGCGCAGCGGAATCCGGGAGCGGTGCCTCATTCAGCCGTTGTCCCCGGACTCAGGCCCTGCAGGCCTACATCCGGGCTTCGCTCGCTCCGCAATCAGGCGGTCTTCGCAACTCGTGCCCTCCGCCTCAAGAAACCAAAAAGCACCGAAGCGGCGCCAGTTCAGCGCGTACCTCTTATCCAAGGAAAAATCTACTTCCTTTCCCCCAATAGGCGTATCAAATCGATCGGGACCAAAAATTGCACCCTGAGATATGTCGTAATGCCAGCACTTTGCATCTTTGGCAGTTGGATGAATTAGCCGGTCCATATCATTCATGACTAGGGAAACACCTGCCGAGGCCACACCTGATGCGACGTAGCGCTCTAGAAGGTACAAGTCAAAATAGACGTCCTTCATGAAAATATCGGTCGCGCCGCGCTTCCCTCCCGAAGAAGCCAACGTTCGATAACACTTCATTTCCACCGCGATCTTGTGCTCACGGCCTTGGAAAGAACCACTGAACAACAGATCAATTTCTCGCCCCCTCCCGTTTACCTTTACGCCTGTTTCCAACTCAATTTCGTAGCATTCTTCATCGTGAAACGCAATCAGAGGGAGCAGTTGTTGAAGCACGTAAGCGTACTGCAACTGCATAGAAGCTTCTTTGTTTATCGGCAGCATTCCGCTACCAACTTTCCGAGAAAACATCCCCCACGCGAATGAAACAGCTGCCCTCATTCGTTCAGAGAAAATATCGGATTCAATCAATGTCATAGTCCGTTCACCCGCGAAATCGCCTCCTCCACCCGATCCACGGCAATCACCTCGATCCCCTTCACGCCGCCTTTCGGCGCATTGGCCTTGGGCACGATGGCGTGGGTGAAGCCGAGCTTGGCGGCTTCCTTGAGGCGCTCTTGGCCACGTGGCGCGGGGCGGATTTCGCCGGCGAGGCCGACTTCGCCGAAGACGGCGAGCTGCGCGGGCAGCGGTTTGTTCTTGAGTGAGGAGACGATGGCCAGCAGTACGGCGAGGTCGGCTGCGGGTTCGGTAATTTTGACGCCGCCAACGGCATTGACGAAAACATCCTGATCGGCGCACTGGATGCCGGCATGGCGGTGGGCGACGGCGAGGAGCATGGCGAGGCGGTTCTGCTCCAGGCCGACGCTGAGGCGGCGCGGGCTGGGGGCGTGGCTGTTGTCGACCAGAGCTTGCACTTCGACCAGCAGCGGACGCGTGCCTTCTTGCGTGACCAGCACGCAGGCACCCGGCACCGGCTGGCTGTGCTGCGACAGGAAGATGGCCGAGGGGTTGGAGACCGGACGCAAGCCGCGGTCGGTCATGGCGAACACGCCGAGTTCATTCACCGCGCCAAAGCGGTTCTTGAAGGCGCGCACCAGGCGGAAGCTGGAGTGGGTGTCGCCCTCGAAATAGAGCACGGTGTCGACCATGTGTTCGAGCACGCGCGGGCCGGCGAGGCTGCCGTCCTTGGTGACATGGCCCACCAGAATGAGGCTGGTGCCGCTTTGCTTGGCAAAACGGGTGAGCTGGGCAGCGCATTCGCGCACCTGGGTGACCGAGCCGGGGGCGGAGCTGTAGGCGTCCGAATACAGTGTCTGGATGGAGTCGATGACGGCAATGCGCGGCCGGGCAGCGGCGAGCGTGCCGAGTATGGCTTCGAGGCCGATCTCGGGTAGCAGTTGCAGGCCTTCGGTGGGCAGCTGCAGACGCTGCGCGCGCAGGGCGACCTGGTCGGCGGATTCTTCGCCGCTGACGTAAATAACCTTGTGATGCGGCGCGAGCACCGCCAGCGCTTGTAGCAGCAAGGTGGACTTGCCAATACCGGGATCGCCGCCGATCAGCACTACGCCGCCAGCCACCAGTCCGCCACCAAGCACGCGGTCGAACTCGCCAATGCCGGTGGCGATGCGCGGCTCTTCGCGCGGTTCGATCTCGGACAGCGCGCGCAAACCACTGGTGGTGCCGGCCAGCGCGGCAAAGCGGTTGGGGCCGCTGCTCGATTCGGCGACGGTTTCGACGATGGTGTTCCACTGGCCGCAGTGCGGACACTGCCCCTGCCAGCGCGGCGTACTGCCGCCGCACTCGTTACAGACGAAGCTGGCGCGTGATTTTGCTTTGGTGGCCATGCTTAGCGTTGCGCGCCGGCGGCGAGTTGCTCGGCGGCGAATTCGGCAAAAGTGGTGATCAGGCGCGATCGGAATTTGTCTTTGGGGAAGATGACTTCCAGTGGCGTGTAGAGCTTGGGCACCAGGGGCACGGCGGCAATACGGCCGTCACCAATGTCACGCTGAATGGCAGCATGCGAGGCGATACCGAAACCAAAACCTTCGGCAGCGAGCTGTTTGACCGCGGCCAGCGAGCCCAACTCGGCGGCAATACTCATCTCTTCCATCGCGATGCCTGCGGCTTCAAAGTATTGGTCGGCCAGGTCGCGGATGGCGTTGCCCGGTTCGCGCGTAATGAAGGGGTGCGGCAGCAACTGGGAGGCCGTCAGCGAGGTCTCGCGGGCGAGCGGGTAGCTTGGGCTGCAAATGACCATCAGCTCGTCCTGCGCAGCACCTCGTCGCTCCAGCGACGGATCATCGGTGACGATCTCGATCAGCCCGAGGTCGAGATCGCGGTTGGCCACGCGCCCTGCCACCGTGCTGGAGTTGCCGACACTGACGCGCGGAATCACGCGCGGAAACTGGCGCTTGAAGCCTTCGAGAATTTTCGGCAGCCAGTAGGCGGCAATGGTGGTGCTGGTGCCGATATTCAGCGTGCCGGACAACTCGTCGGTCAGCTCCGCCACGCGGGATTCCATTTCTTCATTGAGGCCGAGAATTTTTTCGGCGTAGTTGTGCACGATTTCGCCGGCCGGCGTAAGCGTCGCGTAGCCGTGACCGCGCTCGAGCAAGCGGGTATTGAAGTGCTCTTCGAGCTGCTTGATCTGGAAGGTCACCGCTGGCTGCGTCATGAACAGACGCTCCGCGGCGCGGGTGAAGGAGCCGTATTTCACAACGGCATTGAAAACTTGCAGGCGACGATCGGCCATGATTGATAAACCGCGTTTATTGACATCCGCATTTCACCACAGATTCGGCCTTGTTGCTCTGCCATGCCCGATTCGTCACAGCCTTGATCTGACCCGGTCACGCCGTCACCGCGGTCATGGTATAAACCGACCTTCGTCAATCCTGCGCCCCGCCAAAATAAAACGATGAATCGCGGCTTCTATATCATCATGGCGGCACAGTTTTTTTCGGCGCTGGCCGACAATGCACTGTTGATTGCGTCCATCGGCCTGCTCCGCGACATGCAGGCACCACAGGAATACGAACCGCTACTCAAGCTGTTCTTCACCGTCTCATACGTCGCCCTGGCCGCCTTTGTGGGTGCCTTTGCCGACTCCATGCCCAAGTGGCGGGTGATGCTCGTCGCCAACACCATCAAGATCGGCGGCTGCGCGATGATGGTGCTCGGCGCGCATCCGCTGTTTGCCTACGCAGTGGTCGGACTCGGTGCCGCGGCCTACTCACCCGCCAAATACGGCATCCTTACCGAATACCTGCCCCATCGCTTGCTGGTGGTCGCCAACGGCTGGATTGAAGGGCTCACCGTGGGGGCCATCATCCTCGGCACGGTCATCGGTGGCGCGCTGATCCGGGACGACGTGAGCCTGTTTCTCCAAAGCCTGCCGCTGCCGTTCGGCAATGGCCCCTTCCAGGCAGCGCTGATGATCGTCGGTGTGATCTACCTGATCGCGGCCATTTTCAACCTGTTCATTCCTGACACCGGCGTCGACCACAAGGCGCTCAAGAAGAACCCGATGTACCTGCTGCACGACTTCAATCACTGTCTCAAACTGCTGTGGCGCGACAAACTCGGTCAGATTTCACTAGCGGTCACCACACTGTTCTGGGGTGCCGGCGCGACGCTGCAATTCATTGTGTACAAGTGGGCCGAGCACGCGCTGGGGATGGATCTGTCCAGCGCCACCATGCTGCAGGGCGTGGTCGCCATCGGTGTGGCGGTGGGCGCCGTACTCGCGGCCCGCTTTGTCACGTTGCGCAAATCGGTGCGGGTGATCCCGATGGGAATCGGCATGGGTTTGATGGTGCTGGTGATGACCTTGGTCACCAACGAGACCATCGCCATCGTGCTGCTCATTCTGATTGGCGGACTGGCGGGCTTCTTTGTTGTGCCGATGAACGCCCTGCTCCAGCACCGCGGTCACATCCTGATGGGCGCGGGCCACTCGATCGCGGTGCAGAACTTCAACGAAAACCTGTCGATTCTGGTCATGACCGGCGTCTATGCCCTGCTGATCATGTGGGGCGTGTCGATCAACACCGTGATCATCCTGTTCGGTCTGTTTATCGCCGGCACCATGTATCTGGTGCAAAAAGCCCACCACGCCAATCAGCGCATCTCCGACGACGTGGCGCACCTGGACGATTCGACGACGCATTGATTCCCCGTCAGGGAAACACCAGATTTTGCAGGGTGGTCAGCTACAAGATCACCGGTCGATTCGACAGTTCGTTCGGATTGCCATCGGTCTTCGGAAAATGCGTGGCGATCAATTCACCAATGGCTGACACCGCTGCCACGCAACCGGTGGCGTAGTCGTCCTCGCGAAAGCGCGCTTCGAGTGTCCGGCAGATCGCCTGCCATTGTTCGGGCGCGACATGCCGCGTGATACCGCGGTCGGCGACGATCTCGACCGCGTGATCGGCGTACTGGATGTACACCAGCACCCCGGTATTTTCCTCGGTATCCCAGATTCCCAGCGACGCAAACGCGTCCAGCGCCCGCTGGCGTGGGCTGACGCCGCGCCACAGGTCGGCCAGGTCCAGCCCGCCCTCGATGGCAAAACCGATCTCACCCCGATGCGCCGATTCAGAGGCGCGAATCGCCGACTCGACCTTTGCCAGCAAGGGCTCGGAGAAGCGACGCTTCACCTGCCAGGTGGGAATCATCAGATGGCGAAGCATGCGTTTCAAATCCATCACCAGCCTCCCGAGGCGCCGCCGCCGCTGAATCCACCGCCTCCGCCGCTGAATCCACCGCCTCCGCCGCTAAAGCCACCGCCGCCCGACGACCAACCGCCGCCACGACTGCCAAAGCCGCCACCGTGGCCGGAGCCAGTCGTCCAGGGTCCGCCGCCGCGACCACTGCCCAAAAGAATCACCGCAAGCGCGGCGATGAGCGCGCCCACGCCACCGAGGGTCAGCACGCTGGTACTCAAAAACCACCAGAGCCCACCGCCCACCGCGCCCACGCCAGCCCCCACGAGGCGACCAAAAATGGAACGCAGGATCGGCGCGGCAATGAACGCCACAAAGACCGTCTGCACCAGCAAATCGAGCACACCGTCCACGCTGACGGAGGCTCGACTGGGTGGCGGCAAGGGTTCGCCCTGAATGCGCGCCAGAATCGCATCGACACCATCGGAGAGGCCATCGGCAAATCGACCTTCGCGGAAGGCCGGTGAAATGCGTTCGGCAATGATGCGTTTGGCGATGGCGTCGGGAATCACGCCCTCCAGCCCGCGGCCGACTTCAATGCGCAGTTTACGATCGTTCTTGGCGACCAGCAGCAGCACGCCATCATCAATGTCATCGCGCCCCAGTTGCCAGGCGTCCACCACCCGGATGCTGTATTGCTCGATGGCTTCGGGCTGCGTGGTCGGCACGATCAGTAGCGCAATCTGGCTGCCCTTGGTCTGCTCAAACGCAGCCAGGCGCTGCTCGAGCGTGTCGCGTTCGGCGCCGGTGAGTGAGCCGGTAAGGTCGGTGACTCGGGCTTCGAGCGCCGGAATCGCTTGCAAGGCCTGCGCCACACCAATGCGCGGCAGCATGGCAAAGCACAGCAGGCACAGCCACAGTGCGAGCGCCGCGCGAGCGCCCGTTCGCCTCTGCATTACTGTTTGCCGTTACCGAACTGGACGGCAGGCGGCTGGGCGATGGCGCCGGGGTTTTCCACCGTGAAGCTGGCCTTGGGCGAATAGCCCATCACCATGGCAGTGAGGTTGTTCGGGAAGGTCCGCACCGAGATGTTATAGGTCTGCACCGATTCGATGAAGCGGTTGCGCGCGACGGTCACACGGTTTTCGGTGCCTTCGAGCTGGGCCTGCAAATCGCGGAAGCTGGCATCGGCTTTCAGGTCGGGGTAACGCTCGACGACCACCATCAGGCGCGACAGCGCACCACTGAGACCGGCCTGTGCTTGCTGGAAGTTGGCCATGGCGGCCGGATCGTTCAGCAGCTCAGGCGTGGCCTTGATGCTGCCCACGCCCGCGCGGGCCTCGGTCACCTGGGTGAGAACTTCCTTTTCATGGTCGGCATAGCCCTTGACCACATTCACCAGATTGGGAATCAGGTCGGCGCGACGCTTGTACTGGTTAAGCACTTCGGCCCAGGCCGCAGTCACCTTCTCGTCATTGATCTGAATCTGGTTGTAGCCACAGCCCGACAGCAGGCTGGCTGACACGGCAAGAAGGGTCAACAGGCGAACGAATTTCATCAAGCGTCTCCATTTCCAGATGAGCGATCCCGCATCTGGCGACGGGCAAAGCACAGGTCTTCCCAGGCTTTGGCTTTGTCCAGGGGGTTTCGCAGCAAATAGGCCGGGTGGTAGGTCACCACCACCGGGATACCGTGATAATCAAAACATCGCCCGCGCGCTGATGCAATACGAATGTCGGTATTTAACAAAGCTTGTGCCGCCGGCCGCCCCAGCACGACGATCAGTCGCGGCTTGATCAGCGCGATCTGACGGGCAAGATACGGGGCACATGCGGCCAGCTCCGAAGCGTCGAGCGGTCGGTTCATGGGCGGACGGCATTTCACGGCATTGGTGAGATAGACGTTCTCACCGCGCGCCAGGCCAATCGCGCTGAGCATGGCGTCGAGCAGCTTGCCCGCCTTGCCCACAAAAGGCTCACCCCGCGCGTCTTCTTCTGCGCCCGGGCCTTCGCCCACAACCAGCCAGTCCGCCTGGCGATCGCCGACGCCTGGCACGGCTTTCGTGCGCTGCTCGCACAAGCTGCAGTCGCGGCAGGTCTGAATGGTTTGGGTCAGCGCGTCCCAATCCAGATCGCCAGCGCGTGCCGTGTTCTCTCGCGACGCCTCCGGCACGGATGCGGCGGGTGCGTCCGCGACTGCGTTGGCTTCTCTCGCCCTCGACAACATCTCGGACGAAAGACGACGAGGCGCGGCATCGGGTGCAGCGCTGGGCGCGACCTTGGGCGTGCTGTGTTCGGGAGGCACGTCAGCCTCGACCTCAGGCAGCTGGGCATCCGGCGCGTCGCGCAGACGCCAGATCGGCCCCAGGCCCATCTCGCGGAGAATCGACTCGCGCACACTCATGGCGCCACCCGCATCACCAACGCGTCTTCCCGACCATTTTCAGCGGGGTAATAGCCCTTGCGACGACCGATGCTGACAAAGCCCGCCTTCTCGTATACCGCCCGCGCGGCCAGATTAGAGGGACGGACTTCGAGAAAAAACTGGTTTACGCCACGTTGACGCAATGCGTGTCGAAGAAAGTCGAGCAGCGCCGCCCCAACGCCGCGACCCTGCGCCGAACGCACGACGCTGAAATTGAGCAAGTGCGCCTCATCCACAATTTGCATGACCACGGCGTAGGCAATGGGCAGTTCGCCTTCCACCATGATCCAGCAACTGTAGCCGGCGCTGAGCGAATCTTCGAAATTGCCCCGCGTCCAGGGAAACGGATAGAGCTCCGGCTCGTGCCGCAGCACCCAGTCCAGGTCGTCCTCGGCCATGGGCCGATACGAGAACGCCGTCGCGCTCATGCCTTGCCCCCCTGGGCGAGGCGCTCGGCAACGGTTTGGGCAACCTTGTCGCGCACATAGCGCGGGCCGACCAACGCAGCGTCCATGGCAGGCGTGTGCGCCAATGACTGCGCTGCCAGGCGAACAAGCGTACCCGCCTCGGGCGCCGCCGCCGCATTCAGCACCGTCAAGCGCGCTTCATTCGGCAGCAGCTTTTCCGGGTAGCTGCCGAACGCGCTGCCGACACCGCCCCATTCGCCATGCGCGGGCAGCGTCACCGCCTCAGGGGGCAAACACGCGGGTTCATTCACCACGACATAGCCGGCGTCGCCACGTTCATAGGTTGCAAAATAGGTTTCACCCATGCGTGCATCGGTCGCCACCAGAACGCGCGCGGCGGTCTGCGCGGCGGCAATCAGGTCGAGACTGCACATCGGCACGATGCCCAGATTGGCCGCCAGCGCAAAGCCCTGCGCCACGCTGCAGCCAAGGCGCAAACTGGTGAAAGCTCCCGGCCCGACGCCCAGCGCGATGGCGTCGAGCGATGACAGCGACAATCCGTGCTCGGCCAGCAGCTCGAGTACTGCGGGAATGATCTGATCCGACGGGGTCGCGCCGCCCTCGACCCACCGCTGGTGGACCTGGTCGTCGATCAGGACGGCGACGCTGACGCGTTCGCAAGAAGATTCAATGCCGAGGAGTTTCATCGAGACCGGATTGTACCCGCGCCGTCGGCAGCGGGCAGCATCGATCGGCACGAACCGGCATGCTTCGGGGCGCAAAAGCGGAAAGTGGTCGATAACCGGGGGCGCCCGCCCTCACGAGCAATCAGGGACGCTGACGCTGGCGCTTGCCGTAGGCCTTGCGGATGGCCTCGTCGATATCGCGCCGCATTTCGAGGCGCTCTGCATCACTCAACTGGCGACGCTCTGGGCGATCAGCATCGGCAGAAATGTGCGCGAACTGACTCACGGACGCACGGATGTCCGCCCGCCAGGCGCGATTCTGGTCATTCAGTATTTGACGGGAATAAATCCCATCATCATCATTCTGAGCCGTCGCGATGCCGCTCATTGCCAACACGGCAACAAACAACGCGCACCGGCGCAACCGGTTCATGAATGAATGATCAGGCATGGGAGACATGGCACACATTGAATGACACTGTCTAGATAGCCGGATTTTATCCAGCAACCAAGCGACATGTAAGGCAATATTGCGCACAATGGTAGAACTTACGAACGGTTACGCTTGTTTCCCCGCCAAGTGGGCCACCACGCTGGTTTCGAATCGCGGGTGCCGATACGATTCACGCCATGACAACACTCAATGCTTCCAAACAGCGCTGCCGGGTATTGGTAGTCGACGATGATGCCCGCCTGCGTGATCTGCTCTCGCGCTATTTGTCCGAACAAGGTTATGCCGTCAAAGCCGTCGTCGACAGCGCCGGCCTCGACCGGGCACTGCACCGTGAACACTACGATCTGATCGTACTCGACCTGATGCTGCCGGGCGAAGACGGGCTGTCGATCTGCCGGCGTTTGCGCTCGGCCGAAAACAACACGCCCATCATCATGCTCACCGCCAAGGGCGATGATGTCGACCGCATTCTCGGCCTTGAAATGGGCGCCGACGATTACCTGCCCAAACCCTTCAATCCGCGTGAACTGGTGGCCCGCATTCAAGCTGTGATGCGCCGCCAGCCCCAGCAACTGCCGGGCGCCCCCGCACTGGACGACGAAACCGTCAGCTTCGGATCGGTCTCCATCGACTTGTCGACCCGCACGTTGACGCGAGATGGCGAAGAAATCGCCCTCACCACGGGCGAGTTTTCCCTGCTCAAGGTGCTGGTACAACATCCCCGCCAGCCCCTGTCGCGCGACAAACTGATGGAATTGGCGCGCGGGCGCGAATACGGCGTTTTTGATCGCGCCATCGACGTCCAGATCTCCCGACTGAGAAAACTGGTCGAAGAAGACGCCGGCAAGCCGCGCTACATCCAGACGGTGTGGGGCTTCGGCTACGTCTTTGTGCCGGACGGCGCCAAGTCCGCCAACTAGGGATCCCACCATTACCCGCGTTCAAAACGGCTCGAGCGAGAAAAAACAGGGGCCGACCAGCACGAACACGGCCGCAACCCCGGCGTCGCAACTGTGGTTTTTGCCCCGCTCACTGCTATGGCAAACCTTCGCCTTGCTGGCCGTCATGCTGGTGCTCGCCTTCGCGGCCTGGTCGCAGATCGTCCGCCATTTCGAACAAGAACCGCGCGCGCGTGACCTGGCTCAGATGGTCGTCAGCATCGTCAATCTGACCCGCACCGCCCTGGTCAACGCCGAGTCTGCGCGTCGCCTCGAAATGCTCATCGATCTCACCGCGCTCGAAGGCATCCGAGTCTATCCGGCCGAGGACGACGACACACTGACGCCCTTGCCGGACACCCGCCCGATCACGCTTCTGACGAGCGAAATCCGCCGGCAGCTCGGCCCGGGCACCCGCTTTGCAGGCAGCTGGGAAGGGCTCACCGGTTTCTGGGTAAGTTTTCGACTCGACCCGCAAGACCCTGACGAATACTGGGTGATGCTGCCACGCGAGCGCATTCAACGGCCCCGCGCACTCGAATGGCTGGGCTGGGGCGGCGTGATCATGGGCATCGCCCTGCTCGGCGCCTATTTGATCGTTTTCCGTATCGGCCGGCCCCTGCGCCTGATTGCGCAGGCCGCGCGCACGGTCGGTCAAGGCAAGTATCCGCCGCCGCTGCCAGCTGGCGGCCCAGGCGAAATTGCCGAAGTTGCAGTCGCCTTCAACCAGATGTCCGGCGATCTGGCCCGGCTCGAGAGCGACCGCGCGATCATTCTCGCCGGCGTTTCGCACGATCTGCGCACCCCGCTGGCCCGTTTGCGCCTCGGCGTCGAGATGAGTGGCGCACCCAACGACGAGGTGCGGGCCATGGTCAGCGACATCGAAGAAATGGACCGCGTGATCGGCCAGTTCGTCGACTACGGCCGCAGCGAGCCTCAGCCGCCCGAAATCGTCAAACTTGCCCAACTGATTTCGGACATCACCGAAGCCTATCGATTGCGCGGCCTGGACATCCAGCTCGATCTCGACAGCGGCGCGGCAATCCGTGTTCGGCCCATTGCCTTCCGGCGCGCCCTGCGCAACCTGATCGACAACGCAGAGCGCTATGGCGGGAAAGCACAAACAATCACCGTCTCCACGCACTCAGCGGGCGATCACTGGAAAATCTCCGTCACCGACCAAGGCCCCGGCGTGCCGGAATCGGCCTTCGAAACCCTCAAGCGCCCTTTCGTCCGGCTCGACGAAGCGCGCAGCAACCCGCAAGGCGCCGGCCTGGGCTTGGCCATTGTCGACCGCTTCGCCCGCGCGCACGACGGACGGCTTGACTTGTCCAATCACCCGGACGGCGGCCTGATTGCCACTCTCACCCTGCCGGGGACCAACGCGCCTGTCATGACTTCGGGCTAGAATCAGAGTTCGCGTATCCGAGGGTCGATCTCATGAGCATCGTATTTCGCCAGCTCTTCGATGAAGACAGCTGCACCTACACCTACCTGCTAGCCGACGCGCTCACGGCCGACGCCGTCCTGATCGACACGGTGCGCGAACATGTCGGCGGTTACCTGTCGCTGCTGCAAGAGCAAGGCCTGCAACTTCGCTGGGTGCTCGAAACCCATGTCCACGCCGACCACATCACCGGCGCCGCCGCGCTCAAGGAGCACACCGGCGCGCGCACGGTCACCAGCGCCGAAGGCGGCGCAGAGTGTGCCGACGTCCGGGCAACCGAAAACACCCTCATCGCCTTTGGCGAAGAGCTGATTCGAGTCATCCCCACGCCCGGGCACACCCCGGGCTGCGTGACCTACCGCTGGCGCGATCGCATCTTTACTGGCGACGCCCTGCTGATCGGCGGTTGTGGTCGCACCGACTTCCAGGGCGGCGACGCTGGCACCCTCTACGACAGCGTGACTGGCCGCCTGTTTACGCTCCCTGCTGAAACACTGGTCTATCCGGGCCATGACTACAAAGGCCAGCGCGTCTCCTGCATTGGCCAGGAGCGCGACACCAATCCGCGCCTCGCCAACACCTCGCGCGAAGCTTTTCTGGACACCATGGCCAATCTCAAATTACCGCCACCGCGCCAGATCGACACCGCACTTCCTGCCAACGAAGCCTGCGGTCGAACGACGGAACTGATTGATCTTCAGGGCGTCTGAATACTTTGCAAAGCCCCTGCGCCCAGACGGCGCCAGACCGAAACCGATATAATCGCCGCCCATGAAAGTACTTTTTGACCTTCTCCCCGTCCTGCTGTTCTTCGCGGCCTACAAAATCGCCGGCATGAACGAGATGGCCGCGGCCGACCTGGCCACTGCCATGCTCGGCACCGAGATCGGCATCAAGCAAGCGCCCATCCTGCTCGCCACCGCAGTGACCATTCTCGCCACCTTCGGCCAGATCGGATGGCTCAAGCTACGTCGCCGGAAAGTCGACACCATGCTGTGGGTGACGCTGGGCTTGGTCACGCTGCTGGGCGGCGCCACTCTGGTCTTCCACGACCCGGTGTTCATCAAATGGAAACCCACCGCGGTGTACTGGCTATTCGCCATCTCCCTGCTGGCATCGGCCATGCTGTTTGGCAAAAATCTGATCCGGTCTGTTCTCGAAGCGCAAATGAGCTTGCCCGACCGCATCTGGAGCCGTCTCAATGCCGCCTGGGCGGGCTTCTTTGTCCTGATGGGCGTGCTGAACCTGTATGTCGCTTTCAGTTTCACCGAAGAGACCTGGGTCAATTTCAAGCTGTTTGGCGGCATGGGTTTAATGCTGCTGTTTGTCATCGGACAGGGCATGTACCTGTCCCGCCATGTTGAAGAGGAACCCCAACAATGATGTTCTACGCCCTGATCGGCGAAGACGCCCCGGGCACGCTTGACACCCGCCTGGCCGTGCGTGCGGCCCACCTCGCGCGTCTCAATGCACTCAAGGATGAAGGCCGTCTGCTGCTGGCCGGCCCCTGTCCCGCCATCGACTCGCCCGACCCCGGCCCCGCCGGCTTCTCCGGCAGCCTGATCGTCGCCGAATTTGCCTCACTGGCCGACGCCGAAGCCTGGATGGCCGCCGACCCCTACGTCACCGAAGGCGTGTTTGCGCGCACCACCGCCAAACCCTTCAAGAAGGTGCTGCCGTGAGCAACACGCTGGCCCAGATCGAAACACGCCTCACCGACGCCCTCGCGCCGATGTCATTGCATATCGACGATGAATCAGCGCAACATGCCGGCCACGCTGGCGCCCGCGACGGCGGCGGCCACTACCGTGTCGACATCGTCTCGGCAGCGTTTACCGGTAAAAACACCGTGACTCGCCACCGACTCATCTACACGGCGCTGGGTGACCTGATGCCGCGCGCCATTCATGCACTGGCCATTCGCGCCAGCGCACCCGAAGAACTCTGATCCCCGCCAACAAGGAAATTGCTGAATGAATCTGTTTTCCAAGAAGCTGCTCGTCGTGCTGATTGCCGGCGCAGCTGCCCAAGTCGCCCTCGCTGCCGGCCCTGTCGCCACCGTCAACGGCACGGCCATCCCCCAGGGACACGCCGACGCACTGATCACCGAACAAACCGCCAAAGGCACGCCGGACAACGAACAACTGCGCGGTGCCGTGCGCGAAGAGCTGGTCCGCCGTGAGATTCTGTTCCAGGCTGCCCAGAAAGATGGTCTGGACAAGACCCCCGAGGTCACCACCCAGATCGAGCTGGCCCGCAAGGCCGTCGTGATTCGTGCCTACCTGCAAGACTTCGTGGCCAAGAACCCGGTCACCGATGCCGATGTACGCAAGGCCTATGACGAAATCAAGGGCCGCCTGGGCGACACCGAGTACCACGCACGTCACATCCTGGTTGACGACGAAGCCGAAGCCCGCGCCATCATCGCCAAGATCAACAAGGGCGAAAAGTTCGACGACCTGGCCAAAGCCCACTCGAAGGACCCGGGCTCCAAAGACAAGGGCGGCGATCTGGGCTGGAACAACCCCGCCACCTTCGTCCCGCAATTCTCGGACGCCATGGTCAAACTCGAGAAGGGCAAGATGACGCCCGCACCGATCAAGACCAACTTCGGCTATCACATCATCAAACTGGACGACACCCGCAAGATGGCCGCCCCCGAGTTTGATCAGGTCTCACCGCAACTCAAGCAACGCCTGCAGGCTCAGACGCTGGAGCAGCACATCCTGCAACTGCGCACAGCAGCCGACGTCAAGTAAGGCCGCAAGCGAAGGACAAGGGAGCCACATGGCTCCCTTTTTTTTGGCGCTCTTCTCATACGTCATATTTTATGTAAAATGAATGCCCGCTGATCTCAGGGCGCTCACATGTTCTCACCCTTCACCTCCGACACCCGCCTGTTCGCGCTTGAATGGCGCGACGCTGCCTTCGACCTGCCCGTCGAAGCCTGGTGGGGCACCGAGGCGGT
>NZ_VMNK01000023.1 GCF_007625155.1 Denitromonas halophila | reverse complement strand
CTCGGACGGCACGTCCATGGTGGCTTTGTCGGATTCGAGCGTGACGATGGGGTCATCGACGGCGATGGTGTCGCCGACCTTGACGTAAAGCTCGATCACCGGCACATCGGCGTAATCGCCGATATCGGGGACTTTGACTTCAACTTGGCTCATGTCGTGGCCTCCTTAGAGCATGACCCGACGGAAGTCGGACAGCAGTTGGGCGAGGTAGACGTTGAAGCGGGTGGCCAGCGCGCCGTCGATCACGCGGTGGTCTGCGGTCAGCGACATCGGCAGGGTCAGGCGCGGCACGAACTGCTTGCCGTCCCATACCGGCTTCATGACGGACTTGTTGACACCGAGGATGGCCACTTCAGGCGCATTGACGATCGGCGCGAAGTAGGTGCCACCGATGCCGCCCAGCGACGAGATGGTGAAGCAGGCGCCGGACATGTCGGCCGGAGCGATCTTGCCGTCACGCGCTTTCTTGGCCAGCGCACCGGATTCGGCAGCGATCTCGAACACGCTCTTCTGGTCGGCGTTCTTGATCACCGGCACGACGAGGCCGTTGGGCGTGTCGGCCGCGAAGGCGATGTTGAAGTACTTCTTGTAGACCAGGTTGTCGCCGTCGAGCGAGGTATTGAACTCGGGGAACTCCTGCAGCGCACGCACCGAAGCCTTGATGATGAAGGCGAGCATGGTGAGCTTTTTGCCGGACTTCTCGTTTTCCTTGTTCATTGCCACGCGGAAAGCTTCGAGGTCGGTGATGTCGGCGTCTTCGTGATAGGTCACGGCCGGGATCATCACCCAGTTGCGGGCGAGGTTCTGGCCAGAGATTTTCTTGATGCGCGACAGCGGCTTGGTTTCGATTTCGCCAAACTTGGCGAAGTCGACCTTCGGCCACGGCAGCAGATCCAGACCGCCGCCCAGGCTCGCGCCCGCGCCGGCTGCTGCTGCCTTGCCCGGCACGTTGCCGGACTGCATGGCGCCCTTCACGAAGGCGGTGACGTCTGCCTGGGTGATGCGGTTTTTCGGGCCGGTGGCTTTCACCTGGCTCAGATCGACGCCCAGTTCGCGCGCAAAGGCACGGACCGACGGGCTGGCGTGCACCTTGCCGCCGAGCTTGACGGCCGACGGGGCGGCTGCGGCTGCGGGGGCTGCGGCGGCAACTGGTGCTGGCGCAGCGGCGGGCGCCGGTGCAGCAGCTGCCGGAGCGGGTGCGCTGGCGGCCGGCGCGGGTGCGGCTGCGGCAGCAGCGCCAGCAGCGGCGAGTTTGATCAGCACCGAGCCTTCGGACACGGTGCTGCCGACCTCGACGAGGACTTCCTTGACCACGCCAGCGGCGGTGGAGGGGACGTCCATGGTGGCCTTGTCGGATTCGAGCATGGCGATCGCGTCATCGACGGCGATGGTGTCGCCGACTTTGACGTACAGCTCAATGACGGGCACCGAGTCGTAGTCGCCGATGTCCGGCACTTTGACTTCGACCACGCCACCACCGGCCGCAGCCGGTGCAGCGGCGGGCGCGGGTGCAGCCGGCGCCGCAGCGGGTGCCGGGGCTGCTGCTGCAGCCGGGGCGGCCGCGGCGCCAGCGCCGGCGGCCTCGACCACGATCAGCACGCTGCCTTCGGCCACGCGGTCGCCCAAGGCGACTTTCAGTTCTTTGATGACGCCGGCGACCTCGGACGGAACGTCCATGGTGGCCTTGTCGGATTCGAGCGTGACGATGGGGTCATCAACGGCGATGGTGTCGCCGACCTTGACGTACAGCTCGATCACCGGCACATCGTCGTAATCGCCGATGTCCGGCACTTTGACTTCAATGAGTTGGCTCATGTTTGCAGTCTCCTCAGTGTTCAGACGGACATGGGGTTGGGCTTGGACGGGTCGAGCTTGTACTTGACCAGTGCGGCGGCAACCTTCTCGCGTTCGATCTTGCCTTCATCGGCCAAGGCCTTGAGGGCTGCCAGGGTGACCCAGTGGCGATCCACTTCGAAGAAGTGACGCAGCTTCTCGCGGGTGTCGGAGCGGCCGAAACCGTCGGTACCCAGCGTGACGTAGCTGCCCTTGACGAAGGGACGGATCTGCTCGGCGAACATGCGCATGTAGTCGGTCGCTGCAACCACCGGGCCTTCGGCGCCGGCGAGTTGCTGTTCGACATGCGACAGGCGCGGCGTCTCCATCGGATGCAGCAGGTTCCAGCGCTCGGCGTTCTGGCCATCGCGGACCAACTCGTTGAAGCTCGGGCAACCCCAGATATCGGCCTCGACACCCCAGTCGGCCTTGAGCAGGTCGGCGGCGGCGATGACTTCGCGGAAGATCGTGCCCGAACCCAGCAGCTGAACGCGCGGGCCCTTGCTCTTGCCACCTTTTTTGAACGAATACATGCCCTTGAGAATGTCGGCTTCGGAGCCGGCCGGCATCTCGGGGTGCTCGTAGTTCTCGTTCATCACGGTGATGTAGTAGTAGATGTCTTCCTGCTCGGCAAACATCCGGCGCATGCCGTCTTGCACGATGACCGCCAGTTCGTACTGGAAGGTCGGGTCGTAGCTGACGCAGTTGGGGATGAGGTTGGCCAGGATCAGGCTGTGGCCGTCTTCGTGCTGCAGACCTTCACCGTTCAGCGTGGTGCGACCGGCGGTGCCGCCGATCAGGAAGCCGCGCGAACGCTGGTCGGCAGCCGCCCAGCACAGGTCCATGGTGCGCTGCAGGCCAAACATCGAGTAGCAGATGTAGAAGGGCACCATCTGCACGCCATGCACCGAGTAAGCGGTGGCGGCGGCGATCCAGTCGGCCATCGAGCCGGCTTCGTTGATGCCTTCCTGCAGTACCTGACCGGTGACCGACTCTTTGTAGAACATCAGCTGGTCATGGTCTTCCGGCACGTACTTCTGGCCTTGCTGGTTCCAGATGCCGTACTGGCGGAACATGCCTTCCATACCGAAGGTACGCGACTCGTCCGGCACGATCGGCACGACGTTCTTGCCGATCTGCTTGTCCTTGAGCAGCGTGTTCATGATGCGCACCATGACCATGGTGGTCGACAGTTCGCGGCCTTCACCCGACGCCTTGAGCAGGGCAGCGAAGTTTTCCAGCGGTGGCACGGCCAGCGCCTCGGCCTTGGTGCGACGGCTGGGCAGGAAGCCGCCGAGTTCCATGCGACGCTCGCGCATGTACTTGTACTCGGGCGAATCCTCGGCAAACTTCAGGTAGGGCAGATCGGCGACCTTGTCGTCACCCACCGGCAGACCAAAGCGATCGCGGAAGCGCTTGATCGACTCGACATCCAGCTTCTTGGTGTTGTGGGCGATGTTCATCGCTTCGCCGGACTGGCCCAGACCGAAACCCTTGATGGTCTTGGCGAGGATCAGGGTCGGCGCACCTTTGTGATTCACGGCCGCGTTGTAGGCAGCGAAGATCTTGAACAGATCGTGACCACCGCGGTTCAGTTGCCACACGTCGTCGTCGGTCCAGTCGGCCACCAGCGCACGCAACTCGGGCGTGTTGAAGAAGTGCTCGCGCACATAGGCGCCGTCCTTGGCCTTGAAGGTCTGGTACTCGCCGTCGCACAGTTCCATCATGCGCTTCTTGAGAATGCCTTTCTTGTCGCGTTCGAACAGGGCGTCCCAGTGGGTGCCCCAGACCAGCTTGATCACGTTCCAGCCCGAACCGCGGAACTCGCCTTCGAGTTCCTGAATGATCTTGCCGTTGCCACGCACCGGGCCGTCGAGGCGCTGCAGGTTGCAGTTGATGACGAAGATCAGGTTGTCGAGCTTCTCGCGGCCGGCCATGCCGATGGCGCCGAGGGACTCGACTTCGTCGGTCTCGCCGTCGCCCAGGAAGGCCCAGACCTTGCGCTGTTCGGCTTTCTTGGCATCGATCAGGCCACGGCTGGCCATGTATTTCATGAAGCGTGCGGAGTAAATCGCGCACAAGGGGCCCAGGCCCATCGACACCGTCGGGAACTGCCAGAAGTCCGGCATCAGCCAGGGGTGCGGATAGGACGAAATGCCCGTGCCGTCGACTTCCTGGCGATAGCCATCAAGCTGCTTCTCGGACAGGCGACCGAGCATGAACGCGCGCGAATAGACGCCCGGGACCGAGTGGCCCTGGAAGAAGATCAGGTCGCCGCCGGATTCATGGCCGACGGCCTTCCAGAAATGCGAAAAGCCCACGTCGTAGAGGGCTGCGGATGAAGCAAACGAGGAGATGTGGCCGCCAACGTTGGTGTCTTTGTTGGCACGCACGACCATCGCCATCGCGTTCCAGCGGATGTAGGAGTGGAGCTTGATCTCCATGTCCGGATCGCCGGGGTATTTGGGTTGCTGACTGGCGGGGATGGTGTTGATGTACTGCGTAGTGGCGGAATAGGGAATGTCGATCCCTTCTTCGCGGCCTTCTTCAATCAGTTTTTCGATCAGAAAGTGTGCCCGCTGGGGGCCTTCGTTGGCGATGACGCCGCCCAGGGCATCCAGCCATTCTTGCGTTTCTTGCGCATCCGGATCTGGTTGCACGGTGTTGTTATTTATTGCGCTCATGCTTCTCTCCTCTCCTCATGACGATTGTTGAAGTCAATCCGTCGCACGACACTGTACCGCGCGACGTCGACGAAAACACTCCTGGCCGCTCTCGACCTTTGCGTACTATAAAATCCAATTTCAGAATGTGCAATAAGGGATATCCGTAGCATGGGATGAAACCGGTGGCGGATGTCCGATTCTTGCGACAAATGCGCGCGCGCCGGCCCTGCCGTGGTGGTGGCCGCGACAAGGCGACGTGCGCGACGGAGGTATCGGTATGGCCAGGTTGATCAACAAGAAGACATCGCCGTGGCGCGCGCTTTCCGGTGTGGACGGCGCTGGGCGGGCGATGAGTCATTGAGTATGGGGCGTACGTCGAGCGCTATGCCGATGTGGCGCGCACTGCGTGGTCCGGAGAAAAGCAGGGGGCTGCGCCGGAGGGGCGCAGGAAAGAAAAAGATCGGCCGGGGGTGAGGGAGGGAGGGAGAAACCCCCCGACCGATCGTGAAATTGGCTCTGGTGTGGAGCTCATTGGCCTGAAGCGCGCAGGCGGTCGCGGTCATACGCAAACACGACCTGTCCGTTCCGGACTTCGCCCATATACGGTATGGACGTGTCGTCGATCGCTTCGTGATCGGTTTTCGAGAACGGGCGATCGTAGGTCATAACGACACCTTCAACCCGTTCTTTAAGCCCTTCGAGGGCCTCGCGGATCTTTTCACCTTCGGTGTCGCCTGCCTGACGAATCGCTGCTGCAAGCACAAGCATCGAATCATACCCTTGTGCGGCGGCAGGGGGAACAGGAATCCGTTCGCTGCCGTATGTTTCTCGATACCGCGTCAGAAAGGCACTGCGCCGAGCGGTGGTGTCTTCTGAAATGTAGGTTTGCGGCATGCGCGCGCCTTCGGCATTCGGCCCCGCTTCGTCGATGAAATTGGACATGCCGAGTGTCCAGCTTCCGATGAGCGGCACCCGCCAGTCGAGCACCGACATGGCGTTGGCGATATGTGCCAGTTCGGGGCCGATGCCGTAGGTCAGGATGGCCTGAACACCGGCGGCGCGCGCCCGGCGAAGGTGCGAGGTCATGTCCACATCGCGCAGATTGAAGCGCTCGATCACGGCCGGGCCGAGCCCGCGGATGGCCAGCGAGTGCACCAGATCGAGCTTGCCGAGCTGGCCGTAGTTGGTGGCATCGTGAAAAATGGCAATCTTGGTGAAACCGCGCCGATCCACCGCCTCTTCCACAATCATCTCCGCTTGCACGCGGTCATTTGCCGAGACCCGGAAAACGTAGTTGTCGGGATAGCGGGGGGGTTGGAACTGCTTGGTGATGAAGGTGCCGGTGGCCACGCTGGTGATGACGGGCACCCGGGCCTGCTGATAGATTTGCTGGGTGGCGAGGGCGACACCGGTATTGACAATGCCAAGGCCCGCAACCACTTTGTCTTTTTCGATCAGCTCTTGAATGACCTGCGCACCGCGTTCGTTGCGTGCCTCGTCGTCGCGCTCGATGAGCATGATCGGTCGGCCAATGACGCCACCGCTGGCGTTGAGCTCCTGGGCCGCCAGACGAATGCCGTCGCGCATGGACAAACCCATGGGGGCCGACCCACCCGTGAAGGGGCCTGTCACGCCGATCCGGATCGGCTCAGCGCTCCATGCTGGCCAAACCAGTAGCGAGCACAGCAATGCAGCGAGGCATGCGCGCAAGTTGGGGTCTCCTCCCGTTTTTTGACGACTGTAAGACCCGGCTCATGCGATGTGACATTGGCGAAAACCCCTAGAGTTGCCCGGATAAGTATGCCGTTAGTATGGATTTTTCCGTCAATGCCACGGGTGTGACCACAAACGGGCTGATCAACAAGACGGATAAATAAGCGGCCGCCCTAGGGAATCACCCGATGTCGCCGGAGGCGGGGGGCGGTGACAATGCCGATCAATCGCTTGCGTTGATTCCGTTTGCGAACCCCGTCTATTTTTGGCCGGAGGCCATGGCAAAACCCACAGCTGCGCGCGCTCAGGCGCGCACCGAGCTTTACTGGACCGTCCCCTACGTTGCGGTGGTGGTGTTTGCGGTCGCCATGTTGGTGCTGGTGTGGGTGCTGCAACGGCAGGAGACCGAGATCCAGCGCAATGCGATTGCGCGGGACGTGCAATGGGCCGAACAGACCATGCGCCTGCACATGCAGGGCACGGAAGAGTTCCTGACCCAGATGGCGCGCGATCTGGCGGCCGGGTCTCTGGATCTGGACAACTTCCAGCTGCGCGCCAATCAACACATTGCCAACAACCCGCAGCTGATCAACCTGGTATGGGTTGAGCCGGGCGAGGTAGTGCGCTGGAGCGCGCCTTTCGATACGACCGATTGGCTGGCCGGCGATGTGCTCACCAGCACCCAGACCGTGGCTTTCTTTCGGGCGCGAGAGATTGGGCGGCCGGCGTATGGCGACCCCTATGTCAATCCCCGTGGCGAGGCGGTCCTTGAACTCTATATTCCGGTGCGTCACGGGCGGCGGTTCATGGGCTCGATGGTGGCGGTGTATTCCATTGACCAGATCGTCCGTCATCTGGTGCCGTCCTGGTTCTCCGAAAAATACCGACTGGCGCTGATCGGTCCGCGTGGCGACACACTGGCGGTCAATTCGTCGGTGCAGGCGCTGGATGAGTCGGTGGCTTATGCGATCGCGCTCGACCCCCCGGCCAATGGCTTGATGCTGCGTGCCACCGCGTTTCGCACGGTGGGGGCGATCCCGCGCGCGCTGCCGACCATCATGATCATCGGACTGTCGGTGCTGATGCTGTGGAGCCTGTGGTTGCTGCGCAGCCACATGCGGCGCCGGGTGCGCGTCGAAAAAGAGCGTGATCGCCTGTTCAACCTGTCGCTCGATATTCTCAGCATTCTCAGCGCCGACGGCACCTTCCGGCGGTGCAACCCCGCGTTTGAACGCTTGCTGGGCTATCCCGTGGTGCAGATGCCCGGTCGTCCGCTGCTGGATTTTGTTCACGACGATGACATCGTCGCCACCATCGAGCAGTTGCGCCTGCTGGCCAACGGTCAGCCGGTGAGCTTCGAGAACCGGGTGCGCTGTGCCGACGGCCGCTACAAGTGGTTGGTCTGGAGCATCAACCCGGTGCTCGACGAAAAGCTGTTCTACGCGGTGGCCCACGACATTACCGGACGCAAGGCGACCGAAGAGGCGCTGCGGGCCGAGTCGGCGTTCCGGCGCGCCATGGAAGAGTCAGTCGTCACCGGCCTGCGGGCCATCGATTTGTCGGGTCGCATCATTTACGCCAACCCGGCATTTTGCCGGATGGTGGGCTTGTCGTCTGACGAGCTGGTGGGGGCGATGCCGCCTTTTCCCTATTGGCCCGAAGAAGATATTCCGCGCTGCCAGCACAATCTGGATGTCACGCTGGCGGGGCAGGCACCGCCGTCGGGTTTTGAAATGAAAGTGCTGCGCAAGAGCGGCGAGCGGCTCGATGCGCGTTTTTACCTTTCGCCGCTGATCGACGGCAGTGGCAAGCAGACCGGCTGGATGGCCTCGGTCACCGACATTACCGAACCCAAGCGCGTTCGGGCGGCACTTGAAGCGGCGCACAAGCGCTTCGAGGCGGTGCTCGACGGACTCGATTCCGCAGTGTTTGTGGCCGATGCACGCAACGACGAAATCCTCTATGCCAACCGTGCCTTCATGGCGATGCACGGTTTCGACGTGGTCGGTCGCCGCGCCCGTGCGGTGACCCAGCCGCAGCCCGAGCTGGGCGACTACCGGGTCGATCCGCGCAAGCTGCAGCCGGCCGATGTGCCGATGGAGTTGTTCGACGACGAGTTGCGCAATCCGCTGTCGGGCCACTGGTACCACGTGCGTGAGCAGGCCACGCGCTGGGTAGATGGGCGGGTGGTGCGCATGGGCATCGCCACCGACATTACCGACCGGCGGCAGATGGAAGAGATGAGCCGGCAGCAGGAAGAGCGGCTGCAGCGCACCGCGCGTCTGGTGACCATGGGCGAGATGGCCTCCACCCTGGCGCATGAACTCAACCAGCCGCTGGCGGCGATTTCCAATTACGCGATGGGTTGCGTCAAGCGCATGGAGTCCGGCGATTACCGTCAGGACGAGGTGCTGGCCGCCATGCAGAAGGCCAGCTTCCAGGCCGAGCGCGCCGGCAAGATCATTCGCCGGATTCGCGATTTCGTGCGCAAGAGCGAGCCGCGTCGTGCGGCCGTACCGCTGGATGAAGTGGTGGACGACGCGCTCGGTTTTGCCGAGATCGACGCCCGCAAGGCCGCCGTGCGTGTGCGTCGCGATATTGCGCCCAAGCTGCCGCCCGTTTACGCTGACCGGATCATGATCGAGCAGGTGCTGCTCAACCTGGTCAAGAACGGGATGGATGCGATGGGCGACACGCCGGACGACTGCCGGGTGTTGACCCTGTCGGCGCGCGTGGTGCGCGAGGGGCTGGTCGAGGTGTCGGTGGCCGATCGCGGTCACGGCATTCGCGACGAAGACGCCGAGCGTCTGTTTACCCCGTTCTTTACCACCAAGTCCGAAGGCATGGGCATGGGCCTGAATATCTGTCGCTCGATCATCGAATTTCATGACGGGCGCCTGTGGACCGAACCCAATCCCGAAGGCGGCACCGTTTTTCGATTTACGCTGCCCGTGGAGATTGCCGGTGAACGGAACGCCCGAAGCGCCTGAACAGATCATCTACATCGTCGACGACGACGAAGCCCTTCGCGATTCGCTGGTGTGGTTGCTGGAGTCGAACCGCTATCGCGTCGCCCAGTTCGCCTCGGCCGAAGCCTTTCTTGAGGCTTACCACGCCGACATGGCCGGCTGCATCGTGCTCGATGTGCGCATGCCCGGCATGAGTGGCCTGGAGCTCTACGAATGCCTGCGCGAGCGCCACGCCACCTTGCCGGTGGTGTTCATCACCGGCCATGGCGATGTGCCCATGGCGGTGTCGGTGCTCAAGAAAGGTGCGGTCGATTTCATCGAAAAGCCGTTCAGCGATCGCGACATGCTCAAGCTCATCGAGCAATGCCTCGCCACCGAGCGCGAAAGCCGCAGCCGTGTGCGTCAGGACGCCGTGGTGGCCCGTCGTCTCGACTTGCTCACCCAGCGCGAGATGGAAGTCCTCGAACTGATCATTGCCGGTCGGCTCAACAAGCAGATTGCGGACGATCTGGGCATCAGCATCAAGACCGTCGAAGTACATCGCGCACGCGTGATGGAGAAAATGGAGGCCAACTCGCTGGCTGAGCTGGTGCAATCCGTGATGACCTGCGAGGCGGCGCGAGGGCGTTTCGTCGACTGATCCCTTTGCGTGACGTTCGCTGCGTGCGTCGCGTTTGATTCAAATCAACTGTAATTCGTTGACCGATCGGTAAATTAATCCCCGGCCGTTAATGTTGACGGCGCGCGTCGCTCAGCGATGCAGGGCGGTCGGTGCGTTGCCAAGGCTTGGCGCGCGTCGTTCGCGGGTCCCGGAGGCAGCGTCCATGGCAGCAGTGCAACCCGCGCCGGCACATAGCCGGCAATTTCTTTCTGGCAACGAAGCGGTCGCACGGGCCGCCTGGGATGCCGGCGTGCGCGTCGCCGCCGCCTACCCGGGCACGCCTTCCACCGAGATTCTCGAAGTCCTCGCACGCTTCCCCGATCTCTATACCGAATGGTCGGTGAACGAAAAGGTCTCGCTCGAAGTCGCGCTGGGCGCCTCGATGGTGGGGGCACGTGCGCTGTGCGCGATGAAGCATGTCGGCCTGAATGTAGCCTCCGATGCCTTGATGACGCTGACCGTCACCGGCGTGGAAGGCGGCCTGGTGATCATCGTTGCCGACGATGTGGGCATGTCGTCCTCGCAGAACGAGCAGGACTCCCGTTTCTGGGGGCGCTTCGCCCACTTGCCGGTGTTTGAACCGGCCGATTCGCAAGAAGCCTATACGCTCACTCGCGCCGCGTTTGCCGTGTCGGAGCAGTTCCGCACCGCGGTGATCGTGCGTCTGACAACCCGCATCTGCCATGTCAAAGGCGCGGTCACGGCGGGCGAGCGCGAGGTGATCGAGCCTGCCGGTTTCGAGAAAGACCCGCCGCGCTGGGTGATGGTGCCCGGCCATGCCAAGCCGCGCCTGCCGCTGATGTTCGATCGCGAAGCCGCCTTGCGCGAGGCCGCCGAGGCGTCGGAATTCAATGTGCTGGAGCCCGGTAAGGACATGCGCGTGGGCTTCGTGACCTCCGGCCCGGCGGGCATGCATGTGCTCGAAGCCTTTCCCGATGCGCCGGTGCTGCGCCTCGGGTTTTCGTACCCACCGCCGATCGAGCGCATCCGCGCGCTGGCAGGGCAGGTCGAGCGCCTGGTGGTGGTTGAAGAAACCGAACCGCTGCTTGAAACCGAACTCAAGGCGGTGGGTATCGACTGTCACGGCAAGGACATCCTGCCCCGGCTCGGCGAGTTGCCGCCGAACATTCTCACCCCGGCCATCGACCGCCTGCTGCGCGGCGACGCGCCGGTCGAGATCGACCGGCCGGCGCCTCAGCCGGTGTTCCCGCGCCCGCCCACGCTGTGCGTGGCTTGCCCGCACCTGGGTGTCTATTACACGCTCTCACAACTGCGTAATGTGATCATCTCGGGTGACATCGGTTGCTACACGCTGGGCGCGGGCCACCCGTGGAATGCGCTCGATACCTGCATCTCGATGGGCGCATCGATGGGCATGGCGCTGGGTATGGACAAGGGGCGGGGCGCGAAAGACGCGAACAAGAAGATTGTGGCCGTGATTGGCGACTCGACCTTCATGCACATGGGCATGCAAGGCCTGCTCGACATCACCTGGAACCGAGGCAACGTCACCATCTTGTTGCTCGACAACCGCACCGTCGGCATGACCGGTGGCCAGGACAACCCGGCCTCCGGTCGCGACATCCATGGCCAAGAGGCGCCGCGGGTGGATTTCGTCCAACTGTGCGAAGCACTCGGTGTACGCCGCGAGCGCATCCGTAAGCTCGACCCCTACGAGTTGCCGACATTGTTCAAGGCGCTGCGCGAAGAGACCAAGATTGACGAGCCCTCGGTGATCATCACCGACCGCCCCTGTGTGCTGATCGGCGAGTACAAGCCCACCCAGGCCTACAAGGTCATTGACGACACCTGTACCGGCTGCGGCAATTGTCTCGATGTGGGTTGCCCGGCCATCCACGTAACGCGTCGCGGGCAGGAAACCAAACCCTCCGGCAAGGTCGTCGATCTGGCCTTTGTGCGTATCGATACTGCCGCCTGTACCGGCTGTGGCCTGTGTGTTCAGCCCTGTGCGCCCGAGGCGATCGTGCACGCGCAGAGGCTCCAGCCTTTGTCATTCATCCGTCAGCCCGGGAGTACCGCATGAGCATGTCGATTACCAATATTCTGGTCTGCGGCATTGGCGGGCAGGGCGTCATGACCGCGACGGAAATCCTCGCCGAGGCCGCGCTGTCGCTGGGCTTCGATGTCAAGAAAACCGAAGTGGCCGGCATGAGCCAGCGCGGCGGGGTGGTCACCTCGCACCTGCGCTTTGGCGCGCGCGTGCTGTCGCCGCAGATCGCGCCGGGCGACGCCGATCTGCTGGTCGGCTTTGAAGCCGCCGAGACCTTGCGCTGGGTGCACATGCTGCGTCCAGGAGCCGAGGTGCTGACCAACATCGGTCGCATCGTGCCGCCGGTGGTCAACAGCGGGCGCTATGACTACCCGGATGATCCGGTAGCGCAAATGACGGCGCTAGGCCTCACGGTGCATGCGTTCGACGCTACCGCCATCGCGCTCGAACTCGGTGAAATCCGGCTCGGCAACACCGTCATGCTCGGCGCCATGGCCGCTCGGTTACCGTTTCCGGATGATGTGCTGGAGCAGGCCGTGTTGGCCCGTTTTGCCCGGCGCAAGCCGCAGTTGCTTGAATTGAATCGTGACGCCTTCGCGCGGGGGCGTGCCGCGGTCGCCGTGGCGGCAGCACCGGCGGGATAGGCGCCAGCCGGAACGTCGCCATGCTGCTTCGCACAAGCCTCTGATCCTGCGATAGAATCACCGGTTTTTCCCGAGGGCAGTTTCGATGTCTGCACGCATTCTCGACGGCAACGCCTTGTCTGCCGATGTTCGCGCCCAGCTCGCTGAAAGCGTCAAGGAAGTCAAGGCGCGCGGCGTGACGCCCTGCCTGGTCGTCATCCTGGTGGGCGACAATCCCGCCTCGGCGGTATATGTGCGCAACAAAGTGGCTGGCTGCGAAAAAGCGGGCATGCGCTCGCTGCGTTTTGACTATCCCGCCGACACCGACCCGAAGCGTGTCCTCGACAAAATCGCCGAGCTCAATGCCGACGACAGCGTGCACGGCATCCTGGTGCAGCTGCCCCTGCCGCCGCAGTTCGAAGAAAAGGAAGTGCTCGAGGCCATCTCGGTCGACAAGGACGTGGACGGTTTTCATGCCGAGAACGTCGGTCGCCTGTCGCAAGGCCAGCGCGCCTTCTTCCCCTGCACGCCGCATGGCGTCATGAAGCTGCTGGCTGCCGGCGATATCGACGTGTCGGGTGCCGACGCCGTGGTCATTGGCCGCTCCAATATTGTTGGCAAGCCGATGGCCATGCTGCTCACCCAAGCCGGCGCCACGGTGACCGTCTGTCACTCCAAGACCCGCGATCTGGCCGCGCATACCCGCCGGGCTGACATTCTCATTGTGGCCATTGGCCGTCCGATGTTCATCACCGGCGAGATGGTCAAGCCGGGTGCGGCGGTGATCGATGTGGGCATGAACCGCATTCCCGCCGGGCTGCCCAACGAAGGCAAACTGTGTGGCGATGTCGATTTCGCGTCCGTCAAGGATGTGGCCGGCGCCATCACCCCGGTGCCGGGTGGCGTCGGGCCGATGACCATCACCATGTTGCTGGCCAACACCCTCGAGTCGGCGCAGCGCGCCGCCGAGCGCAAGGGAGTCTGAACAATGAGCGAAGACGTCAAGATCGGCATCATCATGGGCTCCAATTCCGACTGGCCGACCATGCAGGCGGCCGCGCGGATTCTGGATGACTTCGGCGTGCCCTACGAGGCGCGCGTGGTGTCGGCGCACCGCACCCCCGATCTGATGTTCGAATACGCCGAAGCGGCGCGTGGTCGCGGACTCAAAGCGATCATCGCCGGCGCCGGCGGCGCGGCGCATCTGCCGGGCATGGTGGCCGCCAAGACCACCTTGCCGGTGCTGGGCGTGCCGGTGCAGTCGCGGGCGCTGTCAGGGCAGGATTCGCTGCTGTCGATCGTGCAGATGCCCAAAGGGATTCCAGTCGCCACGTTTGCAATCGGCGAGGCCGGTGCCGCCAACGCCGCGCTGTTTGCCGTGTCGCTGATGGCCAATGAAGATGCTGCGCTGGCTGACAAGCTCGCCGCCTTCCGTCAGAAGCAGACCGACACCGTGCTGGCCATGGCCTTGTCGCCGGTCGAGCAGGGCTGACGCCGCGCATGAGCACGATCGACGCGATCCTCCCGCCCGCCACGCTGGGCATGCTCGGTGGCGGTCAGCTTGGCCGCTTCTTTGTTCATGCCGCTCACGAAATGGGTTACCAGGTGTGGGTGCTCGACCCCGACGCCAACAGTCCGGCGGGCCGCGCGGCGGACCGCCACATCCTGGCCGAGTACGAAGACTTCGCCGCGCTCGATCTGATGGCCGAAACCTGTGCCGCCGTCACCACTGAATTCGAAAACGTGCCTGCCGGCACGCTGGACTACCTCGCCAAGTTCATCCCGGTGCGCCCCGGCGCTGCGGCCGTGTCGGTGTGCCAGAACCGCATCGTCGAAAAAACCTTCCTCGCCGACAACGGCCTGCCGCACGGCGCATTTCGTGCGCTGCGCAGCGTCGATGACCTCAACGATCTGCCCGACGATCTGTTTCCCGCCATTCTCAAGGTCGCCCGCTTTGGCTATGACGGCAAAGGGCAGGTGACGGTGCACGACGCAGCGCAGGCGCTGCACGCCTTCAACGAGTTTGGCGGCGAAGCCTGTGTACTCGAAAAGCGCCTGTCGCTCGATTGCGAAGTCTCGGTGGTGCTCGCGCGCGAGGCCTCGGGCAGCGTGACCGTGTTTCCGGTGGCCGAAAATCGGCATCGCCACGGCATTCTCGATGTGTCGATCACCCCCGCGCGTGTCGATGACGCGCTCGCGGTGCAGGCGCGTCAGCTCGCCGAGCATATCGCCACGCAGCTCGGCTACGTTGGCACGCTGGCGGTGGAATTCTTCATTTCCGGCGGCGCGCTGTATGTGAATGAGATGGCCCCGCGCCCGCACAATAGCGGTCACGCCACCATCGACGCCAATGTCACCGATCAGTACATGCAGCAAGTACGCGCCCTGTGCGGCTTGCCGCTGGGCCTGCCGCGCGCCCACAGCGCCGCCGTGATGGTCAATCTGCTCGGTGACCTGTGGTATCGCACCGGCGACGAACGCGCCCACGAGCCAGACTGGTCGGTGCTGCACGCCGTGCCCAATCTGCGCCTGCATCTGTACGGCAAGCACCACGCTCGCGCCGGTCGCAAGATGGGCCACTTCACGGTGGTCGATACCGACGTCGAGGCCGCGCTGGTCGCTGCCCTGGCGGCTCGCACAGCGATCGGCATCACGGATGACTGAGCTGTCCCGCGCGCTGCGCGACGCGGTTGCCGCCTTGCGCGCCGGCCAGCTGGTCGGCCTGCCGACCGAAACGGTCTACGGCTTGGCCGCCGACGCCCGCAACCCGCAGGCGGTGGCGCGTATCTTCGCCGCCAAGGGCCGGCCAGCCAATCATCCGCTGATCGTTCATCTGGCCTCGGCCGAGCAACTTGACGACTGGGCGCGCGAGATTCCCGACGCCGCTCGCCAACTGGCCGCCGCCTTCTGGCCCGGCCCGCTTACCCTGATCCTCAAGCGCCAGCCCGATGTGCCCGATGCCGTCACCGGCGGCCAGGACACCGTCGGCCTGCGCGTGCCGGCCCACCCGGTGGCCCATGCACTCCTGGCGGCGTTTGGCGGCGGCCTCGCCGCGCCCTCGGCCAACCGCTTCGGTCGCATCAGCCCGACCACTGCCGACCATGTGCGCGAAGAACTCGGCAATGCCGTCGCCGTGGTGGTCGACGGTGGTGAATGCGAGGTCGGCATCGAATCGACCATTGTCGACCTCTCGCGTGGTGTGCCCGTCATGCTGCGCCCGGGTCGGGTCTCCATCGACGACATGCGTCGCGTGCTCGGCGCACCAGTGCTTACGCCCGACGCCGCCGACACCACCGCACCACGCGCCTCCGGCACGCTGGCCTCGCACTATGCGCCCGCCACCCCGGTGCGCCTGCTCGACGTGCCCGCCCTGTACGCTACCGTTGTGGCCGCCGCGCAATCGGGCCAACGCATCGGTGTGCTGTCACGCACCTTGACCGACGCCGCCCCGGCGAATGGTTCGGTCTGGCTGCAACTGCCCGGCGACCCGGCCGGCTACGCGCGTCGTCTCTATGGCGATCTGCGTCGGCTCGACCAGTGCGGCGCGACCCTGCTGCTGATCGAAGCGCCACCCACGAGTCCCGAATGGCAAGCCGTCAACGACCGCCTCAAGCGCGCTGCAGCCGATCGGCCCGCCGAGGGCGAGGGGCTTCCCAAGCCCTGAGGGCGGGACTATAATTTTTCGCTCAAGCGTGGGGGGGTAGCTCAGCTGGGAGAGCGCCGCGTTCGCAATGCGGAGGTCGGGAGTTCGATCCTCCTCCTCTCCACCACAAAACACCTGAAAATCAAACGGGTTGGCAAAGGCCAGCCCGTTTTTTTGTGCCTCACCTTTGCTTGTGCGAGCCCGCTTGCGCAAACCGGACGCAAGATAATCCGCTCGGGCGTCCTGAACAGACCCGCTCGTCAAAAGGCGCGGGCGCTCAAAAACTGCCGGTAGTGGTTGATCATTCACACCGTGTCTACACCCAGGACGGCGGAAGCGCCGGGCCATGGCGTTGACTGGGGCAGCTCACGTTCGGCATCAAACGATGGCCTTCAAGAAACCCCGCCGTTGGCCACTGCCGACCACCATGTCATCGGGTCTGTGCGAAAATCTGCGCAAGCGGATGAATCCGAAGCTTGGCCGGATAGCCTGGGCTCATGAAGAACGTCGAACCCGCATCTGCTGATAGATCCCGCGCTGAAAGACAGCACCC
The DNA here is from genome assembly GCF_007625155.1 of Denitromonas halophila. Classification (GTDB taxonomy): domain Bacteria; phylum Pseudomonadota; class Gammaproteobacteria; order Burkholderiales; family Rhodocyclaceae; genus Nitrogeniibacter; species Nitrogeniibacter halophilus. The sequence continues at coordinate 103,974 of NZ_VMNK01000023.1, read as the reverse complement.
CGTCAGGCTACACATGCGCGCAACGGTATCGCATGCCGGCCATTCACTTCTTCTTTGTCGTTTGCCTTCTCGCCTATGACCATGAGCAAGACGAAAAAGACCGCGATCACTCTTCTCGTACTGTTTGTGGTCGTGTGCAGTTGGTATCGACCGATCACCCAACTGGCTGCGGAGAGCGTTGATGCCGGCTTGCAACGCTCGCTGATCAGCTTCGCATCGGCGCGAGCGCTCAACGGCGTGATTTCCGTGCTGCAAGGCACCGAGGTCGCCGTGCACCCGATGGGCTTCGGCGTGTCGCTCTCGATTGGCGAAATTCTTGACCCGATCAACGACCTGGTCGAATCGCTTTCATCGGTCATGCTGATGGCCAGCGTCGCCTTCGGCATTCAGAAGCTGCTGCTCACGATAGGATCGAACTGGACGGTTTCGGCGCTCGTCACAGCCGTCGCGCTGCTATGGTGTTTGCTGTTCGTACGGCGAAGCGCACCGCCCTGGTTGGGCAGCCTCATGCTGGCGCTCTTGTTTGTACGATTTGTGATGCCGGCGACGATGATCGGGAGCGCGTATGTGTTCGAACAGTTCGCCGCCGACGAGTACCAACAAAGTCAGGCCGCGCTGGACAGTACATCGACCAAGCTAAAGGCATTCTCTCTGGATGAGGTTGGCGGCGACGGGAAAATAACCGCTCAGGCGGGCGGCTCACCGCCGCCGGCTGCAGACCCCGAGGCGAAAGCCACGGGTCTTTTCGACCGGCTGGGCGACACGATGGCCGCGATGGGGAAAAGCGCAACCGACACCCTGTCGAGCTTCAAGGCCCCGACAGACAGAATGAAGAAGAAATACGACGATTTGAAAGCCGCGGCAGAAAGTGCAGCAGAGCGAATGATTCGCCTGATCGTTGTTTTCCTGATGCAGACCGTCGTCGTCCCGCTGTTGCTGCTGTGGGGGTTGTACCGACTGACCGTGGGCCGACCGCCAAGGAGCGCGCCGGCGCCGATCTGAGTGCAGGCGGCCCCTGGAAGGCCACCACACCTCGAAAGCGCAGCATCGGCCCGCCGCCGCGATTCGTCAGCCAATCAATCGCCACGGCGGTGCGTTCCTCGTTCGGACAACGGCTCAGAATCAGGCGCCGTCCTTGATCGTGGCTGAAAGCCGCCAGTCAGACGAATCAAACAACGAGGTCAGCATGCCGACCCGCTGCGGTCGCGAGACCGAGCTGAGATTCGAGCGCCTTCGGCTGAAGATTTGTCGCAGGTGATCAGGCGGCGGCGCCTCGGCCGGAGCACCAATCAAGAGCAGTCTGATTCAGCCAGTTCCTTGGCCCAGGACTGTCGTATGGTTTGCTCCGAGGTGGTCATTCAACGATAAGCTTAGCGGCGTGCGTCAGCGCGCCCGCTGTTGCGAAACGTTTTGCGCTATACGCTTTAACTCGTTTTCATGTGACTCATATTCACCCAGATGGGCGCGCATCAGGCTTTTCCAAAGTCTTCCATGGTTCGGAACAAAGAAGTGGAGCAGCTCGTGGACGATGACGTAATCCCATAGCTCGGATTTCAGGCCGAGCAGTTCGTCACTGAAGTTCAGGTGGCCGCTGGTGGAGCATGAGGCCCATTTGTTGCGCATGGGACGGACGCCCAGCCAAACAACGTTCACCTCCAGCTTGTCGGCCCAGCGGCGGACACGTTGCTTGAACTCGAGCTTCTGATCGGTCGCAGTCATCACGTCAAATCCGGTCTGCCTTGTCCAGCAGGGTAAACAGCGCGTTCACCATCGCTGCCACCCGATCCAGATCGTCAGTTTCCGCGAAGATGGCGAAGGTGACTTTCTTTCTGAGCTCGCGGAGGGCGTTTTCGCTTCGCTTCCAGTTCGGAAAATCAGCAAAGGCCTGGCGAATCTTGCGGCTGACCGCCTCGGCGTTCTCAATCTTCGCATCGAGCAGGCTGCGATAGACGAAATAGGTCAGGCCATCGAACGACTTCTCGGCCTGCTCCTTTTTGCGAATCTCATTCGTCTCAACTTCCTTGAGCAATGCCGCCAACGCCTCGGCGGTGCTGGTCTGGCGCTGCTCGAAGCTCTCCTGCACCGCCCGCGCGCGCTCCGCCATGGCAATGAGGTAGGGGTCATCACTGCCTTCCTCGGCCAGTTTTTCAATGCTTTTGATCAGGTTGATGACTTTGGTGCCGTCCCCACCGCGCTTGTTCTTGATCAGCTCAATCGTATTGCCATCGATCGCGACAATCTCACCCAGACCGCCCACGCCATAAGTGCTCACCTGCTCCTGCACCAGATGATTTGTCTTGGCCTGAAACTCGCGGTCTACCATCACGGTTTTGGTGTAGGCCTTGCGCACGACCTGATAGATCGCCGATAGCGTTCCATAGTTGGCAATGAACGGGCGCAGGAAGGCATCGGGCGAGATGATCTCGTAGAGCATCTCGATCTCCTTGTATTCCTTGAAGAACTCCTTGCGCCGCTCAGGATCGCGGAAGTGCTCGATCAGGGTATCCACGTCCTTGTCGTTGAAGTTGCGCTCGATCAGCCCGAGGTAGTCCGGGGCCTTGGACGCCATCTTGTTCTTGAAGAGCACCTTCAGCAGCTTGAGATCCTTGACGATGGCGTTGATCTCCTCGCTGTCGAAGGCCAGCGCCTTTTCCAGCTTGTCGAAGATGCCGACGAAATCCAGCACGAAGCCATGCGGCTTCACCATCTCCTGCGCCTCGTTCTCGTAGGGGCGGTTCACCCGGGCAATCGCCTGCAGCAGGGTGTGGTCGCGCATCGGCTTGTCGAGATACATGGCGTAGAGCACGGGCGCATCGAAGCCGGTGAGCAGCTTCTCGGTCACGATCAGTATCTTCGGCTGCTGGTCGAGCTTGCCGAAGCGCTTGCGGATCTGCCGCTCTCTTTTCGGGTCGAGGTGGAATTCCTTCAGCAGCTTGGCGTCGTTGCTGCTGCCGGTGTAGACCACTTCGGAATACTCCGGCGGCAGATACTGGTCGAGCGCGTGTTTGTAATGCGCGCAGGCTTCGCGGTCGACGCCGACGAGGAAGGCCTTGTAGCCGAGCGGCTCGACGTTTTCGCGGTAATGCTCGGCGACGAACTGCGCCACCTGCTGGATGCGCTCCTTGCCCTTGAGGAAGTTCTTCAGGTTCACCGCCCGTTCGAGAATCTTGTTCAGCTCCTCGATGTCGGCCACGCCTTCGGCTTCGGCCAGCGACAGGAACTCCTTGTCCAGCGTCTCGTGCGGCACCAGCATTTCGTTGGGCGCAAGCTGGTAGTAGAGCGGCAGCGTTGTGCCGTCCTCGATGCTGTCGGCGATGGAATACTTGTGCAGGTAGCCCTGGTCATCCTCGCAGCCGAAGGTCTTGAAGGTGCCCTTGCCATACACCGTCTTGTCCACCGGGGTGCCGGTGAAGCCGAGGAAGGTCGCGTTCGGCAGACCGGCCATCAGGAAGTTGCCGAGGTCGCCACCGGTGGTGCGGTGGGCTTCGTCGATCAGGACGTAGATGTTCGAGCGCGTGTTGAGGTCCGCCGGCATGTCGCGGAACTTGTGGATCATCGTCACGATGATGCCTCGGTAGTCGTCGCGCAGCAGCTGGTTGAGCCGGGCGATGCTGCTGGCGTGTTCCAGATTGCCCAGGCCAAGCGCGGCGAGGTTCTTCAGCATCTGATCTTCCAGCTCGTTGCGGTCGATCATCAGCAACACGGTCGGCTTGTCCGCCTCGGGTGCGCGGAACAGCCGCTCCGCCGTCTTGATCATGGTGAAGGTCTTGCCGCTGCCCTGGGTGTGCCAGACGAGGCCGCGCGTGCGCTTTGGGTCGAGGGCACGGCTGACGGTCGCCTCTACCGCGCCGGTCTGGTGCTGGCGCAGGATGTATTTGTTGAGTTCCTCGTCTTTCTCGGCAAAGACGATGTAGTCCTTCAGGAAGGCGAGCACCTGCGGAATGGCGCAGAAGCTCTTCACCTTGGCCTCCAGCTTGCCGACCTCCTCATCCTTCCAGTTGAAGATGTTCCGCCGCACCGTGTTCCAGCTCACCCCGTAAGAAAAGCCGATGGCGTCGGTGGCGGTGAACACCTGCTGCGACACGAACAGCTCGGGCGTCTCGCGGTGGTAACGGCGGATCTGGTCCACCGCCAGGGCAATCGCCTCGTCCTTGTTGGCGTTCTTGCACTCGATCACCAGCACCGGAATGCCGTTGATGAGAAAGACCACATCCTCCCGCGTGCCGAAGTGGCCGTTGTGAAAGGCCCACTCCTCGGTGACCTCGAAGACGTTGCGCGCCGGGTCGTCGTAATCGATCAGGATCAGGTCACGCTCGCGCTTCTCCTCGTGGTCGAAGAACTTGCCCCGGTTGCGCAGGTGCTCGACGAACTCGCGGTTGCCGTAGATGTCGGTGTGGAGATGGCGGAACTGGCCGAGCAAGGCACCCTCGGCCTCGGCATAGCGCGGATTGAATTCCCGTAGCTTGGCGTCGAGCAGGTCGTCGAAGAAGAGGGAACGGTTCTTGGCGCGTTCGGTGGGCGGAACTTCCGGATCGAACCCGCGCCGCTGCTCGGCTTCCTCGCGAGGCACAAACGTCCAGCCGATGGCCTCGGCGTAGCCGAGGATGCGGGCTTGGACGGTTTTGTGTTCGCCGGGTGTGGGCATGGGGTATCAGGTTCCAGACTTTGGTGCAGGAGTGGGAGGTTCTTGAATCGCTTGCTTTCTCCAGCTAGCGACCGAATCCGAGAGTTTCGCGATTTCCTTGTCTTCGCTCCACCTATCCCAAAACGGAACCGTGCCGCTGTTCGGTTGGCTCGTTGGCCGTTGAACTCTTACGCGAGTCGGGAGCAAACTTGCGTCGCCCACAACAAGTGCTTCTCCAGTATCAAGCACAGGAAGAAGCTCGCTGAAACCACCCAAGCTGTCAGGGAGTAAACGTCGAACCACGTTTTGGTCATCACCATTCGTCAATCGCATCGCGACCAAGTTGTTGCACTGGCTCAAGACAGTTCGATTCACCTCAGAAGGTCGCTGGCTAATCACGACCAGGCCAACGCCGTATTTGCGGCCTTCCTTTGCAATCCGCTCGAACGCGTCCACCGCGAAGGCCTCCCCACCACTGGATGACTGGCGTTCAGGAATGTAAAGATGAGCCTCATCGCAGAACAAGGCGATTGGGTGCCGATTCTCCGTCGGGGTCCATTGCTGTATCGAAAAGACTAGCTTCGCGACCAAGCTAATGATGAGCGGGAGCATGTCGGAGGGAACCTCCGAGAAATCCACGATCTTCACGCCCCCTAACCTATCTGCTTGGTCTTTAGTGCCAGCCACCAAAGCTGCGACGAGTTTATCGAGCCAATCAAACTCCATCGTATCCGCCGGGGCTTGGAACAGAAAGCCGAGACGACGATCTGTCTGCTTGTTCTTGAGCCTCTCGATAAGGCGAGAAAGTTTTCCGTTGAATGCACCTGCCTTCTCGGTGCCCGCTCTTGCGCCGGGTATCATTTCGGCATCCAGTTCTTCCAGGCGCGCTATGACATCAGCAATCGAGAACGGAATCGGGCTGTCAATTGTGAAATTGTCGAGCACTTCGGCATGTTTGCCGGCCTCCAAATAGTTGCGCTTCGCCTCGATAATTGTCCGCGACATGAGCATCGCCTGGTTCGGCGCGTTTTGATCACTGCGATCGACGAACATCGAGACCATCGCCTCGTAGGCCAGCAGCCAATAGGGAAGGTGAATCACGCCGTCCGCCAGCGTGCTCTTTGCGTCGAGGTCCTTTGGGCCGGCGATTCGAAGGTGGCGAATGCCATCGGCTTTCAGAGGGCGGTATTCGCCATGAATATCGAAAACGATCCCGTTCGCGTTGGGTAGCCCGGCCATGCACTCGAGCACGCGGGCAGTGGTCCAGGATTTGCCCGAACCTGTGCTCCCGACAATGATCGCGTGGCGTTGAAAGAACTTGTTCCCGTTCAGGAATGCCTCGGCCTTGTCGTCCAGAGTGTAGTGCCCAAGGGACAGGCGCTCTCCATCGCCCGAGATGTTGGCAATGACTCTCATGAAGTTCGTCAGCGCCTCCCCTTCGACAGCAAAACAGTTTGCGTCGATCTCGGGGACCGTTTCCAAGGTGCGAAGGAATACGTTGGAATCAGTGCCGAGCTTGTCCACCATCGTGCCGATTAGGGTGATCCGGACAAGATTTAGCTCGGCTGCGATTTTGAGTCCGTCCTCGTCTCCTTCCACTTCACCCAGCTCCCTAGCCTCGACGGAGTTGCGGGTGATCTTCTGAATAATTCCGATCAGGTGCTGACCCGGGCGGCTACTTTGGAGGACGGCAAGCCGGTTGACCTGCAGTTTTCGGAGCCGCTCTACGTCCGCCACTTGGACGATGACAATTGCCGTATCGACTGACTTCACATTGCCGAGGGCATCGCTGTCGCTGTATTTGAAGATGCTCATGAGATTACCAATTTTAGAAATTCACCAAGCTGCCAGATCGATTCTCCTGCGATCTCTTCACCGGTCGGAAATTCCCGGCTGTAGACTCGCGCACCGGACGGGGCTTCCTCGATCGCCAGATACTTTCCGCACTTTCCGCTGGCGAGAAACGCCTTCGCAGTCGCCGATACCCCCTTGGTCAGCAGGACCAATGGGACATCCTTTCCGCGGCATCTCTCGACGAGTGTTGTTTGGAGGTGCGTATCGTTGAAGCCGTAACCAACACAAAGATACGAATCGGCACCTTGGAGGGCTTTGTCCGCCTCCGATTTAATGGAATGGAACGGCTCATCGTGGGTGAGCCGATACTTCTCAATTCCTGGTGTGACGATCACGGGAAAGACATTTGTCGGACGCCTGGTGGCAATGGGCAGACCAACGACGACTCCGTCGTTGTCTCGGAACCAATCAAATGAGCCATGTACTTTCCAAATATTCACAGTGCGGGCTGGCGCACCTCCAAGATGAATCCTCGGCCGCCCGTTCACAGCCCGAGCCCGAATGTGCCCATAGTGAAAGCCCGTGTAATGCGCCAGCTTTCCGGCATCAGCTGCGTATTCTGCAATCCGGTCGTAGTTCGGCGTGACCACGTGAATATCGTTACGCGTGCTGTTGAACAGGTGGAGGAACAGTTTCGTGAGCGGAAACAGATCGTGGTCGACGATCGCCTGCTCAAAGACCTTTCGGTCGTAGGGCGCGAGGTAGTCCCATGTTGATTCAACGACGAGCGCTGTCAATAACTCGGGAAGTCGGACCTCATCAAGCGCGGTCTCAAGGTCGGTCGTTTTCAGCTTTGTTTGAAACTCAGTCCACTTGGCTTCGTCGTCCGGTTTTGAGGTCTTGGGGCATGCGACGCCGAGCAGATGGTCTTTCAATTGAGGCATCCCCGGGATCCCGTAAGCCGCCGATGCGCCACTCCCAAGGATGATAACGGGTGCCTTGCTGATACATTCCTGCGCGAGTTGGAGGACCGACGCTTTGGCGTCTGAGCTCATGCGGAAATCTCCAGTTCGTGAACGCGGGTCTTCGCGGTCATCAGATCGTGAAGGAGGCTTCGGGAGAGGTCTTGGAGTTGAATTTGTTTCTGTTCATGAATCTCCTTCTTCCGTTCGAGGTTTTGAATCGCTGAAGCGATCTCTGCCTGAGTCGCTAAATCGGGAAGTGGGATTTTGAATGCAGCGACCTCGTGGCCCATCAAGGTGCACGTTCCGTGACCCGAGCGCCCGACCTTCTTGAAAAGGTTTTCCCGTAGTGTCTCCAAGGCGTAGAGAAGGAAGTCTGAGCGGAGCTTGAGCCCAGGAATGATTGCCTTCATGTCTTGGTTGATGGCCATGGGAACTTCTGCGAGTGCGACGGGAACGGTCTTTGCCAAGATCATTCCGCGGACGACTACGAAGACAGAACCGGCGGGTGCGAGTTTGCTTCCGCTTTCGAGAGCTTCCTTTGAAATGTGATCTGCAACGTCATCGAGTCGCGGACGCTTCATGTCCTTCGGCGATACCCATGGAATTGTTCCCTTCCAGAATTCCGGATTCTTCTTCGATGGGGTTCCACCGCTCTGGAATCGACACACATCCGAGAGCGGGACCACCCCCCAGCTTTCGGGGACGGCGCCGATGTCGGTTTGTTTTTGGGGTTCGTTGCGGAGGCCTTCGGTGAAGAGCTTGTGCATGAGGGCTTTTTTCAGCTCGGTGGTGGTCTGAATGATCCGCTCCTGCGCTTCGATCGCCCGCTGCACCGTCGAAAGGATGTGCGCGATCTTCTTCTGCTCGGGGAGTGGGGGGAGCGGGAGCCTCCGCTCGCTGAGGATTGTGAAGTGGCGGTTGTAACCACGACTCGGAATCTCCAGCGCCAGCAACGCGAAGTAGTAAAACCTCGCGTCGTAAAGCTTTTTATTCGGAAGAAGAACCTTGGTTCCATCAGCCCCAAGCACGAACGGGAAGTCGACGTATTTGAAGCAGCGAGTGTGATCGCCGAATATGATCAGCGGCAGGTCGAAATCGATGACCTTGCTTTCGTCATCGCAGTAACCGGCAATGAACTTCTGCCCTTGGTCGACGACCGGGAAGCGACCAACCTCCGCGATGTCCTTTGCGGGGATTTGGTTTTGCCGACCGACCTTGTTCTTAACGAACGAATCGGGCACGGCGCATGTTTGCCATTCGCTCATACCCCGATCTTCTCCAGAATCCCCTTCAAGGCCATGTTTAACCGCAGATGTCGCAGATTGGCGCAGATCAAGAATTTCAAAAAACCATCTGCGTTCATCTGCGTCATCTGCGGTTGAAAAATCTTCCCGGTCATTCCGCGTCTCCTTCCACGTTGCCCATCCCCAGCACCTGGGCGTCGAAATCCGAGACAAACAGGCAATCCTGGACGATACGGTACTTCTCGAACTCGGATTCGGCGTGGGCCTTGGCGATTTCGGCGGTGACTTTGCCGGCGTCCTGCAGGATTTCCCGGTCGGTGGCTTCGATGAAGCGGTTGAGGCGTGTTTCCCAGTCCTGCATGGTCATGGGGATGTGCCGCTGGGCCATGTCTTCAGCGATATCGAGGTAGGCGTTGACGAGGCGGGCGAGTTGCGCCATCTCCGGTTCGGTGAGGTAGTTTTTGGCGACGCTGACATCGAACTTCTGGATCTTTCCGTGGGGTGCATCTTTCCATGTGCTCAGGCCCATGTGCTGTTTCCCGGCATCGGCCCGGTCCACGATGACCTCGGCGGCGGTGTGGCCGTGGATGGCCCAGTGGAGCTTGTTCTGCACGGCGGCGAAGAAGCGCTGGGTGGCGGTGGCGCTGCGGTCGTAGTCGATGGCGGTGGCGTAGATGTCGGTGATCTTCTGGTAGAACTTGCGCTCGCTGAGGCGGATTTCGCGGACGCGCTGGAGTTGTTCTTCGAAGTACTGTCTGGTCAGGACGGTGCCACCTGCCTTGAGGCGCTCGTCGTCCATCGCGAAGCCCTTGATGGTGAACTCCTTGACTACGGTGGTCGCCCATTTGCGGAACTGGACGGCCCGCTCGGAGTTGACTTTGTAGCCGACGGCGATGATGGCGGAGAGACTGTAGTGGCCGGTGTCGTAGTTTTTGCCATCGGCGGCAGTTATTCGAAATTTTCGAATAACTGCATGCTCCGTGAGTTCGTTGTCGGCGAAGATAGTTTTGAGGTGGTAGTTGATGGTGGGGGTCTTCACGTCGTAGAGGACACCCATCATTTTTTGCGTCAGCCAGATGTCCTCGTCGGCATAAACCACCTCGACGCCACCTTGACCCTGTGCAGCGACGAAGGTGAGGTATTCGACGGCGGATGAACGCGCGAGGGAAGTTTTCTTGTTGTCTGGCTTCTTTTTCATGCCGACACGCCCAGTTGTTTGAGGATGTCCCGCAATGCCTTGTCGGTCTCCCGCGCCCCGGCCTCGATCACGGCCAGTTCCTCGACGATCTCTGCAATGGGCCGGTAGGTTTCGGCATCTGAGGTGTGGATGTAGCGGCTGGGGGAGATGTTGTAGTCGTTTTTCGCAAGCTCGGCGTGTTCGACGATGCGGCTGAGTTTTTCGGCTTCGGTCCAGCCGATGAGCGTGTCGGCGATGCGCTGGATGCCTGCATCGGGGATGAAGTTCTTGGGGTCGCCCTTTTCAAAGACCTGGCTGGCGTTGACGAGGAAGACCTTGCCCTTGCGATCTTTCGGCTTGGCCTTGTTGAGGAACAGCACGATGCCGGGGGCGGTGGTGTTGTAGAAAAGGTTTTCGGGCAGGTAGAGGACGCTCTCGATGAGGTCGTGATCGACGAACCACTGGCGGACGGTCTTTTCCTTGTTGGTGCCGGCATTGCCCGATCCTCGCGAGGCGGCGCCGGTGTCGAGGACGACGGCGGCGCGACCGGTGGCGTTGAGGCTGGCATGCATGTGCTGCACCCAGCCCCAGTCGGCGGAGGATTTGCCGGGGAAGCCGGCCCCGGCGGGGAAGCGGTCGAGTTCGTCGTTGTCGTAGTCGGCCTCGGTGAACCAGTCCTGGTTCCACATGGGATTGGCGACGACGCGGTCGAAGGTGCGGAGTTTGCCCTGCCTGGTGCGGAATTTGGGGTTCTTGAAGGTGTCGCCGATCTCGATCTGGCCTTCCATGTCATGGATGATCATGTTCATGTTGGCCATGGCCCAGGTCTCGGGGGTGAATTCTTGGCCGAACAGTCTCAGCGGGGCGACGGTGCGCTTCTTGCCCTGGGTGCGTTCCTCCATGGCGATCTCGCATTTGACGAGCAGCCCGCCGGAGCCGCAGGTGGGGTCGTAGATTTCCATGCCGGGCTCGGGCTGGAGCACACGGGACATGATGGTGCCGACTTCGGGCGGGGTGTAAAACTCGCCGGCGCTCTGGCCGCCGCCCTCGGCGAACTTGCGGATCAGGTATTCGTAGCTCTTGCCGATGATGTCGGCCTCGACGTCGTCGAGCCCGAGGCGCTTGGTGCTGACAGCCTCGATGAGGTTGGAGAGGCGGTCGTCGTCGAGGTCGCGCTGGCCGTGGGTGGTGGCGTTGAAGTCGACGCGGTCGATGATGCCCTGCAGCAGCGGGTTTTCGCGGGCGATGGCGCGCATGTGGGTGGTGACGCCTTCGCCGATCTTGTCTGCGAGCTTGCGGATGACGGACCAGACCGGCTGCTCGGGGTCATCCGGCACGAGGGGGAGGTAGAAGCGGACGAGCTTGTGGTCGGCCTTGGCGAGCTGGAAGGCCTTCTTGCGCGAGCCGACTTCCTTGGCGATGCGATTCAGTTCATCGTCGAAGACATCGCAGAGGCGCTTGGTGAAGATCAGCGGGAGGATGTAGTCCTTGTATTTCGGTGCATCCTTTGCCCCGCGGATGGAGCAGGCAGCGTCCCAGATCCAGGATTCGAGGGATTTTTCTCTACCAGTATTGCTAGCCATCAGCGTAATGCCCTTTCGTGTTTACTAACTACTTATTGGTACAGAGTGAAAACTTGAGACATCCTGCCATCATACAAATGGGAAGGAAAATCCGAAGGACGGTTTTATACCGATTGCGGACTATATCAAAGCGGGCATCATCAGGCCGCTCCGGCCGAAGAGCCGCTGTAGCTCATAGTCAAAGCGGCCCATTCAGACTGCCGACCGGCGACGGCCAAGCGTCAGAGCTGCGCCGCTAGAAGTAGGAGTAGCGTGCTGATAGCACGCATTCGCGCCGGGCTCTGTGGTGATTCCAATACCGTATGCATTGCACCATTGTCAGCGACCCTTCACGACTATCATCGTCATGAGGGCTGAAACGTCGTTATCATGCGAGCTTGTCTGCAGATGCCGGCGTATCGTGCTTGCCGCGTGTTGGATTGTGCGGTGTCTGTATCAACGTCAACCCTGCCGAGGCGAGCGACAGAGCATCGAATGGCGCAATTAACGCAGCCCAAATGCCTGGTTCTGGATCTGGAAACCGTGCCGCCGCGGGACGGTGGGCCTGAGCAGATTATCAAGATCGGGGCCCTTCGGCCGGACACGGGCGAAACCCTTGAAGTCAATGCGGGCAAGCGGCTCGATGCGGCGCTGGCGCGACTGGAGCGTATGTGCGAGGGGGCGAGTTTCATTCTCGGCCACAATCTCGTTGCGCACGATTTGCCGGTGTTGCGCTCGGCGGCCCCCGCTTCGGCGGCGTTGCAGTTGCCGGTTGTCGATACGCTGCGATTGTCGCCCTTGGCGTTTCCGCAGAATCCGTATCATCGGCTGATCAAAGACTACAAACTGATCCGCGATAGCCTGAATTCGCCGTTGTCGGATTGCCGTGCCACGCTGACGCTTTTTGCCGATCAGCAAGCGGCGTTTGCGAAGCTGTTTGAGAGCAACGCGGATGAAATGCTTTGCTATCAGGCTTTGATTGCACCTCGCACCGGCCCGGGGCTGGGCAACTTCGTGTTTTCTCTGACTCGGCAGGCGCCGTTGTCGATAGCGGATGTCGCGCAGCGTATCCCTTTGCTGCTTGCTGAGACTGATCCGGCGCTGTCCCGGGCGCTGAAGGTGTGCAGCGTTCGACTCGGTCGGTTGATCGAGCAAGACCTGCAGCAAACCGAGCTTCACTGGTCGATCGCCTATGTGCTTGCCTGGTTGAGCGTGTCCGGTGGCAACTCGGTGCTCGCGCCGTGGGTTCGACATCAGTTTCCGGCCGTTGGACAGTTGATTGCCGAGCTGCGCGACCGCCCCTGTGATGACCCGGCCTGCTCGTATTGCAGCACGACCCACGACCCCCGGCGGGAGCTCAAACGCTACTTCGGGTTTGATGATTTTCGTTACGAGGCGGCGGGGCAGAGCGCGCAGCACGATATCGTGCTTGCCGGCATGCGTGGCGAGTCGGTGCTGGCGGTGCTTGCGACGGGCGGGGGGAAGTCCATTTGCTATCAGCTACCGGCGCTGAATCGCTATCACCGCAACGGTAGCCTGACGGTGATCATTTCGCCCCTGCAGTCGCTGATGAAGGACCAGGTTGATGGTTTGCTGGCGCGTAACGTGCAATGCGCTGCGGCATTGAACGGGCTGCTGACCATGCCGGAGCGCGCGGATGTGCTCGAAAAGATCCAACTCGGCGACGTGGGCATCTTGCTGGTGTCACCTGAGCAGTTCCGCAACAAGGCGTTCCGACGGGCCATCGCGAACCGGCAGATCGGTGCCTGGATCTTCGATGAGGCGCACTGTTTGTCGAAATGGGGCAATGATTTTCGGCCGGACTATTTGTACGCTGCACGTTTCATCCGCGAGTTTTCGGGCGCGGGCAAACTTGCGCCGATTGGGTGTTTTACCGCCACCGCCAAACAGGATGTGCTGGAGGATATTCGCGCGCATTTCCTGGATGAACTCGGTGTCAGCTTCAAGTCGTTCATCGGCACGCCGGAGCGCCCCAATCTGCATTTCGAAGTGTTTCCCGTCAGTGCGGGCGAGAAGTTCGCACGTACCCACCAGTTGCTTGCCGATGAGTTGCTGGCGCGCGAGGGCGGCGCGGTGGTGTTCGTGTCCAGCCGGAAGAAGGCGGAAGATCTGGCCGATTTCCTGATCGGCCAGAATTGGCCTTGCAAATACTTTCACGCCGGGCTGCAGCCGCACGAAAAGAAGGATATCCAGGAGGACTTCATTCGCGGCGGTCTGCGGGTGATTGTTGCGACCAACGCCTTCGGGATGGGGGTGGACAAGCAAGATGTGCGGCTGGTCATTCATGCCGATATCCCCGGTTCGCTCGAGAACTATCTGCAGGAGGCCGGCCGGGCGGGGCGGGATCAGGATGACGCGCGTTGCGTGTTGCTCTACGACCCGCAAGACATCGAGTCTCAGTTTGGGCTGAGCGAACGCTCCCGCCTGAGCTACAAGGACATTCAACAGATTCTCAAGAAGCTTCGCTTTGAGGCCGCTCGGCGCAAGGGGGGGCAGCTGGTGATTACCGCCGGGGAGATCCTGCAGGATGATGCGGTGCAGACCACCTTTGAGGCGGATGATCGCGATGCTGAAACCAAGGTGGTTACCGCGATTGCCTGGTTGGAGCGTGGCCAGTTTCTCCGGCGTGAGGAGAATCACACCAGGGTTTTTCCTGCCCGGCTTTGCTTGAGTGAAGAGGCGGCGGAGGCACGGCTTGAATGCGCGCGTTTGCCAGAGCGGCGGTGCGAGGAGTTTCGGGCGATTTTGCGTTACCTGTACGCCGCCGACGCGGATGAGCGCATCAACACTGACCAATTGATGCAACTGACCGAGCAGACCAGCGAGGAGGTCAGCGGCGCACTCCGGCAACTCGAAGCCCTTGGCCTGCTGGAAAACGATTCTCAGCTGACGATTTACCTGCGCTACGGTATGGCGGGCGCATCCAGCGAGCGCCTGAAAAACTGCTTGCAACTGGAGGCTGCGCTGTTCTCGGCGCTACGCGAACTGGCGCCTGACGCAGATGATGGCTCGTGGCAGGACGTGAATTTGCCGCCACTGACAGCCCAATTGCGCGAGCGCTGCGGGCAATCCGATGTGCTGCCCTTACATGTCTCCCGCCTGTTGCACAGCTTGGCGCTGGACCGCGACGGTGACAGCCAGCAGCGCAGCAGCTTTGAGCTTCGGCAATTGAATCGGGACTACCTCAAGCTGCGGATACGGGGTGGGTATACGTGGTCGCAAATCGAAGGCCTGGGGGAGAAGCGGCGCCGGATCGCGGCCGTGTTGTTGCCGTTTTTGCTGGCCAAGCTGCCGCCGAATCAGCGCGGCAAGGATTTGCTCGTCAACACTACTTTCGGTGAGCTGCAAAACTTGCTCGCGGGCGACCTCGAGCTCAACGCCACGATCAAACCGGAGCAGCGGCTGAAGGCGCTTGAGCATGTGCTGCTATACCTCCACCACCAGGAGATCCTGACGCTCAACCATGGTATGACCGTGATGCGGCGAGCCATGACCATCGACATCAACCCGGACAAGCACGGTCAGCGCTACGTGAAGGATGATTTTCAGCGCCTGGACGAACACTACCGGGAGCGTCGCATCCAGGTACACGTGATGCGGGAATACGCGGAAGTTGCGGTTCGGGAAATGGCCGATGCACTGCGCTTGATCATGCAGTACTTCACCTGCAGCAAGGACAGCTTTCTGGGGCAGTATTTTCAGGGCAAGGAAGACATTCTTCAGCTTGCCACCAGCGAGGGGTCCTGGAAGGCGATCACCGATTCGCTCAATGCCACGCAAAAAGCCATCGTAACGGAGCACCAGGATCGCAACCGCCTGGTGCTTGCCGGGCCTGGATCGGGCAAGACACGCCTTGTCGTGCATCGCATTGCCTATTTGCTGCGTGTGCGGCGCGTGCCCGCTTCGGCGATTATTGCGCTGACGTTTAATCGTCACGCAGCCAACGAGATCCGCACGCGGCTCTTCGCGCTGGTCGGCAACGATGCCGTGGGGCTGACCGTACTGACCTACCACGCCATGGCGATGCGCCTGACCGGGACAAGTTTTGATCGTCGGGACAAGGTGGAGGAGGGCGAGCTCGACGCCATCCTCGACCGGGCGGCGGATCTGCTGGAAGGGCGCACACTCGTTGAAGGCGACGATGATCTGCGCGAACGCCTGCTGCAAGGCTATCGCTACATTCTGGTCGATGAGTACCAGGACATCGACGATCGTCAATATCGACTCGTCAGCGGGCTGTCCAGGCGCTACGGCGAGCAGGAGGGGGACTTGTGCATTCTGGCGGTGGGCGACGATGACCAGAATATCTACCAGTGGCGCGGGGGCAGCAACCGGCATATTGAGCGCTTTTGTGAGGAGTACGCAGCAGAGGTCAGCTATCTCGTTGAAAACTACCGCTCCAGCCGCGCCATCATCGTGGCCTCGAACCTGCTGATCGAACAAAACCACGCGCGGCTGAAAGCCGAGCAGCCGATCCGCATTGATCAGGCCCGGACCGGTCAACCGGCAGGGGGCGAGTGGTGCGAGATCGACAAGGAGCGGCAAGGAAACGTGCTCCGCGTCTGCCTCCCCGGGGGCGACCGTGCGAGCGGAAATCTTCAGGCGCAAGCCGTGATGGCAGAGTTTCACAGGCTGGGCGCTCTGGAAGGACGGGACGACTGGCAGGGCTTTGCGGTGCTTGCGCGCAGCCATCGCTACCTCTGGCCGCTACAGGCCATGTGCGAGCAGCGCGGTATTCCTTATTTCCTGGCGTCGGACAAACAAGGCGCGCTGCCACTGGCGCGTCTGCGGCCATTTGTTCGACTTGTCACGCAGCTGCGGTCTGTCGATGAGGTTTCGCTGGACGTGTCGGCGGTCGCAGGGCTCGTGCGGAAACAGGCGCTTGACTCGGTTTGGTGCCAATTCTTCGAGCTCGCCTTTGAGCAGCTGGCGGTTGAATACGGGGCGTGTCAGCTTGCCCCCGCGACCGTGATTAACTGGCTCTACGACTATGCGCGAGAGATGCGCCAGCAACGGCAGCCCGGGCTTTTTCTGGGTACCGTTCACGCCGCCAAGGGGCTGGAGTTTCGCCATGTCGCCTTGCTCGACGGACAGTGGGACGTGGCCGCCGAGCAGGTGGAGGAAGGCCGGAGGCTCTACTACGTGGGAATGACACGGGCGGAGGAAACGCTGACGCTGTGCGATTTCGCGCCCGGCAACCCATTTGTCTCCACGCTCGCCCCTTGTGTTCAGACCCGTCGTTTTGAAGGCGCGCCTGATCCGGCCTTGGATGTTCGGTACCAGACGCTGTCGCTTGGGGATGTTGATCTTGGTTTTGCGGGCCGGCTGCGCACTGGTGCGCCAGTCCACGATGCGATCCGCAAGCTCAACCCTGGTGATCCGCTGGAATTGCGACCGGACGGAGACCGGCTCTTGATTGTCGACCGTGAGGGCAATCGGGTGGGGCGGACGGCAAAGTCCTTCAGACTGGCGCTCGCACCGGAAAGCTGCGAGGTTGCGGGCATCGTTACCCGCTACAAAGAGGACACCGAGCCGGCGTTCATGGCCACGGTGCGTTGTGAGCACTGGGAGGTTGTTGTGCCGCGGTTGCGTGGGCGGCAGTGAATCGGGGCGACGCGCGAACGCACGTCCGTATCCTGTCGTCCTGCTGCGTTGCAGGTGCCGTCTCAATGCGCCAGTGCGGAAAGTCCGGTGTAGGCGAGCCAGGCCACACCCCACGCCAAGGCCAGCGGCCATGCGACGGCGAGCGTGGTAAAGCGCCAGTCGCGCGATTCGCTTTGCAGCGTGGCGAGTGTCGACAGGCAGGGTGTGTACAACAGTGTGAAGAGCATGAAGCTGTAGGCCTGCGCAATGTTCATGTGCTGCGCGAGCGTGTCGCCGAGCGCGCTGGTTTCCTGGCCGAAGATGACCGCCATGGCGCCGATCATGACTTCTTTGGCAACAAAGCCGAAGAGCAGCGCGAGGGTGAGCTGCGCGTCGATGCCGATGGGGCTCAGTAGCGGTTGGAGCCAGCTGCCGATCTGACCGGCCCAGGAGGCGGTGCTGGCGGCGTCGACACCGACCGGTAGATGGGTGAGCAACCAAACCAGCGCAACGCCGGCGACGATAAAGCGGCTGGCGCGATGCACGAAGTGACGCACTTCGTGCCAACCGCGCAGCAGCACATGGCGCGCGGTGGGCAGGCGATAGGGCGGCAGCTCCAGCGCGAAGGGCTCGCGGCTGGCGAATTTCTTGCGAAAAAGCCAGGCGGTGAGCACGGCGGCGGCGATGCTGAAGAGGTAGAGGCTGAGCAGCGCCCAGGGCGCCCACACCGCCGGGAATATTGCTGCGCCGATGAACAGGAAGACCTGCAGTCGGGCCGAGCACAGCGACAGCGGAATGGTTAGCATCGTCAGCAGGCGCAACGGTCGTGCGCGCATGATGCGGGTACCCATCAGGGCCGGGACATTGCAGCCGAAGCCCATCACCAGCATGACAAAGCTGCGGCCATCGAGGCCGATGCGCGACATGAATGCGTCCATCAGAAAAGCCGCGCGAGAGAGGTAGCCGGAGTCTTCGACCAGGGCCATCAGGAAGAAGAACAGCACGATCAGCGGGACGAAGGTGGCAACGGTGCTGACGCCGTTGTAGATGCCTTCGATCAGAAAGCCGCTGAGCCAGGCGGGCAGGGGGGCGAGCAGTGGCACGAGCGCGGCGCCGCGGAACCAGTCGAAGGCCGCGCCGATGCCCTCTTGAAGCGGTGCGCCGAGCAGAAAGACGGCGTTGAAGACCAACGCCATGGCGACGATGAACAGTGCCGGGCCAAGTACTGGATGCAGGGCCGCGCGGTCGATGCGATCGGTGTGCCGGGCCGAGAGCGTGACTGGCGTGTCGATGCTCTGGTGCGCGAGTTGATCAAGTGCGTGCTCGAGATCGGCGTCGGCTAGTGCATCAAAAGAGGGCATGCTCGGCACGGTGTTGCCCAGCATGTGGCCGATCTGCGCGAGTGCCTGGGGCACACCATCACCAAGCTTGGCGCTGATGCTGTGGGCGGAAAAGCCCGTGTGTTCGGTGAAGGCGTCGCGGTCGATGCTGATGCCGAGGCGCCGGGCTTCGTCCGCCATGTTGAACAGCACCACGATTGGCACGCCCAGGGTGCGCGCTTGCAGGAAGAGGCGCAGTTGCCGCTCGGCCTGTGCTGCGTTGATGACCATGATCAGCAAGTCGACCGGTTGGGCGCTGAGGAAGTCGCGCACGACCTGTTCGTCTTCGGTATAGCCATTCAAATCATAGATGCCGGGCAAGTCGACGACTTCGACCATGTGAGCGCCGAGCAGGATGCGCGCGCGCATCAGATCGACCGTGATGCCGGGCCAGTTGCCGATGCGCGCCGAGGCGCCGGTGACGCGGTTGAATAGCGAGGACTTGCCACAATTGGGCATGCCCAGCAGGGCGACGCGTTTCACGCCCGGACCGCGGTTTCGGCGGTGTCGATCAAGGCGGCTTCGGTGTGTCGCAGCATGATGTCGGTGGTGCCGATACGCAATTGCAAGGGGCCATTCAGCGCGCCACGGCGAATGATGCGGACACTGCGTCCGATGCGGACGCCCAGCGCGTGCAGGCGTTGAACGAAGTCGTGGTCGGCGCGCAAGCCGACGACGGTGGCGTCCTGCCCGGTTTTAAGTTCTGAAAGTGCGCACATGATCGAAACGAGAATAATTGTTACTACGATTCGATTCTAGCCATGCGGCGACGCACAACATTGATCTAAATCGATTTATGTCGATTCTGTCAGGTGTGAACAGTGCCGCGAAAAGCGTGCAGGTGCCCGGGTTTCTGGCGTGAGGCGAGCCGATGGTGCGGGGGCTGGTTTGTGCGTCGGCAGTAAGGAGTACAATAGCGCCCTTTAAACGACGCTAAAGACGGATTCGATGAAGACCACATTCCTCGATTTTGAACAGCCCATCGCCGAGCTTGAAGCCAAGATTGAAGAGCTTCGTTTCGTGCAGGACGATTCTGCCGTCGACATCTCCGAAGAGATCTCGCGCCTGGAGACCAAGAGTCAGGCCCAGACCAAGGACCTGTACGCCAAGCTGACGCCGTGGCAGATCGCGCAGGTGGCGCGCCACCCGCAGCGGCCTTATACGCTGGATTACGTCGAGCACATGTTCAGCGACTTCCAGGAGTTGCACGGCGATCGCAGTTTTGCCGATGACCACGCCATCGTGGGTGGCATGGCGCGTTTCAATGGGCAGTCGTGCATGGTGATCGGGCACCAGAAAGGGCGCGATACCAAAGAGAAGATCCATCGCAACTTCGGCATGCCGCGGCCCGAGGGCTATCGCAAGGCGCTGCGCCTGATGAAGCTGGCCGAGAAGTTTTCCATGCCGGTGTTCACCTTTGTCGACACGCCGGGGGCGTACCCCGGCATTGGCGCCGAAGAGCGCGGCCAGTCCGAAGCAATCGGCCACAATCTGTTCGTGATGGCATCGCTCAAAGTGCCCATCATCTCCACCGTGATTGGTGAGGGTGGTTCGGGCGGCGCGTTGGCCATTGCCGTGACTGACCAACTGCACATGCTCCAGTACAGCACCTACTCGGTGATTTCGCCCGAGGGCTGCGCCTCTATTTTGTGGAAGAGCGCGGATCAGGCCTCGGTGGCCGCTGAGACCATGGGTATTACCGCGGCGCGCCTGAAGGCGCTCGGCCTGATCGACAAGATCGTGAACGAGCCGGTGGGTGGCGCTCACCGCAATCATCGCGCGATGGCGCAAACGCTCAAGCGCGCACTGGCTGACTCGCTCCGTCAGGTGGCCGACTTGAACCCGATGGAGTTGGTGGAACAGCGCCAGGCGCGGTTGATGAGTTATGGCAAGTTCAAGGAAGTCGCAAACTAAGTCCAGCTCGGCAATCCAGCGCGGGGTTGCCGATGTCCTCTCGCGGGCAGGCGTCCGCGCCGATCAGACCTTACAGCTCGCACTCAGCGGCGGCATGGATTCCATGGTGCTGCTCAGTGTGCTGGCGGGTTTGCGCGAGCGCTTCGGCTTCGCGCTGCGAGCGCATCATGTTCACCATGGTTTGAGCCCCAACGCCGACGACTGGGCCGCGTTCTGCGCGATCCGCTGTGCCGCGCTGGAGGTGCCGCTCAGCGTGTCGCGGGTGAGCGTACGACCCGCCGCCGGCGAAGGCTGGGAGGCGGCTGCACGGCGCGAACGCCAGGGTGCCCTGGCGAGCGAGGCGGCCGACTGGCGTGTGAGCGCGCATCATCTTGATGACCAGGCCGAAACGGTGATGTTCCGTTTGCTGCGCGGTGCGGGTGTGCATGGTGCGGCGGCGATGCGGGCGATTGACATGCTGCCGTCGGGCGGCGGTCGATTGCGGCCCTTGCTGGCGTTTTCGCGTGGTCAGATTCTCGCTTTTGCGCAGGCCGAGTCATTGGTCTGGGTCGAGGACGAGAGCAATACCGACCCGCGATTCTCGCGCAATTTTCTGCGTCACTCGATCATGCCCGCCATGGGCGAGCGATGGCCGTCTGCGGCGACCACGCTAGCGCGTGCGGCGGCCAATTTCGACGAGGCGGCGGGCTTGCTCGACGAACTGGCCGTGCAGGATGCCCAAGCCTGCGGATTGCCGTGGTCACGCGATGTGATGCGCAGCATGTCCGCGGCACGGCTGGCGAATCTGTTGCGCTGGCGCATGCGGGCGCTAAGTTTGCCGGTGCCCGATCAGGCGCGTCTGCACGAGGCGATTCGTCAGGTGCAGTCTTGCGCCAATGATCGACCGCTGACCTTGCCGCTTGGCGGCGCGGTGCTGCATGCCTATCGCGAGGTGGTGTGGGTGTCGCCGACCTATCCGGAGCTGCCCGAAGAAGGCGTGTTGTGGCCGGGCGATGCGGTGGTTTGGGGTGAGGGCGTGGTCGAGGCGATATCGGTGGTGGGTGCGGGCGTGTCGCAAGCGCGATTGGCGCAGGCAACGCGTTGCGAAATCATGGCGCGCTGGCCGGGATGTCGGGTGGCGCTGGTGGAGCGGCCGCGCAAGGATGTGCGCAGCCTCAGTCAGGGCGCCGGCCTGGCGCCGGTCGACCGCGACCGGGTGCCGATCTTGCGCGTGGATGGTCAGGTGGCCTGGATTGCCGGGCTCGGCGTGGCCGGCACGTTTGCCTGCCGCGCGGGCGAGGCGGGCTGGCGGTTTGTGTGGCGTCGGCCCGAGGCCTATTCGGCGGACGGCGTCGCGCTGTTGTAAAGCCCGGCCAAGGTGAGTTGCTGGGCCAGTTCGACGGCCGAGCGTACGCCCATTTTCTCGAATACCCGTGCCCGGTGAACCTCGACGGTGCGCATCGAGATGTTCAATTCGTCGGCAATCACCTTGTTGAATTTGCCTGCCAGGATCAGCCCCATGACTTCGCGTTCGCGACCAGTGAGCTGCTCCAGGCGGGCGGCGACGTCGACCCGCGCCGAACGCCGCGCCTGATTGCGGGCGTCTTCGTCGAGTGCGGATTGCACGATGTCGACCAGCGCGTTGTCGTCAAACGGTTTTTCGATAAAGTCGAAGGCACCACGCTTGAGTGCGCCGACGGCCATTGGCACGTCGCCGTGGCCGGTGATGAAGATGATCGGCAAGGTGCTGCCACGCTGGCGTACGGCGGTGGAGCAGTCGAGCCCGCTCATGCCTTGCATGCGGATGTCCATGACGATGCAGCCGCGCCAGTCTTCCTGGTAGGCGGCGAGAAAGTCTTCGGCAGACGCCCAGGTGGCACAGGGCACATTGCGGGTGCGGAACAGCCACGACAGCGCGTCGCGGATGGCTTCGTCGTCGTCGACGATGTGAGTCAGGGGTGTGGTGTCTGTCGTCATGAGGCTAGCGGCAGCGAGAAGGTGAAGATCGTACCACCTTCCGGATTGGGTTCGAACCCGAGCCGGCCGCCGTGCAACTCGGCGATGGAGCGGCAGATGTTGAGGCCCATGCCCATGCCCTCGTCCTTGGTGGTGAAGAAGGGGTCAAAGATGCGTCGCGCCGCGTCTTCATCAATGCCGCGCCCCCAGTCGGTCACCCGGAAAATGAGCGTGTCGCCGTCGGCCAGGGTCTCGATCCGGATGGTGCGCCGGGCACCCGGGGCGTCGCGCATGGCATCCATGCCGTTGCGGATCAGGTTGACCGCGACTTGCTCGAGCATGACCGGGTCGGCATTGACCGGCAGCGGCCGGTCGGCAAGGTGGGTTTGCAGCTCGACACCGCGCTTGCGCACATCGGGGTCGATCAGGCCGATGGCTTCGGAGAGGACGGCGTTCAGGTCGATGGTCTCGCGTTTCGGTTCGCTGCGCCGGACAAAATCGTGGACGCGCCGGATGATGTCGCCGGCCCGCCGCGCCTGCCGGGTGATTTTGCTGATGATGTCGTGCAGTTCCTCGGTGTCGGCGCGGCCCTCGTCGAGCCGGTTGAGGCAGCCCGCGCTATAGCTGGAGATCGCGGCCAGCGGCTGGTTGAGCTCATGCGCCAGGGTGGAGGCCATTTCGCCCATGGTGATCAGGCGCGAGGTGGCGTGCAGGCGTTCTTCTTGCTGTCGGGCCAAGGCTTCGGCGGCGGTCTGTGCGGTGATGTCGAGAAAGGAGCCCATCCAGCCGGTCTGCTCGCCAGTGGTGTCGATCAGCGGCGCTTCGAAAATGAGCATGTCGATGGCGTGGCCATCTTTGTGGCGAAAGTGGATTTCTACCCCTTCACGCGGCGCGCTGCCGGCCAGAATGCCGTCGTGAATGGCTTGGGTGCGTTCGAGGTGTTCGGGGTCCCAGTAGGGCATGGGTGGTATCGCACCGAGTAGTTCTTTTTCGGAATAACCGACCATCCGGCAGAAGGCGGGATTCACATAGGTGATCTTGCCGGTGTTGTCCCGGGCGCGTAGCCCGGTGAGCAGGGAGTCTTCCATGGCCTTGCGGAAGGCCATCTCACTGCGCAGGGCTTGTTCGGCGGCCTGGCGTCCGAGGGTGTGCTGACGCAGCTGCCACAGACTCCAGACGATGACGCCGCCGAGGAAGATCATGGCGCTGATCAGCAGTACCGGCACCCAGCGCGTGGGTGCCTTGTAGGCGGTAACTTTGAGCGTGAGGCCGTAGCCCGGCGGATCGAAGGGGATGGTGTATTGCTGGTGGCTGGCTTGCGCCGTCACCTTGGATTTTGCGGCGATCTCGTTGCCGTCCGGGTCGTGCACGCTGACCCGATACCGTTCGGAGAACCACCACGGCAGCTCGCGTACCACCAGTTGCTGAAGCGAATAGACGCCGACGACGGTGCCGGTGTGGCGGCTGCCGACGAAGATCGGTACATGTACATTGAAGCGCCAGTGGCCGCCAATGACCGGGTAGGTGGGTCCGTATATGGGGCGGCCGACGGCGCGGGCCAGGCGGTTGGTTTCGTTGGAGGGGATGGCGCCACGCGCTTCGCCGACCAGTACGTCGTCGGAGGTGAAGGGGCGCGCGGCGATGGTTTTGTCGTTTGCGTCCAGCCACAGGATCTGGACCAGACCGCTGTCGGGCTTGAGCAGTTGTTCGAGGCTGGCTTCGGTGCGCGGTGACATGGTTTGGGTGGCGAGCAGTTCGGTACCGATCTGCGCCAGCTGCTCTTCGTTTCGATCGAGGCGGAAGCGCAAATCCTGCTCCATCCACAGCACGTCGTTGATCAGCACTTCATGCTGTTTTTCGTCGTCGAAATGGCGGGTCATCCACGCCAGCGCAAGAATGGCGATCAGCATCAGGCCGATCGTCAGCGAGGGCAGACGCCAATACCAGGCAGGCGTAGATGGTAGGGGGCGGGTGCTTGGAGAGGGCATCGGCGGCAGGCTTGCGGTCATCCACAATAGCGGCGCAGGTCGCGCTCGGTCGACACTCTATCAAGGCCAGCCACGGTCGGGCGAGTTGTGGCCGGCAAGACCGCAAAGACGGTAGGTTAAAAAACGAAAGGAAGACACGATGACATTGCGTAGTTTGCTGGTGTTTGTGCTGTCGATGTGCGTGCTGGGCACAGCGCAGGCGGCCGATCCGATTGTTGTCAAATTCAGTCATGTGGTGGCGCCGAATACCCCGAAGGGGATGGGGGCGCTCAAGTTCAAGGAGCTTGCCGAACGTTACAGTGAGGGCGCGCTGCGGGTTGAGGTCTATCCCAACAGCACGCTCTACAAGGACAAGGAAGAGATGGAGGCGCTCCAGTTGGGCGCCGTTCAGATCATTGCGCCGTCGTTGGCCAAGTTTGGCCCGCTCGGTTTGCGGGTGTTCGAGGCCTTTGACCTGCCCTACATCTTTGATAGCTACGCCGAGTTGCACAAGGTCACGGGTGGCGCACTCGGGGCGCGCATGCTCGAATCGCTCGAGCCGCGCGGCATTACCGGCCTCGCGTTCTGGGACAACGGGTTCAAGTCCTTTTCGGCCAACGCGTCCATTCACAAGCCGGGCGATCTGCGCGGCAAGAAAATGCGGATCCAGTCGTCGAAAGTGCTCGATGGGCAGATGCGGGCACTTGGCGCATTTCCGCAAGTGACCGCCTTTGACGAAGTCTATCCGGCGCTCAAGGCGGGCGTGGTCGATGGTACCGAGAACCCGCACTCAAATTTTTACACTCAGCGCATGCATGAGGTGCAGTCGCACATGGTGATTACTGATCACGGCTATCTCGGCTATGCGGTGATTACCAACAAGAAATTCTGGGATGGCCTGCCCGGCGCGATGCGTGAGGTGCTGGCGCGTGCCATGCGCGAAGCCACTGAATACACCAACCAGATTGCCAAGGCCGAAAACGACAAGGCGCTCGATGCTATCAAGGCGGCTGGAACGACGCAGGTTTATGTCCCGACGCGAGAGGAGCGCCTGGCCTTCAAGAAAGCGCTGATGCCGGTCCACAAGGCGATGGCGCCGCGCATTGGCAAGGCACTGATTGAAGCGATTTACGAAGAAACCGGGTTCGACCCGGATGCACTATGAATCAAGGTGTGAGCCACGTGCTCGCGCCACCCCGAGCATCTCCCTGAACCTGCCGGCAACGGCGGGTTTTGATGCAAACCGTGTCCTTTGTTCCCGGCCCTTGTGGCCGGGTTTTTTTTAGTTACCGACGGGAGATGGGAGGAGTGACAAAATCTTGCTAAAATGCTCCGTTATTCTTTTTACGTCCAACCGGATTCTTCGGAGCAAAGTACCATGGCAATTGAACGCACCCTGTCCATCATCAAGCCCGACGCTGTCGCCAAGAACGTGATCGGCAAGATCTATCAGCGTTTTGAAGACGCTGGCCTGAAAGTGATCGCCGCCAAGATGGTGCATCTGTCTGTTGAAGAGGCCGGCCAGTTCTACGCGGTCCACAAGGCACGCCCCTTCTTCAAGGATCTGGTCGAGTTCATGACCTCCGGTCCGGTGATGATCCAGGCGCTCGAAGGCGAGGGTGCCATTGCTAAGAACCGCGAACTGATGGGTGCGACCAACCCGAAAGAAGCCGCGCCGGGCACCATCCGCGCTGACTTCGCCGAGTCGATCGACGCCAACGCGGTTCACGGCTCCGACGCCGCTGAGACCGCCGCCGTGGAAATCGCTTTCTTCTTCCCCGGCATGAACGTTTATAGCCGTTAATACCGGCCGAGGCTGAAACCGCATCGGCCCGGCTCCCGGGCCGATTGCATTTTCGCCAAAGGCACACACCCCATGACGAAACAGGTCAACCTGCTGGATTTTGATGTCGACGGATTGATCGACTGGTTTGCGACGCAAGGCGAAAAGCCTTTTCGTGCCAGGCAGGTCTTGCGTTGGTTGCACCGTTTCGGGGTGAGCGACTTCGATCAGATGACCGACGTCGCGAAGAGTTTGCGCGCTCGCCTGGGTGAGCAGGCCTGTGTGCGCACGCCCGAACCGGTACGCGACTCGGTGTCCACCGACGGCACCCGCAAGTGGTTGCTGGATGTTGGACAGGGCAATGCGGTCGAGACGGTGTTCATCCCCGAGACCGGCCGTGGCACCTTGTGCATTTCCTCGCAGGCCGGGTGTGCGCTCGACTGCTCTTTTTGCTCGACCGGTAAGCAGGGTTTCAACCGGAACCTCACGGCTGGCGAGATCATCGGCCAGCTTTGGTTGGCCAACCGCCTGCTCGGTGCGACGGCGGATGGTGATCGTGTGATCAGCAACGTCGTCATGATGGGCATGGGCGAGCCGCTGGCCAACCTCGACAATGTATTGGTGGCCTTGCGCCTGATGCTCGACGACCACGGCTATGGCTTGTCGCGTCGGCGCGTGACCGTTTCGACCTCTGGCATCGTGCCGGCCATGGATCGCCTGCGCGAAGCCTGCCCGGTGGCGCTGGCCGTGTCGCTGCATGCGCCCAACGACGCCCTGCGCGACCAACTGGTGCCGATCAACCAGAAGTACCCGCTCAAGGAGTTGCTGGCCGCGTGCAATCGCTACCTGGTCGCCGCGCCGCGTGACTTCGTGACCTTCGAGTATGTGATGCTCGACGGTGTGAACGACTTTGATACCCATGCGCATGAGCTGGTCGCCATCGCGCGCGAAGTGTCGTGCAAATTCAACCTGATCCCGTTCAACCCTTTCCCGAATTCCCCTTACCGGCGCTCGCCCTCCGAGCGCATCCGGCGCTTTGCCGGTATCCTGCAGGACGCTGGTATCGTGGCCACCACCCGCAAGACGCGGGGAGATGATGTCGATGCCGCGTGTGGTCAGCTGGCCGGTCAAGTCCAGGACAAGACCCGTCGTACCCAGCCCATTCATTTCACAGGTACCTCTCGCTCATGAAGACAGCGCACCTCCTTGCCGCCCTGGGATTCGCAGGCTTGCTTCTGTCCGGCTGCACGACCAACCCGTCGGCGCCTGGCAGCAGTGGCTCGCTCGATCTGCGGCCGGCGGCAGAGCGCCCCGTGGTGAGTGAGAACCAGGCCCGAGCGAAGATTCATACCGATCTGGGCATGGCCTATGTGACGGCGCAGCGCGTCGGTGTGGCACTGGATGAAGTGCGCACTGCCTTGGCGTATGACCAGACTTACGCGCCGGCCCATCACCTCCAGGCGCTCGTCTTTATGGCACTGAACGATCCGGCGTCGGCGCGCGGCGCCTTCGCACGTGCCGACGCGCTGGCCCCGGGCGACCCCGAGATCAACAACAGTTATGGCTGGTTTTTGTGCGTGCAGGGCGAAGTCGACGAAGGCATTCGCATGCTCGAGCAATCCGCCCGCAATCCTTACTACACTACGCCGACCCGGCCGATGACAAATGCTGGTTTGTGCCGCATGGGGCAAGGGCAGCTGGAAGCGGCCGAGACCTATTTTCGCCGTGCGATGACCTTGGATGCCAACAATATTCAGGCCGTCTTGAATCTGGCAGCCATTGCCTACCGCCGCAACAACCCCGAAGCGGCCCACGTGTATTTGAATACGGTCCACCAGAAGAGCCCGCCGACCGCCGAGTCGCTGTGGCTGGGTGTTCGCGTCGAACGGGCACGTAACGACAAAGAGACCGAAGCGAGCTACGGTAGCCAGCTGAAAAGCCGCTTCCCCACCTCGCCGGAATATCAGAAATTGATCGAAGGGAAATACGAGTGAGCGAGAACGCAGACATGCTCGACGTGTCAGCTGAACAGGCCGCAGCGGTGGTTGGTGTTGGCGACATGCTCCGCACGACCCGGGAGCATCATGGACTGAGCCTGGTCGATGTGGCGCAGGCACTCAAGCTGACCCAGCGCCAGGTGCAGGCACTGGAAGATGAACGTTTCGACGCCTTGCCTGGTGCGGCGTTTGCGCGAGGGTTTCTGCGCAACTACGCGCGTTTGCTCGGACTCGATCCCGAGCCCTTGATCCAGTCGCTCGCGCAAACCAGCGGTGTCGCTGCGCCGGCAGAGCTCGCGCCGATCAGCAATGCGCAAGGTACGCTTCCGAATGGCGACGGCGCCTTGCGCCCCTCGGCATTGCCAATGGCGCTGATTGCCGCGTTGTTGATGCTGGCGGTGGTGGGCGGGTGGTATTTCGATTGGTTCCAGACCACCGAGGATCCGGCTACCGGGGCCGCAGTGGCCGACACGCCGGTGGCACCGGCCGCGCTGACCCCTGTTGTGCCGCCGCCCGATTCCGCGCCTCTCGTGATTCCTGACGACGCGCCCACTGCTCAGGTCGCCCCCACGACCGCGCCAACTGCGCTTGAAGCGGTCGCTGTGCCGTCGATGCCTGGCGCGCCTGCACCGGTCGTGCCGTCGGCGCCGCAGTCGGATGCCGCGACGCCAGTGGCCGCGGCCGTTGTGCCTGTGCCGGCACCGGCGGCGCCCAAGCCCGAGGTGGCCGCGCCCGTCGAGCCGGTGAAGAGCTCGCGGCTGGTGTTCCGTTTCAGCAAGGAGTCGTGGGTCGAAGTGCGCGACGCGTCGGGCGAAATTATTTTCTCGCGGACCAACCGCGCCGGTTCGGTGCAAGAGGTCAGCGGAAAGCCGCCGTATCGCCTGGTCGTTGGCAACGCCAAGAGCGTTGAGCTCGAATACGGCGGCAAGCCGGTCGATCTGGCACCGCACACAAATGTCAGCGTCGCCCGGCTGACACTGGAGTGAGCGCATCAATGAACGGAGCGATTGACGGTCAGGCAGCGTTGCGTCGGCAGAGCCGGCAGGTGCGTATTGGCAAAGTGCTGGTGGGGTCGGATGCGCCGGTTGTCGTTCAATCGATGACCAATACCGATACGGCCGATGCCATTGCCACAGCCATCCAGGTGGCCCAGCTCGCGCGTGCCGGTTCCGAGATGGTGCGCATCACCGTTAACAACGAAGAGGCCGCACGTGCCGTGCCGGCCATTCGTGAGCAACTGGCGCGCATGAACGTGGACGTGCCGTTGGTGGGTGACTTCCATTACAACGGCCACAAACTGCTGACCGATGTGCCTGAGTGCGCCGAGGCGCTGGCCAAGCTGCGCATCAATCCGGGTAATGTGGGGGCGGGCACCAAGCGTGATCCGCAGTTCGCGTCGATTATCGAGATCGCCTGCAAGTACGACAAGCCGGTGCGCATTGGCGTCAACTGGGGCAGTCTCGACCCCTCGGTGCTGGCGCGCATCATGGATGAGAATGCCAGTCGCAAAGTGCCACTCGATGCCGGCGCGGTGATGCGCGAAGCGCTGGTCACGTCCGCACTCGAATCCGCCGCCAAGGCCGAGTCCTATGGCTTGCCGGGCGACCGGATCATCCTCTCGGCCAAAGTGTCGAGCGTGCAGGATTTGATCGCGGTGTACCGCGATCTGGCGCGTCGCTGCGACTACCCGTTGCACCTCGGTCTGACTGAGGCCGGCATGGGCTCGAAAGGCATCGTGGCGTCGACCGCGGCGATGGGCGTGCTGCTGCAAGAAGGCATCGGCGACACCATCCGTGTCTCGCTCACGCCCGAACCCAACGGCAGCCGTACGCAGGAAGTGGTGGTGGCGCAGGAGATCCTGCAGACCATGGGTTTGCGCGCCTTCACCCCGATGGTTACGGCGTGTCCCGGCTGCGGCCGGACCACCAGCACCTTTTTCCAGGAATTGGCCTCGCGCATCCAGAATCATGTGCGCGAGCAAATGCCCTTGTGGCGCGAGCAGTACGACGGTGTCGAGAACATGACGCTGGCCGTGATGGGCTGCGTCGTCAATGGCCCCGGCGAGAGCAAACATGCCAATGTAGGCATTTCGCTGCCGGGTACGGGCGAGACGCCGGCTGCGCCGGTGTTTGTCGATGGCCAAAAAACCGTCACACTGCGCGGTGGCAACATTGCCACCGAGTTCCAGGCCATCGTCGACGAGTATGTTGCGACGCGCTACCGAAAAAAAGCGGGCTGACCCGCGTAGAACAGAAGAAAGACAGCAGACATGAGTCAAAGCCTGCGTGCCGTACGTGGCATGAACGATATTTTCCTGGACGAAGCCGAGACCTGGGAGCAGTTCGAATCCTTGATTCGCGACTGGCTCAAGAGCTACGGCTATCGGCCGATTCGCACCCCCATTGTTGAGCCCACGCCGCTGTTTCGCCGCGCCATCGGTGAAGTGACCGACATCGTCGAAAAAGAGATGTACTCTTTTGAAGATGCGCTCAACGGTGAGCATCTGACGCTGCGCCCCGAGAACACCGCCTCCTGCGTGCGCGCCGTGATGCAGCATAGCCTGCTGCACAGCGGCCCGAAGCGGCTCTATTATTACGGCCCGATGTTTCGCCACGAGCGCCCGCAAAAAGGGCGCTATCGGCAGTTTCATCAGATTGGTGCCGAGGCGCTGGGCTTTGCCGGGCCGGATATCGACGCCGAACTGATTCTGATGTGCGCCCGGCTGTGGGATGATCTGGGCATTCAGGATATCCACCTCGAGCTCAATTCACTCGGTTCTTCCGAGGAGCGGGCAGTGCACCGGGCGGCCCTGATTAC
The DNA here is from genome assembly GCF_007625155.1 of Denitromonas halophila. GTDB lineage: Bacteria > Pseudomonadota > Gammaproteobacteria > Burkholderiales > Rhodocyclaceae > Nitrogeniibacter > Nitrogeniibacter halophilus. The sequence continues at coordinate 73,212 of NZ_VMNK01000023.1, read as the reverse complement.
GTATTTTGAAGCGCATGCCGAGCAACTGGACGAAGAGGCCAAGCGCCGGCTGTACTCCAATCCGCTGCGTATTCTCGACACCAAGAACCCGGATATGCAGGCGCTGGTCGAAGCCGCGCCCACCTTGATGGAGTACCTCGGTGAGGAGTCCCTGGCGCATTTCAATGGTGTCCAGAGCATCCTCAAAGACAACGCCATTCCGTATCGCATCAATACCCGTCTGGTGCGTGGTCTCGATTACTACAATCGCACGGTGTTCGAATGGGTGACCGATCAGCTCGGCGCGCAGGGCACGGTGTGTGCGGGTGGCCGTTACGACGGCCTGATCGAGCAACTCGGCGGCAAGAGCGCACCTGCCGCCGGCTTTGCGATGGGTGTTGAGCGATTGCTCGCGCTTTGGCAAAGTTCGGGCGGCGAGCCCGAGCGCGAAGTGCCCGATATTTACGTGGTCCATCAGGGTGAGGCGGCGCAAACCTTCGCCTTCCGGGTGGCCGAAGACATGCGGGCGCACGGCTATTCCGTGCTGCTCCATTGCGGTGGCGGCAACTTCAAGGCGCAGATGAAAAAGGCCGACGGCAGCGGTGCGCCCTGTGCCGTGATTATCGGTGACGATGAAGCCGCCGCGGCTGAAGTGACACTCAAACCCTTGCGCGACGGCGGCGAGCAGCGACGCGTTGCCGCCGATCAACTGGCCGATGTGCTGGCCGACCTCCTATTTGCCGTGGAAGATGACGATGGCAGTCTATGACCTTGAAGAGCAGGAACAACTCGCCGAACTGAAGGCGTGGTGGGCGCAGTACGGCTGGATGGTGACGACGGTGGCGGTGATCGCCGCGGTCGCCTCGGTCAGCTGGCAAGGCTGGCAGTGGTATCAGCGCAAACAGACGGCCGAAGCGGCCGCCTTGTATAGCGTGGTGCAAAAGGCCGTGGTCGACAACGACGCGGCGGCGGCGCGCCAGGCGGCCGGCCAGATTCTTGAGAATTTTTCCGGTACGGCCTACGCACCGCTGGCGGCGTTGATGTCTGCCAAGGTGCAGCAGGCGGCAGGAGATACCGGCAATGCGGCGCTGCCGCTGGAGTGGGTCACCAAAAACGCCAGCGAGCCCGTCATGCGCGATATCGCCCGCCTGCGCCTTGCCGCCGTGCGCCTTGACGCTGGCGACACCGCCGCGGCGCTGGCCTTGCTGTCCGACGAGCCGCCGCCGGCCTTGAAAGTTCGTCATCACGATCTGCGTGGCGACGCTTTGGTTGCGGACGGCAAGATTGACGATGCGCGCAAGGCCTACCAGGCAGCGCTCGACGCCGCCGACGCGGTGATCGTGCCGGGCGACCGCAGTGCAGAAATCATCCGAATCAAGCTCGAAGCGCTTATGGGAGGTGCTCGCTGATGCGTTCATTCCGTTTGTTCACGGCGCTGGCCGCCACCTCCTTGCTGGTCGGCTGCAGCTCGCTCGATGCGCTTAACCCGTTCTCGACGCCCGCGCCGAAGATGGCGCCGCTACCGGAATTCAAAGCCTCGGCCACGTTGTCGCCGGTGTGGTCCGCCAAAATCGGCGAGGCCGATATCTACCGGTTTGAACCTGCGGTGCTCGATAGCGACGTGATCGCAGCCGGGGCAGCGGGCGATGTGGCCCGTTTTTCCGGTGGGCAGACCCGGTGGCGTGTGCGTGTCGATGGCGGTCTGACCGCCGGTGTCGGCGCCGATGCGGATCTGGCCGTGGTGGCCAACGGCGCGGGTGAAGTCGTTGCGCTGGATGCCAGCTCAGGCGCTGAACGCTGGCGCGCCAAGGTCAATGCCGAGGTGCTCGCCGCACCTGGCGTCGCCAAGGATTTCGTGGTGGTGCGCAGCAGCGACAACCGGGTGTTCGGCCTGGACCGTAAAGACGGCGCCATCAAATGGACCTACCGGCGCACTACGCCGGCGCTGACCTTGCGCAACCCCTCGGGCATGTTGCTCGAAAACAACGTGGCGGTGCTAGGCTTCCCTGGTGGCAAGCTGGCGGCGCTTGATTTGAACAACGGCGGACTGATCTGGGAGCTGTCGGTGGCCTTGCCTGCCGGCGCGACCGAGCTTGAGCGCATTGCCGACGTGGTCGGCGACCCGGTGCTGCATCGTCAGACCCTGTGCGCCGCGGCCTTCCAGGGGCGCGTCAGCTGCTTTGACGTGACCAACGGCAAAACCCTGTGGAGCCGGCCGGTGTCAGCTCGCGGCGGCATGAGTCGCGATGTTCGTCAGGTGTATGTCACCGAAGATACCGATGCCGTGGTCGCGCTGGACGCTTTCAGTGGCGCCAGCATGTGGCGTCAGGATCAACTCGTGCGCCGGGTGCTGACCGCACCTTTGGCCACCAGTGCTGGTGTGGTGGTGGGTGATACCGAAGGTTATGTGCATCTGCTCAGTCTCGAGAACGGCGCCTTCATCGGCCGCACTCAGGCCGATAGCAGCGGCGTCTCCGTGGCACCGCGCGCTGTGGGCGAGCTTGTGCTTGTGCAGACGCGTGCGGGTGGCATTCATGTGTTTCAGCCGCGCTGATAAAGGTCGAAAGTGATCCCTACGCTGGTACTGGTTGGTCGGCCGAACGTCGGTAAATCAACCCTTTTCAATCGCTTGACCAAAACGCGCGATGCGCTGGTTGCGGATCAGCCGGGCCTGACGCGGGACCGTCACTACGGTGTCGGCCGTCTCGGCTCGCGCGACTATCTGGTGGTCGATACCGCCGGTTTCGACCCGGTCGCCAAAGACGGCATCATGCACGAGATGGCGCGGCAGGCCGAGCAGGCCATCGCTGAAGCCGACGTGCTGCTGTTCATGGTCGACGGTCGCAGCGGCCTGACCCCGCATGATCAGGAAATTGCCAATCGGCTTCGCCGTGTCGATCGACCGGTGTTTCTGGTGGTGAACAAAGGTGAGGGCGCGAATCGTGCCGTGCTTGGCGCTGAGTTTCATGCGCTGGGCCTGGGGGCGCCGCTGGTCATTTCCGCGGCGCACGGCGACGGTGTGCACCCCTTGCTTGACGAAATCTTCGAGGTGCTGCCCCCCGAGACGCCGCCCGCTGAACTGGAAGACGTCGGGCCGCGTGTGGCGATCGTGGGCCGGCCGAACGTCGGCAAGTCCACCCTGATCAACACCTTGCTGGGCGAGGAGCGGGTGATTGCCTTCGATATGCCCGGCACAACGCGCGATGCAATTTCCATCCCGTTTTCACGCAACGGCCGCGAATACAAACTGATCGACACCGCCGGTCTGCGTCGGCGTGGCAAGGTGTTCGAAGCGGTCGAGAAGTTCTCGGTCATCAAGACGCTGCAGGCCATCGAGCAGGCGAACGTGGTCGTGCTGGTGCTGGACGCCAGTCAGGACGTGTCGGACCAGGATGCGCACATTGCCGGTTTTGTGCTTGAAACCGGGCGCGCCCTGGTGCTGGCCATCAACAAGTGGGACAGCGTTGACAGCTATCGGCGTGAGCAGATCAAGAGTGACGTGATGCGAAAGCTACCGTTCTTGAGCTTTGCCCGCCAGCATTATGTGTCGGCCTTGAAATCGCAGGGCATCAGCGGCGTCATGTCGTCGGTCGACAAAGCCTTTGCCGCAGCGATGGCCAAGCTATCGACCCCGAAGTTGACCCGCTTGCTTGAAGAGGCGGTGACCAAGCAGGCGCCGCCCAAGGTGCGGATGTTCCGTCCGAAGATGCGGTACGCCCACCAGGGCGGCAGCAATCCGCCGATTATTGTGATTCATGGCACGGGTCTGGAGGGAATTCCGGCCAGCTATACACGGTATCTGGAACGCATGTTCATGGAGGCGTTCAAGCTGCAGGGGACGCCGTTGCGTATCCAGTTCCGGTCATCGACCAACCCGTATAGCGATCGAAAGTAGCATCCACACCACCTCCGTCAGGCGCGCCGATTGGTGTTGCACTGCGGAATCAATTAAATTACGCCCACATAACGATAGAGGCTAAAACATGAGCAACAAAGGCCAACTCCTGCAGGATCCCTTCCTTAACGCACTGCGTCGCGAGCACGTGCCGGTGTCCATCTACCTGGTTAACGGCATCAAGCTGCAGGGCCAGATCGAGTCCTTCGATCAATATGTCGTACTGTTGCGCAACACCGTGACCCAGATGGTGTACAAGCACGCCATCTCGACGGTTGTGCCGGCCCGCCCGGTCAACTTCCAGCAGCAGGAGCCGGGTGAGCCCGAAGCCTAAGGTGTTGTTCATACCCATCGGGCAGATTGCCGGGGCGTCTTATGTTTGACCGCCCCGAAGCGGGAGAGCGTGCTGTCCTGGTGCAGATTGATCTGGGCCAGGACGCCATTGAAGAGCGTCTGGCCGAGTTGGTCTTGCTGGCACAGAGTGCTGGCGCGACGGTCGAAACCATCGTTCGTGCCAAACGCCGTGCGCCGGACCCGGCCTTGTTTGTCGGTAAGGGCAAGGCGCAAGAGATTGGTGACCTGCTCGCGGGCCATGAGGCAGATCTCGTGATCTTCAATCACGCCCTGAGCCCGGGCCAGCAGCGCAACCTCGAGCGCGTGCTGCAGTGCCGGGTGGTTGACCGTACGGCGTTGATTCTCGATATCTTTGCCCTGCGGGCGCGTAGCCATGAGGGCAAGCTGCAGGTCGAGCTGGCGCAACTCGAGCATCTGGCGACGCGTTTGATTCGTGGCTGGACTCACCTCGAGCGGCAAAAGGGCGGGGTGGGCCTGCGCGGCCCAGGCGAAACGCAACTGGAAACCGACCGCCGACTCATTGGCGCTCGGGTGAAGACGCTGCGTGGCAAACTCGAAAAGCTGGAAAACCAGCGCCGGGTTCGCCGGCGTGCGCGAGAGCGTCGCGACGTCTTGTCTGTATCGATTGTCGGTTACACCAACGCCGGCAAGTCGACGCTTTTCAACGCATTGACCAAGGCCGGTGCGTACGCCGCCAATCAGTTGTTTGCCACGCTGGACACCACCTCCCGCCGACTGTTTTTGGGCGAGGCGGGGAACATTGTGCTGTCGGACACGGTCGGATTCATCCGGGATCTGCCACATAGTCTGGTGGCAGCATTCCATGCAACGCTCGAGGAAACGGTCAACGCTGATTTGCTGGTGCACGTGGTCGACTCCGGCAGTGATGACCGGGATGCGCAAATTGCCGCTGTGAATGGTGTTCTGGGCGAGATCGGTGCGGGAGATATCCCGCAGATTCTGGTCTGGAACAAGATTGACGGCAGCGGGACGCCAGCCCGGTTTGAGCGGGACGGCTGTGATAGAATCGGCCGCGTTTTCGCGAGCGCCAAGACAGGCGAGGGGCTTGATTTGCTACGACTGGCGCTGGCTGAGGAAGCGGAGCGCTTTGCCGCAGGCCTGAGGGCAGATGATTCAGATCATCAGCCGTCTTCTCATTTCGATCCACTCCATTCCTAATGGAAACACTCATGTCGCTGAATGATCCTCGCTGGGGTAACCAGGGGAACGATCAGGAGCGGGACCGCCCAAAAGACGGCCCTCCTGACCTTGATGAATTGTGGCGCGACGTCAATCGTCGTCTCGGAGGTCTTTTTGGTCGCCGTAGCGGTGGTGGCGGCAATGGCAACGGCGGTGGTGGGGGCGGCATGCCGTCCCTGAGCCCACGGCAGTTCGGCGGTGGGCTCGGTGCGCTCATCGTGCTGGTGCTGCTCGTTTGGGGTGCCAGCGGTTTCTACATTGTTGATGCCAACCAGCGCGGGGTCGTGCTGCGTTTCGGCGAGTACAACGAGACCACCGAGCCGGGCCTGCACTTGCGCCTGCCGTTTCCGATCGAGAGCCACGAGCTGGTCGACGTGACCGGCGTGCGAACCATCGAAGTTGGCTATCGCGGCGCGGAGCGCAACAAGGTGCTGCGCGAAGCGCTGATGCTGACCGACGATGAGAACATCATCAATATTCAGTTCGCGGTTCAGTACATCCTGAAGAGCCCGGAAGACTATCTGTTCAACAACCGTCACCCGGACGAGGCTGTTGCGCAGGCCGCCGAAACGGCGGTGCGCCAGATCGTCGGCCGCAACCGCATGGACTTCGTACTGTACGAAGGCCGTGAGGAAATCGCCGTGCGTGCCAAGGACTTGATGCAGGAAATCGTTGACCGTTACCAGACGGGCATTCAGATCAGCCAGGTCACCATGCGCAACGCTCAGCCACCCGAACAGGTGCAGGCCGCGTTTGACGATGCGGTCAAGGCCGGTCAGGACCGTGTGCGTCAGACCAACGAAGGTCAGGCCTACGCCAATGACGTCATTCCGAAGGCGCGCGGTACGGCGTCCCGGCTGGCTGAAGAGGCGAGTGGTTATGCTGCACGTGTGGTGGCCAATGCCGAGGGTGAAGCGAGTCGGTTCTCCCAGGTGCTGGCGGAGTACCGCAAGGCGCCCAAGGTGACGCGCGACCGCATGTACATTGAGACCATGCAGGACATGTACTCCAACACCACGAAGGTCATGGTGGATACGAAAGGCAGTGGAAACCTGATGCTGATGCCGCTGGACAAACTGATTCAATCGTCGGGCGCAAGCGAGGCGGCGCGCGCTGAAGCCCGCAATACGACCAGCGTCGTGGCCGGGACCGAGACACCGCGATCGGCTTCGATTGGTGACGATGTGCGCAGCCGGGATTTCCTTCGTAACAGCCGTGAGTTGGGAGGCCGCTGATGCGTGAGCGTACACCGATCCTATTGGGGGCCGTGCTCTTTGCCTTGGCTCTTGTCTCCATGTCGATGTTCACCGTCGATAAGCGCCAGTTCGCCATCGTTCGTCAGTTCGGTGAGATCAAGCGGGTCATCAAAGAGCCGGGTTTGAATTTCAAGGTGCCGCTGGTCCAGAACGTGACTTTCTTCGAGAAGCGCATTCTGACCATGGATACGCCGGAGCCCGAGCGTTTCATTACCTCTGAAAAGAAAAACGTGCTGGTTGACCTGTTCGTCAAGTGGCGCATCTCCGATCCGCAACTCTTTCTCGAATCCGTCGGTGGCGATGAGCGGCGAGCGATTACCCGTCTCGAACAGACTGTGAACTCCGGGTTGCGCGAAGAATTTGGTAAGCGGACGGTGCATGAAGTGGTTTCGGGTCAGCGCGATGAGATCATGGAGCAGATGCGCGCCAAGGCCGATCAGGATTCCCGCAAAATCGGCGTGCAGATTCTGGACGTGCGACTGAAGCGGGTTGATCTGCCGACCGAGGTGTCCGAATCGGTGTATCGCCGAATGGAAGCCGAGCGCAAGCGGGTGGCCAATGAGTTGCGTTCAGAGGGTGCGGCGGAGGCGGAGAAGATCCGCGCCGATGCTGATCGTCAGCGCGAGGTCATCATTGCCAATGCGTATCGTGACTCCCAGCGTATCAAGGGTGAGGGCGATGCCAAGGCCACCGAGATTTACGCCGAAGCCTTTGGTGCCGACGCCGAGTTCTACTCCTTCTACCGCAGCCTGCAGGCTTATCGTCAAAGCTTTGCTGACAAGGGTGACGTGCTGGTGGTGGAGCCGAGCAGCGACTTCTTCAAGTATCTGAAAGGTGGCGCGACGCTTCGGAAAAGCCCGACGGAATGAAATCCTCCCTGATAACGGCCTTCGCCCTCATGTTGTTGATTGAAGGCGTGCTACCGTTCGTTTCCCCCGGGCGTTGGCGCGAGGTGTTCCGGAAAGCCGTTCTCATGGAGGATGGGCAGATTCGTTTTATCGGATTGAGCTCGATGTTGATCGGGCTCATTCTCCTTCTTGTTTTCAATGACTAAACGGCACGCGTGATGCGCTGGGTACTGCCAGAATATTTTCAGGATGTCCTGCCGCCAGAGGCGGACAAGCTCGAGCACCTGCGTCGGAAGCTGCTGGATGCCTTCCGCTTGCACGGCTACCAATTGGTTGTTCCGCCCCTGGTGGAATATCTTGACTCGCTCCTTACCGGGGCTGGGCAGGATTTGCGGTTGCGCACCTTCAAGCTGGTGGATCAGTTGTCGGGCCGTACTTTGGGTGTTCGCGCCGATATGACACCGCAGGTGGCGCGTATCGACGCGCATCTGCTCAATCGCCAAGGCGTGAGCCGCCTGTGTTATTGCGGTGCGGTGGCCCACACGCTGCCCGCCACGCTGACCGCCAGTCGGGAGCCGATCCAGATAGGTGCAGAGCTCTACGGCCACGCCGGTATCGAGGCAGATATCGAGATCATTCGGCTGCTTGCCGAGGTGCTGCGTATCGCCGAGGTGCCGACCTCACGGATCGATTTGGGGCATGTGGGCTTGTTCCGCGCGCTGGTCGGCCGCGCAGCCATGGATGACGACGCGGTGCGGGACCTGTTCGGCCTGTTACAAGCCAAGGATGTTCCGACTCTGACCGAGCGCTTGGCGCCGCTGGATGCCACGGTGCGCTCCGCCTTGCTTGCGCTGCCCAAGCTGTATGGTGATGCCTCGGTACTGATCGAAGCGCGCCGTGTGTTGCCCGATTGGCCGGAAGTCGTCACGGCATTGGATGAGCTAGATCGTATTGCCGCGGCCTTGCCGGGCTTGCCGATCAGCGTCGATTTGGCCGATCTGCGCGGTTACCACTATCACAGCGGTGTGGTGTTCGCGGCTTATGGTGGGCACTCGCCGAGTGCGCTCGCGCTGGGTGGTCGTTATGACGCAGTTGGCAAGGCTTTCGGACGCGGCCGTCCGGCAACGGGCTTTAGTCTGGACTTGCGTGAGCTGGTGCAGCGCCTGCCGGCGCCGGATCTGCCCGGTGCGATTCTCGCGCCGGCGAGCGGTCCGGACGGATTGAATGAAGCCGTGCGCGCCTTGCGTGCGCGTGGCGAGATTGTCGTCGAGACTCTGCCGGGCCATGAGGGCTCGTGGGGCGAGACGGGGTGTGACCGTCAAATGGTATGGCACGACGAGCAATGGCTGGTCGTATCGCTCGAGGGAGAGGGTGCAGCACATGGGTAAGAACGTAGTTGTTATCGGCACGCAATGGGGCGACGAAGGTAAAGGCAAGATTGTCGACTGGCTGACCGACCACTCGCAAGGCGTTGTCCGCTTCCAGGGAGGCCATAACGCGGGTCACACCCTCGTGATCGGCGGCCAGAAAACCGTCCTGCACCTGATTCCGTCGGGCATCCTGCGCGAAGGCGTGGCCTGCTACATCGGCAATGGTGTGGTGGTGTCGCCCGAGGCGCTGTTCAAGGAAATCGACAAGCTCGAAGCGGTGGGTGTGAATGTCAGCGAGCGCCTTCGCATTTCCGAAGCCTGTCCGTTGATCATGCCTTACCACCAGGCGCTTGATATCGCCCGTGAGGCGGCGCGTGGCATCAACAAGATTGGCACCACCGGGCGTGGCATCGGGCCGGCCTATGAAGACAAAGTGGCTCGCCGCGGTCTGCGTGTGCAGGACTTGATGCGTCCGAAGCGTTTTGCCGAGCAATTGGCGGAACTGCTCGACTATCACAACTTCATGCTGACCCAGTACTACCGTGCTGCGCCGGTGGATTTCCAGGAAACGCTGGATGCGTCGCTGGCCATGGCGCCGCGACTCGAAGCCTTGGTCGCCGATGTGCCGCGCGCGCTCTATGATGCGCACCGCGAGGGTGCCAACCTGCTGTTTGAAGGGGCCCAAGGGACGCTGCTCGATATCGATCACGGCACCTATCCGTTCGTGACCTCCAGCAACTGCGTCGCAGGTGCGGCAGCTGCAGGCGCCGGCGTGGGGCCGAGCATGCTGCATTATGTCCTGGGCATCACCAAGGCCTACACTACGCGCGTGGGCTCGGGGCCGTTCCCGACCGAGTTGTACGACGCCGAGAGCAAGCTGGATCCGGTCGGCAAGCACTTGGCCACCAAGGGCAACGAATTTGGTGCGACCACGGGCCGGGCGCGTCGCTGCGGCTGGTTCGATGCGGCTGCGCTCAAGCGGTCTATCCAGATCAACGGCGTGTCGGGTCTGTGTGTGACCAAGCTCGACGTGCTCGACGGGGTGGAAGAGGTCAAGCTGTGCACCGGTTACCAAATCGACGGCAAACTGTCCGATATTCTGCCGGTGGGCGCTGAAGAGACGGCGCGCTGTGTGCCAGTGTATGAAACGCTGCCGGGCTGGAAGGAAAGCACCGTTGGCGTCAAGGATTACGATGCGCTGCCGGCGACTGCCCGCGCGTATCTGAAGCGGATTGAAGAAGTGTGTGCGGTGCCGGTGGACATGATCTCGACTGGTCCGGATCGGGATCAGACCATCGTCCAGCGTCATCCGTTCAAGTAATCTGGCGTGGCGTAGCGGCGAGGATCTCGCCGCTACGCTGTGCTTGAGTCGGCGATGCTTGAGTCGCTTTTGAGCCGAGTGAACGTAAAAGAGCCGACCTTTCGGTCGGCTCTTTTTGAAACTGGTGCCCAGAAGAGGACTCGAACCTCCACATCCGTAAGAATACTAGCACCTGAAGCTAGCGCGTCTACCAATTCCGCCATCTGGGCAAGAGCGCAAATTATAGCTTCAGGAAAAAAAAGTGCAATTATTATTTCAAGAAAAACAGGGCTGGCGAACGCTGACTCTTTACCCGGTTCGGAAAAAGAAAAAGCCAGTCAGAAATCTGACTGGCTTTCCCGGATTTGGTGCCCAGAAGAGGACTCGAACCTCCACATCCGTAAGGATACTAGCACCTGAAGCTAGCGCGTCTACCAATTCCGCCATCTGGGCGAGCCGCGCATTATATCTGTTCAAAAAAGGTTGTCAATGAATCGACCCACAAAAAAAACAAAACCCCAGGTCAGCCAGGCTGAAGCCGCGCCGGTGCGCAAGTCAAAACGCAAACTCAGCGCCATTCGCCGCGCCGATCCGTTCTTTGCGCGCGAGACCGAGCGTTACGAATATCCCTTGCCGAGCCGGGAGTATGTGCTCCAGATTCTGGTTGAGGCAGGCCATCCGATGCAGTTGCCACAACTGGCCGAAGCGCTGGATATCCGTGCTGACGAAATGCCGTTTTTCGAGCGTCGGGTACGCGCAATGGAGCGCGAAGGTGAGCTGGTGCGTAACCGGCGTGATGCTTATCTCATCCCTGACAAGGCCGCGCTGATTCGTGGCCGGGTCGAAGGCCATCCCGATGGCTTCGGTTTTCTCATTCCCGACGACGGGTCGGGCGATGTGTTCCTCGGACCGCGCCAGATGCGTGAAGTGTTGCATGGTGATCGCGCGATTGTGCGTGTCTCCGGCATGGATCGCCGCGGCCGGCCGGAAGGTCAGATCGTCGAAGTGCTCGAGCGCGCCAACACGCGGGTGGTCGGCCGTGTGGTCAGCGAACATGGCGTACTCGTCGTGGTGCCGGAGAACCGGCGCATCGCACGTGACATCCTGCTCGCGCCGGGCGGCCGCAAGAAAAAGGTCGAGGCTGGCGAGGTGGTGGTGGTCGAGTTGGTCGAGCAGCCCAGCAAGCATGCGCTGCCAGTGGGCCGCCTGGTCGAGACGCTGGGGCGTTACGCTGACCCGGGCATGGAAGTTGAAGTGGCGTTGCGCAAGCATGAGCTGCCGTTCGAATTCTCGGCGGAGTCCAAGGCACAGGCCCGCGCCCTGCCAAAGGGCGTGCGCAAAAAAGACCTGGCCGGGCGGGAGGATATTCGCCATTTGCCGCTGGTCACCATCGATGGTGAAACCGCCAAGGACTTTGACGACGCGGTGTATTGCGAGCGTGTTGGTCGGGGCTTCCGCCTGTTGGTGGCGATTGCCGATGTGTCGCACTATGTTGAGCCGGGCTCGGCACTGGATTCGGACGCCTTCGACCGTGGCAACTCGGTGTATTTCCCGCGTCGCGTGATTCCGATGTTGCCGGAGAATCTCTCCAATGGTCTGTGCTCGCTCAACCCGCAAGTCGACCGTTTGTGCATGGTGTGCGACATGAACATTTCGCCGACCGGGGCAGTCAAGCAGTTCCGCTTCTACCCGGCGGTGATGTTTTCGCACGCCCGGCTGACCTATAACCAGGTCGCGGCGGCGCTCTATGAAAAAGACCCCGAGGTCCGAGAGGCACTGGCCGAGCGCCTGCCGCAGCTCGAAAACCTCGATCAACTCTTCCGTGTGTTGCTCAAGGCGCGTGCGAAGCGCGGCGCCATCGATTTCGAAACCACCGAAACCCGGATGATCTTCAATGACGAGGGCAAGATCGACCGCATCGTGCCCGAGGTGCGCAACGATGCGCACCGGGTCATTGAGGAGTGCATGCTGGCCGCCAACGTGTGTGCATCGGACTTTTTGCAGGCCAATCACCATCCGGCCTTGTATCGGGTGCACGAGAGCCCCAAGCCGGAGAAGATCGAACAGTTGCGCAGCTTTCTTGGCGAGTTCGGCCTGCAGCTCGGGGGCGGGGATGACCCCACGGCCAAGGATTACGCGGCCTTGCTGAGCAAGGTAAAAGACCGGCCGGACATGCCGCTGTTGCAGACGGTGATGCTGCGTTCCTTGCGTCAGGCGATTTACAGCCCGGACAACGTCGGTCACTTTGGCCTGGCCTACGAGGCTTACACGCACTTCACCTCGCCGATCCGCCGCTATCCCGATCTGCTGGTGCACCGCGCGATCAAGGCGGTGCTCACCGGCCAGCAATACCGTCCGGGGGACTGGGAGCAGATCGGTCTGCATTGCTCGCAAACCGAGCGCCGCGCCGACGAAGCCTCGCGCGATGTCGAGTCCTGGCTGAAGTGTTTCTACATGCAGGATCGGGTCGGCGAGGTGTTCACCGGCAGCGTGTCCTCGGTGGTACCCTTCGGCCTCTTCGTGGCGCTGGACAATGTGTTCATCGAAGGGCTGGTGCACATTTCCGAGTTGGGCGAAGACTATTTCCATTACGACGAGTCGCGTCACGAGTTGCTCGGTGAGCGTAGCGGCAAGCGTTTCCGTTTGTCGGACCGCATCACGGTGCAGTTGATGCGCGTCGATATGGAAACCACCAAGATTGATTTTCGTCTGGTCACCGAGACATCTTCCGGTGCGGGCGCTGGCAAACAAAAGAAAGGTAAACGACGTGGCTAATCCCTCCGGGCGCGAGACCCGCTTCATTTTTGGTTTTCATGCGGTGCGCTCGCGCCTGCGCAACGATCCCGAGGGCGTGGTCGAAATCCATGTCGCCGCGCAGCGCAATGATGGTCGCGCGCGGGATCTGGTCGCGCTGGCCGAGACGCAAAATGTCCGCGTGATCCCGACCGATACCGGCCGTCTTGACGGCATGGCCGGCGGGGCAGTGCACCAGGGCGTGGTGGCGCGGGTCGACGCGCGTCACAAGGTGCTACAGCTCGATGACATCCTCGATACGCTCGAAGGCCCGGCGCTGCTATTGGTGCTCGACGGCGTGACCGATCCGCACAATCTGGGGGCGTGCCTGCGTGCGGCCGATGCGGCCGGCGCACAGGCGGTGATCGCGCCCAAGGATCGCTCGGCCAGCCTCAATGCCACAGCCATCAAGGTCGCCAGCGGCGCGGCCGACACGGTACCTTATGTGACGGTTACCAATCTGTCGCGCGCGCTGCGCCAGATGCAGGACGCCGGCGTGTGGATCATCGGTGCGGCGGGGGAGGCCGAGCAAGACCTCTACGCCGTCGACCAGACCGGTCCGGTCGCCTGGGTGCTGGGCGCCGAGGGCGACGGCCTGCGCCGACTGACACGTGACACCTGCGATGTGCTGGCGCGCATCCCGATGTATGGCTCGGTCGATAGTCTGAATGTGTCGGTGGCCAGCGGCATCTGTTTGTTTGAGGCCGCAAGGCAGCGTCGCGCTTGATGCGAATCAACTAATCGGCTTCGATGCCGATTTCGGCTTGCATTACGTTGACGTCAACGGTATCAATGCGCTCTTGCCTGTACGGTGCCGTATGGCGCCGTGCGGCGATTCAGCCACGGATACACCGTTGAGGGAGACGTCTAGATGAGTGTTGTCGCCAAATTTCTTGAGGCCCGCGATTTTCTGCTGGCCAACCGTACCGACTACGACACGGCCTACGCCGGGTTTCAGTGGCCGCAGTTGAGTGAGTTCAACTGGGCCATCGATTACTTCGACGCCATGGCCAAAAACAACGACCAGCCGGCGCTATGGCTTGTCGAGCAGGACGGCAGCGAGTCGAAGCGCAGCTTTGCGCAGATGTCGGCGCGCTCCAATCAAGTGGCCAACTGGTTGCGCGCGCAAGGCGTATCGCGTGGCGATCACATTCTGATCATGCTCGGCAACGAGGTTCCGCTGTGGGAGACCATGCTGGCCGCTATCAAGCTGGGGGCGGTGGTGATCCCCGCGACCACGCTGCTCACGCCGGACGATCTGGATGACCGGATCGAGCGCGGCCAGGTCAGGCACGCGGTGATCGGACATGCGCATGTCGACAAATTCGATGGCAAGAGCGGCTTTACTCGCATTGCCGTCGGCGCGCCGTGTGAAGGCTGGTTGTCGTACGCGGACGCCGATGCGGCGGACGCGCACTTCACGCCCGATGGCATCACCCGGGTTACCGATCCGCTGCTGCTGTACTTCACCTCCGGCACCACCTCCAAGCCCAAGCTGGTGCAGCACAGCCATCAGTCCTACCCGATCGGTCATTTGTCGACCATGTTCTGGATCGGCCTGCAGCCGGGCGACCGCCACATGAACATCTCCTCGCCGGGCTGGGCCAAGCATGCCTGGAGCTGCTTCTTCGCGCCCTGGAATGCTGGCGCCACGGTCTTCCTTTACAACTACACTCGCTTCGACGCCAAAGCGCTGCTCGATGTGCTGGTCAAGTACGAGATCAACACCTTGTGCGCCCCACCGACCGTGTGGCGCATGCTCATCCAGCAGAATCTGGGCGCCTACAAGACCTCGCTGCGCGAGCTGATCGGCGCCGGCGAGCCGCTCAATCCGGAAGTGATCGAGCAGGTCGAAAAGGCCTGGGGGATCACCATTCGTGACGGTTTTGGCCAGACCGAAACCACTGCCCAGATCGGCAACCCGCCGGGCCAGCGGCTCAAGCCGGGTTCGATGGGGCGCCCGCTGCCGGGCTACAAGATTGCGCTCATCGACAGCGAAGGCAAACCGGCGGAGGAGGGTGAAGTCTGTCTCGACCTGTCGGCCCGTCCGATGGGGCTGATGCTTTGCTACGCCGGTGATGAAGCCAAAACTGCCGAAGTGATGCGCGACGGTTTCTATCACACCGGCGATGTGGCGCAGATCGACGACGAGGGCTACATCACTTATGTTGGTCGTGCCGATGATGTGTTCAAGGCCTCCGACTACCGGATCAGCCCCTTCGAGCTCGAAAGCGTGCTTATTGAGCACCCGGCGGTGGCTGAAGCGGCCGTGGTGCCCAGCCCCGATCCGGTGCGCTTGGCGGTGCCCAAGGCCTTCGTGATTCTGGTCGAAGGCCAGAGCCCGAGCGCTGAGTTGGCGCGCGACATCTTTGCCTTCACGCGCGAGAACCTGGCGCCCTACAAGCGCATCCGTCGCCTGGAGTTTGCCGATTTGCCGAAGACCATTTCGGGCAAGATCCGGCGCGTCGAATTGCGCAAGCACGAAGAGGCGCGCGGCGACAAAGGGGCGATGGAGTTCTTCGAGGACGACTTCCCCGATCTCAGGTAAGGAGCCACTCCCGGCAATTGACGCAGTGCGATAGACGCAGCGCCCACCGCCGGGAGAAGCTGATACAATGCCGTCCGTGGCGGGTCTCCTCGCATTGCAGCGCGGTGAACCTGGTCAGGGCCGGAAGGCAGCAGCCACAGCCGTTCCCTGCAAGTGCCGAGGGTCAGGCTCGCCACCCTGAACACCAAAAACGCCGATCCGCGAGGGTCGGCGTTTTCTTTGCGCTGCCTTGTTCAGGCCAGCGCGGTGTCGAGCAGCATCATCACGCAGAAGCCGATCAGCAGGCCCTTCGATGCGGCGCCCTCGTGGCCGCTGCGATGCGATTCCGGGATGATCTCGTGGCTCACCACCAGCAACATGGCGCCAGCCGCCAGCGCCAATCCCCAGGGCAAGGCGACGGCCGAGACCTGAATCAGGCTGGCGCCCAGCACGGCGGCGACCGGCTCGACCAGACCCGAGGCCGCCCCCACCAACGCGGCGGTGCCGGCCCGGTAGCCGGCGCCACGCAAGGCCAGCGCCACCACCAGCCCCTCCGGGATGTCCTGGATCGCGATGCCCATGGCCAGCGCAGCGGCACCGGCGCCATCCTTGGCGGCAGCCACACCAATGGCCAAGCCTTCAGGCAGATTGTGGAGGGCAATGGCGAACACGAAGAGCCAGACCCGAGCCAGCGTCTCGGTGTCGACGCCGTCGGTGCCGTTAAGGAAATGCTCATGCGGCAGACGGCCGTCCAGCCACAGCAGCGCGCCACCACCGGCCACGATGCCGGCGGCCATCACGCCGCCGGCGATCCACGGGTCGTTCCAGATCTCGCGCGCCGCATCCAGCCCCGGCAGCACCAACGAGAACGCGGTCGCTGCCAGCATCACGCCCGCGCCGAAGCCGAGCATCGCTGCCTGTGTGCGGGCCGACAAGGGCCGCGCGAACAGCACCGGCAGTGTGCCCAGCGCGGTGGCCATGGCGGCCAGCATGCCGCCGGAGAAGGCGCGCCCGACCACCGGGTCGGTGGCCATGCCTGAGGCGAACTGATACAGATCGCGGCCGTAGATGGCGATGCCGACAAGAAGCAAGGCCGCGCCGATCCAATGGCGGGGCAGGGGGTGCGGCATCAGCGTGTGGGACAGGAGACGAAGCTCGCGGGTGCTCATGGCGTTCTCCGGAAAATGATCTTGATGCCCCAGTGTCTCCAACTCGAGACATAGTTTCCAACGATAAATAACTAAGTCGCTTATAGCTCAGGTAAATGACTGTAGATCGATGGATGGGGCTCGATGCGACCGTCAGGTATGGCCAGAATCTGTGGGGCGGTCCGTGGCGGCGCTGCGGGCACACGAGTTGGCGTGTTGCCAGGAGGTGCCACCCGGTAAAGCATTGAAAATGTATTGATATAGTTATTGTTGTAGTTTTTGACTATTTCGAATGCCTTGCGACACTGCCGGCGAAACCGCCGCCTCTGCTAGAATCCCGCCATGAGTTATCAGGTCCTCGCGCGTAAATGGCGTCCCAAGGGTTTTGACACCCTGGTGGGGCAGGAGCATGTGGTTCGGGCGCTGACGCACGCGCTCGAAACCGGGCGTTTGCATCACGCCTACCTGTTTACCGGGACGCGCGGCGTGGGCAAAACCACCATCGCCCGAATCCTCGCCAAGGCGCTCAATTGCGAGACCGGTGTGACCGCCACGCCTTGTGGTGTGTGCTCGTCCTGCCAAGAGATCGACGCCGGGCGGTTTGTGGATTTGCTGGAGGTCGACGCGGCCACCAACACGCGTGTCGACGAGATGCGCCAGTTGCTCGAAAACGCGGTATACGCGCCGACGCGGGGCCGTTTCAAGGTGTACGTGATCGACGAAGTGCACATGCTCTCCAACTCGGCCTTCAATGCCATGTTGAAGACGCTGGAAGAGCCGCCCGAGCACATCAAGTTCATCCTCGCCACCACCGATCCGCAGAAGATTCCGGTCACGGTGCTGTCGCGCTGCCTGCAGTTCAATCTCAAGCAGATGCCGCCGGGACATATCGTCGAGCATCTGTCGCGCATTCTCGAGACCGAAGCGGTGCCGTTTGATCCGCCTGCGTTGCGCCACATTGCCAAAGGCGCCAGTGGTTCGATGCGCGATGCGCTGTCGCTGCTCGATCAGGCCATCGCGCATGGCGCCGGCAAGGTCGAAGAAGCCGGCGTGCAGGCCATGCTCGGCTCGGTGGGTGAAGACCATCTGTTTGAAATTCTCGACGGTCTGGTCAGCAACGACGTGTCGGCCATGCTGGCCGTGGCCGAGGCCATGGATGCGCGCAGTCTGTCTTTTGATGCCGCGCTGCAGGCGCTGGCCTCGCTGGTGCAGCGCATCGCGGTGTTTCAGTTTGCGCCGAGTGCGATTGCCGACGAAGTAGAGCGCACGCGTTTGCAGCCCTATGTCGATGCCTTCGACCCCGAATTCCTGCAACTGGCTTATCAGATCGCGATCCATGGTCGTGACGAGCTGCCCCTGGCGCCGGATGAGCCCGCTGGTTTTGTCATGACGCTGTTGCGTCTGCATGCTTTCCGGCCCGCGCAAGCGGCGCCTTTGGCCGGCGGTGGTGGCAGCGTGCCGGCGCTCGCCGCGCGAACGCCAACCCGACCGATTGCGCCTGCGCTTGATTCGACACCTGGCGCCGCACCCGTTTCGGCCCCTGTCGCAACCGCAGCGCCGACTCGGCCGCCCGTGGCGGACAAGCCCGCCGCGGTCGCGCCGGTGGCAAAGCCCGCGCCTGAACCGCTTGCCGCCGCACCGGCGCCTAAGCCCGTGTCGCGAGGCGATGTCCCGCCTTGGGAAGATTTGCCCGAAGAGGCGCATGCCGCCTCGTCGGATGATGCCGGCGTATCAGAGCCGCCGGAGCGTGAGCCCGCTGAGGTCGCCGCGCCGGCGAGCGCGCCGGTGGCAGCGCAGCGCGCGTCCGCCGACGTGCCCTCAGGCGATGTCGACTGGCATGGCCTGATCGTAGAGATCGGCCTGAAAGGCCTGGTGCGTGAGTTGGCTCAGCACTGCGAATGGCTGGGTATGGCGGAGGGCAGTATTCGCCTGCGGCTGAGCGAAGCGCATCGCCACCTGATTGCCATGAACCGTGGCAATCTCGAACGGCTGCAGGCCGAGATTGATCGCCATTTTGATCGCCCCGTGAAGCTGAACATCGAGATCGGCGGCATCGAGGGCGAAACGCCGGCGCAGCGCGACGCGGCAACGCGTGAGGCCCGGCAGGCGCAGGCGATTGCCTCGCTGGAACAGGACCCTTTCGTACAGGAAATGATCGAGCGTTTTGACGCGACCTTGCAGGAAGCGTCGGTACGCCCCTTGTGACACACCGGATTGCACTGGAGAAAGCAACATGATGAAGGGCGGTATTGCAGGCCTGATGAAACAGGCCCAGAAGATGCAGGAAAACATGCAGAAGGCGCAGGAAGAGTTGGCGTCGATCGAAGTCGAGGGCCAGGCCGGTGCCGGCATGGTCAAGATCACCATGACCTGCAAGCACGATGTGCGTCGCGTTCAGATCGACGAGTCGGTAATGGATGATCGCGAAATGCTCGAAGACTTGCTGGCAGCAGCCGTCAACGACGCCGTGCGCCGTGTCGATGCCACCAGTCAGGAAAAAATGGCGGGGTTCTCGGCCGGGCTGAATCTGCCCCCCGGCTTCAAGATGCCGTTCTGAGTTTGACGATGGCTGTCGAGGGTGTAGCTTGGGTTGAGCGTAGCGAAGCCCAACACACATCCTGCCAACTCGGTACGCCGCATGTTGGGCTTCGCGCTGCTCAACCCAACCTGCACGGCATGTCACCGGCGCTTCAAAGGCACGACACGACCACCCATGACCCCTTCTACGCTTGATGCCCTCATCGAAGCCTTGCGCTGCCTGCCCGGGGTTGGGCCGAAGTCGGCCCAGCGCATGGCCTACCACATGCTGCAGCGCGACCAGCGCGGTGCGGCGCGGCTGGCGAGCGCCTTGAGCAAGGCGCTTGAGGTGCTGCGCCATTGCGCGCGATGCAATACCTTTACGGAAGACGACATCTGCCAGCGCTGCGCCAACCCGCAGCGCGATCCGCGCTTGCTGTGCGTGGTCGAGATGCCGTCCGATCTGGCCATGATGGAGCAGACGCATGCCTTCAAGGGCATGTACTACGTGCTCATGGGCCGCATGTCGCCGCTCGATGGCATCGGCCCACGGGAGCTTAAGCTCGAGAAGCTGGTCGAGCGGGCCACCGATGGTCAGGTTGAAGAAGTGATTCTGGCCACCAATTTCACCAATGAAGGCGAAGTGACGGCGCATACCGTCGGCGAGTTGATGCGCGCGCGCGGCCTGAAGGTCAGTCGCATCGCGCGTGGCGTGCCGGTGGGTGGCGAGCTGGAGCACACCGACATCGGCACCATCGCCCAGGCGCTGATCGAACGGCGTTCGGTCTGAGGTGAAAGCGCACATGTCTGATGCACCCAAGGCCGAGCAGGGCGTGAGCGACAAGCCGCTGCAAGGCGTGCGGGTGATCGAGTTCGGCACCTTGATTGCGGGCCCATTCTGCACCCGCATCCTGGCCGAATTTGGCGCCGAGGTGATCAAGATTGAGACGCCGGGCACCGGTGACCCTTTGCGCAAGTGGCGCAAACTGCATGGCGATACCTCGCTGTGGTGGTATGTGCAGGCACGTAACAAACAGTCGGTGACGCTCAATCTGAAGTCGCCAGAAGGTGTCGCCATCGCGCGTCAACTGGTGGCGAATGCCGACATCGTCGTCGAAAACTTCCGCCCTGGTGTGATGGAAAAACTGGGTTTGGGCTGGGATGTGCTCAACGCCGACAACCCAGGGCTGGTGATGGTGCGCTTGTCGGGCTTTGGTCAGACCGGGCCGTATCGCGATCAACCAGGTTTCGGCGCCATTGGTGAATCCATGGGCGGCTTGCGCTACATCACCGGCGACCCGGAGCTACCGCCGTTCAAGACCGGCATCTCGATCGGCGATTCGATCGCTGCGCTGTGGGCTGCGTTGGGTGCCTTGATGGCACTGCGTCATCGCGAGGTCGCCGGGGGGCAAGGACAGGTGGTCGATGTGGCCCTGTACGAGGCCGTGTTCGCCATGATGGAGAGCATGGTGCCGGAGTTCGATCACTACGGATTCATCCGAGAGCGCACCGGTAATGTGATGCCAGGGATTACGCCGTCGAACACGCACACCGCGCGCGACGGCAAGCACATCATCGTCGGCGGCAATGGCGACGCCATTTTCAAGCGTCTGATGCGCGCTGTCGGTCGGCCGGATCTGGCGGACGATGCGGCGCTGGCGGACAACGCGGGGCGTGATGCCCGCGCGGCTGAAATCTACGGTGTCATCGACGACTGGGTCGGTCGGCATGACGGACAGGTCGTCCTCGAGACGCTCAAGGCGGCCGATGTGCCCGTCTCAAACATCTACTCCGTGGCCGACATGTTTGCGGACCCGCAGTATCTGGCGCGACAAATGATCGAACGGGTGGGTTTGCCCGGTGGCGAATCGCTGGCGATCCCCAGCGTGGTGCCGAAACTGACGGCAACGCCCGGGGCGACGGAATGGATCGGCCCGGCCCTGGGGGCGCATACCGATAGCGTATTGAAGGGCTTGGGTTTGGACGAGGTGGCGATCAGTCAGCTTCGTCAGAAAGGTGTGGTTTGAGCGGGCGAGACGGATTCTCGGATGGAAAATTAGCCAGCTGCGATGTTGTTGCGCAGCATTTTTGGCGTGTTGGGCCTGATTTGTATCAAAAAACGCTTCCGACTTTCGTTGTAAGCGTTTGATTATAAAAGTTTTTGAAAGATCGGGGTTTTTTCGCGCTGCCATATTCGTTATACTCTCGCGGTTTTTGTATCTAGCATTTTTGCTTCCTTTTTGCGGGGAATGGGCTCATGAGCGTTGAGGAAAAGATGGACAGTGGCCGTCGGCAGTTGTTGCTGGCCACGTCGGTCGCAGGTGGCGCGGCAGCGGCGGCAACAGCCGTTCCGTTTGTGGCAAGCCTGACACCGTCGGAGCGCGCCAAGGCAGCGGGTGCGCCGGTCGAGGCCGACGTCAGCAAGCTGGCGCCGGGCGAGATGATGACGGTCGAGTGGCAAGGCAAGCCGGTCTGGATTCTGCGTCGCACCGAAGAGATGCTGGCGACCTTGGACAAGCTGGATGATCAGTTGGCCGATCCGGCGTCGGACAAGTCAGTTCAGCCCGAGTATGCCAAGAACAAGGCGCGTTCGATCAAGCCCGAATTCCTGGTTACCATCGGCATCTGTACGCACCTGGGCTGTTCTCCGTCCCAGAAGTTCAAGATTGGCGCCGAAAGTGGCCTGGGCGATGCCTGGCCGGGCGGCTTCCTGTGCCCCTGCCACGGTTCGACCTTCGACCTGGCCGCTCGGGTGTACGCCGGCAAGCCGGCCCCGACGAACCTGGACATTCCGCCGCACAAGTACCTGGCGGACACCAAGATCCTGATTGGCGAAGATGGGACGGCATAACTCATGACGACGAAATCTCAAGCTCTGCTGAACTGGGTTGACGAGCGTTTTCCGCTGACGTCGACCTGGAAGGCGCATTTGTCCGAGTACTACGCACCGAAGAACTTCAACTTCTGGTACTTCTTCGGTTCACTGGCGCTGATGGTGCTGGTGATCCAGATCGTGACCGGCATCTTCCTGGTCATGCACTACAAGCCGGACGCCTCACTCAATGCCTCTGGCGTGCCGGTGGCGTTTGCGGCGGTCGAGTACATCATGCGTGATGTGCCGGGCGGCTGGTTGATCCGCTACATGCACTCGACGGGCGCTTCCGCGTTCTTCGTCGTGGTGTATCTGCACATGTTCCGCGGGATGCTCTACGGTTCCTACCGGAAGCCGCGGGAACTGATCTGGCTGTTCGGCGTGGGCATTTTCCTCGCGCTGATGGCGGAAGCCTTCATGGGCTATCTGCTGCCTTGGGGGCAGATGTCGTTCTGGGGCGCACAGGTGATCGTGAACCTGTTCTCGGCCATCCCCGTGATCGGCCCGGACCTGGCGCTGGTCATTCGTGGCGACTTCGTCGTCTCGGACGCCACCCTGAACCGCTTCTTTTCTTTCCACGTCATTGCCGTGCCGCTGGTGTTGATCGGTCTGGTGCTCGCCCACATCGTGGCGCTGCACGAAGTCGGCTCCAACAACCCTGACGGTGTCGAAATCAAGAAGAAGAAAGACGCCAACGGTATTCCGCTCGACGGCATCCCCTTCCACCCGTACTACACGGTGAAGGACATCGTCGGTGTGGTCGGCTTCCTGTTCGTGTTCTCGGCTGTGCTGTTCTTCGCCCCTGAGGGCGGCGGGTACTTCCTTGAGTACAACAACTTCCTGCCGGCCGATCCGCTGGTGACGCCGCCGCACATCGCGCCGGTGTGGTACTTCACGCCGTTCTACTCGTTGCTGCGCGCCGTGACCTATCCGCTGTTCGGTCTGGACGCCAAGTTCTGGGGCGTGATTGCCATGGGCGCCGGGGTGGTGATCTTCGCCTTCCTGCCGTGGCTCGATCGTAGCCCGGTCAAGTCGATCCGCTACAAAGGTCCGATCTTCAAGACGGCGCTGGTGCTCTTTGTGATCATCTTCTTCATTCTTGGCTATCTGGGCGTTCAGCCGCCTGACAACGGTGGCATCAAGGACCGTACGACGCAGATCTGCTCGGTGCTGTACTTCGCGTTCTTCCTGCTGATGCCGTTCTACAGCAAGATGGATAAATGCAAAGCCGAACCGGAAAGGGTGACTTCCTGATGAAAACGCGTGCAATGAAATTCGTAAAGCGCCTGTTGGCGGCTGCTCTGTTTGCGCCAGTTGTGGCCATGGCCGCAGGTGCAGCGCTGCATCTGGACAAGGCGCCGGTCAGCACTGACCCGGCCGCCTTGCAAAATGGCGCCAAGGTGTTTGTGAACTACTGCCTCAACTGCCACGCCGCCAGCTTTGTGCGTTACAACCGCCTCAAGGATATCGGACTGTCCGAAGATCTGATCAAGGACAACCTGCTGTTTACCGCCGACAAGATCGGTGAGCAGATGAAGATCGCCATGACGCGGGACAACGGCAAGCTCTGGTTTGGTGCGCCGCCGCCGGATCTGACCCTGGTTGCCCGGGCACGTGCGTCGGGCGACGGCAGCGGTGCGGATTGGCTCTACACCTATCTGCGCCAGTTCTACCGTGATCCGAGCCGGCCCACTGGCTGGAACAACAAGGTCTTCGAAAACGTCGGCATGCCCCATGTGTTGTGGGAACTGCAGGGCGATCAGGTGGCCCATATTGAAGAAAAGGATGACGGTCACGGCGGCATGCACAAGGAAGTCTCGCTCGAACTGAGCAAGCCGGGTACGCAAACGGCTGCGGAGTACGACAAGACGGTTGCCGACCTCGTGTCCTTCATGGTCTGGATGGGTGAGCCGATGGCGGAAAGCCGCAAGAACATCGGCACCTTCGTTCTTCTATTTCTGGCTGGTTTGTTCGTCCTGAGCTACCTGCTCAAGAAGAACTTCTGGAAAGATATTCACTGATCGGCTGACCGCCATGTTGGCGGTCACCGGTGATCATTGGCGCCGTATGCCTTTTGGCATGCGGCGTTGAGCATTCATGGAGCTGTTACTGTCATGATGAATTTGTATTCCGGAACGACGGACCCTTTTAGCCACCGTTGCCGGATTGTGCTCTTTGAAAAAGGTATGGATTTTCAGGTGATCGATGTCGATCTCGATCACAAGCCTGAAG
The DNA here is from genome assembly GCF_007625155.1 of Denitromonas halophila. Classification (GTDB taxonomy): domain Bacteria; phylum Pseudomonadota; class Gammaproteobacteria; order Burkholderiales; family Rhodocyclaceae; genus Nitrogeniibacter; species Nitrogeniibacter halophilus. The sequence goes on along the minus strand of NZ_VMNK01000023.1, from coordinate 48,921 downwards.
ATATTGCCGTGATCAACCCGTACAACCGTGTGCCCGTGCTGGTCGATCGCGACCTCGTTTTACATGAGGCCAACATCATCAATGAGTATATTGATGAGCGTTTTCCGCACCCGCAGCTGATGCCGCCTGATCCGATCATGCGTGCCCGCGCGCGTCAGTTTCTGCACACGTTTGAGCAGGAACTGTTCGCCGGTATCGATCTGCTGGAAAAGAACCAGAAAGGCGCCGACAAGGTGCGGGCTCAGGTGCGTGAGCAGCTGACCCAGTTGGCACCGATGTTTGCCAATCAGAAGTTCATGCTCGGTGATGACTTCTCGATGCTCGACGTGGCCGTTGCGCCGCTGTTGTGGCGTCTGGAGCACTACGGCATCGATCTGCCAAAAGCGGCCGCACCGCTCATGAAGTATTCCGAGCGTGTGTTCAGCCGTCAGGGCTTTATCGATTCGCTGACCCCGTCCGAAAAGGTCATGCGCCGTTGATTTGACGCTGCGGGGATGGTGAAATCTTCGCCAGACCCGCAGCCGAGCTGCAGGAAATGGAATGTCAGACGTCTCTACAAAACCCTACTTGATTCGCGCGATCCACGCGTGGTGCACCGATCAGGGACTGACCCCGCATATTGCGGCGGTGGTCGATGAACATGTGCGTATTCCGCCCGGAACGGCACAAGACGGGCAGATCGTGCTCGACGTAAGCACTGACGCGACACATCAGCTCGACTTGGGGAATGACATCATCCAGTTTCAAGCTCGCTTTGGTGGCGTGGCGCAGTGGGTGCGCATTCCGGTCAGCAACGTCGTCGCCGTCTATGCCCAGGAAAATGGTCACGGGATGGGTTTCGAGGCCGAAACCTATGCCGGGGCGTCCGACGCCGATGTGCCGAACACCGCCGATGAGCCCACGCCGCCTACTGGTGGGGGAGACAAACCCGCCGCCGGGCGCAGCCACCTCAAGGTTATTAAATAAATCTGAATGCATACCGTGTCGCCGCCTGCCGGACGGCAGCGTGAGATTGACATGCGTCACCTCTTTGCTGTCGTGCCTTCGCTATAAACAAGGTCAGGACTCACCCCGGAGCGCGTTATGGCAATCATGGAATGGACCGACAATCTTGAGCTTGGGCTCGCCCCGATGGACGACACCCATCGTGAATTCGTCGATTGCTACAATGCGATGGTTCAGGCCGACGATGCCGAATTTCTGGACCGCCTGGACGCGTTTGTAGCGCACACTGTTGCCCACTTCGACCAGGAAAATGCCTGGATGGATAAGGTGAATTTCCCGGGGTGTCACCGGGCCGAGCACGACCGTGTGCTGGCCGTTGTCAATGACGTGCGCAAGCGTGTCGCCAAGGGCGATCTCGCGTTGGGGCGTCGTTTGGTGGAAGAGTTGCCGGCCTGGTTTGAAACGCACGCGACCGGGATGGATGCCGCACTGGCCTTCCATCTTCAAACTTTGGGCTTTAATTTCGAGACCGGCGAGATCGGCAATCCCGCAGCGCTGGCAGATGTCAGTTGCAGTACGGCAAAAGCGGATTGAGGGCAAACGCCCTAGTCGAAGCGCGCCGCGAGAAAAGGAAAGGCCGGTACCGGTGGCGTACCTGACATCAAGTCGGCCAGCGCCGCTGCCGAGCCGCAAGCCAGCGTCCAGCCGAGCGATCCGTGGCCGGTGTTGTAGTACAGATTGATCATCTTGCCCTTGCCGATCAGCGGGCGATTGCTCGGTGTCGAGGGGCGCAGCCCGCACCAGGGTTCGGCAGCCGACAAATCGGTTGCGCCCGGAAAGTTCTGGCCAACCCAGTCGAGCAGATTACGGCAACGCGCCGCGTCGATTTTCAGATCGTAACCATTGAGTTCGGCCGTTCCGGCCACCCGAAACTGATCGTCAAAGCGCGAACAGACGATGCGTCGCGCCTCGTCGGTGAGGCTGACTTCGGGGCAAAGGGTGGGGTCGATCACCGGCAGCGTGACTGAATACCCCTTGACCGGATAGACCGGCAGATATTCGCCCAGCGGCGCTACCACCAAGGGGCTGTAACTGCCGAGGCAGATCACATAGGCGTTGGCTTCGAGGCGTTCGGTCTGGCCGCCGGTGGTAGCAACTTCAACGCCGGTGACGCGCCCACCTTCGTGACGGATGTGCTCGATGGTCGTGTCGTAACGAAACGTCACCCCTTTGGTCTGTAATGCGTGCGTGAGCGCCACGGTGAAACCATGGGCATCACCGGACTCATCGTCGGGCGCATAGAGCGCGCCGGTCGGCGCGACCGGCAGTTGCCCGAGTGCGGGTTCAATCGCGATGCAGCGCGCCTGGTCGCAGGCTTCGGCATGAATGCCAAGGTGCGCCAATGCCTTGGCGCGTTTGAGGGGTTCGTCGGCTTCGCGGGCGCCGAAAAACAAATGCAGAATGCCCTTTTTCTGGTGGCGATAGTCGATTCCGCTGTCGTCACGCAAGTGCTGCAGCTGCTCGCGGCTGTAGCGGGCGAGGGCGGCGATGGCCGCGGTGTTGCGGTCGGTTCGCCAAGGCAGGCATTCGCGCAGAAACGCAGCACTCCAGAGCCATTGGCGCCAGTCGGCCCGTGGTCGGAAGCGCAGCGGCGCCGCGTCGTCGCCTAGCCAGCGCAGCACGGTCATTGGTGCCGAGGGGTTGGCCCAAGGTTCGGGATGGCTCACCGAAATCTGCCCGCCGTTAGCGAAACTGGTCTCCATCGCCGGCGCGCTCTGGCGCTCGACAACGGTCACGTCGAAGCCGGCTTTGTTCAGATACCAGGCGGAGGTGACGCCGGCGAGACCGGCGCCCAGAACCATGACGTGCATTCGGGGAATCGTGTGTGCTTTTGGAGAATTGGCACCGGCGCTGGCGCCGGAAGTGAGCCGGAATGATACCGCCAACGTGCAGTGAAGCGCCGAAAACGGGATAATTCGCCAGTCACGACACATGAACCCCCTTGGAGTCTGTTCCATGCAACGAATTTCGCTCACCCAGTTCCTCATCGAACAACAGCGCGCCGGGCGCACGACCGCCGATTTGCGCCTGCTGATCGAAGTGGTGGCTCGGGCGGTCAAGGCAATCAGCGTCAATGTCTCCAAAGGCGCGCTGGCCGGCGTGTTGGGCGAAGCGGGCTCGGACAATGTGCAGGGCGAGGCGCAAAAGAAGCTCGATGTGATCGCGAACGAGATCCTGATCCAGGCTAACGAGTGGGGCGGTCACCTGGCCGGCATGGCCTCTGAAGAGGTTGAGGATGTGCGCCCGATCCCGCGTGAGTTCCCCAAGGGCGGCTACCTGTTGCTGTTTGATCCGCTCGATGGCTCGTCCAACATTGATGTGAACATTTCCGTCGGCACCATCTTCTCGGTGCTGCGTTGCCCCGAGGGCTGCGTCGAGCCGGTAGAGGCCGATTTCTTGCAGGCTGGCCGCGAGCAGGTGGCGGCGGGCTACGCGCTGTACGGCCCATCCACGCAGTTGATCCTCACCGTGGGTGATGGCGTGCATGGCTTCACGCTTGATCGCGAGATGGGCAGCTTCGTCTATACCCACCCGTTTATGACGGTGCCGGTCGACACCCAGGAGTTCGCGATCAACGCCTCTAATGCACGCTTCTGGGAGGCGCCGATCAAGCGCTACGTCAGCGAAATGCAGGAAGGCAAGAATGGTCCGCGTGGGCGCGATTTCAATATGCGTTGGGTCGCCTCCATGGTGGCTGATGTACACCGCATTCTCACCCGCGGTGGTGTGTTCATGTATCCGGTGGATGACAAATGCCGCGCGCAGGGCGGCAAGCTGCGCCTGATGTACGAAGCCAACCCGATGGCAATGATTGTCGAGCAGGCGGGCGGCGCGGCGACCACGGGCCACGAGCGCATTATGGATATTCAGCCGCACAAGCTCCACCAGCGTGTGCCGGTGATTCTGGGCTCGAGAAATGAGGTTGAGCGGGTCTCTCGCTACCACGCCGAAGCGTAATTTCACGCACTCAGCGACCACCCACCGCGGCCCGATTTGGCCGCGGTTTTTTTTTGCGTGCCCCGCCTCCGTGTGGTGTCGCCGAGGGCGAATTTTTCCTTCTTGGTGCGCCGGTGGAACAGGGTTGCCAAGACGTTCAGACATGCCCCTGGCTTGATTTACCTGCGGCTCGGGAGTCCTTAGACTGCGGGGCTTGATGGTCGTGTGCCGTCGTCCGTTTGCACCCCCAACCCGTGTCACGCCGGGCATCGCAATGGCGAAACCGGTCCAAAGGAGTCTTGCATGGCCCTGTCACCCCAAAGCCGCGAAGCGGCGGCGCTGACGCCGGAAGATCGCGGCGACCTGCGTCTGGCAATTGATGCGGCTTACCGGACGCCTGAGCCGGATTGTGTGCCGATGTTGGTGGCGGCGGCCCGGACAGACGCCAAATTGGGTGCGCAGATTCATGCGCTGGCCCGCAAGTTGGTGGTGGGCTTGCGCGAGAAACGCAGCCGCTCGAGCGGTGTGGACGCACTGATGAAGGAGTTCTCGCTCTCCAGTCAGGAGGGCGTGGCCTTGATGTGTCTGGCCGAAGCGCTGCTGCGCGTGCCCGACCGCGCCACCGCCGACAGGCTGATTCGCGACAAGATCGCCCGTGGTGACTGGCGCGCGCACATCGGCCAAAGCCCGTCGCTGTTCGTCAACGCCGCAACCTGGGGCTTGCTGGTGACCGGGCGTCTGGTGTCCACCAACAGCGACAAGCGCCTCGGTGCGGCACTGAACCGGATCGTCGCACGTGGTGGCGAACCCTTGATTCGCAAGGGCATGGACCTGGCGATGCGCATGCTCGGCGAGCAGTTTGTGACCGGGCAGGACATCGACGAAGCCATCGAGCGCGCCAAGGCCTGCGAGAAGCGCGGCTACCGCTACTCCTTCGACATGCTCGGCGAAGCGGCCATGACCGCCGCCGACGCCGAGCGCTACACCCGCGACTACGAAACCGCCATCCATGCCATCGGCCAGGACGCCGGCCAGCGCGGCGTGGTCGACGGCAACGGCATCTCGGTCAAGCTCTCGGCGCTGCATCCGCGCTATGTGTGGGCGCAGCGCGACCGTTTCATGCGCGAGCTGCTGCCCCGCCTGAAAGCCCTGTGCCTGCTTGCCAAGGGCTACAACATCGGTCTGAATATCGACGCCGAAGAGGCCGACCGCCTCGACGCCTCGCTGGATTTGCTCGAAGCCCTCGCGCTCGATCCCGATCTGGCCGGTTGGGACGGCATCGGCTTTGTTGTGCAGGCGTACCAGAAGCGTGCGCCTGCCGTGCTCGACTTCATCATCGATCTGGCCCGTCGCAGCGGTCACCGGCTGATGATCCGTCTGGTCAAAGGCGCCTATTGGGACAGCGAGATCAAGCGTGCGCAGATCGACGGTCTGCCGGGCTACCCCGTCTATACCCGCAAGGTGTACACTGATGTGTCCTACCTGGCCTGCGCCCGCAAACTGCTGGCCGCGCGCGACGTGGTGTATCCGCAGTTTGCCACTCACAACGCTCACACGTTAGCGGCGGTGTATCACATGGCGGAAGGCAACTACCATGTCGGCGACTATGAGTTCCAGTGCCTGCACGGCATGGGTGAAACCTTGTACGACCAGGTCGTCGGTTCCGGCAAGATGGGCCGTCTGGTACGCATCTACGCGCCGGTTGGCAGTCACGAAACTCTGCTCGCCTATCTGGTTCGACGTCTGCTCGAAAACGGCGCCAATTCCAGTTTTGTGAACCGCATCGTCGACGAAAACGTACCCGTTGAAGAACTGATTGCCGATCCGATCGAGGTCGCCGAGCGTCTGGCCGGTGCGCCGCATCCGGCGATTGCGCTGCCGCGGGACCTGTACGGTGCCGCACGGTTGAATTCGGTCGGTTTCGATCTTTCCAGCGAGGCCGTCCGAGCGCGTCTTGCCGCGGCGCTGGAGGCATCGCGTGGCACCCCCGTCAATGTGCAGCCCATGGTAGTCGGTGCGGCAGTGGAGGGGGCCCCACAGAACGTGACCAACCCGGCGCGTCGCGATGATGTGGTCGGCACGGTCATCGAGGCGGATGCCGCCACGGTGCAGGCTGCGTTGGCGGCCGCTGCCGACGTTGCGCCCGAATGGGCCGCCACCCCGGCCCCACAGCGCGCCGTCATGTTGTTTGCCGCCGCCGATGCCATGGAGGCCGACGCTCCAGCACTGATTGCGTTGCTCGTGCGTGAGGCGGGAAAAACCTACGCCAACGCGATTGCCGAGATCCGCGAGGCGGTCGATTTCTGCCGCTACTACGGTCGTCAGGCAGCGGATCATTTTGACCCCGTGGCGCATCCGGCGCTCGGTCCGGTGGTGTGCATCAGCCCCTGGAATTTCCCGCTCGCCATCTTCACCGGTCAGGTGGCCGCAGCCTTGGCCGCTGGCAACCCGGTGCTGGCCAAGCCCGCCGAGCAAACGCCGCTGGTTGCCGCCAAAGTCGTGGCGCTGCTCCATGCGGCGGGCGTGCCGGTGGCTGCCTTGCAGTTCTTGCCGGGTACCGGCGAGGTGGTCGGTTCGGCCTTGGTGGCCGATGCGCGCACTTGCGGCGTGATGTTCACCGGCTCGACCGAAGTGGCACGCCTGATTCAACGCACGCTGGCTCAACGCGGCGGTGACATTCCGCTGATTGCCGAGACTGGCGGGCAGAACGCGCTGATCGTCGATTCCACCGCCTTGCCCGAGCAGGTCGTCGCCGATGTGATTGCCTCCAGCTACGATTCCGCCGGTCAGCGCTGCTCGGCGCTGCGTGTGCTGTGTCTGCAAGATGAAATCTACGATCGCACCATTGGCATGCTCAAAGGCGCGGTGTCGGAGTTGCGGATCGGCTCGCCCGAAGATGTCCGCAACGACATCGGCCCGGTGATCGATGCCGCGGCGCGTGAGCAGCTCGAAGCCCATGTGGCGTCGATGCGTGATCGCTACGAATGCTCGGCCATGCCGTTGCCCGAGGCGTGCTCCGCCGGCACTTTCATGGCGCCGACACTGATTGAGATCACCTCGCTGGCCAGCCTCAAGCGCGAAGTGTTTGGCCCGGTGCTGCATGTGTTGCGCTACCGTGCCCAGGATCTGGGTGTGCTGGTCGATGCGATCAATGACACCGGCTACGGCCTGACACTGGGGGTGCATTCACGCATCGACGAGACCATCGCCTTTGTGGCCAGCCGGGCGCATGTGGGCAATATCTATATCAACCGCAACATCATCGGCGCCGTGGTGGGCGTGCAGCCCTTCGGCGGCGAGGGGCTCTCGGGCACCGGCCCGAAAGCGGGCGGCCCGCTGTATCTGCACCGCTTGGTGCGCGGCGCCGCTGCGCCGCATGAGGCCGCCGCGCTGGCGCCGATCGCCGATCCGGTGCTGACGGCGTTTGCCGAGTGGCTGGATGGCCCGGCGCGGGCGTTCATCCGCGGTGATGAAGTGGTGTTGCTTCTCGATCACTTCGACGCCTATCGCCAAGCCAGCATGGCCGGGCGCGAGTTGGTGATGACCGGCCCGACCGGTGAAGACAACCGGATGCGCTTCCTGCCGCGCACGCAACTGGCCGGCGTGGCCGAGACCAACGCCGCCTGGCTGCATCAGATTGCCGCCACGCTGGCCACGGGCAGCCGGATTGCGCTGGCCGCGCGGCCGGGGCTGGAGACGATGGTCAACGCTTTGCCCGCGCCGGTGCGCGAGCGGGTGAGTGTGGTGGCCGATGTCATGGCCGCGCCTTTCGAGGTGCTGCTGTTCGATGGCGACGCGGCGCTTGCCGACGACCTGCGTCGCCAATTGGCCGGCCGGCCCGGTCCCATCGTGTCACTGCTGTGCCCGTCGGTTGCCTATGATCTGACCCGCTTGGTGATTGAGCGTACGGTCAGCATCAACACCGCCGCCGCGGGCGGCAACGCGAGTTTGATGGCGATTTCCAATTGATATGCGGCAGCGATATGCTGACTGCTGCACACGAATGCACGGGCTGTCATGGCCCGGAACTGGGACATGGCCCAAGCATCCATGATGAGACGGAAGGGCACCAACACGGCGCCCATGGCCGTTTGTACTGAACCACGACAAAACAAGGAGACGACCCCGTGGAACGTAGAATGATTCTCAAGCTGTCGGCGCTGGCAGTAGCAGCAGCCCTGGTCAGTGCCTGCGGCAAGGAAGAGGCCAAGGCACCGGCAACCGCTACAGCACCCGCCGCACCGGCCCCGGTCGCGGAAATGGTCGTGAAGCTCGGTTTTGCCGCGCCCTTGACCGGCCCCCAGGCGCACTACGGCAAGGAAATGCAGAACGGCGTCGTGCTGGCAGTGGACGAGGCCAACGCGAGCAAGCCGATGTTCGGCGACAAGCCGGTGCGTTTTGAGCTGATGTCCGAAGACGACATGGCCGACCCGAAGACCGGTACCTCTGTGGCCCAGAAGCTGGTCGATGAAGGTATCAACGGCATGATTGGTCACTTCAACTCGGGCACCTCGATCCCCGCGTCCAAGGTTTACTCTGATGCCGGCATTCCGCAGATCGCCATGGCGACCTCGCCGGTGTATACCGCTCAGGGCTACAAGACCACCTTCCGCGCCATGACCTCCGACACCCAGCAGGGCTCGGTGGCCGGCAAGTTTGCGGTTGAGAAGCTGCAGGCCAAGAAAGTCGCCATCATCGACGACCGCACCGCTTATGGTCAGGGTCTGGCCGACGAGTTCGAGAAAGCCGTCAAGGCCGCTGGCGGTGAAATCGTCAAGCGCGAGTTCACCAATGACAAGGCCACCGACTTCTCCGCCATCCTGACCAACATCAAAGGCACCGCGCCTGACCTGATCTACTACGGCGGCGCTGATGCGCAGGCCGGCCCGATGGTCAAGCAGATCAAGCAGTTGGGGATCGAAGCCAAGTTCATGGGCGGCGAGATGGTCAAGTCGCCGACCTTCGTGAGCCTGGGCGGCGAAGCCGCCGAAGGTGCCATTGCCTCGCTGGCCGGTGTTCCGCTTGAGCAAATGCCGGGTGGCACCGACTACGCCGCGCGCTACAAGGCCAAGTTCAACTCAGACGTGGAGATTTATTCGCCCTACGCCTATGACGCGACCCGCGCCATGATTGAGGCCATGAAGCAGGCTGGGTCGGCCGAACCGAGTGCCTATCTGCCAAAGCTGGCGGCGATTCAGTTTGCCGGTATCACCTCCAGCAATATCGCTTATGACGAAAAGGGTGACCTCAAGTCCGGCGGTATCACGCTGTATCAGGTCAAAGGCGGTGAATGGACCGTGATGGAAACGGTGCAATAAGTCCGTGGCAGTTCCCGGTAAAGAGGCGGCCTTCGGGCCGCTTTTTTTTGCGTCGGTCCTTTGCAATTGGGCGACGTTCTACAATGGCGCCATGACTATGATCTTTCGACCCGTGTGTCGCTGGGTGCTTGGGCTTTGTTGGTGTTTTTCCGCCGTCAGCTACGCTGCCGCACCCATTGCACTAGATGCGCCGGAGGCCGTCCGCGATCTATTGACCGCGCATCTGAGCACCTTGCGTGAGGACGCCTTGCCTAATGCAGCCGATGACCGGGAGCGGCAGGCGCTGATTAGACGAACCCGTAAAGAAGTTGAAGCCTTGCTGGCCACCGAGGGGTATTTCACCCCGACCGTATCGCGGGTTGGGGACAGTCGCTCACCAATGGAAGTCAAGGTGATACTTGGGCCGCGCGCCGAAATTTCGGTGGTGGACATCGCGTTTTCGGGTGCGCTTGCTGACCCGGCCCATGCCGATCGACGAGATCAACTCAAGCAATCCTGGCAACTGCCGGTTGGCGCGTCGTTTCGACAAGCGGATTGGGACGGCGCTAAAGGGCATTTGCTGGATGCGGTCGCGTATCGGGATTTTGCCGCCGCCCGTTTGGTGAAGACCCGTGCCGAGGTGGATCCGGAGACCGCCCGGGTGCGCCTGGCGGTGACGATCGATTCTGGCCCGGCGTTTACGATGGGGTCGCTCAATATCGAAGGGCTTCAAGACTATCCGTCCGACTTGGTGTCCCGTTACAACCTGATTGAGCCGGGCGACCCCTATGATCTGGATCGCCTGCTTGAGTTCCAGCGCGTGCTGCAGTCAACCGCTTATTTTTCGTCGGTTGTTGTCAATGTCGCCACGCGCGATGTGTCGCCCGAGCAAGTGCCGATTCAGGTCAGTGTGGTAGAGGCGCCGCCCAAGCGGGTCGGGCTGGGCGTTGGTTTCAGTAGTAACAACGGCTATCGCACCGAAGCGTCTTACCGTAATGCGAACCTCCTCGGCCGGGGGTGGATTCTGACTACAGGCTTGCGTTTGCAGCAGCGCGAACAGCTGGCCTATGCCGATGTGTTTCTCCCGCCCGAGCGCGGCGGGCGTCAGGATAGCTTCGGCGCCTTGACCGAACGCAGCGATACCCAGGGCCTGAAAATCACCAATAGTGCGATCGGTATTGCGCGCAAACACCAGCGCGATGACATCGAAACGCATCTCGCGCTCAAGCTCCAGCGTGAAACCTATGCGCCCGAAGGCGTTGAGGAGTCGAACCGCAAGGCGCTGTCGCTTAACTGGACATGGACCTGGCGCAAGGTCGATAACCTGCTCGATCCGCGTGAGGGCTTTGTCCTGAGCGGGCAGATCGGCGGCGGCGCCAAGGCGGCCTTGTCCGACCAGAACTTTCTCCGCTTGGCCGGTCGGCTTGTGCGCTATCAACCGGTGGGTGAGCGCGATGTGTTTATTCTGCGAGCCGATGGTGGCATCACACTCGCGCCGAGTCGCGATGACATCCCTCAGGACTTCCTGTTCCGCACCGGCGGCGCCCAGAGCGTGCGTGGCTACGCCTATCAAAGCCTGGGCGTGACGGAAGGGAGCGCTACCGTGGGTGGGCGCTATATGGCAGCGGTGAGCGCCGAATACGTGCATTGGCTCGACAACACCTGGGGTATCGCAGGGTTTGTCGACGCAGGCAATGCCACCGATGAGCGCGAGACCTTTCGCTTCAAGGCGGGCTACGGTCTTGGTGCCCGCTGGCGCAGCCCGGCCGGGCCGCTGGCGGTTGATCTTGCCTATGGGCATGACGACCGGACGTTGCGGCTGCATTTCGCGATTGCCGTGGCGTTCTAGTGGCTGCGAACGCCGGGTGCTGTGTAGGGTCGGCATCAGCCGACCTGACGGGTTGAAACCCGCCCTGGCGGGGCCCGTCAAATGCCAGGAGGTCGTCGACGGCGTTGGCTGATGGGGCGGATGTTGCGCAAAAGCAACAAACAGCGCCGAGATGTGGCGGTATTTAGTCAGGGTGCTTGCGGCAAGACGCGAAGGTTTGCAAAATTGCCACAACTTCTCGGCTTGAGAGGTCAGTCGGGCCCGGGCCACCCCCGGGATTCAACTACACAATCTTAGGAGAAATCCATGCAGAAGAAACTGATCGCCCTGGCCATCGCCGGCATGATCGCCGCTCCGGCCTTCGCTCAGTCCAACGTTACCGTTTACGGCATCATCGACACCTTCGTTGGTGTTGGTAAAGCTGGTGACGCCAAGTTCTCGGGCGTTGCTAACGGCGTGCTGAACGGCCCGCGCATCGGCTTCAAGGGCGAAGAAGACCTGGGTAACGGCCTGAAGGCCAAGTTCGTGCTGGAGCAGGGCTTCAACTCCGACGACGCTTCCCCGGCTTCCTCCAAAGAATTCCACCGTCAAGCTTGGGTTGGTCTGGAAGGCGGCTTCGGTTTCATCGGTCTGGGTCGTCAGTACTCGCCGGGTTACTATGCTTTCCGCAATGACGCCGTCGCCGCTGGTGCCCTGGATCCCGCAGCCATTCTGACGGGCGGTGGTCTTCAGGTCGACGCCGGTTCGGACGCTCGCTGGGACAACTCGGTCAACTACCAGTCGAAGAAATTCGGTGGTTTCAGCGGCCAGGTGATCTATAGCTTCGGTTCGACCGAAGCTGACGACAAGGCAAAGAACCCGAACCGCAACACCGATGACAAAGTCGGTCTGGGCCTGAACTACGCCAACGGCCCGCTGAACGTTGATTACATCTACATCAACGCTGGCGACTCGACCCTTGGCGACGACCACAAAGAGCACTACCTCGGTGCTGCTTACGACTTCGGCGGCTTCAAGCTGGTCGGTTCCTACCAGACCGCTAGCGTCGATGCGAATGACAGCGACGTGAAGGTGTATCAGATCGGCGGTATCGTTCCGGTCGGCATGGGCAACATCCACGTTGCTTACGGTGCCCGCAACGAAGATGCGCAGGATTCGGACAGCCGTTCGTTCACCGTGGCCTACACCCACAACCTGTCGAAGCGCACCATCGCTTACGTCGGTGTGAACCGCACCACGAACGACGACAACGTCGGTCTGGGCGCGCTGGCCAAGCAAGATGGCAAGAGCTCCAACGCTCTGGGCCTTGGCATCCGTCACGCTTTCTAATCGATTCGTCGATCTGAAAGTTGAAAAAGGCACCTTCGGGTGCCTTTTTCTTTACAAGCGCCGCGCTATGCGGCGCTTTGTTTTGGTGCTTTCAGTTCAGTTTCTTCAAATACTCTTTGGTGAATAGCTTGTCCGGCAGTGGCCGGGGGTTCATCGCGCTGTAGCTCATGACGGACACGTTGCCTGCCTTGAGCGCATCGGTCATGACGAGGCGGGTGGGGCGAATGGCGCCGGCCATCTCTTTGTAGTCCATGTATTCGCAGGTTTTCAGCAGCCGACCCGAAATCGCGTAGAACGCAGCCTTGATTGGGCGTGTCGTGGCAGCGTCAATCCAGTACTCAACCTTGGCATAGGTGACGCCGTCATCGACGGCGGTCAGTTCAAGCACATGCGCCGCTTTCCCTTCCATGGCTTCTTCACGCAGGTATTTCGCGGTGTAGTCACCGGTGAAGTTCGCGCGGGCGAGATCGCCGTTGGCGACCTGGCCGGTGAGCCGTTGCGCCAGAGACAGGCGAACGGGCTGAGAGACGGAGGGCATGAATATCCACAGATCCCGTTGTTTCATGAGCAGGATCTGGCCGCGCTCGCTGGCGGGCTCCATGGTCAGGACTACGGTGTCTTCGCGCCCCTTTGAGAGCACGCGGTAGCGATGATGGTCGGCGCCTTCGCCGTCGTTTTGGCGGCTTTCGATGTCAATGTCGACCTGGAAGCTTTCCTGCGGGAAGCGGATCGCATCGGTGCTGGCAAGCAGGGCGTTGGCGTCGGGCGCGTCCGCTGCGCTTGTCAATCCGCTGAGGGGCATGAGCGCCGATAAAACGGCGATGCGCAGGACCGTACGACGAAGTCGAAATGGCTGTGTCATGAGTGCTATCCTTGTGGCAGTGTCACTTCTATTACGGCAACGAAATGGCGATAGTTCAGGTCGAAAATGTCTCCAAGCGTTATCGCTTGGGCGATCAAACCGTGACGGCGCTGCGCGACGTGACTTTGTCCATTGAGCCAGGCGTTTTTCTGGCCATTGCCGGGCCGTCTGGAAGTGGGAAGTCGACAGTACTGAATATTATCGGTTGTATCGACACCCCTTCGAGTGGTCGTGTACTGATCAACGGGCAGGATGTGTCCGGACAGAGCCCCGATGATCTGGCGGATTTGCGTGCGCGAACGATCGGTTTCATCTTCCAGACCTTCAATTTGATGCCCGTGCTGTCGGCGGAAGAGAACGTCGAGTACCCGCTGCTGCAGTTTCCTGAACTCTCCAAGGCGGAGCGTCAGGAACGGGTCAAGCACTACCTGTCCATGGTGGGCTTGCGCAAGTATGCCTCGCACCGGCCGAATCAACTGTCGGGTGGTCAGCGCCAGCGGGTGGCGATTGCGCGGGCGCTGGCCACGCACTCCAAGATCGTGCTGGCGGATGAACCGACTGCGAACCTGGATCGTAAAACCGGTGAGAGCATTCTGAAGTTGATGAAGCAGATCAATCGGGAGTCGGGAACCACGTTTGTGTTTTCGACTCATGATCGGCGCGTGATGAATATGGCTGACCGTTTGGTGCGCATTGAGGATGGTGAAATCAAGGCGCTGGGGATGCGACAGTCCGATGGGTGGATGTTTGTCCAGGATCGTCGGGCGCAAGACGAAGAAGATCCGGAAATTTAGGGAGAAATTGATGAATCGATGGCGTTTGGGTGTCGGCCTCGGCCTGGCAGCGGTCACGGGCTGTGCGCTGGCCGCTGGCGATCTGGATGATTTGCTCGATGTGGCCAGGCCCGCTGACAGCGGTGGTGGTTTGCATGGGTTTGCCGAGTTTTCCGCTGCGCGAGCGTATAACTCGCCGTCGCACTGGTCCAAGCTGCGCGCACGCTTGAATCTCGAGAGCAGTGGGCGGCTGAGCGAGACGGTGAAGTGGAAGCTCTCGGGGCGATTTGACGCGGATGCCGCGCCGGATATCGAGTCGGATGTCTATCCCTCTGCGGTTCGCCGTGATCAGCGCAGTGAAGCGACGATTCGCGAAGCGTATCTCGATATCTCCGCGGGCAAGTGGGACTACCGCCTGGGGCGGCAACATGTCGTCTGGGGTGAGATGGTCGGTCTGTTCTTTGCTGACGTGGTGTCTGCGAGAGATACCCGCGAGTTCTTTCTCCCCGAGTTTGACCAGATGCGGATTCCGCAGTGGGCCGCACGTGCGGAGTATTTTGGCGACGGATGGCATGGTGAGCTGCTTTGGATACCGGTTGCCACGGTCGACAACATCGGAAAGCCGGGGGGCGATTTCTATCCTTTTGCTGCCGATGGTGCGCAGTTTGAGGGTGAGGATCGTCCCGATCAACGACTGGGCAACATGAATTGGGGTGCGCGGTTGTCGGCGTTGCTCAATGGGTGGGATGTCTCCGGGTTTTTCTATCGAAGCACCGATACCGCGCCGACCTTTTATCGCACATCGCTCGCGCCTTTGACGTTCGAGGCCCGTCATGACCGAATCAACCAGTTTGGAGCGACGTTCTCCAAGGATATGGGAGATTTTGTGCTCAAGGGCGAGGCCGTTCATACCGGGGGGCGACAGTTCAATACGACCGATCTCGCGGCACCGAATGGATTGGTGGCATCAGATACGCTGGACTACGTGGTCGGTGTGGATGTACCCGTCGGGCAGCGGTGGCGTGTGAACACCCAGTACTACGCGCGGCGCTATTTGAATCATCGCGAGGGCCTGGTGTGGGACAAGAGCGAGGAGGGCGCGACGCTGCTGGTGAATCGCCAGTTTGGTGACGATCTGGAGGTGGAGATGTTGTTGGTGTCGAGCTTGAACGGCGGCGGTTACATGTTGCGGCCAAAAGTCGTGTGGCAGATGGACGCCAATTGGCGCGGCACGGCCGGTCTCGACGTGTTTGGTGGTTCGGAGCAAGGGGTGTTCGGTCGGTTCGACCGCAGTGATCGCGCCTATGTTGAGGTGCGGCGCGCGTTCTGAGCGGGGCGGTGCGCTCGGGTTTTGTTCCTGAGTGATCGCGCCCTTACAGGGCAATCAGCGAAGGGTCGGCCTGCAGGCGCTTGAGCAGGCCGCGCTGTTCGTTGTCATTGAAGAAGTAGGAGTAAAGGCTTCGAGCGCCAGAATCTGGGCGCCCCGCTTGGCGATCGACCTGTTCGTCGACGTAGCTTAGAGGGAGGTGCAGGAGTACTGCCGGCGCATTTACCCGGGGGCAGATGCGTTCTTCTCCCGCGATCCGGAAACCGAGCATGCGCCGGTAGAAGGCCACATGGCGAGGATTGACCTCAATGAACAGGTCAGTTTTGTTATGGATCAGCCGGCCGAAGATGTAGGCCAGGTGAAAGATCGAGGCGAGGACTTCTTTTGAGTTGAAGGCCGGGTCGATGGCGAGTCGAGTCAGTTCGCATACTTTGGCGCCGGCCTTTCGTGCGGCGCTGATTTCTTTCGAGTACAACTCATCCGCCAGCAGGCCTTCGTCTGAATCCAGCTTCAGGGTCAGGGTGCCGAACATGGTGGTTCCGCGTGAGGCAATCAGCGTCAGCTGGTTGGGCTGGTCGTCAATGCGCGATGGGGCGTGCGTGAGCAGGCCGCGCCATGCATACATCCGTTGAATCAGCATGCTGACATTGCTTCGCTGGCCGTCGGCGCCATTGCCCAGGCGAATCTGAAAATCGCTGCGCGAAAGTACGAATTCACGGCTGTCCCGATCATCTGCGGGAGGGATGCCAAGCGAGTGGAGCGCGCCCGAATCGTTTGTCACGTTTCTTCGTGGAATAGCGTGATAAGCTGCTTGCAACCTCGGGTTGTTGGATTGACTTGCTTCGAATGTACTCACTTGGTGACCCTCTGATGACCGATCAGTTGCAGCGGAATGTGTCATGCCAGGTCGCGGTGCGCTCAGCCAAATAATGCCAATGGACTGAGCTGCGCGGCGTGTATTGCATCGTACTTTAGTCATTCTCGCGGGGGAAGGCTGTAAGCGTTTGTGTAATTGTTCCTTTTGGACCGTGCCCGGCGTCGCTAGGATTCCGATGGAATGTCGGAAGCCACTGCCGACACAATGACATTGGAGGGGTTGGAAATGAAGCTCATGCGAACCATGCTGGGGCTCTTCAGCGTTGCTCTCGCTTCGCTCGTAATGCTGTCGGGGTGCGCCAGCAACAGTTTTCCGCCAGCGCCCGCTGTGGCCGCTGATTCGGAGTACAGCTATGTGATCGGACCGGGTGATACGGTCAATATCGTTGTGTGGCGCAATCCGGAGTTGTCGATGTCTGTGCCGGTACGTCCGGACGGAAAGATCACCACGCCGCTGGTTGAAGACCTGCAGGCGATGGGAAAGGATGCCAGCACGCTTGGGCGTGACATCGAGAAGGCGCTGGAAAAGTACATTCGCGAGCCGGTCGTTACGGTGATCGTGACCAGTTTTGTTGGCCCGTATAGCGAGCAGATTCGCGTGGTTGGCGAAGCGGCCAAGCCGATGATCCTGCCGTATCGCCAAAAGATGACTGCGCTCGATGTGATGATTGCAGTGGGTGGCATGACCGAGTTTGCTGATGGCAACAAAGCGTCGATCCTGCGCACTGGCGAGGGAAACAAGCAGTACAGCGTTCGCTTGTCGGATTTGCTCAAGCGCGGCGATGTGTCGGCTAACGTTGAGATGCGTCCCGGCGATGTTCTGATCATTCCGCAAAGCTGGTTCTGATCTCCGTTCCGAACTGACCGGCCGCCGCGATGGCGGCCGGCGTACACAGAAGCAGAATTGAATCTATGGAAGACGTCCTCCGACAACTCGTCGCGTACCTGCGCGGCATGTGGCTATATCGCTGGTGGGGCTTGGCTGCGGCCTGGCTGGTCGGCGCCATTGCTGCGGGTGCCATCTATATGCTGCCCGACCGTTATGAATCATCGGCGCGGATTTTTGTTGATACGCAGTCGGTGTTGAAGCCACTGATGTCAGGTTTGGCGGTTCAGCCGAACGTGGATCAACAGATCACCATTCTTTCGCGGACGTTGATCAGCCGCCCGAACATCGAGAAGCTGATTCGCATGGCCGATCTTGACCTGACGGTCAAGACCAACAAGCAGCGCGAAGAATTGATTGTTGAGTTGAACAAAACGCTGCAGATCAAGGGTACGGGGCGGGACAATCTCTTCACCCTCTCGTATGAGGACACGCAGCCTGATCGCGCCAAGCGTGTCGTGCAGTCTCTGGTGTCTATTTTTGTGGAGTCCGGCCTCGGCGATAAGCGCAAGGATACGGATTCTGCTCGTCGATTCATCGAGGAGCAGATCAAGACTTATGAGCAGCGGTTGGATGAGGCGGAAAACCGGCTCAAGGACTTCAGAATCAAAAACATGCACTTGATGGGGGGCGGCAAGGATTACCTCACCCAGGTTGGGGAGGTTGCTGCTCAACTGGCGGCGGCGCGCCTCGCTTTGCGCGAAGCGGAAAATTCTCGAGACGCGCTGCAGCGTCAGCTCACCGGTGAAGAGCCCGTGCTTTTGCCGGAGAATACCGTCGAGCGCAAGGTGTCTATCCCCGAGATTGACGGTCGTGTTGATGCGTTGGAAAAAAATCTGGATGGTTTGCTTCAGCGTTACACCGAAGCGCATCCGGACGTGATTGGGACTCGTCGTATCATCGAGCAACTGAAAGAGCAGAAAAAGGTCGAAGTGGCTGCTCGCCGCAACGAAGGCGGTGGCTATGGCGACGTGAACTCCAATCCGGTCTATCAGCAAATGAAGCTCGCGCTGGCCGACGCTGCCGCCAATGTCGCGTCGCTCAGAGCGCGGGTGGCCGAATTTGAAGGCCGCCAGGTTCGCTTGCAGGAGTCAGCCAAGCTGCTGCCGCAGGTTGAGGCGGAGTTGGCCCAGTTGAACCGCGATTACGAGATCAACAAGAAAAACTACGAAACTTTGGTCAGTCGCCGTGAATCGGCCAACATGTCAGTGGAGATGGAGTCGTCGTCGGGCATGGCCGAGTTCCGCCTGATCGATCCACCGAGCGTACCGCTCAAGCCGTCAGCGCCCAATCGCATCCTGCTGATGCCGCTGGGCGGGGGCGCGGCCTTGTTGTTTGGTCTGGCATTTACGTTCATTCTCAGCCAGATGCGACCGACATTCCTGGATGGGCGGGATTTGCGCGAAATCTCAGGCTTGCCCTTGCTCGGCACGGTCAGTGCGACCGCTGATCCGGTGCGTAAGCGCCGGCGGCAGCGTCTCAATCTGGCCTTCTTTGGCGGTGTTGGAGGTTATGTTGGCGCATTTGGCGTGCTGACAGTGGCCATCGCCATGCTGAAACTTTCGTGAAGGTCGTGACATGAGTCTTATTGAAAAAGCTGTTGAACGGCTTGGGCAGTTGAAGCAGGCGGGGCAAGACGCCCCGGTTATTACGCCAGCATCTGTGCCGGTTGAGCCGGTTGAGCCGGTTGAGCCGGTTAAGCCGGTCGTTGAGGCCGTCCCGCTTCAAGAGCGTTCGCGGGTGGAAATCCATGCGCCAGAGGCGGAGCCGGTCAGTCGAGAGGTGAATATTGATCTTGACCGGCTTGCCCATATGGGATTTGTGACGCCAGATCAACAGCGCACTTCGATCTCGGAAGAGTATCGTGTGATCAAGCGTCCCTTGCTGCGGAACGCGTCCTCAATGAGAGGGACGAGTCGCGTCGCGAAGGGGAACCTGATCATGGTCACCAGTGCATTGCCGGGTGAGGGCAAGAGCTTTACAGCCTTGAATCTGGCCATGAGCATGGCGATGGAACTCGATCACTCGGTGTTGCTGGTCGATGCTGATGTCTCCAAACCCTCGATTCTCAAACAGATGGGCCTGCCGCAGGAGCGTGGCTTGATGGATGTGCTGGTCGACGGGACGCTCGATCTGCCGGACGTTATTCTGCGAACCAATATCGAAAAGCTTCGTATTCTGCCGGCGGGTACGGCCACGCAGCGGGCGACTGAACTGCTTGCCAGTGAAGGGATGAACCGCTTGCTGGATGAGATGGCCAGTCGCTATTCCGATCGGATTATTATTTTTGATTCGCCGCCCTTGCTGGTGACCACTGAGTCGCGCGTCCTGGCAACGCACATGGGGCAGATCGTGGTGGTGGTTGAGGCCGAGCGTACGACGCACGCAGCGCTGAAGCAGGCGCTGGCAACGATCGAGGCGTGTCCGATCAAAATGATGCTGTTGAATAAATCGACCGTCCAAGGGCCGGGGGGCTATTACGGATATGGCTACGGATATGGGCAAGAGCCGGAAGATGATAAAGCAGCCTGATACTCGTCGCGTGGTGAAGCGAAGCCTTGTTGCGCTGTTGTGCACGCTGGCGGGGAGTGCATGGGCGCAATCGACGGTGCTAATTACGCCGAGCGTAAACACGCGGATGACCTTTACGGACAACGTTGATACGTCGGCCGACGGGAAGAGCGATTTCCTGGTGGAGGTGTCGCCGGCCATCAACGTACGGCGGGCCTCGGGCCGGATCAACGGCAACCTGGACGCGTCATTGCGCAACGTGCTCTACGCCAACTCTGATGATCGCAACTCGACCTTCCTGGCCTTGCGGGGCCGGGGAGAAATCGAGGCCATCGAGCAGCTGCTGTTTGTCGATATGGGCGCTTCGGTCAGCCGAACGAATCAGTCGCTCTTCAGCGGGCGTTCAGGTGACGACCCCTTGAACACCAGCGAAGACAACGAGGTGCGTTCCTTCAACCTGGGGCCACGTCTCGAGTTCGCGTTCGGCAATTCCGCCAAGGGGCGATTAGGCTACAAGAGCCAATGGCTGAGTGGCGGTAGTGGCACGGTGAGCAATCGGCGAACCGATACCTTTTCAGGTGCGTTGCAGGATGGCGAGGCCTTCGGGCCCCTCGGCTGGTCGGCCTCCTACGACAAGGTCGATACGCACTATCGCGATAGCGATACAGAGGCTTCCCGGCAGAACGGTCGCGTGGGACTGAGCTATACGATTACGCCTCAGTTTATTCTCCGTGCGTCGGTCGGCCGCGAGTCAAACAATTACAATGCCGGCCGTACCGAAGAGGGCAGTACGCACGGTGTCGGCTTTGATTGGTACCCGACTACCCGGACCTCGGTCACCGCCTTTACGGAGAAGCGTCTGTTTGGTCGCGGCTATGATGTCAAGGTTTCGCATCGCGGCTCCCGCAGTAGCTGGCGATTAAGCTATGTGCGTGACTACACTTCGGCTGAAGAGTTGGTGTCGGAGTCGCTTGATGACTATTACTACCGTCTGATTTACGACAGCCTAGCGACACAGATCCCGAACCCGGTCCAGCGCGATGCGGCGGCTCGGTTGCTGTTGGCTCAATCGGGCATTACGGGCTCCGGTTTACAGTTGGGCTTTATCACCAATGCGCAGTATGTCAGCCGTAATCTAAGGGGTGATTTCACCCTGTCGGGCGTGCGTAATTCGCTGACATTTTCGGTCTATCGTACTGAACGTAGCCGCGTCGCTCAGAACCTCATCGTTTCGGCGACGGATGATTTCTTCAACAACGACCAGATTCGCGATAGCGGCGTGATCGTGTCCTTGAATCACAAATTGTCGGCGTTTTCAACGCTCACTGCGTCGGTGGGGCGCAACAACGTGCAAGCGACCACGCAGGACAACAAACGCACAACACTCAATCTGGGTGTTTCCCGAAAACTCGGTCCGAAATCGACCGGGGGGCTGATCTATCGGCACCAGAAGTCCGACGGCAGCACCTCATTCACCGAAAACGCGCTGACAGCGACGCTGGGCGTACGGTTCTAAGTCATGTATGAGAATTTCTACCGGCTGAGCGGGAAACCGTTTCAGCTCAATCCTGATCCGGCTTTCTTCTACGGCAGCCGCGGCCATCGCCGCGCCATGGCCTATCTGGAATATGGCTTGCACCAGAATGAAGGCTTTATCGTCATTACGGGTGAGATTGGCGCGGGCAAGACCACGCTGGTCCGTAGCCTGCTGCAAAAGCTTGATTCGAACAAAGTGGTGGCCGCCCAGTTGGTCAGTACGCAAATCGATGCGAACGATATTCTGCAGTTGGTCGCCGCGGCGTTTGGCGTGCCAAGCAAGGGGCTGGACAAAGCCGGGCTGCTGCTTGCGATCGAGACGTTTCTTGTTTCGGTCACGGCAGCCGGCAAGCGGGCGCTGCTGATTGTTGATGAGGCTCAGAACCTGACACCGCGCGCGGTCGAAGAGCTTCGCATGTTGTCGAATTTCCAGCTTGAAGAGCATGCACTGCTCCAGAGCTTTTTGGTGGGCCAGCCCGAATTCCGGGACATCATGCAGAGCCCCGAAATGCAGCAGCTTCGCCAGCGCGTCATTGCGTCTTACCACCTCGGTCCGCTGGATATGGAAGAGACTCGCGCCTATGTCGAGCACCGCCTGAAGCATGTTGGCTGGAAAGACGACCCGCATTTTGACAATGCGATTTTCCCATCGATTTTTCGGGCGTCGGGCGGCGTGCCTCGCCGAATCAACACTTTATGCGATCGACTGATGCTGGCGGGTTTCCTGCTCGAGAAACGCTCGCTCGGTGAATCCGAGGTGGACGAAGTCCTCGCGGAAATGAAAGAAGAGCAGCGCAGTGGCCGGGGCAGCGGTACGGCGCGTCTCGCACCATTGTCCAGCGTTGCCGCGCCGGCGGCGCTACCGTCGTTTGACATGGACAAGCTGAACGTCGATCCGGCAATCGCCCAGCAGTTCGCCCAACTGGCGGCCGGGTTTGACGCCGCGAGAATCGAGGCGCGTCTGGCGCAATTGGAGCGGACGATGTCCACCACGCTGGCGCTGATGAGCCAGATTGTTTCGGCCTCGACTGAGCACAACGACAAGGACGAAGCCGCTAAATGACTGAGTCTGTTGTCCCCCCGGTGATCTGCATTGTTGGTGCTCGCCCCAATTACATGAAAATGGCGCCGATCATGCGCGCCTTTGCGGCGCATTCTCCCGCGATTCCAACGCTGTTGGTGCATACCGGCCAACACTATGATGCGGCGATGAATGATCGACTGTTCACCGATCTGGAACTGCCGCGCGCGGATATCAACCTGGAAGTGGGCTCCGCCTCGCACGCGGTGCAGACCGCCGAGGTGATGAAGCGATTTGAACCCGTGATCGAAGCCCATGGTGCGCGCGCCGTGCTGGTGGTGGGCGACGTGAATTCAACGCTTGCCTGTGCGCTTGTTGCGGCCAAGCGTCACGTGCCGGTGATCCATGTCGAGGCCGGATTGCGCAGTGGTGATCGGCGCATGCCTGAGGAGGTCAATCGTGTCCTCACCGACCAGATCTCTGACATTCTCTATACCACCGAGCGCTCGGCGCATGACAACCTGGCGCGGGAGGGGATTGATCCCGCACGGGCGGTGTTTGTCGGCAACGTCATGATCGACACCCTGATGGCCAACCAGAAGAAGGCTGTCGCGCCCGAGGCCCTGGTGGCGCAGGCAGGGCTGGATCCGCAGCGTATCCGCGCCGGCTTCGGCGTGGTGACCTTGCATCGTCCGTCCAATGTAGACGATCCGGTCATGTTGCGCCGTCTGATCGAAACTTTGCATGTGGTCAGTCAGAAACTGCCGCTGGTGTTCGCATTGCACCCGCGAACCCGCAAGAATATCGAGGCGCATGGCCTGTCTGCACTGCTCGACGCGCCGGGTTTTCTCGTGCTGCCGCCGCAGGGCTATCTCGAAATGCTGGGTCTGATGGCCAGCGCACGTCTTGTGTTGACCGACTCCGGCGGCATTCAGGAAGAAACAACCGCGCTCGGCGTGCCATGCCTGACCATGCGGGAAAGCACCGAACGTCCGATTACGGTCACCGAAGGCACCAATACCATCGTCGCAGGTGACGCAAGCGCGATCATCGACGGCGTTGATGCCATTCTCGCCGGTGGCGGGAAGGGCGGCCGAATTCCCGAAGGTTGGGACGGATGTGCGGCAGAGCGCATCGCGGCCCATTTGTCCGCTTGGTTGGCCGAGCGCGAAGCGCTGGCGATGGCCGGGTTGCCTGCATGAGTATCGTCAACGCGCTGACCATCGACGTGGAGGACTACTTCCAGGTCTCCGCCCTCGCGCCGCATTTTCCGCGCCGGCAGTGGGATACCGTCCCGTGCCGTGTTGAGCGCAATGTGGATCTGATCCTGTCCTTGCTTCACGAATATGGCGCCAAGGGCACCTTTTTTACCTTGGGCTGGATCGCCGAGCGCTATCCGCATCTGGTGCGTCTGATCGCCATGGAAGGGCATGAAGTGGCCAGTCATGGCTATGCCCATCAGCGGGCGAGCGATCAAACACCGGACGCTTTCGGTGCGGATATTCGCCTCGCAAAATCGGTACTGGAGGATATTGCCGGCACCGAAGTCAAGGGCTACCGCGCGCCGAGTTTTTCGATTGGTGAGAGCAACCCCTGGGCGCATGACCGCATTGCCGAGGCCGGCTACCTGTATAGCTCCAGCGTCTATCTGGTCAAGCACGATCACTACGGTGTTCCGAATGCACCGCGCTTTCCGTATCGGCTTGAGAGCGGTCTGATCGAGATGCCGATCACCACCGTTCGCTACCTTGGGCGCAATCTGCCGGCCGGCGGTGGTGGCTATTTTCGCCTGCTGCCGTATTCGGCATCGCGGTGGTTGATCCGTCGGGTCAATGAGCAAGAGCGGCGCTCAGCGATGTTCTACTTCCATCCCTGGGAGGTCGATCCGGGCCAACCGGTGGTGCAGGGAACGACCTTGAAGACCCGCTTTCGCCACTACGTCAATTTGTCACGCACCGAGGGCAGACTGCGCCAGTTGATGTCCGATTTTTCCTGGGGACGCATGGACGAGGTCTTCCTCGACGCGGCGTAAGCCCTCGATTACGGAATGTCATGTCACACCCCGATCTAACGATTCACCATTTGACCGAGAGTGACCACGCTGCATGGGACGCCTTCGTGTTCAAGTGCCCCGACGCCACGTTTTTTCATCAGGCCGCCTGGCAGGGGCTGATGGAGGACGTGTTCGGTCATCGCACCCATTTTCTCTATGCGCGCCGAGGCGGCGAGATTGTCGCCGTTTTGCCGCTGGCCGAAGTGCAGAGCCGCCTGTTTGGCCATTCACTGACATCGCTGCCGTTTTGCGTCTACGGCGGGGTCGTTGGCGAGGCCACTGCGGTGCCCCTGCTGGAAGCCGAGGCCGAGCGCATCGCGCTGGCGCGGGGTGTTCAGCACCTCGAGTATCGTAATCTGGTCGCCCGCCACACCGACTGGCCGCGACAGGATCTGTACGTCACTTTTCGCAAGACGCTAGACCCCGATGTCGAAGCGAACCTCGCCGCTGTGCCCCGCAAGCAGCGGGCGATGGTGAGAAAAGGCATCAAAAATGGCCTCGTGAGCCACATTGACCCCGACGTAGAGCGGTTTTTCGCGCTCTACGCCGACAACGTCCGTCGCCATGGCACGCCCGCGCTACCCAAGCGCTTCTTTGCCTCGCTTCAGGATGTCTTTGGTGAGAAATGTGAAGTGCTGACGGTGACGAGCCCTGAGGGCAAGACACTGTCGAGCGTCCTCAGCTTCTACTTCCGAGATGAAGTCTTGCCGTACTATGCCGGCGACGACCTGGCTGCGCGGAGCCTCGCGGCCAATGATTTCAAATACTGGGCCCTCATGCAGCAAGCCTGTGCCCGTGGCGCGCGCCTCTTCGACTACGGGCGCAGCAAGATCGGCACCGGCCCCTACAGTTTTAAAAAGAACTGGGGGTTTGAGCCGCAACCTTTGTCTTACGAATACCGCTTGTACAAGCGTGACGCCGTGCCGCAAAACAATCCCATGAATCCCAAGTACCGCGCCTTCATTGCGATGTGGAAGCGCTTGCCCTTGCCCGTGGCCAATGCACTCGGCCCCTACATCGTGCGGAACCTGGGCTGAGCATGGACAAACCGCCACTGCTCTATCTGGTCCATCGCATTCCGTACCCGCCCAACAAGGGCGATAAGCTGCGGTCGTTTCACCTGCTGAAGCATCTCGCAGAGCATTTCGAGGTGCACCTTGGGACATTTGTTGATCATCCTGACGACTGGCAGCATGTGCCAGCGCTTGACCAGTGGTGTGCCTCTGCGCATGTGGGGCGGCTCAATCCGGTTGTCGGGCGCATCAAGAGCTTGACCGGCTTGTTTGGTGGCGAAGCACTCACCATTCCTTATTATCGTGATCGCGCCTTGTCGAGCTGGGTGCGCGATACGGTGGAGACCCAGGGTATTCGGCAGGCCGTGGTGTTCAGCGGTGCGATGGCTCAGTATCTGGAAGGCGTTCATCTCGACCGCACCTTTATCGATTTTTGTGATGTCGATTCGGCCAAGTGGACCCAATACAGCGAGTCTCGCCGGTGGCCGATGTCATGGTTGTACCGCAGGGAAGGGCGTTTGCTTGGTCGCTTCGAACAGCGCTGGGCCGAACGGGCAGATTACGCCAGTTTTGTCACTCGCGCGGAGACAGACCTCTTCTTACAGGGTGTTCCGCAGTTGGGCGGCAAAACATTGGTGGTCGAAAACGGTGTGGATGCGGAGTTCTTTTCTCCCGTCAATGGGGGTGTTTCTCCATACGAAGCGGCCGGCCCCCATCTGGTGTTTGCCGGCGCCATGGACTACTGGCCCAATATTGATGCTGCTTGCTGGTTCGCCAACGAGGTGTTGCCGCTCGTTCGGGCGCGTCATCCAATGGCGCACTTTCACGTTGTCGGAATGAACCCGGCGCCGTCGGTCAGGGCGCTCGACGCGCTCGAAAATGTTCACGTGACCGGCACGGTGCCAGACGTCAGACCCTATGTGCATCATGCCGATGTTGTTGTGGCCCCGCTGCGTGTGGCAAGAGGTATCCAAAACAAGGTGTTGGAGGCCATGGCAATGGCTCGACCCGTGGTTGTCTCCAATGCGTCCGCAACTGGCTTGCGTGGCATGGTCGGCCTGACCCATGAGGAGGCCGAGACGCCGGGCGACTACGTGGCCGCCATTGAACGCTGCCTTGAGCCAAAGGCACGCGACATGGGGCAGCGAGCACGTGATTTGATCTTGAACGCTTATGCTTGGCCAGCCCACCTGTCTGCCGTTTCCCAATGTTTGACCGCTTGACGAATTCAATGACAACCGATTCCATGCCCATCGACGTAAAAGAGAACGAGCCGGGTGAGCGCGGAATGCTTGCGCATAATCTTGGATTGCTACTGATCCTGCTGCTGGGTTGGTTGCTTGCGTTCTGGCCGAGTTTTCGCGATATGGCGGAACTGTGGATGCGATCAGGCACCTTTGCACATGGCATGGTGGTGTTGCCGATTTCGGCCTACCTGATCTGGACGCGTCGGGGGCCATTGAACGCTGTCGCACCTCAACCGGCCTGGTCGATGCTGTTGCCGCTGGTTGTGGCCATTGTGATTTGGTGTGCCGGGGTCGCATTCAGTATTGCAAGTGTTGAGCATTTGGCAGCCACTGCTGTTCTTGTGCTGCTGGTCTGGCTGTGCGTTGGGCACCGGTTTTTTCGTGTAATCGCATTCCCCATGCTGTTCTTGTTTTTCATGGCGCCGGCGGGGGATTTCCTGGTGCCGACGATGATGGATTACACGGCCGAATTTACCGTTCGCGCATTGCGTCTGACGGGCGTGCCTGTGTTCCAGGAAGGACACTATTTTGTTGTGCCAAACGGCCGTTGGTCGGTCGTAGAGGCCTGCAGCGGCATTCGTTATCTGATTGCGTCGTTCATGGTCGGCACGCTCTACGCTTACCTTAGCTATCGCAGCTTGATCAAGCGAGCCATGTTTATCGTGGTTGCGCTGCTCGTGCCGGTCATCGCCAATTGGTTTCGTGCCTACATGATTGTGCTGATCGGATACCTCAGCAATAACGAACTTGCCGTGGGGGTCGACCACCTGATCTATGGCTGGGTGTTTTTTGGGGTGGTGATCATGGTCATGTTCTGGATTGGCAATCGTTGGGTCGATCCGGATGAGGTCCAGCAAGTCCACGGCTGGAAGGGTCAGACTGGGACCCCGCGTGCAACTGTTCTGCTGGGCGTAGTCGTGGTTGTTCTTTTGCTTGCCATGACAGCCTGGGCCGGTGCTATGGTTCGCCCGACCAACAGCGATCTTCAGCTAGGCATGAGCCCGCCGGCACTCGCTGAGGGCTGGGACGTCGATCCTGATACTCAGGTATTTCGCCCCGATTATCACGGCTTTCGCGGTGAGTCCGGCACCGTTTATCGCCGAGACAGTGATGTTGTCAGTCTGTACGTCGCGCTCTATGCGGATCAGGCGCCGGGACATGAAATGGTGGCCTGGTCAAATCAGCTCCGGCCTGAGAGAAAGACTTGGCGGATTGTCGAAGAGGCTGACGATGCCATGCCTGTCGGTCAGACAAACTATGCGCGCCTGATTGGTCCGGCCGGTGCGCTGAATATCTGGCATTGGTATCGGATTGGTGAGCATGTTGAAGGTAACGATTATCTCGCCACCTTCCGTATTGCCTTGCGTCGATTGAGTCTGGGTCGGGATGATGGTGCGCATCTCGTCATTGCCGTTCCCGGGGATGACAAGGCTGAAGCTCGCAAGCTTGCGGTGGCGTTTCTTGAGGAGAACCACGGGCAGATCGGGCACGCGATTGATGCCGTTTTTGAGGCAAAGGATTGATGACGGAGGTGGCTGCTCCGCCGCTTGTGGCGCATGTGCTCTACAGCTTTCGTATCGGTGGCCTGGAGAACGGTGTCGTCAATCTCATCAATCGCATGCCGATTGGTCGATATCGCCATGTGGTGATCGCGCTGTCGGACTGTGACAGCGATTTCATCAAGCGAGTGACTCGTCCCGATGTTGAGTTCATCTCTCTTCACAAACCTCCGGGGCATGGTTTCAAGCTTTTCGGGGCGATGTATCGGTTGTTGCGAAAGCTCAATCCGGCCATTGTGCACACACGCAATCTGGCGGCGCTTGAAATGACGTTGCCTGCCTGGATTGCTCGGGTGCCGGTGCGCATCCATGGCGAGCATGGCTGGGATACGTCAGACCCAGGCGGTGCGTCGCGGAAATATCGTCTTCTGCGGAGGCTTCATTCGCCATTCGTGACACAGTACATCGCCTTGTCAGCGCAGCTCTCGTCATATTTGACCCAAGGTGTTGGCATTGCGGCTGCTCGGGTGACACGGATCTGTAACGGTGTCGATGTGATGCGCTTTTTGGTGCGGGCAGAGCGTACCGAGTTGCCGGACGCTCCGTCGGAATTTTTGAGCGGTGGTGGCCTGTTTTTCGGTACGGTCGGGCGCCTTCAGGCGGTCAAGGATCAGCTCAATCTGGTGCGTGCGTTCGCCGCGTGGCGTGCGGCGGGTAGTGCTGAGGCACTCGCGGCACGCTTGGTGCTGGTGGGTGATGGTCCGCTCCGTGCCGAAGTTGAAGCGCAGATCGCCGCGGCCGGGTTGAAGGATGTCGTGTGGTTGGCTGGTGCGCGGGATGATGTGCCGGCGATCATGGCCGCGCTCGACTGCTTCGTTTTACCATCGCAGGCGGAAGGCATTTCAAACACCTTGTTGGAAGCGATGGCATGTGGTTTGCCCGTGATTGCGACCCGGGTTGGGGGGAATGAAGAGCTGGTGGTCGACGGCGAAACCGGATGGCTAGTGCCGCCGGGCGATCCAAGTGCTTTGGCCGAGGCCATGTCCAGCATGGCGAAAGATCCGGCGCGACGTCAGCAGATGTCTCATGCGGCGCGCGCACGTGCCGTGACGCAGTTTAGCCTTGAAGCGATGGTAGATCGCTACTTGGCCCTGTACGATCAAACGCTGGCCCGAACCGTTGTGGTGGGGTCCGAGATGAATTCAAGAACCTGAGAAGCAATCTATGTGCGGCATTGCCGGTCTGTTTGATCTGGAAGGACGTCGGGATTTTTCGCGAGACCTCGTCACGCGCATGAGCGACGTGCAATACCATCGCGGTCCGGACGAAGGTGGTTATCACTTTGAGCCGGGCGTTGCGCTCGCGCACCGCCGTTTGTCGATCATCGACCTGGCAACCGGTCAACAACCGCTGTTCAACGAAGATCACTCTGTCGCAGTGGTCTTCAACGGTGAGATCTACAACTATCAGTCGTTGGTTCCCGAGCTTGAGGCGCTGGGCCATGTGTTTCGCACGCACAGCGACACCGAAGTCATCGTTCATGCGTGGGAGGCGTGGGGCGAGGCCTGCGTCGAGCGTTTTCGCGGCATGTTTGCCTTCGCGCTGTGGGATCGTAACCGGCAAACCTTGTTTCTGGCCCGTGATCGACTCGGCGTCAAACCCTTGTTCTACGGGGTGATGAAAGACGGCAGCTTTGCTTTTGGCTCAGAGCTCAAAGTGCTGATGGCGCATCCCGGGCTGGATCGACGCATCGATCCGCTGGCGGTCGAAGAGTATTTTGCGTTGGGTTATGCGGCGGAGCCACGCACGATTTTCAAGGGCGCAGCCAAGCTCGATCCCGGTCATACGTTAACCCTCCGGCGCGGCCAGCCGATCCCGGCGAGTCGGCCGTATTGGGATGTCCGCTTTACGCTCGACAACCCGATCAGCCTGGATGATGCCGTGGCCGAGCTCAATGAGCGGCTTCACGAATCGATTCGCCTGCGCATGATTTCCGAAGTGCCGCTGGGCGCATTCCTTTCTGGTGGGGTGGATTCGAGCGCCGTGGTGGCGACCATGGCGGACCTGTCGTCCGGGCCGGTCAATACCTGCTCGATCGGCTTCGACGACCCGGCCTTCAACGAATCCGAGTTTGCCAAGATGGTGGCCGATCGCTACCACACCAACCACCACACCGAAACCGTCATGTCCGACGATTTCGACCTGATCGACAAGCTCTCCGCGCTCTACGACGAGCCCTACGCCGATAGCTCCGCCATCCCGACCTACCGGGTGTGCGAACTCGCGCGCAAGCATGTCACCGTCGCCTTGTCGGGCGATGGTGGCGATGAGAGCTTTGGGGGCTATCGCCGCTACCGTCTCCACATGATGGAGCAGCGCATGCGCGATGCGATGCCGCTGGGGCTGCGTCGGCCGTTGTTTGGCGCGCTCGGTTACGCCTATCCCAAGGCCGATTGGGCGCCGCGCATGTTTCGCGCCAAAACCACCTTTCAGGCCATCGCGCGGGATTCGGTGGAGGCCTATTTCCATTCAGTGTCCATCCTGCGCAACGATCTGCGCAGTCAGGTTTTCTCTGATAGCTTCAAGCGGGAGTTGGGCGGATACAACGCGCTGGAAGTGTTCCGGCGCCACGCCGGCAATGCCCAGACAGAAGACCCGTTGGCGCAAATCCAGTATCTCGACCTTAAGACCTATCTGGTGGGTGATATCAACACCAAAGTCGATCGCGCCAGCATGGCTCACTCGCTTGAGGTGCGCGAACCTTTGATGGATCACCCGCTGGTGGAGTGGCTCGCCGGCCTGCCGAATGATCTGAAAATCCGCGGCCAGGAGGGAAAATTCCTGTTCAAGAAGTCCCTTGAGCCAGTCTTGCCGAATGACGTGCTCTATCGTCCGAAAATGGGCTTTGCCGTGCCGCTGGCACGTTGGTTCCGTGGTCCCCTCAAAGACCGCGTCCGTGAGCGTCTGACGGGTGCGGTCATGGCTGACTCCGGCGTGTTCGATATGGCGGCTTTGACGCGCATGGTGGACGATCACCAATCCGGACGCCGGGATTACAGCGCGCCACTTTGGACTTTGATGATGTTCGAGTCGTTCCTGCGCGGGGGCGGGAGCGGAGCCGGAGGGCAGTAATGCGACCCACGGTATTGCTCTATGTGCCCGGCGGTGGCTTTCAGCTTGAGTCGCAGATGTTGCTCGATCAGCTCGAAGGTGTGGATCTCGCGCTGATTTTGCCGGGTGATTCCGTGATTTCCCCGTGGATGGAGGCGTTTCCCATTCACCGTGTTGTGCCGTTGGGAACTCGCGCGCAGCGCAGTCGCTGGCACACCATTCGTCGATTTGGCCGCAACTTGTGGCAGAGCCTCGGTGTGCTCAGAAGCGTGAAGCCCGACTATGTGGTGTGTATTGGTTCGTCGATCTGCGTGCCGGGCTTTGCTGTCGCCAAGCTGATGGGCGTGCCGAGGGTCTACATCGAAAGCATCACGCGTACCGATTCGCTATCCGCGACGGGTCTTCTTGTCGAGCGCCTCGGGCTCGCATCGCGTTTCTATGTCCAGTGGCCTGAGCAAGTGGCCGGTCGTAGTGATCGACATTACCAAGGGTGCGTGTTGTGATCTTCGTGACGGTCGGAACGACCCACTTCGATGCATTGATTCGCGCGGTTGATGAACTTGCCGGGAGCGGAAGGCTGCCCGGGCCGGTGGTGTTTCAGATCGGCTCGGGACAATACGAACCCGTTCATGGTGCCTTTTTTCGTTTCAAGCCGAGTATCGATCAGGAGTTGAGCGAGGCCGATCTCGTCATCACGCATGGCGGCGCGACGGTTTTTTCCCTTCTGGCGCAACGCAAGCGCTTTGTGGCCGTTGCGAATACATCGCTGGATGGCAATCATCAGGCCCGTTTCCTGGCCTTCCTGGGGGCGCGATCGTCGATGACCTGGACCGATGCGCCGGATGAGGTCGGAGCCTGCGTTGAGAGGGTGCTTGTGAGCGAGCCCGCGCGTCTTGAGGCGCCGTCGCTTGCGCCGGATCTATTGGCATACATGAGAGTGTGCAACAATCGAATGGCATGAGTCCGGACGCTGGCTATTCAGCCATCCGCGCGCTTGTGTTCGTGCTCGTGGAGGGCCTGTAAATGATTGAGAATTATCGCCTCGACACCATCCGCAACAAGACCCGGGGAAAGAAAGTCTTGGATGTCGGCTGTGTTGATCACCGCTCCGCCAACGAGCAGGGCGAGGAGTGGTTGCACCGTGTGATCCGTGAGCAGGCAGCAGAGCTGGTAGGGCTGGACTTTGAAGCCGACGAGGTGCGCAAGCTCATTGAACGTGGCTACAACATCGTGCATGGCGACGCCGAGGTCAAAGACCTTGGGCAGACCTTCGATGTGGTGGTGGCCGGCGAGTTGATTGAACACCTGGAAAACCCGGGGCGGTTTCTGCGCAATATGCGCAAGCATCTCGTGCCGGGCGGTGAGTTGATTCTCACCACGCCGAATCCGTTCTATCCGAAACGTCTTGCCGAGATACTGCTCGGGCGGCATGCGCAGGTCAATCCGCAGCATGTGTCGTGGTTCTGCCCGCAGACATTGAAGGCAATGATGGCCAGAACCGGTTTTGTCGACATCGAAATCACGCCCTTTAATAACTCCCAACGAATGCGCGGCGCGGTTGAAGCGCTAAGCCGGTTTCGACCGTGGTTTGCCACCAATTTGCTGGCCTGCGCGCGTAATCCCGGTTGATGGGATTGGCTCAGTGCATCGGATGGGAAAATTTAACGGTTGGCTGCCAGTAGGGGCGGCCGTTCGGTCAAAGTACGTTACCCTGATTCCCCGATAGCAGCGATTGTTTTCCGGGCATGAAAACGCTTCACATCCTAGATCACTCCATTCCCTTGCACAGCGGTTACACCTTCCGCACAGCCAACTTGCTGCGCGAGCAACGTGCGCTTGGCTGGGAAACTCATCACCTGACCTCGCCGAAGCAGGGGGCTTGCAGCGCAGCGTCCGAAGAAGTGGACGGCCTGCTGTTTCATCGCACGCCCGTGCCTGCCATGCAGTGGCCGGTGGTGGGTGAAATGGCGTTGATGAAAGCCACCGAGCAGCGACTTGACGCTTTGGTGACGCAGATTCAGCCCGATGTGCTGCACGCGCACTCGCCGGTGCTCAATGCATTGCCTGCCTTGCGCGTGGGCCGCCGTCGTGGCATCCCGGTGGTCTATGAGGTGCGCGCCTTTTGGGAAGACGCGGCGGTGGACCATGGCTCGACTCACGAGGGCAGTGTGCGTTATCGGCTGACGCGGGCGCTCGAGACCTATGCGCTGCGCAATGTCGACCATGTGTTCACCATCTGCGAAGGCTTGCGCAAGGACATCGTCGGGCGGGGGATTCCGGCAGGCAAAGTGACCGTGATTCCCAATGCGGTCGATGTCACGCAGTTTCAACCCTGCGGCGTGCCCGATGCCGTGCTCAAGACCGAGCTCGGACTCGATGGCTGTGATGTCGTCGGGTTTATCGGTTCCTTCTATGCCTATGAGGGCCTCGATCTGTTGCTGGATGCGTTTCCGCAGATGCTCGTCCAGCGTCCCAATCTGCGCTTGTTGCTGGTCGGGGGGGGCTCCCAAGAGACCCGTTTGCGCGCTCAGGCCGCGGCTTTGGGTGTCGCCGACAAGGTGATCATGCCGGGGCGGGTGCCGCATAGCGAGGTCAAGCGTTACTACGATCTCATTGATGTGCTGGCCTATCCGCGCCACGCGATGCGCCTGACCGAACTGGTGACGCCGCTCAAGCCGTTGGAGGCCATGGCGCAGGGGCGAATCTTCGTTGCTTCGGATGTCGGTGGTCATCGCGAGCTGATTCGCGACGGTGAAACCGGCGTGTTGTTCCCGGCGGGAGATGCGGGGGCGCTGTCCGATGCGATCTGTGCGCTATTCGATCGCCGCGACCAATGGGGTGCAATGAGCGTGGCCGGTCGCCACTTTGTGGAAGAGGTCCGCAACTGGAAGAACAGCGTGGCGAACTACATTCCGGTCTACGGTCGTCTGGCCGGCGCTGACGTTGCATGAGCTTCAAGTCTTTGAGTCTCGTTGTTGTTGGGCCCTTGCCGCCGCCTGCCGGTGGCATGGCCAATCAGACGCGTCAGCTGGCCGAGTTGTTGCGCAGCGAGGGCGCGCGGGTCACGGTGGTACAAACCAACGCGGCCTATCGTCCGCAGTGGGCCGGTCGATTGCCCGGTGTGCGGGCGGGGTTTCGTCTGGTGCCGTATCTCGTCGATCTGTGGCGCGCCTGCGGCCAGGGTCGGTTGATGCATCTTATGGCGAATTCCGGCTGGTCCTGGCATTTGTTTGCGGCGCCAGCGATTGTCGTGGCCCGCTTGCGTGGGGTGCCCGTGGTCGTGAATTATCGTGGTGGTGAAGCCGGAAGCTTTCTGAGTGGGTCGGCCGGTGTCGTGCGCCGGGCCATGCGCCACGTGGCCGCGCTGGTCCTGCCATCGGGTTATTTGCAGGCGGTGTTTCAAGGCTATGGCATGGCGGGCGAGATCGTGCCGAACATCATCGATCTCGAGCGTTTTCGCCCGTCTGGCGCGGCCGTCGCTGGCACGGCACCTCACATCGTGGTCGCGAGAAATCTTGAGACTATCTATGGCATCGACGTGGCACTGCAGGCCTTTGCGCAGATTCGCCAGACGGTGCCTTCGGCGACGTTGTCGGTGGCCGGATCCGGGCCGCAGTTGACCAGTTTGCAGGCGCAGGCCGAGGCGCTGGGCATTGCCTCCGCCGTGCGATTTACCGGTCGCCTGGATCGGGATGAGATGGCCGATCTCTATCGCTCGGCGGATGTCATGATCAATGCCAGCCGCGTCGACAACATGCCCAATTCGGTACTCGAGGCGCTGGCCAGTGGTGTTGCTGTGGTGTCGACTGACGTCGGCGGCGTGCCGTATATCGTCGAGCACGAGAAAACCGCATTGCTGGTGCGGCCTGACGCACCGGCGCCGATGGCGCAGGCGGTGGTTCGTTTGCTGGAGGATGAGGCCTTGCGACAACGCCTGGTCAAGACCGGGCTTGCTGATGTGGTGCGCTATCAGTGGGCGTCGGTCAGCGCTCAGTGGCTGGCGGTGTATCGACGGGCCTTGGGCGGTTTGCCGGCGGTCGATTCTTCGGTGGAGGGCGCGCGGTCATGAGTGTCTACACGCGATTTGTGTCTCAGGCGGTGTTTCCCTTGCAGGAGCGGCTCAAGAAGCACGACACCGTGCGCGTGCGCCGCGCGATGGAGGCCTCCCAATGGTGGCCTGCGGCGCGACTCGAAACCTTTCAACTCGATCGTCTGAGGGCTTTTCTGTCGGATGTTAGCGCGCATGTTCCGTACTATCGGCAAGTCTTTTCGGCGGCGGGATTCGATCCGGCCACGATCAGCCGTGTGGCCGACCTGCAGCGATTGCCCTTCCTGACCAAACCGGTCATCCGAGCCAATACTGACGCTTTGCGTGCGGACGATGCACGTGGGCTGGCGCGGTTTAATACCGGCGGCTCCAGCGGTGAGCCGCTGATATTTTTCATCGGTGATGAGCGTGTGACCCACGATGTGGCCGCAAAATGGCGCGCCACGCGATGGTGGGATGTCGATATTGGTGATCGTGAGATTGTCGTTTGGGGCTCGCCGATTGAACTTGGGGCACAGGACCGGGTACGTCAGTTCCGCGATGCGCTGATGCGTACCGAACTGATGCCGGCGTTTGAAATGTCGGAGACGAAGCTCGACGGTTTCGTGGCCCGCATTCGCGCGCGTCGTCCGGCTATGTTGTTTGGCTATCCGTCAGCGATCAGCCATATTGCCCGGCATGCCGAAAAGCGGGGTATCCGGCTGGATGACCTGGGCGTTCGGGTGGTGTTTGTGACCTCTGAACGTTTGTACGATGACCAGCGCGAAAGCATCGAGCGATTGTTTGGCTGCCCGGTGGCCAACGGCTACGGCGGTCGCGATGCCGGCTTCATAGCGCATCAGTGCCCGTCGGGCAGCATGCACATTACGGCCGAAGATATTGTCGTCGAGATCGTCGACGCGTCGGGCCAGGTGTTGCCGTCAGGGCAGTCCGGTGAAATCGTCGTGACCCATCTGGCGACGCGTGATTTTCCGTTCATCCGCTATCGCACCGGGGATATTGGCGTACTTGA
Source organism: Denitromonas halophila (assembly GCF_007625155.1). GTDB lineage: Bacteria > Pseudomonadota > Gammaproteobacteria > Burkholderiales > Rhodocyclaceae > Nitrogeniibacter > Nitrogeniibacter halophilus. The sequence goes on along the minus strand of NZ_VMNK01000023.1, from coordinate 12,750 downwards.
TGACACGCCCTGTGCCTGTGGTCGCGGCTTGCCGGTATTGAAAGAAATCCAGGGCCGGAGCACGGATTTTGTCATCGCGCTCGATGGCACCGTGATGCATGGCCTGTCACTGATATACGTATTGCGCGATATTCCCGCTGTGCGAGCGTTCAAGATCATTCAGGAAACACTGACCCTGACGCGGGTTCAGGTAGAGCCGGGCGAAGGCTTTTCGGACCGGGATGTTGCGTCGATTCAATCTGGCCTGCAGGCGCGCCTCGGCGCCTCGGTGGAGATCGTGGTGGAGCAGGTGGCGCAAGTGGCGCCAGAGCGCTCTGGCAAGTTCCGCTATGTCATTAGCAAGATTGCAGGGTAGATAGGGTGATGAATACAGGAGTTGCAACGTGCGGGATCTGATTGTCACCGTCCTATTTATTGTGGGAGCGGTTGTTGCGCTCAAGCGGCCGTATTATGGCGCTTTGCTGTGGGTCTGGATCGGTTTGATGAACCCTCACCGCCTAGGCTGGGGTTTTGCGTACAGCTTGCCTTTTGCCATGGCTTCAGTGGTCATCATCGCACTGGGTATGTTGTTCTCCACACGCTCGATACGGTGGCAATCCGGGGCCCCTGTCGTTGTGCTGGTTTTGATGATTCTCTGGATGACGTTGACATCGTTCACCGCCATGCTGCCCGAGCCCAGTCAGGCCAAGCTTATCGACGTGCTCAAGGTACTGGGAATGACACTGGTGGTTGGCGCACTTGTAGCCAATCGCGAACAGATTATTGGTCTGATCTGGGTCGTTGCGGGGTCCATCGCCTTTTTTGGTGTTAAAGGCGGCATTTTCACCCTGACGACGGGCGGGGAGTTTCGCGTGTGGGGGCCGCCCTCAAGTCTGGTTGAAGGTAACAATGAACTCGCATTGGCGCTGATTATCTCTATCCCGTTTCTCTATTTTCTTGCAAAGCAGGCGACCGTCGCGCGTGAATTTGTGTTGGTTCGATTTCTGCCGGAGAAATGGTTGCGTCGGGGTTTGATGGTGTCGATTTTGTTGTGTGCGGTTGCCGTCATCGGCAGTCATTCCCGCGGCGCGCTACTGGCGATTGTTGCCATGGCGGCCATGATGTGGTGGCGCAGCCGGTCTAAGGTGTCGATGGGATTTTTGTTGCTGGCCCTGACGCCGGCGATTCTTCTTTTGATGCCGGAAGAGTGGTTTTCCCGTATGGGAACGATTGAAACTTATCAGGAGGATTTGTCGGCGCTGGGTCGGATCAACGCTTGGCATATGGCCATCAATATCGCGAACGATCGCATTTTTGGCGCTGGTTTCGCTACGGCTTCGCCCGTTGTTTTCAACGCCTATGCACCTAATCCCGATTGGGTTTTTGTAGCACACAGTATCTATTTTCAGGTTCTCGGCGACCATGGCTACATCGGTTTGGGGCTATACCTGCTTTTCTGGATCCTGACCTACCGCGTGGCCGGCCGTTTGGCCGCGATGGAAGGGCGTGGTGCCCGCTTCGAGTGGGTTGCGATGCTTGGGAACATGACCAAAGTGAGTTTGGTCGGATTTGCAGTCGGGGGCGCCTTCCTGAGTCTTGCTTACTGGGATATGCCGTTCTATCTGATGATTATCCTGCTTGCGACCGAGCGCTATGCAAAAGAAGTGTTGGTCAAGGCGCCAGAAGACGTCGTGCCTTCTGCTGAGGTGGGAAATGGTGAGACGCCATCTCACCAACGCTCCTCCATCGTTGCGACGGGTTGAGATTCGTGATGTTGATGCGATCGGCGTTTCATCTGGCCAGTACCCGGGGCGGTAACGCCCGCTTGAGCATTTTTGTCTTTCATCGGGTATTGCCGACGCCTGACCCCTTGTTTCCGGCCGAAGTGGATGTTGCCGCGTTTGATCGGATGCTCGGGTGGATTTGCCGCTGGTTTCGTGTCGTCCCGCTCGCCGAGGCCATTGACCAAATGCGGCGGGGTGACCTGCCGGCTCGGGCGGCCGCCATTACCTTTGATGATGGCTACGCGGATAACCTCACCCATGCGTTGCCGATCCTTCAGCGACATGGCGCGTCGGCGACGCTGTTTGTGGCGACCGGGTTCCTGGATGGTGGCCGCATGTGGAACGATACGGTGATTGAATCGGTACGTCGTACACCACTCGCTCAACTTGATCTGTCCGCGATCGGTCTCGGCGTGATCGCGACCGGGACGATTGCCGAAAAGCGCCAAGCAATTGACTACCTGATTCCGCGCACCAAGCACCTTCCGCCAGATTCGCGTCAAGCGCAGGTGGCGGCGATTGCCAATGCCTCGCAAGCGATGTTGCCAGATGATTTGATGATGCGTTCGGATCAGCTTCAGGCGTGGCATCGGGCTGGCATGGGGGTGGGGGCGCATACCGTGACACATCCCATTCTTGCTACCACCGAGCTGGATTCGGCGCGACAAGAGATGGCGGATAGCAAGACGCAGCTTGAAGCCTTGCTCGGTGAACGCATTGGTTTGTTCGCTTATCCGAACGGAAAGCCTGAGCAAGACTATCGCTCAGAGCATGCCAGGCTGGCGGCTGAGCTGGGTTTTGATGCGGCCGTGGCAACGGTTTGGGGCGTCGCCAAGCGCGATAGCGATGTGTTCCAACTCCCGCGCTTCACGCCGTGGGACCGAACGAAGTATCGTTTCGGTTTAAGGCTTCTACAGAATCTGTTGTCGAGCTGAGCTTTCAGGGGAAGAACGGAAACACCCGCGGCACCAGCAGCAGTACCACCGTTCCATAGACCAGCGCGACCGGTGTGCCGGTGCGCACGAAGTCCATCACCCGGTAGCGCCCTGGCGAGTAGACCATCAGGTGGGTTTGATAGCCGAAGGGGATCAGGAAGCCGGCGCTGGCGCCATAGGCCACCAGCATCACAAACGGGGTGGGGTCGGCGCCGAAGGCGTGGGCGGTCGACAGCGCAATGGGGAAGGCCAGCGCGGCGGCAGCGTTGTTGGTGACTACTTCGGTGAGGACCACGGTCATCAGGTAGATGCCGATGAACGCGCCCCACACGCCCAGATCGCCAAAAACATGGGCGACAACGTCCGAGATGATCGCTGCGCCGCCCGAGGATTCGAGCACGCGTGCGATGGCCAGGGCGGCGCCGATGACCAGAATCAGTTCAAACGGAAAGCGCCGACGAATCTCAGCCATCGAGAGCAGGCCGCTGGCCAGAAAGGCGCCAAGCAAGAGCAGCAGCCCAGCAAACAGGGGCAGCACGTTGGTGGCGGCAGCGATGATCACGCTGGCGAATCCGCCGACCACCCAGCGGGTTTGCGGATTGGTGAGCTTCGGGTGCAGCGGGGCGCCGCCCACACGGTGAAAGTTGCGTGCCAGATTGCGGTGCTGTGCAAAATCGGCGCCAGCTGCCAATAGCAAGGCGTCTCCGACCCGGAGCGGTATCCGGCCGAGTTGACCGGTCAGGCGTTTGTCGCCACGGCGGATGCCGACTACGCCCGCATCGAACATGGTGCGGAAATCGACCTCGCGCAAGGTCCGGTTCGCCAGTTCCGAATCGCTGGAAATCACCACTTCAACCAGATTTGACCGCAGCAGATCATCGGCGCGCGTGCCGAACACCTGCAAGCCGGGGAAGCGGTCGATGACCTGCATTTTCTCGACTTCACCGGTGAAGATCAGCACATCGTCGGCATGCAGGATTTCTTCGGGCGACACCGGTGAAATGAGCCGTCCGCTGCGAACGATCTCAACCAGGAAGAGTCCGTCGAGGTTGCGCAATTTGTTTGCTTCAATGCTGCGACCGATGAGGGGCGAGCCGGCTGTCAGGCGGGCTTCCAGAAAATAGGCCTGGCGCGGGCCACCGTCGTCGCCGGTGCGCACGGGTAGCCAGCGGGCGACGAGCGTCAGGCAGACGATGCACGCCAGGGCCACGGGGACGCCGACCGTGGTCATTTGGAACATCGAAATCGATGGCAAGCCAGCGCGCTCGGCGAAGGAATTGACCACCAGGTTGGTGGAGGTGCCGACCAGCGTGGTGATGCCGCCTAGCACGGCTGCGTAAGACAGCGGCAGCAGCAAGCGCGACGCGGGGTGATGGCGCTGGCGGGTGATGGTGCCCAGCAAGGTGCTGACCACGGCGGTGTTGTTGAGAAAGGCAGAGCAGGCCGCGGTGATCAGACACATGCGGAAGGTGGCGAGGCGTTCGCCGCCCTTGAGGAGCGTGTCCGAGAAGTGCTCGATGAGCGGCGCGCGTTCCAGTACCAGCGAGATCAGCAGCAACAAGAGCAAGACGGCCAGCCCGGGGTTGGCGTAGCTCTCAAGGAGTTCTCGCTCGCTGATCAAGCCCAGCAGATGGTAGCCACCGGCCCAGCCACAAAATAGCAGTGCTGGAGACAGGCGGCCATGCACCAGCAGCGCGACCAGCAGGGCAAGTGAGAGCAGAACCCAGGTGGCGGTCATGAAAGGGCGTTGCGCCGGTCAGTTAGCCGCGCCCGCGGCGACAAAATGCGGATTGGCGAAGTCGGGCTTGCCGTAAGTCAGCGGTGCGTCATCGGCGCGGGTGAGTCGCCCGCCTGCGGCCGACAGCACGGCATGACCGGCGGCGATGTCCCATTCCATGGTGCGGCCCAGACGCGGGTAGAGATCGGCCTCACCGGCGGCGACCAGGCAGATCTTGAGTGATGAGCCCGCGCCGCGCAGTTCGGCGACCTTGCGTCCGGCCAGGAACGCGTCGAGCGCCGTGGCGTCGCCGTGAGAGCGGCTGGCGACCACGGTGAGGCCTTCGGGCGGCACGCTGCGGACGGTGATTGGACGGCGACCGTCGGTGTCTTCGATGAAAGCACCGTGGCCGACCGCACCGGCAAACAGGCGGCCCAGCGCGGGCGCCAACACGACACCGACGGTCGGCTGGCCGTTTTCAATCAAGGCGATATTGACGGTGAACTCGCCGTTGCGGCTGATGAATTCCTTGGTGCCGTCGAGCGGGTCGACCAGCCAGAAACGTTCTCCAACACTCGGGATCTTGCCGGCGGCGGCGGCTTCTTCGGCCACGATGGGGGTGCCGGGCAGCAGCGCCGCGAGGGCGGGCAGAATCAAGGCTTCGGCGCGCTCGTCAGCTTCGGTGACCGGTGATTGATCGGTTTTGCCGCGCACCGAGAAGTCCGATCCGTAGATCGTCATGATCAGCTCGCCGGCATCGCGGACGATGGGTATCAGGCGGTCGAGCAGGGCGAGGCGATCAAGCATTCTGGGACTCCGTGGGCGGGGTTGATGGGGCAGGTTAATGCAGAAGTGCCCTGTTGGCGACGCTGCAGTTAATTATTTAACACTGAGTTGGAGCAAATAAATGTTTAATATATCACTATGCCACTTCGATTGAATGATCCATGCCGCCGCGTTTGACCGGTGATGCGCTGAACCAGGCCCGGCGTCGGGCGGTTGAGTTGCGCCGACAGGGGCGAACCCTGGCCGAGGTGGCGGCGGCGACGGGTCTGTCGGTGCCGACGGTTGTCGCTGCGGCGAAAGCATTTGCGCAGGGAGGTTGGGCGGGCGTTGATGTCCGTCCGCAGGGGCGGCCGGTCGGGAGTGGTCGCGCGATCGACAAGGCGATCGAAGCCGAGATTCGCGACGCGTTTCTGGCGTGCTCGCCGGAGAGCGCTGGCGAGGCGGGCGGGCTGTGGCAGCATCAGGCGGTTGCCCGCTGGCTGGTGCGTCGTTTTGATATTGACCTGGGTGAGCGCACGGTGGCGCGGTATGTGGCGAGCTGGGGCATTGATCCGCCCGACTGGCAAACCATTCTTCGCGCATCTGCCAAACACGATGCGGCTGAGCCCTCGGCGCTTGATTCGCGCGCGCGCTTTTGGTGTGGCGAGCAGCGCCTGGACACGACGCGGACCGTGCTGTTTGCGCGTGGACCACGCGGCCGTTTGTATTGGCGTATCGTCGCCGTGCCGTTGCAGGCGCCGGCCGTGGTCGATTTTCTGGAACGGATGTGCGCTTTGGCTGCGCGGCCATTGCAGTTGCACTGGGTGGGGGCCGATATTACGCAGGTCGGGGCGGTGGCTGGCTGGCTGATGGCCAATACGGCGCGACTGGTGCTGGTGCGCCATCGCGTGCCCGAGGCACCGCCGGCAGTATCGTATGATTCGAACAATGCGGCGTTGGCGCAATCGGCCAGCGACGATCAACACGGTTTTCGCAAGAGGACAGCAATGACATTGACCCATTTGCAACGGCTTGAGGCCGAAAGCATCCACATCATGCGCGAGGTGGTGGCCGAGGCGGACAACCCGGTCATGCTCTATTCAATCGGCAAGGACAGCGCAGTGATGCTGCATCTGGCGATGAAGGCCTTCTACCCGGCCAAGCCGCCGTTTCCGCTGCTGCATGTGGATACGCGCTGGAAGTTTCGCGAGATGTACAGCTTCCGCGACAAGATGGTGAAGGAGCTGGGACTCGATTTGCGGGTGCATATCAACCCCGAAGGCGTCGAGAAGGACATCAATCCCTTCACCCACGGCTCGGCGATCCACACCGATATCATGAAGACCGAAGGGCTCAAGCAGGCGCTCGACATGTACGGCTTTGATGCAGCCTTTGGCGGCGCCCGGCGCGACGAGGAAAAATCGCGCGCCAAGGAGCGCATCTTCTCCTTTCGCAGCGCGCAGCACCGCTGGGATCCCAAAGTGCAGCGCCCCGAGTTGTGGAAGCTCTACAACGCCCGCAAGCACAAGGGCGAGTCGATGCGGGTGTTTCCGCTGTCGAACTGGACCGAGCTGGACATCTGGCAATACATCTACCTTGAAGACATCCCCATTGTGCCTTTGTACTACTCGGCGGAGCGCCCGGTGGTCGAGCGTGACGGCGCGCTGATCATGGTCGACGACGAGCGCATGCCGCTCAAGGCCGGCGAGGTGCCGATGATGCGCAAGGTGCGCTTCCGCACCCTGGGCTGCTATCCGCTGACCGGCGCGGTGGAATCCGAAGCCGACACGCTGCCGGCGATCATCCAGGAAATGTTGCTGACTAAAACCTCGGAGCGCCAGGGGCGGGTGATCGACCACGATTCGGCCGCGTCCATGGAAAAGAAAAAGCAGGAGGGGTACTTTTAATGGCCCACGTATCCGATCTCATCGCCTCCGATATTGGCGAATACTTGCGTAGCCACGAGCACAAAAGCCTGCTGCGCTTCATCACCTGCGGCAGCGTGGACGATGGCAAGAGCACCCTGATCGGGCGCCTGTTGTTCGAATCCAAAATGCTGTTTGAAGACCAGATGGCTGCGGTTGAAGCCGACTCGAAAAAGTACGGCACCCAAGGCGAGGATATCGATTTCGCCCTGTTGGTCGATGGCCTCGCCGCCGAGCGTGAGCAGGGCATTACCATCGATGTGGCCTACCGCTTCTTCTCGACCGACAAGCGCAAGTTCATCGTCGCCGACACGCCGGGGCACGAGCAATACACCCGCAACATGGTCACCGGCGCCTCGACGGCCGACGTGGCCATCCTGATGGTCGACGCGCGCAAGGGCATCCTCACGCAGACCCGACGCCACAGCTACCTGGTGTCGCTGATCGGCATCCGCCACATCGTGGTCGCCATCAACAAGATGGACTTGGTCGACTACTCGGAAAAGACCTACCGCAAGATCGTCGAGGATTACCGCGACTTTGCCGCCCGGATCGGCATCGAGGATGTCACCTTCATCCCGCTGTCGGCCTTCAAGGGCGACAACATCATCGCCCCCAGTGACAAGCTGCCCTGGTATCATGGCACCACGCTGATGGGCTTTCTCGAAACCGTCGAGATCGATGAAGAGCGCATGCAGAAGGCGCCGTTCCGCCTGCCGGTGCAGTGGGTGAACCGTCCCAATCTCGATTTCCGCGGCTTCGCCGGCACCGTCTCCAGCGGCGTCATCCAGCCGGGCGACCGCATCCGTGTTCAGCCCTCGGGCAAGGAAAGCACCGTCGCGCGTATCGTCACGCATGATGGCGATCTGCCGCAGGCCGTGGCCGGCCAGTCGATCACACTCACGCTGGCCGATGAGATCGATGTCTCTCGTGGCGACGTCATCTCCATCGCTGAACACCCGGCCAGCTCGGCCGATCAGTTCGAAACCACCATCGTCTGGATGCATGACGAACCGCTGCTGCCCGGCCGCGCCTATCTGCTCAAGATCGGCACCAAAATGGTCAGGGCGACGGTTACCGAAATCAAGTATCAGGTGAACGTCAACACCATGGAGCATGTCGCCGCCAAAAAGCTCGATCTCAACGGCATCGCGGTGTGCAACCTCAGCCTCGACCGCCAGATCGCCTTCGACGCCTACGCCGACAACCGCGATACCGGCGCTTTCATCCTGGTCGACCGGCTGAGCAACAGCACCGTCGGCGCCGGCATGATCCATTTCGCCCTGCGCCGCTCGCACAACATCCACATGCAGCATGTGGATGTCGACAAAGCCGCGCGCGGCGGCATGAAAGGCCAGAAACCCTGCCTGCTGTGGTTCACCGGCCTCTCGGGCGCCGGCAAATCGGCGATTGCCAACATGGTCGAGAAGAAGCTCCACGCCATGGGCCGTCACACCTACCTGCTCGATGGCGACAATGTCCGCCACGGCTTGAACAAGGACCTCGGCTTCACCGACGCCGACCGCGTCGAGAACATCCGCCGCGTGGCCGAAGTCGCAAAGCTGATGGTCGACGCCGGCCTGATCGTCATCACCGCCTTCATCTCGCCCTTCCGCTCCGAGCGGCGTATGGCGCGCAGCTTGGTGGAAGAGGGCGAATTCCTCGAAGTGTTTGTCGACACCCCGCTCGAAGTCGCCGAAGAGCGCGACCCGAAAGGGCTCTACAAAAAGGCGCGACGGGGTGAGTTGAAGAACTTCACGGGTATCGATTCGCCGTATGAAGCGCCGGAAGATGCGGAGGTTCGACTCAAAACCGTCGGCAATTCGGTTGAGGCGTCAGCGGACCAGGTGATTGAAGCCTTGCGGCGGCATCATATTTTGGGACCGGGCTGAGGCATACGGCCGCCGCACCAATGGAGATCACCGGTGCGGCGGTTGGTGCATGTTAGCCATACGGTGTCTGACCGGTCGTACCCAGAACCTCGGCGAAGTTTGGTCCTAGCGGGAAGCGTGATGCAGCACGGTAGGGAAAATTAGACTGGCGAGTGTCTTGGCAGGCTCGTCAAGAATTGGTTTTCAGCGGTGCCACCTTGGGCTTAGGCGTTTGAGAGGCCCTGCCTCTTGAACGTCCCAGGGCCGAAAATAGGGATTCAATTGCGAATGCGGCAATGATACCCACCACCGGCATGATGGGCTCACGGTATCGGAATATTACATAGAACAACATGTGCACCGCGGTGTAGCCAGCTATGGCAAGCCATAGCGTTGCGAGTTGCCCTCTATTTGCCCGGCACAGTGCTGCGCTGCCAAGTGCCGCCAACAGCAGGATCACAAATTGGATCGCCCACAACCCACGAACAATGGTTTCGGCACGGCTTGGTTCGCCTTTGCCTGTATGAAAAGGTGGTGTCCAGAAATACATGGCCTTCCGGAGTGCCAAGGCGGTGAAGTCTCCTGGGTTCTCCGTTATCCAGGTGATCGCGTCCTGTTTCAGCGCTTCGGATGCTTTGACCTCTCCTTGGGCGCGCCGGAAAGCTTCCCAGTTCTTTCCCCGAGGCGTGTCGACAATAGAGACAAACATGCCCGTAGCCGACGGATTGTTGCCCAGGTAGAGATTGAAGCCGCCGTTGGTGTTTAGCACGGGCGCGCCCAGAACGTTCATATTCCGGGCGATCCACGGCGCCGATATAGCGCTTGCGCCAGCCAGAATACAAAGAAGTAATACCGTGCGGCGCGAGGTCGGTGCTGGACTGAGCCAGAGTGCAAATGCGACGGCGCCCGCCAGTGATAGCGCCGCACTTCCCGTCAAGGCAAGCGCGCCGAATAGCAGGCCACAAGCCACAGAGGGGGCCATCGAGGGGGTTTTTGATAGTCTGAGCGCGCACCACATGACTCCTAACATCAGAGGAACCATGAGATTTTCTTTTAAAACGTAGACGCTGTAGACGCTCGCAGGCAGGTAGACGGCCCATATTGAAGCAGCGATGAGGCGTGTTGCTCTGTTACCGCCGGCTTCTTTTGCAACTTGGTAGCAGAGGACAATCGACAGGCCACCCAGGATCAGGTTGGCAATCCTTGCCGCAAGGATGTTGTCTCCAAATAATGAAAAGATCGGTGCGAGAACAAATAACGGGTAGCCCACGCTGTACATTGCGTGATCGCCCTGAAGGTCGACGATTCCATTTCCGGTGACAAGGTTCAGCGCCATGCTCGTATAAGCTAGTTCATCACTTTCCGGCGTGTGGCTGTAGAGCACTATCGCTGCGGCTCTCAGCGCAAGCCCGACGCAAACGACCAATGAAAGCCATATCCATTCGCGGTGCCCGGTTAATTTAGGAGCGCTATACATTGACGTTAGTCTTCGAGAAAAGTGTGAGTACTCGTTCAGATGGGTGATGCGCCCGTGTGCTGAGCCCACGCGCGACCCGCTAGCTGTGACCGACCATCGCCACGCCGATACAGATCATGCTTACCCCAACAAATCGAAGCAGTGTGATCTGTTCGCCCATCAAAAGGCCGACGGCAACCGTCAGGGCAAAACCCAGCCCGACCATTGGGTATGCCTTGCTGACATCCCATTGAGCCAGCACGGAGAGCCAGACGATTGCGCCGATGCCATATAGGGCGAATCCAGTCACGATCTGCATGTTCGTTGCGAGCTCGAAAATTGATTTCGCACTTAGCGAGTTTTCACTGAATTGCTTTGCAACAGAGGATGTCATCCCCGCTTTCAGGAAGAACTGCGCAGAAACCGACAAAAAAATGCTAAGTAGGGCAGCGAATAGTACTTTCATGCGGCATTCCAATCTTGAGGCGGCTTGCAGCTGATGCTTTCGTTGAAGACGTGCGCACCCTGTCTGCCGAAGGAGAGATAGCTACGTGCTTTCGATCACCATGAAATGCGCTGTGAGCATCAGGGTGATCAGACCAATTACGGTGATGCGGCTTCCGAAATCCTTGACGGCATAAACGATCGGGTCGTCATACATCTCACCTCGTGACGTTTTGATGAGGAGTCTCGTCAGCCAGTAGATCAAACCAATAGCTACCAGCCAAAGGAGGTCAGGGGTTGCATAGCGAGCTCTTGTCGCGGCGTCGCTTATGAAGAGGCCGAAGATAACGACTGAACATAGTGCGGCCCCGACCCCCAACGGCCAGATGACGGACAGATCGGTCACACGGTAGTCACGCCCCTGCGTTGCGTCCTTCCCCATCTCCTCAAGTGCGATGAGTTCGGCGCATCGCTTGACGAGCGCCAGACTCAAGAAAATGAATACGGAAAATGCGAGCAACCAAGAGCTGGTAGGGATGCCGGAGCCCACGGAGCCGGCCAGAATGCGCAGGGTATATAGCAAGGACAGGACGATCACGTCGATGATGACGTACTCCTTCAGTATCCAGCTATAGGCGCTTGTGATGATCAGGTAGAGCAGAAGCAATTGTGCAAAGGCGGCTGATACATACAGCGCCATTGCCAACGAAAGCGTCAGCGCCACGGCAGCGGCGCATAGCCCTTGCGATATCGGAATGGAGGCGCTTGCGAACGGCCGTAGCCGCTTTCTAGGGTGGGATCTGTCGTTGTCTAGATCAAGCAGATCATTGACGATGTAGGTAGCAGATGCTGCAAACGAAAACGACAGAAACCCAACCGCAACAGCAGATAATTTACTGATATCAAAGAATGAAAAAGCTGTCAGGAGTGGTACAAACAGTAATAAATTTTTTGACCACTGATGAACGCGAAGTGCCCGAAGCCACACCGTGATACCACCAGTGTCCGCAGGAAACTCTTGCTCAATCGCAACGATTTTCCGAACGTTTTTGGCAAGACTCGGCGATACAGAGACCAGGATGGCTGATTCCGCTGCGCGCCAGATCGGCAAATCTGCTGCGCTGTCACCGGCATAGACGAACCGATCACCAACATGCGCCTGAATTGCACTCAGTTTCGCCGAACCCTTCAGATTGATACTGTTTTCTGTCGCAAGTACTGCATCAAAGAGGCCAAGGTGCTCAGACACCGCTAAGGCGATCGATCGATGTGCAGCCGTCGCCAACACGATTTTCCGTCCCCCGGATTTTTGCTCGGACAAATAGTTCAGTAGGGATTGGCGGTAGGGCAGGTGCTCTGACGCGATGCGTACTTTTCCGGCAACGGCTTCTTTGAAGAGCGCTTTTCCTTTGAGCAGCCATAGCGCAATCCACACGAAGTTGAGCGGGGATAACTTGATCAGTTTGATCAACGACTCGATCAGTGTATCGGTCGGCGTGAGCGTGCCATCCAGATCGACAACCAGTGGAATATCTGTTTTCGATGACATCGATCCCTCAAACTGCTTTACTGGTTCTCCATCAAGCCAGCCGCTCTGTGAGTCGAAGTGAATAGCGACCCATTTTTCATCATGGCTCTGGCCGGAGAATGGCCTAAGGATACGACGAATGGGCAGCTTTCCATGGTGAATATTGTCACGATGCAATCGAGGTATGCCGCTAGAGTCGCGACGGGGGGTAATCCCCCCGGAAATTAGTCGCCGCCAGAAGTAGAATTTTCCACTTGCAGCAGGAGGAAGTTCTACGTGAAGACATCGCGTTTTTCAGACAGTCAGATCATCGCCATTCTCAAGCAGGCCGAGGGTGGCACGCCCG
>NZ_VMNK01000022.1 GCF_007625155.1 Denitromonas halophila | reverse complement strand
CGGTTCGATCTCGCTGCCCGAAGGCACCGAGATGGTCATGCCGGGCGACAACGTGTCGATCACCGTCAAGCTGATCGCCCCGATCGCCATGGAAGAAGGTCTGCGCTTCGCCATCCGTGAAGGCGGTCGTACCGTCGGCGCCGGCGTGGTTGCCAAGGTCATCGAGTAATCAATATCGTTCCGGGCGGCGCATGACGTGCCGCCCTCGCTCTTTGGAATCTATTATGCAAAGCCAAAAAATCCGTATCCGCCTGAAAGCTTTCGACTATCGTCTGATCGACCAATCCGCACTTGAGATCGTCGAAACGGCAAAGCGTACCGGTGCCGTGGTTCGTGGCCCGGTTCCGTTGCCGACGCGTATTGAGCGTTACGACGTGCTGCGTTCGCCGCACGTCAACAAGGCATCGCGTGATCAGTTCGAAATTCGTACGCATCAGCGACTGATGGATATCGTTGATCCGACGGAAAAGACGGTTGACGCCCTGATGAAACTCGATCTGCCTGCTGGCGTCGATGTGGAAATCAAATTGCAGTAATTCTTGGCTTGTGTTCTGTGCGCCTGGGCCGGTATAATCCGGCCCTTGCGTTTTTCGCGCAAAATCTTTACGGCCCCGGTCAATCGCAACCGGGATTTGGGAGAATAAAATGAGTCTAGGCCTTGTAGGTCGCAAGGTCGGGATGACTCGCATATTTACCGAAGATGGTCAAACCATCCCGGTGACTGTGCTTGACATGTCCGACAACCGCGTTAGCCAGATCAAGACCGCTGAGACCGACGGCTATACGGCCGTCCAGGTTGCCTTCGGCAAGCGTCGCGCTAGCCGGGTGGGTAAGCCGCTCGCGGGTCACCTTGCCAAGGCTGGTGTTGAAGCCAGCTGGCTGCTTCAGGAATTCCGTGTCGATGCGTCGGCGCTCGATGGCGTCAAGCCGGGTGATGCGCTGAGCGTAGATATCTTCGGTGTTGGCCAAAAGGTTGATATCGTCGGCACGTCCATCGGTAAGGGTTTTGCTGGCGCGATCAAGCGTCACAACTTCTCTTCCAACCGTGCTTCTCACGGTAACTCGTTGTCTCACAACTCAGCCGGTTCGATTGGTCAGGCGCAGGACCCGGGCCGCGTGCTGCCGGGTAAACGCATGGCGGGTCACATGGGTGCCGTTCAGCGCACCATGCAGAATCTGGAAGTGATTCGTGTGGATGCCGAGCGTCAGCTGCTGCTGGTGAAAGGTGCTGTTCCGGGTGCTCGGGGTGGTGATGTGGTTGTTCGGCCGGCAGTCAAGGGGGCGTAATGGAACTTAAGCTTCTTAATGAGCAGGGTCAGTCTGCCGAAACAGTTCAGGTATCCGACGTGCTGTTTGGCCGTGAGTACAACGAGGCGCTGATTCATCAGGTCGTCGTGGCTTACATGGCCAATGCCCGTTCGGGTAACCGTGCGCAGAAAGGGCGCTCCGAGATCGCCAAGTCGACCCGGAAGCCGTGGCGTCAGAAAGGGACGGGCCGTGCTCGTGCCGGTATGGCGTCGAGTCCGCTGTGGCGCGGAGGTGGTCGGATTTTCCCGAACTCGCCCGACGAGAACTTCTCGCACAAGGTTAACCGCAAGATGTATCGCGCCGGTCTGGCGTCGATTTTGTCCCAGTTGGCTCGCGAAGGTCGTATCTCCGTGGTCGAGGATTTTGCCCTCGACGCACCGAAGACGCGCCTGGTGGCCGAAAAGCTGAAGGGCATGGGTTTTGTGGATTCGGTTCTTGTGATTACCGAAGAGCTGAGCGAGAACCTCTTCCTGGCATCGCGCAATCTGCGCGATGTGCTGGTGCTTGAGGTGACCGAGGCGGATCCGGTGTCGCTGGTGCGCTTCCCGCAGGTTGTTGTGACCAAGGGTGCGCTGGCGAAGATGCAGGAGGTGTGGCAATGAGTCAGCTCAAGCAAGAGCGTCTGCTGAAGGTGCTGCTCGCACCGCAGATCTCCGAGAAGGCGACCTATATCGCCGACAAGAATGAGCAAGTGGTGTTCCGCGTCGTTTCGGACGCGACCAAGCCTGAAGTGAAGGCGGCCGTTGAGTCGCTCTTCAATGTGAAGGTGAAGTCGGTTCAGACCACGAACGTCAAGGGTAAGGTCAAGCGCTTCGGTAAAATCACCGGTCAGCGCAAGGGTTGGAAGAAGGCGTTTGTCTGCTTGCAGCCGGGCCAAGAAATCAACTTCGCGGCTGGGGAGTGACTGAGCTATGGCGTTGGTAAAAGTTAAGCCGACATCCGCTGGTCGTCGCGCGGTTGTTAAGGTTGTTAATAAAGATCTGTACAAGGGTCGTCCGCACGCAGCGCTGATCGAGAAGCAGTCGAAAAATGCTGGCCGCAACAATGCAGGCCGCATTACGGTGCGTCATCAGGGCGGTGGCCACAAGCAGCATTACCGCATGATCGACTTCCGTCGCAACAAGGACGGTATCGTTGCGAAGGTTGAGCGCGTCGAGTACGACCCCAACCGTTCCGCGAACATTGCGCTGCTGTGCTACGCCGATGGCGAGCGTCGCTACATCATTGCTCCGCGCAACATCGAAGTGGGTCAGCAGATCGTGAGTGGCTCCGAGGCGCCGATCAAGATTGGTAACGCGCTGCCGATCCGGAATATTCCGGTGGGTACCGTGATTCACTGCATCGAAATGCAGCCCGGCAAAGGCGCTCAGCTAGCACGTTCGGCGGGTGCATCGGTCCAGTTGCTGGCGCGTGAAGGCTCTTATGCGCAGCTTCGCTTGCGCTCTGGCGAAATTCGCCGGGTGCACGTTGAGTGCCGTGCGACCGTTGGCGAAGTCGGCAACGGTGAGCATGCGCTGCGCAAGATCGGTAAAGCTGGTGCCAATCGTTGGCGTGGTATTCGCCCGACCGTTCGCGGTGTGGTGATGAACCCGGTCGATCACCCCCACGGTGGTGGTGAAGGCCGTACGGGTGAGGGCCGCGTGCCGGTCAGCCCGTGGGGTACGCCCGCCAAAGGTTATCGGACGCGCAATAACAAGCGCACCGATTCGATGATTGTTCAGCGCCGCAAGAAGCGTTAAGGGGTAACGGATGACTCGCTCTCTGAAAAAAGGCCCGTTTGTCGACGCTCACCTGTTGAATAAGGTGGACGCGGCGCGGGGTAGCAACGACAAGCGCCCGATCAAGACCTGGTCACGTCGCTCGACAGTTTTGCCGGATTTCGTCGGTTTGACGATTGCTGTGCATAACGGTCGCCAGCACGTGCCGGTTTATGTGTCGGAAAACATGGTAGGCCACAAGCTTGGTGAATTCGCCCTGACGCGTACGTTCAAGGGGCATCTCGCCAGCAAAAAGGCGAAACGTTAAGGAGTCTTGGTAATGGAAACTAAAGCCATCCTCCGCGGCGTCCGCCTCAGCGCTCAAAAAGGGCGTCTGGTGGCAGACCAGGTTCGCGGAAAACCGGTGGAGCAGGCGCTGAGCATTTTGGCGTTTTCCCCGAAGAAAGGCGCGCAGATCATCAAGAAGGTGGTCGAGTCCGCGATTGCAAACGCCGAGCATAACGACGGCGCCGATATTGACGAGCTCAAGGTGAAGACCATTCACGTTGAAGAAGGTATGACGCTGAAGCGTTTTACCGCGCGCGCCAAAGGTCGAGGCAATCGTATTCTGAAGCCGACGTGTCACGTGTACGTGACCGTCGGGAACTGAGGGGAACTCATGGGTCAGAAAATTCATCCTACCGGTTTCCGCCTTGCGGTAACTCGGGACTGGACCGCCCGTTGGTATGCATCGAAGAAGGACTTCGCCAAGACATTGGCTGACGACCTCGCGGTGCGTGCTTTCCTGAAAAAGCGCTTGGCTCACGCCTCTGTGGGCCGTGTGCTGATCGAGCGTCCCGCCAAGAATGCGCGTATCACGTTGTTCAGCGCACGTCCTGGCGTGGTGATTGGCAAGAAGGGCGAAGATATCGAGCGCCTGAAGGCCGATCTTCAGAAGATGATTGGCGTGCCGGTGCACGTCAATATCGAAGAAGTCCGCAAGCCGGAAACCGATGCGCAATTGATCGCCGATTCGATTGCTCAGCAGCTCGAGCGCCGGATCATGTTTCGCCGTGCCATGAAGCGCGCCATCCAGAATGCCATGCGTTTGGGCGTTCAGGGCATCAAGATCATGAGCTCCGGTCGTCTGAACGGCGCTGAAATTGCACGGACCGAGTGGTATCGCGAAGGCCGTGTGCCTTTGCACACCCTGCGCGCCAATATCGATTACGGCGTCTCGGAAGCCAAGACGACTTACGGTATTTCGGGCATCAAGGTCTGGGTTTACAAGGGCGAGATGCTGGGCCGAAATGAGCAGCCCGCAGCAACCGAGCCGGAAAACGAACCGCGTCGCGCACGCCGTGGTGGCCGTAATGACGGCGACAATCGCGGTCAGCGTCGCGCGCCCCGTCGCGCCGAAACCGGTGGCGATGCGGCCACTGAGAGCAGGAGTGAATAATGCTTCAGCCGAAAAGAAGAAAGTACCGCAAAGAACAGAAGGGTCGTAATACCGGCCTGGCAACGCGCGGCGCCAAAGTCAGCTTTGGTGAGTACGGTCTCAAGGCTACTGGCCGTGGCCGCCTGACTGCGCGTCAGATCGAATCGGCGCGTCGTGCCATGACGCGTCACATCAAGCGGGGCGGCCGTATCTGGATTCGTGTGTTTCCGGACAAGCCGATCAGCCGCAAGCCCGCCGAAGTGCGGATGGGCTCGGGTAAAGGTAATCCGGAATACTACGTAGCCGAGATTCAGCCGGGCAAAGTGTTGTACGAAATGGATGGTGTTGACGAATCCCTGGCGCGCGAGGCCTTCCGCCTCGCGGCGGCGAAGCTGCCGTTTGCGACCACGTTCGTGACACGTCATGTGGGGTAGTCATGAAAGCAAGTGAACTCCGCGCGAAGAGCGTCGAAGAACTCAATAAGGAAATGCTGGAATTGCTGAAGGCGCAATTTAGTATGCGCATGCAGTTGGCGACCCAGCAACTGACCAATACCAGCCAGCTTGGCAAGGTGCGTCGCGACATCGCGCGCATTCGGACCCTTCTGCGTGAAAAGGCGGCTCAGTAATGACTCAGGAAACGGTGAAATCTTCCCGCACGCTGGTGGGTAAAGTGGTTAGCGACAAGATGCAGAAAACGGTAACGGTGCTGGTCGAGCGCCGCGTCAAGCATCCGCTGTATAGCAAGATCATCATGCGTTCAGCGAAGTATCATGCGCATGATGAAGAGGGTGTGGCAGCGGCTGGCGACCTGGTGGAAATCGAGGAATGCCGTCCGATCTCACGCTCAAAAAACTGGAAGGTCTCCAAAGTGCTTGAGAAGGCGCGAGTCATTTAAATAAATGACCGTAGTGGCTTGCTAAATACTTAGTAAGCCACTACAATTCCGCTTCTTTGCTCTTTCGAGCATAAAACCCGAACGGGTTCCAAGACTGACCGCTTAGCGGGCCAAGTTGGAGTGTAAAACTCATGATTCAAATGCAAACGGTGCTGAACGTCGCCGATAACTCTGGCGCGCGTTCTGTGATGTGCATCAAGGTGTTGGGCGGCTCCAAGCGCCGCTACGCCGGGGTGGGTGACATCATCAAGGTCGCGATCAAGGAGGCTGTGCCTCGTGGTCGTGTCAAGAAGGGCGATGTGTATAGCGCGGTGGTGGTGCGTACAGCGAAGGGCGTTCGCCGTTCGGATGGCGCGCTGATTAAATTCGATGGCAATGCGGCGGTCTTGCTGAACTCCAAGATGGAGCCGATCGGGACGCGTATCTTCGGGCCGGTGACGCGCGAGTTGCGTACCGAGCGCTTCATGAAGATCGTTTCGCTCGCACCTGAAGTTCTGTAAGGAGCGGTCATGAAGAAGATTCGTACGGGCGACGAAGTCGTCGTTCTGGCTGGCAAGGATCGTGGTCGTCGTGGTGTTGTGCTGCGTCGGGTGGATGCTGAGCTGGTGGTTGTTGAGGGTGTTAATCGTGTCAAGAAGCACGTGCGCCCGAACCCCATGAAGGGTGAGGTGGGTGGCATTGTTGAAAAAGACATGCCGATCCATGTTTCCAATGTTGCGCTGTTCAATCCTGCGGTCCAGAAGGGCGATCGTGTTGGGATTAAAGTGCTTGAAGACGGTCGCAAAGCGCGCGTGTTCAAGTCGAACGGCGAACTGGTCGACGCTTAAGGAAACGCGATGGCACGCTTGCAAGATTTCTATAAGGAAACCGTCGTTCCTGGCTTGGTCAAGCAGTTTGGCTACAAGTCGGTAATGGAGGTTCCGCGAATCACGAAGATTACCCTGAATATGGGTGTCGGTGAGGCGGTTGGCGACAAGAAGATTCTCGAGTTCGCGGTGGGTGACATGGCCAAGGTGGCCGGTCAGAAGCCGGTGGTGACCCGGGCGCGTAAGTCGATTGCTGGCTTCAAGATTCGCGATGGTTACCCGATCGGGTGCATGGTGACGCTCCGTGGTCCTCGCATGTTCGAGTTCCTGGATCGCTTCGTGACGGTGGCTTTGCCGCGCGTTCGCGATTTTCGCGGTATCGCAGCGAAGGGTTTTGACGGTCGGGGCAACTACAACGTCGGCGTCAAAGAGCAAATTATTTTTCCGGAAATCGAATACGACAAGGTTGATGCCCTGCGTGGCATGAACATCAGTATTACGACGACCGCGAAGACTGACGCAGAGGCGCGAGCGCTCCTGACCGCGTTCAAGTTTCCGTTCAAGAATTGAGGGCGATATGGCGAAACTGGCTCTGATCAATCGCGAAGAGAAGCGTCGCAAGCTGGTGGCGAAATATGCCGCCAAGCGGGCCGCGCTGGTAGCGCAAATTAACGACTCCAGTCTGTCGGATGAGGAGCGTATGGTGGCACGGCTGAAGATTCAGCAGTTGCCCCGTAACGCAAGCCCGACGCGTGGTCGTAATCGTTGCAGCCTGACGGGTCGTCCGCGGGGTGTGTTCCGTAAATTCGGTCTGTGTCGCAACAAGCTTCGGGAAGTCGCTTTCCGTGGTGAGGTGCCGGGTATGACCAAGGCGAGCTGGTAAGGAGAGACGAAGATGAGTATGTCTGATCCGATCGCCGATATGTTGACCCGCATCCGTAACGGTCAGCAGGCGCAAAAGTCGACTGTTGCAATGCCCTCTTCGAAGCTGAAGGTGGCGATTGCCAAAGTGCTGCAAGAAGAAGGTTATATCGACGGGTTCTCGGTACGGGAAGCTGGCGGTAAGCCCGAGCTCGATGTGGTGCTCAAGTACTATGCTGGTGCGCCGGTGATTGAGCGTATCGAGCGTATTTCCAAGCCTGGCCTGCGTGTATACAAGGGTAGCCAGGATTTGCCCCGCGTCATGAACGGCCTGGGCGTTGCGATTGTCTCGACCCCTAAGGGTGTGATGACTGATCGTGCCGCACGTGCTGGTCGTGTCGGTGGCGAAGTTATCTGCATCGTGGCGTAAGGAGGCGGACATGTCGCGTGTAGCAAAAAATCCGATCTCCGTGCCCAAGGGTGTGGATGTCAAGATCGATGCAGCAAACATTACTGTCAAAGGGCCGCTGGGCTCGCTGACTCGTGCGCTCCATCCGGCGGTTTCGATTGTCCTGAATGGTGACGAAGTTCAGTGCGCAGCCGTGGCTGGTCAGGTCGCTGGGCGTGCGATGTCCGGAACCATGCGTTCGCTGGTAGCCAACATGGTGACCGGTGTGACCAAGGGTTTTGAGCGCAAGCTGACCCTGGTTGGCGTCGGATACCGTGCTCAGGCTCAGGGCGACAAACTGAACCTCAGTCTTGGTTTCTCGCACCCGGTGTCGCATCAGATGCCTGCTGGCGTGACGGTGGAAACGCCGACCCAGACGGAAGTTCTGATCAAGGGTGTCGACAAGCAGCAAGTCGGTCAAGTTGCCGCCGAAGTGCGCGCCTACCGGAGCCCGGAGCCCTATAAGGGCAAGGGCGTTCGTTACGCGGACGAGGTTGTGGTCATCCGCGAAACCAAGAAGAAGTAAGGGCCGTTTGTCATGATGAACAAAAAAGCGACGCGCGTGCGTCGGGCTCGCAAAACCCGAGCCAAAATTTCCGAGCTGAAAGCGGTTCGACTGACGGTGTTCCGTTCGAATTTGCACATCTACGCCCAGATCATTTCTGGTTGTGGCTCCCGCGTTCTGGCGGCGGCTTCGACGGTAGAGCAGGGTGTTCGTGGCGAAGCAGGCAAGGGTGGCACTGTTGCCGCTGCTGTGTCGGTTGGCAAGACCATTGCCGAGCGCGCGAAGGCCGCCGGCATCGAAACGGTCGCCTTTGATCGTGCTGGATTCCACTATCACGGCCGCGTCAAGGCGCTGGCAGAGGCGGCTCGCGAAGCCGGCCTCAAGTTCTAAGCGAGGTTAGCAATGGCGAAACAGCAAACCAAACGCGCCCCGGCAGCCGAAGAACGCGACGATTCCTTTCGCGAAAAAATGGTGGCCATTAATCGGGTCACCAAGGTTGTCAAGGGTGGCCGTATTCTGGGCTTCGCAGCGCTGACGGTTGTCGGCGACGGTGATGGCACGGTCGGCATGGGCAAGGGAAAGTCCCGCGAAGTGCCTGTTGCCGTTCAGAAGGCGATGGACGAGGCGCGTCGCAAGATGGCGAAAGTCTCACTGAAGAACGGAACCCTGCATCACGCGGTGATTGGCAAGCACGGTGCCGCGACGGTGTTGATGCAGCCGGCACCTACGGGTACCGGAATCATCGCGGGCGGCCCGATGCGTGCCGTTTTCGAGGTGATGGGCGTGACCGACATCATTTGCAAGAGCCAAGGTTCGTCGAACCCGTACAACGTGGTTCGCGCTACGTTGAATGGCCTCTTCGCAGTTCGCACTCCGGCCCAGATTGCTGCCAAGCGCGGCAAGACGGTCGAAGAAGTGATGGGGTGAACTCATGGCTGACAAAAAAGTAAAAGTTACGCTCATCAAGAGCGTCATCGGAACCAAGCAGTCCCATCGGGCCACCGTGCGTGGTCTGGGCTTGCGCCGTCTTAACCACACGGTTGAGCTTCAGGACACCCCCGAGGTGCGCGGCATGGTTAATAAAGTCGCCTACCTGGTGAAGTGCGAGGGCTAAATGCAACTCAATACCATCAAATCGGCCGAAGGCGCCAAGCACGCACGCAAGCGCGTCGGGCGCGGCATTGGCAGCGGCCTCGGCAAGACCGCGGGTCGTGGTCACAAAGGTCAGAAATCCCGTTCCGGCGGTTTCCACAAAGTCGGTTTTGAAGGCGGTCAGATGCCGATTCAACGCCGTCTGCCGAAGCGTGGTTTCGTGTCGCTGGTGCGTGGCCGCAACGTTGAAGTCCGTTTGTCCGAACTTGATCAGCTGCCGGTCGATCAGATTGACCTGCTGGTGCTGAAGCAGGCTGGCGTGATTCCTGCTGATGCGCTGTCGGCAAAAGTGATTCTGTCGGGTGCCATTACGCGCAAAGTCGCCCTGTCGGGTGTCGGCGCGACCAAAGGTGCGCTTGCAGCGATTGAGGCTGCCGGCGGCAGCGTCGCGGCGTAAGGCGGCAGATCGTGGCAAAACAACCCGCGACCCTCGGTAGCCAGGGCAAGTTCGGAGACTTGCGTCGCCGGCTTGTGTTCCTGTTGGGGGCGCTGGTGGTGTATCGCATCGGTGCGCACATCCCTGTCCCAGGAATTGATCCGCAGCGGTTGGCGGAGTTGTTCCAGACGCAACAGGGCGGGATCCTTGGGGTCTTCAACCTGTTTTCCGGCGGTGCGTTGTCGAGATTCACCATCTTCGCGCTCGGGATCATGCCGTATATCTCGGCTTCGATCATCATGCAGTTGATGAGCGTTGCCTCGCCTCAGCTTGAAGCGCTTAAAAAAGAGGGTGAGGCCGGACGTCGCAAGATTACGCAGTACACCCGCTATGGCACATTGGGTCTTGCGTTGTTTCAGGCAGTTGGCATTTCGGTGGCACTTGAGGGGCAGGCCGGCTTGGTGTTGGATCCTGGCCTGATGTTCCGCTTTGTGACGGTCGCCACACTTGTCACCGGCACCATGTTTCTGATGTGGCTGGGTGAGCAGATTACCGAACGTGGTCTGGGTAACGGTATCTCGCTGATTATCTTCGCGGGTATCGCGTCTGGTTTGCCGAATGCGATTGGCGGCTTGTTTGAGCTCGTCAGGACGGGCGCAATGCACCCCTTCATCGCCTTGTTCATCTGCATTCTTGTGGTGCTGGTGACCGCGTTGGTGGTGTTTGTTGAGCGCGGACAGCGAAAGATTCTTGTCAATTACGCCAAGCGCCAGGTCGGCAACAAGGTCTACGGCGGGCAAAGTTCTCATTTGCCGCTGAAGTTGAACATGGCGGGTGTGATTCCTCCGATTTTTGCATCGAGCATCATTCTGTTCCCGGCAACCTTGGGTCAGTGGTTCGGCGCTTCGGAAGGAATGACGTGGTTGCGGGATATTTCCGCAACATTGGCACCGGGTCAGCCGATTTACGTCATGTTGTATGCGGCTGCAATTGTGTTTTTCTGCTTTTTCTATACGGCGCTGGTGTTCAATGCGCGTGAAACGGCGGATAACCTGAAGAAGAGTGGCGCATTTGTGCCGGGTATTCGTCCAGGTGAGCAAACTGCACGTTACATCGACCGTATCTTGATGCGGCTCACGATGGCGGGTGCGGTGTATATCACGCTGGTGTGTCTGCTTCCTGAATTCTTGATTCTGAAGTGGAACGTACCGTTTTATTTCGGGGGGACCTCGCTCCTGATCATCGTTGTCGTGACGATGGACTTTATGGCGCAGGTTCAGGCTTACATCATGTCGCACCAATACGAGAGCCTTCTCAAGAAGGCGAACTTCAAGGGTGCGGGAATGCCGATGCGGTAAGAGTAAGAGCACCATGACGAAGGAAGATGGCATCGAGATGCAGGGGGAGGTGATTGAGACGCTTCCCAATGCGATGTTTAAGGTTCGCCTGGAGAATGGCCATACGATTCTTGGTCACATTTCCGGAAAAATGCGCAAGCACTATATTCGGATCCTGCCAGGGGATCGCGTCACGGTGCAATTGACGCCATATGATCTGACCAAGGGGCGGATAACTTTCCGCACCAAGTAACAAGATGTTCAGGAGAAAGAAATGAGAGTTCAGGCTTCCGTGAAGCGCCTCTGCCGAAATTGCAAGATCATTCGCCGTAAGGGCGTGGTTCGTGTGATTTGCACCGATCCGCGTCACAAGCAGCGTCAGGGTTGATAGCGCAAGCTATCAGAACTATAATTTAAGGTTTAACTTTCTGGGGTGATCGGATGGCCCGTATTGCTGGGGTAAACATTCCCAATCACAAACACGCGGAAATCGCTTTGACGGCGATTTTCGGGGTTGGCCGGACTCGCGCGCAAAAAATTTGCGACGCAGCCGGTGTTGCACGTTCGACGAAGATGAAGGACTTGACTGAGTCGGATATGGAGCGTCTGCGCGACGAGGTGGGCAAGTTCTCGGTTGAAGGCGATTTGCGTCGTGAAATCACGATGAGCATCAAGCGCCTGATGGACCTGAGTTGCTATCGTGGGCTGCGCCATCGTCGCGGTCTGCCGTGTCGTGGTCAGCGTACCCGCACTAACGCCCGCACCCGTAAGGGACCGCGCAAGGCAATTGCCGGCAAGAAGTGATAGAGACGAGATATGGCTAAGACTGCAACCAAAGTTCGCAAGAAGGTAAAGAAGAACGTCGCCGAAGGCATCGTTCATGTTCATGCGAGCTTCAACAACACGATCATCACCATTACCGATCGCCAGGGCAACGCGTTGTCGTGGGCGACTTCCGGTGGTGCCGGATTCAAGGGCTCGCGTAAGAGCACTCCGTTCGCAGCCCAGGTGGCCGCAGAAGCTGCTGGCAAAGCGGCTCAGGAATGTGGTGTGAAGAACGTCGAAGTGCGCATCAAGGGCCCGGGTCCGGGGCGTGAGTCGTCGGTGCGTGCGCTGAACGCGCTGGGTATCAAGGTGACCAGCATCACCGATATCACGCCGATCCCGCACAACGGTTGCCGGCCGCCCAAAAAGCGCCGTATCTAACAAGGAGTAAAACGTGGCCCGCAATCTTGATCCCAAGTGCCGCCAGTGTCGCCGTGAAGGCGAGAAGCTGTTCCTGAAAGGCGAGAAGTGCTTCACCGACAAGTGCGCCATCGAGCGCCGCGCTTACGCGCCCGGTCAGCACGGTCAGCGTTCTGGTCAGCGGATGTCTGGCTATGGCGTGCAGCTGCGCGAAAAGCAGAAAATCCGTCGTCTGTACGGTGTGCTCGAGCGCCAGTTCCGCAAAGTCTACGCCGAGGCAGATCGCCGTCGCGGTCAGACCGGTGAGAATCTGCTGCAACTGCTGGAAGGTCGTCTGGACGCCGTTGCCTATCGTATGGGCTTTGGTGTGTCCCGCGCTGAATCGCGTCAGATCGTTCGCCACAATGGCGTTCTGGTCAACGGTCAGCGAGTGAACATCCCTTCATACAACGTGCGCCCTGGCGACGTTATTGAAGTGACTGAAGCCGTTCGTGGCACGCTGCGCGTCAAAGCTGCTCTGGAAGCGGCTGAATCCCGCGGCTTCCCCGAGTGGATCGAAGTGGACGTGAAGGCCGGCAAGGGCGTTTTCAAAGCCTACCCGCAGCGCAGCGAACTGCCCGCAACGCTGAACGAAGGTCTGGTCGTCGAACTTTACTCCCGCTAATTGCGGCTTCTGACGTAATTTGCGAAACAAGGACTGCTGATGCAAAGCAATGTACTGCTGAAACCGCGCATCATTGACGTACAAAGCCTGTCGACCGTGCATGCACGGGTCACGATGGAGCCGTTCGAGCGCGGATTCGGACACACGCTCGGTAACGCCCTGCGTCGGATTTTGCTCTCGTCGCTTCCCGGATGTGCGCCGACTGAAGTCAGCATCCAGGGGGTGTTGCACGAGTACTCCACGCTGGATGGTGTTCGTGAGGACGTCGTTGATCTGCTGCTGAACCTGAAGGGCGTTGTGCTGAAAATGCACAACCGCACGGATGCGACGCTGCGTTTGGCCAAATCGGGCGAAGGTATCGTGACGGCGGCGGATATCGAGACGACGCACGACGTCGAGGTGATCAACCCCGACTTCGTGATCGCTCATCTTGCGCCGGGCGGCAAGCTCGACATGGAAATCAAGGTCGAGGAAGGTCGTGGCTATCAGCCGGCGAACCAGCGTCCGACAAATGGTGAATCCAAGTCGATCGGCCATGTGGTGCTGGACGCGTCGTTCAGCCCGGTTCGTCGTGTCAGCTACAAGGTCGAGAGTGCTCGTGTTGAGCAGCGTACCGACCTGGATCGCTTGGTGATCGACATCGAAACCAATGGTGCGGTCGATCCGGAAGAAGCGATTCGCTTTGCCGCTCGTGTGCTCGTGGATCAACTGTCGGTGTTTGCTGATCTGGAAGGTACGCCGGTTGAAGTCGAGGCCGCACAAGCTCCGACGATTGATCCGGTGCTGCTGCGCCCGGTGGATGATCTGGAGCTGACGGTTCGGTCGGCGAACTGCCTCAAGGCAGAGAACATCTATTACATCGGTGACCTGATCCAACGGACGGAAACCGAACTGCTCAAGACGCCGAATCTCGGACGCAAGTCGCTGAACGAGATCAAGGAAGTGCTCGCCTCGCGCGGCCTGACGCTCGGCATGAAGTTGGAAAATTGGCCGCCGGCCGGGCTCGAAAAGCTCGGTTGATTCGGCAGGGATAAAGGAACGAGATCATGCGTCACCGTAACGGTCTTCGCAAGCTGAACCGCACCAGTGCACACCGCCAGGCAATGTTCCGCAACATGGCAAACTCACTGCTGCAGCACGAAGTTATTAAGACGACTCTCCCAAAGGCGAAGGAATTGCGCCGGGTGGTTGAGCCCCTCATCACGCTGAGCAAGAAAGCAACTGTGGCCAATCGCCGTCTGGCGTTTGACCGCTTGCGCGATCGCGACATGGTGGTCAAGCTCTTCAACGAGCTGGGCCCGCGTTACGCGACCCGTAACGGTGGCTACCTGCGTATCCTGAAGTTCGGTTTCCGTGACGGCGACAATGCGCCGATGGCGATTGTTGAACTGATGGATCGTCCGGAAGAAGCTGCTGCGCCGGTGGAAACACCCGCTGAAGAGCAGGCTGCATAAGTTCAAACAAGTGGGTTCAGGCCCGTTGGGTTTGACAGACAAAACGCCCCGACATGTTCGGGGCGTTTTGTTTTTGTATTGGCTCGACCATGTCAACGCTGGCCTTGGTGTGGTGTGCGGACCGCAAGCGGTCAGCCCACACTCTCGTTGAAGCGGTGGATGACTCTTCGGTCGCGTTTGGTGGGGCGCCCGCCTTGGCGGGGTTCGGCTTGCGCAGCGCGCTGCGCGCGCGCGGCTTCGGCGCGGGCCAGACTCTCCGGAGTTTCGGTGTAGAGCTGCTGGGCGATTGCCGCAGGGCCACGCGTTTCCGAGAGCGCGTCGACGATAACGGAGACATGCCGTGTGCCGCTGGTGATGTCGAGGCGGTCGCCGCAGTGAAGCGTGCGTGCAGGTTTTGCGCGAATCCCGTTAAGGTGGATATGGCCGCCGTCGATCGCGGTCTTGGCCAGACCGCGCGTTTTGAAAAATCGCGCCGCCCATAGCCATTTGTCGATTCGCGGGCCGGTTTCCTGGGTCATTCGCGGACGGGGCGTTTCGCAAGTTTTCGTTGTAGTGTGCGCCGGTGCATTTTGAGTGCTCTTGCGGTGGCCGAAATGTTGCCCTGATTTTCACCTAGAACGCGCTGAATGTGCTCCCATTCGAGCCGGTCGACCGACATCGGTTCGAGCGGCGCCGCATCTTTGGCCTCGGGCACGGCATCGACCAGCGCACGAAGAATGCTTTCCGCATCCGCCGGTTTGGCGAGGTATTGGTGTGCCCCTAGCTTGATCGCGTCCACTGCGGTGGTAATGCTCGCATAGCCGGTGAGAACCAGAATGCGTGTATCGGGACGCAGCTCACGCAGGGGGGCGATCAGCGGCAGGCCGGAGCTTCCGTCCAGGTTCAGGTCGAGGATGACGGCGTCCGGGCGAATGCGCCGCATTTCCTGGAGGGCGGCGGCGCTGTCGAGCGCACCGACGCAGCTGAGCCCCCGGTTCGACAAGGTGCGGCAGAGGATGCGATTGAACGCTGGGTCGTCGTCGATCACCAGAACGGTCTGAATGCCAAGTGTCGTCATGTGTTCAATAGGGGGAGAGTGATAGTGCTTATGGTACCGCCTCCGTCGCGGGGGGCGTAATGCAGGGTGCCGCCAAAAGCTTCGATGGCGCTCAGGCTGAGGAGTAGCCCAATGCCGAGCCCGTCCTTGGTTTGCGACGGGCGGTTCGGGGCTTCATGCAGGGCATTGAGCACGTCGGGAGGAATGCCGGGGCCGCCGTCGACAATATGGATGGACACTCGGCTGCCTTGGCGCTCGGCGGTGAGGGTGGCCTGTCGGTCGGGATCTGCCGTGATCGCGTTGTTGATCAGGTTGTGAAGGGCTTGTGTCACCGACTGGTCGGCGACCATGCGCAGTCCGGCGAGGTGGTCCGTGTCGGCCCAGTTGATGCTGGCGTCGGGGCGCTGCGACTCGATGGTCATCACCAGATCGTCCAGCCAGCGCGCGATATCCAGCGCACCGCCGGCTTCTACCCG
This sequence comes from Denitromonas halophila, assembly GCF_007625155.1. GTDB lineage: Bacteria > Pseudomonadota > Gammaproteobacteria > Burkholderiales > Rhodocyclaceae > Nitrogeniibacter > Nitrogeniibacter halophilus. The sequence goes on along the minus strand of NZ_VMNK01000022.1, from coordinate 1,723 downwards.
GGCTTGGCCACCCGAGGCGGTGAGGCGCGACAGGATGTGCCGACAGTGGCCGATCTGTTGCCCCATGATGTTGATATCCTCCCGTGTTTCGGGGTCGTCGCAGCACTGCGCCTGCAGGTTGTCGAGAATGAGGCGCATGGTGCCCAGCGGCGTCCCCATCTCGTGGGCGGCCCCGGCGGCGAGATTGGCCATGGCGACGATTCGTTCGTTGCGCAGGCGGCGCTCGCGGGCTTGCGCCAGTGCGAGGTCGCGTGCGCGCACGGTGGCGGTCATGCGTGACACGTACCACGTGATGACCAGCGCCGACACCGCGAAAGTGCCCCACATGCCGGCCAGATGCCAGTCGATGGCGCGGGTCGGGTCTGCCAGACCGAGGGGGCGATGGTGCACCCACAGCCATGAGTAGACCGAGATTGACAGCGCCGCGAGCAGCCATGTTTGCACTGCCGGAAGTACCGCGGCGCCGACGGCGATCAGCGGCAGGAAAAGTGAAATGAGCGGATTCGTTGCGCCGCCGGTGAGGTAGAGTACGCCGCTCCACGCCGCCAGATCCACAATCAGTTCCACCAACAGACTCCAGGGGCCGGGCTCGTCGCGGGCGAGAAAAACGAAGCGTGCGAGCGCATTCCACGCACCGAGCGCGCTGGCGACCAGCAAGATGGGAACGGCCGGAATGTCGATATTGAGCGCGGGTGCGGCGCCGATGGCCAGTGCCACCATGGCCGCGATGGAATACCAGCGTAGCGACACAAGCCGCGCGAGCGGACGCCCGTCGGCACGGGGGGGCACAGCGTCAGGCGGGGCGGAGTTGGGGGTTGGCATTGCCGCTCATTATGGCGGAAGTGCTTCGCTGGCGGCTCGGTGCGACGAACTGCCGCAGCGCCGGAATGCGACTTTGGAGTAGGCTTTTGCGCGATAAACGAAGGGAGTGAATGTGATGACGAATACTCGAACCTTGGTGGTGGCGTTGGCGCTGTCCTGTTCTGCGGCGGCTGCTTTTGCAGGTGATGTGACGGTGAGTGAGCCGTGGGTGCGCGGCACGGTGGCCGCCCAGAAAGCTACGGGCGCGTTCATGGGGCTGACTGCAGCCAAGCCGATGCGACTGGTCGGGGCGAGCAGCCCGGCCGCGCCGGTGGTCGAGGTGCACGAGATGAGCATGGAAAACGATGTGATGAAGATGCGTCCGGTCGCGGCGATCGACCTGCCTGCGGGTCAGACGGTCGCACTCAAGCCCGGTGGTTATCACATCATGTTGATGGGGCTGACGGCGCCTCTGAATGCAGGCACCGTGGTGCCGTTGACGCTCAGCTTTGAGGCGGCCGACGGCCAGCGCGAAGATGTCCAGGTCGAGGCCCCCGTGCGGGAACTGGCTGCACCAGCGATGAAGATGAAGCACGGCGCGCACTGATCCGTCGCGTCACGTCTTTTCAAGCCGCCTGCGGGCGGCTTTTTTATTGGGTCGGCATCGCCTGTCAGCCAGACGGGGTATGATCCGGCCGAACGCATAATCAGGAGGTTCGGCATGGCATGCATTCTTGTGACCGGCGGCGCGGGGTATATCGGATCGCATACCTGCGTTGCGCTGCTGGCGGCGGGGCACGAGGTTGTCGTGGTCGACAACTTCAGCAACAGCAACCCCCGGGCGTTGGCGCGGGTCGCCCAGATTGCCGGGCGGCCGGTGGCGGCCATTCATGAGGTCGATATCCGAGATCGTGCCGGGCTG
>NZ_VMNK01000019.1 GCF_007625155.1 Denitromonas halophila | reverse complement strand
GGAAAGCAGGAGCGGAAAGCAGGAGCGGAAAGCAGGAGCGGAAAGCAGGAGCGGAAAGCAGGAGCGGAAAGCAGGAGCGGAAAGCAGGAGCGGAAAGCAGGAGCGGAAAGCAGGAGCGGAAAGCAGGAGCGGAAAGGGTCAGGTCTAGCTTAATAGCATCAATGCGCGCCACGCCCTCTGGCTGCGCGCACTGTCCGGCCAACGGTAGTGAAGTGCACGCCGAAGTGCTCGGCGATCGGTTGGTAGCTGTACGCGCCGGTCGCCGCTGGGCCTTTGGAATGCTACTAATCTAGACCTGACCCCGGAGCTGCGAGGCTTTATCGCGCAGCGTCCGGTTGGTTGCCGGGTTGGGCCTCATGGAAGTAACCGAAATACACTTCATAAATTGGCCAAAAAAGGTCTCGAATCTCTCGCCCGTCAACCATGAAGTGCGTTACTCCAAGAGAGTCGCCGACTCTACCCAGGCCGGCACGGAAGCCTTCTAATACATCGGTTCTGTCGGAAAGCGTCTCAGCGTTGTAATGTTTGACGGCATTGCAAAGGGAGCGGACGACTTCGTATTCGGGCATTGCATGGAGATGTGCGTGGAGAAGTTCTTCCTTGGTTCGGGCATCCTCTGGTTTGTTCTTGTATGAGGCAAAGCCGCCAGGACATATCCATTCGCGCAGATGGTAAAGCGGAAAGATGACGTCCAAGATTCCATCTTCCGATGGCAATTCGCAAAATGCCGTGAAGCTGCGAACCAGCCTCTCAAACAACCGCCGCGGGCTGTTAATGGAATAGACACCGTTCATGAGACCCAACGAATTAGATCGGCCGCCTGCAAAATGCGCAGCGTTTTGACGGTCGGCTGCAAGCACTGGTTGGGCCAGAGTAGTTTCAACTAGGCTTCTCCTCGTACTACAGTATTGACCTGAATCAGAACGTTCTTCAAACCAGAAATCACGCTGCCAAGCGGGGGGAAAACCATTCCATTGAGGCCCATTGGGTATCGATAATAATACGGCTTGTCGTGAGCGCTGTTCAGCATGGAACACCAATGCGGAGGGTGTTCAGAGACGACAAGACCGGCTGATGCGGCCTGAGTCCACAGTTTTTCGAGATTGTGACCAATCGACTTGAGTTGACGCTGATCCATACCAGAATGCGAAAGAAAAGCCTTTAGGGTGCATTCCAAGGCCTGCGCTGAGAGAAATGCGCATGCGAGTGGCTGGCGAGAAGAAGGAGCTTCTAACGCTTCTGCTCCATCGAATAGACCTTGTGCAGCAAAGAGAAAACTCTCGGCCGCGGAAGGCGATACGATTCGAGGCATCAAAGAATCTCCTTGTCCGAATCTGTCCACTCGGCCTCCATTACCCAACGTTTGAAATCACCGGCGCTGTGCGGGCTTATCGCGCGACGTCCGGTCGATTGATGGGTTGGGCTCCACGTTTGACTTGATAAGAATAAGCTGCTTAGCTCCAAAGGAGCCGTTGCCCACTTCATTGCCATCCGGAGCAAGCAGTCCAAGTAGTTCTTGGGCCAGACCCGATGGAGCATTTTCTTGCTGAGCAGTTCTGATTCTTGCTCTTAGGTTTGCAGCAAGCCAGTTTCTGGTTGCGATGGCTTGACTGATCGAACTATCAATCGGAGTTCCGATTTCTAAGCGGAAGAGGCTTTCTGCAAAGGAACGGTTGCCGCATGCAGCATAACACTCGGGGTGTGTTGCAGTGGTACGGACATGGCAGGGCCCGGTGGCCCGAAGTTTTCCATACCGTTGAGAGTAGATTTTCGGTGGTGTTAAGAAGTTGGCTGCGGCATAGTAGGTCTGAAAGTCCCCGGCTAGATCTTTGTAAAAAAATGCGAACGAACCGATTGACGGAAGAAGTGCGCTAGCCAATAAATCTGGCGGAGGACTGAATTTGCCAACGCCAGTAATTTGAGGGCGTTTTCCAAGCAGAAACCACTGCTCTAGATTCGCTGAAAACTGCCGACCGCAAACAGAAGGCAAAGTAGCCCTTTCCGACTTTGCCTGTAGATAGGTTAGCCGAGCGGACTTCGTGACCGAGGAAAAAGTCACGATCATCAAATCGCTCAATTCACAGCGTGCGTTCGTCCTCGCAAATGAGCCATTGCCAATGAACTCTACTTGATGCGCTGTGCCGTGATATTCCTCGACATCAAATTTTCCACTTAGCCCGACTAAGGCTTTGTGCATCTCTTGAAACAGCGGAACCTCGGCATGAGAAAACCCTTTTGTGAGTGCTCTGAATTTAAGATCATAGGCAGATGCAAAAACTCCGGCAGGGTCAACCATGCTGCAATCCTTCTTGTAGGCCCCACCGTGCAGGTAACCGGCCTGCCCGGCTTTTCGCGCAGGTCCGGTTGACCGAAGGGTTGGGCATCAATCGGTTCATGAGAGTTGCATAGCGGAATTTGACTTGATCGTAGCCGTAACATCCGGGCGTCTCGGCGTAATGACTACGTCGAATACCTCTTGGATAAACGGAGCGACCCAATACTGTGAATCTTCTTCCGGCTGCATGCCGCACTCAAGTGAATCCATATGAGCACTGGACATCATGTAATGGTTGTTCAAGAAGAAGATGTATCCGAGGTGCAGGATGAATATGTCGCGCGCGTCGTCAGCAAAACGATTAAGCCACCACCCGCGATTCTCTGTGTGAACTTCGTTGTCATTTAGCATCGCATGGCGATAGAAGTTGTAATGCGTGTGATCGTTGCATCTGCCGCGAAGGCGCTTGTATCTGTCATCACCAGCGAACACATCATTGATCGGTTTGAGCGCTCCCGACGCTTTGATGTATTGCGACATCACTCGGTACTCTGGTAGCTTTTCCGTTCCCTGGAGCCAGTTGTTTATTTTCTCGACAAAGAAGTTTTCGATACTGAAATTGTCGTGGAGGTACAGATTCGAGTAGACATTGATTACCGCTGAGTCATGGTACTTTCGCAGCAACGCGTATGCGTCGTTGATGCGTCCCGCTAGTAGGATCGTTCTCATTGACTCAACCGTACCCTGCATTGAGGAGTATACGTAGGTGTCGATATTGCAGATGGCCTTGGTACCCATCGTGGCGAATGAGAATACGGACATGGCCAGTTGCTCATAGAACTTCATGTATTGCTGGAGTTCAGCGAATACGCGATGTTCCTGATATGCCTTGTCTGTTACTTGCACCGTCGATGCCCCGCGTAGATTGACGCCCAACAGCTGTAGTAGACGGAATGGTGAGTAGACGAATGCCAAATGGGGTTAGGTCTTCAAATCCAACACTGGAGAGTGTCGGATCACTTCGCATCAAGAAGATGCGTACCGGCCCAAGCCATGGCGAAGAATTATATGCCTGAAGAATCGCCGATGCACCTGTCTCATGAGGCACGGCCGACCCGCCCTCTGCCGCGCCAACCGCAGGACACGGCGGGCGGAAAAAGGGGCTTCGCTGTTTGAGCCCGAAGGGCGAGTTTGCGAAGCACCCCGCCCGGTGCGTCCGGAGGGCGGGGACCCCCGTAGGGGGCGCGAAAGCGGGCCGTGCTTCTTTGCCTAGCTTTCTTGCACGAGCAAGAAAGTAGGTCGCCCGCCGGGGCGAGACCCGGCCAACGAACCTGCGACAGGTGCACTGCCGGTTGAACCAGCACGGCGGTTCGAGGTGCCGGCGATCCGGGCTTTGCGGGCGGCGACCGCCGCCACGCTCAATTCAACGCAATATTGAGCGACACATGCGCCCGGGGCCTCTTGTCGTGCAACTCCGCCGGATTCCCCCGTAGCGGCTGGCCAATGACGATCCGCCCGGTGACGCGTTCGGAGAAGTCGAACAACACCCCGGCGCCGACGCTGGTGAGGTAGTCGTCGTGGGTACTTTCCTTGAGGTTGCCCGGCCGGTAAGGCAGCGCACCGCCGTGGTCGATGAAGACGATACCGTGCAGGGTCGGGCCGTCGGGGTCGGCGGCCTGGTATTCCTCGAGGGTGCGGCCGATGCGCAGTTCAGCGGAAACGAAGTAGCCGTTGCGACCGGAGAGCAGGCCTTCGGAGAAGCCGCGCACGGTGTAGGCGCCGCCGATCTGGAATAGTTCGCTGGCGGGCAGGAAGCGGGTGTCGGACAGTTGCAGGCCGCCGCGCAGCAGGAGCTGGAAGCGTTCGGAGAGGCGGTCGAAACGGGTGGCGCTGCCGCGGTAGTAGAGGAAGCCTTGCTCGCCGCCCAGCGCGGTGATGCCGGAGGCGAGCGAGTGGTCGACATACCAGGCGGTGTCGTCGCTCTGGTGTTCGCTGGAGATGCCGGCGGTGAACACGCGCAGGTTGAGTTTTTCTTGCTCCAGGCCGCCGAAGGCGCTGGACGATTCGCGGGCCGAGAGGCGGCCGTAGATCGACCACATGTCTTCGAGCGTGACGATGAGCGGGTAGGTGAGCCCGGCGGTGAAGTCGCTGGAGCTGCCGGTGATGTCGAGCGGCTCGAAGGGGCCGTCGACGATGCTGATGTTGCCCTTGCTGGCCGAGAGGTCGAGGCGCAGGTCGTGCCAGTCGAGCGGCACCGAGTAGGACAGCGCGTAGTTTTCGGAGCCTTCGGTGCGGGTGGCGAGGAACTGCAGGGTGTCGCTGCGGCCCATCAGGTTGGCGAAGCGGGCGTTGAAGCCGCCGCGGGTTTCGCCCACGGTGTCGCGGCCGGCGTTGTCGAAGAACACCGAGAACTTGGTGCGCGGCGGCTCCACGGCGGTGATTTCGACATCGGTGGTGCCGAACTTGCTGCCGGCCACCACACCGGCGCGCAGCTGGGTGCTGTGCAGGCGGTTGAAGCGCACCAGCGCGGATTCGAGCACGGGCACGGAGAGCAGTTCGTCGGCTTCGAGCGCGACGCGGTCGGTGATGAAGGCGGGGTCGATGGCTTCTGCGCCGCCCACGCGCACTTCGCCCACGCGGGCTTCGACCAGGCGGAAGCGCACCAGGCCGTCCTTGATGGTTTGCGGCGGCAGGATGGCGCGCGCGGTGGCCTGGCCGGCGGCAGTGTAGAGCGCGTTGAGCGCGTCGATGGCCTGCTGCAGGTCGGCGAGGCTGACGGTCTGGCCTTCGAGCGGGTTGATGATGGCGTCGATCTGGCCCTGGGTGAGGATCTCGGAGCGGTCGATGAGGATCTGTTCGACGCGGATGGTCTTGGCGGTGCTGGCCGGCGTCGCCGGCCCGCCTTGCGGCACCGAGATTTCGGGGGCCACGGGGCGTTGCTGGATGCGCTCGTCACGCAGTCGCCGCTCGATCTCCTGTTGCTGTTGCTGCTGGATGGCGCCCGGCGATTCTGCCGTGCCCGGCTGTTGCGCCATGGCCAGCGACGTGGCCAGCATCAGCCCCAGCCCAGCGGCTTGCCGCGTGATCGTTCCCTGCATTGATTGTCTCCCCATCCTCAAAGGTCTTCGCACGCGTTTGCCTCGCCCGGTTCGCCGCAGTCGAATAGATCCGGATCGACGAACACCAGGCCACCGGCGGCGGTGGCGTAGTTTTCGGCAGCGCCGGCGGCAACGCGGTTGCTCTTGTCGTTTTTCGATTGATGATCCAGCGCGTTGAGCTGGCCGCGGCTGCGCAGGTCGGCCACGCCGCCCGGATTGCTGAACACCACCTTACGCGGGTTCTTGGTGATGATGTAGGCGCCGATCAGGGCCGACTGCGGCGTGACCACCATGTCGTACAAGCCGCTCAGGGTAAAGGCGCGCACATCGAAGCCGGGCTGGAAGCGGCGGTCGTGATGATCGACGCGGATCGCGAAGGCCGGCGTGTAGAAGGCGGCATAGTCGCCCAGCTGGCCGTCGAGCACCGTGAACAAGGGCGTGGTGGCGGTGACGTTGCTGGTGGTGGCCTTGAGCGTGTCGATGGTGATGGCGGTGCCGCTGTCGAGCACCAGTTTGACGTCGCTGGCCGGCAGGCCGCGGTAGCCGAAGGCGCTGACGGTCAAGGGTGTGCTGGCGTCGGGGGCCGAGGCGGTTACGTCGATCTGGTCGGCGGACACGATGAGCTGCGGCGTGGTGACCGAGATCGGGGTCGGCCCGCCCACGCTGTCGGGCGCGGTCATGACGACCGAGGTGCCGGCCGAGATGGCCGGGGTGACGGCGGATTCGGACAGCACGCTGCCGGAGCCGTCGCTGCCGGCGTCGATGCGCACGGTGGTGGCGGCGGCAATGCTGGCGGCCGCGCCCAGGGTGACATCATCGTCGGCGCCGAGCGTGACCGAGCCGGCCTTGACCGTGCCTTCGACGTCCAGACTGCCGGCGTTGGCAAAGAAGGCGAAGGGGCCGTTGGTGGTGATGTCGCCGATGCGGCCCGGCACGCCGACGCTGGCCAGATAGATGCCCAGCGGGGCCATGGCGTTGAGCACGCCGTCGCGGGCGACATTGACCTCCAGCGCGCCGTTGGCGTCGGCCGGGATGCCGATGGTGGTGCCGGCGGACAGATTGACGTTGTGCCCCTGGATGTTGAGCTTGGTGTCGTGTCCGGCATCGAGGATGGCCCCCGGCGCGGACAGGGTGACGTCCTGCTGGCTATACACGGTGCCGACGTCCATGTCGCCGCTCAGCTCGGTGATGAAGATGTCACCGCGCGCGCGGGCATCGAACAAGGCGCCGTCGGCCAGATCGACCACGATTGGCGCCAGTGCGCTGCCGATGCCGCCCTGACCGCCCTCGAGAACCATGTCGGTGGCGACGATCGCCGCCGTGCCGGCCGGCGCGATGCTGCTGATGCCGTCGGACGACTTGATGCGCACATCGCCCGGCGAGCGCACCTGCGAGATGACCACCGGCGCTTCGCTGCCGAGCAGGATCTTGTCGCCGGCGATGGCGGTCAGGCCGGTGCTGGCGGTGATGTCGACATCGTCCTGGCGGCGGATGCGGATCTCGCTGTCGGTGAGCGTGAAGTCGCGCGCCTCGGCGGTGAGCAGGGCGAGCTTCTCTTCATCGGTCAGCGTGTCCGGGTTGGTGCCGCGGGCAATGACGAAGTCGCCGACGCTTTGACCAATGCTGCCGGCCACGTTGAGCGCCACGTTACGGCCGATCACGTTGGCTTGCTCGATCGTGATTTCGGTGTCGGTCACCGGGCGGAACAGGCCGGCGCTCAGCGCCGTCTTCAGTTGCTGGTCGGTCCACACCGCACCGTCGCGCAGGTCCGATTCTTCAGTGGTGCTGGCGGTGTAGGTGAAGCCCGGGTTGAACGGGCTGCCGCCAAAGCGGGCATGGCTGTCATGGTAGAAGGCGGTCTGCTCGGCTTCGTAGGTCTTGATGTCGGCGTCGTTCCAGCCGTTGGCGGTCTTGAGTGCGCTGGCGGTGCCGGTGTCGAGTTTGAAGGTGAAGCCGGGGTTGTAGGCGTCAGCCACCCAGGTGCCGTTCTCGTTGCGCACCTTGCGCATGTCCCAATAGGCGCGGTAGTCGTTCTTGACGCCGGCTTCGAAGTTGGCCACGGTCTCGTCGGCCGCGGCCTTGGCCGGGTCGCCACGCAGACGCATGCTGTCCCACAGCGAGAGCAGTTCGGCGGCGGTCTTGTCGTCCGCCTGTTCGATGGTGTTGGCGTCGACCAGGTTGCCGGTCGGCACATCCAGCGTCACGTCACCGGTTTGCGATTCGATCTTGCCGGCGCGCAGGTCGCCGGCCGTCTCGACCAGCACGATGTCGCCGTTGGCCAGTGCGGAGACCACGCCGTCACCGAGGTTGTCGATGCGGATCGGTGCGCCGCTGTTGGCGATGTCGCCGCTTTCGCTGACCAGATTGACGCCGTAGCCGCTGATGGTCACCGTCGGTGTGGTGGTCAGCAGGTGGCGGTCGGCGGACAGCGAGACGGCGCCGGTGGCCGAGCTGGCCGCGGCCACGCGCAGGTCGCCGCCGATTTCCATCACGTTGGCGCCGCTGTGGCCGTTGATCCAGATCTGGCCGTCGGTGCCGCCGAGCGCGGCGTCGGTGAGGTCGACCCGCACCGGCTGGGCAGCGGTGCCGACCGCGCCGTTGGCGCTGTTGAGGATGACGTTGCTGCCGACGATGTAGCCCGCGTCAGAGAGGCTGGCCATGCCGCCACCGGCGTTGATCAGCGTATCGCCGGCCACGCTGCGCACCAGGCCGTTGAACAGCACCTGCCCGGTGGTCGAATTGACCGTGACGTTGGAGGTGTCGTAGCCGGTGAAGTTGATGTCGATGCGGTTCGACGCGTTGAGGCTGTGGTTGAAGTACTCGTACACCGTCCACTTGTAGGTGGTGGTGAGGGTCACCTGCTCGTAGATGGCCACGTCGCAGAAGCCGATGCACACCCGGTTGCTTTCGGTCGGGCCGGCGGTCTTGACCTTGCCGGTGGTCGATTGGGTGTAGTTCATCTTGTACTGGTCGGAGCCACCGCCAATCGACAGCCAGTCGCCGGTCAGGCGGTCGGTATAGACGGGCGTCCCCGGGGTGATCTTGTCCGGGTCGTCGGTGTCGGCCCAGGCCCAGTCGGCACCGAGCAGGATCTTCTTGGTGTAGATCCGGTCTTCGGTCCATTGTTGCTTGCGGCCGTTGATCCAGTTGAAGCGGCGGTTGGCCACCGGGTCGTAGTAGCCGCTGCGGCCGGTGGTGCTCGACACCTGGTAGGTCGGGTTGCCGTCGGCATCGGTGGTTCGGCTGTCCTTGACCACCACGGCATCGCCGAGGCGGCTGATCAGGGTCACCAGTGGCACGCCGGCGTTGGTGGTGCCGCTCATGTCGGCGCTGCCCGGGATGATCACCCGCTTGGCCAGGTCGGTGATCTTGATCGTGCCTTCGACGCCGGGGCCGGTGTCGAGGCGGTTGAGCACCACGTCGTAGTTGCTGGTGTTGTTGACCGTGATGCGGCCGTAGCCGTCGAGCACCTTCAACTGCCCGTTGCCGGTGGAGAAGATGTTGCCGAACAGCTCCATGTGGCCGCCGCCCATGCGCACGTTGTTCAGTTCGAGGCGGTCGTTGGCCAGGTCGTAGCGCACCTTGATGTCGCTGCTCGCCGGGTCCGGGGCGTTGAGGTCGAGATACTGCGGCGCCGTGTCCGGGTTGGCCAGATACGCGGCCTTGGCGGTGGCGATGGCGCCGGCCTTGGCGCTGACCAGGCCGTTGGTGATGTTGATGCCGCGATCGGGCAGGCCGGCCTGGATCAGGCCGTTGATGTTGAGCTTCTCGCCGCTGATGTACACATTGTTGCCGGCGATCGTGGTGCTGCACCGGTCGCCGGTGCACAGATGCGGCGTGCTGTTGGTGCTGTAGTCGCCGGCGGCGCTGTCGGCGCTGTCCGAGCCGCCCAGGGCGATGGCGGCGTTCTCTCGGTTGTCCGGCAGGGTGCCCAGCTGGCTGATCGGGTTGCCGCCCTGGTGGGTGAAGCCCGGCGTGTAGGTCTGGATGAAGTCGCCGCCGGTGGCGATGTCCACCGTTTCGGCGTTGATCTTGGCCGAGGAGCGAATGGTGCCGTGGCTCTTGGCCTGGGCCAGCCCGCGCAGGTTGGTGATGTCGCCAAAGATCCACAGCTGGGCGGCGCCGTTCGGCGTCACGTCGGTGTCATTGGTGTTCTCGATCCGGATCACCGGCTTGGCGGTGTTGAGCGCGCTGGTGACCGCCACGCCGGTGGTCTTGCCCAGTGCGTTGCGGGCGTTGATGTCAGTGGCCGAGGACACGCTGCGGCCATTGAACAAGACCTTGCCGCCATCGTCGTCCGGAATGGTCAGGGCGCTGGTGGTCATGAAGCGCGTCGACCGGTTTTCGACGTCGATGCGTACGTCGCCCGGCGCGGTCAGACTGCCGCCGCCGGTCATCGCGTCGCCGGTGACAGCCACATTGCCGGTGGTGGCGAGGATGGGATTGACGTCCAGGAAGCCGACCCGCGTGTTTGCCCCCAGCGCGGCCAGCTGCGCCTCGAGGATGTCGGCGTCGTTGTCGAGCGCCAGCGCGTAATCGGCGGCGCTGACTTCGCCTTCGTAGTCGGTGGCTGCATTGCGCACCGCAATGGCGCGGTTGCGCAGCGCGGTGATCTCGGCCGACAGCAGATCCGACAGCAGCACGTTGTCGCGCAGGGTGTAGCTCACCTGCTCGGAGGTCACGGCCGTGTCGTCGGCATTGAAGGTGAGGAACTGGTGATGCCAGATGCCCGCCTCGACCACGCCATCGACATTCACCGCCGAGCCCGGGTTGAACGGATTGTTGCTGTTGTCGGCGGTGGTGCCGGCGCGGATCTTGAGCGAGGAGGTATCGGCGCCAAAGAACTCGCCGATGGCCGACAAGACCTCGCGGTAGGCGTCGGTGCCTTCACCAAAACCGCGAACGGTGTGGGTGCCTTCGCTGGCGGTCAGATGCACGCTGCGCACCGAGCGCACCTTGGCGCCGGTGGCGACATTGATGCTGTTGTGCTGGTTGATCTCGCCATGCGCCTGCGGGTCGTTTTCGATCGGCAGCGCGGTGCGGTTCCACAGGCGGGTGTCGGCATCGGCGTTGAGCTGGTTGCCGGTGCTGCGGTCGGTGCCGGCCATCAGGTGCACATCGTGCTCGGCCTGGATGTTGGCGCCGGTGGCGACATTCACCGTGTTGTCGGCCTTCACATAGGCGCGGCTGCGTCCCTCGGCGGCGCCGGCGACACCGTAGGTCTTGGAGCGGGTTTCGGCATTCACGTCGGCGTCGGTGCGGGCTGACACGTTGATCTCGCCGTCGCTCACAATCGTCGCGCTGCCGATGCGGACGGTGCCGTCGTTGAGCTCGTTGTTGATCGTCGACTCGCTGCGGGCGATGGCGATGGCACCGCCCGAGTCGAGGCGGACGGAGTCGTGCGCATTGACCGTGTTGAGCGCCGCCACATTGAGCACGCCGCCGGTGTCGGTGCCGTTTTCGATGGTGATCGTGGCGCCGTCGCTGATATCGACGCTGGCCCGGTTGCGGAGGGTGCTGCGGCTGCTGGCCGCCGAGCCGTTGAGCAGTCCGCCCGCACCGGCATCGACCTGATAGCCCGCGCTGGGCTTGGTGATGGTGTTGCTGGCGGTGACGCGCAGCGCCTCGGTCTGCACGTTGAGGTTGCGGCCGATGGTGGCGTTGGTGTGGGTGTCTGCCGTGTTGGTCGCTTTCGCGCCCGAGTAGCCGACCGCCGAGGCGTTGGTGGAGTCGGCCTCGGCATCGATCCGGGCCGTCTGGGTGGCGCTCACATCGACGCGCGTGGCCTTGATCTGGCCCGTGCCGCCCGCGGCCGTGCCAAGTGCTGCCGTGGTGTGAGTCGTGGTGTCGGTGGTGGCGTTGGCGGCCACCAGCGAACCCAGACCGCCGCTGCCGGCGACCGTGCTGGCGCGGTTGTCGTCGTTGCCGTTGGCGGTGACGTCGACGGCATCTGCGGCGGCGCCAGCGTGCGAGATGCTCACGCTGTCACCCACGATGGCGCGGGTGGTGTTGTTCGAGTGGGCCCAGGACGCCGTTCCGCCCGCAGCAATTGCCCCGCCGGTGATGCCGGTGGTGTCGGCGCGCTGGCGGGTTGATTGCGTGGCGCCGACATGCACGGTGTCGGCGATGTCGAGGGTGCTGCCGTCGCCAACCTGAGCGGTGGTGGTGCCGAGCGACTCGGCCTCGGCCTTGGTGACGGAGCCGGCAAACAGCAGGCCGCCCGCGGCGCCGGTGGCGTAGGCGGTGGTCCCCGGCCCCGAGGTGTTGCGCGTGGCGTCGAGACTCAGCGCGCGGGCGGTGATGACCGAGTTCGCGCCGACCAGGCTGGTCACATCGGAGTGGGTGGTGGCGGTGGCGAGGGAGGCGCCGATGCCGACGCCAGCCGAGACATTGACCCCGATCGCGTTGGCGTCGGTGCGGGTCGTGCCGGTGGCGCCGACGGTCACCGTGTCGGCCACGGTAATCCGGCCGTTGGTGCCCAGCGTCGCGCTGACGCTCGGCAGGTTGTTTGCCGTGGCCACCGAGCCGCTGGCCGCCAGGCCGATGCCGGCCTTGCCGGCGATGGTCTTGGCTTTCGCGGTGGTACTCGAATTGGCGGTGATGCTCAGGCTGTCGACCGTGCCGACCGACTGGCCGACCTGCAGGTTGTTGCCCGCACTGGCGGTGGTTGCGCCGTTGATGGTGGCGGTAGCGACCGAAGCGCCGACCGCAGCGGCGCCGCCGACGCTGACGCCGACCGCTTCGCTCTCGGCGCTGCGATCGTCGCTGGCCGAGACGCTGACGCCAGTGGCGTCCACAATCTGCACGCCGTCGCCAATGGCGGCGCGGGTGGTGCTGTTGTCGGTCACGAAGGCCAGTGCCGCATCGATGGCGATGCCGCCGTAGCTGCCGGCAAAGCCGGTCAGGTCGCTCACGGTTTTGGTGTGGGCGTGCGCCGAGATGGCGCCGCCGCTGTTGAGCGTGGCCAGCGCGGCCACATCGGCCGCCGTGCCGGCATTGACCGCCACCACGCCGACGCCGACGCCCAGGCCGACGCCGCCGACCGACGCACCGCCGGCCAGCACCTTGATGTTCACATCCTGACGCGCATCGACATCGATGGCGCCGGTGGTGGTGGTGACGTTGGCGTCGCCGATGGTGGCGGTGGTGCCGTCGGTGTTGGCACCGGCCAGATCGCCGGAGATGCTGACCCCGGCACGTGCCGCTTGCGATTGCGACCCGGCGTCGCGGATGCGCGCATCGTCCGAGCCGGCGAGCAGGCTGTTGATGCTGCCGTCGCTGGCCTGGTCGTCGGCGTAGCTGTTCACATCGGCGAAGTCGCCGCTGTCGGACTTGAGCTTCTTGCGCCCTTCGGCGTCCAGCCCGCTGCCCACCGAATACACCGAGATGCCACCGGCAATCGCGCCGATGCCGCCAGCCGCGCTGACGGTGATCGAGTCGATGTCGGCGCTGGTGAGTGCATTGACGTCCACATCACGCCTGGCCGAGACCTGCGCGTTGTTGTCGATCAGGGCGGTGGTGTCGTTCTTGACCGTGCCCACATCCACGCCGCCGGCCGCGCCGACCGCGCCGCCCGCGAGCGAGCCGGTGTAGGCGTCGAGTTTGGCGTGGTTCTTGGCGCTGACGTTCACATCCTGGGTGCTGCTGCCGTTGGTCACGCCCTGGTTGATGAGTGCGCCGTTGCCGATGACGGCGGTGGTGTCCGAATCGACGCTGGTGACGGTGACCGCGCCCGATACGCCGGCGTAGAAGCCGCCCGCGCCGCTGGCCGCGACCGAGAACAGGTCTTCGGACGAGTTGGCCTCGACCATCAGGCCGGTGATGGCGTCGCGGTCAGTCAGGTCGTTGCCCGACAGCGCCTGCATGCTGGCCGTGTTGTTGCCGCGCGCATTGACCGTGGCGCCTGCGCCGACACCGGCGGTGGTGTCTTTCTCGATACGGGTGACGCCCACCGCGCCGCCCACGCCGGCCGCGCCGAGGCCGACCGCGAGTGTGCCGTCGACCACATCGGTTTCGGTGTCGTCGGTGGCGATGATGCGCACATTGCCGTCGGCATCGACGACCGAACCCGTGCCGGTGGTGGCGCTGGTGACGTTGGTCAGCGACAGCACCGAGGTGGAGCCGGCCACGCCGACCGTGCCGCCCACGCCGAGGCCGGCGGCGATGGAGAGGATCTCTTCCTGGCCGTGGGCTTCGATGGACACGTCCTTGCGGGCACGGATATCGGCCGAGTCGCCCACTTTGGCCGTGGTGGTGTGCTTGGCCACCAGCACGTCGGCGGCGGCACCGATGCCGACCGCGCCGGCGCCCGAGGCCGAACCGGCGATGCCCATCTGGTAGTGGTCGTTGCCGGCGCCAACCAGCACCGACTGGCCGGCGGCGGCGCCGGTGTTCTGGTTGATCTGCGCGTTGTTGGCGATCTCGGCGGTGGTGGTCGTGGTGATCACGTTCACATCACCGGCCAGGGTGATCGCGGCGGAGCCGGCGGCGGCACCGGTGGCGGAGATGGTTTCGACGTCGTCCTTGTTGGTGGCGGTCACCGCCAGGCCCTGGAAGCCGGTGGTGGTGCCACGGCTGGCGACGCGCTGGCCGGTGAGGGCGGCGCTGTCGCTGCCGTCGGGGTTGTTGCCGGCCGGGGCGCTGATCTCGCCCTCGTCGGTGCCGTTGGCGGTGTAGGTGGCGGCGTTGAAGCTGCCGTTGGCGATGGTCACGCCGGCCTTGGTGCCCAGCGCATCGACCGTGGCGCCGGTGCCCACGCGCGCGGTGACGGTCTTGGTGAGCACTGCGACCGCGGCCGACGCACCCACGCCGGCGCTGCCGCCGAAGGCGCCGTTGCCGGCGATCATGTCGATCTCGTTGTCGTCATCGGCCGAGACGACGACGTTGCCATCGCTGTGCACTATGGCGCCGTCGGCGATCTCGCTCTTGGTGGTGACGTCGACCACATAGACTGAGGCCGAACCGGCGATGCCGGCCGAGCCGCCGGCCGACAGCGAGGCGGCGACCGAGGTGATGTCCTCTTCGCTGCGCGCCTCGACGGTGACGGTGTCGTTGGCTTTCACGTTGCCGGCCACGCTGGCGGTAGTGGTCTTGCCGATCAGGCCCACGTCGGCGCCCGCGCCCACGCCGCCGCTGCCGCCAAAGGCCACCGCGCCGGCCACGCCGAGCAAGGTGGTTTCGTCCGAGGCGCGCACGGTGACGTCCTGCGTGCTGCTGCCGTCGTCGAGCGGGTTGATGCTCGCGCCGCTGCCGATGGCGGCGGTGGTGGTTTCGGTCAGGTCGGTGACCGTGGCCGAGCCGGCCACACCAGCGCTGCCGCCGCCCGAGCCGCCGGCGGCGATGGTTTCGATGTCTTCATGCGAGGTGGCGGTGACCGCCACGCCGCGGGTGGATTCGGTCAGCAGTGCGCCGGCGCTGTTCTTGTCGCCGGTGGGCACATCGATGGCGGCGCGCTTGCCGCGACCGGTGGCGCTGCCGTCGATGCGCGCTTCCACGGTGTTGTCGGTGATCAGCACCGAGGCCGAGGCGCCGATGCCGGCCTTGCCGCCGCCGGCGACGTTGCCGGCGAGGCTGAAGAGGTCGACATCGTCGGCGGCGCCGACGTGGATGTTGCCGTCGGCGATCGCCGTCGAGCCGGCGTCGATGCTGGCTTTGACGGTGTTCTTCGCTTGCACCACCGTGCCCGCGCCGGCCACGCCGGCCTTGCCGGACACCCCGCCGGCGGCAGAGATGCCCTCGATGTGGGTGCTCGAATCGGCTTTGACGGTGACGTCGCCGGCCGTGGATTCGGCGTTGGCGTTGTTCTTGAGGCGGGCGTCGACAATGTTGTCGACATCGTTCCAGGCGAAGGTGACGCCCACGCCGGCCGAGCCGGTGGTGGCGCCGAGCGCGCCGGCCAGGCCGAAGATGCGCGAGCTGTCGGTCGATTGCAGCGCGATGTTGGCGGCGCTATCGACGCCGTCGCCGCCGCGGGTGCCGGCAATCCAGGTCTTGGTGCTGTTGTCGATGGTGTTGATGGTCACCGCCGCGGCGCCGGCCATGGGGCCTTTGCTGGCGCCGATGGCGGCGGAGATGGTGTCGATGCTGTTGTCGGTGGTGGCGGCCACGCTGACCAGGCCGGTGGCGTCGACGTCGCTGTTGGCGATCCAGCTCTCGGTGTCGTTATCGAGCTGGTTCCAGCTGAAGGACAGGCCGATGCCGGCCTTGCCGCCGAAGGCGATGGCGCCGGCGATGGCGCGGATGGTCGAATCATCCAGCGCGGTGAGGCCGACCGTGCTCACGCCGGTGAGCAGCACATTGCTGAGGTAGGTCTTGGTGCTGTTGTCGATGGCGTTGATCGACACCGAGCCGGCCACGCCGACCTTGCCCTTGGTGCCGGCGATCGATGCGGAGAGCGTCTCGATGGTGCCGGTGGTCTTGGCGTCGGCGGTGAGCGGGCCGCTGAGCGTGAGCGTGGCGTCGTCGGCATAGGCGGCGGTGGTGCCGGCGAGCGAGTTCTGCGCGTAGGAGCCGGCCAGCGCGTTGCCGCTTTGCTGGGTGGAGATGGTGACCGCGCCGGACAGGGCCGACAGGGCGAGGGTGTTGGTGGCGTCGAGGTCGAGCGCGGTGGCGGCGGCGATCGTCGCGCCATCGGAGACATAGGCCTGGGTGTCGGCGGTCACGTCGTTGATGGATACGTCGGCCGAGACCGCCACGCCGAACTTGCCCTTGCCGGACTTGCTCGCCGTGCCGCTGCCGCCGCCGTCCTGCGTATCGCTGGCGCCGGCGGGCATGTCGGTCTGGGCCTTGCTGTCGGTGGCCAGTGCGCCGGCCACCGAGTAGGCGCCTTGCGAGACTTCAGACGCCGCGACCAGATTCACCTTGCCGGTGGTGCTGATGTTGCCCAGTGCCGGCACGAGGTCGAGGCCGAGCGGGTCGAAATTGCCGATGTAGGCGGCCACGTCGGAGACGATGGTGTTCACCGACACCGAGAAGCCGATGCCGACCTGGCCCTTGGTGGCGACCACGCCGCCGGCCACGGAGATGTTCTCCAGATCGCCCTTGGCATTGACGGTGATGTCGTCGCCGGCGGCCACGGTGGCGTCGTCGTCGATGGCGGCCGTGGACGTGTTGGTGAGGGTGTTGATCGACACCGCGCCTTCCACTCCGACCGCGTCGGAGCTGCCGCCGGCCTCGGTGACGGTGATCACGCGCTGGATGTTGGTGGCGTCCACGTCGACCGCGTTGGCGCTGTTCACTTTGGCGTTGCCGCGAATGGTGGCGCTGGCGTTGGTGTCGATGCTGATCAGCCCGGCCGAGCCGCCAAGCGCGGCCTTGCCGCCGCTGGTGCCGAGGAATTTCTTGGACAGGATGCCGACCGCGCCGGTGAGGCTGATGTCGTTCTTGGCGCTGACCTTGACCGACTGCGTGGCCAGGCCGGGGATGGCGGTGTAGCGGGTGTTGATCTGCGCGCCTTCATCAATATAGGCGGTGGCGTTGTTGTCGAGGTCGAACAGGTTCACGCCCACGGCCAGGCCGATGCCGCTCTTGCCCTTGGCGGAGTTGATCGAATAGGTGGTGAGGAACATGTCCAGCACGCCGCCGGTCAGGAAGCTCAGGATCTCGTCGGGATCTTCCCAGTCGATCTGCCACGGGTAGGGCACATGAGTTTGTGCGTCGACCCGCAGCGCGCCCTTGGCGTCGACCGTGGCGCCCTTGCCGATGAAGGCATTGGCGGTGTTCACAAAGCTGCCATAGGCCACCGAGCCGCCCACGGCCGAGCCGGTGGAGCTGGTCTTGGCGCCGGCGCTGGAGCTGGGGTCGTCGGTGATCTTGGCGGTGACCGAGATGCCGCCCGCCGCTTTGACGTCGGCCAGCGGTGCGATGGAGGCGGTGGCGGTGTTGTTGCCGGTGCTCCACGCCACCGCGCCAGCGGCGTTGAACTTGCCTTCCTTGATGCCCGGGAAGAGGAAGCTGGTGAGGCGGTCGGCGGTGGCCGGGTTGATCTTGCCGGTGGCGGTGAGAATGCCGCCCACCACGTTGCGCTGGATGCCGGCCTTGAAGTTGGTGATCTTGGCCGAGATCGACGACGGGTTGCCCAGCGTGGCGGCGTTGGCCGAGTTGCCTTCTTCGATGTCGGCGTTGGCGGTGACGCTGACATCGCCGGTGGTGGCTTCGGCCGTGCCGCCGAGCGTGGCGGTGGTGGTCGAGGTGGTCTCGCTGATCGCCAGCGACAGGCCCACGCCGCTGCCGCCGGTGTTCTTGGCGTCGGCGGCGGCATTGATCTCGGCCTCGGTCTGCGCGTCGACGCTGATCGAACCGCCGGTGGTCGTGGTGCTGTCACCGACCTCGGCAATCGTGGTGATGCTCGTGTTGGCACGCACAAAGGTGGCGTCGACCGGCTTGTTGATCGAATTGACCGTGGCGGTGACATCGATCTCGGTGTTGGTGTGGGCTTGCACCGTCAGCGCGTTGGTGGCGGTGACGTTGGCTGTGCCGACCACGCGGGCGCGCGCTTCGGCGGTGGATTCGCCCCAGGCGGCCGAGAACAGGAAGGGGCTGCTGAAGGTCGGCTTGGCGGCCGAGTCGGCGTCGGCGCCGATGGTGACTGTGTCGGTGCCGATGATCAGCGTGGCGCCATCCACCAGTGTGGTCGCCTTGGCGGTGGACAGCGCCACCAGCGGCACCGAGTTGAAGTCGAACAGGTTGTCGTCCAGCGCGGTGATCAGCGGACCGTCGGGGTCGGGCAGCCAGCTTTGGTCGAGCAACTTGGTGGCGGTGCCGAGGATCTGGTAGACCAGCGAGGTGGTGGCGGTCGAGGTGATGTCGATCGTGTTGCCACGGATCTCGCTCTTGATCGCGCCGCTGTCGCCGATGGTGGTGGTGGCGGTGGCGGTTTTTTCGAAGCCCGAGCGCGCACCGGCGTGGCTGCTGATGGTCACCTTGCCGCTGCCAGTGACTTTGCTGCCGAGCACCGTGGTGGTGGCGGTGGCTTTGGTGGTGACGCTGAGGAAGGCGCCGCCGATGCCGTCGATGGGGTCGTCCAGCTCCTGGTCAATCTGGCGCTGGGCGTCGGCCACGGTCAGAGCCGGGTTGTTTTCGAGCAGCTCGTTCACCAGCGAGGTCTCGGCGGACGAACGGATGGTGATGTCCTTGCCGGTGACGGTCGCTTCGGTCAGCGACACGCTGGCGGTGACGTCGCGGTTGGCGCCGATGGCGTCCAGGCTGCGGCCTTCGAC
Source organism: Denitromonas halophila (assembly GCF_007625155.1). Lineage (GTDB taxonomy): Bacteria > Pseudomonadota > Gammaproteobacteria > Burkholderiales > Rhodocyclaceae > Nitrogeniibacter > Nitrogeniibacter halophilus. Next base: position 86,581 of record NZ_VMNK01000019.1, on the reverse strand, counting down.
TTTGACGTCGCCGCCGGTTCTGCCGCTGTCGGCATGGGCGAGCAGGCGGCTGCCGGCTTTGAGCTCGACGTTGGCGGCGCGCAGGGTGAGATCGCCCGAGTCGCCTTGCGAGGCGTCAGTGGCGTGGTTGCCGGTGGTGGGGTTGGCGATGTCGCGGGTGGAGATGGTGATGTTGTTGCCGACGGTGATCTTGTCGTTGGCGATGAGGGTGAAGTCGGCGCCGTCGGTGTGCTGGTTGGCGCTGACCACCTCGATGTTGTTGGGGTCGATCAGCACCGCGCCGCGTTTGCCGGCGGTGGCATTGGCCTTGAGCGCGCCACCTTCGAGCTTGACGGTTTCGGTGGCCGAAAATTCGATATGGCCGCCGTCGCCGGAGACTTCGCCGCCGCGGGCCGACAGCTCGCCGCCGGTGGCCAGCGTGGCCGTCTCTTCGGCCCAGACGCGGATCTTGCCGCCGTCAGAATTGGCGCCACGGCCGTCGGCCGACACCCGGCCGCCGTCGGCCACGGTGATGTCGCCGCCGGCGTCGATGCGGATGCGGCCGGCAGCTTCGCCGCTGGCGCCATCGGCCGACACGGCACCGGCAATGTTCACGGCGTCGGCGGCAACGATGCGCACGGTGTCGCCGTCCTGCAGCATCTGCGCGCCGGCTTCGAGGCCGTCGATATTGACCAGTGCGCCAAAGCCGGCATGCGCTGCGGCGCCGGCTTCGATGCGCGCGCCACCGTCGATGCTGACATTGGCCGCGGCCAGTTGCACCGCGCGGGCGGCTTTGACCGAGCCCTTGACCGTGATCAGGCCCGATTCGGACAGCGGGATTTCGCCGCGCAGCGCCTGATCGACCGCCGCGTCGTCAATCGCCCCGCCGGGGCCGATCAGCCGTTCCATGTAGGCCGGTGTCGGTGTGGCGACGGTGAGGCTGCCCACGTTGATCTGGCCTTGCGCGCCCACGACCATGCCGTGCGGGTTGAAGAAGAACACGTTACCGCCGATGCGCCCGTCCTTGTAGGCATTCATCACCCCGTCGATCTGGCTGCGTTCGTTGCGCACCAGGTTGAGCAGGTTGGCGGTTTGCTGGGGCAGGTGCAGATTGACCGTCTGGCCCGAGCCGATGTTGAAGCGCGAGAAGGAGTTGAAGGCGTTGTTGCCTCTGACCGTGGCCGTGGTGATGTCGGTGACCGCCCCCGCCTGGGTCAGCGTGGTCGCCGTCCGCCCGTCGGTGACGATGCCGGGTTGCCCCGCCATGGCCATCGGGGCGGCGAGCAACAGCCAGCTCGAAAAGGCATTGAGGAAGGCACAGCGGCGCAATACGCACAGATATTGGCGACGCAGATAGGTCAGGGCCCCTTGGCTCACGGTACTTCTCCCGGTTGGCGCATCGTGGGGGCTGGGATGCAGGTGCATCGCCGGTGAGACAGAATGTGGACTTCAGCCCGCCGCGAAGTGAAAAGCAGAGGCAGTGCCGGTGGGCGCCGTGAAGGTGCGCGTCGGTCCATCAGTCATTGCCGCGGTCCCTGCCCGGTTCTTGAGTGCCGGGGTCGGGGGAGTTCGAATGCAGTGTTCTTCAGGCTTGGCAGACGGGGGTGTGTCGGCCAATTAGACACATGTCGATGGGTGTGGGGTCATGAAGCAAGACATGTACCGCATGTTGCAAACGATTGTTACACAAGCGATCCTTGTGGCCTGTGTCCTACGCGTTAGGCATGGAGTGTAAAAAAATTCGACGCTTTGTCGCCCGCCACAGCCATGCCTTGATGAGACATAGGCTGTGTGCGAGGCGCGTCAGTGCAGGCAGTTTGGGGGCGGTGCCGCCGGCGCGACAGGCATCGCCACGAGCGCAGCAGCCGATCAGCGGGGCTTGCCCCGACGCCGTTGGCGGAGGCTCACGGCAATCAGGGTGATGACCGAGAGCGGCAGGGCAAAGCCCAGCATGGCGATGGTGAAGGTCTTGAGCGCACCGCTGCCGGTGGCATCGAGCACCAGGTAGATCACGTAGGCAATGTAGTAGGCGATGAACACCCCGCCTTCCCAGCGGGCGATCTCGCGGCGCACGAGAAACACCGGCAGGCAGGCCACGGCCACTGCCAGCATGACCCACAGGTCAAAGTCGATGGCTGCGGCGGGCACCGGCAGGCCGGTGGGCGAGATCAGACCGGCCAGACCGAGGCAGCCGAGCAGATTGAAGACATTGCTGCCCACGGCGTTACCGATGGCCATGTCGCGTTCGCCGCGGATGGCGGCCATCACCGAGGTGGCGATCTCGGGCAGCGAGGTGCCGATGGCGACCACGGTGAGGCCGATGACCAGATCATCCACGCCCAGCCAGCGGGCGAAGAACACCGCGGCGTTGACCAGCCAGTCGGCGCCGAGCACCAGCAAGCCGAGGCCAGCGGCGACCTTGAGCAGATCCAGGCTCCAGTGGCCATCGGCGCCCGGCGCGGCCAGATCGCCAAAATGGGTCTGTTCGGCCTGCGAGGCGCGGCGCGACTGGCGCACCAGAAAAACCAGATAGGCGATCAGCAGCGCGAGCAACAGCGCGCCTTCGGCCTGGCCGATCTGGCCATTGGCGGCGAGGCCGACGACCAGCGCCGAGGCACCGATCATGACCGGCACCTCCTGGCGGATCACTTGGCCGGCAATCGACAGCGGCGTGACCAGCGCGCCGATGCCGAGAATCAATAACAGGTTGCAGATATTGCTGCCAACCACGTTGCCGATGGTCAGCGCCGACTGGCCGGCGATGGCGGCGTCGATGGCCACGGCGATTTCGGGTGCGCTGGTGCCAAAGGCGACGATGGTCAGGCCGACCACCAGCGGCGACAGGCCAAAGGACAGCGCCAGGCGCGAGGCGCCCCGCACCAGCACGTCGGCGCCGATGGTGAGGGCGATCAGGCCGGCAACGAAAAGGAAGAGTTGTGTCATGGATCGGGCGTGAAATGCCTTGACGAAAAAAGCCCGCCATCGCGGTGGCGGGCCTTTTGGGTCACTGAACGTGAATCAGTTCAGGGTGGCCCACTTGCCGTCCTTGAACTGGAACAGCGTGGTGCCGCCCGACTTGATGTCGCCGAACTTGTCGAAGGCGATCTGGCCGGTGACGCCTTCATACGAAATGCTCTGCAGCGCCGGCAGGTACTTGGCCGGTGCGGTCGAGCCGGCGACCTTCATGGCTTCGATCATCGCCATGGCGGCGTCGTAGCTGTAGGGCGCGTAGAGCTGCACGTCGGTGTTGAAGCGCTTCTTGAAGCGGGCCTTGAAGTCGGCGCCCTTGGGCATTTTCTCCATCGGGATGCCGGCTTGCGAGCAGTAGGTGTCTTCCTTGAGGGCCTCGCCGCCGAGCTTGAGCATTTCGCCGGTGCACACGCCGTCGCCGCCAAGGAACTTGCCTGCGTAGCCGAGCTGGCGCATCTGGCGCAGCATCGGTGCCGCCTGGGCGTCCATGCCGCCGTAGAAGATGGCGTCAGGCTGCTGGCCCTTGATCTTGGTGAGGATGGCCATGAAGTCGGTGGCCTTGTCGTTGGTGAATTCGCGGCCCACCACTTGCACGCCGTAGCCTTTGAGCGCGTCAGAGAAGGCGTCGGCCAGACCCTGGCCGTAAGCGGTGCGGTCGTCGATGATGGCGACCTTCTTGAGCTTGAGCGATTCGGCGGCGTACTGGGCCATCGCGGCGCCCTGCTGCAGGTCGTTGGCGATAACGCGGAAGGTGACCTTGTAGCCTTGGCGGGTCAGCTTGGGGTTGGTGGCCGAGGGCGTGATGACCGGAATGCCGGCCTGCTCATACACGCGCGAGGCGGGGATCGAGGCGCCGGAGGTGACGTGACCGACCACGCCGACGACTTCGGCATCGGCCAGGCGCTGGGCGGCGGTGGTGGCCATGCGCGGGTCGGCCTGGTCGTCTTCGCCCATCAGCTCGAAGGTGACCTTCTTGCCGGCAATCATGACGCCGGCAGCGTTGGCGTCTTCAACCGCCAGACGGGCACCGTTCTCGCCGTCCTTGCCAATGTGGGCGATCGGGCCGGTCAGCGGGCCGGCGTGGCCGATTTTGACGGCGTCAGCATGGGCAACACCGAGGCCGAGGCCGAACAGGGCCAGTGCGAGTACTGTTTTTTGCATTTTGCTAGCTCTCCTGGAAGCTATCGAGTGTCAAAATGGGACCAACGCTGGCCGGTGTGGTGCGAAACAAACTGCTCGCGCATCCCGCCGACATCGCGAAAACGCTGCGTCAAACCCCCGACATTCTAGCGCCGGGGGCCGTGCGGCGCACGGATCGGCCCATTTTCGACGGAGGCCTCATGAAGAAGTTGCTGTCCCTGCTGTGTGGTGTGTTGAGCCTGTTCGGGCTCAGCGCGTGTGATCAGTTCGTCATCGACGACCTCAAGCCCGGCGTGTCGACCGGCTTCGAGGTGCGCGACAAGCTCGGCCCGCCGGGGATCGAGTGGCGCAACGAGGATGGGTCGGTGACCTGGGAGTACACCCAGCAGCCGCAGGGCACCACCTGCTATCTGATCACGGTCGATAGCCGCAATATCGTGCAGAAGGTCGAGCAGGTGCTGACCGAAACGCAGTTCGCCCGCATCCAGCCCGGCTTGAATCAGGATCAGGTGCGCCGCCTGCTCGGCAAGCCGGCCAAGACGCAGTACTTTCAACTCAAGAACGAGACGGTCTGGGACTGGCTGATCGACAACAGTAACGGGGCCGAGCCGGTCTTCTTCAACGTCTATTTCAATCCCCAGGGCCAGGTCGTGCGCACGGGCCGAGACATCGAGTACAAGGGGCGCTGATCATGAAAATGTGGCTGGCGGTGTTGCTGGTGTTGGGTGTGTCGGCCTGCGCGACGCGGCCGCCGATCGCGCCGGGGCAGTCGGCGGTGCAGGTGCGCTCCGAGCATGGCGCGCCGACCCGGATCATCGTGCTGCCCGGTGGGGGTGAGTTGTGGCAGTACGCCACCCAGCCCTTCGGCACCACGTTTGTGCAGGTGAAGTTCGATGCGACCGGTCAGGTGGTCGAGACCTGGGATGGCCTCGCCGCCGACCGCCTGGCCCGCATCCGGCCGGGCATGACGGTGGTGCAGGTGATCGACCAGCTCGGTCCGCAGCGCAGCGTCGAGCATTTTTCGCTGTCGGGTGAGACGGTGTATGACTGGAATATCAGCAATATCGGCAACCCCGGCACCGCCACCTATTTCAACGTGCATTTTCGCGACGAGGTGGTGCTGCGCACCTCGACCACTTACGAGTATCCGCGCGACGGCCGGTTTTTTGGCGGCTTCGGGATCGGCGGCGGAAGTGGCTCCGGGGTGGGCATCGGCATCAATATCGGGATCGGGACGCGCTAGAAGACTGTCGGACTTGAGCGATCGTCGTGAGCCGCGTGGGAGAGCGAGGTCAGATTCGGTCGGTTTTGAGGCGCATGGTGGTGCTAGGCAACGAAAAATCGGCCGGATATGGACCGCTCTCCTACCGGCGCAGCAGATCAGCCTCAAGTCCGACAGGCTCCTAGGGTGTGTCGGGTGTTGATCGCAGTGCGTCGAGCGCCGCGACAGCCTCGGGGTAGTTGAAGCGGTTCACTTGCGAGACGAGGCCTTGGCCGGCCGGGCCAAAGCAGGCCTTGATCAGCGCCGCGTTGGATTGCAGCAAGGCGTTGGCGCGCATGTCGCTGGCCAGCAGCAGCGGGCGCAGTTCGGCCAGCAGGCGCGCGGCCGCCTCGGGGTCGGCGGCGATCGCCGGTGGGTTCGCCGGCGCCGGCGGGGCCGTGTCGACATCGACCGGCAGCCAGCGGGCCAGCATTTCGTAAAGCTGGGCGGGTTCGACCGGTTTGGGGATGAAGTCATTCATGCCGGCGGCGCGGCAGGCCGCCTGATCCTGCGAAAACACGTTGGCGGTCATGGCCAGGATCGGGGTGGCGGCGTAGCCCGGCAGTGCGCGGATGGCGCGCGTGGCGTCGAGTCCGTCCATGACCGGCATCTGCACGTCCATGAGGATCAATGCGTAGGGCTGGGCGCGGGCCATGCGCACCGCGACATCGCCGTTCTCGGCGCTGTCGACATGCCAGCCCTGGGCGTCGAGCAGGGCGAGGGCGACTTCGCGATTGACCTCGCTGTCTTCCGCCAGCAGCAGGCGCAGGTGTTGCGGGCTGCCGTGGGTTTCGGGTGCGGGTGGATGGGGCTGGGGCGCCGGGCGGCATCGTGCCTGGCCGCGCGGCAGGCGCACGGTGATCCAGAAGGTGCTGCCAAGGCCGGGGGTGCTGTCCACGCCGACGCGGCCATCCATCAATTCAGCCAGACGGCGGGTGATGGCCAGGCCGAGGCCGGAGCCCCCGTATTTGCGGGTGGTCGAGGCGTCGGCCTGTTCGAAGGCATTGAACAATTGCCGACGGGCGTCCGGCGTGATGCCGATGCCGGTATCGCTGACTTCGAAGCGGATGCTCAGGTGCGTGGGGGTCTCGCCCTCTAGCCGCGCGCGCAGTGTGATGGCGCCCGCATCGGTGAACTTGACGGCATTGCCGGCGTAGTTGAGCAAGGCCTGGCGCAAGCGGGTGGGGTCGCCGCGCACCCACAGGGGGTGACCGATACCGTCGACCTCGATGGTCAGCGATTTGTCCTGCGCCTGGGTCGCGATCAGGGAGTGGACCTGGTCGAGGACGGTGTCGATGGAGAAGTCGAGCTGCTCCAGTTGCAGCTTGCCGGCCTCGATCTTGGAGAGGTCGAGAATGTCGTTGAGCAGAGTCAGCAGATGGCGGGCCGAGATTTCGACCTTGGCCAGTCGCTCGGCCTGTTTCGGGGTGGGGTGGTCGCGGCTGAGCAGGTGCGACAGGCCGACGATGGCGTTCATCGGTGTGCGGATTTCATGGCTCATGTTGGCCAGGAAGGCGCTCTTCGCTCGGTTGGCCGACTCGGCTTCGAGCTGCGCCTCGACCAGTTGGGCGGTGCGCGCTTCGACCAGCTCTTCGAGGTGATGGCGATGGCGGGTCAGTTCGTCGGCGACGCGTTTCTTTTCGGTGATGTCTTCCTTGACCGCCAGATAGTGGGTGATGCGGCCGTCGGGCTGTCGGATCGGGCTGATGATCGCGAATTCGGTGTACTCGCTGCCATCCTTGCGCTTGTTGTATAGCTGGCCCCGCCAGACCTCGCCGCGGCCGAGCGCTGCCCACATCTCGCGATGGACCTCGGGCGAGGTTTTTCCCGAGTGCAGGACGCGCGGATTCTGGCCGAGCACTTCTTTGGCGGTATAGCCGCTGATCTGCGTAAAGGCCTCGTTTACATACTCGATATTGGCGTCCAGATCGGTGATGACGATGCTCTCCGGGCTTTGCGCGACCGCCAGGGACAGCTTGCGGATCTCGGTTTCTTCGCGGTTGCGGGCAATGGCGATGGCCGCCACATGGATGGCGTGGTCGATCAGCTCAAGATGCCAGCGCGAGGGCGCGGTCGGCTGGGCGTAGTACACCGCAAAGGTGCCCAGGACGGTGTTGTCTGGCGCGAGAATCGGCGTCGACCAGCATGCGCCCAGCCCGTGCTGGGCCGCCAGATCGGCGTAGTCGGCCCACAGGGGGTCGGTGGCGATGTTTTCGACAATGACTTGCGTGCCGCGAAAGGCCGCGGTGCCGCAGGAGCCGGCACTGTCGCCGATCGGGGCGCCGTCAATGGCGGCGACATAGTCGGGCGGCAGATTGGGCGAGGCGCCATTGAACAGGCGGCCCTGCGCCGCGTCGAGGAGCAGGATGGACACCAGCATGCCGCTGCCCTGCGCTTCGATGGCGCGGGCGAGGGCGTCCAGGGTGTCGGCCAGGGGGGCGCCGGTGGCCACCAGTTCGAGTGTCTGATTCTGGGTGGCCAGGGTCTTTTCCGCGCGGTGCAGTGGCGTGATGTCACGCGAGACGCCAAACAGGCCAATGATCCGGCCGTCGGCGTCTTGCAGGGGACCTTTCGTGGCCATGAACACCAGGTCGCCGTCGGTCGTGCCAAGGTGCTCCTCGAACGTGACGACGGCGTTGGACGCCATCACATGGCGGTCATTGGCCATGACCTGAGCCGCCGCTTCGGGGTCAAACACAGCGCAGTCGTTCTTGCCGATGATCGTCTCGGCCTCAGCGCCGGTGAGCCGCTCGGCTTCGCGGTTGAACAGCAGGTAGCGGCCGTCCAGGTCCTTGGCAAAAATGGCGTCTTTTGAACCCGTGACCACGGCATCAAGCAGGCTCAGCGCCTGCAGACCTTTGGCTTGTGCGGCGTAGGCGGTCTGAGCGGACTGAATGATCTGACGGATGAGCCGGCTGACGAGGCCGTACAGCAGCATGGTGGTGACGACGACAAAGGCGAGCCCCTTGAGGGTGTTCGCCATCGCCAGATGGGCGGGATCGCTCAGTAGATGTTCGACGATTCGGTCAGAAAAGACGATCCACAGGCCGGCGAACAGCGCGTAGATCAGCGCGATGCGCAGCACGCGCCCGCGTTGCTGTTCGGCGAGCGGCGGGGACGGTGTGTCATCCGCTGGCGGCAGGTCCAGTGCGGGCGCGGAGGGTTTATTGGGCGTCATTGTAGCGCTCGGCAATATCGACGAAGGTGGTGTAGTTGGCCTCGAAGGCGTCCACCACGGCTGGGTCGAAGTGGCTGCCGCGGCCGGCCAGGATGATGTCGCGGGCGCCGTCGGTGGGCATGGCGGGTTTGTAGCTTCGGGCGTGCACCAGCGCGTCGAAGACGTCGGCCAGCGCCATCAGTCGTGCCGAGACCGGAATCGCCTCGCCGGTCAGGCCGTCGGGGTAGCCGGAACCGTCCCAGTGCTCATGGTGGCTGCGCGCAATTTCCTTGGCCAGCGAGAGAAACGGCAGTGCTTCGCGCACATCTTGCTCGGCCTGTTCGATGGCGGCTGCGCCCAGGGCCGAGTGGGTTTTCATGACTTCCCATTCGGCCCCGTCGAGCTTGCCCGGCTTGAGCAGGATGTGGTCGGGAATGCCGACCTTGCCGATGTCGTGCAAAGGGGCCGAGCGGGCCAGCAGGTCGATGTATTGCGGGGTCAGTGTGGCGGTAAATCGCGGGTGAGTGCTCAGGCAGGTGGCCAGCCGGTGGACATAGGCCTGAGTGCGCAGCAGGTGGTTGCCGGTGTCGGTGTCGCGGATTTCGGCCAGGTGGGCGAGCGCCCGGATGCTGACCGCCTGGATGTGTTCGTTGTCGGCCATGCGCCGCGTAATCTCGGATTCGAGAAAGGTGTTGTGATCGCGCAATACATCGCGCGCGCGCTTGGCTTCGAGTTGGGTGCGCACGCGGGCGAGCACCAGTGCCGGGCGGATCGGCTTGGCGATGTAGTCGACCGCGCCGAGGGCCAGTCCGTGTTCTTCGTCCTGCGTGTCGGTGAGGGCGGTGAGGAAGACGACCGGGATCTCGCGGGTGGCGGGGTTCTGGCGCAGTCGGCCGAGCACGGCATAGCCGTCCATGCCGGGCATCATGATGTCGAGCAGGATCAGGTCGGGTGCGGGCTGCGTGGCGGCAATGATCAGCGCGCGCTCGCCGCTGGTGGTGGCCTGTACGGTGTAGTCGGGCTGCAGCACGTCGCCGAGCACCGCGAGGTTCTCAGGGGTGTCGTCGACGATCAGGATGCGGGCACTGGTGTTTATCGGGGACATGCGCTCTCCACCACGCGTTACGGGTACATCGCTGTTGTGAGGGCAGTGTAGCCATCAATGGAGATAACGGCACGACCGCCTGCAGCTTGTGCGGTTTATCGCCCGCGGCTGGCGTGGCGTGTGCGGATATCCGCACGGTCAGCGCTCGGTCGGGCGATGAGTGAATTACTAAGTGCATGATTTTTTAGAATGAATGTGGGTGTCTCAGGAACTGGCCCGACACTTGCAATAATGTGTCAGGTCGGGCGCGACCGGTGGTGAGTCTCCCTCCCTTTCTTTCCGCCGTGTCGTTTGCCCGCCGACATAACCATCCATGGAGGAGACCACCATGAAATTCATCCGTACCCTGGGGTTCGCAGCGGCAACCCTGATCGTGTCGACCGGCGTGCAAGCCGAGCAGAAGTTCATCAACGTGCTGACCGGCGGCACCAGTGGCGTGTATTACCCGATGGGCGTGGCCCTGTCCAAGCTGTATGGCGAGGCGCTGCCGAATGCCAAGATCAGCGTGCAATCGACCAAGGCCAGCGCCGAAAACGTGAATCTGCTGCAAGCGGGCCGGGGTGAAGTGGCCTTTGCGCTGGGCGATACGGTGTCCAACGCTTACAAGGGTGTGGAAGAAGCCGGCTTCAAGAAGCCGCTGACCAAGCTGCGTGCCCTCGGCGCGATCTACCCCAACTACATCCAGATCGTGGCCTCCAAGGAATCGGGCATCAAGACGCTGGCTGACCTGAAGGGCAAGCGCATCTCCGTGGGCGCCCCCAAGTCCGGCACCGAACTCAATGCCCGCGCGCTGTTCAAGGCGGCTGGCATGAGCTACGAGGACTTCGCCAAGACCGAGTACCTGCCCTTTGGCGAGTCGGTCGAACTGATGAAGAACCGTCAGCTCGACGCAACCCTGCAGTCGGCCGGCCTGGGCGTGGCCTCGCTGCGCGACCTGTCCTCGGCGATCGAGATCGTGGTGGTGTCCATCCCGGCCGACGTGGTCGAGAAAGTCGGTGACCCGGCCTACGCCGCAGAAGCCATTCCGGCCAACACCTACACCGGCCAGACCGAAGACGTACCGACCGCTGCCGTGCGCAACATCCTCGTGACCCACGAAGATGTCGACGCTGACGCCGTGTATGCCATGACCAAGGCCATGTTCACTCATATGGACCAGATGGTGGCGGCGCATGCGTCGGCCAAGGGCATCACCCTGGAAGGCGCCGCCAAGGCCCTGCCGTTGCCGCTGCACCCGGGTGCCGAGCGTTACTACCGCGAAGCGGGCGTGCTGAAGTAAGTCTGTGTGACCGCGGCGCGCCACGGGTGCGCCGCGGCTGTTTTCCAGTCGGGGTGGTGCGCGTGCACCGCCCCGGTTGCTCCCCGCTTCGCATCGCACGGGTCGGGGCTATCCAAACCAAAGGCATGCCGAGATGGCGTGTGAGGAGATCACCATGTCCGAAACTGCCGGACACACGGCGGTGCCCTACGGATGGAGCGAGGGGGGCGTTGCCCGCACCCTGTTCCTGATCGGCGTCGCTTTTTCCGCATTCCAGATCATCACGGCCTCGCTGAGTCCGTTGTCGTCGCAGATCGTGCGTGCCCTGCATGTGGGCTTCCTGCTGTTGATGACTTTCGGTATCGCCGCCGCCGTCCGCCCGCGCCTTGACGCGCAGGGCGTGGTGTTGTGGCTGATTGGCATCATCGCCTTTGGCATGGCCTTTTATCACTGGGTCTATGAAGGCGACTTGATCCTGCGGGCGGGTGACCCGACCGATATGGATCTGATCATCGGTGCGATCACCGTGGTGATGGTCTTCGAAGCCGCCCGCCGGGTCATCGGCCTGGCGCTGCCGCTGATCTGCCTGAGTTTTCTGGCCTACGCCTTGTTCGGCCAATACCTGCCGGGCGACTGGGCGCACCGTGGCTATGCCTGGTCGCAGGTGATTGACCAGCTCGGCTTCGGCACCGAGGGCATCTACGGCATCCCGACCTATGTGTCGTCGAGCTATATCTTCCTGTTCATCCTGTTCGGCACCTTCCTCGAACAGGCCGGCATGATCCGTTTGTTCACCGACTTCGCGCTCGGCACGGTGGGTCATACCCACGGCGGGCCAGCCAAGGTCTCGGTGGTGTCTTCGGGTCTGATGGGCACCATCAGCGGTTCGGGCGTGGCCAACGTGGTCACCACGGGTCAATTCACCATTCCACTGATGAAGCGCTTCGGTTACTCCAGCGAGTTTGCCGGCGGCGTCGAGGCGACCAGCTCCATGGGCGGGCAGATCATGCCGCCGGTGATGGGCGCGGTGGCCTTCATCATGGCCGAGACCATTGGCGTGCCCTATGTCGATATCTGCATCGCGGCGGCGATTCCGGCCGCGCTGTACTTCTTTACCGCCTTCCTGATGGTGCACCTTGAAGCCGGCCGCAAAGGACTGGTCGGCTTGCCCAAGAGCGAGTGCCCCAACGCGCTCGACGCGCTCAAGCGTGACTGGCATCTGCTGCTACCGCTGGCGGTGCTGGTGTATCTGCTGTTTTCGGGCTTCACGCCGCTGTTCTCGGGCACCGTCGGCCTGGCGCTGACCGCGATCCTGATTTTCGGCGGCGCGGTGGCGCTGCGGGTCAGGGGCACGGCGCTGCGCGTGGCCTTCTGGGTGGCGCTGGCGCTGGCCAGCTCGGCCTTCATCAAGGTCGGTATTGGCATCTTCTTTGCCATCATTGCCGTGCTGGTGGTCGGCTGCTTCCTGGTTCAGGGCGGGCGCGAGACCTTGCGCGTGGCCGTCAATGCACTGGCCGAAGGCGCACGCCATGCGCTGCCGGTGGGCGTGGCCTGTGCCCTGGTGGGGGTGATCATCGGCTGCCTCACGTTGACCGGCGCGGCCACCATGTTTGCCAACACCATCATCGACCTGGGCCGTGACAGCCTGATCCTGTCGCTGGTGCTGACCATGCTGGTGTGTCTGCTGCTGGGCATGGGCATCCCGACCATTCCCAACTACATCATCACCTCCTCGCTGGCCGCGCCGGCGCTGCTCGAACTGGGCGTGCCGCTGGTGGTCAGCCACATGTTCGTCTTCTACTTCGGCATCATGGCCGACCTGACCCCGCCGGTCGCACTGGCCGCCTTTGCGGCCGCGCCGATTGCCCGCACCTCGGGCATGAAGATCGGCATGCAGGCGCTGCGTATCGCGATCGCCGGCTTCGTGGTGCCCTACATGGCGGTGTATTCGCCCGCGCTGATGCTGCAGGGTGACTGGACGGTGCTGTCGGTGCTCTACATCGTTGGCAAGGCGGTGGCGGCCATCATTCTGTGGGGCGCGGCGAGCATCGGCTATCTGGGCGCGCCGCTGGGGTGGCCAATTCGCGTGATCGCCGGCGTCGGCGCCGTGTTGCTGGTTACCGCGCAACCGCTCACCGACGAGCTCGGTCTGGCCGTGGCGGCGGGCGTCATGGCCTTCGCCTGGTGGCGTCGCCGGACGGTGGTCGCCGCCTGAGGCGGTGTGCGCCATGTTGGCGGCCGGCGCGACACGCCGTAAGCTGGGTCGCTCCGACGCCGACATTGACGCCATGCCGCTGACCCGAACTGTCTATCGCCTCCTCCAGCCGCTGCTTGTGCTCGGCGCGCTGGCGGTGGTGCTCGGCGTGGGCAGTTATCACGCCTTTCTCAATCGCGAGGCGGCGCAGGTGGCCGAAGCCAGCCACCTGCGCCTTGACTTCTACCGCCGCACGCTGGAGCAGACGCTGGAGGAGTTCCGCCTGCTGCCCAATGTGCTCGGCCTCGATGGCCGGGTTCATCAGTTGCTCGCCAGAGGGCGAGGCAGCGAGCAGACCGCCGAAGTCAATCGCTACCTCGAAGAAGTCAGCCAGGACCCGGTCATCCATGTCATCTACCTGCTCGACGCAAGTGGCAAGGTGCTGGCGTCCAGCAACTGGCGTGAGCCCAACTCCTTTGTCGGCAACAATTACGGCTTTCGGCCGTATTTTCATGAGGCCATGTCGGGTCAGCCGGGGCGCTTCTTTGGTGTGGGCGTGACCACGCTAGAGGCCGGCTATTTTCTGTCGGCACCCGTGTATGTCGGTGGCACCATCACTGGCGTGGCGGTGGTCAAGATCCGGCTCGATGCGCTCGAAGACGCGTGGCGCCGCTCGGGGGACTTGCTGCTGGTGGCCGACCGCCTTGGCGTGGTGGTGCTGGCTTCGTCGCCGAGCTGGAAGTATCGCAGCCTGTTTCCGCTCTCCGGCGCCGACCGGGCGGCGTTGGCGCGCACCCGGCAGTATCTGAACGCTGAGCTGGAGCCGCTCAAAGCCACCGATGGCCAACCCATCCTCACGCCCGACGGCCGGGGCAGACGCCTCAATCTGGACAGCGCCTCGCTGCCCTTTGTGGCCGCGGGCGGTCAGGTACAGACGCTGCAGTCCGAATCTATTGAATTGCCCGACTACGGCTGGCGGCTGCTGATTCTCGCCGATCTGACGGATGCCCGAAAGCTCGCCACCGTGATGGCCACCGCGCTGACCTTGTTGGTGTTGCTGCTGTTGATGGGCGTTGGTTTGTGGCGTATGCGTCGGCGGCGCACCCAGGAGCGCCGTGCCGCGCGCGCGGCGCTGGAACGTGTGCAGGCCGACCTCGAAGCGCGCATTGCCGAGCGCACCGCCGAGCTGCTCACCGCCAACCGCACCCTGGAGGAACGGGTCAGCTCGCTCAAGGATGCCGAGCAGATCCTTACCCGCACCCGCGACACGGCGGTGCAGGCGGGCAAGCTGGCGGTGCTCGGCCAGATGGCTGCCGGCGTGACCCACGAACTCAATCAGCCGCTGGCAGCGCTGACCACGCTGGCCGACAATGCGCGTCGTTTCATCGAGCGCAACAAACTCGAGGCCGCGGCCGACAACCTCGATCACATCTCTCGCGTGGCGCAACGCATGGGGCGTATCGTTGCGCAGCTCAAGACCTTCTCGCGCAAGAGCGGCGACGCGCTGACCCCGGTGGATGTGGCTGACGCCATCGACAATGCGCTGTTACTGGTCGAATCCAAGCGTCAGGGCGCCGACGTGACGGTTTCGGTGCGCCACGGCGCGCCGGGGCTGACGGTGAAGGCCGACATCACGCGGCTGGAGCAGGTCATCGTCAATCTGGCGGTCAATGCCATCGACGCGATGGAAGGCGCCGCCGCGCGCGAGTTGTCGATCGACACCCGCATCGAGGGCGCAGAGGGCATCATCTGCCTGCGCGACACCGGCGGTGGCATTGACCCGCAGGTGTGGCCGCATCTGTTTGAACCGTTTTTCACCACCAAGCCGATCGGCAAGGGCCTGGGCCTGGGCCTGGCGATTTCGCGACTGATCGCCGAGAGCCTGCATGGCTCGCTGAGCGCCGCCAACGACGATGGCGGTGGGGCCTGTTTTGAACTGCGCCTGCCACTGGCGCGAGGGGAGTTGTAAACGCATGGCCGAGCATCGACCGCATGTGATCGTGATCGAAGATGACCCGCAGGTGCGCCTCGGCATCGAGCAGGCGCTCGAGCTGGACGACCTGCCGGTGCGCGGCTTCGATGCCGCCGAGCCGGCGTTGGCACGTATTGGCCCCGATTTTGGCGGCACCGTGGTCTGCGATGTGCGCCTGCCCGGCATGGACGGCCTCGCCCTGCTGCGTGCGGTGATGGCCATCGACCGCGAGATTCCGGTGGTGCTGATCACCGGCCACGGCGGCATCACCATGGCCGTGGCGGCCATGCGCGAGGGCGCCTACGATTTCATCGAAAAGCCCTTCTCCTCCGACCGCCTGGTCGAGGTGGTGCGCCGCGCCCACGACCGCCGCGCGCTGGTCATCGAAAACCGCCGCCTCAAGGCCAGCCTGTCGGCCCGCGAGGCCGTGCCGCTGATCGGCGATGCGCCGCCCATGCAGCGGGTGCGCCACACCATCGCCGCCATCGGGCCGACCGAGGCCGACGTGCTCATCTATGGCGAAACCGGCACCGGCAAGGAAGTGGCCGCACGTGCCATCCATGCCGCCAGCGGGCGGTCCGGCGAGTTCGTGGCGATCAACTGCGGGGCGCTGCCCGAGACGGTGTTCGAGAGCGAAATCTTCGGCCACGAGGCCGGCGCCTTCACCGGCGCACTCAAACGGCGCATCGGCAAGATCGAGCATGCGCGGGGTGGCACCCTGTTTCTCGACGAGATCGAGACCATGCCCGCCATCTTGCAGGTCAAGCTGCTGCGGGTGCTGCAGGAGCGCGTCGTCGAACGCCTCGGCAGCAATGCCGCCATCCCGGTCGATTGCCGCCTGATCGCGGCCAGCAAGGCCGATCTGAAAGCCCTGTCCGACGCCGGGCAGTTCCGCAGCGATCTGTACTACCGGCTTAATGTGGTTGGCCTGGAGTTGCCGCCGCTGCGCGAGCGCAAGGCCGACATCCCCTTGCTGGCTGGCCATTTCCTGCGCGAAGCTGCCGCGCGCTACCGTTGCGACCCACCGATGTGGGGCGAGGACGATATGGCGGCGTGGATGGCGCAGGACTGGCCCGGCAATGTGCGCGAACTGCGCAATGCGGTCGACCGCTTCTGCCTCGGTGTCGCCGTGCGCCGACCGGCGGCCGATGCCGGCGGCGGTTCGCTGGCCCGGCGGGTCGAAGGGTTTGAGCGCCAGGTCATCGAATCTGCCCTGCGCCAGACCCACGGCAACGTCACCTCCGCCGCCGAGCTGCTCGACACCCCGCGCAAGACGCTCTACGACAAGCTCAACCGCCACCACCTGTTTCCCGAAGATTTTCGGGGGGGGTGAGTCGGAGCAGGGAATGTACGCCGACCCCGCGAGAGCGTAGGTTGGGTTGAGCGTAGCGAAGCCCAACATGCGATGTGCCAAGCTGGGCGGATCTGCGCAGCGCATCCGCCGTCGTCGACACCTGCGCGCTCAATGTCCTTTCAGCGCGTAAATCCCCGGCGCATTCCGCCAGTAACCCTTGTAGTCCATGCCACAGCCGAACAGGAAGCGGTCGGCGATGTCCATGCCGGTGAAGTCGGCGCGCATGCCGGGGGTGGCCTTCCGGTCGTGGTCTTTGTGTACCAGCACTGCGGTGTGCACGGCCACGGCGCCTTCGGCCTGCAGGTGGTCGACGATGGCGGCCAGGGTGTGGCCTTCGTCGAGAATGTCGTCGAGCACCAGCACGGTGCGGCCGCGCAGGTCTTGGGTGGGGCGGACGCGCCAGTCGAGCAGGTTGCCCTGCAGCGCGTGGCCGTAGCGGGTGGCGTGCAGGTAGGCCACTTCGAGCGGGAAGACCAGCCGCGGCAGCAGGCGGCCGGCGAGGATCAGGCCGCCGTTCATGACCACGAAGACCAGCGGGTTGGTGTTGCGCAGCGGCTCGGTGATCTCGGCGGCCATGCGGTCCAGCGCGGTTTCGACGGCGGCGTTGTCGGCGAGGCAGTCGGCCTCTTCCATGGCGCGGCGGATTTCTTTCATATCAACAGACATGGCAATTCCAGATTCGGTGTTTAGTGGCCGGCGTAGTCGACCAGGGTGAAGAGTTCGAGGCCGGCGGCGCGCAGCAGGGCCGAGCCGCCCAGCTCGGGCAGATCGACGATGGCCGCGCCTTCGACGATGGCGCCGCCGAGGCGCTCAATGAGTTTCTTGGCGGCCATCATGGTGCCGCCGGTGGCGATCAGGTCGTCGATCAGCAGCACCCGGTCGCCGGGCTTGACGGCGTCGGTATGCAGTTCGACGGTGGCCGAGCCGTATTCGAGTTCGTATTCTTCCGACACGGTCGTGAAGGGCAGCTTGCCCTTCTTGCGCACCGGCACGAAGCCGACGTTCAGCTCGTGCGCCACCACCGCGCCGAGGATGAAGCCGCGCGCGTCGATGCCGGCAACCACGTCGATGTGCTGCGGCATGTAGCGCACCACCAGGGTCTGAACCATCAGCCGGAAGCTGACCGGATCTTGCAGCACCGGGGTGATGTCACGGAACTGCACGCCCGCCTGCGGCCAGTCGGCCACGGTGCGGATGCGCTGGCGGAGGATGTCTGCGGCGCTTTGCATGGGCTCGCTCACAGGAAGATGAACTTGACGAGGAACACGCCGGCGATGACGACCACCGCCATCGACAGATCACGCGCGCGGCCGGCCAGCAGCTTGATCACCACATAGCTGAGGAAGCCAAAGGCGATGCCGTGGGCGACCGAGAAGGTGAAGGGCATGGTGATGGCGGTGATCACGGCGGGGGCGGTTTCGGTCATGTCGTCCCAGTCGATCTCGGCCAGGCCGCGGGTCATCAGGATGGCGACATAGATCAGTGCCGGCGCGGTGGCGAAGGCCGGCACGCTGCCGGCCAGCGGGGCGAGCACCAGTGCGGCCAGAAAGCACAGCGCGACTACTACGGCGGTCAGGCCGGTGCGCCCGCCCACCGCGGTGCCGGCGGCCGATTCGATGTAGGCGGTGGTGGACGAGGTGCCCATGGCGGCGCCAGCGGCAATGGCGGTGGAGTCGGACAGCAGGGCGCGCGATAGGCGCGGTAGCTTGCCGTCCTTGTCGAGCAGGCCGGCGCGGTGCGCTACGCCGATGAGGGTGCCCGAGGCGTCGAACAGCTCGACCAGGAAGAAGGTCATGATGACGGTGAGCAGGCCGGCATTGAGCGCGCCGGCGATATCCATCTGCATCAGGGTGGGCATCAGCGAGGGCGGCGCGGCAAACACGCCGCCGAAGGTGCTCTGGCCGGTGAGGATGCCGGCGACGGTGACCACCAGGATGCCGATGATGATCGCGCCCGGCACCTTGCGGTAGGCCAGCGCGGCGATGATCACGAAGCCGATGGCGGCGAAGATCGGGCCCGGCGCATGCAGATCGCCGAGCGTGACCAGCGTGGCCGGGTGGCCCGTGATGATGCCGGCGTTCTTGAGGCCGATGATGGCCAGAAACAGGCCGATACCAGCCGAGATCGACAGTTTGAGCGAATGCGGAATGGCGTTGACGATCCATTCACGGATGCGGAACAGACTGATGATGATGAACAGGCAGCCGGAGATGAACACTGCGCCCAGTGCGGCCTGCCAGGTAAAGCCCATGCCCTGCACGACGGCAAAGGCGAAGTAGGCGTTGAGCCCCATGCCCGGCGCCAGCGCGATTGGATAGTTGGCCCACAGGCCCATGATCAGCGAGCCGAGCGCGGCGGCCAGGCAGGTGGCCACGAACACCGCGTCTTTCGGCATGCCCGCGGCCGACAGGATGTCGGGGTTCACGAAGATGATGTAGGCCATGGTCAGAAAGGTGGTCAGACCGGCCAGTATCTCGGTGCGCACGGTGGTGCCGTGGGACCGGAGCTGGAAGTAGTTTTCGAGCATGGAGTAGGGTAGCTTGCGCGAGAAAACACCGGATTCTATTGGAAGCACGACCGTTCGCCCACCGGCGGGATCAAGTGCGGGACGGACGGCGCTTGGCAGAGTAAACTAGCGCGATTTGCTGCGACGCACCCTGCGCCCGGCAGCTATTTCGATTTTGCCCGCCGCCATGTCCATTACCGAAATCTCCCATCCGCTCGTCAAGCACAAGATCGGCCTGATGCGCGAAGCCGATATCAGCACCAAGAAATTTCGTGAGCTGACGTCCGAAATCGCGCGATTGCTAGCTTACGAGGCCTGTCAGGATTTTCCGCTCGAGACCGTGACGATTGCCGGCTGGGCGGGGCCGGTCGAGGTCGAGCAGATCAAGGGCAAGAAAGTGACGGTGGTACCGATTCTGCGCGCCGGTCTGGGCATGCTCGACGGTGTGCTCGACATGATTCCCAGTGCCAAGGTCAGCGTGGCGGGCATCGCGCGCAACGAAGAGACGCTGCGCCCCGAGCCTTACTTTGAGAAATTTGTCGGCCATCTGGCCGAGCGCATGGCAATCATCATCGACCCGATGCTGGCCACCGGCGGCTCGATGGCGGCGACGGTCGAGATGCTCAAGCGCAAGGGCTGCACCCATATCAAGGCACTGGTGCTGGTCGCCGCGCCAGAAGGCATCGCGCTGATGGCCGAGCAGCACCCGGACGTGGACATCTACACCGCCAGCATCGACAGCCATCTGAACGAAGTCGGCTACATCATCCCCGGTCTTGGTGATGCCGGCGACAAGATTTTCGGGACCAAGCACGGGTGAGACTGGCACGTGCGGAATCGACTGGGGTTGATGCTGGTGGTCGCGTATTTGGCGCATGCCATCGCGAGCGTGGTCCACGCGGCAACCATGCCGAACCCCAAGAGTCAGGCGGTCTGGCTTCTGATGCCGTTGATATTGACGCCGGACTGGCTATTCGACTGGCTGCCACCGATTGCGGCGGGCGCATCTGGCGAACACTTTCTTTTCCAGACCGTGATCCGGTATCCGGTTGGCATCGCCTTTTCCATCACCGTGCTTTATGCGCTGGGGGGAGGCCTCGAGCGGATCTGGCTGGCGACGTTCTGGTCGGGGGTGCTGGTGAGCGTGTTGCTTGGTCTGGCCTTTGGCCTGCTCTGGTTCTGGGTGACGGGCGCCAACGCGTCAGGATGGATTGTGTCCGGCGTGCTTGCGGGGGGGCTGGCTTGCCTACTGCACCCCAGGCGTCCGTCGCGCGTCACCGTGTGACGTTGCCCGGATGACGCGCTGGTCGTTCAGGACGAAAAACGCGCCCACAGGTGTTCAAAGCGCGCCGTGAACGGCGTGCACATGGCCGGGTCATTACTCAAGACCAGATTCTCTTCATTGGCCTGGCTTGCGCTGCGAGTCCAGTTGAAGCTGCCGTTGAGCAGCCATAGATCGTCGAAAATGGCGAACTTGTGGTGCATGTGGGCGTTGCTGCGGTCTTCGACGACCGGGATGCCGGCGGCGCGCAGCTGGGCAATGTCGCTGCCGGCGTCGAAGCGTTTGTCGTTGTCGGTGAGGATCCGGATTTCGACACCGCGTTGATGCGCGGCCAGGATGGCTTCGCTGATGCGGTTGTCGGCGATGGTGAACACGCAGATCCGCACGGTTTGCCGGGCCAGTTGGAATCGGGTGAGAACCATGTTCAGGCAGTCGTCGCCGGGGCTGAAGCTCACCTCGGTACGCCCTTCGATCAGCGGCGTCCGCGCCATGTCGAGCGCGCGCGCGACGCCGTCGAGCCAGCGCAGCAGATCCAGTGCTTCGCGCCCTTCGCCGAGCCGCGTGCGCACCAGATCGAAGGCTCGGTTGCGCACACGGCGCAGACCGTCCTCCGGCGTGACGGCGTCGCGGAGCAGGGTGGTCAGTGTGCGCCGCTCTTCATCGCTGAGGCGAACGTCCTCAATGGATGCGTTCAGGTGGGCCAGGACGTCGTCGATGGTGGGGGTGTCGTTTGGCATGGTGTTTCCCGCTCAGGCGCTTTGGCCGCCACGCGTGTCAGCGCTTGCGCTTGTGATTGTCGGCAGGTTTGTCGGCCGCATAGGTGTCGGTGACGCTTCTGTCTTGCAACTGCTCGATGAAACCCGAGATCCGTTTCACTTCGTCCCACATCGTGTGGTCCAGGCGCATCTTGAGATACGTGGCATTGACCAGGGGGAGCAGCACTTTCTCGTAGGCCTCGCTCATCGAACGGACCGCCTGCTCGACACCGGCAAGGTCGGGGGCGCCGGCCTTGACGTTGATGCTTGGCTTCAGCGATTGAAGGCTCCGGGCAAGATCTCCGAGGCCGGTGCGCAGGGTGGCGTTCAGGTCTTCGCCCGGCCTGAGTCCATCGACGGCCCGGGCAACATCCAGCAGGCTGTTGGCGATGCGCATGCTGCCGTCGGTGTCGTCGCCGCCGAGCTTGCGTCGCCGCACGAACTCGCTTTTGATCTCGCGCCAACGCTCGATCTCGGTCGGGTTTTGACTGTCGAGCAGCTCAGTGAGCTTGAGCAGGTTCTCTTCGGCGCCGGTGGTGAGCGTCTGCGCTTCGCCGCGATAGTGATCGCGCAGCAGGGCGTCGAGCTCGGCGTCGCTGATCAGGGGCGTGATGCGGGCCGCGAGTTTGGCCATGTTGCGATAGCTGCCCTGCAGCTTGAACGGCGGCTCGGTGCGGTACGCGTCCTGCTGTGCGGCGGACTCGATATAGGCGAGATTGACCTTGAGCAGAAGATCGCGCGCGCGGAACAGGCGGCGCATCAGCGCGGTGAGTTCGTTGAGCTCGGCCGTGCTGTAGGCATGACTGAACGCACTGCCCGCGACCTCTTCGCCTTCGGCCATACGAACCAGCAAGTGCACATCCTTGGGGTCGCGCGAGGCCAGGGGTAGCAAGGTGGGATTGGCGGTCAGCGCGTTTTCGATGTACGACAGCGAGAACAGGGCTTCGCGGCCGGAGAGTACATCGCCCAGATTGTAGATGTCGGCCCGGTTGGCCAGCATGTCGGGAATCTTGAAGACGTCGCCGGATTCAGTGTAGGGGTTGCCGGCCATGACCACGGCGAAGCGTTTGCCGCGCAGATCGCAGGTAAAGGGTTCGCCATCGCGCACCGCCTCGATCCGTCGCGTCCCATCGGCCAGTGCGATGAACTTCTGCAGGAACTCCGGATTGGTGTGCTGGATATCGTCCAGATAGAGCATGACGTTGTTGCCCATCGCCAGCCCCAGGTTGAGTTTCTCCAGCTCCTGTCGGGCGGCGCTGTGCTTGGCGCCGGCGGGGTCGAGCGCCGTGATGTCGTGGCCGAGCGCCGGGCAGTTGATGCGCACGAAGATCAGGCCGAGCCGGTCGGCAACATATTCCATCAGCGTGGTCTTGCCGTACCCCGGCGGGGAGATCAGCAGCAACAGACCCATGCGGTCGCTGCGATTGGCTTCGCCCGCCACGCCGATCTGCTTGGCGAGGTTGTCGCCAATGATCGGCAGATAGACTTCGTCGATCAGCCGGTTGCGGACAAAGGACGAGAGCGGTTTGGCCTGGAACTGATTGAGCCGCAGGCGCCGTTTCTCGCTGGCGACCAGATCCATGCGCAGCGCCTGCAGCGTTTCGAAGGCGGGTACCACGACTTGTCGGTGGTGTAGCCAGCGCTGCCAGAAATTGTTCAGGTTCAGTGACAGCTGGCCATCGGTGATGCGCGGATGTTCGCCCAGCAAACCTGTGATCTGGCGATCGAGCGTTGCATTGATGCGTTCGCGTTCGACCGGTGTGGCGATCAGGGTGGCGGCGTCGTGCACCCAGGTGCGCGCATCGGCATGCGCCGTTTCGCCCGCGAGCGCGACGACCCACTCCAGCGCCATCCGCCAGCGCGCCTCGGGGGAGGCGTTAGCGAGATCCGCCTGCCAGGCTGTCAGCAGACCGGCCTGATCGAGCTGGCGTCGCAAGGCGTCGGCCAGATCGGCGCCGCGGCCCGAGATGACCCACTGCTCGCCGCCATGTGGCGCCGCCAGTTGTCGCACCAGATAGCGCGCGGCCTGATGGGCGAGAGCGTTGTCCTGTGCGTCGAAATCGAACCGGGGCGCGAAAGCCGACAGGGTGGTCGCCAGTTCGTTCACCAGGCGGGCGATGCCGTCCTGGGCGCCAAACACCGTCATCATCTGCACGGCGGATCGCGCCATGCGCAGCAGCGCCTGACGCTCCGCGTCGAAGCCGCCGTGCAACCAGTAAAGCAGTGCCAGCGCACGGGCGTGCGGGCTGTCGGCAAGCAGGCCGGCATCTGCCTGCATGCTTAGCGCTGCGGACAGAATGAGCGCGGCGTCGTGATCGTGCACCCCCTTCAGATAGCCTTCCTGATAGCGCGCCGCGCTGAACTGGCGCACCAGTTCCAGCAGGCGAGGCTGGGCCTCCGGGCCTTCGAGGCAAAGCGTTTGGAGTGCTTGCCAGGAGCACGTGGCTCGGCCGGCGAGTGCGCTGTCGAGCAGGGTGCCGGCGAGGTACTCCGCGCGGTAGAGTGCGGTGCTCTCCGAGATCAGGGCTTGATCCCAGTGGTTCTTGAGGGCGGAAAGCCGTGTATCCGCGACGTTACCGAAGTAGTCGGTGCCGTTCAGGTGAAAGGCCAGGTCGCCGTCCCGGGGCACCAGCGTGAGATCCAGCGGCTGTCGGTTGATGGTGAAGGCATGGCGGCCGAAACGCAGCGTGTTGCCATCGTCGGCGACCAGTTCGTGACGGTCGCGTACCGTGCGGATGGCTTGATCGCGCGCGGTCTTGAGGCGTGTCTCGACATCATCGGCGAGAACGGCGGCGCCCAGGGTGCGCAACTCGTCGATCTGCTTGCGTAACTTGGCGATCAACGCATCGGCGGCGAAGTAGGTGTGGACTTGCTCGATATCGGAGAGCTGGCCGACCCGGCGCGCAATGCCGTCGAGAATGCGTGCAGCCGCGTCGGCGAGGGCCTGGTTGCGGCGCTGTCGGGCTTCGAGCAGGGTTTGGCGGCGCGCCGAGAGGGCTTCGTAGACGGCTTCGCGTTTGGCCGCGATATCGCCGATGAAGGCCTCCTGATCGGCGAACCGTCCTTCGAGCTCTTCGAGCTGGGCCAGCAGGCGGGTGAGCGCGTCGTCGCATTTTTCGGGCGTATCCGCCAGTTCGAGCGCATTCTCCACCGCCTGGCCAAAGAGCTTGAACTGGGCGCCGAACTCTGCCGCGGCTTCGGTCGCGCCAAGCGATCTGCGCTGTTTTCGGGCCTTGGCGCGCAAGCGGTTGATGTCGGCGTAGATGGCCGAGATGTTGTCTAGGATGCGCGTACGCACCACGGCGTCGCCACCGGGCAGGTTGCCCAGTTGCTCGGTCAGCAGGTCGAGACCGGCCGCGCTGCAGTCCAGTTCGGCCAGTAGTGTGGCGATGTCCTCGCTGGTGGCGGCGTCGGGCAACTGCTTGCCGATGCGTTCGAGTGCGCTCCGGTGCGTGTCGAAAGCGCGTTCGTCGGCAAGAAAGCCGATCACGCGCTCGCCTACCCGCTGTTGTTCCTCCACCAGAGCGGCGTCCATGGCGTCGATGCGCGGCAGATCGGTGTAGCGCAACTCCTTCAGCGTCTGTAGCCGGCCGCGTTGCTCGCGCACCCAGCCCAGCGCGCGAACGAAGTCGTCGGGGTATTGCCACAGCATGCTGGCGATGTCGGTCATCAAGGCGCGCTGACGCCCTTCGGCCTCGGCCAGTGCGTGCGCGGTGTCGCGACGGATGCCTTCGACTTTCTCGAACTCGTCGAGCGTGGCGCGGGCGCCATCGGCGATGGCGCGAACGTCGGTCGCAAGGCTGCCAGCGGCCGCGTCGTCGAGCCAGAAATAGGCATCAAGGCTGCGCACGCACTGGCTGATCAGGGCGTCATAGGCGGTTCGAGTGGGCGCCTGCTCTTCGACCGCGCGGGCGATGCCGTTCAGCTCGGAGATGCCGCGGACCAGCTCGGCATTGCCGATGCGGCCAAAGAACCCCTGTGCCACCGGCGCCTGTGCCGCGTGCTCGTCGCTGACGAAGGGGGTTTGCCACAGTTGCATCGGATGGTTGCGGGTCGGTTCGATGCTTTCGGCCTGAAAGACCAGAATCCGGCCGTCGTCGAAGTGGGCATAGCCGTTGGAAATGATCGGCGTGCCCAGCGTCTTGTTGATCAGGTTGTAGGAGAACAGGGCGTAGTAGCCCTTGCCCGGCTGGTAGAACACGTAGAGCACGTCTTCACCGTTGGGCGAGCGCAGCATCCGCTTGAAGCGCAGTTGGGTGGCCAGGTCGTGCGGCAGATCGAAGCGCTTGTGGTCGCCCGACTGCAGGTAGTAACCGCCCGGAAAGATGATGCCGTGATCTTCGGGCAGCTGGACGCAGGAGCGGCCGATGGCGTCGATGCGCAGTACCTTCCGGGTGCGTGTGTTGAAGACCAGGAAGCGCTCATCCTTTTCCCGGTAGGGGCGGATCTTGAGCAGGACGAGCGACCCGATGCGCGCGTAGGCAATCTCGGCGTCGGCAAGCGCCTGGTTGCGGTCTTCAACCGGTTCGCTATAGATGCCCAGCCCGGATTCGGTGTTGTTCTCCAGTTTGACCGTGAGGTCGCCACCCACGGTTTCGACAAAAAGCAGATCGAGGATGTTCACGTGGGGGTGTTTGCCGCCGACGTGGTTGTCTCGCGTAGCCAGCGTCCATTCGAAGTCGTGGGTCGGTGGCAGGGCGATGTCGCGTTCGCCGCGATTGTCGATATAGCGGAGTGCGCCTCCGGGTTCGATTGACCAGCGGAAAACACGCACATCGTGAAGTTGCTGGCCGATCTGGAATGCGGCTAGCAGCTTTTGTTGATTGATCCGTAGCTGAATCAGGCTGGCTTGCTTGTAGTAGGCGTAGAGCTCGCGGAAATCCGCGCAAAAACGGGGGTCGCCCAGAAACGTGTTGTCCAGGGGTACGGGCTCGAGCTCTTCGCTACCGTCGGCCGCGGCAAACCGGTATAGCGAAAACACGTCGGCCACCCGTGTCTCCTTGCGCAGGCCGATGAACACGTTGTAGCCCAGCAGGAGCAGATTGCCGATGCGGACGATGTCGCGGGCGGTGCAGTTGTTCTCGGTGCGGGCGCGGGTGCGCATGACCAGCGCACTGTCGGAGCGGCCGAACTCCGCAATGCGCGCGTCGTTCAGTGCGCGGGTCTTTTCCTTCAGGCGAGCGCCCTGGTCGGCAAGGCGTTTCTTCAGCAGCTCATAGCTGCCGCTGTCGGTCACCGTGGTGTCGATGTCGTCAGCGACGGGCTCGGAGGGAGTGTCGGCCATCATGATTCCGTGTTTGCGTTCAGCAGTGGGCGGAGGTTCAGTCGGCGCTCAGCAGACCGATCAATTCCACACGATTGGGCTGTGTCGCCAGCCATTGGCGGATGCGTTGCAGTTCTTCATAGGTGTCGTCGCCGAGGCGTTTGCGGATCTCGGCCTCGCGTCGCGCCCGGTTTTCCTGTGCGACCAGTGCCTGCTGCCATGCGTCGGTCAGGATGTGATCCAGTGCCTGGGCGAGCCGGGCGTGACTGAGTCGTGTCCACTCGCCGTCGTCGCACCAGACCAGCTGGCACGGGCTGCAGCGGTCGAGCCGAAAGTCGGGCAAGAGTCCGACGCGGTGACGGCTCATCGGCCGGCCGCAGGCCGGGCACGGTCGAGCGAACGCCGGTTCATTCGTTGCGGCGACCGTGGCGGCGGCCGGCGGCGCTGGCACATCGGGGTGGTGTTCGCGCCAGCGGCGGTAGTCGTCCAGCGCAATCAGCACGCCCTGGCAACCGGAGCATTGCAACGCGCCCAAGCCTTCGCTCAATGACGTTGATGCGAATCCGGTGCCCGTGTCGCACGGGCAGGTGAGGTGGCGTTGTCGCATCGGCCTAGATTCCGGTTTGGGTCCGTACGGACTCGATCCGGGCAAGCATCTCCGGCGTCAGCTCGGCGGTCGTCAGACGACGCAGAATGCTGCGCAGGACGCGCTTCTCGTTGTCGTCAACGAGGCCATCGCGCAGAACGATATCGACGAGTTTCTGCAGTTCTCCGACATCGAGCTTGCCGTCGTTGGAAAAGCATTCGATCGAGCGGAAAGCGAGCTCAAGATAGTCTCGATTCTCTTGCATGTTCATGCGCCTCAAGTCTTGCGGAATGTGTCCAGAAGCGATTTGAGCGCGTCCTTCTGCTGCTCGTCCCCGTCGCGCAGTACCCGCGTCAGCAGCGCGGCGACGCTGAGATTCTGCAGCTCGCCCGAGGCGCCGCCGAGTGCGCCGACCACATCGCGCACATCGCCGATCATGTCGCGCTCACCGCTCAGATGGTCCTTGAGTGCGACCTGCAGGGTATTGCTCTTGGCGATCGCGCCGTCCAGCCCCTTGCCGATCGCCAGCGCATTGACGAAGCGGTCGAAGTAGTCGCCCTGGCCACCGACGATGTCGATCTTGGCGTTGGCCAGCGCGGTGCCGAGGACTTCCGCCTGCTCGCGGGCGATGCCGGTTTGCGCATCGATGGCCTTGAGCGTTTCGATGTGGGCATTTTCCAGCTGCATGCGGAATTCCTCGTGTGCGCGGGTGTCTGCGGTCATGGCGCTCATGGCATCGAACTTTTCGCGCAAACCCTTGGCTTCGGCTTCGAAGCGCGCTCCGATGACCTTGGCTTCCGCTTGGCCCGTGAGCACCGTCGCTTCGGCATCGGCGGTGCGCACATTGACATCCGCCAGGCCAAGCTTTTCCTTGCCCTGTGCTTCGGCGTCCATGCGCGCGCGCAGCGCCACCGCTTCTGCGAGGCCGTACTTTTCTACCGCTTCGGCTTCGGCAATCTTTACCTTCGCATCGGCCAGGCCCTGTTTCTCCTTGGCGTCGGCACTGACCATCATGACCCTGGCTTCGGCCAGACCCGGCGCGGCCGCCAGCGCTTCCATGCCTTCGGCCTCGCGTTTTTTTGCGTCGGCGTCTTTCTCCGCGACTTTCAGCTTGGCCTCGGCCAGGGTCAGCTCTTCGGCCGCCTTGTGGTGCGCGCGGCGCTCCTGTGCTTCGGCTGCCTTGACCTCCAGCACCAGCTTCTCTTCGGCCGATCCTTCGGCGATGATGATCGTCGACTTCTTGGTGCGGTCGGCCTCGGCCACCACGCGCAGTTCCTTGATCGCCTCTTCCTGCTCGGCGACCGTGCGTTCGACGACGATGCGTTCCCGGATCACGTCGGCAATGGCCTTCTTTTGCACCTCGACAGCCTTGTCCTTCTCGATGCGCTGCAGCGTGACTTCCTTTTCGCGATCAACGATCTCGAGATCGCGGGCTCGGGTGACCTTTTCCTCTTCGATGGCGACCGCGCGCTTGCGGTTGTTCTCGGCAACCTCCTTTTCACGCAGAACGTTTTCCTGCTGAACGGTGATGGCCTGTTCGGCATCGAGGCGGGCGAGCTCGGCCTTGGCGCGTTCCTCGGCCTGGATGCGGGCGGTTTCGGCTTCCTCGCGCGCCCGGACCGAGGCGATCTCGCGCTGCTGACGCGCCTCGGCGTCGGTCTGCTGGCGCACCAGTTCGAGCAGGGTTTCCTGGGTTTCGACGTCCTTCTTCTTGATCTGCATTTCTTCATCGCGACGCAGATCGTTGGTGCGGACATGTTCGACCGCGGTCAGTTCGGTGATCTTCTTGATGCCCTGCGCATCCAGGATGTTGTTCGGATCGAGCTTGGAGAGCGGGGTTTGTTCGAGGTAGTCGATCGCGGCGTCTTCGAGGACGTAGCCCGACAGGTCATCGCCGATCTGACGGATGATCTCGTCACGGAAACGGTCGCGCGCCTGGTACAGATCGACAAAGTCCATGGCCTTGCCGACGGTCTTGAGCGCCTCGGAGAACTTGGCGGAAAAGAGCTCTTCGAGTGTTTCATGGTTGGAGGCGCGGTCGCAGCCGATGCCCTGCGCAACCTTCAGAACGTCTTCGGCGGTCTTGTTAACCCGAACGAAAAATTTCACCTTGATGTCGGCGCGGATGTTGTCCTTGCAGATCAGGCCTTCATGCCCGGTGCGGTCGATCTCGATGGTCTTGAGAGCGATATCCATCAACTCGGCCTTGTGGATGATCGGATAGACCATCCGGCCGGTGAATGTGACATCGGGTTCGGCGCGCAAGGTATTGACGATCATTGCATAGCCCTGCTCGACCTTGCGGTAGAACTTGGCGAACAGTGCGAACAAGACCAGCACCAGCAGGGCGACAATGCCCACGGCGACATAGATCGGCTCCATGAAATCCCCTTGTTGAACGTTTGATTGTGGTGAAAGTTGCTTGAGTCGGGCGCGCTCAGTGGCTCGCGTCTTCGACGATCTGATAGCGCTCGCCGGCCGGGTCGTAGTCGACGATGCGGGCAGTGGCGCCGCGGTGCAGCGTGTTCGGTTGCTCCGCCCAGACCTTGATGTTCAGGCTGGCGCCCCGGGTGTGGACCTCGGCCCGTCCAAAGTGCGCGTCAACGGTCTGGCTGAGTACCTTGCAGTGTTCTCCAACCAGCGCGGCGTTGGAGCGTGCCGAGTGCGTGACGAACAAGCCCCGCAGGGGGCGGAGCAACCATGCCGTGACGGGTAGTGACAGCGCAAAGCTCACGATGAGCGTGCCGATGCCCGCGAGTGCCCCCAGGGTTGCCGTTGGGAGCAATGGCAGAACCCACATACCGGCGAGGCAGCTGAGTGTCCAGGAGATCAGGATGATCAGACTGACGACGATCGAAAACGGCACCCCATTGAGGCCAAAGGCCACGAGGTAGCTGGCCACTACGCCGATGTCGTCGATGCCGCCATCCAGGCTGCCGGCGTCGAGATCGAACAGCCCGACCAGTGCCAGGAGCCAGTAGAAGATCACCACGCACAGTAGCGCCGTGAAGATCGCGGTCGGGAAACGGGTTGCGGCATCCAGGAACTCGATCATGGTGCGCGTGACACTCCTCGATTGAAATCAGGGCAAGACAATAGCATCAAGATTTATGCATTTGTGCGAACGTTACCAACTCCGACGTGACGCGCTCCTTGATGCCCAACCGGTCGTCGGCGGACAGGTCGTAGCGCGCACCCAGCTCCTCGTAGTCCGATGGTGATAGCGACACGGTGAGGCGGGGGCGTTTGGGTCGGCTGGAAATCGGCAGGCCCAGCAGATTGCGGATCTCGTCCGACGTGGAACGATTGTGCTCGAAGGCGGAGCGACGCACCGCTTCCAGCACTTCCTGTTCCACGTCGAACGCGACCTGGACGGCGCGAATGGCCTGATCCGAACTTTGCCAGCGAGTCGGTTTGCGCGGCGCGTTCATGCTGCGGGTTCATCTCCAGCCCGTGGCGTTGTCCCGCCTTCGGCGCGTGTGCGGATGCGTGCCATGATCTTGCGTTGGCGGTCGGCGTTATCGCCGATGCCGGCGGCGTTGAGCTTTTCTTCCAGCGCGCGGTGTCCGAACTCCTTGTCCAGACTGTCGGCCGCTGTCATGCGGTCGGCGAGATCCTCGTGGCGCTTCTTGATGCGCTCGAGCGACTCGCGCGCAGTGCTCAGGCGAGAGCCGGTGCTGGCGATATTGTCGGAAATCGAACTGGTCGCGCGATAGACGCTTTCGGTGGTGCGGGCGACTGAAATTTCGCGCTCGTGCTCGCGGATCTTGGCCTCGGCGTTCTTGATCAGCGCCTTCAGCTTGCCAACCTGAACGGCAAAGGCTGCGTGCGCGTTGGTTTGCTCGGTATGCTCCTGATCAAGTTCGGCGACCTTTCCGGCCACTTCCTCGGCCAGCGATTCTTGACCCTTGTTCAACGCCTCCACGGCCAGTGATTCGTAACGCAGGATCTCGGCCTGCAAGCGCTCCATCGCGCGAGCTGTCTGGATTTCCTTGGCCATGACGCCGGCCAGCTCGCGCTTGGCCTGATCGATGCTGCTCTTGGCGTCCAGAATCTCTTGTTCGTAGATTCGCGTTGCATTGGCATCGACCACACTTTCGCCGATTTCCCTGACCGAGCCACGCAGCAGGCTTACCAGTTTTTTGATCACGGACATGTTCTGTCTCCTGTCAATTCAAGAATTCTGAAAGGGCATCCAGCGCGTCGAGTGCGTTGTCGCTCAGTGCCGCGACATCGGCCGCGATGTCTTCGACGCGCGAGTCCCTCGATAGCGCGCCGAAGAGGACGAAGCGATCGCCGACTCTGCCAAAGGATGACAAGGGGACCGATGGATTCAGGTCCAACAGGGTCTCCAGAAGTCGGGTGCGGCCCTCCGGGCGGATCTCGGCTTCGGTCCAAAGGAAGCACATGCAGAGAATCTGGGCGTCGGAGCAGGTGATGAAGATCGGCAGCTCATCCCGCTCCGCGATGCTGACCTGAATGACGGGCACCTCGCCGGGAATGGGCTGGAGTTGAACGGCCAGGCCGCCAAGTGTGGAGGAAATGACGTGGTCGATCCCTCGGAGTTGCTGCTGCAGCGTTTTCATTGACGCTCCTTGACCGGATATGAACGCGGGATAAGTGCCGTCAGCCTAGGCGCAGCGACATAAGATGTCAAGACATTTTATGTCGTGATGTAAAACTCATCCCCAATGAAAGATGTGCATGCTTTCGCCGCCGCATAAACCCAAAAGGGGTCTGCCGCTGTAGGTAGAATGCGAGGTATTGTTTATCAAAGGCCCAATGTGGCGCCAAAGTACTTGGAGGTCGTTGCTCCCATGGAAAATCCGATTGGCGAGAGCCGGGACCCCCTCTGGCGCCAGGCTATTGCGGGTGCGCAGATTTTGTTCGTGGCCTTTGGCGCGCTGGTGCTGGTGCCCTTGCTCACCGGCCTCAACCCCAGCCTGGCGCTGCTGGGCGCGGGCGTGGGTACGCTGCTGTTTCAGGCGGTGACCGGCCGGCAGGTGCCGATTTTCCTGGGTTCCAGCTTCGCCTTCATCGCGCCGATCATCTACGCCACCCAAACCTGGGGTGTGTCGGCCACCATGGGCGCGCTGGCCTGCGTGAGCCTGGTGTATTTCGTGTTTGCCGCGCTGGTGCGCAAGCACGGTGCCGAGATCGTGCATCGCTTCATGCCGCCGGTGGTGATCGGGCCGATCATCATGATCATCGGTCTGTCACTGGCCGCGGTGGCGGTGAACATGGCGATGGGCAAGAGCGGCGATGGCAAGATCGAGCTGGTGCCCTACGCGACGGCGATGGTGGTGGCGACGGCCTCACTGCTGACCACGGTGGTGGTGTCGATTTTTGCGCGCGGCTTCCTGCGTCTGGTGCCGATTCTGGCCGGCGTGCTGGTCGGCTACATCCTGAGCGTGATGCTCGGGTTGGTCGATCTGAGCAAGATCGCCGACGCGCCGTGGTTTGCCCTGCCCGTCTTTGTGACGCCGAGCTTTGAGTGGGCGGCGGTGCTGTTCATGCTGCCGGTGGCGCTGGCCCCGGCCATCGAGCATGTGGGCGACGTGGTCGCTATCGGCGGCATCACCGGCAAGGATTATACCGAGAAGCCCGGCCTGCATCGCACGCTCGCCGGCGACGGCCTGGCAGTGCTGTTTGCCGGCCTGATCGGCGGCCCGCCGGTGACCACGTATTCGGAAGTGACCGGAGCGGTCACGCTGACGCGCAACTTCAACCCGGCGGTGATGACCTGGGCCGCGGTGTTGGCCATCTTCATGGCCTTCTTCGGCAAGTTCAACGCCATCTTGCAGTCGGTGCCGGTGCCGGTGATGGGCGGCATCATGATGCTGCTGTTCGGCTCGGTGGCCAGCATCGGCTTGAAGACGCTGATCGCGGCGCGGGTGAACATGGACGAGCCGCGCAATCTGGTCATCGTGTCGACCGTGCTGGTGTGCGGCATCGGCGGGCTGGCGGTGAACCTCGATGGCTTCAGCCTGCAAGGCGTGAGCCTGTGCGGCGTGGCGGCGATCGGCCTGCATCTGCTGCTGCCCGAGCGCCGCAGCGCTTGAATGAACGAGAGGGCAGCGATACTGTCATCTGTAAGCCAGGTCGCGACATGGCGCTCGCGATCCTCGACCGCTCCGGTGGCGAGACAACAAAAACGCCCCCGCTAGGAGAGCATTGAATGACCCTTCGTTTTGTCGAAGCCTGCAAGCTGCCCAACCGTTTCGGCGTCTTTACGCTGCATGGCTTCGAGGATACCGACACCGGGATCGAGCATCTGGCCATCACCCATGGTGATATCGCGGACGGCACGCCGGTGCTGGCGCGCATCCATTCCGAGTGCCTGACCGGCGACAGCCTGTTCAGCGAGCGCTGCGACTGCGGCTACCAACTTGAAGCGGCGATGCGCCAGATCGTGGCCGAGGGGCGGGGGCTGATTCTGTACCTGCGCCAGGAAGGCCGCGGCATTGGCCTGCTCAACAAGATTCGCGCCTACAAGCTGCAGGACGAAGGGGCTGATACGGTCGAGGCCAACGAGCAACTCGGCTTCCCGGCAGACATGCGCGACTTCGGCATCTGTCAGCCGATGTTGGCGCACCTGGGTGTGAAGTCACTGCGTTTGATGACCAACAACCCGCGCAAGCTGGAGAGCATGCGTCAGCATGGCTTGATGGTGGTCGAGCGGGTGCCGCTGCAGGTTGGGCGCAATCCGCACAACACCGACTATCTCGATACCAAGGCCAACAAGCTGGGACATCTGATGAAGCCCGCCGTGGCCTACCGCGCGCCCCACCGTAAAGCAGATGGTGGGGCGTCGGCGCCCGAGCGGGAAACCGCCTGAGCGCTCAGGCGGTGGAGGAGATCAGCTCGGGCAGGGCAATCTTGTTGTCCTTGCTGAACTGGTAGTCCTGGAACACATGCTCGGCAGTGAGTAGCTGATAGCTGCCGTCCTCGTTCTGACGCGTGGTGTCTTTCAGGCGATAGGTATAGTGCCCGCAGGTCCAGCACTCGAAGTTGCGCATGTGGGTGCACAGACAGGTCTTGTCCATCACCTTGACGCGCTTGGCGCCGGGGTGCAATGCCACTTCGCGGTTGTAGGCTTCGATGTACTGGCAGTTGCCCTTGGCGTCGAGCAGGTAGCCGTAGGCTTCGCAGTTCGGGCGGATGCCGTCGCCGATCGCCGGGCTGCTCTTGAGCATGCGCATCGGATAGCCGGTGGGCGAGATCTGATTCACCTCGATACCGTCTTCTTCGGCCGTCAGGTAGTGCTGTTGCA
Organism: Denitromonas halophila; assembly: GCF_007625155.1. Classification (GTDB taxonomy): domain Bacteria; phylum Pseudomonadota; class Gammaproteobacteria; order Burkholderiales; family Rhodocyclaceae; genus Nitrogeniibacter; species Nitrogeniibacter halophilus. The sequence goes on along the minus strand of NZ_VMNK01000019.1, from coordinate 52,526 downwards.
CGTCTTCTGGCAGGCCGCATTCGTGCGTGACGGTGAAGCGCGTGGCCACCTGAACCGCGGCGGCGCCGGCTTCGAGGAAGTTCACCGCGTCGGTGCCAGTGAAGATGCCGCCGGCCGGAATCACCGGAATCTCGAGCTGTTCGGCTTTCAGCCAGGCCTGGATCTCGTTGGTGATGGTGGCCAGGTCGTACTCCGCCCAGTCCATGCCAAAGCCGAGGTGACCGCCAGCCAGCGGGCCTTCGACCACCACGTAATCGGGCAGGCGACCGGTGCGGGCACTCTTTTTGAGAAACAACTGCAGCGCGCGCAGCGACGACACGATGATGCCCAGATGCACATCGCGGAAGCGCGGGTGATCTTCGATCAGGGCGAAAGAGCCCAGGTGCAGACCGGCGGCCAGGGTGATGCCCTCGATGCCGGCATCCATGGCGGCCCGCAGACGAACGCGCAGGGTTTCCCTGGGCGCGTTCATGGTCAGCTTTTCCATGCAGTTGATGAAGATCAGCCCCGGGCCGCGTTTGGCCTCCATGGTGGCGCTGACGTGGCGAGCGGTCGCCTCGGCGAGCATGTCCATGTTGAACTGCACGACGGATTTGTCGGAGTTCGCGACGTTGAATTTGTACTGCTGGAGTTTGTCCTTGACGTACTTGGTCTTGAAGCGGCGGTCAGACACCGTCGGCACCATGGCATCGGAAATATGCCCGACACCGCCCAGGCGCGCGGCTTCAAGGGATAGTTCGGCGGCGGAAATATCCACCCCCATGCCACCTACCATAATGGGCACGAGCTCGTGCTTGCCCAGTCGCAGGCGGAAATCATCTACGCATTTCATTCGGTCAGTGCCCCCCATGGCTGAGCCACCATTATCGCGCACTCGCCTGATTTACGCAGGTTTTTGCCGGATGAACTGAAAATGTCCGAGTGAAAATGACGTTGTCACTTGCCGGACGGCCGTGATGGCCGGCCTTTCGGCGCTTGCCGGTCACAGGCTGATGTCGTAGTCGACGGTCAGTGGCGCGTGGTCGCTGAAACGTTCGTCCTTGTAGACCGACGTGGCCCTGGCGGTGAGCGCGATGCCCGGCGTGGCGATCTGGTAGTCCAGTCGCCAGCCCACGTTCTTGGCCCAGGCCTGACCGCGGTTGGACCACCACGTATAGCATGCGTCGGTCGCGTCCGGATGCAGGGTGCGATATACATCGACCCAGCCCACTTCGTCAAACAGGCGGGTCAGCCAGGCGCGCTCTTCGGGCAGGAAGCCGGAATTCTTCTTGTTGGACTTCCAGTTGGTGAGGTCGGCCTCGCGGTGGGCGATGTTCCAGTCACCGCAGATGATCACCTCGCGGCCGCTGGCGATCAGCTCGGCCATGTGCGGCATAAAGATGTCCATGAAGCGGTACTTGGCGGCCTGCCGTTCTTCCGAGCTGGAGCCAGAGGGCAGGTAGAGCGAGACCACCGACAGCGTGCCGAAGTCGGCCTGAAGGTAGCGGCCTTCGGCATCGAATTCGGCGTTGCCCAGGCCTTCGATCACCCGGTCGGGTGCGCGTCGGCTGTAGATCCCGACGCCGCTGTAGCCGCGTTTGTCGGCGCAGTGGAAAAATCCGTGGTAGCCCGGCGGGGCGAGCATCTCCTCGGAGAGGTCCGGGCGCTGGGCCTTGAGCTCTTGCAGGCAGACGATGTCGGCGTTCTGATTCGACATCCAGGCAAAAAAGCCCTTACGTTCTGCCGATCGGATGCCGTTGAGGTTGATAGTGATGACGCGTAACATTCGGTGTCTTGAGAATCATTCTGATTGAGGCCAACGTGGATTTTAGCCGGGATTTCATTGCACTGGCCTGTGACAAGGGCGTGCTGCGCTTTGGCGAGTTTATGACCAAGGCGGGGCGCAAGTCGCCCTATTTCTTCAACGCCGGGTTGTTCAACGACGGCGCGTCCTTCGGCGCGCTGTGCAGTTTTTATGCGCGGGCCATACTCGCCTCAGGGCTTGACGCGACCATGCTGTTTGGCCCGGCCTACAAGGGCATCCCCCTGGTGGCTGGCACCGCCATGCGGCTGGCCGAGCAGGGCGTGAACCTGCCCTACTGCTTCAACCGCAAGGAAGCCAAGGACCATGGCGAGGGTGGCACGCTGGTGGGCGCGCCGCTGGCCGGCCGGGTGTTGATTCTTGATGACGTGATCTCCGCCGGGACTTCCGTGCGCGAGTCGGTCGAGATCATCCGCGCGCATGGCGCCACGCCTGCGGGCGTGGTGATCGCGCTCGATCGCATGGAACGCGGGCAGGGCGCTTTGTCGGCGGTGCAGGAAGTACGGGCGCAATTCGACATGCCAGTGATCGCGGTGGCGACGCTGACCGATCTGATCGGCTATCTGGGCGGCAGCCCCGATCTGGCCGCCAACCTGTCGGCCGTGCAGGCCTATCGCGACGCCTATGGCGTTGCATCGTAAGGGTAATGCTCATGATGATCCGCTGCCTGGCTGCGATCGGCCTGTTGTTCGCCAGTATGCTGAGTACGCCAGTGAGCGCGGCCGGCGCGATTCTGTGTTGTGAAAGTGCCGAAGGGCGCCGGGTGTGCGGCGATGTGCTGCCGCAGGCCTGCTACGGCCGGGCTTACCGACGCGTGGCCTCGGATGGCACCGTCATCGAGCGGATCGCCGCGCCAATGAGCGAGGCCGAGCGCATTGCGGCCGAGCGTGAATCGCGCCTGCGCGAACTCGAAGAGGCGCGCCGCCGTAGCCAGCGCTTGCAGGACCGGGCACTGCTTGACACCTACCGCAGTGCTGCCGATATCGATCAGCGCGAGAGCCGTGCCATTGGTGAAATCGAACACGATCTGGCCAAGGCCAAAGAGCGCCAGGTGCAGTTGCAGCAAAGTCATGAGCGCTTGCAGGAAGAGGCCAAGCTGCACCCGACCGGTGCCGTGCCGGCCGATCTGACTCAGGCCATTCGCGACAATCAGTCAGAACTGGCCGCGCAGGAAACCGTCATCGACGCCAAGCTCAAGAACATCGAAGCCGTGCGTGCCCGTTACTCGCGCGACCGCGAACGCTACCGGTCGCTGACCAGCCCCGCCGCGCGCTGAGCGGCGCCAACACCCATCGGGAGGTCTGATGGCATCCGAATCCCGCATCGTCCGCGCCGCCTGTCCGCATGATTGCCCCGACACCTGCGCCATGCACATCACCGTCGAAGACGGTCGCGCGGTCAAGGTGCGCGGCGCAGAAGACCATCCCTTCACCCATGGCGCCTTGTGTACCAAGGTGGCGCACTATCTTGACCGCGTCTATTCGCCCGACCGCCTGACCCACCCGATGAAGCGCATCGGCAAAAAGGGCGAAGGCCGTTTTGAGCGCATCAGCTGGGACGAAGCCCTCGACACCATCGCCACCCGTTTTGCCGAGATCGCCGCGGATGACCCGCGCGGCATCCTGCCCTACAGCTACGCCGGCACCATGGGCCTGGTGCAGTCCTCGGGTATGGACCGTCGGTTTTTCCATCGCCTCGGCGCCTCGCTGCTCGATCGCACCATCTGCGCCTCGGCCGGCAGCGCGGGCTGGAAATCCGTCATCGGCGCCTCGGTCGGCACCGACCCCGAGGCCGTCGTCGATGCCAGGCTGATCCTCATCTGGGGTGCCAACCCGGTGGTGTCCAACCTGCACGGCTGGCGCTTCATGCAGCAGGCCAAGCGCAAGGGCGCCCGGCTGGTGTGCATCGACCCGTGGCGTACGCAGACGGCTGAGAAGTGCGACCTCCACCTCGCCCCGCTGCCCGGCACCGACGGCGCCATCGCGCTGGCGATGATGCAGGTGCTGATCGAAGACGACCTCATCGCCCACGACTACATCGCCCAGCACACCCTCGGTTTCGAAGCGCTCGCCGAGCGCGTACGCCACTGCACGCCCGAATGGGCCGCCCCGCTTACCGGCCTCCCCGCCGAGGCGATCCGCCAGCTTGCGCGCGACTACGGCAGCACCCGGCCCAGCGTGATCCGCCTCAACTACGGCCTCAATCGCTGTGCCGGTGGCGGCACAGCGGTGCGCAACATTGCGTGCCTGCCCGCACTGGTCGGCGCCTGGCGCGACGTGGCCGGTGGCGCCGTGTTGTCCACCTCGGGCAACTTCCCCATCGACACCGCGGCGCTCGAGCGCCCCGATCTCTACCCGAACGCCGACCGCTTCCCGCCGCGCACCATCAACATGTCGCCGATTGGTGAAGCGCTGCTCACCGCCAACGACCCGCCCATCCGCGCGCTCTACGTGTACAACAGCAACCCGGTCGCCGTCGCTCCCGACAGCAACCGGGTGCGCGCCGGCTTTGCCCGTGAAGACCTGTTCTGCGTGGTGCATGAGCTGTTTCAGACCGACACCGCCGACTACGCCGACATCCTCCTGCCGGCCACCAGCCAGCTCGAACACGTCGACGTGCACAAGGCCTATGGCCACCTGTACGCCGTGGCCAACACGCCGGCCATCGACCCGGTCGGTGAATCGCTGCCCAACAGCGAAGTGTTCCGCCGCCTTGCCGCGCGCCTGGGCTTTGACGACCCCGCGCTGTTCGAAGACGACGCCACCATCGCCGCCGCGGCCTTCATCCAGCGCGACGCGCGCAGCCTCGGGCTGAGCGAAGGCCTGGCGACGCAGGGCTGGGCCCGCCTCAACCTGCCGCGTCCCTTCGCGCCCTTTGCCACCGGCGGCTTTCCGACGCCGTCTGGCCGTTGTGAATTCTTTTCGCAGACGATGGCCGATCAGGGCTTCGATCCGTTGCCCGGCTGGGTGCCGCCCATCGAATCGCCGGTCAGCAACCCGACGCAGGCCGCACGCTTCCCGCTGGCCATGATCTCGCCGCCGGCGCGCAACTTCCTCAATTCCAGCTTCGCCAACCTGCCGCGCTGGCGCGACAAGGAAGGCGCGCCAACATTGGAAATCCACCCGGACGATGCCGTCACGCGCGGCATCACCGACGGCGCGCGACTGCGAATCTTCAATGATCGTGGCGCGTTTCACGCCCTGGCGGTAGTCACCGACCGGGTGCGCCCCGGCGTCGTCGCCGCGCCGTCGGTGTGGTGGCAGAAGTTCTCCGGCGACGGCGAAAACGCCAACGCCGTCACCTCGTCGGCACTCACCGATATCGGCGGCGGCCCCGTGTTTTACGACTGCCTGGTCGAGGTCGCGCCGGTCTGAGCGTCCTTTTACCTGCCGCTTATCGGCGGCGGCCCCGAGGGAGTCAAGGAAGCTTGGGACGGCCTGGCGCTTCCTTGAGCGCGGCCGGATTCATACACAGCGCCAGCCAGGCGGTGAGCAGCAGCATCAGCGTCATGCGTGGCATGTCGAGCAGGCTGTCGAACACGCCCACCGCCACAAAGCCCGCCAGGCCGGCCAGCACCGGTGCCGCGAACGGATGCTCACGTGCCCGACCCAGCCCCACCCGGCCGGCAGCTGCCAGCAGCATCAGGCCAAGCATCACCAGCCCAAGTGCGCCTTGTTCGACCCATACGTGTACAAACAGGCTCTTCGCGTGCCAGGGCAGGTGGTGGCGGTCGGAGCTGAAGAACCATCGATCCACCCCCGCCTGAAAGTCGCCATTGGCAACCAGCGAGCGACCGGCGTTGTCGATGACCTCAATGTCGTCCACATCCACCGGGGCCCGCCCGTCGATCGCGAGCGCCAGCACACTCGGCCGGTAGGGTTGCCCAGCACCGTTGGTGAGGCTGCCCGCCTCCATCGTGCCTTGCACCTCTACCCAGATCGGGCTGTCGATCCTGATGAGGGCGATTGCGCAGGTCTGGGTGTACAGCAGGTGTTTGCGACAGATTTCGAGGTGCAGACCAGAGCGTGCGGGCGCGCGCAGTTTCATGCGGTAATGGAAGGGGCCGGTGGTGTCGGCGGCCACATGCTGCGAGACCCGGAACAATTCGCCAAAGCCGAGGACGAAGCGAGTCGCACCGATGCGGCTGAAGCGGTTTCCGTTTTCCTCGGGCAGCTCCCAAGATCCCGCATTCGCGGCCAGTGGGCCAGACCAGAAATACGCGTCCGGATAGCGACCCAGGCCGAGGCCCAGCCAATGATCGGCAGGCGTGCGCACCAGCGCGGCGCCTTCTTGCCAGTGCGCGATGCGACCTCCCAGATCCTCGCTGACCGTCGAAAAGCGTTCGCCCATGTAGTAGCTGGTGGTGCCGGTGGCCAGCGCGCCGGCCACGCCGAGTACCAATAGCGCGTGCGCCAGACCGTTGCCCGCCTGATGCCACAAGGGGCGCGGCAACATGAGCTGCACGGCGAGGATCAGCAGGCCGGCGCCCGCGGCGGCAACAATGCCGGCTTCGCCCACGCCTTCGCCCCAGTAGCGACCGACCACCGCCGCCGACACGGCGCAGGCACTCGTCAGCGCGAGTCCGGCGAACGCTGGAGCGGTGGACTCGGGACGACGCAGGCTGATCGCTGCAACCGTCAGGGCCGACAGGCACAGCACGCCGAAGGCGAGATACGGCCCTTTGTCGATCATCGGACTGAGCAGTGTGACGGCACCGAGCAGCACGCCCGCGCCGAGTGCCAGCATGCGTTGGCCGCGGCCCAGCCGGCGGGCGATATCGCCAAACAGATAGGCCGCCAGCGCGAAGCCGATCAAGGCCGCCAGGCCGCGATAGCCGCCGCCGGCGAAGGCCGGCATGGCCGCGCCGATCAGCACTGCGGCGGCCAGCCACGCACCGCCGGGCAAGGGGCGTGGACCGTCGGCGGCGGGGGCCGCAGTCGGGCTGGGCCGTCCGGCCAGCAAGAGCAAAACCAGGCTGACCCCGACCGCGGCATACAGGCCGCGCGAGAAGGTGGTCAGGATCGCATAGCCGCCAATGGCGAGTACCGCCAGGAAAAGCAGCCGCCGCGTCAGGTCGCGACTGCGCAGAAAGCCGGCCAGCGCGAAGGGAAAGCTCAAGGCCAGCCAGGCATCAAGGGCAGCGCCACCGACATGCATTTCCCAGAACAAGCCAGTGGTGCGGTAGTCCGCCGAGAAATTGGTCAGGCCGGGGAAGGCGTCGCGCTCCCACACCGCCACCAGCGAGGCGGTCAGCAGGCCGAGCGTCATGCCGAGCGTGAGTCGGTCAAACGCGGCCGCGCCGCGCGCGCGGCCGGCGGCGTGCAGGCAGGGCAGCAGCATCAGCAGCAGGATCGGCGCCTTGAGCAGGCGCAGGCCGTTGAGCGGGGTCTTGTAGCCGGCGAACAGGCTGGCATCGAAGGGCGGTAGCGGAATCGGCGTGCGCCAGGCCGACATGCCATAGCTCACCAGCCACAGCAGGGCGATCAGCAGCGCGATCGGCGAGAGCCGGAAGGCCGGCGCGCCGCGCACCGGCAAGGGCGGCGCCAGGCTTTCGCGCAGGCCGACGCCGGCGACCACGGCCAGCACCAGGGCGTCGCTTTCAGTGAAGTGGATCCAGCCGGTGAGCGGGGCGAGGTCGATGATTGGCCATAGCGCCGGCAGGATGAGCAGCCAGGCGGAGGGGCGCGCCAGACAGCCCATGACGGCGAGCGCGGCAATCGCGGTAGCGGCCACCCGATCGAGTGGATGATGCCAGGCCCACAGGCCGAGCGCGGCGAGGGCAACCACGGCGCTGACGGCGAACCACAGCCGTGCCAGCGGGCCGGAGCGGTGTGCCTGCAGGGAGGACATATGAGCGGGCATGGGCGGGCAGCGAGTTGGCAACGACATCATCCTAACCGAACGCCATCTTGCCGTCTGCCCGGGGCAGGGCTGCGCGGTCAAAAGCCGCTATCATCGCCGCCATGTCTGCCACCCCGCCGCCCCGCGCCTGGATCGCCCTGCATGTGGCGGTGTTCCTGTTTGGCAGTGCGGGGTTGTTCGCCAAAGGATTGCCGCTGTCAGCCGAAGCGCTGGTGTTCGGGCGCACCGCCATTGCGGCGGCGGCCTTGTGGCTGTGGCTGCGCTGGCGGCCGGAGGCGGGGCGCTTTCGCGGCTTGAGTCTGCTCGCCGGGCCGCTGCTGGCGGTGCACTGGCTGAGTTTTTTCGTGGCCATTCAGGTGTCGTCGGTGGCCATCGGTTTGATGGGTTACGCCAGTTATCCGCTGTTTGCGGCCGTGCTCGCGGCGCTGGGGGGCGAGCGGCCGAAGCGGGCGGACTGGGTGTGTGCCGGTGCCGTGACGCTGGGGCTGGTGGTGCTGGTGCCGCACTGGCACTTCGGCGACAGCACACTCGTCGGCCTCTCGTGGGGCGTGCTCTCGGGCTTCAGCTTTGCCTTGCTCGCCAGTATCAATCGGCGCATCAGCCGCAGCAGCGGGCCGGTGCGCCTGGCCATGGCGCAGAACGCCATCGCCGCCTTCTGTTTGATGCCGTTTGTGGATGGGGTGATGCCCGGCAGTGCCACCCAGTGGCTGTGGCTGATCGCGCTGGGCGTGGTGTGGACGGCGCTGGCCCACACCTTGTTCATTGCCTGCCTGCGTCATGTGCCGCCGCAAACGGCGGCGGTGGTTGCGTCGCTGGAGCCGGTGTACGGCATTGCGCTGGCGGCGATGTTGTTTGCCGAGCTGCCCGGCATGCGCGAGTGGATTGGCGGCGTGCTGATCATCGGCGTTACGGTGTGGACGACGCTGCGGCGGTCTTCAGGGGCGTGACGATTTTGTGACCGGCGTATGATGACGCCTTCCCGTCCCGCATCCCGCCCGTCATGTCCGATACCGACACCCTCGCCGCCGTCACTGCGCTGATCCGTCAGGCCAAACGTATCCTCTTCATTACCGGCGCGGGCCTGTCTGCGGATTCCGGTCTGCCGACCTACCGCGGCATTGGCGGTTTGTATGACGACAAGCTCACCGGCCATGGCATCCCGATCGAAAAGGCGCTTTCCGGCCAAATGATGGCCAACCGGCCGGAGGTGAGCTGGACCTACCTCGCGCAGATTGAAGCCAACTGCCGTGGCGCCCAGCCCAACGCGGCTCACCACGCCATTGCGCGGCTGGTGGCCGATCGGCCCGGCTCGATGGTGTTTACGCAGAATGTGGATGGTTTTCACCGCGATGTGGGCACGGCCAATCTGGTCGAGATTCATGGCAATTTGCACCAGCTTGAGTGCACCGAATGCGGCCGTGGCCGCCGCGTGCCCGACTACGCCGGCCTGCAGATACCGCCCGGCTGCCCCACCTGCGGCGGCGTGATGCGCCCCGACGTGGTGCTGTTTGGTGAAGACCTGCCGCGCGACGGCATTCTGCGCCTTGAGCACATGCTGGTTGAAGGCGTCGACCTGGTCATGAGCATCGGTACCTCCAGCGCCTTTCCTTACATCGCCGGCCCGGTCATCTGGGCCGCCGAGGCGGGTGTGCCGACGGTCGAGATTAATCCGGGAGAGACGCGGGTGAGCGCGCTGGTGACGCATCGCGTGCAGATGGGCGCGGCGCATGCCTTGGGTGAAATTCTGGCGCGCCTCGGCGTGGCGGCATGAGCGTCTTTCGGCCCGACGCCACACCACCCCCGCCCGCCGACAGTCGGGGCACCCGCGCGGCGCTGATCTTCGCGCTCACCGCCGAGCGCTTGTCGCTGTGGTACGAGCACGGCCAGTGGCCCACCGAAGCCCAGGGCGCCACCTTGCTCGCCGACTGGCTGTCGCGCACCCGACGCAAATTGCCGCTGGGCGAACGGCGTCATTTGTCGGACCTCAGCGATCAGCTCGCCCGTCACATGGCTGGCACCCTGTCGCGTGAGGCCGGGCTCTTTACGACGCACGAAATGATGGAAGCGCTCGACCCCAACTACGACTCCGAGCACGCGCGGGCCTTGATGGTCGAGTGCGAACGCCTGCTCGATGGCGAGGCGGAGCCCGGGTAGATCGGCTGCAAGCGTCAACTGCTCGCGGCGGTAGGTCGGAGGCGGCGGCGCGACGTTTTGCGTACGGCCTTAAATGCCCCCGCCATCCTCCGACACCAACATCCGCCTCACCGGTGTATCCACCGCTCGCACCACCGTGTTTCGGCCCCGGTCCTTGGCCTGATACAGCGCGCGGTCGGCGCGGTTGATGAGGGCATGGGCGTCTTCCTGGTGGTTCCAGGTGGCGACGCCGAAGCTGGCGCTGACAGTGCCGACGATTTCGAAGGGCACGTCGGCGATTTTGGCGCGCACCGCTTCGGCCACGGCCATGGCGGCGTCGATGGGCGTCTCGCGCAGTAGGATCATGAATTCCTCGCCACCGAAGCGGGCCGCACAGTCGGAGCTGCGCAGCAATTCGCGCACACGCACGGCAGTGTGCTTGAGTACCTTGTCGCCGCTGTCGTGGCCGAAGGTGTCGTTGATGCGCTTGAAAAAGTCGAGGTCGAACATCACCACCGACAGGCTGGTGTTGCGCACGCGAGCCTCGGCCATCTCGGAGGCCAGCCGTTCGAAGAAGCGGCGGCGGTTGACCAGATCGGTGAGGAAGTCGGTGGTGGCCAGGGTTTCGAGCCGGCGGTTGAGCCGGGCCATGGGCTCGATGACCATCGCCGACAGCGCCAGGTTGAGGCCGAGGAACATCAGCCCGAAGATGATCAGCAGCGAGATCATGAAGCTGTTGAAGGTGTGGCGCGCTTTCTCCAGCGGGTAGAGCATCGGCACCTTGACGATCTGCATGCCGATGGTCTGGCCCAGCTGCCAGCCGTAGCCACCTTGCTGGCCGTACACCTTGACCATGCTGGCCGGCGCGTTGGCCGGCTCGCCGTGGCAGGTGAGGCAGCTCGGGTCGGTGATGGTGATCGGCCGGGCCACATACAGCGAGCGGGCGATGCCGCTGCCGTAGACGCCCGACACCTCGACCTCGTCGCGTGGCGAGCGGGCGGCGGCGGTGGCGAGCTGTTCGATCAGCTCGGCCTCCCAGCTATTGGCGCGGTCGCGCGGATTGGTGGCGTCGAGCGCGGCCTCGCGGTACTCATAGCCGGGGTAGCGGCCGGCCAGCCGGCGCAGGGTCTCGACCGCGGCGAAGGCGGGCACCGTCTGCGGCAGGAACTGGTCGGCGTTGAGCGGATCGAGGTGGGGTTTGATCTGGTCCGTGGTGTAGCTGCGGATGGCCAGCGCGGTTTCCATCATCACCTGCGAGTCGTGGTGCACGTCGTCGAAGGCGCTCTGCTCGAGGAAGCGGTAGTAGTAGAGGCCGGCGCCGACCAGGCTGAACACGAAGATGGCGGCGAGAACGAGATTGAACTTGAGCCGCAGCATGATGCCGCGCGCGGTGCGGGAGGATCGCATGGGGCTTCTCTCTGTCCGACGCACCGTCTGGCGCGGTGTCTGTCAGCCGGGCGGGGCCCGGGTTAAAAAGTGTGTCGCATTGTCGCACGCGCGCCCGGGCACGCCAACGTCGTACGCGATGCGCATCGGTCGGCGCTGCGCACGGGGTCAGGGCAGCGTGACGCACAACCCGGGGTCGAAGGCCGGGTTTTCGGCAATCTCGCCGGTCAGGTAGCCGCGCGGATTGCACAGCACACGGGTGTCGCCGATGCGGTAGTCGAAGCTGTCGTGGGTGTGGCCGTGCACCCACAGCGTGGCGCCGCTGGCGGCGACCAGCGGATCGAGATTGGAGACGAAGCAGGCGTTGAGCGGTGAGTCGGCAAAGCGCGGGGCGATGCTGCCGGGCGAGGGCGCGAAGTGGGTGATCACCACCGTGTGGCCATCAAAGGGCTCGGCCAGGCGCTCGGTCAGCCAGCGGCGGTGCTGTTCGAACAGCGCGGCGCAGTGCGCCGGCGTCAGCGGGGCGTCGCCAGTGTCGTCGATGCGGATGCGGCTGAAGTCGTGCGAGAAGCGCACCGCCTCGGCCATCGCCTGCTCTCGCGCCTCGCCAGGGCCGGCGATGTGGAAGTCGCTCCACAGCGTGGCGCCCAGGAAGCGCACGCCGTTGATGCATGTCTCGTCGCAGTCGAGCACGGTGATCTGGCTGCCGTGGCTCAGCGCATCGAGCTGGCGGCGGGTCTCGGCGAGCGAGAAACCGTAGCGCTCGTGGTTACCCGGCACGTACAGCACGGGGGGCGATGCGTTGCGGGCCCAGGCGATGGCTTCGGCCGGACGGTGGATGTCGCCGGCCAGGATCAGCAGGTCAGCGCCCACGTCGGGCAACGTGCAGGGGCCGCGGCCGAGGTGGAGGTCGGAGACGATGTGCAGTTTCATGGTGGCGGAATCCTCAGGCATCGGCGGGTCACCCTCGTCTAACTGCGGTCGGTGGAAAAAGTTCCGCCCGCGGCACAGACACATGACGCACGATCCGGGCATTATCGTGTCTGGCAGCCGGGGTGGCGTGTTCGTCATCATTGCGGCAGGGATTTTGACGGGCATCCACATGACGATTCAGACGGTACCGACGGCCGATGAAGAAAACGCCATCGCGCGGCGCAACGCGGTGTTGTATGCCGCCTGCCAGGCCTTCGGCGGCGCGGCGGCGCCGCTCAATTTTGCGCTGGGCGCCATCGCTGGCAGCTATCTGCTCGGGCCCGACAAGGCACTGGCCACGGCGCCGGTCACCGGCTACACCCTCGGCGTGGCGCTCGGTGCCTTGCCGGCGGCGATGCTGATGCGGGCCGTCGGCCGCAAGCGCGGCTTCATGGCCGGTGCGCTGATCGGCATCGGCGGCCTGCTGTTCGCCACCTGGGCGCTCACGGTGCATTCGTTCTGGCTGTTCTGCATGGCGCTGATGGTCAATGGCTTCTCCGGCGCCTTCGTGCAGCAGTACCGATTCGCTGCGGCCGACCGCGGCACGGCGGACTTCAAGGCCAAGGCGATTTCGTGGGTGCTGGTCGGCGGCATCGCGGCGGCCGTGCTCGGCCCGCAAACGGTCATCCTGACCAAGGATCTACTGTTGCCCGTACCCTTTGCCGGTGCCTTTCTGAGCGGCATCGCGCTGCTGGTCACCTCGCTCATCGTGATGCTGTTTCTGGCGCCCTCGGTGCCGGTGCCACCCGTGGCCGGCGTCGCGGCCAACACCGGCCGCCCGCTTGGCGAGATCATCCGTCAGCCGCGTTTCGGCGTCGCCGTGCTGTGTGGTACGGCAGCCTATGCGTTGATGAGTCTGGTCATGACCGCCGCGCCGCTGGCCATGATCGGCTGCGGCTTCACCGCCGACGAGTCGACCCTCGGCATCCAGTGGCATGTGCTGGCCATGTTCGGCCCGAGCTTCTTCACCGGCAGCCTGATCGCCCGCTTCGGCAAGCCGCGCATCGTCGCCACCGGCTTGCTCATCCTCATCGCCTGCGCCGTGGTCGCCCTGATGGGTGTCGAACTCGCGCACTTCTGGGGCGCACTGATTCTGCTCGGTATCGGCTGGAACTTCGGTTTCATCGGCGCCACCGCCATGGTCACTGAAACCTACCGGCCCGAAGAAAAAGGCAAGGCCCAGGGCGCCAACGACTTCATCCTCTTCGGCACCGTCGCTTTCGCCTCCTTTGCCTCAGGGCAACTGCTCAACGCCTGGGGTTGGGGCACGGTGAACGCGATCGTCTTTCCGGTGGTGCTGATCAGCCTTGGGGCGTTGGTGTGGTTGGCGCGGCTTGAACGGATGAACGCGATGGCGGGTGAGGTCGCCGGTCGGTGAGTCGGGTGCTTAGCTGAGCGACATCACTGGCGCGTCGTGAAGCAGGCCGAGCGCGCCGTTCTCATTGAATTCCATCCTGACGCGCCGGTCGGTCACGGCGGCGCGGCCGTCGGAGCCGCGGGTGGCTTTATCCGATTCGAGTTTGGTTGGCGGGGGTGTAGTCAGTGGGGATTTGGGATGTGCTCCGACGCCGGTGGGCAGCGAGCTATTCACCCTATGGCACTGCCGGGGCAGCCGGCGGCGCGGCGCACCAGGTGTTGGCGGTCTCTTGGCTGGAACCGACATCCATGGCCCGGTTATACGGCGTTCTCGTGGCAGTGTTGCTTACCCGATATCAATGCGCCGGAAATTCTTTCTTGATACTCTTGCGCACCATTTGAATATCAGGAAAGGATTCACTTGATCATGCGCTTTCTACAACTCAACGGGCTCGGCGCAATCGTTCTTGTCGCCGGTCTGCTGCAAGGGTGTGCAACCCAGCTTCCGATCACATTTGCTGTTGACGTGGATACGCCAGAGCCGTCGCAGCACGCGTACGTCTCTGCTGACCAGGACCAGCCCAGGTCGCTTGCCTTCAGCCACCAGATTCCGGCCGGGCAGGTGCAGGCCAACGGACCTGTTCTGGCCTACAAGTTCCAGCAGGAAAAGAAAGACATCGACACACCGAAGTTCTTTACGGATGCGCTGAGCCGTGAGCTCAAGGCCCGCGAGTTGCCGGTCGACCTTAACGGAACGGCCGATGATCAGATTCAATTGCTGAGCTATGAATCGATATCTCACCGAAACAACGGGTTCTCCCCCCTGGTGATGATCGCCATGGTCAAGCTCAACCTGATCGAAAACGGAACGAATCACCGTATCGCCGCGATGATCAAGCGTGCGAAGGTACCCGTCTGGACGGTGGTCGAGTCCCGCTTGGTCGAGGCGACAATCAACCAGCCGCAGGAGCTGCTCGTCAAGGAAGTGGCTGCGAAGGTCAATCTGGCGCTATTCAAGAACCGCCTTGCCGACGAGCAGGTGGATGCGCTGATCGATAGCGTGCGCGGCAATGCGGGCAATGCAGGCGACGAGGATCTGGCATACCAGCAGGTCTACGAGCTGGGCTTCTCCAACAACCCCAAGGCCCTGCCCGCGTTGCGCGAATTCAGCGCGTCAGAGGCTGAATACATTCGTTTGGCAGCGATTTCCGGCATGGGCATGCTCGGTGGCGAGGCTGTGCTGGATGAGCTGAAGGCACTGTATCAGTCCGGCAAACTGTGGCAGGACAGGGCCGTCGCCCTGAAGGCCATTGGCGACATCAACTCACCGGACGCACTGGTATTCCTCAAGCAGGAACAGCAAAAGTGGCAGGGCCAGACCAGCCAGGAGGCTGTCTGGAACAGCAAGCTGGTCGCACTGTATCTGGACTGACGGTTCCGGATGCCTCGAAGCGAGGGGGGCATCCCCTCGCCATGTGAATCCCGAACCACTGACACGACCGGGGACGGGTGTTTCTCACCTTACCGTCCCTGGCACCAGGGTGCCGTCTGATGGCTGTTGCCACCATCTGGTCTTGACGGCACATCGCAGATTTCCTGCCGGCTTCACTCCGCGCTAAGGCGCTACGGTGTGATGTCCCGCACCAGTCGGAACCCGATCAACACATGCTTCACTCCCGCCGACCGGTGTGGCGGTCCATGCGTAGCGCGGGCCAGCGGCTTTTTTCCGATTCGAGTTCGGTCGGCTGCGGGGCAGTGGGGCCTTGGGATGCGCTCCGAAGCTAGTGGGCTGCGGGCTGACCACCCTGCGGCAGGATGGCCCAAAGCCACGCCACGTAGGGTGGCTTGCCGCCCACCATCGCCCGCTGACCGTTCACTCCACAGGCGTGATCCGCAGCCGTCCGGGGGGGACCGGCCCCACGACGAGGGCGACCGTATCAGCGCGACCGGCGGCTTTGAGCTCGGCCATGAGGGCGGCCTGGAGTGTGTTGCCGGCGGCTTTGTCGTCGGCGGCGATGGTGAGGGTCCAGTCAGTTGGCGGCAAGGCTTTCAGGCGTGCGGCGAGCGCCGTGGGGGTGATGTCGAGTGGCGCGTCGATCGGCTCGACGGGGGCGTCGGTCGTGATGGTTTCGTCGGCTTCGACATGCATCGGGGCGCTCATGGCGGGCGCTCCGCGCAAGGCTTTGGCCATCATTGGCGGTGCGGCGGCCGGGGGGGGCATGGCGAGTGCCGGCGCGGGCGGCGCTGCTTCTTGCATGGGCTCTGCGGGCGGTGGCGTTGCGACGG
The DNA here is from genome assembly GCF_007625155.1 of Denitromonas halophila. Lineage (GTDB taxonomy): Bacteria > Pseudomonadota > Gammaproteobacteria > Burkholderiales > Rhodocyclaceae > Nitrogeniibacter > Nitrogeniibacter halophilus. The sequence continues at coordinate 36,730 of NZ_VMNK01000019.1, read as the reverse complement.
GCTTGGCCGGGGCGGCGCCGGCTATCATCGCTGCGGGGGCGGCGGGTCGGGGGGCGGTGCGTTTGGCTTCGCGTTCCAGCGCGTCATCTTGGCGGGCACGGGCGATCCTGGCGGTGGTGGCTTCGGCTTTGCCGAGGCGCTCGGCGCGCTGTGGCTTGGGCGCGAACGCGATGCTGTCGTTGGCGGCGCCGGTGGTGCTGGCCATGGGTTCGGCGATCACTTCGGCCGATGCCTCGGTGCGTGATTCGGCGGGCGCGGGGGCCTGCATCTGCGCCGGCATCGGCGGTGGCGCGGCGGGTTCTTGCACGATGCGCAGGGCGACGCTGACGGCCAGCGCGGCGGTGAGGGCGGTGCTGATGCCGGCGAGCCAGGGCCAGCGCCGGCGGCGCATGCGTGGTGCGGCGGCGGGGGTGGGGTGCTGCTGGGCGAGCCAGGCGGCGGTGGCCGGGCTGACCTCGGCGCCGAGGGCATCGCTCGCCTTTTTGCCGGCGGCCAGTTCGGCGAGCAGGGCGGCGCGGCGCGGGGCCTGGGCGCTGTCGATGCGTTCGGCTTCGGCCATGACGGCGTCGAACAGCGCGGCGGGCGGCTCGAAGCCGGCGTGGGCGGGGGGCGTGTCCAGCGCGGCGAGGATGTGTTCGAGCAGGCGCGGCGGGGCTTCAAATACGGGCTGCGCACGGATCAGTGCGGCGAGCGGGCCTTCGCCGGCGATGAAGCGGTCTTCTGCGCGGCTCATGTGGCGCGCTCCAACTCGGTGCGCAGGTGGCGAAAGGCGCAGCGCAGGCGGCTTTTGACGGTCTCGAAGCCGACGCCGACGGTGGCGGCGATGTCGTCCACGCTCATGTCGGCAAAAAAGCGCAGGGCGATGGCTTCGCGTTGCTGTGCGGGCAGGGTGAGCAAGGCGGCGTGTACCCGCTGGCTGTCTTGCTGCAAGGCGAGCACGGTGTCGGGCGACAGGTCGCCGTCGTCGCTGGCCTCGGGGGCGGTCTCTTCGGGCGTGCTGTGGCGCTGCCAGGCGCTGCCGCGCGCGTCGAGCCACAGGTTGCGGGCGATCTGGAACAGAAAGGTGCGAAAGGCCGCTGTCGGGGTGTAGTCGCCACAGCGCGAAAGCACCCGGATCCAGGTGCTTTGCGCGATGTCTTCGGCTTCGCCGAGGTTGCCTTGCGCCAGCCAGGCGAGGTAGTTGAACAGCGCACGGTTGTGTCGGTTGAACAACTCCGCCGCCGGTTCGCGCACCAGCCCGCGGGCGACCAATAGCATCAGGTCTTCATCGGGCAAGGTGGCGAGCGGCGGCGTGTCGGTCATTCGAGCGGGGCGGTGGCTTGAGGCGGCTGGGGGCTGAGCGCGGCGGCCAAGTCCATCAGCCGCAGCGCTTCGCCACGATACCCGAATTGATCGGTGCCGAGGGCGGTCGCGGCCAGCGCACGGGCATCGGCGACGGACCACTGGCCGGTGTAGCTGCCGCCGCGCAGGATCTGACCGAAGCCGGCAATGGCGCTGGCGAAGCGGAAGTTGTCGCTGGTGGCGCTGATCGAGCGCGTGGCTTCACGGCGCACCGGGTGCTCGATGAGCTGGCTGGTGCTGGCGTGGGGCCGCTTGTAGCGCAGGCGCACATGGGCCAGTTCGGCGCTGCGGGCGACCGTGGCGGCGCCGGGGCGCGGATCGCTGCCGTAGCGCAACGGGTCGATCAGGCCGCGCTGGCCGGCGGGGGTGAGTTCATACAGCGCGGTCACCGAGTGGCCGGCACCGATTTCGCCCGCGTCGATCTTGTCGTTGTTGAAGTCTTCGCGGCGGAGCATCCGGTTCTCGTAGCCGATCAGGCGGTATTCGCTGACCGCGGCGGGGTTGAACTCGACCTGGATCTTCACGTCCTTGGCGATCGTCACCAGGGTGCTGCTCATCTCGTTGACCAGCACCTTGTGGCCTTCCATCAAGGTGTCGATGTAGGCATAGGCGCCGTTGCCGGCGTCGGCCATCTGCTCCATCAGTTGCTCGTTGTAGTTGCCGGTGCCGAAGCCGAGCGTGGTCAGCTGTACGCCGGTGGCGCGCAGTTGCTCGACGCGCGCCTTGAGCTGCTCGAAGTTGGTCTGGCCAACGTTGAAGTCGCCGTCGGTGGCGAGCAGGATGCGGTTGATGCCGCCTTGCACGAAACCGGCCTGCGCGGTCTGGTAGGCCAGCTCGATGCCGCTGGCGCCGGCCGTGCTGCCGCCGGCATTGAGCGCGTCGATGGCGGCGAGGATGGTCGCCTTGTCACTGCCCGACGTGGCCGGCAGGGCGAGGCCCGAGGCGCCGGCATAGGTCACCAGCGAGATGCGGTCTTGCGCCCGCAGTTGCTGCACCAGCAGCTTGAGCGAGCTCTTGAGCAAGGGCAGTTTGTTGGCCGAGCGCATTGATCCCGACACATCGACGAGGAAGACGAGGTTGGCCGGCGGCAGCGTCTGCTTGCCGATGTCCTGCCCCTTGAGCGCGACGCGCATCAGCAGGCGCTCGGGGTTCCACGGCGATTGCGCCAGCTCGGTGTGCACGGCGAAGGGCGTGTTGCCGGTGGGCGGCGCGTCGTCGTAGGGGAAGTAGTTGATGCACTCCTCGACGCGCACCGCGTCGCTCGGCGGCAGACGGCCCTCGTTGAGAAAGCGGCGCAGGTTGGACCAGCTGCCGGTGTCGACGTCGATGCTGAAGGTCGACACCGGCGCGGTCGCCACCTGATGCACCGGGTTGGTGGTGATGCCTTGATAGCGTTCGCGGTCCACCGGCTGCGGCGGGGCGATGCTCGGCATGGGGTGGGGCATGACGCGCATCAGCTTGGCTTCGCCTTTCATGGCCAGCGATTCCAAGGCGCGTTGGCGGGGGGCGGCGACCGCGGCGGGGGCGCTGACCATGGGCGTGTCGTGTTCGGCGCGCGGTTCGTTGAGCGTATCGGCGCTGCGGCCGACTTTGGCGGGGGCCTCGGGGGTGGCTGGCGGCACGGCCTGGCCGGCGGCGTCGGCCATGGGGGCACGGCCGGTGGGGGCGCAGGCGCTCAGGATGAGGCAGAGGATGAGGGGGGTGGCAGTGCGTTGCATGGTCGTTGTCCTGTTGGGCGGGGTGATGTCCATGAAACGAAGCGGGGGTGCGTTCGGGGTTAAATCGAGTGGTAAGCAAATGTGTCGATCATGCCACGCGGAACTTGGCGGCGCCGATGGTCTCTGAATGAGTGTGCCGCGCGATGTCTTGCGCGACCCTGGGAGGACACGATGATCCGATGCGACACCGCAAGGTTCTGGATGGCCCTGCGCCACATGTTGATGATGTTGGCGCTGTTCGGCGTGATGTCGGCGCAGGCCGCGACGGTGCGTGTGTTGCAGGTCGACGGCGTGATCGGCCCGGCCTCGGCAGACTTCATCCTGCAAGGTCTGGAGGATGTGGGCGAGGTGGAGGCGGTGGTCATCGCCCTCGACACCCCCGGCGGGCTGGACACCTCGATGCGCCAGATCATCAAGGCGATTCTCGCCTCACCCGTGCCGGTCATTACCTATGTGAGCCCAGAGGGCGCACGCGCCGCCAGTGCCGGCACCTTCATTCTCTACGCCAGCCATCTCGCAGCGATGACGCCCGCGACCAACCTGGGCGCGGCTTCGCCGGTGGCGGTGGGCATGCCGGGGGGCACGAAGCCCAGCCCGAAACCGGGCGATCCGGCCCCCGACTCGGCCGACCCGGCGGACAAAGCGGACGGCCTCACCCCCTCGCTGGGCGGTGACACCCTGGCCCGCAAGGCCACCAACGATGCCACGGCCTATATCCGCAGCCTGGCCGAGTTGCGCGGGCGCAATGTGGATTTTGCGGAAAAAGCGGTGCGCGAGGCGGCCAGCCTGTCGGCCGAGGCGGCGCTGCGCGAGGGGGTGATCGATGTGATCGCCGCCGATGTGCCCGATCTGCTCAAACAGATCGACGGCCGCGAGGTGACGCTGCCCGGCGGCAAGCGCGCGCTGCAAACCGCTGGCGCCGCCATCGACACCCAGTTGCCCGACTGGCGGCATCAGGCGCTGGCCGTGCTGGCCAACCCGCAACTGGCGCTGGTACTGATGATGATCGGCTTCTACGGCCTGTTCGTGGAGTTCACCAGCCCTGGCTTTGGCGTGCCCGGCGTGGCCGGCGCGATCTGCCTGCTGCTGGCCATGTATGCCTTCCAGATGCTGCCCATCAACTGGGCCGGCGTCGGGCTGGTGGCCTTGGGGCTGGTGTTGATGACGGCGGAAGTGTTTCTGCCCAGCTTCGGGGTGCTCGGCATCGGCGGCATTGCGGCGATGGTGCTCGGCGGGCTGTTTTTGATCGACAAGGAAGCCCCGGGCTTTGCTGTGTCGCTGCCCTTTATTGTGGGCACGGCAGTGGCTGCTGCCGGGCTGATTTTTCTGGCCGGCACGCTGTTTCTCAAGAGCCGCGGCCGGCCGCTCGCCAGCGGTGCCGGCCAGTTGCTTGGCCGGGTCGGTGAAGTCACGGCCATCGACGGTGCCGAGGCCTGGGCGCATGTCGATGGCGAGCAGTGGCAGGTCCGCAGCGCCCAGCCCCTGAGCGCCGGCCAGCGCATTCGTATTACCGCCATTGACGGGCTGGTGCTGTCCGTCGAACCCATCGATTCAGGGAGTCTCTCATGAGTTTCGATACCCTCACCGGCATTGCGCCGGTCATCATCCTGCTCGTCGCCCTGCTGGCGGCGTCGATCAAGATCCTGCGCGAGTACGAGCGCGGCGTGGTGTTCACCCTCGGGCGCTTCACCAGCGTCAAGGGGCCGGGCCTGATCATCCTCATCCCCGGCATCCAGCAGATGGTGCGGGTTGATTTGCGGGTGGTGACCATGGACGTGCCCAGCCAGGACGTGATTTCGCGCGACAACGTGTCGGTCAAGGTCAACGCGGTGGTGTATTTCCGCGTGGTGGATCCGCAGAGGGCGATCATCGCGGTAGAGAACTTCCTGATGGCGACCGGCCAGTTGGCGCAGACGACTTTGCGCGCGGTGCTCGGCAAGCATGAGCTCGACGAAATGCTCACCGAGCGCGACCGGCTCAACCTCGATGTGCAGAAGATCCTCGATGCGCAGACCGATGCCTGGGGTATCAAGGTAGCCAACGTCGAGATCAAGCATGTGGACATCGACGAGTCGATGATCCGCGCCATCGCCCGCCAGGCCGAGGCCGAGCGCGAGCGGCGGGCCAAGGTGATCCACGCCGAAGGCGAAAAGCAGGCCGCGGTGGCCTTGCTCGAAGCCGCCCAGATGCTCGCCGTCGAACCGGCCGCGATGCAGCTGCGCTACTTGCAGACGCTCACCCAGGTGGCCGGTGACCGCACCTCGACGGTGATCTTCCCGGTGCCGGGCAACCTGCTCGATGGCCTGTTCAAACAGGCCATGGCCGGCAAACCGCCGGCCGCTGAGCCGTAGGGCGGATAAGCGCAGCGCATCCGCCGAACAACGCCCCGAAGTCGCACCGATGGCGGATGCGCCTGCGGCGTATCCGCCCTACGTGATTCGGGCCGTCGGGCGGGGCAGCCCACCATCACCGCACGGGCGTAGGTTGGGTTGAGCAACGCGAAGCCCAACGCAACAACGCGGCTCTCTGGGGCATTACCTGTTGGGCTTCGCTACGCACGACCCAACCTACTCGACTGCCCACCGTCGGTGCTGGATGCGTCGGCAGGCGGGCACGAAGGTATCGGCCGGATTTGGTGGGCGGCAAGCCGCCCACCCTGCGGGAATCGGCCTCAATCGCCGGCGGTGATGTCGCGCTGACGTGCCACACCGCGCCCGCGATGGCGTGAAATGCGACTGTTCTCGTCCGGGCTGGCGTGGCGGCGGGCGGCCATGTCGGCCAATGCGGCAGCCACTTTGTAGTTGATGCTGTTGCGCGGCATGGCGCCTTTGCTGTCGGGGGCGCCGGCGGCCAGGCCGGTGAGGATCTGCATGGCCTGGTCGACGGTGGTCACCGCGTGGATATGGAAGCGCCCTTCGCGGGCGGCGGCCACCACGTCTTCGCGCAGCATCAGGTGGCGCACGTTGGGCGCGGGAATCACCACGCCCTGGTCGCCGGTCAGGCCCTGCGCCAGGCACAGGTCGAAATAGCCTTCGATCTTTTCGTTCACCCCGCCAATGGCCTGCACCTCGCCAAACTGGTTCACCGAGCCGGTGACGGCCAGATTCTGGCGGATGGGCACCTGCGCCAGCGCCGACAGCAGCGCGCACAGCTCGCCCAGCGAGGCCGAGTCGCCTTCGACCGGTGCGTAGGACTGCTCGAACACCAGGCTGGCGGTGAGTGACAGCGGCTGGTGGCGGGCGTAGCGCGCGGCCAGAAAGGCGGTGAGGATGAGCACGCCCTTGGAGTGGATCGCGCCGCCCAGATCGGTTTCGCGTTCGATGTCGACCACGTCGCCCTCGCCCACGCGGGCGGTGGCGGTGATGCGCACCGGGTGGCCGAAATGCTGGCCGGCCAGCGATACCACCACCAGACCATTGACCTGGCCGGCGCGCTCGCCGGCGGTGGAGATCAGCGTGGTGCCTTCGATGATCGACTGGCGCACCTGGTCGGGGTAGCGCGCCATGCGCCGGGCGCTGGCGGCCAGGGCGGTGTCGATGTGTTCGCGACCGATCGCCGGGGCCGCTTCACCGCGGGCAAAGTGGTCGGCCTCGCGCATGATGTCGGAGATCAGGCGGGTGTGCAGGGTGAGGCGGTCGGCGGCTTCGGCCAGCCGGGCGCCTTCTTCCACCAGCCGTGCCATGGCGCCGCGGTCGAGCGGCAGCAGCTCGGCATTGCGCGCCAGCGTGGTCAGTAGTCGGGCGTAGCGTTGTTCGTTGTCGGGCGTGCGCGGCAGGTCGTCGTCAAAGTCGGCCGCCACCTTGAACAGTTCGCCAAACTCGGGGTCATGATCGGTCAGCAGATAAAAGGTGTCGCGGTCGCCGATCATCACCACCTTGAGCGCACAGGGCGCCGGCTCAGGCTCCAGGCTCAACGAGCCTGACCAGCTTTGCGCCTCGGCCGGCGGTTCGATGCGGATCTCGCCGCTGCGCAGCGCACGCTTGAGGCCCTCCCAGGCATAGGGCTGGGCAAACATGCGGTCGGCGTCGAGGATCAGGTAACCGCCGCTGGCGCGGTGCAGCGCGCCGGCGCGGATCAGGTTGTAGTGAGTGACCACGTTGCCCATCTGGGTCACATGTTCAATGCGGCCGATCAGGTTGCCGAAGCCGGCGTTGGTCTCGTGCACCACCGGCGCGCCCTCGGTGGCGGCATGGTCGACCAGCAGCTTGATCTGGTAGCGGTGGAAGCGGCTGCCGTCTTCGGCGGGGGTGTCTTCCTCCTCCTCGCCGGGGCTGATCCAGTTGGCGCCGGAGTCGAGCAGATCCTTGCGGATGGCGTCGAAGAAGGCCTGCACCTGCGGCAGGTCGGCGTATTTTTCGCGCAGCGGGCGCAGCAGCAGCGCCACGGCGGGGCCGAGCACCTCGCGCTCGGCACGGTCGATGGCGTCGCGCAGCTCCTGGCGCCAGCTGGGGAATTCGTCGAGCAGGTCGGCGAGGCGGTCGCTCCAGTCGCCGACTTTCTTCTCGACCGCGGCCTGCGCGTCCTTGGGCTGGGCTTCGAAGAGCTCCGGCGTCATCGGTTCGCCATCGACGGTGGGTGCAAACACAAAGCCCTCGGCGGTGCGCAAAAAAGCGAGTCCGTCGGCGTGGCATTGCTCGCCCAGTTCGCGTAGCGCGCCTTCTTCACGCGCCTTGTGCGCTTCTTGCAGGGCGGAGACGCGGCCTTCGTGGGTTTCGCTGTCGAGTGCGTCGTCAATGGCCGGGCCGAGCTCGCGGATCAGGGTCTGCATGTCGGTGCGCAGCTGCGCGCCGCGACCAGCGGGCAGGCTGAGCAGTTGCGGGCGCTGCGGATCGTCGAAGTTGTGCAGGTAGCACAGGTCGGGCGGCACGGCACGGGTGGCGGCGTGTTCCTTGAGCAGCCGGTTGACGATGGCATGACGGCCGCTGCCGTGTGCACCGAGCACAAACACGTGGTAACCGGGTTGGTGCATGGCCAGTGCAAAGCGTAGCGCTTCTTCGGCCCGGCCCTGGCCGAGCGACACGGTGGCGTCGGGCAGGCCGGTGAGTTGCTCTGTGGTGTCGAAAGGAAAACTGGCGGGATCGCAGATGGTGCGCAGGCGGTGGTCGGGCAGGGCGGGCGAACCGGCCATGGAAGCGTGCTCCGGATAAGAGGGGGATGCGCAATGTTAACCGAAGCCGGACCGGGCGGGTCGATGCTGCCAATGCGGAAGACGACGATGGCATCACGTACTTCACGAGCCCGGCGACAGGCGTCATCAATACCGCGCAGCGTGCCGAGGCGAGTGCGGTCGAACAGGGCCGATGCGGTGTCGTTGATGGCGCGGGTCAGGCCGCTCAGCGGCCGTGATGAAACGCGCGCTGCGCCAGACGCAGCTTGGCGGCGCGCTCGAGCTGGTCAACAAAGTCCGGAAAATCGAGCTGACAGCGGTCTTGCCATTGCAGCGCCAGTTTGCGCAGCCGGCGCCAGTCGGGGCGAAAGGCCCGATCATTGAACGCGAACAGCAGATGGTTGCCGTCGTCGTGAACCGGTAGAACGATCACGCGGTCATCGAAGACGTCGAGCGCCGTGCCGATCAGCCCCCCGTAGAGCGATTGCTCGCCGGCCAGGTTGATGACCAGCAAGCCGCGCGCCGACAGTTTTTCCGCCGCGTTTTCAAAAAACACCCGGTTGCCCAGCGTGGGCGCGTAGCCCGTGGCGTTGAAGGCATCGACCAGCAGCACGTCGACGCCCGCCTCGGCATGTGCCAGGTAGTCGGCGCCGTCGGTCTGAAGCACCTGCAGATGCGCATCGTCTGGCGGCACCCGGAAGGTGTCGCGCAGGGCGATCACGTCGGGGTCGAGCTCGATGGCGGTGAAGTGCGTCGTGGGCAGGTGCTGGCGGCAGAATTTGACGATCGAGCCGCCGCCCAGGCCAATCAGCGCGATGCGTTGCGGCCGCGGCATGAACACCATGAACAGCATCATCTGCTGGGTGTAACGCAGGGCCAGCGTGTTGGGCGAGCGCGTGCGCATCGCGCTCTGGATCAGGCGCAGCGTGAAATACAGGGTGAGGTGCTCGCCGTCGTCGACGACGAAGGGGCGGGTGTAGCGGTCGTCGCGCAGTTGCTCGCTGAGTGCGACGGGATCGGCCGTCGGAGGTTCGAGCAGCAACACACGCCCCGGTTCGGTCATGAAGGGGCTGGGGATCTCGAACAGCAATTGGCTGGGCGGCATCGGCGCAACAACGACGGATAAGGACGGACAGATTCTAGCCGGTTGTCGGCACGCACCACCGGCCGACCGGCGTGCGGATGTCACGGCCGGCCTAAACTTGCTGCGCTGCCGGGACGTTATCAATACAGGTGTCACGGAAGCCGCCGTGTGTTTGAGGTAGTTTGTCCCCCATGATTCTGGCGAAACTGAATCCTCGCGTGCTGTTGTGCGTGCTGTCGGTCGTGGTGTTGATGCCGCTTGTGGCGCACGCCGAGAGCGGCAGCCTCTTCCCCGACGAGGCGCCGGTCATTGCCCGGCTGCTCGACGATGGCATCGCCGCCGAGGCGGTGGGTTTTGCGGCGGGTGCCGAGGCGCGCTATTGCTGGGCGGCGCGGCTTGGCAGCGTCGAGGGGCAATATCGCCTCGGTAGGTTCTATCAGACCCATCCGCGGCCAGGGGTGGGATCCACGGTGGCGACCACCTTGCTCTCTTTTGCCGCGCAGCGCGGTCATCTTGCGGCGCAAAGACGTCTCGCCGGGCGGGCGCCCGGCCGCATCGACACCCCGGCCTGCTTCGAGCAGCCGCTCGATCTTGCCGTCATCAAGACGCTTGGTCGTGTCATTTCGCGGCATGAAGTCCAGCGCTATGTCGCCGCGCTGCCGGTCGGTCGGCGTTCGCATGCGCAGATGGTGCAGCGCCTCGCGCCACGCTTTGGTGTCGATCCGCGCTTTGCGCTGGCCATCGTGCGCAATGAGTCGGGCTTCGACCCCAGCGCACGCTCGCCCAGGAACGCCATGGGCCTGATGCAGCTCATTCCCGAAACCGCCAAGCGATTCGATGTTGTCGACGCCTTCGACCCCGAGCAAAACATTCGCGGCGGCCTGGCCTATCTGCGCTGGTTGCTCGATAAATTCGAGGGTGACATCGCCCGCACGGCGGCAGCCTACAACGCCGGCGAAGGGGTGGTGATGCGCTACGGCGGTGTGCCGCCCTATCCCGAAACCCGAGAGTACGTCGAGCGGGTGTTGGGTTTCTATCGTGCCACACGGCATGTGGCACCCGGGTGAGTGGCGAGGGGCTCAGCCTTGTCTTCCTGACGTGTCACAATGTTGAACTGCGCCATCCCGGCGCAATGGACGAATCTAGCGAATAACAGGCGACGGTATGACCGATCAGGCGATGGACAGCGTGCGCACGGAGATCGCCCAGATCATCGATGCGCTCGAGACGGGCAAGTACAAGCGGGTTCGCAAGCGCCTGCGGCACATGCATCCGGCCAAGATCGCCAGCCTGATCGAAACCCTGGACGACGCGCTGCGGTTGTCAGTGTGGCAGCAGGTCGACGCCGCACATGAGGGGCGGATTCTCGCGCACCTGACGCCAGAGTTGGCGCGCCAACTGCATAGCGAATCCGGCGAGTCGATATCCACCGAAGAGGAAGCGGCCGCGGCCAGCGAAGCGCATCACGCCAGCACCCAGATGCGCGAAGTGCGTGAAGCGCTGGCACTGGGCAAGCTCAAGCGGGTCGGCAAGATTCTGCATGCCATGCATCCGGCCAAGGTCGCCGGGCTGCTCGAATCCTTGCCGCCCAAAGAGCGGGTCGACGCCTGGAGCATGGTCGAGACCGACCGCGCGGGCAAAGTCCTGAGCTACCTGCATGACGAAAGCTGTGCGTCGCTGGCGATGGAGATGGATCCCGAAGATCTGGTGATCGCGGTGCGCCGGCTCGATCTCGATGACCTGGTCGACTTGATCCAGGCTCTGCCTGAAGAGGTGGGCCGGCAGGTGCTGCAGGCCACCGATGAGCGCCACCGTGAAAAGCTGGTGTCGATGCTCTCCTATCCGGAGGACTCCGCCGGCGGTTTGATGAACACCGACCACATCTCGGTGCGCCCCGACGTCAAGGTGCAAACGGTGCTCGGCTATCTGCGCCTGCTCAAGACCCTGCCGGTGCAGACCGACAAGCTGATGGTGGCCGACCGTAAAGGCGTCTATCAGGGCGCGCTGCGCCTCAGCACGCTGGTCACCGTGCAGCCCGAGCGGCGGGTGGCCGACATCATGGACACCGAGATCCCGGCCATTCCGGTCGACATGCCGGACGACGAAGTGGCCCGCCTGTTCCAGGATCTCGACCTGCTCTCCGCGCCGGTGGTTGACGCGCAGAACAACCTGATCGGGCGGATCACCGTCGATGACGTGGTCGACCAGATCCGCGAAAGCTCCGAGCGCGCCATGATGAACATGGCCGGTCTCGACCAGGAAGCCGACATTTTCGCCCCCGTGCTCACCAGCTCGCGGCGTCGCGCCGTGTGGCTGGGCATCAACCTTGTCACCGCCTTTCTTGCCGCCTGGGTGATTGGCCTGTTCCAGACCACCTTGGAGCGCGTCGTTGCGCTCGCCGTGCTCATGCCCATCGTCGCCAGCATGGGCGGCATCGCCGGCAGCCAGACGCTCACGCTGGTGATCCGCGGCATGGCACTCGGTCAGGTGGCGGGGGGCAACGCGCGCGCGCTGCTGAGCAAGGAGATGGGCATCGCTGCGCTCAACGGCGTGGTGTGGGCGGTGGTGGTCGCCGGGCTGGCGGTGGCGTGGTTTGGCGACTGGCAGATCGGCGGCGTCATCGGCGCCGCCATCCTCATCAACCTGCTCTTCGCCGCCCTGGCCGGCCTCATTGTGCCCTTGGTGCTCGACCGCATGGGCATCGATCCGGCGCTGGCTGGCGGGGTGATCCTCACCACCGTCACCGATGTGATCGGCTTTTTCGCCTTTCTGGGGTTGGCGACGGTGGTGTTGTAGGCGTGGCGGTGTGGCCGGATGAATCCGGCCTTACGACATCTCCCCGCACAGCGGCCGGCCGAGCTGCGCGCGCACGGCCGCGGCGTCACCGCCGTCGGCCAGCAGCACATGCAGCTTGGCAAAGGCGGCTTCGGGCGTCATGTCGCCGCCCGGTACCACACCGATGCGGTTGAGCACCGCGCCGGTGGCGTAGGCGCCCTGAGCCACCGGGCCGACCGGGCATTGGCTGGTGTTGAGCACCACCACGCCGCGGTCCACGGCGCGGGCCAGGGTGTCGATCAGCGCGGCGTCGGCGTCGGGCACGTTGCCCACGCCGTAGCTGGCGAGGATCAGGCCGCGCACGGCGGGGGATTCGAGCAGGGCGTCGACCACCCGCGCCGGCAGCCCCGGCCAGATCGGCAGCACCGCCACCGCTTCGGCATCGAACGCCGGCAGTGTGAAGCGGCGTTCGGTCGGCGCCAGCAGGCGCTCGGGGTGGACGGTGATGTCGATGCCGATGTCGGCCAGCGGTAGGCAGTTGGGCGAGTCGAAGGCGTCGAAGGCGACGCTCTTGAGCTTGCGGCTGCGGTTGCCGCGCAGCAGGCGCTGGCCGAACAGCAGGCCGACTTCGCGCACCGTGCCGGCGGCGGCGATCTCCAGCGCGGCGCGCAGGTGGCCGGCGGCGTCGCTGCGCGGCAGCAGCAGCGGGATCTGCGCGCCGGTGAAGATCACCGGTTTGTCGGCGCCGCGCAGCATGAAGGACAGCGCCGAGGCGCTCCACGCCATGGTGTCGGTGCCGTGCAGCACCACGAAGCCGGCGTAGTCGTCCCAGCGGCTGAGCAGCGCGTCGGCGATGTGGCGCCAGTGCGCCGGCTGCAGGTTGGCGCTGTCGATCAGCGGCGCCAGCTCGACAATGTCGCAATCCGGCGCGCCCGTCGCCTGCAACTGTGCGCCGAGCGCCGCGCCGAAGCCGGCCATCGGCCGCAGGCCGTCGGGCGAGCCGGTCATGCCGATGGTGCCCCCGGTGTGGAGGATCAGCACGCGCGCGTTCATCAGGCGGCGCGCTGCGGCGCGAGCATCGATTGCGGGCTGAGCAGCAGGTCGAGCTGCGCGGTGCTGAGCAGGCCTTCGCCGATCACCAGCTCGCGCACCGTGGCACCGCTGTGGAGCGCCTGCGCGGCGATGCGCGAGGCGTTGGCATAGCCGATGTGCGGCACCAGCGCGGTGATCACGCCGATGCTGCGGTCCACATGCGCCTGGCACTGTTCGCGGTCGGCGCGAATGCCGCGGATGCAGCGCGTTTCGAACATGTGGCAGGCCGCGCCGAGCATCTTGAGCGAGTTGAGCAGGTTGTAGACGATCAGCGGCTCCATGGCGTTGAGCTGCAGCTGGCCGGCTTCGGCGGCCATGGTGACGGCCAGATCGTTGCCGATGACCTGGTAGGCTACCTGATTGACCGCCTCGGGGATCACCGGATTGACCTTGCCCGGCATGATCGACGAGCCCGGCTGCATCGGCGGCAGGTGGATCTCGCCCAGGCCGGTGCGCGGGCCGCTGGAGAGCAGGCGCAGGTCGTTGGCGATCTTGGAGAGTTTGACCGCCAGGCGCTTGAGCACGCCCGAGAACAGCACGAAGGCGCCCATGTCGGAGGTGGCCTCGACCAGGTTGGCTGCCGGCACGATCGGCTTGCCGGAAATCTCGGCCAGATAGCGTACCGCCAGCGCCGCGTAGTCGGGGTGGGTGTTGATGCCGGTGCCGATGGCCGTGCCGCCGAGGTTCACTTCGCACAGCAGACGGCACACATCGTTGAGCCGCTCGATGTCTTCGCCGAGCGTGACCGCAAAGGCGTCGAACTCTTGGCCCAGCGTCATTGGCACGGCGTCTTGCAGTTGCGTGCGGCCCATCTTCAGCACGTCGGCAAACTCGCGGCCCTTGGCTTCGAGCGCGGCCTTGAGGCTGGCGATGGCGGCGATCAGCGGCTCGGTGGCCAGTTGCAGGCCGACGCACACCGCGGTGGGGTAGGCGTCGTTGGTCGACTGCGACTTGTTCACATCGTCGTTGGGGTGCAGGTACTCGTAGGCGCCCTTGGGGTGGCCGAGTTGCTCCAGCGCGAGGTTGGCGATCACCTCGTTGGCATTCATGTTGGTCGAGGTGCCGGCGCCGCCCTGGATCAGGTCAACCACAAAAGCGGCGTGCAGTCGGCCGTCGGTGATCTCTTCGCAGGCCGAAAGGATGGCCGCCGCCTTGTGCGGGGCGAGCAGGCCGAGGTCGCGATTGGCGCTGGCCGCGGCGGCCTTGACCATCGCCAAGGCGTTGATGAAGTGCGGGAAGTGGCTGATCGGCACGCCGGTGAGGGCAAAGTTGTCGACCGCGCGCTGGGTCTGCACGCCGTACCAGGTGTCGGCCGGCAGGGCCATGTCGCCAAGCAGGTCGTGTTCGATGCGGGTTGTCATGGGGGTCTATCCGTGAAGTCGGAGAGGGCCCCGGGGCCGGTGCGGCCCCGGGGTGTCAGGGGTGAAGCTCAGGCCGGTTGCAGGCGGGCCTTGGTGTTGCGTGCGAGGTCTTCGGGCTCGATCTCCCAGGCCTCGGGGTCGATGTCCAGATCGGCGAAGCGCTTGGCGTCGAACACCGGTTCTTCGATGCCCGCGGCGATCTGCTCGTCGTAGTCGCGCATGATGCGCAGCCCCGGCTTGAACAGCATCGCCAGCGCCAGCAGGTTGGCCAGGGCGAGGAAGCCCATGGTCACGTCGGCAAAGGCAAACACCGTGCCCAGGTCGGTAGTGCCGCCCCAGCCGCACAGGCCGACGGCCACCAGGCGGTAGGTCGTGGTCAGCGGACGGTTCTGGTCGCTGAAGTAGCTCAGGCTGTTCTCGCCCAGGTAGCAGTTGTAGATGATGGTGGTGAAGCCGAACAGCATCAGCGCGATGCTTACGAAGATGCGCCCCCACTCGCCCACATGGCTGGCCAGCGAGGCCTGCGTGAGCGCCACGCCGCCGATGTCGGTGGCAACGCCCGGCTGATACACCGTGCCCAGCAGGATGATGAAGGCGGTGCAGGAGCACAGGATCAGCGTGTCGATAAACACCGAAAACGCCTGCACGATGCCCTGGTTGGCCGGGTGCGGCACATAGGCCACGGCCGCCACGTTGGGCGCGCTGCCCAGGCCGGCCTCGTTGGAGAACAGGCCGCGCTTCACGCCCATCAAAATGGCCGCGCCGATACCGCCGCCGATGGCCGGCTCCAGGCCGAAGGCGCTCTTCACGATAAGCGCGATCACGCCCGGGATCTGCTCGATGTTGAGCACGATCACCGCCACCGCGATCAGCAGGTAGCCCACCGCCATCACCGGCACCAGCACCTCGGCCACCTTGGCAATACGCTTGACGCCGCCGAACAGGATCACCCCGATCACCACCGCCAGCACCGCACCGGTGGCCAGCACCGGAATGCCGAAAGCGTCTTCGAACGAAGTGGCCACCGCATACGACTGCAGCGCCGTGAAGCCGAAACCGAAGGTCATCAGCAGCAGCACCGAATACACCGCCGCCAGCCAGCCCCACTTGGCGCCCATGCCGCGGGCGATGTAGTGCGCCGGGCCGCCGCGGTAGGTGCCGTCGGGCTCGGCCTTCTTGTAGGCCTGCGCCAGCGTGCATTCAAAGTAGCTGGTGGCCATGCCGATCAGGCCCACCACCCACATCCAGAAGATCGCGCCCGGCCCGCCGAGCGTGATCGCCACCGCCACGCCGGCAATGTTGCCGCCGCCCACGCGGCCGGCTACCGACAGCATCAGCGCCTGGAACGAACTCAGGTGACCGTGCTTGTCCTTCGAAAAAGCCTGATTGGCCCCGAGGATGCGGAACATGCGGCCGAAATAGCGGAACTGCACGAAGCGCGAACCGATGGTGAACCACAGGCCGAGGCCGATCAGCACCACGATCAGCACTTTGCCCCACAAGAGGTCGTTGAGCAGATCAAGCATGACGCGGCCCTCCGCAAACGGTCAGTCGGCGGGCGGTCGTGCAGGGCAAAGAAAATAGGGTTGTGTGCATGGCAGGTCTCCATCTGCGGCTGCAGCCGCTGTTGTGTTTTTCATGCCGGACGGCAAGCCCATTTCAACAAGCGATGGGCCACACGACAATTTGACGGAGTGGGTCAAAACGTTGCGCATTGGCGCGCAAACTGCGCCATACTGCGCCAGATGCAGTCGATGACGGGCACGTATCCGCCCCGGGAGTCCCTCATGCACGATGATTTCGCGCGCAACCTGCGCTTGCTGTGCAGCTACTACAAATCCATTGCCGAAGTCTGCCGGCGGCTCAATGTGAACCGCCCCCAGTTCAACCGCTACCTCAGCGGCCGCTACCGCCCCTCGGCCAACACCCTGCGGCGCTTCTGCGAATTCTTCGGCGTCGACGAACACGAGATCCTGCTGCCCAGCGCCCAGTTCGAACGCCTGGTGCAAGTGCGCCCGCGCCACACCCCCGCGCCCGAGCCCGCTGCACCCGAAGCCCCCCACCTCGCCCAGCTCAAGGCCATCGGCACCGCCGGACTCGACAAATACCTCGGCTACTACTTCGAGACCTACCGCTCGATGGCCTGCCCCGGCAAGATCCTGCGCACCCTGGTGTGCCTGGAGCAACATGGCGGCCGCGTCTATTACCAGCGCACCGAACGCCTCGTCGAGCACCCGCACGAAAAGGCCTACCACGGCATCTACCTCGGCATGGCCCACTTCCTCACCGATCGCATCTTCCTGGCCGACTACGAATCGCTCACCGGCCTGGAAATGACGCAGACGATCCTCTTCCCCTCCTTCAAGAACCGCGTCACCCGCCTCACCGGCCTCAAGCTCGGCGTCTCCGGCAGCGGCGAACGCATGCCGTGCTGCGCGCGGGTGGTGTACGAGTTTCTCGGCCAGACGATTGATGTGCGGCGTGCGTTACGACTGTGCGGGCTGTATGACGCGGATGATCAACGGGTGGATGCCGCGACACGGGCGGCTGTGGTGAATGATGTGATGCCGGGGGAGTGGCATTTTCGGGGGCGGTTTTGAGGGGGCTCCATGACAATCAGTCGTTCACTGGCAAGTTGCCGTGCTGTTCAGGGCACCGCCTCCCCGCGTGAGAAAAATTTCACCAACTGATCGCCCAAAAAGCATGCTTGTAAATGTTGTCAGGATATGATTTTGGAAAGCCATGTCCTGCTTTCAGCGGAACATGACTTCTTGCCAGTATGCCTTTGCAAACGATGGATTTTCGGACCTGAATCCGATAGTCGATCTCCCTGTTTTTCGTGATCACAAGGAATCAATGATGAAGTTTGCTGCCTTTTTGGCCTTCGGTGCGACAACGATCATCAGTGGATGCGCCACTGTCATCAAGCCAACTGATCTGGCGACGCCCGAAAATTCGACGTGCGTGTATCTGCCGGAAGCCATTTCTTCTACGGGCAAGTTTGGGGTCGGATTTACCTGGACAACAAAGCTGGAGCGCGGGCCGTACGTTTCCGAGTATAGGGATGAAGGCGGGACGTACTACCGTGCGCCGCAAGGTGGATACTCTGTCATCGGTGAAAAGGGTGAAGGATTTCCTGGTATGGGTCGCACCATGGATGGCGGGATTTACTTGCCGAAGGATGCGTCGATGGCCCCGACGATCTACCGATACTCTACGGTGGGTGATGTTCCCGCCGTGGTACCTCCGGGGGAGGCCGACTGTAGTACGGCCGTGCTTATTGGCGACCCGGTTAGTGCCAAAGTGGACGTAGTGTCCTTCGCAGTGGGAGGTGCCATCGGCGGTGCTGTTGGTGGGGTGGTGGGGCGCAGTGTTACGTCGAAAAGCGCATTGAGCTATGGACAGGCAGCATCTACAGGAGCCGCAGGCGGCTTGATTGGAGGCGTTTTGATTGCGACTTTGATCAATGCTGAGGTCGGGAAAATCGTCAAGGCGCCGGTCATCCAGGACGCCGCATTCCTAGAGAAACTGAAGAACCTTCAGCTGAAGCCTGTTCCGGTGAGGCTGGCGCAAGCTTCGAGTAGCCAGTAGGCGGCGGAAGAGGCGCATTGGTTCACGTTGTAGGTATGCAGGGCCAAGTGCCGAAAGGCCGGCTTACCTCCACTACTTGAGGGCCTCGTTCCAGAAGCTGAATTCAACGGGTGTCGGTACGATCAGGCGATTCGTCAGCACGCGGATGTCGGGGCACGGGCGTCCGCGTTGGGTTCATCGATATCAGCACCTGAAATCCAGCGTTCGCATGGCCTCATGCACGTCCCCCCGAACTGTTTTGCCAAAAACTCGAACAGACTGAGCCTGTCGTTGCCCCTGGTGGCGTGATCTACTCGCAGTGTCCCCGGATGCGCCGCGCGTAGGTTGCGCCTGGCAGCAGGCCGGGCCGTTGAACCGCCCGGATGCTCAGGCACACCACAGAGACGCGTCATGCTCTTCTGCAACACCGCCCCGGTCCGCGCCTGCAGGCCGTGCTTTCATCGTCCCACGCTGGCGATGTCGTCGATTCTTTGCATGGCTGTGCGCGCGGCGTCGAATACCGTTGCAGCTATCGCTGACGACACGGAGCTGCGGCAATGACCCGGGCTTCGCAAGCGACGGCACAACCGCCCGAACATCGCCCCGGTGTAGCCGACGACCCCGCCGTGAGCGCCGCCGATGCCTGGAAGGGCGTGGCCGCGGCGGCGGTGGTGGTGTTGTGCTGGTCGGGGTTCAACATCGTGTCGCGCTTTGGCAGCACGGGGGCGTTTACGCCGTACGACATGGCGGCCCTGCGCTACGCGGTGTCGGCCACGCTGGCGCTGCCGTTTTTCATCCGCGACATTCCGGTGGCGCACTATCCGCGCTACTTCACGCTGGCGCTCTTTGGCGGCCTGGGCTATGCGCTGTTCGCCTACTCGGGCTTTGCGCTCGCGCCGAGCACGCATGCGGGGGTGTTCGTCAATGGTGGCATTCCGTTCTGGACGGCGGTGCTGCTGGCGCTGACCACCGGGCTGCAGCGCTCGCGCAAGGTCGTGGTGTCGCTCGTGCTGACGACTACGGGGCTGGTGCTGATCAGCGCCGAGAGCCTGTTTGCGCCCTTGGAGCCCGGGCAGTGGCTGGGCGATGTGCTGTTTTTGTGCGCGGCGGCCTCGTGGGCGATCTTCGGCCTGCTGGTGCGGCGCTGGCAGCCGGGCGCGCGCAATGCCGTGGTCGGTATTGCCGGGATGTCGGCAGCGATCTACCTGCCGATCTATGTGCTCTGGCTGCCCAAGACGATCCAGTCGGCCGGCTGGGGGGACCTCGTGCTGCAAGGCGTCTATCAGGGCATGGTGGCCGCGCTGCTGGCTGCCGGCATGTATGCCTATGCCACTGCGCGGCTCGGCGCCAGCCGCGCCTCGATGGCGCTGGCACTGGTGCCGGCGGTGTCCGCCATTGGCGCCTATGCGCTGCTGGACGAACCGATCTCGCTGCTGGCCGGGGTCGGTATTCTGGTGGTGTCGGTTGGTGCGGGTCTGGGGGCGTGGGCGCCACGGCGCAATACACCGGTTTGAATTGGACGGGTGGCCGTTTGGCACATGACATTTTCTCAACGCGAGGCGGCGAGCGCGCAATGGCAATGAAGATCGCAACCGCCCTGGCGGTCGCTCTGCTGACGGTCGCTTGTGCCAGCACGTCGGCGCCGCTCGATACGACCCGCCTGTCGGCGGTGTATGTGCAGGACTTCACCTCTTCCGAGCCGATGGCCTGCACCACTGCCGATGTCGACCTGACCCACGCCGAGGCGCAGGCGTTTTTCAAACGCGCACGCCAGCTCGATGCGCGCACGCTGAGCGATAACTACCCGGTCGCGCCGTGCCATATCGAGGGCACCTTGAAGGCGGGCAAGCGCCTGTGCGACTGGCAGATCAGCGCGGCGGCTACCGGGGTGATCCGTTGTGAGGGTGGTGCGTGGTTTTTTGCCTGCGACGATTGCGGGGATCTGTTCGCCTCGACGACAAGCACGCCTGCCAGAAAACCTTGAGTCCGCGTAGGGCGAAAGCGAAGCGCCTTCCGCCGCTTGGCGTCGGCTGATCAATGGGCGTCTGAGTACGGGGCACAACGACGTGTGCGGGTTCTTGCTCAGGTGTTTGAGTCGCCCAAAACTGAACCCGTCTTGTCGGCAAAGTGCCGTGTCGCTTCCTGCAGCGCCGCCGCCATGGCAGGTGCAAACGGGCTGTGGCCGCAACCGTCGATCAGCTGCAGCGTGCTGCCGGGGCAGGCGGCGTGCACCGCGCGGGCGTTGTCGGGGTGGCAGATGCGGTCTTGCGTGCCGTGCAGGATCGCCACCGGCAGGCCGGCCATTGTTGCGGCAGCATCGCGCCACCAGTCGTTTTCCAGAAAGCAGTGGTGATGCAGGTAGTGCGCCTGCACGCGGTATTTGTCGATGGCGGTGGCGAGGGTGTCGCCGGTGGGTGGGGTGAAGCGGGCGGCGGGGCCGTTGTCGAGGGCGTTTTCCCAGGCCATCCAGGCGACAGTCAGCGCCGCCTGCTCGTTCGGATTGGCGGCGAGGAGGGTGGCGGGGAGCCAGTGGGCGAGTTTGGATCGCGCGCCCATGGGGGCGAGGGCGGCGAGGCGGGCGTGGATGGCGGGGGCGTGAGGGTGGCTGTCGTCGAAGAAGCGGCGCAGGTCGTCGCTTGATGCGAGGAAGACGCCGCGCAGAATGACGCCGAGGCAGGTGTCGCGGTGTTCGGCGGCGTAGGCCATTGCCAGTGTGGCGCCCCAGGAGCCGCCGAAGACCAGCCAGCGGTCGATGCCCAGACGCAGGCGGATGCGTTCGATGTCGGCGACCAAGTGCGCGGTAGTGTTGTGGGTGAGGCCGCCGCGCGGGGTGCTGCGGCCGCAGCCGCGTTGGTCGAACTGGATGATGTGGTAGCGCGTGGTGTCGAAGAATTGCCGGTGCCCGGTGGCCATGCTGCTGCCCGGCCCGCCGTGCAGGCAGATGACCGGCAGGCCGTCGGCGGCGCCGCTTTGCTCGATGTGCAGCTGGTGACCGTCGCCGACGTCGAGGGCGAAGACGGACCAGGGATCGGGGGGTGTGGACGGTGTCGATGGCATGGTGCTCATGCTAGTGCGTGGCGGCGCGATTGTCTTTACTGCCGTAGGGCGGGTTTCAACCCGCCATCGATATGGCGGGCGCGCTCGCCTCATGAAATTCTGTAGGCGTGAGTCCACATTCCCCGGATGTGTCGATGGGCGCGGGACGGCATGCTGGGCTCACGTGGCGCAAAGTTGCCGCGACACGCCTACAACCTCAGGAGACACATCATGAAATGGGAAACCCCGACCGCCGCCGACTTCCGCTTCGGCTTCGAGATCACCATGTACATCGCTACGCGTTAAGCCCGGCGAGGTCCGCGGGCGCTGCGCGCGGACCGCTCGGTGACACATCATGAAAATACGCGTACTTGGCGCCGGCGCTGGCGGTGGCTTTCCGCAGTGGAATTGCAACTGCCCCAATTGCGCGGGCCTGCGCAGCGGAAGTATCCGCGCCACGGCGCGCACGCAATCGTCGATCATCGTCAGCGGCGACGACGAACACTGGGCGCTGTTCAACGCCTCGCCCGACATCCTCACGCAGATCCAGCGCTGCCCGGTGCTGCAGCCGGGCCGGGCGCTGCGCGACACCGGCATTGCCGCCATCGTGCTGATCGACGCGCAGATCGACCACACCACCGGCCTCTACATGCTGCGCGAACACCGCCAGCCGCATGCGCTGTGGTGCACCCGGCCGGTGCGCGACGATCTGAGCACCGGCAACCCGCTGTTCGGCGTGCTCGAACACTATTGCGGCATCGACTGGCACGAGATTGCCCTCGGGCAGGACTTCGTAATCGATGCCATCGCCGGCCTGCGCTTCACCGCGCTGCCGCTGACCAGCAACGCGCCGCCTTATTCGCCCCGGCGTGACCGCCCCGAGCCGGGCGACAACATCGGCGTGAGGATCACCGACACCCGCAGCGGCCGCCGGCTGTTTTACGCGCCCGGCCTGGGGCAGATGGAAGACGCGGTGTGGGCGGCCATGCAGGCGGCCGACGTGGTGCTGGTGGACGGCACGCTGTGGACCGACGACGAGATGATCCGCCTCGGCGCCTCGGCCAAGACCTCGCGCGCCATGGGCCACATGCCGCAGTCCGGGCCCGACGGCATGATCGAATGGCTCGACCGCCTGCCGGCGAGCACCCGCAAGATCCTCATCCACATCAACAACACCAACCCCATCCTCAACGAAGACAGCGCCGAGCGCGCCGAGTTGGCGCGCCATGGCATCGAAGTGGCCTTCGACGGGATGGAGATCGCGCTGTAAGGCGCCCGAGGAGTCCGCATGAAGCACGACGACATCCCCACCCCGCACCTGGCCGCCATTGCCGGCGAAGCGCCGTGGGCCAGCGATGAATTCGAAGCCCGGCTGCGCGAAAAGGGCACCAGCTACCATATCTACCACCCCTTCCACGTGATGATGGCCGAGGGCAAACTCACGCAAGCGCAACTGCAGCGCTGGGTGGCCAACCGCTACCTGTACCAGGTGGCGATCCCGGTCAAGGACGCCAACATCCTCGCCAACTGCCCCGAGCGCGACATCCGCCGCGAGTGGATTCAGCGCATTCTCGACCATGACGGCTACGCCATCGGCGGCGTGCAGGACGACGGCGGTATCGAGGCGTGGATCCGGCTCGGCGAGGCGGTCGGCCTGAGCCGCGACGACGTGGTGTCCGAGCGGCTGGTGTCGCCGGCGGCGCGCTTCGCGGTCGACGCCTATGTCACCTTTGCCCGCCAGCGCCCCTGGCAGGACGCCGTGGCCTCCAGCCTCACCGAGCTGTTCGCCCCGCACATCCACCAGCAGCGCCTCGACACCTGGCCCGACAAATACCCGTGGATCGAAACCGACGGACTGCAGTACTTCCGCAACCGGCTGACGCAGGCGCGGCGCGACGTGGCCCACGGCCTGCGCTTCACGCTGGACTACTTCGGCCAGAACCGCGCCCTGCAGCAGCGCGCGCTCGACATCCTGCAGTTCAAGCTCGACGTGTTGTGGTCGCTGGCCGACGCGATCATGCTGCAAAGCTGCGAGATCGAGATCCGCGGGCCGAAAGCATGAGTATCGATACGCCCACGCTGGCCTCGCGCTTTCGGATGCAATGGGAAGAAGCCCAGCAGGCCTGGGTGCTGCTCTACCCCGAAGGCATGGTCAAGCTGAATGCCAGCGCGGCCGAGATCCTCAAGCGCTGTGATGGCACGCGAGACGTGCCGGCGCTGGTCGCCGATCTCGAAACCGCGTTTGACACCACCGGGCTGGAGCCCGACGTACGCGCCTTTCTCGATATGGCGCGACAGCAGCAGTGGATCACGGAAGCATGAACACCCGCAGGGCGGAAGAGCGAAGCGTCATCCGTCAATCCGTCTCAAGGTCGAAGCGGCGGGTGACGCCGTGTTGCGGCGCTTCCGCCCTACGGCAAAGGACAACACCATGACCGCCACCGACCGCCCCGGCCCGCCGCTGTGGCTGCTCGCCGAGCTGACCTACCGCTGCCCGCTGCACTGCGCCTTCTGCTACAACCCGGTGGATTTCGCACGCACCAGCGCCGACGATGAACTCGACACCGAAGCCTGGCTGCGCGTGCTGAACGAGGCGCGCGTGCTGGGCAGCGTGCAGTGCGGCTTCTCGGGCGGCGAGCCGCTGGTGCGCGACGACCTCGAAGTGCTGGTGGCCGAAGCGCATCGCCTCGGGTACTACACCAATCTGCTCACCTCCGGCGTCGGCCTGACCGAGGACCGCGCCGAGGCGCTCAAGCGCGCCGGACTCGATCACATCCAGCTCTCCTTCCAGGACACCACAAAAGAGCTGAACGATTTTCTCTCGCATACGCGCACCTTCGATCTCAAGCAGAAGGTGGCGCACACCATCAAGGCCAATGGCTGGCCGATGGTGATGAACTGCGTGATCCACCGCCTCAATATCGACCACATCGGCCAGATCATCGAGATGGCGGTCGCACTCGGCGCCGAGTATCTGGAGCTGGCCAACAACCAGTATTACTCGTGGGCGCTGCTCAACCGCGACCAACTGCTGCCCTCGCGCGAACAGCTCGAGCGCGCCGAGCGCATCACCAATGAGTATCGCGCCAAGCTCGGCGACAAGCTCCGCATCTTTTTCGTGGTGCCGGACTACTACGAAACGCGGCCCAAAAAATGCATGAACGGCTGGGGCAATGTTTTTCTCACCGTCACGCCCGACGGCACCGCGCTGCCCTGCCACACCGCCAAGATGCTGCCGGGGCTGAGCTTTCCGAATGTGCGCGAGACGAGCGTGGGCGAGATCTGGTATGACTCCGAAGGCTTCAACCGCTACCGCGGCGATGGCTGGATGAGCGATACCTGCAAGACCTGTCCGGACAAGGAAAAAGACCTCGGCGGCTGCCGCTGCCAGGCCTTCATGCTGGCCGGTGACGCCGCCGCGCCAGATCCGGTGTGCGACAAATCGCCGGCGCATCAGGTGGTGCTTGACGCCGTCGCCCGCGCCCAGCGGCCGGGTGCCGTCAGCACCGCGCCGCTGGTGTTTCGCGATCCGAAGGCGTCGCGGCAGATCGCACCGTAGGCCCCCGTAGGGCGGAAAAGCGAAGCGCCTTCGGCCACCTCGGCGGTTGAGCCATCTCCTGCGGCGGAAGGCGCTTCGCTTTTCCGCCCTACGGCGCGCGTGTCGCCACCAGGCGCATGCGCACCGTCACCGCATCAGCCACCTGCAAGGCGCCGCCGAATACCGACATCGGGGTGATGCCGAAGTCGGTCTGGCGGATCTTGAAATCGGCGGTGGCGATCAGCTCGTGATCACTCTGAACGACGGTGACGGGCACACGGACATCGCGTGACACCTCGCGCAAGCGCAGCCGCACCGTGGCGTCCACTGTCGGCAGCGCGCCTTGCACGGCCACCGCGTCGATGCGCACCGTCGGGTAATTGTCCGCATCAAGCACCCGCGCGCCGAGCATGTTGCGGCGGGTGCCGGCGATGGCATCGGCAGAGGGCTGCACCTCGAAGCCTTCGCCTTCGTCGTGGCGTGCGTCGGGCGGGTCGACCGTGAACTGCGTGACCGGCAGGCGCAGAGAAAAGCTCGATTGCGACAGGGTTGGGGCCAGCGCGATCTGCCCGTTCACCTGTCCGGCGCGGATCACATGGTTATGCCCCAGCGCCGCCAGCCGCCCGGCCCGGTAGACCACAAAGCGCACGTCCGAGCGCGCGCTCGCCACCTGGTAGCGCACCGCGTCGGGTGCGGGTTCGGCCAACGGCGCCTCCGCGGCGCGGGCGTCGGCCGGCGGGGGCGGGGCGGGCGTGGTGCAGGCGGTGAGCCACAGTGCGGCGAGCAGGTGGGGCAGATGGCGCATGGGTGGCATCGTCCGCCATCCGGTCGCTCGGGCGCAAGGGGGGCGAGCGGCCCGTCGCTGCCAGCGCCCGCTCTGACGGCCGCGCGTGACGCATGCCTGCGTGGCGTCGCTGCGCTGCATAGTATGATGTCTTACCCTCCGTTGTGGTCCGGCCATGCCCCCCTTCCGTCATCGTCTCTTCAACCACAGCCGACTGCTGCTGATCCTGGGGCTCCTGCTCTCCGTCGGTTTTCTGGTGACCTCGTTCATCAGCTATGAAGTCTCCAAGCGCTCCATTCTTGAGGCCATCGTTGAGCAGAGCCTGCCGCTGACCTCCAGCAACATCTACTCCGAGATCCAGAAGGACCTGGTGCGGCCGGTGCTCATTTCCTCGACCATGGCGCACGACACCTTTCTGCGCCGCTGGGTGTTGCAGGGCGAGGCAAACGTCGAGGAAATGGCGCATTACCTGCGGGAGATCAGGCAGCGCTACGGTGCCTTCGCGAGCTTCTTCGTGTCGGAACGCAGCGGGACCTATTACACCGGCGATGGCATCCTCAAGCAGATATCGCCCGACGAGCCGCGCGACGCCTGGTATTACCGCACCCGCGCCCTGACGGAAGACTACGAGATCAACGTCGACCCCGACCTGGCCAATCAGGATGCGCTGACCATCTTCATCAACTACCGGGTCTACGATTTCGACGGCAACTACATCGGCGCCACCGGCATCGGCCTGACGGTAGATGCCGTTCGCCGGCTGGTCTCCGAGCATCAGCAACGCTTCAATCGCAAGATCTACTTCGTCGACAAGGCCGGCAAGGTGGTGCTGGTGGGCAACAGCGCCAGGGTACTGAACGTCGATCTGCACGCCAGTGCTGGTATCGGGCCGCAGCTGGCGCGCATCCTGGCCGAAGACAGCGGCTCCTACCAGTATGCGGACGCCGACGGCAACACGCAGATCCTGCAGGTGAACTACCTGCCGGAGCTGAAGTGGTACCTGTTCGTCGAGCAGGGCCAGGATGCCGCGCTGACCGGCATCCAGAGAACGTTGTGGATCAATATCCTGATCAGCCTGCTGATCACGGCGGTCGTGATCCTCCTCGCCCACGTGGCGCTGAGGAATTACCAGCATCGCATCGAGGAGATGGCGACCATCGACAAGCTGACCGGCCTGCTCAATCGCAACGCTTTCACCATGCTGATGAAGAAGCTGCTGGCCGACTACAAGCGCGATCCGCAGCCCATGGCCTTCCTGCTCGCCGATATCGACTTCTTCAAGCAGATCAACGATCGCCATGGCCACCTGGCCGGTGACAACGTGCTGGCCGGTATCGCCAAACGGCTGCTCGACGCCCTGCGCGAATCGGATCTGGTGGTGCGCTGGGGCGGCGAGGAGTTGCTCATCCTGCTGCGTCACTGCGACCTGAGCGAAGCCCTGCGGATCGCCGAGAGTCTGCGCCGGGGCATCGGCGAGGAAGCTTTCGCCACCAACGGCCAGGCGATTCCGGTCACGATCAGCATCGGGGTGACCGAGTACCAGGCCGGGGAATCCACCGAGCAGGCGGTCAGCCGCGCCGACGCCGCACTCTACCAGGCCAAGAACGCAGGCCGGAACCGCGTCTGCGTGGCGCCCGAGGCATAGGCCAGCGATCGCGGCATGATGCGCCGCCGGGCGTTCGCCGGTGTTGCCTTACTGCGTGGCGGGCGGCGTCGGCAGCGGGTGGGGATACATGCCGCCTTCGATCTTCTTGAGCTCCGCGATGCGGTCCATGCGCCCCGGCTTGATCAGCGGACCGAGCGAATCGAGGTAGGGGTGCTGCTGGTCGCGCCAGTAGATGCTGAAGTCGCCCATGTGGTCGCGGAAGCTCTTGAGCGGCTGGCCGAGGCGCAGCGTGCCCAGCTCGCGGCTGCGGCGCACGCGGTCGATATCCAGCTCGATCGGGATGATCTCTTCGTTGTTCTGCGCCTGATACTGCACCCGGCCATCCGGCCCGGTGATGATCGAGCGGCCGCTGCCGCCGGCGTCGAGGCCGTTCACATCGAACAGGTAGCACTGGTTGATGGTGCTCATGGCCTGCGCGATGGCCAGCTCGTTGTCGCGGTCGATGGTGCCGGTCAGCGTCGGGTGGAGAATCACCTCGGCGCCCATCACCGCCAGCGTGCGGATGGTCTCGGGGAACCACATGTCGTAGCAGATCGATACGCCGAAACGGCCCACATCGGGCACATCGAACACGCAGTACTCCAGCCCCGGCGTCACGCCTTCTTCATAGGGGTAGAAGGGGAACATCTTGCGGTAGCGCGCGACGACCTCGCCCTGCGGGTTGATGACCGAGGCGGTGTTGTAGATCTTGTCGCCGCTCTTTTCAAAGATGGACCCCGGCAGCAGCCAGATGCCGTACTTGCGGGCCATCTCCTGCATTTCGGCTTCGAAGTCGCACGGAAACTCGCGCGCGGCATAGGTCAGCGGGCCAAAGGCGCACAGCTCGCTGAACATCACCATCTGTACCCACGGGTACAGGTTCATGGTGATGTCGAGCTTGAGCTTCATGCGCGCGACGTTCGACTCGATGGCCGAGACATTCATCTGGATGCCGGCAATGGCAAAAGGCTTCATGTGCACTCTCCTGAAATCGAGTCGTCGCGCCAGACGACAGGCCTGCTGGGCGCGGCATCGGCTGGCGCGACGAGCGCAGCGGGACCGATGGGGATGGCGGGGGCTGGATGGCCGCAGCGCGGGGCGTTTTCTGGCCGTGCGGCTTTGCCCGCCCCGCAAAAATCGGGCTGTTCAGTCTAGCAGAGCACTTTTGGCAAATTGGTTTCCAAAACACCATCGACGGCTGACTACGGTAGGCGAGCACGTCCGCGCGCACGCCGCCATTGCCGCCACCGTCAAAGCCCCGGACAATGCCGGCATGGACCCACTCGTATTGCTTGTCATGGCCGGCCTCGCTGCCTACGCCCTCAAAACCCAGGACCAGCGCCGGCGCATCGCCCTGCTGGGCAACCACCTTCAGAACTACAGCCTCGAAAAGCACATGGAAACCCTCACCGAGGGCTATCTGCGCGCGCTGGGCGAAGACGATGCCGAGCGTCGCGAACAGATCTGGGGCCTCATGCGTGCCAACGA
This sequence comes from Denitromonas halophila, assembly GCF_007625155.1. GTDB lineage: Bacteria > Pseudomonadota > Gammaproteobacteria > Burkholderiales > Rhodocyclaceae > Nitrogeniibacter > Nitrogeniibacter halophilus. The sequence goes on along the minus strand of NZ_VMNK01000019.1, from coordinate 8,191 downwards.
AACCGCACTGAGTGAGCAGCTCGGCCGGCTCGCCAATGACCTGAGTCGGGCTGACGCCGATACCGTCCGTATCAGCAAGCTGGCCTGGGCGGTTCCCTTTGCCGATCGGCTGTTTCCGACGGCGACTTTCGATCTGCGCAAGGCGGTCAGCATTCACGCGCAAGGCGTTGCCAAGGCGATTGAAGATTATCCGGCGCGCAGCGACAAGGACAAAGCCTTTACGGTGATGGCCGAGATGTATCTGTTTCAGCACACCTGCCACTGGTATTGCCGCTCGAAAACGGTCGCTAGCGCCCGGCTCATGGCGCGCCATAAAACCGCTTACGCGCAAGTGCTGGCCGCCGTGTCGCCCGACACCCGCCGTGCGTACACAAAATTGATTGAAGGATAGGACGGCGTGAGGCCTGCGCTGGCGCGTGCCCCGTCGTAGGGTGCGCGGCTTGCCGTCCACCAAGGCCGCATCACACCAGCGCCAGCATCCCGGCCGCTACCGCTACCAGCACTGGATAGATCAGCAGCGACACCCACAATCCGGCGCGGATCATCACCCGTTGTGGCACATGACCGCTGCCGAACACAATCGCGTTCGGCGGCGTGGCCACGGGCAACAGAAAGGCGCAGGAGGTGCCCACCGCCACCAGCACGGCGAGCGGGGTGGAATCAATCTGCGGTGCCAGGCCAATGAACAACGGGATCAGCAGCGCGGCGCTGGCGGTGTTGCTGGTGACTTCGGTAATCAGCATCGCGAAGAGGATCATCAGCGCCAGACAGACGAAGGCGGGCAGGGTTTCGAGCGGGCCGCCCAGTTGCGCCGCCAGCCAGGCCGCCGCGCCGCTTTCGGCCAGCGCGCGGCTCAGGGTGAGGCCGCCGCCGAAGAGCAGCAGCACGCCCCAGTCGGTGCTGCGCTCGACGGCCTTCCACTCGGTCAGGCGCAGGGCGTGCAGCATTACCAGTGCAAATACGGCCACGGCCGCATCGTAGCCGCGCCCCATTTCCAGCCAGACGTTCAGTGGCGCGCCAAATACCCACAGCAGCACGGTGGCGCCGAACAGCGCCAGCATCTGTTTTTGCGGCCGGGTCCACGCGGCTTGTGGTGGCGGCAGTTCGACTTCGGCACTCAGATCGGGCTTGAGCGCAAAGCGCAGCGCGACTTCCATCAAAGGCATCAGCACCAGAACCAGCGGCAACCCCCACACCAGCCAGCCGGCAAAGCCCAGCCCCACTTGTGCGGCGGCGATGGCATTGGGCGGGCTGCCCACCAGCGTGCCGATGCCGCCGATATTGGCCGAAAAGGCCACGCCGAGAAGCACATACAGATAGGCCGAGCGATAGCGTTCGATCGGCAGCGAGGCGAGCAAACCCAGCGCCAGCGGCAGCATCATGGCCGCCGTGGCGGTGTTGCTGATCCACATCGATAGAAAGGCGGTAAGGCCGAACAGCCAGCGTGCGGCGTGGTCCAGCCGGTTGCCCGCGTAGCGGATCACCTGCGCGGCCATCCAGCGATCCAGCCCCTGCCGCTGCAAGCCGGCAGCCAGGGCGAAGCCGCCGAGGAACAGGAAAATGACCGGGTCGGCGAACTGCCGGAGCGCGCCGTCGAAGGGCAGCACGCCGCTCACCGCCGCCAGCAAGGGTACAAGCACGGCGGTCACGCTCACATGCAGCGCTTCGGTGGTCCACAGCCAGGCGATGGTCGCCACCAGGGCCAGCCCGCCGCCGGTGGCGCCAAGCGAGGGCGTGAGCGCCAGATTCAGGCCGAGGAAGAGGCCGACGGCGATACCGAGATTGAAAGTGCGCATGCGCTGCGTCCGGGGCGTGGGGCAAGGGCGCCTGGGGGCAGTCTACGCGAACGGGGGCACAACTTCACACGCAGCGAATGGCCGCTTGGTCGGGGGGGCACGATATGCCACAGGGTGCCGTTCGGCGGTTCGTGGCGGGCTGCGCTTCAGTTGTTCCGCAGGGGTTCGTTATCCTGAATCAAGCGTTGCTCGGTTTCGCATTGACCCTGAAGGGGCTGCGTGAGAGCCTTGCCGCCCGCTAAATACCAACAATACGATCAGGGAGTGCTTGTGGCTGTTGAATGTGTGCGCGACGTGGGGTTTCGCCGCGTGCTGCCGATGTGCGCAACGGTGTTGTACGTCTTCGCAGGGAGTGTCGAGGCCAGTGAGGCCGACGCTTTTTTCGAGGAGGTTCCACTGGTGCTCACCGCGTCGCGACTGGCGCAGTCGCCCATGCTGGCGCCCGCGCCTGTCACGCTGATCGACCGCGAAATGATCGAGGCCTCGGGCTTTACCGAGATCCACGACTTGCTGCGTCTGGTGCCCGGTTTCCAGGTGGCCGACTGGCCCGGCGGTTCGCCGACGGTGGCTAACCACGGTATCGGCGACGCCTATGACCGTCGCATCAAGGTGCTGGTCGATGGGCGGACGGTCAATAACCCGATCTGGGGCGACACCCAGTGGGACAACCTCACCATTCGCGTCGACGACATCGAGCGCATCGAGGTCGTGCGCTCGGCCAACGGCGGCGCTTACGGCGCCAACGCGTTCCAGGGCGTGGTCAACATCATCACCCGCTCGCCGGTCACCGAAGACGGCTACAGCGTGATCTCACGCTTCGGCGTGGACGGCTTCTACGACCACGGCGTGCGCGTCAATGGGCCGGCGGATTCGCCCGTGGCATGGCGGCTGTCGGCATCGACCCGCAGCGCGGCGACCTTCGAGTCCTTTGTCCGGAGTAATGGCGAAAACGAGCTGCAGGAAGCGTTCTCGCGCGAAGTCCTCAATCTCCAGCTGGTCAGCCAGATCAACCCGCAGGACCGACTCAGCCTGCACTTTGGCGTCAGCCAGGGCGTCGACACTCGGGGCTACCCGGAGATGGGTACGCGACTGCGTAACTTCCAGCTCGACCCCGTGCAGGATGGCGATATCCGCAACCAGACGGTGCACGCCGCCTGGACGCGCAGCTACAGCACCACCTCCGAACTGTCGCTGCAGTACTTCTACCAAGGTCAGCAGGCCCGCCGGGCGTGGGAGATTGACGTGCGCAAGGTCGGAGAGGCGCGAGACGGCACCATCTTTGCCGACCGCGACATCGACGTCAGCGTCAACAACCTCGAAGTCCAGTTGAGTGGCCAGATTCTGCCGTCCGTGGAGGCCCTGATCGGTGCCGGCGCGCGTCACGAGCGGGTGCGTTCGGCGGCCTTTTTCGACACCGATGCGGCACTCACTGCCACTTACTGGCAGACCTTCGGCAACCTCACCTGGCAGGCAACCGATGCCATGGCGCTGAACCTCGGCGGCACTTACGAGCACCATGACTACAGCGGAAAGTTGTTTTCCCCGCGTGTGGCTATCAACTACGCCCTCACGCCGACCGCCGGGTTGCGCGTGTCCGCCGGCAAAGCCTACCGGGCGCCGTCCTTGATCGAATCGCACGGTCTCGAAACGCTTCGCGAGGACGGTTCGATCGTCAACATTGGCTACAACGCTGCACAGCCGGTCGACCCCGAAGAGATGCGCTTCTTCGAGATCGGTCTTGTGGCCCGGCCGATGAAAGGCCTGTCGGTCGATGTGCGCGTGTTCCGCGAAGCCTATTCGGGCTATCTCGACAGCCAGAGCTGCCGGCTGCCGACGGCCGCGGTGCCGGTGCCGTCCAAAGAGCGCTGCAGCGATGTCGGTGTCTTCCCGCCGGCCGACTGGTCGGCCGCCAACGCGCTGACCTACCAGAGCGCCAAAACCAAGCGATTTCTCAACCTGGGCAATTTCGTCGCCAAGGGCGGCGAATACACCGTCGACTGGCGCCGGAAAGGCTGGGGCCGGGTGGTGTTCTCGCAGGCCTACATCACGCTCAACGCCAGCGACGACCTGGTCGATCGCGACATCGAACTGAGCGCGCCACAGGTGACCACCTCGCTGCTGTTCATGAAAGACCTGCCCGAGCGCTGGCGCGCCAGCCTCGGCTACTACCACAACGACGACATGTACTGGCTCAACCAGGGCGACCGCGTGCCCAATCGCGACCGCATTGACCTGCGCCTCGCCAAACGCTTCGGCCCGCCGGGGGCCGAGAACGAATTCGCCCTTGTGATGCAGAACCTGGGTGAGATCGCGACCGAGTTCCACGAAGGGCGCTACCGCCACGAACCGTTGATCTACGCCAGCCTGCGGCTGGTGTGGTGAGGGCGTTGGCGCGCGCCGGCCGCCGGGTCGGCGCACGCCACGCTCAGCCGCGGAACACCGACACCCCGCCATCCACAACCATCGCCGAGCCGGTGACGAAGGCCGCCGCGTCGGAGGCCAGATACAGCGCCGCCGAAGCGATCTCCTCCGGTTGCGCCAGCCGGCCCAGCGCATGCAGGCCGGTCACATGGGCCAGCGCCTCGGGCGAATTGGCCACCGTCCGCCCCATCGGCGTGTCCGTGCCGCCGGGCAGGATCGCGTTGGCGCGGATCGCGTCGGGCCCGCATTCCACCGCCAGCGCCTTCACCAGACCCACCAGCCCGGCCTTGCTCGCCGCATACGCCGCCATGCCGGCGAACGCCGTCGTGCTGCCCACCACCGACGAGGTAAAGATCAGCGCGCCACCCCCGCGCCGCCGCATTGCCGGAATCTGCGCCCGCGCCGCGTAGAAGGCGCTCGACAGGTTCACCGCCAGCGTCTCGTGCCAGCCGGCCAGCGGCAGCTCCGGCGTCGGCCCCATGGCGCCCAGTGTGCCCGCGTTGTTGAAGGCGATGTCCAGCCCGCCGAAGCGGTCCATCGTGGCATCCACCAGCTGCTGCGCAAACGCCGCGTCCGCCGCCTCGCCGGCCAGCGCATACGCCGTGCCGCCGGCCGCGCCGATCTCGTCCACCAGCGCGTCCAGCGCATCGATCCGCCGCGCCGTCACCACCACCCGCGCCCCGGCCCCGGCAAACGCCAGCGCCGCCGCCCGGCCAATGCCCGAACTGGCACCCGTCACAATCGCGATCTTGTCCTGTAGCGAAAACATGATGTGTCCCTTCTGTGTTGAGGAAGCATCAGTCTGCGGCGCTGGTTGGTGGGAGGTACGCGCTTGGCGGACGTGGAATTGGGTGCTGCATGCCGACGGCATGCGTGGTAGATTGCGCACATTTCGAATATGTCGATGGCGTATTCAGGCGGTGCGCTTCGCAGACTCGGGGCACTAGACGTCATCACTACCATCGCAAGGAGGCGCCATGGCCACATCCAGACCCACCTTTTCCGCCATGTGGGCAAATTTTTCGACGATCTACGGAGACGGAAAAGTCACCACCGTGGGTGCAAAAATCGGAGGAAAGGTTGCGGAAAATATCGACATCGGTGTCAAGGACCCCAATCTCGGGTTCACCAATGCCTGCGCACTTCGCATGAGCTACAGTCTCAATTATTCGGGTACCAGCATCACCCGAGGCACGTGGAAGACCGTCTCGGGAGCGGACAAGAAGTGGTATATCTACCGCGTTCGTGACCTGATCCAGTTCCTGACGGAAACCCTCGGGCGCCCTGACAAGGTCGTCAGAAATCCCAAACTGAACGATTTCAATGGAGAAAAAGGCATTCTCGTATTTGACGTCAACTGGAGCGATGCAACAGGACACGCCACGTTGTGGAATGGCAGCACCTGTTCAGATCATTGCTACTTTCCCGTCGCTGCGGAGGCGTCGATATGGTATCTAGACTGATCCCGGCCCTCGCCCTGGTCCTCATCCTGACCGGGTGCAACGCGATGGCGGGGGAGCGCGTTCCGTATTCCGCCAAGGCATATTTCAAGAACTACGCGCTGAGCACCTGCATTGCGGATGCGTTCGACGCCTCCGATGTTTCAACCGCGGCGGCCGCGGCGGCCCGGGGGTATCTGGAATTGGGAGACTATCCACTGGAGGCGCATACCGAGGCCACGCTGTTGGGCCGGGAGTTCCTCAAAAGGGATTACGTGAGCAAATCCGGTGCAAATCTCGCACTCATGAAATGCATCGATTTCTTCCATAGCCCTGCACTCGAAGCGCTGGCGGAGAAATACGCAGGGAAGTGATTCGCGACCCGGGATGGGGGGCTGCATCCGGCCCCGGCGCGTCGGGCAGAATCACTGTAAGGTCGGCGCGGGCCAGACGGTCTCATAGGTCAAGGAGAACGCCCATGTCGAAACCCCGTACCCAAACGCGCCGTCTGGCCCTCGGCCTGACCCTCGCCCTCGGCCTTTCCGCCGCTGCCCACGCCCGCGACATCCAGTCGATGGTGGTGGCCGGTGGCTGCTTCTGGTGTGTCGAATCCGACTTCGAGTCCGTGCCCGGCGTGGTCGAGGCCGTGTCCGGCTACACCGGTGGCCATACCGAGAACCCCACCTACAAACAAGTCACCACCGGCACCACCGGCCACTACGAAGCGGTCAAGATCAGCTACGACGCCGACGTGGTCGGCTACCAGCGCCTCATCCACCTGTTCTTCCGCTCCATCGACCCCACGGACCCCGGCGGCCAGTTTTGCGACCGCGGCAGCAGCTACCGCACCGCCATCTTCGTCGCCAACGACCAACAGCGCGCCATCGCCCAGGCCGAACTCGATGCCGCCCAGAAAGCACTCGGTAAGCCCATCGTCACCCCGATCCTTGACGCAAAGACCTTCACCGTCGCCGAGGACTACCACCAGGACTACTACAAGGGCGGCGGCTGGGTATTCACCCGCCGCGGTCCCAAATCACAGGTGGACGCCTACAACTTCTACCGCGAAAGCTGCGGCCGCGATGCGCGGGTGATGCAGTTGTGGGGGGCGGATGCGCCGTTTGTGCATCACGGGAAGTAGGGCGGGGTGGGCGCCGGCCGGTAGGGTGCAATAGGCGCAGCCGTATTGCACCGTTCAACCGTGGATGGGTGCAATGCCCTTCGGCGACTACACCCTGCGCTCGCTCAGCCCGCCGACATCGCGCTCATATCCATCCACATCGCCTCCCACACGTGACCGTCCGGGTCCGCCAGATTGCGGTTGTACATGAAGCCGAGATCCTGCTTCGGATTGATGTCCGCCGTACCGCCGTTGGCCGCCGCCGCTGCGTTCATGGCGTCCACCGCCCCCCGACTGTCGCAGGAGATCGCGAGCATTACCTCGCTTGAGCTCGCCGGCGGAATCGGGCGCTGGGTGAACGTGCGCCATTTCTCATGGGTGAGCAGCATGACGTTGATCGTCTCACTCCACACCATGCAGGCGGCGGTCTCGTCAGTGAATTGCGGGTTGTTCTTGAAGCCGAGTGCCGTGTAGAAGCTCATTGCCGCGGCAAGGTCGGTGACAGGCAGATTTACGAAGATCATTCGGGTCATGGTTCATGCTCCTGAGGGGTTGAACAAGCGGCAGCATCATGGGCTGACGTCTTGTGGTCGACCGGTGCGCCACGATTTCGACATGGCGGGGCATGTTTCTGACTGTGTCGAGCGGTGCGCCACGTCCGTCGCCCGGTTGCGGCAAAGCGGAATGCGCTCGGTTATCGGCCGCACCATTGCATTTCGCACGGCACGCCATCGTGGTTGCCATCCATCTTCACGTTCGGGCAATTGCGCAAAAAGAAGGTCGCCTCTTCGCAAGACGTCATCTGCGAGCAGTGCGTTCGACCGTCGCAATGGAATCTTGCAGGCGCGGCGGGCGTATCCGTTGTGGCAACGGGTTCCGGCGCCGCCGAAAACGAGCCGTCGTAACGGCTAAAGGCCTTGTAACCATACGCGCCGATGGCGATCACCAGCATTAGCGGGACCAGCTTTCCGAACAAGCCCGGTCGAGCAGGCTCTCGTGCGTCTTTGCGCGACGCCCGACGCACGGGGGTGCGATCCGGGCAGCGGACATTGACGGCGCGGGGTTTGCCGTCCTTGCTGAAATCCGTCTCGAAGCTCACCCGCTCGCCAATGTTCGGGCGATCGCCATCGCGCGGGAATTCCGAAATATGGATAAAGACGTCCGGCCCGCCTTCGTTCGGGGTAATGAACCCGAAGCCGCGGTCGTCATTCCATTTGGTCAGCTTGCCTTCGGTGCGCATGGGGAAGGATTTGTCCGTTGGGTGGGGGTGGGGCGGTAATCCCCCCGGAAATTAGTCGCCGCCAGAAGTAGAATTTTCCACTTGCAGCAGGAGGAAGTTCTACGTGAAGACATCGCGTTTTTCAGACAGTCAGATCATCGCCATTCTCAAGCAGGCCGAGGGTGGCACGCCCGTT
>NZ_VMNK01000012.1 GCF_007625155.1 Denitromonas halophila | reverse complement strand
TGTTCGAGAACCTCGACGACTTCAAGAAGCTGCACCCGGCCTTTGCCAACCTGAAGCAGGAGCAGATGATCAAGAACGGTCTGTCGGCCCCGCTGCATGAAGGTGCCATCAAGTACTACAAGGAAAAGGGCTGGATGTAATGGCCTGAAGGCGAAAGAGGCACGTTTCTTTTGCCACAACAAAAAGGGCGGCCCCAGTGGCCGCCCTTTTTGTTGTGCCTCGCCGACTTACACCAGCGAGGGCCCATCCACAATCTCGCGTGCTTCTTTTTCGGTTAGTGGCACCCCGGCCACCGCGGCCACATGCGCCGACAACCACTGCGCCAGAAGCTCGCGACCATCGTCATCAAACGCCGTCACATGACATCCGGCCACGCCGGTATCGGCCGTCGCACCGCGAACAAAATTGACCACCTGAGCGCGCCCCGAAATGAACCCGCCGGCAGCGCGGCGCTTGAGCACAAAGTGAAATTCCTTTTGGCTGTCGGGCGCGGTGGACGCATGCATCGAAAAACCTTCCAGCGAGACATCACGCACTGCGGTTGCCTTGCCGTCGCATTCGAGCTGGAATCCCGACTCCGGCACATGCGCCGATTCAACCATGATCCGCTGACGCTGGCGGCGTTCGTTCACATCGCTCATCGATTGACTCCACTGGGCTGTTCTCTGCCCTATTACGGCGTCACACTGCCGGACTTGACCCCTCAATCCAAATCGGGTCGCACGACCGCACCCGGGCGGTTGGCCAGAATCACCCCCGTGATCACCATCGCACCACCGACCAGGCTGGCAAGCACCAGGCGCTCGTCGAGCAGCACCACCGACAACACCACCGCAAACACCGGCACCAGATTGGTGAACAAGGTCGCGCGCGCCGGGCCGATTGCCGCCACCGCCTGGTTGTACCAAAAGAACGCCACCGCTGTGCCAAACACGCCGAGATAAGCCATCGCCGCCCACGACCAACCATCCGGCCAGGCCAACGATGGCGACATCAGATCCGCACTGGCCGGCACCAACAGCATCAGCGTGCCCCACAGGGTGGACCAGGTGGTGGCCGAAGCCGCGCTCATGCCCGCCAGGGTGTAACGCCCGATCACGGTATAAGCCACCCAGGACGCCACCGCGATAAAGATGTACAGCTCACCGCGCCCGATCGCGCCGCTGAACACGCTGGCATAGTCGCCACGGGTGATGACCATCGACACCCCGCTCAGTGACAGCAACACCCCGACCACTCGCAACCAGGTCCAACGCTCGTGCGCAATAAATCGCATCACGAACATGGTCATGATCGGCGACAATGCCACGATCAGCGCCGCGCGCGACGCGGGGATATGGCCCAGGCCGCCGAGGAAGAACGTGTTGTAAGTGAACACCCCCGTCGCCCCCAGCAACACGGTGCCAATCAATTGCCGTTTGTTCAGGCGCGTCAGGCCACCACCCACGGTAAGCGTGAACAGAAACAAGGGAATCAGCGCGATCAAAAAGCGCCCGCTCGCGGCCAGAAAATGCGGCATCTGCTGCGCCACATAACGCCCGGCAATGAAGGTGCCCCCCCAGAACGCCGTGGTCAGCACCAGCTTGATGTAGATGGACGTCAAAGGAGGCGCGGACATGAATGGCGGGGCCGGAGATCAAGTGCGAGCAGAATAACCGTACGGTCGCGTATCGGCCAGAGACGCTTCGCGACCGACCCGCCGTGACACCCAGATGCACATCCGCGCGTCAGGTGCCAAGGGGGTGCAAACTGCGTCAATTCGGCGAAAAATTGCGGCCCAACTCATGCAAGAGAATGCCAATCTCGGCACAGTCGCTCGCGAGCGACTTGCGTGGAGCGCCTCCGCTCACCGGTCACTATTGGCCCGGACGCTCTCTAGCTCGATCTACTCCACCTTCGCAAACGCGGGATCGACAAAGATGGCGTTGCGCATCCATGCACCGACGTTCTGTGTCAGCGCGCTGTGCCCCACCACACTCAACCCGCCATCGCGCATGGCCTGACGGTAAGTGTTTTCGCCCATCCAGATATCGGCCAGGGTCTTGACGCCGCAAGTGAAATAGACGTCGACATCCTTGCCCGGATCCTTCACGCAGAGATCAATCTCGCCGCCGGCCACTACCAGCCACCAGTCCGGGTAGGTCTCGACATCGGTGAACTTGAATCGGACCACCGTTTCGTTTCCAACCAGCTTTTCGGTCACGATGCTGCGCTTCAGGTACAGCATCAGCATCTCCACGTCATAGTCTTTGTCGGTCAGATTGGATCGCGCCCAGCGCATGCCCCAGCCACCAAGCGCAAGAATAATGGGCTGGAGCTCCCGGCAACATTCGGTCGGAAAGTATTCGTGGCCGCGATACCCGGCGATTTTCTTCTTCATGACCAGGCCATGGTCCACAAGCCAGTCGAGGCGCTTGGAGAGCAGTGTGGGAGAAATCAGGCTCAACCCCCGGTGCAACTCGTTGAACCGCGAGCCACCCATCAACAGCTCGCGAATGATCAGCAGCGTCCACTTTTCTCCAATGAGCTCGGTCGCCTTGGCAATCGGACAGAACTGGCCGTATTCCATATGGGTCACCCCCGTATTCGACTGGTGGTCGGCGCCAACTACCAAACGTGTAGTGGCCAGCTCCAAGATGTGTAGCGCATCGCTACAGGTTCGTGAGTATCCGTCCAAACGCGCTTTTTCTATCGTCGAGGAACCGTAACACACACGCTGTTGCGGTATCCACTCGACACAGGAGCGCCATCATGCCCCCATTCAAGATCCATTCCCCCGAGACAGCCCATTCCCCCGCGGACGAGTTGCTGGCGGGCATCCGGACCACGCTGGGTTTCGTGCCCAACGTGTTCGGGGCCGCCGCCGAATCCACGCCTGCGCTGCAAGCGTTCATGGCACTCAACGGCCGCTTCGCTGAATCCTCCTTCGACGCCACAGGCCGGGAGTTGATCCAGATCGCCGCCAGCATGGAGAACCAGTGCGGCTACTGTGTGGCCGGCCACACCGCTTTTGCGCGGATGCAGGCCGTTCCCAGCGAAGTGATCGACGCGGTGCGCAACAACCACCCCATCGACGATCACAAGCTTGAAGCCCTGAACCGTTTTACCCGCGCCGTCGTGCGCGAGCGAGGCATGATCCGCGAACAGGACCTGAAACGATTCTTGGACGCGGGTTATTCGCGCGCGCAGGTGCTCGAAGTGATTCTTGGCGTCTGCGTCAAAACCTTCAGCAATCTCGCCAGCAATGTGATTGGCATTCCGCTCGACGACGCCTTCGTCGGTCACGCCTGGTCACCTGAAACACCCCATACGCGCCAGCGCGTTCGCGCAGTCAACTGAGTCGAAGAACGCAGCCGCCCGTGGGCGCTGACCCAGAGGCCACGCTCGCATCTGGCACACACAGTGGCGCGTTGTTCCCCACCCAGCCTGGCAAGGCCGAAGGGTCGATCCAGTGATATCTGCACGCGCCACTTGGCAGCGTCGCGTCACATCGTCAATGCGGTCGGACGCTGTGCGATGCAACAAAAAGAATTCCGACCGCACCCAATAGGAGATTAATCCCATGATTGACTTCAAAACATCCCAAGGCGGCAATACCCGCATCGAGAACGACACACTCGAGACCCTGCGCTGCGCGCTGCGCGGCAGCCTACTCCTGCCAGCGGACGACGGCTACGACATATCGCGCACGCTGTGGAATGGCATGGTCGACCGCCACCCCGCGGCCATCGTGCGTGCCGCCGGTGCCGGCGACGTGATGCAGGCGGTCAATTTTTCGCGAGACAACAACTTGCTGCTGGCGGTGCGCGGCGGAGGCCACAATATCGCCGGCAAGGCCGCCTGCGACGGCGGGCTGATGCTCGATCTGTCGGCGATGAAGTCGGTACGTGTCGACCCGGCCACCAAGCGGGCACGGGTCGAACCCGGCGCACTGCTGAGCGACTTCGACCGCGAGACGCAGGCCTTCGGCCTGAGCACGCCCACCGGCATCAATTCCACCACCGGCATGTCCGGCCTCACGCTCGGCGGCGGTTTTGGCTGGCAGAGCCGAAAGCGCGGGCTGACCATCGACAATCTCGTGGCTGCCGATGTGGTGCTCGCCTCGGGCGAGTTTGTGCAGACCAGCGCCACGCAGCATCCGGAGCTGTTCTGGGCACTGCGCGGTGGCGGCGGCAACTTCGGTGTCGTCACCTCCTTCGAATACCAGCTGCACCCGATGGGCCCACAGGTACTGGCCGGGCTGGTGGTGTACCCGCTGGACCAGGCCAAACAGGTGTTCGAGGAGTATCGCAAGTTCACTGCGACAGCCGGCGACGATATGACCGCGTGGTTGGTGATGCGCAAAGCACCGCCGCTGCCCTTCCTGCCGGTCGAGGTACATGGCAAGGAGGTGGTCGTCGTTGCCTTCTGCTGGATCGGCGACCTGAGCAGGGGCGAAGAAGTCACGAAACCGCTGCATGGCTTCGGCAAACCCTACAGCGCGCACGCCGGGCCCATGGCCTTTGCCGACTGGCAGACCGCCTTCGACCCGTTACTGGCGCCGGGCGCGCGCAACTACTGGAAGTCGCACGATTTCAAGGCCATGACCGTGGATGTCGAACGCATCCTGTGCGACGCGGCCGCCACGCTACCGACCGACGAGTGCGAAGTCTTCATTGCTCAGTTGGGCGGCGCGACGAACCGTATCGGTACAGCCGATACCGCCTACCCGCACCGCGACACCGAATTTGTCGTCAACGTACACACACGCTGGCACGAGGCCGCCGACGACAAGACATGCATCGCCTGGGCGCGAGCCCTGTTCGATGCGCTGACGCCGCACGCCACTGGCGGCGTCTATGTCAACTTCATGCCCGAGGACGAAGCACAGCGCGTAGCGACCGGCGCCTATGGCGCCAACTTCGATCGGCTGTCGGAATTGAAGACCAAATACGATCCAGCGAACCTGTTCTCGCAGAATCAGAACATTGCGCCCAAAGCGTAAATTCCCGAATGGCCACCGCTGTTAGCCTCGCAGCAAGCGTAGGCTGGCCAGACGAACGAAGCCCAACACTCGGCGCGCCATGTTTGCGCGACTGAATGTTGGGCTTCGCTGCGCTCAACCCAACCTGCATGGTGCCGTTGCGCACTGACGACGGACGGCCTCGGGGCGTCAGCGATCACGCATATCGGCGCACGGCAATGACAGGGGCTCCACTATTCGCGTCGCAGGATGACGAGGCGTGTGGCATGTGTGATCAAAGGGCCTTGAAAGATGTTGGTCACCGTCTTCATCTTTTGTGGCATGCGAAACGGCAGTTCGAACTACAGCGGCAACCCACGCGGTTTGCGGCCGGCTCGGGCAAAGAGCCGGTCGTACACCGGGTCGGGCAGCCAGCCCAGCACCCAGGCGACGAGCCCCATCTGCCACGGGATCACCACATGCCGACGACCGGCGTCGATAGCCTGCGCCATGCGTTTGGCGGCGACATTGGCGGGCAGCAAAAAGGGCATGGGGTAGGTGTTGATCGCGGTCATCGGGGTGTCGATGTAGCCCGGCGAGATGGTCACCACGCGCACGCCGCTGCCGTGCAGCTCGACGCGCAGGCTTTCGAGGTAGCGCCGCACGGCGGCTTTGGAGGCGCTGTAGGCGCCGGCGCCGGGCAGCCCGCGCACGCCGGCGACCGAGGCGATGCCGACCAGCGTGCCGGCGCCGGATGCTCGCATCGGCGCGACAAAGGGCTGAAAGGTATGCAGCATGCCGAGCACATTGGTCTGCATCACGCGCGCAAACGCGTCGGTGTCTTCGGCGTATTCGGTGAGCGTGCCGACCGAGACCCCGGCGCTGGCGATGACGATGTCCGGCACACCCACGGTGGTGACAAACTGCGCGGCGGCGGTCTGCATGGCTGCGGCGTCGGCCACATCGGCCACAAACACCTGGGCCTTGCTGCCGCACTCGGCGGCCAGCGCTTCGAGCGTCTCGCGCCGACGGCCGACCAAGCCGAGCTGCACATCGCCCGGCGCGTAGTGACGCACCAGCGCGGCGCCGATGCCACTGGAGGCACCGGTAATAAAAATGCGCCGTGGCCGGCGGTCGGCTTCACGGCGCATGATCTGGCCTGGGGCGAGAACTCAGGCCTTGGCCTTGCGTGCCTTGGCGATCAGCTCATCGGCCACCTGCAAGGCGGCTTCATGGCTGCCCGCCATGGAGGCCGAGGTGGTCCACTGACCATCGATGGCCAGCGTCGGCACACCGTTGATCTTGTAGGCGCGTGCGATCTGGTCGGCACGCTGGATCTTGCCCTGCACACCAAAGGATTTGTAGGCATCCATGAAGCGCTTGGCATCCACGCCCTTGCTCGCCACCCAGGCGGCCACGCCTTCTTCGGTGGTCAGCGGTGCTTTTTCGTCCTGCAGCGCGACGAAAGCGGCTTCGTGAAGCTTGCCAATATCGCCCGACGCTTCGGCGGCGTAGTAGAACTGCGCCAACGCTTTTAGCTGGGGATTGCCCCAAATTGCTGGCACACGGATGAAGCTCACATCTTCGGGCAGCTTCTTGAGCCAGTGCTCCAGCAGCGGGTCAAAATCACGGCAGTGCGGGCAACCGTAATGGAAGAACTCGATCACCTCGACCTTGGCCTTGTCGGCCGTCGGCTGGATCGGGCTCACCGGCGCAAACCGTGCCCCTTGGGCAAAGGCCGGGGTGCCAATGGCGGTGGTTCCGGCCAGGGCGGCCATCTGGAGCAACAGCTGACGTCGATTCATTGTGTCTTCCTGATCAGTTAAGTGCCTGGGTCAGACGCGGGCGTAGACGCAGAGTTCCCGACCGGGTCAGGGCTTGACCCGCACCAAGGAGCTTTCCATGCCAGCCCGCGCCAACTCGGCGCGCGCGGCGTTCATGTCTTCGACCCGATTATAGGGGCCGACGCGCACCCGGTGCACCGTGCCCTTGTTGGCCGATTCACCGCGTTGCACCGAGGCTTCGATACCCATCAGCGCCAGACGCGCCTTGAGGTTGTCGGCTTCGGTCGGGTCTTCGAATGCACCCACCTGCAGATAGAAGCGCTCGGCCGCCGGCCGCGTCGCCTCGACCGGCGCGACGGTGGTCGGCACTTCGACCGCGCCATCGCCCTTGGGCAGGATCTTGTAGAAGTCGAACTGCGGCTTCTCGACCGGACGGTCGCCCGGCTTGCCCGGCAATACGCGCGGTGCCAGCGGGCTGCTGGCCTCGGTGGCGGCGCGGGTGTCTTGGCCGGCAAAGGGGTTGGACCGGGTGAGATACCAGGCCACGCCGGCGGCAAACACGGCGCCGAGCATCAGACCGATGACGATGCCGACAAAAACACCACCACCGCTGCGCCGTGCCGGCGCCTTCTTGCTGGTTTTACGATTACCGCTCACGCCATCGACTCCTCGGGCGGGTTACATGGAGGTCGGCGCAGACACGCCGAGCAGGGCCAGGCCGGACACCAGCACCTGGCGCACGGCGGCGGCCAGCGCCAGACGCGCCATCATCAGGGCTTCATCGTCGACCAGCATGCGTTCGGCGTTGTACCAGCTGTGGAATTCGCCCGCCAGATCCTTCAGATAGAAGGCCACCTGGTGCGGTGCATAGTCGGCCGAGGCTGATTGAATCACTTCGGCAAACGCCGCCAGCCGTGCGCACAGCGCCAGTTCGCGCTCGCCGTCGAGACGCGACAGATCCACGTCAAGCAGATCGCGCTCGACGCCGTTCCACTGCGCGAGCACCGAGCAGATGCGCGCATGGGCGTACTGGATGTAGTAGACCGGGTTTTCATTGCTCTGGCTCTTGGCCAGATCAAGATCGAAATCCAGATGCTGGTCGCTCTTGCGCAGCACATAGAAGAAACGGCAGGCGTCGTTACCGACGTCCTTGCGCAGATCGCGCAGGGTGACAAACTCGCCCGAGCGGGTCGACATCGCGGCTTTCTGGCCATTGCGATAGAGCACCGCAAACTGCACCAGCGCGACCTCGAACTTTTCGACCGGCAGGCCAAGCGCGGCGATCGCACCGCGCACCCGCGGGATGTAGCCGTGGTGGTCGGCGCCCCAGATGTCGATGATGCGGTCGAAGCCGCGCTCGTACTTGTTGAGGTGGTAGGCGATGTCAGAGGCGAAGTAGGTGAACAGCCCGTTTTCGCGCTGCACCACACGGTCTTTCTCGTCGCCAAAGGTGCTGGAGCGGAACCACTTGGCGCCGTCCTGCAGGTAAATGTGACCCTGCTTTTCGAGGGCCGTCACGGCGCGCTCGACCAGACCGGTGTCGAACAGGCTCTTTTCGGAGAACCACTTGTCGAAGGGCACGCCGAAGCCTTCGAGGTCTTCGCGGCAATCGCCGAGCTGCTCGGTCAGCGCAAAATCGTGAATCCAGGCGTAGTCCTCGCCCAGCAGTCGCTTGGCGTTGGCGATCAGGCCGTCGAGGTGATCTTCCTTGTCGGCCTCGACCGAGCACACGCCGGCCAGCACCTGCTCGGCGGTTACCTTGGCAAAGCGGTCGCCGTGGGCGTTGCGAATCTCGCCGCCCATGTCGATCACATAGCTGCCTTGGTAGGCGTTCGGCGGAAACGGCACGGTGATATCGAAATTGGCCAGATAACGCAGCCAGGTCGACAGCGCCAGGATGTCCATCTGCCGGCCGGCGTCATTCACGTAGTACTCGCGCGCCACGGTATGGCCGGCGAAGTCCATCACCGAGGCCAGCGAGGCGCCGTAGGCCGCGCCGCGACCATGGCCGACATGCAGCGGGCCGGTCGGGTTGGCCGACACGAATTCGATCTGCACCTTGGTGCCGGTGGCCGCGCCACGGCCAAAGCGCTCGCCCTGGCTCAGCACCGCCTGCACCACCGAGGTCTTGGCGTCTGAGGCGAGGGTGAAGTTGATGAAGCCGGCGCCGGCCACCTCGACCTTGGCCACCTGCGGTGACGCGGGCAGCTCGGCCATCAGCAAGGCGGCGAGGTCGCGCGGGCTGCGGCGCATCGGCTTGGCCAGCTGCAGCGCCAGGTTGGACGAAAAGTCGCCGTGGCTGGCCTGCTTCGGTCGCTCCAGCACAATGGGCGTATCCACATGGTCTGGCGCCACGCTTTTCAGCGCCTGGCTCAGCAAGTCGGCAAGGAGGGTTTTCGGGTCGGCGCTCATGGGCACGAATCAGGCTGGAAAACCGCGCATTATACAAGAAGCGCGGGCTTCTTCCGGTGCGCCGACCGCCGGCATCAGGCGACTGCGGCGCGCAGCCCCTCCACATAAATCATCCGCCCCGACTCCACGTCGCGGATATAGCTCAATTCCACCCGCCGATTCGCCCCCACACCGGGGGGTTTGAGCGACACATGCACCCAGCCGGAATTGGGCCCCTTGCTCGGGTCATAACACTCGCAAATCACCTGGTCGAAATCGCTCAGATTTTTGACCACCCAGCGCGCCAGATCGAGCGTGGTCACGCCGGGGACTTCGATATCGCAGGCGCAGCCGGTGGTGTGCTGGCTGGTACTGATCCAGCTGGCGGGACGCAGCTTGAGCGCGCGCTCCAGCGCTTGCGAGCGAAACACGCTGTTCGGCGAGTAAGAGCCGAACTGATCGCGCACCGGTTGCAGCACCTGCCGCGCGAGATGCACCGCGGCCTGCAGCTGGGCCTCGGTCTCGAAACCGTTGTCGATCCCGCGGCGCTCGGCCAGATCGGAGCGCGTCAGCTCGTAGAAACGGAAGTTCGGCGAGATGGCATCGCGTGGGGCGAGCCCGCCCAGATGCAGGTCGGTAATCGGTGTCTGGCTATGGTCGGTCGTTTTCATGGTCATCTCCGAGTCATAGTCCGGCACGGATGGCGGTGACCGCATCGCGCAAGGGTTTGCGGGCGCCTTCGCACAGCGCCACCAGAAAATCGAGGTGCTCATGCAAGGTGGCGCGCTGTCGCGGGCTGGCCCCGCGGGCCAGTGCGCAACGGTAGAGTTCAACCACCTCGTCGGCCCCGCGCCGCGCCGCCCGGGCATTGGGCGCGCGCGCAATCAGGCGCACCAGCGCACAATCGGCCTCGCTGGCGGCGTCCCAGAAGTTGGGGTTGGCCGCATTCTTGACCCGCGCCACCTCAATCATCGCCTCGCATTCTTCGAGCAGGATCGTCGTGCTGGTGCCGGCTGCGCCACCCAGCGTGATCGCCAGCACCTCGGCCAGCGCCCAGTTGGTAAAGCCGTAGATTGAGCGCCCCTTGCCGGCCGCTTCCATGGCCAGGCGGTAGTAGTTGCCCATATTGATGAGTGCTTCGAGCCGTGGCCCCTGCGCCGCATGCAGCCAGGCGAGCCGCTTGCAGGCGCTGCCGAGCAAGGTGTAGCGCTCTTCGGTGGGCGCACGACGGCAAATCAGATCCAGCTCGGAGATGGCCTCTTCGATGCGGGTGACCAGCTCGGCACGCCGCACCTCATCCGCACTCGACGAGGCCCGCAAGGCGGCCCAGGCCTGCCCGGCCAGACGCACCTTGAAGTTGGCACACTGCTCCACCGCGCGCACCGGGCAATCGCCCTCATCAAAGCCGAGCGCCCGGTTCAGCCAATCGACCGCTTCGGCAAACGCGCCGGTTTCGCCCCAGGCAAAGCCCAGCGCCGCCGCCACGTCGGCCCGCGCCAGCCAGCGCTCGGACAAACTCTGCGGCACGCGGCCCAGAATGGCGGCGATGCCGTCACGCATGCCGGCCAGCGCCTCGGCATCGTCGCCGTGGCGCTGCACCTGCATCTGCACCCACTGAACATGGTTTTCCAGCGCCACCACCAACTCGGAGGGCGCGTAAAACGGGCGCTGGGCGCGCGGCGTACTCACCCCGGCCTGACCGCGCAAGCGGTAGCTCGGGTCGCCGTAGCACTGGTACGCGCCCCAGGTGTTGATGCCGGGGAAGCTGGTCCAGGCTTCTTCGCGCGCGGCGCGCACAGCCTCGCCAAAGGGTTGGCCCGCCAGCAGATGCTTGTAGAAACTCGCGGCAAAGGCGTTGGCAGCTGCGTCATCCACCGCCCAGCCGGCGGCCACCACGGCCTTCACACCCATCTGCACGAACTGCACGGCCAGATTGGCGGCCAGGATATTGAAACGAGCCGACTCGCGGCGCGCCGTCTTGCCCAAGTGGCAGCAGTTGATGAACACCAGTTCAGGCACCCAGCGCATCTGCTCGACATCCCCCGGGGTCAGCACCGCATCGCGACCAATCACCATGCCTGACACGGTGCGCCCGCGGTCGGAGGTCATCTCGTGCACGCCATGCCCGGCCAAGTGAAGAATGCGCCAGGCGTCGCGATGCAGACCGGCCAGGATCGAATCGGCCCGCTCGTCGACGCTCTCGCGCACCTCAAAGCCGCCGCTACGCAACATGGCGACCACGGTTTCGGCCTCCTGGCGCGCGCCGGGCAGATCGGAAAAACTGGCCCAGGCATCGAGATCCGGATTGCCCACTACCAGCGCCTTGGCATGCGGCGCATGGGCCGGCTGCTGGCGGAACTGGCTGGCCTTGAGCTGGCGCACCAGCCCGGCCGCCACGGCCGGTGGGCGGTCGCCCGCGCTCCAGCGGTTTTCGAGCAGCTCCCACGGGTAGCGCGCCGAGCGGTCATCGACCATCACCACCATGTTGGACTGGCGCGGCGCCATCTCCTTGAGGCTGTTGGGCAGCAGCATCTCGAACAGGGTCTTGGCAATTTCGCTATTGGCCGCCGGCGAGGCCGAGGCCTGCGCAATGAAGGCATCGGCCAGCTCGAGTTGCCCGGCCATGAGGGTTTCTTCCGCGCGGGCGCGGTCGGTGGCGAAGATGAAGCGCAGCGCCTCGCGGCCCGGCTCCTCGACAATCTCCAGCCGGTGCCACCAGTCGGGCATCTCGTCACAGCGCACGCGCCGCCGCCGGCCTTCGCCCGACTGGATGTCGCGGCTGTCCCAGCGCAGCTTGCCGGCCAGATCACCATCGCGCAGGCAGTTCTCCAGCCCCTCGGCGGCCGAGATGGCCACATCTTCGAAAATCTCGATGATCTCCACCGCGTCGATCACGACGCGGTTCTCCAGCCCTTGTTCGACCAAGGCAGCGCTGGCCGAGACCGCACCCCGCAGGATGGCATCCACCGAGGCGCCCACCGGCATGCCACCAGCGCCGGAGCCGACCAGCAGGCAACTGACCGCGGCCGAGCGTGGCGCCGAGGCCGGGCCAAAGCGCACATCGTCCGGCCACTGCGCCACCTGCAGGGCGAAGTCGAGCAGCGCGCTGCGCACGCCCGCCTCCAGCAGCCCCGGCGACAACTCGCCGACCAGACCGAGGCCGACCACGATGGCGCCCGAGGGTTTGTGCGTGGGCACTTCGTTAAAGAACAGCGCATGCGTGCCATTGGCCGCCGGATACATGCCGAGGTTGAGCCGCTGCGACAAGGCGCCACCGAGGCGTTGATTGACCGCCGCTTCGGCGCTGACGATGGTGTCGCCCGCGTAGTGGCCGACCAGCACCGGGTAGCGCGCATAGGCCAGATCGCCATGGCGGATGCTGACCGCCAGCGTGGGCGCGGCGGCGGCGCTTTGCGCCTCGGCCGCCGGCCGCCCCGGCCCAAAGCCCAGCGCACGCACGGCCGCTTCGTCGGGGAAGTCGTCGGTAAACGGCGTAACCGGCATCGGGAAGCGCGTCGGCTCGGTGGCGCCGGCCCGCGCGCGCTGCGGCGGACTCGCCGGCAAGCGCTGGGTGGTGCCAGTCATGAGCAGGTCGAGCAGACCGGGGAAGGCGCGCTTCTGGGTGCACAGCGCGTCGTGGGCGGTGTCTTCCACATACCAGGTCGGCACACCGGGCAGGCGCCCCGAGGCCCAGGTGACGGTGCCGTCGCCTTCGGAGGTGGCTTCGAAGGCCAGCGTGCGATCGCTGGCTGGGTCCCACGCATTGCGCGGCACCACCGCGTAATCGACCACCGTGGCCGGCTGACAACCGGCGAGGTAGATCATGTGGCGCGGCTCGGGCGGCGCGTCGAGCAAACGCTGCCAGGTCTTGCGCGCCTCGCGCAGGGCGGTGGCATCGGCCAGCGGCCACACCGCGGTCAGTTCGGCCTTAAGCGCCTTCCAGCGCGCGGCATCAGCGAAGTCGTCCCCGGCCGGATCGAAGGGCAGCAATTCGAGCAGGCCAGCGTATTCGCGGACGATGTCGGTCACGCCGGTGGTGCTCTGGGCGATGTCGAGCAGCGCCAGCTTTTGCTGAGTGGGGTTGCAACACGTCAGCCAGCGCACGGCCTCGTGGGAGCCGAGGTTGGGGGTGCCAAGCATCACGAAACGGCTGTTGGGCAAGGCGGTAATGCGCTGCCACGCGGCAGCCCCGGCGCCGCCGTCGGCGATCATCGCGCGCACCACCAGGCCGCCCATGGAGTGCGCCACCAGATGCACCGGCTGGCCGCTGGCTTCGATCTCGGGCAGCCATTGGGTCAGCGATTCGGCCAGGCGTGCGGCGGCGACGGTGACGGATTGGCGCCAGTCGTAGGGGAAGATCTCGACCCGATGGCTGCGGGCCAGAAACTCGATCATCGGGCCGTAGAAATCGCCGATCAGATCAATCGGCTCGACATCGGGCTGGCCCATGCGCAGGCGCTTGAGCTGACCGCGCAGCAGGCGCCAGTAGTCGAGCCAGACAGTTTCGCCGCGCTGCTGCAGCACACTGCCCATGGTGCCGGGCAGCACCACCGCCAGCGGCCGCGGCGCGCCGCCGGAGCGGCTGCGGCGCACGGCCTCGCGCCAGCGCGGGGCCTCGTGCGGGGCCGTGGCGATGGGCAGGAAGCCGCCATCGTTGCCTTCCGGCCGGGTGAGGCCGTGGCCCAGCCATTTGACGGTTTTCTCGTTGCTGAAATAGCGGAAGTGATTGACCTCGCCCCCCGCGTCGCGCAGAAATCGGGCCCCGCCGTCGGGGCGACGCAGGCCGCCGAGCATGGAGCCGGTATTGACCACCAGATCGTGATCGGCGCCGTAGAACCAGTCGGTGGCGAGCAGCTTGATCTGCTGCCACAGCGAGTCGCCCTCGATGTCACCGGCGATCACCGACAGGTCGGCGGTAACAGTGAGATCGGGCGATTGCAGCAACCGGGTCAGCGCCGAGCCGGGCATCATCGCCTCGACGCCGGGCAGGGTGCGCGGATCGGTGCGCGCCTTGACCACGGCGAGCAGGAAGTCGACCGCCTCGCCAAACAGGCCGCCGCCGGAGATGAAGTCCATCACCGACAGCCAGCGGTCGAGCCGCCCGGCGGCCAGCGTGGTGCCGCGCGCCGGACAGGCCACGCGCACAAAGCGGGTGATGCGCAACTGCTTGGCGTCGAGCTCGGCAATCAGCGCCTTGAGCGCTTGGCGATCGTCGTTGTAGGCGGCGTCACGCGCCTTGGCAGCGGCGGCGTCGAGCGGTGACAGGCCGATCTGCTCGGCCACGGTGCGATCGGCGGCAAACAAAGTGTCGATCAGCTTGCCATCGAGCGGGTCAGTGTTGGCGTCGCGCATGCCCAGGCACAGCAATTCGCCCACCAAGCCGCCGCGCGAATGGCTGACCAGATGCACCTCGGCACCGGCCGGCAGCGCGCGGGCCAGCGCCAGTGCGTTTTCGATGGGGCTTTCGGTCAGGGTGCGATGCTGCAGGGCGAAGGCCCGATCGCCATAGCGCTCGGCCAGCCGCGCGCGCAAGGCGGCACCGGCGGCGTTGTCCTTTTCCCACAGCGCGCCAAAGCTGCCGGTAGCACTTGAGGCCGTGCCATGCAGAAACACCAGCAGCGGCGTGGCGCCCGCGGACACGCTGCCGCTGGCCGCCTTCAGGTCGGGCGAGCTGCCATCGAGCGACACCCGATACAGACCCGGCGCGCCGCCGAGCGCGCGGTCTTCGAGCGCCTTGCCGAGCCTGGCCGCGGCGATATTCTTGAGATCGACACCAAAGACTTCAAGCACCCGCACGCCGAGGCCGAGCCAGCCGCGCGAGGTGCCGGCCGCCGTGTGGCCGGGGCGCGGGCCAAAATCGAGCCGCCACAGCGCGTCGCCATCGCGCCCGACGCTGCGCTGCCCGCGCTCGCGCATCAGGTCATCGGCGCGCGACCACAGGACGAAGCCGTTTTCGAGCTCGACCCGCAACACGGCGTCGGCGTCGATCTCGGTCGTCGACTCACCACCTCGCGCCACCCCCGGCACGATCCGCTGCGCCGAGGTCACACTCACCTGATCGGTGCGGGGCTGGCGGGCAGTGGCGGCAGCACCGCTGAAACGGAAACGCGGGTCGATGGGCATGGGCGGAGTCCTTGGCGGGGCGGGGTCAGGAGAAGAGTTCGAAGTGACGGGCGGTGCGCGAGCCGAAAATTTGCGGCGTCTGCGGCAGGCGGGTCGATGGCAGGTAGTGACTGATGGCGCGGAACCACTGTTGATAGCTGGCCCCCGGCAGCAGGGTGTGCAGACTCTTGATGGCGTAGTAGGTGAAAGCGCCGTTGGGGCGGCCACGGAACTGGGTGTCCCAGCTGAACTCGGTGTCGCGGCAGCCGGCCAGCAGCAGGTCGCCACCGGCGCGGGTCATGCCGCCCATCAATGAGGACGGCCGGCTGCGGGTGGCGGCGAGTGCGCTGAGGCTCATCCAGCTGGCCGGCGGCAGAAAGCGGGCGCGCGGCAGGCCGGGGTCGAGGTCGGCCTCGTCGCCGCGGGTGACCGAGCCGGAGTGGCAGCTGTCGGAAATGAGTACCACGCGCACGCCGGCGGGGCGCTGGTCGAAGAGCGTGCGCAGGTCGTCGTCGAGCAGGATCTTGCCGTCGCCGATATCGTGCGGGCACAGCGCCTCGTCACGGCCATCGACCTCGTCGCCGGAGCGGTCGGGCACCCAGGTGCCGTGGCCGGAATAAGTGATGATCAGCGAATCGCCCTTGGCCGCACCGGTAATCAGATCGCCGATTTTGTCGACCATGGCGTCGCGTGTGGCCGCCTCGTCGAGCAGGCTGGTGACCGCATAGCCTTTGCCGCCCAGCACGGCAGCCCAATCCTGGGCGTCGTTGATGCATCCCGACAGATCCCCGTCGGTGCCGGGGTAGTCGTTGATGCCAATGGTTAAAGCGCGCTTGCTCATGACAAAACCTCGCTTCCAGCATCATCGGACAGGCACAGGCCGGCCCCGGTCATGACGATGGCTTCTTCTGATTAAAGCATGTGGTCCCCTCAGAGCAAGGCGACACTTTGTATCAAGCCGCGATATCCGCGCCAGCCGCGCCGACGCGGCGCGCCCATGAGGGGGTGTTTGGGGCACAATTGCGCTTTTGCTTTTGTTGGCCCTCGCCCGTGCGTCTGTTGCGTCTCGCCAAAATCGTCATCGTCAGCCTGCGCTTCGGACTCGATCGCATGGTCCTCACCGCCGACCGCAGCGGTCAGCTGGTGCGTCTGTGGCGCATCGTGTTCTTCTGGCGCCGCTTCTCCGAACCGCGTGCGGTGCGCTTGCGCCGTGCGCTCGAATCGCTCGGCCCGATCTTCGTCAAGTTCGGCCAGATGCTGTCCACCCGGCGCGATCTGCTGCCGCTGGATATCGCCGAGGAACTGGCCCTGCTGCAGGACCGGGTGCCGCCCTTCCCCAGTGCCGAGGCCATTGCGGTCATCGAGAAGCTTTACGGCCGGCCGGTCGACGAGGTCTTTGCCGAGTTTGAACGCACGCCGGTGGCCTCGGCCTCGGTGGCGCAGGTGCACTTTGCCCGCCTGCAGGACGGCACCGAAGTGGCGATCAAGGTGCTGCGCCCGGGCATCGAACGCGTCATTGCCCACGACATGGCCTTGCTCGACGCCGGCGCCACCTTGCTCGACCGCCTGTGGCCCGAAGGCCGCCGGCTCAAGCCGCGCGAGGTGGTAGCGGAGTTCGCCAAGCACCTGCGCGATGAGCTCGACCTGATGCGCGAAGCGGCCAACTGCTCGCAGCTGCGGCGCAATTTCACCGACTCCAAATTGCTGGTGGTGCCCGAGGTGTATTGGGACTACTGCGGCAAATCGGTGATGGTGATGGAACGCATGCATGGCGTGCCCATTTCGCGCACCCCGGCGCTGCTGGCGCAGGGCACCGACCTGTCGGCACTGTCGCGTGCGGGGGTCGAGATCTTCTTCACCCAGGTGTTCCGCGACGGTTTCTTTCATGCCGACATGCATCCGGGCAACATCTTCGTGCATGCCGACGGGCGCTACATCGCACTCGATTTCGGCATCATGGGCACGCTCACCGATGTCGATAAAAACTATCTGGCGCAGAACTTTCTGGCCTTCTTCCAGCGCGACTACAAGCGTGTGGCGCAGGCGCACATCGACGCCGGCTGGGTGCCGGCGCACACCCGGGTGGACGAATTCGAATCGGCCATCCGCGCGGTGTGCGAGCCGATCTTCGACAAGCCGCTGAAAGACATCTCCTTCGGCAAGACCCTGCTGCGCCTGTTCCAGACCGCGCGCCGCTTCGAGATGGAAGTGCAGCCGCAGCTCGTGCTGCTGCAAAAAACCCTGCTCAATATTGAAGGCCTGGGCCGGCAGCTCGACCCGGAGCTGGATCTGTGGACCACCGCCAAACCCTTCCTGGAGCGCTGGATGGGCAACCAGGTCGGATTCAGCGCGCTTGTCCGTCATGTCAAGGAAGAAGCGCCCTACTGGGCCACCACCCTGCCGCAACTGCCCCGCCTGATCCACCACGCGCTCAGCACGCCCGACCGCATCGAATCGGCCCGACGCGACATGGCGCGTCTGGCGCAGGCCCAGCGTCGGCAGAGCCTGGGGCTCACCGTGGTCGGCACCCTGCTGGCCGCGCTGCTGGCGCTTGAGCTATGGCGCCTCGTCGGTAGCTGATGATCGCGGCATGATCTCCAACGATCCCGGCACGATGCGGTAAAAAAACCGCCCCCTGCCAGGGCATCATTGCTAAAATCGCGCCGAAAAAAATGATCGGGGCGACCACAGCAAAAGCCGGCCCCGCCTATCCGCATCTGCTCTGGAGCCCACCGCCATGCTGCTCTGGCTTGTCGCTGCCTATCTCGCCCTGTCCATCGGTGTCGGCCTGGTGGCCGCCATGCGCGTCCACAACGCGAAGGACTACATCCTCGCTGGCCGCAATCTGCCGATGTACGTCGTGGTCGCCATGGTGTTTGCCACCTGGTTTGGCGCCGAAACCGTGCTTGGCATCTCGGCCACCTTCCTCGAAGAAGGCTTTCACGGACTGATCTCCGACCCGCTCGGCGCCTCGATCTGCCTGATCCTGTTCGGCCTGTTCTTCGCTCGCCGCCTGTATCGGCAAAACCTGCTCACACTCGGCGACTTCTTCCGCAAACGCTACAACCGCACCACCGAGCTGATCCTCTCGATGTGCATCGTGGTGTCCTATCTGGGCTGGGTGTCGGCACAGATCACCGCCCTCGGCCTGGTCTTCAACGTGCTGACCGAAGGCGGCATCAGCATGAATCAGGGCATGATGATCGGCGCCACGGTGGTGCTCGCCTACACGCTGCTCGGCGGCATGTGGTCCGTCGCCATCACCACCTTCATCCAGATGATCGTCATCGTGCTCGGCCTGCTCTACATCGCCTTTGAGGTGTCCGACCTGGCTGGCGGCGCGGGCAAGGTCATCCGCCACGCAGCTGAAGCCGGCAAGTTCGAATGGCTGCCCGAGGCCAACATCGGCGCCATCATCGCCTGGATTGCCACGCTGCTGACCATGGCCTTCGGCTCGATCCCTCAACAGGACGTCTACCAGCGCGCCAACTCCGCGCGCAGCGAAAACGTGGCGGTCAACGGCACAGTGCTCGGTGGCATCGCCTACTTCCTGTTCGCCGGCATCCCGCTCTTCCTTGCCTACTCGGCGGTGCAGATCGACCCGGCACTGGTCGAACGCTACATGTCGGAGGACTCGCAGCTCATCCTGCCGAACCTGATCCTCAACCACATGCCATTCACCGCCCAGGTCATCTTCTTCGGCGCCCTGCTGTCGGTGATCATGAGTACCGCCTCGGGCACCCTGCTCGCCCCGTCGGTCACCTTTTCGGAAAACATCCTGCGCGGCTTCATGCCCAAGCTCAGCGACCGCGCCTTCCTGCAACTGACCCGCGTCACCGTGGTGGTCTTCGCCATCATCGTCACCGGCTACGCCATGCAGACCGAAAGCACCATCCACGAAATGGTCGAGAACGCCTACAAGGTCACCCTCGCCGCCGCCTTCGTTCCGCTCGCCGCTGGTCTCTACTGGCGCCGCGCCAACAACCTCGGCGCCGCCCTGGCCATCGTCTTCGGCCTCACCACCTGGATCGCGCTCGAATTCATCGCCCCCGAAGGCATCATCCCGCCGCAACTGGCCGGCCTGTGCGTCAGTGCAGTCGGCATGCTGATCGGCGGACTGGTCGGTCGGCAACAGCGCGCTTACTGATCTGCCCGCACGCCGCCACAATGAGGCCGACGCCCAACAATGGCGTCGGTCTTTTTTACATTAGGGCATAGGCATATCGAGAAAGCCATGCCAACCGACTGAAACAAAACGATTATTCAGCCTGGCTCGACTTTTGCTTAAACCGGCTCGTCGCATTAATAATCACGCAAGGAGCCCATAATGCTGTCCAAGACCTCACTCAAGTCCGCCCTCGCCATTGGCGTAATGACCGCCTCCGCGTCGGCATTCGCCCTGCCGAACGTCTTCAACGACACCATCGCCAACGGCATCAGCCAGTTCGATTCCACCGTAGCACTGACCGGCTCGACGGTTGCAACGGCGCAAATCGTGAGCGGCACCAGCGTGTATAACTACACCGACCTGGGTGGCAATCCGGCGACCGTAACCATTACCCGCCCCGACGGCAGCGCCGCCAGCTTCCGCGGCCCTTACACCAGCGGCGGCATAACAACCACCGGCGGTATGATCAACATCAATCCGCAAGACGGCGGCGAAACCATCCCCGGCTTCAATTCCGGCGTGACCTTCACCTTCTCCTCTGCCATCAATGCCCTGGGCTTTGAAGTTGGTGACTGGGCCACCTGCTGCATGTCCGGCACTCGCCCGGTGGGCACGCCCTCGACCGGTTCGGGCCTGTGGATCGCCTTCGACGGCGGCCAGGCCTTCCTGACCGCCAACGCCCTGACCGCGACCGACAACCCGGGTTACGCCGCCGCCCAGAGCTTCACCAACTTCATCGGCGCCATCGACGACACCAGCACCTTCACCTCCGTGACCTTCTTCGGCGACGGCTTTGGTGAAGTTCTGAACGTTGGTGGCACGCTGCGCTTCTCGGCCGTACCCGAGGGCTCCGTGACCAACCCGGTACCGGAACCCGGCACCCTGGTGCTGGCCGGTCTGGCACTGGTCGGCCTGGGTCTGTCCCGCCGCAAGCAGTAAATCCGGCGCTCGGCGCACGTTTGGCGCCGATCTGACGGCTTCTGCACAAGGCCCACGCTTCGGCGTGGGCCTTGTGCTTTCCCGCGCTGTGCTACCGCGCTGGCGCTATTGACACGTATCAATCCTAATTTCTCTATCAGGCCCTAGACTCTGGCGGCACTTTTTCTTGCTGCCGCCATGACTGCCAACCACCCGATCGAACTCGTCTGCCCCGCCGGCAGCCTGCCCGCTTTGAAGACCGCCGTCGACGCCGGCGCCGACTGTGTTTACGTCGGTTTCAAGAACGCCACCAACGCGCGCAACTTCACCGGCCTGAACTTTACCGACGCCAGCATGCGCGAGGGCATTCGCTACGCGCATGATCGCAGCCGCAAGGTGCTGCTGGCGCTGAACACCTATCCGCAAGCCGGCAACTGGCCGGAGTGGACAAAAACCATCGACACGGCCGCCGACATGGGCGTCGATGCAGTGATCCTGGCCGACCCGGGCCTGATGCGCTACGCCAACCGCACGCATCCGGCGCTGCGCCTGCACCTGTCGGTGCAGGGCTCGGCGACCAGCTACGAAGCCATCAATTTCTATCACGAGCACTTCGGCGTCCAGCGCGCGGTCTTGCCGCGGGTGCTGTCGCTGCCGCAAGTCGAGCATGTGATCAAGAAGACCCCGGTCGAGATCGAAGTCTTCGGTTTCGGTGGGCTGTGCGTGATGGTTGAGGGGCGTTGCTCACTGTCGGCCTACGCCACAGGCGAATCGCCCAACTGCAATGGCGCCTGCTCGCCGGGCAAGCATGTGCGCTGGGAGCAGACCGCCAAGGGCATGGAAACCCGGCTCAACGGCATCCTCATCGATCGCTTCAGCGACGACGAGCGCGCCGGCTACCCTACCCTGTGCAAGGGCCGCTTTGCGGTCGGTGACGACACCTACTACGCCATCGAAGAGCCGACCAGCCTGAACACGCTGGAGCTACTGCCCGATCTGGCCCGCGCCGGCGTGCGCGCCATCAAGATCGAAGGTCGCCAGCGCAGCCCCGCCTATGTACAGCAGGTCACCCGCGTGTGGCGCGCCGCCATCGACCGGCTCAAGACCGACGGCGATCGCTTCGCCGTCCAGCCCGAGTGGATGACCGCGCTGAACAATGTCTCCGAAGGCCAGAGCCATACGCTCGGCGCCTACTATCGCCCCTGGAAATAAGTCGTGCCCATGAAACTCGCGCTCGGACCGCACCAATACTACTGGCCACGTCAGGCCATGATGGATTTCTACGCCGATGTGGCCGACTCGCCCGTCGACATCGTCTATGTGGGTGAATCGGTGTGCTCGCGCCGCCACGAGATGCGCCTCGAAGACTGGTTCGACGTCGCCCACGTGCTGGCCGAGGCCGGCAAGGAAGTGGTGTTTTCCTCGCTGGTGCTGATCGAATCCGAATCGGACCTCAAAGTGCTGCGCAAACTCGTCGGCCAGCCGGACTTCCGGGTCGAGGCCAATGACATGGCCGCGGTACAGGCGCTGATCCGTGCCGGCCACAAGCATTGGGTCGCCGGGCCGACGCTGAATGTCTTCAACCCCGCCACCATGGACGTATTCGCCGAACAGGGCGCCACCCGCTGGGCCGTGCCACCGGAGATGGCACGCGAAGCCATGGACGGCCTGCTCGCCGGCTGCGCGGTGCGCCCCGAGGTCGAAGTCACCGCCTATGGCCGCCTGCCGCTGGCCTATTCGGCGCGCTGCTTTACCGCCCGGCACTTCAATCTGCAAAAAGACACCTGCGAGTTCCGCTGCCTGCAGCACGCCGAAGGCATGCCGCTCAAAACCCGCGAGGGCGAAGCTTTCCTGACGCTCAACGGCATCCAGACCCAATCGGCCAAGGTCTACAACCTGCTCGGCGACCTGCCGGCGCTCCAGGCCTCCGGCGTCGATGTGCTGCGCGTGCTGCCGCAGTCTGAACACATGGCCGAGCTGCTGGCCTTGTTCCGCCGCGCCATCGACGGCGAGATTGCGCCCACCGAGGCCTTCGCGCAGTCCCAGGCGCTCATGCCCGAGGCGCCCTGCAATGGCTTCTGGCATGGCAAGCCGGGCCTCGAACAATACGTTGCCGCCGCCTGAGCGCGACTTCACGGAGATATCCATGGCCAGCATCCCCGCCTTTCGTGTGCCCCCCGTCGTCGGCCGTGTGGTCGCCCGCCTGCCGCAACTGCCGCCCACGCTGGCGCTGGTCGGTGCGCTGAATCTCGCGCTCGGCCGCATCCTGCCCAAGGATGACCTCGAACCGCTGACTGGCAAGCGCCTCCAGCTCGACGTCACCGACGCCGGGTTGAGCCTGCGCTTTACGCTGTCGGCGCGCGGTTTCCGCCCGCGCTTTGACCGCCAGAAGGCCGACCTCACCCTGCGTGCCGCCACCCGCGACTACCTCGCCCTGGCCCTGCGCGAAGAAGACGCCGACACCCTGTTCTTCAGCCGCCGTCTGATCATGGAAGGCGACACTGACATCGGCTTGCTGGTCAAGAACACCCTCGACGCAGTGGACTGGGACGCGCTCATCGCCGCTGCCAAACCGGCCACCGTGCTGGCCCGTTTCAAGACGCCTCGCCTGAGCACACCGACTACCTGAATCACCGCCGGCCCGCCTCAGCGGGCCGCTGCGCGTACAATCGGTGCATCTTCGCTGTCCGGTCGCCGACCGCCCGACGAGTGCGCGCATCCACCCAGCTCCCCCGCTATCTGACGCTGGCCTACGGGCTGCTCATCGCCTATGCCTGCCTCCACCCCTTCACCGGGTGGAAGTCGCATGGGCTGCCGCTGTTCGACTTCCTCCACGCGCCCTGGCCAAAGTACTACCGGGTTGAGGACATCATCCTCAACGTACTCGGCTTCATTCCGCTCGGTTTCGTGCTGACGGCGGCCTGGCCCGAACGCTGGTCGCGGCTGCGCGCGCTGGTGCTGAGCGTGCTGGTGTGCGGCGCCTTGAGCCTGTCGCTCGAAACCCTGCAGAACTTCCTGCCCACCCGCGTGGCGTCCAATGTCGACCTGGGCGCCAACCTGCTGGGCGGACTGCTTGGCGCGCTGATCGGTGCGGCCCTCGGCCAACGGATTTTCGATACCCGCGGCTGGCTGCACCAATGGCATGACAAACGCATTCTGGACGGCCATCTTGGCGATCTGGGCGTGGTGTTGCTGGCGCTGTGGCTGCTCGCCCAACTCTCGCCCGAGACCCTGCTGTTTTCGGTGGGCGACCTGCGCCGGCTGTTCGACCTGCCCGCGCCGCTGCCCTTCAGCCCGGAACGCTTCATGCGTCTGGAGGCGGCGATCGTCGCCACCCATCTGGTGGCGATCGGCCTGGTCGCACGCGCCAGCCTGCAACGCTTCTCGCTCACCATCGTGGTATTGATCTGCCTCGGTCTGGGCGCACGCACGCTGGCAGCCACCAGTTTCTACCTGCCGCCACGCCCGCTGCTGTGGCTGACGCCCGGCGCCATTGCCGGCCTCGGCGCCGGCCTGCCGGTGCTGGCCACGACCCTGGCGCTGCCCCACGGCCTGCGCCAGATGCTGGCGGCGATCGCCTTGCTGGCCGGCACGGTGCTGGTCAATCTGGCGCCCGAAAACCCATATCTGAGCTTCAACCAAACGCTGATCAACCAGGGCCACTTCCTGAACTTCAACGGACTCACGCATCTGGTCGCCAGCCTGTGGCCGTTTCTGGCGCTGGCCTATCTGAGCGCGGTCAATCTGCGTCGGGGTAGCCCCCACTGAAACCGGGCGCAACGCATGGCTATAATGGTCGGCACTGACCGGAGACCCGCCCTATGAGCTATTTTTCGCATCACGTGTTTTTCTGCTGCAATCAGCGCGAAGCCGGCGACACCTGCTGCAACGCCCACGGCGCCAGCGAGCTGCAAACCTACGCCAAAGACCGCATCGCCAAGCTCGGCCTCAAAGGCAAGGGCAAGGTGCGCATCAACAAGGCCGGCTGTCTCGATCGCTGCGACGAGGGGCCGGTGATGGTCGTGTACCCCGAAGAGGTCTGGTACACCTATGTCGACAAGGAAGACATCGACGAAATCGTCAACGAACATCTGGTCGGCGGGCGCGTGGTTGAGCGCCTGCGCATCTGAGGTGAGGCCATGAGCAAACCCCTACCCACGGAATCCGCCCTGCTCAACGGGCCGGACGGCAGCATCGAGGTGCTGATCGACGCCCCAGCCGAGGTGCGCGGCATCGCCCTGGTGGCGCATCCGCACCCGCTGTTCGGCGGCGCCAATACCAACAAAGTGGCGCACACGCTGGCGCGCACGCTGCGCGATCTGGGCTATGCCACGCTGCGGCCCAACTTCCGCGGCGTTGGCAAGAGCGAAGGCACGCACGATCACGGCATTGCCGAAACCGAAGACATGCTATCGGTGATTGCCTGGGCACATTCGCGCTGGGGCATGCTGCCGCTGGCGCTCGGCGGTTTCTCGTTTGGCGGCTTCGTGCAGACCCGCGTGGCCAAACGCCTCGCCGAGGGCGTCACGCCGATCAAGCGCATGGTGCTGGTCGGTCTGGCCACCGGTGAAGTCACCGGCGCGCGCCAATACACCACCGAAACCGTGCCGGCCGACACCCTGGTCATCCATGGCGAGCAGGACGAAACCGTGGCGCTCACCAATGTGCTCGACTGGGCGCGGCCGCAGGTGCTGCCGATCATCGTGGTGCCCGGCGCCGACCACTTCTTCCACGGCAAGCTGCATCACATCCGGGATCTCATCACGCAGCGCTGGGCTCCCCTGTAACCGGACGCCGCCATGAAACTGACCGCCTCGCTCACCAGCCCCTACGCCCGCAAGATCCGCATCCTGCTGGCAGAAAAACACATCCCCTGCGATCTGGTGGTGGACTCCCCCTGGGAGACCGCCACCTCGGTGCCGGCGCTCAATCCGCTGGGCAAGGTGCCGGTGCTCGAAACCGACGAGGGCGAAGCCTTCTTCGACTCGCCGGTCATCGCCGGCTTCCTCGAAGCCCTCGACATCCCGCCGCATTTCATCCCACAGGACGGCTTGCCCGCAGTCCGGGTCCGCCAGACCGAGGCGCTGGCCGACGGCATTCTCGACGCGACCGTACTCGCCTACCTGGAAACCTTGCGTCCCGCGGAGGCGCGCATGCAAAGCAGCATTGACCGCCAGTTCGACAAAATCGGGCGCGCGCTGAGCCGGCTCGAGGAGCAACTGAGCGGCGAGTTTTTCCATGGCAATCGCATCAGTCTGGCCGATGTGGCAGTCGGCTGCGCGCTGGAGTATCTCGATTTGCGCGCCGCCAGCCTCAACTGGCGCGAGCACTATCCGCGTCTGAAGGCCTTCCAGGCGAGCATCGGCGAACGCGACAGCTTCGTCAGCACCCGCCCGCCCGGCTGAGCACAAGCATGGCGGCAGCACGCCCTGGCGCCAGCTCGCCGCTAGAAATCGCGCGCCTGGTCAAACGCTATGGCGAACAGACGGTGGTCAATGATCTATCGTTGAGCGTCGCGCCGGGCGAGTGCTTCGCTCTGCTCGGCCCCAACGGCGCCGGCAAAACCACCACCCTGCGCTGCGCGCTGGGGCTCACCATGCCCGACGCTGGCCAGATCACCCTGTGCGGCGAACCCGTGCCCGAGCGCGCCCGCGAAGCGCGCCGACGCGTCGGCGTGGTGCCGCAATTCGACAACCTCGATCCCGACTTCACCTGCACCGAAAACCTGCGGGTCTTCGGCCGCTACTTCGGCATCGACACCGCCACCTTGCGCGAGCGTACCCCGGCGCTGCTCGCCTTTGCCGGGCTGGCGCACAAGGCCGATGCGCGCATCCAGGACCTCTCCGGCGGCATGAAGCGCCGGCTCACCCTGGCCCGCGCCCTGGTCAACCGCCCCGAGCTGCTGCTGCTCGACGAGCCCAGCACCGGGCTGGACCCGCAGGCCCGGCACCTGATCTGGCGGCGGCTCAAGCAGCTGGTGGCCGAGGGCACCAGCGTGTTGCTGACCACCCACTTCATGGACGAAGCCGAGCGCCTGGCCGACCGGCTGGCGATCATGGACAACGGCCGCATCTTGGCCACGGGCAGCCCGCGCGAAGTCATCGCCGCGCATATCGAGCCGCATGTGGTCGAGGTCTATGGCGACTGGCCCGACGGCATGGCCGCCTGGGTGTGCACCCATGGCGAACCGCTGTCGGTGCGCTGTGAGCTGAGCGGCGACACCGCCTTCTGCTATGTCGACGACACCGCCGCCCTGCTCGCCCATCTGGCGCAGCAAACCACCCTGCGCTACCTGCACCGCCCGGCCAACCTGGAAGACGTGTTCCTCAAGCTGACCGGCCGCGACCTGCGCGACTGAACGGAGACCGGCATGATGAAAACCCTCGGCAAGATCTTCGCCAGCGGCCTGCTCGCCGTCGTCCCCATTGCCGCCACGCTGTACCTGCTGGCCTGGATCTTCAACACCGCCGAAACCATCTTCGGCGACACCCTGCTCGCGCTCCTGCCCGAATCACTGCGCGACTCCGAGACCGGCGAGGTGTTGCAGATCCCCGGCGCCGGCGTCGTGATCGGGCTGGGGGTGATCCTGGCGGTCGGCCTGCTGATGCGGGCGTGGGTGTTCCGGGCGGTCTTTCATCGCCTGGAGGACGCGGTGCTGGCGGTGCCGATGGTCAAGTCGATCTACTCCGCCTTTCGCGATTTCTTCGCCCTCGCCACCAAGGAAGACACCACCAATGAGCTCAAGGTGGTCGCCTTCACGCTGCCGGGCAGCTCGGTGCGCCTCATCGGTTTCGTCATGCGCAGCGATTTCACCGGCCTGCCAGACGGCATCGGCGGAGAGGGCGAAGTGGCGGTGTATTTCCCGATGAGCTACCAGATCGGCGGCTACACCCTGCTGGTGCCAACGGAGCAGCTGACCCCGATCGACATGTCGCGCGAGGCGGCCATGCGCTTTGTGCTCACCGCCGGCGTCAACAGCGACGGCAGCCCGCGCGCCGGCCGCTGAGCGCGGGGCTCAACGCATCTGCCAACGGCCATCGCCCTGCGCGCAAGCCAGGCGCCGATGCGTCTTGCCCGCCGCGGTGAGATCGAACTCGCGGCACGGCTGCCCGTCGCGCTTGAGGCTACGCACCGGGCTGAGCAGGTAATCGACCCCGGTGTCCGGATTGTGCCAGCGCACCCGATGCCGGTCGGCGCTCAGTTCCAGCGCATGGCCCAGGCAGGCGCGGTCCACATCGCCCAGTTCGCGCGCCGCGCTGGCGCCGACCACCGAGCCGATCACGGTGCCCAGCACGATGGCAATGCGCTGGCCATCGCCTCGACCAATAGTCGATCCGATGGCGCCGCCGACCACGCCGCCGAGCACCGCACCCACCGCCTCGGTACTGCAGCGGCCCTCGAGAATGCCGTAGTCGCGCGTCCACTTGCGGCCGGTGTAGCCGATGTAGTCGGGGTCATGCTTCTTGCGCCAGCCGTGGGCGGGGGCGTGAGAGGGCGGATCCGCCAGCACGGGCGCGGGCAGCGCCAGCAACGCACTCAGCCCCGCCACGGCCATTCCCTGCAAGCATCGCTTGAGCTTCATACGGTTCATCCTTTCAAAGGCCATGCCCCCTCAACGGGCGGCAAGGAAAAACGTTGACCCGCCCTATTGGCGCGGATCGCCCTGGTTGAGCGGCGGCGCGCCCGCCACGCTGCTGCGCCACGGGTTGATGTCCAGCCCGCCGCGGCGGGTGTAGCGTGCCCACACCTCGAGCCGGCTCGGCCCGCAGCGCGCCATCAGATCGCAAAACATGCGTTCGACACACTGCTCATGAAACTCGTTGTGCTCGCGGAAGGACACGATGTAACGCAGCAGGCCGGCGCGGTCGATAGGCGCACCAGTGTAGTTCACATACACCGTCGCCCAGTCGGGCTGGCCGGTAACCAGGCAATTCGACTTGAGCAGATGCGACACCAGGGTTTCGGACACCGGCGCGGCACCCGCGTCCGCGCCGAGCAGCGACGGTGCGGGGTGATAGTCGACGATATCCACCTCCAGATCGTCAATCAGCGTGCCGGGCAGGCTGGTCACCTGACGAGACGCCACATGCAGCGACTGCAGTGCCACCGACACCGGCGCGCCGGCGGCCGCGCTCAAATCGCGCGCAATGACCGCCTCGACCTCGGCCATGTCGTCGAAGCGGCTGGCGTTGAACGAATTCAGATACAGCTTGAGCGACTTGGATTCGATCAAGCACGGCGACACCGCAGGTACCCGAAACTCGCCCATCGCCACCACCGGCTTGCCGCGCGCATTCAGCCACGACAGCTCATAGGCGTTCCACAGGTCCTCGCCATGAAAGGGCAGCGTCTCGCCCACGCCGATCTCGGCCCGCTTGGGCGCGCGATCGACCGGAAACAGCAGCTCCGGCGCGTAGGTGTTGCGGTAGGCGGTGCTGCGGCCGAGCGGCGAGGCTTCGGCGCCGTGGGGGGTGGGCGTATCAGTCATCAAGGTCTGAGCCATCTCAAGGGCAATCAACACAGGGCGATTATAATCAGCCCGTCTCCCGCCGACCGCCGGATCATGTCTGCCCCTGCCGCCCACTTCCGATTGCCTTGCCTGTCCTGGCGCTTTGCGTCGGTGTGGTCGCGCAATTTTCGCGTGTGGCGCAAGCTCGCGTTGCCGTCGCTGCTGGGCAATCTGGCCGACCCGATGATCTACCTGCTCGGCCTGGGCTACGGCCTCGGCGCACTGGTCAAGACGGTCGATGGCGTGCCCTATGTGCACTTTCTGGCCGCCGGCATGGTGTGCTTTTCGTGCATGAACACCGCCAGTTTCGAAACGCTCTACTCCGCCTTCTCGCGCATGCATGTGCAGCGCACCTGGGAGGGTCTGATGAACACCCCGCTGGCGCTGGACGACATCGTGCTGGCCGAAATGGTGTGGGCAGCCAGCAAGGCGGCGCTGTCGGGCACCGCCATTTTGCTGGTGGTAACGCTGTTCGGCTTCACCAGCAGCGCGCTGACGCTCGGCGTAGTGCCGCTGATCTTCCTGATCGGCCTGACCTTCGCCGCCATGGGGCTGGTGGTCACCGCGCTGGCGCCGAACTACGACTTTTTCATGTACTACTTCACCCTGTTCATCACGCCGATGGCGCTGCTCTCGGGCGTGTTCTTTCCGCTCGACCAGCTCCCC
Source organism: Denitromonas halophila (assembly GCF_007625155.1). Classification (GTDB taxonomy): domain Bacteria; phylum Pseudomonadota; class Gammaproteobacteria; order Burkholderiales; family Rhodocyclaceae; genus Nitrogeniibacter; species Nitrogeniibacter halophilus. The sequence continues at coordinate 50,835 of NZ_VMNK01000012.1, read as the reverse complement.
GCCGCGCTGCAGATTGGCGCGCAGATGCTGCCACTGGCCCACGCCATCGCCATCGCCCGGCCGCTGATGCTCGGTGAGTTGCCCACGGCCGTACTGCCGCATCTGGCGGTGATGGCCGCCTATGCCGCCGTCGGCTTCTGGCTGGCGGTGTCACTCACCCGTCGCCGCCTGCTCAAATGAGGTTGCTATGACCGCCCCCGTATTGCTGGTACTCACCAATCTGCCCGACGCCGACAGCGCCCACGCGCTGGCCGCCCACCTGATCGAGGCACGACTGGCCGCCTGCGTTAACGTGCTCGCCCCGGCCAGCTCGGTGTATCGCTGGGAGGGCGCGATCGAGACCGCCACCGAGGTGCCGCTGCTCATCAAAACCACCGCCGGGCGCTATGACGCGCTCGAGGCGGCGATCCGTGCGCAGCATCCATATGAACTTCCTGAAATCGTTGCAGTCCCTGTTACGCACGGCCTGCCCGGCTACCTCGACTGGGTACGCACTGAAACCACCCCGGACGCCTGACCCTCACATGATCCGCCTCCTCGCCCCGCTCCTGCTGCTGCTCGGCCTGCTCGGCCCCGCGCAGGCGCAAGAACTCCTCCCGCCCGAACAGGCCTACCGCGCCAGCGTCGGCACGCTCGCCCCCGACCAGCTCGAAGTGCGCTTCGAGATCGTCGATGGCTACTATCTGTACAAGGACAAGTTCCAGTTCCGCACCGAGCCCGAATCCGTGGTGGTCGGCACCCCGGCCCTGCCGCCGGGCAAGAAGAAAAACGACGAGTTCTTCGGCGAAGTAGAAACCTATCGCGACGAGCTGATCTTCACCCTGCCGGTGACGGCGCCGGCCGACGTCCGTCAGTTCGAGCTGACCGTCATCAGCCAGGGCTGCGCCGACATCGGCGTGTGCTATCCGCCCACCCCGCAGACACTGACCGTCGACCTCACCAAGACGGTCGCCCCCACCGCCACCGGCGGCTGGTTGCAAAAGCTTGGCATCGGTGGCAAAACGCCCGCGCCGGCCATGGACACGCCGGCCGCTGCCGCCATCGCCGCGCCAGTCGCCAGCGTATCGACGACCGGCGGCGGTGACGAATCCGGCCGCATCGCCCGCCTGTTCACCGGCGCCAGCGTGCCGCTGATTCTCGTTTCCTTCTTCGGCTTCGGGCTGCTGCTGGCCTTCACGCCCTGCACCTTCCCGATGATCCCGATCCTCTCCGGCATCATCGTCGGCCACGGCCACAAGATCACCAAGACCCGCGCCCTGGTGCTGTCGCTCGCCTATGTGCTGGGCATGGCCGTCACCTACGCGCTGGCGGGCGTGGCGGCGGGCATCTCGGGCACACTGCTCTCGGCCGCCCTGCAGAACGCCTGGGTACTGGGCAGCTTCGCACTGGTTTTCGTGGTGCTGTCACTGTCGATGTTCGGCTTTTACGAGTTGCAACTGCCCACCGCCCTGCAAAGCCGATTGTCCGACACCGCCAGCCACGAAAAAGGCGGCTCGCTCGGTGGCGTGGTGATCATGGGCGTGCTCTCGGCACTGATCGTCGGCCCCTGCGTGGCCGCCCCGCTGGCCGGCGCGCTGCTCTATATCGCGCAGACCGGCGACGCGGTGCTCGGCGGCGTGGCGCTGTTCGTCATGGCGCTGGGCATGGGCGCGCCGCTGATCGCTGTCGGCGTCGCCGCACGCTCGGTGCTGCCCAAGGCCGGGCCGTGGATGGAAGGGGTCAAGAAAGCCTTCGGCATGATGCTGCTGGCGCTGGCGGTGTGGATGATCTCGCCGGTGGTGCCGGCCGTGGTGCCCATGCTCGGTTGGGGGGCCCTGCTGGTGTTCTCCGGCATCTTCCTGCATGCACTCGATCCGCTACCGCCCAACGCGCACAGCTGGCGTCGCTTCTGGAAAGGCGTGGGGGTCATCGCGCTGCTTGCCGGCGCCGCCATGCTGATCGGCGCGCTGGCCGGCTCGCGCGATCCGCTCCAGCCGCTGGCCGCGCTACGCGGCGGTCAGGCCGTAGCCGCCACGAGCGCGCCGCAGTTCGAGAAAGTGCGCTCGGTGGCCGAGCTGGACGCGCGCATTGCCACCAGCACCCGGCCGGTAATGCTCGACTTCTATGCTGACTGGTGTGTTTCATGCAAGGAGATGGAGCGCTTCACGTTCAGCGACCCGACCGTGCAGACACGCATGAGCCAGATGCTGTTGCTCAAGGCCGACGTCACCGCCAACACCGCCGACGACCAGGCCCTGCTCAAGCGCTTCGGCCTGTTCGGCCCGCCAGGGATGATCTTCTTCACCCCCGGCGGCAGCGAGATCGCCGGTCAGCGCGTGGTCGGCTTCATGCCGGCGGACGATTTCACCGGCCAGCTTGATGCGGTCTTGAATCGATAAGGTTGGTGTCGCGCCGCGGCCGGCTGGAACCGGCCCTACACCACGTCGCGCGTCCCTACCGCGAATACGTCGCCGTCAGGCTCGCCGAGCCCAGGCTGTTGGCGCGTATCATGAAGCCCGCCAGCGCCGCCGTGGCATTGGCCGGCAAATCCAGATGCGGGGTTTTCAAGGCATGCACCGTAAAGACGTAGCGATGGACGCCGTGCCCCTGCGGCGGGCACGGTCCGCCGTAGCCCGGCACACCAAAATCGGTACCGATCTGTCGCGCACCCGCCGGCAAGACACCTTGCGGGTTGCCCGCACCGGCGGCCAGGCCCGTCGTCTGCGCGGGGAGATTGACCACCACCCAGTGCCACCAGCCGCTGCCGGTTGGCGCGTCGGGGTCGTACACCGTGAGCGCATAGCTCTGCGTGCCCTCGGGCGGATTGCGCCAGACGAGCGCGGGCGACACATTGCCACCCGCACAGCCAAAGCCATTGAACACCTGCTGCTCTGCCATGCGCTGGCCGTCGCCAACCGTCGGGCTGCCAAGGGTGAAGCCTTCGGCCCATACCGTGGCGCTGGCGGCCAGCGCGCAGGCGCCGAAAACTCCGGCTTTCCATGTATTCGCGAACATGCATCGACTCCCATGCGTTGAAGAACACTTGCATATTAGCCAATGCGCCACCACGCGGCTGCACGCAAACCGCCAGATACTGTGCAGAACCGATCAGCGTCGCAAGCTCGACGGGGTGACGCCGAAGCGCTGTCGAAAACGCGCGGCGAAACGCGACGGTGAGACATAGCCGCACTCACTGGCGATCTGTTGCAGGCTCATCGCGCTGCCCTGGATCAGTGCCAGTCCGGTGGACATGCGCACATCGTCAAGCACGGCGCGGAACCCGCTGGCCTCGCTGCGCAACGCCCGTCGCAGGCTGGCCTCGCTCATGTGCAGGCGTTGCGCCACCGCGGCGGCGGTCCAGTTGGCGGCCGGATCGCCGGCAAGCAAGGCACGCACGCGCTCGGCCACCGTCGCCACGGTGCTGATCCGGCACCAGCAGCCCAGATCATCGAGAGCGATCAGCAACTCTTCGAGTCGGTGGCGGATGAGCCGGTCGGACACCGTCGGCCCACCCAGCATGCCGGCCGCCGCGTGACGCACCACGTCGGCCAGCGTCGATTGGGCAGCGGCATGCACCAGCGCCTGCCACGGCGATCCGGGCAATGTTTTGCGCGCGGCGGCATGCGCACGCACCAGGTCCGGCGCCACGGCCACACAGGTGGCCGCATAGATGCCATCGGCGTCAGGCGTATTGCGCATCTCGGCTGTCACCCCGGCGTTGATGAACAGCAATTCACCAGGACCGGCACCGCGCTGTTGATCGCCCACCGTCAGGGTCTTGTGACCCCGGGTGACCAGGATCACGCACGGGTCGGGGAAAGGCACATCGGCAATGTACTGCTCGCGCCGCACCCGCAATTCCAGCGTCCCGCCCAAGCCCGCGCGCCCGGCACACGCCGGCGGCGGCGCGGCTTCACTGTCTTGACTCATCGGCATGCCTCAGTCACATCTGACCGCGTCAATATAGTCTTGCAGGCGCCGCCCGCGCGAGGCGTCGAAGCGCTCGGGCAGAATCGCGATCTCGCCAATGCGGTCGAGCCGGAAGCTGCGGAAGTCATCGCGCAGCTCACACCACGCTCCCAGCGTCCAGCTGCTGCCCCAGAAGATCAGCCCGAGCGGCCACAGCACACGTTGCGAGGCTTCGCCGTCGGCCCGCACATAGGCGACACGCACTTTGTGCGCGCTGGCCATCGCCTGACGCAAGCTGGCCAGCGGTGCCACCATGGCGGGCGAGACATGGAAGCCGGGCACAATCACCGGTGCATCGCGCAGACTGCGCCGGGCCGCCGGCATAACCGCGTCGATACGCGCCAGCGCCAGTTCAGCGGCTCGCCCGAGCGCGGGGTCGGCCCAGCCGCCAACCATGCGCAGGCCGACCGCCAGCGCCGACAGTTCGTCTTCCGAGAAATGCAACGGCGGCAATCGGTACTCACGCCGCAGGCGATAGCCCACGCCAGCCTCGCCATCGATGGGCGTGCCCGAGCCGATCAGGTCGGCCACATCGCGGTAGATGGTGCGCTCCGACACTTCGAGCAGCTCGGCCAGTTGGCGGGCAGTCATCACCCGCGCCCCGCCGAGCAGGGTCACGATCCGGAACAGTCGGTCAGCACGTCGCATCAACTCACTCCTTTGAAGTGCCCCATCGTGCCGGAGGGCTCCTGACACCAGGCTGTCAGGAGAGCCTCGCGATACTGGCCGGGCACTTTCAACTCACGGAGAATTCTCATGAAAAACGCCATCAACTGGTTCGAAATCCCGGTATCCGACATGCCCCGCGCCTGCCAATTCTACGGCGCCATCCTCGACACGCCCCTGAACGCTTCGCCCATGTGCGGCGGTGAAGTGGCCGTGCTGCCGTATGCCGACGGCGCGGTCGGCGGCAGCCTGTTCAAGCACGCCGACCTGACCCCGACCGCGCAGGGCACGGTGGTGTACCTGAACGGCGGCGACGATCTGAGCGCCATTCTCGACCGGGTAGGCGCCGCTGGTGGCAGCATCTCGCTGCCCAAGACGCCGATCACCCCGGAGATAGGCTACATGGCGCTGTTTATCGACAGCGAGGGCAACCGGGTTGGGCTGCATTCGCCCAACTGACACGCGCAGCCGTTTGGCACCGCCGGCAACGCCGCCGGCGCGGCGGTGCCAGAATCGCAAACCTGGAAACGGTGGCTGAGCGCAGCTGAGTGTGCGTCTGGCGGGTTGTCTGGCAAGGCGCGACGACGCGCAAGCTGCACCTTGCAAGGAGAAGCAACGCAGTCAGGCGACCCGCCAGACGTGCAATCGGATGCGCAGCGTTCTCGCCGGCCTCGTGATCGCTGTCGATACCGTAAGTCCCTCGCATAGGCAAGGTGTTACCCCCGGAGCACAAGCGGTCAACTGCCGTTTCTAGGTTAAAATGCAACGTTTTAAGCGCAGCGCAAACCTCATGTTCTCCGGCATCGTGGCCGCAACCGGCCGAATCCAGTCGATCACCCTCCTCGAAGACGGCGTGCGCCTCAGCGTCGATACCGGCACGCTCGGCCTCGACGACGTGGCCATCGGCGACAGCATTGCCAACAATGGCGTGTGCCTGACCGTCGTCGGCATGGAGGGCAGCCGTGCGCAATTCGACGTCTCGCGCGAGACGCTCAACTGCACCGTTGGCCTCGACACCGCCGGCCAGGAAGTGAATCTGGAAAAGGCCCTGCGCGCCGACGACCGGCTGGGCGGGCATATCGTTACCGGTCATGTCGATGGCGTGGGCGAGGTCGTCAAGTTCGAACCGGTGGGCGAAAGCCACGCGCTGGTGATCCGCGCGCCGCACGATCTGGCCGGCTATATCGCACGCAAGGGCTCGATCACCATCAATGGCGTGAGCCTGACCGTCAATGCGGTCACTGGCACCGATTTTTCGATCAACCTGATTCCCCACACCGTCGAGGTCACCACGCTCAAGCAGCTGGCGCCGGGCGCGCGGGTCAATCTCGAAATCGACATCATCGCCCGCTACGTCGAGCGCATGCTCGCCTGGCGTCAGGGCGAATAAAAACAACACCGAACCGTGGCCACCGGCCCGACAGGAGAACACCGTGAGCGCACTCGCGCCGATCACCGAAATCATTGAAGACATCCGCGCGGGCCGCATGGTCGTGCTGGTGGACGAAGAAGACCGCGAAAACGAGGGCGACCTGGTCATCGCGGCCGAGCATGTCACGCCCGAGGCGATCAACTTCATGGCCAAGTATGGTCGTGGCCTGATCTGCCTGACGCTCACCGAGGCGCGCTGCGCCCAGCTTGGCCTGGGCCAGATGGCGCGCAGCAACAAGAGCTCGCACGGCACCGCCTTTACGGTGTCGATCGAGGCGGCTGAAGGCGTCACCACCGGCATCTCGGCGGCCGATCGCGCCCTCACCGTACAGCGCGCCGTGGCCCGCAATGCCAAGCCGGAAGACATCGTACAGCCCGGCCATATCTTCCCGATCATGGCGCGCCCCGGCGGCGTGCTGATCCGCGCCGGCCATACCGAAGCGGGTTGCGATCTGGGCGCCATCGCCGGGCTGGAGCCGGCCTCGGTGATCTGCGAGATCATGAACGATGACGGCTCGATGGCCCGCCTGCCCGACCTGATCCCCTTCGCCAAACAGCACGGGCTCAAGATCGGCGCGATCCGCGACCTGATCGAATACCGCGCCGCCACCGAACACCTGGTCGAGCGCGTGTCCGAAAAAACCGTCGATACCGCCCACGGCCCCTTCCGCCTGTGCGCCTTCGAAGACAAAACCTCGGGCGACATCCATCTGGCCATGGCCTGCGGCACCATCAGTGCCGACACCGAAGCGCTGGTGCGGGTGCACGAGCCGATCTCGGTCATCGACTTTCTCGACACCAGCAGCGACCGCCACAGCTTCCCGGTCGACTCGGCGCTCAAAACCATCGCCGAATCTGGCTGCGGCGTGCTGATCATGCTGTATCGCCCGCAAACCGGCCGCGACCTGCTCGCCCAGCTCACCAACGACCCGGCCGTGCCGCGTGCCGCCGTCAAGTGGGACCCGCGCCTGTTCGGCGTTGGCGCCCAGATCCTGCGCGACCTGGGCGTGGGCAAGATGCGCCTGCTCGCCAGCCCACGCAAGATCCCCAGCATGGCCGGCTTCGGGCTGGAAGTGACTGGCTACTACCCGGGCTGCAATGCCGCCGATTCCAACGATTCTTCTGAGGCCTGATCCATGCCCCGTTTTGACAACATCACCGAAATCACCCCGAACCTCGACGGCAGCGGCCTGAGCATCGGCATCGTCATGAGCCGCTTCAACCAGGACGTGTGCGAGGGCCTGCTCTCGGCCGCCGTGGACGAGCTGTTGAACCTCGGCGTCGCCGACGAAGACATCCTCATCACCACCGTGCCCGGCGCGCTGGAGATTCCGCTGGTGTTGCAGACCATGGCCGACTCGGAGCAGTTCGACGCGCTGATCGCCCTCGGCGCGGTGATCCGCGGCGAGACCTATCACTTCGAGATCGTCTCCAACGAAATGGCCGCCGGCATCAACCGCGTCGGCCTCGACACCGGCATGCCGATCGCCAACGGCGTGCTCACCACCGAGGACGACGACCAGGCCCTGGCCCGCATGCACGAGAAAGGCAGCGACTGCGCCAAGACGGCGGTCGAGATGGTGCATCTGCTGCGAGCGGTGGTGGCATGAGCAGCAAGTCCGCCCGCCGCCGCGCCCGCGAATTTGCCCTGCAGGGCATCTATCAGGCCCTGCTCTCCGGCAACAGCCTGGCCATGATTGAAGATCAGGTGCGCAGCGCCCCCGGTTTCGACAAGGCCGACGGCGATCTGTTTACCGCCTTGCTGCGCGGCACGCTGAACGACACCGGCGCGCTGGAGGCCGAGTTCGCGCCCTTCATCGGCCGGACGGTGGCCGAGCTGTCGCCCATCGAACGCGCCGTGCTGCTGCTGGCCACGCACGAGCTGGAGCGCCACATCGAAGTGCCCTACAAAGTGGTGATCAACGAGGCCATCGAACTGGCCAAGTCCTACGGCGGCACCGACGGCCACCGCTTCGTGAATGGTGTGATGGACAAGGTCGCGGCCAAGCTGCGGCCACTTGAAGTCGCCGCCCGCGAGGCCGAGCGCAAGGGCGGCTGACCCACCGCCCGGTGCCTGACAAAAAAGGCCGCGATCGTCGCGGCCTTTTTTTGTGCGCGAGCGGCGCTTACTCCGGTTCGCCGCCGGCCTTGGGGTCGTGCGTCAGGAAGTCGCCCGGTAGCGGCAGCGGGTTGCTCGGCACCACCATGTCCTCCGGGCTGAGCTGCTCGGTGAAGCCGTCGAGCGAGCCGAGCATGCGTTCGTCGCGGCGGGCCACCGGCTTGCTCATCAGGTAGTAGGTGGTGAGCCGCGTGAGGGCCGCCAGCGCACGGCGGTGGGTGCGCTCGTAGGCATGCGAGGCGTCGGCGCCGAAACCGATCAGCGCGGTGCGGATGTCGTTGCCGGCCTCGACCGCGGCGGCGCTGTCGCTGCGGTAGAAGCGGAACACGTCGCGGCGGTGCGAGATGTTGTACTTCTCGGCGATGCCGATCAGCTTGCGGGTGAGGTGGTAGTCGAAGGGGCCGCTCATGTCCTGCATGCAGATGGTGACGGCGTGCTCGTCGGTGTTCTGCCCCGGTGCGGCGATGGCGATGTCGAGGCTGAGCATTTCGGCGATGTCGCCATGCAGCGCGGCCGAGGCGCCGGAGCCGACCTCTTCGGTGATGGTGAACAGCGGGTGCACATCGACCGGCGGCACCAGCTTGCCGTCTTGCACCGCCTTGCAGGCGGTGAGCAGGGCGGCGACGGCGGCTTTGTCATCGAGATAGCGCGACACGATGTAACCGTTCTGGCAGATCTCCGGTTGCGGATCGAAGGCCATGGTGTCGCCCACGCGCAGGCCGGCCGCTTCGAGGTCCATCGCGCTGCGGGCAGGCACGTCGACCCGCACTTCGACATGGTCCCAGCTGCTCGGCTGGGTGTCGATCTCGGGGCCGAAGGCGTGGCCCGAGGTTTTCAGCGGCAGGCAGGTCCCGCGCACCTGGCCCTTGTCGGTGAACACCGTCAGCCGCCCGCCTTCGGCAAAGCGCGACGACCAGTGGCCAATCGGCACAATGCCCAGACGTCCGTTCGACTTGATCTCGCGCACCATCGCGCCCAGCGTGTCGAGGTGCGCCACGATGGCGCGCGCCGGACGCGGTTGCTCGCCCTTGAGTGTGGCGCGGATGGCACCGCGGCGGGTCATCTCGTAGGGGATGCCCATGGCTTCGAGCTGGCCGGCGGTGTAGCGTGCGACCGCATCAGTGTAGCCCACGGGGCTGGGGATCGCCAGCAGCTGAAGCAGGGTTTCTTCGAGGTAGTCGTAATCGAGGGGATAGTCCTTCTGGGCCATCAGCGGTCTCCGTTGTAGGGTTGCGCGCGAGTGCGCGGAAACAGCAGATCGACAAAGCGCTCCGCCGTCGGTTGCGGCTCGTGGTTGGCCAGGCCGGGCCGTTCGTTGGCTTCGATGATCACGTACTCGGGCGCGGCCGGATCGGGCACCATGAAATCGAGCCCGGTGACCGGGATGTCCAGCGCCCGCGCGGCCGCTTCGGCGTCGCGACGCAATACCGGATGGAGGGTGTCGGTCACGTCGTGAATCGTGCCGCCGGTGTGCAGGTTGGCGGCGTTGCGAACCGTCAGCGGCACCTGCGCCGGCAGGATGTCGTCCAGCGTATAGCCCTGACGGGCCACGCAGCGGCGGGTTTCGTCATCCATCGGAATCCGGGATTCACCATCGGTGGCCGCCTGACGCCGACGGCTCTGCTTGTCGATCAGCGCGCGGATCGGGCTGGCGCCATCGCCCACCACGACCGGCGGACGACGCACCGCCGCCGCCACCACGCGGTAGTCGATCACCACCACACGCAAATCCTGTCCGGGGCAAAAGGTTTCGATCAGCACCCGGTCGCAGAACTGGCGGGCGCGCTCGATGGCCGAGAGCAGCTCGTCGGCGCGGGTCACATTGACGCTGATCCCCTTGCCCTGCTCGCCCTCCACCGGCTTGACCACCACCGCCGCGTGCCTGGCGAGGAAGGCCAGATCCGCCTGCGAGCCATCGGCGACACGCTGATCGGGCACCTTGAGGCCGGCCTCGCCCAACAGCTTGAGCGTCACCCGCTTGTCCTGGCAGCGGCTCATGGCGATGGCCGAGGTCAGCTCGGTGAGCGACTCGCGACACACCACGCTGCGCCCGCCCAGCGCCAGGCGAAAATAGCCGTTGGCCGCATCGAGCACTTCGGTATGAATACCGCGCTTGCGTGCTTCGTCGGTAATCAACCGCGCGTAGGGATTGAGTTCGGCCTCGTTGTCGATCGGCTGGGTATAGAAGGGCTCGTTGATCGCGTTGCGCCGCTTGACCGCAAACACTGCGATGCGCTGGAAGCCCAGCTTCTCGTAAAGCGCGATGGCCTGTTCGTTGTCATGCATCACCGACACATCCATCCAGGCACGCCCGCGGGCATGAAAATGCTCGGCCAGGTATCTCACCAGCGCCTCGCCCACACCGGGGTGGGCCGCCTGCGGCGCCACCGCCAGCGACCACAGGCTGCTGCCCTGCTGCGGATCGGCAAATGCCTCGACGTGATCAAGACCCATGGCCACACCGAGAATCTCGCCTGAAGACAAATCCTCGGCCAGCGCCCAGGTAATGTGTCGATCCGCCCGCTGCGCCCAGACCTGGGGCGCGCCCACCGGCACCATCTTGCGACTGCTGTAGAGCGCATTGATTGCCGCCACATCGCTACGGGTGCGCAAGCGGCGCAGCGTGAAGCCGCGCCGCCCGGCCCGCTGGGCACGATAACCGCCAAGTCCGAGTCGAAAGGCCTCGGACGGGTCGAGGAAGAGTTGCTGCGGCGCCTGGGCGACCACCACGTGCGGGCGCTCGACGTAGTAGGCGATGTCGCGCTGGCCGGGGCGCTCCTCGAGCAAGGCGGCGGCCAGCTCGCCCGCATCGGAGTATGTCTGGGCGGGCAGCCAGCGTCCCCAACCGCATTCGATCACCACATTGGCCGGCATGTCGCGCTTGTCGGGCTGGCTGTCCGACAAATGCAGCGGTTGGCTGCCGGGGCGCAGGGCGCGGGTGACATGTTTTCGGATCATGACCGTTGTCCGTCAGGCAAGGTGCGTCTGCAGCCACCACTCCAGCAGACCGAGCTGCCAGAGCTTGGAGCCGCGCAACGGCGTGATGTGCTCGCCCGGATTGGCGAGCAGGCGATCGACATACGCGGGATTGAACAATCCCCGCTCACGCGCCGCCTGGCTGTGCAGGGCATCGCGTACGGTATCGAGCGTGGAGCCTTGCAGGTACTTGAGGCCAGGCACCGGAAAATAGCCCTTGGGGCGATCGATCACCGCCGCCGGAATGACCTTTCGCGCGGTTTCCTTGAGCACGCCCTTGCCGCCGTGGGCCAGCTTGTGCCGCGCCGGAATACGGCCGGCGAATTCGACCAGCTCGTGGTCGAGGAAGGGCACGCGCGCCTCCAGGCCGAAGGCCATGGTCATGTTGTCGACGCGCTTCACCGGGTCGTCCACCAGCATGATCGAGGTATCGAGGCGCAAGGCCTTGTCGACCGGGTCATCGGCCCCCGCCCGGGCAAAGTGCTCGGCCACGAAACGGCCGCTGAAGTCCTCGGCGTGATACTGCGGCTGCACCAGATCGCGGTAGTCGGCATGGTCTCGGTCGCGGAAGGCGGCGAGGTAGTCGCCCACCGCATCGGTGCTGCCGTCGAGCTTGGGGTACCAGTGGTAGCCACCAAACACCTCATCGGCGCCCTGCCCGCTCTGCACCACCTTGGTGTGGCGCGACACGGCCTCCGAGAGCAGATAAAAGCCGATGCAGTCGTGGCTGACCATCGGCTCGTTCATCGCCGCGATGGCCTCGGGCAGACGCTGCAGCAGCTGCGCCTCGGGCACGAAGATGCGCTCATGCCGGGTGCCGAAGCGGTCGGCGATGATCTGCGCAAACTCGAACTCGTTACCCTTCTCGCCGCCCACATCGGCAAAGCCGACGTTATAGGTGTGCAGGTCGCGCACCCCGGCTTCGGCCATCAGCCCAACGATCAAGCTCGAATCCACCCCGCCGGAGAGCAGCGCACCCACCGGCACATCCGCCACCAGCCGGCGCTTGACCGCGGCCCGCAGCTGCTCGAGCAGCAGCTCGCACCACTCATCAAAGCTGCGCGCCTCGTCCTCGGCGCTGCGCACGGCCTGCATGGCCCAGAAGGTTTTCTGTTCCCGGCGACCGTCGGGATGCACCACCATCAGCGTGCCCGGCGCCAGCTTGCGCACGCCCTTGAGCAGCGTGTAGGGCGCCGGCACCACGGCATGGAAAGACAGATAACTGTTGAGCGCGACCGGATCGATCGCCGTATCCACCCCGCCCGCCTTGAGCAGCGCCGGCAAGGACGAAGCGAAGCGCAGCGCGCCCTTCACCTCGCTATAGTAGAAGGGCTTGATGCCGAGGCGGTCACGCCCGAACACCACTTTGCCGCTGTCGCGCTCCCAGATCGCAAAGGCGAACATGCCATTGAGGCGCTGCACGAAGTCCAGCCCCCAGGCGTGGTAGGCCTTGAGCAGCACTTCGGTGTCGCCGTGGGAGTAAAACGTGTAGCCCAGGCCTTCAAGCTCGGCGCGCAATTCCGGGTGGTTGTAGACCGCACCGTTGAACACGATGCCCATGCCCAGCATCGGATCGAACATCGGTTGCTGCGCCGCTTCGGTCAGATCCATGATCTTCAGCCGGCGATGCCCGAAGCCCCGCCCCAGCTGCATCTCCAGACCCGCGCCGTCGGGCCCGCGGCTTTCCTGCGCTGCCACCATCCGCCCCAGCGCCGCCGCGTCGGGCAGGGCCCCGTCAAACCTTATTTCACCTGCTATGCCACACATGCCTTGTCCTCGTGAGTTCATCGCGCGTGCCGGCTGACGCAATGACGCTCGCCAGCCCACACAAAACGCTCTGACTCACCCCGCCAATACGGCGCGAGGCGACAGGGACAACACCGTGACGCCGAAACGGCGACACCGCATGACAGCCGCACGGATGCGACAGATGGCCGTGGTCAAAAGACCTTGAGCGTTTTGCACGCGCCTCCCGATCCGCGCCGGCCAAAGAGCGCATCAGGATTCAAGAATGTTGCATTGTAACAAAACTATTTTGCACAAACGTTTCAAGACGCAACGCATATTCCTTGCGCATCCAGCCACCTCTCCGGCGCGCCGACACTTGGGGGCGCCCGCCGACCGCGCTATGCTTGCAAGCCCCACCGCACACCTCGGCCATGACTTCCGAATTCGACCTCATCCGCCGCCACTTCACGCGCCCCACCCGACACACCGATCTAGCCGGCGGCGATGATGCGGCGCTGTGGCGCACCACGCCCGGCCACCAACTGGTGGTGTCGGTCGACATGCTGGTCGAGGGGCGGCACTTCTTTGCCAACACCGATCCCACCGATCTGGGCTGGAAGAGCCTCGCGGTCAATGTGTCCGACATCGCCGCCATGGGCGCCACGCCCCGCTGGGCGCTGCTGGCGCTGGCCCTGCCCGACGCCGATGCCGACTGGCTGGCCGCCTTTGCCGACGGTTTCTACGCCTGCGCCGACGCGTTCGGCGTGGACCTGGTCGGCGGCGACACCACGCGCGGCCCCCGCAATCTGAGCGTCACGATGTGCGGCGAAGTCCCCACCGGCCACGCCATCCGCCGCGACGGCGCCCGCCCCGGCGACGATCTGTGGGTCTCCGGCCAGCCCGGCCGCGCCGCCCTGGCGCTGTGGCATCTGCGCGACGCTCTGACGCTGGACCCCGGCCATCGCGACGCCTGCCTCGCCGCACTGCACCGCCCCCAGCCCCGCGCCGCGCTCGGTGTCGCGCTGCGTGGCGTGGCCAGCGCCATGCTCGATGTCTCGGACGGGCTGCTTGGCGACCTCGGCCACATTCTCGACGCCAGCGCCGTCGGCGCGCAGATCCTTGCCACCCAACTGCCCGAAGCCGCGCTGATCGCCGCCTGTGGCGACACCACCCGCGCGCGCCAGGCCTGCCTGTCCGGCGGCGACGACTACGAATTGTTATTCACCGCCCCGGCCGCCCAACGCGACGCCATCGCCCGCCTGAGCACCGAGCTCGCCCTGCCGCTGCATCGCATCGGCGCACTCACCCCGCCGGCCGACGGTCTCACGCTGCACGCTGCCGATGGCAGCACCGCGCCACTGGCGCGACGCGGCTTCGACCACTTCAGCGCCTGAGCCTATACTCGGCTCTTTCCAGCCCACTCCGACCGATGCGCCCCACTGTCCGCTTCCTGTTCGCCAAACCCGCGCATTTCGTCGCCCTCGGCTTCGGCTCCGGCCTGTCACCCAAAGCCCCGGGCACCGCCGGCACGCTGGCCGCATGGCTGCTGTTCCCCTTGCTGGCATCCCTCAGCGGCACCGAGTTTCTGGTGTTTGTCCTCAGCGGCTTCGTGCTCGGCGTCATCACCGCCGACCGCACCGGCCGCGCGCTCGGCGTGTCGGACCACGGATCCATCGTCTGGGACGAGATGCTGCCCTTCTGGGTGGTGCTCTACTTCACCCCCGACACGCTCGCGTGGCAGACCGCCGCTTTCGTGGCGTTCCGCTTCTTCGACATCGTCAAGCCGCAGCCCATCAAATGGGCCGACAGCAAGGTCAAGGGCGGTTTCGGCGTCATGCTCGACGATGTCATCGCCGCCGGCTACACCCTGCTGGTGCTGGCCCTCACCGCCCGCGCGCTGGCCCTGTGATGGACGCGCAGCTCGACGCCCTCGCCCGACGCACCGGCCACTGGCTGCTCGAACGCGGCTGGCGACTGGCCACGGCCGAATCCTGCACCGGCGGCTGGATCGCCGAAACCGTGACGGCCATTGCCGGCAGCTCGGACTGGTTCGACAGTGGCTGGGTGACCTACTCCAACGCCGCCAAAATGCGCCAGCTCGATGTGCCGGCCAGCGCTCTCGACACCTTCGGCGCCGTCAGCGAACCCGTGGTCAGCGCCATGGTGCAAGGCGCGCTGACGCACAGCGACGCGCAGGTCGCGATCGCGGTATCCGGCGTCGCCGGCCCAAGCGGTGGCCGCCCCGGCAAACCGGTGGGTACCGTCTGCATCGCCTGGGGGTGGCCGGACCGGCCGGTACGCAGCACCACATTTCATTTCGATGGCGACCGGGAGCAGGTGCGACGCCAAGCCGTGATTCACGCCCTCGAAGGGCTGCTTCTGGCCGACACACCAGCAAACTCTGTGCCATAATCCAACGCACGTTTTCAGAGGACCACACCATGGACGACAACAAGGCCAAAGCCCTTGCCGCCGCGCTCGCGCAAATCGAAAAGCAGTTCGGCAAAGGCTCGATCATGCGGATGGGTGACGGTGATGTCGCCAAGGACATCCAGACCGTCTCCACCGGCTCGGTGGGGCTCGACATCGCACTGGGCCTGGGTGGCCTGCCGCGCGGCCGGGTGGTCGAGATCTACGGCCCTGAGTCGTCCGGCAAGACCACGCTGACCCTGCAAGTCATTGCCGAAATGCAGAAGCTCGGCGGCACCGCCGCCTTCATCGACGCCGAACACGCGCTCGACGTGAATTACGCCGAAAAACTCGGCGTCAAGGTCAGCGATCTGCTGATCTCCCAGCCGGATACCGGCGAGCAGGCGCTCGAAATTACCGACATGCTGGTGCGCTCCAGCGGCGTCGACGTGGTGGTGATCGACTCGGTCGCCGCCCTCACACCCAAGGCGGAAATCGAAGGCGAGATGGGCGATCAGTTGCCCGGCCTGCAGGCCCGCCTGATGAGCCAGGCGCTGCGCAAGCTGACCGCCAACATCAAGCGCAGCAACACGCTGGTGATCTTCATCAACCAGATTCGCATGAAGATCGGCGTGATGTTCGGCAGCCCCGAGACCACCACCGGCGGCAACGCGCTCAAGTTCTACTCGTCGGTGCGCATCGACATCCGCCGCACCGGCGCGATCAAGAAGGGCGATGAAGTCATCGGCTCCGAGACCCGTTGCAAAGTGGTCAAGAACAAGGTCGCCCCGCCGTTCAAGCAGGCCAATTTCGACATCCTCTACGGCGAAGGCATCTCCCGCGAAGGCGAGATCATTGACCTGGGCGTGGAAGCCAACATCGTCGACAAAGCCGGCGCCTGGTACTCCTACAGCGGCACCAAGATTGGTCAGGGCAAGGACAATACGCGCGAATTCCTGCGCAACAACCCGGCCATGGGTCGCGAGATCGAAAACAAGGTGCGCGCGCACTTCAATCTGCCGGCCATGCCGGAGATCGCGGCCAGCACCCCGGAACCCAGCGAAGCCTGATCTGCATGAGCGAGTCGCTCAAGACGCGTGCCTTGCGCCTGCTGTCGCAGCGCGAACATAGCCGCGCCGAGCTGACTCGCAAGCTGGCGCCCCACGGCACGCCCGAGGAGATCGCCGCGCTGCTCGAGCGACTTGAAGAAGTGGATTTGCAGTCGGACGCGCGCTTTGCCGAAAGCTATGTCCGCAGTCGTCAGGCGCGTTACGGCAGCCGGCGCATCGCGCTGGATTTGAAGCAACGTGGCGTCAGCGATGACTTGATCGCCGCCGCGCTGGATGAAGGCAGCGAAGGGGACGATCAAGTACGGGCTCGGGACGTGTGGGCAAAAAAGTTTGGCACCCCGCCGGTCGATGCCCGCGAGTGGGCAAGGCAGGCGCGCTTCCTTCAGGGACGCGGCTTTGGTGCCGATGTGATTCACAGGATATTGAAAGACCGCGACGATGAGTCTGCTTAAGGTCACCGGCCTCCGGAAGAAGTACCGCGCACGCACCGTGGTGCACGACGTCTCCTTTGACGTCGGCAGCGGTGAGGTCGTCGGTTTGCTGGGCCCCAACGGCGCCGGCAAGACCACCTGTTTCTACATGATCGTTGGCCTGGTGGCTGCCGATGGCGGCGAGATCACGCTCGACGATCAGGTTCTCACCCATCTGCCGATCCATGAACGCGCCCGGCTCGGTCTGTCCTACCTGCCGCAGGAAATG
Organism: Denitromonas halophila; assembly: GCF_007625155.1. GTDB lineage: Bacteria > Pseudomonadota > Gammaproteobacteria > Burkholderiales > Rhodocyclaceae > Nitrogeniibacter > Nitrogeniibacter halophilus. The sequence goes on along the minus strand of NZ_VMNK01000012.1, from coordinate 33,789 downwards.
AGCGTGTTCCGCAAGCTCACGGTGGCCGAGAACATCCAGGCGGTGCTCGAACTCCAGGGCCTGCCGTCCGATGAAGTCACCAAGCGTCTCGACGAACTCCTCAACGAACTCGGCATTGCCCATCTGCGCGACAACACCTCGGTCTCACTCTCGGGCGGCGAACGCCGCCGCTGCGAGATCGCCCGCGCGCTGGCCACCTCACCGCGACTGATTCTGCTCGACGAGCCCTTTGCCGGCGTCGACCCCATCGCCGTGCTCGACATTCAGAAAATCATCCGCTACCTCAAGGAACGCGGGATCGGGGTATTGATCACCGATCACAATGTGCGCGAAACCCTGGGCATCTGCGAGCGCGCCTTCATCATCAACGCGGGCGAGGTGCTTGCCAGCGGCACGCCGACCGACATCGTGACCAATGACCAGGTACGACGGGTCTATCTGGGCGAGCATTTCCGTCTCTGACCCCCCGCGCCGATCATGAAACCGACCCTCCAGCTCAAACTCTCGCAACACCTGACGCTCACGCCTCAGTTGCAGCAGTCGATCAAGCTGCTGCAATTGTCGACCATCGAGCTGAACCAGGAGATCGAGCAGGCCTTGCTGGACAACCCCCTGCTCGAGCGCGACGACGAGCCGGGTGAGGACACCAGCGAAGCCCCGCCCGAGGCCCCCACCGAGGGCCCGAGCGAACGCGACGAACCCGCCGCCGAGGCCCCGCTTGACGACATGAGTGACTGGATGAGCGTGGGCACCACCAGCACCACGCATCGCGACGACGAAGACGACTCCGACTTCCAGTCCTTCCAGGCCGCCGAAATCACCCTGCGCGAACATCTCGACCAGCAGGTGGCACTGACGCCGCTGTCCGACCGCGACCGCGCGCTGGTGCGCTTCCTCATCGAAGCACTGGACGACGACGGCTATCTGAGCCAGCCGCTCGACGAGTTGCTGACGCTGCTGTCCGAAGACGCCGAGATCGAACTCGAAGACCTGCAGATCGCCCTCCAGCACCTGCAGCACCTCGACCCCGCCGGCGTCGGCGGCCGCGGCCCGGCCGAGTGCCTCGCGCTGCAACTGCGCATCCTGCCCGACACCGACACCCGCAAACTGGCACTGGCGATCGTCACCGAGCACCTCGACACCCTTGCCCAGCGCGATTTCAACCGCTTGCGCCGGGCACTGCAGTGCTCAGAAGATGCCCTGCGCGATGCCCATCACCTTATCTGCAGCCTCAGCCCGCGCCCCTGCGCCCGCTTCGCCACCAACGAAACCCGTTACGTGATCCCCGACGTGGTGGTACGCAAGCACAAGGGCCGGTGGGCGGCGGTACTCAACGCCGACGCCATGCCCAAGCTCAAGGTCAATGCCTTGTACGCCCGGATACTCCAGCAGAATCGGGGCAACAACGGCGACCTCGGCGGGCAACTGCAAGAAGCGAAGTGGCTCATCAAAAACGTCCAGCAGCGTTTCGACACGATTTTGCGCGTCGCACAGTCAATCGTTGACCAACAGCGTCAGTTCTTCGATTATGGAGAGGTGGCGATGCGCCCACTGACACTGCGGGAGGTCGCGGAAGAGTTGGAGTTACACGAGTCCACCATTTCCCGCGTCACCACTCAGAAGTTCATGTCCACGCCGCGCGGCGTACTGGAGTTCAAATATTTCTTCGGCAGTCATGTCTCCACCGACACCGGTGGGGCAGCCTCTTCGACGGCGATCCGCGCGTTGATTCGTCAACTGGTGGACGCCGAAGACAGCAAAAAACCTCTTTCCGACGCAAAAATTGCCGATTTACTCAGCCAGCAGGGCATGGTTGTGGCCCGACGGACGGTCGCCAAGTACCGCGAGTCGCTCAACATCCCGCCGGTTAGCAAGCGCAAGACGATCTGACAACAGGAGCGATCATGAATCTCAATATCACCGGACATCATGTAGAAGTGACCCCCGCCATCCGTGAATACGTCAATGCCAAACTGGATCGCGTGATCCGGCATTTTGACAACGTCACCAGCGTGAACGTCATCCTGTCGGTGGAAAAGCTGGTCCAGAAATCGGAGGTCACGCTGCATGTTCGCGGCAAGGACCTGTTCGCCGAGAGCACTGACGAAGACATGTACGCCGCCATCGACACCATGGCAGACAAGCTCGACCGTCAGGTCATCAAGCACAAACAGAAGCTGCAAGATCACGCACACGACGCGCTCAAGCATCAAAGCACCGAAGTGTGATCGATTCCCTCGGCGTCTTGGCGGTGGGTTGCGTTTATAATGGGCGCGTCACACTCCATTGATCGCTCCCGCCTCCATCGCCGAGTCTGTTCCGCCCACCTCATAGGGCGCCTAGTTCGTTACATGAATCTTATCGCCCCCCTCCTTTCTCCTGACAATGTGCTCGTCGATCTCGACGCCAGCAGCAAGAAGCGTGTCTTCGAGCAAGCCGGCCTGATCTTCGAAAACAACCAGAGCATCGGACGCAGCGTCGTGTTCGACAGCCTGTTCGCCCGCGAGCGTCTGGGTTCGACCGGCCTCGGTCAGGGTGTTGCCATTCCCCACGGCCGAATCAAGGGCCTCAAGGACGCAACCGGCGCGGTCATCCGCCTGAGCACCCCGATCCCCTTCGACGCGCCGGACGGCAAACCCGTCAGCCTGCTGTTTGTGCTGCTGGTGCCCGAGCAAGCCACCGAGCACCACCTGCAACTGCTCTCGGAGTTGGCCCAGCTGTTCAGCGACAGCGCCTTCCGTGAGCGCGTGGCCGAAGCCACCGATGCCGCCGCAGTACATGCGCTGTTTACCACCTGGGGTACTGCCCATGCGGCAGACCAGCGTCGCGCGGCTCTTTGAGAAACTCGGCAAACGCCTGCAGCTGACCCATATCGGCGGTCGCCTCGACCGCTCGCTGTCTGTCACCGAAGCGCATACCTGGCCAGCCGATCTGGTCGGCCATCTCAATCTGATCCACCCCGATCGCTTCCAGATTCTCGGCACGGCCGAGATGGCCTGGGCACGCAAGCAGTCCGGCGACAAGGTGGCCCACCATGTGCGCGAAATTCTCGCCGCCCGCCCACCGGCCATCATCGTTGCCGACAATTGCGACGTCCCCGGCATCATCCGGCGCTGTTGCGAAGAAATGGATGTCGCACTGTTCACCTCGGCCATGGCATCGGCCAGCGTCATTGATCTGATGCGGCTCTATCTGTCACGCGAACTGGCCGAACGCACCGCCTTGCATGGCGTGTTCATGGACGTCCTCGGCCTGGGCGTGTTCATCACCGGCGACTCCGGCGCCGGCAAGTCAGAACTCGCGCTGGAGTTGATCTCGCGCGGCCACGGTCTGGTGGCCGATGACATGGTCGATTTCGCACGGATTGCCCCAAATACGCTGGAGGGGCGATGCCCCGAACTGCTCGAGAATTTTCTCGAAGTGCGGGGCATCGGTATTCTCAACATTCGCACCATTTTTGGCGAAACTGCCTGTCGCCGAAAGATGCAGCTCAAGCTGATCGTCTACCTGCAACGCCGCCGCCCCGGCGAAGACGATCCCACCCGCCTGCCCGTCACTCACGAAGCGCAGGACATCCTCGGCGTACCCATCCGCAAGATCATCCTGCCGGTCGCCGCGGGCCGCAACATCGCCGTGCTGCTCGAAGCGGCGGTGCGCAACACCATTCTCCAGCTACGCGGCATCGACTCGACCCACGAGTTCATCTCGCGTCAGCGTGAGCTCCTGAGCAGCAACGACCCCGACTGAGTTCCCCGAGAGCAATCATCCTAGAAACCGTAGTTGGACCCGCCCGAGCGTGCGTCTGACCGGCTGTCTGGCAAGGCGCGACGACGTACAGCCTGCACGCGGCAAGGAGGAGCAACGCAGCAAGGCGCGCCGCCAGACGCGCAATCGGGCGCGAAGCGCGATCACCCACGGGTGATCGGCCTCGAAGCCGAAAAGCTTCGCATGTTCAATACCTTGCTCATGGGCACAAGCGGTCAACTGCGATTTCCAGGATCATTGTGCATCGAAAGATGCATGATCAGTCACGGCCATGATATATTCATTTTTCGTTTATGCCATTCAGCTATTTGAGGAAAAAATGACCATCGCCAAAAAACTCGCAATCGCCGCCAGTCTCGCCGCACTTCTGCTCCAGCCACTTGCCGGCCAGGCGAATCCACAGCATGACAAGATGCGCAACTGCAACAAGACCGCCAAGGAAAAGGCACTCAAGGGCGAACCGCGCAAGGCCTTCATGAAGACCTGCCTGTCCGGCAAAGCCACGACCCCGGCGCCACTGGCGGCAGCAAAGCCGGCCAAGAAGTAAGCACCCGGTCGACGAAAAACGCCCCGAACAGATCGGGGCGTTTTTTGATTTCGGCATGCAGGATGGCGCTAGACAATCTCGAAAAACACCAAATCGCGCTCCACCTCCAGCGCCGAGAACCCACAGCCGATGCGGCCCTGCCCGGCCAGCAGGGCCTCCCCGCCGCGGATGCATTGCTCGCTGCCCGATTCATTGGCCACAAAGGTACCGTTGGTGCTCTGGTCAACCAGGAAAAAACCTTCGCGTCGGCGCTCGACCCGGGCGTGCTGCCGGGAGGTCCGCGGGTCGATCACGACCACGTCGTTACCCATCTCGCGGCCGAGCAACAAGATGGGGCGTAATTCCTCGATCAGGTGGACGTCTTGCTGGTGGCGCAGGCGCAGGCGCTGCGATACGCGCGTTGCCGGCGGCACCGAGGTAGCCATGCCGGCACGGCCAGACAAGGCAAACACCGGCCATTCGAAGCCCTCGACCTTCAGCCCGGCCTCGTCACGCTCGCGAATGACTTGCCGGGAGGCCGGTGACAACAACAACACGGTAGCACCACTGACCAGCGCCTGACCGGCGTGCGCCATTCCCGCCAGTCGCATCGCGACCGACAACGCCTCACCCGAGGGCGGACCTTCCATATCGATGGCGCCATGATGCAGACCGATCCGGATGCCGAGCCGAACGCCACGCACCGGCGGCAGGCTGGCCACCCGGTCGATCATTTCGCTGGCGGCCAGCACGGCGCCGTCGCAGCGCTCGAATGCGGCACAGATCTCGTCAGTGGCCCGACGCAGAATCTCGCCGCCCTGGCCTTCGACCACGCGCTCAATGCGATTCATGCTGCGCTCGATGGCATGCCCCGCCTCGGTCTCGCTCAGCAGCGCGGCCAAGCGCTCGCCGCCGACCAGCTCGGCATACATCATGCATGCATTACGTTGTTGTGCCATGGATCGTTCCACGTCCCGTCCAAGCGCCTTGCCGCCTCTGGCGACAGTCAAGGGCCTTAACCGGCTCCTGTTATAACTTCATGATCGGTCAATGCCATGCCCGGTGCAAGTGCTTGCATTGGGTCAGTCCTCACGGGACGATGGCATCAAGGGAACGACGGTTTGCATCGTGCGCGGCAACTCGGGCGGATCGAATGCCACGTCCCCCTCACTCACCGGGGTATCACGGGTCAGCCCCTTGAAATCAAACAAACTGGCGTCGGACAGATGCGATGGCACCACATTGCGCATGGCGGTCGTCAGCGACTCGATACGGCCGGGATGCTGCTGCGCCCAGCCTTGCAACATGCCCTTGATCTGCTTACGTTGAGCGTTTTCGAGCGATCCGCACAGATTGCACGGAATGATCGGGTAGTTCATGCCGCGCGCGAAGCGGACAATATCGGACTCTGCGCAGTAAGCCAGCGGGCGGATCACCATGTGCTCGCCATCGTCGCTGACCAGCTTCGGTGGCATGGACTTGATACGTCCGCCGAAGAACATGTTGAGGAACAGGGTTTCGATCATGTCATCACGGTGATGACCCAAGGCGATCTTGGTCGCACCCAGTTCCCGCGCCGTGCGGTAAATGATGCCGCGGCGCAGCCGCGAACACAGCGAACAGGTGGTTTTCCCCTCGGGGATCTAGTCCTTGACGATGGAGTAGGTGTCTTCGGTGACGATGCGATAGTCGACACCGATCGACGCGCAATACTCAGGCAGCACATGGTCAGGAAACCCCGGCTGCTTCTGGTCGAGGTTCATGGCGATGAGACGAAAATCCACCGGCGCGCGCTCGCGCAAGGCCAGCAGCACCGACAGCAGAGTGTAGGAATCCTTGCCGCCCGACAGGCAGACCATGACCGTATCGCCGTCTTCAATCATGTTGAAGTCGGCGATGGCTTCTCCTACCGCACGCTCAAGCTTCTTCTTGAGGCGGAGAAAGGTGTTGGAGTGACGCCCTTCAGGCGCCTCGCTCGGCACAGTCGTCATGGACACTTTGAGCCTTGATCAGGAAAACAATAATGCAATGATTATGTTGCGACGCAGCATATCACGGGGATATCCAAAATATCAATGCGATAGCGTACTGCTAAAACGACCGTTTATTCTATTTGGCTGCCTACAGATGCGCGCTACGCCCACCGTCGACGGCCAGAATCTGGCCGGTCATGTAGCCCGCATCAAACAACAAAAACCGCACCGTCGCAGCGATATCGGCAGGGGTTCCCTCTCGCTTGAGCAAGGTGTGCTCGACAATGCCGGCGCGTTCGAGCGGATCGAACTGCCCATCGTCAGGCCACAGCACCACCCCGGGCGCCACCCCATTAACCCGAACCGACGGCGCCAGTTCGATTGCCATCGCCCGGGTCAGCCCGGCCAGGCCAGCTTTTGCCGCGCAATACACGGGGTAATCGGCCAGCGGACGGTCAGCGTGAATGTCCACGATGTTCACAATGGCGCCGCCGCTGGCCTTCAGTGCTGGAGCGGCGGCTTGCATCAGAAACAGCGGCGCCTTGAGGTTTGAACCGATCAGATCATCCCAGGCGGCTTCATCAATCTGACCGAGCGGCGTCGGGAAGAAGCTTGAGGCGTTGTTCACCAGACCGTCGAGCCGGCCAAAATGTGCCACCACTGACGACACCAGCGCCGGCAAGGCCGCCGTATCGGCCAGATTGGCTGCGAACACCGCCGCCGAACCCGGTCGCTGGACGTTGAGCTCATCGGCCAAGGCCAACGCGGCCTCGGTGGAACTGCGGTAATGCACTGCCACGCGCGCGCCGGCCGCATGCACCGCGCGCGCAATCTGCGCACCCACGCGCCGCGCGGCACCGGAAATCAAAACAACGGGAGACACATCCACGGCAGACACAAAACACTCCCAAAAGGAAGGAATGACGATAGCGTGCAGTATCCCATACCCGGCCCGCCGGCTAACGACAAGCCCCGGCCGCCCATGTAAACTTTGCACTTTTTGCCGGAATCGCCATGAACCTGCCCCAACCCTCGGACGAAGCCCTCGCGCAAAGCGACGCACTGGTCGCGCGTCTGCGCACGTCCATCACCGAGGCAGGTGGCTGGATCAGCTTTGCCGACTACATGCATCAGACGCTGTACACACCGGGGCTGGGTTACTACAGTGGTGGCGCGCACAAGTTTGGCCCGGCAGGCGACTTCATCACCTCCCCCGAACTCACCCCGCTGTTCGGCCAGGCCCTGGCACAGCAAGTGGCCGAGGTCACCGCGCAGTCCGCGCCACATGTGCTCGAAGTGGGGGCCGGCACCGGACACCTTGCGGCCGATCTGCTCCTGGCGCTCGACCGGCTCGGCTGTGCGCCCGAGCAGTATTCGATTCTTGAAGTCTCCGGCGAACTGCGCGGCCGTCAGGCCGACACCCTGCGTGAGCGGGCGCCCGCACTGGCCGAGCGGGTGCGCTGGATCGACGCCCTTCCCGAACACTTCTCGGGCGCGGTGGTGGCCAATGAAGTGCTCGACGTGATGCCGGTGCATGTGCTTGTCTGGCGCGACGGCGCAGTGTTCGAGCGCGGCGTCGCCATCAACGCCGAGGGCGGGTTCGCCTGGGCAGACAGCCCCGCCAGCGAACACTTGCGCGTCGCCAGCCAAACCCTTGGCGCGCCGATGCCCGCCGACGGCGAGTACGTGAGCGAGTTGAATCTGGCCGGACCGGCCTGGGTGGCTGACTGGAGCGCCCGCCTCGAGGCCGGCGCCCTGCTACTGATCGACTATGGCTATCCGCGCGCCGAGTACTACCTGCCCAGCCGCAGCAACGGAACGCTGCTGTGCTACTACCGCCATCACGCCCACGGCGACCCGTTCATGTGGCCAGGCCTGAACGACATCACTGCTTTCGTGGATTTCACTGCCATTGCCGAAGCCGCCTTCGAAACCGGCTTGAGCATCTATGGCTACACCAGCCAGGCGAGCTTTCTGTACAACTGCGGGGTACTGGAATTGCTGGCCGAGCGCGGCGACCAGACGCAACCGGACTACATCCGCGCCGCGCGCGCCGTGCAACGCCTGACCGCGCCGCACGAGATGGGTGAGCTGTTCAAGGTGCTGGCGGTCGGCAAGGGCCTCGCCGAGCCGCTACTCGGCTTCCGTCGCGGCGACCGCCTGCACGGCCTGTAGGCCGCGCGGCATCAACTCTGGTTGCGATACACCGTCTGCAGGAATGCGTCGGCATCTTCGCGGGCCGCCGAAGGCGACGCGGGCGGATGACTTTCGGGCTCCGGCGCGACCGCCTCGGGCTGAGGCAGCCAGCCGGCGTCGAGAATTTCGTCTTCGTAGTCGGGGCCGGGTGCGCCCGGCGCGGGAATCACGTCCATATCATCACCTGTCCGGGCTGTACGCGCCGCCACATGCGGCACGCTCATTCTGGCGTGGAAAATCCCCCTGCACCAGGCCATAACGCACATTTCGCGCAAAACTGAAGGACGATCGGTCTCATCTGGCAAAACCCGCCGCTGCTACAGCAGCATGCCACCGGACGCCTCTATCCGCTGCCCGTTGATCCAGCGATTGTCCTCAGACAACAACGACGCCACCACGCCGCCGATATCCTCCGGCACACCAACACGGCCCAGCGCCGTCAGCGCGGCAATTTGCGCATTGAGCAGCGGATCGTCGCGCACCGTGCCACCCCCGAAATCGGTCTCGATCGCGCCCGGGGCGACGGTATTGACCGCGATACCGCGCCCTCCCAACTCCTTGGCGAGATACCGCGTCAACACTTCAACCGCCCCCTTCATCGCGCCGTAGGCAGCGTAACCCGGAAAGGCAAAACGCGTCAGCCCGCTGGACACATTCACGATGCGTCCGCCATCGCCAATCAGGGGCAAAAGCGCCTGCGTGAGAAAGAAGACACCTTTCAGATGAACATTCACGAGCGCGTCAAACTGCGCTTCGCTGGTCTCGGCAAAGCTGGCGCGGACGCCAATGCCAGCATTGTTCACCAGATAGTCAAAATGATCGCGCTGCCAGTGATGACGCAACGCCGCCCGAACCGTATCGGCAAATACGGGAAAAGAGCGGCTATCGCCAACATCCAGCGGCAAAGCGATGGCCTGACCGCCGCGCTCGACCACACTATCGACAAGGACTTGCGCATCGGCCTGACGATGGCGGTAGGTGATGATGAGGTCCACACCCCAACGCGCCAACTGCTGCGCCGTGTTTTTTCCCAGCCCCCGGCCACCGCCCGTCACGATCGCAATCCGCGAGTCCGAATCAGTCGCGGCCTGATGATTGTTCGTCGTGCTCATGCGCCCTCCTGAATGATTCACCGCCAGACATGGCGGCAACAAGAAGAAGCCTATTGGCTCGGTGTAGCAGAATAAACCGCGTCAATCTGATTACACTGATCGCAAATTCTGAACAGTGAGCCGCACATGAACCGCATTGACGCCATGCAGATATTTACCCGCGTCGCCGAGCTCTCCAGCTTCACTCTGGCGGCCGATCTCATGCGGCTGCCCAAGGCGACGGTGTCCACCGCCATCCAGCAACTGGAACGCGAACTCGGCACCCGGCTCCTGCACCGCACCACACGGCGGGTGCAGATCACCCAGGACGGCCAGCTGTTTTACGAGCGCTGCAAAGACCTGCTGGCCGATCTGGAGGAGCTGCAAAACCTGTTCTGCCACGATTCAACCGCCTTGACCGGGCGCTTGCGGGTCGATATGCCCAGCGCGGTCGCCAGCGAGGTGGTGCTTCCCCAATTGCCGGATTTCTTGCAGGCGCATCCAGCGCTCGAAATCGAACTATCGAGCAGCGAGCGCCGGGTCGACCTGATCCGCGAGGGCTTCGACTGCGTGATGCGCGTCGGCGCATTGGGCGACATCAGCCACATCGCGCGGCCGCTTGGCTACTACCGCATGGTCAATTGCGTCAGCCCGGCCTACCTCGCCCGCCATGGCCAGCCGGACCACCCGGATCAACTGGCCACACACCGACTCATCCACTACGCCCCCACCCTGGGTACGCGGGATCAGGGCTTCGAATACATGGACCCGGATCACGCCGGTGTCGTGCGCTACCATCGCATGAAGGGGGCACTGACGGTCAATAGCTCGGCGGCCTACTATGGCGCCTGCCTCGCCGGCCTTGGCATCATTCAAGTGCCCGAAGCCGGCGTCATCCCGGCGCTGGCGCGCGAAGAACTGTTTGAATTCATGCCGCGCTACCGCGCGGCGGCCATGCCCGTCTCACTGATCTACGCCAACCGGCGCCATCAACCACGGCGTGTCCGGGTATTCATGAACTGGCTCGCCGCGCTCATGCAAGAGCGGCTGATTCCCGCACCAGACCGAGCCGGCTGAGGCGAACGTTCGCCGAGAGGCGACTAATCGCTCAGCGTTTCATTCAACCAGTCGCGAATCCGCTCAGCCACCGGCTCCCAGCCATCTTCCAGCATCATGGCGTGACCCATGTCATCGAAAATCTCGACCTCGACGCCATACGACGAACCGGTCGAGCGCACCTCGGCCGGCGGAATCAACTGATCGTGCTCCGCGCCGAGCACCAGCAGTGGTGTGGCCGCCATGCGTGAGCGCATCGGCAGGTTGAACAGAGTCATGTCCCAGATCGCGCGGTGGCTTTCGGGCTGCGATGCGCGCAGATAGCGGCGCATGTCATCGGGCGGGACCGGTTTGTGAAACAGCGCGTCATGCAGGGTCGAGGCATTTGCCAGCCCGCCCTCTAGCAACTGATTCAGATCGGCCAGCAGCGCCGGCTTGCGGAACATCAGGCCCACGGCCGAGCTCCACAGGCCTTGTGGCGGCACCGAGGCCATCAATACGGCGGCCGGCGCGTCGGCCTGTTCGAGATACTTCTGCACCACCATGCCGCCCATCGAGTGACCGATCAGCGCCGGTGTGACCGGCAAAGCGGCCGCCACTTCGGCCAGGTCATTGACGTAGTCGCTGATGCTGTAGCTGTCGAGCTGACTGCGCTGACGGCTCTGCCCGTGGCCAGACAAGGACACGGCGTAGCTCGAAAAACCCGCCTTGGCGAACCAGGGCATGAAATGCTCTTGCCAGCACCACGCCGCCGTATACGCGCCGTGCACAAACAGCAGCGGCACCGGGTGCGCCTCGCCCTCGGGGGCACAGGCCAGCACTTCCAGTTCGCCAAATCGACTTCGGTTCATACGTCTGATTCCTGATTCCATCGTCGCAGCGTTGCGCGACACACCCGCACCACGGTAACGGATTCGCCGCGCCGCGACCATGGACAATTGCCATCCAGGTCGCAATCCGTTGTAATCGGCCCCTTATCCGAGGCGGACAGGCGGCATGCTGCTCAAATGGCTGGTTTCAATCGTGATCGTGGTGGCTTTGCTTGGCGGCCTGCAACCGTTGCTGGCCCGCTACCTGCCGCTCGGCCGCCTGCCGGGCGATGTCACGATGGTGCGAAACGGTCGCACCTGGCACCTGCCCTTCACCACCACCGTGCTGATGTCGCTACTGGCCTGGCTGATCCTTCGCTGGCTGTGAGCGGCAGCGCGCTCAGCGCCCACGCACGGCCACACTGAGCCGATCCAGGCGCTCACCCCGCGCGTCAAACAACTCAATGATCCGCAGCCCCGGTGCCGGGTGAACCAGTACCGTGCCGCCGGTGCCCACCTCCCGCCCGTCCATGCGCCAGCGCAGACGCGCATCGTCAATCGTGGCGCGCAGCAACACCCCCTGACCCGGCGGGCGGGTGCGCAAATCAATAATCTCGCGCACCGCAGGCGACGCAATCTGCGCGCTCGACTGCGGCGGCGACACCACCGCCACCGCCGTGCCGGCCAGAAACCATTCGTCCCGCGCGTTTTCGAGCGGCGGATCGAAGCGCACCGGGCGACGCAGCACCCCGGCCGGCACCACGCGCTCGACGGGCCATACGCCATCGGCGGCGAGCTGATCGACCAGCCAGGCTCGCGCTTCGATCAGTGCCGTCGGCCCGGTCTCCATCCACACCGCGATCGTCACGCTGGCATTAGCCCCCGCCGCCCAGGCGGCGCGCTCTGGGGTCACCATGGCGGCCATCACCGGCGGAAAGAAATCGCTGCCAATGAAGGCCGCTGCCGGCGATACGACCGGCTCGGGTGCGCGGCGGCCATCGACCAGCCAGTGTGGCGCGCGCCATTGCCCATCGACGGCCATCATGCGGATCAGCCCCGCCAGGTGAGGCAGGTCGAGCGCGTGCGCCGATACCGGCAAAGCCGACACATCGCCTTCGGGCAAGCGCCGCGCCAGATCGGCAGCCGCGGCCGCCTCACCGCTCACCATCGCGTTGCGTACACTCAGCCAGCGCGGCGCCTCGGGCGTGCCGGCATTGAGCAGACTGGCCGCCGTCACCACCCGCTTATCGACCGCGCGGGCACAGTACAGCGGCCACAGCAGGCTGGCGGCGGGATAGGCAAAACTCGTCGCATCGGCATGCTCGGCACGCAAGCCGCCGACCTCGGCCAGCACCGCGCCGGTGGCGTTATCGAGCACCACCACCGCTGCCCGCGCCGGCGATGCGGCGCGCAGCGCGGCCAGCATGCGCTGCTGCCAGCGCGCATCCAGCACCGTGCTCACCGTCGTGCCCGGCTCGCGCAACACGCGGGCGGCCAGATGCGGCGCCAGCGTCCAGCGCGGCGTGAGCATGACCGGGTCCAGCGCGGCTGCCAGCGCCTGCACCCGCTCGCACGCTGCCGGACTGCCAATCCGGGCGACCAGGGCGCAGGCACGTCGGGAGAGCACCGCCGGGCTGGCGCCGGGGCCACGCAACAGCGCCGCCAGCACCGCCGCTTCGGGCCGGTCCAGTGTGCCGGCCGCCTTTCCGGTCAAGGCCCAGGCGGCGGCCGAGATGCCCCGCAGCCGACCGCGAAACGGCGCCAGATTGAGGTAGGCCTCGAGAATCTGCGCCTTGCTCCAGCGCGCCTCGAGCGCCTGCGCGGCCAGCGCCTGGTCCCATTTCTGTTCGAAACTGCGGCGCCGCTGGCCCTGACTGGCAGGCTGCAAGGCCGGGTCGAGCAAGCCGGCCAGTTGCATGGTCAGCGTGGAGGCCCCTCGCGCATGCTCGAACCACAGGTTCTGCACCGCGGCAGCGGCCACGGCGCGCCAGTCGACACCTTCGTGCTGGTAAAAGCGCCGGTCTTCCGCTTCGAGCAAGGCTTCGAGCATGGCCGGCGACAAGGCCTCGAGCCCGACCCAGTCGAGGCGGTCGTCGTCGAAGCGCAGCTGGCGCTCGGCCAGCGGCTCACCATGGCGGTCGACCAGCTGCGCGACGCTGCTCACATGGGCTGCGCGCACCTCGGCAAACGCCGGCAGCACCTGCGTTTCGGCCAGCGCGGGCGTGGCCACGGCGACCCCCCAGCCCAGCGCGCACAACAGGTTTCGACCCCAGCGATTCATACCTGAAAGTGTGGCACGCGCGGCCGCCTGCGTCGTGTGAGCAAAGGTGTCAGCCACGGCCGACGGCCGCGTCGGCGGCCTCGATGGCCACCAGTCGGGCACTGCGGATGGCCGCGGGAATCGCGGATTTGTCGGCACACTGGCGCGCCACCGCGCCGCCATCGACCGATTGGGCCGCCGCCAGCGTGGCCTGCCAGCGGACGACGGCTGCGCCGGGCACGGGGTGGGCGCAGGGGGCGGCTTCGAGCAGCGTGGTGAGGCGCTCGGGGCGGCGGAAAGCATCGCAGCGGCTGAGCAAGTCGAGCCGTGCCACAGCCGAGCTGGCGGTGGACAGGGTTTCGCCATCGCGGGCGAGCATCACCGCCTGGTCGCGGCAGGGCAGCGGCACCTTGAGCCGAGCGCTGGCCGACTCGGCGGCCGCCACGTCGTGACCGACCAGCAAGGCCCAGCGGTGGGCCAGCGGCAGATCGCGCGCCACCGCGCAGCGCAGCACGCCGGGCAGCAAGGGGTCGATCCGCCGGCGCGCCACCACCTCGGGCAGGCAGCGCGCCAGCGCGCCGCAGGCGTCGAGCACCTCGATCATGCGCATCGGGGCGGGCGCCATCAGGCCGCGTGAAATTTCCTGCCAGACGCGCTCGGGCACCAGGTGGTCAGCTTCGCCGCTGACGACCATCTCGCGCATCAGCGTCAAGGTTTCTTCGGCAACCTCGAAGCCGTCGAAGCGTGCCGCGAAACGCGCCACCCGCAGGATGCGGACCGGGTCTTCGGCAAAGGCCGGGCTGACATGGCGCAGCCGCTTGGCAGCCAGATCGCGCTGGCCGCCGTAGGGGTCGACCAGCGTGCCGTCCTCGCCACGCGCCATGGCGTTGATGGTCAGGTCGCGACGCAGCAGATCGTCTTCGAGCGTCACGTCGGGTGCGGCATGCACCACGAAGCCGGTATAGCCGTGCCCGCTCTTGCGCTCGGTGCGCGCGAGGGCGTATTCCTCATGAGTGTGCGGGTGAAGAAAGACTGGAAAGTCCTTGCCCACGGCGGTAAAGCCGCGGGCCAGCATGGCCTCGACCGTGCCGCCGACGACCACCCAATCCTTATCCTGCACCGGCAAGCCGAGCAGCGCGTCACGCACGGCACCGCCTACGATGTATGTTTTCATCCTGGAAACCGCAGTTGGACGCGCAATCGGGCGCGTAGCGCTATCCCCCACCGGGCGATCGGCCTCGAATCCGAAAAGCTTCGCATGTTTAATACCTTGCTCATGGGCACAAGCGGCCAACTGCGGTTTCTCGGGTCATGCGCCCGGTCAGCGTTGGCAAAGCGGCATTATCGCCGCTCGACCGCCTTCAGCGCACCAGCCGGCGTCGATTGACCACGAAACGGCGACGACCGGGGTGTGGGCCGAGGTAGTTCGGCGCCACCGCTTCGAGCGGGGTGGGTGTCATGCCGAAGGGCAGCGGCGGGCCCTCGGTGATGTTATCGACGCGCATCGAGCGCACGTTGTCGCGGCTCATCATCGGATTCGGTGCCAGCTCCAGCAGCCGTGCCTGCAGCATGGCCAGGCCCTCGGGGATGGGGATGATCGGCGGCCGATGCCCGACCAGCCTGCCCACATAACGCACCAGATCGGCCAGGGTGTAGACGCCCGGCCCGGCCAGATCGCAGCAGAGGCCAATCGCGTCGGCGCGGTCCAGGCAGGCAACAACGACTTTGGCCACATCCTCCACCCACACCGGCTGGAAGCGACACGCCGCCCCGCCGAGCGGCATCACCGGCGCGATACGCACCAAGCCGGCAAACAGGTTGAGAAAGCTGTCGTCCTGCCCGAAGATCACCGACGGGCGCAGGATCGTCCAATCCAGCGACGGGTCAGCATTGCGGATCACGGTTTCGCCCGCCGCCTTGGAACGCTGGTATTCCGACGGGCCGCTAGCATCGGCGCCCAGCGCACTGATATGCACCAGCCGGCGCACACCGTGCCGCTGGCAGGCAGCCACCAGTCGGGCCGGCAACAGCACATGCGCCCGCTCGAACGCCGGCCCGTAAGGCGTGCCCGGTCGCGAATGCAGCACCCCGACCAGATTGACCACCGCGCCCACGCCGTCCATCAGACCGCGGAGCTCGCCTTCGTCGAACACATCGGCCTCAATCACCTCCACGGTCGGCAGCAGCAGCAAATGCCGCGCCCGATGACGATGGCGCGTCGGCACGCGCACCCGATACCCCGCCGCCACCAACTGTGCGACAACCGAGTGACCGACATACCCGCTGCCGCCCACCGCCAGAATGACTTTCGATCGATCCATGCGTCTGCCTCCCAGGCCTTGTTAGCGCGGCGCCACCTGTCCCAGGCGCGTCGTCAGCGACTGCGGCTTGCCCTCCATCAGGGCAGCGTAGATCACCGCATTGGCCATCACCTTCTTCACATAGTCGCGTGTTTCGTTGAAGGGAATGGTCTCTACATAGATTGCGCCTTCGAGCATGCGTTCATCACGCCAGCGCTTGGCGCGCCCGGGTCCGGCGTTGTAGCCGGCAGCGGCGAGCACGGGGTGATCGTCCAGATCGTCGAGCACGATGCGCATATAGCTGGTGCCCAAGAGCACATTGGTGTCAGGCTCCTGCAGACGGCTGCGGCGGTAGTCGGTCATGCCGATCTTCTTGGCCACCCAGCTGCCGGTGGCCGGCATCACCTGCATCAGGCCTTGCGCGCCCACCGGCGAGGCGGCGCGGGTGACAAAGCGGCTTTCCTGGCGCAACACGCCATACACCCAGGCCAGATCCAGATTCAGCGACAAGGCCTGCGGCTCGATCAGATCGCGGAACGGGGTGAGGTAGCGCAAGCCGAAGTTGTCCTGCGGATTGACCGCTTCAGCGGTGTTGATGGCGCGGTCGTAAATGCCCTCGTCAAGCGCCAGTCGCGCAGCCGCCAGACGGAAACTGTCGTCGGCGCGGCGCAGGCGCCACAGCCACTCGCGCGTGCCCTCGGTATAGAGCTCCAGTCGGTACAGCGCCAACGCTCGCCGGAGGTCCGGGTCGGTCGCCACATTCGCCTGCACCGCGGCTGTTTGTGGCGTATCGGGCGGCGGCGGGGTAAAGGCGCGGCCGAGTCCCTCGTCGGCCAGCATGCCGTAGAAGTCGGGATGGCCGGCGATGCGCTCGAGCAGCAGGCGGGCGCCCTCGGCCTCGCCCAGCGCCTGCTCGGCGCGGGCCAGCCAGTAGGTCCAGCTGCGCTCGGCGCGTTGCTCGGCCGACATGGCCAGAATCGCCTGACGCACGGCTTTCCAGTCCTCCTGACGCAGCGCCGCGCGTACCTGCCAGGCGCGTTGCTCGTCGGGCATCTGCAGCTTGCCGGCCGCGTGGAACCAGCGCACTGACTCGGGCAGGTGGTCTTGCGCGGCACGCCAGCCGAGCAGCATGTAGCCATAGGCCTGATCCTCGGCCGACAAGGCATCATTGAGCCGGGCAAAGCGGGCGTATGCCGCTTTCGGGTCACTCACGGCGAGCCGGCCCAGCGCCCCGAGCATCAATTCGCTATCGGCGCGGCGCTGTGCAAAGCCGGGACGCAGGTTGTCCAGGTAGCGCTCAGGATCCTTGCGCATGACCTTCAATGCGGCACTGCTTGGTGCCTCGCCGGCCGGCAAGCCGCTGACGATCAGTTCCAGATCGCTCGGTCGGCGCGATTCCATCTCGTCTCGAAAGCGCGCCCAGATCGCCTCCGGCGCCAAAAGACCCGACACCGCCAACTGACCGACCAGCGCTTCGCAGGCGTCGGCACGCAGGCTGAGCCCCGACCACACCGCCGCCGCCTCATCCAGAGCCGTGCGATCACCAACGCGCGCCCGCGCCAGCCAATGCTGACAGCGCTGGCCATCGGTCGGCGAGGCCAGGCCACCCCAGGCGCCGATAAAGCCGATCCAGTTCTCATCCTTGGCCAGCCGGTTCAGCCAGACGCCGCGCAGGCGGTCGGCCAGCACGCTGCCGGCGTAACGCGCCAGAAAGGCTTCGATGCGCGCCGTGTCGGGCGGCTCGCTGCGCGCCAGCTGGTTCTGCAAATGCCAGTATTTAACGTAGCGCTCCAGCAAATGCGGCGAGCGCCCCGCCGCGAGCTGATCGAGCGTCGCCTGATCGCCGGTACGCAGCGCCTCTCGTGCCGCCAGAATACGTTCATCGCCGGTCGGCGTTTGCGCCCACACCGGGGTCATGCACACCACGCCGAGCCACAGGACGACCCAGCCTTTTGCTGCCTTCATCGCTTACTATTCCTTCGCGCCCATGTCTTGCCGGGGCTGTTTGATGTGATCCCGGCCTCGCTGGACCGACCTGCTTACTCTACACGGCCCGTGCCGCAAAAACCTGCTCTGGATAGCGAAATGGAGATCGCCCGAAAGCACCTGCGAGACACCGCCATCCGCGCCCGCGAAACGCTCGGCGCCGACGCGCGCGCGCCGCTCGAAGCCGCCCTGCAAACGCATGTCGAAGCGCTGCTTGCGCGGCTCGCGCCGGCCACGCTGGCCTTCTGCTGGCCGTATCGCGGCGAGCCCGATCTGCGGCCCGTCGTGCAACGCTGGCTGGCGGCCGACGCGGCCCGTTCGGCGGCCCTGCCCATCGTCATCGCGCCCGATCAGCCCATGACATTCCGCCAATGGACACCGGCCAGCGAGATGGTTCCCGACCGCCATGGCATTCTCATGCCCGCCAGCGGTGCCACGCTACACCCCGAGCTGATTCTGATCCCGCTCAATGCCTTTGACGCCGCGGGCTATCGCCTGGGCTACGGCGGCGGCTACTTCGACCGCACCCTGGCTGCCCTCTCGCCCGCGCCGCAGACCGTCGGCATCGGCTTCGAACTCGGCCGGGTCGCCACCACCCACCCCCAGCCGCATGACCACCCCATGCACTGGCTGGTCACCGAAGCCGGCATCCACCGCGTCGAAGCCGCATGAACTGGCGCGCGCCGCTCGACGTGTATTGCGAACGCACCGATGCCAGCCTGTGGGCCGAACCGGTCAACGCGCTCACCAACCTCGCCTTCATTATTGTGGCCGCGTGGTTGTTGCGCCGCATGGACCGCCGTACGCCGGCCGACCTGCGCGCGCTGGCGTACTTGATTGGCGCGGTTGGCCTGGGCAGCGGGGTCTTTCACACCGTGGCGCAAACCTGGGCTGCCGTGCTCGACGTGGTCTTCATCGCGATTTTTGTGGTGGTGTTCCTGCAGCGCACTCTGGTCCGGCTGATTGGCTGGCGCACGCGGCGCGCCAATGTGGCGGTGCTCGGCATGCTCGTCGTCAGCGCGACCATCGCGCTCACCGTGACGCTCCCGGCGCTCAACGGCTCGGAGCTCTACCTCGGCCCCTGGCTGGCGCTGATCGCACTTGCCGTGATCTGCCCCACGCCGCGCGCCCGTCGCTGGCTCGCCGCCGCGGCCGCCCTGTTCGGTGTGTCCATGCTGTGTCGGAGCATCGATCTGGTGGTGTGCGCCGCCTTCCCGCTCGGCACGCACTTTGGCTGGCATGTGAACAATGCCTTGGTCTTGTGGTGCGCCATGCGCGCCCTGATGCTGGCGCCGCGCCTCGCACGCTGAACCCCCTGGCACACCCGCAGTTCAGCGATCGCCAAAAGCCTCGTCACTGCGCCCCCGCACCGCCGCCAGCATGACCTGCGCCAGTTCCTGACGGCTCGCTTCGAGCACCTGCACCGCCGCCGACCGTTCCGCCGGGTTGCGGGCACCCAGCGCCACCTGACCGACCCGGCGAATCGCCGCGTCGGAATCCATCCGGCCCAGCCCACGCAGCGCCTCCAGCCGGACGCCCGCGTCGGGGTCGCCCAGCGCCGCATCCAGCGCCCGCAGACTGGCGTCGTCGGGCTCGCCACTCAGTGCCGCGACGGCCTCGCGCCGCGCCATGGTCTCGGCGTCTGGCGCTGGCGGGCTCTGCCACACTTCATCAGTTGGGCGCGCCGAAGGCGTGGTGACGGGCGCCGATACTGGCTGGACATCGGCGGCACCAAAAACAACGATCTCGCGCACCCCCCGCGCACCGCCCGGCACCACCAGAATATTCCACGGCCGGGCGATCTGAACCACCGCCTCGGCCACCGGCACCGCGTGCAACTGCCATCGCCGCAGCTCGGTCGGCAACGGCCCGCGAATCGTCAGGCGTGCGCCTGTCGCCTGCGCGACCTGTGCCAGCACCACCGGCAGCGACGCGGCGTCCGCGCTCAAGCTCAGCCGGCCGGCGGCAATATTGAGGTCGACACCATCCTCGGCCGACAGCGCCCCCTCGGCACCCGACAGCGCCACAAAAATGACCGCAAGAAGCAGGTTTCGCCACGGATTCATGCTTCATTCTGGCTCAAGTGGGTCGGAATTGCGCGCAGCTGACGCGCCACCGCGGTCGCCATCGGCGCAGATCAACCGCTACGATCCCACACCGCCATCGCGCCGCAACATCGCCACGCCATGCCACTGTCGAGATTTTTTACGCATCGCCGACACGTGCCGACACACTTTTTTTCAAACCGCTGATTGTTATACAAATATCTGTTTTGGCTTGAATGTTGCTCGACTCCAAGCGTTGGACATCACAGCTACCGCCCGCCCGAAACGCTGCGCAGCACCCCCCCTCATTTTTATCGCAAGCTCGTACCAGGCTTCACCCGCGCAGACCGCTTTGGCAGGTCACTCCAGGAGAGGCCCACCCCATGAAGCATCCCCTCAGCGCACTGACTCTTGCCGCCGGCATTCTGGCGGCCTCCAGCGGGGCATCCGCAGCCGTCATGACCACCTCGCTCGGCAACACCGCCCCGGGGTTCAATGATGGCGACACACCGGCATTGGTCCCCCAGATTCTTGCCGCGCAGTCAGGCCAACCCGCCCCATTCAACGCCGGCCTGGGCAATGAGGTCATCGGCCCCAGCGCCACCGGCGCCTGGACGTTCACCTACGCACCAATCGCCGACCCGATCATCAGCGCCACACTCGACATCGGCCTGGTGGACCACGACTCGGCCGCCGCGGGCGATCAGGTACTGCTGTTCACCGTCGACGGCATCGACCTGACGAGCAACCTCAATACGCTGTTCAATGCCTCCGGCGGCGGCAACAACGAATACAACGTCTACCAGCTCGATCTGCTCAGCCTGGCCGGTGCCCTCGCCGACGGCAGCGCGTCGATCGTGCTCAACCTGCAAGGCCCCGGCCTGCAGGAGTGCCTTATCTTCCTGCCCGGCTGCGACCCCAACAATCCGGTCAGCGCTACCACCTTCAACGGTGCGCACTACATCTTCTCGATGCTGACCATCGAGACCCGTGAGGGCATGCCGCCCAACCCCAATGACGTGCCCGAACCGGCATCGCTCGTCCTGCTCGGCCTGGGACTGTCGGCGCTGGCATGGCGTCGGCGCCGGAACCCTTGATCCCCGCTATCGAATAAACCAGAACCGGTCGCCGAGGAGCCTCCCTTCCCGGACGACCGCGGTAACACCGCTTCATTGACTGGTCAGGTTTGGCCATCGCAACACCGCTCGACCAGCTCCGCCGGCGAGGCGCTCGCCACCACCCCCACAGGAGAAGCACCATGTCCGATCCCTTCATTGCCGAAATCACGATGTTCGGCGGCAACTTCGCCCCCCGCGGCTGGGCCTTCTGCGACGGGCAGTTACTCCCCATCGCGCAGAATACCGCCCTCTTTTCCATTCTCGGCACCACTTACGGCGGCGACGGCCGCACCACCTTCGGTCTGCCTGACCTACGCGGCCGACTGCCCATGCATCCGGGCAACGGGCCCGGTTTGAGTTCCCGACGGCTGGGCGAGAAAGCCGGCGTCGAAAACGTTACGCTCAACGCAAACCAGATCCCTGCCCACAACCACGCCGCCAACGCCGTTGCGCCAGCGGGCAACAGTAACGATGCGGCCGGCAACTTCTGGGCCGACGACGCGGGCGCTGCCTCAGCCACCTACAGCAGTGGCCCGGCCACGACAACCATGAATGCCGGCGCGATCGGCAACGCCGGCGGCGGCCAGTCTCACACCAACGTACAGCCCTTTCTGTGCGTGAGTTTCATCATCGCCCTGCAAGGCGTCTTCCCTTCCAGAAACTGAGTCGCGGCATGTCGCCGACGAACAGCCGCCCGGCTGTCGCATGACACATCAAAACACGATGCCCACACGGAGAAGACTCATGAAAGACCGACGCGATTTTCTCAACACCTGTGCGCTGGGGGCGGCAGCACTGGTGGCACCGACCCGCCTGATGGCGGCCGGCAGCACCGACGCCCATCCCTCACGCAAGCTGTCAAAAGCGGGCTTCGAGGCCCTGATGAACGCGAACTTTCGCTGCCTGTCGGGTCGCGGTGAAGCCCAGCGGCTCACCCTGACCGAGGTCCGCGATGGGCCACAGAGCCCGGGGCTGGAGCAGTTCGGCCTGCTGCTGCGCGGCACCGACGATCTGGCGGCCAATCCACTCACACCCGCGCTATACCGCCTCTACCACCCCGAAACGGGCGCAATGCTGGTGCACCTGACGCCCTCCGATTCGGTCGCGGGCAGCTATACCGCGCAGTTCGGCCTGATGGCCTGAGCCGCTGATTCCACTCAGCCCTTTCCTCGATTCACCGGAGCCAGAACATGTCTGAGCCCTTTGTTGGTCAAATCAAGATGTTTGGCGGTACCTTTGCCCCGCGCGGTTACGCCCTGTGCGATGGCCAGTTGCTGGCCATCAACCAGAACCAGGCCTTGTTTTCCTTGCTGGGCACCACCTATGGCGGCGACGGCCGAACCACTTTCGCGCTGCCCGACTTGCGCGGGCGCATCCCCATGCAGCCGGGCAACGGGCCCGGCTTGAGCAATCGCCGTCTTGGCGAGCGGGGCGGCGTAGAAGACGTTACGCTGACAGCGCAGCAACTCCCGACCCACAACCACGCGGCCAACGCCGTGGCGCCGGCCGGTAACAGCAATGACGCCGCCGGCAACTTCTGGGCCGATGACGCCGGCGCCTCGTCGGCCACCTACAGCAGCGGCCCGGCCACCACGGCAATGAATGCGGGCGCCATCGGCAACGCCGGCGGCGGGCAGTCCCACACCAACCTGCAGCCCTTTCAGTGCGTGAATTTCATCATCGCGCTACAAGGCCTCTTCCCGTCGCGCAACTAACCCAGTCCGGCTCACCCGCTACCGGACCGGCCGGCGCTCGATGGCCAGATACACGCCATCGTCGCCGACCACTTCGAAACCCAGGCGCTGCCACAGCCGCCAGGCGCGGCCGCCCTTGGCCACATGGGCACTAAGGCACAGGCCGGCGGCGTCTGCCTCGGCGATCAGGGCGCCGACCACGCGGCTGCCAATGCCCTGCCCGCAGTGCGCTGGCAGCAAGGCCACATCAATCAGCGCAAAGTGCGACAGCCCACGCAGCGCATACACATACCCGACCGCCACGCCATCGACCATCACCAGATCGAAATCCGCACCGGGAAACTGCGCTCGGTATTGCGACTGTTGCGCGCGATACTGCTGCTCAAGCAAGGGCCCGATCACGCTTTCTGGCAGCCCGGCCTGGCGAAACGGCGCCGCCCGTGTAGCCGAAAACACCTCGAAAACGAAGGCGTCGTCTGCCGCATCAATGGCCCGCAGCGCCAGCTTGTCAGTGGTCGATGGCGTCATGCGTGGCATCCTCCTCCCGCAACCAGCGGATCATGTGAGGATACGGGGCGATGCCCAGCGCCTCGGCATGTGATGGATCGGCGCTCAACCCGATCCACTGCAGCATCGGCAGCGCAATGAAGGTGCCCGACGAATAGGTGTCGATCAACCACTGCGCATCGCCCTTGTAGCCGTCGGCATGAAACACCACCTCGGGCGATAGCGCCAGGTGGGTCAGCGCCGCCCACGACCAGGCGATGGCCATCATCTCCTGCGCGGGATCATTCGACACCTCGGCGCCCTGTTGGCAGCGCTGGTCGGGCGGCAACACCGCCAGATGGCCGGCCTCGTGCAACAGATCGCCGGGATACCGCAGACGCGACGGGTCGACCCGCAGGCCCCCGGCCTCGATCTCGATCCCCGGCAGGAAGCTTTTCCCGGGCAGATCCGCCGTGCTGACAGGCACGCCGATACGGTGCAAGAAAGCCAGAATTCGCGGCGTCATGTCGTCGGCCTCGCGTGACACCCGCGGCCAGCCCGCCATCGCCTCGGCCACCGCCGGCGCATGTGCGCTCTCGGCCGCCGCCGGTGCCGGCCCGGCCGCCTGGAGTTGCACCTCCAGCCAGTCATTCAGGTGGCAGTCGACCACCAGATGCACCCGCGCCGCCGCCCCATCGTTGCGCACCGCGTGCGGCTCGCTGGCGTCGATGTACCACAGCTCGCCGGGGCGCATGACGACCCGAGCGCCAGCCACCCGGAAGTCCACCGCCGCATTGGTGACAATGGGCAGATGCAGTCGCACCTCGCCAAAGGCATGGCCCAGATCGTGATCGCGATGCTCGGCAATGCGCGCGCCCGGCGCCAGACGCAGCAAGCGCACCGCCCTGACCTCACACGCCAGTGCGTCGACCACCGCCTTGAAGTGCGGACAGCGGGCCAGCACCGGCAGATCGGCGAAATCGGTCAGGCCGGGGGCGTTATGCAATACCTCGACCGCATGTCTGGCGCCCGCTGGCGCACGCAGCGCCAGGCCGCTCCAGTCGCCGTGGTAAAGATCGGTATTGAAATGCGGGGTCCAGGGGCGGGCTTGCAGGCTGGCGAGATCCCGTGCAAGGCCTTCGGGCGCAAACTGCAGGCCCAGGCGCAAGGCGGGCGGCAGCGGCGGCCGCTTGCGCGCGGGCGCATCCTGGAACGGCGTCGGATCTCGCATGGGCATACTCCCAGTCGCGGGCCGGGCATTATCGCAGGCACGGCCGGCGGGTCAGCGACGAAACCAGTTTAGCGTAAGCTGTCGTCATCGCAAGGCCAGCCGGTACCAACACCGACATCGGCGCCGACAATCCATCGCACAGGAGACGCGCATGCCCACCGCGATCACGCTCGCGCTATTCACCCCCCTGATCGGACAGCCGTTCACGCTGGACGACAGCCACACCACGGCCAGCCTTGCGCTGATCGAGGCCACCGCGCTGCCGGCCCGGCCTGGCGCGCCGCGGCCCGACCCGTTCTCGCTGGTTTTTCGGGCGGCCCGCGAACTGGGGCTGACGCAAGGCCTGGTGCGACTCACGCATGCCCGCGTCGGCACGCTTGAGCTGTTTCTCGTACCGGTCGGTCAGGACGACCAGGGGCAACACTTCCAGGCGCTGTTCAACTAGTCACCGCAGCAGCGGATCACACGCGCAGCAGCACGACCTTCAAGGGCGGATTACCGTCCGGACTCGGGAAGTCGGCTTCGGGCTCGATCCACTCCAGCGAATGCACCGGGCGACCGATTTTCTTGGCGCTGCGCTGGAGTTGGTCCACCCAGTCCTCGCGCGCCACCTGCGCCACATTGTTGCAGCAGATCAGCGTGCCACCCTCGGCGGTGGTGCGCAGCGCCAGATTGAACAATGCGGAGTAGTCGTTGACCAGGTCCACCACGCCGAACAGGCTCTTGGCGTAACGCGGCGGGTCCAGAAACACCAAATCAAACTGGCGCCCCTCCAGCGGCGGGAAAGGCGGCATGCGCTTGCCCCGCACCACTTTTGACTGCCCCTGCCCCGCCAGCTGACGCAGCGCCGGGAACACATCGCTCTTCACGAAGCGCACCCGGATCGGCAGATCATTCAGACGCGCATTGTCCTTGCCCACGGCGAGACTGGAGGCGGAGAAGTCCACGTTCACCACATGCTTCGCACCGGCCTTGGCCGCGGCCACGCCGACACCACAGGTGTAAGCGAACAGGTTGAGCACGGACTTGTCTGCGGCCTCGGCCATGACCCGCCGCCGCGCCGCGCGCAGATCGAGAAACAGCCAGGGGTCCTGCCCCTCGTGGCGGCCCTGAAACCGGTAATTGACGCCCAACTCCGAGAACTCACGTGGCAAGACGGCAGCTTCGGACTGCGCGGCATTCAGCTCATTGGACACCCGTGAATTGCCCGCGCTACGGTCGTTCCAGATCACCGGCAGGCCCGGGTAGGCCTTGGCGTAAAACGATTCAATGGCTGCCAGATCGTCTGCGCTCAGCGCCTGATGAAAGGTCTGTACCAGCAAGGCATCGCCGTAGCGATCCACGGTCAGACCGGGCGCGCCCTCGGCGCTGCCATGAAACACCCGGTAGGCCTCCGTACCCTCTTCTGCCAAACGTTCGAAAAGCGGGGCACGGGCCGACAAGGCGGCAGCGAGTTGATCAGACAGGGGGGAGGTCATGGCGGGCGCCGGAAGCAGTAAAGACAACCATCATAGCCTCTTGCACCCCCGCAACCGGGACAATCGGCACTTTGCGCGGTGCTGGTGTCGATGGTTTCGGAAATCTGGCGCCGACGCGCCACGGCCAAAACCGCGCTACTCGGCCGTGTCCGACGGGTCCTTCACGGGCGTATCCACATCCAGTCCCCAATCGCCGTGCTCGTACCAGTCGTCGCCCAGCATCTCGGCCGGATGCAGCGTACGGCCCGCGCCGTTGCCACACATCAGCGCGTCGGCCGAGCAGTACTTGTCGCAGCCCCAACAGATGCGCTCGGGGCGTTTAGGATGGAGCGGAAATTTTTTGGCCATGTTGTTCCACCTTAACAGACGCGCAGCCCAATGCCGGCGAGGGGCTTGAAGAACCGCCCCGCGCGGCCAGCCACGCTTCGAGGGCCGCCGCCGACAGCGGTCTCGCAAACAGGAAGCCCTGCAGCACGTCGCAACCGGTGTCGGCAAGGAACTGGCGCTGCGCCTCGGTCTCCACCCCTTCGGCCACCACCGACAGACCGAGCCGGCAAGCCAGCGTCACCACCGCATCGGCGACTGCCGCGTCGGTATCGGAATCGGGCAGGTGGTGGACGAAGCCGCGGTCGAGCTTGAGGACGTTGAGCGGCAGCTTGCACAGCGTGGCCAGTGAGGAGTGGCCGGTGCCGAAGTCGTCCATGGCGATCTGCAGCCCCTTGTCACGCAGGCGCTCCAAGGCCTGGGCAGCGTCGGAGGGGTGCGCCATGGCTGCGGTTTCGGTGATCTCCAACTCGATCCATTCAGCCGATGCACCGGCCTCTGCAAGGATGGCTTCGATCCGCTCGGCCAGATCGGCATCGTGAAACTGCCGCGCCGACAGATTGACCGCGACCCGCGGCACGTCGATGCCGCGCCGGCGCCAGTCGACCATCTGCCGGGCCGCCTCGCCCAGCGCCCACTCGCCCAGCTCGGCGATGATGCCGACCTCTTCGGCGATGGGGATGAAGTCCAGCGGCGACACCGTGCCGCGTTCGGGGTGCTGCCAGCGCAACAAGGCCTCGACGCCGGCCAGGCTGCCGTCGGCCGCAACCAGCTGGGGTTGATAGACCAGCACCAGTTGGTCGCGTGCCACGGCACGGCGCAGGTCGGTTTCCAGCGCCAGGCGCTGGCTGGCGCGGCGGTTCATGGCTTCGTCGTAGAAGCGCACGGTGTTGCGTCCGGCTGCCTTGGCGGCATACATGGCAGCATCGGCGTTGCGCAGCAGGGTGTCGGCATCGGCGCCGTCGACGGGACACAGGGCGATGCCAAGACTGGCCGCCACGTCGATGTCGCGCCCCTGGGCAACCACCGGCGGCGCCAACGCGGCCAGCACCCGGCGGGCAATGGCGGCGGCTCGCTCGGCGCTACCGGCCCCTTCGACGAGAATCACGAACTCGTCGCCGGCCAGGCGCGCCAGGGTGTCGGCGCTGCGGCACACCGCCGCCATGCGCCGCGCCACCTCGACCAGCACCGCGTCGCCAGCGCCATGGCCGAGGCTATCGTTGATCAGCTTGAAACGGTCCAGGTCGACGAAGCACAGCGCGAAGTCTTCGCCGCGCTCGGCCCGGGCCAGCGCCTGGGCCAGACGATCGTCGAACAGGCTGCGGTTGGGCAGACCGGTGAGCGTGTCGTAGTGGGCGAGAAAGGCCAGCTGCGCTTCGGCATCCTTGCGCGCCGTGACATCGTTGAGCACACCAACGTAGTGCGAGACACTGCCGGTGTCACTGCGCACCGGGGCGAGGAACAGCTCGATCCATTGGCGCGAACGGTCGGCACGCAGGCGTGACAAGGTGGTATAGCCGTTGCGCCCCTCGGCGATCGCCTCGCGGATCACCGCAAAGCCATCCTCGGCGCTGGTGCACAAGCAGGGTTTGCCAATCATGGCGCCCGGCGCGCTGCCCAGGATGTGCGACAGCGCCGCGTTGGCGTAGATGAGCCGGTAGTCGGGCGGCGCGGCGGTGGCGATGAAGACACCGTTGACGCTCGACTCGATGGCGCGGTCACGCAACGCGATGGCACGCTTGTCGGCATGGATGTAGGTGTCGAGCGTGAGCCCGAGGTCGAGCATGACCACCTTGAGCAGCGCGTCGAAGGCCGGCATGAAGGCCTCGGCCTCGCCGCCGGTGGCCCGCCAGGTAGCGCGCAGCATGTCGGAGAGGTATTTGCGGAAGGCACCGACATACCACTTTGGCGTCAGCCCGATGCGGGCATGGGTCATGCCGACGCGCAGGCGCTCGGCCACATAGTCTTCGCCGTACTCGCCTTCGATCAGGCTGTCGAAGTACCGGCCGTGGGCCTGTTTCAGCCGGGCCACGGTGGCCGCGTCGGGCAGCAGCGCGGCCAGCTCGGGCAGCTGGCGCAGGTAGGCGTAGAAGCCGTCGGCGAAGCCGTGCTGCGCGCCGGCGAGCTGCTCGCGGATGGCGCGCAGGCAGTTGGCATCGGTCTCGGTAAGCTCGAGAAAGGCCTTGCGCGCGGCAATTTCGGTCGCGTCGATGCGCATTTCGGCGGCAATGCTGTCGACCTCGACCGGGGCCAGCGCCACCACTTCACCATGGCACCCCATTAAGCCGCCCGACCCGGACCCTGGGCGAGGATCCGCTCCATGCCGGCCATCACTGTCAGGTTGGCTTCTTCCATCCGCGTCAGCGCGTCCAACGCACCCGGCGCATCGCCGGCCAGGTAACGCTCGACGGCACGGCGGGCAAAATCGTGCACCGCCTTGTGCGGCGCTTCCATCTCGCGATAGCCGGCCATGGTCGAGAAGGTCTCGCGCCCGTCGCCCTCGTAGTACCACTGGCCCAGGCGGCATTGCGTCTCGTCCGGCACATCGCCAGGCTTGAGGTCGGACAGGCCGAGCAGCACCTTGTAAACCTCCAGTTTGAGCGTCAGTTCCTCGATGTTGGCCAGCTCTGCCGAGGCGATGCGCGAAGAGCTGGCGATTGTGCCCTGCATCATCTGCGACAGCTCCAGCAGATGCTGCATGCTGCGCATCGCCGCCTCGCTATCGGCGCTGTGGCTGGCAGCGTTGTCGGCACCGATTTCCATGATTGACCGAGCGTTGCTGGTCTCCTGCTGGATGCCTGTGACCAGTGTGCCGATCTCGGTGGTCGCCTTGGCGGTGCGCTCGGCGAGCTTGCGCACTTCGTTGGCCACCACCGCAAACCCTCGCCCGGCCTCGCCAGCGCGCGCCGCTTCAATGGCTGCGTTGAGTGCCAACAGATTCGTCTGCTCGGCGATCTCCTTGATCAGCTGGACGATGCCACCGATCTCGCCGGCCCGCCGGGACAATTCTTCGACGCTCTCACCGGCCACGCTGATGCGCTCGACCATGGCGTTCAGATTGCCCGCGATCTGTGCAAAGGCTGCGCGATTGGCGTCGGACTCGGAGGCCGCCGTCAAGGCCATCGTCGAGTCCTCGTTCAACTGCGCGGACAAGCCGGCGAAGGACTGACGGATGCCGCCCAGCGATTCGCCAAAGCGCGGAATGTTGCCCGTCACACCAATGAGCAGCGCCTGCCGAACAGCCAGCGTCTGTTGCTGCGCCTGTGACTCGGCCAGACGCGACTGCGTGTCCGTCAGCGCCGCCTCCAAGGCCGCCGCCTGTGCCTTCAGCCCCGCGTTTTCCGCCTGCGCCGCCGACAGCGCCTGCCTTGTCTTGAACCCGAACATGCTCGCTCCTCATCGGCCCACGGCCTAAAGGTTGAGTAATTTACTACGGTATTCAAATCCATTGCATTGATACCGATCAACGGCATTCGGCGGCTGCGCAACGGCGTACCTCGCCCGCATCCTCGCGAGCCCGTAAAATCGTGATCTCATTCCGTCAGCCCCTCTCCCGCATGCGACCGAAGCCCCCGCCCAACTACCTCGCCGGCTACCCCGCGCATCTGGTCACGCAAGTCACCGACCTGATCGCGGCCGACACGCTGGGCGAGGTCTTGCGCCGTAAATACCCGGACGCGCATGCCGTGCGCACCGACCGTGCGCTGTACGACTATGTGCTGGACATCAAGAACACCCATCTGCGCACGGCCGGGCCGCTGAGCAAGGTGGCCTACGACAGCAAGTTGCAGGTCATCGCGCATGCGCTGGGTACGCATACGGCGATTTCACGGGTGCAGGGCGGCAAGCTCAAGGCGAAGCGAGAGATCCGCGTGGCGACGGTGTTTCGGGACATGCCGCCGGCGTTTCTGGAAATGATCGTGGTGCACGAGCTGGCGCACTTGAAAGAGCGCGAGCACGACAAGGCCTTCTACCAGCTGTGTCGACACATGGCGCCGGCCTATCACCAGTGGGAATTCGACCTGCGCGCCTATCTGGCGTATCTGGCCGCAGGCGGCGCGCCGCTGTGGGCCGGCGCCGGCACGGCAGATGGCTGACTGGCGCACCGACCCATCCAATCAATACACCGGCGGAACAAACATCTCGTCCGGCACCGGGTGCCGGATGTAGTTGCTGTTGTAGACCCGCGCCGGCAGCTCGACCGTTGAATGCGGAATTTCCTGGTAGGGAATCTGGCTGAGCAGGTGGTGAATGCAGTTGAGCCGTGCGCGCTTCTTGCCGCCGGGCTGGATCACCCACCACGGCGCCTCGGGGATGTGCGTGCGCTCGAGCATCACCTCTTTGGCGATGGTGTATTGCTCCCAGCGCCGGCGCGACTCCATGTCCATGGGGCTGAGCTTCCACTGCTTGAGCGGGTCGTGGATACGCATCTGGAAGCGGCGGTTTTGCTCGTCGTCAGTGACCGAGAACCAGTATTTGACGAGGATGATGCCGGAGCGTGTCAGCATTTTCTCGAACTCGGGCACATCGCGAAAAAAAGCTTCGTATTCCTCGTCCGAACAAAAGCCCATCACCCGCTCCACCCCGGCGCGGTTGTACCAGCTGCGGTCAAACAGCACGATCTCGCCGCCCGCGGGCAGATGGTTTACGTAGCGCTGGAAATACCACTGGGTCTGCTCGCGCTCGCTCGGCGCGGGCAGCGCGGCCACCCGGCACACCCGCGGATTGAGCCGCTGGGTGATGCGCTTGATCGCACCGCCCTTGCCGGCCGCGTCGCGCCCCTCGAACAGCACCACCAGCTTGAGCTTGTGATGCACCACCCAGTCCTGCAGCTTGACCAGTTCGCCCTGTAGCCGGATCAGTTCCTGAAAATACAGCCGGCGATCCATGTCGCGTTCGGCGCTATCGGCGCCCCGCGTGTCGTGATCGAGCAAGGCCTCCATGCGATAGTCGTCGAGTTCCATCTCCAGCTCTTCATCAAAGCTGTCGAGCAACTCGTCATGGAGGTGGGGGTCGCGGGCAATATCACGCGTGAAACTATCGGCACTCATCGAGCACATCTCCGGTCAGGGGATGACTGAGATGATAACCGGATTAACAAGTTCCGAAGATGACAGGATTTTTATGCCATCGGGGCGAACCGGGCGCCACTATCGTCGCAGCTTGCAGTGCTTGCCCTCGTACTCGTGGCGATGCAGCGCGTAGGCCTTGCCATTCCAGCGATGGACCGGAAAGCAGAAGCCCGGCCCGCCAATCTGGATGTCGGGCCAGCCGCCCACGCCCCGGCTGGCAAGAAAGCCCGGCAAACCAACCGACGCCGTGATCTTCTGCCAACCACCGCCGGCTTGCTGGCTGACGATCCAGAAGCCGCTGCCGGTCATGCCGTAGCAGTAGGTGCCGCCCTCGGAGATCACCGCTTCGGGCCGACCGTCGCCGTTGAGGTCGAGCACCTGATCGATCTTGCCAGGGCTGTAGCTGGGCGTGCCGGGATCATCACACTCGCTGCGCCACTGACCACCGTGCTGGGTGAAGCCGGCGGCCTTGAAGGCGGCGGCTTGCTCGGCCGCCGATAAACCGGTCGGTGCGCTCGCGGCCACCCCTGCACCGGCGAGCAGTGTCAGCATCATGAAAAAAGCGGACTTGCGCATGACGGGCTCCATCGGCATCCGGCCGGGGTTTCGATCCCAGCCTAGACGCCGCCGAACGCCGCTTCAAGCGGCTTTTCGGCCCCCGCTCAATCGGTCAGCGCACGCACCTTCACGGTCTTGCCCTTGACCTTGCCGCGCCCAAGCCGGCGCACCGCTTCGTCGGCAATCTCGCGCACCACGGCCACATAGGTGCTCTGGTCGGTCACGGTGATTTTGCCAACCTGCTCGCGGGTAAAGCCCGCCTCGCCGGTGAGCGCGCCGAGCACGTCGCCGGGACGGATCTTTTCCTTGCGCCCGCCCAGGATCTGCAGCGTCACCATCGGCGGCACCAGCGGCTCATCGTTGCCGCTTTGCAGCGAGCCCAGCGTGTGCCACTCGGGCTCGGTATCCATCTGCTGCGCCAGCGCGCCCACCCGGCGCTTGTCGGCCGGGCTGCACAGACTCAGCGCCCAGCCGTCTTCGTCGCCGCGACCGGTGCGGCCGATGCGGTGGATGTGCACCTCGGGGTCGGGCGTCACGTCCACATTGATGACCGCCTCCAGCCGCGCGATGTCCAGCCCGCGCGCGGCCACATCGGTGGCTACCAGCACCGAGCAGCTGCGGTTGGCAAACTGAATCAGCACCTGATCGCGCTCGCGCTGATCCATGTCGCCATTGAGGGTGAGCGCATGAAAGCCCTGCGCCTGCAGCACCTCAACCAGATCGCGGCACTGCTGCTTGGTGTTGCAGAAGGCCAGCGTGCTGACCGGCCGATAGTGCTTGAGCAACACGCCCACGGCCTGCAGGCGCTCGTCGTGCTTGATCTCGTAGAAGCGCTGGCGGATCTTGCTGTCAGCGTGCTGCTCGCGCAGCTTCACCTCCTGCGGATTACGCTGAAAGCGGCTCGCCAGCGCGGCAATCGCCGGCGGATAAGTGGCCGAAAACAGCAGCGTCTGGCGCTCGGCCGGGCAATGCTTGGCCACGTAAACGATGTCGTCATGAAAGCCCATGTCGAGCATGCGATCGGCCTCGTCCAGCACCAGCGTATTGAGCCCATCCAGAGTCAGACTGCCGCGCTCCAGGTGGTCCATGATCCGCCCCGGCGTGCCGACCACCACATGCGCGCCATGCGCCAGCGAGTCGCGCTGCGGGCGCATCGTCGTACCGCCGCACAGCGTCAGCACCTTGATGTTGTCTTCGGCGCGGGCCAGGCGGCGGATCTCCTGCGTGACCTGGTCGGCCAGCTCGCGCGTCGGGCACAGCACCATCGCCTGCACCGCAAACCAGCGCGGATTCAGCTTGGTCAGCAGCGGCAGCGCAAACGCGGCAGTCTTGCCGCTGCCGGTCTTGGCCTGGGCGATGATGTCATGCCCCGCCAGCGCCACCGGCAGGCTGGCTGCCTGGATCGGCGTCATGTTGAGATAGCCGAGCTGCACCAGCGTCGCCTGCAAGGCGGGCGACAAGGGCAGTTCGGTAAACGGCGTGGCGGGCGCGGCGGCCGGCGCAGCAAGCGGCTCGGCGGCAGTATCGGGGGTCGGGACAATATCGGTCATGCCGAATTATCCCGCCTCGTTGAACTAACACTGCAAAAATCTTTGTCTATCGACAACACAAACCCAAGAAGCCCCCCTGATCGTTTCGCACCGCACAATTCCAAACGTCATAATTTATGTAAAATGAATACCCGCTGATCTCAGGGCGCTCACATGTTCTCACCCTTCACCTCCGACACCCGCCTGTTCGCGCTTGAATGGCGCGACGCTGCCTTCGACCTGCCCGTCGAAGCCTGGTGGGGCACCGAGGCGGTGTCGGCGGGCTTTGAGC
>NZ_VMNK01000024.1 GCF_007625155.1 Denitromonas halophila | reverse complement strand
CGGTTCGATCTCGCTGCCCGAAGGCACCGAGATGGTCATGCCGGGCGACAACGTGTCGATCACCGTCAAGCTGATCGCCCCGATCGCCATGGAAGAAGGTCTGCGCTTCGCCATCCGTGAAGGCGGTCGTACCGTCGGCGCTGGCGTGGTTGCCAAGGTCATCGAGTAATCGCTGGCTGAGTGTTGTTTCCGATGGGCGCTGCGATGTTGCGGCGCCCTGTAGTCTCTGCTGCAGGGGTATAGCTCAACTGGCAGAGCGTCGGTCTCCAAAACCGAAGGTTGGGGGTTCGATTCCCTCTGCCCCTGCCATATTTTCTGGACTGTTAGACCCGAATGGCTGACAAGCTCAAGTTTGTGCTGGCGCTACTCCTGGTGGCTGCTGGCGTAGCCGGATTCTACCTGCTCTCCGAGCAGGTGCTCGTGTTGCGCGTACTGGCTGTGTTGGCCGGCGTGATGGCGGGTGCCGCGACTGCCTGGTTCACTGAGCCGGGGCAGCGCTTTGCCGTTTTTGTTCGGGAGACAGTCACCGAAGCAAAGAAGGTGGTTTGGCCGAGTCGCAAGGAAACGGTCCAGATGACGGGTGTCGTCTTCGCCTTTGTGGTAGCCATGGCGCTGTTCTTGTGGCTCACGGACAAGAGCCTTGAGTGGGTGTTGTACGACCTCGTTCTGAACTGGAAGTGATTATGCCCAAACGCTGGTATGTGGTGCACGCCTATTCGGGCTTTGAAAAATCGGTTCAGCGGGCGCTGATCGAGCGCATTAATCGCGCAGAAATGCAGGATCTGTTTGGTCAGGTGCTGGTGCCGGTTGAAGAAGTGGTCGAGATGAAGGCGGGTCAGAAGAGTATTTCTGAGCGCAAGTTTTTCCCGGGCTATGTCCTCGTTGAGATGGAAATGAACGAGGAGACATGGCACCTGGTCAAGTCGACCCCGCGTGTGACCGGCTTTATCGGCGGCACGGGGAACAAGCCGACGCCGATTTCCGAAAAGGAAGTCGCCAAGATCATGAGTCAGATCCAGGAGGGCGTTGAGAAGCCGCGTCCCAAGGTTCTGTTTGAGGTGGGTGAAGTGGTTCGCGTCAAGGAAGGTCCGTTTACCGATTTCCACGGGGCGGTCGAGGATGTGAACTACGAGAAGAGCAAATTGCGGGTGTCGGTGACCATCTTTGGTCGCGGTACGCCTGTCGAACTGGATTTTGGCCAGGTCGAAAAAACCTGAGCCTGACCCCGCCGCTGGCGGGAACGAGGAGCGCCGGCCTTGTGCCGGTGCGTTCGCACTCACTATAGGAGCAAGCCACCATGGCTAAGAAAATCATCGGCTATATCAAGCTGCAAGTGCCGGCTGGTAAGGCCAACCCGAGCCCCCCGATTGGTCCGGCCCTGGGTCAGCGCGGTCTGAACATCATGGAATTCTGCAAGGCGTTCAACGCGCGCACGCAGAGCCTTGAAGTCGGTCTGCCGATTCCGGTCGTGATCACCGCCTTCAGCGACAAGAGCTTCACCTTCATCATGAAGACGCCGCCGGCGTCGATCCTGATCAAGAAAGCCGCCGGTCTGCAGAAGGGTTCCGCGAAGCCGCACACCGACAAGGTCGGTAGCGTGACGCGTGCGCAGGTCGAAGAAATTGCCAAGACCAAGATGCCCGACCTGACGGCGGCGGATCTTGAGGGTGCTGTGCGGACCATCGCTGGTTCGGCTCGCAGCATGGGCGTGACGGTTGAGGGGCTCTGATCATGGCAAAAATTTCCAAGCGCGTGCAGGCGATCCGCGCCAAGGTTGATCGCAATCGTGTGTATCCCATGTCCGAGGCGCTGGCGCTGATCAAGGATCTGGCCAATGCCAAGTTCGACGAGTCGGTCGACGTGGCGGTGAATCTCGGTATTGATCCGCGTAAATCGGATCAGGTGGTCCGTGGTTCGGTCGTGCTGCCTGCCGGTACCGGCAAGAGCGTGCGCGTGGCCGTGTTTGCG
Source organism: Denitromonas halophila (assembly GCF_007625155.1). Lineage (GTDB taxonomy): Bacteria > Pseudomonadota > Gammaproteobacteria > Burkholderiales > Rhodocyclaceae > Nitrogeniibacter > Nitrogeniibacter halophilus. The sequence goes on along the minus strand of NZ_VMNK01000024.1, from coordinate 13,764 downwards.
CAGGGCGACAAGGCCGAGCTGGCCAAGGCCGCCGGTGCTGATGTGGTCGGCTTCGACGATCTGGCTGAGCAGGTCAAGGGCGGCACCATCGATTTCGACGTTTGCATTGCCACGCCGGACGCCATGCGCGTCGTCGGCGCCCTGGGTCAGATCCTCGGTCCGCGTGGCCTGATGCCGAACCCGAAAGTCGGCACCGTGACCATGGATGTCGAAACCGCCGTCAAGAACGCCAAGGCCGGTCAGGTTCAGTACCGCGCTGACAAGGGCGGCATTGTGCACGCCACCATCGGCCGTGCGTCGTTCTCCGTCGAGTCGCTGCAGCAGAACGCTGCCGCGCTGGTCGATGCGCTGAACAAAGCCAAGCCCGCGACGTCGAAAGGTTTGTATCTGCGCCGCGTTGCGGTCTCGAGCACCATGGGTGCCGGGATGCGCGTGGAGCCCTCGAGCGTGATCAACGCTTGATGCCAGTTTGCCCGGTCGCCCCGTAAGGGGCGGTCGGGTCTTTGGGCTGCAGCTCCGATGGGGCTGCAGGTTGTCAAAGACCGTTGGGGATCATTGTCCGGCCTGTCTGGATGCGATCTCAAATCTCCACAGCGTTGTTTGCCGCGGAGGCCCAGCGTAGATGGCGAAGCCCGAATCAGGATTCATTATCGGCCATGCCGATGCTCTTGATCTCCTGAATGACGGTCGCCGCAAGTAGTCCGAACCCGGGGCAGTCAGCCCGGGCTAGGCGTAACCATTCAGTGGGAGATGACCGTGGGTCTCAATCTTGAAGGTAAGAAGGCAGTTGTTGCCGAAGTGTCCGCCGAAGTGGCGAACGCTCAGGTGATCGTTGTCGCTGAGTACCGTGGTCTCGAAGTGGGTCAAATCACTGCATTGCGTGCCAAGGCACGTGAGTCGGGCGTTTACCTGCGCGTACTGAAGAACACCCTGGCGAAGCGTGCCATTGCTGGCACGCACTTCGATGGCCTGTCCGACCAGTTGGTTGGTCCGCTGATCTACGGCATGTCCGCAGATCCGGTGGCCCCGGCCAAGGTTTTGCAGGAATTTTCGAAGACTAGCGACAAACTGATCATTAAAGGCGGCGTCATGCCCAACTACGTCATGGACGCAGCTGGGATCAAGGCACTGGCCACCATGCCGAGTCGTGAAGAGCTGCTTGCAAAGCTGCTCGGTACGATGCAGGCGCCGATCGCCAAGTTTGTCCAGACGCTCAACGAGGTGCCTTCCAAGTTCGTGCGTGCGCTCGCAGCGGTTCGGGACTCGAAAGAGGCTGCGTAATTTCACGAGTAATTGCCGGTTCTTCGGAAGCGGCGTTAGTTCAGTAATCAGGAGTAATTCAAATGGCTATTAGCAAAGACGAAATTCTTGACGCAGTTGCGTCCATGTCGGTTCTGGAACTGTCCGAACTGATCAAGCAGATGGAAGAGAAGTTTGGCGTTAGCGCCGCTGCTGCTGTTGCTGTCGCCGGCCCCGCCGTCGCTGGTGAAGCCGCTGCCGCTGCTGAAGAGCAGACCGAGTTCGACGTGATCCTGGCCGCCGTTGGCGACAAGAAAGTCGAAGTCATCAAGGTCGTCCGTTCTGCCACCGGCCTGGGCCTGAAAGAAGCCAAGGACCTGGTTGACGGTGCTCCGAAAGCTGTCAAGGAAGGCGTTGCCAAGGCTGAAGCCGAAGGCCTCAAGAAGCAGCTCGAAGACGCTGGCGCCAAGGTCGAGATCAAGTAATTCCTCGGTCGCAGGCAGGGCTGGCACCCGGAAATGGGCGCCAGCCCTTTCGTACTTTTCGAAGCCAGAAGAGAGCGATGTCGTCCCTGACGGCTTGTTGTCTCCTGTCTTCCCACGTCTGAACGCTACCCGGAGCATCTATGGCGTACTCCTACACCGAGAAAAAGCGTATCCGCAAAAGCTTTGCCAAGGGCGGGGCTGTGCTGGACGCGCCCTTTCTGCTGGCGACGCAGATTGAGTCCTTCGCATCCTTCCTGCAGGCGGATACTCCGCCCGCGCAGCGGGCCAATCAAGGTCTTCAAGCGGCTTTTACTTCGATCTTTCCGATCAGCAGCCATAGCGGCAATGCGCGCCTTGAGTTCGTGCATTACCTGTTGGGCGAGCCCGCGTTTGATGTGAAGGAATGCCAGCAGCGCGGCCTGACCTTCGCTGCGCCGTTGCGCGCCCGCGTTCGCCTGGTCATCATGGACCGCGAAGCGCCGAAAGAGACCGTCAAAGAGGTCAAGGAACAGGAAGTTTACATGGGCGAAATTCCGCTCATGACAAACACTGGCTCCTTCGTCATCAACGGCACGGAGCGGGTCATTGTGTCCCAGCTCCACCGTTCGCCGGGTGTGTTCTTTGAGCATGACCGCGGCAAGACGCACGCCTCTGGCAAGCTGCTGTTCTCGGCGCGGGTGATTCCGTATCGCGGCTCGTGGCTCGATTTCGAGTACGATCCGAAAGATTATCTGTACTTCCGCGTTGACCGTCGCCGCAAGATGCCGGTGTCGATCCTGATGCGTGCCATCGGGATGACCACCGAGCAGATCCTGTCGACCTTCCACGACTTTGACCGCTTCGAGCTGCGCGCCGAAGGCGCGTCGTTCGCCGTGGTGCCCGAGCGCCTGCGCGGCGAAGTGGCGAAGTTCGATATTCTCGACGCCGACGGCAAGGTCATCGTCGAGAAAGAGAAGCGCGTGACTGCACGCCACATCCGTCAGCTGGCCGAAGCCGGCGTGGCGGCGATCGACGTGCCCGACGACTTCGTGCTGGGCCGTGTGATTGCCAAGGATCTGGTGGATGCCGAGACCGGTGAGATCGTGGCACGCGCCAACGACGAGATCACGGAAGAGGTGCTGGCTCAGTTGCGCGATGGCAACATCGTCGAGTTGCCGACGCTCTACATCAATGACCTCGATCGCGGTGCGCACATTTCGCAAACCTTGCGTATCGACGAGACGGCCGATGAGTGGGCTGCCAAGGTCGCGATCTATCGCATGATGCGTCCGGGCGAGCCGCCCACCGAAGATGCCGTCGAGGCGCTGTTCCGCGGTCTGTTCTACGCCGAAGAGCGTTACGATTTGTCGGCCGTTGGCCGGATGAAATTCAACCGCCGTGCCTATCCCGAGAAAATCGACGACAAGGCACCGGAGTGGTATCGCAACATGCTCGAGGTCGTTGGCCCCAAGACCGAAGAGGGTCAGGGCACGCTGTCGAACGAAGACATTCTGGCGGTGATCGCGATCCTGATCGAGCTGCGCAACGGTCGCGGCGAGATTGACGACATCGATCACCTGGGCAACCGTCGCGTCCGTTCGGTGGGCGAACTGGCCGAAAACCAGTTCCGTGCCGGTCTGGTGCGTGTTGAGCGTGCGGTCAAGGAGCGTCTGGGTCAGGCTGAGTCTGACAACCTGATGCCGCATGACCTGATCAACGCCAAGCCGATCAGTGCTGCCATCAAGGAGTTCTTTGGTTCCAGCCAGCTGTCGCAGTTTATGGACCAGACCAACCCGCTGTCCGAGATCACGCACAAGCGTCGTGTCTCGGCACTGGGCCCAGGCGGTCTGACGCGCGAACGCGCCGGCTTCGAGGTGCGCGACGTGCACCCGACGCACTATGGTCGCGTGTGTCCGATCGAAACACCGGAAGGTCCGAACATCGGCCTGATCAACTCGCTGGCCGTGTATTCGCGGACCAACCGCTATGGCTTCCTCGAGACGCCGTACCGCAAGGTCGAGGATGGCAAGGTCACCGATCAGATCGACTACCTGTCGGCCATTGAAGAAGGTCGCTACGTCATTGCGCAGGCCAACGCGCAGGTCAATGAGAGCGGCAAGCTGACGGGCGAGCTGGTGTCCTGCCGTCACAAGGGCGAATTCTCCCTGGCCGTGGCCGATTCGGTTCAGTACATGGACGTGGCGCCGGGCCAGATTGTGTCGGTGGCCGCTTCGCTGATCCCGTTCCTTGAGCACGACGACGCGAACCGCGCGTTGATGGGCGCCAACATGCAGCGCCAGGCGGTGCCGTGTCTGCGTCCGGAGAAGCCGTTCGTCGGTACCGGTATCGAGCGCCTGGTGGCGGTCGACTCGGGTACGGCGGTGCAGGCGACGCGGGGTGGTTCAGTCGACTATGTCGATGCCAACCGCGTGGTGGTGCGTGTCAATGACGACGAAACCCTGGCGGGTGAAGTCGGCGTCGATATCTACAACCTGATCAAGTACACCCGTTCCAACCAGAACACCAACATCAACCAGCGTCCGATCGTCAAGGTGGGCGACCAGATTGCCCGTGGCGATGTGATCGCCGACGGTGCATCGACCGACCTGGGTGAGCTGGCCCTTGGCCAGAACATGCTGGTCGCGTTCATGCCGTGGAACGGCTACAACTTCGAAGACTCGATCCTGATCTCCGAACGCGTGGTGGCCGATGACCGCTTTACCTCGATTCACATCGAGGAGCTGACGGTCGTGGCGCGTGACACCAAGCTCGGACCTGAAGAAATCACCCGCGACATCGCGTCGCTGGGCGAGTCGCAGCTGTCGCGTCTGGACGAGTCCGGCATCGTGTACATTGGTGCTGAAGTCGAAGCCAGCGACGTGCTGGTCGGCAAGGTGACACCCAAGGGCGAAACCCAGCTGACGCCGGAAGAGAAGCTGCTGCGCGCGATCTTTGGCGAGAAAGCCTCCGACGTGAAAGACACCTCGCTGCGCGTGCCCTCGGGCATGAACGGCATCGTCATTGACGTGCAGGTGTTCACGCGGGAAGGCATCGAACGCGACGTGCGCGCCCAGTCGATCATTGATGATCAGCTGCGTAGCTTCAAGACCGACCTGGCTGACCAAATGCGTATCGTGGAGCGCGACGCGTTTGCACGTATCCGCCGCATGATCGTTGGGCAGAAAGCCAACGGCGGTCCGAAGAAGCTGGCCAAGGGCACCGAGATCACCGAGGCTTATCTCGACAGTCTCGAGTCCTACCACTGGTTCGACATCCGCATGGCGGCTGAAGAGCTGGCGACGCAGCTCGAAGCGGTCCGTGAAGGTCTGGAGAAGACCCGCAAGGACTTCGAGCTGGCCTTTGAGGTCAAGAAGAAGAAACTCACCCAGGGCGACGAACTGCCCCCGGGCGTGCAGAAGATGGTCAAGGTCTACCTGGCCGTGAAGCGTCGCCTGCAGCCGGGCGACAAGATGGCCGGTCGTCACGGTAACAAGGGTGTGGTGTCGCGCATCGTGCCGGTTGAAGACATGCCGTACATGGAAAATGGTACGCCGGTCGACGTAGTGCTGAACCCGCTGGGTGTGCCGTCACGGATGAACATCGGTCAGATTCTCGAGACCCATCTTGGCTGGGCCGCAAAGGGTCTGGGCAACAAGATCGATACCATGCTTCGCGCCAATGCGGCGACCAAGGAAGTGCGCAGCCTGCTGAACGAGATCTACAACACCAACGGCAAGAAAGAAGCAGTCGACAGCTTCACCGACGGTGAAGTGCTCGAACTGGCAGACAACCTGCGCAAGGGCGTGCCGTTTGCGACGCCGGTCTTTGACGGTGCCACCGAAAGCGAGATCGAGACGATGTTCGAGATTGCCGATCTGCCGATTTCCGGCCAGGTCACGCTGTTCGACGGTCGCACGGGCGAAGCTTTCGAGCGCAAGGTCACGGTGGGCTACAAGCACGTGCTGAAGCTGCACCACTTGGTCGATGACAAGATGCACGCACGTTCCACCGGTCCGTACTCCCTGGTCACCCAGCAGCCGCTGGGTGGTAAGGCGCAGTTCGGCGGCCAGCGTTTCGGCGAAATGGAAGTGTGGGCGCTGGAAGCTTATGGCGCGGCATACACGCTGCAGGAAATGCTGACCGTGAAGTCCGACGACGTGACCGGCCGGACCAAGGTGTACGAAAACATCGTCAAGGGCGAGCACAAGATCGATGCGGGCATGCCCGAGTCCTTCAACGTGCTGGTGAAAGAAATTCGCTCGCTGGCCATCGACATCGACCTGGATCGTATTTGAGCCGACTGAGCCTAACGCTCAATCGGATGGAGTGACACATGAAAAGCCTGCTCGCTGATCTGTTCAAACAGACGCTTCCCAATGAGGAAGAGTTTGATGCGATTACCATTGGTCTCGCATCGCCGGATAAAATCCGGTCTTGGTCCTATGGCGAAGTCAAAAAGCCCGAGACCATCAACTACCGTACGTTCAAGCCTGAGCGCGATGGTTTGTTCTGCGCCAAGATCTTTGGCCCGGTGAAGGACTACGAGTGCCTGTGCGGCAAGTACAAGCGACTCAAGCACCGCGGCGTGATCTGCGAGAAGTGCGGCGTTGAGGTGACGCTGTCGAAAGTGCGCCGCGAGCGCATGGGCCACATCGAACTGGCCTCGCCGGTCGCCCACATCTGGTTCCTGAAGAGCCTGCCGAGCCGCCTCGGCATGGTGCTTGACATGACCCTGCGCGACATCGAGCGCGTGCTGTACTTCGAAGGTTTCGTGGTGGTCGAGCCGGGCATGACCCCGCTGACCCGCGGCCAGCTGCTGACCGAGGACGACTACCTCGCTAAGGTTGAAGAGTATGGTGACGAGTTCGATGCCTCGATGGGTGCCGAAGGCGTGCGCGAATTGCTGCGCACCCTCGACGTCGTTCAGGAAATCGAGAAGCTGCGCGGCGAACTTGAAGCCACCAGTTCCGACGCCAAGATCAAGAAGTACTCCAAGCGCCTGAAGATCCTGGAGGCGTTCCAGCAGTCGGGCATCAAGCCCGAGTGGATGATTCTGGCCGTGCTGCCCGTGCTGCCGCCGGACCTGCGTCCGCTGGTGCCGCTGGACGGTGGCCGTTTCGCCACCTCCGACCTGAACGATCTGTATCGTCGCGTGATCAACCGCAACAACCGTCTGAAGCGTCTGCTCGAGCTCAAGGCGCCGGAAATTATCGTGCGCAACGAAAAGCGCATGCTGCAGGAGTCGGTCGACTCACTGCTGGATAACGGTCGTCGCGGCAAGGCCATGACCGGCGCCAACAAGCGTCCGCTCAAGTCGCTGGCCGACATGATCAAGGGTAAGGGCGGTCGCTTCCGTCAGAACCTGCTGGGCAAACGCGTCGACTACTCGGGCCGTTCGGTCATCGTGGTGGGCCCGCAGCTCAAGCTGCACCAGTGCGGTCTGCCGAAACTGATGGCGCTGGAACTGTTCAAACCCTTCATCTTCAACAAGCTGGAGTTGATGGGTCTGGCCACGACCATCAAGCAAGCCAAGAAGATGGTGGAGAGCCAGGAGCCGGTGGTGTGGGACATCCTCGAAGAGGTGATCCGCGAACATCCGGTGCTGCTCAACCGCGCCCCGACCCTGCACCGTCTCGGTATCCAGGCGTTTGAGCCGGTACTGATCGAAGGCAAGGCCATTCAGCTACACCCGTTGGTCTGCGTTGCGTTCAACGCCGACTTCGACGGTGACCAGATGGCTGTTCACGTGCCGCTGTCGCTCGAAGCGCAGATGGAAGCGCGCACGCTTATGCTGGCCTCGAACAACGTGATTTCGCCCGCTAACGGCGAGCCGATCATCGTTCCGTCGCAGGACATCGTGCTGGGGCTGTACTACGCCAGCCGCGAAGGTATCGGCGAGAAGGGCGACGGCATGGTGATGCAGGATGTCTCCGAAGTGCTGCGCGCTTACGAGTCTGGCAATCTGTCGCTGCACGCCCGGATCACGGTCCGCCTGAAAGAAGCCGACATCGGTCCGGATGGTGAGCGTGTCGAGCGCGTGACGCGCTATCAGACCACGGCTGGCCGTGCGCTGCTGTCCGAGATTTTGCCGGCAGGCTTGCCGTTCAGTGCGATTGATCGCCCACTGAAGAAAAAAGAAATCTCGAAGCTCATCAACGCTTCGTTTCGTCGCTGCGGCCTGAAGGCCACCGTGGTGTTCGCTGACCAACTGATGCAGTTCGGCTTCCGACTCGCGACGCGAGCCGGGGTGTCGATTGCGGTCAAGGACATGCTGGTGCCGGATCAGAAAGAGCCGATCATTCGCGCCGCCGAAAACGAAGTCAAAGAAATCGCCCAGCAGTACGCCTCGGGTCTGGTGACCGATGGTGAGCGCTATAACAAGGTGGTTGATATCTGGGGTCGTACGGGTGATCAGGTCGCCAAGGCCATGATGGACCAACTCGGCAAAGAGAAGATTCTGGATCGCTTTGGCGCCACGCCGCGTGATGACTGGTGGAAATCGGTCTACATGCCGGGCAGCAAGGCGCCCGAGCCCAAGGAAGTTGATCAGGAGTCCTTCAACTCCATCTACATGATGGCCGACTCCGGGGCGCGAGGCTCTGCTGCTCAGATCCGTCAGCTGGCTGGTATGCGAGGCCTGATGGCCAAGCCGGACGGCTCGATTATCGAGACACCGATTACCACCAACTTCCGCGAAGGCCTGAACGTGCTTCAGTACTTCATCTCCACCCACGGTGCCCGTAAGGGTCTGGCCGATACCGCGCTGAAAACCGCGAACTCCGGCTACCTGACGCGTCGTCTGGTCGACGTGACCCAGGATCTGGTGGTGACCGAAGACGATTGCGGCACCCGCAATGGTTTCAACATGAAGGCCATGATCGAGGGCGGCGAGGTCATCGAGCCGTTGCGCGAACGTATTCTCGGCCGTGTGTGTATTGATGATGTGGTCAATCCGGATACACAGGAAACGGTCGTTGCTTCCGGCGAATTGCTCGACGAGGGCTTGGTCGAGCTGATCGAGAGCCTGGGTATCGACGAGGTGGCTGTGCGTACGCCGCTGACCTGCGAAACCCGCTATGGTCTGTGCGCCAAGTGCTACGGCCGCGATCTGGGTCGTGGTTCGATGGTGAACGTCGGTGAGGCCGTTGGCGTGATCGCAGCGCAGTCGATCGGTGAGCCGGGTACCCAGCTGACCATGCGTACCTTCCACGTCGGTGGTGCCGCGTCACGGGCCGCTGCAGCCAGTTCGGTTGAGGCGAAGTCGGCCGGTAGCATCCGCTTTACGCAGAACATGCGTTACGTGACCAGCGCAAAGGGCGAGAAGATCATCATCGCGCGTTCGGCTGAGGTGCTTGTGGCAGACGACATGGGCCGCGAGCGCGAGCGTCACAAGGTGCCCTACGGCGCCATGCTGCACGTCACGGATGGCGGTGCCATCAAGGCCGGTCAGCAGCTGGCCACCTGGGATCCGCACACCCGTCCGATCGTGACCGAGTTTGCCGGTACGGTGAAGTTCGAGCACGTTGAGGAAGGCGTGACCGTGGCCAAGCAGATCGACGAGGTGACCGGTCTGTCCACGCTGGTGGTGATCGATGCCAAGCGTCGGGGCGGCTCTGCCGCGTCCAAGGGCGTGCGTCCGCAGGTCAAGCTGTTCGACGAGAAGGGCGACGAGGTGAAGATCGCAGGTAGCGATCACGCCGTGGCGATCACCTTCCAGGTTGGCTCGATCATTACCGTCAAAGACGGTCAGCAGATCAACGTCGGTGACATCCTGGCGCGTATTCCGCAGGAATCGGCCAAGACGCGCGACATTACCGGTGGCCTGCCGCGTGTTGCCGAGCTGTTTGAAGCCCGCTCGCCGAAAGATGCTGGCGTGCTGGCCGAGTTCACCGGTACGGTGTCCTTCGGTAAGGAAACCAAGGGCAAGCAGCGTCTGGTGATTACCGAACTCGACGGTACGGCGCACGAGTTCCTGATCCCGAAAGACAAGCACGTCATGGTGCACGATGGTCAGGTGGTGAACAAGGGCGAGCCGATTGTTGATGGCCCGGCCGAACCGCACGACATCCTGCGCTTGAAGGGTATCGAAGCGCTGGCGCGTTACATCATTGACGAAGTGCAGGACGTCTATCGTCTGCAGGGCGTGAAGATCAACGACAAGCACATTGAAGTCATCGTGCGTCAGATGCTGCGCCGTGTGGTGATTTCCGATTCAGGCGACACGCGCTTCATCCGTGAAGAGCAGGTCGAGCGTTCCGAAGTGCTGGACGAGAATGACCGGATTGAAGCGGAAGGCAAACTGCCGGCTAGCTACGAAAACGTCTTGCTCGGTATTACCAAAGCGTCCTTGTCGACGGACTCGTTCATCTCGGCCGCTTCCTTCCAGGAAACCACCCGGGTGTTGACCGAAGCGGCGATCATGGGCAAGCGCGACGAACTCCGCGGTCTCAAGGAGAACGTCATCGTTGGCCGCCTCATTCCGGCAGGTACCGGGATGGCGTATCACCGTAATCGCCTGGCCCAGTCCGAAGGACAGGACCTTGGCGGGGAGCACGCCTGGCCCGCGGCGGCCGAAGAACTCCTGGACTTGCCGCAGGAAGATGTGTCAACGCGTTGACCTTTTAAAACGAACGGGGGTAAAATCCGGCCTCTTTTTGTAGACTGACCAATCGTAGTCAGTCGCAGCCGGAATACACCGCCCGAGGCGGCCCAAAGGGCTGCCTCGGTTTTTTGGGAAATTCTCAAGCTATGCCAACAATTAATCAGCTCGTCCGCAAACCGCGGAAATCTGCCATCGTCAAAAGCAAGGTGCCGGCGCTCGACGCTTGCCCCCAGAAGCGTGGCGTGTGCACTCGTGTGTACACCACGACGCCGAAGAAGCCGAACTCCGCTCTGCGTAAAGTGGCCAAGGTTCGCCTGACCAACGGTTTTGAGGTTATTTCGTACATTGGTGGCGAAGGCCACAACCTTCAGGAGCACTCTGTGGTCCTGATTCGTGGTGGTCGTGTAAAAGACTTGCCGGGTGTGCGTTACCACATCGTCCGCGGATCGCTGGACCTGCAGGGTGTTAAAGATCGGAAGCAGTCGCGCTCCAAGTACGGCGCCAAGCGCCCGAAGAAAGCTTGATTGTTGGCTCAATAAGAATCGGAAGGGGTTGATATGCCGCGTCGTCGCGAAGTTCCCAAGCGTGAGGTCCTCTCGGACCCGAAGTTTGGTAGTCAGGATGTTTCCAAGTTCATCAATGTGATCATGCAGGCCGGCAAAAAAGCCGTCGCCGAGCGCATCGTCTATGGTGCGTTCGATCACATATCGTCCAAGGCTGGTAAGGATCCGCTCGAGATCTTTACGGCTGCGCTCGGTAACGTGCGCCCGGTCGTCGAAGTGAAGAGCCGTCGTGTGGGCGGTGCCAACTATCAGGTGCCGGTTGAAGTGCGTCCGTCGCGTCGTATGGCGCTGTCGATGCGCTGGTTGCGTGAAGCCGCTCGCAAGCGTGCCGAGAAGTCGATGGCCCAGCGTTTGGCCGGTGAGCTGCTTGAAGCGGCTGAAGGTCGTGGCGCAGCGATGAAGAAGCGCGAAGAAGTGCACCGTATGGCCGAGGCCAACAAGGCCTTCTCGCACTACCGCTTCTAATCTGGGTGCGACGTGGATCGAGCCCGTCAGGGCTCGTTTTTTTGTAATCGACTTGAAAGAAAATTGCGCGTTAGCGTGATTGGGAAGGGTTGCCACCGTGGCTCGCAAGACACCTATTGAGCGCTACCGCAATATCGGTATTTCAGCTCACATTGACGCCGGCAAGACAACGACGACCGAGCGTATTCTTTTTTACACCGGCGTGAACCACAAGATTGGTGAAGTTCACGACGGCGCTGCAACCATGGACTGGATGGCGCAAGAGCAGGAGCGTGGCATTACCATCACCTCCGCAGCGACCACCTGCTTCTGGAAAGGGATGGACATGAGCCATCCTGAGCACCACATCAACATCATCGACACCCCGGGGCACGTGGACTTCACCATCGAAGTCGAGCGTTCCATGCGCGTGCTCGATGGTGCGTGCATGGTCTATTGCGCGGTGGGTGGTGTGCAGCCTCAGTCCGAGACGGTGTGGCGCCAGGCAACCAAGTACCGCGTGCCGCGTCTTGCGTTCGTCAACAAGATGGACCGCTCCGGTGCGGACTTCTTCAAGGTTGTCGCGCAGATGAAGTCGCGCCTGAAGGCCAATCCGGTGCCCGTGGTGCTGCCGATTGGTGCTGAAGAGCACTTTGAGGGCGTTGTTGACCTGATCAAAATGAAAGCGATCGTCTGGGACGAGGCTTCGCAGGGTACCAAATTCACCTACGCAGAGATCCCGGCGAATCTGGTGGAAGAGGCAGCAACCTGGCGTGAGCAGATGGTCGAGGCGGCTGCCGAGGCGACTGAAGAGCTCATGAACGAGTACCTGGAGAGCGGCGATCTGAGCGAAGCGCAGATTATTGCCGGTCTGCGTCGCCGTACCATCGCCTGCGAAATCCAGCCGATGCTGTGCGGTACCGCGTTCAAGAACAAGGGTGTTCAGCGCATGCTGGACGCCGTGATCGAATTCATGCCCTCGCCGGTTGAAGTTGCCGCTATCACGGGTACGGATGAAGATGGCAATGAAGTGACGCGCAAGTCGTCTGACGACGAGAAGTTCTCGGCGCTGGCGTTCAAGCTGATGACCGACCCGTTTGTGGGGCAGCTGACCTTTATCCGTGTTTACTCGGGCGTGCTGGACTCCGGCGACTCCGTGCTGAATTCGATCAAGGACAAGAAAGAGCGTATCGGCCGTCTGTTGCAGATGCACGCCAACGATCGCATTGAGATCAAGGAAGTGCGCGCCGGCGATATCGCCGCGTGTGTGGGTCTGAAAGATGTGACGACGGGTGAAACCCTGTGTTCGCTGGACTCGCCGGTCATTCTCGAGCGTATGGAGTTCCCGGATCCGGTGATTCACGTCGCGGTGGAGCCGAAGACCAAGAGCGACCAGGAAAAAATGGGTATCGCGCTGAGCCGCCTGGCCCAGGAAGATCCGTCGTTCCGTGTCCGCACTGACGAAGAGTCTGGCCAGACGATCATCTCGGGTATGGGTGAATTGCACCTTGAGATCATCGTTGATCGCATGAAGCGCGAATTCAACGTTGAAGCCAACGTGGGTGCGCCGCAGGTGGCCTATCGCGAGGCGGTGCGTTCTGCGGTTGAGCAGGAAGGCAAGTTCGTCAAGCAGTCCGGTGGTCGTGGTCAGTATGGTCACGTCTGGATCAAGCTTGAGCCGAACGAGGCTGGCAAGGGCTACGAGTTCGTCGACGCCATCAAGGGTGGCGTGGTGCCGCGCGAGTACATTCCGGCGGTTGATCGCGGTATTCGCGACACCTTGCCGAGCGGTGTGCTGGCAGGCTTCCCGGTTGTTGATGTCAAGGTCACGCTGTTTGACGGCTCGTACCACGATGTTGACTCGAACGAGAATGCGTTCAAGATGGCCGGTTCGATGGCCTTCAAAGACGCAATGCGCAAAGCCAATCCGGTGCTCCTCGAGCCGATGATGGCGGTCGAAGTCGAGACCCCGGAAGACTTCATGGGCAACGTCATGGGCGACCTGTCTGGTCGCCGCGGTATCGTGCTCGGCATGGACGACATCGCGGGTGACATGAAGGGTATTCGCGCAGAAGTACCGCTGGCCGAGATGTTTGGCTATGCGACTTCGCTGCGTTCGCTGACGCAGGGTCGTGCGACGTACTCGATGGAATTCAAGCACTACAGCGAAGCCCCGAAGAACGTGGCCGAAGCTGTGATCAAGAGCAAGTAATCTCTGATTTTCGACAAGATACAAGGAAATTGAGCAATGGCTAAGGGTAAGTTTGAGCGGACGAAACCGCACGTTAACGTGGGTACGATTGGTCACGTTGACCATGGCAAGACCACGCTGACCGCGGCGATCACGACGATTCTGTCGAAGAAGTTCGGCGGTGAAGCCAAGGACTACGCGTCGATCGATAGCGCGCCGGAAGAAAAGGCACGCGGCATCACGATCAACACGGCACACGTT
>NZ_VMNK01000010.1 GCF_007625155.1 Denitromonas halophila | reverse complement strand
GCCAAGAAGCTGCTGGCCAGCGGGGTGCCGCCCAAGGACGTGGCCAAGAACCTCGGCGTGTCCATTCCGACGCTGTACCGCTGGGTGCCAGCCTCCACGCACGCTTAGCGTGCTTTATTTTCCGTTTTCTGAGACGACCCCCGGTACGCCGCATCGCGGCACCCGGCGCCGGGCCGTTTGCCGGCAAGATCGAATAATTGCCCGATTATCGCATGTGAAATTACGCCACGATTAGAGGATCATTGATCCACAAAACAGTATGTACTATCGTGGTACGTAACACGGAATGAAATTTGAGGCAGACCATGGCCAGAGCGGGAATCTACAAATCGGAAGTGCTTCGCGCCCGGGATCGACTGATCGCCCAGGGGCGACATCCTTCCATCGACGCCGTCCGCGTTGAATTGGGTAACACCGGCTCGAAAACCACCATCAGCCGATACCTCAAGGAAATCGAGGAAGAGGAAGGTGGCAGATCAAAGGGCACGGCCGCGGTCAGCGAGTCGATCCTCGAGTTGGCCAGCCGCCTCGCTGAGCGGCTGCATGAAGAGGCCGACGCGCGGCTGCATGAGCAGGCGACGCGACACGACGCAACGCTTCAGGCGCTGAGAAATGACCTGGCAGCGGCGCAGTCCGAGTCTGCCGCCTTCCGCGACCAACTCGAACGCGCGCAGCTGACATTGGATGAAACCGGCGAAGAACTCGAGGCGAGCCGCGCATCAGGTCAGGAGCAGGCGACCCGGTGCGCCCAACTCGAGCAGCAGGTCACGGACCTCCTGGAGCGCGTCGCAGAGGCCGGCGCTTACGCCCAATCCTTGGAGTCCCTGCACCAGAACGCGCGTGACGCGTTGGAGCATTTCCGCCAGGCGGCGAAAGAGCAGAGAGAACAGATCCAGCGACAGCATGACCAGCAAGTCGCATTCTTCCAGAGCGAACTTCGATCGCAACAAGAGGCTTCAAGCCGACTGCAGCAGAAGCAGCTTGAAGCTCAACGAGAGACCTCCGAACTGGGCAACCAACTCAAGGCGACAAAAGCGAAGCTGATCGAGGCGGAAACGAGCGCGCGAAGCTTGGCCGTTCAGGTTCAGAGACTAGACGAGGCTGAACAAAGAGTGCGAGATCTGGAGCGCCGGCTCGCGGACCGGGAGAACCGTTTGACGGCCGTCGACGACGAGCGCAAGCAGCTTTTCGCGGAAAACCGGGCCTATTCAGTGCAGTTGCGGGACGCTGCGGCCGAACTTGCCAGTTTGAGATCTGCGGGTGTGGCTCACGAGCAGTTGTTCTCGAAGATCGAAGACCAAATGAAGACGCTCATGGGGCGCGCCGCTGGCGACGCCAAAGCCGGGGAGCACGCCAAGGTGGTTCGGAAACGAAAAACGGATGTTAAAGCAGCCACTTAGCGCAATATCTGCGTAGATTTACATGAATCCCGGCCGACCCTCTACCTGTTCGATTCAATCACCGAGGTGCAGGAGCACGCGACCACCTGGATCTGGACCTACAATCATGAGCGCCCGAACATGGCGCTCGGTGGCATCACCCCGAAACAGAAGCTGGCCATGGCCGCATGAGCTCTACTTCTGACGACCGCTAAAAACGGGGGGATTACCGTTCGAGTTGCAGGGAGAGGTCGGCCTGTTGGACCGGAGCTCCCGACCACACACAACCCGCTCGACGATTGATGATGTGCTGCTCAGCCGGATCGAGCAGTTGCGCCGGCGCCGTATGCCCATGCGCACCATTGCACGTACCGTTGGCCGTAGCGTAGCCACCATCAGCCGCACACTCGCCGCTCTCGGCTTATCGAGTCTGAAAGTGCTCGAACCCAAGGAGCCCGTGCTGCGCTATGAGCGTGAGGCCCCGGGCGACCTATTGCATATGGACATGAAGAAGCTCGGACGCATCGTCGTGCCCGGGCATCGCATCACAGGCAACCCTCGCGACCATACCCGCGGCGCGGGGTGGGAAGTGGCTCACGTGGCTATCGATGACCATTCCAGGGTGGGCTTTGTGCAGGTTTATCCAGACGAGAAGCGGCCTTCTGCACTCGCCTTCTTGCATGCCGCCGTGGCCCACTATCGAGCACTCGGCGTACGCATCAAGCGACTGCTCACTGACAACGGCCCCGCTTACCGCTCCAGGCTATTCGCCCAAGCCTGCACGGCGCTTGGAATCAAGCACTCGTTCACGCGGCACTACCGCCCTCAAACCAACGGAAAGGCTGAACGATTCATACAGACTTGCCTGCGCGAGTGGGCCTACGGGCGGCTGTGGGCCAACAGCGACCAGCGCACTGCATGGTTGCCAGCGTTCCTTGCCTACTACAATGCCCGACGGCCTCACTCCGCTCTTGGATACCAGCCTCCAGCTTCCCGAATCCCCGGGAACAACCTATTGCAACTCAACAACTAGGCTCTGCTGCGACCATCCGCTCCGCGACTTTGCCGCCCTACCCCACTCACGCAAGGCTACTCCCCTCGATGATCCTGACCCCCTTGTATGTCGGCCTGCTGGCTCTCATCAATCATTTCGCTCGAGGCAAGGTCAGCAACATCTCCTTCGTCGTGGTCACGCTCTGGCTGGACGGAGCCCACCTTGTGTACCCGCTGTTTCGCGTGGGCCACCTTCTCGACGCACAACAGCCGACATCATTCATGGCGGCTCTGTTGGCGGGATCGATTGTTGCCCTGCTGGGGCTTCTTCGCACCTCATGGGTACTCGGTGCCATTGCCGGCGCACTTTCTCATGCAGCCATCGACTTGCTGCTGTTTGCCAGGGGCGACCCTCCTCAGCTTGGAGAGGGTCACTGGATAGAGCTAGCCCTGACTGCCTTGTGCGCGTGGTTACTGTTCCAGTACGCCATCGGGTTCGTTCGTCGGCGAACGAAGCCACACATCGACGCGCCTGCGCCAGACGGCGAGACCGGATAGAACCACCATTTCGGACTTTGGCCTGCCACCCGGACCCTGCTCTACTTCCGGTGCGCCAACGCAACGGCTACTTCCAACAAATCGCCGAGCAGCCCTACAGCCAAGTCATCCGATAAGCCAAACCAACGCGCGATCACCAAGATAGCCAACATGCCCGCGGCAAGGGCCACAAGGACACCTCCGTCAGCAAAGGAGAGCTGACTACCTCTCTTGTGCTCCCGCCTCGCGTGGCGCCCTTCTGTCTTGGCTTTGCGCTTCTTCCTCGTCGACATAGGTATTGCTCCATGGTGTGTATGGAGCAATTTTCAGGGCGCACCTGTCGCTGACGGTCTAAAGGGTTTTGGTATTTGAATTGCGCAACTCAGGGCGCCGGGAATTGCGTGACCAGCTCCCGTGCCTTCGGGGTGGGTTCAACAGCCGAATACAATGCTCCGTCATAGCCTTTTCCCGTCTCCCCCGCGGATAGCCGGCGGCGCTTGCTGACAAGGCCAAGGCGCTGAAGACGGTTGAGCAAGGCCAGCATGTCCCCGTGAAGACACGCAAAATGCTTGGAAAATCGCTTCGTGGTCGGTGGGTCGTATGGACAGATTTTCGGACGGGCAGCTTGCTTCAGGCGCTCATGTTCGTCTGTCCAGCAAATCAGAGTTCTCAGCACTTGATCCTCAAGCCGGGTGAGCCCCGGAATCGGAAGGTGCAGCACTTCACGTTGCGTCATCACCTCACTTCCCCAACTTAGATGGGCGGATATCTGAAGAATAGAACGCGGTAGCTCTGATTACCGGAGAAAGAATAAGCGCCCTGCATTGAGAGCGCCCCATCGTGCTCAGATCATTCTTTTCTGTCGCTCGCCAAGCGCGGAACGAACTCGAATCGCCTCACCCCTTCCTGGTGGTGCAGATCGAGCATTACCGAATCGCAGCGGGCATCCTCGTGCATGGCCACGTTGCTGCGTTCTATATCGCCGGCGCCATACATCAAGCGCAGTGAGACATTGAGTTCGCCAATGACCTTCTCCAGCAGTGTTCGATAGGTCGCCTCACTATCGCGGGGCTGATCCTCGTAGCCGTGCAGAATCACGTCGCTCACGGCTTGCGTCACCTTTCCCAAGGAGGATGAGAGCAGCGCCAGGCGCTCGGTTTCTTCTTCGTGTAGGCGGTTGAAGTTCATGGTGAGTCCTCCGTCGCATGGCGCGAAGGCCCCTTTTGTCAGCCCTAAGCGCGTCGCCCAATCTGGACAACAACAGTATTGTCCGTCGATTGTTCGTCTTGATGGTTCACTGTGTCGTTGGGTTTGCGCGTTTCAATCGAACCGGTGATCGCAGCACCATCGTAGACAATGAACTTCGCGCACTTCACCGAGCCAATGATCACAGCCGTGGGCGCCAGCACAAGCATGCCTGCGACTTCGACATCGCCTTCCACCTCGCCCATGATCAACGCACGTGGCCCGCGAATGCTCCCCTCAACCGACCCACCTTTGGACACAATGCAAAGGCCGTCGTTCAGTCCAAACTTGATGTCGCCTTTTACGACTCCATCGATCTTGACGCCTTGTCGAAATGACAGCGTGCCTTCGATTTCGGAGTCGGCGCTGATGACGGTGGTGATGTTTTCGGCGACCGGATCAATACTCAGGCGCCGCGGTGCGTTGTCTTGCCGAAGCGCCGAGAAATTGGTCGGAGCCTGGGTAGGGCGGCGGGTGATAAGGCTCATAGACTGCTCCATATTTTTCACAATCACTGACGGACACGGATCACAGACCGGTCCGTGATGACGGCCATTGCGACCGGGTCGATTTTCTCGATGCGCTCACCGGAAGGCAGTACATCGCTGACACGAAACTGCAGGTCGGTGCCGCTCACCTTGACGACAATGCGCTCCGTCGTCAGCTCACGCAGACCTATCTGTGCGGCCGTCACGTTCATCACGCTACGGATCTTTTCGTCTTCGACGACTTGCTCGTCGCGGTTGGTACGGCGCTCAGTGCGCGGTTGTTCAGCACGCTGAACCACCTTAGGCCCCTGCCGGGGTTCGGGCGCTCGGGCGACCACAGGGGCCTTCTTCGATTCGACCTCTGCTTTCTTGGTTTGCGGTACTTCAGAAGCGCTCTTTTCAGCTTTTACCTGTGGAGCGGGCTTGGGGGCTTCGACCGTTTCTGCTGGCTTTACTGCTGCCACGGTGGCCGGCGCCGGTGCCGGTGCCGGTGCCGGTGCCGGCGTAGCCACAGGCATAGACTTGGTCGGAACGAGAAGGGCTGTCTCGCCCTGTTGAACAGGCACGGTAGATTGATTGTCTTGGATCATGGGTGCGTCGGCATCCGTCCCAGCGGATGCAGCCTTCTGCCCTGACCCTGCTTCGGAAGCCTGCGGATCATCGCCCTGCCCTGCCCCATCCGCCCAAGCCGGCGAAGCAAGTGCCGGCGCGGGCATAGCAGCGGGAACCGGCAATGCGGCCGCGAAGGGATTGTCCTGGCCAGCTGGGGTTTGCTCCGACGGTGTGGCCGCCTCGTCCTGACGTACACCAACAGCCGGCACCGCGCCATTGGCAACTCCCGCGAGGAAAGCCGTCTCCGCGGTGGCCTGGTCAGATCCACCAAGAAAATGTTGGACTTGGGGCAACTGTGTTGCCGCCCCACCAATGAGTGCGATCGACGCGGCTATTGCCAGAACCACAAGGTTCTTTCGTGCGACCCTCTTACCCTGAGGCTCTTCTACGACAGCCTCATACTCTGCGTCGATAACCTGCTCGGGCGAAAGATCAAAGTCGAGGTGCGATCCAGAAGCACCGCCACCGAAGTTCGTGTTGAGGATCGAATCGTTGATGCTCGAGGACATGGGTGTGCCGCTTATCAATTGGATACGGCAAATTATTCCGCAATCGACGCTGCACACCCTCCTCGCAAAACAGCACTTTTTGCGCTTTTACGAAGCGCGCTTCACATCAATCGAGCCGTCCGCATCTTGCGTCACCTCGAAGCCCTGACGCGTCATGGCCTCCACGATGAAGTTGCGCAGGACGGCGAGGGACAGAGACTGCAATGAATTTCCGTACACGGAATGCGCAAGGTGGCGCAGCATCGTGTACTCCCTCTCAGGGATGCGAACGAGTAGCCCCTTGGTTCCATCGAGCCCCGGCGCCAACCACGGTTCTGTGGCTGGCACTAGTTCGATGGGAATGATCGAGCGAACGGCCGGTCCCGCTACTGGATCGGAAGGCGCGCTCTGATGCGAGTTAGCTCGCGCAGCAGGCGGTTGAACCTGCGTCTGCGGCACAGACGTTCCCAGGATGAAAGCGTCCGCTTCGGGGCTATCGATCTTGTTGCTGCGCGCGGGTGGTGGTCCAAGTCGAGATTTAGTGGTCATTGGCTGATCTCCTGCTGCAGATAGGCCGCGGGCCGTGCGCCCGCCAATGTCTTCATCGCGTCGCTATAGACTGCATCGAGTTCCAGCTTCGCCTTGCCCAGGGATTCGTTGCGGCCGGCCATCTCAACCACTCCCCTGCCCTCTTTGATCGCTGCAATGAAAGCATTTCTGTGGCACAGAAAATGCGGGCTCAGGTAGAAGCCGCTGTAGTCGGCCAGGTACTCGCGCAAGCTCAGGATCTGTTGCTGCCGCTCTGCCGGCGCGGGCGCGAGGCCGTTCATGACCAGCATGACGCGTAGTGATTCATTGTAAGTGCGTGCGCTCGAGACCAACTCGGTCATGTCCGAATGGAATACCCATGCATCGAAGTTTGATGGACGAATGGGATACACGAGCAGGTCGGCAACAAGCAGCGCTGCTCGCAGTTCAGGCGAATTGTTGCCGGGCACGTCGATAAAGACTGCGTCGTAGTGCTTGCCCATTTCGAGGGCCGAACGCTTGAGGTCCGGCCCCAGCTTCTCCATTGACACCACCTCGGGCGCAACTCCGTATTGGTCGCGTGTGGCCGCCCAGCTGGAAGAAGACCTTTGCGCGTCGCCGTCGAGCAACAGACTCGTCGCACCGGTGGCCAGATGACGGGCGATCAGATTCGTGCACAAGGTGCTCTTTCCAGAACCGCCCTTTGACGAGCCGACGACGATGATCGACATATTTCTCTCCTTTGGTGTTTTGCCGGGCGAGTCCAGCGTCCATCACGATACTTCGCATTGTAGCGATACTAGCCAGCATTGCTAGACTTGCTATGCTAGCTATTGTCGCTAGTTCTGCTAGCAGTGTTATCATTTTCTGTTTTAGCCAAGCCGGCCGGATATGTCGTTCGTATATTCTCGCTGACGACTACGTTGCTTGACAATGAGTTGTGTACATCAATCGCAATAGCGGTGCAGATGGCAACTAGAAGTGTCGGGCACAGAGCCAAGCCATCGAAAAATAGTAGAGGCGCTAGCACTGATAGTGATGCTACATCGTGTAGCATTGCAAGCATTACTACGCTAGTGAGCGTTGCTTATCTAGCTAGCGTAGATGAAACAGAGCATCTCAACTTGCGGCGAGTTCGTGCCCACATCTGGGCCCCGTCGGACTATGCGCCACCGCCCACAGAGACGATTCATGCACTCTGAGATAATCAAGGTGTCGCTCCTGGTGCTGGTGGGCCGCTGACGCTGGGTCGCCGAAAGCTCCGGTTCTCGACACCTCAAGCGCATGCATGGCTGCAGCACGCAGGTCGACACATGCCGGTGATTCACCTGCCCAACAATTGAGTCACTGATTTGGTCCCTGGTGCG
Organism: Denitromonas halophila; assembly: GCF_007625155.1. Lineage (GTDB taxonomy): Bacteria > Pseudomonadota > Gammaproteobacteria > Burkholderiales > Rhodocyclaceae > Nitrogeniibacter > Nitrogeniibacter halophilus. The sequence continues at coordinate 64,375 of NZ_VMNK01000010.1, read as the reverse complement.
CAGCGCAAATCGCATCGCACTATCTGGAGCACATCCGACTGTCACGGTACTTGTGCTCCGGCGCTATGGCTTTAACCATCAAGCACTGTATCGGTTGATCATAGTATTTGCTAGCAATGCTAGCATAGCTAGTCTTGCTTGCGCAGCTATCCTAGCAATGCTAGCAATCATTGCTACGCTCGATTCTTCTCCATGCATAGATTGGCTTATCCGTTCGAGTCCAGCCACACTACAGACGTACTCCACGCTACGTTCCAGACTCGCTAAACCATAGACAAGGCGGTACTGCCTGAACCATCAGAGGGAGAGGTCCAGCGCCACGCCCTGGAATGTGTCGAGACACTCACGGCACAGCTACTAGCACTACTAGCGTTGCTACGGTTGCTATCGAAGCAACGCTAGTAGTGATAGTAACTTCTTACAGCGGCAACCGCCGCTGCCGATCTCCTGCGCATTAGCCAAACCTAGAGCGGCACGAGCGATTCTGCCACCAACAAACATGGTGTCTTCACAATTTTGGGCCGTAAGGATCGCACCCAAACTTTGCGTCTTCCGGCAATCGCACCTTGAACAGCTACCACTACTAGCAGTGCTTGCTGCGCTAGCGTTTCAACCCAAAATGCTTGAACACCTACGCTAGCAAACATAGCGGCCATTCCTGGATTGTATACAAGACGTGAATGGCGTATCGGTGTCATTGCCCTGACACGAGTGGCCATCGTCGATATCAGCATCGGTACTAGATGCACCGTCTTGGAGTTGTTAGCTTTGCTAGTTTAACTAGCTTTGTTAGTGGCGCTTGCATTGCTAGCATTCGTTGCTAGCATTGCTAGCTGAACAGTCCACAAGCAACATAGCTAGGAGCAGAAATGGACATCCAGAACAAACACCCGCTGCAGGAATTATTGGTACAAGCTGGTCTTCCCACGTTGAGCCCTGAGCTTCTGGAAGGCATCGTAGGAAAGGAAGGTAGCCAGTTCGAAGAAGCTCTACGTAAAACGATTGCCGCACCGGGGGAGCGATCGCATCACCGTGCCTACCTTGCAGCCGTGCTGACAGCATGCGTTCCGGCAACTCGCACGGTCATCAACGCCCTTGGGTTCCAACCGGTTCGGACGAGCGTTCTGATCGACATCTCGAAGGCAGAGGGCGCTGTCTTCGCGAATGCAGTACGTGCCGTTTCGACCAATCCGATCGGCAAAGAAACCGAGTCGATGCGTCAATATCTGTCCAGGACTCTGTCAGCAGTTGCGACGATGCAGCCGAAAACGAATACGCCCAACTTGCACGACCATGCACAGACGCAGAGTTCGAACCCAGCCAATCCAGGGGCTGCCCACCAACAATCGGCCTCATCAAGGCCGGCCCACCAGGGAGGAAGGCCCAACCAAGGGGGGCAGCACCAAGACCGAAGACAGCGCGGGGGAGCCTCTGTCACGCCAATCAACAGCCAACAGCAAAGCTCGGAAAAAGGCGAGGATGGGAAGAAGTTCGGCTCCTTCCACCTCTATGGAGGGAAGGCCGCGTTTTGCTTCAACCTCGATGAGACCCGCCGGCCAGCGGCGACTGTGCGAATCGAGGCCGCCAAAGCCAGTGGCACACGCCAGTACGACTGGAAGAACAAAACGCCTTTCCAGTTGACTGAAAGTGAGCTTCCCTTGGTGTTCGGCGTCTTGTTCGGCCTATTACCACGCGTCGAGTTGGTCGGCCATGGTCACGAGAACGAGAAGTCTCTGACCATTGAGCAGCAAGGTGAGAAGTTCTTCTTGTCCATGCGCGTGCGGGGCGGTGACACTTATGCCATGCCCGCACCGGCCAAAGACACCTATCCAGTCATGGTGATGCTCCTGACCCAGATGATGAAGAACGCGCCCTCGCTTTCGTCGACGGACATCAAGATGCTGGTTCGTCGCGTCTGCGAGATGCACGCACAAACGGCAGAACGCCGGCCCTACGTCGCCAATGCCTAATACAGTGTCGTGGTACTTGTGTGGCCTAGCCGCGGCGATTGGCTACGTCGGGTGGGGCAACGGCATGACCCCCGTCGCCGCGCTGCTGGGCCTGGTCTGGGCCGCGTGCGCATCAAGATCGATAGCCTTCGTAACAGCCGCCATCTACTACTTGGCTGGGAGCAGGGCTTTGCCGGCCGCCGCCGACGTTTTCTTCGGTCGCGAAACCGCCATGTTGGAAGGCGTAGTGCTGTGGTTGGGAAGTGCGCTGATCCTCGCCGCTCCATGGGGGGTTTTGCATCCGGGAAGGCGGGGAGGGCAGGCACCCTTGCGCCTCTTGATCATCTATTCAGTGTTGCTGCTGCCTCCCTATGGTTTGGTGGCATGGTTGCACCCTCTATTGGGCGCAGGGCAAGTTCTTCCAGGCTTCGGGCCTCTCTCCTTGATCGCCGGTGCAGCTCTGACAGCGTTCGGCGCCTACTTGGCGCAGAGACATCCCGATAGCGTCCCAGCCGCATGTCTTGTGCTTGGCGTTTGCTTGGCGCTCGCCGGAACGGTCATGTCGCCCCCGGCTACCAGTCCACTGTGGGCTGGTGTAGCTACCGCGGACGGGCGTGAGCCGCGCGGACTGATGGAGGAGGTGGTTCGCTACTCGAAGACCGAAAAGCATGTGCTCGACGCCTTGCGCGCCAAGCCAGAAGCCAAGGCTGTGGTGCTGCCTGAAGCCTATGTCGGCACATGGAATCTGAACGCCAAGCGAGCACTCAAGTCCCTGCTCGACAAACCATTGTCGGAGCATGAGGCCTTCGCTTTGGTGGGTGCCGCCGTACCCATCGAAGGCAGTGCACTGGCGTCCAACAGCCTGATGATCTACGACGGTCAGGTCTGGGCGCGGTACGACGCGAGATTCGCCGTTCCATTCGGTATGTGGCACCCGTGGACAGGGGATGGTACTGAACCGACCTTCGCCCTTTTCGGAACCGTCCAGGTCGGACAGCAACGGGCGCTGATGTCGCTTTGCTTCGAAGACTTGCTTCTCGGACTGCACCTTCCCAGCTTGCTCTTGGAGCGACCTGATGTGATCGTCTCGGCGGCGAACGGATGGTGGGTCAGAAACAGCAGTGCCGAGGTGGTTCAGCGCGAACACATCGAGGCGATTGCCCGCATCTTCGACTTGCCCCTTGTTCGGGCAGTGAACCGGCATTGAAAAAGCCCTCGGCTGTGGAACGATAGTCGAATGGGAAACAACACACCGGACCTCTTTGACCAGTTGCACCGATCCCGTCAGCGTTTCGGGATGGCTCGCATCGAGATGGGCGCCATGCTCGAGCAGGCCCGGCGCACAGAGGCGTGGCGCGGGCGCGCGGAGAATTTCGGGGCGCTCCTTGAAGATCTGTGTCTCAATGAAAAGGCGGCCTACCAATACATGCGCGTCGCTCGCCGGTTCTTCTTCGAGCTGCGACTGCCCGATGACGTTCTGCATGTGCTGGCCACTGCGAACATGAGCACGCTCGACGCTGCCGCCCGCGTGGCCACCGAAGGCAACATTGCCGAGATCGTCACGGTGGTCTGCACACTTCATGAGCGCGATGCGAAGGCTGTGCTCGATGAGATGCTCACCGGCTCCGACAACGAAGTGGCCGTCGCGCCCAAGCGTGTGCGTGAGCCGAAGGTGGACAAGCTGGTCCGTCTGTACCGGGAGTTGCCCGACGATCAGCGCATCGATCTTCGCAATGCATTGCGAGTCGTACCATGAGCGCAGTCGTTCATCGCTCGGCCATGGAGCAAATTCGGCGAGTGGGGGTGATGGCCCCCCATGAAGCGCTCTTGTGGGCCCCACGCAAGCACGTCGACTACTCCTTGATCTGCGAACCCCACGAGATTGGGGCCTTCGTTGATCAGCGGATCATCCTGGAGATGACCACATGCGCTAGGGCCTCGCGCCATCCTTCCAAGAAGGGCCGCATCATCATCCGTGCCCGTGATACCGGCGGCCGCGAACATCGCCTGACCGCTTTCGGGGATCTGCGCTTCTCCGAATGGAACGATGTGCCAGTCGGCCAATCGCTCATGATCAGTGTGAAGCCATCCGAGTTCAGCGGAGAAATCTACCTGCACGGCCCAGAGATCGTCCCTCAGAAGTGGATCGGACGCGTGATGCCCGTCTATGCGGGCAAGCCGCGTGTCGTTTCGTCTGAGACAGTCGGCGCTGCTGTCGCCCAGGCGCTGGAAGACCCCAACGCCCATGTTGATGCGCTCATAGCCATCCGGCAGAGCTTTGGAGGGTTGGAGGAGATCGACATCCTCAAGCGCGCCGGTACTGGTGGCAGCCTGGCGATGCTCCTCGATGGTCTGCACCGGCCGGCGAGCATCGAGCACGCGACCTGGGCAATGGATGCCGCCCGTGCGTTGGCCGCAGCCTACGTCCTCTATGAAGCCGAACGGGCAGGGCAGAGGCCGCTGCGCCTGCAAACCACAATTCGGATCAACGACGCCGACATCAACCGCATGATCGGCTCGCTCCCATTTCGCCCTACGACTGGCGAGGAGTCACAGGAAGCGGCAATCCACGCGATCTGCCATTCGCTCGGACAGCCCTACGCCATGGATGCCATCCTCACCGCCGACGTGGGTGTGGGAAAAACCCTTTGCTACATGGTGCCGGCAGTGGCCTCGCAGGCCACCGGCGCGAAGGTGGCAGTGCTCGTGCCCAACACGCTGCTGGCAGAGCAGATTGCTGGTGAATTCCGCTCCTGCTTCCCTGAATGCCCGGTCAGCTTGATCACCGACGCCACCCGCAAGGAGACTGTCCAGTGGGACCAGAACCCGGTGCTGATCGGCACCACACGACTTTTTTCGGTCGCACGAAAAGCGATGTGGCATCCGAACCTCTTGGTGATCGACGAACAGCAGAAAATGTCTGTGGAGCAAAGGGCAGAGCTGTGCAACGACGACACGAACGTCCTGGAGGCCTCCGCCACGCCGATTCCGCGCACTGTGGCCATGCTCCGATACGGCGGCAAGGAGCGGATCGTCGTATCGAAGCGCCACGCGGTGCAAGACATCCGAACTTACGTGGTCGGCACCGAACACCGCGGCCGGATGTTCGACATGCTCAAGAAGGTGGTGGCCGCCGGGCAGCAAGTTGCAGTCATCTACCCGCGCGTCGAGGCCAACGGTGAGGGTGATTCCGCCTCGGTGGTGGCCGCCGGTGCTTCTTTCGAGAAGCTGTGTCCCGGCCAGGTGGTGGTCCTTCACGGCAAGATGAGTACCGAGGAGAAGATAGAGGCCATGGCGCTAGCCAAGAGTGGCCAGCGCTCGATCATCATCGGATCTTCGATCATCGAGATCGGGATCACGATCGCCAACCTGCGCATGCTCATCGTGGTCAGCGCCGACCGATATGGCGTCAGCACCCTGCATCAGTTCCGCGGGCGCTTGGCTCGTCACGGTGGCTGGGGTGCCTTCTTCGCATACCTGCCCAATGAAGTCGATGAAGATACAGCCGCACGGATACAGCTTCTGGCGCAAACCAACGACGGCTTCGAACTGGCTGAACTGGATCTGCTACAGCGCGGATTTGGCGACCTCGCCACCGAATCCAACGACACCAGCGGTCGTTCGAGAACACTGTTCCGTGGCATCGACCTGATGCCGCAGGATTTTCAGTAGGCCGGCCGCGGCCAGCAATCCTTCATCGCATCTACTTGAGGGAAGCGAGTTCGTGGGCATCAACGCCCGGGGGATTGCTCCGCGGGGTGGCCGGCGCTAAACAGCTCGCGCGACATCAGGCACACCACCGACGCATTGGCCGCGAACATCACCAGATCGTAGGGCAGAAAGCCGGTTTCGGGCATGAAGATAAGCATGCCCAGGTTGAAGCCAAGCACGATAAATGAGGCCGCGCGAGTGCGAGCCTCGTTGAGCCATGACAACTCCACCATGACCGCAAACTGAAGCGCCAATAACGGCGTGCACGCGAGCAGCAAGCCGTCGGCGGCGGCTGGCAGCAGGTACCACATGCGCATCAGGAGTAGTTGCTCAGCGAGTCCCATTTCTCGAAACGAGGGCGATGTTCTTGAACACCTTTTCGGCGTAGATCTGCTGTTTTGAAGGGGTCACCGCGTTGTACGCGCCAATGGCCTTCCATGTGTTGCCGTGCCGTTCCATGTTCTGCGACAAGATCCAGCCGGCCACATCAAGGCTCACGCACGGCACAAAGAGGTCCGCCCGGGTGATTCCTAGTTTGGCGAGCTGCGGCAGCCACCAGGAGTTGATCTGCATCATCCCGATGTCTTCCGATCCGTTTGCGTTGCTGCGATTGACCGCACGCGGGTTCAGGTTTGATTCCGTCTTGGCGATTGCGTAGAGCACGTGGGGATTGACCTGCCACTTTCTCGCCACGCTTTCCCAAGTGCACCGCCCTGGTGTGGCGCTTGGCTTGGCCCCCAGAACCGGAGCAACCGGCTGAACCGTAGCGGCAGTAGCTGTTACGGGTTCAACGTCGTTCAGGTTAAGGCCGGTTGTGCCATTCGCCGAAGCGACGCTAGTAGCCATCACCATTGGCAGAGCAAAGAGAGTGCGTTTGATCATGTGAGCATGTTGGCCAGCGCGGCTCCGAATACCAGACCGAGCACAGGCAAGAGCCGCATCAGAGAAGCGTTGAGAAGCGGGCGCTCCTCCTCATAACGCTCATCGTGGGCGGCCCGAAACCCAGCCTGAAACACTTCCATCACGCCCATCTCCTGGCGCGAAGCGAGATGCTCGTGGAAGTACCGCTCATACCGCTCAACCCGGCCATCGTCCCGCCCCTCGAGGCCAGCACGAACGCTTCGGGTGTCGGCATGAGCGAAGTCGCGCATCACCAAATCCTTATCCGGTTTCATTTTCATTTTTCTTCTCCAGTAGAGAGATCGAATGACCTCAATATCAGTTCTACCGGAGAAGACTTCGCTTTCAAGAGCGTCTTCAGCTAAAAACTTCCATCAGATCCGCTTCGTCGATCTGAACGTCGGGAAACGGCGTCGGCAGGGCGTTTTGCGCGGGTGCAGGCACCCCCGGACTTGGTCCCGAAGCAGCGGGCGCCAATGCCTTCTCGGTCACCGCAGCCTCGCTCGGTACAACCTCACCGCGGGAGGCCCGGACGCCAAGCTCCAGTAGCCGCATCAGCGCCGTGCGACGCGCAATGCGCCCCGGAGGCAGGGCGCTCAGGGTGCGAAACAGGTCAGGATTCTCGTTCTCGAAGATCGTCAATCGAAGCGGAAGGCTTGCCCGGTCGATGTCCATAGCTCGATTCCTTGCCAAGGCGATCAGGCGGCGCGAGCGTTGGAGAACGCTTGCGAGGAGGCGTACTGCTCACCAGCGAGCTGGAAGCCGCGAACGTTGGCAAACACCGGTGCATCGGTAACCACCAGGTCGTGGTTCGGGAACTTCTCCTGAATCAGATCCTTGAAGAACTCCGCTCCACCACCGGCCAGAATGATGTTGTCGATGTCCACGCCGTTGCCCACACGGTTGGCCAGGACCGACACGAATTGGCGTGCCTTCTCCTTGCCGATCTTGATGTGGCGCGTGATGTCGAACGACTTCCCGCAAAAGCGCGGGGCGATGCCGGTGCGAATCGCATCATCGATCACCGAGTAGTCGTTCAGTTGGGTGCCAAGCTCGCGGCCGATGGCCTCGGCCATGGTCGACAACACCGCCGACATCCCCCCCGAGTGAGCGCCGCTACGGGCGTTGGCCATCTTCACCCCGTGGGCGACCACCCAGTCGAGCGTGTAGAAACCCGGGTCGATCAGCAGGTTCATCTGGTTCTTCATTCGCCCATACAGATTGTTGCGGATCGCGTAGTCAAAGAAGCCACCGATGGGTTGCGGGATCACGCGAACCGCCCGAACTTCGACCTCGATGGTGGCGCCAGGCTCGCTCGTAGTAGGAGCCGGCACCCGATGCGTGCCAACCATGCGCTTGGCCAGATCAAGGTTGTGAGTCTCGAAGGTGTTGACCGGCAAGCCAAGCACGAGCACATCGATGTGCGGCACGCCCATGTAGGAGATCGCCCCGCGCACGAGCGCCATGTAGACATCCGAGAGCGAATACTTCGAATCGAGCACCCGGCCGTAGCTGGCGTCCTGGGCGAGCTTGGCGTCGCGCCCCACCTCATACAGCACGCCGTTCACGTCGACGGTCACCGTGTTGCGCTTCTGGAACACTCCGCCCGACAGGTCGGCGCCGACGCTCGCTTGAGGGGCGATCGAGGGGAAGACAGCGCACTGGACCTCCTGGCCACGCTCATGAAAGACCACGTACTTGGTATTGCCATAGCCAACGTCGATGGCGCGGACGATTGCAGTCATTGGAAGCACTCCTTGTGTTTGAGTGCCCCAATCCTAGCCGTCGGCCTCTCGCCAACCACCTTGGGAAAACAGCGTTTTGTCTCGTTAATCGATTCTCGCGACGAATTGGCGTCGTTTAAACGTCGCCAATTCGACATTAGGTTCCATGGCGCAAACCGCAGACGGCACTAACGTCGCCAATTCGACGCGAAACCGTCGCCAATTCGACGTTGGACCAATTCGCCCCGCCGCCGCCCGGTTCTAACGTCGCCAATTCGTCGCCAATTCGACGTCAGCGCGTCGCCTATGGGACTCGATGCTTCACGCCCGCGCCTGCCTCGTCGCTTGAAAGGGGAGAGCGGGTCGGCAATACAGCCTTCCGGAAACAGAATCGAGCACTTGAATTGTCCCTATCCGATCCCCCGGCGAATTGCCCCAATCACTGGCATTCGCAAAAAGTGTTCAATAGAGAGTGATAGGGGAACCCAATAACGGCGCGAGAATTCGGCCCGGATTCAAAAGTGAATCTGCTGGTGAAACGGAAATTGAACGCGGCTTTGTTTGACAGTTGTCCGGCACGGAAATAGTATTTGCACGTCTCTGACAGGATAGCTGCCATCCTCAACGCAGCCCTTCTCAAGCCCCGCATGCGGGCCCGCCTCACTGGCGACACACCAACTGCACCATCCGCCACGGACGAGACACCCCGTCTCGCCCTCTGCATCAATCCGCTCGAACGTACTGTTCTGATCGGACGCGGCGCTCCTTTGCTGGACGCCAAGCCGTCATGGGCCGACCTGGCTTTGACGGAGATGAGGCGCCTTACCGGGCGCGTTCTTTCCTGACCGGGTCGCTCTGACCGCAAGTGCTGCTCATTCCTACCTGGATGGCGACACGCATCTCAATTTTCGACTGACGCATCGTCCGTGCATTACCGGCGCGAGGGCAGACCACGTGATCTGCTGGCCGCCACCCACGGAGCGGACGAAACAGCACTCCTCCTGGTGGCAGGGAGGACAGCGGGCTGGGTGTTCAGTGCAATGAATCTGTAGGAGGACGGACGAGCCTCCCGTTTCGTCACACCGCTTTAGTTGGGGTGGTGTTGGTCGGTACATCCGGCCGCGTTTGGTACGACAGAAATGCTCTGCCGGGCGGACTCTCGCATGCTCACGTATCGCCTTAGTTGCTGATGAGGGGTGTTCTGCGCTCCTGACCCTTGGGGTCGAACAGACGGGTAGGTCTGGTGCGGACAGGGCGACTGCGCGCGTCCAGATCGGAGGGGGTGGTGACGCCCTCTGCGCTCTGGGCGGACGCGGCGAATTTAGGTTTCCGGAAAGGAGATAGGCAGATGAAGGGCCACGGCTGGAAGAGTGAGCTTGTGGAGCTGCTCGCCGAGAGTGGTCGCCGCAGTGCGCCGCAGAAGGGCCGGATGAAGCCGGTGAGCGACCGGACGACGGATGCGCGCCAGGCGGTGCTGTTTCAGGCGTTCCGGCAGCTTCACGAGATGGGGTACGCGATCAAGAGCATCTACGCGCTGCGCGAGAAACACATCGAGGCGCTGGTGTCGCGCTGGGACGATGAGGGGCTGTCGGCCTCGACGCTGCAGAACCGGATCAGTCATCTGCGCACGCTTGCCCAATGGCTTGGCAAGGGCGGGATGGTTCGCCCCTCGCATGAGTACGTCACGGACAGTGCGCGGGTGCGCCGCTCCGGGGTGGCCACCTATGACCACTCGTGGAGCGCGGCGGGCGTGGATGTGGAGGGGGTACTGGCGATGGTGTCCGCGATGGACGACTACGTGGGGTTCCAGCTGCGCCTGTGCCATGCGTTCTATCTGCGCCGGGAGGAGGCGGTGATGTTCAGGCCGCACCGGGCGGACAAGGGCGATCGGATCGAGGTGCTCGATGGTACGAAGGGCGGTCGGATGCGGATCGTGCCGCTGACCACGGACTACCAGCGCCGGGTGCTCGACGAGGCCAAGAGCCGTGTCCGGTCAAGAAATGGTCATGTAGGTGATCCGAACCGGAATCTGAAGCAGGCGCTCAATCGGTTCAGCTATGTGCTTCGCCGCTGCGGGGTGTCGAAGGAAGCGCTTGGGGTGACGCCTCACGGACTTCGCCACCAGGGGCTCAATGACACCTTCGAGTCCTTGGCTGGGATTCCTTCCCCGATCCGGTGCGCTGATCCGGCCCGGGTGCTGGCCGCGGCGGACCCGGACAAGGTGGATCACGCGCGCCAGGTGGTGGCCGAGATTGCCGGGCACAGCCGACTTTCTATTTCCGGTTCGTATATTGGCGGTCTTCGCGGGCGGAAGGTTGAGCTGAGCCCGGCCCAGCGCAAGCAAATGGAAGGCTGGTCGCGGTTGTTCCAGTTGCACGGGCGATCGGACTTGAGCGAGTCGGAACGTGCTGAGAAGCTGCGGCTGATCCGGACACTGGGGGTTCGCTCGATGGCGGCCGAGGCGGACGCGCTGGAGGCAGCCGGGGATGGTCGGAGGGATGAGCGACAGGAGCAGTGCGCCGGCGAGCGCCACGTTGATGTGTTTGGCTAGGAGATGGCCCTTGAAAGTTGGCGCAGAGCCGGAAAATGGACTGACCCGGCCGCGCATTGGCGAGGCCAACACGAAACCCACCAGATTGAGGGAGACATAGCGATGCAGAACGAGACGAGCCTTCTGGCTTCGGGTGAAGATGAGTACATGAACGAGGAGCAGCTGGCGTTTTTCCGTGCCCGTCTTGAGCGGGCCCGTGACGAGCTGCAGGCACGCCCTGTCGCGTTGGAGGTGCAGGGTCAGGATCTGATGGCCGCGGCAGATCCGACCGACCGGGCGACGATGGAGGAGGAACGCACGGCCACGCTCATGGACCGGCAACGCCAGAGCGAACGCCTGCGGGAGATTGCGGCCGCACTGCGACGGATCGAGGAGGGGGAGTATGGCTACTGCGAGGCGACGGGCGAGCCGATCGGGCTGCAGCGGCTGCTGGCCTACCCGACGGCCCGCCTGTCGCTTGAGGCTCAGCACGCGCTGGAGCACACCCAGCGTTTCGTTATCCGCGCGGCCTGAGCGCATGGCCCTGAGTCCCGATTATCTGTCGGGAGCCATCCGGGGCGCTGTATTGCACTGGATAGCCTGCATCGACGCGCGAGCGCAGGAGGCAGCCGGAGAATCGGCTACATAGAGCACCCGCGCCACTGAAGAACACAACCTGAAAACAACGCTACACACACAAAGGACAACCGTGATTTCTCCCATCCTTAATTTCTACCTCGAACGCATCTGCCTGCCCGGCTACCAGGAAGTATGCAAGAAGGTGCGTCGACAGTTCATCTGGCGCAAAGTGCTGTCGTATCTTGCGTTTGCCGTCACGTGGCAGGCGCTGCTCATGCTCTTTGCACACAGCGGCTCAGGCGCCACAGCCATGGAGCTCAACGCGCTTACACCCCTGGAGCTGACCATTGGGTTTGGTGCCCTGCTCCTTTCCGCATTGACGCTTGATTTGGTGAACCAGGGGGTGTCAATACTCACTGACGTTGCACTCTCAAACCCCTTCGCGACCTATGCCCTGGTGTCAGCCCCAGCCATTCTGTTCTTTGTCTGGACAGCGGTCGCTAGCCCGACCGGATTCGACGACGAAGCGCAGCTCATGGCGGCCTATGTCGGATTTGCCTTGATCTTCACGCCACTCATCATTAGCGGCACAGGCTTGGTCATCGTGATGGTGTGCTCTGCCGCACTCATGTTCGGCTACCCGCTTGAACGCATCCTGATTGCCCTTCAGGCAAGGGCATTCAGCAGCTGGCTCTTGCGCGAACATCCCCAGTGGCGAAGCAGCGACGGCAAGAGCTTGGTCAACGTCGGCAACAAACCGCGCGTGACTGACCTGTCCAAACGGATCTTTGTGGCATCGCCCATCCTCCGCACCGACGAAGATCCGGACGCACTTGGGATTGTCCTGCTCACCGGTAGCGAGCTGACCGACAGGGAGAAGGTCTTCGCTGCATACCAAGAAAGCACCCGTTGCCTGAAGCTGGACGGTGCGCGTAGCGACGGATTGTCCGGCCTCCTTGTGCTTGGCGCAGCAGGCGCCACCTACGCGGCCTACGACAGCATCGGCGATGCGGGGTTTGCGCCGCAGGCGATCAACCCTGCGTCGGGTCTGCCGACCATAGGCGGCGCAGGCCACATCGACGTGGCCGGTAATGCCTGGGGCACCAACGACCAATCCTTCTGATGCAGCCGCAGGCTACGGCGTTGCGATGAGCGCGTCGCACTTACCCAGGTGCGACACGCTACTTTCCGAGCACCACCGGCGTACGGCACATGAGCTGCGAGTTCGAGGTTTCTCTGCCGTGAGATGCGATCCGACGGCTTATTTAACGGGCTGCCCAGCGGCGAACGCGGGCTCGCAGTGCGCATTGTCAGGCCTGGTCGAGCGGCTTGCCTCGGCTATTGATCGGCCGCAGCCCTCGTGTCCTCGGTCACCACAAATCGGCTGTCCAAGCCGTCAGCTCCCTCAATCTCGTCGGCCAGGACATCATCCAAGCCGAGGTCTTCGAGCACGCCTGTGACATGCATGTAGGCGCCGAGGCCCTCGCACTCGACGACTCGATAGATTTGACCCTCGGGGTTTTCGATGGCGACAACCATGGTGTGGCCGCCACCCTCGAACTCGCTATCGGCGAGCGCCGCGGAGATTGCGCGGTCAAAGTTGGGGATGGCTACTCCAGACACATAGGTGGATTCGAACATGTTGAATGCGGCTCTCAAGAAGGGGGCAGGGGATTAAGACAGCGTCCGATCCAGACATGAAGCACTGGGTCGGAACATGAGCGGGGAAGCATACCCCATAAGGGCGGAATCACTTGGCATCGCCCTCGCCACCACGGGCTGAAAGAATGCTTGCCAAGGGCTTGAACTGCCGCCCGCCTGTGGTGTGATGGATCAGTCGGCGGCCACGGTGCCGCCAGTCCGAAAGAGAAGCACCTTCCATGCGCACCCGCTACAACCAGATCCCATCGCACCGCTACTGCAGCCCCCGTTGCGCCTTCCGGGGCAAATCCGGTGGCTACTATCACCTGGACGATATCCGCAAGCACCTGCAGCGCCACCACCCGGCCATGCTGGGTCGGCACGTCCGGGAGCAGATCGAGGCCCTGGGGCTTCTTGACGAGTTCGAGGGCGGCACCGTCCTCATTCAGCTTCCCTACACATTCTGCTAGGACACCAACGATGAGCGAGATGGGTGAACTGTTTGCCGAGCATCGTCGCCTTGGCCAGCAGAGGCGAGCGAACAACCGGGCCTCGAGCGCCGAGCGGCTCGCCGCGGCCGGCGTGAGCTTCGAGAGCAAGAACGCCGGGGCGCACCTGATCGTATCTGCCGGCTCCAAGCGGATCGATTTCTGGCCAGGAACAGGGTTGTGGATCGTGCGAGGAGACCCCCGAAGGCGCTATGGTGTGCAAAAACTGATCCGTTATACCAATGACCCCCATCAGGTAGGAGGGTAGGCACAAAGGCATGCAGGTCATGGAAGAATCGCCCTGGAAGCAACGACTGGCGAGGGCACTTACGGACATGTACGAGGTCAGCGAGCCCATCAACGGTCTCAGTGAGACGATTCGGTGTCAGGCCCCACAACAACGCAAGGCACACCCATGGATGAACTGAACAAATCCGAACAACAGGTTTTAGATCGGCTGCGTCAGATGCAGGGACTGGGGGACCGCCAACTAGCGGCACTCCTGGATGGGGTTGGTCCCAAAGGAGCTATTCTGATTGATCGCCTGGTTGCGGCTCTGCGCATTTCGCGTGAAGAATCCCGGTCCGCAGAAGACGATTGCGCTCGCCTGCGAGCGTACATCGACGCTCTGCACGGCAAAGGAGCGGTGCGCCATTGCTATGCTGGGCTCTGCCCCGACGAGTCGCAGCCGGATAGTCGTGACTCGGAATGCCCTGCCTGCAGGTTGGCTCCAGGCTGACTTGGACATCGAGCGCGCCGCGGGAAAGCACGCATTGGTGCTGTCTCCAGTGAGCATGAGAACTAACGTTGCTAGCTGCGCTATCGCCGCTAGCGATCGGACGCCAGCCACAGGTTCGAGGGGCGGATTCGCCTCTTACCCTTGAGGCTGCATTGAATTGCCATCCCCGCTCGCTGCCCTCGGACAGCGCCACAGCTTCGGGCAGCCCGATGGCGTTGTCCACGCGCATCGATCGCCAGGCCCAGCCTTCGACGGGGGCGGCGCGCTTGACGCTGATGCGCGTAACGGCGCCGAAGCCGAAGTTCCGTCGCCGGCAGCGGGAGTGGGCGACTACGACTCAACAGCGTGTCCGCACATGACGCCACAACAGAACACACGGGCGGGGCGCCCTTGTTTCCCTTGAAGGCAGCCCCGCCCATGGTAGTTTCGTCACACAGTCGGATGGCACAGACACAATTCGTGGCACATGGGTCACCGCGCAGGGATGGAGACGTAAACCACGTGAAACTTACATCGGGAAAGGTCCCCGCCGGCGACGTTCTGATCTACGAGTACGGCGTTCGCCTCGACAAGGAATGCCACGAAGCCGCCAACGACCAGATCATGAAGGCGCGACGCCTCTACAACGACCTGGTGGCGCTCATCCGAGACGTCATCGGCCAAATGAACGCCTTCGTTCTCGAGAGCGCTCCGGCCGACGCCCAAGCGCACCAACGACGCATCGACGAGCTCAACATCCAGTTCGATGAGGCACGCGGCCGAAACGACGAAGACGCGATGAAGGCGATCGCGCAGCAACGTCGGAGCTGTGGCCGAAACTGTGGGACGCCCTGGCCAAGACGCGCAAGGCGCTCCGAACTGATCTGTCCTCACGCTTCCTATCGCGCATCGGCAAGAACTCGCGGTGCGAGACCTACCAACTGCGTTCGCAGGCGGTCAATGACGGGCTTGGCTGGGCGACGGCCAATGCAGTGCTCGATTCTGCGCTGCAGGCGTTCAGCAAGTGCATCGCCAAGGGCAAGGCGCCGCGCTTTTCGGTCGGCGCCGACAAGGTGCAGGATAGCCTCACGCTACAGTTCGTCGCTGCCGGCGGTGTCTCCTGCGCCGCGCTGCTCGAGGGTAAGCACGCGGAACTGGCCATTCTCCCGACACAGGGCTGCGGGCGCCGCAAGTACGGCGAACTGCGTTTCCGACTGGGAGCGGCCAAGGCGGACATGTACGCCACCGGCACATGGCAGTATCACCGCCCCTTGCCCGAGGGTAGCTGCGTGGGATTGGCTCGCCTCGTGCGTCGACGCATCGGCAAGGACACCAAGTGGGCCTTGCAGTTGATGATCAAGCTGCCTGCACCGCTCGATGAGCGCACTCAGGGCAGGGCGCCACTGGTGGCCGTGCACATGGGGTGGGCGGCCGACGTGTCGGGCCGGCGCATCGCCGGCATCACGGACTGCGCGGACCCTGGGCAGGCACGCCTGATCCAGTTGCTGCCGCGCATCTAGGAAGGTCTCGACAAGGCGGCCGACATAGCGAGCCGGCGTGACAAGGCGCGCGACGAGATCGTCCCCTTGGTTAAAGAAATAGCCATCGGTGCCGGCTGGCCCGAGGATCTGGTCGAGGAACTCAAGGCAATCCGCCGGCTGCCGCCACAGCACGTGGCCATCCGACGCCTACATCGGCTGTGCCGAGCGTTGTCCGAACTGGACGGTAGCCCCGATTGGCTCGAGCAGTGGCGCAAGGCCGACCGCCTGCGCTGGCAGGAGGCCGCGCACGGGGCACGCCGAGCGCGCAACGCGCGCAAGGACTTCTACCGTACCCTGGCAATCGAGCTAGCGCGAAGCTACGACGCGATCATCATCGAACCGTTGGGCCTGGCCGCCGCGGCCAAGAAAATCGATGAACAGACCGGCGAGCGCTCAGAGTTCGCTCGCAAGGCGCGTGCGGGGCGTACCGTCGCGGCGCTCTACGAACTGGAGATGGCGATCCGGTGGGCAGCGGCCAAGTGCGGCAGCGCGGTGCTCGAACTGACCGGAGAGACTGCAACGTATTGCTCGGTGTGCGGGGGCTCCGCTATGCAAAGCGTCGAGAACTCGCAGGAGCTGGATTGCACCAACTGTGGGGCCCGCCTTGATCGCAAACTCAACGGTGCAGCGATCGCCTGGAAAATGGCCAATGACCAGCGCGAGGACGCTGTCACCGATTTTTGGCTCAACGCGCGTGCCGCGCGCGAGTCCCAGGTAGCGAAGAAACTGGAGAAGAAGGAACGGATTCTCGCGGCGCGCAGAAGTGCGCGAACGCCAAGCGACCATGAATCGACAGACACATCCGCGTAGCTGTCGAATCAGAGACTTACGGCGCAATGGCCTTTTTCCAACAACTCTCTACGCATAGCATAGTGAGGTTCGCGTATTGGGGTATCATTCGCGAAACGGAGCACCGAGTTCGGAGCAAAGGGTTTCAACGGCCATCGCACCGGCTTGGTAGGTGCGACAGTTCTCGGGAATTAGGGGTTCGGCTGTCCACTCGGACGTTTCAACGGCCATCGCACCGGCTTTGCAACGCTCCGTCAAGAAAATGGAGGAGCTGGGTTACGTGAAACGCATCGAGCGCAAGGCCAAGGTCGGGGACAACCTGAGCAACGAATACGAGCAGCGCGGGCTGGGGAGGGTGGCCAGCAAGCTAGCCGACGACGAGATCGCGCTTAGTGCCAAGCGAGCCGCCGAGGACAAGAGCCGGAGGACAGCCCCGACCACATTGGCCCTCATCGAGGAGGCAAGAAGGGCAAAGTGGATAAGCGAAAAGCCCGCACAAGGCGGGCTTTTCAGTACTATCGTCTGTCCGCGGGGGGAGGCTTGCGCCATCAAGTCCCGTGGCTAGTGAATTAACTATATGGCTTATTGACGATGACGTCAACAATAAAAACAACGACAGATCCAACGATACAGGCTGTGAAACAGGCGCTATCGTCGGCGCGCATGGCAACTTACGAGACTGTGACAGGAGGCCTGGACCAAGCAGCGGCTCTCAAGCTGTACGCTTGGAACGCGCAAGTCTCGGCCGCCTTGCTCGCACCTTTGCACGTGTGCGAGGTCGTGATCCGAAACGCCGTGGCGGAGGCCATCGAAGCCCAGTATGGCCCAAAATGGCCCTGGTCCCCCAGTTTTGAACGCAGCCTTCCTGACCCAACGATCGGATACAGTCCGCGCAAGGATCTCCTGAGCGCCCGCCGTAGCGCAACGACGGTCGGCAAGGTAATTCCAGAGCTGAAGTTCGTGTTCTGGCAGAAGATGTTCACCGCCCGCTACGATCAGCGTCTGTGGAGCCCACACCTGCAGACGGTTCTCCCCAACTTCGATTTAGCGATGTCGGTGACCGCGCTCCGACTCAAGATATACCACGAGCTTGAACAGATTCGCACCCTCCGGAACCGGATCGCCCACCACGAGCCGATCTTCACGCGAAACCTGGTAGATGACTTCCAGAAGATCGCAGATCTCATCGCGCTGCGATGCGCCGTGACGGCAGAGTGGATGGTTAAAAACCAGCATGCGTTGGCCCTAATCAACCATCGTCCTTAGCTGCTGGCGATTCAGTCGCACATCCGAAACGCTGGCGCGGAACACCGAGGACCTGATAGGCGGACATCGGCCGGCTCACTCAATCGCCTGGCGTCTGCGGAGAAATCCAAACAGGCTGGCGGCGCTATGGAAAGCGGCAACACCCCTTCGGCGTAGTCAAATGCGTTGGAACCCGATTTCTGGGATGGCCGATAGGTGAAGTTTTTCGGGCATACGGGACCAAAAGGCGCGATCGGTCTCTGCCCGGGCTAGATATCTAGTGGCAAGCACCCTTGTGCTGGATCGACGCTGGCGCCGGCCGCGCCCCACATGATCGGAACGAGTCCTGCGGCAATGAGGTGGGCATTGGCCCGGCTGAACGGACGCGAGCCAAAGAATCCCTTGCGGGCGGATAGCGGCGAGGGGTGAGCGCTTTCGATGATCAACTGATTGCGCCCCGAGATCAATCCTCGCTTGTCCCGCGCATCGTCTCCCCAGAGCATCCAGACCCGCGGCCGGTCATCCTCACACAGCAGCGTCACTATGCGGTTGGTCATCTCTTCCCATCCGAGCTTCGCGTGGCTGCGTCTGAGCCCGGGCGCCACGGTCAGGATGTGGTTGAGCAGTAAGACACCTTGGCGTGCCCACGGCTCCAAGTCGCCGTGGCGGGGCAGGGCGCAGTCGAGGTCATCGCACATCTCCTTGTAGATGTTGCGCAAGGATCTGGGTATTGACCGTCCATGTGGGACAGAGAAGGACAGACCGCAGGCGTCCTCAGTGTTCGGGTAGGGGTCCTGGCCAAGGATGACGACGCGTACTTCAGCCGGGGCGACCATCTCAAGGGCGCGGTAACGCAAGGAGGGCGGCGGGATGGCTGCGCCGTCCGGGTCGGCAAGCGCCACGTTCGCTTCGGCGCGCGCGGCGAGGATGGCCAGCTCAGTGCAGCGATGCGCCCAACTGGCAGGCAAGGATCGGGAGAAGAGTTCGGCGGCGATCATAGTGCGGGAACAGGAGATGTGCGCGAGCGATGGTAGCAGGCGCGGGAACGGCTGTGCACCATGGTGCTTGGGTACGTTCCGGTACTCGCCTCCACGACAGAGTGCTTCAGCCCCGGCGCCGCCGCCGCTGCGTCCGCACAGAATTTCTTGCAACGAATAATGCGCCATTTGGTGGTTTTCCGGGCTTGTGTGGCTCTGAAGAATCGATAGTGTTGACCGTTCTCGTCGACAGGCGGCTACGCCTGGGTTCGGCCGACAAGCAAGGAGCTGGCAATGCCGTTGAGAAGGCTTTGGGGGGTGCTCTCAGGCGCAAGGTCGCCGTGCGACGCATCCGTGTCCGACTCGGACAGCCATGCCAACACGAATCGCCAGATGAAGCCCGCCAATGATTTGGAGAGCGACAAAGCACTGACCCACAGCGCCCATGGGAAGGTGAGCAGGGCCAACGCCAGCGGCCGGCATCGAGCCGCCATCGCCTACAGCGCATTCACCGCGTTTCGAAAGCGCGAAGGGGGCTTCGTCGGAAAGGTCCTGGCCCGCAGCGAAGGAGGAATCTTCAAGCGCATCGACGAGAATCGTGAATTGCTGGAGCAGTTGCAGCAACGCGTGCCAGATCTGCTGTACGACGCGCCGTGGATCGAAGGCTGGATTTCGAGTCAGGATGCCTTCCTGGCCGATCTGGCCGAGTGCCTTGATGGCATCGAGCCGCTGCCGGAGATCAGAATACCCATGACCGACCGCTTTCCCCGCGCGTGGCCCATCCCGCCCGAGCAGCCTCAGAGCTTGGAGCCCCACCCTGACGACGCCGCGGCAGAGCGGTTCTGCGCCGCGCTGAAGGCCAAGATGGCCATCAACCGAGCTCAGGACAAAAGAGACTATGCCGATCCGCAGTGCCCTGCGTCATTTCTCGCTAAGATACTGATCGAAAGGGTTGAGGCAGGCGATCCTCTCGACGTTGCTCTCATTGCCATGGCGTTGCACCTGCGCGGTGAGCGAATCGATCTGTGCTCATGGCCCGAGGGCAGCGCGGCAAGCTGCCAATTTCGAATCAGGAAATAGAATGACTAATCCATACCTCGACGCCCTCGAACTGGTCAAGATTCACAGCGGCACGAGCGGACAAACCGCGCTGGCCAAGTGCATCCTCTCGCTCTACAACGGGCAGCATGCGTTCTCGATGGCGGAGATCCTCGGGCCGCTCGATGGGCGCTACACCAGCATGGTTCTCGCCCTGGTACGCGAGTACGCCGAGCACGGCGAGACGGAGGAGCTACGCACCGCCGGTGAGTGGGTCTATGCGCAGTTCCCCGGCCTGGTGGAGTTGTCCGAGGCCATGTACGAGGCCCGGAACACGGTGCGTGCCCGCTGGGAGCGCGAGCGCGAAGAGGAGATGCGCCGGCTGTACCCGGAGGATTTCGCGGACTAGCCTTGGCTCGTCACTCGCCAGTGTGGATCAGCAAGTGGTTGATCAGGCGGTCTGCCGGCTTCTTCGGCAATAGCACTGCACGCTTGCTCAGGCGAGGTTGCTGCCAGCCCGCTCCCGATACAACGCCGCTGCAGCCAGGTCCTTCGAAGCGGTGTATCGCGCATAGACAGAGACAATCGCCGCTTCGTGCTCAGCGCGGCTAAAAGGTGCAGCCTTCTGGATGGCAATGAACCGCTGAAATGCCCCAACAAAGCGCGGACTCATGGTGACCACGCGAAGCGCGCGAACGAGTCCGGTGTCGGCGTCGACCAGCACCACTGTAAGGGGCACAAAGTGTTTGTCACTCGCCTCGCCCGGCCCGCGGTCTTCGACCGGCACGAGATGGATTGAGAACGCCTGGTCAGACCATTCCCAGCTGCCCTGAATTTTGAACAGAAAGAAGATCACGTTGCGCTCGAAATGCAGGCCGATGTGAATCGGCGCGAACCGGAAGGCCTCGATGCTCTTCGGGCCGGGACTCGCCTCGTTGATCTGTAGCAGATAGCTGCCGTCGAAGTACCGGAACTCGAAGCGGTTGTGCTGCCACGTAGTGCGCTCGGGTGCGAACGGCTCGCCAATGGCGAGGCGCCAAGGGGTGCGATTGGTTTCCATGGCTCAGAGCATCCCACACCTCAATCCCTTTTCAAGCCCTTGAATGGGACAACGCTGCGGGTAGCGTGGTGGGGTATCCACCCATCGCCGAGCCCCCCGATGACCACCGCCCACGTTCGATCACCCTGCAATCGCCCCTTGCCAAGACAAGCGGATCGGTTCGATGACCGAGTCGTCATCCCGCTGCTGCTCGAGCGCTGCGCGCAGGCCGCGGGGCCGATCGAGAAGGGCGCCTACTTCGACGCGCCGGACATCGACCTGGGCGGCTACGACCGGATCGTGATATGCATGTCGGGCGGGAAGGATTCGCTCGCCTCGCTGTGCCGGCTCTTCGACATGGGGTCAGATCGCAGCCGCATCGAGCTGTGGCACCACGATGTCGACGGCCGGGAGGGCAGCACGCTCATGGACTGGCCCTTCATGGCCAGCTACAACCGCGCGCTCGCGCAGGCCTTCGATCTCCCCTTGTACTTTTCCGGGGCTTCGGATTTTCTGGTGTACAGACCCTGATTTAGCACCTTGTTGGCCAATGGTCGATTTCGGCCAGTAAGGTGGACAGGTCGGTTCCGAGCGTCACTTCCTTCACGACGTTCCTGACATCGTATTGCGGTTCCTCGGGCGTCATCCGACCAAGGTTGAAATACATCCGGGCACCTTCAAGCTCGTCAAATCTGGGCCGGCGCTTCACCTTCACCTGCTCGACCCGTCGTGCTTTCCGCTGCATCACGTCCGTGAACAGCACCTTGGCGCGCAGCACCTCGAAGCTGTAGCCATTCCCCTCTTGGTACGCCTTCCGGATCTTGGCATTGAACGACTCGGTGAAGGCGTTGGTGATCGGATGCTCGAAGTAGGCAAGGATCTGTTTCCGCCACGTCCGCCAGGCGGTGGTGATTGCCCGGAACGGCTTGGCAAGCTCCGGCGGGATAGCTTCCTGCCAGCGCAGGTACTCCGCCGCCGCCTCGTCCGGGGATTCGCAGTCCCAGATCCTGAAATACCGCTCCTTCAACTCGTAGGCGACCTTCAGCTGGGGAAAGTTGTTCAGCCAGCCAGAAACCGCCAGCCACTGTTCATCGGATAGCTCGTGCTGACGCATGGTCAGCAGCTTTCGCTCGCGCTTCAAGGCCAGATTCAGCTTGCCGCTGATCGTGTCCTTCATTCGTCGCCGGACGGCTTCCAGCGCCTCATTGCCCATCCGGATAATGTGGTACTTGTCGACCACATGAACGACGTGCGGCAGGACTTCCTGGATGGCCTCCCGGTACGGGCGGTACATGTCAGTCGAAGCCGCCTGAATCCGTTCTGGATTGGGCAGGCTCTTCAGGAATTCAACGATGGTCTTCTTGTACCGGTTCTCCAGCATATCGACCAGGCAGCGGTCGCCAATGTTGGTGATGACGCCTCGTGGCCGGGAAAGGTAGATTTCATCCAGCCCAAGGATGACCGGAGTATCACGCTGGTACTGCTTCTCCAGTTCGGCAACGTACTCGCCAAAGATGGCCCGGACGGTCTTTTCATCAATGCCGACCTGCTTGGCGATCTCCGTGAACGGGTATTCAAGCGATTGCCGCCCGATCCATTTCACCAGGCGCTCGGTCATCTGCCGGTCGGCATCGACCTCGGGCACAACAGCGGTGAAGGTCCGCACGCAGTCATGACATTTCAGGCGGGGAACGTCGAGGTGGATGGCCACAGCCCGGCCATGACTGGGCAGGTCACGGACAAACAGGGTTTTCTGTTGATGGACGACCACTCTGCTTGCTGGCCCACATGACGGACACAGGCGGGAAATCGCCTTGGGCGTGGCGCGAACGTGATATTCGGTGTCGGTTTCCCGGAAATCCACCACATCCAGACCGGGCAGGTTGAGGATGTTGACGGGCACAGCGCTTCCTACCGGATCAAGCAGCCGCGGATAGCTTGGATGGGCGGATCAGGCTCTCGGCAGGGATTCCGAACTTCTCGTGCAGTCGCCAGATCATGTTGAGCGTCAGCGGACGCTTGTGATTCAGGATTTCATAGACGCGGTTCAGACGGCCGATGGCCGGCACCAAGTCCTTCGGTGCCAGTCCGGCTTGCTCCATGCGGAACTTGATGGCTTCCACCGGATCGGGAAGGTCGATGGGGAAGTGCTTGGCTTCATAGGCTTCGAGCAGCGTTACCAGCACCTCGAACCGGTCTCCTTCCGTGGAGCCTGGCTCTGGCTCGTTTTCGAAGTACGCCGATACCTCGCGCAGAACAGCCCGATAGTCAGCGTCGGTATGAATTGGTCGGATTTCCATGTCAGGACTCCATTTCAACGGTTTCGGCGTCAATCAGATCGTACTCGGCGTGCGTGCCGATGAATTTCACGTAAACAGCCTGGAAGCGATAGGCCACCGAGACCACCAATCGATAGTCATTGCCCTTGATGTTGAACACGACCCGGCGATTCTTCAGGATGCTGGCGCTACGGTACTGCGCCTTGATGTCCGCCGGCTGGCTCCAGTTCGCCTTCTTCACCTCATCCACCCAGGACTTCAAGGGCTGCTCGGCGTCCGGATTGGATTCCCAGAAAGGTCGCAGGTAGCTGACGGCAATGATTCGCATGCGAAAGTTTAGTCCCAAATCGGGATATAGCGCAAGTGCCTATGTCTTCGGTCATGCTGCGTTGCACGGCGATTTGCCAATTCCGCCTAGTAGGCTTCGCTTGGTCGAAAGGCCGGGTTCGACCCAAAGCTGAAGTAGCGACTTTCAGACCCTACGACAGCTACGCAGCGGTAACGGCCATTGGTCTTCGTAAATCCTATTTCAGCACCCGGCCATGACCGGCCGGTGACGACCTTTTCCGCTAAGCCGACGTTGAGTTGGACCTCGAACCCGAAAGCGGCCATTTGCCTGACGAAGCCGATTTTTCTCTGCCAGCGGGCGGCTTTGTGATGGTGGACTAAACCGCTCGCGCGGTAGGGGTGGTGTTCAAGCGTAGTCTGTTTTTTTTGAGGTAAGTGGTTTGCGGCGGCATGAATCTGCCGATGTTGGAAAGGAGGCAACGTCGCCTCGATTTCCGACAGGAGCAAGCCATGGAAACCCAGAAGCCGAGCATCAGTCCGCTGCGCCAGCGCATGGTCGACGACATGCGGATGCGCAAGTTTTGCGACAAGACGCAGACCCACTACCTGCGTGCAGTACGCCAGTTTGCCAAATACCTGGGACGCTCGCCCGATACGGCGGCGATTGAGGACTTTCGCAACTACCAACTCCACCTTGTCGACACCGGCATCTCGCCGGTGTCGCTCAACGCGGCGATCAGCGGACTCAAGTTCTTCTGCGAGGTCACGCTCGATCGACCCGAGTTGATGGCCAAGATGCAACCGGTGCGGGTACCACGCACCTTACCGGTGGTGTTAAGTCGTGAAGAGGTCGCACGGTTGATCGCCGCGGCCAGTAACCTCAAACACCAGACCGCGCTCTCGGTCGCCTATGGCGCGGGCCTGCGTGCCGGCGAAGTCATTGCACTCAAGGTGGGCGACATCGACAGTCAACGTATGACGCTTCGCGTCGAATGCGGTAAAGGGCAGAAGGATCGCTACGCCATGCTCTCGCCGGTACTGCTCGAACGCCTGCGTCTCTGGTGGAAGGTGGCACGCGCGCAAGGCAAGATGCTCGACGGCGGCTGGTTGTTTCCGGGGTTAAACCCCGTCGAGCCCTTGAGTGCGCGGCAACTCAATCGGGCCATCAAGGAGGCTACGCAGGCGGCAGGTCTCGACAAACGCGTCTCGATGCACACGCTGAGGCACAGTTTTGCCACTCATCTGCTTGAGCAGAAAGTCGACATCCGGGTCATCCAGGTCCTGCTCGGTCACAAGCGACTGGACACCACGGCACTTTACACGCAGGTCGCCACCGACATCCTGCGCGAAGTCGTCAGCCCCCTGGAGACGCTGCACCCAACGTAAGCCGCCATGGGGCGACCCACCCTGGAGGTCGGCGACATCTTCCGTGCCCATGCGCCCGCGTGGCGCCGGCAGCAGGCAGGACACCTGAGCCTTGGTCAGCTCAAGGTCATGTCGGCCATTGAACAGTGCCGCACCGCGGCGCTGGGGGGCCATGCATTGCGCTGCGATGCCTGCGATCACCAGGAGATCAGCTACAACTCCTGCGGCAACCGACACTGTCCGAAGTGCCAGGCCAAGGCGGCACAACGCTGGCTTGAGGCCCGACAGGCCGATCTGCTGCCCGTCGAGTATTACCACGTCGTGTTCACCCTGCCGGCGCAAATCAGCGCCATCGCCTATACCAACAAGGCCGCCCTCTACAAACTGCTGTTCGACGTGGCGGCCGAAACGCTGCTGACCATCGCGGCTGACTCGAAACACCTTGGCGCACAGATCGGCGTCACCCTGGTGCTACACACGTGGGGGTCGGCGCTGACACATCACCCTCACGTGCACGGAATCGTACCCGGCGGTGGGCTATCAGCCGATGGCCAACGCTGGGTGTCGTGCCGGCGAGGATTCTTCCTGCCTGTGCGGGTGCTCTCCCGGCTCTTTCGCCGCCGTTTCGTCGAAGAGCTGGAGAAGTTGCATCGCACCAGCCAACTCCAGTTCTTCGGCGAGCATGCGGACTTGACTGATGCCACAGTTTTCAATCAGTGGCTCGTACCGCTCCGAAAGTGCGAGTGGGTCGTCTATGCCAAGCGCCCGTTTGCCGGGCCCGAGGCAGTTCTGACCTATCTCTCCCGCTACACCCACCGGGTGGCCATCTCGAACCGGCGATTGGTGGCGATGGATCACGACGGCGTGGCTTTCCGCTGGAAGGACTACCGCGCCAAGGGGCGCACCCGCCACAAGACCATGACACTCGCGCCAGATGAGTTCATGCGCCGATTTCTGCTGCATGTGCTGCCGGGTGGCTTCCATCGCATTCGCCACTACGGCCTGCTGGCCAATGCCAGGCGACGGGAGAATCTGGCCAAAGCACGCGCCTTGCTCGATGTCGATCAGCCCGAGCCCGTCAGTGACGAGACCGCCACGACGATCATGCCGGCCTTTGTATGTCGGTGCTGCGGCTCGACCATGCACGTCGTCGAGATCATCATGCGCCGACAACCGATCCGCGCGCCGCCATGATTCGCATCTGTCTGCCTACCCATTGCCTTCCAGTGTCGGCTTCCCGGTCTGCGGTGCCGATAGGAGACTGTTGCCGTTTACTGTCATCCTGGCTCACAGAGCCTCTTCCAGGATGTGCATGCTCGGTGCCGACCTCCTGCGTCAGCGCCGTTTCAACTGTTGGCGGCTACCCACTGCACCAGCCAACGGTCGGCTTGGTCGCTGTCCGCAGATTCAAATCCCCATAGCCGAACCCATCTTCAAGCCGCGTACCCGCATTCCGCGGTTTCCTCCCCCGAGGCTTGTGCGACGCCTGCCCGCAGACGCCCGTCCCGTTTCCACGCCATTCGCTTGAGGGCAGGCATCCCACAACCCTTAACAGCACCGGCCGGTTGACTATCGTTTGGCGAGGTCAGTAACGGGTCAAGGATCGAAAATTCGATAGCTCAGGAAATCTGCCACTGTAACGATTGCTCAACACGAAGCCGCGCCAGACCGGCTACGCTAAGAACTTCAACTCCATGCGACACCCAAGCGCATGCCGCTTCCTCAGCGCTGTTCGACCTTCTTCGCGACGTTCGTAGCGTATCGCGCGAGTTCCCGGATAAAGTCCTCTGCGCGCGGCCATTCACCGAAACCGGCCGCCGGGTTGAGGTGGCCGACAACGTGGATGTTCTAGATGCGGCGGCCCCACGCGGCCGCGAGTTCGCTAATCCTATCCAGCCTGCCGATCGGATCGTTGGCACTCGCGGCGACAATGCTCGAAAAAGGGCAGTAGTTGGCGCGGGATCGTCAGCCAGCCGTGGTCGCGCAGGGCTTCGGTCGTCGGGTAACCGGGCGGGAGGGGGATTCCAAATCGGCCGGCGCGGCCCAGGTGGTCGTGCTCCAGCGGCGGCACGGCGCGCGCGTTCGGGAGCAGGGTCTGTCATTGATCCCTTACGGCGAGAACTCCATTCAAGGACTCACTGATCACGGCGCGGGCGCTCGTGGATCGGTGGTCGAAGCTCCCCTAAGATTGGACTCGCTGTTCTCCCGACACCTCGCATTGGGTCACATTCGTTGCCGATTCTCTTGTAACCTTATTGGGATCTCAGCTACCTGGTGAATGCGCCTTGTTTGATATACTCCGTTTCGCCACCGGGCACCGAATCAATGCCGGGATATAAGCTGTAGTGAAAGTTTGACAGACCTGCAGTTCACTTTGCAATCATCTGTACGCTGATGGGCGTCGGGTGGGTCGTTTTTTCTCCGAAAAACTGATGCTGGAGTTCGTGCCGGACTTAATGCCAGATTTCATGGTCCATACGCAGATCGGCATGTGGAAAGGGCTTGTTTTCGTCCTAGCCACAGGGTTCGTGCTGTATCTTGCTGCGGTCTGGCTCGTCCGCGAACCGAATCGCCCGCCAGCAGGGGAAACTGCCTATTCCGGCCGGAGCGCACTCATTCTTATCTTCGTCGTGGTGGCCAGCGTCACCGTTCTGCTCGCTCTTGTTAGCATCGCTTATGCGTTAGGCAATCTTAAGGGAAAGGAGTTAGAAGGGCTCCAGGCTATTGCCGATCTCAAGACAAATCAGACTGTGGCGTGGCTCGGCGAACAGCGGAAAATAGCTGAATTCGTGCACAGTGACGCCTCGCTGCTTGAGCTATACGAGGCTTGGCGCCAGTCAGGCGACGAGGTCGAGCACGCGCAGCTGAGGGGACGCCTGGTAGCTTACCGCGATGCCTTCGACTACGAGAACGTCCTACTTCTGGACGATAAGAACATCGTAGTGTCAGCCATGGGCGGAGCCGAACCGCCCCCAGGGCCCAACCTGCTTGAAACCTCCCAGCGCGCTATCCAGACGGGGCAAGTGCTTTCCACGGATCTGTACCGCATGCAGCGTGACCCGTCTCAGGTGTATCTCGACTTCATCGCCCCCCTGCCGTCCCCCGAAGGGAGCCCGGGTCTGGCCGTCGCCTTGCGGGTCGATCCGAATCGATTTCTCTTCCCCTTCATTCAGTCTTGGCCGGTTCCCAGCGTGAGTGCCGAAACTCTGCTGTTCCGCCGCGAAGGCGACGAGGTGCTATTCCTCAACGAACTGCGCCATCGTTCAGACACGGCGCTCAAGCAGCGTATGCCCATGACCCAGAAGAAACTGCTTGCCGTGCAGGCTCTGGAGGGTAAGCACCAGACGTGGGTCGAAGGCGTCGACTACCGGTCGGTTCCCGTCCTCGGGGTGGTGAGGCACATCGAAGGGACCGCTTGGTTTCTCGTTGCCAAGCTGGATAAGGATGAACTTTATGCACAAGCGAGGAAGGATGCCCTCTGGATCGGCTTGGCGGCGACCTTGTGCCTTGTGATTGCAGCGGCCGCGATCAGACTTATTCACCAGCGTCGTGAACTACGCTTCTCAAAGATCCAAAACGACGAACGGGCGGAAAAGCTGCAGGCACTCGAACTCCTGGACGCCATCGCCGAGGGCTCCACGGATGTCATATACGCAAAGGATGCGGCGGGCCGCTACTTGTTCGCCAATCGCGAATTCTCCCGCGTAGTGGCAAAGACTCGTGCGGAAGTGCTCAGAAGGGACGATACGGCAATCTTTCAACCGGTTGACGCGGAGCGTCTCATGGATTCCGACCGTCAGGTCATAAATGCCGGCCAGGTGTTAACCTCGGAGGAAACGCTGCGCACCATCGGCGGAATCCGCACCTTCCTTACCACCAGAGGGCCGCTGCACGACGCACAGGGCAGAGTCATCGGCATATTCGGTGTTGCCCGGGACATTACCGAGCACAAGCAGCAGGAATGGGAACTGCGCGCGAGCGCGGCGCGCTTCCGGGCCATCTTCGACGGAGTGAGCGATGCCATCTTCCTGCATGACGTTGGCACGGGCGCCATACTTGACGTCAACGCCCAGATGACCGAAATGTACGGATATAGCCGGGATGAGGCGCGCAACCTAGGGATAGCCGAGCTGAGTGCCAATACCCCGCCCTACACCGAACAGGACGCCCTGAGATGGTTTGCACGCGCGCAGCAAGGTGAAGCGCCCGTATGGGAGTGGTTGGCCCGACGCCACGACGGTAGCCTATTTTGGGTGGAAATAACCGTGCGGCGCGCTGAGATCGACGGCCGTGTGTGCATGCTCGCGCTATCGCGTGACATTGGCGAGCGGAAAAAAGCGGAGGCTCTCCTGCGCGAGCGCAGCAAACTGCAGGAGCAGCTTGGCATACTTTCCCAGGCGGTTGAGCAGAGCCCCATTTCCATCATGATCACGGACACCGCCGGCAATATCGAGTACGTCAACCACCGCTTTGCCTTGGTTACCGGATATTCGAAGGAGGAGCTTTTGGGCCAGAATCCCCGCATCCTGAGATCCACCGATACACCTCGCAAAGTGCATCAGGACCTCTGGGAGACCATTACCGCGGGGCGTGAGTGGTCGGGAAAATTGCACAACCGTAAGAAGAGCGGCGAGCTGTTCTGGGAGTACGAGCGTATTCTGCCGATCCACGATGCAGCCGGCCACATCACCCACTTCCTGGTGGTGAAGGAGGACGTTACCGAGCGTGAGCACGGCATGTAAGGAGTCGTCCTGCGAGGCCGCTTACATACCCTGGGAGGCCACCCCAGGGTCCAGGCTGGCGCCGTCCGCCGGCTCAGCATCGTTGGGCGAAACCGGGAGGAGGACGGTAGCGACAGCCCCACCCGAGGGCCTAGAATTCAGCGTGACGTGGCCACGGTGCTGCGTCACGATGCGCTGGACGATGGCTAGGCCGAGCCCCGTTCCCCTAGCCCGCGTCGTGACAAAGGGCTCGAACATTTCACCGGCAATCTCGGGCGAGATTCCGGGCCCGTTGTCCGTGACTTTGACTTCGACTGCGGGCTGGGAATCGTGCAGCAGGACGCGCGTCTCGATGGTGATATGCCCGCCCTCCGGGGCGGCCTGAATGGCATTGTCCAGGATGTTCTGAAAGAGCTGGAGCAGCTTGTTGCGGTCGCCTCTGACCGTCGGCAGTTTGTGCTCGCTGCAGTTGCGTACGTCGATCGACTTGCGCATGGCGTCCGGCAGCAGCGACACCGAGGCCGTGCTGATGGCCTCGCCCAAGTCTACCCAGTCCAAGTCCAGGGTGCCCGGCCGTGCGAAGGCGAGCATGTCGTTTAGGATGTGCTCCATATAGCGCACTTGATCCAGGGCGATTTCGCAGCCATCCAAGCAGTCGTCGTTCTGTTTCCGGTGGTGGGCTTGCAGGATGTGCAGGTTCATCTTGACGGATGACAGGGCATTTCGCAGGTCATGAGCGATCATGCTCGCCATGCGCCCCATAGCGGCTTGTTCCGAATTTTTCGCCGTCCTCCGCAGTTGATCGGCCATGTGCATCATGGCCCGCGCCAGGATGCCGATCTCGTCCCGCCGTTGCGTCGGCGCCATGACGTTCTGCTCACCCGCTGCAATGCGATCAACGACGGTAGTCAGGCTTTCAATGGGCCGGACCAAGCAGAAAGTAGCGAAGGTTAGCCCCAACACCATGAGGGTCCCAATTCCCAGCACCGTGACAGCGAGCTGGGTGCGGTACATGGACGCCTTCATTTCCACGTTCGCGAACGAAGCCACTCCGCCCACGACGAGGATCTCGGGGGGGGCCGCTGACGTCGCGTCCACAAGGTCGACCCGGCGCAGATCGACAACTCGCGGCGGGTCCCGCAACTCCCGCTGCAGGTGGGGCTCGCCCTGAGCCAGCCATTTACCCCAGCCGTTACGCAAGGGGAAGTCGTCAAGCATGTTCCCTTTGGCGCCGTCGCTCGCAGCGGGCGGCGGGCGGGAGCGATAGAGATACCGGCCCGTTTGGTCACCCACAGAGTAGACCACATCCTCACTCGTCCAACCGAGTTCACGCACCATCAGGTCGAAATCCGCCGCTATGGCAACGGCACCCACCGTCGCGCCGCCCCGTGCTACCACAGGGGCGCTGAAGTAAAGGACGTCCCTTCCCTCCGCCGCCTCCTTGCCCTTCGAGGTTCGCGGCGCGGCCCCGAACTGGGCACTCCACGGCCGCAGGCCCTGCTTTTCCCGCAGCACTGCCTCATAGCGGAGACCTCCGGTCGGCGCACCGACCGTAGTCTGGCCGGCGTCTTCCGACCGGGTACTGAGTACCATGCGCTGGCCGGTCGCTCCGCCCAGTATTAGCTGGGCTTGCGCATAGGCGGGGCGCTTACGCATCAGGGCGTTCAAATGATCCGTGAGCATTTGCAGGCTGCCGGCGCTCGGATCAGAATGGTCGTCTAGGATTCCAGAAGCGGCCACTTCCGCCAGCACGACCAAATCGCTTTTGACCATATCGACACTGTTTTGCACGACGCGCGCCTCCCGGCCGACGGTGTCGCTTAAGCTCTTGCGCAGGAGATCATGCAGCGCCCCGTTCGATACGGCAAGCGTCAGACCGGCAATCCCAACGATCGCGGTGGTCGAGATCAGGAACGTTATCGCCAGAATTCGGTTAGCAAGTTTCATAGCTGCGTGGCGGCGCCCCGTGCGCGGTTGCTGGCATGGATAATGCTGGTCGCAAGACGAACAATTCGGGCGCGCAGCCCCGCAACTCCCAGGAGTACGTAGGATGACACATATTCTCATCGTCGACGACGACGAGGCGATACGCCAGACGCTCAAGGTGTATTTTCAGCAGCATGGTTTCAAGGTGTCCTCGGCGGGCACGGCGGAAGAAGGTGCCGCTCTTGCCTTCGCCAGCAATATTGATGCCATCGTCTCCGACATCCGACTGCCGGGGAAGGACGGCCTGTGGCTGTTGCGGGAGATTAAACAGCGCCGCCCGCAATGCCCTGTGATCATGATTACGGCTTTCCACGATCTGGAGATGACTGTGGTGGCCATGCAAGCGGGGGCGACCGACTACGTACCCAAGCCGATCGATCTCGACGAGTTAGACGCCGCCGTCAAACGGGCCGTGCCCCGGAAAAGCGACGCCGACGGTGCCGCTTTGGTACTCGGCCCACAGGTTGCTTCGTGCTCCAAGATTGTCGGCCAGTCCTTCGCCATGAAGGAGGTGTTCAAGAGCATTGCATTGGTCGCCCAGAGCCGCGTCACGGTCATGATTCTGGGGGAATCGGGAACGGGTAAGGAACTCGTCGCGCGAGCAGTCCACGACGCCAGTGACGAGAGGCAGTCGCCCTACATTGCGGTCAACTGCGCTGCCCTCGTTGAAAGCCTACTGGAGAGCGAGTTGTTCGGCCACGAACGGGGCGCCTTTACCGGCGCGGTGAGCGCCCACAAGGGAAAGATCGAGCAGGCGGGCGAGGGAACCCTGTTTCTCGACGAGATTGCAGAACTCTCCCCAGCCATGCAGGGCAAGCTGCTGCGCATCCTGGAAGAGCGCGAGTACAGCCCCGTGGGGAGCACGCAGATCATGAAGAGCAAGGCCCGTTTCGTCGCAGCGACGAATGCGAAGTTAGAGGACCGGGTGGCGTCCGGCGGCTTTCGCGAGGATTTGTATTACCGGCTGAACGTGGCGGTCATCCATCTGCCCCCCCTGCGGGAACGTCGCAACGACATCCCGCTCCTGGTCGAATTCCTGTTGAAGAAGGCTAATCGGGATCTGCAGAAGAGCATCCGGCGCGTTTCTAGCGAGGCCATGACCTGCCTCCAAGCCTACTCCTGGCCCGGAAACGTCCGACAACTGGAAAACGTCCTGTTGAAGGCCGTTGTGATGGAGCAGGGTGACACCTTGACGACTGAGCACCTACTTCCTGAAATCAATTGCCATTCACGAGGAGTTGTCGAACCGCCACAAGGGACCTCAAGGGAGGCATTCGTTTCGTTACGTATTCTGGAACGTGACTATATCGTTCGCGTTCTAAACACCACACGATGGCACAAGGGTAAGGCGTGCCAAATTCTGGGTATTTCCCGGCCAAGGCTGGAGCGCAAAATTAGGGAATTCGATCTAACTGCCGCAGATGACAGAGAGAAAGATTGAACGAAAAATTTAATTCGATCCAAAGTTATTTAACGAATCGTTGAGAAAGAACTCTCTGGAATCCTCCCAGCGCCTTCATGGCGCACTGCACTGCCATCGGTACACCAAATCTCGTAACCGGACTTATTCAATTTATCGAAACGTTCACTTATTTTCGCCCGATTTAACGAAACGTTAAATTCTCTGAGGTGATTAATCGAACCGGGCGACTAAGACCCTGTACAAAAAGTGGGCTTTGCCTGGGCATTACCAGAATATTCCAAGTTGGCACGTTTGATGCTCTGTAGAAGCACTAGCGAAGCGCACAACCCGTTCAGGAATAGTGCTTCAAATGCCGCGGTACATCCGGTCAAACAGCAAGTAGGGAGAATAGCAATGGTTCAGATGACTCGCAGACGCTTTTTAGCGGCCGCCAGCGCAACTTTTTTGAGCAGTACTCTTAGTTTCAGGACGCTCGCTGCCACCATGGATCTCAGCGGTAAGTTCGAATACTCGGGGTGGGAGAACTACCACCGGGCGGAATGGAGCTGGGACAAAAAGACGCGCGGCGCGCATCTCGTCAACTGTACCGGGGCATGCCCTCATTTCGTCTATACGAGAGATGGCGTGGTCATGCGCGAAGAGCAGTCGAAAGACATACTGCCGATGCCAAACATACCAGAGTACAACCCGCGTGGCTGCAACAAGGGTGAGTGCGGCCACGACTACATGTATGGCCCGCATCGGATCAAGTACCCGTTAATCCGTGTCGGTGAGCGCGGCGAAGGCAAGTGGCGGCGTGCCAGCTGGGATGAGGCCCTGGACCTGATCGCGGACAAGGTTATCGATACGATTAGAAATCATGCGCCGGATTGCATCAGCGTGTACTCACCGGTGCCAGCAGTGTCTCCGGTGTCGTTTGCGGCCGGACATCGCTTCGCGCACTACATCGGCGCCCACGCCCACACCTTTTTCGACTGGTATGGTGATCACCCCACCGGGCAGACCCAGACCTCCGGTTATCAGGGCGACACGTGCGAGACCGCTGATTGGTTCAATTCGAAATACGTTATCCTGTGGGGCTCGAATCCGGCTCAGACACGCATTCCGGACGCTCACTTCCTTTCCGAAGCGCAATTGAACGGTGCGAAGGTCGTCAGCATTGCTCCGGAGTACAACACCTCTGGAATCAAGGCCGACAAATGGATTCATCCAAAGTCTGGCACTGACAGTGCGCTCGCCATGGGGATGGTGCACACTATCATCAAGGAAAACCTCTATGACGCGCATGGCCTGAAAGAGCAGACCGATCTTCCCTATCTGGTACGTGCCGACAACAAGCGTTTCTTGCGTGAAGTGGATGTCGTTGCCGATGGATCGAAAGACAAGTTCTACGTGTGGGACAGTAAAACAGGCAAGGCAGTGATTGCGAAGGGATGCTGGGGCGATGAGCCGGAAGAGAAGGCGCGGCCCATTGGGTTCATGGGACGAAATACCCAGACCTTTCCCAAAGGTTACATCGCACTGGGCGATCTGGATCCTGCTCTCGAAGGCAAGTTCAATATCCAACTGCTCGATGGCAAAACCGTCGAAGTCCGGCCGGTATTCGAAATTCTCAAATCGCGCGTCATGGCGGACAATAGCCCCGAGCAGATGGCAAAAAGCACCGGCGTACCTGCCGCTGCCATCGTCGAACTGGCACGGGAATACGCCACCGCCAAGCCGGCGATGATTATCTGCGGCGGCGGCACTCAGCATTGGTACTACAGTGACGTACTGTTGCGCTGCATGCACTTGCTCGCAGCGCTGACCAACAACGAGGGGAAAAATGGCGGGGGCATGAATCACTACATTGGCCAGTGGAAACCGGTCTTCGTGCCGGGTGTCGTGGCATTGTCCTTCCCGGAGGGGCCGGGTAAGCAACGATTCTGTCAGACCACCAT
This sequence comes from Denitromonas halophila, assembly GCF_007625155.1. Lineage (GTDB taxonomy): Bacteria > Pseudomonadota > Gammaproteobacteria > Burkholderiales > Rhodocyclaceae > Nitrogeniibacter > Nitrogeniibacter halophilus. Next base: position 29,504 of record NZ_VMNK01000010.1, on the reverse strand, counting down.
CTGGACCTACCTCCATGGCGAAATCAATGATGAGATGGTCAACGAAGGCATTGATACAAAAAAATACCTTCTCCATGCATTTAATACGGGCCAGATGCCCAATCTTCCCGAAAATTACCGTGATCCGAAGGTCTTCTTTGTATATCGCGGCAACTTCCTGAATCAAGCCAAAGGTCAGGAGCACGTGCTGCGAAACCTCTGGCCGAAGCTGGAGTTGATCGTAAACACGAATATCCGAATGGATTCGACCGCGTTGTACTCCGACGTTGTGCTTCCATCGGCACACTGGTATGAAAAGTTGGACCTGAACGTAACTGGAGAGCATACCTATATCAACATGACTGAGCCGGCCATCAAGCCGATGTGGGAATCGAAGACCGATTGGCAGATTTTCCTTGCTCTTGCCAAACGCGTAGAGATGGCGGCGAAGCGCAAAAACTACGAAAGATTCAATGATGAGAAGTTCAAGTGGGTGCGCGATCTTTCCAATCTGTGGAACCAGATGACCATGGATGGGAAGCTAGAGCAGGACGAGGCAGCAGCCCAGTATCTCCTGGACAGCGCGCCCCAATCCAAAGGAATTACCCTCGACATGCTGCGTGAAAAACCACAGCGCTTCAAGTCGAACTGGACTTCACCCATGGAAGAGGGCGTGCCTTACACGCCGTTTAAGAACCACATCGACGACAAAAAACCATGGCCGACACTGACCGGACGACAACAGTTCTATTTGGATCATGACACCTTCTTTGATCTAGGGGTCGAGCTGCCGACCTATAAGGCGCCGATAGATGCCGACAGATTCCCACTCAGATTCAATTCGCCACATAGCCGCCACTCGATTCACTCGACGTGGAAGGACAACATCTTGATGCTGCGGCTGCAGCGCGGCGGCCCGTCGATCGAGATGTCGCCCGCTGATGCGCAGGAACGCGGCATCAGCGACAACGACTGGGTTGAAGTGTGGAACAACCACGGCAAGGTGATCGTCCGCGTCAAGGTCAAGAAGGGTGAGCAGAATGGCCGGGTCACGATGTGGCATACCCCCGAGTTGTACATGGATCTCATCAAGGGTTCTTCGCAGAGCGTTGTGCCTATTCGCATCACCCCAACCCACCTTGTCGGCGACTATGGACATCTCTTTTTCCGGCCTAACTATTACGGACCGGGCGGAAGTCAACGCGACACGCGGGTGGAGGTAAAGCGTTACCTCGGGGCGACACCCATGATGCTTGAGTCATAATCACAGATTAACAGAATAGGAGCATATGTCATGGCAGAAGTGATGAAAGCGCCCAAACGGCAACTGACGTACGTAACTGACTTGAACAAGTGCATCGGTTGCCAGACCTGTACCGTCGCATGCAAGAAGCTGTGGACCACCAGTCCGGGCCAGGAGTACATGTACTGGCGAAATGTTGAAACCTCGCCTGGTCTCGGTTACCCCAGAAACTGGCAAACCAAAGGCGGCGGTTACAAGGACGGAGAACTCCTGGTGGGAAAGTTGCCGCCGATGATCGACTATGGAATTCCGTTCGAGTTCGACTATAACGGGCGTCTCTTTGAAGGTGAGAAAGGGCGAGTACGTCCGAGCCCAACACCCCGCTCAGGACCCAATTGGGATGAGGATCAGGGCGACGGGGACTATCCCAACAACTCGTACTTCTACCTGCCGCGCATGTGCAACCATTGCACCAAGCCGGCCTGCCTGGAAGCTTGCCCGAACGAGGCCATTTATAAGCGGGAAGAAGACGGCATCGTCGTGATCCATCTGGACAAGTGCAAAGGCACGCAAGCTTGTGTCCAGTCCTGCCCCTACGCTAAACCGTATTTCAATCCATTGACCAATAAGGCAAACAAATGCATCGGCTGCTTTCCGCGGATCGAAAAAGGCGTTGCGCCAGCATGCGTTGCCCAATGCGTAGGGCGCGCCATGCATGTCGGATTCATCGACGACACCAATAGCTCGGTGTACAAATTGGTTAAGCAGTACAAGGTGGCCTTGCCGTTGCACCCGGAGTTTGGCACCGAGCCCAACGTATTTTACATACCGCCGGTGCTCGGGCCGAAAATGGAACTGCCGGATGGAACAATGTCGGCGGATCCAAAAATCCCGTTGGCACAGCTTGAAGGACTGTTCGGCAAACAGGTACGCGATGTGATGAATATTTTGCAAGCTGAGCGTATGAAGAAAATGGAAGGACAAGAATCGGAACTGATGGATGTGCTTATCGGTCGGCGATCCGCCGACATGATGATTTCTCCGATGACTTAACTTGCACCGCGAAGAGCAGCAAAGCTGCTCTTCACTTCCACACACTTGATGGATCGTTATTTATGCGAAAATCAATAGTTCTTATAAGCCTGTTATTTGCGGTAATGGCACCCGTCACTGCACTTGCTCAACAAGCGGAGTACATCGGTTTTAGCGCATGCGGCAAGTGTCACTACGATCAACGGGAATCTTGGAGTACGACCGCCCATGCTAAGGCTTTCGATTCACTGAGATCCGGCACAAAAAAAGAAGCAAAAACCAAGGCCAAATTGGACCCTGACAAAGACTATACGCAGGATGAAAACTGCGTGAGTTGTCATGTCACCGGCTATGGTGAGCCTGGGGGATTCGTGCCGGGAGCTTCCCCGGATGACATGAAGAAGGTGGTGGGCGTCACCTGCGAATCCTGCCATGGCGCTGGCGGAAACTATCGCGAGCTTCACGCCGAAGGAGAGGATCGACTGAAGACAACGTTTGAGACCAGCGAACGCAAGCCGCTGGCTGATGCCGGACAGGTCTTTGATATGGAACAGAGCTGCGCCCGATGCCACCTCAATTACGAGGGGGGCACGGAACATGAGGCAAAGCCGCCGTACACACCGTTTCACCCTTCCGTCGATGCTAAATACCAGTTTGACTACCAAAAGTCGGTGATGACGACTGGTTCGAAGAATCCGGTTCATACCCACTTTAAGCTGCGCGGCGTATTTACGGGCGACCCGATTCCGGACGTCCGGGCAGAGCTCCAAGAGGACGCCCCCGAACCGGAATAGTTCCGAGCTTGCCCAAGCCCTCATTCACAGGTTTTGAACATATCAAAAATGGAGAAATGTCATGAACAGCGTTGCTGATGAAGCAGTAGTCGAAGGGTTCGACAGATCATTATGCCGAAGTCGGGTATACGCCCTGATCGCAAGCGGACTGGGATTTCCAGATCACGACAGTTACAACAAGTTTTCCGACGGAAGTTTTGTAGCCGAGTTGCAACTGGCGCTGGATGTCTGTACCCCCGATCTGGCTGAGGAGTTCCGTGAGCACATCGCGCCGGACCTGAATTTAACGTGCTCTTACGAGGAGTTCGAAGCGCTTTTCCTCAGCTCCTTCGAAACAAATATGCCGACACCCAGTGCGGCGCTCAACGAGGGAGTGCATGCTTATCAAAGCAACCGCCCGGCCCTCCTTCTGGAACTCAAGGGGTTCTATCGAAATTTTGGATTGCAGATGGAGACCGCAGCCAATGAACTCGAAGACACGCTGACCGCCGAGCTCGAGTTCATGCATTTTCTGTCCGCCAAGCAGTGGCAGGCAGAGACAGAAGGGCTTTCCGCCGAAGCATATCAGTTGGCGCAGCGCGATTTCCTCGAGCGCCATCTCGCAGCCTGGGCGCCCTTGATGCGTGCCGACATCGCGGCCAAAGTGACAGCGCCATTTTTCGTCGCTCTGGCAGAGTTGACCGAACGCTTCGTAGCGGCTCATCTGGAGCAGGTGCGGCAGGAAATAGGTTCGTAATTTCATCGGAACACGGGCGTACCTGCGACCGTGTTGCAAATTTCAGAGTGTTTTTAGATTTTTTCAAGGGAGATAGCCATGCGCAAGATTTCATTCACAGACCTTCGACTGGGCCTCATCGCTACATTGGTTGGTGCAAGCATTACAATGATCGCGATTCCTGCGGCTGCCCAGCAGCCAATGGAACCGACGGCGATTGAGCGTGCGAAGATCCTCGCCGAGCCCGGCGTCTTCGGGGTTTTTACCATGTTCAAGCTGCGGCCGGACTGGGACAAGGCACCGGCCGCCGAGCGCGAAGGCGCTGCCGCGGAGCTGACCAAGCTCATCGAGGAGCACAAGAACAACGTACTAGTGGACGTGTACCTCACGCGGGGCCTGAAGACCCAGTACGACTACTTCTTCCGAGTCCACGCCTATGAGCTGGACAAGGCCCAGACGTTCATGCGCGCGTTCCGCGCCACCACCCTTGGCCGACATTCCGACGTCGCGGAAACCCAGGTCGGCATCACCAAGGCGCTCAACTACATCACCAAGGACATGTCGCCGGGCTTGAACTCGGGTCTGAGCTCGGCTACCTACACAGGCCCCGCGCCGCGTTACGTGGTCTCGGTGCCGATCAAAAAGGACGCCGCCTGGTGGAACATGAGCATTGACGAGCGCCTCGCGCTCATGGAAGAGCACACGGCGCCTACCCTCGCCTATCTGGTCAATGTCAAGCGCAAGCTTTACCACTCCACAGGGATCGACGACATCGATTTCATCACCTACTTCGAGACCGACGACCTGAAGGCTTTCCAAAACCTGATGATCTCCCTCGCCTCGGTCGGCGAGAACAAGCATCATGTGCGCTGGGGCGACCCGACCACACTTGGAACGATTCACACACCGGAGAAGGTGGTGCAGGCACTTGCCGAGTAAGGCTCTCGGTTAGGTGTCGCCTTTCCCTCCGCGGTGAATTTACCGAGACATCCCCGCCCCTTGCGGGCGGGGACCTCGTTGCGCAACGGAGGGAGCCCCCCTAAAACAGGACATTCAAGTGACTGACAAGGAATCCCCCTCTAGCGGACCAGACCGGCTCGGCTCGCCTCAGCGCCGGTCGCGTATTAAGTACACCTTGCTGACCCTGCTCGTGGTCGGCTTCTTCTCGGGCATCGTGTTCTGGGGCGGCTTCAACACTGTCTTAGAATGGACGAACACGGAGAAGTTCTGCATCTCGTGCCACGAAATGCGCGACAACGTGTACAAGGAATATCAACACACCATCCACTACAACAACCGCACCGGCGTCCGCGCGGTGTGCTCCGATTGCCACGTTCCTCAGGAATGGGTGCCGAAGATGATTCGCAAGGTCCAAGCCACGCGCGAAGTGTGGGGAAAGATCACGGGAACCATCAATACCGCCGAGAAATTCGAAGCCAAACGCCTTACCCTGGCGCGACGCGAGTGGAAGCGCATGATGGCCAACGATTCGCTGGAATGCCGCAATTGTCACAGCTTCGGGAGCATGGACAAGGAGAAGCAGGCCACACGCGCGAGCCGGCAGCACCAGAATGCCGTCGAAGAGGGCATGACCTGCATCCAGTGTCATCAGGGCATCGCGCACGAATTGCCCGAAGACATGGAAGACGACGATTACCTCAACTGATCCGCGCTGCGGCACGCGCAGCTGTTCTGGGATTGACTGGAGTTTGACTATGAAGAAATTACTGATTGCCGCAACGATCGGGCTGAGCTTCTCCATTGCGCAAGGCATGGCCTTGGCGGCCCCGCCGGCCGACTGGAGCAAGGTCGAGGCGACCGAGATCAACGTGTTCTACCCGGGGATCTCGCCGATGGAGTGGATCATTGGTCCGCTGCGCATCGACAGCGTGCGCCACGGTGGCGGTCGCGCCTTCGTTAAGGGCGACACCTGTGCCGACTGCCACGCCGATGAAACCGCAGAGATGGGCGAAAGGATCGTGACCGGCGAGAAACTCGAGCCCAACCCGGTTCCGGGCAAACCCGGCTCGATTCCGGTCACCATCCAGGCGGCACATGACGGCGAGAACCTCTACATGAGGTTCAGCTGGAAGCAGCCGGGGTCCGCAAACTCGCCCAAGATGGACGACAAGAACCCGGTCAAGATCGCGTTCATGCTCGATGGCGGCATGGTCGCGACCGCGGATCAGAGCGGTTGCTGGGCAAGTTGTCATGCCGATTCACGCACGATGCCCGATGGCGCCGACGACAAGACCAAGCATGTCAAGGACGGCTCGCTCGCCGGCGGCGTGTTCTACGACCTCTTCCAGTGGCGCAGCGGCGAAAACAAGGCCCTCAACGGCTACGTTGCCGACAAGCGCGTCCTCGAAGAAAGTGCCGGCATCAGCGCCGAAGGCAAGCTCGACGGCGACACGTGGACCGTCGTGTTCCAGCGCAAGCTCGCCGGCGGAGAGGGCGACGTGAGCCTGGAATCGGGCAAGGCATACAACATCGGCCTTGCGATCCACAACGAGAACACCGCCGGGCGCTATCACCATGTCTCGCTCGGCTACAAGCTCGGGATCGATATCAAGGGCGACCTCACTGCGATGAAGTTCTGAGGTGCCGGACGGGGTGGTAAGGGAGGTAAAAATGTTGGAAGATGGATTGGGGCGTCGTGTCGAATACCTTCGTTTATCGGTGACGGACCGTTGCGACCTGCGTTGCTCCTACTGCATGCCGCCCGGGTTCAAGGGTTACGAGGAACCCGGAAACTGGCTTACCTTCGACGAAATTGAACGTCTCGTGGCGGTGCTCGCGGGCCTGGGTGTGAAGCGCATCCGAATGACTGGCGGCGAACCCCTGCTGCGGCGCAACGTCCCTGAACTTGCACAGCGGCTGGCCCGGCTGCCGGGCGTGGAGGACCTCTCCTTGTCGACCAATGGGACGCGACTCAAGCAACATGCGGCCGCGCTTCGGGCCGCCGGCGTCACGCGGTTGAACGTGAGCCTCGACTCCCTCGATCCTGAACGCGTGCACAAGATCACCGGCCGCGACGTTCTGCCCCAAATCCTCGCGGGACTGGAAGCGGCGCGGGCACAGAGCTTCCAGGTCATCAAGATCAACATGGTAGTCCTGCCGGAGGTGTCCGATGCGGACATTGACGCCATGGTCGAGTACTGCGGCGCCCAGGGATTCGTCTTGAGGTTCATTGAAATGATGCCTGTTGGCGATACAGGCAGGCGCGCGGGCTACGTGGACCTGCGCCCCGTTCGGGAGCGCTTGCGCTCCCGCTTCGGCCTCGTCGACGGGATGGTGCCGGGCGGCGGTCCGGCGCGTTACCTGGTGTCGCCCGATGGCCGCCATCGGCTAGGCTTCATCACCCCCATTTCCCAACACTTTTGCGAGACCTGCAATCGGGTCCGTTTGAGCGTCGAAGGCATGCTCTACCTTTGTCTCGGCCAGGAGGATACGGTGGATTTCCGCGAGCTGTTGCGCTCCGGCTGCGACGACGAACAGATCGCGGCGCGTTTTCGGGCCACGCTGCAGGTCAAGCCAGCCCGACACGAATTCCGGGAGCGTCCGGAGCGGGTTGTCCGGTTCATGTCCTCCACGGGCGGATAAAGAAGTACATTTTTTTGCTGTACTGGTTTAGCCCGAATTTTGCATAAGAATGGGCGAATCTCATTTAACCATTTGATATAATTGGGGTTACGCCAAATGACGCTTCGTACGAAGCTTAAATGAGACTGCCCATGGACCTAGAAACCGCAGTTGGCCGCTTATCTCTTGCATGGATAACGTATGAATGCTGAAGTTGTCGTCTTCGACAAGGCTCACCGAATGGGTGAGAACGCTACGCACCCGATTGCACGTCTGGCGCGCCGCCTGGCTTCTGCTGTTACGTGCAGCTGTAGAGCTCCCAGCATGGATCGGGGCTGCAGAACACTACATCAAGGGCGAACGCGTAGCCCCGCCACCGCAGGATCCCCACAATTGCCGATTTGGCCTCTGGCTGGAAACCGCACGTCTGACCGACCGCGACGACCAACCCGGTTTAATCGCCATCGAAACCCTACACCAGCAGGTGCACACATTGGTCGATAAGCTGTGCAAACTCCGAACACAAGGCGGCGCCACCGAGTCAGTGTCGCACCTGGGTGAGCTATTCAGCCTGCGCAATGCCCTACTCGGGAGAATGAAGGCGCTGCAAACATCGCGCTCGAGAAGCACGGCCGACCGGTGATGGCTGGTCGCCGACCGGCCTGCTCCTAGCTAACTTAATGGTCCGACTTCAAGCCCGCCGTTCAGGCGCCCATAGCGCCTTGGTGTAATGAACGACTATAAAGAGGACTTCCCACATTCCGCTGGTGGCATAAGCCATCCGGCATCGATGTGCCAAGATTGAATTTCTTTCAATCAATCTGAAGTGCAGAAAGGGGAAGTCCAAATGAATACTACGACAGTTGGAATTGACTTGGCGAAATCCATTTTTGCCATTTGTGAGGGAGATAGCCGTGGCCATGGCAGCCGATCATCGATACTGAAAAGCGGCGAGTTTTTGAAGTGGTTGCGCACCTTGCGTGGTTGCGCACCTTGCCAACGGGCACGGTCGTGGCGATGGAAGCCTGCAGTTCTGCCCATAGTTGGGGTCGTACGATGCACGCACTCGGTCTCGAACCCAGGCTCATTGCCGCCGAATTCGTTCGACCATACCGAAAAAACCAACGTATCAAGAACGATACGCGTGATGCCGAAGCGGTACTCACGGCATTGCACGCCCCAGGAATGCGCTTTGTCACCCTCAAGACAGAAGAACAACAGCAACGCTTAGCCTGGCACCGCCTGCGTGAAGGGTGGAAGGCGGAGAGAACCGCGTTGTTCAACCGGATCCGTGGATTGCTCTCGGAGTTTGGCATCGTCGTGGAACTCGGTGCGGCCAAGATCCGGCGTAAATTGGCCGAATTGGAAAGTGACACCGCCTATCCGGAAAGCATCCAGTTGATGGCACAAAGCGTCCGTCAACAAGTCGGCGTACTGGACCAACGTCTTGCTGAATGTGAACGACAAATTGCTCAGCAAAGCAAGAGTGATCCCGCGGTAGCTCGCCTGCGCAGCCGGCCGGGAATTGGACCGCTCACTGCCGATGCCATCATTGCCACGGTCGGCGATGCGCGTCAGTTCAAGAACGGTCGTCAGTTTGCCGCGAGCCTCGGCATCACCCCGCGCCAACACGGGAGCGGTGGCAAAACGCATTTGGGGGCCATCACCCGGCGCGGCGATGCCTATCTGCGTTGTCTTCTGGTTCAGGGGGCACGCTGTGTTCTGCAAGCCACGCTGCGCCTGTACAAGAACAAGCCCGATACGCTGAACCGACTCCAGCTATGGATGGTCAAGCTCAATGACCGGGTTGGCTATCACAAGGCGGCCGTCGCTATCGCCAACAAACATGCGCGACAGGTGTGGGCCATGATTAGCCGTGGGGAGGCTTACAACGCCGATGCCTACAAGGACTGGGAAGCGGCCCACGCGACTGTCCGCCCAGGTGATATTCAGAGTAAGCGCTCCACGAACCCCATCCTTACGTAGCCCCAGTTGAGCCCGCATGCTTCGAGTTCCGTTTCTCAGGGAGCACGAGCATGTCGGAGCGCAGCAAGTTCTGGTTGTCGCACCTGTCGGCGATCGAGGCCGAGGGCATCACCACGAAGGCTTACGCCGAGCGCGAAGGGCTGTCGCCGCAGGCGCTCTATCAGTGGCGCAAGCGCCTGGTAGCCGATGGCCGTCGTAGCCGCGCCAAGCTTGGCGGATTCGTCCCGATCCAGATCGAACCCTCGATGACGCCCCGCGCGGGCTGCACGGTGGTGATCGACGCGCAGTTGCGGCTCGAGTTCGCGACGCTGCCGGGCGTCGACTGGCTGGCCGCGCTGTCGGCGGCGCTCTCCGAGCGAGGGCGCTGATGCACCCGGGGCATTCGATCGGTGCGGTGTATCTGTACCGGCCGGCGATTGACTTCCGCAAGTCCATCGGCGGGCTGTCGGCGCTGGTCGAGCAGGAATTGGGGCTGAACCCGTTCGGCGACGCGCTGTACCTGTTCATCAACCGCCGCCGCGACAAGCTCAAGGCGCTGTACTGGCACCGCAACGGCTTCTGCCTCTGGTACAAGCGCCTGGAAGCCGAGCGTTTCGCCTGGCCTTCGACCGAGGCCGGCGAGCTCACCTGCGTACTGACGATGAAAGAGCTCGAATGGCTGCTCGAGGGCTTCGACCTGTGGGCGGCAAAGCCGCATAAAACGCTGCAATACCAATCGGTTACGTAGCGTGATCGGGTATAATTCCGGCATGCCACAATGTGCCGCCGCCCCCTTCGCGAATCTCGCCAGCGGCGTGTGCGCGTCCGTCCTCTCTGAGCAGTTGCCCGACGACGCGGCGGTACTCAAAGCGTTGCTGCTGGAACAGCAGCGTGCCTTCGAGGCGCGTGAAGCCGAACGGCAGGCAGCCTTCGATGCCCGTGAGGCCGCACTCCAGAAAGTCTTCGATGCCCGTGAGGCTGAACGCCAAAGAGCCTTCGATGCGCGGGAGGCGGAACTCCAGAAAGCCTTCGAGGCACGCATCCTCGAGCTCTACGAGCAGCTTCGCCTGGCGCGTCGACGCATGTTCGGCCCCAGCAGCGAATCGCACGCGGGCCAGGGATGGCTCTTCGACGAGGCCGAGGCGCTGGCCGAATCCGCGCCCGAGGCGGACGGCACCGCGACCTTGCCGCCGCCCGCCACCGAGACGCCGGGGGAGACGCCCGCCGACACCGGCAAGAAGAAGGCGCGCGGCAAGCGCAAGCCCTTGCCAGTCGAGTTGCCGCGCATCGACGTTGTCCACGACGTCCCCGAGGCTGAGCGCACCTGCGGCTGCGGCACGCCCATGGTCGAGATCGGCCAGGACGTGAGCGAACAGCTCGACATCGTGCCGATGCAGGTGCGCGTGCTGCGCCATATCCGCAAGCGCTACGGCTGTCCCCAGGGCGACCAGGCGCCGGTCACCGCCCCCGCCCCGGCGCAGGTGCTGCCCAAGAGCAACGCCAGCAACGACCTCTTGGCGATGCTGCTCGTCACCAAGTACGTCGATGGGCTGCCGCTGGCGCGCTTCGAGTACGTGCTCGCCCGCGCAGGCGTGCTCGTGCCGCGCCAGACCCTGGCGCGCTGGGTGATCGGCACCGCGCAAGCGCTGCAGCCGATCGCGAACCTGATGCGCGATGTGCTGCTCGGGCACGACGTCATCCACATGGACGAGACCCCGGTCCAGGTGCTCAAGGAGCCCGGTCGGGCGGCCACGAACAAGAGCCAGATGTGGGTGCAGCGCGGTGGCCCGCCGGGCAAGCCGGTGATCCTCTTCGAGTACGATCCGAGCCGCGCGCAGGCGGTGCCTTTGCGCCTGCTCGAAGGCTGGAAGGGGCATCTGATCGCCGATGGGCTCGAGAGCTACGGCGCAATTGCCTTCACCGAAGGGGTGACCCGGCTCGGTTGTTGGGTCCATGCACGCCGCCGCTTCGTCGATGCCAGCAAGGTGCTGCCCGCCGGCAAGCGTGGCCGCGCCCACGAAGCGCTGGCACTCATCGGCAAGCTCTACGCCATCGAGAAGGAGGCGCGCGAGAAGAGCGACGCTGAGCGCCTGGCGCTACGCCAGACCCGCAGCCGCGCCGTCATCGATGAGTTGCGCCGCTGGCTCGACCATGTGCTCCCCACCGTGCCGCCCACCTCGGTGCTCGGTGGTGCGCTGGGCTACCTGCATCGGCAGTGGCCGCGTCTGACGCGCTACCTCGAGCGCGGCGATCTGCCGATCGACAACAACCCAGCCGAAAACGCCATCCGGCCCTTCGTCGTCGGGAGAAAGGCATGGCTCTTCTCGGACACCCAAGCCGGGGCGCGTGCCAGCGCGCTGCTCTACTCGCTGGTCGAAACCGCCAAAGCCAACGGCTTCGAGCCGTATCTGTGGCTGCGCCACGTGCTGCGCGCCTTGCCCACCGCGACCACCGTCGAACACTTCGAGGCCCTCCTGCCTTGGAATCTCAAGGCTGAGCAGTTGATCACGGCGTAGCGGGCTCGGGGAAGATGGGATTCATGGAGCGCTTACTATTCAGAAGGCCAGTAATGACGACTTATCCACCGCCGCGCTCGCCGCCGCCAGCGTGTGAGGCGCGCTTTGGCGAGCGCGCCCCTGGACCTGCGGCAGGGCATTAATCACCGAACAACGAAACCCAATCATCAATTTTTGAAACGGAGCGCGAACGACTGCATGAGTGCAGTGCAAGACACCACAGGTCAGACCGGCCGGTGGAGAGCCTGGGAAGCTGCCTGCGCCGACCATTCACGGGTGAAGATTGATCCTCCGAGCCCGGGTCGTGACGACGAACGACTAAGGCCCACCGGAGCGGTTTATTGCATGGCCCAGCGCATGCGTGCGCTGAACAAGGCCGGTTAGAGGGATGACAGTCTGCTCTGTTCCTGTCCAGCACAACACTACTGCCAGCAGCGCGATCCAGAAACAAACCGAGAACGACCATGTACCTCAATACGTCTTGATCAACGAAAACGAACCGGCCTAACGGCCGGACTTAAGACCAGGCAGGGTTGACAGGAAGTCCCTTAGAGGCAGCTTCCGCCGGGTCGGTTGTTGCTGCGAACGGCCGCTTCAAAAATGCTAGACCGGCAGGTCCAAGTCGAGACAGCTCAGCCGGCCCCGAAACCTGAACGACAGCAATCAGTCTTTAGCGGCCCGACAGTTCTTGCCCGCGAATGTCTTTTGATGGCCGGACTCGGACTTACAGTATCAACGAATTTCGCATGACAACGCAATTGCGCGGTACAGCAATAATATGTCGTACACCGGAAAATCCGAAGCCCCACTTTTCCTGGCTGGACGGCGGCTTCGAAGGCGAGATGCTCAAGCAGAACAGCTACAGCCGGGCGCACATGATCGAGACACCTGACGGGCTCGTTCGCCTCGAGCGAGACACTGCGCGATCGCAGCCGGGCACCCGGCGGCGATTCCCCCAGCAGGCAGCCAGCTTGCAGACGCGCTGGTGCAGCTCGGCGCTCAAGATCGACGTGGGCCGGCGCGCGCTCAACAACCAGGCGCGCTTCGACGGCCAGCGTGTCCTGTTCATCACCGGCGAGCGGCGCGAGGAGAGCGCCAACCGGGCGCGCTACAACCAGCTCGAACCACACGCCTGTGACCGGCGCCAAGGACGCAAGGCCCGCCATGTGGATGCTTGGCGTCCGGTCCTGAACTGGAGCGAGGATCAGGTATGGGATGCACTTCGCCGTCACCGGATCGCGGCCCCCGTGCCCTACCGGCTCGGCTGGGGACGCTCCTCGTGCATGACCTGCATCTACAACAGCCCGCGAGTCTGGGCCACGTTGGCTCATTACTTCCCGGAGCGCGTGCAGCGCATTGCCGACTACGAGCGGGAGTTCGCCACGACCATCAGCCGCGCGCGCATCGATGTGCTGGAGCAAGCCGCCCGAGCCAGTCCGTTCGAGATCCACGACGCGGAGGCGCTGCTGCAGGCCTCCTGCCATGACTACACACTGCCGGTGCTCACCTCAGGCGCCTGGAAGATGCCGGCCGGCGCGTTCGGCGCGGAACTGTGCGGGTCGACCTGAATACGATCCGTTTGCTCGTTCATGATGAAGCTCAAGACATCCGGCGAGGCTCACGCTACAATCTATTCAACAAGGGCAAGGAGAGCACGCCTACTAGGCACGCTCGGCTGGGCTGAACGTCTGGACACATCAGGCGGCAGGAGAGCAAACCAAAGGTTTACTCGACAGCCAATGATCAATATAATTGGCGTGTTGCTGGTCGGGCCACTACGTTACTTTGGTCAGCCAGCCTACCAAAAGCCCCGAAAGGGGCTTTTTTCTTTTCTGGAGTCAGAATGGATCGTTTCGCGATTTTCGTGGATGCAGGCTACTTCTTCGCCGCCGGTTCTCAGGCGGCCTTTGGCGCTACGGTCCCGCGCCATTGCCTGTCGATCCAAGCCCCAGCCGAGATGATTTCCAAACTGACCACACAGGCCCAGGTATCAGCGGACGGTATCCCATTGCTTCGGGTGTACTGGTACGACGCCATGCCGGGCCCTCGTCTTTCGCTCGAGCAAAGCCAGCTCGCGATCCTCCCCGGTGTGAAATTGCGCCTTGGTGTTCTCAACAACAACGGAGAGCAAAAAGGGGTCGATTCTCTGATCGTGACCGACCTGATCGAGTTGGCGCGCAACGGGGCAATCACCGACGCAATTTTGGTCTCTGGTGATGAAGACCTGCGCATCGCGGTCGAACTGGCACAATCCTACGGCGTTCGAATCCACATTCTGGCCGCAGGTGAAGCCCGTCGTAACGTCAGCCACTCACTGCAAATGGCCGCAGATTCGGTGTCGGAACTGGACGGCGAGTGGTTCAAGGCGACCTTGGCCAATACCAGCCGCCCGCAACCCGAGGCGCCCACCATCGAGCCCAGGCCGGAAGCAATGGCCAAAGCACCCGTCGATGAGCCGGAGGCGACCACGCTGTCATTCAAAGATGCGGCCAAGCGCGTCATAGAAGAGTTGATCGATGCCGATCCCGCGCAGATTCCCGATCTGGTGCAGCATTTTTCCACCTCCAGTTCGGTCCCTTCGGACTTCGACGGGAAGCTGATTGCACGAATCCGCGCCCTTCTGGGAGAGCAACTGACTGGCGAACAAAAACGAGAGGCCCGGGGCTTTTTCGTCCATCGGGTGCGCGAGCGCGGGGCACTTCTGCAGGCTGCGGCTCCCTCTGCTTGAAGGGACGGCTAAATGCGATAGGCTGCCTCAAAGGTATATGAGAGCAAGGATTCGTTATGGATTTTTACGAGGCTCCGGACTTCGATGTCAAGGTGCACCCCAAGCGTGTCTCGCGCATTGAACGCGTTCTGAATGACATCGGCGCACAGCGAGATAAAGCCAACTATACGCAAGTCGATTTCTGGCGAAGGTTCGGTATCACCCAGTCGGCGGGCAGCCGCATGGAGCAGGGCAAACCAATTCCCATACCGGCCCAGATCCTGATTGCACTTGAGGAACTGGGTTACGTTAGCCAGGAGCAACTTATCGAAGCAATGCGCCTGGTCGAGGAAGCTGACGGTCCGCGACGCGGAAAGCCGCGTCGTGAAGAGGCATGTTAGGTCAATGAGCCATGCGGTGCCTATCTGCCAGAGAGGGGGGTACGCGCCGCCATCGACTACAGTCTTTGAAACCCTGTTCCAATTGGATCAAGGCACACCGACGCGGTACTAGACCCAGAGCTGCAGCACAGCGCGGGGCCCAGATCACGATTCACGGTAGTTTCGAACGGGCTATCGAGGTAAGAGGTCAGTCGTCCAGTTCGGAAACCAGCACGCAGCGGCATCCGAGCTCATGCGTACAGCCGGCGTGGGGCAGTTCCGGGATCTCGTCCAAGCGCAGTTTCTTCTCGGTCCAGCCGCGGCAGAAGTCGCAGGAGTTAGGGCAGCCCAGAATCCGCCCGTGCTTGATGCCTATCCTGCGGAGATTGCGGATCTCTCGTTGGTGCCTCTGATGGAAGAGCAGCATCCGGGCAGCGGTATCGTGACCGAAGCGGGGCGATCCGACAAACCCTTCGGGCAGCCAATGCTTGGCGCTGTCCATTCCCCACAAGTGCATCATCGCGGTGGCCACCCGAAGCGCGCTCATGTCCAGCTCACTGAGATTGCTCAGGATGGCTGGCGTGGCGTGCTGCAAGCTGGTGAGAAACCGCACGTCCTCGGCAGCATCGTGAGACTGCCAGTCAATACCGAGGCCGCGCGGGAAGACCTGCCGCGCTTCATAGGCCGCCACAGTCCGGCTCGCGCCCGCAAAGTCACCGCGCTGGATCATCTCCAGGCTCGCCTGGCTGGCTTGTTCATGCTCGGCGTTCTTCCGCTCGCGAAACGCTGCCACAAGCTTCGCGCCCTCGTCCGTGCAACCAACCAGCGAGCGGCCGGCAACGGCCGCTTCGGCCGCAGCCGGATCGGCCTCGACAAGGCGCTCGATCAGCACAGGCTTGGTGCCGGATACCGGCAACTCGCGCTCGCGCAAGAGCACCTTCAACTCGGGCACTTTCAGCGTCGCAGCAAGGCGCGCCTTCAGCGATGCAGGAGCCAGCAGCCCCCGGTCGATGAGCCGGCGAATCGTCTTGCCAACCGGCGCCCCAAGCGGCGCATCCCAACGCTCGGCCGATTCGTCCTCTGCCACCCGCGCCCTGCTGAACCGGGCAAGCAGCGTCAGCTCAGCATCGCTGAGCCCATCCTTTCCCTTTCGCCCCCGGAGAAAGTCGAAAAAGCCCATAGCAAACCCATCCCATTCCAGCCGGTTTCAACAGACATCGAGGATATGCCGATCGCGTGGGTTGGCGCAGGACAAAATGCTCAACGGGCCACCGGTAGCTCATCCCATCGGGTGGTGTAGCGCGGCGAGCGGTTTTCCGAGCGCATCGCCCAGCGCTTCTCTGTGCCGCTGGCGCCGGTGCGCAGCACATCCCGGCCAAAGGTGCGATTGACCGCGTCCAGAACGGACATCAGCGCCGCCGAGCGGGCGCCGGCGCCGGCGACATCGAACAAGGAGCGCTGCATCGCCGCCTTGGGCGAGAGCAGCGTGAGCATGATCCCGGCCTTCTTGTAACGGATGCCCGGCCGGAAGATCGCCCCAAGGCCGCGCAGCGCAGCGGTGGTGAGCGCCCGCGTATCGTCGCAGGCCTCGGCCATCGGGACCGTCAGCCCGGCGCTGTACTGAGGCTCTTCGGGACGGAAGCGGTTGCTCATCACGAACACGTGGACCGCGGCGCACACCGAGGCCTGGGCGCGCAGCTTCTCGGCCGCCCGGCTCACATAGGCGGCCACCGCCTCGCGCAGCGCCTCGATGTCCTCGAGCGGTTGGCCGAAGCTGCGAGAGGCCATGATCTGCTGCTTGGCCGGGACCACCTCCTCGAGCGCCAGGCAGCTGATACCGCGCAGCTCAGAGCAGGTGCGCTCCATCACCACCCCGAAGTGCGAGCGCAGCCACTTGGGCGAAGCGTTGCGAAGATCGAGCACCGTATGGATGCCAAGCGCGGCCAGGCGTTCTTCGAGCCTGCGCCCGACGCCCCACACCTCGCCGACCTCGATGCCGGCCATCCACCGCCCGCGCTCGGCGCGGCTGAGAGCGTGCAGGTCGCACACGCCATTGAACTCGGGGTTCTTCTTGGCCATGTGGTTGGCCAGCTTGGCCAGCGTCTTGGTCGGGCCTATGCCAACGCACACCGGAAGCCCGGTCCATTGACCGACCCGGGCGCGGATCTGCTGGCCCATCGCGCCCGCGCCACCATACAGGTGGGCCACGGTCTCGATGCGCAAGAAGGACTCATCGATGCTGTAGACCTCCACCTCGGGCGCGAACTGGCGCAGCACCGCCACGAGCCGATTGCTCATGTCGCCGTAGAGCGTGTAGTTGGATGAGAAGGCAAGAATGCCATGCTGCGCGGCCAGCTCGCGCATCTTGAACCATGGCGTGCCCATCTTCACGCCCAGCGCCTTGACCTCGTTGGAGCGGGCGACAGCGCAGCCGTCATTGTTCGACAGCACCACCATGGGCGTGCTGGCCAGCGCGGGGCGAAAGACTCGCTCGCATGAGACATAGAAGTTGTTCGCATCGACCAGGGCGAACTGAGGCGAGGGCGAATCCACCGGCTACCTCGCGACCGGGTAGCGGCGCACCACCCCCACAACCACGCCCCAGACCTCCAACTCCGAGCCTTCGCCAAAGGTGATCGCCTCGAACGCCGGGTTCTCTGGGCGCAGCTCGACGTGCCCGTCCCGCAGGTACAGCCGCTTGATGGTGTATTCGCCGTCGACCACCGCCACCACGATGTCGTTGTGCTGCGCTCGCGCGGAGCGATCGACCACGACCTTGTCGCCGTCCTCGATGCTCGCGCCGGTCATCGAGTCGCCCTTGACCGTGAACATGAACGACGCCGGCTTGTTGCGCACCAGGTATTCGTTCAGATCCAGTCCGTCCTCGACGTAGTCGCTGGCTGGGGAGGGGAAGCCGGCGCTGATCCGGTGCGAGAGCAGGCGGATCTCGGCGGCCGGCGCATCGGTAGCAAGGGGCTCCGGTGCTTGCGACAGGGTCGGGACGGGCGAAGTGTGCTGGGCGTGCGAGCGCATGGGTGTACTGCATTTGGGAACGATTCCAATCGTACCGCAGAACTCCGCCGCGCTCGGCTCCGGCCGCCTTCGCATTTACCTGCGGCGATGGTTACGGCAAATATGGCCCCCTAAGCCATGTTTTCCAGAGTCTGATTGCACGTGGCGCTGCGGTACGCTCTTGGCAATCAGATAGACCAAGATGGACGCCTGCGACGATGGTATTGAAGCAACCGCAAAGCGATTGCGGCCTCACGCCCTACGGGGCTGTACTCGCGTGGATCTTGAAGCAGCGGCGGGCCTCTGACGCCGGGCAAATGACCAAGCTGGTACTTGCCCTCTCTCAAGGCGATATGGCCCACGCCTACAGCGAGTGCGGCCAGTGGGTGAGCCCCGAGCAGAACGATTTGGCGGCGGATGTGATTGCGCACTACCTGCGCGTGGGCGACAACCTTGAACTGTCGGATGTGGTCGCCAAGCTCCTCGCGCGTTTTCCGCGCGAAGCTCAACTGCACAGCGAGGCGCTTCTTGAGCAGCGCCGATGGCGGGCAGCTCTCGAGCCCGAAGAGCCTGGCTCGATGCCCTTTCCGGAGCCTTGGCAGATCGGCGTGATCCTTGATCGGTCCGGTTGAGCCCCGTGCTGGATGAAGGGGCAGCGCGCGACGTGATTTAATTCTGGGAAGTCGGCCTCTGTGAGCCGCACGCCTGCACGAACACCAATGATAAAATCGATGCTTATTCAGGCCGGCTTCACTGGCCGATCCGGTAGCTGGGTCATACCGGGCACCTTGCCGAAACCAGCCCTCTCGTCCATTCAGGACGCTCAACACATGCAACCCACGCGGGGAAACTCTCCCCGTACCGGGCAGTGGTTTCTCCGCACATCACCAGGAGATCCACATGAGTAGTTCTTCCCCTTTGCCAAAGCCCGGTCCGCAGTTCGACCTGCATGTCCGGATCTCTCTCGACCTCGAGCTCGCCTCAGACATCACCAGCGAAGCAGCCCGGCTGGCGATCGAGCGCCGAGTCCAAAACGCCATCGCGGTGGAGTTCGGCATGGAGGCGGTCACCACTGTACTGAGCAGCCAAGCCACGCCGGCGCCAACGGCGCATGCGCCTTCCGCGCTGGAGCTCACACGCAACCAGATCATCGGACGGCACTACCGACTTGATCGTCAGATCACCGACGATGAAGTGCAGCGAACCGTCGCCTGGCTCGAGGAGAAGGTTCGTCTGAACAACCTCGTCGAGTTCGAACGCACTTTGGCCAGCAAGCTCAAGATGATTTAACACTGATAGGCGTGCTAGCACCCCTATCAACCGTATCACCTCAAAGTCCGTCATGGACACGCCTTACCGGGACTTATCGCCCGGCGGGCGGGTCCCTCCAACGAAATGCACTGGAGAACGATATGACGACGCAACAGTACAACTACAACGCAGCGCTGCTGATGGCGGCCCATGCCCTGCTGGGCAAGCTCAATCTGACCCGGAAGATCACCGGGATCGGCTTGAGCGGCGAGCGGCACATGAGCTTTCGCGCCGGCAACGGGCGAAGCGCAGGCAAGACGCATTTCATGCCTGTGGTGCCGTTCTTGCACAAGGTGACCATCCTCTCCCTGCTGGAGGAGACGGGCGTCGGCCGGGCCACCTGGCAACCGAACGGACAGGCCGCTCGCGGTACCCGTGAACTGGCCCGTTGGGGAGCATCGGGCCACTGCACCCTTGTTCTCTCGCAGCGAACTGTCGAGGATCGGTTACGGCAAGCCAAATCGGATGACCGGTTTCGACGCACCATCTGCCCGGGGTGGGATGAGGCGCAAGTGCTTCGCTCACCCGAACAGGCTCGGCTAGTCCTTGCTGGAAAGGAGGGCCGGCAGATCATCAATCTGCCCCGCGACGAAGACGCAAGGGTAATCTTGTGGGCCCTTAATGGGTCTGCCCAGAGCATCGATTCGCAGCAGCGATCGCGCATCGAACCGATGCTCGCCATGGGCATCGATCTGGCCCTGACAATCAATGCGGACAAAATCCTGCTGGGCCACCCGGCAGACAACGCGCACCGCACGCGACACGCAGCATGACGAAGCCCACCCTCGGTCGCCTCAAGGCGTCTCTGGGTGGGCTTCTTTCGTCTGGGCACTCTGAATACGTCTGAACTAGAATTCTCTGGACAACGGCAAGCGGATATAGCCACCTTTCACCAGTAGCCTCTCTGTCCTGGCAAACTCTCTAAAGGGTATCGCTCAACACTCAGCCAAGTGACGCCGAACGCTCAATTTTCGATGTTGCGCTTGAGCCAAGGCACAAACGATGCCCGAACGAGCGGCCCTTCAAACCCACGCCGGTTGATCTCCCGCATGAGCGCCGCATTGTCCGAGATGGACTCGACGAACTGCTCGACCAGCGCGTCGCGCTCCTCCTTGGGGAGCTGTCGAAAGTGATCCTCGATCTCTTCCCAGCCTTCCTTCACCGCGCGCTTCTCACTCAGGGTGTCTGGCCTGCGGCGCCCCTTCTGAGGCACCTCGGGGTCTAGGATATCGACCCCGCTGGCGTCGGCCTTTGCGTCCTTACCCCTTTGATCAGGGCCAGAGAGCTTCTGATTCTTCTCGCGGGCCTCCTTGATCTGATCGCGCACGCGCTTCATCGCGTCGACGAAGTAGGCCGTCACATTTCCGAGCGGATTCAGATCGGACCTGCGCAAACGAGCCTCGGTCTGGGAAGCTGCATCCTTGACGACCTCGGGATCGTTGTCGTCGAGGATCTTTGAGATGTCAGCCTCCTTGAGGCCGATCTTGAGGAGCCTGTTGTGTATTGTCCCGGTGTCGATGAGCGGCTGGGAGACCTTCAGTCCAAGGCTTTGTTGCGCCTTGGGCCGCATCCTGAACTGCAGCTTGTCGATGACCCGGCCAGTCTTGAATACGAGCATCTCAAACTCAAACTCGGTGACCACCTGGCCAAGCTCACGCAACGCTTTGTTCAGCACATCACGGCTGAAGTATTTGTACTGCTCATAGACGTTGGTGCTGTCCCCACCCAGCAGCAGATTGCGCCACTCGCGCCAAGGCAGCTTCACCGTATAGGCCCATCCATCCGTGGAGGTGTTGGACCGGTAGCGGATCACCTGCTCGTACAGCGCTAGGGTGTGAGAGCTGGAGAACTCGGTTTGCAACTGCAGGTTGATCCGGGCATACACCTCCGGCACCAGAAGCCGCTGCTTGACCCGCTTGTCGAACTGGTAGCGAACGGTGCGCGCCACCCCGGAGCGCGGGCCTGCCGGATCGTAGCCGCCGATGAGCTGGACTGCGCCGAGCAACTGGACTGAGTCGCGGACACGAACCGATTTTCCGGACTGCGTATCGATCACGTCCCACTTGAGCAACGTGGTTTGCATCGCATCGAGCGTGTCTTCCAGATGCTTCATGTCCTTGCTGTCGAAGCGCATGTCCTTGGCCAGCTCGGAGATCGGAATCTCGTACCACTCCTTTTCGACCCCATCCTCCATGGCTCGGGCCAGCAGCAGGTTGAATGCGCGCCGAGACATGAGCGTCAGCCGACCTTGGTGCGGATAGACGTAGATGGCGTCGACGGCCTTGCGCAACTCGCCCGGCGCGTTGTTCGCTTTCACGGCCACCACGACACTCTTTTCGGATTGCTTCTTGCTCACGAGCTTTGCATATATCGCATCGATGACAGCTGACAATGTAGCCGCGACCAAAGGTGATAGCAATAGGTAAATCGGTTATCACCGATACCTTTTTTGGGACGGGTTTGGCACAACGCCAAAATGGACACCAGACCCGAGCAAAAGTGAGCGTTTCCGGGGATGGCTTCCACTGTGGTACTCACAGGTGAGCGTTTTCAGGGATGCTCTCACCTGTGAGCATTGATAGGTGAGTGTTTCCGGGTATGGCCAGGGCGTGAACACTGCAGCGCAGCACGCCTGAAACGGCGTGGGAAGTGGGCTTTCCGGATAGGTGAGAACTTTCGGGGATGCTCTCACCTGAGCACACCGACAGGTGAGCGTTTTCGGGGATGACCGGGGCAGGCGCACGGACGCGACGCTCCACAATCCCTTGTGAATCATAGACTTTCCGGAAAGGTGAGAACTTTCGGGGATGCTCTCACCTTTGGGCTCCTCCAGGTGAGAGCTTTCGGGTATAAACCGGGCTCCCGGCATGTGATACAGGCCCGCAAACCCGCGTGGATACTGGGTTATACGATAGGTGAGAGTTTTCGGGGATGACCTCACCTTCGAGAAGCGATAGGTGAGAAGCTACGGGGATGGCAGGCCCGGCAATGTGGTCCCAGGGGTGGCCAGAAGCCTTGCTGTTATTGGATTTCCAGATAGGTGAGAGGATTCGGGTATGGCTGACATGGCGACCGCTACAGGTGATAGCTTACAGGGATGATAGGTGAGAGTTTTCGGGTATGAAGCGCACAGAAATACTGACGGACAACAGGCAAGGCATTGATTTATAAGGAAAGCGCCTTCCTCTCAAGAGATCAATCCATCATTGAGGGCGCCAACCGCCATCCCCGAAAGTTCTCACCTATGAATAACCGGTCAAAAGTGCTGTTTTATGAGGTGGAACCGCTAAAAGCCTTGTGGTAAAGGCTGTTTGACCGACCTGTGAGCCTGCCGCTGCGGAGGCCATCCCCGAAAACTCTCACCTATCATCCCTGTAAGTTCTCACCTTCCCCGAAAGCTCTCACCTTTGATCCCTGCAAACGCTCACCCAAGTTCCCGAAAGCTCTCACCTACATACCCGGAAACGCTCACCGTGAGCCCTGAAAACACTCACCACAAAAGCCCAGACGTCAATAACGCCAAGGGTTTGGGGCGCGCGTAAACGTAAACGAAGGGTTTACAAAATCTTAGAAAAAACATACGAAGGGTTGCGCTCTTGATGATTTTCGACAAAGGCACAACCACCTCACACTGGACGCGCGGAGCATCATGCACGTGCCTTGCCAGCGCGGGCAGCGTCGATTCGTCGATCAATCGGCCATTTCATCCAGCACGACGCCCAGCTTTCGCGCCGACCCCCTGACGACCAGCGGCTGCATTTCAGGCATGATCAGGTCAAGCAGGCGGCTCAGCCAGGTCGACCGCGCTGTCGGCAACCACAGCACGCACACCTGGGCGCCAAGCTGCTCGCGTTGTCGTCGCGCCTGCTGCCGGGCGCGTTGCTGCCTGCCCCGATCCCGGAAGCGACTTCGCCAGTAGTGAAACGCCTTGATCTCCACCGTTGCGCTCATGGGCCCGCGGCTTACCACCATGTCGACATCCCCATAGCGCGTCATCTGTCCACATCGGACAGTAAAACCCATGCCTCGGAGGTGATCGGCGGCCAGCCTGGAATGGCGCGACTCTATCCGCTGCCCGTACTGGCGAGATCGAACCTGCCGAAGTAGCCACAGACCGACGAACAGACAGCCGCCGGCTAGTGCGCCAAGCCAAAGATAGGCGTCACGATGCCAGAGGAAACCAAAGACCAAGGCGGCCGGAGCCCCGGTCAGCAGAAGACGGGCCAGGAGCAATTGCCGGCGCCAAGGTGCGTAGGATGCGGCCAAGACGATCTCTCCAATGCGGAATACTTTCCATACTGCCACGGCGGGGTCGTTCTCCAAGCGCCGATCGACTCGGTGTCCTCATCGGCCCGCGTTGAGCCAACATCTCAGCTAGACTTTGATCATGTGCTCGAACTACCGACCCGCCACCGTCCACCATCTCGAACAGTTGGGAGCTGACGCACAGCAGCTCAAACTGTCTGCCGCCGACACCTACCCGGGCGGACAGGCTCCCGTGATTCTTTCCGCAGAAGGCAAATCGCGCCAATGCGCCTTGGCTACTTTCGGCCTATTGCCGGTTTGGGCGAAAGATCGCAGCTTCGCCAAGCGCACCTACAACGCCCGGGCAGAGACCGTGGCGGAAAAGCCTTCGTTCCGGCACGCATGGAGCCACAGGCAACTGTGCGTCGTGCCGGCCGCCGCCTTCTACGAGCCGTGCTACGAGACGGGCAAGGCGGTCTGGTGGCGCATCGAGCGGGCAGGAGGCGGACCGATGGCCATCGCCGGGATGTGGGAGACGAAGCGCTGGCCCGATGGCGGCCCAGATCTGTCCTTCACGATGCTGACCGTCAATGCAGACGACCACCCTCTCATGAGCCGCTTCCACAAGCCCGAGGACGAGAAGCGCACCGTAGTTGTCCTCGATGAGGCGAATATCGACCGCTGGCTTCTGGCGAGTTCGCCAGAGCAGATGAGGCAGTTGCTGGCCAACAGCCAACAGGTCGAACTGGTGGCGACCGAAGGGCGCCTGGGCACCAACTGAGCGCGGACGCTTGCTTGCAGGGCCGGCCTCTCTGCTATGATTGAGCCTTCTATGAGCAGCAATGCTCGCAGCGGTAGCTGGCAGCACCGCGCCGATGGCAAAGCCAGCTTCTTCAACGTCCGTTCTGGACACCAATCTCAACCCTAGCGGGGCTTTCATGCCCGCAGGGGCAGAGGGCTCCGCGCTCACACGGAGTCCCCAATGCAAACGATTCATTCCCATCTGGACGCTTCCTTCGCCGCGCTGTTCGGGGTGCAGGAGACGCCGACCGCCGTCGACGCCTACCTGGTGCATGACGACAAACCCATCGAGACGGTCAGCCCGTCGGTCGAACTGACCGTCGCGCAGCGCTTCGAGTCGCTGTGGCAGAAAGGTTGCCTCGCGATCGACGAAGCCGCTGCAGCCAGGAACCAGTTCCGGTCCGAAGAGGCCGCGCTGTTCAAGGAACTGGGGCACCCGCGATACTCAGTGCTCGGCACTGTCAGCCCTTGCGAGTGCGAAAGCGATAAGGACTCCCTGGCCAAGGGGATGTTCGATGCCCTGATCTGGCTTGCTTCCAAGCAATTCGGCTCCGACGGAAGCGAAGTTCCCATCGACAGGCACGACATCCACGAGAAGCTCTACGCGGACGAACACCTGAGCCACAAGACATTCCATGCGGACGCGCTCTGGGAACTGCTCGAGCGCACCTACGGAGGTGACAACGGCAAACGACTCGCGCTGGAGAAACTGGCCACCGAGTTCTACCGCGCCTTCGGCTTGTCCCGTCAGGACAAGGTGGAGGTCAAGGGCGGCTACACCATCATCAACCTGCATGCGTACTGCGATTCGTTCGACAAGAAGTACGGCCGGAATCGGCTGAGCTATTCAAGCCAAGAGTCGCTGGTCAGCGCCTTCCGCCTCATGGCGCAGGTGATGAACTGGGCAAGCCTGGACGATCTTGCTGAGGCGATCGTAGGGTTCGCGAAGGATCTTTCCTATCGAGACGATTTGGTCTCTCGCGCGCGCTTCAATCTGGGTGATAAATCAGAGGTAATCGTTATCACCTATCTCAATCGCTTCGAGGTGCGTATGAATCAGCAGGTCGCCGAACAGGTGCAGATCTTCCTGGGCAACTATCTCAAACTCGAATGAGGGCACAACCGATGAAGACAAAATAAGTGATAGCGCTCATTGCTGCTGTCATCGCGCTCGTACTGGGTGCGGTGGCCAGCTTCCAAAGCCAGGAACGCAAGGCCGAGGCATGGCAACAGGCAAAGGTGTTCGTCGCATGCCTCCCGGCAAAGAACACCCCCTTGGCGGCACCTAGCCTGATCGCCACTGCTTTTCCGGATGGCATCAAGAACGTGATCGAACAGGGAAGGGCGCAAGTGGGGGACTGGCTGACCTATGAGCAGGTGGGGCAACTCATCGAGCTGGTTGGGCATACTCCAGCAACCCTGCAATCAGCAGCGCAGTGTGCGATGGACAGGACCTGATCGCCATCGCGTCAAACAAGGCAGGGCCTTGTCTGGAGCCTCCCCGAAGGGAGGCTCTGGAGAAAGCCTTACCGGGTGCATGCATCCGAGACGGTAGCTGGGACAGACCGTGGCGAAAGCCGAATCCAGCACACACAACGTCCGTTCAGGACAACCATCAAGCAACCCAAGCGGGATCATCATCGCCCGCTGGGCGGTGGTGCGTTCCGCTCCTCACGAAGGAGCACAACATGAGCTGGTATGACGCCCTGCGGGGCATCAAGTCGCGTGGATCGCAGGCCGACAGGCCCGGTTCGCTCGGCGGTCTGGCGGCGGCAAGGCGAGTGCACGAGGGGCAGTTCTTCACCCCGGATGCCGTGGCCGCACTGATGTGGCGAATCGTCACCCCAGCGATCGAGCGAGAGCTGGAGAAGCGTGGTCCGATGGGCCGCGTGGCGGTGCTGGACAACTCGGTCGGAAGCGGCCGACTGCTTCAGTTCGCCGATCCGGCAAAGCACGCCATCTTCGGATTCGATGTCGATGCGGGTGCGGTAGCACAAGTGGGCGAGCAGGCACTGGCCGCGGGGTTCGAATGCGAGTTCGAGCACTGCGCCATGGAGTCGGCAAAGCCCCGGGGGTTCGATGTGGCACTGATCAATCCTCCGTTCTCGGTGCATCTGGATGCGCCAACGATCCAACCGTATGCCTGCACCTGCTACGGCCGGTACGGGCCCAACAGTGCTGCGATCAGCCACGCATACGCGCTGGCCCAGGCACTGGAGGCGGCTTACATCGTGGTGGCTCTGCTACCGCGTACGTTTGCCGATGAGCTGCTTCGCGAACCGGGCGCGTATCTGGACGCGGATCAATCGAAGCGCATGCGCGCCAAGATCGATCTGCCGGCCGGTTCGTTCCGGGAAGAGGGCACTGAGGTCCAAGTGTCCATTGTCGTGTTCGGCACTGGAAGCTACGGGCACATCGAGCGCATCGAGCTCGATTCGCTCGATGCCCCGGTGTCGATCAGCCCGGCGCTGGTGCTGTATGGCCGAGGCCGGCCGTCGATCGGTCGATGCGATGTGAAGGACACCGGTCCGAGCATCACGTTGCCGGTTACCGGCGAGCGCAAGGTTCGTGTTGTGCGAGACGGCCGGCGTGTGGGCCTGAGATTCGGTTGCGGTCTGACCGAAGCGAAGGTTATGAACGCAATCCTGCGCGAGCGCGTCCCCTCGGGGCGCGACAGCCAGCACCGCTATCCCAAGGGTGTGCGCTTTGTGGGTCAAGGTGTGTTCGATCTTGAGGTGCATCTGGCCCAGGACGAGCCGGTGGCCTCGTTTCGCGCGTTTGTCGACCTGATCGGCGAAGCGGGAGGCGAAGCAGTGGTCGATGAGGGCATCTTCGGATACCTCAAGCGGGCCACCCGAGCGACGCGCCGTCAGGCGACGCCGCTGCGGCACACAGTGTTCGTGCAAGACGGCGTGGCCGGTGCGGCCAACCAGGTCGAAGCGCGTCCGCGTCGCACACAGGTGGCAGACCCGAAGGTTTGGGGGTCGCCGGTACTCGAGCCGAACAGGACCTATGGGTTCGAGCGCGGCGAAGACGGCAACTACTGCATGACCATTGCGGGGCGCGAGATCCGGCTCAAGCCGGAAGATCTGTACGAGCGCTTCGAGGTGGTCACCGGTGCGGCTGAATCTGGCTGGACCGTGGTGCATCAAGGGCTCATCAAGGCCTTCCCGGGTGTTGCGCAAGGCTGGATGGCGCGGGCGCGGGCGGCGCGGATCGACGAGTGGCT
Source organism: Denitromonas halophila (assembly GCF_007625155.1). Classification (GTDB taxonomy): domain Bacteria; phylum Pseudomonadota; class Gammaproteobacteria; order Burkholderiales; family Rhodocyclaceae; genus Nitrogeniibacter; species Nitrogeniibacter halophilus. Next base: position 1,993 of record NZ_VMNK01000010.1, on the reverse strand, counting down.
CTCGTGGGGTTACCAGTTCGACGACCTGATCGAACTGGCCATGAAGCCGGTCGGCACTATAGCGGCATGGGACATGGGACTTGGCAAGGCGCGTCTGGCCTCTGCCCTGATCCTGCTCCACGGCGTCCGTCACGGACTCATCGTGACTGAGGCCGGTCTCATCGACGAGATGGTGATCGAGCTCAAGGGGCTGCCCATCGCGGCAGATCAGTGGCAGGTGATCACCTCGCCGCATCAGGCCAGTGCGCTTCGGCGCATCAACCTGATCTCCTACGAGCGCTTGCGTATGCCCGTGCAGTCGGACGGGTCCAAGAAACGCATGCGCAAGACCTACGCCGGGCTCATGCGCCGGCGTGCGGGTGTAGCGGTATTCGATGAGGGGGATTTGCTGTCCAACCCGAACTCGGACCAGGCGCGAGCCTGCGCACAACTCAGCGCGAAGAAGCGATACGTGCTGACCGCAACGCCCATGGCCAACTACCCGCGCGATCTGGCGCCAACGCTAGCGTTCGCGGCAGGCGATGGCACCGCGGCTCAGCCGTGGGGGTGGCGACGGGGCAAGCTTGAGCCAAACTGGCGCCAGAGCATGATCGGCGCCGAGCGTGGCATCGACGCGTTCCGAGACGCTTTCGTGACCACCCAGTGGGTGACCCGGGAGTTCGAGGACACCATGACGGAAGGGGCCAAGCGGGAGATCCCGCGTATCGGCAACCTGGAGCTGTACCGGCAGATGGTGGCGCCGCACATCAAGCGGCGAATCGTTGAGGAGCCCGAAGTGGCCCAGTGGATCAAGATCCCGCCCGAGACTCGGGAGGTGGTGGAGGTTCCTTGGGATCACGAGCATCTGCGCTACTACATGGAGGTGGTCCAGGAGTTCTCGGACTTCTATCTGCGAAGCCGTGCGGAGCCGGGCAAGAAGAACAACCTGATTGCCATCCTGGCAAGGATCAGGGCGGTGAGTTTCGCATCCGACTACCCGCAGTATGGGGTGGAAGGATTCGGCGCCTACGGGAAACTCACTTCAAAGCACCGCTGGGTGCTCGGCGAAATCGAGCGCCTGACCAAGGCCGGTCGCAAGACCGTGCTGTATGCCGAGAATCCGGGCTTGATCGAACTGATCGGGCGTGAGCTTGGCAATCGGGGTGTAGATGTAATGCCGTTCCACGGCAAGATTCCGGTGCGCACGCGCACCAAGGATCTGAACACGCGATTCCGTTATGGGCCGTGCCCCAACCTGCTCGCCACTACGGGGGTAACGCAAAAAGGGCTCAATCTGTGGCAGGCGCAAGAGGTACTGATGCTGTCACGATCCTGGTCGGCAACGACCGAGGAGCAGGCAATTCACCGCCTGCTGCGTCCGCAACAGAAAGAGAACGTGAGGGTGAGGTACATCCACCTTCCCGGTTCGATTGACTGCTACAAGGCACAGCTCGTGCAGTTCAAGCGGGATGCAGCCCGGGCAGGCCTCGACTGGGGCACGCCCGAAACAGAGGATGCGGACTTCCTGCATCTGGATACCGTCATCGGGCGCTTCGTCGACGACATGGTCAAGCTGCATCAGCTGGCTGACCGTGATCTTCGTCTTTGGCTCGACAACATTCCCAAGGAGACGGCATATGCCTGATTCACCGTTCAAGGTCCTGCCAAGCATCACGATCGGTCAGACCGATATCGCCGTGACCCGTCATGGGTCGAGCAAGAAAACTGTCGCGAGCATCTTGGGTCAGGAGACTGATCCGGCGACAGGCCACCGCACGATCTGGCTCGATCGGCTCGTGCACCGGGCCGATGAAGCCCGGTTCGACAGTGGAAACAGCACCTGGGCAGTTACCGGGGCCATCTCAACCATCCTGGGGTCGTCTCAGAAAACGGAAAATAAAGCACGCTAAGCCGGTTGCAGCGGCCGTAGCGGCCTGAACTTGCCCGCGCCGATCTTGGCGCTGCTGCGCCAGAGGTAATCGCCGGTCAGGTTGATGTGCTCCCAGCCGAGCGG
>NZ_VMNK01000020.1 GCF_007625155.1 Denitromonas halophila | reverse complement strand
ACGTCGAAGCCGATTGGTCAGTACTGGGGAATGGAGGTTGTTGACGCCAAAAATGTCCTCCCGGAAACAACGTTGAGAGACCAACCAGAATTCCAAAACCTCCCCACCACCATCCCCGAGGTTAAGGATTATCAGGGCTGGACACAGATGCGTTGCGACCCCGATCTCGAAGGCGAGCCCAAACAAACCAGTGGCACCCGCTGGAACGCCTTTCAGCTGGCCGTGCTCGATGGGCTCGGGCGCACCGTGGCGCGGCCGGTGACATGGCTGATCGGGGCGGCGGGATGAGCTCGGGCGCCCCGCCGACGCCCTGATCCTCAAGCACGCGCGCTACCGCCTGGCAACACCGCCACGGGTGGCGAATTGCCCCTGCAGTGCGTACAGGGCGGGTTTCAAGCCGCCGTGCTCGGCCAAAGCCGATGCTGATCGATATCGAGGCATCCCAAGCACCGCGCTTGCGATCTGCGCCCTTAGCGCTGCGCCTTGCGACGACGCGCCGCCGCCGCATGACGCCACTGTGCGGCGCGTTTGGCAGCGGCTTCGGCGGCTTTGGTTTTTGGCATCAACATGTTGCGGCCGGTGCCGGATTTCGATGCCCTGTGCGCAAGGACAGCCGCATGGATGGCCTCGACCGTCAGTTCCACCGCGGGGTGGTCATCGGCTTGCGGATAGCCCGCGAGGTCTTCGCGGATGCTGTCGACCCGTTCATCCGATGTGGCCTTCTTGGGCAGGCCGACCACCATCTTCTCGCCCTCGGCGGTGAGCACATAGCCACCGTCGACCTCAGCGATCAGACCATGCGTGGACAGGCGCCCGAAAGAATCAATCAGCTTGGGCGAGGGCGGAATCGCGCCTTCGAGAATCAGATCCAGCGCGGCGATCACACCGACCAGATCGGCCGCGCGGCGCTTGGACGCCATCAGCGTGGCCAGTAAAAGCGGGGCATCCGCATCACGAAAAATGTGCATCTGAACAACCTTTGTTTGCGCGCATGCGGCGCATTGAACATCGAAGCGCAGCGGCGCGCGGCATCAAAAAACGCCACGTTCGAACACCGCAAACCCTTCGGAAGACGCAGAGTGTAATGCTTTGCCGGGCAAAAGCCTTGCCCCAAGGCCCCTTGCAGGACAAACGGCCGGCGCGCACCGCCCAACACACGGCTTGCCAGTCCCCGCGCCGGGTCTATGCTGCAAAGACGTCATCGCAGGCACACCACCGCTTCGCCGCGACGCAATGCCTGCTCGGCCCGCACGCTAGGGCTTCAACAGGCTCCGAACGTTCCCGCGTCCTGATTGAGAGGTGTCCCATGCTGAGAACCGCCGCACTCCTCGTGCTGTCGCTGGCCTCCCTGACCGCCCTGGCGCAAGACCCCGTTGTCACCGACGGCAACCAATACAAAGTCATCCTCGAAAATGATCAGGTCCGTGTCCTCGAACACCAGGACCAACCCGGTGACTCAACCCAACAGCACCACCACCCCGCCTTCGTGCTCTACGCCGTCAGCCCCTTCAAGCGCAGCATCACCCTGCCCGACGGCAAAGTCATCCAGCGCGAGTTCAAGGCCGGCGACGTGATCTACTCCCCGGCACAAACCCATATCGGCAAAAACGTCGGCGACACCCCTACGCACGTCATCATGGTCGAACTCAAGGCGCCCGCGAAGCCATAGCCCCCGCCAGCATCGCGTCCTTTTCTGCCCGCACCGTGGGGTGGTAACAATCGGCGGGCTGGGCGCCGAGGTGACCGACACAGCCGTTGCAATCCACGCAGCGCGGGCCGGGGGTGTTGTCGTACAGGTGGCGGTAGAAATAGGGGTCGGCGATGAAGGGCCGACCGGCCGACACCGCGTCGCACAGGCCGTGCCGCAGCGCGTCTTCCATGGCGGCGCGGGTGCGGAAGCCGCCGACACAGATCACCGGAATCGTCAGCGCGGCCTTGAAGTCGGGCGTGTAGTCGAGGTTGAAGCCTTCGCGGCCCGGCCACAGCACGTTGGACGCCAGCGCGATCAACGGACGAAATACGCGCATGGCCCAACGCCGCAGCCACGGCAGGTGCGCCATGCTCCCCTGCACCATGTGGCGCAGGCAGCGGCCAAAGCTGCCGCAGACCATGGGAAAACCGGATTCGTAATGACCGACGGAAATCTCCACCGCGTCGACGCCGGCCGCCTCCATGATCTTGGCGATCTGCACCAGTTCGTGCGTTTTCAGTCCGTCGCGCAGGGGGAGTTTGTCGGCGCCATTCATCTTGAGGATGACCGGAAAATCCGCGCCGACCCGCGCGCGGATGGCGGCCAGCACCTCGCGGCCGAAGCGGGTGCGGCGTTCGAGGTTGCCGCCGTACTCGTCCTGACGGCGGTTGGTGTAGGGCGTCAGAAACTGGCTCAGCAGGTAGCCGTTGGCCGAGTGCATCTGGACGCCGTCAAAGCCGGCCTTCTGGCAGCGCTCGGCAGCGGCGGCAAAGTCGGCCACGATCTGGCGGATCTCGGCCACGCTCATCTCGCGCGGGCGGGTGCCGGTGAGCAGGTCTTTGGTGGCGGAGGCGGACACCACCTCGGTCGCACCCACAAAGTTGGGCACCACCTGGCGGCCGCAGTGATTGAGCTGGGCAAACATCCGCCCACCCTGCGCGTGCACCTCGGCCACCATGCGCGCCAGGCCGGGGATCTTGTCGTCGTCATCGGCGCCGAGCTGAAAGGGCGCGGACTTGCCCTGCCGGCTGATGTAGATATTGCCGGTGATGATCAGCGGCGTGCCACCCCGGGCGATCGGGCGGTAGAAGTCGAGCACCGCGTCGCTCACAAAACCCTCGGGCGTGGCGCGTGTTTCGGCCGTGGCGGTCTTGAACAGGCGGCCCGGCAACTCGAGCGTACCGATGCGGATCGGTGAAAACAGCCCGCGCTGATCGGTGTCCATGCGAATGTCCTCCCCGGTATCAAAACGGTGTTCAGTCACTGCGTTATAGCGCATGCGCATGACCAACACCGGCCGCCGGGTGGCGGCCGACCGGAGCGGACTTAACGCGCGATGACGGTAAAGCGCCGGCTGGGGGCGCTGCCGAGCGTACGCACCGGCTGGCTATTGCTGACCAGCTCAAGCTCCGCCGCATAGGCGCCCGCCGGCGGGTTCAGCCAGACCTGCGTGCGGCCATCCGCCAGGGTGATCACCTCGGTCTTGCCCTCGACGGTGTGCAACTTGACGCGGAAATGGCCGGTCTGCGCTTCCTTGATGTCACTGTGCGAGATGTTGAAACCGGAAGCATGCATGCCGAACAGGAAGGGCGCGGTGACACGCGCGCCTTCGCTCGGCGTCAGGATCTCGACCGACTTGGCGGCCAGCGCAGCCTTGTCGCGCCCGCTGGGCCCGCGCACTTCGATGTGCAGCACGTCGCTGTACACAAAATTGGGAATGTGCTTGTCGTCCGCAAACACCAGCCGCAGCGCGTGCTTGCCGGCCGGCAGCTCGAGCACCGCCTCCATCTGGCCCTTGCCGAAGTGCACATACTGATCGTTGAAGGGCAGCGGCTGGGTAAAGTCGAGCGGCAGTTCGCGATCGATCATCAAGTGATGATGGCCGGTATGCGACACCGGTTTACTGACCCCGGCAATGCCAATGCCCGAGAGCCCGAATTTGACGACAAAGGGGCTGTCGACCACGTCGCCGGATGTCAGGTTGGAAAAATAGGCGTTCTTCTCCAGCCGGGGCGACTCGGTCACCCAGGGGTGAACGGCTTCTGCCCCGACGGGCAGGGTACAAACGAATGCAGCCAGGGCCAGTCCATGGCGCAGCGCACTCGCGACCGGTGGCAATTGAATTGCTCTCATGGCGCGAAATCTCTAGGGGTTGGGTCGCTGAGCGTAGTGCGGCGGCGGGGTGGCGTCAATCGCGCCTTTGTCATGATTGAGCACAGCCACACGAATGCGAACCGAGGCCCCAGCAAGTGGCCGAACAAACACAAAAAACCCGGCACGCGGCCGGGTTGTCTGTTGACTCAGCGAAACCGCTCAACCAAGGAACATGCGATACGCCGGATTGGCGGTCTCGTCGGCGTATTCGTAGCCGAGCCGGTCGAGAAAGGTCTGGAAGGCGGTCTTGTCGCCGGCGGGCACCTGCATACCGACCAGCACCCGGCCGGAGTCGGAGCCGTGGTTGCGGTAATGGAAGAGCGAGATGTTCCAGTCCGAATGCAGGTTGGTGAGGAAGTTCATCAGCGCACCGGGGCGCTCGGGAAAGATGAAGCGGTAGAGGACTTCGTTGTCGGCCTGCGGGGCGTGGCCGCCAACCATGTAGCGCACATGGCTCTTGGCCATTTCGTCGTCGGTCAGGTCCATGCAGGGCAGGCCTTCGGCGACCAGGCTGGTGACCAGCGCGCGGGACTCCTCACGGTTGTGCACCGACACGCCGACAAAGATGTGCGCCTCGGCGCTGTCGGCGTAGCGGTAGTTGAATTCGGTGATGTTGCGGTTGCCCAGCAGGCTGCAGAAACGCTTGAAGGAACCGGGCTGTTCGGGAATGCTCACCGCCAGCACGGCTTCGCGCTGCTCGCCGACCTCGGCGCGCTCGGCGACGAAGCGCAGGCGGTCGAAGTTCATGTTGGCGCCCGAGGCCACCGCCACCAGCGCAGCGTCGCGCAGGCCTTCGCGCGCGGCGTAGGCCTTGGCGCCGGCCACGGCCAATGCACCAGCGGGCTCGAGGATGGAACGGGTGTCTTCGAACACGTCCTTGATGGCGGCGCAGATGGCGTCGTTGTCGACGCGGATCATCTCGTCGACATACAACTGGCACAGGCGGAAGGTTTCTTCGCCCACTTCCTTGACCGCCGCGCCGTCGGCGAACAGGCCGACCTGGTCGAGCACGACACGATGACCGGCCGCCAGCGACTGGGTCATGGCGTCGGCGTCGATCGCCTCCACGCCGATGATCTTGATCTCGGGGCGGACGCGCTTCACATAGGCCGCAATGCCGGCGATCAGCCCACCACCGCCCACGCAGCAGAAGATGGCCTCGATCGGCTTGGGGTGCTGACGCAGGATCTCCATGCCGACCGTGCCCTGACCGGCGATCACTTCGGGGTCGTCAAAGGGATGCACAAAGGTCAGCCCCTCGGCGGCTTCGAGCTCCTTGGCGTGCGTGTAGGCCTCGGAAAAACTCTCGCCGGCCAGCACCACTTCGCCACCGCGGCGACGCACCGCGTCGACCTTGATCAGCGGCGTGGTGGTCGGCATGACGATGACCGCCCGCACGCCCTTTTTCTGCGCCGACAGCGCCAGCCCCTGGGCATGGTTGCCGGCCGAGGCGCACACCAGCCCGCGCGCCAGGGCTTCGGGCGACAGTTTGCTGAGTTTGTTGTAAGCGCCGCGCAGCTTGAAGCTGAACACCGGCTGCAGGTCTTCGCGCTTGAAGTAGATGTGATTGCCGGTCCGGGCCGACAGGCTGGGGGCAAAATCGAGCGGCGTTTCAATGGCGACGTCGTACACCTGCGCGTTGAGGATGCGTTCAAGATAATCTGGGTGCGCGGTGCTCATCGTAAAAGCCTGTAACTTCAAGGGAAACGTGCACGGTAGCAGGGCATGCCGCAGCGCGGCAAGACACAATCTGCCGCCAGATCGGAGACAATCTCCTCCTCCTTGATCCGCGAGTCCTCATGGAAGTGCTCACCTGGCTCGACCCCGGCCCCGATACCGGCCTCGGTGCGGTGTTTGTCGCCAGCTTTCTGGCGGCCACCCTGCTGCCCGGCGGATCGGAGCTGGTGTTTGCCGGCTTTCTCCAATTGCATCCCGAGCTGGCCTGGCCGGCGCTGGCACTGGCCACCCTCGGCAACACCCTGGGCGGGATGACGACCTACGCCATGGCGCGGGCCATTCCGCACGGCGCCACACCGCCGCGCGCGGCCTGGATCGAGCGCCACGGTGCGCCAGTGTTGATCCTCGCCTGGGCGCCCGTTGTTGGCGACGCCCTGTGCGCCGCCGCTGGCTGGTTGCGCCTGCCCCCAGTCGCCTGCGCGGCGTGGATGGCGCTCGGCAAACTGCTGCGCTATGCGGTGATTCAGGCCGCCGCACTGTCCTGAAGACGTCAAACCGCAAGAATTAACACTTGTTTTCGCAATTCCTGCCGCGCCGTGCGATCGGTCATGCGGCAAGCCTAGCGCGCTCCGTATACTCGGTCGCCCATCTGCCTGAAAGCGAAACGATGCCCCGCGCGCTCACCTTCCTGATTGCCCTGTTTCCCTGCCTTCTCGGCCTGGGCGAGCTGCAGGCCGCGCCGTTTTCGATCGCTTTCCACTACGGCAGCACCCTCCCCGCCGACGGCTTGCGCGCGCACGACATCGTGGTGGTCGAGCCCGACCACGGCCACCAACCCGGCGCGCTCGGCCCCGACACCGACCTGTTCGCCTATGTGAGCGTCGGTGAAGTCCATCCGCAGCGCGCCTACCTGGCGGAGGTGCCCGCCGCGCTCAAGCGCAAGATCAACACCGACTGGGGTAGCGTGGTTATCGATGTCAGCCAGCCGGTCTGGGCCGAGTTCATGGCCGAGCGGATCGTCGGCCCGCTGTGGCAGCGTGGGTATCGGGGCTTCTTCCTCGACACGCTCGACGCCTACCGCCTGCTCGATGACGTCGACCCGGCCGCCGCCCAGCGCGGGCTGGAAGCGCTCATCCAGACGCTGGCCAAGCGCTACCCCGGCATCCGGCTGATCTTCAATCGCGGCTTCGAATTGCTGCCGGCCGTGCATTCGCAGGTGTTCGCCGTGGCCGCCGAGTCGGTGCATCGCGGCTGGAGCGCCGGGCAGTCGCGCTATGTGGCCGTGCCCGAGGCCGACCGCCGCTGGCTGCTCGCGCGCTTTGATGAAGTCCGCCAGCGCTACGGCCTGCCAGTGATCGGCATCGACTACCTGCCCGCCTCCGCGCTCGACGAAGCGCGCACACTGGCGCGCCGCATGCTGGCCGAGGAGATCATCCCGTGGATTGCCGAGCCCTCGCTCACCACCCTGGGCACTGGCGCCAACGAGGCCCTGCCGCGCCGGGTGCTGGTGGTGTATGACGCGAACGAAGCCAGCGCCATCAACTACACCAATGCCCACCGCTACATCGAGATGCCGCTCAACTACCTCGGTTACGTGGCCGACTATGTGACACCCGACGACGCACTGCCCGAGCGTCTCGACCCGCGCATCCATGCCGGCATCGTGACCTGGATGACCGGCGGCATCAAACGCGGCGAACGCCTGCACCACTGGCTGCAGACGCAGATCGACGCCGGCACCAAAGTGGCGATCTTCGACGACTTCGGCTTCGAGCTCGGCCACAGCGCCGCCGCCCGACTCGGGCTGCGCCTCGCGCTGCCACCGACCGCCCCGCTGACACTCAGCCAGAGCGACCCGCTCATCGGCTTCGAAATGCCGCCGCGCCCCCGTGCCGGCACTCTGCTTCCAATCACCGCCCCCGGCGGCATTCCGCTGGCCACGCTGACCGACACCAATGGCCAGACTTACCACCCCGCCGCCATCATGCCCTGGGGCGGCTATCTGCTCGACGCCTTTGCGGTGGTCGAACTTCCCGGCGTCGAAGGCCAGAGTCGCTGGGGCGCCGACCCCTTCGCTTTCCTGCAGCGCGCCTTGCGCCTGCCCGCGCGTCCGGTGCCCGACCCCACCACCGCCAGCGGCCGCCGGCTGCTGATGGTGCACATCGATGGGGATGGCTTCCCGTCGCTGGGCGAATTTCCCGGCTCACCGCTGGCCGCGCAGGTACTGCTCGACGACGTGCTCAAGCGCTATCGAATCCCGCACGCCATGTCGGTCATCGAGGCCGAAGTCAGCCCCCAGGGGCTCTACCCGGCGCTGGCCACGCGACTCGAAGGCATCGCCCGCCAGATGTTCGCCCTGGCGCATGTCGAGATCGCCAGCCACACCTATTCGCACCCCTTCAAGTGGCGCAAGGTGTTCGACGCACGCGACGACGACCGCGCCGCCGACTACCACCTCGACATCCCCGGCTACACCCCCAGCCCCGAGCGCGAGATCCTCGGCTCCATCGACTACATCCGCAGCCGCCTCGCCCCGGCCGGCAAACCCGTGCGCCTGCTGCTGTGGAGCGGCAACGCCGCACCCGACGCCGACACCCTCAAACTGATCACCGATCACAATCTGCTCGACATGAATGGCGGCAACACCACCATGAGCCGGCGTCGGCCCACCGTGGCCGCGGTGTCACCCATCGGCGTGCATCAAGGCCCCTACTTCCAGCCCTACGCCCCGGTGATGAACGAGAACGTGTACACCAGCGACTGGACCGGCCCTTTCTACGGCTTTCGCGATGTCATCGACACCTTCAAGATGACCGGCGAGCCACGCCGCCTCAAACCGATCAACATCTACTACCACACCTATTCCGCCAGCAAGGTCGCCGCCCTCAAGGCCCTGCACACCGTGTACGACTGGGCGCTCGCGCAGCCCACGCAGCCGGTGTTTCCGAGCGACTACATCGCCATGGCGCACAACTTCAATACCCTGAGCCTCGCCCGCGCACTCGACGACCCCGACACCCTGCACATCCGCAACGCCGATGCGCTGCACAACCTGCGCCTGCCGCCCGATTTTGCCGCCATCGATCTGGCCAACAGCCCCGGCCTGGCCGGCACAACCAGCGGACCCGACGGCCGCTTTGCCACCCTGGCCAGCTCACGCGCCAGCCTGCGCACTGGCGCTACCGCAGCCGACATCCCCAGTTTCGTCTCCGCCAACGGCCGCCTCACCCACTGGCAGGGTCACCCCAAAGGCATTGATTTTGCCTTGAAGGCACATACCCCCCTGTCCTTCACGCTGTCTCACCCCAGCGACTGCCGCCTGCAGACAGGGCGAGGCCCTGTCGTCGCCTCCGGGCGCAGCGGGCTGAAACACCACTATCACCTTGACGGCACCAATGCCACATTCACCCTCCGCTGCCCCGGCTGAACGACCCCGTGTCGTGTCGCTACGTGCGCTGGTGATCTTCGGCGCGCTGGCCACCGCCGGCATGGTGCTGCTGTTTCCGTATGAGACCCTGGTCAAGGCCTCACTCGGCGCCCGTCAGGGCGACGTGCTGGCCGCCGCCTACCTGCACAATCTGCTGCGCACCGAAACCGACAACGCGCAGATGCGCTTTGCCCTCGCCGCCCAACACGACGCCCGCCGCGACTACCCCGCCGCCCGCCAGGCTATCGCACCGCTACTCGGCCACCCCGACCCGGCCATCGACCGCCGCGCCCGGTGGCTCGACTGGCGCTTCACCGTCGACGACGCCCCTGACGCGCGCACGCCGCTCGCGCTCAACCTCCAGCAACGCCACATCCTGCGCACCCTCGCCGGCGATCCCGCCCTGTCCACCGCCGACCGGCTCAGCCTGATCACCTACGCTGCCCAGCACACACAGACCGAGATCGCCACCCACGCCATCGACGCCCTGCATGCCAACGCCGACATCGATGCCGACGCCGCACAGACACTCGCCGACACGCTGCGACGCGACGCCCACCCGCACCTGGCCGCCCGCGCCTACCTGCTCGCCCGCGACCGCAGCGAAGGGCTCGCCGCGCAACGCCAATACTTCCTCGCCGCCCTGCGCACACTGCAAGCCATCAGCGACTTTCCGGCCGCACTGGCCATCGCCAACCAGGCACTCGGCGCGCTCGCCGACGACGCCCCCACGCTCACCTTTCTCATCGGGCTCGCCCGCGCCGCCAACCGGCCCGACCGCGCCGCTGACTACGCCCGTCGCCTGATCCGCCTCAGCCTGCGCGAGCAGCTCGACGGCAGCTTCCGCCTCGTCGCCCTGAGCAGCAATGCCGACCCCGCCCTGCCCTTCGACGACGCCCGCTACCGCCTCGCCTACGACACCTTCCTCGGCGCCGGTGCGCTCGAAGACGCCTATGTGCTCAGCCTCTCCGCCGTGCGCCAGGCCCCCGACAGCGCCGACTGGCGCCGTCGCCTCGCCCAGGCAGCCGAATGGCATGGCAAGCCGGCCGACGCGCTGGCCCAGTGGTATCACCTCGCCCGCAACGACCACACCGACGCCTGGGCCCAGGTGCTTCGCCTCGCCCCCGGCCTGTTCGAGCACCGCATGCTGCTCGACGCCCATCAATTCCAGTTGCGCCAGCGCCCACGAGACACCGCCCAACTGCGCGACATCGCCGCGCTGTATGAGCGCCTCGGCGAGCCCGACGCCGGCATCGCCTATCTGCAAGCGCACACCACGCGCCACCCCTCCGATGCTGGCTTCGACGCGCTCGCCACCCTCGCCGAGCGCGCCGGCCAAGGCGCCATCGCCGACGCCGCGCTGGTCATGTGGGCACAGCACGCCGGCGCCTCCACCGCGCTCAGCCTGCGCCGTGCGGTCGGGCTGATCCCCCGTGGCCAGCTTGAAGCCGCCCTGGCCGCACTTGACGCGACACGCACCCAAGCGCCGGACGATGCGACCGACTACTGGCAACTGCGCGCTTCGCTCGCCGGCCTGCTGCAAGACCGCGATGCGCAACGCGACGCCCTGAGCCGGCTCGTACCCCAGCCCACGGCCCGGCCCGACGACTTCGCCGACCTGATCGAACTCCTGCGCCGGACCCACCCCGACCAGGCTGCCCGCCTGGCCGCCCAAGCCTGGGAGCGCCTCGGCACGCCCGACTGGCTGCTGCGCAGCCTCGATCTGCACCTGTCCACTCGCAACTACGCCGCCATGGGCACGCTCATCCGCGCCCTCGACGACGCGCCACGCACGGCGCTCGAGCGCAACGCCAGCTTCCTGCGTCTGCGCGGGCAATGGCATCAGGGCCTCGGTGAATTCGACGCCGCGCGCGACGACTTCGAAGCCGCGCTGGCCCACGACCCGGCCAACACCGCCGCCCGCGCCTCGCTGCTGTGGCTGCTGATCGACGGCGGCAAGGCCGACACCCTCACCGCCCTGCTCGCCCGCCACGAAACCCGCTGGGCCCGCGACACCGACCTGCATGACGCCCTGGCCGCGGCCAACGCACTGCTGTCTCGCCCACAGCGCGCGCTCGACCGTTATCTGCTGCCGCGCGCCGGCGCCAATCGCGACGACTTCCTGTGGATGATGGGTCTGGCAGACACGCTGGAACAGGCCGGCGAGATCGACCGCGCCTGGCATCTGCGCGAACAGCAGTGGCAGCAACGGCCACGCACTGCACCGACCGACCAGAGCGCCGACTTGGCCCGACGCGCCGCGGAGGTCCGCCTGGCCCGCCAGCAACGCCCCGGCGACGCCAGCGACCAGTTGCTGCGCGCACTGATGCGCCAGGACGGCGACGCCGACCCGCTCGACACCCCGCTGCTGCGCGATGTGGCCATGAGCTGGCTGCTCGACCAGGGCGACATCGACGGCGCCCGCGGCTTTTTGTGGGAGCGCTACGCCCGCGCCCTGACCCGCCCGCTGTGGGCCGAAGCCGCGGTCGCACTGGCCAGTGACGAGCGCGCCACGCTGGCCGAGATCCTCGCCCGCCGCGACACGGCCCTGCCCGCCGCCCAGCGCGGCGAAATCGCCGACCGCCTCGGCCGGCCGGAGGTGGCCGCCAGCGTCACCCATGCCGCCGCCAACGACCAGCGCCACAACGACGCGCTACATTTGCAACTAAGCGAGGTACTGCTCGACCAGGCCCACCGTCTGCGCCTGGACGCCGCCGCACACAAGCTCGACGCCTTCAAAGAGCGAGCCCAGCACGCCGAACTGCGCCTGCGCCTCGCCCCCCGGCTCAAGCTCAGCCTCACCCTGGGCAGCATCCAGCGTCGCCTCAATGGCAGCGGCGCACTCGCCGCCGCGCCCAACGAGCGCCAGGCCAGCGTCGAAGTGGCGTGGACCACCGACGCCGGCCTCACCCGCCTTGGCGTCGCCCGCCGTCGCGGCCTGACCGACACCACCCCCGTCTGGCTGGGGCATGACCTCACCCTCGACCAGCGCTGGGCCTTCGCGCTCGAGGCCGGCACGCAACTGCCCGCCAACGAAAGCGCCGCGCTGCGCGTGGCCGGCATGAAGGACGAACTGCTCGCCAGCGCCGCCTACGGCCTCAGCTCGCGCGAGCGCATTGCCGCCCAATGGGCGCACAGCCGCTACAGCAGCCAGCACGGGCTGGCGCTGGGTCGCGCCGATCGCTGGCAACTCGACTACACCCACCGCCTGACCCGCGGCCGGCCCGAAATCGAAGCCGGCGTGTATGTCGGCGGCTATCGCTTTCGCGCCGACATCGGCAACGACACCGGCGACCGCGCGGCGCTGGCGTCAATCCTGCCCGGCGGCCTCGCCCCGCTGCTGCCCGACAGCTACCAGTTTCGCGGCGCGCGAATGACGGTCAACAACCGCCAGCGCCATGGCCTCCAGCGCGCCCTGGTGCCCTACGCCACGCTCGATCTCAACCATGTAAGCGGCCGCGGCTATGGCTACGGGGTGGAGTTCGGCCTGAGCGGCCGGGTCTTCGGCGCCGATCAGCTGCTTCTCGGCGTGCAACACGACAAGGGCGGCGAAGGCGAGACCGGCCGCAGTTCCACCCTGTTTCTCGACTATCAACTGTTCTTCTGAGCCCACGGGATCGACATGAAAACCTTGCTTGCCCACCCTGTCCTGCGCCTGATGTGCCTCATCACCGTCCTTAGCGGCTGCGCCGTGACCGACCGTGTGCCCGATCGGAGCGCCACGCCCGACGCCCGCTGGGCCGTGCTCACACTGGAAAACGCCACCACCACCCCCATGGCCGGCGCCCGCGCTGAAGCGGTGGCCCGCGCCCTGCTGCATACGCTGGGCGTCAAGGAGGTGGTACGCCCGCCGGCACCGGCGCGCGACGCCTTGTTCGATCCGGCCCCGGCCGCCGACACCGAGGCGGCCCTCGCCTGGGCGCGCAGCGCCGGCGTGCGCTATGTGCTCACCGGCACGGTGGACGAATGGCAATACAAGGTCGGCGTCGATGGCGAGCCGGCGGTGGGTCTGGCGCTGCACATCATTGATGTCGAAGACGGCAGCACCGTCTGGAGCGGCGTCGGCGCGCGCACCGGCTGGGGCCGCGATTCGCTGGCCGCCGTGGCACAAACCCTGATCAAGTCACTGCTCGCACCCGTCGTCCGCTAAGTCGTCGCATGCCTTTCCGACACTTGCTCGCACCCCGCCAATTAACAAGCTCCGCCCTGGCAGAGACCGTCGTCCTGCCCCTGCTGCTGCTCGCGTCGGCGTGGTGGCTCAACCCGGCCGACCCGCTGTTTGCCTGGGCCAGCTTCCCCTGGCCGGTGCTCGGCCCGATGTTGCTGGCACTGCGCTACGGCCCGATGCTGGGCGTCATCGGCAGCATCGTGCTGCTCGTCGGCTGGCTGGGCCTGACCGGCACCGGCAAGGTCAGCGCGGCCACCCCGCAGCTGTATTTTCTGGGCACGCTGGTGCTGGTGATGGTCTGTGGCGAATTCGCCTCGATCTGGCGCACTCGCGTGCGCCGCGCCGAAACCCATGCCCGCTATGTGCAGGAACGGCTCGACCACCTGACCCGCCAACACTACCTGCTGCGCGTCTCGCACGACCGCCTGGAGCAAGACCTGATCAGCCGGCCGGTGTCGATGCGCGACGCACTCACCGGCCTGCGTGAGTTGCTCGGCACCGACACCGCCGGCCCCCTGCCCGGCGCCGACGCCCTGCTCAAGCTGCTGGCCCAGTTCTGCCAGGTCGAGCGCGCCGCGCTGTATCCGATGGATGCCACCGACACCCCCGCCGGCCAGCTCGGCGCACCCTTCGCCTTCGCGCCGAACGACCCCCTGGTGCTGGCCGCCGCCACTGAAAATGGGTTGTGCCATGTCGCCAGCGATGCGCTGCCCGAACACCACGGCAGCCAGTATCTGGTGGTCAGCCGCCTGCGCGATCTGCGCGGGACAGACCACGGCGTGCTGGTGGTCGAATCAATGCCCTTTTTCGCGCTGAACGAAGACAGCTTGCAGATCCTCAATCTGCTGGTCGGCTACTACGCCGACAGCCTCGCCAGCCGCGACATCATCCGCCCGGTGCTCGCCGTCGCGCCGGCCTGCCCGCCCGACTTCGCCCTCGAGTTGAAACGCATGTGGCATGTCACCCGCGATAGCGGCTTGCCCAGCGCCGTGGTGGTGCTGACCTACGGCAGCCGCCCGGTGCTCGACGACCTGCCCCTGCAATGGCACCGCCTGCAACGCACGCTGGATGTCACCTGGCATACCCGCGAGGACGACCGCAACGCCTTGCTGGTGCTCATGCCGCTGGCCGGCGCCGCGGCCATCGAGGGCTATCTCGACCGCCTCGACGCCTGGCTCACCCAGCACCTGGGCGTGCCGCCGGGCGAATTCGGCATCGCCTTGCATGCCTACCGGCTCGACGCCACACCGGCCACCGAGTTGCTGTCCACCCTGCTTGAGGATTGCCATGTTCGCCCTGCTCAGCGGCGTATCAGCACTGCTGCTTGAAGGGTTGGCGATGTGGCTGCTCGGCACTGCCGAGCACCTCGCACACCCCCTGGCCGTCTTTTTGCTGGCCCACCTGACTGCCAGCGCCCTGCTCGCGCTGAGCGCGCTGGCCCTCATGCCCGCGCTCACCGCCCGCTCAGGGCGCGCCAGCGGACTGTTGATGTTTTCCCTGTCGGCCTTCATCCCCTTGCTGGGTTTTGCCGGCATCGTGGCCGGCTTGTGGATCGGCCGCTATCGCCTGGCGATACGCCGGCCGCGCGGGCTGCGCACACTCGAGCTCCCCGCGCTCGATCCGCATCAACGCGAGCGCAGCGGCTTTCACCAGACCGGTGTCAGTGGCTTTTTGCGCAACCCGCGGGTGCCCACGCCGCAACGCCTCAAAGCGCTCGTCGCACTCCAGCACGTGCCCGGCCGCGTCGCCAGCCCGCTACTGCGCGATCTGCTCGGCGACGACAGCGAAGACCTGCGTCTGCTCGCTTACGGCATGCTCGACCGCAAGGAGAAAACACTCAACGCCCAGATCCAGGCTGAACGCCAGCGGCTCGCCAGCGCGCGCAACCCCATCGCCCTGGCGCTCGCCCACACCCGGCTGGCCGGTTTGTATTGGGAATTGATTTACCAGCAACTGGCGCAGGGCGACCTGCGCACCCATGCCGCCGAGGCGGGGCTGCATCACGCCCGCGAAGCGCTCGCGCTGCGACCGAGCGGCGCGGGGCTCTACCTGCGCTGTGGGCAATGTTTGCTGGCGCTAGGCAACACGACAGAGGCCGAGGTGGCCTTCGAGGCAGCGCGCGCGGCCGGCCTGCCCGATCACCGCGTCCTGCCCCATCTGGCAGAGCTGGCCTTCTTGCGACGCGATTTCACCGCAGTCCGACGCCTGCTCGCACCGCTGGCCAGCTGGCGCGGCATGATGGGCGTGCAGAAGGTGGCGCAATTCTGGAGTCCCCGATGAGCGCCACTCCCACCGCCACTGAAGCCGATGTGGCGCTGCTGCTCGAAGGCACCTACCCGTTTGTGTCGGGCGGGGTGTCCTCGTGGATGCATCAGATCCTGCTGGCCCATCCCGATGTGCGCTTTGCGCTGGTGTTTCTCGGCAGCCGCCGCGACGACTACCCGGCCATGCGCTACGAGTTGCCGGCCAATGTGGTGCATCTGGAAACCCATTTCCTGCACGACAGCCTGGCCGAGGCACCCAATGCGCCGCGCCCACGCACCGGCAACGCCGCCGCCTTTGCCGACATCGACGCCCTGCACACGGCCTTTCGCGGCGGTGCGGCCGTGTCGCCCAAACTGATGCACGCCGCCTGCGCCCACATCAAGCCAGGCGGCGCCATCCCGGAGCACGACTTCCGCCACGCCGAGGCGGCCTGGCAGCGCATTACCCACCACTACCGCAAGCACTGCTCCGACCCCAGTTTTGTCGACTATTTCTGGTCGGTGCGCATCATGCACCAGCCGCTGTGGCAGCTCGCGCGCATTGCCGACCAGCTCATCCCGGTGCGGGCCTACCACAGCATCTCAACCGGCTATGCCGGCTTTCTCGGCGCGCTACTGGCCCAGGCCACCGGGCGCCCGCTGATCCTCACCGAGCACGGCATCTACACCAAGGAACGCAAGATCGACCTGTTTCAGAGTGAGTGGATCAACGACAACCGCAACGCCTTCCAGCGCGACCCGACCGAGCTGTCCTACTTCCGCCAGCTGTGGATCCGCTTCTTCGAGTGGATGGGCCGGCTGAGCTACGACGCCGCCGACCCGATCATCTCGCTGTACGAAACCAACCGCCGCCGGCAAATCGCCGATGGTGCGGCCGCCGAGCGCACGCAGGTGATTCCCAACGGCGTGGCGATCGCCCGACTGGCACCGCTGCGCGCGCAACGCGTCGACGAGATCCCGCCCGTGCTGTGCCTGATCGGCCGGGTGGTGCCGATCAAGGACGTGAAGAACTTCATCCGCGCCATGCGCACGGTCATCACCCGCCTGCCCGGGGCCGAAGCCTGGATCGCCGGCCCGCTGGACGAAGACCCGGCCTATGTGGCCGAGTGCCGCCAACTGATCGACAGCCTCGACCTGGGCGACAAAGTGCGCCTGCTCGGCATGCAACGCATCGACGCGCTGCTGCCCAGGATCGGCCTGGTGGTACTCAGTTCCATCTCCGAAGCGCTACCGCTGGTGGTGCTCGAAGGCTTCGCCGCTGGCGTGCCCTGCATCAGCACCGACGTCGGCGCCTGCCGGCAACTGATCGAAGGTGGCGACGCCGAGGACCGCGCCTTTGGCCACGCCGGTGCCGTGGTCGGCATCGCCGACCCGCAAGCCCTCGCCGACGCCGCGCTCGACCTGCTCGGCCACCCCGAACGCTGGCGCGCCGCCCGCGACGCCGGCATCCGCCGGGTCGAAGCGCGCTACAGTGACGCCCTGATGTTCCAACGCTACCGCGCCGTCTACGACCGCGCGCTAGCCCCCTCACTCACCAAGGAGCGCCAATCATGAGCCTGACCCGTTACGGCACCACCACCCGCTACTCCGACATCGTGGTGCACAACCAGACGCTATACACCGTCGAAGTGCCCGCCAGCATCGACACCAACATCGAAACCCAGACCAGCGAGATCCTCGGCAGCATCGACCGCCTTCTGGCCCAGGCCGGCAGCGACAAATCGCGCATCCTGATGGCCACCATCTACCTCGTCGACATGGACGACTACACCGGCATGAACGCCGTGTGGGACGCCTGGCTGGCCGAGGGGACCGCCCCTTGCCGCGCTTGCGTGCAGGTGGCCGGGCTGGCGCAGGCTGGCTGGCGCGTCGAGATCGCGCTGACCGCCGCGGTGGACTGAGGGGTAATTCGTGGCCGGCATCGGTTTCGAGCTGCGCAAGCTCTTGCGCAAGGACAGCCTGCTCGGGCTGGTGCAGGCCTATGCCTATGCCGGGGTGATCGGTTCGGGGCCGTGGGTGCTGTCGATTGTCGGCATCCTGGCCATCGGCCTGCTCAGCGCCTCGCTGGGCGCCTCATCCCATGGCGTCACGCAGTTTCAGGTGTCGGTCACCTGGCTGATCGCCAGCTCACTGATTCTCACCGGCGGCGTGCAGCTGGCCTTTACGCGCTATGTGTCCGACCGCTTGTTCGAGCACAAGCACGACACCGTGCTACCCAATCTGCACGGCGTGCTGTGTCTGGTGCTGATGGCAGCGGGCACGCTGGCCACGGTGCTCGCTTTTACCGCCTTCGCCGGCGAGAACGTGCTCTACCGCTTGCTGATGATCGCCGGCTTCACGCAGCTGTGCGCCATCTGGGTGCTGACCATCTTTCTGTCCGGGCTCAAGCGCTACCGCGCCATTCTGGCGATGTACGCGCTCGGCTACGGCATCACCGTGGGCGCCGCGCTGCTGGCGCGCAACTGGGCACTCGAAGGCCTGCTCGCCGGCTTCGTGCTCGGCCACTTCGCGCTCCTGTGCGGCATGTGGTGGCTGACGGTGCGCAGCTTCAGCGCCACCGAGGCGGTGCGTTTCGACTTTCTGAAACCGCAAAACCGTTACCCCAGCCTGCTGATCATCGGCGTGCTCTACAACCTCGCGGTGTGGGCCGACAAACTGGTGTTCTGGTTCTACCCCGACACCTCGGCCGCCATCATCGGCCCGCTGCGCGCCTCGGTCATCTACGACTTGCCGGTGTTCATGGCCTATTTGTTCATCATCCCCGGCATGGCGGTGTTTCTGGTGCGCATCGAGACCGACTTCGTGGACTACCACGAGCGCTTCTACACCGCCGTGCGCGAGGGCGGCAGCCTGGAGACCATCGAATCGATGCGCGACGAGATGGTGCTCGCCATCCGTCAGGGCTTTGCCGAAATCGGCAAGATCCAGACCCTCGCCCTGCTCGCCGCCATCATCGTCGGCCCCAGCGTGCTCGCCGCGCTGGGTATCTCGGCGCTCTACCTGCCGCTCTTCCACATCCAGACACTCGGCGCCAGCTTGCAGGTCGGCCTGCTGGCGCTGCTCAACGTGTTCTTCTACCTCGACCAGCGCGCGCTGGTGCTGCGCCTGTGCGCGCTGCTGTGCGTCAGCAACCTCGCCCTCACCGCGCTGTCGCTCCAGCTCGGCGCCGCCTTCTATGGCTACGGCTACGCCGCCGCCGTGCTGCTGACCCTGCTCTACGGCCTGTTCGCGCTCGACCGCAAACTGCACCGGCTGGAGTACGAAACCTTCATGCTGCGTTAGCCACGCACGCGGGCCACAGCTTGGAGTAAATTAGTCCATCGGACCTCAGGGCGCCGACATGACTTCACCGACCGTGCTCACCCCCGCGCTGGCCGACTTCGTGACCAGCCACCTGTCGATCCATCTCGCCGCCAGCGACGATCGAGGCTTTGCCACGCTGGTGCGCGGCCTGGGCTGCCGTCGCGACCCCACGGCCGCCGGCCGCTTGCGAATGCTGGTTGCCGCGCCACAGGCCGAGCCGGTGCTGCGCGCCCTGGCCACCAACGGCCGGATCGCCGTGGTGTTCAGCGAACCGGAAAGCCACCGCACCGTCCAGCTCAAGGGGCATGACGCCCACCGGGTTGAGCGCGACCCCGACGATACCGCGCTACTGGCGCCTTACATCGACACCATGGTCAACCGCCTCGCCACCGTCGGCACCCCCGAAGCCTTCGTGCGCGCCCTGCTGCATTGCCCCACCGAGGCGCTTTGCATTGTCCGCTTCACGCCGGATGAGGTCTTCGGCCAGACTCCCGGCCCCCAGGCCGGGCAGCGTCTGGCCACCGGCTGCGCCCTGCCATGAATACCGTGCTGAATCTCGACTCCCTGCGTAGCTGCCTCGAGGGCATCCTGCCAGCCGGGCTGGCCACCTGCGCACCCGACGGCACGCCCAACGTCACCTATGTGTCGCAGCTGATGTATGTCGACCCGGAGCATGTCGCGCTGTCTTTCCAGTTCTTCAACAAGACGCGCGAGAACATCCTGGCCAATCCGCACGCCACGGTGCTGATGATGGATCCGGACACCGCCGCCCGCTACCGGCTGAGCATCCGCTACCTGCGCACCGAAACCGCCGGCCCGCTGTTCGAACGCATGAAGGCCACGCTGGCCGGCATCGCCTCGCACACCGGCATGGCCGGCGTGTTCCGGCTGCGTGGCGCCGATATTTACCGGGTACTGGCGATCGAGGCCGTGCCCGGCCACAGCCTGCCACCGCCAGTCGCGCGCGCGCCGCTGTTGCCGGCACTGCGCCGCAGTGTCGACGCGCTGGCCGGCTGCCGCAGTCTGGAGCACCTGATCGACACCCTGGCGCAGTGCCTCGAGCGCCATTTCGGCATCACGCACCAGATGCTGCTGATGGCCGACGCCACCCGTCCGCGCCTGTACATCGTCGCCAGCCGCGGCTACGCCAGCTCCGGCGCCGGCGCCGAGATCCCCTACGGGGTCGGCGTGATTGGCGTGGCGGCGCGCGAGCAAACCCCCATCCGCATCATCTTCCCGGCCGCTGAATACGCCTACGGTCGGGCCATCCGCGAGCAGCTCGAAGGCGGCGAGCTGGCCGACCGGCTCGAAGCGAGCATCCCCCTGCCCGGCCTGCCCGACCCATCCAGCCAACTCGCCGTGCCGGTGCGCGCCGGCGACCGGCTGATGGCCGTGCTGTATGTCGAGAGCGACCAGCAATACCGTTTCGACTACGACATGGAAGACGCGCTGGTCGCCCTGTGCGCCATGCTCGGGCCGTGCATGTGCGCGCTGCAATTCGAGGCCCTCGAGGACGACGGCACGCCGGCCGTGCCGGCACGCCCGCCGCCCGACGCCGCCGCTCCGCCGCTGCGGGTGCGCTACTTCGCGCAGGACGGCAGCATCTTTCTCGACGACACCTACCTGATCAAGGGCGTGGCCGGCAGCATCCTGTGGGCGCTGCTGCAGGACCACCAGACGCTGGGCCGCTGCGAGTTCTCCAAGCGCGAACTGCGCCTCGACCCCCGCCTGCGCCTGCCCGAGGTGGCCGACAACCTCGACGCCCGGCTGATCCTGCTCAGCCGCCGGCTGGCCGACCGCGAGGCCGACCTGCGCATCGAGAAGGCCGGCCGCGGCCGCATCCGCCTGGCGCTGGCGCGGCCGGTCAGCCTGATCGCCGGGGGCGTTCAGGCCGCCTGAGGCAGCGCCGCCGTCAGCTGCGCCGCCGCCGCGTCCCCCAGGCGCGCCCGCAGTGCCGCCAGCAGATCGTCGAAAGCGGCCGCCGGCAGCCGGCTGCGCAAGGGCGCGAGCAGCGCGATGCGCTCGGCCGGGCGCATCGCCGGCACCATCCACGCCAGCGCCAGGCGCATGTCCGCCGGCGTCAGCCGGGCATGGATGCGCCCGTGCAATGCGGCGATCTGCGCATCGCTCAGGCCCGCCCACAGCACCTCGTTATGCTCGGTTTCCTCCTCATACATGTGCAGCAGGCTCTCGCCGACAAAGGCGGCCAACTGCCGGTACAACCGCGCCGCGGCGTGGACCCGCGCCGGCCCGGTACTGCTGCGCAACTCATCGCCCAGATGCCCCAGCAAGCGCAGGCTCGCCTCGTGTTCGGCGTGGGCGTCGGCCGCCCGCCGGGCGCTGCCCGGCTGCAAGGCCTCGAGCGTCGGGTGAATCACCCGGTCCTCATGCGCCAGGTGGTCGCGACAAAAGCCGATCAGCACCTGCAGCGCGGCGAGCGCCTCGGCCACCGCCGCGTCATCGTCGGTATCGAGACGCCCGAGTTCGGTCAGCACCTCACCCATGAACAGGCGCAGCCCCTTGTGGATGCCGGCGTAGAGATCATGGCGCTCGGCGGTCGTCGGCTGTAGGAATCGCATGTGCATTGCCTCTCTCCTGTGCGCAACTCAACGCGTAGCGCTCACCACCGTGGTCGGCGGCTGCGGTACGAACACGAAATGCGGGGTCGGGATCGGCGCGCCCGGCCGCACGGCCTGCGGCGCCGCCAGCCCGGCCGGGCCGAGCGCGCGCAGATAGGCGTAGATGGCGTTCAAATCCTCGTCGGTCATGGCCTTCAGGGCCGGCCACGGCATCGGAGGCAGGCCGCCGGCACGGGCACGCCCCCGCCATTCCTCCGCGCTCTGGCGGCTGACCGACAGGCGCAGGTTGGCCGGATAGCTCACGCCCCACGGGCCGCTGAAGCCGACAGCCATGCCGGTCAGCCGCTGAGCCTCGGGCACCGCCCCGCCCGACTCGGCAAACCCGGCGGTGTGGCAGCCGTTGCAGTCGGCCACCGCGACAAGATAGCGCCCGCGCGCCACCGGATCGGCCGGCGCGGCCAGGGCCGGCAGGCTGGCGCCGACAGCCGCGGCAAGGACCACTTTCGCAAACAGTTTCATGCTGGACTCCATCGATTGATTCGAGAGGCCAGCTTACGAAGCCGCCCGGCGCGCCGCTCTTAAGAGTTGCATCAGCAAAGCTTCAAAATTTGCTAAACACGCACGCGCCGCCGGGAACAGGAGGCCAGGCCATGATCGCCGGGCAGATAAGCGCCGAAAATCAAAGCCTTGTTGCGCTCAGGGTTTTTCATTGGGGCTGCATGGTGCACCGCAGTTCGATAGAATGCATCGTTTCCCCCAACGCAACCGCAAGACACGCCGATGACCCAGCGCCTGCGAGAGATCCCCTATAACTACACCTCCTTCTCCGACCGCGAGATCGTGATCCGCCTGCTCGGCGAAGAGAGCTGGCAGGTGCTCGACGCCTTGCGCAGCGAGCGTGTCACCGGCCGCTCGGCCCGCATGCTCTACGAGGTACTCGGCGACATCTGGGTGGTGCAACGCAACCCCTACCTGATGGACGACCTGCTCGGCAACCGCGACCGGCGCGGCGCCTTGGTGGGGGCCCTGCGTCACCGCCTGAACGAGATCGACAAGCGACGCCTCGATTCGCAGTCCGAAGATCAGGACCGCAGCGAGAAGGTCGAACTGCTGGTGCGCGCGGCACGCGAGGCGGTCGCCCAGTTTGAGTTGCAGTTCGAAGAAACCATTGACCTGCGCCGCCAGGCCACCCGGGTGCTGACGCGTCACACCCGCAAGGACAACATCTGCTTTGACGGCCATGCGCGCGTCTCGCATGTGACCGACGCCACCGACTGGCGAGTCGAGTACCCCTTCGTGGTGCTCTACCCCGACACCGAGGCCGAAATCGGCCATCTGGTGCGTGACTGTATCGAACTCGGTCTGACCATCATCCCGCGTGGGGGTGGCACCGGCTACACCGGCGGCGCCGTGCCGCTCGATGCGCGCTCGGTGGTCATCAACACCGAAAAGCTGATCGACATCGGCAAGGTCGAAGAGACCGTGCTGCCGGGCCTGGATGGCCCGATGGCCGAACCCTACGCCACCATCCGCACCAGCGCCGGCGTGGTCACCGCGCGCGTGGCCGAAGCGGCCAGTGCGGCTGGCCGGGTGTTTGCGGTCGACCCGACCTCCGCCTCCGCATCGTGTATTGGCGGCAACGTGGCGATGAACGCCGGCGGCAAGAAGGCCGTGCTGTGGGGCACCGCGCTCGACAACCTGGCGTGGTGGAAAATGGTCACGCCGGACGGCAACTGGCTGGAGGTCGAGCGCCTCGACCACAACTTCGGCAAGATCCACGAGCAGGACGTGGTGCACTTCCGCCTCAAGCGCTTCGACGCCTCGGGCACCAAGTCGCTGGGCGAAGAGCTGCTGTCCATGCCCGGCGCGGCCTGTCGCAAGGACGGCCTGGGCAAGGACGTGACGGACAAGTTCCTCGGTGGCGTGCCGGGCGTGCAGAAAGAAGGCACCGACGGCATCATCGTCGCGGCGCGCTGGGTGCTGCACAAGATGCCGCCGGTCACGCGCACGGTGTGTCTGGAATTCTTCGGCCAGGTGCGCGAGGCGGTACCGGCCATCGTCGAGATCACCGATTACTTCAAGCCGGGCGGCGAAGGCCACGCCCTGGGCGTGCAGCTGGCCGGCCTCGAGCACCTCGACGAGCGCTATGTGAAGGCCGTCGGCTACACCACCAAGGCCAAGCGCCACGGCCGGCCCAAGATGGTCCTGGTCGGCGACATCGTCGGTCTGGACGAAAAGGCCGTGATGACGGCCACCTCGGCCGTCGTCCGCATGACCAACGCGCGTGGCTCGGAGGGCTTCATCGCGGTCAGCGACGAGCAGCGCAAGAAGTTCTGGCTCGACCGCTCACGCACCGCGGCCATCTCGCGCCACACCAACGCCTTCAAGATCAACGAAGACGTGGTCATCCCGCTGCCGCGCATGGGCGACTACTGCGACCACATCGAACGCATCAACATCGAGCTGTCGACCAAAAACAAGCTCGAGCTGTGCGACGCGCTGACCGACACGCTGCTGAGCGAGCTGCCGCTGCACACGCAGGACGCCGACATCGACCCGGCCGAGATCATCGGCGATCGCCGCCAGGCCGCGCTCGACTACGTCTCCCGCATCCGCGCGCGCTGGCAGTGGCTGCTCGACAACCTCGACACCCCGCTGGCCGAGGCCGAAACCCGCTTTGCCGAGTTCGGCATCACCGCCGGCGAGCTGACCAACACCGCCGCCAATCCGGTGCTCTTCCACCGCCTGCAGGACTACTCGGTGCGCACCTCGTGGAAGACCGAGCTGCGCGCGCGCCTGATCAAGATTTTTGAAGGCGACGTGTTCCGCCCGGTACGCGAGAAGGTCGACGCCACCCACGCCCAGGTGCTGCGCGGCCGGCTGTTCGTGGCCCTGCACATGCACGCCGGTGACGGCAATGTGCACACCAACATCCCGGTCAACTCCGACAACTACGCCATGCTGCAGACCGCCAACGAGACGGTGGACCGCATCATGGCCATCGCCCGCGCGCTCGACGGCGTGATCTCCGGCGAGCACGGTATCGGCATCACCAAACTCGACTTCCTCACCGACGCGGAGATGGCCAACTACTGGACCTACAAGCAAAAGGTCGATCCGGAAGGCCGCTTCAACCGCGGCAAACTGCAGCGCGGCGCCAACCTCGACCGCGCCTACACCCCCAGCTTCGGGCTGATGGGCCACGAATCGCTGATCATGGAACAGACCGAGATCGGCGAGATCGCCCACGACATCAAGGACTGCCTGCGCTGCGGCAAGTGCAAGCCGGTGTGCTCCACGCATGTGCCACGCGCCAACCTGATGTACTCGCCGCGCAACAAGATCCTGTCCACCTCGCTGCTGGTCGAAGCCTTCCTGTACGAGGAGCAGACCCGCCGCGGCGTGTCGCTGGCGCACTGGGCCGAGTTCGAAGACGTGGCCGATCACTGCACCATCTGCCACAAGTGCAAGAACCCCTGTCCGGTCGACATCGACTTCGGCGATGTGTCGATCAAGATGCGCAACCTGCTGCGCAACCAGGGCAAGAAGTCCTTCAACCCCGGCAAGGCCGCGGCCATGGCCTTCCTCACCGTCAAGGACCCGGCTACGATCAAGCTGATGCGCAAGGGCATGATCGAATGGGGCTACAAGGCGCAGCGCTGGGCGCACAAGACCGCCAAGTCGCTCGGCCTGATCCAGTCGCAGGTCAAGCAACCGCCGGCCACGCTGCGCAAGGCGCCGATCAAGGCGCAGGTGATTCACTTCATCAACAAGCCCATGCCGGGCAACCTGCCCAAGCGCACCAGCCGCGCGCTGATGGACATCGAGGACGACAAGGTCATCCCCGTCATCCGCAATCCCAAGCTACGCAGCGACGAATCCGAAGCGGTGTTCTACTTCCCCGGCTGCGGCTCCGAACGCCTGTTCAGCCAGGTCGGCCTGGCCACCCAGGCCATGCTCTACCATGTCGGTGCCACCACCGTGCTGCCGCCGGGCTACCTGTGCTGCGGCTATCCGCAGACCGCGGCGGGCGAAGAAGACAAGGGCCAGAAGATCACCACCGATAACCGGGTGCTCTTCCACCGCGTCGCCAACACGCTCAACTACCTCGACATCAAGACGGTGGTGGTGTCCTGCGGCACCTGCATGGATCAGCTGATGAAATATCAGTTCGACAAGATCTTCCCCGGCTGCCGCCTGATCGACATCCATGAATACCTGATGGAAAAAGGCGTCAAGCTGGAGGGCATCACCGGTCAGAAGTACATGTACCACGAGCCCTGCCACACGCCGATGAAGATCCATTCGGGCATCAAGGTGGCCAACGAGCTGATGGGCACGCGCGTCGACCTCAACGACCGCTGCTGCGGCGAGTCGGGCACGCTGGCGGTCGCCCGGCCGGACATCTCCACCCAGGTGCGCTTCCGCAAGCAGGAAGAAATGGAGCAAGGCGCCGCCGCGCTGCGCGAGGGCGACGCCAGCACACCGGTGAAGATCCTCACCTCCTGCCCGAGCTGTCTGCAGGGCCTGACGCGTTACGCCAACGACGGTGGCGGCATCGAGGCCGACTACATCGTGGTCGAGATCGCCAAGCACCTGCTCGGCGACAACTGGCTACCCGAATATGTCGACCGCGCCAACCATGGCGGCATCGAGCGGGTGCTACTGTAAGTCATGGCTGATCGCAGCCGGGCGCGCCCTGCCCGGCTGCGATCAGGAGTGAATCAGCTTGCCGAGCAGCCAGCGCAGCATCTGCGCGCGGGTGGCGCTGGGTTCGCTCACACCCTGAACAAAGCTCCCGCCCATTTGTTCGATCTGCCGGTCGCTCATCCAGAACACGGAATTCCACTGCAGCGGATTCAGATCCGGGTCGCGGTTATAGAACACCGAACCCTGCGCAAGCTGCCAGCCCTCAAGACGCTGGTCGCCCGACGGTAACACCTGCCGTCCGGTCGGCTGGCCATAGCGCTCGATCAAGCGCTTCTCCATGGCGGCATGCCACCACCACGGCACATCGACCTTCATGCTCGCCAGCTTGCCGTCGCGCAAGAAAAAGGCGACAAAGTGCGCGCCGTAGCCATCGAAACGCTTCGCGTAGTTGTAGCAGACCCGATCGCCCAGGTTCTGGATGTCGGCCGGCGCCGACTGGCAGCGCAGTTCCAGTTCGGGGAATCGGCGCAGCACCCCGGCCTCAGTCAAGCTGCCGGACAGCGTATTCAGGTCGAGCGAGAACGACGCCGTGCCCCGGCGCCAGCTCGCTACGTTGTCCAGAAACAGGTTCTTGTTCACCAGCAGGAACACCGAAATCCCCAGCAGAACCAGCAAGACCAGCAACCGAACACCGCCGGACGCGTTTGATGTCGCTGCCATTGCGACCTCCCCAAAAAACCCAAGAATATACCCCAGGCATTTGTACGAATGCCACATGGATTCATTCCGCTCACCTTCCGCACCCTCGCCCCGGAATCGTATTTGACGCCGACGCGCAGCCACCTATTCTGAAATTCGGGGCTGGCGTGCTGTCGAATAACGCCCTGCGCCAACGACTACAGATGACGACAGCACGTCGCTGCACCGGACAAGGAGACCGCCATGGCAAGCGCGCACCCCGTTCTACTCGTAGCCACCCGCAAGGGCGCGTGGCTTCTGCATGGCGACACCGATCGCCAGCACTGGCGCCTCGATGGCCCGCATTTTCTTGGCCAAATCATCAACCATCTGGTGCTCGATCCGCGCAACGGACGCACCCTGCTCGCCGCAGTGTCCACCGGCCATCTCGGCCCGACCCTTTTCCGCTCCGCCGACCTGGGCGCAAACTGGCAGGAAGCCGCCCAGCCACCGGCCTTTGCCACCACGGCCGACGGCAACGGTCGCAGCGTCAAGCACACCTTCTGGCTCGAGCCCGGCCCGGCCAGCGAGCCCGAGGTGTGGTACGCCGGCACCTCGCCGCAGGGGCTGTTCCGCTCGACCGACGGCGGCGACACCTGGGCGCCGTTTTCCTGCCTCAATGACGATCCGACGTTCCGCGAGTGGATGGGCACCGAACAGGACGGCACGCCGGACGGCCCCAAGCTGCATTCCATCCAGATCGACCCGCGCGACCCGACGCACCTGTACATCGCCATGTCGGGCGGCGGGGTGCACGAATCCACCGACGGCGGGCGCAGCTTCACGCCGCTGCTCGATGGTCTCGCCGTGGTCGAAGGCTTCGACCGCGACACGCCGACCTTCCACGACCCGCACTGCGTGCGCCTGTGCCCCACGCTGCCCGACCGGCTCTACCAGCAGAACCATTGCGGCATCTACCGGCTCGACCGCCCCGCCACCACCTGGCAGCGCATCGGCGACAACATGCCGGCCGAGGTCGGCGATATCGGCTTTCCGCTGGTGCTGCATCCGCACGATCCGGACACGCTGTGGGTCTTCCCCATGAATGGCGACACCGTGTGGCCACGCACCAGCCCGGACGGCAAGCCCGCCGCCTATCGCAGCCGCGACGGCGGCGCGAGCTGGCAACGGCAGGATCACGGCCTGCCCGCCGAGCAGGCCTGGTGGACGGTCAAGCGCCAGGCCATGTGCGCCGACACCGAAGCCACACTGGGGCTCTATGTCGGTACCACCAGCGGCGAACTGTGGGCCAGCCGCGACGAGGGCGACAACTGGCAGTGTCTGGCCCGGCATCTGCCCGAGATCTACGCCCTCAGCATCGGCTATCCGCAAGCCTGATGCGCGTGCTGATCCCCTCCCCGCTGCATGACTACACCCACGCGCCGCGGGTCGAGGCCAATGGCGGCACACTGGGCGCGCTGCTGGACGATCTGGACCGCCAGTTTCCGGGCATCCGCTTTCGCATGGTGGACGAGCAGGGGCAGATCAGGCGCCACATGCGCTGCTTCATCGACGGCGTGCAGATTTTCTCGCTGGCGCACGCCCTCGATGGCACCGACGAAGTGCTCTTCGTGCAGGCGCTCAGTGGCGGCTGAGCGACAATGCTCACTTGCCGTTTTCGAGCACCCAGTCGAAAGCCTGCAGATGCAGGCGGCCGGCGTCTTCCGGGGTCAGCCCGATCCGCTCGCAGGCGGCATGGATGGCGGCGGTGTCGCCGCTGTCCCAGGCGCGGGCCAGCACCAGATACGGGCCGTAGGGGTTGTCAGCCTCGGTGCCGGCCAGGGCCGCGCGAATGGTGTCGCTCATCGGCAGGGTGTCGAGCACGCGGGTGGCCGGCACCTGCAAGACGGTGTCGAGCAGCGACAGCATGCCGAGCACAAACAGCTCGTCACGCTGCGGCACGCTCAGGCTGGCGCCGAGCAACTCCATGAAGCGCGCACGCACCAGCGTGGCCTCGCCGCGCACTTCAGACAAGGTGCCCTTGGGCGCACCAGCGAGCAACAAGAGCATCAACCACCGGTACAGTGGGCGACGCCCGAGCATGAGCATGGCCTGTTCGATGGAGCTGATCGGATTGACCAGCCCCCAGGCCGCGGCATTCACATAGCGCAGCAAGCGGTAGGACAAAGCCACGTCCTGCTTGAGCACGCCAGCCATTTCGCGAATCTCGGCCCCCTGGCGCAACTTGCTGAGCAAGGAGGCCACACGCAGTCCGTTCGGCGAGAAGCGACCGCCAAGATTGGGCGCCCGTTCGCTCACGAAGGGACCCGTGATGGCGGCACAGCCGAGCCGATGGGGCAGCGCCAGATCGTCAACGGTGGGCACATCGAGCGCACACCACGGCAGGCCCGGATAGGTCGCCTTCAAACCCGCCACAAACTGTTCCACGCCATCGAGCGATTCGGCCCCCAGACTGATCGCAAAACCACTCGCATGCGGCACCAGCGACGCCAGCCAGGGCGCGCCGTCGCAGGCCAGCAGCCAGACCCGGAAACCCGCCGTACGCAACTGGGTGACCGCGGCGATGCACGCATCGGAGGCGGGTTCGCCGCGCGCGTCGGAATCCAGAATCAGATGAACGCCATCGCCGCCGAGCGTCGCCAGCGCGACCGCGTCGAGCGCATCAGCATCCAGACACAGGAAAATCTGGCGATGGCTGCGCCAGGCAGGCGAAATGCTGGCGACATGGCTGACCAGCATCGCGTCCAGAAACTGCCTGACCCGCGCGCCGCCGCGCACACGCAAGGTGGCTGCCTCGGACAAGAAGAAGCGATAGCCCAGCGGCTCCGACTTATCGCCCACCACGGCTTCCCACACCAGTACGCCAGCGCTCTGCGCAGACATCCCCGGCGGGACATCCACCGGTGGTACGGGCTGTGCGTCAACAACCGCTGCCACCGGACCGGCCCCCTCTTCGGACGCCGCGGCCTGCGGTCTTGCCGCCTCAACTGCCGCGCCCAGCAATCGACTTAACCAACCCACGGTGTCCCTTCCCTCAGTGATCGACGTGGTGACTACACGCTTTACGGCAACGCGAGAAAAAAATTGAGAACGGCCCTGTCGCCAGACCGACCGTCGGGCGCGGACTCGTTATAGCTTGTGTCATGCCCTATCCGGGTCCGGCCGGGCGCGCTACTGTCAGAGCATGAAGTGCGCGCAAGACGAACCTCGCTCGAATAGAGCACCGCCCCCGGCGCGCACGCCAGGAGAACACATGGGTTTTACGCTTTCCCTGTCAGCGTGCGGCCACTTTGTCCTTTGTCGGGTCAGCGAAGACGTGACACTGGATCTGATCCGCCAGGCAGCGCTCGACGCCACCGCGTTTGGCGATGCCCACGGCACGCAAGGGTTTCTGTTCGATGCACGCGGCACGCGCAATGTCGAATCGATCTTCCGAAACTACCAGTTCGCGCACGAAGAATTGCCGACACTGGGGGTCAACCGTGCGGCCAGCTTCGCCGTTCTGATCGACCCGGACGACCGCTCGCAGAATTTTCTCGAGACCGCCGTCCAAAACGCCGGCTTCGACATGCGCCTGTTCACCGACCCCGACAAAGCCGCGCATTGGCTCGTGCTACGCCAGCCACGCGCCACGCGCATGGGCAATGGCGTCTGACGCGTCATTGTTTTTGAGCGCCGACCGTAAGCATTGCCAGCTCAGCCGGGTCTATCTCCCTGACAGCGCCCTGAACGGACGCCCCAACACCCCGGCAGCCCCGCCTGCCCGATGTCCAGGAGACCCCGCCATGAAACACTTCCACCTTCCCCTCACCGCGGCCCTGTTGGCGCTCGGCATGGGCACCGCCCAGGCAGCCGCTGAACCCACCGTGATCCACTTGAATCAGGTCGGCTGCCAGTTTCTCGAAAGCGAGCACGACATCAATCGCGGCTACACCCCCATGACGGCCGACGATTGCCGCAAGATCAATGCCGAAACCGGCGACAAGCGCCTGGCCGAGGCCAAGGTGCTGAACCTCCAACCCGGCCGCTACGTCTTCCGGGTCAGCAACCAGAACGTGCCTTACGAGCTCGGTTTCTGGCTGCGCGGCGACGGCCTGGCCGCCCGCGCCCTGCTGCCCAGCGTGTCTGGCGGCGGGCTGGTCACCGGCAAGACGCAGGACTACGAGATCGAGCTCAAGGCCGGCGAATATGTCTATTCCTGCCCGCTGAACCCCACCCCCGACTACAAGCTGGTGGTGCGTTAAGCACCTCGGCCACACGCAAAAACGGGCCGTTGATCGGCCCGTTTTACTTTGTTTGCAGGCGCAAGCTCAGCGCAGAGACTCGGTCAGCGCCGCGGCAAAGGTGTCGACGGCGATCGGCAGGTAGCCGATTACATCAATATTGCGATCTTCGTAGACATCGTCGCCCGGCCGGTCGCGCTGGCAATCGGACATGACCGCGTCGCGATGGCGCAACAGGCCCTCGATCTGCGGCCCGTACAAGCGCAGCAAGGCCGTCAGCCAGCGATTGGTCGGCCACGAGGGGAAGGCGTGATCGATCTCGAAGTGTTGCAGGATGGCGATGGCGTCGTCGGCGGCATACCAGGACTCGTCGGTCACCCAGCGGTTGGTGGTGAACAAGCCTGACGGGTAGCCCCAGCCATCCATCGACACCGCAATCAGGTGGCAGATCGCCGCATCGCCGGTCGGACGGGCTTCGCTGGCATGTGGCACCGCCAACGGCACTCGGCCATCGGGCACGCCACCGGCGCGCACAAAGGTATGGAAATGGCCATGCTCGGCGTCGACGCCGCGATGGGCGTGATAGTAATACTGACCATGGGTGTCGCGGTCATACACATCGTCGGCCGGATAGTGCGCCAGTTCGACGAACTCGCCCCCACCGCGCAGCACCTCGCCCACCACATTCAGACCGCCCTTGCGCAAGACCCGATAGCACTCCTCGATGTCACGCGCGGCCGCCTGCATCTGCATGCGCCGGGCACGCGGAATACCCGCCAGATCGGGCAGATAGTCATCCAGTCGAAGCGTCGAAGACATGGCGGCCCCTCCTCGGGCATGAATGCGGTCAAAGCATCGGATCGCGCAGCATCAACGCACTGCCGGGTATCGTCAGCGTTGCGCTCGCGGCGGGCAAAACACACATCGGGCGCCCTCAGGCGCCCGATGTTCAGCGCGCCGTCATGCCGACAATAGCGGCGACAGCGGGCCGGATCAAGCTCAGGATGCTTTGCAGGGACTCTTCGCAGCGCACGGATTGCGGGCAGCACACGGGTTCTTTGCTGCACACGGATTCCGGGCGGCGCCGGGATTGGCGGCACATGGATTCTTCGCAGCGCAGGGATTGGGCTTGTAGCCTTTTTGCACCATGCTCACGTAGGCCACCAGATCGGCCAGTTCGCGCGACTTCCAGTCCAGCGGCTGCGCCGCCATCGGGCGCACCATGCACAGCTGCACCATCTCATCGAGGTGGATCTGCGTCATGCCGTAGTGGTCCATGGCCATCTGCACCGGATGCGGATAGGGCTGGGCAAAGCTGGCCTTGTAGGCGGCGCCGCCGGTATGGCAGCTATTGCACGACAAGCCGTTGGTAGACAGCTGGGTGTCATTGAAGACCGCCTCACCACGCGTGGCGTCGCCCTTCATCGGGACATAACCGGCCGGGCGCGTGATCGCCTTGGCGGCACAGGGGTTGGGAGCTTTGGCGACGCACGGATTGGCTGTACACGGATTCCTTGCCGCGCAGGGGTTTCTCGCGGCGCAGGGGTTTTTTGCCGCGCAGGGGTTTTTGGCCGACCAGGCTTTGCGGTCACGGGCACTGCATGGACTGCACGGCGCGGCGGCCAAAGCGGCGCCACCCGCGGTCATCAAGCCGGTAGCCAGCATGGCCGCGACCAGGGTATGGGGTGTTGATACCTGTGCCATGGGTCTCTCCCGTTCTCTCTGGGGGTGGTTCATTCAACGCCGCTTGCGCCGACATGGCCAACAGGCGCCGAACAAGAACGAACTTGCCCCGGCGTGCTCGCACGCCAGGGCAAGCGGCGAGGCCCGCCAAGCCGATCATCGCGACCTTGGCGGGCGGCCTAATTACATCTTCTTGGCTGCGCAGGGGTTTTTCGCCGCGCAAGGATTCTTGGCAGCACACGGATTCTTCGCCGCGCAGGGGTTTTTCGCCGCGCAAGGATTGGCGGCACAGGGGTTCTTTTTGGCAGCGCACGGGTGCTGTGCCGAGCAGGCGCCTTTCTTCGGCGCGCAGGTGGCGTAGGCCATGCTGCCAGCGGCCATCAGACCAGCGGCGACAAAGGCGGTGGCGAGCTTGCGAGCGGTCGGGTTCTTGGTCATGTGAATCTCCAGGTCTCAAAATGGTGGTTTGCGGTTTGTGTTTGCCGCTTTCGCCCACTGTCAAAACAGCGGACTCACCTGACAGACCGCCGCTTTTTCCGATTCCTTACACACGAGCCGGCATTTCTTGTTCTAGCGCAAGAAATGCAGAACCACTACCTGACCATCTTCCAGGGGCATCCGCCAGCGATCCGGGCCATCCGGCACCAGATTGCCCCCGATGCGCCCGGGCAAATCGACACTCGCCAGCGTCTGCCACTCGCCGACCCAACGCAGCACTCGCATGCGCCGCTGCGCCTGATCCGGCACCAGCAGCGCATCACGATCACCCACGCGCAGCACCTGCCCGAGCCCCAGCGCTGTGCTGCCGATACGGTGCGTGCTGACATCGTCGGTGCGGGCAAACGGAACCAGCCGGGGCGGCGCCACCCGGTAGAGCGTCAGGATGCCGCCAATGTGCGGGGTGAGCACGGCGGCCAGATCGGGGCGCCCGTCGCCGTCGAAGTCGCCGATTCCGACGGGGTTGAGCCAGCGGTTGGGCTGGCCGATGAACGCACTGCTCGCGTGGCGCACCAAGGCGCCGGCATCCACCCGCCAGACGCTCAGCGAGGCACCGCGGTCGGCATCGCTCTCGACCACCACTACGGCGTCGTCACCGCCCCCGCCCAGTGCCATCAGCCGCGGCACGAGGTCTTCAAAGACGCGCGTCTCGGGCAATGTGGCGATATGCGCCTGGCCATCGACCGTGTCGATGCGCAACTGTCCGGCCTCCAGCGCATCGCCCAGCACGGCATGGCCGTAGCGGTCGGTCGGCGCGGCCAGCCAGGCGGCGCGAATCGGCCCGCGCCCGAGCGCAACGGTGCTGTGTGGCAATTGATCGGGGCGCGTGGCGGCGGCGCTCACCGGGGCCACGGCATCTGCCAGCGCAAGCCTCAGCTCAAACGCGCCAGCCGGCGCCAGGCCGCTCAGGCAGACCAGGCCCAACAGCAAATGCAACGCACGACGACGCA
The DNA here is from genome assembly GCF_007625155.1 of Denitromonas halophila. Taxonomy (GTDB): domain Bacteria; phylum Pseudomonadota; class Gammaproteobacteria; order Burkholderiales; family Rhodocyclaceae; genus Nitrogeniibacter; species Nitrogeniibacter halophilus. The sequence goes on along the minus strand of NZ_VMNK01000020.1, from coordinate 22,302 downwards.
TGAGGCCTCCTCAGGCGCGTCGGCTGGCCGGACGCACCCACAAAAGATAACTGAGCAGCGAACCGCCCATGCCGGCCGAAATGGCGGCGGCCATGGGCACGGTGGAATCCGTAAAGCTGTGACCGACAAAGATACCGAAGGCCGCAGCCAGCGCCATTTGCGAGAAGCCCATCAGCGAGGCGGCGGCACCGGCCATGGTCGGCCACGGCGCGAGCGCAATGGCCGTGGCGTTGGGCATGATGAAGCCGATGCCGCAGGTCACCAGCCACATGGGCACCATGATCGCCGCCGGGTGCTGCCAACCAGTCAGCGCCAGGGCCAGCATCACCACACCGCCCGCACTGCCGACCACCACGCCCGCGGTCAGGATCACATCCGGCCCGTGACGCGAGGCCAGACGGCCGGACGACATGGTGCCGGTGATGAAACCCGACACCATCAACCCGAAGGCCAGACCCATGGTCTGTGGACTGAAGCCGAACAGGTTGATGAACACGAAGGGCGCGCCGGAAATGAAGGCGAACATGCCGGCATAGGCCAGACCGTTGCACAGCAGCACCCCGCGGTAGGTGGTGTCGCGCAACAGCGTGGCGTAGTTGGCCAGGATGCGCCGCGGCTGTATGGCCGTGGGGTCGGGGTGCCGGTTGCTCTCGGCAAGCAGTTGCCAGGTCGCGGCGGTTTGCAAGGCCGAGTAGATGATGAGGAAAACAAAGGTCGCCCGCCAGCTGAAGGCTACCGACAGCCAGCCGCCGAACACCGGCCCGAGCAGCGGCGCCAGCGCCATCGCAGCCGAGATGTACGACAGCATGCGCGCCGAGTCTTTCGGGCCGTAGAGGTCACGCACCACCGTGCGCCCCAGCACCGGCCCGGCACAGGCGCCGATGGCCTGCACAAAGCGCGCGGCGATCAAGGTCTCGATATTGGGCGCGAGCGCGCAGGCAATGCTGGCGGCAAGAAAGATGATCAGCCCGGCGAGCATCAGCGGGCGGCGACCGAAGCGGTCGGACAACGGCCCGTAGAACAGCTGACCGACGGCGAACCCGCCCAAAAAAATCGACAGCGTCAGCTGGGTACCGGCCACATCGGTGCCCAGCGCCGCGGTCATGGCGGGCAGCGACGGCAGGTAGAAGTCGGTCGACAGCGGCCCCAGCGCCACCAGCGTGGTCAACAGGATGGCGATGCCCAACCCGGGCACCGCCTGCACATCGGGCTTACTCGGCATCCGCCTGTGCGCCGGGCGATGCCGCCTGGAAGGCCGGCAAGCCCTCGCAGGCCTCGACAATGCGCATCACCGTCGGCACATGATCGAGCCGGCAGTTGAAGCGCCGCGCGTTGTACACCTGCGGCACCAGACAGCAATCGGCCAGGCCCGGGGTGTCGCCATGGCAGAACACGCCGGTGTCGGGGTGCTCGGCCAGCATGGCCTCGACCGCCGCCAGACCGGTATCGACCCAGTGCCGATACCACTGCATCTTCTGGTCTTCACTCAGGCCCATTTCTCCGGTCAGGTATTGCAACACCCGCAGATTATTGATCGGGTGAATATCGCAGGCAATCGCTTGCGCAATCGCCCGCACCCGGGCCCGCGCGATCAGGTTGCCCGGCAGCAAGGCCGGTTGCGGGCGGAGTTCTTCGAGGTACTCGATGATCGCCAGCGACTGGGTCAGCGTGGCGCCGCGGTCTTCGAGCGTGGGCACCAGTTCGGCGGGATTCACCGCCCGGTAGGCGTCCGAATGCTGCTCGCCGCCATCGCGTGCCAGATGCACCGCCGCGGCGTCCCAGGGCAGGCCCTTGAGATTGAGCGCGATGCGGACGCGGTAGGCCGCCGAGGAGCGAAAATAAGTGTAGAGCTTCATGTCAGTCTCCTGTGCCGGCCATCAGCCGCCCAACACATGCACCAGCCACAGCGCCACGCCCGGAAAGAAGGCGATCAGCACAATGCGCAGCAGGTCCGAGGCGAGGAAGGGCAGCACGCCTCGGAAGGTTTCCTTCATCGGCACATCTTTGGCGAGCGAATTGATGATGAACACGTTCATGCCCACCGGTGGCGTGATCAGGCCGATCTCGACCACCATCAGGGCCAGAATGCCAAACCAGATCGCCTTGTCGCTATAGCCCAGGCCCCAGTAGTCGAGCCCCATGATGATGGGCAGGAAGACCGGAATGGTCAGCAGGATCATCGACAGGCTGTCCATCACGCAGCCGAGCAGCAGATAGACCAGGATCATGGCAAACAACACCACCATCGGCGGGTAGCCGCTGGCCAGCACCCATTCGGCGATCGCCACCGGCATCTGCGACAGCGCCAGGAAGGCGTTGAGCACATCGGCGCCGAGCAGGATCAGGAAGATCATCGCCGTCGCTTCGGCCGCGCCAAGCACCGCCGCCATGAATTCGCGCCAGCGCATCTCGCGCGAGGCCACGGCCAGCGCGGTGGTGGCAAAAGTGCCGACCGCCGCCGCTTCGGTGGGGGTGAAGATGCCGCCGTAGATGCCGCCGATCACGGTGATGAACACCGCCAGAATCGGCCACACCCGGCCGACTGCGTGCAGGCGCTGCCGCCACGGCAGGGGCGCCGAGGCCGGACCGCTGCCCGGCACGAAGCGCGCATACAGCGTCACCACCAGCATGTAGCCGAACATGGCGATCAGGCCGGGGATCAGCGCGGCCATGAACAGCGCGGCCACGTTCTGCTCGGCCAGAATGGCGTAAATCACCAGCACCACCGAGGGCGGAATCAGGATGCCCAGCGTGCCGCCGGCGGCCAGCGCACCGGTGGCCAGCGAAGGCGAGTAATTGCAGCGGCGCAGCTCGGGCAATGCCACCTGCCCCATCGTGGCCGCGGTGGCCAGCGAGGAGCCGCAGATCGCGCCAAAGCCGGCGCAGGCGCCAATCGCGCTCATCGCCACACCGCCGGGGTAGTGCCCGAGAAAGGCATTGGTGGCTTCAAACAGCCGACGCGACAGGCCGCCCTTGGCGGCGACGTTGCCCATCAGCAAGAACAGCGGCACCACCGACAGGTCATACACCGAGAAACGACCGTAAGCGAGGTGCTTGAAGTAATTCATCAGCGGGTCCCAGCCGGACACCAGGGTGTAGCCGATGGAGCCGCCGAGCAGCATGGCCATGCCGATGTGCACGCGGAAGGCGAGCAGCACCAGGGTGAAGGCGCCGATGGCGAAGCCGATTTCAACGGAACTCATTCCATGCCCCCTTCGCTGTGCAGCGTGCCTTGCCAAGCGGTGTAGGCGGCGGTCAGGCCGAGCAGGAAGAAGCCCGGACCGAGCGTGGTGTAGGACCACCACAGTGGCCAGCCGAGCAACATGGTGGTCTCGCCGGTCTCGTACGCTTCCCACGCGCCAACGAAGCTGCGCCAGGAGATGACGAAGGCCAGCACCATGAGCAGCACCGCGGCAATGCGGTCGAGCACGCCGCGCACGGCCGGCGAGGCGGTGTGGGTGAAGAAGTCGACGATCACGTGCGCGTTCTTCATCTGCGCCCAGGGCAGAAAGGCGGCCACGGCCAGCGCGCAACCCATCTGCACCAGCTCGACATCGCCGAGCACCGGCTCGTCGGTCAGCCAGCGGCCGACCACGCTATACACCGACACCCCGCAGATCGCGAACAGGGTCAGGCTGCCGCCGATGGCGGAGAGCATCGACCAGTTGTAGAGAAAACGTCCGATCGGGTCGCGCGGACGCGGGTCCGGCATGTCGTCGGACCGGGGGATTGCTTCAGCCATGGGGAACTCTCTTGGTCAGAGGCGCGCCCGCAGGCGCAGTGGCGCTTCGTCCGCCGGGGCCGGCAACGCCAGCCCCGGTGACCCACCTTATTGTGCGTTGGCTTGCTTGATCAGGCTCTTGGCAGTGTCGAGCATGGCCTGGCCCTTGTAGCCCTTGCCATTCATTTCCTTGACCCAGCTCTCGGCCAGCTTGTCGCCCACCTTGCGCCACTTGGTCAGCTCCTCGACCGAGATCTTGGCAAACTCGTTGCCGTGCGCGACGGCCTTTTCGCGGGCCGGCGGGGCCGACACATCCCAAGCCTTGCCGATCGAGGCCGAGAAATCGGCGCCGGAGTTGGCGTCGATGACCTTCTTCAGATCGTCCGGCAGGCTGTCGTACTTGGCCGGGTTCATCGCCACCACAAACAGCGTGGTGTAGAGCGAGGGCAGCGAGCCTTCGGTCTCGGAGTGGTACTTGGTCATCTCGTGCAGCTTGATCGCCGGGATCACTTCCCAGGGCAGCACATAGCCATCGACCACGCCTTTCGACACGGCCTCGGCCACCGCCGGCATCGGCATGGCCACCGGGGTGGCGCCAAAGGCGGCGATCATCTTGTTGGTCATGCGGGTCGGGGCGCGCATCTTGAGGCCGCGGAAATCCGACATCTTGGTGATCGGGCGCTTGTTGTTGTGCACATAGCCTTCGTCATGCACATGGAAGGCCAGCGGCTTCACGTTGGCGAAGTCTTCCTTGCCGAACTGCTCGTAGTACAGCCACGCAGCGCGGCTGGCCGGCTCGGCGCGGTTGGTCATGAAGGGCAGCTCGAAGGCTTCCATCGACGGGAAGCGGCCGGCGGTGTAGCCGGGCAGGGTCCACACGATGTCGGCCACGCCGTCCTGCGCCTGCTGGATCAGTTGCGGCGGCGTGCCGCCGAGCTGCATCGCCGGGTAGATCTGGCACTTCATGCGACCGGCCGACTCCTGCTCGATCTTGGCACACCACGGCTCCAGCACTTTTTGCTGACTCATCGCGGTGGGCGGCCAGAAGTGCGCCACCTTGAGGATGATCGGCTCGTCGGCCAGGGCGGCGGTGCTGCCAAGCAGCGCGATGGCTGCGGTGATCAGGGTCTTTTTCATGTCTCGTCCACCTTTTTTATGTTGGGTTGCTGCGGGGCTACGACGCGCGGGGCGTCACCACGGTGTTGTCGATGGTGCCAAAAATGCTGTGGCCGGCCGCGTCCTTCATCTCGATGCGCACCCGGTCGCCGGGCTGCATGAAGGGGGTCACCGGTTTGCCTTGCTCGATGGTTTCGTACATGCGCACCTCGGCCAGGCAGCAATAACCGACGCCGCCGTTGTCGATGCTCGACCCCCACAGGTCGCCCTGCTTGTTGGAGACCGTGCCCGAACCGATGATCGAACCGGCTTCGAGCTCACGCGTCTTGGCCACATGCGCCACCAGCTGACCGAAGTTGAAGGTCATGTCGACGCCCGCATTGGGCTTGCCGAAGGGCTTGCCGTTCAGCTCGACCAGCAGCGGCAAATGCAGCTTGGCGCCCTGCCAGGCCTCGCCCAGTTCGTCGGGCGTGACCGCCACCGGGCTGAAGCTTGATGCGGGCTTGGACTGGAAGAAACCGAAGCCCTTGGCCAGTTCGTTGGGGATCAGGTTGCGCAGCGACACGTCATTGACCAGCATCACCAGGCGAATCGCCTCGGCCGCTTGCTCGGGCGTTGCGCCCATGGGCACATCGCCGGTCACCACGGTCACTTCGGCTTCGAAATCGATACCCCAGACCGGATCGGCCACCACGGTATCGCGCGGGCCGACGAAACTGTCGGAGCCGCCCTGATACATCAGCGGATCGGTGTAGAAGGACGCGGGCAACTCCGCCCCGCGCGCCTTGCGCACCAGCTCCACATGGTTGATGTAGGCCGAGCCATCGGCCCACTGATAAGCGCGCGGCAGCGGCGAGTGGCAGGCGGCCGCATCAAAGGGCTCGGCGTGGCGGGCCGCGCCATTGTTGAGCGCCTCGTACACCGCGGCCAGCTGCGGCGCGGTGTCGGCCCAGTTGTCGAGCGCCTGCTGCAGCGTCGCGGCCACCTCGGGCACACGCTGGCAACGGGTGAGGTCGCGGTTGACCACCACCAGCGTGCCGTCGCGTCCGCCCGCTTTCAGGGTTGCGAGTTTCACTTGAACATCTCCACATAACTGCCGTCGTGCATCCACGCGGCGTGCTTGGGCGCCTTCTTGGTCTTGGCCCACTCCTCGAGCATGTCCCACTTCACGGTGTCGAGCGCTTCGAGCATACCCGGACGCAGCGTGTTGGCGGCCAGCTCCAGACGGTGACCATTCGGATCAAAGAAGTAGATCGACTTGAACAGCGCGTGGTCGGTCGGGCCGATCACCTCAATGCCGGCGGCCTCGAGCCGCGCCTTGGCGGCCATCAGCGTTTCCATCGAATCGACTTCCAGCGCCAGGTGCTGGGTCCAGTTCGGCGTGTTTTCGTCGCGGCCCATCGGCGAGCAGGTCGGCAGCTCGAAGAAGGCCAGCACGTTGCCCATGCCCGCATCCATGAAGATGTGCATATAGGGATCGGGAGCGCCAGTGGAAGGTACGGCGTCCTCGGCGATCGACAGCACCAGCTTCATGTCGAGGTGCTTTTCGTACCAGCGCGCCGTCTCCAGCGCGTCAATGCAACGGTATGCCACGTGATGGATTTTCTGGACCAAGCTCATTTTGCTGTCTCCTTTATGCGGACCTGACCGGTCTCTGCGCGTTTCGGGCCGATGCCACTGGCCGATGTGTCCATTACAGCCCAGAACGATCTATCATACAAACAGCTTTTTCAGATCAATTTATCGGATGATCTAATGAATATCACCCTGCGCCAGCTCCGCGCCTTTGTCGCCGTCTCGCGCACCGGCAGCTTCACCCTCGCCGCCGAGAGCCTGTTCATCACGCAATCCGCGCTGTCCGGCCTGATCAAGGAACTCGAAAGCTCGCTCAGCCTGCGCCTGATCGACCGCAGCACTCGCCGCATCCAGCTCTCCGACACCGGCCGCGAGCTCTACCCGCTGATCGAGAAAATCCTGCACGACCTCGACAACGTCATCGACGAAGCCACCAAACTCAAAGCCCTCAAGAAAGGCACCGTGCGCGTCGCCGCCCCGCAGCTGATGGCCTGCACCCTGCTGCCCGAGGTCATCGCCGCCTACAGCGCCGAACACCCCGACATCCGCATCCGGCTCGTCGATTGTGCGGTCGAGAGCGTCGTCTCGCGCGTGTTCTCCGGCGAGGTCGACTTCGGCGTCGGCCCCGAACGCGACCCCAACTCCGACATCGACGCCACCACCCTGTTCGAGCTGCCCTTTGTCGCCGTCTTCCCGCCCGATCACGCCCTCGCCAAACAGAAAACCGTCGGCTGGACCGACCTCGAAGCCTGGCCACTGATCGCCCTGCAAGGCCAATTCACCGAACGCCTGTCGGTCGACCTGCACACCGCCATGCGCGAAAAATCCCTCGACCCCAACACCACCGTCGCCTTCATGTCCACCGCCCTCAGCATGGTCAGTTCAGGCCTCGGCATCACCGTCTGCATCCCCTACGCCGCCTCGCTCGTGCGGCTGTACGGGTTGGAGATGCGCCCGCTGGTCGACCCGGTGGTGACACGACGCTTCTACACCTTCAGCCGCAACGGCCGATCGCTCACGCCCGCGTCGCAGAGTTTTCGGGATTTTCTGTTTCGGTATATCGGGGAGCATGAGGGGTATGCGAAGTGAATCCAACGAGAAGCCCGCTCACTCTGACCACTGGAGGGCTGATACTTCAAACGATGGCGTCCGGGGCGACTCAGTCCGCCTACCCCGTAGGTCCGACTGGCGCAGCTGTTTTGCAGCAAGCAGCGGCGGAGGAAGAGCAAATGCCTTTCGACTATCTCACTTTACTGCGAACTATGACGTTCGGCGGGACAGGAAATGTGCAACTCCTTGCGATTGAAGCCGGCATCTCGCAACAACGTTTTGTAGCCCGAAGGGCACACTTGGTTTGCCTTGTCATAGCAGATGTTCCAACCAAGGCTTGCTCCGCACGCGATCAAATACTCCACTGAGCCGTCGGGACGCCGTATTTCTTGGACTGTGGAACACCCAGCTATCATGAGGAAAATAGAAGTCAAGAGCACAGTTCTCATTGATTTTCCCCCTGCTTGATTGGATACGAACTAGTGATAGACGACAACGATACCCAGTAGCATCACACGTTATCTCAAAAAAAGGCCGCCATCCTCAAAGCTCATACCTTGAGTAGATTCGATGTGGCTGAATCTATTCCAACACGGCGCAACCGTTGAACGGTGCAATGCCCTTCGGTTATTGCACCTTGCCGCCGAGCCGACCTCCCGGTTCGACCAAGGCCACACAGGCAAGCACCCACCTCGCCCCTCTGCCGTGCCGACCGCAGCAAGTGCGGGGTGGAAAAAGCGGCTTCGCTTGTTTGAGCCCGCAGGGCGAGTTTGCGAAGCTGCCCGCCCCGTGCTTGCGGAGGGAGGGAAGCCCGAAGGGCCACGACGGCGGGGTGTGCTTCTTTGCTTATCTTTCTTGCACAAGCAAGAAAGTAAGTCGCCCGCCGGGGCGAGACCCGGCCAACGGATGGTCGAATCCAGCAGGGTAATCAAGGTCCAACATCGGGCGCGTAACCGCGTGGGCGCCGCGGCCTTGCAGAGCCTCTCAGCGCCGTAGGGCGGATAAGGCGCATCCGCCATCGGTGCCGCGTCGGGGCGGTGTTCGGCGGATGCGCTGCGCTTATCCGCCCTACGGCACGGTCAACGAGAAACGGCGAGCCGCGGCCCGCCGTTTCTTCACTGCGACAGGAGCGCATCAAACCCCTTCGCGGGCCTTGTCCATCGCCTCGCGCAGCACGCTGATGTCGCCAATATGGTTCGACAACAGCAGAATCAAGCGCGCGTTGACCATGGCCGACTGTTCGTCGGTGAGGTCGCGGTGCATGTCGATGAGGGCTTCGTAGAAGTCGTCGCCGGGGCTGAAGGTCTGAAAGTAGCGCTTGCCCGGTTCGGCGAAATTGCTGGTGGTGATCAGGGACATGGTCGGTCTCCTCAGGCGTTGCAGGTGGCCACGGCCACGGCTTTCTTGACGGCGGCGGCGTCGAAGGCGCGCCAGCGGGCGGCGACATGCTGGTCTGGGCGGGCCAGATAGCAGGTGCCGGGCTGGGCGTCGTAGCGTTCGGCAATGCAGCCGCGGGTGTCGATGACGGTTTTGAGGCCGGCCGGGGCGATGCCGGTCTTGGCAACGACAATGACCTGCACCGGCACGGTGTTGTTGGCCAGGTCAGCCAGCGCGGCGGCATCGGCCACCTGGCTCGCGTCATCGGCAAACACCAGCAACTGGAAGCGGTTGCCGAGCACCTGCAGCAGCCACGACTCGCCGGTGTCGGTTTCGATGGGCGCATCGTCCATCGGCGCGCCCGGCACCATCTTGCCGGCGAAAGCGTCGGTGTCAGCGGTGTTGAGCCGCGATTCGGTGAGGTAGGCGGGCACCGAGAGCCGGCCGGAGTTCACCAGCGCACGGGCAAACGGGTAGTGCTCGGCGAGGCCCAGCACGGCGTTGCGGAAGGTTTTGCTGGTGGTGCTCTTGGGGGTGATGAAATCGGTGGAGCGGGTCGAGTTCATCAGGTTTTCGTCGGCCGCGAACACGCGCTCTTCGGAGTAGGTGTCGAGCAGCGTGGACGGCGCTTTGCCGTCCATCACCAGCTTGAGCTTCCAGGCCAGGTTGTCGGTGTCCTGGATGCCCGAGTTGGCGCCCCGCGCACCGAAGGGCGAGACCTGGTGCGCGGCGTCACCGACAAACAGCACGCGGCCGTGGCGGAAGCTGTTCATGCGGCGGCACTGGAAGGTGTAGACGCTGACCCATTCGAGATCGAATTCGCGGTCATCGCCCAACATCGCCTTGATGCGCGGGACGACGTTCTCGGGCTTTTTCTCTTCCGCCGGGTCGGCATTCCAGCCGAGCTGGAAGTCGATGCGGAACACGTTATCTGACTGACGATGCAGCAGCACCGACTGATTGCGGTGGAAGGGCGGATCAAACCAGAACCAGCGCTCGGTCGGGAAGTCGGCCTTCATCACCACGTCGGCGATCAGAAAGCGATCCATGAAGATCTTGCCGTCGATGTCCAGCCCCAGCATGGTGCGGATGCTCGAGCGGGCGCCGTCGCCGACCACCAGCCAGTCGGCCTCAATGTTGTAGACGCCGTCGGGCGTCTCGACGCGCAGGCCGGTGGTGTCTTCGCCGGGGTTCACCGCGATCACGGTGCTCTTCCAGCGCAGATCCACACCGACTTCGACGGCGCGCTTCACCAAATACTCCTCCAGGTAGTACTGCTGGAGGTTGATCATGCCCGGGCGGTGATGATCCGGCTCGGGGCAGAGGTTGAAGTTGAACACCTCTTCTTCGCGGAAGAAGGTGCGGCCGACGTTCCACGACACGCCTTTATTCACCATCTCGTCGCCACAGCCGAGGCGGTCGAGCACCTCCAGCGCGCGCTTGGCGTAGCACACCCCGCGCGAGCCGATCGACACCGTGTCGTCGTTGTCCAGCACCACCACTTTCTGGCCCTGGATCGCCAGATCGATCGCCGCCGACAAGCCCACCGGGCCGGCTCCGACCACCACTACCGGGTAACGCCCCGGCGCGCCGTTCTCACCTGCGGCCAGTTCAGCCGGCTTGCGATATTCGTACTTGGGATACTGATAGGTACTCAGCACGTCGCGTCCTCCTTTGGACATTTTTAGGATCTCGCCCGGTCTGTTCGTTGTGCGCCGGGTTGGGGATCTGGCGGCCCGTGGGCCACCGGGGGTTGTTCTTGCCCCATCGTTCGGCGGATGCGCTGCGCTTATCCGCCCTAGGGGTTTCAATCGGCCTGCAGCGCGTGCCACATTTCCTGGTCGCGTTCGGCCGTCCAGATCCGCGGATGCTTGATGCCGCTGGCTTCATCCACCGCGCGGGTCACGTCGAAGGGCAGGCAGTGCTCATAGATGAACACCTGGCCGAACTTCGGATCCATGTTCTTGCGCACCAGCGCCATCGCGGCTTTCAGATCCAGACCCTGTGCGGCGGCCTCTTTGGCCGAACTGAACAGCGTGGTGACGAAGTCGCGGGTGTAGGCCAGACCCTCGGCCACTTTCTGCGGCGAGGTCAGCGCGGGGCCACGGCCCGGCACCACGGCCTGCGGATTGAGCGCGGAGATCGCATCCAGCGTGGCGGGCCATTCTTCCAATTGCGCATCGCCGGTGTAGCAGGCCGCATCGCACTCGACCAGGTCACCCGAGAACAGCACCTGCTCGCTCGGCACCCACACCACGGTGTCGCCCTTGGTGTGGCCGGGGCCCAGGTGCATCACCTTCACTTCGAGGCCGCCCATGTACAGGGTCATCTCGTCCTTGAACACCATGGTCGGCCAGGTCAGGCCCGGCACGGAGTCAAAATTCTGGAACAGCCGCGGGAAGCGCTCGTACTCGCTCTTCATGTCCTGCTCGCCGCGCTCGACGATCATTTCATAGGTGCCCTGGCTGGCGATGATCTGCTCCATGCCCTCGGCCTTGTAACCCGACGCCCCCAGCACGCGCACCGCGTGATAGTGCGACAGCACCACATACTTGATCGGCGCCTGGCTGACCTTGCGGATCTCGGCGATCAGGCTCTGCGCCATCAGCGGCGTGGCCAGCGTGTCGCAGATCAGCACGGCTTCGTCTGTGATGATCACGCCGGTGTTGGGATCGCCCTCGGCGGTGTAGGCCCAGCAGTGGGCAGAGAGTTGCTCGAAGGTGGTTTTTTTTACTTCCAGGTCGGCCTGGGAAGCAAAGACTTTGGTGTTCATAAGGTGCTCCATGATCTGGGTGTGGGGCTGGGTCGCTCGAATCGGATGCGCACATCCAGGCAACCGCGACATCCTCATGCTAGTTTTTGATTCGTCATTAGTCAATGATTTTGTTAATAACGAATTTTAATTCACTGACGAGGCTCCGATAGGACACCCGAAAACTGCTAAGATGCCGCGAAAAACAAGGAAGACATCCACACCATGGAACGTGATCGCCGAGGCATCCAGTCGATCGAAGTCGGCGGCACGCTGTTACAAGCGCTCGTTCGCCACGGCGCCCCCATGATGCTGCGCGATCTGGCGCGCGAAGCCGGCATGCCGCCCGCCAAGGCGCACCCCTACCTGGTCAGCTTCTGCAAACTTGGCCTCATCGAGCAGGACGCCGCCACCGGCCGCTACGGCCTGGGCGCCTTCTCGCTGCAACTGGGGCTGACGGCACTCGAACAGGTCGAACCGATCCGCGCCGCCACCCCGGCCGTCGCCCAGCTGGCCGACGACCTGCAGCTGAACATCGCCATCGCCGTGTGGGGCAACCGCGGCCCAACCATCGTGCGCATCGAAGAATGCAGCCGCCCCATCCATGTGAACATGCGCCCCGGCACCGTCATGACCCCGCTCATGGCCTCGGCCACCGGCCGGCTGTTCGCCGCCTTCCTGCCCGAGCGCATCACCCGCCCGCTGGTCGAAAGCGAGCTGGCCCAACTCGGCGGTGGCGAGCAGCCCGCCCTGCGCCAGTCGCGCCGCCATGTCGACGACACCCTCGCCGAGATCCGCCAACACGGCCTCGCCCGCGCCCTGGGCAACCCCATCCCCGGCATCAACGCCTTCTCCGCCCCCGTCTTCGACAGCGGCAACCACCTCACCCTCGCCCTCACCGCCATGGGCCCGGCCAGCAGCTTCGACCCGGCCTGGGACGGACCCATCGCCACCCGGCTGATGACCAGCGCCCGCGAAATCTCGCAGCGGCTGGGGCAGTCGCGGCCCGAGAACTGATACTTTCGGCTTAGTCGACCCCAAGCATTTACAGCAGACACAACCCGATAACAATAAATTCGGCTCCCCCTGCGGCGCTTTGTGCGATAGTACTTTCGCCGCATTCGGGAAGCATCCCGACGCACAGCATCCAGAACAAGAACCAATACATTCCGTCAGGCAAAACCTGGCCGGTTTCCTTCTCGGGAAACGCGATTCGATGGAGAAAACTATGAAGCTTGGACATATGGCAACCCTGGGCGCGGCGCTCACGCTGGCCCTGAGCGCCTCGCTGGCAACGGCCGAAACCCGCGTCACCCTCAAGGCGGCGAAGGCCGGCACGTCTTACTACCAGATGGCCGTGCAGATCGGCGAGTCCGTCAAGAAGGCCAGTGCCAGCGCCATCATCGTCACGGTCGAAGAGAGCCAGGGCTCGGTGCAGAACGTGATGGAGGCCGCCGGTCGCGACGCCAATTACATGTTTACCTCGCCCCCGGCGCTGGTCGAGAAGGCGGTGGCGGGCGAGAAGCCCTTCGAGCCGGCGGACGAAGCCTTCAAGAAGATCCGCGCGATGTTCCCGATTCCGTCGCTGACCATGCACTACGTGGTGCGGGCCGACGCGGGCATCAACAGTTTTGCCGACCTGGCCGGCAAGCGCTTTGTGACCGGCAAGGGCTCCTTCGGCGCCACCGAGGCGGTGAAGAACTTCAAACTGTTCGGCATCGAAGACAAGGTGGAGGTGATCGACATCGAGCTCTCCGGGGCCGGCGCGGCAATGAAGAACCGCCAGGTCGACGGTTTCGCCACTGCCGGTTCATGGCCTGCGCCCAACGTCGTTGAAGCGGCCGCCAGCTCGCCGGTCACCTTGCTGTCGATGACCGATGAGCAGGTCAAGGCCACCGGCCGCACCCGCCTGGTGATTCCGAAAGGCACCTACCCGGGCGTGGATACCGATGTGGTCACCACCTCGCTGCCGGTCATCGCCTACGCGCTCACCGACATGGACGAAGCGACCGCCTATCAGCTCACCCGCAGTTATTGGGAGGGCCTGGCCGAGATGGCCAAGTCCAATCCGTGGTGGAAGAGTATCGATGCCTCGCTGCTCGACAACATCGGCGTCAAGTTGCATCCTGGCGCGCTCAAGTACTACGCCGAGGCCGGCATCGCGGTGCCGGATCGGCTGAAGTAATCAGCCAGCCAAGCCTGCGCGGCGTCTTCGGACGCCGCGTTGCTTTTGCCCACAACCAGACCTGCGACCACGCGGGCAATGTGCCACGCCCCCCCATGACCGACACCCCCGCCCCCGCCAATCCCCTCTTTTCGCTGCACACCGTCATGGTGGCGCTCGCCATCACCTCGGTGGGCTATCACCTGTGGCTGGTCATGGCGGGGCTGATCCCCCACCTCATCAGCCGCCCGCTGCACATCATTGCCACCATTCCCTTCGTGTTCATTTTCACCGCGCAGCGCGCCACCGGTTGGCGCCGTGCGGTCGACGTGCTGCTGTGCGCGCTGGGGCTGGCCGCCTGTATCTACGTGCTGGTGCAGTACGAAATGCTCGACAACCAGTACGGCCGGCTGCGCAGCACCACGCAGTTCGTGGTCGCCTGGGGGCTGATTCTGCTGGCGCTGGAGATGGCGCGCAGGCAAGTGAAATGGGCCATGCCCATCACCGCCGCGCTGGCCCTGCTCTATGGCCTGTTTGGCCAGCACCTGCCTGGTGAGCTCGGCCATGCCGGCATTCCGCTGGCGAGTTTTCTGGGCACGCTGACCATCACCGAGGGCGGCCTGTGGGGCAGCCTGACCGGCGTCTCGGCCGAAGTGGTAGCGGTGTTCGTGATCCTCGGCGCCATCGTCAGCGCGGGCGAGGGCGGGCAAGGCTTCATGGCTGCGTCGGTGGCCGTGGCCGGGCGATTGCGCGCTGGCGCGGCCAAAGTGTCTGTGCTGTCCTCTGCGCTGTTCGGGTCGATCTCCGGCTCGGCCTCGGCCAATGTCGCCTCCACCGGCGCCATCACCCTGCCCACCATGAAGCGCCTCGGCTATCCGCCCGCGCTGGCGGCGGCGGTCGAGGCCGTGGCCTCGTCGGGCGGGCAGATCATGCCGCCGGTGATGGGCGCGGGCGCCTTCATCATGGTCGAGCTGCTGCGCACCACCTACAACGAAGTATTGATGGCGGCGCTACTGCCGGCGGTGCTGTTTTTCTGGGGCGTGTGGGCGGGCTGCGATCTGTACGGCCGGCGCTACGGGCTGGAGCCGATGCGCGGCGAAGACATCCCGCCCTTTGCCAAGGTGGCGCGGCTGGTGCTGTTTTTTGTGATTCCGTTCGGGCTGTTGCTCGGCATCCTGTTTCTGTCGGGCAACACGCCGCAATACGCCGGTGCCGCTGCGGCTGGCGCAGCCGCGGCGCTGCTGCTGTTTGACGAGCGCCTGCGCCCCTCGCTGTCGCGCTGGGGTGCCCGGCTGGTCGACGCGGCGGTCAGCGCTGCACGGCAGATCGCCACCATCGCGGCCATCATCTTCTGCGCGGGGCTGATCATCGGCGTGCTCAACATCACCGGGCTGGGCGTCAAGATCACCTCGCTGATTCTCGGTCTGTCGGGCGGCAACCTGTGGGGCGCGCTGCTGCTCACCGGGCTGGCCTGCTTGATCCTCGGCATGGAAGTGCCGACCACCGCCGCCTATGTCATCTGCGTAGCGGTCGCCGGCCCGGCACTGATCGAGATTGGCGTCGAGCCGCTGCATGCGCACCTGTTCATCTTCTGGTTCGCGCTGCTGTCGACCATCACCCCGCCGGTGTGCGGCGCGGTGTTCATCGCCGCCGGCATGGCGGGCGCACCGTGGTTGAAGGTGGCCGGCCATGCGATGAGCCTGGGCATCGGGCTGTACATCGTGCCACTAGCCTTTATTGCCAACCCCGCGCTCACCGCGCTGGGCAGCACGCCGTGGCTGGCCCTGGCGGCCTGCGTAAAGATCGGCCTCGGCGTGTGGATGGTCAGCCGCGGTCTGATCCACCGCGAGGCCGGCGCCTTGCGCGCCGCGTGGCTGCTGGGCGGGCTGATCGTCATTTTCGCCTTCGGCCTGTGAGCGCGCTCACCGCGGGTTGAAGAACACGCTGGCCGCCTCGGCGCGGTCACCCGAGCCGTCCAGCGCCTGCAGCTGCAGCCGCAGCGGCTGCTGGCGGCGTTCGCCCGGCGGCGCCGCCACGGTGATCGACACCGTACTCACCCGGCCGGCCTCGACGGCATGCACGGCCGGGCCGATCAGCGCGCCGCCGGGCAGGTCGCGCACCTCGATGGCCACGCTCCGCGCGGCTTCGCGCATGTTCAGCAAGCGCAGGGTGTAGCTGTTTTCGATGCGGCCGTCGGCCCCCTCGCGCGCCAGCGACTGACGGTCGCGCAGCACGTCGAGCTGTAGTGGCACCCGCGTGGCCAGTTGCCAGACCATGGCCAGACTCACCGCCGCCATCACCACCAGGTAGGCCAGTGCGCGCGGCGTGCGCAGACGCCGGGCGATTTCGCGCCAGTAGCCGTGGGCGGCATGGCCACCCGGCTGCGCCGACATCATGCGGATCAGCCCGGTGGGCGCGCCGACATGAGTCATCACCGTGTCGCAGGCATCGGCACACAGGCCGCAGTTGATGCACTGGTATTGCAGGCCGTCGCGGATGTCGATGCCGGTCGGGCACACCTGCACACATTGATTACAGGCCACGCAGTCACCGGCCGGCTCGGCCTGGCGCGCCCCGCGCGGCCGGCGCGGTTCGCCGCGGGGCTGGTCATAGCCGATGGTCAGCGTGTCGGCGTCAAACATCACGCCCTGGAAGCGCGCATACGGGCACATGTGCAGGCACACCATCTCGCGCGCGAAGCCCGCCAGCACGAAGGTGAACAACGCGTACCCCACGATCCAAGCCCCCGCCCACGGCCCCGGCGCGCCCGCCGCCAAATCCGTCAGCAAGGGCTGCATCGGTGTGAAGTAGCCAACAAAGGTGATGCCGGTCCACCCGGCCACCAGTGCCCACAGCGCAAACTTGCTGCCGCGCCGGGCCAGCTTGGCCGGGCCCCAGGGCGCCGCATCGCGCCGCGCCCGCGCCAGGTGATCGCCCTCGATACGCGCCTCGATCCAGCGGAAGATGGCGGTATACACCGTCTGCGGACAGGCAAAGCCGCAAAACACCCGCCCCGCCAGCGCAGTGACGAAGAACAGCGCCGTCGCCGCCAGCACCAGCAGCCAGGCCAGCAACAGCGCATCCTGCGGCCACAGCACCAGGCCAAACAGGTAGGCCTTGCGCCCGGCGATGTCGAACAGCACCGCCTGGCGGTCATCCCAGCGCAGCCAGCAGGTGCCGTAGAAAATCACCTGACTGAACCACACCATGGCCCAGCGCAGGCGGTTGTAGCGGCCGGCCGTCTCGCGCGGGTGAATCTGTTGCGGGGGGTGGCGGTGAAAGGTAATGGTGGCGACGGTCATGACGGTCCTCGAACGCCCCCGGCACCACGGCGCGGCACCGACGGGGTGAGGCGAGTAAACCAGTGCCACGAATTACGGTACAGTTCCAGAGAACACGATTTTCAGGGGCTACAGATTGCACCGCGCGGGCCGGCAGTGTCGTAGGGCGGGTTTCAACCCGCCAAGGCCGACCAAAGCCGGCCCTACTGCGCGAACACGCTGCCCAGCACAAAGAGCAGCGCCGGCACCAGCACGATGTAGCCGTTCATGAGCTGGCGCAGGCGCGGAAACCGGCCGTCCAGTTCCATGAAATGGCGGATCACCAGCGCGCCTTTGACGCCCGCCACACCCAGTGCGATCAGGGCGGTCAGCGCACCGGGCACGCCACCGTCGGCCAATGCGGCACTGAGCAGGGTCAGCCCCACAAGGAGGAGCCAGATGCGGGTCGCAACAGTTTCGGCAGACATGGTCTGGTCTCCTTCAACGCAGTACGTACATGAGCGGGAAAATCACGATCCACGCCAGATCGGTGGCGTGCCAGTACAACGTGGCCGCCTCAACACCTTCGTGGTCGGCCGGGCTGTAGGCCCCGCCCCAGGTGCGCAGCAGCGCCCAGATCAGCCCGAGGCAGCCCCACACCACATGCACCAGATGGTTGAGCGTGAGGTAGTAGTACATGGCGATGAAGCTGTTGCCGGTGCCGACCACGCCGTGATCCAGGTTCCAGTTGAACTCCCAGGCCTTCACCAGCAAAAACACGATGCCCAGACAAAGCGTGGCGACCAGCCAGCGCAGACAAACCCGCGCCTGGTTGCGCCGGATGGCGATCATGGCGCGCATGGCGCAGTAGCTGCTGGTAAGCATCACCAGCGTATTGGTGACACCCGCCGTGGTATTGAGCATGCCTGGACCGCGATGGAAGTCTTCCGGAAAAGTGAGTCGGAAATAGGCATAGGCGAGGAACATCAAGGCGAACTCGGTCAGCTCGCAGAAAATGCCCACCCAGATGCCGCGATTGCCGGGGACCGGACTGCGTGCGGGTGGCGAATGAGGTATGGCGTCGAGCGTCAGTTGCATGGCATCGGCCTGGCGGGAAGAACACGGCTACCATTAGCGCACAGCGCATTCGCCACGGGCAGGGACAGTTTGTCCGACCGCCCGGCAATACAGAAATTGGGGTCGCGCTTGATGCGTATCATGGTGTCGCGTACCCACACGACAGAGGGACGATGAACCGTTACCAGCAACTGGCCGACGACATGGCCCGACGCATTGCCGAAGGTACCCTGCGCCCCGGCGAACGGATACCGTCGGTACGCCATGCCTGCCGCAGCCAGAACGCCAGCCCGTCCACCGTGCTGCAGGCCTACGCCCTGCTCGAGAGCCGCGGCCTCATCGAGGCACGCCCGCGCTCGGGCTACTACGTGCGCTCCCGCCTCGGCCAAACGCTGGCCGAGCCGCCGGTCAGTCGGCCGGGCACCGACGCCACCGCGCTGACGGTGAGCGACTTCATCTTCGACATTCTCGACTCCGCCCGCGACCGCGAGGTGGTGCCGCTCGGCTCGGGCTTTCCCAGCCCCGAGCTGTTCCCGCTCGACCGCCTGGCGCGCGCGCTTGCCGTCAGCGCGCGGCGGCTCGACCCGTGGCGCAGCGTCACCGATCTGGCGCCGGGCAACGACGAGCTACGCCGCCAGATCGCGCTGCGTTACCTGTCGGCCGGCGTGTCCCTGTCGCCGGAGGAAATCGTCATCACCTCGGGCGCCATGGAGGCGATCAACCTGTGCCTGCAGGCGGTCACCCGTCCGGGCGACCTGGTGGCCATCGAGTCCCCCGCCTTCTACGGCGGCTTGCAGGCCATCGAGCGGCTCGGCCTGCGCGTGATCGAGATCCCCACCCATCCGCGCGAAGGTGTGGACGTGGGCGCACTGGCCGAGGCCTTGGACCGCCACCCGATCCGCGCCTGCCTGTTCATGCTCAACCACCAGAACCCGCTCGGCGCCTGCGTGCCAGACGATCGCCGGCGCGAACTGGTGAGCCTGCTGGCGCGCCACGACGTACCGCTGATCGAAGACGACGTGTATGCCGAGCTGCACTTTGGCGAGCCGCGCCCGCTGCCGGCCAAGTCGCTCGACAGCGCCGGGCAGGTGCTGCATGTGTCGTCCTTCGCCAAATGCCTGGCACCGGGCTACCGCGTCGGCTGGGTGGCTGCCGGCCGACATGCCCGCGCGGTGCAGCGGCTCAAGCTGTCGACCAGCCTCGGCACCGCCGTACCCCTGCAGGCCGCGCTGGCCGACTACCTGCACCATGGCGGCTACGACCACCACCTGCGCCGTCTGCGCCAGGCCCTGGCCAGCCAGACCGCGCGGGCCATTGCCGCCATCGAGCGGCACTTTCCGCCCGGCGTGCAGCTGGCCAGCCCGCGCGGCGGCTACTTCGTGTGGATCGCCCTGCCCCCTGGCGCCGACGCCCTGGCCCTGCACCGCCAGGCGCTGGCGCGCGGCATCAGCATCGCCCCCGGCCCGATCTTTTCGGCCACGCGCGGCTTCAACCAGTGCATCCGCCTCAACACCGGCCACCCGTGGACCGACGCGTCCGAACGCGCAGTGGCCACCCTCGGCACACTGATCCGTGCCCAGTGCGGCGGCTGAACGCCCGCCCCGCCCGCGCCACTAACGTCAACACACGCCCCACACCGGACTGGCCATGCCCCATACCGCCGACCACGACACCCTCGCCCTGCCCGGCGCCGCCCCGATCAAGCTGTGGACCCACGGCGTGCCGGTCGAAGACGCCGCCCGCGCACAGCTCATCCACACCGCCCGCCTGCCCATCATCTACAAGCACCTGGCGGTGATGCCCGATGTGCATCTGGGCAAGGGCTCGACCATCGGCAGCGTGATCCCCACCCTCGGCGCCATCATCCCCGCCGCCGTGGGCGTGGACATCGGCTGCGGCATGATGGCCGTGCGCACCACGCTCGACGCCGCCGACCTGCCCGACAAGCTCCACGGCCTGCGCAGCGCCATCGAAAAAGCCGTGCCCCACGGCCGCGACATGACCCGCGGCAAGCGCGACCACGGCAGCTGGGGCAAACCGCCCGCCAGCGTGGACGCCGCCTGGAAACGCCTGCAACCCGGCTTTCGCCGCCTTGTCGAGCAGGCGCCCCGCCTGGAGAAGACCAACAACCACGCCCACCTCGGCACGCTCGGCACCGGCAACCACTTCATCGAGGTCTGCCTGGATGAGGCCGGCCGCGTGTGGTTCATGCTCCACTCCGGCTCGCGCGGCGTCGGCAACGCCATCGGCCGCCACTACATCGAACTGGCCCAGACCGACATGCGCCAGCACATCGCCAACCTGCCCGACCGCGATCTGGCCTACTTCACCGAAGGCGCGCAGCACTTCGACGACTATGTCGAAGCCGTCGGCTGGGCGCAGGACTTCGCCCGCGCCAACCGCGAACTGATGATGGCCCACCTCATCGACGCCGCCCGCCACGTCATCAAAAAGCCCTTCACCGCCGACCAGCAAGCGGTGAACTGCCACCACAACTACGTGCAAAAAGAGACCCACTTCGGCCGCGAGGTTTTCATCACCCGCAAAGGCGCCGTCTCCGCCCAGGCCGGCCAACTCGGCATCATCCCCGGCTCCATGGGCGCCGCCAGCTACATCGTGCGCGGCAAAGGCAACCCCGAAAGCTTCTGCTCCTGCAGCCACGGCGCGGGACGCGTCATGAGCCGCACGGCCGCGCGCAAGCAGTTCACCGTCGACGATCAAGTGCGCGCGACGGCCGGCGTCGAATGCAGAAAGGATGCGGAAGTGATTGACGAGATCCCGATGGCGTATAAGGATATCGACGCCGTGATGGCCGCGCAGGACGCGCTGGTGGAGGTGGTGCACACCTTGAAGCAGGTGGTTTGTGTGAAGGGGTGACTTATTACTATGAACGAATCACTAAAATTGGCTAGCCATCACGCAATGACCGAACAAAAACATTATCGTGAGCGCTATATCGCATTCACCAGAAAGGCATGCAAAGATAGATCAGATTGTGAATTCCATGAAAACCAAGAATTCATGCAAGACGCGTGTACGTATTTCATCGAATTACGCGCACCCCTCCTTACAACACGCAATGACATCACTTCAGTAATAGAATTTGCTGTTGGCGAAACCACGTACCGAATTTACCCTCCATTTTTGATAAACAAAGATGCCGCCAAGGCATCTTCTTTCGAAGACGCATTTGTACCCGTCGCGCACTCTGATTGTTGTCAAGCTTACGTGCGCCTTCCAGATGATCGTGTTACCAGCGTCTCTGTGGGCCCGCCCGCGTATGCCGCCAAAGAGGTTGGGCAGACATATTGCCATGGCCTCCGTATTGATGTAATCGGAGAAGAATGCGGCGTGGCACCTGGGCTTGAACGATTCCTGCAAGCGACATCGGAGAAGACGTTTCAATGGTGGATTGCCTCGGACATTAATCCTTTCGACCAAGAGTTGCGTCTGCGAGCACATCTACTGAGCTCGTATCAACTTCCATGCAAGCTGAAAATGGAAGAACGGCATAATCGACACAAAGCGCTCGTCAGTCCGTGGGAGGCCTGTACCGAGTTTCAATTTCCTCTCGGCTTCGAAAAATCGATTGATTCCACTATCTGGAGGAACATTCAGCTACATCTTGCAACGTCAGCATCGACAGAAATAGCACTTCAAAACTTTTTCTCTGGCGTGTCTGAATACATGAACAATCGGGACGAGCGCAGCATATTGAGCTTGAGCATCTGCTTCGAAATATTCGAAAATAAGCACAGAGCGGCGCGCGGAAAAAATAAAAATGCATCAATTAAAGTGATGCTCAATGAATCAAAGGTGATACCAAGCGAGATTAATAGCGTTCTACGAGATTTAATTCTGATTGACCGAGGTCACGTTGCACACGGCAACCAACCACCTCGGTTGAGCGGAGGTGTTCGAACGATGGAGCAATACGTAAAAGCTATCTTTGCGTACATATCATCCTATTACGACCGAAGTAACACCTGACCTACAGCGCGCGTAGGGCGGATAAGCGCAGCGTCATCCGCCAAGAACCTCACCCGGCAGAAGACGCTTCGCTTATCCGCCCGGTAATCCCCCCGTTTTTAGCGCTCACCAGAAGTAGAGGTCATGGCACGAGGGCCAATTTCTGTTTCGGGGTGATGCCTCCAAGGCCCATGTTCGGACGCTCATGATTGTAGGTCCAGAGCCATTTTGTTGCATGGTT
>NZ_VMNK01000021.1 GCF_007625155.1 Denitromonas halophila | reverse complement strand
CCGGCGCACTGATCAAGAAAATCGATACCGGCGTCGGAAGTTCGACAACCCCGAATGGCCTGGCGACGCCCGTCGTCATCGACAGCGACCAGAACGGATCGATTGACCTGATCTACGCCGGTGACTTGCACGGCAATGTCTGGAAGTTTGACTTTACCGGCAGCAGCAACAGCAACTGGAAAGTCGCTTTCGGCGGCAAGCCGCTGTTCAAGGCGACTGATGGAGGCTCCCCCGCGCAAGCGCAGCCGATCACCGCCAAAGTACAGGTCAGCAAGCACCCCACAAAAGGCCTGATGGTCTATTTCGGGACCGGCAAGTACTTTGAGTCAGGCGACAACACCGATCTGAGCAAGCAGTCGCTCTATGGCGTTCAGGACGAGTGCGGCATTGGTGTCTCTGGCACGGGTTGCGGCAGTATCAGCACGACATCCAAAGTGGCGCGAAGCGATCTGCTGGTGCAGAGCATCACCTACGAAGGGTCACAATCATTCAAAGGCAACGTCTGGGAAATTCGTCAGTTCTCGCAAAACACCCCAACCGTGAATCATCGAGGCTTCCTGGTCGATCTCATCCCGCCGACCAACGTCAAGGAAGGCGAGCGCATCCTGACCGACCCGATCCTCTGGAAAGATCGCATCATCTATGTGAGCTCCATCCCCGACGATGATGCGTGCGCTGGGGGTGGCTCAAGCTGGATCATCGAACTGGCGCCTTACACCGGCGGACGGACGGACCACAACGTGTTCGACTTGTCCAGGGACGGCACTTACGGCAGCAGCAACGAATACAACAACAAAGTCGTGAGCGGGCGTCGTGTGGTGGGCGGCATGATCAAGAGCTTGGGCCAGGTTCGCGACGCAGGCGGCAAGACCCACAAATACGGCTCAACCTCGACTGGCACCATCGACAAGAGCACTCAACAATCCGACGGGAGTCGCCGCATTTCGTGGCGGCAGCTGCAATAAGGAATTTCGGCCATGACTATTCATACATTTGTGTGTCGCCTGACCTTCGCCAGCATGATCGGGCTGCTGAGCCTCGGCGCCATCGCACAAGAGCGCCCGCTTGAAGAAATCGGGATCATCAAAGCGGTCAGCCCGGCGACATCCACCATTGTCGTCGGCGACCGGAAGCTCAAGGTCACGACAGCGACGAAAATCACCGCCGACGATCGCGGTCTGGCCTATTCGCCGGTTTCTTCGGCATGGGTTGGAAAGCAGATCGCCATGGAAACGAACGCCGACGGCCAAGGAAACACCGTGGTCGTCGAGCTTCACCTCTTTGGCAACGGGAGCGCGCAATGAAACGCATAGCGCAGCCCTTCCCGCGCCATGAACACCGCGGTTTCACGCTCATCGAGGTGATGATCGTTGTCGCGATCATCGGCATTCTTGCCGCCATTGCCTACCCCAACTACACGCAGTACGTGTTGCGCTCCAAGCGCAATGATTGCGCGGGCGCCCTGGTCGGCATGGCCGCCGCAATGGAGCGTCGCTTCTCTACCAATCAGTCGTATCTGGGACTTGCGACAGGCGGGGGAGACACTGGCGCGCCAGCCGCAGCGTTCTACCCCGCCCAGTGCCCGATTGATGGCGGCGCAGCAACATACAACTTGACCATTGCTGCGGCGACCCAAACGACGTTTACGCTCAATGCGGCCCCCACCGGTAGCCAGGCTGGCGATACCTGCGGCACGTTGTCGCTCACCGAAACCGGCGTCAAGGGAGCCACCGGCGGCACCGTTCAAGCCTGCTGGTAACACGGATGAATATTCAGCAGCGCGCAGCCAAGCGCTTTGCGCTGCCGCTGCGGGGCCGTCCCCTGCTCGCAACAATCCAAAACCTCGCGGTAGTATCGGGGCGCCTATTCTGGAGTGCTCTATGCGCCCCAGCGATCCCATTCGAGCTATCGTCTCTAACGCTCCGATGCGCATGATGCACAGTGTCAGTTTGAACGCTCGGGATGCTTCAGGCGCCCGCGGGCTGGGTCTCTGTGCTGTCGGCTCCGCCTGCGGTACCGGCCGAAAGCGCATCTGCGTGCTCTGTCTCACCCGCAACTGCCACCCACACCCGCCATGAGCGCTAGCGAAATCGCCCTCATCGGCATTGCCGCCTTCATGGCCGGCGCCATGAATTCCGTCGCCGGTGGCGGCACCTTCTTTTCTTTTCCCGCACTACTCGCCGTTGGCGTACCGCCCGTCATGGCCAATGCCAGCAATGCGGTTGCGCTGTGGCCGGCCAGTCTGGCCGGGGCACTGGCCAGTCGCGACGCCTTGTACAAATACCGCGACCGCCTGCTTCCGCTTTCAATTGTTGCCCTCCTGGGTGGGCTACTGGGTGGGTTGCTGCTACTCACTGTGCAGGATCGGCTATTCACCCAACTTATCCCGTGGTTGCTTGGCACGGCCACGCTTCTGTTCGCCTTGAGCGGCTCACTCTCGCGCTTGCTGGCGCGCGTGCGCGGCACAACGGGTCCGAGTCATGGGCTGGGCGGCACGGTGTTCCAGTTCCTGGTGTCGGTGTATGGCGGATTCTTCGGTGCGGGTATGGGCATCGTCATGATCGCGGCGCTGGCCATTCAGGAGCATACCGATCTGAACGAGATCAACGCGCTCAAGAATTGGTTGTCTGCGGTGATCTATAGCGTCGCAGTTGTCACTTTTGTGGTCGCTGGCGCAGTCAGCTGGCCGCACACCTGGATCATGCTGGTCACGGCGGTCGCAGGGGGTTACCTGGGGGCGCGCCTCGCCCGGCGCTTGCCGGCCATTTGGCTGCGCCGCATGGTGATCTCCATTGGGTGCGCTCTCACGGTCTACTACGCCCTGCCTCGCTGAGATAAAAAAGACCTCGACGCCGTGGGCAAACCCTCAAGAAAAGCCGGCGGCATTCGTTAACTCCCTCGACGGCCAAACTCAGAGGAAGGATCGCTATGTCGGAGGGGGAGGGGCAGTTCGTCTTCGCTGACGAAAAGCTGCCCAAGCGCGGCGCGCCGATGACATCGCAACCGCCGTGGCGAATCCTGGTGGTGGATGACGACGCCGACGTCCACGAAGCCACACGCTTCGCGCTCAAGGGCATCCCCATTCTTGGCCGCCCGGTTGAGTTCCTCCATGCTCACTCGGGCGCCGAAGCTCTCGCCGTCCTCCGCCGCGAACAAGACATCGCCGTGCTGCTGCTCGACGTGGTGATGGAAACCCCGGACGCCGGCCTGCGCATCGTCAGCGCCATTCGCGAAGAGCTGCAACTGACCAATCTGCGTATTGTCTTGCGTACCGGGCAACCCGGTCAGGCGCCTGAAATGGACGCGATCAGCCGGTACGACATCAATGACTACAAAACCAAGAACGAACTGACCCGCAACAAGCTGTTCACCACCATCACGGCCGCCCTGCGCTCCTACGAGCAGTTACGTCGCCTTGACGCTAGCCGTCGCGGGCTGGAAAAGGTCATCGCTGCCAGTAACGACGTGATGACCCGCTCGGGACTGCGCAGTTTCGCCGAAGGCATCATCCTCCAGATCGCCAGCCTCATCGGGGTGCCGCCCGAAGGCCTGGTCTGCGCCAGCACGCCACAGCAGTTGGCTCAGAACGGCAGTGTCGCCGACGTTGAGATCATCGCCGCCGCGGGCCGCTTCAGCGGGCTGACCGACAAGCCGTTCGACAACATCGACGAACCAAGAATCACCACGGCCTTGCGACACAGCCTGAGCGAACGCCGCAACCTGATCGAAGCGCACAGCGTCACGCTGTTCTTTGAAACCCAGGATCAACACGCCTACGCGGTTTTCGTCGACTCCAATGAGCCAATCCACGAGCTCGACCAAAGCCTGCTGCACATGTTCTGCACCAATATGTCCTTGTGCGCACAGAACATCCGGTTGGTCAGCGCCTTGCGCGATCAAGCCTATTTTGATCGTCTGGTCAGCCTGCCCAACCGCTCAGCCATGCTGAGAGAGCTGGATCGCGCCATCGACAGCGCCGGCCGCAACGAACAGGCCTTGGCCCTTGTCGATATCGATCAGTTTTCGGCGGTCAACGACCTCCTCGGGCACCCCTACGGAGACCAGCTGCTGCGCGCCATTGCACAGCGATTGAGCAAAGAGTTTCCCGGGTGTTTCGTCGCCCGGGTGTCTGGCGACGTTTTCGGACTGCTGGGCCGATGCGAGCACCTCACTCCGGAAGCCATCGGCCGCCTGTTCAGCACGCCATTCAACATCGATCAGGTCGATCACCCGCTCACCGTCAGCACCGGCATCGTCCATTTGCGCGATGTTCAGGGCAGCGGCTCGGACGGCATACAAAATGCCTACATCGCACTTAAACGTGCAAAAACCGCCGGACTCGACCATCACGCCTACTACTCCGAATCCATTGCCAACGAAACACACGACCGCAACCGGATGCGGATTGCGTTGCACCGGGCACTGGCCAAAGGCGATCAGCTCTACCCGGTGTTCCAGCCGCAGCTCGACCTCTTGTCTGGACGAGTGGTGGGGCTGGAGGCGCTAACGCGCTGGCGGGGCGACAATGGCGCGCATGTGTCGCCCGACCGATTCATCCCGGTGGCCGAGCAGACCGCCCTCATCCTCCCTATTGGAGAATGGATTCTTCGCCGGTCGATAAGTGTTCTGGAGTCGCTCCATCAGCACGGACACACGGGCTTGCGCATGTCAGTCAACGTCTCCTCCGTGCAACTGCGCCAACCCAATTTCCTGAGTATCCTCGACCATGCGCTGGACGGCTCGTCCATTCGCCCCGAGTGCCTGGAACTCGAAATTACCGAATCCGTCGCGGCCCTGGGCATCAATCAGGTCCGCACCTTGCTCGAAGCCATCCGCGCTCGCGGCGTCTCCATCGCCATTGATGACTTCGGCACAGGTTTTTCGTCCTTGTCTTACCTGCACCGCCTACCCGCCAACCGGCTGAAGATCGACCGCTCCTTCATCCATACCCTCGAACACGCCCAAAGCGGGCGGATTGCCGAGATGATCGTCCCACTCGGCCACCAGCTCGGCATGAAGGTACTGGCCGAAGGCGTCGAGACCGCCAGCCAGCGCGATCGCTTGCGCGCCCTCGGCTGCGACGAAATGCAAGGCTACCTGCTGGCCCGCCCAATGGTCGCCGACGATCTCGCCGCCTGGCTCGATGCCTACCGCCCCAACGCAGACTAGCCTGACCTGATCGCTTAGAATACGGGCGGCCCGAAGCGCTCGCGTGTTCGTACGAGACTCGCCACGCCGCCTCGTCACGCAGCATTCGGATGACGCGGCCCCAGGATGGCTGAGATGCGTCTCGGCGGTTGTCGGCAAATCATCCAACGTAAACGCGCGCTGAACTTCGGCCACCGTCGTGACGGACGCACCGTCGCGCCCGCACACCTCCGGACTCTCCAAGAATGGTCGAAATTTTCGATGTTGTACTGCGCGCCGGCCGCGCAGGCGTTGAACTAGCCCTGTTTGTGCTGCTGCCGGTGATGGTCGTCATGCTGTCACTGATGCGCCTGCTCGAAGCGCGCGGCGTACTCGACTGGCTGGTCCGCCAGCTCGCGCCCCTGCTGCGCCCGGCCGGTCTGACCGGCCTCGGCGTATTTGCCGCCCTGCAGATCAACTTTGTCAGTTTCGCCGCGCCGGTGGCCACGCTGGCCATGATGGCTCAGCGAGGCGCCTCGCCACGGCATATCGCCGCGACGCTGGCCATGGTGATGGCCATGAGTCAGGCCAACGTCCTGATCCCGATGTCGACCATGGGCCTGGCGTTCGGCACCACCCTCCTCCTGTCGCTGCTGGGCGGCCTGGCGGCCGCGGCAACGACTTACCACGTATTCGGCAAACACCTCTCCGACCAGGAAGACGCCGTTGACGAAACCCTGCGCCACCCGGTCGCCGACGACGCCAAAGGCGTGCTCGACGTCATCAACCGCGCCGGCGCCGAAGCCTTCAAGATCACCATCGGCGCCATCCCCATGCTCGTCCTGGCGCTGGTCGCCGTCGCCGGCTTGCGCGCCAGCGGCATCATCGATGTCCTCACCGGCGCACTGGCGCCCACCCTGGTGCTGCTCGGCATCGACCCCGCGCTGATCCTGCCCACACTCACCAAATTCATCGGTGGTGGCACCGCCATGATGGGCGTGATGGACGACATGCTGCGCGCTGGCACCGCCAGCGTCGCCAGCCTCAACGCCAGCGCCGGTTTTCTGGTGCATCCGCTCGACATCCCGGGCATTGCGGTGCTGATTTCGGCCGGCAGACCCATCGCCGCCGTCTGGCGCGTGGCAGTGATCGGCGGAGCCGTTGGCATCGCGCTACGCACCATCGGACACATACTGCTCACCTGACCAGGAGGCCCCCCCGTGCTCAACGCCATCACC
Source organism: Denitromonas halophila (assembly GCF_007625155.1). Classification (GTDB taxonomy): domain Bacteria; phylum Pseudomonadota; class Gammaproteobacteria; order Burkholderiales; family Rhodocyclaceae; genus Nitrogeniibacter; species Nitrogeniibacter halophilus. The sequence goes on along the minus strand of NZ_VMNK01000021.1, from coordinate 21,177 downwards.
TTGCTACTGGTGTTTCAACTCGCTGGCGAAGTCATCGCCCGTGGCCTGGGCATTCCCTTGCCGGGCCCGGTGCTCGGCATGGCGCTGCTGTTTGTCGCGCTGATTCTGCGCGGCGGGCCGGGTAAAAACCTGCAAGCCACCGCCAACGGACTGCTTGGGCATCTTTCGCTGCTTTTCGTCCCCGCCGGCGCCGGCATCATGCTCCATGCCGACCGCCTCGCCAGCGAATGGCAAGCCTTGCTGGCTGCGCTGGTGATCAGCACGCTGGCCGCACTGGCAGTCTCCGCGCTGGTACTCACCGTCATCCTGCGTCGCCGCGGGAGCGGCTCATGATCCGCCACGACTTCAGCGGTCTGTGGGTCTACCTCTCCGCCTCGCCCCTGCTCGGGCTGACGCTGACCTTGATCGCCTACCTCGGCGCCTGGCAACTCCATCGCCGCACCGGCGGGCATCCGCTGGTCAATCCGGTACTGATCGCCGTGCTGGTGCTGGTTGGCGTCCTTTGGGCCACCGAGACGCCCTACGACACCTATTTTGACGGCGCCCAGTTTGTTCACTTCCTGCTTGGCCCCGCCACGGTCGCCCTGGCCATTCCACTCTATGGTCAGCTCCAGCGGCTGCGCGCCATGGCCATTCCGCTCGGCATCACGCTGCTGTGCGGCGCGGCAACCGCCATCGTGGTCGCGTGGGGTGCCGGCGCCGTGCTCGGTGCCAGTGAGGCATCGCTGATCTCCCTCGCCCCGAAAAGCGTCACCACCCCGATCGCCATGGCCGTTGCCGAAGCCCTTGGCGGGCTGCCCTCGCTCACCGCGGCGCTGGTCATCATGACCGGCATTTTCGGTGCCATGGTGGCGCAAGGCCTGTTCCGCCTGCTTGGCACCCGCGACCCCGCCGTACAGGGCTTTGCCATGGGGCTGGCCGCCCACGGCATCGGCACCGCGCGCGCCTTTCAGATCAGCGCGGAAACGGGGGCCTTTGCCGCCCTGGCGATGGCCACCAATGGCCTGCTCACGGCCCTGCTGACGCCTTGGCTGCTGCCCTGGCTCAGTCGCTGGTTCGCGTAGCACGGCGCCGCTCACAGACGTTGCCCACCGTGGCGATCTGACCGATACTCGGTCCGGAGGCGACCGATGCAACCCAAACCCGCGCAACGCGCTTACTGGCAACGCAACACCCGACTGACCGTCGCGCTGCTGTGCGTCTGGTTCATAAGCACCTTCGTCGCCGGCTACTTCGCCGATGAGCTCAACCGCTTCACCTTGTTCAACTTTCCCTTTGGCTTCTATCTCTTCGCCCAAGGTTCCTTGCTGATCTACCTGATCATCATTGGCATCTACGTCAGCTACATGAACCGGCTCGACCGCGACTGGGTGCGTGAATCCGCACCCGGCGAGCCGCGCACCCGCTTCCCGTCATCCGGCGAGTAAGCCGCCACGGCCGACACCCGCGGTCAAATTAATGCCTCGATAAAGCGCATTAAGGTTTCTGTAAGCTTTCCTCTCGATACTCCATCTGCCCGTCACTTTCCGGCAGCGCGTGGTTTGTCCACTCACTGACCCGGTGTGCTGGTGGAGGGCGCCAGGAAACACTCTGGCTACCGCCATCGGACGCCGTCCGGAAATGGCATTCAATAATATTTGAGAGGAGATAGGCGATGGAGAAGCCACAAGGGTCAGGCGACGCATACTGGCGCGCCACGCTCGGCCTGCTGACCACCGTGCTCATTATCTGGTTTGTCGTGTCCTTCGGGTTCGGCATCATCCTGCAGCCGATGCTTGACAGCATCATGCTGGGCGGTTACCCGCTCGGTTTCTGGTTCGCACAGCAGGGTTCGATCTACATCTTTGTGGCGCTGATTTTCTATTACGCCCACCGGATGGGTCAGATCGACCGCGAACACGACGTTCACGAAGACTGAGGAGACTGACGAATGGATCTGAAAACACTGACCTATATCGTCGTCGGGGCAACCTTTGCCCTGTACCTCGGTATCGCCTTCTGGGCACGCGCTGGTAGCACCGGCGAATTCTATGTCGCCGGCGGCGGCATTCACCCCATCGCCAACGGCATGGCCACTGGCGCTGACTGGATGTCGGCAGCCTCCTTCATCTCCATGGCCGGTCTGATCGCCTACAACGGCTACGGCGCTTCGCTGTTCCTGATGGGCTGGACGGGCGGCTACGTGTTGCTGGCCATGCTGCTGGCGCCGTACCTCCGGAAATTCGGCAAATTTACCGTGCCGGAATTCATCGGTGATCGCTTCTACTCCAACACGGCCCGCATCGTTGCCGTCGTCTGCCTGATCCTGGCTTCCATCACTTACGTGATCGGTCAGATGAAAGGCGTTGGCGTGGCGTTCTCGCGCTTCCTGGAAGTGGATTACGACACCGGCCTGTACATCGGCATGGCGCTGGTGTTCTTCTATGCCACCCTGGGCGGCATGAAAGGCATCACCTACACGCAGATCGCACAGTACGTGGTTCTGATCTTCGCCTACACCATCCCGGCAATGTTCATCTCCATGAACCTCACCGGCAACCCGCTGCCGCAGCTGGGCCTCGGCTCAACGATGGCAGACGGCTCCGGCATGACACTGCTGGCCAAGCTGAACCTCGTGGTGACGGAACTGGGCTTCAAGGAATACACCACCCAGACCATTGCCGGCCGTCTCGACATGTTCGTCTACACCCTGTCGCTGATGATCGGTACCGCGGGCCTGCCCCACGTGATCGTTCGCTTCTTCACGGTGCCGAAGGTGTCCGACGCACGTTCGTCCGCGGGTTGGGCGCTGGTGTTCATCGCGATCCTCTACACCACGGCTCCGGCGGTTGGTGCCATGGCTCGCCTGAACCTGCATGCCACCATCCAGACGGGTGAAATCGGTTCGCCGGAAGGCAACCTGTCGTACGAAGAGCGTCCGCAGTGGTTCAAGAACTGGGAAAAGACCGGTCTGCTGCAGTTCGAAGACAAGAACGGCGACGGTCGCATCCAGTACTACAACGACAAGAACCCGGAAATGGCCGCGAAAGCCGAAGGCTTCGGCTGGAAAGGCAACGAGATGGTCAAGGTCGACCGCGACATCATCGTGCTGGCCAACCCGGAAATCGCCAAGCTGCCGCACTGGGTGATCGCCCTGGTCGCAGCCGGTGGTCTGGCCGCTGCGCTCTCGACGGCTGCTGGTCTGCTGCTGGCCATCTCCTCCGCCATCTCTCATGACCTGCTCAAGGGCGTGTTCATGAAGGGCATTTCGGAGAAATCCGAACTGCGCGCAGGTCGTATCTCGATGGCTGGCGCGATCGTGGTGGCTGGCTACCTTGGCCTGAACCCCCCGGGCTTCGCCGCAGGTACCGTGGCAATCGCCTTCGGTCTGGCTGGCGCCTCCATCTTCCCCGCGCTGATGCTTGGTATCTTCTACAAGCGCATGAACAAGGAAGGTGCGATCGCAGGCATGATCGCGGGTATCTCGGTCACCATGCTGTATGTGTTCCAGCACAAGGGCATCCTCTTCATCAAGGGCACTGAGTTCCTGGGTGACCTGGGCCCCAACTGGTTCCTCGGCATTCAGCCGAACGCCTTCGGTGCGATCGGTGCCATCGTCAACTTCGCAGTCGCCATCATGGTTGCCAAGATGACCGTTGAGCCGCCGCAGCACATCCAGGATCTGGTCGAGTCCATCCGTACCCCGCGTGGTGCAGGTGGCGCGACCCACTAAGTAGAAACACCCCTGGGTGTTCGGACAACCCCCGCTTCGGCGGGGGTTTTCTTTTGGGTAGTCCGCAACACACCGGCGACTTGGGGAAAACGCCGATAACGGCATACGCCTTCTCGGTGGTACGCTGCACAGCACCAATACTTCCCTCCCCGAAACCCACCGAATTCGAGGCCCCAGATGTACAAGCACATCATCGTTGCCGTTGACGACAGCCCCACCTCACAACGCGCCATTGAAGAGGCGGCCGCCCTGTCAGCCGCCAGCGGCGCCCGCCTGACCGTCGTGCATGCCGTGGATGAGGCGCTATTTGCGCATTTCAACCGCGTCACCCTGGCCAGCCGGGACGCTGTTCAGCAAGCCCTGATCAAAGAGGGCCAAAGCGTGCTCGAAAGCGCCGTCGCCGCGGCGACCGCCGCCGGCACCAAGCCGGAAAGCAAACTGCTCGCTTCCGAGCATCACTCAACCTCCGATCAGATCGTGCAGGCCGTCGTCCAATTGGGCGCCGACCTGCTGATCGTCGGCTCACACGGGCGTCGCGGCGTGCAACGCCTGCTGCTCGGCAGCGTGGCTGAAAAACTGCTCAAGAAAGTGAGCATTTCGGTGATGGTTGTCCGCGGCACCGTATAAGGCCCGCTCACAAACAGCCTGTTATCATCCGGGGGTGCCGCCTTCCACATGGGGGGCAGCACCCCCGTTTTTCATTGCGCAGCGCACGGGACGGCCGCTTTCATCCCCACCGCCGGCCTCTCCATGTGTCATCCATCGCAACAACACACCACGCATACTCATGGAACATCTGACTCACTGGCTGACTACCTTGGGCTTTGATGCCACGCAGAGCGGCCTGACCTCTCAAGTGTTTCTCGTCGTCCTCGCCGTTGTCGTGGCGAATTTCGTGATCAGTCGCGTCCTCACGCGTCTGATCGCGGCAGCCCGAAAGACTTCGCTGGTCTGGGATGACGCCGCACTTGAGGCGCTCGGCCGCCCCCTGCGGATGCTGATCTGGCTGCTCGGCATCGCCTTTGCAGCCGACATGGTCGGCCAGCATACCGACGCCCCCATCTTCGATGCGGTCGACCCGATGCGCAAGGTCGGGGTGATTGCGCTGATCGCGTGGGCACTCACCCGTCTGATCGGCAACACCGAGCACGCCATCATCGCGCGCGGCGAAGCACTCGGACAGCCTGCGGACCTCTCGACGGTGGCCGCCATCGGCAAACTGCTACGCATCACCGTCATCATCACCACAGCGCTCATCGCCCTTCAGTCGCTCGGCTTCAGCATCTCGGGCGTACTCGCGTTTGGCGGTGTCGGTGGCATTGCGATCGGCTTTGCTGCCAAAGACTTGCTGGCCAACTTCTTTGGCGCGCTGATGATCTATCTCGACCGCCCCTTCGCGATCGGCGACTGGATCCGCTCTCCTGACAAAGACATCGAAGGCACCGTCGAGGACATCGGCTGGCGCTTGACCCGCATCCGCCGCTTCGACAAGCGGCCGCTCTACGTCCCCAATGCGATCTTCACCCAGATTTCCGTCGAAAACCCGGCCCGGATGACCCATCGACGCATCAACGAAACCATCGGCATCCGATATGACGACCTCGACAAGATGCAAGCGATTACCGATGACGTCCGGCAGATGCTGATCGATCATCCCGACATTGCTGACGATCAAACCATGATCGTGCACTTCAATACCTTCAATGCCTCGTCGGTCGATTTCTTCGTGTACACCTTCACCCACACCACAAAATGGGTGGAGTTCCACCAGGTCAAGCAGGATGTCCTGCTGCAAGTGGCGGCCATCATCGACCGGCACGGCGCAGAGATCGCATTCCCCACGCGCACCCTGCATCTACCCGATGGTGTTCGCGTCGGCAGCGCGCCAGAGCTGGAGCGCGCGGAACAACCGGTCAAAGCCTGAGCGACTCAAAAAAAACGCGCCGGCCGGCGCGCTTTTCCTTTCTGACAGCGACTGGTGTTCTAGCGCTTGCCAAACAGCCCGCCCAGCATCGACAGCCCCTGTTGAAGCATCACCGAATTGTCATCGACCTGCCCATTCGGCGAGAGCATATCGATCAACTGCGGCAAAGAGCCGGCCAAACCCGAGGCCGCTTCCGGCTGACTCATGCCGAACTGACTGGCCACCTGCGCCAAGGTATCCGGGCCAATCGCCTGACTCAGCGCATCCGCACCGACCGGCTGATTCTCGCCCTGCCCCAACCAGGACGCCACCTCACCGCCCAGTCCGCCCGACTGCAGACGCGACAACAAGCCGGGCAAGCCGCCTTCGCTGTTCTGGATCAGCGCCTTGACGATCTCCACCATCGGATTCTCCACGCTGCTGCTACCGCCGCCGAGCACCTGTCCGGCCAGTTGATCAAGCAATCCCATGTTGCGCTCTCCTTCAATCTGTTCGTGTCGCGACATCATGGCCTGTCGAATCACGCGCAACAAGGCACGTGACAGGGTTTCACAAGATCGACGGCCGCGCATTTCGGTAGAATGCAGCCATTCCACCGCCTAGACACCAGCGACACATGACCCAAGACGAACTGAAACAAGCCGCAGCCGAAGCCGCCCTCGATTTCGTGATCCATGGCAGCATTGTCGGCGTTGGCACCGGCTCGACCGCCAACTTCTTCATCGATGGCCTGGGCCGCATGAAAGACCGGATCCGGGGTGCGGTCGCCAGTTCTGAGGCCAGCGCCCAGCGCCTGGCCGCGCACGGCATCACGCTGTTCGACCTGAATGACGTCACCGAACTGCCCGTCTATGTCGACGGCGCCGACGAAATCGATGCCTCACTGGCCATGATCAAAGGCGGCGGTGGCGCACTGACGCGCGAAAAGATTGTCGCGGCAGTGGCCACTCGCTTTGTCTGCATCTGCGACGCCACCAAGCAGGTCGCGACGCTGGGCCGCTTCCCCTTGCCGGTCGAGATCATCCCCATGGCCCGCGCCCAGGTCGCGCGAGCATTGACTGCGCTCGGCGGCCGCCCGGTCCTGCGCGAAGGCTTCATCACTGACAACGGCAACCTGATCCTCGACGTGCATGGGCTACAGCTCGCCGACCCCATCGCGTTCGAGAGCGAGCTCAACCAGATCGTCGGCGTCGTGACGAATGGGCTCTTTGCGCGTCGCGGTGCAGACACCTTGTTGCTTGCGGCACCCGGCGGCGTCCGTCGCATTGATGCGGTGTGACATCAAACTGTCATCTAGATTAAGTATTTTGCCCCCTTCGACTCTCCCGGCACGATTGACCCCATGACTGAACACACCTCCAAGCAATTTGAATTCGAGCTTGAAAGCATCCGCACCCGCGTGCTCCAGATGGGCGGCATGGTCGAGTTGCAGATCGCCAAGGCCATCGAAGCGCTCGCCACGGGCGATCTGGATGCCCTGGAGGAGGTCGTCGACCAGGACCACCGCATCAACCTGCTTGAGCTGGAGCTTGACGATGCCTGCGTTCAGATCGTCGCCAAACGCCAGCCGGCGGCCAACGATCTGCGCTTGGTAATGTCTGTCGTCAAGGTCATTACCGATCTGGAACGTATCGGCGATGAAGCCAAAAAAATCGCAAAGATGAGCAAACGCCTGCATTCGAGTGACTCTGCCTTTGTGCCCCGAATCGAGCTGCGCCACGCTGCCAACCTGGCGATCGACATGCTACGCAAGGCGCTCGACGCCTTTGCCCGCCTCGACATGAGCGCCGCCGCTGAAGTGGTGCGCCAGGATCGCGAGGTGGATGCGGAATTCAAGGGCATCATCCGTCAGCTGATCACCTTTGTGATGGAAGACCCACGCACGATTTCGCGTGGCATCGACATCCTGTTCATGGCCAAAGCCATCGAACGCATTGGCGACCACGCCAAGAACGTGGCCGAGTACGTGATCTACATGGTCAAGGGTCAGGATGTGCGTCACACCGGTCTGGCCAATATCGAGCGCGCTGCAAACACCGACTGAAACCGCTCAACGGGCGAAAAAAAGGGACGGCATCGCCGTCCCTTTTTGTTTGGCGCGAAGCGCCTCAGTCGGTCGGCGGCACATAGCCACCAATCGCATCCGCACCACCACCAAAGAAATAACGCTCCATTTGCTCGGCGAGATACTTTCGCGCGCGAACATCCATCAGGTTCAAGCGGTTTTCATTGATCAGCATGGTCTGGTGTTTGACCCACTGGCCCCAAGCCTCCTTGGAGACATTCTCAAACACCCGCTTGCCCATTTCGCCGGGCACCGGGGGGCGATCCAGCCCTTCCGCCTCACGACCGAGTTTCACGCACTGAACCATTCTTGCCATTGTCTTCACCTGTGTCGAAATCGATGGATCATCAAGGCCGCATTTTAACGGAAAAGACGCTGCCGCCCGTCAGGACCGATGACGCCCACGCGCCGCGCAGGTTTGCCAGCAGTTCTTACCCGCCGATTTCGCGCGGTACATGGCCGAGTCGGCCGCCGCCACGAGCGCATCCACCGACGGCGCGTCATCGGGGTAGCAGGCGTAACCGACACTCGCGCTAATGGACGCGCCGGCGATCTTGATGCCCGCCACCTCAGTCACCACCCGTTGCGCCAATTCCTGCAACGCCAGTTCGTTCGCTTCAGCAATCAAGATCGCAAATTCATCGCCGCCGACGCGAAACAGTTGCTCATTACGACGCACAACGCGGCGAATCGATGTCGCCACAGCCACCAGCACTTCGTCGCCGGTCTGATGCCCGAGCGAGTCGTTGATCGGCTTGAAACCATCGAGATCGAACATCATCAAGCCGATCTGCGTCTGTCCACGCTGAGCGCCCGCCAGGCCCGACTCCAGCGCATCATGAAAACGTCGGCGATTGTAGAGATTGGTCAGCGGATCACGCTCAGCGAGACGTAACAAATCCTCCGACGCGCGGCGCTGTTCCGTCACATCCTCGAAAACCCACAAGCGCCCCAGCGAGCGTGTCGTCCCCTCGGCGGTGACCATGGCGGACACCTCCTGAAGCCGGCGACCATTGATCAAGCGCAACTCATAGGGTTCCGACCGGCCGCGCTGCTTCTGGACCACATCCACGTGAATACGATAGTCCTCCGCCGCCTCCAGCTGCGCCATCGCTTCGGCCAACAAACGCGCATCTCGCACGCCGAGAAGACCTTCGCCCGTCCCGCCGAAACCCCAGATCCGCAGCAAGGCCGGGTTGGCATAACGGACCCGACGGTCGGCATCGACAAACAGAATGCCGAGCTCAATGACATCCAGCAGCGCCTGGAGACGCTGACGCTCATCACGATTACGAGACAAATAGTGCTCACTCAAGCCCTGCGCCCGACGCAGAGCGGCGACCGTCTCGAGCAGCTGGAGCTCCGTCGTCTTGCGCGCCTGATCGCTCACAATGGACATCCGGATCATCTGGAGCTGGCCGCCATCATCGCGCACCGGGCGCCAGAAACACGTGACCCAGACCGCCGCACCTTGCCGGTGTCGCAAGCGCATTTCACTCTGACCGGTCTCTCCGGCCATGGCGCGCGCACATTGCTCGCGCGCATAGCCTCGATCCAGTTCATCGACCAGCAAATTGATGAGATCCGGCGCCGCAACGCACTCATCGGCCGAATAGCCAGAGAGCGTCGCGATGGCAGGGCTGACCCACATCAGGCGGCCGTCGGCCGAAAACGCCATTTCGGCCCCTGCGCCGGTTTCGGCAATCAGCTTCAGGCGCTTCGCCGCCACGCCCCGCCGATAGGCCGGTCCAAGAAACAGCAATGCCGTCGCGCCACTGGCCAATGCCGCGGCCAAAGCTTCGGCCGCGTCCCCGGCGCCGCCGGCCCTGGCCAACCCCGCCCCGAGCAACGCAGCCAAACCCACCAGCAGCGCTTGCCATAGCGGTATTGTCCAGTGCTTCTTTCCCGCCCCTCGCGCCATGACCGCCTCCGATGGGGAGTCCGCGGTCGTTGGTTATGGTCTTTACTTGATGCGCTTGACCAGCACTTTCGACCGACGCTGAAAGTTGTACAGATCGCGCTTTTGCGACGGCAAGCGCTCCGGCCCGACTTCAACAAACCCACGCTCGCGAAACCAGTGCGCGGTACGCGTGGTGAGTACAAACAAGGCTTCGAGCGACTGCTCGCGCGCACGCCGCTCCATACGCCGCAGCAGCATCTCACCCAAGCCGGCTTCCCGGTATTCCGGCATCACGGCCAGGCAGGCCAGCTCTGCAGCGCGCTCCTCACTAAAAGGATACAGCGCCGCGCAGCCGACCAACATGCCATCGTGTTCGACCACCGAAAACCGGGTGATTTCCTGCTCCAGCAGCTCCCGCCCACGACGCACGAGCGTGCCATCGGCTTCGAGCGGGGCGAGCAGGCTGACCAGTGCGCCGACATCGTCGACCGACGCCTCGCGCAAGCGGAACAGCACGTCGCGCGATACCACAGTGCCCACACCCTGGTGCGTAAAAAATTCAAGCAACAAGGCGCCATCACGATCCCGATCGATCAAGTGAACCCGGTTGACGCCCTTGCGCACGGCGCGAATCGCACACGGCAGGTACAAGTCGAGGTCCTCCGTCAGCCCCTGGCCCGCCTGAAGCATGCGCTCTGCCGCGTCGGCGGTGATGGAATCGATCAGCTGACCATCGACATCAAGCAGCCCCGGCGCATCGCACAAATACAGCAGCTTTTCGGCCGACAAGGCGACTGCCACCTCCTCGGCGACGTTTTCGACCGTGAGGTTGAAGATCTCCCCCGACGGCGACACGCCCAGAGGCGAGATGAGCACCACGTTTTGCTGGTCAAGATCAGCCGCAATCTCTTCGGCCAGAATCTTGCGCACCGACCCGGTGAATTGCAGATCCACGCCATCAACCACGCCCTCAGGCCGGGCAATGATGAAGTTGCCGCCGGTCACGCGAATATAGCTGCCGGCCATTGGCGTGTTGGGCAAACCCTGCGACAGCAGCGCTTCGAGCTCCAGGCGTGTCACGGCGATTGCCGCTTTTACGCCATCGAGCGCATCGGCGTCGGTGACGCGTACGTTGTTGTGAAAACGCGACTCCACGCCCCGGCGCGCCAGTTCGGCATCAATCTGCGGCCTGGCGCCATGCACCAGCACCAGCCGGATGCCCAGCGCCGACAACAGATTGCAGTCGTAAGCGAGCTTCTGCGCCTGCTCACCGGCGGCAATCTCACCCCCAAAGCCGATCACGAAGGTCTTGCCGCGAAAGGCATGAATATACGGGGCGGCACCGCGCACCCAGGCCACAAAATTCTGGCTCAGTTCGTCAGCGGGATCGAGATCGGTGAGTGTGTCCTGCACGGGTACTCCGTCATGTGGTCCGGGCGCCGCAAGTCGCAGCCAATACGATTATTCTAGCGTGATCCCCCGGCCAGATGCTGCGCCGACCGAACCGACACGCGCCTCAGTCCAGCGCGGCCTCCAGCCGATCGCAGATGGTTTCGAGCACTTTGATCCGCGCGAAGCGTTTGTTGTCGGCCTCGATCAGCGTCCAGGGCGACACCTCGGTGCTGGTCCGGTCGATCATGTCGCTCACCGCGCGCGCGTAGTCTGGCCAACGCTCGCGATTGCGCCAGTCTTCATCGGTAATCTTGAAGCGCTTGTGCGGCTCGTTGGCGCGCTCGTTGAAGCGCGCCAGCTGTTCGTCCTGGCTGATCGCCAGCCAGAACTTGACGACCACCGCACCGGCGTCGGTCAGCTGGTCTTCGAAATCATTGATTTCCTGATAGGCGCGCATCCAGTCGGCCTCGCTGCAAAAGCCCTCGACCCGCTCGACCAGAACACGGCCATACCACGAGCGGTCGAAGATCACCGCCTTGCCGCGCCGCGGCAGATGTCGCCAGAAGCGCCACAGGTAGGGCTGCGCCCGCTCCTCCTCGGTGGGTGCGCCGATCGGCACCACCTGATACTGCCGGGCATCGAGCGCCGCCGTCACCCGCCGGATCGCACCGCCCTTACCGGCAGCATCCATGCCTTCGAATACCAGCACCAGCGCACGCTGGCTGAAGTTCGCCCGGCGGGTGAGCAGAGCCAGCCGGCCCTGCAGACGTTCGAGCGCTCGGCCGTAGTCAGACTTGCTCATCGGCTGGTCGAGCACCAGGGCATCGAGCAGAGTGAGCCCGTCATCGGCAGGCGCCATCGGCGCCACACTCAAGCGCGTCTGCCACTGGCGCGCCACGCCCAAGCGTTTGCGCATCGCCGCCAGCAAGGTTCGCCCGACGCGCAATGCGCGGTATCGCGCGTTGAAGCCATCCACAACAATCCACGGCGCCTCGGCGGTATCGGTGTGTCGGAGCACATGCTCGGCCACATCCCGCAACTTGTTGTACTGCTTGTAATTGCGCCAGTCCGCGGCGGTCACGCGCCATCGCGTCAGCGGGTCGGCCGCGAGTTTCTTGAGCCGCGCTTTTTGGCGATCACGCGACAGATGAAACCAGAACTTGATCAGCAACACGCCTTCGCGCGCCAACATGGCTTCAAAGCGGTTGATCTCATCCAGACGCTGGTCAAGACGCGACGCCATCATCTGACGATCGGTCCGCTGCTGAATCGGTTCGTGATACCAGTTGCCAAACAGAATGCCGATGCGCCCCTTGGGCGGCAGGCTGCGCCAGAAGCGCCACATGGGCGGGCGCTGACGCGCTTCATCGCTGGGCCGGTCAAAGGCGCGGATGACCAGGTGGCGCGGGTCCATCCACTCGCCAAGCAGATTGACTGTTTCGCCCTTGCCGGCGGCATCGACGCCATTGATCAGCACCACCACGGCGCATTCGGCCAGTTCGCGCAAATCGAATTGGGCGTCGAGCAACTCGGCCCGCAACAACGGCACTTCAGCCTCGTACACGGCCTTGTCGATACGGTGGCCCAACTCTGCGGATTCAAACATGCCCTCTCCCGTCCATTACGGCGACTGATCAGTAGTCACCCCACAGCGCCTGGATGGCCGCCACGGCAGCCAGACCGGCGGTTTCGGTGCGCAACACGCGCGGCCCAAGCGATACCGCCTCGACACCCCGGATCGCCATGGCGGCCAGTTCGGTATCGTCCCACCCACCTTCGGGGCCGACCAGCAAGGTGATCTGTGCATTTTCTGGTGCCGGGCGCGCACGCAAGGCCTGCGGCGCCGCCGGCGCCAGCACCCAGCCGCCGGACGCGCCAGTCAGCCAGCGCTCAAGCGACAAGATCGGCATCACCTGTGGCAGGCGATTCCGCCCGCACTGTTCGCACGCCGACACGGCCACTTTCTGCCAATGTGCCAGCCGCTTCTCGGCCCGCGCGCCGTCCAGCCGCAGCACCGACCGCTTGGCCGCCACGGGTTGGATCACCTCCACGCCCAGCTCCACCGCCTTTTGAACCACCCAATCCATCTTGTCGCCGCTGGCGAGCGCCTGCACCAGAGTAATCCGGCAGCGCGGCGGAGGCTCCAACGGAAGTGCCGGCCCGAGCACGGCCGTCACCGGCGATGTGATGGACACCAAGGTGGCCGGGTGCGCCTGCCCTGCGCCATCGAACACCTCGATCGCGGTCTCGGCGCGCAGGCGCAAGACCCGCGTTGCATGGTGGGCGGCGTCATCGGGCAACACCACGGAGGCGCCCGCGGACAGGGGGCCGGGGCAAAAGAATCGATGAGTCATCATGCTATTATAAGGTCGGCTTTGCCTGGATATTCCAGTGCTCGGCGCTTCGCCCGACTCACCCGATTGTCGCCTCCAATTCAACGGAGTTGCCCGCCCCGGTTCGCCGGCATCCGGCAGCTCCTTGGGGCACCGGCTGCCAGATCGCCGCACCGCCCCGACAGCAGGAATTTTGCGCATGAATACCGCCGCCAAGCGTCTGTCCCGCGCCCGTGCCCTCGAATCCGTCGTCCGCGATATCGCCCGCGACGTGATCCTGCCAAGACACCTCAATACAGCACGCCAGAAAAAAAGCGACGGCTCCTTATTCACGGAAGCGGACCTCGAGTCGCAGCGGATGTTCTCCAAAGCCTTGCCCGACCTGGCGCCCGGCCCGGTGCTGGGCGAAGAGATGAGCCCCGAGCAGCAAGCCCGTCTGTGGGCGGAAGGCAAGCGCGGCCTGTGGTGTATCGACCCCATCGACGGCACCACCAATTTCGCCAACGGCGTGCCTTTTTTCGCGGTGTCCATCGCCTATCTGATGGACCACGAACCGCGCTTCGGCGTGGTGTACAACCCGGTGACCGACGAGTGCTTCTACGCCGCCGCTGGTGCCGGCGCCTATCTGAACGGCACGGAGCTGCCCCTGCGCCAACCGGCCGAACGCCTGAGCGAAGCCGTTGCCGGCGTGGATTTCAAGCGGGTCAGCCACCATCTGGCCGATGAACTGGCCGTGCGTCCGCCTTATTATTCGCAGCGCAACTTCGGCTCCAGCGCGCTGGAATGGTGTTTTGTGGCAGCGGGCCGACTCGACGTTTACATTCACGGCGGCCAGATGTTGTGGGACTACGCCGCCGGCCGCCTGATTCTGCAAGAGGCGGGCGGCGAAAGCGCGGCCCTCGACGGCGGCGACCTGATGGCCGGCCCGGCGGTCAAGCGCGGCGTCATCGCCGCGGCGAGTCCCGGCCTGTTCCAGCAGTGGCGCACTTGGGTGTCCAGTCATTCCTGATTTTCGTCGGTTTTTCTCCGGAGTCATTTCATGTCGATGAAGCATCCGATCATTGCCGTCACCGGCTCGTCGGGCGCGGGCACAACCACGGTCAAACACACATTCGAGGCGATCTTTCATCGCGAGAACGTGAACGCCGCGGTGATCGAGGGCGACAGTTTTCATCGCTATCCGCGCGACGAAATGAAACGCCTCATCGACGAAGCCGAAGCCCGCGGCGAGCGCGGCATCAGCCATTTCGGTCCCGAGGCCAACCTGATCACCGACCTGGAGCAGATCTTCCGCGCCTATGGCGATTCGGCCACCGGCCGGCGTCGCCACTATGTACACAACGAGGCGCAATCGCTGCGCTGGAACCTGCCGATGGGCACCTTCACCGAATGGGAAGACCTGCCGGTGGGCACCGACTGCCTCTTCTACGAAGGCCTGCACGGTGCGATGGTGACCGAAGACGTCAACATCGCGCGCCATGTCGATTTGCTGATCGGCGTGGTGCCGACCATCAACCTGGAATGGATTCAGAAACTGCATCGCGATACCCGCTTGCGCGGCTATTCGAAAGACGCGGTTCAGGACACCATCCTGCGACGCATGCACGACTATGTGCATTACATCGTCCCGCAGTTCTCGCACACCCATATCAATTTCCAGCGTGTGCCAGTGGTCGACACCTCCAACCCCTTCTCGTCGCGCGACATCCCGACGCTCGAAGAATCCA
This sequence comes from Denitromonas halophila, assembly GCF_007625155.1. GTDB lineage: Bacteria > Pseudomonadota > Gammaproteobacteria > Burkholderiales > Rhodocyclaceae > Nitrogeniibacter > Nitrogeniibacter halophilus. The sequence goes on along the minus strand of NZ_VMNK01000021.1, from coordinate 6,124 downwards.
TGGTCGTCGTGCGCTTCAAAGACCCCCGTGGCGTAGACTTCCCCTACCTGCTCAACATGATCAGCGGCTCGTTCATGTCACGCGCCAACACCATCGTCGTGCCGGGCGGCCGGCTGGACCTGGCCATGCAACTCGTCCTCACGCCCCTGATCTGGAAACTCATGGAGCGTCGCCGTCAGTGGGTCTGATTTTCATGGCAAGACAATGATTCCATGAAAATAATCCGGCCAATAACATACTGCCCACCGGGCTGCTGCGACGCACAAGCGGGTACCCAAGCGCGTCCATTTCGACGATAATTCCGCCTTTCCCCCATCTGGCCCATGAGCCGCGAGAGAGCGATGTCGTCTGAGCGCAACGTCACACTGCCCCAGTTCAACCCGATCACCGGCGCGATTCGCGCACTGGCCATGGATGCCGTCCAGAAAGCCAAGTCGGGTCACCCCGGTGCGCCCATGGGCATGGCCGAGATCGCCGAAGTGCTGTGGCGTCACAATCTCAAGCACAACCCGGCCAACCCCAAGTGGGCCGACCGCGACCGCTTCGTGCTGTCCAACGGCCACGGCTCAATGCTGATCTATGCCCTGCTACACCTGACCGGCTACGATCTGTCGATCGACGATCTGAAGAACTTCCGCCAACTGCACAGCAAGACGCCGGGCCACCCCGAGTACGGCTACGCGCCGGGCATCGAAACCACCACCGGCCCGCTCGGCCAAGGCATCACCAACGCGGTCGGCATGGCGCTGGCAGAAAAAGTGCTGGCCGATGAATTCAACCAGCCCGGTCACAACATCGTCGATCACCGCACCTGGGTCTTCCTTGGCGACGGCTGCCTGATGGAAGGCATCTCGCACGAAGCCTGTTCGCTCGCCGGCACCTGGGGGCTGGGCAAGCTGACCGCCTTCTACGACGACAACAACATCTCCATCGACGGCCATGTCGATGGCTGGTTCACCGACGACACCCCCAAGCGCTTTGAAGCCTATGGCTGGCAGGTGATCCGCGACGTGCAAGGCCATGACAGCGCCGCCATCCAGGCCGCCATCGAACAGGCCAAAGCCAACACCACCCAACCGACCCTGATCTGCTGCAAGACCGTAATCGGCGCCGGCGCTCCCAACAAGCAAGGCGGTCACGATGTGCACGGCGCCCCGCTGGGCGATGCCGAAATCGCTGCTGCGCGTGAATACATCGGCTGGAATCACCCGCCGTTTGAGGTACCCGACAACGTCTACGCCGCCTGGAATGCACGCGAAGCCGGCGCCGCCGCCGAAACCGAGTGGAACAACCGCTTCACGGCCTACCGCAGCGCCCACCCCGCGCTAGCCGCCGAATTCGAACGCCGCATGAGCGGCACGCTGCCAACCGACTGGCCCGCCCATGTCGACGCCGTGCTGGCCAAAATTGCCGAAAAAGGCGAAACCATCGCCACCCGCAAGGCCAGCCAGAACGCCATCGAAGCCTTTGCCCCGAAGCTGCCCGAGCTGCTCGGCGGCTCAGCCGATCTCGCCGGCTCCAACCTCACGCTGTGGTCCGGCGCCAAGGGCGTGAGCCGTGACACCGGTGGCAACTATGTGTACTACGGCGTGCGCGAATTCGGCATGGCGGCGATCGCCAACGGCGCCAGCCTGCACGGCGGGCTGATCCCTTACACCGCCACCTTCCTGATGTTCAGCGAGTACGCGCGCAACGCACTGCGCATGGCTGCACTCATGAAACTGCGCCAGATCTTCGTGTTCACCCACGACTCCATCGGCCTCGGTGAAGACGGCCCGACGCACCAGCCCGTCGAACAGACCGCCACGCTTCGCTACATCCCCAACATGGATGTCTGGCGCCCTTGCGACACCACCGAGTCGGCCGTCGCCTGGGCGCACGCCATCGAGCGCGCCGACGGCCCGTCGACCCTGTGCTTCTCACGTCAGAACCTGCCTTTCCAGGCGCGCAGCGTCGAGCAGACCACCGCGATTCACCATGGTGGCTATGTCTTGTCCGAAGCCGGCAATGCGTCACGCGGCGACGCCCCGCATGCGGTTATCATCGCGACGGGCTCGGAAATCGCGCTGGCCATGGCTGCGCAAAAAACGCTCGCCGACATCGGCACTTTCGTGCGCGTGGTCTCCATGCCCTGCACCAATGTGTTCGACCGTCAGGATGCCGCTTACAAAACCGCCGTACTGCCCGCCGGCATCCCGCGCGTCGCGGTCGAAGCCGGCGTAACCGACTTCTGGCGCAAGTATGTCGGCCTCGAAGGCGCGGTCATCGGTATCGACAGCTTTGGCGAATCGGCCCCGGCGGGCGAGCTGTTCAAGCTCTTCGGCATTACCGCCGAAGCGGTCGTCGACGCAGTGCGGGCCCAAGTCGGCTGAGCCAACAAAAACACTTACCGGATTCATACTAGAGAAAGAAGGACGCTATCCATGACGATCAAAGTTGCCATCAACGGCTTCGGCCGCATCGGTCGCTGCACTCTGCGCGCCATCTACGAACAAGGGCTGCAAGAAGAGTTCGAACTCGTCGCCATCAACGCCTCGGGCGACCTGGCCACCAATGCGCACCTGCTCAAGTACGACACGACGCACGGCCGCTTCGCCACCTCGGTTGAAACCGAAGGCGAAGACACGATCGTCATCGACGGCAAGAAGATCCCCTTCTACTCCACCAAAGATCCGAAGGGCGTGAACTGGGGCAGCCACGGTGTTGACGTGCTGCTCGAATGCACCGGCGCCTACACCAGTAAAGCCAAGGCTCAGCAGCTGCTCGACATGGGCGCCAAGCGCGTGCTGATCTCGGCGCCGGGCGGTGACGACGTCGACGCGACCATCGTCATGGGCGTAAACGAAGAAGTGCTGGGCGAAGGCATGACCGTCGTCTCCAACGCCTCGTGCACCACCAACTGCCTCGCGCCAGTCGCCAAGGTGCTGTCCGACAGCATCGGCATCAAGCAAGGCCTGATGACCACCATCCACGCCTACACCAATGACCAGGTGACCGTGGACGTCCGCCACAAAGACCTGCGCCGTGCCCGCGCCGCTGCCGCCAACATTATCCCGACCAAGACCGGCGCCGCTAAAGCGGTTGGCCTGGTGCTGCCGCAGCTCAAGGGCAAGGTCGACGGCTTCGCCCTGCGCGTGCCGACTATCAACGTCTCGCTGGTCGACCTCACCTTCACCGCCGAGCGTCAGACCACCAAGGAAGAAATCAACGAGTTGATGACTGCCGCGGCCAACGGCCCGCTCAAGGGCATCCTGGCGGTGAACAACGAGCCGTTGGTGTCCAGTGACTTCAACCACACCACCGTGTCGTCCACTTTCGACGCCACCCAGACCCGCGTGATTGATGGCACGCTGGTCAAAGTGCTAGCCTGGTACGACAACGAGTGGGGCTATTCCTGCCGCATGCTGGACGCCGCGCGCGTCTTCGCGCAGGCCAAGTAACCTGACCCGAGCACGGGGGCGCCCAAAGCGTCCCCGTTTTCGTTCACGCCCGCCGGAACCGCACATGACACTTCGCCTGGCCATCAACGGATACGGACGTATCGGCCGATGTTTGCTGCGCGCGCTGCACGAGTCAGCCTACCGCGACGCCTATCGCGTCGTCGCCATCAACGAACCGGCCGACCTGGCGAGCATCGAGTACCTTACCCGCTTCGACTCGACTCACGGGCGCTTCCCCGGCGTGGTGGAGACGGAGGCGAACACGCTAGTGGTCGACGGCCAGCGCATCGCCGTCACGCATGAGACGACCCCCGAAGCTGTGAATTGGGCGGGCCTAAACATCGACCTGGTGATCGAATGCTCCGGTCACTACGGCACGCGCGCAGAACTGCAACGCTTCATTGACGCTGGCTGCCCACGCATCCTCCTCTCGCACCCCGCCAACAGCGCCGAGGATGTCGACGCCACCATCGTTTTCGGCATCAATCACGACACGCTCACTGGCCGTGAGCGCATCGTCTCCAATGCCTCCTGTACAACCAACGCCGTTGTCCCGGTGCTCGACATCATCGATCAGGCCTACGGCGTCAACCAAGCCATTCTCACCACCATCCATTCGGTGATGAACGACCAGCCCCTTATCGACGGCTATCACCACACCGATCTGCGCCGCACCCGCTCCGCCATGCAGTCAATCATCCCGGTCGCCACCGGGCTGGCACGCGGCGTCGAGCGCCTGCTGCCCAGCCTCAGCGGACGCGTTCAGGCAAAGGCCATCCGGGTGCCGACACTTAATGTCTCAGCCATCGAACTGGCGCTGACCGTGCGCACACCGGTCAGCAGCGTCGAGACGATCAACCAGCTCCTCGCCGATGCCGCCCATCGCCGACATCAGGCGCGACTCGCCTACACCGAACAGGCTCACGCCTCGATCGATTTCAACCACGACCCGCACTCCGCCGTCATCGACGGTGGCCAGACACGTGTCGGCGGCGAGCACCTCCTCAGCCTGCTGATCTGGTTCGACAATGAATGGGGCTTCGCCAGTCGCATGGTCGACGTGCTGCATCATTGGCACCCGAGCTGGCCGAGCACGGATTCTTTGGATTCACTTCTGGAAACCCCGCAATGAAAGTCAAAAAACTCAACGAACTCGACGTCAGCGGCAAGCGCGTCTTCATCCGCGCCGACCTCAATGTCCCCCAAGACGACGCCGGCAACATCACCGAAGACACGCGTATCCGGGCATCCATTCCGTCCATTCAATACTGTCTGGATCAAGGCGCCGCAGTGATGGTCACCTCCCACCTCGGCCGCCCCACCGAGGGTCAGCTCGGCGCCGATGATTCGCTCACGCCCGTCGCCGTGCGCCTCGGCCAGCTGATCAACCGCCCCGTCCGTTTGATCAACGACTGGGTCGACGGCGGATTCGAAGTCAAAGCAGGCGAAGTTGTCTTGCTTGAAAACTGCCGGGGCAACATCGGCGAAAAGAAAAACAACGAAGCGCTCGCCCGCAAGATGGCCGCGCTGTGCGACATCTACGTCAATGACGCGTTCGGCACCGCACACCGCGCGGAAGCCACGACGGAAGGCATCGCCCGCTTTGCACCGGTCGCCTGTGCCGGTATGCTCATGGGAGCTGAAATCGACGCGCTATCCAAGGCAACCGAAAACCCGGCCCGCCCCCTGGTCGCCATCGTCGGTGGCGCAAAGGTATCGAGCAAACTCACCATTCTGCGCACACTCGCCGACAAGGTCGATCAGCTCATCGTTGGTGGCGGCATCGCCAACACCTTCCTACTCGCCTCGGGCAAACGCATCGGTGAATCACTCGCCGAACCCGAGCTGGTCAAGGAGGCGCAAGCCATCATGGACATGATGAAAGCCCGCGGCGCCGAAGTCCCCCTCCCCGTGGACGTCGTCGTCGCCGATGAAGTCTCCGCCCTGGCCCGCGCCAACCGCATCCCCGCGGATGAAGTCGGCGCACACGACCGCATCCTTGACGTCGGCCCAAAAACCGCCGCAAAACTCGCAGATATCATCGCCCACGCCGGCACCATCGTCTGGAACGGCCCGGTCGGTGTCTTCGAACACGCTCAATTCGCTGGCGGCACCAAAATGATGGCCTCGGCGATTGCGCACTCCGAAGCCTTCTCCATCGCCGGCGGCGGTGACACCCTCGCCGCCATCGCGAAGTTCCACATCGCCGAAGATATCGGCTACATCTCCACAGGCGGCGGCGCCTTCCTTGAATTCCTAGAAGGAAAAACTCTGCCCGCAATCGCGGCACTCGAAGAACGATTCGACAACTAATTTTTCGGCACTTGAATGACAAAGGCGAGCTGAGAGGTCGCCTTTGTTTTGTTTTCGTGCCAAACAGTGAATCGCCCCCCCTTCAGCCATACCACTCAATTGGAGAGAGGCCCCGGGGTTAGCAGGATAGCTGCTTGTGGTGCGGTTGTGGGTTGCCAGGCATCGCCAGCTTTGGCGATGCCTGGCGGCGAATGCTGCGGGCGGGATACGCCCGATCGTGCCGTGTGGTCTGGTAATCCCCCCGGAAATTAGTCGCCGCCAGAAGTAGAATTTTCCACTTGCAGCAGGAGGAAGTTCTACGTGAAGACATCGCGTTTTTCAGACAGTCAGATCATCGCCATTCTCAAGCAGGCCGAGGGTGGCACGCCCGT
>NZ_VMNK01000030.1 GCF_007625155.1 Denitromonas halophila | reverse complement strand
TTCCGCTCCTGCTTTCCGCTCCTGCTTTCCGCTCCTGCTTTCCGCTCCTGCTTTCCGCTCCTGCTTTCCGCTCCTGCTTTCCGCTCCTGCTTTCCGCTCCTGCTTTCCGCTCCTGCTTTCCGCTCCTGCTTTCCGCCCGGCGTGTCCTGCGGTTGGCGCGCCAGAGGGCGAACCAATAGTACCCCCTCGAATCTTTGAGGAGTTTCGTTGGATGGTCTACCCCGCGAACCATCGAGGCGTCTTCTACACAATGCCCAATGATTGGCTACCTACCGTCCAATCTCTTGCTAGAGTACGCCAATGGAGCAAAGCCATTGCTTGCCTACCTCAGCACCCGCGAACATAATGAAGACTACGTTTTAAGGTTAAACCCGTACATGTATGGCTAGAGACAATTTCTCCAAACGTACAATTGATGCTCTACGCACGCGTGTCGCCTACTTATGCTCCAACCCAAATTGTCGAGCACCTACAGTCGGCCCAGGGAAAGAAGTTTACGCAACTACCAACATAGGAAAAGCAGCTCATATTTGTGCAGCATCCCCAGGCGGTCCTCGATATTCAGAATCCATGACACCGCAAGAGAGGAGTTCAATAGAAAATGGCATTTGGCTGTGCTCAAATTGTGCCACCAAGATAGATGTAGACGAACAAAGATACCCTATAGATTTATTGATTGCATGGAAACGAAAGGCCGAGGATAGAGCTGCGGCAGAGTCAGGGCGACCGCCTTCAGTACATTCTAGTAGTTTGCTTCTAGCATCCGTGTTCGGAGCCATGCCAACAAAGGATGCACTCAACGGAATCCCAAATGTTCATGATGCGGCAGACAGTTTTCTCAACTCGATCGACCCTCGGCTCCGGGTAAGAACTTCGTACGTCGATAGCCAATTAACATGCGAGGTTCGTGCGTTAGAAAATGTACCGGCGAAGATATTTGTCCCGCCATCCATTCGAGAAAATTGGGCCAGTGGATTTGATCAATTAATAAACCACGGAAAGGACGTCGCACTCCCTGCCGACGGTATAGAAATCACAGGGTCTCCTTTATTCGACGCACTGTTTTCTTCGATCAAATTAACTGATGTCAAAATTACCAGAGACAACAAAAAACCAGCCATTCTGAAATTTGAGATGTTCAACACTGAATCCGGCCAACATGAACAGTTCTACGATTTCGTAGGCTACGCATCTGCCGGAAATACATCGGTTTTTTTTGATGGCAGTGCATGCAGCAAATTACTCAGAGCAACGGTCAACTTTCCTCATCAGGAACCAACGGGCAGTGCAGCCCTAGGCATTTCAATTCAGTATCCTGTGTGGAACGATCGAAATGTGAACGAACTTCCATATTTCGAAAAAATACATAGCTTTTTTGAGCACCTAAGATCACACAACCTCAAGCTAACTCTAGAAATTCAAGGGCTGCATATTGCCACTCTAGAAGGCAACCTATTTAATAACAGCGACCAAATTCGGACTACGTTGAGCATTCTTCATTACGTAAGCTACGCCAGAAAAATATCTTCCTACATGGACAGACCCGTCGTTTTTTCCTCTGGATACACCATATCAGAATATTTCTTTAAAGAATTGTTTGACGCCGTAGAAACCATAAACGGAGTCCGCGCATATGACAGATCATCCATAACATCAAACCCAAGTCTAAACATTGTCGCAAATGACGATTGTGACAATATCTCATTCTTGCGGAATATAAAAAATTATACGATAGTTTATCGTGAGCTTGAAAATCGAAGAATCTTCCCATTTGGCCAAGAAATTTCGATGCCTCAATTGGAAATGCGCCTAGATGACGTAACCCCAGTTTTGAGGAAAGATGCCTCCACTATTAGTGCTGGAGATGTAGTTCACATAGAACTAATTATGAATGAAAATTTTAGGCTTTCGTTCAATTACTCCGACAAAAACAATAACCTAAACATAGAGCCGTAGGGCGGAAGATTCACAAGCGACATCCGCCACAGCCACCTCCTCCGTATCAAACAAGCCATTAGAAATGAGATATTTATTTACGATACTTTTCCCAACGGATCAGCGCACTCGGCCTTACGCCACAACTCTGAAGTGATTTTAGATTGCGAACCACGTCACGCTAGCGAAAACCCGACTAGGTCGGCGATATAGGCTTTCAAACCCTGGCCCCGTTCTTTTTACCAGCCGCTTGAAGGCCAACAGCCACTCGCTGGCCTCGCGGCCATCGGTTTGTTTAATAGGTTATATTGCGTCGCCGCACAGAGATTTTGGCTGAAGAACGATGAACTTCTACCGCTTGTTACACGCCATGCCAATGCCTGAAGGCATGCGGCTACGGCTTCGCCGGTACTTAATGGACTGGGAAATCGACAGAGAGCGCCGCCGCATCGTCAATAGCGGAGGAGACGCAGCAGACATTTGGGAAAGTGACAATTGGCAGTACGAGTACCAGTTCCTTGAAGAAGCTGAGACCCGCTTTCACTCTCGTCAGCTTTTGGGGCGCGCTCGACAACTTCGACTTCCAACGCCACCGGTTTTTGATGGCTCGGTTCTATCTGCCGACTACCAACGCAGCAAAATCGATGGCCACAGCTATTTCCTGTCACTCAGCGGCGAACAAAAGGTTCGTTCGGCCATCCGTGAGGAGGAGAAATATCGGTCGGAGCGTTGGGCAAGGCGCATACCCTATATCACAGCGCTTAGTGGTCTGATCGGCACCATCACTGGTCTTGTGGCACTTATATCCAAGTGGCCTTAGTCACACAGAAGTTCCGGGGTCACCCCGGATGTGGCGGATGTGTGACCCTCCCCCAGATCCCGGAGGTGGGATGTGCGAAGAACTGACCTCGGATGTACGTGATGAATTCAGACATTGTCCGTCATATGAAACACTTTCTTCTTCTCGCTGCCGTCGCTTTTTCCACGGCTTCCGCCATGGCTGAAGATGTCACGTCGTGGGCCACCGCCGTCTCGAAGCAAGCAGGCACTGGCCGCGCTATTATTTTCCGCTACGCGAAAGATTTTCGCGACGGGTTCAATGAATCGGCTTTCCCTGATCGAGTCATTCTTGTTTGGAAGTACAAATCCGATTCAGGCATGCCAGGGCTCAATGAGCATGGGGCCATGGATCGAATGGAAGATCTTCTTGAACCGATGATTGGAGAATCAGGAGAGAGCGTGCTTGTTTTGGTATCCACTGGCGAAAATCTTCGCGAATGGATCTTCTATGCCAAAACGGGGAAGAAATTTCTTGCGGCGCTAAACAAAGCGCTTGCTGGCCAACCCCGCTTTCCCATCGAAGTGCATACGGGTCGCGACCCGGAGTGGTCTTCCTATGTCCGCTTCCGAAAAGGAGTGCGCGAGTGAAGCTACCGGCTATCCCTGCATGCATCGGGCCGGTCTTCAAATCCAACATTTCGCTAGCGCGCTCGCGACGCCAAATGCTCTGTCTTGACCGAGCAACACTCACCCGGCACAGTCGAACGCACCCGCATCCGGAGATCCAACCATGACCCTCCTCATCCTTGGCCTGCTGCTCTTCCTCGGCGCGCACTCGGTATCCATCGTCAACGCCCCCTGGCGCGACCGGATGCACGCCCGTCTCGGGGAGGCGGGCTGGAAGGGGGTGTACTCGCTGGTGTCGCTCGCCGGTTTTGTGCTCATCATCTATGGCTATGGCGCGGCGCGGATGGACCCGGTGGCGCTCTACACGCCGCCGATGGGACTGCGCCACCTCGCCCTACTGCTGCTCGTGCCGGTGTTTCCGCTGTTCCTCGCCACTTATCTGCCCGGCCGCATTCAGCGCATAGCGCGGCATCCGACGCTCGTGGCCACCAAGCTGTGGGCGCTGGCGCACTTGCTGGCCAATGGCACGCCGGCCGATGTGCTGTTGTTCGGGGGCTTTCTGGCCTGGGCGGTGGCGGATCGCATTTCGCTCAAGCGCCGTGCGCCGCGCGCGTTGCCGGCCTTACCGGCGGGCAAGGCCAATGATGTGATCGCGGTTGTGGGCGGGCTGGCGATCTATGTGGCCTTTGTGTTCGGGCTGCACGGCTGGTTGATCGGGGTGGCGATCATTCCGGGCTGAACGCCGGTGCGACTTTCGGCAGCCGGCCTTGCCATGCCACCTTGCGCTGCAACAGCGAACATGGCGCAACCGCGCAAGTTGCCCGCCATTGAAGCGACATTCGCCCTGCCTGCAGGGGCAGGGCGCCATGGCCTGATTTACGCCAACGCCTCTATTTCACGCGCCGGACGGATTCCCGCAAACACGCTGTCGGACAACCAGTGCTGCACGTTGCGGGTGAGGGCTGATGGTCCCACGAGCTTGAGGCGCTTGTCGACGATGGCGCCCCGGTAGCTTTCGTCGCCCATCCAGCAGGACACCATGGTGCGCAGGTCGGTGGTGAAGTAGACGTCCACGTCCTGACCCGGGTCTTCCAGACAGATGTCCACATTGCAGCCCTTCACCAGCAACCACCAGTCGGAGAGCTTCTGCAGGTCCGTGAATTTGAAGCGGATGACGGACTGGTCCCCCGGCAGGTTGTCCGTCACGATGCTGCGCTGGAGATAGAGCATGAGCAGTTCCACGTCCAGATCGCTGTCGCGGATGTCGCCTCGCGCCCAGCGCATGCCCCACGCGCCAAAGGACTGAAGCAGGGGGAGCGTTTCCTTGCCGGCCTGGGTGAGGAAATATTCGAAGCCGCGCTGCCCCGACATCTTCTTGCGCAGGATGATCTCGGCATCGGCCAGATCGTTCAGCCGTTTAGTCAGGATGGAGGGGGAGATGAAAGTGAGCCCCCGTTGCATTTCGTTGAACCGGGTGGCGCCCATGTGCATTTCGCGCAGGATGAGCAGGGTCCACTTCTCGCCAAGCAATTCCATTGTCTTGGCGACAGGGCAGAACTGGCCGTAGTCCATGTCACACCTCTCTGATGGTGGCGTTGCCCGGCATGACGACCAATACCAGGCGGGGCGCGGCTTTGGCGCCTGTTTTAATTAACTTTCTTGTCAAAGTGTAGTGTGCAACTCCGAAAAGTGTAGTGCTTTGCTACGACTTGCGCAGTATTTCGGCGGGCGGCCGATCCCTAGACTTCAGTCATCAGGTGCGACACACCTGACACCCCAACCAAAAGACTGATTATCAGGAGACACACCATGCCGCTCATCACCGTTCATCTCATCGAAAACGTGTTCACCCCAGCCGAGAAGGCCGACATGATCACCAAACTGACCGACACCATGGTGGCCATCGAAGGCGAGGCCATGCGCTCGGTGACGTGGGTAAAGATCGAGGAAGTGCCCGAAGGCCAGTGGGGTATCGGCGGTCAGGCCCTGACCGCCGGGATGATCCACAAGATGAAAAACGCCTGAGTCTGACCACGCACCCAAGGAGAAGCACCATGCCGCTCATCACCGTTCATCTCATCGAAAACGTGTTTACCCCGGCCGAGAAGGCCGACATGATCACCAAACTGACCGACACCATGGTAGCTATCGAAGGCGAGGCCATGCGCTCGGTGACCTGGGTGAAGGTCGAGGAAGTGCCTGAAGGCCAGTGGGGCATTGGCGGGCAGGCCCTGACCGCCGGGATGATCCACAAGATGAAAGACGCCTGATCCCGGCGATTTTTGAACCGGACCCGCGATGCCATCCCGCATCGCGGGTGACTGCCGTTCATGAGCGGCGCTTCGCACGTTGCCAGGCCAGCCCGCGTCAGGTGCGATACCCGACAGGGATTGCACCGATTGAACGGGTTGAACGGTGTAATACGGCTGCGCCTACTTCACCTCACAAAGCATTCGCGGCGTCTCCGACTGGAGCGATGGCGAAGCCGAGCCCGCGAGCCCTTCCCCTTCTGTGCCGCCGAACGGAGCCCGTGACCAGCGGGAATGGTCGTGTCGCTTGTTTGAGCCCGCAGGGCGAGTTTGCGACACGACCCGCCGGGCGCGGGCGTAGAGAGGGGACCGGCGAAGCCGGCGGTACAGCGGGGGCGTTTTCTTGGTGACTTCTTTGTCGCGACAAAGAAGTGACTCGCCCGCCGGGGCGAGACCCGGCCAACTACACCTGGTCGAAGGCACCAAGACCAAAAGCCAACCCCGCTGGCAATCAACATCCCGCCTGTGCCAGCATGCTCCTGTCGCGCCCCGGATCACAGACCCGCCGACGGCCACCCCATAAAAACGACAGGACCCTGCCCCCATGCCCCAACACATCGACTACTACTTCGTCCTCAACTCCCCCTGGAGTTACCTCGCCGCCCGCCAGCTTGGCGGCATTGTCGAACGCACGGGTGCCGAGCTGCGGCTCAAGCCGGTGCAACTGCCGACCTTGTTCGCCGCCACCGGCAGTCAGCTCTTGCGTGACCGCCCGCCGGCCCGGCAAGCCTATCGGCTACAGGAGCTGGCGCGATGGAGCCAGTGGCTGGGCGTGCCAATGCACCTTCAACCAACCCACTTTCCGGTCGATGAAAGCCTCGCGATCGGCGCGGTACTCGCCGCCATCGATGCCGGATTCAACGCGCTACCGCTCACCGTCGCCCTCGGCAAAGCGCTGTGGACCGACAACCGCAACCTCGCTGACGACACCGTGGTGCGCGACGCCCTCGTCGCAACGCTGCTGCCGCCCGAGCTATTGGACAAGGCGCGCGCGCCGGGCCACGCCGACACGCTGGCGGCCAATACCGAAGACGCGATCCGCGCCAATGTGTTTGGCGTGCCGAGTTGTGTGGTGGGCACAGAAGTGTTCTGGGGGCAGGACCGGCTGGATTTTGTGGCGCGGGCGCTGGGCACCGAGAAGGACTGAGCAGACGGCCTTCGCCCGGCGCCGGTGCGGCGTCCGGGCGTTGCGGAATCAATCCAGGGGGCGCAAGCCGTCGAGCGTCACCGCAAAGCGCAGCAGGCGCGACACGCCGTGGCGGGTTGTTTTCAAGGTGAAGACAACCGGGCCGATGTCACCTTCTTCTTGCGGTGACTGGCCCCACTCGACGAACTGCCAGTCGTCGGCGGGCGGTGTTGCGAAGAGCGCTTGCCGCGGGTATTCGCCCGATTCCGACACCGCAATCTGCATCGAGACTTCGGGGCAGCGCGGGCCATCGCATTCCCCCACTCCCTGAAGCCGGAACAGGCGCACAAAAAGCGGCGCCATGGGCGACGGGCTTTGCGCGACAAGCTCTGCGTTGTTGGCAAACTGCACCAGCGACGGCGCATGGACACAGGCCGTCACGGTGAGTGCCAACAGTGCGGCCAGCAGTCGTTTGCGCATCATGTCTGTGACGAAATATGAAGGTGGTTCACATGGCGAATGCGCAAATCGGGCCGTTGCTCGACCTGCGCGCCGCGCTTGCGAATATTGATGAACGGGCCAAAGCACTCTGCCACATCGATATGCGCCGCAACCGCTTGCTGAAACACCTGAACATTGGCCCCGTTGCTCACGTCATCGATCCGTTTGCCATCGAGCCGGTTAATGTCCAGCGCCTGCCCATGGTAGTGGAAACTGCGCGGCGAATGGACGCCGCCGGTGGTGCTGTTGATATTGATCGACAGGTTCGTCGTCTTGACCACGGTCTCGATCATCTGCGCGAGGACAGACGACACGGGCAGATCCGGCGACGGGGCCAAGGGATCGTCATTGATCAGGGTGATCAGCCCGTTCAGCGTGTTGATGTGACGTCGCATCTTGCAAACTCAATCCGGTTGCGCGAGGGGCAAACCATAAACGACGTTGGCATAGATTGAAAGCCTGTGCGCCGGCCATGACTGCCGGCTAGCGCCCTTGCAGCGGCGCGGCCGAAGAAGGTCCAGTCGGCACTGTGACTGCAGCCGTGGGAGTTGCGGTCGGCGCGGGAGGCGGTCACGATTAGGGTATTGGGCTCGGCCAGCGGGCGCACGGAGGTGTTGTGGGAGCAGGAACGGCTGGATTTTGTGGAGCGGGCGCTGATGGCGAAGGACGACTGATGCAAGCCGAGCGACGCCGGATCAGAGGCTCGCGGTTCCGCCCGGCCTCGCCGCGCCGCCGCACTAGAAGCACCGACATATCTCGGCTTTGACCACGTGGCCGCGATAGCCCACAACCGGTGGCGTGTACTCAGAAACCTTGCCGCGAACCGCACATTGGCCGGCACAAGCCGTCGCGCCGCCAACGCGATACGCGCCGACGATCGCCGCGATCAGCCCCGCCAGCAGTAACCCGAAGCCAATTTTCACTACCGTTTTCTTCACGACCACCCCACTCGCACCGTGGATAGCGCGCTACCGAGCGGCGACGCGCGAATCCGGCGGGCTAACACCCGCCATCTGCCCCTGCCCCATGGCATTCACCTGCAAGCGTCGCTCGATGGCGGTCAGCACCGGCGCCACCGCCTCGCCCATGGCGATCTGCGGTTCGGACGGGTCGTAGCCTTCGGCCGCTTCGCGCACGGCAACAGCCGCGCTGGCCTGGGTGAAGGCGGTGTCGAAGGCGTAGGTGTCGCGCAGCGCTTCGTTGAACAGGGCGCGGCCGAAGAAGGTCCAGTCGGCGCTGTGGCTGCAACCGTGGGAGTTGCGGTCGGCGCGGGAGGCGGTCATGACCAGGGTGTTGGGTTCGGCCAGTGGCGGCACGAAGCCGCCGGAAAAGCAGGCCGAAACGATCAGCGCGCGGTAGCGGATGCCGGCGGCGTCGAGCTCGCGGCGCAGCACCTCTGGGGTGAGTTCATCAAACCGGTAAGGCCACAGGCTGAGGTCGAAGCGGTGTTCTTCCGAGCCGTGCGAGGTGAGAAAGACCACCAGCACGTCTTCATCGGCATTCATGCGCTGGCCAAACACCTTGAGGCTGCGGGCCAGCGCAGTGACGCTGGCAATGGGCAGGGTGTTGACGGTGGCGGGGTTGTTGACCAGCACCAGGCTGCGGCCCTCGGCGTCGAAGCGCTCGCGGAACAGCGTATCGACGGCCCGCACTTCGCGCAGAAACACGTCCTGATTGCCATGGCCGCCAACCGACAGGACGAACAGTTCGGGCACGCCCGGGCGGCCGGGGGCGATGTGTGCGAGGGCGTCGTCGAGCAACGCGGGCTGCGTGTAAAGCATGGCTTCGTGGGTGACGGCGGCGTAGCGCGCCTGCTCGGCATCGCTCTCGGCGGCGGCCGCGGCTTCGTCGTAGTGCGGAATCCACAGGCTGCTGTTGTCCTTGAATAGCCACTGCGGCGCAATGAGCAGGCCGAGCACGGCCAGCACGGCGCCCATGCGCTGCTCGGGCAACAACTGCTGCGCCCGCGCGAGGGCGACGATGGAGGCAATGACCCACCAGACGAAGAAGCCCCAGTACAGGTAGGCGCTGGCCTCGGCGAAATCATCGCCGAGGCGCGGCAAGCCGAGAATCATGCCGTATTGGATGACGGTGCCGACAATGCCGATAGCCACCAGCGCCACGGCACCGGGCAGCGTTTTGCGGTCGTCGTCGGCAGCACGGGCCGAGGCCCAGGCGGTGAAGAGAATCAAGGGCACCCAGAATACCGCCGAGGCCATGCCGTAGCGGTTGAAGCTACTGTCGGTGCCCACCATCAACCAGGTACCGAAAGCGGTGAGCAGCAGATCGGCCAGCAACAGCCAGACCAGTTGCGCCGCCGACACTTTGAGGCGGGCGGTGGCTTTGGCGCGCACCAGCAGCAGGCTCATCCCGGCGGCGAGGTTGCTGGCCAGATCGCGCCAGGGACGCGTCTGATCGGCAACGTCCGGCTCGGGCGGCGGGACCGCGCCAACGGTGACACGGCACCCGCTGAGCGATTCGAGGCGGGCCAGCCAGGCGTCGGCGTCCGGCGCAACGCACGCGAGCGGCACGGTCAGCACATCGCAGGTGTTCAGATGAATCAGCAGCAAATCGCCAATGCGCTCAAGCGCGGCCACACTTTGCCACTGCAGGCGCGTGGTGGCGCCGGCGTGCGCGACCACCAGCGCTTCGTCGGCGAGCGTGAGCTGATACTCGCCAGGCTGCTGGGCCGACACCCGCCGCAGCACTTTGCCCTGGGCGCGCTGCATGACGATGATCAGCACCAATACCAGCAAGCCGACCGGGAGCCACTGGCCACCGGGCACAGCATCCACGGCATTGCCAAACCAGCCCACCAGCGCACCAACAACCATCCAGAACACCAGCACGAACGCCAAGCGGCGCCATGTTCCGCCACCGCCCCCACGCTGCACCCGCTGGGTGACTGCGCGCACGCCCACCATGCGTTGTTCAACGGTGGTGCTGACGGCCAGGGTATGAGTAAGCGTGTCGGAGTCGGTCATAAAACGAACAGAGTCGGGGCTGAAGCCGAAGTATACCGTTGGAATGAGCGCTCCGACGCCCTGGCGACGACAGGCGGTACGCGGAACTTGGCATTCAAATAACACTCAAAGGCGCCACCATTCTCTCTAGCGCGCGCTCCTCATGTTTGCTCAATTGGGTCTGTTCGTTCTCGGCCTCATCGCCCTGATTGCCGGCGCCGACGCGCTGGTGCGAGGCGCTTCGCGCATGGCGCTGTCGTGGGGCATCTCGCCGCTGGTGATTGGTCTGACCGTGGTGGCTTTTGGCACCAGCGCGCCGGAAGTGGCGGTGTCAGTCGGCGCCGTGCTCGATGGCAACCCGGACCTGGCCATCGGCAACGTGCTGGGCAGCAACATCGCCAATATCTTGCTGATTCTGGGCATCTCAGCGCTGATCGTGCCGCTGGCGGTGTCCGAGCAGATCATCCGCCAGGAGGTGCCGATCCTGATCGGTGTGTCGGCCCTGCTGGTGGGGCTGTCGGCCGATGGCGCGATCAGCCGCATCGAGGCCGGCGTGCTGCTGTCGCTGGCGGTGGTGTACACCGTGTTTCTGATCGTTCAGGCGCGGCGTGGCTCGGCCAAGGCAAACGAAGAAGCGCTGCACGAGTTGCCCGAAGCGGCGAGCTGGGACGCCTCGCGCCCCGCGCAGATCCTGCTGGTGCTCGGCGGACTGGGCTTGCTGGTGCTGGGTGCGGACTGGCTGGTGGGCGCAGCCACACATTTTGCGCGGGCCTTCGGCGTCAGCGATCTGGTGATCGGGCTCACCGTTGTCGCCATCGGCACCTCTATGCCCGAGATCGCCACCTCGATCATGGCCGCCCTGCGTGGCGAGCGTGACATTGCCGTGGGCAACGTGGTGGGCAGCAATCTGTTCAACATCCTGGGCTGCCTCGGCGCAGCCGGGCTGGTGTCGGCCAACGGGTTGCCGGTGTCGGAGGCGGCGCGCAGCTTCGACATGTGGGTGATGCTGGCGGTGGCCTTCGCCTGCCTGCCGGTGTTCATCACCGGCCGCGAGATTGCGCGCTGGGAGGGTGTGGTGTTTTTGGGCTACTACGCGATCTACACCGTGTTTCTGGTGCTCTCCGCGCAGCACCACGCCGCCGCGCCGATGCTCTCCTCGGCGATGCTGAGCTTCGTCATTCCGCTGACGGTGCTGACGCTGGTGGTCAGCCTGTGGCGGCATCGCCGCAGCGCCACCGGCAAGGGCGCATAGCGGATCCGGCGCGACGGCGGTACAGTCGGGCGATACGCCTGCGGGCGCGGACTTTCGGGAGCACGGCATGCGTGTCGGCATCATCGGCATTGGCAACATGGGCCTGGCCATGGCCCTCAACCTGCGTGAGCGCGGCATTGCGCTGACGGTGCGCGACCTGCGCAGCGGACCGGAGACCATCGCCCACACCGCGGGCGCCGTCATCGCCGCCAGCCCCGCGGCCCTGGCTGAATCGGTGGACGTGGTCATCACCGTGGTGGGCACCGGCGAGGAGACCCGCGAGGTGCTGCTGGGCGCCGATGGCGTGGCCACCATCGACGGCAACGGCCGTGCGGTACTGATCTGCAGCACCATCGCGCCGGACGATGTGGCGCACTGCGCCGAGCATTTGTCCCGCGCCGGCTGGAAAACCCTGGACGCGCCGATCTCCGGCGGCCCGGCACGCGCTCGGGCCGGCAGCATGAGCATGATGCTGGGCGGCGACCCGGCGCTCATCACCGCACTCGAACCGCTGCTGGCCCTGTTGGCCGAGCCGCGCTTCGTGATCGGCCCCCACGCCGGCGACGGCGCCAAGGCCAAGCTGGTGAACAACCTGCTCGCGGCGATCCACCTGACCGCGGCCGGCGAAGCCTTTGCGCTGGCCGAGCAACTGGGGTTGAACCCGAAAACCGTCCTCGACGTGGTCTGCGCCAGCTCGGGGCAGTCTTGGATGGCGGCCGACCGAATCCCGCGTGCACTCGATGGCGACTTTGCCCCACGCGCCCACACCCGTATTCTGACCAAGGACATCGGCCTGGCGCTGGACTGCGCCCGCGCGGTCGATCAAGCGGCAACACTGGGCGTGGCCGCGCAAACCATCTTGCAGCGAACCTGCAATCTGGGCTGGGCCGAAGAAGACGATGCGGCGGTACTCAAAGCCTGCCGTCCAGGCAGCACCTGAGCCTCGCTCGTCGGCCCGGATTTCAGTTTTTTCAGCGCCTTGTCGTATACTGGCTGCCTTTTCCGAGGAGCGCTGCGAGGTCGTCAGGTTGCCCTGACCGACGCCCCAGGCTCGGAAGCCGCAGCACCACGCGGTGAGAATCAACGGCGCTCACGACCTCAACCCGTGCCGGGCACGGGAGGTGCGTGAGAAGGCCCGCATGCCGATCCCCCTCCCCCCGGTCATAGCATGGAGCAACCCATGAACGCTGTGACTGACTTCAACGATTACGTAATTGCCGACATCTCCCTGGCCGCCTTTGGCCGCCGCGAGATGAACATTGCCGAAACCGAAATGCCGGGCCTGATGGCGATCCGCGAGGAGTTCGCCAAGACCCAGCCGCTCAAGGGCGCGCGCATTACCGGCTCGCTGCACATGACCATCCAGACCGCGGTGCTGATCGAAACCCTGACCGCGCTGGGCGCCGAAGTGCGCTGGGCCTCGTGCAACATCTTCTCGACACAAGACCACGCCGCTGCGGCCATCGCCGCCTCGGGCGTGCCGGTGTTTGCCGTCAAGGGCGAGTCGCTCAAGGATTACTGGGACTACACCCACCGCATCTTTGAGTGGGCCGATGGCGGCTACTCGAACATGATCCTCGACGACGGCGGCGACGCCACGCTGCTGCTGCACCTGGGCGCCCGGGCCGAGAAGGACATCTCGGTGGTGGCCAAGCCGACCAGCGAAGAAGAAACCCTGCTGTTCGCCGCGATCAAGGCCAAGCTGGCCACCGACCCGACCTGGTACTCCACCCGTCTGGCGCAGATCAAGGGCGTGACCGAAGAGACCACCACTGGCGTGCATCGCCTGTACCAGATGCACCAGCGCGGCGACCTCAAGTTCCCCGCCATCAACGTGAATGACTCGGTGACCAAGAGCAAGTTCGACAACCTCTACGGCTGCCGCGAGTCGCTGGTCGACGGCATCAAGCGCGCCACCGACGTGATGGTCGCCGGCAAGATCGCCGTGGTCGCCGGCTATGGCGACGTGGGCAAGGGCTCGGCCCAGGCATTGCGTGCGTTGTCCGCCCAGGTATGGGTCACCGAAATCGATCCGATCTGCGCCCTGCAAGCCGCCATGGAAGGCTACCGCGTGGTCACCATGGACTACGCCGCCAGCCGGGCCGACATCTTCGTCACCACCACCGGCAACTTCCATGTGATCAACCATGACCACATGGCCGCCATGAAGAATCAGGCCATCGTCTGCAACATCGGTCACTTCGACAACGAGATCGATGTCGCCTCGATCGAGAAGTACGAGTGGGAAGAGATCAAGCCGCAGGTCGATCACGTGATCTTCCCGGACGGCAAGCGCATCATCCTGCTGGCCAAGGGCCGACTGGTGAACCTGGGCTGCGGCACGGGCCACCCGAGCTATGTGATGAGCTCGTCCTTCGCCAACCAGACCATCGCGCAGATCGAGCTGTATACCCGCACAGCAGAGTATCCTGTTGGCGTCTACACGCTGCCCAAGCACCTCGATGAAAAGGTCGCCCGTTTGC
The DNA here is from genome assembly GCF_007625155.1 of Denitromonas halophila. GTDB lineage: Bacteria > Pseudomonadota > Gammaproteobacteria > Burkholderiales > Rhodocyclaceae > Nitrogeniibacter > Nitrogeniibacter halophilus. Next base: position 3,957 of record NZ_VMNK01000030.1, on the reverse strand, counting down.
AGCTCAAGACACTGGCCGTCACGCTCACCGAGCTGACCGACGAGCAAGCCAACTACATCGGCGTGCCCAAGTCCGGCCCGTACAAGCCCGATCACTATCGTTATTGATCCAACCCGCGAGCCGGGCCGCCGCCACAGCACCGGGCGGCGGCCCGGCTCTCCAAGCCAGCAGGAGTTGTGCATGAAACGTCCCCGGGTGCGCCAGACACGCAAGGAAGACATCCCGGCGCTGATCGAACTGCAAGCGCGCGTGTACCCCTCGATTCCCCCCTGGAGCCGCCGCAAGCTGCGCGAGCAGCTCGAGGTGTTCCCGCAAGGCCAGGTGGTCGCGGAGACCGATGACGGGGTGGTTGGCTGTGCCAGCTCGATGATCGTGCTGTGGGACGACTGGGCCGAGTCGCATACCTGGAAGGAAATCACCGGCGCCGGCACCTTCGAGAACCACGACCCCGAAGGCAAGACGCTGTACGGCGCCGAGGTGTTTGTGGCTCCCGAAATGCAAGGCAGCGGCGTCGGCCATCTGCTGTACGAAGCGCGACGCACCTTGTGCCGTGCCATGAACCTGCGGCGCATCATCGCCTGCGGCCGTCTGCCGGGCTACCACCGCTACGCCGATGAAATGAGTGCCGAGTTCTATGCACAAAAAGTCGTATGGGGGGACCTGCGCGACCAGGTGCTCAGTTTTCAGATCAAGGAAGGCTTCAGCTATTGCGGCGTGATTGAAGGCTACATCCCCGAAGACGAAGAGTCGCACGGCTGCGCCTCGGTGATCGTCTGGCTCAATCGCGACTACGATCCGACGCGACCCACCACTATCCCTGAGGAGATTGCCCTGTGATCGTCCGCATTGCTGCCGTCCAATACCTGCTGCGTCAGATCCACGACTGGTCGGGCTTCGAAAACCAGGTGCGCTTCATCATGAAAGCCGCCGGCGACTATAAACCGCAGTTCGTGCTACTGCCCGAGATCTTCACCACCCAGTTGCTGTCCTTCATGGACACCACCGATGTGCGTGACGCCGTGCGCAACATGAACGACTACACCAAGCGCTACAAGGACTTGATGCAGGAACTGGCGGCACAGTGGAACGTGCATCTCATCGGCGGCAGCCACCCCACGCTGACCGAAGACGGCCGCCTGCTCAACACCGCCTACTACTTCACCCCCACGGGCGAAATCTACGAGCAGGACAAGATCCACCGCACCCGCTGGGAGCGCGAGAAGTGGAACACCGACGCCGGCGACCAACTGCGCCTGTTCGACACTCCCTTCGGCAAGATCGCCATCCTGATCTGCTATGACATCGAGTTTCCCGAACTCGCCCGCATGGTCTGCGAGGCCGGCGCCGACATCCTCTTCGTGCCCTCGTGTACCGATGACCGCCAGGGCTTCCTGCGCGTGCGCTACTGCTGCCACGCCCGCGCCATCGAAAACCAGGTCTTCGTGGTCATGACCAGCACCGTCGGCAACCTCGCCGTCGAAGGCCTCGGCCTGCACTACGGCCAGGCCAGCATCATCACGCCGTCCGACTTCGCCTTTGCCCGCGATGGCATCGCCGCCGAAGGCACGGCCAACATCGAGCAGATCGTTGTCGCCGATGTCGACCTGGCCGATTTGGAGAGCAACCGCCTCAGCGGCACCACCATCCCGCTCTACGACAAGCGCAAGGACGTCTACGAGCACCCGGTCGAAGTCATCAAGGTCAAGTAATGACAGCACGTCGGGCGCACCCGTGAAATCCTTCCATCGCCGCACCGCCCGCCCGGCGCCGACCCCCTCGGTCGACGCCACACCAGCGGTCGACCGGCACGGGCTGCAACGGGTCGACAGCCTGCTCGTCGCCCGCGGCCTCGCCCCGTCACGCACCACCGCGCAACGCATGATCGCCGCCGGCCGGGTGCGCCTCGGCGATCAAACCATCACCAAGGCCTCGCTCGCGCTCGATGAAGACGCACCGCTGCTGGTTGTCCCCGACCCCGAAGACCGCTACGTCTCGCGCGGCGGGCTGAAACTCGCTGGCGCCATGGCGCACTGCCACGGGTCGGCCCACGGCCTCACCGTGCTCGACGTCGGCCAGTCCACCGGCGGTTTCACCGACTGCCTGCTGCAATCCGGTGCTACCCGCGTGGTCGGCGTCGAGGTCGGTCATGACCAACTGCACTCCTCGTTGCACGAGCACCCACGCATCGATTGCCTCGAAGGCCTTAACGCCCGCGACCTCACCCCCGAGGCCCTCGGTGACGCCTGGCCCGACGGCGGCTTCGACCTGCTGGTGTGCGACGCCAGCTTCATCTCGCTCACCCTGCTGATGCCGCGCTGGCCAGCGCTGCTGCGCCCCGGCGGCCGGGTGCTGGCGCTGGTCAAGCCGCAATTCGAAGTCGGCCGCGAGGGCCTCGCCAAAGGCGGCATCGTGCGCGACCACAGCCTGTATACCGGCGTCGAAGCCCGCATCCGCGCCGCCGCCGTAGCCGCCGGCCTCACCGTCGATGACTACTTCGACAGCCCGATCACCGGCGGCGACGGCAACCGCGAATTCTTCCTCGCCGCCCATCTCAACGAACTGACAGACGACGCATGAACCCGACACCTTTCTCCATCGAATTCTTTCCGCCGCAAACCCCGGCCGGCGTCGACAAACTGCGCGGCACCCGCGCCCAGCTCGCCCAGCTGCAGCCGGAGTTCTTCTCCGTCACCTACGGGGCGGGCGGCTCGACGCAAGAGCGCACCTTCGAAACCGTGTTCGAGATCCAGGCCGAGGGCCTCGCCGCCGCACCGCACCTGTCCTGCGTCGGCGCCACCGGTGACAGCATCCGCGACATTCTCAAGCGCTATCAGGACAAGGGCATCCGGCGCATCGTCGCCCTGCGCGGCGACCTGCCCTCCGGCGCGGTCGAAGCCGGCGAGCTGCGTTACGCCAACGAACTGGTCGAATTCATCCGCCGCGAAACCGGTGACTGGTTCAGCATCGAAGTGGCCGCCTACCCCGAATACCACCCCCAGGCGCGCACCGCCCAGTCCGACCTCGCCGCCTTCAAACGCAAGGTCGACGCCGGCGCCAACTCGGCCATCACCCAGTACTTCTACAACCTCGACGCCTACCTGCACTTTCGTGACGAATGCGTCGCCATGGGCATCGAGATCCCCATCGTGCCCGGCATCATGCCCATCGTCAGCTTCTCCAAGCTGGCCCGCTTCTCCGACGCCTGTGGCGCCGAGATCCCGCGCTGGATGCGCCGCAAGTTCGAGAGCTACGGCGACGACACCGACTCGATCAAGGCCTTCGGCCTCGATGTGGTCACCGACCTGACGGCACGCCTCATCGAAGAAAGCGCGCCCGGCCTGCACTTCTACTGCATGAACATGGCCGGCCCGACCAGCACCATCGTCGAGCGCCTCGGCCTGAAAGCCTGACCCGCCACCCGCCATGCCCCGCAAGCCGCCGCCCGAGATCGTCACCCACGCGCAAGAGCTGTTCGCGCCGCTGGGCACGATCCGGGTCAAACCCATGTTCGGCGGCTGGGGCTTTTATCTCGACGATCTGTTCTTTGCCCTCGAAGCCTGGGACACGCTCTACCTGAAAGCCGACACGCAAAGCGAACAGGCCTTTGCCGACGCCGGCTGCCAGCGCTTCATCTACACACAACCTGACGGCAAAACCTTCTCGATGGGCTACTGGACCGCCCCTGAAGAAGCCCTCGACAGCCCCGCCGCCATGGCCCCTTGGGCCCGCCTGGCCATCGACTGCGCCCTGCGCAACCGAAAACCGAAGAAGCCCCGCTGATCCTCCGGCATCTTCCGGCAATTCCAAACGTCATAATTTATGTAAAATGAATGCCCGCTGATCTCAGGGCGCTCACATGTTCTCACCCTTCACCTCCGACACCCGCCTGTTCGCGCTTGAATGGCGCGACGCTGCCTTCGACCTGCCCGTCGAAGCCTGGTGGGGCACCGAGGCGGT
>NZ_VMNK01000027.1 GCF_007625155.1 Denitromonas halophila | reverse complement strand
CTCGGACGGCACGTCCATGGTGGCTTTGTCGGATTCGAGCGTGACGATGGGGTCATCGACGGCGATGGTGTCGCCGACCTTGACGTAAAGCTCGATCACCGGCACATCGGCGTAATCGCCGATATCGGGGACTTTGACTTCCTGCAGTTCACTCATGCGGGCTCCTCCCCCTGCCACGCCGCACGGGCGGGGCAGGGGTGACGGAATGGATGGGACGGCGGATCAGATCTTGGCCAGCGCCTGCTCCAGATCGGCCACCAGGTCGTCGCCGTTCTCGATGCCGGCCGAGTAGCGGATGAGGCTCTCGGGGATGCCGGCGTTGGCGCGTTCCTGCTCGGTCAGCTCGACGTGGCTGGTGGTGCGCGGCGGGCCGACGAGGGTGCCGACGGAACCGAGACTGGCCGCCTTGTGAGCGTACTTGAGGTTCTCCAGTACGGTCACCACGTTCTCGAAGCCGCCCTTGAGCGAGAAGCTCAGCATGCCGCCGAAGCCGCGCATTTGTTTCTTCGCGATGGCGTGGTTCAGGTGCGTTTCCAGGCCGGGGTAGAAGACCTGCTCGACCTTCGGGTGCTGCGACAGGAAGGTGGCGACCTTCATGGCGTTTTCGTTGTGGCGCGCGATGCGCAGCTCGAGCGTCTTCATGCCGCGCAGGATCATGTAGGCCGATTGCGGGTGCAGGGTGGCGCCGGTGATCTCGCGGTAGTGGAAGATCTGGTCGATCAGCGCCTTCTTGCCGACGGCCAGACCACCCATCACGTCCGAATGGCCGTTGAGGTACTTGGTCGCGCTGTAAACGACGACATCCGCACCCAGGCTGATCGGGCGCTGGTTGATCGGCGTGGCGAAGGTGTTGTCGACCACTACGATGGCGCCGTGTTCGTGCGCCACCTTGGCGAGGCGCTCGATGTCGACGATCTTCAGCGTCGGGTTGGTCGGCGTCTCGAGGTAGAGCACCTTGCAGCCCTTCTTGACCTCGCGCTCGATGGCGTCGAAATCGCTGGTGTCGACCATGCACACGTCGACCTTCATCTGCGGCAGGAACTTGATGAAGATCTTGTTCGAGCCGCCATAGGTGTCCTTGATCGCCACCACGCGGTCGCCCGGCCCGAGCAGGGTGAACAGCGTGTTGCTGATGGCCGCCATGCCGGTGGAAAAGCTGGTGGCCTCTTCGCCGCCGTCCATGAGGCGGATCTTCTCTTCGAGCGGGCGCACCGTCGGGTTGGTGTTGCGCGAGTAGATGTGGCCTTTTTTCTTGCCCATGCCGACCTGGTGCCATTCGTCCATGTCGTCATAGCCGAAGGTGACGGAATTGTAGACGGGCAGGCAGATGGCGTTCTCGGCGAACAGGTGTTCTTCGCCGGCCCAGACCGATGCCGTTCCGGTGTGGTTTTCGTAGTCGTTCATTGCTGTCTCTCCTTGGTCGGATGTGTGTCCCGGCCGGTGCCGTTCGGACGGTGTTGAATATGAATAGGGTGTCGGGGTCAGCCGACCACGTCGGCGATTACCGCGAGGGTGTCGCCGACGCTGATGAGGCCGGGAAAGTGCCGTGCCGCGAGAATGCCGCCGCGTGCCGCGCGATACTCGACCGGCGCGCTGCCGGTACGCGTCACGTCATACACCCGGCCGACCACATCGCCGGTGTTCACCGGATCACCGAGGTCGACGCACATCTCGAGCAGGCCGTCATGCGTCGAGGCGACATAGCAGTCACCATCGGGCATGTCGAGCTTGATCGATTGACGCTGCGAGGCCTCGCCCTGGCAGATGCCGCAGTGGATCAGGAAGTCGCGCACGCCGCGCTCGGCGATGGCGATGCTCTTGGCGGTCGCGGTGCCGCCGCCGCCCAGCTCGGTGGAGACGAACACCTTGCCCGCGTCTTCGGCCGCGGTGTCGAACATGCCGACACTGTCGAGCTCGAGCATGTGCATCGAGTAGGGCGCGCCGAAGGCTTCCATCGCCGCCTGGCAGCGTGCCTCCTGCGCCTTGTCGGCGAGCACATGGATGGCCGCGAAGGGCAGGAAGTCGAGCGTCTTGCCGCCGGAGTGGATGTCGAGCACATAGTCGGCCAGCGGCAACAGGTGGCGCTGGATGTAGTCGGCGATCTTCTCGGTCACCGTGCCGTCCGGCTTGCCGGGAAAGGCACGATTGAGGTTGCCCTTGTCGATCGGCGAGGTGCGCGTGCCGGCGCGAAAGGCCGGAAAGTTGAGAAAGGGCACGATGATCACGCGGCCGCGCACTTGCTCGGGCGTGAGCGTGTCGGTGAGCTTGCGCAGCGCCACCGCGCCTTCGTACTCGTCGCCATGGTTGGCGCCGGTGAGCAGCGCGGTCGGGCCGTCGCCGTTGCGCACCACGGTGACCGGAATCATCACCGCCCCCCAGGCGGCGGTGTCGCGCGAATAGGGCAGCTTGAGAAAGCCGTGCTGCACGCCGTCGCGGTCGAAATCGACGGTCGGGCTGATCGGTGAGGGTTTCATGACACTCACTCCTTGACGAACAGTTTGCGTGGCGTGGTGCACAGGGGCTCGACGCCGGTGTCGGTGATGAGGATGCTTTCGGTAATCTCCAGGCCCCAGTCGTCCTGCCACAGGCCGGGCATGAAGTGGAAAGTCATGCCGGGCTCGAGCACGGTTTTGTCGCCGGGGCGCAGGCTCATGGTCCGCTCGCCCCAGTCGGGCGGGTAGCTCGCCCCGATGGGGTAG
>NZ_VMNK01000028.1 GCF_007625155.1 Denitromonas halophila | reverse complement strand
GGGGTCGTCTCAGAAAACGGAAAATAAAGCACGCTAAGCGTGCGTGGAGGCTGGCACCCAGCGGTACAGCGTCGGAATGGACACGCCGAGGTTCTTGGCCACGTCCTTGGGCGGCACCCCGCTGGCCAGCAGCTTCTTGGCCGACTCGATCTTGCTGTCGGTCATCTTCGGCTTGCGGCCGCCTTTGCGGCCGAGCTGCTTGGCGACTTCCAGCCCGGCGCGGGTGCGCTCGACGGTCAGCTCGCGCTCCATTTCGGCAAGGCTCGCCATGACGTGGAAGAAGAACCGCCCGGATGGTGTGCCGGTGTCGATGGAGTCGGTGAGGCTCCTGAACTGGACACCGTGCTTGTGCAGATCGCCGACCAGATCGACCAGTTGCTTGACCGACCGGCCCAGCCGGTCGAGCTTCCAGACGACCAAAGTATCGCCTTCGCGCAGCATTTCGAGCGTCTTGGCCAAGCCAGGCCGGTCTGCCCGCGTGCCACTCACCTTGTCCTCGAAGACCTTTTTACATCCGGCCTTGCTCAAGGCTTCGCGTTGCAGCTCCAGGTTCTGATCCTGCGTCGAGACGCGCGCATAGCCAATCAACATGGCTTGTCTCGCGCCCGGTCGATGCGTTCCTGCATCGCCTGCATCACTTCTTCGTGGGTGTACGATCTGGCGTTGGCGTCGGTGGCTTGCCGCAGGGCTTCCTCAACCTCGCGCGTCATCCGCTCGTAATCCTCCGGCCACAGCGCTTGCTCCATGCGCAGCGACGCCTGACCCAGCAGGTGCAGCAGGCTGAACAGCCGCATGTCGTTGGTGGCGACGATGCGCTCCCGAATCTGCTCCTGAATAGCTTCGCTAGCCCGATGCGCTTGTGGTGTGGCAGTCCCCTCGTAGTCAGCGGGGAATTCCGCTTCCTCGGCAATCCTTGCCCAGGCGCTGGCCAGCGCCTCGATGGTTGACGTGCTCATTTCCGCCGCTCCTGTGCTCTTTGGCGAATCAACCGGCCAAGGGGCCTCGACGCGAAAACCAGCAGCATCACGCCTATCGGATACCAGGTCGAGAAGACCACCAAGGCATCGAAGGCTGGCCGTCCGGTGTTGGTAGGCAGTACGGCGGTCACAGCCATCAACCCGCCGACCGTCCAGATGATGCGCCACACGTAGGGCATCACGCGGGGCACGTAGCCGTCATCGAAAGCGGTCTGGTAGTAGCGGCGCAGGCCGCGCTCGGCAAGCGCCTGGCGCTGCCGCTCCGACAGCGCATCCGTCCGGCCATACCAGCGCCGGAATGGTGGACAGCGCAGCAGCAAAGGGGTGAAGAGGATCATCACCGCCACGATCGCGACACCCCACGCCATGACGGCGCCGGCATCGGGCCGCTTGGCGTTCTCGATCACGGGCGCGAAGACGCCCGGAGCACCGATCATCCAGAACAGCGCAATGTGCTGATGGAAGGAGAGCTTCATTTGCTCATCCACTTGCGCAGCAGGCGCTTTTTCAGGGAGGCGCGTTCTTGCGGGTTGCGTCCCTTGTGATTGGCGATGCGATCCGCCGTGGCGGCCTGGCGCTTGACGGGCCAGTAGGAGCGGCCATCCTTGCCCATCGACCAGACGCTGCTGGCCTGGTTTTCCAGCAGGGGCAGATGGGCGCTCAGGGCTTCGGGCGACGCGCTGGTCAGCGCCGTGCGCTCACGGGTGCGCCAGCGCTGATGCCAGAGCTTCTTGTCCTCGCGCTCGCTGCCGCAGGTCGTGTGCCCGACGATGGGTGTTTTGCGGCGGCTGCGGCTCATAACGTAGTGGTCTCCAAGAACATTCAGGACTGATCCCAGGCGTCGATGGTCAAGACCTGATCGGCAGGACAGGCGGCTACGCGGTCGGGAACTGGATGGTGTTCAGTCTCATGCCGACCCCATTCGATTGATCGCGTCGCTTGCGGCACGCTGCGACGCAAGGAGGTTTGCGACCTGGTTTAGCAGCCGTGTCCGCTGCATGTCTGTTACCTATCTCCCCGACCGCTCATTGGACCAACTCCAGAGATTGGGCTCTATCGCTCAGCCAATACGAAACCGGCATTGGCTGATGCCACAACCGAGACGAACACAAATGGCTCGGTACCTGTATTTCGCGCCCCGTGCACTTGGCCCGGTCTTGCCACGGCTATCTCACCTTCCCTGAGGGCACGAACAATCCCATTGCCCTGAAAGTAATCAGCCATTCCCGACAAAACAGTCCACGTGTCTTGGCCGTGAGGATGAATGTGAGCCGCAATTTCCTGCCCGGGATGGACATGCCAAACCACGATAATTGAGTCTCGGGTTTCAAGCACAACGGAACGAATAGGCTCGCCTTCGGACGGCTGAACATACTCGGCTACAGAAAATATTCTCGATTCAACAGTCATCGGAGATCCCTCTTTCACAGTGCCCCCAGACAGGCTGGATATGAGTTCTAACTCGAATTTGAACGGGAGGCTGGTCGTGCGGTCGTGCAGTTGCCGATGAGCGTGTCGGCTGCTGCCTCCTTGCCCACCAGCGAACTCACGTCCGTTGCGGCCATCCAGAAGGTCTTGCCCGAGCGCGGCTCATAGGTCGCGGGATCGAACACGCCAGAGGGGCCGAACATCGGCGGCTTGATTGGTCATGGCTCCATGCCTTTGTCGTTACGGTCTTCATCGTCGGCATCCTGACGCACGGCGGGCAATTGCTGGAGCAACGCCGGCAGCCATTCCTGTACCGTCTCCCACACCACATCGAGGTTGATGTCGAAATAGCCGTGAGCCATGCGATTACGCATATTGCGCATGCTGCGCCACGGCACGTCGGCATGCGCCTGGGTGAACTCGACGTAGCCATCCATCACCTTTGTGGCCGCCTCGCCGATGACGATCAGGCTCATGATGACGGCCTGCTGGGTGCGCTTGTCGGCCAAGAAGTCGTCCTTGGCCATCCCTTCCACGAAGCTGCGCGCATCGGTTGCGGCCTGCTGAATGTGGTCGAGGTAATCGGGCAGGCGGTTCTCGCTCATATCGGTTGCGCCTCCGCGAGCACCTTGGCCCGGAACTTCGGCGGCAGGTCGCCGGGAGTCAGCAGATCGACGTCAACGCCGAGCAGCGATTTCAGTTCTTCTTCCAAATCGCCCAAGTCCAACAACGTGGCACCGGGCAGCGCATCGACCAACAGGTCGAGGTCGCTGCCATCCCGGTCGGTGCCATGCAGCACCGAGCCGAAGACGCGCGGGTTCGCGGCGCGAAAGCGGCCTACCGCTTCACGCACTGCGCTTCGCTTCATGTCAAGCACAACAGACGGTCGCATGCGCATCCTTTCTTATCGAAACTCGTTGAGATGATATGCAATCAAGAATAGAATTTCAAGAACTATTTTCGAGAATCGCAATGCCTTGATTCCCGTGCCGCGCCGGTTGCCTTGGCGGGCTTGTCACAAACCTACGTTTTCAAGAAGAAGGAAACCGCATGCCCCGCCGTTCGATCCTCTCCGCCGCCGAGCGCGAAAGCCTGCTGGCGTTGCCGGACACCAAGGATGAGTTGATCCGTCACTACACGTTCAGCGAAAGCGACCTCTCCATCATCCGGCAGCGGCGCGGCCCGGCCAATCGGCTGGGCTTCGCGGTGCAGCTCTGCTACCTGCGCTTTCCCGGCGTCATCCTTGGCGCTGATGAGCCACCGTTCCCGCCATTGCTGAGACTGGTCGCCAACCAGCTCAAGGTCGGCATCGAAAGCTGGGACGAGTACGGGCAGCGTGAGCAGACCCGACGCGAGCACCTGGTCGAGCTGCAAACGGTGTTCGGCTTCCAGCCGTTCACGATTGGCCACTACCGGCAGGCTGTCCAGTTGCTGACCGAGCTGGCCATGCAAACCGACAAGGGCATCGTGCTGGCCAGAGCCTTGATCGAGCACCTGCGGCGGCAGTCGGTCATTGTGCCCGCCCTCAACGCCGTCGAGCGGGCGAGCGCCGAAGCGATTACCCGCGCCAACCGGCGTCTCTACGACGCCTTGGCTGAGCCGCTGACGGACGTGCATCGCCGTCGCCTCGACGATCTGCTCAAGCGCCGCGACAACGGCAAGACGACGTGGCTGGCCTGGCTGCGGCAATCCCCGGTCAAACCGAACTCGCGGCACATGCTGGAACACATCGAACGCCTCAAGGCGTGGCAGGCGCTCGACCTGCCCTCCGGCATCGAGCGGCTGGTTCACCAGAACCGGCTGCTCAAGATCGCCCGCGAGGGCGGCCAGATGACGCCCGCCGACCTGGCGAAGTTCGAGCCGCAGCGGCGTTACGCGACCCTGGTGGCGCTCGCCATCGAGGGCATGGCCACCGTCACCGACGAAATCATCGACCTGCATGACCGCATCCTGGGCAAGCTGTTCAATGCCGCCAAGAACAAGCATCAGCAGCAGTTCCAGGCATCCGGCAAGGCGATCAATGCCAAGGTGCGGCTGTTCGGGCGCATCGGCCAGGCGCTGATCGAGGCCAAGCAAGCGGGCCGCGATCCGTTCGCCGCCATCGAGGCCGTCATGTCCTGGGATGCTTTCGCCGAGAGCGTCACCGAAGCGCAGCGGCTCGCGCAACCCGAGGACTTCGATTTCCTGCACCGCATCGGCGAGAGCTACGCCACGCTGCGCCGCTACGCGCCGGAATTTCTCGACGTGCTCAAGTTGCGGGCCGCGCCCGCCGCCAAGGACGTACTCGACGCCATCGAGGTGCTGCGCAGCATGAACAGCGACAACGCCCGCAAGGTGCCCACCGACGCGCCGACCGAGTTCATCAAGCCGCGCTGGCAGAAGCTGGTGATGACCGACACCGGCATCGACCGGCGCTACTACGAACTGTGCGCGCTGTCGGAGCTGAAGAACGCGCTGCGCTCCGGCGACATCTGGGTGCAAGGCTCGCGCCAGTTCAAGGACTTCGAGGACTACCTGGTGCCGCCCGCGAAATTCGCCAGCCTCAAGCAGGCCAGCGAATTGCCGCTGGCCGTGGCCACCGATTGCGACCAGTACCTGCATGACCGGCTGACGCTGCTGGAAACGCAGCTCGCCACCGTCAACCGCATGGCGCTGGCCAACGAGCTGCCGGACGCCATCATCACGGAGTCGGGCCTGAAGATCACGCCGCTCGATGCGGCGGTGCCCGATACCGCACAGGCCCTGATCGACCAGACGGCGATGATCCTACCGCACGTCAAGATCACCGAATTGCTGCTGGAGGTAGACGAATGGACGGGCTTCACCCGGCACTTCGCCCACCTGAAGTCAGGCGACCTGGCCAAGGACAAAAACCTGTTGCTGACCACGATCCTCGCCGACGCGATCAACCTGGGCCTGACCAAGATGGCGGAATCGTGCCCCGGCACGACCTACGCCAAGCTGGCCTGGCTGCAAGCCTGGCACATCCGCGACGAAACCTACGGGGCGGCACTGGCCGAGCTGGTCAACGCGCAGTTCCGACATCCCTTCGCCGGGCATTGGGGCGACGGCACCACGTCATCGTCGGACGGCCAGAACTTCCGCACCGGCAGCAAGGCCGAGAGCACCGGCCACATCAATCCGAAATACGGCAGCAGCCCAGGGCGGACGTTCTACACCCATATCTCCGACCAGTACGCGCCGTTCCACACCAAGGTCGTGAACGTCGGCGTGCGCGACTCGACCTACGTGCTCGACGGCCTGCTGTATCACGAATCCGACCTGCGGATCGAGGAGCACTACACCGACACGGCAGGGTTCACGGACCACGTCTTCGCGTTGATGCACCTGCTGGGCTTCCGCTTCGCCCCGCGCATTCGTGACCTGGGCGACACCAAGCTCTACATCCCGAAGGGCGATGCCACCTACGAGGCGTTGAAACCGATGATCGGCGGCACGCTCAACATCAAGCACGTCCGCGCCCATTGGGATGAAATCCTGCGGATGGCCACCTCGATCAAGCAGGGCACGGCGACGGCCTCGCTGATGCTCAGGAAGCTTGGCAGCTACCCGCGCCAGAACGGCCTGGCCGTCGCCCTGCGTGAGCTGGGACGCATCGAGCGCACACTGTTCATCCTGGACTGGCTGCAAAGCGTCGAGCTGCGCCGCCGCGTGCATGCCGGGCTGAACAAAGGCGAGGCGCGCAACGCGCTGGCCCGCGCCGTGTTCTTCAACCGCCTGGGGGAAATCCGCGACCGCAGCTTCGAGCAGCAGCGCTACCGGGCCAGCGGCCTCAACCTGGTGACGGCGGCCATCGTGCTATGGAACACGGTCTATCTGGAGCGGGCCGCGAACGCCTTGCGTGGCCACGGTCAAGCCGTCGATGACGGCCTGTTGCAGTACCTGTCGCCGCTCGGCTGGGAGCACATCAACCTGACCGGCGATTACCTCTGGCGCAGCAGCGCCAAGATCGGCGCGGGCAAGTTCAGGCCGCTACGGCCGCTGCAACCGGCTTAGCGTGCTTTATTTTCCGTTTTCTGAGACGACCCC
>NZ_VMNK01000025.1 GCF_007625155.1 Denitromonas halophila | reverse complement strand
TAAAAAACCCCGCAATCGTTTGATTGCGGGGTTTTTCTTTTGGTTAGTCTGACGATGACCTACTTTCACACCCGTATGGGCACTATCATCGGCGCTGTTCCGTTTCACGGTCCTGTTCGGGATGGGAAGGGGTGGTTCCAGAACGCTATGGTCGTCAGACTTGACGGTTGGCGTCGCAGGGCTTTTCGTGTCTGCGTCGCCGCAACTGGAAGAAGTCGTAGTAGAGCGTATTGAGTAATTGCGCACAGCAATTGTTCTCAAGGTTATAGGATCAAGCCTCACGGGCAATTAGTACTGGTTAGCTTAACGCATTACTGCGCTTCCACACCCAGCCTATCAACGTCCTGGTCTTGAACGACCCTTTAGCGTGATCGAGTCACGGGGGAAGTCTCATCTTGAGGCAAGTTTCCCGCTTAGATGCTTTCAGCGGTTATCTCTTCCGAACTTAGCTACCCGGCGATGCCACTGGCGTGACAACCGGTACACCAGAGGTTCGTCCACTCCGGTCCTCTCGTACTAGGAGCAGCCCCTCTCAAACTTCCAACGCCCACGGCAGATAGGGACCAAACTGTCTCACGACGTTTTAAACCCAGCTCACGTACCACTTTAAATGGCGAACAGCCATACCCTTGGGACCGGCTACAGCCCCAGGATGTGATGAGCCGACATCGAGGTGCCAAACTCCGCCGTCGATGTGAACTCTTGGGCGGAATCAGCCTGTTATCCCCAGAGTACCTTTTATCCGTTGAGCGATGGCCCTTCCATACAGAACCACCGGATCACTATGACCTGCTTTCGCACCTGCTCGACTTGTAGGTCTCGCAGTCAAGCCTTCTTTTGCCATTGCACTATCAGTACGATGTCCGACCGTACCTAGAAGACCTTCGTACTCCTCCGTTACTCTTTAGGAGGAGACCGCCCCAGTCAAACTGCCCACCATGCACGGTCCCCGACCCGGATTCACGGGCCAAGGTTAGAACCTCAACGACATCAGGGTGGTATTTCAAGGTTGGCTCCATGAGAACTGGCGTCCCCACTTCAAAGCCTCCCACCTATCCTACACAAATCCCGTCAAAGTCCAATGCAAAGCTGCAGTAAAGGTTCATGGGGTCTTTCCGTCTAGCCGCGGGTAGATTGCATCTTCACAACCATTTCAACTTCGCTGAGTCTCAGGAGGAGACAGTGTGGCCATCGTTACGCCATTCGTGCAGGTCGGAACTTACCCGACAAGGAATTTCGCTACCTTAGGACCGTTATAGTTACGGCCGCCGTTTACCGGGGCTTCGATCAAGAGCTTGCACCCCATCACTTAACCTTCCGGCACCGGGCAGGCGTCACACCCTATACGTCCACTTTCGTGTTTGCAGAGTGCTGTGTTTTTAATAAACAGTCGCAGCCACCGATTCTCTGAGACCTCCTTCTGCTCCACCCGCAGGGGCTTCACATACAAGAGGCACACCTTCTCCCGAAGTTACGGTGTCAATTTGCCGAGTTCCTTCTCCTGAGTTCTCTCAAGCGCCTTGGTATTTTCTACCTACCCACCTGTGTCGGTTTGCGGTACGGTCACTCTTTAACTGAAGCTTAGAGGCTTTTCCTGGAAGCATGGTATTAATCACTTCAGGCTCAATGAGCCCTCGTCATCACGCCTCGTCTAAGCCCGGCGGATTTGCCTACCGGGCACGACTACACGCTTAAACCGGGATATCCAACGCCCGGCTGATCTAACCTTCTCCGTCCCCCCATCGCATTAAAGAGTGGTACAGGAATATTGACCTGTTTCCCATCGACTACGCATTTCTGCCTCGCCTTAGGGGCCGACTCACCCTGCGCCGATGAACGTTGCGCAGGAAACCTTGGGTTTTCGGCGAGGGAGCTTTTCACTCCCTTTATCGCTACTCATGTCAGCATTCGCACTTCTGATACCTCCAGCATCCCTTACGAGACACCTTCGCAGGCTTACAGAACGCTCCCCTACCATGCGCACTAGGTACGCATCCGCAGCTTCGGTTCATGGCTTGAGCCCCGTTACATCTTCCGCGCAGGACGACTCGACTAGTGAGCTATTACGCTTTCTTTAAAGGGTGGCTGCTTCTAAGCCAACCTCCTAGCTGTCTGTGCCTTCCCACTTCGTTTACCACTTAGCCATGTATTTGGGACCTTAGCTGGCGGTCTGGGTTGTTTCCCTCTTGACACCGGACGTTAGCACCCGATGTCTGTCTGCCGTATATCACTTTCCGGTATTCGGAGTTTGCTATCGCGGGGTAAATCGCAATGACCCCCCCAACGATGACAGTGCTCTACCCCCGGAAGTGTCCGTACGACGCACTACCTAAATAGTTTTCGGGGAGAACCAGCTATTTCCGGATTTGTTTGGCCTTTCACCCCTATCCACAGCTCATCCCCTAACTTTTCAACGTTAGTGGGTTCGGACCTCCAGTACCTGTTACGGCACCTTCATCCTGGCCATGGATAGATCATCCGGTTTCGGGTCTACGCCCAGCGACTAAGTCGCCCTTATCAGACTCGCTTTCGCTACGCCTCCCCTATTCGGTTAAGCTCGCCACTGAACGTAAGTCGCTGACCCATTATACAAAAGGTACGCAGTCACCCCTCAAGGAGGCTCCCACTGTTTGTATGCATGCGGTTTCAGGATCTATTTCACTCCCCTCCCGGGGTTCTTTTCGCCTTTCCCTCACGGTACTGGTTCACTATCGGTCGATCACGAGTATTTAGCCTTGGAGGATGGTCCCCCCATATTCAGACAGGATTCCACGTGTCCCGCCCTACTTGTCGTACGCTCAGACCCGCCAGAAACACTTCACATACAGGGCTATCACCTTCTATGGCCGGGCTTTCCATCCCGTTTTGTTGAATCTCTGGTTTAGTCGTACAGGCTGGTCCCATTTCGCTCGCCACTACTTTGGGAATCTCGGTTGATTTCTTTTCCTGCGGCTACTTAGATGTTTCAGTTCGCCGCGTTCGCCTCCACGTGCCTATGTATTCAGCACGGGATGACCCTAAAAGGGCCGGGTTTCCCCATTCGGACATCTGCGGATCAAAGCTCTATTGCCAGCTCCCCGCAGCTTTTCGCAGGCTTACACGTCCTTCATCGCCTGTGATCGCCAAGGCATCCACCACATGCACTTATTCGCTTGATCCTATAACCTTGAGCTCTGCCTAAGCAAAGACACACGTCAAGACGAACTTCATGCTGTTGTGCGCTTCTCTTTGCCGCTGGTTTGCAAACAAAGAGGGCGCGATGCAATTACACAATTACTACTTTACTGGTGCAGCCAACCATCACTGATTGACTGCGTCGACTTCTTCCAAATTTTTAAAGAGCGCTCTGACGCTTTCGCGTCAGTAAAACGTCAGCACTATCGAGACGCTCTCGACACTGCTGACGCTTCACTTGCGTGAGCCTTACGCGAACCTGAACAACCGATTCGGTGGTGGAGGATGACGGGATCGAACCGACGACCCCCTGCTTGCAAAGCAGGTGCTCTCCCAGCTGAGCTAATCCCCCATTGATCAGTGGTGGGTCTGGTTGGGTTCGAACCAACGACCCCCGCCTTATCAAGACGGTGCTCTAACCAGCTGAGCTACAGACCCTCACGGGCTCGCGCTTAACTTTGAACAACCGATAGGTTGTGGATACTCAGTCGATGACGACTTTTCTCTTGAAAGGAGGTGATCCAGCCGCACCTTCCGATACGGCTACCTTGTTACGACTTCACCCCAGTCATGAATCTCACCGTGGTAAGCGCCCTCCCGAAGGTTAAGCTACCTACTTCTGGTGAAACCCACTCCCATGGTGTGACGGGCGGTGTGTACAAGACCCGGGAACGTATTCACCGCGGCATGCTGATCCGCGATTACTAGCGATTCCGACTTCATGGAGTCGAGTTGCAGACTCCAATCCGGACTACGATCGGCTTTCTGGGATTGGCTCCACCTCGCGGCTTGGCAACCCTCTGTACCGACCATTGTATGACGTGTGAAGCCCTACCCATAAGGGCCATGAGGACTTGACGTCATCCCCACCTTCCTCCGGTTTGTCACCGGCAGTCTCATTAGAGTGCCCAACTTAATGATGGCAACTAATGACAAGGGTTGCGCTCGTTGCGGGACTTAACCCAACATCTCACGACACGAGCTGACGACAGCCATGCAGCACCTGTGTTCTGGCTCCCGAAGGCACCAAGTGATCTCTCACAAGTTCCAGACATGTCAAGGGTAGGTAAGGTTTTTCGCGTTGCATCGAATTAATCCACATCATCCACCGCTTGTGCGGGTCCCCGTCAATTCCTTTGAGTTTTAATCTTGCGACCGTACTCCCCAGGCGGTCGACTTCACGCGTTAGCTGCGTTACCCAGAAAGTTTCCTCTCCGAACAACTAGTCGACATCGTTTAGGGCGTGGACTACCAGGGTATCTAATCCTGTTTGCTCCCCACGCTTTCGTGCATGAGCGTCAGTACAGGCCCAGGGGGCTGCCTTCGCCATCGGTGTTCCTCCACATCTCTACGCATTTCACTGCTACACGTGGAATTCCACCCCCCTCTGCCGTACTCTAGCTGTGCAGTCACAAGCGCAGTTCCCAGGTTAAGCCCGGGGATTTCACACCTGTCTTACACAACCGCCTGCGCACGCTTTACGCCCAGTAATTCCGATTAACGCTCGCACCCTACGTATTACCGCGGCTGCTGGCACGTAGTTAGCCGGTGCTTCTTCTGATGGTACCGTCATCCACCACCCGTATTCGGGGCAGTGATTTCTTTCCACCTGAAAGAGCTTTACAACCCGAAGGCCTTCTTCACTCACGCGGCATGGCTGGATCAGGGTTGCCCCCATTGTCCAAAATTCCCCACTGCTGCCTCCCGTAGGAGTCTGGGCCGTGTCTCAGTCCCAGTGTGGCTGATCATCCTCTCAGACCAGCTACGGATCGTCGCCTTGGTGAGCCTTTACCTCACCAACTAGCTAATCCGACATCAGCCGCTCCAGTAGCGCGAGGCCCGAAGGTCCCCCGCTTTCTCCCTCAGGAAATATGCGGTATTAATCCGGCTTTCGCCGGGCTATCCCCCACTACTGGGTACGTTCCGATGCATTACTCACCCGTTCGCCACTCGCCACCAGGTGCAAGCACCCGTGCTGCCGTTCGACTTGCATGTGTAAAGCATGCCGCCAGCGTTCAATCTGAGCCAGGATCAAACTCTTAAGTTCAATCTACTCGCACTCAATATCAGAAACTGACATGAGCGCTCAATTTACTGCGAATTTCGCACGACTTGCGTCGCGCTACGCCGCACCAACCGAGCACCCACACCTATCGGTTGTCCAAATTTTTAAAGAGCTACTGAACCACTTCCGGAGAAGAATTTCGTTCAGCGCAGAAGCGGAATTATGTAGCAACAAATCCGCCTCGTCAACCCCCTCAAGCTCGTTTCCGACTCCTTCGGGGGCCGCTCAAAACGCGTTTGCGTTCAAGCGAGGTGCGAATTATAGACACCACAAAAAACCTGTCAACAC
>NZ_VMNK01000034.1 GCF_007625155.1 Denitromonas halophila | reverse complement strand
CGCACCGGCTTGGACAGTGCATCGCGTCGGAACGGATCGCCCAGCTCGCGGGTACACATGATCTCGATGATGGTCGTCTTGCCCTCGTTCATCTGCGCGTCGATGGCCTTCTTGAGCGCCGGGCCCACGTCCTCGATCTTGTCGACCGTCACCCCCTCGGCGCCCATGGCGCGAGCGATCTCGGCAAAGGACGTGTTGTCCAGCTCACCGGCGACAAAGCGACGGTTGTAGAAGTCCACCTGGTTCTTCTTCTCCGCACCCCACTGACGGTTGTGGAAGACCACCGCCGTGACCGGAATGTTGTGACGCACGCAGGTCATGGTTTCCATCAGGCTCATGCCCCAGGCGCCGTCACCGGCGTAAGAGATGGCCGGACGATCGGGCGCGGCCGCCTTGGCACCGATGATGGTCGGGAAGGCGTAACCGCAGTTACCGAAGCTCATCGCCGCGAAGAAAGAGCGCGGCTCCTCGAAACGCAGATAACTGTTGGCCACCGAGTTGATGTTGCCAATGTCGGTCGACACCATCGCCCGCGGCGGCATCGCCTTCTCCAGCTCGCGCAGCACCTGACGCGGGTGCAGATAATCGCCACCCTGGAAGGTCTTCTCTTTCGCGTTCTCCTCGATCATGTCCAGGCTGAACGCATCCTTCTCGTGGGTCCACTCGTCCAGCTCCTTCTCCCACGCCGCCTTCTCGTTGGCGATGATCGCTGCGCGCTCGGCACGGTTGGCGTCACACACCAGATCCTTGCCATCCAGACGCGCGGTCAGCGCAATGGCCGCGGCTTTCGCGTCGCCGCAGATGCCCACCGAGATCTTCTTCACCAGACCCAGCATCTTGTTGTCCGCGTCGATCTGAATGATCTTCGCCTGCTTGGGCCAGTAATCCATGCCGTGCTGGGGCAGCGTGCCGAAGGGGCCCAGACGCGAACCCAGCGCGATCACCACATCGGCCTGCGCCATCAGCTTCATCGCCGCCTTGGAACCCTGGTAACCCAGCGGGCCGCACCACAGCGGATGGCTGGCGGGGAAAGAGTCGTTGTGCAGATAGCTGTTCACCACCGGGGCGCCCAGACGCTCGGCCAGTGCCTTGCACTCCTCGACCGCCCCCGACATCACCACACCACCGCCCGAGATGATCACCGGGAACTTGGCCGTGGCCAGCAGCGCAGCGGCGTCATTGAGCGACTGCTCGCCACCGGGGCCGCGATCCAGACGCGAGGGCTTCGGAATCTCGCAGGTGATCTCGCCGTAGAAATAGTCACGCGGAATGTTCAGCTGCGTCGGGCCCATCTCGCTCATCGCCCGATCGAAACAGCGCCCCGTGTACTCCGCCATCCGCGCCGGGTGCGTCACATGGCCCTGGTACTTCGTGAACTCCTGGAACATCGGCAGCTGATTGCACTCCTGGAAACCGCCCAGACCCATCGTGCCCGTGCCCGTCTCCGGCGTGATCATCACCACCGGCGTGTGCGCCCAGTACGCAGCAGCAATGGCCGTCACACAGTTCGAGATGCCCGGCCCGTTCTGGCCGATCACCACGCCATGGCGACCCGACACCCGCGCATAGCCATCGGCCATGTGCGCCGCGCCCTGCTCGTGCACCACCGGCACCAGACGGATGCCCGCCGGTGCAAAAATATCCATCGCATCCATGAAGGCCGAGCCCATGATGCCGAACATGTCCGTCACCCCGTTGGAGACCATGGTCTCCACAAAGGCCTCGGACGGGGTCATCTTGGTCGGGCCAGTGGGCACCGAACGGTTGGCTTGGGTGTGCTGATCACTCATGATTGTCTCTCTCCGGTTTGGGGTTCTACTCGTCGATCAAGAAATAAGCGGTACAAAAAGTTCCGAAAAACGAGATATGTCCGAACTGTAGGCATGAGTTGATCCGCCGTCAAGCAAAAAAACAAAAAACGAAACATATTGTCTTGATAACTGCAATTCACTATGATGGGCCTCACATGAACACACAGACCACCCCCTCGCAAACCGAACTGCCCCGCATCGACGGCGACACGCCGACGCTGCGCCTGTTCGGGCTGCTCGAAGTGATCGCCGCCAAGGACCAGTTCTTCTCGCTGCAAAGCCTGGTAGAAGAGACCGGCATCCCCAAGCCCACGCTGCACCGCATGCTCGGGCAACTCGACGCGGCGGGCATGATCCAGAGGGACGGCGACGGTAGGCACTACAGCGTGGGCGTGCGTCTGAGGCGCCTGGCCGAGAACCTGCTGTTGAACAACACCGTGCACGGCGCGCGCCATGTGGTGCTGCGCCAGCTGGTTGAAGAAGTGGGCGAGAGCTGCAACATCACCGCCTTCTCGGGCAGCGAAGTGCTGTATCTGGACCGGGTCGAGACGGCCGCGCCGCTGCGCTTCTACCTGCACCCCGGCTCACGCGTGCCGGCGCACTGCTCGGCCAGCGGCAAGCTCTTCCTCGCGCAGATGAGCCCGGCCCAACGGCGTCGCCTGCTCGCGCATGTGCCGCTCGAGCGCTTTACCCCCAAGACGCTCACCACGCTCGATGCGCTTGACGACGAGATCGAAACGGTCAAGCGCCAGGGCTACGCGCTGGATGACGAAGAATTCCTGCCCGGGCTGATCTGCGCCGCGGTGCTGGTGCCGCGCAAGAACGGGCGCTCGAACATGGGCATCGCCATTCAGGCGCCGATCATGCGGCTCAACCACGACAAGGTGCTCACGCTACTGCCGGCGCTCAAGAAAGCCGCCAAGGCCCTCGCCGACATCGAGACGCAGGCAGAGAACGAATTGCAGCACAGCGCCTGAGCGGGGG